>NZ_MVJM01000002.1:641815-1033918 GCF_002156385.1 Halalkalibacter urbisdiaboli
GCAATAATTAACCAGTGACTTAAAGTTATCTTGTCTCAATTATTTACAATAAGCTTGCCCATCTAGGAACAACGGTGTACATTTAAAACAATGTGTAAGATTTACCTAAAAATTGAATAGAGGTGGTTTGTTTGTTTTTTAAAAAACAGCAAGTTCTAGACAAAGATAACACCGCAGTAAAAAGTTCTATTGACGGCCAAATACAAGTAGCCGCAGACCAGTTAAAGGGTGTTTCAGAGCAAATGAAGCTCGCAGCTCAGTCTCTCAATCATATTGCTCTTTCTAATAAAGAAACGACAGAAGAACTATTAGAGCATAGTGAGAAAACAGCCGACTATACCGTACAAGTTTCCGATAAAATGAAAAGCATTGAGTCATCCGCTTTAAAAATCGCCTCTGTATCTAAAGACATTCAAGACCATAGTCAAACATCGAATCAAGAGCTTATTCAATCATGGGATTCGTTGCAAAGGCTTCATGAAAAAATGGATCACATTCGTACCAATCACTATACTTTACTGAAACAAATGGAAAGTCTTGTTGAGCATTCTAATAAAGTTGACCAAATCATCCATACGATTGGAGCCATATCGCAAAAAACAAGTATCCTCGCTCTTAACGCATCCATTGAAGCGGCTCGTGCTGGCGAACATGGAAAAGGATTTTCGGTCGTTGCAAATGAAGTTGGAAATCTAGCAAACCAAACCTCCAAAGCAGTAGAACAAACACGAGAAAGTATACAGCTAATTCAGCAAGAAATAAATTTATCAACAGATATGGTTCATGAGGAAACAGAGCAAGTGGAAGAAGGCTCAAAGGATATGACTAAAGTACTAACACAGCTAGAATCCTTTAAAGAAAAGCTTAGTAGCATTACATCAATGGTCACCGATTCAACAGTTGCCGTAAATGAGCAATCTAGCAATGTTCAAGAAATCTCGAGCATTCTCGAGCATATTACAACAATGTCAATTAAAAACAAAGACAATGTCTTCCAAGTAAACGACGATATGGAGCGTCAAAATCACAGCATTGAGCAAATCTTATTGATTAGCGACGCACTGACAAAAACATCAGATGATTTGCAAAGTGTTATCCAAAACGACCAAGTTGCAGCAACAATGCAGCTTGATATGAATATTGTTGAAAGGGTGAAAACCGAACTTAATCGCTTACAACATACAGAAGCCTTTTACCCGATTGTCCCCGAACAACACGAAATGATTTTAAATCATTTCAGTCAAAATCATGATGAAGTCGATGCTATTTGGACAAATCGCCCTGATGGAACCTTTATTCACTCAACTCCACCAGCTGGGCTCGTCAATGCCAAGGCAAGACCATGGTTTGTTGAAGCAATGAAAGGAGAGGTTTATGTATCTCAAGTGTATACGTCAGCCTTAACGAAAAATTCCTGCGTTACAATTTCTTTGCCTATTTATCACGAAAACGAAATTGTTATAATCATTGGAGTTGATTTAGCGTTGAATTAAGAAAGACAACGATACATACTAAATTTCTAGAAATGAATATGCTTATTGCTAAAATACCATTTATACTCTCATAATAAAACAGAAGCCGACTCAATGTTGGCTTCTGTTACAATCCTTCTCTAACTACGTTAATCTTGCTTTATTATATTTTGAACTTCTGAATTTCTTCATTTAGTGTTTCTGAAATCCTCGCTAATTCATTTGCGCTAGCATTTACCTCTTCTACTGTCGCAGATTGTTCTTGGGCTGCAGCTGTAACCTCCTGAGAGGAAGCAGAGGTTTGTTCAATGATACTTGCAGACTCCTTAGCAGCTATCAAAACTTCATTTGAATTTGTCTTTATTTGTTCCGAAACCTGTTTAATCTCTTCAGCGAATTGTTTAGTATCTTGAACTTTTTCCGTTATCTTTTCTAAAGTAATATTGTTTCGATTCACAAGTTCACTTTGATTATTAACTACGTAAACTTGACTTTCTATTGCGCCTATATTGATGTTAATTTCTTTTTGTAAAATAATAATAATATGCTTATAAAACCTATTGATATTTTAGTACCTATCTTTACGTTTTTCATCGTCTCTCCCCCATCCTGTTTTCTTTACTGTTTTATCGTTCCCGAGAATATGTATGTTGTAAGGCTACTTTTCTGGCTCAAATTATCAATCTTAATAGTTAAACCTTCGTCATATCATACGAAAATTTTATAACAAAATTCGACTTTAAAATACATTTCTATATACAAATAACGACAAAATTCGTCGAACTCTATGGGAGGATAGGCAAATTGGGCAAGCTTAATTGCTTACAAATGATCAAAAGAAAGAAGCCTCAAAAGTTGAGGCTTCTAAAGAAAAGCTAGTGCAAAAGCAGCAATCGATCCGATTAAACTAAAACCAACATATAAACTAAACGAGCGCCACTGTTTTTTCAAATAGAGCTGGCTTGCTTCAACACTAAACGTAGAATATGTCGTAAATGCACCAAAAAAACCGGCCCCTATGAGCAAATAGAGTGCCTCGCCTTCTATCTGATAATAGCGCAAGAAAATACCAAGACTAAAAGAGCCGATAATATTTACAATGAGCATCGCAATTGGAAACGGTGGATTGGGATAACGTTTCATAAGGTAGCGACCTAGTTCATACCGGAACATCGCCCCTAAAGCCCCTCCGAGCATGAGAAGAACTACAGTCAACTGTCCCCCACCTCTTTTCGCCTAGACAGTTTTGTTGTAAAGGAATAGCCAATAAGTGCACACACAATTCCGCCTAGTAAAGAGGAGCTCACATAGATTACAGCTTGGAGTAAATGATTTTCAAGCAGGAAAACCGTATCTGCTGCTAAAGTGGACATTGTTGTAAATCCTCCACATAGGCCAACACCAAGACCAAGCCTCACCCATTCTTTAGGGATTCGATACATGAACCAGCCTGTCAAAGCCCCCAAAACAAAACTTCCGATAATATTTGCAAGAAACGTCCCCATTGGATAACCGGTTGAAAAGCCGGTTGCGAGGATGAACCGCAAAAGCGTGCCAATTCCAGCACCAACAGCTATTGAAACTAAATTAACGATGCGCTCTTTCATAACAGCCTCCATCAAATGTATACCATTACTTTACTTGAATCCATTAGACAGAACAAGGATTTATAAAGGTAAAAGCGGATTGAGCTGATAACATCATTAGATCGCAAAATCACAACCCCCTTCACCTTCCCAATCAATAATAGACGACATCTCTTCTAAAATGGTTCTTTCATCATCGACTTAAAATTATTCATAATTTGATTAATAAAAATAAAGAAGTTGTTGATCTTAGAGAGAGCTTTTGATAAGAGTAAATAAGAAGCTGATAGGAGGATGAAGATGGAAACAACATTATTTTTATCAACAAACCGAAGAGATCAAATGATTGATATCACGGATCAAATCGAACAATGGTTAAAGGAAACAGGCGTACAAGCTGGTATTCTTATTGTCACTTCTC
Organism: Halalkalibacter urbisdiaboli; assembly: GCF_002156385.1. Classification (GTDB taxonomy): domain Bacteria; phylum Bacillota; class Bacilli; order Bacillales; family Bacillaceae_D; genus Halalkalibacter_A; species Halalkalibacter_A urbisdiaboli. Next base: position 645,295 of record NZ_MVJM01000002.1, read on the forward strand.
TGCATACGACAGCAGGAATTACTGTAAATGAAAATGCTGATCCTGATGTAAAGACTGATTTCCTAAGACGTCTAGATGAAGTGTATCCATGGGAGCATCCTAAGGACCGGCATATGGAAGGAAATACAGCAGCCCACCTTAAAACTAGTACTGTTGGTCATTCACAAACACTAGTGATATCAAACGGGCGTCTCGTATTAGGGACTTGGCAAGGGGTCTATTTTTGTGAATTTGACGGACCACGAAGAAATAGAAAATGCTTCTTAAAGGTCGTAGGTGAATAACAAAAAAATTGAGGGCACTGAAAAAGGGTGGGTTTCCCTTTTTCAGTGCCCTTTGATTCTTACCTTTTTATTACCCTCTATGTAAAAGTTTGCTACCTCCGCAAACAAACAGTACTACACCAAAGGTAAGAATGACGACAACAGGAGAAATAATCATTATGAAGGACAATACAATCATTGTTAGGCCAACAAGGAGATAATGTTGAACTGCATGTAAACGATAGGCCCTCTGCTTAATATGCCAAGCGCGAAAGTACCCTTGCAAAAAACCTAAGCATACCTGTAGTAAAATCGCAATATAAGGTAGAAAATCAACCGAAATGTTGATATTCCCTACAACTAGGTAGACAATACCCATAGCTATATAACAAAAGGCGATTGATGGTTTCCTAATCTTTTCCGATTGAAAAACACAATATCCCCAAGCTGCAGCAAATGAAAAAACGGCAAACAACCAAGCAAATAACGTATAGGTTAAGGAGACCTCTTTCAACCAAATGATATAATAGGGAAAAACAGCCACCTGCCCAACTGTTACAATAAGTGGGATGTACCGCTCGCTTTTATTAACCATAAAAAGCCCCTTTACTTAATATAATGATCATAAAAGAGATTCTGAAAGACCTCGTTAGGGTCTCTGCTTTCCTTTTCCTTCTTAAACTGTTCCCATTGAGGGTATGCCCTCATGAATTGGTCCCTTGATTGATATCGATAATATGGAAGGTAATACGTCCCTCCATGTTGAAGCGTTAAATCTGTCCACTTTTGGATGATCGTTTCTGCATCAGCAACTTCATTTTCCTTCAATCCATGCTGAATTAGGATGACAAGTCCAAACATATCTTCTTTCGCATAGTTTAGATGAGTACCATCATCCTTCGCTGCATAACGGACAGTAATATTATGCACTTTGAAATCCTCGTCCTTATCATTAGCGGAAAGCAATTGTTTAAGGTCATTCATGTATTCTTCATATGAATCTATCGGAACAAAGAACTCTTGGAGCACTTCCACTCGGCTAGGTTTTGTGAATTCCATAAAAGTAGATTCTGAGCGCATGACGTTATTTCGAGTCATCGTCCTTCCATCGATAGAATCAATATATTTTTTTTGAATTTCCCAAAAAAGGTCCTCTAGTTTCCCACCTTGTCTCCCAAGATCTAGCGCCAACTTACTTAGACGTGCTCCGTCCTCTTCTTTTAATGGTGTTACATCGTCCTTCTTGCCCGTATAATCATAGTTAATGACATACATTTCTTCTAAAAACGTCTTCGGGGCCACACTGACTCTTGCATAATGCATCGCAGTCTCTTTATTTGCTAATAAAGACATAAAATAAGCTTCATAGTCTTGCAAGCTTAGCTGCTCTGTTTGAATAAGGTACACATCATTATCGGTTAGTTCTAACGTCACATCCAAAATGACCCCGAACAATCCGAATCCTCCAAACACATACTTCATCCAATCCTCTTGGTCATCACGATTAACAGTCTTAATTTCTCCTGTTGGAGTTAGTAGAGTCATTTCCTTTATCGTTCCTGCCATTGAACCGAAGCGAATATCTCGGCCGTGTGCATTAACAGAAAGAGAACCACCAATCGTAAAAATAGACTGAGATTGAGTTACCTTTAAGGCTAATCCGTGTGAATTTATAACCTCCTGAACATCTTCCCACGTTGCCCCCGCTTCTACCCGGATCGTTTTTGTCATTGGATCAAAAGCTAGAACTTTGTTAAACGTCCGCATATCAAGAACGACACCATCTTTGTAATACGTGTGTCCCCCTTGTGAATGCTGTAGGCCAGCAACTGAAATCTGCCGGCCATTTACTATTGCATCTTTCACAAGCTTTTGCAAATCAGTTACCGCTTCAGCTTTAATGACTCGCTCAACTCGTTCAGGAAGAAGACCTGTATAATCTGTTAAGAGATTATGTTGAGAGAGACCATATTTTCTTTTCTCAATCGGTATATTCCACACTATCCATGCAATCATTAGAAAAACAAGAGACGCGAGAAGCCATGGTTTTTTCATAACTTTAAATACCTTTTGCATAAACACTCCTACTTATTATAATTTATGTAAAATTTACCAACAAAACATTCATCTGTCACTAACATTCTAAATTGTAAATCTTCTTTCGGAAGCGACTAAGGTGATTATTTTATTACAAAACATAGACCATTTTCACTATTTTTTAAAACATAAAAAGGATTTGTTTATAGCATCCCACTTGCCTAGTTCCTTAGAAATGGAATTGGTTTATCAGACACTTGATAAACTTGTAGAAGCCACTGTTCATTTTCATCCAGAGGCAATTCTTCACTCTGATCAGGGAGTCCACTATACGAATCCAATATTTCAGGAGAAGGGAAAGGAATTAGGTATTCGTCAGTCTATGTCTAGAAAGGGAAACTGTTGGGACAACTCTCCAATGGAATTATTCTTTGGTCAATTTAAAGAACACGTCAATTACAAGAGCTCGAAAATCTTACAGAATTAAAGCACGAAGTGAATGAGTTCATAGAAGAATACAATAATCATCGTTACCAGTGGGGATTAATGAAAATGACCCGGCTTAATACCGAGGTCATTTACTAGCTGCTTAAGTCTCTTTTTATTAACTGTCCATTTTATGAGGTACAGTTCAGCCTCTCTTCTTAGCTTTTTACTTTTTAATCCCATTAAGTAATAACTCAATCATTGTTTTAATCATCATATCCTTATCCTTTGTGAAACCCTCATGTTTTAACACTTGATGACTTATCACATATCCAAACATTGTATAGAAAAGCAAATCAACGATTGCCTCGCTATCAACATTTTTAAACTCACCTTCATTTATTCGTTGGTTAACAAATTCGGTCGCTTCTTGCTTAGCAGGGAGTGTAATGTATTTTATAATGGATTGAAGAATTTCCTCATGACTTAACGATTCACGCAATAGAATTCGAAGTACCTTTTCATTTTTCTCTAACAAGTCTAGACGATCCTTCGTCAAATCTTCCAATATCTTCCCAGTATCTTTGTCCTTCTTATTAAATTGAGTTTTGACATCCTTTAAAATAGCGGGAGAACTGATTTTTATTATTAAAGGGGCTAACAAATGATACAACAAATTATTTTTAGATTTAAAATTTCGAAAGATCGTTATCTCCGCGACTCCAGCTTCCTTCGCTATATTAGATGTTGTGCTATTTTCATACCCCTTTTTAGAAAATAACTCCATAGCTGCATTAATGATCTTCATTTGGCTTTTTGAAAATTTATTTTCATTCTCCATCTCTTTAGCGAACTCTTCAATTGCCTGTTGTAAATCGCTCGTATCAATTGGTTCCTCTTTCATTGAACACACCTACTCTAGCCGTTTTTTAAAGCTTAGTATTGTAGCAATACAGAGCAGGATTGTGAAGATTGATAGAATTATCGTTTGATTCCACAGTTCTTCAATACCTACCCCTTTTAAAAATATCCCTCTTAACATTTCTAAGAAATAGGTTAAGGGGATTAAACCACCTAACATTTGGATAACAAGAGGCATCGGGTCTCTTGGAAATACAAAACCAGACAAAATCACACTTGGCAAAATAATCGCAAAGGCCATTTGCATCGCCTGTAATTGATTTTTTGCTAAAGTAGAAACGAGTATGCCCATTGCTAGGGTCGTCACTAAGAATAACATACTTAATAACAACAGTAGTGGAATACTGCCTTCCACAGGAACACCAAACCATAGAATACCTGTGATTAGAACAAATAAAAATGAAAATAATCCAATTCCCACATAAGGAGTTAATTTTCCAAGGATTAATTCACTTGGTTTGATCGGGGTAACCATTAATTGTTCAATCGTTCCCCTTTCCTTTTCTCTTACAAGCGAAAAAGCTGTAAGAATCAATGTAACCTCTTGCATGATCAAGCCAATTAAGGCAGGGATATTAAATTTCATGACCTCCATATTTGGATTGTATAAGACTCGACTTTCTTCTACAAGTGGTTGGTTCATTCCTCCCAACCCTTTTTGATTAATGGCATCCATTTGAATTTCAATAGATTTATTTTGAATGATTAATTTTGAGTTTGATAGGGCCGTTTTCGCAATCGTTGGATCAGAACCGTCTATTATTACTTGGACAGAGGCTTTATCACGAACGATATCCTTTGAATAGCTTTTCGGAATAACAAGCGCTAAACTTACTTTCCCTTCATCAAATAACTTCTCAATTTCGTTATAGGAAAGCGCATCAATAGAATGCTTGAAAAACTGACCATTTACAAAACCTTGGATGAGTTCGCGGCTTTCTGCTGTTTGATTTTGATCCCAAACGGCCATTTCAATATTTTCTACTTCTGAGCTAACTGCGTAGCCTAACAAAAATAAGAGCATTACCGGTAATATTAATGCTATTGCTAGACTTGCTGGATCTTTTTTTATTTGGATAAGTTCCTTTTTTACAATAGCTGCATAACGACTAAACATAAAGGAAGGGGCTTTTTTAGACATAAGTCAAACTGCCTCCTTTTAACGGATTATGATCTTGTTGTTCAACTAGATTAATAAATAAATCATCCAGGTTTTGAACGTGATGAGCCTTTATCAATTCTTCTGGTTGACCTTTAATTAAAATATTTCCAAAGAAGATAAAACCGATTTCATTGCACAACTCCGCTTCGTCCATATAATGAGTAGTCACTAGAACCGTGACACCCTCTTTTGCAAGCTGGGTAATAATATCCCAAAAGATTCTTCTCGACACAGGATCAACTCCTGCAGTTGGCTCATCTAAAATGAGTAGTTCAGGGCGGTGGAGAAGGGCACAACACAGTGCTAAACGTTGTTTCCAACCGCCAGAAAGGGAGCCTGAGCATTGCTCCTCTCGGCCTACTAATCCCGCAAGTTCGATTAATTCATTTTGCCTATCTTTGCTTTCTTGACCTTTTAGTCCGTAAATGCCAGAATAAAATTCTAAGTTTTCTTTTACCGTTAATTCTTCATACAAACTAAATTTCTGTGACATATAACCAATCTTTTGTTTGATACGTTCGGGCTCAGCTTTCACATCATAACCGAGAACTGTCCCTTTGCCCGATGTTGGCTCTAGAACACCACAAAGCATTCGAATCATTGTCGATTTCCCTGAACCGTTTGGACCTAAAAATCCGTATATGTGCCCTTTTGGAATTTTTAAGTCTACTTCATTTACGACTAATACGTTTCCAAATTGTTTTGTTAACTTTTCTGTATGTATCGCTAGTTCACTCAACAGTTTTCACCTCTTTTCTTAAAAATTCACATCTACTGTCATCCCTGGTTTAAGTTCCGTTGCATCAGAAACATCAATCGTGACCGCAAAAACACGTTTCGCTCTTTCTTCTTTCGTTTGAATATTTTTAGGGGTGAATTCTGCTTCTGTTGCAATCGTTTTAATCGTGCCTTTAAAGGTTTTATCTTCATATGCAATTGATTGAATCGTTACTTCTTTTCCTTTCTCAGCTAAGCTAAGGTCTTGTTCAGCAATAAAGACAACCAGTTCTTTTACTGAATCATCAATAATTGTAATAAGGGTTTCACCTGGATTTGCTAACTCCCCGACCGTTATATGTACATCCTGAACGACACCTTCTAATGGGGACTCGATTGATAATTTTTCTTTTTGTAATTCTACTATTTTTAATTGAATTTCTGCTTGTTCGACTGCTCCATTCGCTTGAGCAATTAAAGTGTCTTGATCAGTATCTTCTGCATCGACTTTTTTAGCTTTAGCTATGTCAATCGCTGCTTTTGCGTTGTCAATCTCTAAATCTAGTTTTCTCGTATCTAATGAGAGTAATAAGTCGTTTTCTTTAATTTCGGCTCCGTCCTCAATATGTATGTCATGAACAAGGCCAGATATTTCCGTTTGAATTAAGGTTTTCTTTCCTTCTATGATACCTGAGTAATGAGCAACTTCTTCCGATTCAGTACAGCCAATTAGAGTGGAAAGGGCACCTGCCATAAAATAAGCCAATATTGTTTTCTTTTGCATTTATGTTCATCCTTTCTTCTGTTAAATGTTAGTAAGTACTTACATAGTAATAATAAACTTAAAATCCATAAATTGGATATAGTTCTTTGTACCTGTTTAACTTTTACTCTACATGTAAAAAAGCCGTATCACGGTTGACACGACTTCACTGACTTATTATTTTCTTTTACTAGTGTGACGTATTGCCATTATCCCTTAATTTCAACAAGTTCATCGTTGATCTCAATACTCCAAGTCGCTGTTAAATCATTATAGTTAGCATTCTTCACAACGATAAAAACGTCGTTACCAACTTGATTAATGGCTTTTTCAATCGCCTCGGCTTCAGAAATATTTGAATTTACGGGCTGTGTACTCGGTTGAACAATGATTTCTTTGGCAGTTGCTTGACCAGGATATGAAAAGAGTACTACACCATCAAACCAAACTGCCACTTGGTGACCTACTTTAACATCATCTGTTGAAACATTGACCCAAACAGCATCATAATGTTCCCTCATGCTACTATCTTCACCGTTCTTTTCTAGTTCGGGACTTACCACTAAAACCTTATTTGCCTTTTTGGCTGTCACATATCCGAAAAAATCAGGACTAGTTGATTTTTTGGCATCATTTGAATCATCCGCTACAGCTTCGACCCTATCCACCTTTTCTGCAACACCTTCATTTTGTGGGGCACACCCTAGCAATAAGGTTCCTAAAAGTAAAACGCAAAAAATGATAATCCATGTTCTTTTCATACGTGTGTCCTCCATTTTAAGTGATAATAATGTAACGATAACAAACTAGCTAAGGTTTCTCATTTACTAAAACTCCAAATAATGGTCGTTACATTGACCATGTGAGCGAAAAGGTGGAAGCTGTTATAAAGACAATCGAGTAGTGAGTTTAAAATACTCCGTTACTCAACTTTATCCAAAGCAGACATACAACTATAACTCAACCACTACTCCTTCGTCCCCCTTCACCCTCCATCTAAAAGTTACTTTCCATATTCTTTATCTTTTATTGAAAATTTTTTTAAAAAAGTGGTTTATCCTTTTCAAGATGTGGTATTACACATATTGAGAGCACCTTAGATTATCATCATGAATATTAGGTTAGCATCTCTTAGCATCAAAAGAGTACCATTACGACTGCAAAACATCTCAGAATAACATCACGACTTGCTAAACATCTCAGAATAACATCATGACTTGCTAAACATCTTAGAATAACATCATGACTTGCTAAACATCTCAGAATAACATCATGACTTGCTAAACATCTCAGAATAACATCATGACTTGCTAAACATCTCAGAATAACATCACGACTTGCTAAACATCTCAGAATAACATCACTCAATGACAAAAGAGCCGATACTTAAAAGTAAAGGCTCTTTTGTCATTGAGTTCCTATAAAAATCATTTTAGTAATCGTTTTTACTCCAATAGAAAGAAAAAACAAGCCACCTAAAGAGAGAGCACTGAAAAAGTGGTTTATCCTTTTTCAGTGCTCTTTAAGTAATGTGCGTAGCCGTTGCCCTATTTTTAAAAGCCTTGCTACGAGTGGTTTTCTCGTAGCAAGGCGCGCAACGTGCGAAGCATTACTTCTTCTTCGAGTTACGAAAGAAGGTTTTTCAGTGGCCTCCCTAAAGATGGCTTGTTTACTATAATTATGGTTGAACTACACCTACACCTGCATATTGAGTAACGACTGATTTTACATCTTCAACTGGCGTAAGCGTATAGTTATAAGGAACAGTATAGTTTGTTGTTGATGAAGTTGGTTGACTACCTGTGCTGTTCACATATAGATTATTTGATACATTCCAATACCCAGGCTCACTACTGTACCAATAGCCTAATGGATCATTTGAGTTTTCAAAGACATTGTTTTCAACAAGAAGCTCTGCACCCATCCGTGCATTAATCCCTGAACCACTGATCCCTTCAAAATAGTTGTTGTAAAGGTGACCTTTTCCATAACGGAAGCTAGGGACACGAGAGTTTAAATTTTGGAAATGGTTATGATGAAAGGTAATGTTTCTTTCAGCGTTGTCACTATCAGATGATCCCATTAACATCGCTTTCCAGCCATCATGAACATAGTTCCAAGAGAATGTGATATTATAGGCATTTCGCTTCACATCAAAAAGGCCATCATAATAATCTTTATGAACATCTAAGCTTGCATATAACTCATTATGGTCAACCCAAATATTACTTGAAGGTCCTTCAATATTGATCGCATCTTTATCACCTGTGTTCACTTCATGGATCGTGAGGTTACGAATGATAATGTTATCTGCTCTCCAAATCTTTATGCCAATCCCATCGAGTTCGCCATTTGTACCGACACCTAAAATGGAGACATCGGATACATCTTTTATGTCAATTTTACTAGCAGACGTATTATTAGGAGTAATTGTTCCATCAACATAAATCGTTAATGGTGTATTGCTACTCTTGTTCTTTAATGCCTGTAAAAGTTCATCTCCCGTCGATACAGTAACCGTATCTCCACCTTGACCTCCCGTAGTTCCACCATCAAACGTAGCAAAACCTTTCATATTGAAATCCGGCGTATTTGCGGAAACAGTTTGTAAGGACAACCCAACAAAAAGAGCAACTATTAAACTAGACACAATCACTTTCAACCAACCTGTTCTCATCTTCTACTCACGTCCTTTTTTAATTTTGAACTCAATGGCTTCTTTACTTCGACAGTAGCAACGACTCGGTAGTTACAGGGTATCGATTACGACCATTACAGACCTCCTTTTCGTTAGATTACTTCACATGCTACCACAGTTTTTTCCAGCTAAGATAATCATTATCTCACTTTATGTAATTAATGGTAATTACTTACTATGATAATCAGGATAATGTCTTCTTTTGATTATTCTTTTATCACTTTAGACAGACAAATGTTATTGGTCCAAAAGTAAATCGTTAGACAAGCATCCGACCTTATACTTACTCCTAGTATCGCGCCTAAGATAATGATTACTTTCCTATTCGTTAATATTTTTCCGCTGCCTACTTTTAAAGGGGGAAATTAAACTACTTATCCTTAATAAAGAAAGTAGGCCACTGAAAAAGGGTGCTTTTCCCTTTTTCAATGGCCTTAGATAGGACTAATTTTTCCATATCGCCTTTAATTTAAATGAATAAGCGTATGTTCGATTTGCATATAGCGTAAATTCTGGATGTGTTTTTGCCCCCCAGCTATCATCTCCACCTACACCCATCTGTTTATGATTAATACGAACAACCACTTTCTCACTCTTCGGTAAAGTATAAGGATGATCATGTTCTTCAAGCTCAGAAGGGGTGTACGGTAATGCATTAAGCTCTACCTTTGGTTCACCAATGATTTTCAGCCCGATGCCTTGCTTATTTTGGAGCGTTGCCCAACGAACATCCGTCTTATTTCCACATTCCTGTGGGCGCAAATACGGTGTGAATTGTTCACTAACTGTTCCGGAATGAATGGCAATTTTCGCCCCTTTGTTTCGATCCCAATAATTTTCATGAGCTCCCTTTCCATACCAAGTAAGTTGGTCGAATTCCTGATGCAACATTAGTAACATCCCAATCTCAGGGATTTCCGGTAGGTTCTCACTCGGTTCAAGCACTTGTTCTACTCGAACCTCTCCATTATCAAGCACTGTATACGTTACATAACACTGCGTATTAGCAGCTGTTAGAAGGCGATAACTAACCTCTATTTTCACCATTTTAGGACTTGCATTGATGCTAAGCCTCGTAAGCTCACGTTGTCGTCCTGCCTCTTTCCATAATGCACTACGTTTTTCAAGCTCGTTCCCGCGATCATTATCCGTGCTTGCTCTCCAATAATTTGGGATTAATCCGCTTTTTATTAACTCACTCCCTTGAATTTGAAAGGAATCAAGACTACCTGTTTTTTTATTAAATGTAACTAGAAATTCCTTCCCTTTAACCCGAACGAACTGCTCCTCCTCTATTGTACTTAACTCTGACACCTCTTCTCCGCTGATCGCTTGCTCATCAACCGGGAGAATAAATTGTTGGAATGCAACTTCATGTCCTATATTAGCCCAGAGTGTATCTTCCTTAAGTAAAAACCGAAGCGTTAGCACATATTCTCCCGTAGCCGCTTGTGGAAGTGTATAGTCGAGAGTATAAGTCACTGTGTTAGCTGGCTGTAGATCAATTCGTTTATTTCCCGTTTCAATAATGTGACCATTGCAGCTAATTTCCCAGATAAAATCATAATCATTGAGATTCGTAAATAGATGATCATTGGTGAACTCAACGACTCCTTTTTTCGCATCAACAAGCTTCATTTTTACATTTTCATAGCACTTTTTCACCTCAAAGATCTTTGGTGAAATCGTACCATCAGCGAAAATTAATCCGTTCCCAGAAAAGTTCCCATCGTTCGGTGACTCGCCAAAATCACCGCCATACGCTAAGTATTCCACACCATCCTCTGTTTTCGTTAAAAGTGCCTGATCCTTCCAATCCCAAATGAATGCTCCCTGCAAGATTGGATAACGGTCAAACAGCTCCCAATATTTAAATAGATTGCCACATGAATTTCCCATCGCGTGACTGTATTCACAGAGAATATAAGGTTTTTTCGGATTGTTTTTTGCATAACGCTCAACATCCTCTATTCGAACATACATCGTACTTTCGATATCTGAGGCAGCCTCTGACTTTCGATAATGGAAAACGCCTTCATAATGAACAAGCCTTGTTGGATCATTCTCTTTAAAAAAGGCATACATTTTTAAAAAGTTATCGCCACCAAAAGATTCGTTTCCAAGTGACCAAATAATAATCGAAGGATGATTCTTATCACGCTGAAACATTGAATTACAGCGGTCAAGAACATTAGCTGTCCACTCTACTTTACTTCCTGGTACAGTCTCCTCTTCTTCCTGTTGACCATATCTCCACGTTCCATGTGTTTCCAAATTGGTTTCATCAATCACGTATAAACCGTACTCATCACATAGCTCATACCAAATTGGATGATTCGGATAATGAGATGTGCGAACTGCGTTAATATTAAACTGCTTCATTAATTTTATATCATGAACCATGTCCTCGTATGTAATACCAGCCCGACCTTTTTTCGCATCGAACTCATGACGATTGACCCCTTTAAAGACGATGCGCTCACCATTTAGTTTCATGAAGCCATCCTTTAACTCAAATGTTCGAAAGCCAACTTTACAGCTTTTCGTCTCAATTACATCGCCTTTTTCATTCTTAAGTGTAACGACAAACGTATACAGATTCGGCTGTTCTGCACTCCATTTTAACGGACTTTCAACATGTCTCGTTGCTTGTAAAACAAGAGTTCCACACTCACCAACTGTTTCATTTATCGTCATTGGTTCATTAAAAACAGGTTGCTGTTTCGCATCATACAGCATTCCCTCAAGTGTAACGTTTCCAACATCCTCTCGATAATAATTAACAAGCTTCGCCTTCATCGTCAAATAGCATCTTGATAGTGTTCATCTAACTGCGGGAGGACGTGCAGATCATAAACATGGAGTGCGGGAGTGGCATGCAAATACACATCACGAAAAATACCACTCATTCTCCAAAAATCCTGATCCTCGAGCCAACTTGCATCACACCAACGATACACCTCAACCGCAAGAAGATTTTCTCCTTCCACTAAATAAGGAGTCAAATCAAATTCAGCTGGAGTAAAGGTATCCTCGCTATACCCAACGAACTCACCATTTACCCACACATAAAAAGCCGATTCAACACCTTGAAAACAAATACGAACAGGCTGTTTCTCCCACGTTTTTGGAATGTGAAAGGTTCTTCGGTACTGCCCTACTGGGTTGTACTCAGTCGGGGCAAAAGGCGGTCTAATGTTCTCACGTTCCTCCCATGGATAACGAACATTCGTATAATGTGGATAATCGTAGCCTTGAAGCTGCCAATGCGAAGGAACAACAATCTCGGCCCAGCTACTTGAATCAAATTCACGCTTATAAAAATTCTCAATCCGTTTACTTGGATTTTCAGAAAATGAAAATTGCCAATGGCCATTTAATGATTGATAGTACTGAGAAGCCGTTCGCTCCCCTATTAATGCCTCCTCTAACGTACGATAAGGCATCAAGGTCGCATGCGCTTCCATTCGATTTAATTCAAAAATCTCTGGATTGTTATTCCACTCAGGATAACCATTTTGCGGTGGCTCGTAACGATATTTTTTTAAGTGTTCTCTCATATTCATCCTCCATCATCCCTGCAATGCTATTTTTGTATGAATAACTTCGGCAAATTCTTATTTAATCCTTTGTTTATTGAAGGATTCATCAATTATCCTTGAAATTAAAAAGGATAGAAACCGTTGTAAGTCTCTATCCTCCTAATTTAATCGTTTCTTAATTTTAATAACGCTTGTTTATCTCGTTTTATTCTTTCGTTCACCTGATCTTCAATGACAGAAAACGTTGACTCATTTATGGGAGAACCCATCACGACTTGGTAGAGTCCCAGTTCCCAATAATCATAAGCATAACGATCAAGCGGTGTCGGCTGCCCTCGCATCCCTTCATTTATCAATTCCCAGTAAAAATTATTTGTATCTTGTGTACCAAAAAATGAACTATCAGTCTCGGTTGTATAGCTATACAGCAAACTTTCAGCAGCGATTTCAATAAACTCCCAAGCCAATTCTTTATTTTGGCTACTTGAAGACATTGCCAGTGATTTCCCCGTTTCTTTTTCAATACCCTCTAAACCTAATGGCATTCTTGTTACACGCCATTTGCCAGCTTGTTCAGGTACCCAGTTTTGTAGGTGAAACTCTCCATAAGAAGCTAAATGCACCATGGCAAGTTCACCAGTCCGAAGTGCCTCTTTTCCATCCTCACTCCATAGATTCTTATGTGATGCAAGATTATGTTCGTAGCTAAATTTTGAAACTTCAAACAGGCTTTGAAACTGCCCATCCTCTGCCATCGTATAGTTTAACTGTTCATCAAAATAATTAGTCGAGCGATTGGCACTGAATAATAGTTGAAGAACCCCATCGATTAGGTAATGATTTTTCTCTTTTAAAGCAGTGGACATTTCTAGCCAATTATCCGTATCCTTCATAAACTCTGCTAGCAACTCTGGGTCACTTGGAAACCCTGCGTTTTCTAAAATATCTGACCGATAGTACGTAACATAAGGAAAAGCTGACATCGGAATAGATAATAGCCCATCCTTCATAAAGAATTGATATTGTTTTAATAATGGTTCAGGAAGTCGATTAAAAATATATGACTTACTATAAGGTTCTTCCATTAGGTTTTCAAATCCATCAATTCCCGAAAACTCTCCTAGATCCTTATCTAAGATGACGTAAAGATCAGGTGTATTCTGTTCAATTAAACTATTTAAATATTTATTCACTAGTTCATGTCTATTAATTTCAACAACCTCAACTGTCACATTTGGGAACTTACGATTATATTGCTCCACTAAATGCTGAAAGTCATATTCGCGAGTCCATATCGTCAAAGTGTTAGTTGTTTCATCCTTCCCCAACTCGCTATCTGCATTTGATAACTGAGCTGCGTTATAACCGAAATATTCGAACTGTTCCTGAACGTGACAACCACTAAGAAAAATGATCACAACAATCATACTTAGCCTAAACACATTCATATTTCCCTCCTAACTATCGGCAGAAATTCAACCCATTTTTCCCTGATATCTTTGTTTGATACATTGCATTGTCTGCCCGCTTTAGGATTGTTTCCACATCTTGTCCATCATAGGGGTATATGCTCACCCCAATACTCGCAGATGTTTCAACTTCCTGTTCAAAGATAATTGTTGGTTCTCTCATAAATTCGACGACTTTTTGACAGTAAGCTTCCACTTCGGTTCGATCTGTATCTTCAATCGTGATCACGAATTCGTCGCCACCAATTCGATAAGCTTGAATATGGGTATGATCATCGACAAATGTTTGAATTCTCTCGGAAATCACTTTTAACAATAAGTCACCACCATTGTGACCAAAGGTATCATTTACTTGTTTAAATTTATCTAAATCAATATAGGCTAGTGCAAATTCTTGTTGATACTCCTTAGAAGTTAGTAACAGTTTCTCAACTTTCTCGTTAAAGGAATTGCGATTCTGTAAACCGGTTAGTTCGTCATAATGTGCCAAACGATATAATTGTTGCTCCGAAGCTACTAATTGTTGCGTCTTTTTCATTAATTGTTCATTTTTTGCTTCTGCTTCAACAAATATTTCTTTTAATTTTTTCGCAGCCTTCACAAAATTTTGTCCAAGAGCATCAAACTCATAAATATAACTACCTTTCCATCCGAAATCTCCCTTCTTATTTACACGCTTCGGAAGATCAGAGGTTGCAATTGTTAATTGAGATAACGATTTAGTTAGAATCCGAGTACAAAGAAAGGAGAAACAGCTTGCTAGTATAAATAAACCTATTAACACCTTAAAGTAGAACACATGTGTTTTTGCCAACGATAGGATTTCACTCTTTAACGGCATTAAAATGAATAATTCAAGGTCCAAATTCGTAACAGGAAAGCTTGAGAAATAATACCCTCTTAACCATCCCTCCAACGCTCGACTAGTCGATTGTCTAGGTAACCACAGGTAGAGATTCTGATTCACTTTTGACACATAACGATTTTCAAACATATCAAATCGTTCCCCTGATAAATATGAATCATCACTTGATACGATAATTTTCCCATTTTTATCTAATGCAAAAATGGACAAAGGAGTTTGATTCGCTATGTTTACGAACATTTCAGTAAAATGAGCCTTTTCAACAACCGAACCTAGCTTAAGCTTTTGAATGTCGGTATGATCCATTGTAGATATTCTTTCATCTACTCTTGCAACAGCCGACTCTATCTCATCTGTAAATGTTGTTATCACTTGTTTCTCTTCAAACCATCCATTTACGACTGTAAAGAAAAAAATCGGCATTACTGCAATCAGTAATGTTAACTGTGATAGCATCTGTCCAAAATAAAGCGGTGTTCTTTTCAACTTAGCAGATTTTAACCCAGGTACACGAGGCAAGTAATCAGCTAATATATCTGCTAACAAACCACATATTAACGCATTGACCAAAACTTGGAAATACCACAAATCTGCGACTACTTTTTCAGCGCCTGTTGTCCCCCGCTCTAAAAAAAAGAAATAAAAGGGCAACCAAATAACTACTCCGTAAACGACCGACCAAGTGAGAATATTCCTCCCTTTCCATCGGTATAACGCGCCAATGATTAAAACTTCGAGCACACTGTACCAAATTAATGCTGAGTCTCCTAAGAGAAAATAATTTACTAGATTAATACAAACAATTGAAATCAGCGCTTCCTTATAACCTAAAAGCCGAATTATCGCTAAATAAAACACAGCTGCAAATCCAAAATAAATGTCAAATAAGAGAGGAATTTTATAATGCTGCGTTACGATTCCTAAAATGACTAAACCTGTCCATATTATGAACTTCGTTGTATGACCTGACTGTTTACCGAACATGATTCGCCCTCCTTAGAAACCACTCCAGCTACAATAATAAAGAGAATACACCTACGACTTTTTACCTATAAAAAAAGCAACAAAAAAACTATTCCAGAGAATAGCCTGTTCAAGTCAACGACCCTTTTCTCTTTGCAACTGGCTGGTATATCGCTGTTCAACGACTTAACCCCTCATAGCTTTGCGCCCTAAAGTTTCCCTTAGTTTGCCTATTTTCCGTTACTTCAACTATAACATGAAATAAAATTCATGAGAATCAGTAAATAAAAAGAACAATCTACCACAAGGGCACTCCTTTCCAGTTTCAACTAAACCAAGAGAGGATCCCGTCGGTCCCACCGATAAGATCCTCTCCTACTGTTATTCAGAAACTTTGATTGTCACATCAACTTCTATACCGAGCGGAAAAAATTCAAATGTAATCGTCGAATCCTCTTCGATATAATTTAAAAACCTACTCGTCAAATAGAGATCGCCATCCATCGAATAAAAGTCGTCTTGGTAGTTTGTATATGGAGTCCAACTCCATTGTTCCTCTAGCACTGGAGCACCAGAAGAGTCAACGATCGCCCTAACTGTTGCAAGCTCTGTACCATTTAAAGAAGCGGGAATTTGCAAATCCTCGGATATGACTTCTGATTTGTCTAATGTAAATGAATACTGTGAAAGTTCCGGCTCGTCGTATTGAACAATATCTACTGTTTGACTTGCGCCTTCAGAGAACGTAAATTTCAACGTTTCAGCAACTCCTAATTGAGATGACTGTGTAACATCTGACATAAATGATTCTAGTAACGTGATTTCATTACTTTGTTTATTATAGGTGTAATCCGTGCCTTCCTGTAACGTCTTCATTTCCGTTGCGACTTCAATTAACTGATTTCCATTTAGCTCCAGTTGGAGTATTTCATCTGTTGTAGCTTGTTGCGTATTTACATACAGCCTTGCTGGTTTGACAAATGAATTACTCGTACCTAAACCTGCATGAACAATCATCTCTTTTAGAACCTCATCACGCCATTGGCTCGTTCCCCTATTAAAATGCTCACCATTATCCCAAAACATCGTCGTCATTCCAAATTGATAGGCTGTACGAACAAGATATTCATTATAAACCCATTTGGAAAATGGCTCATTGTTAGCTAATGTTCCAAACTCACCGATAACAACCGGAATCCCTTTACTCACATACGTATCATAAAGGACTTTCATATCTTCATAGATAACCTGTTTATCCTCTTCTGATCCCCATTCGACCTTGCCCCACCAATTAGAAACAAAATCCCAAGGGTTATAATTATGAACGGTTACAATCAGACGTTGATCATTAGGAACAGCTAGACCTTCAACAGTATCCCATGTATCATTATAAAAACCACCAATCATAACTAGACGTTGGTCATTAAATCCTCCTGATGTTCGGATAATGTTAAGGATGTCTTCGTTCGTCGCATTTGTTTCTTGAGCCGTGAAACCGACAGGCTCATTTAATACCTCAAAAATTAGCTTTTCATTTTTATCTTTAAAGCGCTCGGCAATTTGCTCCCATAACTTATAAAACTTAGCTAGCCCTTCAGGTGTTTTCTCTGCTTCCTCAATCCATTGCCATGAATCATGATGGACATTTAACACGACATACATATCTCGTTCTAAAACCCAATCGACGACTTCCTCAACCCGGTCCATCCATTCACTGTCTACTTCATAATTTGGGGCAGAGCCGATATAAGAATTCCAAGTAACTGGAACACGAATACTGTTAAATCCTGAGTTTTTTATATCGTCTATCGTCTGTTCTTCAACCGGATCGTTATTCCATGAAAATTCATACGGAATTGCATCTAATGAATTTCCTAAATTCCATCCTGGTGACATGTTTTTTGTTGCGATCATCGGGTCAACATCAACAAAGTGAGATTCCGTTGGTTCTGGTTGTTCTGTCGGATCTGGCTGTTCCGTTTCTCCTTCAACCTCCTGCCATACTCCCCATTGACCTGTTGTTCCTGGTTCTTCACCTCTCGTCCACCATTGTGCCTCCCAATTTCTTTCTTGATGTAACACCTTATCACCACTATTGTAGATTTCATCAGGCGACCAACTCGGATAAGCGGCAAACGCGGCTGAGGTCAATGTGAGACTGATAACAAAGACGACAATGAACAATAGATAGCTCCGTGTAGTGAACAAAGAATCACTCCTATTTATGATTTAATGTTGACCCTATCAGAATATGACCGTGCTCTCCTCCTTTTTAGTTGAATTAGATAAGGTCAAAATCGATAAACAACAACCACTCATTTCGTATTTTGTAGTAGCTTCAATGAATAGATACTCATGTCCCCATCAACGGTGATAAATACGTTTTGCTCTCCTGAGATTACGGCTAAGCTAATAAAGATAGTTTGATCTTGTTGCTTTGTTTCAACTTGATATGAGCCGACAATCGCTCCTTCTTGCTGGAGTTTAACCTCTATTTTCGAGTTCGTATGAGGGTAGATTGTGAGCGCCAATTCGCTGCTCATTTCGTCGTTTCCAAAGTCCACGTTATGAAAAGAGATCCATCCACCGCCAGGTTTCGTCCGGACGCAATAACCACCCTCTCTCCATTCTTCAATCGTGACATTCTCATACTGGTCATAATTAATCGCTTTAACGACTTCATTTCGTTTTCGGGCTGGAATCATCTCTCCTTGAACATGAACGGTTGAAGTAGTAATAATATTAGTGGCTGAACGGCCAATCATTACCTCATACGTACTGGTCTCGACACAGTAGCGCTCTTGCGTCACATCCCAAATGGCTAAATCGGAAACGGGTATTGAAAATTTGACTCGTTTTCTTTCTCCAGGAAGAAGTGAGACCTTATTGAACCCCTTTAACGTTTTTAATGGGCGCCGCACCCGTGATTCATTTGCCCGTACGTATAACTGGACAACCTCATCTCCGGTAACACTCCCACTGTTTTCAATAAACACTGCAACATTAATTACGTCTGAATTGGTGACCACTTCGAGATCACTGTACGTAAAGTTCGTATAGCTTAACCCGTGGCCAAATGGATAGAGCACATCTCCATCAAAATACTGATACGTTCGTTTTCCTTTAATAATATCGTAATCCATTATATCTGGAAGCGAATCACTCGAACGATACCAGGTCATACTTAATCGACCGGAAGGGTTATACTCCCCGTAGATGACATCGGCAATCGCATGGCCTAGCTCCTGACCTGCATGAGAAGAATAGATAATGGCAGGCACATACTCATCAGCCCAGTTTATAGCGTATGGATAGCTTCCAACGACAACAACAACTGTTTTCGGATTTGCTTTATAGACTTCTCTAATTAATTGTTCCTGTTTTGGAGGCAAGATAATATCCTCACGGTCAACACATTCTTTTCCGTTAATAAACGGGCTATTTCCAACAAAGACGATTGCCACCTCTGATTCTTTTGCCGCTTGAACCGCTGCTGTTATTCCATCTTCAATCACTTCAACTATAAACCTTTGTTCCGTCCATTCAGGTACGACTACTAAAGAACCATCTTCAGATACAGTAACCGATTGACCGTCCCAAGATTGAAGCGTTTCTGTACCGTCATCGTGCGTAACAAACGAAAAGGCTTCCTTTACAAACCAGCCTCTAGCCTCTGCGGATGTAGCAAATAATTGTTGGTTCTCAGTCACAAACTTCCCAGTTGTCACAGATTTTAATGTATGCTGTCCCCATCCCCAATCAGTCCGTTCGAATGTTTCCGCAAATGCCTCCTGTTCAGTTAAACAAAGCTGTTCATTCGTAGGAGCAATGCCCACGTAACAACCACTAGTAGCATCACGTAGTTTTATATAGTCATTTCCTCTTTTTAAGCTCGTTTCAGCCTGATCTACCTTTTCTTTTATCGCCTCATATGGAGTAACCTTATAAGATGGTGTCCCACTGTACCAATCGACATGGACTTCATCCGCTAACGGACCTAGGATTGCAATCTTTTTGAACGTCTCTCGTTGTAATGGAAGTAGGCCGTCATTTTTTAATAACACGACTTGCTCCTGTGCTGCTTTATAAGCAAGCTTGGCATGCTCTGGAGCACAAAGCTTAGAATCAGGAACATGTGCATATGGATTACGATCATCTGGATCAAATTCACCTAGACGAAAACGAACACTAAACGTTCGCTGTAATGCTTTATCTAAATCTTCTTCTTGTAAAAGCCCTTGAGCTAATGCATCATAAATCGCTTGGCACGATACATCAGCGTCATCAGTTATACTATCAATTCCACTTTTAATCGTTGCAGCTAAAGCCGCTGCATACGAATTATAGTACTTATGATCGTTTACAATACCTAACACATCACCAGCGTCACTTACGATAAACCCATCCATGTTCCATGCTTCTTTCACAATCTCTTGTACGTACGGATGTAGCAAAGCAGGTGTACCATTAATGGCATTATAAGCAGTCATCATTGACTTTGCCTTCCCCTCAACGAATGCTGGCTCAAAGGCTTTCAAATAATACTCAAACATGTTCCTAGGATCAATGCTTGCCGAGCACTCTCCTCGGTCAATCTCATTGTTGTTTCCTAAAAAATGTTTTAGCGTCGCCACGGTTTTTAAATAAAACGGATCCTCGCCTTGCATTCCTTGTACAAGAGCCTTTGTTAATTCCCCCGTTAAATGAGGATCCTCACCGTAAGCTTCCTCCGTTCTCCCCCACCTTGGGTCCCTTTCCATATCAACCGTTGGTGCCCATAACGTTAAGCCATGCTTTGCTTTGTCTCGTTGGTAATAGACACGCGCCTCATCACCAATCACTTCACCAATTCGTTTCATAAGGCAAGGATTCCAAGTATTCGATAAGCCGATGTTTTGAGGGAAGACGGTTGCTTCTCCTAACCAAGCAATTCCATGAGCTGCTTCGGTCCCATGCTTATAAGGAGCAACCTCTAATCGTCTCACCTCTGGTTGATACTGCATCATCAATTGAACCTTTTCGTCCAATGTAAATCTTGAAACGAGATCCTTTACTCGATCCTCAAGCGGTAGAGCAACGTCTTGAAATAGATACTTTGTCGTAGACACACCACCAACTCCTTTTTTAAAGATAGGCTTAGCCCCCAAGGTACTCTTACCTAGGGACAAGCCTTTTCTTTTAAATCCTTAATCGTTCCAGAGACGAATTTTCTGTTGTAAAAGCTCGTTATACTCCTGTTCCATCTCCTCTACACCAATTCGATCTAAGTCATTCATAAACTCAGCCCAAACCTCGTCAAACTCCTCAGGCTTCGCTAATATTGCTTCTGGAACTCGTTGGAACATGATGTCCTGTGCACGTTGGAACGTTAACGCGATATCCGAGCCTGAATCCCAGTTGATTTGCCAACCTGCTCCCCACGGTTTTACCGGAAATTCGTCTGCCTGAGGATACAATTCACCCCACCTTTCAACACCGTAATTAGCTAAAACCTCTTTTTCCTTTTCTGTATAATTTTCCGTAAGCTGTTCAGGTGTGTTCACTGTAAATGGCTGTCCTGTTGAATCTAGTACGCCATTTCCGTAATGCGGACCATACGCCTTGAAGACATCAATTCCAGTGCGGCGATTGTATTCACTATCACTTAAACGAGCTTCGCGTTCCTCAGGGGAGATGTAACGATTTCCGTTTTCATCAATCGTGTAATGTTCACCTTCAATGCCCCAGTTGTTTAAAATTTGTGCCTCTTCTGAAGCCATCCAATCTAAGAACTTAATTGCTCGAACCGGGTCAGGATTATCAACACTAATTCCAATTCCCCAACCAGCAAGATAGCCCGCATCTTGGAAATTGGCATGCTTAAATTCCTCAGATAACGTTACTGGATAAATACCATGCATTCTTTCAAACTTACCGTCTTCACGTAAAGCACGTTGAGCATCACTAATTTGCCAGTCAGCATCAATCAAGCCTAGTACACGACCAGAGGAAATCTTAGAAATATACTGGTCATACTGCTGAACAAAGCTTTCTGGGTCAAGTAACCCTTCTGCATTCATATGGTTTAACCATTTAAAGTACTCTTTCTCTTCTGGTCGTCTATAGTGAAACACTGCTTCTTGTGTTTCTTCATCAATAAACCATTCCCCGTCATCTGAACCACCTGTTGAAAAGAATGCTGGATTCGTAACCGAGATTAACATTCTCCAATCATCTGCAATTAATGACAACGGAATTGTAGGTTGTCCGTCAATTTCCGGATGCCTTTCATAGTATTCTCTTATCGCATTTTCAAAGTCTTTTACTGTTCTTATTTCGGGATACCCTAGCTCTTCGACAACGGCATGCTGTAACCAGAAGCCATTTCCTGGAGACCAATACTCCTCGTCAACTGCCGCTGTTCCTAAGTAATAAATCGACTCGTCGTCTTCGCTCCATCTCATCCGTTTTAAATAATCACCGTAGACCTTCTTAATATTTGGAGCATGCTCTTCAATTAAATCCGTTAAATCTAGCATTGCTCCTGCATCAACTAGTAAATCGCCATCTCCTTTAGGGAGAATAAAGTCTGGGTAATTACCACTAGCTGCAAATAAGGCTATACGCTCCTTAGGATCACCGAGCGCAAAGTCAGCCTCTAATGTCACACCTGTCTTTTCAAGAATTTTTTGACCTACGGGGCTTTTCATGCCGTCCCAGCTCGGGTTATTATCAGCTGAGAATAGCGTGAACGTAATCGGTTCTGTTGACGTTTCAACATCAACCTCCTGATTATCATCGTCCTTTGAAACATCCTCATTCGAACTACATGCTGCCATTAAATAAAGCATACTTACGACACATAACCACTTGATAACTTGCATATGACACCTTTTCATTCTAATAACCTCCTAAGTTTTATGCTCGATTCTCATAACCAGTTACTTGACAGCCCCTAAGGTCATTCCTTTCACGAAGTATTTTTGTAGAAATGGATAGACAATGAGAATTGGGACAACGGTTACGATCGTAATCGCCATTCTGACTGATTCTGGTGATACACGCTTCATAAGCTCTACCCCTTGACCACGGGTTGAATCCGCACCTGCATTCGTTGATGTACTTTGTAAAATTTTCATCAATTCATATTGCAATGTCGTTAACGCTGGATTCGAGCTATTATAAATGTACGTATCAAACCACATATTCCATTGCATGACAGCAATAAATAACGCTATCGTTGCTAGTACCGGTTTACAAATCGGCAAAATGATTTTCCAGTAAATAGTAAAGTCGTTTGCACCATCCATCTTCGCTGATTCTTGCAACGCAAAAGGTAGCCCATCCATATACGAACGAATAATAATGATATTCCAAGCACTTACAAGAAGAGGGAGGATATAAATAGCAAACGTATTAATAAGCTGTAAATCACGCATAAGCATATACGTCGGGATTAACCCCCCAGAGAAAAACATCGTTAGTACAATAATGACTGAGACGAACTTTCTCGCCTGGAAATCCTGACGGCTAAGTGTATACGCAATCATCGAACAAACAAATACCCCTAGTACTGTTCCAATCACCGTACGTAATACAGAGTTAATAAATCCTGTAATTAAATGTTCATACTGCATAATGACCGCGTAGTTTGCAAACGTCCATTCCCTTGGCCAAATATAAATCCCGCCGCGAACGGTGTCAGTTGATTCGTTAAATGAAATTGCTAATACATTTAAAAATGGATACAAGGTGACAACAACAACTAGAATCATAAATAGATAGTTTGCGAAGTCAAACAGTCGCTCTGATAGACTTGAATTTGCTACTCTCACTTTTCTTGCCACTTCATTCACCTCCCACTACATCACACTTGTTTTTGTTAGTCGCTTGAAAATCGTATTCGCTATGATGAGTAAAATAATACTAACAACGGAATTGAAAATACCGATTGCGGTCCCGTATGAATATCTCGCTAATCCAATTCCATAATTTAAGGCGTATAACTCAAGAACCTCTGAATAATCACGAACAAGCGAATTCCCGAGCAATAGCTGCCTTTCGAATCCAATACTTATCATGTTGCCAATGGATAGAATTAAAATAACCATAATCGTCGGGCGAATACCTGGTAAAGTAATGTGCCAAATTCTTCGCCATCTTCCTGCACCATCAACGCGTGCCGCTTCATAAAGTTGAGGATCGATACCTGCCATCGCCGCTAAGAAAATGATTGAATTCCAGCCCATCTCTTTCCATACATCTGCTCCTGTCACAATCCACCAAAAGAGCTTTTCTTTTGCCATAAATTGAATCGGCGAGTCGATAATGTTCAACTCGACCAATAGGTCATTGACAATGCCACCATCAGTCGAGAGCATTTTAATGACGATTCCCGCTACAACTACCCACGAGACGAAGTGAGGCAAGTACGAAATCGTTTGTACTGAACGTTTAAACAAAGAGTCCTTTATCTCGTTTAGCAGTACAGCAAAAATGATTGGGACGGTGAAGCCTGCTACGAGTAGCATTACACTCATCGCAATCGTATTTCTTAACACTAAATAAAAATGGTCATCCTGAAACAAATTGATAAAATGTGTAAGCCCTACCCACTCTTGCTCTGTAAACGCTCTTCCTGGTCGAAAGTTTTGAAAGGCCATCGTCCAACCCCATAACGGAAGGTAATTAAAAACGAGCACCCAAATGACAAAGGGGATGGACATTAAGTAGAGCCATTTTTGATTTTTGGCAGTTTGCCAAAAGCTTCTCTTTTTCGGAACGACAATCTCTGAATGCGCTTTCTTTGGCGACACTTCCATTTAAACCCCTCCTCTTTACACCTTTATCTTACCGAATCTCTTTCCCTTTAAATACCTGAAAGATTGCAACGAAAATCATGTACTTTTTTCACTGTGTATCCTGCTACGAACATGAAAGGGGTGTCTTAAAAGGTTCGCTCCCTTTTAAGACACCCCAAAAAAATAAAGCTCTAACAAGAAGAGCACTGAAAAACTACTTCATGTAACTCAAAGAAGAAGTAATGGCTTCGCACGTTGCGCGCCTTGCTATGAGAAAACCACTCATAGCAGGGCTTTCAAAACTAGGCAACGGCTCCACACATTACTTAAAGGGCAATGAAAAAGGGAAACCCACCCTTTTTCATTGCCCTTCTAACAAGGCTTCTTAAGCTGCTGTCGACGATAATTGGATGGTGAACATCCTACATATTTCTTAAATTTACTATGAAAATAATCAACATTGTTATAGCCTACCTTTTCGGCTACTTCATACACTTTTAACCCTTTTACTAGTAGCTTTTTAGCCTCACTTATACGAATCTTATCAAGGTACGTATTAAAGCTTTCACCCGTATAGCCTTTAAACAGTTTCCCTAAATAAGCACGGTTATAGTTAAACAATTCAGCTAATGTTTCTAGCTTTAAGTTTTCACCATATCTCTTATCGATAAAGTCTTTCAATTTTTTTAATTGATGCTCTTGATGATCATCAGCAATCTCAGTCATAATATCCGTTAATATTGTCTTAACGAACGATAGAAGTGCAGTAACTGTTCGCTGCTTATATAAATCAAGAATATACTCTGACGTTTTTAAAAAATAGTCCTGCTTTTCAGGATAAGCCTTAGTTAGCTTTGTAAGTAAACACGTTAGTACATGAGTCACACGCATTTTTACTTCGTTTTCCGAATAAACATGTTTATTTCTCGTTAAAACTAGCGATTTTAAATAAGTCTCTAGCTGTTCGTTTCCACCCATATCGAGCGCATAAAATAACTTATCAATCATCGCAAAATTCGTATAATCTTGGCTATCTGTTGGTTCCATGACCCCGGAGCCCTTCCTTAAATAATTCCCTCGTTCAAAGAAGAATTTCCGTTCAATTAGCTGAATAGCTTCCTGATAAGATTGCGAAATGTCTTTTGGATGATAGATCATGCTCCCTACCGAAGCTGTAAAATCGAGGTGATAAGCTTCAAATACCTTCTCCACTTCCTGATAAGGAGGTGGACGCCGATCAATTATAACAATGAATCCATCATGGCTAAGTACAGTCCCTTCCACACTCCAGGTCACTGCTCCTAGCTCACGCTTAAGTTTGTTCATACAATGGCTTGCCATATCCTTTTCTAGTTTAATACAGATGACTTGAAATTTCTTCCAATTTAATTGATAGCGCACTAGATTCTGTTCCAAATTCTCAGTGTTCCGCTGTAATAAAAGTGACAGCAGAAACTCCTCACGATTTCTTTTTCCATTCTTTATTTCTATTTGCTTCCGTTCTGCTTCTTCGTCTAGATTTGTTTTGATTGTTTCAAGATGCTGTATAAGCTCATCTTCATCAATCGGTTTAAGCATATAGCCAGCTACATGGATGGCCATTGCCTTCTTTGCATAATGGAAATCAGCGTAACCGCTAAGAATAAGGCATTGAACTTCCTCCTTAGCAGCTCGAAGCTTTTGAATAAAATCAAGGCCATCCATTTCAGTCATCTGAATATCGGAAATGATTAAATCTGGTTGTAACTGTTCGTATTGCTCAAGCGCATGAAGTCCATCGTTCGCTGTTCCTACTACTTGATATCCGTA
Organism: Halalkalibacter urbisdiaboli; assembly: GCF_002156385.1. Taxonomy (GTDB): domain Bacteria; phylum Bacillota; class Bacilli; order Bacillales; family Bacillaceae_D; genus Halalkalibacter_A; species Halalkalibacter_A urbisdiaboli. Next base: position 671,710 of record NZ_MVJM01000002.1, read on the forward strand.
TTGCTCCCAAGGGATTAATGTTTTCAATCCTTCACGTACCGTTGGTTCATCATCGACAATGAGCACTTTATACATCAAACTCCTCCTTCTGATTAAGTAATGGTAAGTAAAAATAAACACAAGTCCCCTTTCCATATTCACTATGAATATGTAAGCCACTGTTTGAACCAAATTTCAATATCATTCGTTCATGTACATTCCGGATGCCAATACGATGCTCGTTATCCTCAGTTGAAGACAAAGAAGCTATTATTACAGCCCTTTTTTCCTCTGTCATTCCGATCCCATTATCGAGCACTTGAACTAGCACCTTATCTTCTTCTTTTGAAACAGTTACCGTCACCTTTCCGCCTTCTGATTCTCGGCCTAGCCCATGAATAACTGCATTTTCAACTAATGGCTGAATCACAAGTGGCGGGATATGAACATTTTCAACTAGTGGATCAAGATGGATTTCATAAAGCAACCGATGCTCAAAGCGAAAATTTTGAATTTCTAAATAGGAAGTGACCATGTCTACTTCTTTCTTAATCGTTATCATCTCACCACCAACTTCTAGACTTCTTCGCAATAGCTTGCCTAATCGTTTTACTACTTGAGAGATGTCCGATTCTCCTCGCATATGAGCCTTCATTCGAATCGTTTCTAAAGTATTAAATAAAAAATGCGGATTGATCTGACTTGCAAGCATTTTAAGCTTGATTTCACTTTGATGCTTCTCCAGCTTTCGCTTCTCTTCATTTTTCTCTTCTACCACGTGTAAAAGGTTTTTAATACTAACGGTCATATCATGGAACTTCTTTGAGAGCTGACCAATTTCGTCGTTTCCTTCAATAACTTCATTCGTCTGTAAATTACCTTGAGCTACTACATCAATTTGACTTCGTAGCGTAGATAACCGTTTTGACAAGAGGTGGGAAAACCAATAAATTAACACGAGTGCAACGATAAGGCCAAGCGAAACGATGACCATACCTAGCAGACTTATCTGATTCGCATCTTTATTAATTGTTGCATTAGAGATAACCGAAATGATTCGCAACTCGTTAATGCTGTTGTCAACGACAAGCTTATCTACCATAATTTGTGATGGTTCATCAAAAATAGGCGCTTCAAAAACACCTACGTCGCCCTCAATAATTGCACGCGGAAATTCAATTTCCGTTAAATTAAGACCTATATGCTCGCGATTTTTGGCAGCAACGATATGATTTTGTGAATCAACTATCATAGTAGGTGTCATTTCCTGCGATAAAATCCAATTCAACTGTTCTGTATTAATATCAATCACAAGCATTCCAGTTGAACGAAGGCTTTGATAATTAATTGCACGAATTAAACTTAAATTTTTACGGCCCCTCATTTCATCTTCTGTATAGTACCAGCCAATTAATCCTTTCCCATCGGAAGCACGTTTGTACCAAGATGTCTGTGCAACTTCATCTGAAATCGGAATAAATGTCCAATTGTTTAACATCGTAGGGTTATTGTAGTAAAAACGTATATTAGAAATTTCAGGATAATAACGGATATGATTTCGGAAATCTGAATAGTGGTTATAAGCATGAACAACCTCATACGTTGATTGATATGCTGTATTGACTAAATCCTTTAATCGCTGATCCAAAAGAGCATGATTTGAAACATATATAGGTGGTATGAGTACTTCAGCTGTCCGCTTTTTCACCCGGTCCATATCAATCGTAATCTGTTCAATGGCATTATTTAAAGCCATTTCTCTTAATTGATTTGTTAAAAACACACCGACAATCATGACAGGGACAATGACAACGACGATAAACGAAATGATTAACTTACTTCTAATTTTCATATCATTAAATTTCTTAATCTTCATGTCAATTCCCCATTTTAGTAGAAAGAATACCAACAAAAAGGTAAGCGCTTACAATAAGTATAGCAGACACCTCCCAGAAAAAGTAATAGTTATTTCAAGAAAAAATCATATAAAAATTAGTGATTACTCAATTACTTAAAGAAACAGTTCCAAAAGGGTTGTATCTGACCTTTTGAAACTCCTAGTACTTTTTGGTTATTGGGGCAGCCCAGTATTTTATAGCCTTTCTAACAATGCTACTCCCTTACCTTCTAGAGTTAATTGTTTAGAAATAACCTCATTCGTAAACAGGTTTTTAAAGCTGTGATCGCCTACATTCACAAACTCCTCCTCGGCATTATGGTTAAGAATAAACAAAAATTCCTTTCCGTCCTTCTCTCTCTTCGATACTTCAATTCCTTTTTTCGGTTCCACTAACGGACGAACATCTCGTTTCAAACAAATTTCCCTCATTAATTCATCAACAAATGATTGTTCCGGATCTGTAGCGACATACCATGCTTCTCCTTTTGCAAACGAATGAGCCGTTACAGCGGGGCGACCTTTGTAAAAGTCTTCACCATATTCGGCTATTACTTCTGCCCCTTCTGTGTGGATAAGATCAAAAAGAAGCTGACAGGAATAGGTCCCCTCTAGTGAGCCAAATCTCTGCTTCATGACGATTTGATTCGTATGCTCTGGGGATAGCGAGTCAATCTCCTCTGACCAAATACCGAGAAGGGTTCGAAGCTCTCCGGGATATCCCCCCAATGTCACACGGTCGTTTTCATCAACAATCCCACTTAAAAAAGTCGTCAAAAAGGTTCCACCATTGGCTACAAACGTCTCAATCCTTTTAGCATATCCTGGTTTCACCATATAGAGTACAGGGGCGATGACTATATCATATGAATCTAAACTGGCTTCAACTCCGATCATATCTACTTGAATGTTTTGTTTATATAACGCAGCATAATACTTATGGATTTGGTCAAGATAACGCAAGCTTTCATTTGGACCACTTGAATACTCTAAAGCCCACCAGTTCTCCCAATCAAATACAATAGCAGCCTTGGCCCGAATCGTCGACTGAAGCAGGGTATCAGTTAAATCAACTAATTCTTCACCAAGATTTGCGACTTCCTTAAACACACGCGTCTGTTCATGCCCAGCATGCTCAATGACCGCACCATGAAATTTTTCACAGGCACCTATTGAACGGCGCATTTGAAAATACAGCACAGAATCAGCACCATGAGCTACGGCCTGATAGCTCCAAAGCCGTAAAACACCAGGTCGTTTTAAAGAGTTATACGGTTGCCAATTCGTTTGACTTGGCGTTTGCTCCATTAATAAAAATGGCTGACCTTGTTTTAACCCTCTCATTAAATCATGCATCATCGCTGAATAACTAATCGGTGTATCAATAGATGGATAATTGTCCCACCCAATCACATCCATATGCTTTGCCCATTTAAAGTAATCCAAAGGCTTATAAGCACCCATTATGTTCGTTGTAACAATAGCATCGGGAATTTCCCTTTTTATTTCATGATATTCGAGCAAATAGCAAGCTAGCATACTGTCGGAATTAAACCGTGCATAATCTAAAGAAATCCCTTGAAACATCGTCCGGTTTTCGGCAAAATGCTCGCTAAGCAGAGAAGGAGAAACGATTTCGTCCCACTCATAAAATGTATGTCCCCAAAAACGTGTGTTCCACGCTTGATTAAGCGCTTCTAATGTCCCGTACCTCTCTTTTAACCAAACACGAAACGCCTTTTCACAATTCTTACAATAGCAGGCTCCACCAAATTCATTTGATATATTCCAAAGCATAATCGCCGGATGGTGTTTATACCGTTCAACTAACTTCTTTACTAGCCTCGTTGAAAATTGACGATAGGAAGGGCTATTTGGACACGAGTTGTGTCTGCCTCCAAATTTTCGCTTCTGACCATTAAATTCCGTGCGCAATATATCCGGGTACTTTCTTGCCATCCAAGCCGGATGAGCCGCTGTACTCGTCCCTAACCCAACCTTTATCCCGTGTTCGTACAAAAAATCAAGAACTTCATCTAACCATTCAAACTGATACGTAACTTCATCAGGCTGTGACAATGCCCATGAAAAAATATTCACACGAACAAAGTCAATATTGGCCTTTTTAAACAGGCGCATATCCTCATCCCAAACTGCCCGTTCCCACTGCTCAGGGTTGTAATCGCCACCGTAAACCATTTTCCCCATTCGTTCACTTAACATATAACACCCTCCCATTAAAACGATATTAGCTTGATCTTACCAATGCTTTAAAAGGTGGAATACCATAATAATGTCAGTGATTCTCCGATTAAAATTAGTGATGGCTCAAACTGCCTCACACACTCTCCCTAAAAAAAAATGCCTTCAGTCATCAAAATGACCAAAGGCTTTATCTTCTTATTATCCTGGAAAAAATTCCATACCCAAACCGTAATGTGCAAATAAAAACGCTACAACCATCATCAACAGAGCAACCCCTAATCCGACAAGAGATTCTCGTATCTCTACGTTCGATGACTGCTTTTTCATTGGTTTTCCTCCTTCGAATTATTTTTACATTCGAAGGGTGGACTAAATCACATGACCTCGCTTAATCGTCATTAAATTATATAGCGTTTTTCGTTTAGGTACGACGCTTTCAATATGAGCGTTAGGTTCAAGCACATGGATAGCTGATAGTTCTCTTCGCTCATCCGTTCGCAATATAACGGATTCATCATTTGAACTTGAGCCAAGTTGGTTATATGATGCTACCTCTGTTTCAATACTTGATAACAACTTATCATCAACATTGTTACCCTCATATATTCCATTCGTTTGCCCGAAAAGCGTTGCGAGTATAACAATTATGATTAGTCTAGTCAAATGGACTCCTCCAGCTAAATAATCACAGCTTGATGATGTTATTATACATTATTTTTGAACTAAGTGTTCTTCTTATGTTCCATTACGCTTCAGAGAGCTACGTGAAAGGAGTTTTTCAGTGCCATTTTAGTTTAATCAATCCATTCATAAAGCTCAATCTGCCCGTATACCGGGTCAAATAACGGGTCAGATGTATACACTTTTATCTTCCTAACATGAGCGCTCATATCCGCTCCTTGTTGCTCAAACCCTTTTATGACATGACCGGTTAGATAAATCGTCTTGTTTTTATTTAACTCTACTTCATGTTTAAATTTATCATAGGAATAGACTCTTTTATGCGAAAATGGTGATTGTAAATATTCGAATATTCGCGTTTCCTCCCAAGTATAAACGACCGTATCCTCTATCCCCCGTAAATCCTGCTCAAGCTGATAAACAGCCGGTAATTCAGTTGCTTGCTTCTCCAAAAGCCGAAAACCATGATAACTATGAATCACAATCCATAAACATAATAGACAAATCATGCTTTTCTTTTTTGTTTGCACGGCGATGAAAAACATTAGTAAAAGAGCTATCGGTAATATATGTCTCGGTTTTTCGAGATTCTGAGCAAATAATGCCCAAAGGAAGTAACATGTTGTAGAAGTGAGTATAAGATAATATGGAAATAATCGATTTTGACGAAGGACGGACTTCCTTTGATAAACGAGCAAGATAGAAATGACAATAAATAAGCCCATTAAAATCATATTTTCAGTTAACAGCCCGACCCAAATAATATTTATAAACAAAATCGTAATGAGTCGCTCTACTAGAGGCGCGCCTTGCCCCGCAGTCCCTCCCCATTCTGTGAAATGCCCTTCCGAAAACCCAATCGCTACATTCCATAATGTTTCAAATCCACCCGTATTAACAGCTAACGCCCCTACCCAGGCGAGCTGGAATAGCAGCATAAACAAAAGGTAAATAACAACTTGAATCGTTTTAAATCGCGAATTCCGTCTCCATATATGATAAATATGAAACGCCAAGCCAATCCCAAACGCGATATATGATAGGCGAATGCCTAGAAGGAAGCTAAATAGGAAAAATGGCAGTAAATCGATGAATAAACTATCTTTCTTATAAGCAAAAACAATGCTCCATAAAAACCAGAATACAACAGCCAAGGCTGCGCCTTCTGACATCGGTTGAGCAATCATGACGGTCGAATAGCTTAATGATTGAACAGCTAGTACAACAAGCAAGCTTTGCCTATGCGATACCCATTCCCGTGCTAATAAATAAACCGGGATGCAGCTTGAGAGCACCATAGTATGATTAAAAATTGACAAGCTTTCCGGTCCAAAATTGAACGCCTTCGCAAACAGGAGCCCCCCTAAAATAAAATAAGGATAGCCTGGAAAATGCGGCTGCATCTTTAATAAATCAAAATCGCCCAGTGCTAGAACAAAGTCAACTTGATCCCATGTGGCTGCAAAAGGGTATAAATACACCAGGCGGTAGTAATATAAAAATATCAATGCAATGACGACTAAGAGCGTTATCGTTTGATTTTTATACCATATGTTTCTCATAGGTGGATCCTTTCTGCTGAACTACTAGTTTTTCAAAAATGAAAAGACTCGTATCCATGTACGAGCCTGTAATCTGAATAACTTTATTTACGAATTTGTAATCGTTTTTTTCGAAAACGCTGGGACTTTGCCTTTGTTTTCCTTTCTCCTAAGAAATCTTCCAGAATTAATAACCTTAATCCACATGTACACTAAACCGAAATAACCCCAATACACTAAGATTTGCTCGACGGAAGGATTATGACTATACCCGAACATCGCTGCCATAAACAAGCCGATTTGACCACTGATTAATACTTCCTGACCTGTATCTCGTTTATAATGTGCTTCATCTTGATAATGCTCTGGCATGATGTGAACAATGTTATAGACTTCAGCAGGCTTTCCTTCAGCCGTTGTATAAACAGAACCAAGCTTACCAAGATCCTGTAAAACCCCAACACCTTGAACGAATAAGCCAGCTGCAATGAACATAATAAAGATACCCGTAACATTGAAAAATGCTTTTAATGATATTTTCATTGTTCCAGAGAAGAAGAGATAACCAATAATTAAGGCTAGTAATAACCCACTTACTGCTCCAAAGCTTTGAAACACCTTCGTAACATCACCATTGCTAATCGCAGCAAAGAAAAAGACCGTTTCTACCCCTTCACGTACGACGATTAAATAGGAATGAATAATCATTGCTGACACACTACCTGCAGTAATTGCAGCGTCAATTTTCTTTTGCATATCGCTATTAATTTCTTTTGCCTGCTTCTTCATCCAAACAACCATATGAGTCAATAAAAAAACCGAAGCAAACATTATTCCGACCTTTAAATAAATTTCCGAACCAAAGGTCGCAAACCCGGTGAAGATAACCTGAAATAGTAAAGCGACTAAAAAGCTTGTTACTAATGCAAGGACAACACCTAAATATACCCATTTCTTATACTGATTAGCATTAAGACGAGTTAAATAAGATAAGATTAATCCAACAATTAAGATTGCTTCTAATGCTTCACGTAATGTAATCAAAAACGCCTGAAAATCCATTAGTAACCCTCCCTTACTTCTTATTACGAGCTTTATTCACAACAATTAAAAGAATCAACAACACAAGCAAACCGATTGTAAACCACAGCCAAAAGGAGGAAGCACCGAATTCATCCATTTCAAATCCAAGATCAAGATTATCTTCTGTTAAATGGCTTTCATCCTTATCTAATTCTGAAGGTAAGAGAAAAATCTCTTCCAACTCTGAAATTATGTATTCATTCTTCTCCTTAAAACCTTCAGGATCATTTTCTTTACTACCGATACCGAAAAGGCCAGGATTACCTAATGCTACTAATGCATCATCAAATGCTTGATAAATAGACGCTACTGTCTCTTCACCCTCACGCTCTTTAGCAAGTGACTCAAGTACCGAAAAAGTCCCTCGTGCTTTGGCTAATAACAGCTTCGCTTGACCATAATCATCAAAGCTATCTTCTGCAAAATGTAAACGTCTCTCTATGTTTAAACGAAGTGCTGCTTCATAGCTCATAAGCACAAGCTCTTTATCTTGTTCTTCAATGCCTCTTTCTAAATCAGGCTGAACCTTCGTAAAATATAAATCAAAATCTTTTTTATATGTTTCATAAATTAATTGAACGTTTTCCCAATCGTCACTATTTACATAGTTAACTAACTCTTTATAAGCCTCTGCTAAAGCTTCTTCACCAGGATCACCATACGAATAGGCAAATCCCTTTAGCTGAGAAAACGGACTGAAAATGAATATCAGTGTCAACCAAAAAAATAATAGCTTTTTCACTTTATCTCCCCCTACATGACAATGATAATAATTATCAATCCCATTGTCAATGTCATTTATTTTAGTAAGTCGGTATTTTCCTAGACAATAGAAAAAACGAGTGCATTGAAAAAGGGAAAAGCACCTTTTTCAGTGCACTCGAAAAACCAACCTTTTTCTATTTACCAATGGCTTTGCTGTTGCTCGCCCAACTATGAGTAGCACCCATAGTTGGGCTTTTAAAAAATGCAACGGCTTCGCTCATTAACCCGCCTTTTTTTTCGTTGTTCGTAATCCTGAATGAGATGAGACTCGTTTCACAGGACGTCTCATTTCATTCCAGATCGCAGGTAAAACCGATGTCATATACGCTTTAAATTTTATAAAAGATTGACCTGTTGTTCTAACCTGATATTGAATCGGGACTTCCTTCATTCGAAACCCTTTACGAATCAGGTTAAGTGTTAACACCTGTGCATAGTTATAGTCGTGAATAATTTCAGCATGCTTGAGTGCTTGACGACTAAATGCGCGCATACCAGACTGGCCATCAAAAATCACTTTTCGAAGTAATAACGATTGTACCAAAGTAAAACAATAATTACCTAATCGACGATGGAGCTTCATACCATTAATGGTCCCTAAAAACCTCGAGCCCATCGTATAATCTACTTCTCCCGTAAGAATAGGTTCAACAATGTCAGGGATTTGCTCAGCTGGATACTCATTATCAGCATCAATCATCACTCCAACATCTGCCCCAAAATCATAACAGCTTTGCAGGCCTTGCCTTACAGCAGCCCCAAGTCCTTTGTTTGATTCTAAAGAAACAATTCGATCTGCTCCCGCCTCTTTCGCAACAGTAACCGTTCGATCGGTCGAGCCATCGTCAATGACGATAACCTCAACTTCAACCTCCTTGTGAAAGTGGCGCGGGACACGCTTTATCACTTGGTCAATTACTTCTTCCTCATTATAAGCTGGTAAGAACACAATCACTTTTCGTTTACTCACGTCGCCCCCCCTCCCTTATGGCTTCTTTTAAGACTGGGCCTCGACTATGACTCGGAATTGGCGCCCCCATCAAAAAGGCAATCGTCGGCGCCATTGAAACGAGACTTCGTTTTTCCTGAACCTTCACACCTTTTTTAATATGTGGTCCAACCATGAAGAAAGGTACGAAGCGCTCTCCTTCATCCAAATGTCCATGTCCACCAATTCCATCAGCTTGTCCGTGGTCTGCACAAATCATTAATGTCGTATTTTTCATTTTCCCATCATTCTCTAAATACTCGACGAACTCTTTTACGAGCGCATCGGCTTCCTCAATTTTTTCAAGATACTCATCATATAAAACGCCACGGCTATGACCAATTTGATCTGTACCAATGAGCTGAACAATAAATAAATCTGGATCCTTTTCATCCATTATTCTTTTCGCCTTATCAATGATGTTCCGATCGGCTTTATCCTTATGCATAACAGCTGTAACAGTATCAACATCATCACCAAATGAGTCAACTAGATGCGCGATCCCGAGCATCCTTCCTATTTTTCCAATTTTACGAAGCGAATCAAAAATACTTTCAACCTTTAACCCGAGCTTCCATACCATATTTGATGTAATTCCATGCTCAAACGGATACGTTCCTGTAAACATTGATGAGAAACAAACAACTGTACGAGCTGGATAGACGGTTTCCATATTCATATATTCAGTACCAGTCTCTTTTAGCTTGTCTAGAAAAGGCGTATTCGCTTCATAAAAGCGCTCCTTTCTCATCCCATCAATGACGATAACTACAACACGCTCGCTCATTGCTGTTTGCTCGGAACGGTTCGTATATTCTTTATATGCTCTCGGCTTCCAATCGAATAAATAGCGATGCAGGATGTAGGCTAGTACGAAAATACCGACGAAAAATCCGCCATAAGATTGTAACGGTAGCCTCTCTCCTTGGACGATAGCACTAAGCAACAGCTCCCAAACCGATACGAGTAAAAGCACTTTTGGTAGCTGCTCCTGGGCATTTCCACTTGTCGAATCACTATTTTTCAAAACTAGCTTCCAAAACCTCGTAAAGTTTAACCATGACGTTCCAATTCTCAAATGATAATAAAGCGTTCCCCAGAAAAATACGGTAAAGAAAAAGTACAAACCAATCACTAATAACCATAATGAAAGCGGTGGCTGCTGCCAAATAAACAAATAGCCAATGACTGGAATCCAAAGATAGTTACGTAGGAAAAGGGGAAAGTCATAACAAAAATACAAAATAAAAAGAGGTAGCGTCATAAGCCAGCTTAAAAAAAACGGAAGAAGCTGACCTGAAAACAACGATTCAACATGATAAATCGCCATCGTTCCGAAAACAAAAATCGGGGTGAATGGCTTTCCCTCATTTAATAAATTCCAGCATCGCGCTGCAACTTTTTCAAATTTAGATGCGCTTTTCATTCTTTTTCACTCCTTTCAATTGAACCCATTTTTTCATTTGAGCCATCGTCAACGGGTACCGAAAATAGACATACAGTCCAACTAAATAAGAAAACATAAATTTTAGTGCATGGCTATATAGTGCCAGCATAAGTCCTTCTTTCGCATCAATCTGTAAGAAGGTCAACATATAGGTCATAATTGCTTCATACGTCGTAATCCCACCAGGTGTAAATTGAAACGTTTGCCCGATAATCGTAACACTATTGACCCAAATCGCCCCAATCGCTGGGAGTGGTTCAAATACAATCATAGCGACCCCAAATAGCACAGCACCTTCAAGAATCCAGCTTAACAAGACGAATGAAAAAATAACGAGCCCATTCAAATTTGAAAAAGCATGCATCAATAACTTTACGTTTCTCTTAAAGAAGTGGGGAAACAAAAACCTGACTAATATAACAGAGCCCACTCCAAATAAGAGCAGGATAAAATAAAAATAGAAAGGAATCGATACAACCGGCTGGTAATATAGCATGCCTAAGCCCGCGATCATCGCTAAGCAAATAATATCTAGCATCCGAAGGACCACAACAGAATGAAAGGATTGCTCCGTTGTAATCGTCTCCCGATTTGATAAAACCATTGCCCTTACGACGTCACCTACTTTTAGAGGAAGAAGATGATTAATAAATAAACTATAAAAAATTCCATATAGACTACTAGTTAAAGAGATATTCCCTCTAAAATAAAGCTTCCATGCGTAAGCCTTCAATAAAAACGAAAGATAATAGGCTAAAAAAATCACCATAATGCTAATCGGGGTACGAAATAGCTCTAGACCAATTCGGATAAAGGTTGTCCATTCAAAAGCGGTCAACACTAAATAAATAAAAACAAGAAAAATAACGAAGCGAATAAACCATTTCCCTAGCTTAATAACGTTCATACTGCTTCGCCCACTCAACCGTTCTCGCAATCCCCTCTTGAAAAGAGATTTTAGGTGTATAGCCTAATAACGCTTTACTTTTTGACAAATCCGACCAGGTTGAATAGACATCACCTACTCGTCGCTCTAACACGTCGGTTACAAGATGAGGAAAATGCTTCGCCAATTCACGAAGAAGCTCGTCCATTGAAACGGGATGACCGTGACCGAGGTTGAAAATGGTTTGATCACCGTGATAGTGTAACGTTTTGTCAATTCCGTCAATGATATCGTCAATGTACGTATAGTCACGCGCATTGTTCATATCAAAAATCGGCAGCGTCTCACCGTTCATTAACTTCCTAATAAACGTGCCGATTGCCATATCCGGTCGCCCCCAAGGTCCGTATACTGTAAAAAAGCGTAATATGGCGATTTCCATATGATATAAATGCTTGTATACGTGACAAAAAGACTCCGCACTATATTTAGAAGCCGCATAAGGTGAGATGACTTCACTGTTTGCCATTTCTTCACTAACTCGTCCTTGCATCCCTTTATTCCCATATACAGACGAGGAAGAAGCAAAGATAAACTTTTTAACATTCGCCTTCCCACTTGCCTCTAAAATATTTATCGTTGCTTTTATATCATAATCTACATACTCAAGAGGGTGGCTGATTGAATAGGCTACTCCAGGAAGCGCAGCTAAATGAACAACAGCATCAGGCTTTATCTTTTCCAGTAACTCTTCTGTTGCTTTCTTTTCAAGCAAATTAATCTGATGAAATGTAAAATCACCAGCCTTTTTTATATCCTTTAAATGCTGTAATTTCCGTTCTGGCGTGTAATAATCATGCAAGCAATCAATAATAAAAATCTCGTGGTCTTCACGAATCCACCTTTTTGCAAGATGGCCCCCAATGAACCCAGCTCCCCCTGTAATGACGATTCTCAACAAGCTCCCCTCCTCCGCACAAAGTACGTATATTTTAACACCAAGGATCTTTGATTTAAAGTACTGTTCCATTAATTAAACGATGGTAAATTAAGCTTACGTGAGAAACACGTTAATAAACAAACAAAAAGCCGCATTACGCGGCTTTCATCTATTATAGTTCATTAACTACAGCCAATACTGCTTCACTTAATGTTTTTGCTTCTTCTGCGTTTTCTTCAGAAATTGCTTTAAACCATGCTTCAGCATTTTCAAATGTTTCAGCTGCCTTCTCTTCACCTAGAGCCTTCACTAATTCAATTTCGATCATTTTTAAGAACATATTACCTTCAAGTGATTGTACGCGTGCATCTGTCACATTTCCTTCTTCTAAAGAAACAGGTGCTTTTTCATGGTAACCACTTACTTTTCCAACGATGGCTTTCACAAATAAACTACTTACTTCTTCAGGGTCAATATCAACAGCATTCGTTTGATCTAGAGCGAAAATCGTATCAAGCTTTGTTGCAGCTTCTTCGTCGCCACCAGACAATGAACCTTTAATTGCTTGATAGAATCCAAATGCTTCAGCTTGCATATTTTGAAGATCTAGCTCTTCTTTACCTTCCTCTACAGCTGTAGCAATTTTTTCAGCGTATGAATTAGAAGCCAAATAGTAGCTACGGTAGATTGACTTATCTGTAAGTTGTACAAATACTTTAAATTCGTCTGTATTTCCAGCGTTTAGTGCTTCTTCTTGTGCAGCAAGACCAGCGTTAATATTTTCTTCTAAACTAGCGCCACCACTTAGTTCATAATAGCCATCACGCTTCACAGCAGTAGGAATAAATAGCTCAGTAGAAAGATATTTAATTTGTTCAAATGCTTCCTTCGCCGCATCAGCATTTCCTTCTTCTAGTGCTGTTGCAGTCTCTTTCTGTAAGCCTTTTTGTACTTGGTAGAAGTATGATTGTGTCGTTTTATCAACTAATTGCTTTGCGATAATTCCTTCAATTTCACCATTTTTACCGCCTTCAATTGCCGCTTGAATCATTTGATCAAGATCACCAGAAACTGTATTCACAGCTGATTGTAGGTCGTTTGTATATGTTGTCGATGCTAACTCCCAATCAACCTCTTGACCTTCGCTAGCTTTAGCAAGCTCTTCTGTAATAGCTTTATAAGCTTGTAATTGTGTTGCAGCAGCTGATTCTTCTACATTAAATTCTTCTGCTCCTTCTGTTTCCTCTGAAGAAACCTCAGTTTCAGCTTCTGCTGTTTCTTCAACTGGAGCTTCTTCAGTCGTTGCGTCAGAATCAGTAGATGAGCACCCTACTAAAACAGCTCCAGCAATTACTGCTCCAGCTAACATACGTGTTAATTCACTCTTTTTCATTTTTGAATCCCCCTAATTTTACTATGTACATTTTCCTTCATCTAAAAGATAATGATTTTCATTTACAACTGTGATTATATCGATAATGATTTTCACTGTCAATAATGTTTTTATAATAACTTCAAATCTATTTCATTGCAGTAAAATTTGGACTCTCAAACCAGTAAAAGGAAGCGCTTTAATCAATAAAAATACTGCTATTAATATATCTTTTCTAATGTTAAAATCTAATTAGAAAGCGTTTTCTACTTATATTAAAATACTAAAAAAAGGAAGGTAAATCTATGAAGTTAACAATTAAAACAAAGCTGACTTTTTTCTCATTACTGCTGCTTACCATTCCCATCATCACGATTGGAATAATAAATTATCAATCCTCCAAAGACGCACTAGACGATTCGGGAAGAAATGAACTTAAAACATCCATTCGAATGTCGATCGAATTGATTGAATCTTTAGATAAATTGGTACAAACTGGTGAAATCTCCTTAGAGGATGCACAAGAAATAGCCAAAAGCCAATTACTCGGCCCAAAAGCCGCTGATGGTAGTCGTCCTATTAATGAAAACATTAAAATTGGCGAAAGTGGGTATCCTTTTGTTATCGATGAAGAAGGTCTTTTACTCGCTCACCCATCATCAGAAGGAAATAATATTTGGGATTCCGAAGATCCGAATGGTGTAAAGGTTGGGAAATCTATCGTTGAAGCTGCACTTAATGGAGATGGATACTCCTACTACAAATGGCCATTACCTTCTGATCCTGATACAATCGCACTCAAGGTTACCTATGCAGAAGTCGACCCTTATTGGGGCTGGATTCTTAGCTATGGTACCTACATGCAAGATTTCAATTCAAAAGCTGATGAAATCTTTACAGAGATTCTAGTAATCTTAGGATTATCCCTTATAGTCGGAATTGGTGTGACCTTACTCTTTGCAAAAAAATTAGCAGACCCAATCACGAAACTTTCCCTTCAAGTAAAGGAAGTGGCAAATGGAAACTTAACTGTTAAACCATTAGAAATAACGACAAAGGATGAGGTTGGAAAACTTACACAAGACTTTAATACGATGACCTCAACTTTAAGAAGCACAATGGAGAAGGTTTCCGCATCAGCACAACAAGTTGCCGCAACTTCTGAGGAGTTAAATAGTGGTGCTGAAGAAAATAGTAAGACAATTGAACATATTACAAATGCAATCCAGGAAGTAGCAGCCGGGACAGAACAACAATCTGAAAGCTTTAAGAACTCTGTCCAATTTGTAAATCGAATTTCAGAAGATACACATGTTATTTCACAACAGGCAAACATCGTTTTTGAAGCCTCAAAACAGGCCTCATTGTCATCAGATAAAGGTGAAGATATTATTACACAGCTCATTTCGCAAATGGATCATATAACTGATAGCACACGCGATATTAGCAGTATTATTAATGAACTAAATACTAAGTCACTTGAAATTGGCAAGATCATTTCACTAATCACCGCTATATCTGATCAAACAAATTTACTTGCCTTAAACGCTGCGATTGAAGCCGCACGCGCTGGAGATCACGGTAAGGGATTCGCAGTCGTTGCTGAGGAAGTTCGCAAACTTGCAGAGCAATCGAATGATTCTGCATTACAAATTCAAAACCTAATTAAAGAAATTCAAGAAAAAACAGACACTGCTGTTGATTCAATGAAAAATGGAGAATTGACCGTTTCTGAAGGAAAAAATTTAGTCGATCAAGCCGGTACTTCATTTAAAGATATCTCATTATCGGTTGATGAAGTTTCCAAACGGATGGTAGAAGTCACAGATTCTGTTGAAAAAATTAACGATGAAATGACTCGATTAAAGCATTCAATGAATGACATGAACGATATTTCAGAACAAAATTCTGGTTATTCTCAAAATGTAGCTGCTTCCATCGAACAGCAAAATGCCTCTACCCAAGAGGTTACTGCATTTAGTGAAACACTTGCAAAAATGGCAGAGGAACTTGCAAATACAGTAAAGCAATTTAAGATATAATTCATTACCTTGTGAACAAACCTTGACCAATGAGGTTAATAATTGATGTCATATTCCAGGGAGTGCCCAAAAAGGATTGTTTCTAACCTTTTTTGGAGCACTCCCTTTCTTTTTACACACCATTTAAAAATACCTATTGACTTCAACTCTGTCTGTTATAATACAATTTTGACAAGAGGCCACGGTTCTGCTCTTATAATGAACCCCTGTGGTGTTGACTAGCTATTCATTCAGCATCCTCTTCCATAAGGTGTTTAAGCATCGAAATCTTGTTGTCCCAAAACTGTTCATAAAAGGAAAGCCAATTCTTTACTTCTAATAATGCCTCTGGTTGAAGTGTATAACGTTTTTCTTTCCCTACTTTCTCTACACTCACAAGATGTGTTTCCGAGAGAATACGCAAATGCTTAGAAACGGCCGTACGGCTTATTGGAAAGTGGTTACTTAGTAGAGTAATGGATAACTCCTTATCTGCCATGATTTTAAGCATTTGACGCCGCGTAGGGTCCGCAATCGCTTGAAAAACATCATGCTTTTGTGCAGCAGACATCACTGTTCAACCACTTTACGAAGTTTTTCATGCACAATTGATTCCCAGCCATTATTCATACGATTTCGAATTTCTGCATTCGTTTGAGATGGCCCAGGGATAAGCGCATCAGGAGCTCCCCAACCAGAGTGAATCAAAGTAAATTCTGTCTTGTTTCCTAAATCCTTGAGTTCAAATGTTACGTTCCAGCCAAATTCTCCCCACGAAAAAACTAGTCGATTGGGTGGCTCTAGTTCTAAAACTTTACAGGGGGTCGGCCCAAAAGGTGATTGAATCGTAAATTCATGACCAATCTCTTGTTTGAAATCATTAGGCATAAACCAAGAATCGATCCCTTCTGAGGTCGCTACAGCATTCCATACCTTTTCAATCGTTGCATTAAATATTGCATGTTTACGTATTTCTGGTGTAACTGATTTGTTTTCACTCATTACAATTCCTCCAAATATCATATACGAAACCTTTTGGTTGCACGTTAATTATATGAAACCTTTTGGTTGCATGACAATGAATTCAATGTTTTGTAGTTCCTATATTAAGCTCACTTTCATGTTTCCTGATGACTTTTTCATCGATAAGCCATTTTTAGTAGAAAATGCTGACATCAAACCACTTATCAATTCACTGATAAAACTCTTCAAGACTTTACCATAGAATATAGGAAAAGGAGGTCTCCCAAAAGATTTGTTTCTAAAGAGACACCCCGATGAAATATATATTATTGTACACACTACTACTTATCCTTAACAGGGAGCGTTATTGAAAACGCAGTACCTTTCCCTATTTCACTAGTTACTTTAATATGTCCGCCAAGTTTATGAATGGTACTATAAACCATTAACATCCCAAGACCAGTTCCATCTTTTTTCGTTGAGTAATACGGTTTTCCTAACCGTAACACGTCCTCCTTTGACATCCCGATTCCATCATCTTTTATTTTAATAATAATCTCTTTCCCCTCACTCGACACGTCGATAGCAAGAGTCCCGCCTTTTTCAACCATTGATTCAATTCCATTTTTATATAGGTTAATTAAGCACTGCTGAACCTGATTCCTATCATAATGAGTTATTAATTCGTTTTTAAAACTACATTGCAAATCGACTTGATGAATATTAGCGTAAGGAACCATAATATTATTCACATACTCTAATTCGTCTTTTAAGTTAGAATCAACCATATTGCTCGCTTGAGGCTTAGCAAAAGACAGAAAGTCACTAACAATTTTTTCTGCTCGTCCTAATTCACTTAATGAAAAATTAAGATATCGTTTTTCTTCCTGTGATAAATTTGTTGATTTGACTAACAGTTGAAGAAATCCACTTGCTACAGTTAGGGGGTTTCTTATTTCATGAGAAACACTAGCTGATAACTCACTTATGACGCTTAATCTTTCTGCATCGATAAGTTTTTCTCGTTTTTTGGCGTTCATAATAATTTTCTCGATTAGAGTTATAATAATGAGCATACCTATAACGTTGATGACGAGCACATTAATCGTGATAAGCCAAAATTCTTTATTTAAGGCCTCAAAAAATGAACTGAGCGTGAAAAGATAAAAGGCCATTGTCAAAAAAGAAAGAATCCCTGCGATGATAATTCGCTTCTTCTCGTTTTGTTTGATAAACGTTTTATTCAATAAAGGAACCAAAAGAAAAACAATTGTTGAAAAAAGGAGCGAATAGATCACACCATCCCCACCGATAATAAAACGATAGACATTTAATACTATATACAGTGGAAAGGCAATTGGGTATCCGCCATAAAGAGCAGCTATTAAAAAAGGAATGTACCTTAAATCAAAAATAAAGCCTAGTTCTATTTTAATAGGGAATGTCATACATAAAATCATCGTCAACGATAAAAGAAAAAAAGTAACAGCTTTATGACTGAAAAATTTTAAACTTTCTTCAAAAAATATTAGGTATATCATGACAGGTAAAAGTAGAAAAAGAAAATTTATTAGTAAAATTTCTAACAACCTGTCTCCTCCTTCCCTTACGTTAATCCATCAATTAATCCCCTCCCGGATTACATGTTTAAAATTTATATATCACAAACATAATATTATGTTTGTGAACACAATTAACTTTCGCCATTTCATCTCAAAAAGGATAACTACATTCATAATATCATACAATATACCTATACATACAAAGAGTTATTGCCACGCTAATATGGGATTTAATATATTTTTAAAAACAAATAAATGATTTTTCAGTATAAATACATCTTGTCCTCATGCTTGGTATTTATTACAACGATATTACATTTTTTTAGTGAATTTATAATTTTGACCAAAACTGTTAACAGTTTTCACTGGTTATATTATAATAATGTTACTGACTAATTTAGAGACTTTTCTATAACTTGGAGATATTTATGGAGCAAACCAATGGAGCGTTATTATTACAATTAGAATCAAAAATAACGTATTTACGATTAAAGTTGATCTCCACAGGTCAAATGAAAGGACTTAACCACCCTGACACAATTAAATGTAGCCAAGAATTAGATCATATTTTAAATGAATACGAACGGGTTAAAAGACGTGTATAAAAAAGACTTCCGCACATGTACACCTTACCCCATTAAAAAACGAAGTTATCCAGCTATCTTTCCTCGTTAACAGAGCATCCTCCTCTTACAGAAATACCTACTAAATGTATATCACCCCTATCATAATTTTAAATTCCGCTTTATTTTAGACCTTTAGAATATTCCCTCCAAATATGGAACAGCTAGTAGCATTAATTCAATATTGTACAGTCTTAACAGTAGAACAGCCCGTACACATCTATATTTACTACATAAGCTATATTACGAAATGCAAAGGAGGTGGAACACAATGACTTGTCCTGCAGAAACGAATAGAGACATTCTTCGAGTAGTATTAGATCAGGAAGAGCCTATTATAGAATTGCTTGGATTAGAGGTTTTTCTTGAATTGTGTCTAGTAATAAGAACAGAGGAAGGTTCACTTATTGACCCAGATAATTTAACCCCTGAACAAATAATGGAAATAAATAGATTGCTACGACGCATTCGCAGAATTTTGGTCAGTACTTTACCAAGATTATAATCTTATAAAAAGTTCACAGGATATTTTCGCCGCCTTAATATAAAGGCGGTCTTTTTAACCGCACCATTTCATGTCGTTATGAATGTTAAAACCATACAGATTTCTAAATGAAAAGGGCCGAAATCCTTGGGCTACCCCCAAAAACTTCAACCCTTTTGATGTTACCTTCAAAGTCTCGTTAGCTTTGTCTCTCATAGACCTTTTTCAGGATCGCTGCCATTTGTGCTCTTGTAATCGGCTCGTTTGGTCTGAATGTACCATCTCCGTACCCATTAATAATCCCTTCACTTCGCATCGTTTCAATAGCAGTTAAGGCCCAATGTCCATGTGGGATGTCACTAAAGTCGCTTTGTGTCCAGCTCGAAGGTGTACGATATTGCCTAGCATTATATAAAATTTGTACCATTTGTGCTCTTGTGATTGAGGTATTAGGGGAAAACCAATTTTGATCGGTACCATTCATAACTCCATTTTGTGCAACTAGAATAATAGACTGCCTCGCCCAAAAGGTTTGCGAAACATCATGAAATGAATGCATCGCATCCGTTGGCTTTAGATGTAAGAAGTTCACCATAACAGTCGCTGCCTGAGCCCGCGTTAATGGGTTATTCGGCTTATAGGTTCGATCAGAATAACCAGTAATCCAACCTTGTTCCGCCACAAACTGAATCGATGATTCTGCCCAATGACCTTTTATATCTCTTAGATGATCCCCACCATCATATTGATAAAGGTTCCACTGTCCCATAATTTTCCCGACGGTTCGGCGATAATAATCGCCACCTAGGTGATTATATCCAGCGTTACCTATATCAAATAGATATTGTCTTGACGCATCCTCAACACTCCAACCATCATTCATTCTTTGTTGATAGCTATTTCGTGCAAATCCATATCTACTATTTAATAATAATGTACCTGCCAAGAAATTTACGGCGCCTTCATAAGAAGAAAAGACACGGTACCAGTTATCTCTTCGTTTTGTTTCATCAAAAATTAATCGGTCAGTGCCCATATTAGAAAGAACGGAAATGGCCATTTCAAAGTCTTCATCGGGCTGCCCTACTAACTGCCACGCATTAGGAGGGTTAACGCCCCATACTTTAATTCCAAATATATTATTTGCGAACTGTGAAGTACGTGTTGTCCCGTATCCACTTTCGAGTATTGCCATACCAATGATTGCGCTAGCTGGTATTCCCCATTTTTCATTCGCATTTACAGCGTATCCGGCAATTTCACTTATAAAGGCTTCACGTTCCTTTTGAGTCGTTCCGTCACTACTCGGTAAATACGCATGACTATTTCTTCCGTTTACAGAATCCTCTTGTGGAATAGGGTAAAAAGTAGCGGCAAAGCTTAAATTAGAGTTTAAGGGTACTAATGAAAACATGATAGCAACAACAATGATGTACGTACGATATTTCACTCTCTCTCCCCTTCTCTTAATCTATTATTTGATATAAGAATCATAGCATAATTTTTTTAAAGAAAATCACCTTTTGAATATTTAAGCCATGCCAATTTATTCAAAAAAACAAAAGAGTGACATTGGAAACTAGGCTAAAGCGAAGCCTCAAACTAATATCGAACTTGGTTTCTCCCCTCTTTTTTTGCACTATACAAAGCCTCGTCTACTCTATTCATTAAAGTTTCCGTTGTATCTCTGTCATCTGTACTAGTCACACCAAAACTAGAAGTAACTTTACCAGCTAATGAGAATGGATGTGTTTCAATCCCCTTTCTCAACTTTTCAGCTAATTCAATCGCTTCTTGCTTATTTCTTTTAAACGTAAGGATAACGAACTCCTCTCCGCCCCAACGTCCAAATAAATCAGTTTCCACTAACATATTTTCTACCAGTGCTGCCATCTCAACTAATACTTTGTCACCTACAACATGTCCAAGTTCATCATTTATTTTTTTTGAAATGGTCTATATCGAAAAAGATTACCGAAAATGGTCTCCCCTTCGCTAACTCATTTTCTAGCCACAAGTATACTTTTCTTCTGTTTGCTATTCCGTTAGTGAATCTTCATAAGCGATTTTTTCTAACATTTCTGATTTTGTTATACGTACTAATAATATGACGACCAAAAAATAAAAAAATAAAATAGACTAAGTTGGATGAATAATATTGAATAAGTGACTGATTTCCATAGAGAGGGATATGATCCCATTTGGAGATTCCTATCATTACAGTCAAAGCCCAAAGACCAATAGAATAGAATACAGCCTTTTTTCCTACTATGGTAACAAAGATAAAAACGAAAACTAGTGGTGTCCAATACGTACCACTTCCTGTAGAATACTTTCCTTTATCGCCATTTCGACATAGACTATTTCATAGTTTTTTAATAAATGAATCATACTTATTAAAAATAAATTGACAAGTTCTACATATTTAAACCACTTTCGGTAGTATACTAGGAACCAAGATATACTGTAGGTAAGGGTAAGCAATGGTAGAACGATCGAATTAAACGGATCATGTTCCTCATAATAGAAAAAGCTACTAACCAACGCCACTATGATTATAGGTAAGGTGAATAAATATAATTTACGCTTCAATTCTTCTAATTTACTTAATTGATTTATCATCTTTATCGTCTCCTAATAAAAAAACTAATCAAACCGATTAGTTTTTAACAATCGGTAACTGGCTAGCTTATTCTATATTTAGAACTTAGCCCCTTTAGCTTTGCGTATCCACCTTTCAGTGAACTTGCCTTTTACAATCATTATTAGGTTTTAGGTTTTAGGTTTTAGAAAATCTCTATTGCTACTTCTCATAGAACGGCATAACGAATCAAGACTTTTTTCCTACGTGAATTTAAAAATAAAAAACTATTCCGTAGAATAGCCTATCTTATCTTAAAATAACGTAGCACCCTTAAGTCTCTGATAACTTCCATCCTAAGACTTCTCGTAGTTTGCTAGTTATTTAAATATATCATAAAATAACGATACTGAAAATGCTTACATCGAAATACGGTTAGGCATTAAAGATACGAACCTGGAATTACAAGTTCAGAACGTTCACATATAAAAGGGCGACCCCTCACCCAAATTATTTCAAACTTTAGGATGATGCTCTTACAAACAAGGCACACAGTCGAAGAGGTTTGGCACGCTCCACTGTGTTGAATAAATTACGGATACACATATTGAACAACGGGAGGGGCTATTTCCTCAATGCTACTTACATTCACAGCAGGAATAAGCAGGTCACCGCTTCTTTTTACATGCAAATTCCCTTTGACACGAACCCATGTATCATTAGGATGCTGAAGTGATACTCCGTCAATGATTAACCCAGTTACGTGGGCGTCGGCAACACAATGGGTTACGAGAAACCTTGCAATGACGGTATGCCTTTGTGAGAGATAATCATCTTCTAGTAGAAATCCCTCTATCTCAATTGATTTTCCTGCAAACAGCTGTGGATACGTCGTTACCGCTCTAATATAGCTTGCAAACTGTTCATTAGTAAAATCGAGTACAGGCAGATCTAACATCTCTTGTACTTTTTTATCGTCCTCACTATAATGTTCATGTTCTAAAGAGGTATAACTAATTCCACGGTTTAAAGCCTCTGCTGCTCCAAATTCTTTATAAGGGAAAAACAGTCCTGTTAAAAGTGGTAGAGTAATGACAGCATAGGATAAAACGGATCTTAAAGAGAGCTCCTCACCGTCATGGTCACACCCCCATGGACCACATTGGCTATGGTCATGTTCGGTACCTTCTGAAAAAATTCGTGGCACTTGAACAAAAAATAAAAACATAAAGAGCACAGAAGCAATTTGGCTAAAATATAGATAATCAGGATTAACGAAACGGGCAATTTCCCCATTGTGATGAAGAATGAAAATAAAGACAGAAAAGAGTAATAACACAAACGCCTTCAATGCTTGCCTTCCTTGCACAAAAACACCTCCTTTACAGCCATGGATGAATCATGACCAACGTTGCTAAAACAACAGTTGTTATTAGCAGTATCAAGACGAGTACAAATCGAAATTTAAAAACAGCGAGCATCATGAAAGTATTCTTCAAGTCAAGCATTGGGCCATAAAGCAAAAAGCCAAGTAAAGACGTTTCCGGAAAAAGATGACGAAAGGAGGCAGCAATAAAGGCATCCGCCTCAGAACACAACGAAAGCAAAAAAGCCAGTCCCATCATGACAAGTGTAGAGGCAAGAATCCCCTCACCGATCCCTAAAATTGATTTAGTTGAGACATACGTCTGAACTAAGGCCGCTAAAGTGGCACCAATAATTAAAAATTTCCCCATACTAAAGAACTCATCAATTGTATGTTCAACCATCGCCTTAAATCGTTGTCCAATTGGCGGTTTCGCAATAGCTGTTTCGTTGTTTGCATACATTGACTCTTTCGTTTGTTTTAGCTGATTTGTTTTAAATAGTAGGCAAATGGCTGCAATAACAAGTGCAATCACAAACCCTAAGCTCATTCTTAGAAAGGCCATTTTACTATCCTCACCAAAGGCCATATAGGTAGAAAAGACAACAATTGGATTAATTAAAGGTCCTGTTAACAAGAAGCCTACTCCTGCAAATAACGGCACCCCTTTGGCAATCAGCCTTCGAACAATCGGAACAATCCCACATTCACAAGCAGGAAATAGAGCACCAACAAAGCAGCTCATAACTACAGCGAGCCATTTCGACTTCGGGATCACTCGCTTTAAGTGCTCCTCTGTAACAAATACTTGAATCGTTCCCGCAATGAACACACCAATTAGTACAAATGGAATTGCCTCAATTACTATACTTAGAAAGATCATATTAAAGGTTTGCAATGAACTCGGAATATGCAAGTTGTTTATTTTCACATGCTCATGATATAAAATCAGTAAGCATGCTAATCCAAGAAATAGATACCCTGTTATAGCATGATGTTTGTTCCACACAAGCAGCTCCCCTCCTCTTATGTATAGTTCACTATATGCGGACAAGGCGTAATCATGTATAATAAATCAAAATAATTACGATTAACAAAACAAGAGGCTGTGCCACAAGGTTGTTTTTTAACCTTGTGGCACAGCCTTACACGCTTTAAGCTTTTGAGACAGCCCCAGCTACACGTCCCCATTCCTTTTTCAATTGCTCCTCTTGTAGATCCATTCCAATGAAAACGAGATATAGCTCTCCTTCATACAGTGTTTTCTCCCAACTGACACGCTTCATGACATGCTGCATTAAGTACGTATCCTCTCCTAAACGAACATACCCTTTCGCCCGCAAAAGACGAGTCTTCCATTTTTTAAGAAACGCCTCAATGTCAGCCTTTGTTGTTTGAGATGACAGTGGTAGCGTTATACTTGAGATACGAGAATACGAGTGACGATGCTTATGCTGTTGTTTAAGCTCACTTCCTGAAACCTGAACCGTTAACTGACTAGTTTTTAGGTCACTTAAAAAGTCTAGGTCAACTTGACTGTAGGTTGTGAATGAATACTTTGCATTAGGATTATGCTTGAGTAGAAACTTTTTCACCTTCTGCTTTTTGGCTTCTGAAACAAAATCGATTTTATTCACAATTAAATAATCCGCTACTTCCACTTGCCTTCTCGTCGTTCGTACGAGTTCACGGTCTGATTCAAATACATTATTATAGGAAAGCACATGTTCCGCATCAACGACGGTTATGACTTTTTCCAAATAAACCAAATCAAGCAACGCCGGTTCCGTTAAAGAATCCGCCACCTCCTCTGGATTCGCGATACCAGTCAGTTCAATAAAAATAACATTAGGCTTTCCTTTTACTAGCCTCTCCATGCTTTTTGTTACTTCACTTTTTTTATTGCAGCAAATGCAACCGTCTAATAGCTTCTCGATAACCTGCTCTTTCGCTAAGCTTTTTCCATCCGTATCGGTTTCACCAATTTCATTCATTAGTACAGCTGGCTTTAGCCTTTTAGTTGAACATGCTTCTAATAGGCGATGTAACAGCGTCGTCTTCCCACTTCCTAAAAAACCGCTTAAAATAAAGACAGGCACCTTATTCATCTTCAACCCCCTACATGATATTCTTCAACTATTTTACTAGAGCTAAATCAGAATTATTCCTAAAATGATTCGCTACGTTTATGCCTTCTGTAAAAACCACTCAAACGGATCTTCTAGCGCATTCCAATCACTATCAAACTCGGATTCTGTTAGTAGGCATTTATCCAATTCTTTTATGATTTCATCTTTGTCTAAATCGGTTCCGATAAATACTAGCTTTGTATGTCTGTCGCCAAATTCTGCATCCCAATCATCTAGTACTTGTGGATTTTTCTTCATAATATTTTTTTGTTCAAAGGAAGGGAGACTCGCAACCCAAAAGGAAATGGGTTCAATCGAGACAGACGGCCCCGCTTGTGACAAGAGTAGCGCTACGTTATTTCTTGTAGCACACCAAACAATCCCTTTTGCTCTCACAATTTGACTAGGCATCGACTCGATCCAATTCTTAAAGCGAACCGAGTGAAAAGGTTCTCTTCTAAAATAAACAAAAGACGAAATCCCATACTCCTCCGTTTCAGGCGTATGCTGTGCTGTTAGTTCACGAAGCCATCCAGCTGATTGGCTTGCCTCTTCAAAATTAAACAAGTGCGTATTCAAAATTTCTTGTGGGTCCACCTTTGCATGCTCAGAACGGATAATCGTTGCTTTTGGCTGTAACGTTCTTAATACGACTTCTAGTTTTTCTAGTTCTTCCTCTGTCACTAGGTCACACTTATTGACGATTAGCACATCACAAAATTCAATTTGCTCAATGAGTAAATCAGCAATTTCTCTCGTATCATCCTCACCTAATGATTGTTTTCGGTCTAGTAGAGTATCACCAGAGTGAAAATCATGCCAAAAGCGATAAGCATCGACAACGGTAACCATCGTATCTAGACGACAAAATTGTGTTAAATCAATGTTTAATTCCTCGTCTATGTAAGAAAATGTTTTAGCAACAGGCGTCGGTTCGCTAATTCCTGTCGATTCAATAACGATATAGTCAAGATTACCAGCACGCGCTAATTTCTCGACTTCAATTAATAAATCCTCTCGAAGTGTACAACAAATGCAGCCATTAGACATCTCTACTAGCTTTTCCTCTGTTCGAGTGAGTTCCCCACCCTGCTTAATTAGCTCCGCATCGATATTGATTTCACTCATGTCATTTACAATAACGGCAATTTTTAGTTCCTCTCGATTTTTTAAAATATGATTAAGCAATGTCGTTTTTCCTGAGCCAAGATAGCCACTTAACACGGTTACGGGAATTTTTTTATCCATATTCGCCTCCAACTATTCCATAATACAAATCGTAATAATTACTATTTGTAGATTTTAATGGATGATTTAGGAAAAGTCAAAGGATTTCGCTAAACAATGGTCATTAAAAAAGGTTATTCCTTAAAGCTTCTATCAGCTTAGGAACAACCCGCGTTATCTAAAACGTTTTTGACACTTTTTTCACGATTGCGACATCTTTTTCCACCCCTGCTACCGTCCCATCTGTTCGTTCAAAACATGTCCCATTATAGGCGTGACTTACCTTATCTTCTCTGCTAGCACCTGTGATCAGAGTATCGACAAACCAAGCTGCATCCTCACTCGTCACCTCCTTATACCAGCGGCCCTCAGGGTAAGCGATTACGACACATTTATCCTGACAGCGTCCATTACAAAGCGTCCTTGAAGTATGTAAAACAGGGTCTAAACCTCTCTCCGTAATCTCTTGACGAATCGATTGAGTCACTTCCTCAGCTCCCGCCTTTTTGCAGCTACTTCCATTACAAATCAAAATATGTTGTTGCGTACTCGTTAAATTCCATGTCGCCATTTCTTCCGCCTCCCATATTTTTAAGCTTCTACTCTCTTACATTAACAGAACAAATCCCGCAAAGCGGTTTGTTTAATACAATGTACAGAACCCCAGCCTCGTTTTAAGCTCTCTACAAGTAGGGTTCATTGTAGAGAAGCTCGTGGCGTTTGGATTCTTCGATTATGCTTTCACTTATTCACAACCCAATCATCCATAGTTTCCAAAACAAAAAAACTCCTCCAGCTTCGGAAGAGTTGATAAAACGGTACAAAAATAGCATGACCCAGATGCGAGTTCAGCATCCCACCGTTTTTGATTCTTACTCCCCGAAGAATGAAAACATTTGAAAGAACAGGCAGGTCTCCTGACTTGTGCTTCACCCTACTCTGAGCCTTCCCATACAAGCTTTAAGTAGCTTATACAGTGGTTCCCTCATTTCATCCACACTTACAGTTGCGGGGACAGTTCTGGATTCTCACCAGATTCCCTATTTAAGTCTAATATGATGACACCTATTATTTCATTTGTATCAATATTTAGTTATATAAACCTGAAACAATTACTATATGTTGCTAATAGTAAACACTATTTGGCTAGAATTCAATCTTTTTTTCAAATTTGTTGATTCTTTATTATGAAGCTACTTCTTTACTCAATAAAAAAAGGATTGCTCCTAAAGATTTACCAATCCTTTTGGACAACCCTTTTTTTGTACAATTAAAATGTCTGTGCTAAATCTTTTGCTCGTGCGATTGCATTTTCTTTAATCTCTTGAGCTTTATCAGGCATAGCTGCGTGACCTTCAACAAATAATCCTTCAAACGAAGGTACACCGTAGAATTGCATCATCACATTTAGATAACGATGCCCCATTTCCATTTCAGCAGCTGGCCCTTCAGAATAAATTCCACCACGTGCTTGAATGTGTAAAGCTTTCTTATCCGTTAATAAACCTACTGGACCTTGTTCTGTATATTTAAACGTTTTACCTGCTACAGAAACGGAGTCAATATAAGCTTTTAACACTGGCGGGAATGAGAAGTTCCATAATGGTGTAACAAACACATACTTATCTGCAGCAATAAACTGCTCACATAACTCAGAAAGACGGCCGACTTTTGCTTTCTCTTCGTTTGATAGCTCATCGAACCCTTTTCCAGATTGTAGCTTACCCCAACCGCTAAATACATCGACATCAATTTGCGGAATATGTTCTTGATATAAGTCAACGTTAATCACTTCATCATTCGGATTCGCTTCCTTATACGCTTCAATAAAAGCCTTCCCTGCTGCCATACTGAAGGATTGTGTTTCATCGTGTGGGTGTGCTGTAATATACAATACCTTTGCCATTTTTTAACCTTCCCTTTCTTTTCCTAAAATATTTTAGTGTTTTTCATAATAAACTAAATAATGTTTATTTACTTTAAATAATATAGTTCATTACCGAATTTATTTTACTCTAAACCATTTCTTTTTATCAACAATCTTGCTCAGTATAAACAAAAAAAAGAACTTGCCTTTAGTTTTAGACAAATTCCTTTTTTGATACATAAAACAAATCTCAAGAAAAAGCCAGTTACATAGCAACTGACTTTTCATCTTACCTTAGTCAACAATCGACTTTCCTTCTTTAGCAATGACTTGCCAGTTAACACCATTGTCTATTGTTCTGTAAAGGTCTCCTTTAAATGTTCCAACTGCAAATTCTCCTTCATTTACAGGATGAACCGCAATATGAGCGACAGCATCATCATCAAATTGTAAATTTAATGAGGTCCACGAGCTACCAAAATCTGTACTTTTCACTAACCCATTTTCGTTTTTCCCTTGAACGTAAGCAACAATGGTACCCTCTTGTTCATAGGCGGCTTTTGCACTAATCAACGTTTCCTCATCCGTAGCAAGTCCCCATGTCTCCCCACCATCGTCTGATTGATAAATACCGAATTTAGTACCTGCTAAAAGAGCGGAAGGCTGTCCAGGATTAGAGACTAAGGTATAGATATCCTGTGGATTCTCTGGTAATCCCTTTGCGCGAACAAGCTCCCAGTTATAACCAAAGTCCTCTGAACGATAAAAACCAGACATATCAATCCCATATAAAACACCGGACTGACTTGCATTGACTTCAAAGGTATGGAAGTCTACTTCGCCGTGAAGCGCAATTGGCTCCCACGTTTCCGCCTGATCTTTACTAATTATCACACCAATTGGATTTTTGAGATTTGATGCCTCACTTGGATGCCCACTCGAAATCATCGTCTCTTCATCTAGAAACGTAAACCCCATTACATCATGACGATGCTTATTGGTCCCCAACCATCTCCAGACATTATCGGGATTAATGCGAAAAACACCATGATGGGTACCTAGATGTAAATCATATGGTTCACTTAGCTCATAAGCAAGCCCGTGGACATGCTGGAACATCGTCTCTTTCTTCTCATGCTCATGCTGATGCTCTGTCTCTAAATCAACTTCAACCTCGGCATCATTTTCTACTTCACCAGTTTGCTCATTTTCAATTCCTTGTTCTTCCCCTTGAGCGCAAGCTGTCAATAATGACAACAATAATACAATAAGTAACATGTTTATGTTTCGTCTAAATAGCATGATTTAATTCCTCCAATAATTAATGACCACATTGTAATATAACGGGATAAAAATGAAAAACTAAAATGACCAATACGTCATCGTATCAAGAATCCCTAAAAAAATCATAACCCCTCCGGCAAATCGTTGAATAAACAGTCCAACTTTTCGACTTTTTTTCATAAGCGCACCACTTAATCCGAAATACCAGATGAGAAAAATGGCGATTAGAAAAGGAATCGCCGTACCGATTGCAAAAATACTCGGGAGTACGAAACCGTAGCTTGTTGAGAGAACCATCGGCATTAATAACATAAAAAACAAAAGAAACATCGTTGGACAAAATCCTAACGAGAAGCTACTCCCCAACAAAAAAGCTCCAAGCTTATTCCTTGGTTGACTCCTTTCTTTTATAAATCTAATTGTCCAAGAAAATCTAATGACACCCATTAAGTACAAACCAATAAAAATTAAAAGTGGTCCTAAAAATTTACGAACCCAAGGCAAGTAGCCTGTAAGCTCGCGCTGAAATTCTTCACCAAGTACCCATACAATCAACCCTAAACCTGAAAAGACAACGATCTTTCCTAATATATACGCAAATACTTCACCCCAAGGGATCTTATGTTGAAAAGAACGATTTCCATATAGTGTAATGGCACTTATATTTCCCGTAAATTGACACGGTGCAGCAGCACCTAATAGACCAATAATAAGGGCAGATAATAGAGGGATATGCTCTGTGCCATATGATAAATTCGTTAAAGGACCATAAAAAAATTGACTAATCGCATTAAAGAAATCATACATATTGTCCCCTCCTTTCATTCCCTTTTTACTGGACTAGTGTAACATTAAAATGTGTGCTAATTGTGAAGAAATGCTTTTCCAATAAAAACGAGGTTGTCCAAAAGGATCATTATGAACCTTTTGGTACAACCTACTACAATTAATATTCAGTTGTAATAATTGGTGTTCCAATCGTTACATCTACTGTTTCTTGTTCAGAAACTCTAAGTCCAACCTGTACATTCATCTCCTCAGACTGTCCAATTGGTACACTTATTGCCCAATTTGGATTATACGCTGATAGCGACACAAAGCCATCCTCTATTAGACCTTCCTTAATTTCTGCAGATAGTCCAGCAACAAGAAGCTGAGCTAGCTCTTCTAATTCTATTTTCCCTGTTTGTTTTTTGCTTCCTTTTACCGTGTAATAGATCGTTTCCCCCTTTAGGCTGGATGTAATTTTATTTAGTGTTTCATCTGTCCAACCCTTCCCATCTAGCTGATGAGTAACTGTAATATGATACAATCCATTACTTTCATATGTAGCAATCACGATTCGTTCACGAACACTCTGATCAGACTGATTTTTTACGCCAACTTCCTTTTGATAATGACCGTTCTTCGGAGTTTCATTGCTCCATTGATAACCGGTCTTCTCCGTTATTAATTCCTTCACTACTGCTTCAGCCTTTTGATGGTCCTCAGCATATACAGTGTCTTCCTTCATATATACTGACCATGACTCTATGCTAATATCTTGCGCTTCGGTCATATTTATAATATCCGTTAACTCATTTGGTTTTGCTGACTCACTATTCGCTTGATGAAATGTATATAAAGTAAAGAATAAACTCGCGACTATCATCATAGCTAGATTTTGTTTTCTCATCTCACTCACCTCCCTATTAATCATTACCAGATTGCTAGAAAGTATACAGTCTGCTTTAATTTAATTTTTTATACAGAAAAAAAGGATGTCATAAGAAAGGGCATTAAAAAAGGGTGCTTTTCCCTTTTTTAATGCCCTCTAAGCAATGCGCGAGCCGTTGCCATTACTGCTTCCTAGCGTGACTTTCAAGGGGTTTTTCAATGCCCTCGAAAACCAACCTTTTCAGTCGTCTTTCATCCACCTATTGTTGTACCTTTCGATCAGAACTCATCGTAAAGCGCATAGTGAACGAAGCGATTACACTTTTTTTGAATTTAAGCAGCTCTGTTTTTTTTAAAATGTTACATTGCTACGATAAATAATTGTGCAAAAACTATCCATAAATCATCTTCTAATTTTAAGTAATATTATTCCGACTCCTTTTAACCAGTCCTTTTCTAAACACAACAATCACAGCGAGTATTATTAAGCTAATAAACACAAAAATGGTTCCTGTCAGGCTATTGTCTTTACTAGTTCCAGCTTTGCTAGTAGTTAAATTGAGTACCTCACCAGTTTCTTCTACCACCTGAAATGTTGCTCGAATCCTTTCATCCCCTGTTTCAACGGGACCAATTCGAAGGGTATTGTTGTCATGATGATACAAATATAATGTTTCATCGTTATAAGCCTGAAAAGATACAGAATCGGAATCCCCGAGCCCTTCTACGACTTTAAAGGTTACTTCCTGTTCGAAGCGCTTAGTCCCGTCGTTCTTAACTAGTTGCGTGAATTCTCCACCTTGTTTCAAATAATATCCAGCTTTATTCTCTGCTTCAAATGAGATATATTCCGCTCGTTCATCAGCCAAGCCAGAAACTATATGCCACTTAAAATCGGCATTGTCTTCTTTTAACGGTCCGATTCGAACAGCATCACGTAAATGACGGATATAGTGCTGACTTGAAGTTTTAATCGAGTAGCGCTCCTCTGCTAGACCTGATGCAGTCGGAGTCACCTTATCAATCGTCCCATCGTCATTATGAACCAGCTTTTCTATTGACGTCGAACGTTTATAGTTCCCCCCTGTCGGTAAGGCTCCAGTGTGATAAATCAAATACCACTGCCCTTTGAACTCTAGAATTGCTTGATGGCTCGTCTCGGAATCTTCCATTTTATCTAATAGAACACCTTGATACTCCCACGGCCCCTCAGGTTGATCGCTCGTTGCATAAGCAGTTAGCTCTGGAAAGTTCATTGCAAATGACAGGTAATATGTTTCATTATGTTTATGCAAGTATGGTGCTTCCGTAAATGTTCCCGGCATATTGTCTATCGTTACTCGCTCGATATCCCCATCGATTTCAACCATATTGCCCTTAAGCTTCGCATAGTAAAGATGGGTGTTGCCCCAGTATAAATAGGCTTGACCGTCATCATCGATAAAGACGGTCGGATCAATATCATCCCACGTTTGATTTTTGTCCATAAATCCTGGAGCCTCTGTCATGTCACTGCTTATTAACGGTTTCCCTAATGCATCCTTAAAGCCTTCTGCTGGCTTATCGGATACGGCAACACCTATCGCATAGCCATTCTTTTCAGGATCGGAATCCTTATTTAATACAGTCACATACCAATAAAATTTCCCGTCACGTTCGATCGCTTGTGAGGCCCATGCAGTATCCTCTCTTGCCCACTCAAACTCTGTCCGAGACAACGTACCTTCTAGCTCCCAATTAATCATGTCGGAAGAAGAATAGACATTCCATTCCTTCAGAACGTAAAAATGGTCGATTTCTCCTGGCTCCCCTGCTTGATCCCTTCCAACGTATAAATACACCTTGTCATCATGAACGAGTGCAGCTGGGTCAGCGCTAAATCTTTCTTGAATAACTGGATTTCCCCCTAAAACACTCACAGGAAAATGAAGAAGCAAATATAAAAGAAATGCAACAGAAACAAGTTTATTCATCTTACTCTCCTCTCCTTTAACTTTTGGCAAAAATACAGCCGACTTGCTCAAATGAACAAATCGGCCGTATTGTTGTTTTACCAGAATAATTCTTCCATCGTTTCATCATTGTATTGATTAATCATATCTGTTAAGTTTTGAGAAATATCATGTGGATTAACTTCGCCATTAATAATCGCTTGCTCCACATTCCCATACTCTCCACCAAGATAGACTTCATCTAAGAACGTTTGGAAACCAGGTAATGAAGACCCACCAAGTGGAATTGGCTCCTTCGCTCTTTCTAAGAAATTAGTCACGTACTCATCTTGCGGAAGAAGTGCTCTAAGTCCATCCCAAATCTCTTGATCTTGTGTTAATGGAAGACCGTCTGGATGCTTGAAAACTAGTGAGCCATCTTCTGTTTTTAACGTTTCAAATGCTTGTAGTTTCGCTGACCAACCTTCTTTGCCCCATCCAAAGAACTTTAATAGCTCATATGCTTCACGTGGGTGCTCCGTTGCAGAAGATAACGCACCAAAGTCAATAAATGCAGGTTTATGCTGTGTTGAAGCATTATCTCCTTGTGGTACTGTATAAGGAACCCATTTAATTCCTTTGTCTACAAACTCAGGCTCTGCGAATAAGCCCATTGTCCACCAAGCATCTAATTGCATTGCTAGACGGCCAGAGCTTGCTGCCCATAACAATCTGTCACCAAATGCAGCTTCTGCTTCATCTGTATCAAAGAAAGGAGCATGAACGCCACTTCTAACAAACTGAGCATGTTGATTAATTGCATCTGCCCAATCCTTTGTTAAATCAAAGTTTTCGCCATCCCAGCCAAATTCGCCATAAGCATCTTGATTAACAATTGGTGCCATTGTTACTAATTGTGTGAACGTATTGTAGCCAAAAATACCTTGTTCAGGAACCGTCATTTCTTGCATTAAGTTAATCATTTCACTATATGTCCAATCAGCAGAAGGCATATCAACATTTAGTTTCTTAAATAGGTTTTCATCTAAATAAATCGTGAACGGATAGTAATTGGCAGGTGCAGCAAGCTTTTTCTCACCGTCAAAATATCCAGGCTCCTTCATTGTTGTTAAAATATTGTCAGACTCTGGGTCATTTTCAAAGTACTCGGTCATATCGCCTAACCAACCATTTTTAATCGGAACGTCTACATTTCCTAAATACCAAAATACATCAGGCAGTTGTCCTGTACTTGCTAGGTTTGTTAAATGGTCATTCCAGCCATCAAATTCTAACTCAACAAGCTCAACTGTAATGTTTGGATATTTCTCCATAAACTTTTCAGCCATAAACTTATTAAGCTCACCATTTGCCCAAGAAGCATACTTAAGCGTAATGTTCTCAGTTGTCATCGGTGGTAGTGCTGATTCTTCAACTGGAGCTTCACTATCATTTGTTTTAGGCTCATTTGTTTCTTCTGTTACACTATCATTGCTAGAACAAGCGACAAGCAGTAGAACCAAAAAGAACATCGTTAGTAAGCTAAATAAAGACTTCCTTTTCATTTGATTTCCCCCAATATTTTAATTTTTTTTATATTACGGTGATTATTCACCAGCAATACCAGTACGATCGACACTTTCAACGAAGTATCGTTGTAAAAAGAAGTACACAATTAACAATGGCAACACACTAATCATTGTTCCAGCCATTTTAATGCCCTCATTAATTTTGTTCGGGCTGTTTTCTGTTACTGGATAAATTGCTTCATAGTTTTGTTGAAACTGTTGCAATTGTAGCAATACTGTTGTGATATCAGTGGACTGGCTCGTTAAATAAAGTGTCGTTAAATACGTTTCGTTCCAGTACCACACAAACGAGAATAAAAATGAGATGATAAAGGCTGGTACCGCCATCGGAATCGCAATTTTAAAGAAACACGTAAATTGGCTAGCACCGTCTACCTCCGCAGCCTCATATAAAGATTGAGGCGTTTGCTTAAAGAACTGATAGAAAATCAAGATAAAAATTGTACTGTTTAACCCTTGACCTAAAGCCGCTGGTACGATAAAAGCATTTAAAGAACCTGTCAAATTCAATTGATTGAACAACTGATATGTTGGCATCATTAAAATTTGAGGAGGAATGATAAAGCTAAAGAGCATTAATCCAAAAAATAATTTTTTTAATGGGAAGTTATATCTCGCAAAACCATATCCAACTAGAGCCGAAACGACCACCTGGAAAAGAGTAGGTACAGTTGCGATTAATAAACTACCTGAAAGAGAATGCTTAATATTCATGACAGAGTAGGCTTGCTGATAGTTGTTACTATAAAAGCTTGAAGGAATCCAGCGAATCGAGCTATCAAGTAAATCCTCCAAAGATTTTATACTCGTAATAAACATGTATAGCATCGGGTATAAATACACAAAGCCAATACAAACTAGCAACGTATAGATAGAGAACTTCAATAAAAAGCCTTTTCGATTATTAAAACCAAATAAAAATCGAACTATTTTCCCTTTGGCTATACTAAATTTTTCTTTTGTGCTCAACCCGTCATCTTTCACAAATGTCACTAGGTTGTTCATTTTTGGAATTTCCATCGTCCCCCTCCTTTCTAAAGCGTTCGTTTAGGTCCCTTTTTCTCTCGGAACACTAAGAAAATAATGATTAACAAAATCGAGATAATGAGTGCATACATCCAGGCCATTGCTGAAGCAAACCCATATCCTCTAGTGGCCGAGAACATATTCATGTAAATCAGACGAATAATCTCGTTTTGATTACTGTTTGCTAATGAAACGAGCGTGTACACAAAGTTAATTAAAATAATCGGTTTAATGGTTGGTAACGTAATCTTCCAGAAGCATTCCCATCCCGAAGCACCATCAATTTTCGCCGCCTCGTACATCGATGAATCAATTTTCTGTAGCACTGCAAGGAAAATTAAGATTTGAACTCCTGAATACCATAGGATGATAATAATTTGGTTAAACAACCCTCCAACTACTTGCGCAAACCACATCGGGAACACTTGGGTTAATACTCCCATAATGATGCCTTGGTCAATCAAGGGGACGGTTGTTGCCCCTTGGCTAATCAATTGATCGATGACCGGTCCACTTGCCACGATAACTGGTAAGAAGAAAATCGTTCGAAATGTCCCTTGGAACTTCACTTTTTGATTCAGTAGCATGGCAATAATTAAAGCAAACACGACAATAACTGGTACTCTTAGTGCGATGTTTAGTGAGAACTGAAACAGCTCTTGCACAAAAAACATGTCTTTTAACCAAACATCTAGGTAATTGTTAAATCCCGCATATTTAAATTGAAGTCCTACTGGCGTAATTCTCATATTGTTTAAACTGAAATAAAACGATTGAATCATTGGCCATAAAACGAGCAATAAAAATCCGAACATCCAAGGCATGATAAATAAATAGCCGTACATACTATTTCTTTTCATTTTCAACGGTCTTGCACCACCTTATAAGACAAAGCGTTAATCGTCTGTCCATCAATCGAAACATCATAATCTCGATAATTCACGTAAATGATTGTTCCGTTTTCATACGTTACTTTTGTTACATTATTGGACCGTTCATATCCTACAATGATGGAACCGTTTGTTACGTCATGGACTTCCTTTAATTCCGTATAATATTCCCTAATTACGTCTTCGTAACGTTCAAATTTCGAACTGTAAATATGTGAAGAATTCGTATATAAAAGATTAGACGGATCTTCATGCGTGATATAGAATGATGGGTTTAAACCTTGTTCGACTAATTGCAAGAAAAACTCCACTTGGTTGGCTTGAAAATTAATATACTCGGAATACATTGGGACAATCCCTTTTAACGTTAGCGCAATAAAAGGAATATCTTCATCTGTAAAAACGTAATCCGATGAATTAGCAGGTAAATCAATAAAACTTGTTGTATTCTCCCATAAATAAGCAAATGGCTGTTCTAATAGTAGATTAAAGTTATCATGATAATCTGTAATAATCGATTCATAATAAGTTTTCGTTGAAATACGGTCGAACTCATTGCTTTTTTCACTATAAGAAAACAATTCATTTGAAATGCCGCTAATCATCACATTTTCAACATCATTCTTTGTATAGTTTTCTTTCATCCTTTCCATGATGTCTTCGGACGATTTAGGATTTAGATAATTAAAGGTACGGTATACTTTTCCGTAAACATCATCTGTATGAGTTCGTTTGTTAAACTTCCTCATCACTTTATATTTTGAATTCTTGAATTCATCCAAGTTCATTCTTAACGCATCATGATAGAGAAATAAATCGATGTTGCGTTCCTTACTTTCTTCTAACAAGCGATGAAGACTTTGCTCATTCTCTAGCACGGACGCTGGTTTAAAATCGTGAATCGGCAATCCACCATAATAGCCTTTATCCTGCCAGCCTTTATAAATAGATAATATTTCTTCAACACCGTTATCTTGTAGCTGCTGATAAATATGACTTGCTTGACTAAA
Source organism: Halalkalibacter urbisdiaboli (assembly GCF_002156385.1). GTDB lineage: Bacteria > Bacillota > Bacilli > Bacillales > Bacillaceae_D > Halalkalibacter_A > Halalkalibacter_A urbisdiaboli. The sequence continues at coordinate 709,703 of NZ_MVJM01000002.1, forward strand.
AGTCGTCATCGGAATGTCCTTCTTAAAGATGAGCCCTTTTTCAACATCAGCACCAAACATATCAACACGGACTTTAAAATCGTCTTCTTTTTTCGTAATTAACTCATTATCAAGTAAATAGTTACGATACTTATCCGCAAGACCAAAATAAGTAGCATTATCCTCGGAAACGAACTCATATCTTACTCGAATATCAAAGTCGTTCATATTCTTCTGACGAATGACCATCGTTCCAGAATCTTGGCTTGTCGGTTGATTATATACTTGTCGGTAAATAAACTTTGAAGTAATCCAGTTATATGGAAGCACAGCACCACTAGGGTATGCTTCTATTTTCGCACTATATTGGCCTTCTTCAATAATACCGAGGTAGCCTATTTGCGTATCCGTTTGCACCATTCCGAATACCGGTGCTAATATATTTTCTGCGTCATTATAGGGATTCATTCGGTTAAAAAGCGATAACACATACGAATCGTCAATCCCGACATTGTCACCGTACACCATTTTCGAATAAGGCTGTCTGTAGCGACCATCATTATCCTTCAAATGAATTAACGCTCCAGATCCATCCGGGATAAACATATACCCTTCGCGTTCTCCAAGTTTTGAATATCCTAAAAACGGGTAAACATAAAAGCCGGACACTTTATAGCGATTGTTGTTTTCTTCAATTTTTTCTTTTGGAATTTCTGCTACAATTCCTGATTCTGTTAAAGTAACGTTTAGTTCATAAGAGATTTCAAGCTCTGGGTAACTTATTTTCGCATCAAACCCATCATTTCGATACGTTACCTCTTTGCTAGGATTGCCTGAATACATGTCAGCTCGATACGTTACAATATTCGTTCCAACAAGGTATTCCATCACAATCGATGATTTCATAAAATTCGTCCATTCTTCATTACTTTTCACAGGCTTCTCAATCGTAGAGTACATGACGGCACCCGTACGCTTATCTCTCATAATGACCGAGAGATTTTCTTCTTTTACATATAGCTCGTAGCGGCTGTTCTCTAGTAGAAAAGCATGACCATCGATTACTTCCTGTTTCGATTCAATGATTTGTCGCCGTTTCTCTAAACCATCATCCTCTAGCCCCATTGGCTCTGGCGGCGGTTCTACTAGTGGTTCACCTTCCACCACGGGTTCCTCAGCATCCGGAGCAGGCTCTTCTGGTACTGATTGAGGAACGGTCGGAGTGTTGATAAGCTCCTCTGCAACCTCAGAATCATCATTTAGAACAAGAATAAAGATGGTTGAGACGATGCATAAAAACAAGATGAGTTTAATAGTCGTTTTTAAATTAAATTTAAAATTAACCATTTTCAACTCGATACACCCCCTCATTAAAGATAGAAACAAAGAATGATAACATTTGGGTAATTAGAACATAGATGATAAAAATCAACAATACTCCTATTAATATCGTAAACAGTGTTAAGAAGATAACTTTAAACGTCTCTCTCATTGAATAATCATTGATTTCTTTAATCATCACGATAAGCAATATCGCAACCCACGCATGCGTGAAGAAATTTGCAAATTGCAGCAAATAAACCTCATTAAACGTTAAGACGTTACTTATTACAATGACGAAAGGTTTAATAATGAAGTAAGGAGCAAACGAATAAATAAAGCCACAATAAATATGCTTGAACTTACCTTCTCCATCATTAATCGTACTTACTAAGTAGTTCGAAACGATAACTAATAATAGAATTCCCGTGAAGACGAAGAAATCAGAAACGATAGCAAACTCGCCCTCTTCAACTGTCCTAAAAATGAACCCAGAATAATATTTTTCAAGAACATAAAGGATAAAGAAAACAAACATATATATTGTTGCTGATAGCACACTCGTTTTATTCTCATGCTTGATACTATAAAAGCTATCAATCGGATGACGAATAAAGTTTTTCAAGAAAACGAGGTCCTTTAGCAGCTTCAAATTATACCTTTCATCCATTTTCTTTTTAAATCTATACCAGTACTGATGCTTTCGTTCGAACCGACTCACTACCTTTTTCAATATGACGAAAATAATCACCAGGTAGAGGATGTTAATAATGTTCTCTCTCATCCACTTGTTTCGTAGTTCCCAAAAGGAATCTGAGTAGCCAGACTTATATTTTGCTAATCTAAATGACGCTAATGCATCTTCATAGCTTTCTTCTTTAAAGTACGCTTGACCTAATCCTAAATTAGCAAAGTCAAATAAACTATTTAGCCTGATTACCTCTTCCCAAGGCCCCTTACTCGCTGCATAGTCACCATTTTGATAAAGTGTTAATGCTTCATGAACGAGATTGGCAAATTCGGTTGGTTGGAATATTTGTATTTCATTCTTCTCTGGGTCAAGTGCATAAATTTGGTCATGTTGATCTAATGCAAGAGCGGAAATTTTATTAAAAAGACCGACACGTTGTCTTCCATTGTCTCTACCACCAAATACAAATAGTAAGTTTCCTTCACTTGTATATTCGTAAATGAATCCATTTTCACTAGCAACGAATATGTTATCCAATGATCCGATATCGATTGAAGCAGGGAAAGGATCATAAGCATTCATATCGATAATGTTTTGTCCGGCCATGTTTAACTTTTTTATCGTTTCAATTCGTTCCCCTTGGGTAACCGTGTAGACAAGTCCCTTCTGATCAATATTAAGATTAGAAGCAGTAGGAGGAACCATATTAATCATCCTACTCAGCTGTTCATCAGTGAAAATCGCCTTTCTAAATATCGTTAATGGCGTTACGACCGTTCGGTTAGGTGAAAAATAACCGATAAACTCTCCCGTATTTGCATTAATTTGAATAATCCCATTTGAGTTTCCTCGTGAAATAATGTAAAGATTATCTCTACGATCAACGACAACTTTTTCTGGTACAAACGTCGTTGCTTTTCCAAATAAAATGCTATCTGGTTTCCCAAACTCAGCTAATAATTCACCCTCTAGAGAAAAGACAAAGACTTTCGCTTCTACTTCATCAGCGACATATAATTTGTCATCTTCAGATATGAAGATTCCATTTGGTTTTGTTAAAACATCTTCGCCAATGATTCGAACTAACTCCCCGTTTCGATTACCAACGATAATTCTCTGGTTCCCTGTATCCGAAACATAAATGAGCCCATCTTTTCCTATTTTCAAATCGGATCCTTGCCTAAATAACTCGTCACCAAATTTAACAATTGTATGACTCACCGTGTATGCAGTCTGGGTTTCTACATAATTTCCATATCCATCTTCTGTATACGTTTTATAAGCCGTATTCGCTGAAACTGGCGTTAGTTCAGCAAAGAAAAAGATAGATAAACAAATTAATAGTGCTATAGTTTTCATCTTTTTTATCATTTTCACACCTACTTTAACCCAGAATGTGACATCGTGTTCATCACCATACTTTGTAAGATAATAAATAAAATTAAGTTCGGTACAAACATAATTAAGGACGCTACCGCTGCCATCCCTTGCCCAACGACGACGTTTGTATTTGCAACAAGTGTGTTCATGAAGAAGGCAAGCGTTCGCATATTTTCACTCGTCGTAAAGAGTACAGACGTCTCTAAATCATTCCATACCAGTTGGAAGGCTAATATCGCCGCTGTAGCAATCGCAGGCTTAATTAGCGGTAAAATGATTTTCCAATAGATTCTAAAATCACCTGCACCATCAATAACTGCAGCTTCAATTAAGGAATCAGGAATTTGGTCGATAAATTGCTTTAATAGAAACAATCCAACCGGCATAGCTAGTAACGGTAAAATATGCGCGAAGAATGTATCTTCAATCCCTAAATGAGAAACCGTTAAAAATCTTGGAATCATGACAGCGATTGGCACGAACATTAATGCAAGGTTGTTAATTTCAAAAAATGTCTGTTTCCCCTTAAACTTCTTTTTTGATAAAACGTATCCAGCCATTGATGAAATAAGGACGGATAAAAAGACAACAGCAGATGTAACGATGATACTGTTAAGCACATATCGACTTAACGGAATACCCGATGAATTTGCTAATTCAAACAAATTCCCAAAATTTTCAAATGTTGGTTTTGTTACAAAAAACTGTGGCGGAAACGCATATAACTCATCAAGTGGTTTAAATGCATGGTTAAAAATAAACACGATTGGTAGCATCATAAAAATCGCAAATGGGATTAAGAAAATATAAAACTTCAACTGACTTTTATGAAACCTTTTTGGGTTTGCACCATTAACTTTCAAAGCCATAAAATCTTCCTTTCTAGGATTCGCTAAACAGCTTTTTCGAAATGTAGGAGAACATATAAATAATCATTAACAGCACAACCGATAACGCTGCTGCATATCCCATTTCAAATCGAATAAATCCGTAATCTTCAATATGGTTTACAATTAATTGACCGGCATAGTTGGGCGTAGGGTTAGAGCCAGTTAACTGGACCCCAATCACTCCTGTCGCAAATGTGTTTACGATTGCCATAACTGCTCCAAACAGCATTTGAGGCTTCATAGACGGAATCGTAATATAGATAAGTTCTTGGAACCTGTTTTTAATACCATCAATTGCACCAGCTTCATAAAGAGATTCATCTACATTTAAAACCCCTGCCAGCATCGCCAAGAATCCAACACCCATACTACTCCATAGCGCTACAATAATCATAATTAACAAAATAAAGCGGGTGTCTTGTAGAAACACTATTGGCTCGGTAATCAATCCCCAATTTATTAATAGACTGTTCACGTATCCTGACTGGTTCCCACTAAATAGGACCGTCCAAACTACAGCCATCGCTACCCCTTGGGTCATAGATGGAGAATAGAAGATTAATGCGAGAATCATACGCGGCTTTGCTGTTATTTGAGCTAAACACCAAGCCAGGAGGAAGGCTAAAATATAGCCTCCTGGTCCAACAATAACTGCAAACAATACGGTATTCGGCAATACATATTGCATAAAGATTTCATCTTGCGTTAACAAATTAATGTAGTTTAAAAAACCTATAAAATCAGGGCTTTCTATCGTATTAAAATTTGTAAATGATAGATAGATTGCCATAATAATTGGAATGATGATAAAAAGTGTAAACATTAGAATATAGGGAAGCAAAAAGAGATATGGGGTCTTTTTGTCCCTTTTGGCTTTTTGCAAATTCCTTTCTGGCCTTTGCATACCGCCTTTCACCTCTACTAACGGCTCGCCCATTTTATCTACCTTTTGCATTAAATTGCCCCCTGTTACTCAATATTTAACTCTGGATTCGGATAGTGTTGAATCACTTCTCCATTTTCCATATACCTGAATTCCTCCAGCTTTCGGAACGTTTCTCGGTTAATACGTTTACTAGCTAAATCAATCGCTGTCCTTAGATTTTCTCCATCTAAAATAATCGAATTATAAGCGTTACTAATTTCCCGTTCTAGCATATAACTACCTGGAACACGCGGTACCTCTGTTAACCATTCTGTTTGTGCCAAAATGACTTTTTTATGATTTGTCTTCCAAGGCAACCCTTCGTATGCTTGGATATTTGCAGTGTTCCAAATATATTCCTCTCCATAAGTCGTTTGAAGAGTATTCCCAAACGTAATTTGAGCTTCCTTACTTGACCACCATTTCAAGAACTCCCATGCTTGCTCGGTCTTATCAGAATCTTTGAAAATGATGTTACTCTCTGCTCCTCCGGCAGACCATCTCTGAACTTCCCCTTCTCCATTTTCAATTCCCGGCATTAAGGCGATATCCCAAGAGTTTGCAATCTCAGGTGCTGCGTTCAAGATAAGGTTATACATGAAATAATCAGAGATTCCGATTGGCAACGAGCCATCTCTAAATTGCTGATAGAAACTCGGCACATCATACGGAGCATTGTAAATCGTAAACAGCTCTGTCAATTGTCTCATCCCTTCGATTGAAGGGTTTTCATTTAAGTTCGTTCTGCCAATCGTTTCCCCATAAAACTGTCCACCATTTTGATAAATAATTGGCATAGTTCCTTGGAAGAGCTTAAGACCGGGCATACCGGCTGTCGGATAAAAGAAATTCATGCCTTTTCTTTGCAATTCAGGCAGGTAGGTTCTTAGTTGGTCAACCGTTTCTGGAACTGGTAGACTTAAAGAATCCAAAATGTCTTTCCGATAAAATAACACCCAGAAATTCATCGTATCTGGCAAGGCATAAATCCCGTTCTCTACTGTCGCGGGAACATGTAGTCCTGCAGGAAATCTTGTTTTCACTTCCTCGAAATCCTCAAACTCAGTTAAATCCTGTAATGCTCCTCTTATTGCAATCTCAAAAGGAAGTGCATAATTCACACCTACTGCAACATCCGGGGCTTCATCGGCAGCATTCGCCAAAATCAATTTATTTTGATCAGGCATAATCGATAAGTCAACCTTGATACCCGTTTCAGGTGTAAATTGTTCATCAATCATCTGTTGAATGATTTCAATATATTGTCTAGGACGGTTTATCCACACTTGAACATGATCTGGATTTTTATTATCGACGGAATAATCTTGTTCACCGAAGGACCGGACTAAACGCTCTACTTTAGAATATTGTTTATAGAAAAAGCTTTTCTTACTAGGGATATCATCCGAATTTTGATAGAAATAAAATTCATCTAGTGCGACCCCATTATCATTTATATCTTGTAGTAAATTTCCTAAATAAGCTGTGATAGAGTTCGTTCCTGTTGATAATTCATTTTTTCTTACGATTAATTTATCCACATCACGAGCCAAGCTTCTTAGTTGCTTTTCAGCAATATCCAATGATGAAAACGCACCAATTCCATCCACCGTTGGATTAAATGTTTGCATATTTCCGTATAGTTCTCCCATCTCATCTGCCCATGCAAGTAACTGCTCGGTAACACCTGGAACAAACTCTTCAACATCAATATCTCGATTTCGGTCTACAATAGGCCCCGCCAAGTTGTTTAATTCAAGAGATAATAATTGAATTTCACTGATTAAGCGTTCTACCGCTTCTATCGTAGGTTTAATGTGGTCTAGACTAATCGCAAAGCTTATTGAATGCTTGCCCGCGTCTAAATAAATTGGAATGTTCTCTCCTGTTTCCGGATTCTGAATCGTCGTATTCGTAAAATCCGATACATAATCGAACGGATAATGCTTAAATTGTTTAAACGGGATCTCGTCATCTATTAATATATTCATAAAAACTGGGAAGTCGTCTTTAGCTTTTTGTCTATAATTCATTCCTAAATAATAATATCCATCTTCTTCAATCTCGAATTCATATGTGACCATGTGCCCAGGGTTTTTAAATGAATTATCGTCTAAATAATTCAGGACTCGCTTACTAGAGCTATATGGAGTCAAATCAACATTAAAGGAGGCACCAGCTCGAATGGATGAATCATTTCGGTAGGCAATATCTTCTCCCTGAACAAGCACAAATCTATTTCCTGAAACTTCTGAATTTTTATAGTCTTCTAAACTTTCAGGAGAGGAAATCAATAAGGATTGAATGACGATATTTCCTTCAATCACCTTAAGAGCTATCTCATTTTCACCTTTATCTAACTGAAGTAAGAATGGCTCACTTGAACGGTAGCTAGAATCTCCAATGAATTTATCTTGCCACTCAATCACTTTCATTGGCTGGGGAACGATTTCGTTTCCATACTTATCTTTCGGAATAATTTCTGGTGATCTCCATTTACTTTCAAAAACAAGATTTCTCAACTCATAAAAAGGGAATTGGCCATTTAGTTTCATTTCCATCTGTGTAGGTAGTACATTTTCATTATCACTTAAGTAGGTGACCCCTATATAATACAAAGCACTCTCGGGAGCATTGATTCGTAGTATCGCTTCCTCATTTTGCTCGATTCTAACAACACTTGTTCCATCATACTGATCTAAAAATGATGAATCCGTAACGAGGTCCCCTACGTTTTCTAAAACAATGTCATTCCCTGCGTACTGATTCATCTTTGCTTCCGTTATATACGTACTGTACTTTTCTGTTAAACTAGATGAAGGCTGTTCAGATGTACCTGAATCTTTTGCTGCTGTATCTTGATTTTTTAAATCTTCAGCACTTACATTTGAAATCAGGATTTGTGAATTTATCAAGATAGTAGCCAATATTATTAAAAACATTTTTCTTACCTTCATACGAATCAAAACAATCCCCCCAACCATTCACTCATTATGGCTCTTTCATTTTTAAAATAGTATTGTTTAATAATACAAGACTAAGTACGGAATCTTACCATTCTACCCAATTATCTAATCCAAAGCTCTTTACTTCAAAAACCATTATAAAGCGCTTACATTTAAGGTAAAAAAGAACGTTTGATTAAAGATTTAGATTCCAAAAACCTAAACATTAATAAATAGGTTTATTTATTAGTTATTATATTTATTAATGTTTGAAGTGTCAATAGAAATAATCACACCTCTATACATTTTTTTCCTCACTCTAATTTCCATGATATAGTCAAGTATTTCATTCGTAATGCTAGCTTTCATATCAGAATTCAACCGTTAATCAGTTTCGTTTTGCTATTTACCATACGTTTTAAAATCAGCTATCCCGATTACTAGATTTGTATATATATTAATATTTAAACTAATCATTTGTTTATATTATTTTAATGGCTACTATTTTATTTAACACTATATTTTATTAAAATAACACCCCCCATTTTAAGGATAAAAAAAATGCGCTTTTAAAGGGGAATATCACCTTTAAAAGCGCTCATTTAATTATAAAAACACGGTTATTATATTAGTTTATCTTTTGAAACTAATATACCATCTCGATCAATATAAGTATAATGATTCGGTACCCAGTCAACTCCAGCAAAATGAACTGGAATATCTTGCTCTCCTTTTCCTTCGTTCACACTTAAAATTGGATTCGTTCCAATAGCTAGGATTCCGATATCCATTTCATTAATTAGGGCTATATCACGAATACATCCATAGATTATAATTCCTGATACACCTCTCATGACGGCTGCCTCTACTAATTCCTTTCCAACTAAAGCAGAACGACGAGACCCCGAACCATGTACAACGACGACACTACCCTTTTCAGCAGTTTCAATCAGCTTTTTCACAAGGCCAATATCTTCATATACTTTAACCGTAACAATTGGACCTGAAAAGACCTTATGTTTTCCGTAGTACTCTAATAAAGAACCTTCAGCTACAACAATAGTTGATCCGTATTTATCACATAATGCAGAAGTAGTGAAACTCAAGCAAAGCCCCTCCTAATATCATTCATCCTATTTAAAAGAACGTTCATTATCCTTACACGAAGCCTATTCGCTCCATACCAATGATCAAAACACTACCTTAGTTAATCTTGCTTCCCCAAACTGCAACTCCATCTGTTGATAGCGTTGTAAATGTCAACACATATCGTTTTGAGCTTTCATCCCATTGGCGAACAAAGACACCATCATAGGTTACATCATCGATGACTAATTCCACCCTGTTTTCATCAATAAGCTTCCACTCGCCCACTGCTTCACCTGTAATCGTACGATCCTGTTCTAGTTGAATAACCGTTGATTCTTTTATGTCTGCTGAAATGTCTTTGCCATGATTAATGAATTTATAATCTCCAATGATATCTTGTTCCGAAATTTCTTCTAGAACCTCGCCCGCATAACGATACGGGGCCACCACCGGCCATCCTTCTTCGTTCATAAACATTTGATGAACTCGAATTTCATGCGTTTCTCCTCTTCCAGGGAAACGTGTATGGAAAATTAGGAATTGCTGTCCAGTCTCTTCATCGTAATAAGCTGAATTATGTCCTGGAGAAACATATCCTACCTCTCTACCTGTACCTTCTTCCTCTGCCTCACGCTTAAAGAGGAAATTCCCCATTAACTTCACACCATAAGGCTCAATTGAACGGTCATCAAATAGAGGTTTATTAGGATCAGCCTTTACGTTGATCATGTCATTCCCTTCCGAATCATAGTATGGTCCATCAGGGTTTTCTGAACGAACAACACGCATATTATAGCCACCTACCTTATCAAGACCACCATAAGACAGATGCATATAATAATAGTCAGTTTCTGGACTATAAATAACAAACGGCCCCTCAATTCTACTATGGTTACCACCTAATAGCTTCTTACCATAGCCTTGGTCCGGAAGCGGGAAACCTGTATCTTTATCCATTTCAAGGATGAAAATACCACCAGAATAAGAGCCATACATCATCCAAAGCTTTCCGTCCTTATCAAAAAACGTATGCGGATCCACTACATTTGGATGAATCGTAGCATCGTAAATTTTCCCATCTTCACTCGCTTCTCCCCACATTCCTGATTTCAAAAAGATCCCTAAGTCTTTATAAGGACCTTCAATATGGTCAGAAACAGCAACGCCAAGCGCCGAACGAGGTGAATCTCCACGGCAGGCATTATAATACATATAAAATTTACCATCCTCAAGCTGAACAACATCAGCTGCCCAAAGAGTATCACTTTCAGCCCATTCGAATGTTTCCTTCAATTCCTCAAGAGGATCTTCAATAAGCGGATTCGTTTTATTTACACCCGAAGCGACTTGATCCCACTGCATTAGATCAGCCGTTTTTGCTGCCGCTAAATGTGAACCAAAGACATAAAAGGTATCGTCTACTTTTATAACAGACGGATCATGAACGGATGCATCTCTAAACACTGGCTCTTCCCCTCGCGTTTCTACTTTCGATTCTTCAGAAACAATTTCTGTTTTTGTCAAGTAAACGATTGCAATAATAACTATGATAAAACTAATGACTAGTACCCATCGTTTACGCGTTAACGTTTTAACCAAAACTTTACTCATCCCCTTTTAAATAAACATATATATTAACTAGGTTAATAGAAAGTTAATTATATTGCAAATGTATGTTTGTTGAAATTAATAGAGAAACAACAGCAGCCATTAAATGCTTTCTACGAATTCAGACTCTAAAAACAATATCCAAAACATAAAATCCCCTTTTTCGTAACATAAAGTTTAACGAAAAAAGGGGGTTATTCCAAGGGCACTGAAAAAGGGTGGGTTTCCCTTTTTCAGTGCCTATGTCATGAAGAACGATTTTCTGGTGGCTCTTTCGAATAATATAGTCGGAAAACGATGTCATTATTGTAGTTACCAAAACCAGATCCAAAGATCGTAACACCGCCGACGTTCTTAGCATCTGCATCAACCGCTATTCGAAATACCCATTGCTTGTTCGCAATTTGAATATCATCAATCGTCACATCCGAAATTTTGTTTCCATCAATATAGGTACCATCCAATGTAACCCGTAAAAACTTCATAATCCCATACTGATTAATAACCCTAGGCCACCAATCAGGAGTATACTTACCAGGTGAATCTCCAAAGTCACCCGGACTCGTCCATGTGCCCAATGTTACATTGTTTAAAGTAAACGTAATATCCGAAGGCCAATTATCGTTCGTAAATGGCGCTTCCGAGGACAATTCAATCGAAATCTCAAGCTCCTCCGGAATCTCCGTAGCTAATAAAAAATTCGCTACCTTATACTCTATATACCCTTGACCAAACCAAAGGATTTTCGCATTTACCCGCTGAGGATCCAAAAAATACCGTGGTTCATCAAATTCACCTATAAACTTTTCAACTGTAGCTAAGCCACAGGTAGGTGTAACGAAGAAGTCCGTATAATGACCAACAGATACCTCTGTTTGATGAAATTCCTTCACTAACACTTGCTGAGATGGGAACGTAATTTCCAATTTGTCTCGACATAAGATACATAGCTTTTGAACACCAGCTCGACCTGGAATCATTTCAGTACGGATAATTCCTGCATTTTCGAGTTTCTTAATATGCTTAGTCATAATTGCACTACTTAACCCTGTTGCTTCAGCCAATTCTTTGATATTCATAGATTTAACCGCTAACAACTGAATAATGGTCAATCGTACCTTACTAGCAAGCGCCTCATATACAGGAAGGGAATCCTTGGAAATATCTAGTTGCATATACCACCTCCGTCAAGTATGTCATTAACCTTTATGTAAATGATATTACAATGTTATTAACTTTTTAACAAGTCTAAGTAATAAAAAATTATTCTTATATGCAAAACATTTATTAGACAGGACTTTTCTCTGATTTTTTAAAAATAGTAATTTATGATGAAGGAATTAACAACTAGACACTTCAGTTTTTGTCGAAAAATAACAAACCTTTTTACCTATCATTACAAATGAAATAGTGATACCGATTTTTTTAATAGGTCTAAATAACTTAGTGATTTAAGTTTTCGTTAATCGAGACCTCATAACACGTACGAAAATGGGATTTGCTACTTATGTGATAGGATTTTAGAATTGCTATAATTAATTGAAGTTATGAAAATATTGAAAATGGAGGATAAAACATGAAAGTCATTTATCTATTTTTAGCAATCATTCTTATACTACCCGTTTTTAGCAGTTCAGTTCACGCGAGAGAAAAGTACTCTGATATCAACAGCTCACATTGGGCATTTGCCGAAATTAATTATTTAAGTGCAAAAGGTATTATTAACGGACATAGCGACGGTTCATTTAAACCAAATAAATCAATTAATCGCATTGACGCAGCAAAAATGATTGCTCTTGCATTAGATTTAACTATAAAAAACAGACCAAACCCTAATTTTTCCGATATGAAGCCTGGTGATTATGGCTATGAATACGCCGCGACTCTTTCTGATGAGGGTATTATGACAGGAAGACGAGGAGAATTCAAACCACACGAGCCGTTAACTCGTGCTGAGATGGCGAAGATTATTACGATTGCTTTTAAACTTACCTTCTACCATGATGCTAAGTTTAAAGATGTACCTAATGACTACTGGGCTTTTGATTATATTAATATTCTAGCCGCAAACGATATAACCCTCGGCAAAGAGCGAAACATCTTCGCTCCTAATGATTTTACAACACGTGCAGAATTTTCTGTATTTATGGCTCGAGCTCTTGATGATAATTTCAAATAGAAAACATTAGTATCTTTCTCTAGACGAGCTAGCTTTCAGATGTCCCAGAAGCTCAAAACTTTTTGGGAGAAACGACTGAAAAAGTTAAAAATTAACCTTTTCAGCCTCTCGATTAAATAGCAATAACTCCGCACATTGCTTCGAGGGCATTGAAAAAAGGAAGCACCCTTTTTCAGTGCCCTCTTTCGGGACATTTAAAACAAAGACTTCCCCTTTTATTAACCTGCTTTCCGCCGTTGAACAATACGCAGTCGCACGAGAAAGCCTATTGCCGCACAAGTCAAACCGAGAGTTATCCCAACCCACAAACCAAACGGACCTAAGCTAGTAAACATCGCTAACCATATACCCACGGGTATTCCAATAATCCAATATGACGTAAAGGCCGTAATAAACGGAATCTTCACATCCTTATAGCCCCTTAACACTCCCTGCAACCCAGATTGGGCCGCGTCGGATAGTTGATATACAATCGCAATAAGAAAGAACTGCTTGGCCATCTCGACAACAGCTCGATCCTCTGTAAAAAGGTAAGCGACTCTCTCTCTAAAGAAATAAAGAAACACAGCCGCAACAGCTAATATCATCATCCCTCCCACAACACCTAGCCGTCCGTATTGTTTCGCATCACGTAGCTTCCCGCCACCAACTGAGAAACCGACGACAATCGTTAATGCCATGGAAATGCTTAACGGAATCATAAAAATGAGTGACGTAAAACTAAGTGCAATTTGATGGGCGGCAACCGTTACGGTTGTAAACATCGTCCCAATTAATAAAGTGACGACAGCAAAGATACTAGATTCGAAAAAAATCGAGAGTCCAATCGGTATACCAATCGCCAATTGCTCCTTCCATTCTCGCCAAGAAGGCCTCACCCATTTTACAAAAATTCGATAACGTCGAATAATCGTAATTCGAAACGTCATCCAAATACTCAAAAATAAGATAATCCAATACGTAAGCGCCGTTGCATAGCCTGCTCCAATTCCACCAAGAGCCGGAAAGCCAAACTTCCCGAAAATTAAACAGTAATTCAATATCACATTAAAAGGTACTGCCAAAATCGTAATCACCATCGTAATTCGTGTAAACCCTTGCCCATCGAAGAAATTCCTTAGGACATTAGCTAAAAATAAAGGAATTAGTCCAATTGATAAGCCCATTAAATAATGATAAGAAATATGATAAACACTTGCCTCTAGCTTCATTAAGTCTAATATCGGCTCAAGAAATACAAATCCACCAATAGCCACAACAATAGCAAGGAGGATCGATAAATAAATAGCTTGAGTGACAGAACTTGAAATTTTCTCGCGCTCATTCGCTCCGATTAACTGAGCGACAATCGGCGTAACCGCTAATAGAACTCCATTAATCCCTGTAAAAACCGGCATCCATAAACTAGAACCGATCGCAACACCTGCTAAATCATTCGTCCCTACCCGCCCCGACATCATCGTATCCACTAAATTCATCGCATATAAACTAATTTGAGTAATCATAATCGGCCATAAAATTGAGAGAAACAAGCGAACTTTTCCCCTCAACGTTTCTGCATAATACATATCGACACCCTCACTTATCTTTTCACAAAACAAAATGCCAGCCAATTCTATCAGGTATCCCCTTCACTTTCAATCGGCACAAGAATCCGCCTAAAAAAAGAGGATATCCCAAAAGCTCAAGGTGTGCATAAAGGCTGTGCCAAAAGATTTTAAAAAAACAACCTATCGGCACAGCCCCCCATTTTTCTTAAACTAACTACAAAACAGTTTACTCTTCCTAAAACTGAGTTTTTAACAACTCATAGTAGGATAATTCATTCCCACCATAATGTTTATCAATTAAATAGTTAAATCCAAGCCTCTCTATTACTTTTTTTGAATGCACGTTACTAACTTTCACCCTTGCCGTTAACTTGTTAACCTGGAGATTCTTAAAAGCATAGTAAATAGTGGCCATTGCTGCCTCTACTGCAAACCCATTACCCCAATATTCAGGTGATAATGCATAAAGAATTTCAACATCACCGTCTGGATCATCAACATACCGTAATCCACAATGACCCAGATATTCTTTGGTAGAATGATGAATGATTGCCCACACCCCAAAGTCATATCGAGTCCAATGTTGTAGAAATACATTTACATAGTCCGTTGTTTCGGTTAGTGACATCCCTTTACCTATCGCTAACCACATCCCTACTTCCTCATGCTTCACGACATTAAATACGTTCTGCACATCCATCAGCGTTAACTTTCTGAGTCTAAGTCGCCTCGTTATAATTTCTGCTTGATTATTCGTATTTATCTCTCCTAATCTTAATCTCAGCTCTTCTCTTCTCACCTTAACACACCTCTTTTTATTCCTTCATAAAAGCGTTGTTAACATCCTTATCAATTCGATTATGTTCTACATTCTTCATTACTCCCTACCATAACCTTTCGCAAAACGAAAGTACACCCTGAAACCCCGAAAGGAAAATACTGTATTTTATTATAAGTGAATCCAAAAACTTAGTGAAGGATAAAATTCCCAAAAAAAAGACTTGCTATATCCGGTACTCATATATAAAATAAAGTTATATTTGTTAGATAAAAAGAATATAGTTCACCAATAACAAAAACAGAAATAAAACTTTAATTAGTTTTTATTTCATAATAATTTGTAAGCGCTTAACCTACAATATTAATACTTTATATTCATAATAACCCTTTTTTATTTTCCTAGGACGACTTTTTTTGCGATTTGTTTTGTTAGTTTAGTTATTATTAAATCATAATAGATTTTTCGACAAAAAGTATGGATTGGTAATCAATAGTCGAATCGGTCCTTATTCCTTTTTTAGATGATTTTACTTTAACTACGAAACTAACGAACATCGTAAAGTCGAAATAAAGAAGATATTCACTAAGGAGGAGAAGTAATTGAAAAAAAGCGTGAGGTCATTACTTGTTACTGTTTTAACTGCATCATCGATTCTAGCCGCTTGTTCAAATGAAACAAGTAAAGAAACAGAAGACAAAACAAGCGACGAAACCGGTCCATTTGAAGTAAGTTTAGCACTTATGGGAGGACCCAAAACTCCTGATGCTTGGACAGAAACCGCACTTGAAGAGGATTTAAGTGCACACCTTGGTAGAGAAGTTAATGTCGAAAACGTGTTTTTACCTGGTTGGGAAGATGCAAAAACAAAAATTAACCTTCTGATGAGCGATAAAAAGTCAATGCCTGATGTTATGTGGCATTGGGATATGAATAAGGAATTCAATACTTGGGTTCAAGCTGGAGCTGTCCACGATTTAGTTCCGCATTTACAAGAAAACGGGAAAAATATTCTTAATTACTATTCGAAAGAAACACTATTCTTCCATTGGGATCCTAGCGGTAAAATATTCCGTATCCCTGGAGATGTTTCAGAGCCAGGGACGATGACGACGATTCTTCGAAAGGACTGGTTAGAAAACTTAAACCTAGAAGTGCCAACTACAGTCGAAGAATATATCGAAGTCCTTCGCGCCTTCACGAAAGAGGATCCAGACGGAAACGGCAAAGATGACACGTACGGCCTTTCAGGAGAAAACCTTTATCGGGCATTCGCACCATTCTTCTTAGCCTACGGAGTAGATCCGGATCAGTTCATGATTCAAGAAGACGGAACTGTAAAGTATGGCTCTACGATGCCGGAAGTTCGAGAAGTGCTAGAAATATTAGCAGGACTTTACGAAGAAGGAATTATTGACCCACGCATGCTTTCTCCAATCGAGCAAGCAAAGGTGGACGAAATTATGGCGAGTGGAAAAATCGGTTCTATTTATCGTTGGGTAGCCTTCTTTAACCCAGATTTCAATCACCACATGTCATTTAAAGCACTTAACCCAGATGGTGAATATATACCGATCGAACCAATTAAAGGACCTGACGGATTCGCTTCCGATCTTCCGGCAGATGAAATCGGTTGGAGCTATTTATCTGTGACTGCTGCCGCAGAGGAACCAGGCGAAGTCGTAAAAGTACTCGACCGAATTGCTTCTCCTGATACGTATAAGTTAATTACGTACGGTAAGGAAGGTGAGCATTATGAGATTGTTGAGGGCCAATACAAAAGCTTAATAGACCCTGACGAAATGAACAAATTAGGATTAGGAAATTACAACTGGTATGTTCAACGTAAGGATGAAGCAAATATCCAAAACACCCCTGAAGTCATTGAATTATTTAATAAACGAGCCGAAACAGCTATGCCTATTAGAGAAAAAACCGTATTTTTCAAATCATTATCACGTCCAGCTTGGTCTGAATACGGGACAGATGTGAATACGTTGCGGGACGAAACATTCTGGGGAATCATATCCGGAAATCTACCTATTACAGCGTTTGACGAGTTCGTCGAAAAATATCCCTCACTCGGTGGAACTGAAATCGATAAAGAAGCAAACGAACTATATACAAAACAAGCAACAGAATACGCTGAATTCGAAAAATGGTATTCCGAGAATATCGAGCCTTACAAATAAGATTGTTTAAGGAGGTGTCCCTAAAGGGTAGATTTTTACCTTTTTGGGGCACCTCTGAAGCAATGTAGAGGATTGGAGTGCAAAGGATGCAAACACAAAAACCGCTAAACGTTAACACGGATACTAGCTTATCCCCATTAGGAAAAAAGCCGATATTAAAGGATCTATTACGTGATAAATATTTATATTTGCTACTTCTCCCTGGTTTACTTTATCTCATTATTTTCAAATACGTCCCTATGTACGGCATCGTTATCGCTTTTAAAGATTACAACATCATTATGGGTATAAAGGAAAGTCCGTGGGTTGGGTTCGAGCAATTCCAAAGATTGTTTAGAACACCTGACTTTATGCAAATCTTTATGAACACATTGATTATTAGTAGCTTAAAATTATTATTCGGATTCCCTGCCCCTATCATTCTAGCTTTACTATTGAACGAGCTAAGACATATGGCATTCAAGAAATTTACGCAATCGGTTGTCTATTTGCCGCACTTTATATCTTGGGTCATCTTCTCTGGGATTATCATTATTTTCCTTAATCCTGTTGATGGATTGTTCAATTTTATCATTCAAGCCTTCGGTGGTCAGCCGATTAGTTTCTTAACAAGCCCAGAGCATTTCCGCGAGATTCTTGTTATCTCAGATATTTATAAAGAGATGGGCTGGGGAACAATTATCTATCTAGCTGCCATGACAGGAGTTAACCCTGATTTATATGAAGCCGCAAGAATGGACGGCGCCAATAAGTTTAAACAAATGTGGCATGTTACTTTGCCGTCGATACGACCAGTTATCCTAATCATGTTGATTTTAAGCCTAGGAAATATTCTGGAAGCTGGATTCCTACAAATTTACCTTCTATATAGCCCTCTCGTATACGATGTAGCTGACGTTATTGACACGTATGTATACCGTCGAGGCATTCAAGAAGCAAATTATAGCCTAGCGACAGCAGCCGGACTATTTAAATCACTCATTGCCCTTGTGCTCATTGTAACTGCTAATAAAATCGTTAAAAAATGCGGACAAGATGGATTATGGTAGGAGGGGAAATTTAATGGTAGGTATATCTCGAGGAGAGAAAATCTTTTTATATTGCAACTATTTCTTTATGTGTTTGCTCATTATTATCATGCTCTTCCCGTTCTGGTATTTAGTGATGGGTTCACTAAGTGATGCAAAATTAGCAGCTGGAGGAGGACTATTTTTACTTCCTGCCGGCTTTTCACTTGATGCTTACAAAGCCATTTTACAAAACGGATCTTTCTTAAGCAGCTTTAAGACAACAGTGATTGTAACGGTTGCCGGAACATTATTCGGAACCTTTTTCACAGCAACAACAGCTTATGCAATTTCAAAAAAGCGACTTCGCGGCGCTGGCTTTGTCTCCTTTTTAATTCTTTTTACGATGCTGTTTAACGGTGGATTAATTCCAAACTACCTATTAATTAAAGAGCTTGGTATGATGAATACACTATGGGCCCTCATCCTACCTAACATGATTAATGCATTTAATATCTTTGTGATGAGGAGCTTTTTTAAAGGCATTCCTGAAGAATTAGAGGAAGCCGCTAAAATTGATGGGGCCAATGATTTATTTATTTTCTTTAGAATTATATTACCACTTTCAAAGCCAGTACTCGCAACAATCGGATTATTTATCGCCGTCTTTTACTGGAATGACTTCTTCTCTACAATCTTATATATCACTGACAAAGATAAATGGCAGCTACAAGCCGTTTTACGTGACATGATTAGCAACACTGCGCAAATGATGAAAGCAACTGGAACAGGCATGGGAGCTCAACAAAGTATATCAGAATTCACCGTTAGAATGGCTTCGATTGTTGTTGCGACACTTCCCATTCTAGTCGTCTATCCATTCTTACAAAAGTATTTTGCAAAAGGGGCAATGATTGGCTCAATAAAAGGATAACCTAAAAAAGCGGCCTGTCTTATAAGCTTAAAGCGTGCATGAAGGCTGTGCCAAAGATTAAAAAACAACCTTTTGACACGAGGCGGCTGAAAAGGGTGGGTTTTCCTTTTTCAGTGCCCTTTATGTAATGTGCGGAGCCGTTGCCCGATTTTTAAAGCCTTGCTACGAGTGGCTTTCTCATAGCAGGGCGCGCAACGTGCGAAGCCATTACTTCTTCTTTGAGTTACAAGAAGTAGTAGTGGCCTCGCTATGAATGAGTTTCTCATAGCAAGGCTCGCAACGTGTGGAGCATTTGACACAGTCTCTTTTTCGTACTTCCTAGAACACTTAGCTACGTAACCGAATAGTTGATTCACGTAACATAATCGCCCCTGCCAACAATAGCTTTTCAAAAGGGGCATCATGTTGTTGAATCCGCCTAATTAACATCTCAACAGCCCTTATCCCAAGGTCCTGCTTCGCTACATCGACCGTTGTTAACGTCGGAGACATTGTGTAAGTAAATTCCATATTATCAAATCCAGCAATTGAGACATCACCAGGAACCCTATAGCCCGCATCCTCCAACGCCCTTGTAACGCTTTTTGCAATATCATCATTTGCACATACAAATGCAGTTGGTAGCGACTTTCGGTTAACCTTACTTAGCCAAAGATCCATTTGCTCTACCACATGCTCTGCTTCAACACCGACTAACACATCCTCCTTATTAAACGGTAGATTGTTACTCTCTAACGCACTCCTAAACCCTAAAAACCGATCGTAAAAACTACGTGAATATTGCACATCTCCGACAAATTGAATATTCGTGTGACCAAGCCCTATTAAATGATTCGTCAAATTCATACTACAATCGAAATTGTTATTAAAAATCGTATCACAAGGCAGTAAAGGGTCTTCATGATCAATCATCACTAAAGGGATCCCCATTCGATTCACTTCTAGCAAAAGAGCTGTTGAGACAACCCCAACACTAACAACCCCAATAAAACCTTTAGGGTTTAGAGCATGCGATAAATTCTCGACATTGTTTTCAGTGACAACAACCATGCCATATTTTAAGTTATCTAACGCAGAAGAAAGACCATCAAGAATTTTCCCCCAATAACGTGACTCTCTATTCTGAAACCGAATATTAGGCATAAGCACTAAGACGCTCTGCTTTTTATCCGTTCCGCGGTCGAAGCGCTTTTCACCTTGATCCAACTTAATTTGGTTTACTTTTTTGTTCTTTTGAGCAAAGTAGCCTAATTTTGAAGCTGCCTCAAATACCTTCTCACGTGTTGTCGCATTTACACCTTCTTTTCCAGATAGAGCTTTTGATACTACGAATTTTGACACACCTAAATAATCGGCAATCTGTTGCATCGTTACCTTTTTAGCCATCGATAATCACTCCATCAACATTAGAAAAACACGATATAAAAGCCAATGTAAACTTTTTCGATATCGTGTTTCCTCCCTATCAACTTATTATAGAATCGTCAAATTTACATTTTTCAACATAATTCTATCATACCAAAATAAGCTATCTGTTATAAAGAGAAATCACCATAAATGAAGTAATATTAAACACTACTTACTTGTTGTACTTCTTAACGACAATCTTTCTAGTTTCACCAGCAGATAAGTCAAAGTAACTACCACTAAAAAAGCAGCCTCCTCATCAAAGGAATGCTGCTCATACGCTATCATTTATGCTTTAATTTAATAACATCCTGCTCGTCGTTAAATTTAATAATTAGTTTGTATTCATCCTCAATGTAAGTCTCTTCATTGACCGTACCAACTAAAAATGAAATTGTGTTTCCTTCTATTCGATTCTCCATTTGCCCTATATTCCCCGTAATCAAACCATCACGGCTCTCTAACTCAATATCGATCTTGTTAACATCTAAATTTGATGACTCATCTTCTATATAGTCAATTTCAATCCAGTTCACGCCTTTTCCATTTTCTAAGTCAGGATTATAAATGTAAGTAGCATTCCAAAACTGTCCTTCCCCTTTAAAGAGTACCTCCTCTGTCACAACAGTTTGGGATGCGCATGCTGTTAAACAGCTGAAAACCATTAGATAATAAAGCATGCTAATCTTTATAGGAAACACCCTCTTTGCAGCTATTTTCTTGTTTTAATATCGACGTAATTTGAAAAGCGCCGGCCAAAAGAAGCATAATCCCCACGTTTCATCCTGCACCTCCCCTACTATCTTAACATATTATTCCAAAAAGTTGCCCGTAAGAATCATACATTAAAAAACGAGAAAAAAGGGATGTCCCAAGAGGTTCGTTCTTAACCGTTTGGGACATCCACGTAGCAATGTGCGGAATTCGCTACTTAACCTAATTTTCTGTACTACTCCAAGAAGTATACAATTCCGAGGGTCAATGAAAAAACCGTTAAAAAGATTTCGAGGAAGCGGTAATGGCTCCACACGTTGCGCGCCTAGCTATGAGAAACCCATTCATAGCGCGGGCACTGAAAAACCTTCTTAAGTAACTCAAAGAAGAAGTAATGGCTTCGCACGTTGCACGCCTAGCTACGAGAAAACCACTCGTAGCTAGGCTTTCAAAACCAGGCAACGGATACGTACATTACTTAAAGGCCGTTGAAAAAGAAAATCCCCCCTTTTTCAGCGGCCTCACAATTCCAGTTTTGTTAGTGTCGTGCCATCAAATTCATATGATTATGAAAGTACAAAATCCATAATCTCTAAAACTGTAAGAGCATGTGTTACCCATTACTTACCCTCGATGCTAGAAACTATGTTCGTTGATAACCTACATCTTAAGATGCTACTCCCTTAGAAAGTTTTTTCTCCTTCAATTTTTCAAACTGTGCCTTGCAAGAAATAGTGAGAGCAATGAAAAAAATAGCTATACCACTTATTGTTACTAATGACTGAACCTCGTTTACAACACCCAAATCAGTGAACAAAATCCGGTAAATTCCTTCAGCTACATATGTTGCCGGAAGAAACTCACTTAGTCCCTCGTAAAAATTTGTAAGAAATAGTTGCGGTACAAGTGTTCCTGATGTCACGAGCTGTGCTGATAACAAAAAGATGTTAAAAGCCATACCTAATTGACCAAATAGAACAACAAAAAAACTAGTAAGTAGCATAAAGGTTAGTAAAGTTATCGTCTGGAACATCCAAAAGGAAAAGAAACTAAAATCATTAATACTCAATTCACTAATTAATACGAGCAAACTAGAAACAAGCCCTATGAAGAGTGAACAAACGACATTAATAAGTAGCCAAGAAAGGTATAGCCTCCACTTACAACAATTTCTTGTTTTTAAATTTGTTACAGATTGGTTCATAAACATGGCCATAACCATTGACCCAGTGAAAGCAGCTAAAATCATCATCAATGGAATCATTTGCTCCGAAAATGTATTTATTTCGTTTAGTCTTGCCTCACTTGAATTTACTCCTTTTGTTATCACATTTACAATATTTCCTTTATTCTCATCTTGCACATTTAACTGTTCAACTACATAATTTGCATTACTAACTTTGACTAAATCATTGACTGTTGAAGTAAAAGTCGCCTCAATCCTATTCGTCACACTACTTACAATAAGTGGATTAGCATCGTTTACATAGTAATTAATAACAGGCGATTCTTGTGGATTCATTACGCTTTGTGCGAATTCATCTGTTAGATGTATTAATAAATAAATCTGTTTATCTTGAAGAGCTGCCGCAGCCAAATCTAGGTGTTCAAAACGTTGAATATTTAAATCCACTTGACTCTCAAAATCAATAACAGATTCCAACTGTTCATTTTCTATTACTACCCCTACAGGAAGATCAATCATCTTATCTTGCACTTGGCTATAACTAGTTAGCCAAACAATCCCAAAAACTAATTGAAAAATTAATAAACTACCTAATGCCATAAGTGACGTCTTTTGTTTAATTAGCTCAAATATAATTTTCATATAAACAACTCCAAACTAATTAGTAACTTCAGTTAAATTTAAATAATGATAGTTCTTAATAACTTCTTTAGAATCCTGAAGCCTCAAATCAAACGATATCGTATCTAGTTCCTTTACATATCCAATGTTCAATTGTTGCACCGATTTTTTTAGCCATACACTGTTTCCTATGAGGTGGAATTTAGGTATCACTTCCCTACCCTTAATCCCAATTCTATTCAGCATGTCATCGTATCTCTCCCATTTATAAATCATATCCATTTCTAAAGGTCGGTTACACAGAGATTGACAGTTTCCAACTTCAGAATCATATAGCCTCACCGCATGACAGGACCTCCCAATCGCCACTAATTGACCATTCATCACACCATTTAATCCAATGTTTTTTTCTCTAAAAAATTTTATCTGTTTTTCGTTTAATAGATATGGATTTACCTCTATTACATTCACATTATAGACTGCTAATAACTCAGACATATAATCAGCTTCCAAATTATTTTCCTGTGAAATTCTTTTTATTAATTCTTCCTCATCTTCAATTATTTTTTCCGACCAAGGTGAGCTCGAATATCCGAAATTTAGTAATTGTCCTAATATGATTTTAGTCGTATTAGTATAGCCTCGCTCATAAAATTCAAATAACGTGCCTAAATCATTAATAATAAACGAGGACACATTGTTTTCAACAATGAACGCCTCTACCATCCTAAATAGTGCCTTCATATGCTTCTGAAACACCACCGGGATTTCAACTATAAGTTTTACTTTTCGTTGGCTACAGTACTCAGACCAAAATTTAACGTCATCATGATTTGGTAGCTTATGAAAACAACTTGGGTTACCTATTACAATTTCATCCCAATGTACATTTAGAACACTATCATTTCGTAATGAGGAATTTGAAACTTTCAGCTGGCGTTTTTGCATATGGCTCCTCCATCATTAAATTAAACATAAGCTTTCGTTACTGGGGTCTCTAAATAAGAGCACCTCTTCTTCTCACAAAAGCGTGGCTTCCACATCATATTCCACATTAAATCCTCATGATCAAGTTCTTTAAAGATTTCAGCACTTGACCTACCCTGCTCTACTTGTGTTATCCATAGTTTGTAAATTTGGCACATTTTTGATGTAGTAATAGGATTAGGTACCTCTCTACCTATCAGTTTTATGTAACGAACTCCTGCATTTTTCAGTTCTGGAATACTACACAAACTACAATCCGTTGCTCCGTCTAAAGCTTGTGTAGTTTTCATAATTTGACCTTTAAAATCACTCACTTTATAACCACTTCTACACCCCTGACCTATATCTAGGTCTGTAGGACACTCGGATAGTCGACAATGACCACAAACATTCCCTCCACCAAAATTTCCGGTTACCACCAAATCTAATTTTGTATGTAAACTCAATTGTTGTATTTCATCTAATTGCATTCCTTGAGGTAGACCAATTCTTTCAACCCCTTGATTCTCAAGAAATTTATAATAGCCCAGATTCGTAGCAGCCATAAAAGAACCTACATCAATAGGCTTGTTAACTTGATGCTTTTTAAGCCAATGAATCGCATTCAAATTTGATACAGTAATCCGATCAATCCCAACTTCTACAGCTCTATTAATATGGGTAATAAAAGCCTCCTCAAAGGATTGTGGAATGTAATGACTATTAGCCATAAAGTTCACGATGACTCCGTTCTTGTGAGCTAATTTTACGATTTCAAGTAACTCCTCCTCTGTCTCAACTTGTGTAGGGATGTTATTTACCGTTTGGTACCGACTATCGAAGGATAAATTTGCAAAATTTAATGGTTTTAATCCTAAATGAACTTCATCTACATCTGCATCCAACATCTGTTTCATCATAAAAACTGAACGGACTGGTGCAATTAATTTTAATGTACTCATAATCATACCCCTTAAACTTTTTGAATAGATAGTTGACGAAGTTGCATTACAGTATGAATCAGAGTTTCAGCAGCATACAAGACCTCTGACTCTTCTGTTTGATAACCAAAGCTAATTCGAACTGAGCTTCTTATTTTCTCGTTTGATAATCCAAGTGCAGTTAGCACATGAGATTGTTTCGGAGAAGATGAACTACAAGCTGAACCTATCGAGATCGAAACATTATAAAAATTTAACATAGTTGCTAGAGCTTCCGCGCGAATATCATCAAATGCTATGTTTAGTGTAGATGGATAAACAAATTCCCCTCCTACATTCAACTCCCAGCCGTCAAGTTGTTCCTCTAGTTTTGACAGAAAAAGTTTTCTTAATTGAACGAAGTGTTCCTTAAGGAACTCATACCTTTCTTTTGCAAGTTTGGCTGCCTCACCTAAACCAACTATCCCAGCTACGTTTTCAGTACCAGAACGAAGCCCCTCTTCCTGTCCGCCTCCATGAATTAAAGGCATGATATCGCTTTTATTAAAAAGATAAAGTGCACCAATTCCTTTCGGTCCTCCAAATTTATGAGCAGATAAGGACAAGCTATCAATCTTTAGTTCTTCAACATCAATACCGACCTTTCCAACCGCTTGGACTGCATCACAATGAAAGTGAATACCGTTTCTTTTGCTTATTTCTCCTACGGAACGTATTGGTTGGATCGTTCCGAGTTCATTATTAATCATCATAATACTAATCATTACTGTATTATTACGAATTTCGTTTTCTAATTGGTTCAATTCGATAATTCCGTCTGAGTTGATGGGGAGATAAGTAATTGAGTAGTCATGTTCTTTTTCTAAAAATTCACATGCTTTTAAAATAGCTGGATGTTCAATCGAAGTTGTAATAATATGCCCTGCTTTTGGTGCTTTTCGGAGGCAGTATCCCATTATAATTGTTGAGTTCGCTTCTGAACCGCCCGAAGTAAAGATAATTTTATTATCTTTTGAGTTAATAAGGGAAGCGACTTCTTTCCTTGCAGCTTGTATGGCTAAATTAGCTTGCTTTCCTAAATCATATAGTGCTGAAGGATTCCCATAGGAATCCTTTAAAAAAGGTAACATTTTCAGCAAGACTTTCTCATGCATCGGAGTAGTAGCATTATTATCCAGGTAAGCAACTCTACACATTGCTCTCACCCTCTTCTACCAAGTATTCTCTGTGTATTCTAATGTTCTTCCAAGGCTCTGAACAATAACGTAATATATTCAAACCAATATCCACACAATGCTGATGTGCAGGCTCTAGTTCTCCAAGCAAAACTTTGACGTCTTCTCTCTCGTACTTACCTATATCTTCAAAGGTTGTTCCTTTTATGATTTCTGTCATTATACTGGCTGTCGCAATAGAACCTGTACATCCATATGCTTGAAAACGAATGTTTGTCACTTTATCATTTTCAACATCTAGATAAAGGTGAACGGTATCTCCACAAATGGGGTTACCTACCTCAACTACATATTTCGGGTTCTCGAGCACACCAATATTCCGTGGATTCATGAAATGATCGCATATCTTATCATTATACATGCTCCATCTCTCCTGCCTTTTCTGCAATTCTTTGTTCATTCTCTTCAATATACTTTTCTAGATTAATTGCACAGCACCCAACTTCCACTCCTGGTAACCTAGAAATATAGTGAAGCATTTGACCAGTACGTCCACACGAACAGTGATGATCGCTATAAATGTAACCAACATCTTCTGTCAGAATAAATCCTGGATACGATGTTGAGGTTGCATCATAAATAGCGATAACCCCTCTTTCTCCCGGCTTTACTTCTTCCAGCACATTTTTTGGATTTCGAATTGAAATATGAATCCAAGGCGGAATATGCTTTTTGTGGTGATTACATTCAATGCCTAACATATTCGTCTCCACCAATCCATACATATCACGGACATTTTCTTGCTTAACTCCAAGAAATTCTTCACATCTACGATTAAATTCTTCACGAGAAATCTGCTGGCCAGTGAACCTTTTCCAGCCCCCTAACGTAACAATGAAACTATTATTATCTAAACTCAACTTTAGATCGTTATCCATTAAATATTTTAATAAACGATGAATTAAGAATGGTGGTCCTACAATATGACGTGTATGCATGCCTTCCCAGCTAGTCAAACGTTCTACTGCTTCTTGGGGATTAAATGAGACCTTTTTAACAAGATTAACACTACCATCGAATAATCCAGCAAAGACGTTTAATACTTTTACCATTCCCATTTCAGGCATTTCTTCTGTTGGTGGAAATAAAAATAATCCCATTCCTCTTGAAATCTTGAAAAATTCACGGTACATTTTTATAATTCCATCAGTAGCATTATCCATCGTCTTGAAGTCTCTTCTAGAGACACTAGGAATCCCGCTTGTTCCGGTGCTTCTCATTTCAAATTCTATTTCATTCATCTTTGAGGTTAATAAGAGGTGAGAGTCACACTGTTTAAAAGTCCCGACAGGAATTAAAGGAATCTTGTGTAAATCGTTAAAGCCATTAACCTCTTCCGGGGACACACCTTTCTTTTCACATGCATCACGGTAAAAGTCATTTTTTTTATAATGCATTTTAAAATTTTCTGCGATTACTTCTCCTTTAAATTTACAAGCTATTTCATAAGGAAGTTGATACAATTCAGACGCACTCCCTATAAGTGTATTAACTGGTGATAATCCTAACTCATTTAAATTCTCAACGAAATTCATTTATAATTCCTCCTCCATGTTTTTATTAAGCAATCTGTGCTTCTTTGATTGTCGTTATGATTTGTCGAATCGTTTTAACATGTTCAAATACGGAATCGTCAATTCGAATCTTAAATTCCTCCTCAGCGGTCATCACTAACTCCAGAAGGTCTGCGGAATCAAGATTTAATTCATCTGTCAAATGACTATCTAGTTGTATATCTTCTCGTTTCAATGGTGTGTATGCTGTAAGGATATCCCTTATTTTTTCAATTAAAATCTCTTCATTCATATTTTCACCTCATTACTCTCGTTATATATTCAGCATCTTGACTAACACCAGTTATTAGTGCAGAGCCTCTCGTATGTTGCCAAGGTAATCCAACAAAATAAATCCCAGGGACCTTCGTGCATCCCCTTTCATGTATCGGTTTATTGTTTTTGTCTAGAATATTTTTTACATGAAGCCATGAATAATCAAATTCAAAACCAGTTGCCCATATAACATTATCAGCGATACACTCTTCCCCATTTTCGAATATGGCTCGATTATCGGAAAAACTCTTAAGTCTTCTCTTCAATTTTATTTTCCCAGATTTCACATATGGTTTATATTCCTTACCAATAATAGGATCATTTCTCTTTAGAACCTTTCCAATCGGACTTTTTACGGTCGCTTTTGAAAGTCCCAAAACATCAAACCACCAAAAGATACTTTTATTAAATATTTTATGAGGTAGATTCTTATTTTTTTTACCCACAGATAAATATACGTCGAACTCCTCACAAAGCTCAGTTGCAATTTGTACACCTGAATTTCCAGCCCCGACAATTAATGTTTTTCCAGGCTTTAATTGTGTTGAATTTTTATATTCGTCTGAATGTAGTTGCACTACTTCTTTGGAAAGTTTAGTTTGAATGTCTGGGATAGATGGTTTTTGAAAAGGTCCAGTAGCAATGACAATGTTTCTTGAAAGATATTCACCCTTATTTGTCACAACCATAAATTGATTCATTTTGACTTGTCTTACAGAAAGCACTTCTGTTTTCATTAATACTGGTAAAGAAAATGTCTCTACATAATTTTTCAAATAGTTTGCTATTTCATCTTTGTTTGGGTAACCATCTTTATCACCTGGTAAAGATATTTCGGGGAGGGAACTATATGCTCGTGGGGTAAAAAGTGTAAGCGAGTCATAACGCTTTGCCCATGAGTCGCCTATCTCCTTATTTTTATCTAAAATCAAAAAATGCTTATCCAACTTCCTTAAGTAGTATCCTGTCACAATACCAGCTTGCCCTGCTCCTATTACAATTACGTCGTACATGGACTATGTAACACCCCTATCCTCTTTTGCAGGTTCTTGATATAAAGTGTTGGTTCCAGGTGGCTGTTTAGCGACTTCTAATAGTTGATTCAAAACATGGATTCTTGTTTCCATGTCAAAAGGCTCTCCACATGGACGACCTAATCTAAACGGCACTTGGAGACTTCTTGGAATTTTTGCCTTTTCTACGATTCCAGGTATGAGGGTAATCATAACTGTAGCAACCTTTGATTCTTCTAAAGCCCGAGCATACAGCCCGAGTACATTATGACATTCACCTCAACCAGGTACTAAAATAGCTAAATCAACTTGATCTGTTTTTAAAATTTCTGCAACCTTAGGGGCCGTAATTTCTTCATGAGGCTTATGGTTGAGTGTCCCACCATTTAAACCAATATTAAAATTCGACACTTCCTTTATCCTGGTTCCTTCTAATGATTTTAGTTGTTCTAATGGGAAAACGATCGAAACATCAGCTTTTGAGTGCCGAGTGTCATAGTAGATATGTGTAACGGACAACTGATTATGCGCTGTTGTTGATGGTATGACTCGATATGAGTAATCCCCTTCTAGTGTTTCGACATTAAAAGGTTTATCTGTTGCTAAATGAACACCCGCACTTGTAATAAGGGCTACCTTGCAGTTATTTATCGGTTTTTGTAATGTAACACCGTTATAATTTTGGTGCTCTTTTGTATTACTTAAAGTAAACCTCTGGTATGACCTTGGAAACAGCTTTGACCAAGATATAGCAACAAACGACCTAATTTTGTAGTAAAGCTTCATTGGTTTTTATCACCTCCTTATGAAAATTCATTTCAAATAAAATATTATACTTCTAACCAACCTTGCATCAACATATTTTTCATAAAATACTAATAATTAACAAATACTTTACGTTTAATTTACCTAATTAGAAAAATGTAATTATGCCATTTTAACTACAAATAAAACAAAAAGACATTTTTGCAATTGTCTTTTATTGTAAAAATGTCTTTTTTGTCCTTTCCTTTTATAAATAGGTATAAATAGCTAATTGTAAAATGATTAAAAAACAGTTCTACATGCCGCGTTGTCCAACAAAATCTCCTTTATTTCAAAACTAATATTCAATTCAGATGACAAAACAGTAATTACTTTTACCTTTTAAAAATTTCTTATATCAGCTTGGATTTATCTATTGGAAAAATTAACAGATCGTTTCGCTAACAGTTCCTCTTTTCACTCACCTAATCTCAACCTTCTCTATCACCTCTGTGATCCCTGATCCCTATCCATAATTATTCCATTGGGAATAACGAATTTATTGTCGTTGGCGATAACTTACCTGCAATTGTTGAAATGTATGGATGGCGTGAAACGGAGGAAATTGTTAATACCTATGCTGAACGATACGCAAATGAACGAGGGATAACAGTAGATGAGTGGCTTTCATCACACGAAGACGCAGCCAATACATTTATGGCCAACGCTATAAAAGACGTGAAAGTAACCCTTGAACGAAACCAACCCTGTTTTTGCGGGGCGGGGAAAAAATTTAAAAAGTGCCATTTAAAACATAAATAAATCCACCATAGCAGCTGACAGCTTTTCGCTATGGTGGATCTTTGCTTATCAATCGTCCAAATCTAATTGGTTCTTGGCTTTGGTCTAACTACCAAAATGACGATGTTAAGTTGTCGTATTTTAATAAATCATGTTATTTATTGGTTCCAGCCGTTCATTGTTGTAAATTGCTCTCTTTGCTTTTTCATTTAAAAAAGGCTGATTTTATCCTAATTAGTTTACTTTATTATCCAAAAACGGAGATAACATAGGTTTTTATCCCGCTTAACCCTTTTTAAAAGGTTATTATCGTTTTATTTAAGTAGTATGCGGTAAAAAGGCTGATAGGGACTGTTAAAAAACATAAAAATATCATAATCCCCTGCCGGATAATACATGTAATAGTCATCATCCAGCTCAGACCATCCCTCACTAACCGGCTGTCCAAGTGTTTGTTTTATTACGGTTGGCGTTTCATTAGTAGCATTAGGATTAAATAATTCCATAGCAATTAATAGATCGTCTTGATTATAATCATCTTCTAAACCATATCCGCAATTTTCATAACCGTAATAATAGGCACCACCAAACCAATATTCACTTTGGGGTCCTCCGATATATTTGCGAATATCACCAGCTGTTACACCTTGATCTAGCATTAAATTACATCCTTGTAGGATACCATGTGATGCTGCCTTTAAAAAGTCCGGTGAAACTAAACGGTTTGGGTTTGTTTGTATAGTAATACGTAAAAGCTTATCCTGACTTTCAACAACAGCTTGTCTAGTTGATTTTTCCCATTTAACAGACTCTCCAAGAGATTCAGAAATGAATCGTAATGGAACTAACGTAGTTCCATTTCTTACAATCGGAGTAGTATCAATAGATTTTTGAACTCCATTCACTAGAACGTTACGAGAACCAATTGTTAGTTGAATGTTATTATCGCCTTTCGTCGCTTTCACCGTTTTGGCTTGCTGATTCCAGGTTACCGTTGCTCCCAGTTCTTCAAAGATCGCACGCATTGGAACAAGCACACGTCCATTATCGTTCATTCCCCCGTTAATAACGATTGTCATTCTTTCTTCTGCTGAAGGCTGATATCCAGGCACAAGTAACAGCAAAGTCAATATGGTGAAAATATAAAGCTTTAATTTCATCCTAGTAATCCCCTTTTTATATGTATTTACTACCTTATTATACCATTTCATTTCATTAATAATGTACTAATGTACTATTTTCATATTAAAAACTTAAACAGTATGTGGAACGGTCTTGACCTAATCCTTTTGTCTGAAACCCATCCTGGCATTGATATACCCTCTATACGCCGTTTGAGGGAAGTCGTTTGAGATGTCATACTCGCTCTGTAAATTATCATAGTGATATAGAAAAAAAGCTGCATGAATTATTATAGGCAGCTTTTTTTCTACAACTTAATCCAATTCACAAATGAGGGACTTCGCAATTTGCCGTTACTGGTTAGGTTTCTATATTTAACATTACTTGTAATTAATATTTTATTCCAGTCGTTATTGGTGGAGCGTTTGTCGACCCGATAAATGGAGTTTGGTCTCTTAATCACGATTCCCTCTTCATGTTGCTGTATTAAGTCAAAATAGGTTTCGCAATTCCCTTGTATGGATTGAATCAGGACAATTAATGGTTGTTTAGATGGGATAACCTTTTTTAAGATTATTTTTTCTTCCCCCCCTAAAAAAAAGACGAGGCACGTATAGGTAGTGGATTCGATTATAAAACAACAAAAAAGGTGATGATAATATGGTTGGAAACAGAGGTACATTAAATTCTGATAGTTCACCCAAAATGAATGACTCTGTTTGGGAGCATATTGTGACAGAAGCCCTCAAAACAGATATGACGGCAGACGAGTACATTGAGTTTATCAAATTCATAAAAAAACTCAGTGCTAATAAAAGAAACATAGATATGCCGATTACTCACTATTTCCAAGTGTTTCACTCAGGAACCAGTCACTAAATAGCACCGGTTCATATTGAATCTCCACAAGCTTACTACATTATGAGGTGTAAACGAGAGCCTTAACAATCTGGTTAATGTCGGTTTCATTTTTAAACATCATATATTGAAAAGGCTCCGCTTTACATATCAGTGATCATCCTTCAATTGAAAATCTTATTAAACCTAGAGCTGGTACGAGCTTATTCTCTTAGAACATTGCATCAAGCTCTAACCTTGTAACCCATTTAATATCAATTTAAAAACATCCCAACGTTCCATCCGGTCCCTCCCACTTCTACCACCTCCATAACATAGAAATCCACCTCATATGATATTATCCGTGTCATGTTTGTAAACCAAGGCAAAACAAAAAGCGACTGTCTCGAAAGACAATCCCTTTTCGTTAAACTTATTGTGGTAAATATTGTAGTAATGCACTGGCAATCGTGAAATAAATGAGCAACCCCATAATGTCATTTATCGTAGTAATAAATGGACCAGAGGCTACCGCTGGATCGATTTTTAATTTGTCGATGATTAATGGGATTGTCGCACCGACCATCGTTGAGAAGCTTAACGTTAAAAACAAGGAAACCCCAACAATTCCTGCTAACAGGATTCCACCATTAGGATATAAAAATGGAACGATCGCAACTAATGTGAGCATACATATGAGTCCGAGCATCATCCCAGTCCCAAATTCACGTTTAAGCATTTTAGTAACCGTGGCGCGATTCACTGGCCCAACTGCTAAGCCACGAACGACAACAGCAAGTGCTTGTGTACCTGTGTTTCCAGCTGAATCCATTATGAGTGGAATAAATACGGAAAGTAAAATCACTTTTTCTAATGTTTCCTCAAATTGACCAATCACCTCTGCTGTGACTAGCCCCAATACCATTAACATCATAATCCAGGGTGCGCGTTTTTTCGCTGCTGCAAAAGAGGAAACATTAGCATCTAATGAACCTCTTGCCGCGGAAATCTCACCGAAATCTTCATCAGTTTCTTCCTCAACAACGTCCATAATATCATCAACCGTGACGATTCCAATCAGAACCCCATCCTCCTTCACGACCGGTACGGCTAGAAAGTCATATTTTTTTATCACATTGGCTACTTTTTCTTGGTCATCGGCAACAGAGACAGAAACGATTCTTGTACTCATAATCTCTTCAATTTTTTCACTTGCTGGTGCTGTAATTAAGTCTCGGATCGAAACAACGCCAACAAGTGTATCATTGTCATCTATGACGTAAAGGTAATAAATCGTTTCCGCATCGGGGCCTTCTTCTCTTAGTTGCTCTAGAACCTTCATTGTTGTGCTAGAAGCCTTGATCGCAATAAATTCTTTCGTCATAATCGCACCTGCAGTTGCTGGCGGATATGCTAATAACTCCTTAACATTATTAGCTCCAACTCGGTCCATGGACGCTAATATTTTCTCTGCTTTCTCCTTACCAATTTTAGAAAGAAAGTCAGCGACATCGTCGGTATACATTTCATTAAACATTTTCGCTGCATACTGTTCATCTAATTCCAGCATACACTCCATTTGAGCTTCTACGTCAACGGACTGGAAAACCTCTGCGAACTCGGCTGGTAATAAAAAATCATAGATTCGGTTTTGCTTTTCTTGTTCTAAATCTAGGAAAATTTCCGCTTGGTCCGTTGGATG
This sequence comes from Halalkalibacter urbisdiaboli, assembly GCF_002156385.1. Taxonomy (GTDB): domain Bacteria; phylum Bacillota; class Bacilli; order Bacillales; family Bacillaceae_D; genus Halalkalibacter_A; species Halalkalibacter_A urbisdiaboli. The sequence goes on from NZ_MVJM01000002.1 coordinate 744,288, forward strand.
CAACTCTAAAAAGCTTTTACGAAAATAGTCTTTCTTCTTTGTATTTAATGCATGAAGTATTTGATTTTTGTATTCTTCTCGTGTTTGTTCTGTTAATCTCACCATCTGAATTCCTCCTCAGCAGGAACCCATTCGAATGATGTGGAATGGATTCCTATGGTTGATCTTGTTGTTAATTTGAATATAAACATTCGCTACCGAGCTAGGTTCAGGACTACTATCCATCCCACATCACCTCCATCACTTAAAAAATAAAAAAAACACCTTCTACGAATGAAGATGTTTACACATACGGAAATAAGTCGTCACGAAAAAAGAGCGCAACACTACTAATCCTACTACCTCCATTCGTAGAGCTTTAGCACTGTGCGGCATAGGACAAAGCCAGCTACATTAAAAACCACCTTATGTCGATGGTTTCTGTTGACCCATTGGCGTCTTTGGACATTTTTGGGCAGCAGCGTATCTCCAGCACAGGAGCCTCACCTAACGAGGTTTATAAAGTTTACATTTTTTAGGGTAACAAGGAAAGAAACGTTTTGTCAAGGCGTTAACGATTGACTCAGTTGTTATTACATACAAATCTATCATTTAATGGTAAAATACCCTTAATAAAGATCGATGGAGGCACACGATTGAACTATTTTATTAATTTTCTTCTCGCCATTTCTTTAACTGGTTTTTCTTATTTTTTCGGTGGTTTACTCATCGGTAAAGACTTAGCTATTTGGCAAGCCCTTATCATCGGCTTTGCTGTTGTTTCATTAGGTTCCCTAACGGAAAAGCTTAAAGCACCAATGTGGTTAATCATTCTCGTCCCGTTTCCCGTTGGTATGTTTTTGCTTTTCCTATTCTTGAATCAACCTATCACCATTTGGTTTACAACCTATCTTCTCACCTTAGTCATTTACACAGTATTCCATATGATCATGAGCTATTTCTTTCAGTTTCATTCTTTGATTCCAGCTTGGAAAATGAATAAAGCGATTAAGTAGCTGCACGCTCATAAGAACCAGGGCGACAATATCCACACAGTTAAAAGAGTTGAGGCACGTTCCCCAACTCTTACAGCACTTACTATTCCTTCGTAAACTCTTTTGTACTTCTTACCGTATCGATAGGACGTACGGAACTTTCAATTTCTTCACGCTTTTCTTCCAAAAATGGCGGTAACGATAGCTTTTCACCTAATGTCTCATAAGGCTCATCCCCCATGAATCCAGGACCATCTGTAGCAAACTCAAATAAAATTTGCGGAGCCACTCTTGCGTATAGTGACTCAAAGAAATAGCGATCTACATACCCTGATGTTTGGAAACCGAAACGTGGTAGACGTTCGATCCACTCTTCTAATACGGCTCGATCCTCTACACGAAACGCGGCATGGTGTACCGTTCCGAAGCCTTGACGAGCGTAAGGAAGAATCACATTATGTTCAACGATGACTTGAGCTCCATTTCCTCCTTTACCGACCTCAAACAAATGGAATGAGCCTTCTTTTGCCACCTCTTTAAAAAGCAATACCTTTTCAAGCATTTCTTTAAAATAATCAAATTCAGCAATTCGAATGAAAATCGGTCCTAAACCCGTAATCGCATACTCAATCGGGATCGGTCCTTTTTGCCACGGTGTCCCCGATGCGACACCTTGATTCTTTTCATCCGAAATCAGTTGGTACTGCTGGTCATCAAAATCGACAAACGATAACGTCTTTTTTCCAAATTGCTCTTTGATTCCTTCATGTTTCACTTCTAAACGTTCAAACCGTTCTACCCAATACGCTAACGCCTCATCACTCGGCACACGAAAGGAGGTTTTTGAAATTTCATTTGTTCCATGTTCTCCTTTTGGAATCCCCGGGAAGTCAAAGAACGTCATATCAGTGCCTGGACTACCTGTATCATCTGCAAAAAATAAATGATACGTTTGAATATCGTCCTGGTTCACCGTTTTCTTCACTAGCCGCATGCCTAAAACATAAGTAAAAAACTCATAGTTCTTTTCTGCACTACTAGTTATCGCTGTTACGTGGTGGATTCCTTTTAATTCATTCATGCTAATTCCTCCTAATCCGCTCTATTAACTAATCGAAAAATCAAATACATCCCTGTTTTTCTAACTATATCTCTTTACTATTCACCGGGCTCTAGTCAAAAACTGCTTCTATTTATTATTATTTGCGTTTTTTTGCTATTTACTTCCGGCCTTACTCCGGAATTTTATCTCGAATCCGAGATAAGTGTATCCTAATTTTCTTTCTCATGTCAACAACATCGCAGTTCTTCATTTGCTACATCTCATCATTTCAATTAAAATAATAAAAGTTTAAATCGAAACCATTACGTTTATAACTCATAAAGGGTAGGTGATTTTTTGAAGACAGATATTTTTATTTTAAGCGGTTTTCTAGGAAGTGGGAAAAGTACTTTACTAGCAAAATTATTAGAGTTTGAGAAGCAGCAAGGAAGACATGTCGGCGTTATTATGAATGAAATGGGACAAGTAAGTATAGATTCAGAGGCGATTCCGAGTGACGTTCCTTTAAAAGAACTTTTAAATGGTTGCATTTGCTGTCATTTGCAAGGAGACTTAAGTCTACAATTGAAAGCATTAACCGAGGAGTATGAACTTGATGCTATTTATATTGAATCAACCGGTGCAGCTCATTTAATTGAAGTGGTCGACGCATGCACCCACCCTTTATTAATTAATACGATAGAGATAAAAGGGATTATCACGTTAGTAAATGCTCAGCAGTGGCGTGATGGAAGGATGAGCATAAAATTAAAAAAGCTTTTACAGGAGCAAATAAAATATGCGAATATCATTATTTTAAATAAACTAGATACGATTGAAGAAGGGGAAGCAGACTCGTTACTAACTAGGATAAGAGAGATTAACCAAAACGGACATATTTTTCCGTCCACTTATGCAAGTATCGATCCAAAAATCATCTTGTCTAGTCAGGCGATTTCAATTGAGAACCGTTCAGCAGAGCAAAATAAAGAGGATCATGTTCACTTACACTTAGAAACCTTCTCCTATACGTTAAGCGCACCGATTGACCGAATTGAATTCGAAAAGGGATTAAACACATTTTCAGGACAATTATATAGAGTCAAAGGTTTTCTTAAGCTTACAGAAACTCCTGGTCTTTTTCTTTTTAATTATTCTTACGGTCTCCCGATGTTCGAGCGCTGCAAAACTAACGCTCCAACCACGCTCGTTTTTATCGGAGAAAATCTTGACCGTCCTAAAATTGAAGCAATGTTGTTAAAAATCCAAAGCAGTTAATCGTTGAAAGGGGATGTCCCTTTAAGTAATGTGCGGAGCCGTTGCCTAGTTTTGAAAGCCCTGCTTTGAGTGGTTTTCTCAAAGCAGGGCGCGCAACGTGCGAAGCCATTACTTCTTCTTTGAGTTACAAGAAGTAGTTTTTCAGTGGCCTCGCTATGAGTGGGTTTCTCAGTGGCCTTCATTCTTACCCTTTTTGGACATCCCCTAGTTCTTTTTTAAACGTTTACCTTCTTAGATATGAAATGCAACGGATTTTGAACATTTCCAAATTCAGATGCATGTGGACGATCATCGTCATCCTCATAGCCATAATCGAGCATTCTGTTCCGGTTTAAGCATAGCTTTGTATATGCTGGTTTAAGTAAATCAAACAAAAGAAATCTCTCTTTTAGTTCAGGAAACCGACTTTGGTACTGTAGGATTGTTTCTCTCAATAACAACCAAAACTTTTCCTCTTCATAGTTATAATAAGTATCCAAAATATCTGACAAATAACGAAAATGACAAATAAATAGCCCTGTAAAAATAAACTGACATAGTCCCTCTGCACCTTCACTCCGGAGCACAGGCTTAAGTTCCTCAGGTAAACATTGTAACTCTGGTAATGGCTCTTCGCTAACATTCACATCATCAACAAAGTCCTTCATCGCTAAACGATGTGGTACATCATTCTTTAACACTAGAACGGTATTTTGTCCATGTGGCGAAAACACCGTGCCATATTTATAAAGATAGTGTAATAGTGGTGGTAATATGATGTTAAAAAGCTTCTCGATCCACTTCTCAACTGTTAAACTGGAGCGTTCAATTAATGCGGCCACATATGGTTTACCTGCACTGTCGACATAAAGAAGAGAAGCTAATGTAATTGGTTGTTCTCCTTCCTCTAAAAATGAATAAATGCTCTCACGCCAAATACTCCCTAACATCTCAAGATATTGATAAGGTGCTCCTGCTAATTTTGAGTAATAAGGATGCTCATAATTTATACTTGCCACTTCCCCTGGCAGGATCATCCGGCACTCATCTCGTAAGAAGGAATCCTGATTACGAATGTTTTGAATATAGTTGGTAATAATCGGCGCAACCACCGTTCGTTCGCCTGGAAGGCCTCGGTATACTAACGTATTTAAAATACTCATCGGTAATTTAACGTGATGTTTGTTTTTATCACTTGTGTTAACAAACGTACGAATTGACTGCTGCGGTAAGTAGTCATCCTTTCCTTCTCCAAGAGGGACGATCATTTTTCGCGCGATATCCTCCGGGAAATATTGTATAATGCTATTACTCCACTGCCATTCATGCACGGGTAAAAAGAAATAAGCTGAAGGCTCTACCTGTGCTCTTCTTAACTGCTCAATAAAATATCCGAACACCTCATACCCTAATTCAGCCTCAATAAAGGTCTCGTAGTCTAATTCAGAAACGGAATGAAAAGTTGCGTAATCCTTATGAACGGCTACCCAAAAAAGCTTCACCTTCTTTTTTTGTTCCGGTGCATAAGAAAGATAATCCTGATAATCAAACCCAATTCTCCCTTTATTGTATGTAATCCATGGATGCCCCTCCATCTCACCCTCTAATTCTCCATAATCCAAATCAAGTAGCTGCTCAACACATTGCGTTTGTTTTTTCTTTAAAATATGGGCATCGGCTACTAACGTATTATTGTATTCCTTCATGAGATGTCCAGTCGTTACGGGGTTCATCCCAACTGTTTTCTGAATATCGAGTATAAATTGAAGTGGATTATAAGCTTGTTTCCATTCGCCATTTCTCTTGCAGCGAATCGTATCTGGATAAATACGATAGCTATCCATCAACCTTTTTTTCCCTTCAAATTGATAGCAAACCTCTTCCTCTCCTTCATTTAGTAAAAGTTGATAAACAGTACGTTCCGCTTTTTCCTCGATCATCGTAGGGTGAATAATCTCTTCATACATAAATTCTGAAATCATTTTTGTTAATAGCTTCAAGCTGACTTCATTCCAACACTCAAGCTGTAAGATTTCCTGTAACTTTTCCATAATTACACTCTCCCAATTATAAAATTACACCGCTCTTTTGTTGAGATCTTGATTCTGTCTCTTACTATGATGAAAAACAGTGAAACGTGCGACAAGCAAAGTCACGGCACTTATCACTCCCGCAAACACTAAGGGAGCTCCTAAGCTGTATGAATGAACCGATGATGATGCAAGCAATGGCGCAACTAGTAAGCCTGCATTTTGAAACGATGATGCAATCGTATAGTTCACGGATAACTGATTTTTACTTTTATGAAATAGGTAAAGCTCTAGTGCCGATTGTGCAAGTGCTAAAAAGAATCCGTAAACGACTCTGCTAATGCATAAAACCAGTAAGCTTGTAGCTAAGCCCTGTAACGTAAGACTGATCGCTAACACAGCTAAAGTGACGAAAAAAACGAATCGTAATTTTTCCGAGAAACCTACTTTTCGTATCACCGGGTAGGCGATGATAGCCATCACACTCGGAATCATAAACAAAATACTGCTTTCACCGACCGAAAGCTGAAAATCAGTTATCGTATACGTTGCAAAATAGGGACGAATCATATTGTTCGCTGTATGAAAGGCAAAAACAATAACCCCAATTGCAGCCAAAAAGCGAACTTGTTGTTTAGTTGAAGGAACGGTGGATTTATTTAACACAGCTCTTTTTTTAGATGAGAGCTTTCTTAAGACAAGAGAACTAAATAGCCAAAGAATCACCTCGACGAAGGCCAATCCATAAAATAAAAGCAAAGGCTGTTCAAGTCTGATTATCCATGCTCCTGATAACGTTCCTAGAATAATCGCGCCGTGAAAGATTGTATGGTACACACCTACAACGTTGGAGCGTTTTTCCTGCCCATTCAGTTCAATTAACAACGGATAAATAAGAAAAAAGCTACTTTTTCCAATAAGCAATAAGACTGTAAATAATAAAAATTGCTGTGCATGTTCTGATTCAGCCATTGCAACTAGCATTACAGCTGAAATCCATTGTCCCGCATACAACAAGTGCCTGACTTCGAAATAGTGAGAAAGAATCCCCCATATCGGAACCGCTATAACAACTGTTAGCCTAGCGATAAAGATATAAAAAGCTGTATAGCTTAAATCTGTAATACCAAATACCTTTTCAAAGAACTGAGGATAAAAAGGTGACAGTGCAACATCGGCATAGACGAAATAGAAAATTAATAGAAATAACACTGTCTGAATCGATTTATCGGACATCAAATTAAACTCCAAATTGCTGGAATACGTGGCGATTCCGCACTGGATAGACTTCCTTGTTACAAAGTTGATTTATGATCATTGAGTTGCGGTATGCACCTAACCCCAAGTCAGGTGCCCCGACCCCATGGGTGTGCATCTCACCATTTTGAATAAAAACTTGATTGGCTATTTCTTTTGTTAACTTAAGCTGATAGTTTTCCTCAACAATATATCTTCCTTTTTCATCCCACGCTATTAGCTGTTTCAGGTTCGAAACAAAGCCTGGAATTGGGTGTTGATAGCCAGTTGCAGCTATAACAATCTCACTTTCATGGCTAAAGGTCTGCTCTTGCTCCCATTGATTACATACCAACTGATATGTGCCTTGCTCCGTTTCTGTGACATTGACCACTTCTGTTTTGGCAAGTAAACGTACAGGGGGATGTGCACCTCCGACGGAATATTCATAAAGAACATCGTATATATCGGCAATAGTCGCTGCACTAATTCCTTTATATAAGAGATCCTGTTTCGGTAGCTGTTCATCCTTTTTTTCCTGGGGTAATTGATAAAAGTACTTCGTATAATCTGGAGAAAAATGCTCCAACCCAAGCTTCGAGTATTCCATTGGAAAGAAGCCCTTTGAGCGTGTAAACCAATCCAGTTGATAGCCATAAAGATGCTGTTCCTTTACGAGTTCAAGGAACACCTCCGCTGCACTTTGCCCTGAGCCTACTACGGTAATCGAATCCGCCTTACGTAACCGCTCACGATTTTGTAAAAATTGGGCCGAATGAAACATACCTTCTCCAGACTGATGGGACATACTATCTGGAATATAAGGAACACTACCGACACCAATAACAAGATGACGCGAATAATAGTAATTAACCATCCCTGTTTCGATATCGGTTGTTTCTATTTTGAAATAACCATTATCATCAGCTAATTCTCCTTCAAACCAACTTACTTCACTAAAATCAGCAGACCATTGCACCGCTGTTACACGCTTTCCAAAGCAACAATTTGTTACTTGTTTAGAAATCCATTGGCAATAATGGTTATATTCTCTTCTTGGAATATGAAACCGTTCAAGAAAGTAAAACTTATACAAGCGGTTATGCTCATATAAATAATTTAGAAAACTAAACCGGCTTTTCGGATCAGCCATTGTCACAGCATCCGCTAAAAATGGTACTTGAAGCGTTGTCTCATCAATTAGAAGCCCCCCATGCCACTCAAAATATGGCTTCTGGTCAAAAAATAGTGACTTCACGTCCTTCATTTCTTCTGTTAAAGCGGCTAAACCTAGATTAAACGGACCGATGCCGATGCCGATTACATCATACATCGTATTTTTGAATGGATTTGACATCCTTCCACCTCCTAAAAAATGCCTCACGCTCACAAAACATAAGTAACCCTCGCTTATCTGGTAACTCAATTTCCTTTTGTCGTTTAAATCCACATTTCTCAAAAATATGAATCATCTTCTCATTGCGAACATCCGGCTCCGCAACTAGTTTTGTTGTTGCCTCATGATTAAAAAGAATGGCAGACATTGCTCTAAGGAACGGCAGAGCCAGCCCTCTCCCTAAAAATGCTTCAGGTCCAAACAATAGGTGAATCCCTTGGTCATCGCTTTTGGCATCATAGTAATTTGCCAAAATGTCATCTTTCGCCCAGTAACACTCCCAATAGCTCATCGGTTCACCATTCACATGTCCTATATAGAGAGTTTGGTGCTTATCCTGTAATAGCTTTATTAAATGCGCCTTGTATTCTGGTAGAGAAAAATTTTGCTTCCAAAATGGAATCACATGCGCTTGATGATGCCACTGATGCAGCCTTTGTAAATCTTCCTCAAGCTCGACTTCACGAAAGGAGAGCTCATAGCCTATTTCTTTATCAAAAAGCTTCACTCGTCATCAGCTCCTTTTGTACTAAAGGATTATCAATCTCAACATAGACCGATTGCGTCTCAAGTGAACCCGTTAGCTCATCCATATCATGAAAACGAGTTAGTAAATTAGCCTTGCAAGGTAGCTTTTCGTATGTTAATAGACTTTTAACGAGGTTTGAAGGACTTGACTCTGGAACCTCCATTTGCGAGATTATATCCTTGAGTTCCTCTAGCAGCATTCTTTCATCAATAAGCTTTGCTACCCCAAATGCATTCACTAAGCCAAGCAAATGATTGTAGTAAAAGTAATAACGTAAACGCTCATCTGCAATGGCATCTGAACACACGGTATGGCTCTTCTCACTAATACCAGGTAATAGCTGGTTAAGCTGCTCATGATAGGATTGGCTATAATAATAGCCTTGATTATCTCGATAATAAAACTTACTAGGATAGCCATCTTTTAGCTGAATCACGCTATTTTGCTGATGAGCTTCAAGAGCAATTCCGTACGTTAAGAAAAGCCAGAAGATCGGCTGCAACGAAATTTCTAAATAGCGACTGAACCACTCCAAGCTCACGTCCTCCGTTGTTCGTCCTTCCTTTTCAGCTAAAAACGTGATAATCTCTGCTAGCCTTGATGTATGCCCATTAATAGAATCCTGGCATAGCGAAGCAATTGGCGTTGCATCATTAGCATGCTCTAAATAGAACGGGTTTTCTCTTAAAATCACTTCAAAGCCCGATTCTTTTTCACCCTCAAGATTCACAGTTAAAAAGGCTGGATCACATATAACCTGAAAATTCGGATGCTTCTTTCTCAAATCGCTTCCAATCTTGCCATCCAATAGTTTTTTAACTTCTACCCCTCGCTCAAGCTCCATTTTTTTATTAGCACGAACTGAATTCGTAATTTTTACATTTAACGAGAATTTGAACATATATTTTTCTTCCGGATGATAAACTGTTCGAACAGAAGACGTTGGATAGAATGCGCGTCCTAGTTTTCCGATTGTTTCGATTAAGCCAGATTTCATGAGTGCTTGTACGTTTGGTTTACGCATCAGGAACTCCGCCTGCCAAGGGTGGATTGGTAAAAGAGCATATTCATCATCATGACAATATTTCATTTTAAATTCGCTTGAAACTTTAGGATCTGCTTTTAGCTGGTTCTTTACAAGCTGGATAGCAGTCTCATCTAACGCCGATCCTTGTTCAACGATTGACGTATGTACACGGAAATAATGTAATTGAAACTGCCCCTTTAGCTCTGGTGAATAAAATGGCGCATCTAGTTCTGATATACCTTGACGACTTTTTGGGGTCGGGTGGAGAAGATGACCAAGTAGTAGTGCTTGCTCAGCTTCTATAAAACTTAAATCTAGACCATAGAGACGCTCACAATCTTCTTTTCGTGCTTGGATAAATCGTTCAATGTTTTGGCAGCTTAAAATCACACGCATCATTAGCTCATCTTGACTTCCGGTCTTATCAAAGCCCATGCCCGCCTTAAGATTTAACTCTTTAATCACAAGACTCGTTAATGTCACATAATCCAGCTCAAATAGCTCGCAGCTTTCTGTTGAAAGAGAATAATAAAGTGGAAATGAAAAAATATGTCTACCTGTTAACGACCAATATTTTAGTGGAATATACAGGTGCATACCTTGGTTTGCAAGTTTGCAATCGATAAGTTGCGTTATTTCTGGACGGTCTGAAAGTTTATCAGCTAGCTTTGTCGTATTCTTTTCTTTTACTGAGTACTCCGCGGTTTCCCTTAAATAACAATTGAGAAAGCTTTGAATGGTTACTTGTTCAGCAATATGTTTCGAATTCATTTTATCCACCCTTCCTATCTTTGCATTTCTAATTCCAGCGCTTTAATTTGCCTTACTATTGATCGCACATCTTCGACCGTTGTTCGTGGATTTAATAGCGTCAATTTCAAGTAAACAGATTCGTTAACTCGGGTTCGTGCCAATACAGCAGACCCATTTTCTAATAGTTTCGTACGAATTATCGTGTTGAGTTTATTAAGCCACTCTTTATCGTTTGATTTCTCCGTTCCTTGTGGACAATATCGAAATACGACTGCATTAAGTTCAGGCTCATTTAGCTTTTCGAAATCCGAGTCCTCATCAAGCAGGTCGGCCGTTTTTTGCGCTAACTCAATCGTATAGTCAATCATTTCGGCAAACACTTTTCTCCCTAAAGCATGAAAGGATATAAAGAGCTTTAATGCATCAAAGCGTCTCGTCGTTTGAATTGATTTTGTTACTAGGTTAGGAATACCTAGCTCCTCGTCATCCTCAGGGTTTAAATAATCCGCATTTAGTTTGATAAAATCAAAGCTCGATTGCTCCTTTACAAGAAAAGCACCGCAGCTAATCGGCTGATAAAACAGCTTATGAAAATCTACTGTGATTGAGTCAGCAAGGTCGATTCCACGTAACTTGTGTTTGTGTTGCTCACTCAAGATGAGTGCGCCCCCATAAGCAGCATCGACATGAAGCCACATTTGATAGCGGTTAGTGCGCTCAGCTAGCTCGATAATTGGATCGATACTACCGAAGTCTGTTGTCCCCGCAGTTGCTACTAACGCAAATGGCAGTAACCCCTGTTCGTTAATTTCACTTAAGCAACGATCCAGACTTTCAACACATATCCGATGATTCGCATCTGTCTCAATCGGAATAACAGCCTGCTCGCCTAAACCGAGTAAAAAGGCAGATTGACGAACAGTAAAATGAGCATCCTTTGAGCATAATATTCGCAGTTTACGAGCCTCTAAAGGCAAACCTTGCTTTTGGGAATCCCAGTTTAATCTTCTTTTCAAATAACGATCACGAGCCAGAAGTAAACCCATGAAATTAGATTGTGTCCCTCCACTTGTAAAGACCCCGTCTGACTCTTTTGTTTTAAAAAATAACTTACTTAGCCAATTAACCATCTTCTCTTCAAGGACGGTAGCAGAGGCACTTTGGTCCCATGAATCCATTGATTGATTCGTTCCACTAATCATCACTTCTGCAGCCAGTGCAGCACTTAAAGGCGGACAATGAAGATGAGCAAGGCACGTTGGGTTTGATACGACGATTGAATGCTTCAAAATCGTATCACCAATGTTTTTGAACAATAATTCTAGCGATGATTGACTCTCAGGCAAAACCTCATTAAATGTTTTAGAAAAAAGCTCCGTACATTCTTCGTAAGAGATGCCACTATATGTTTTATTAGAAGTAGCAAAATGGTCAATAACAGCATTTTGCGACCATTTCATTGCTTCCATATAGTAGTCAATACTTTCATCTTCCCTGTTTAAAAAGTAGCGTTCAAACGGTAGATTCTTCGTTTGCCTTTGTCTCGGTTCTAGCAGACCTAATTGATTATTGCTCATCCTTATACCTCCTGAGTTAAACGCCCTTGAATTGATATTTCAGCTTGCTTAACGGCATCTAAAAAGATTTGGCTTACCGTATCTATCTCCTCGGCTTTAATAATCAAAGGTGGCAAAAATCGAACAACACTACCATGACGTCCACCAAGCTCAATGATTAAGCCACGCTTGAAGCATTCCTGTTGAATGCGTTGTGCTAATTCAGGATAAGCTGATTCATTTCTAACACTGTTTCCGGCGTGTTTCTTATGAACGATTTCAACTCCTATCATCAGTCCACGTCCTCTAACATCACCGATGCAGCTTGTTTGGGCTTGGATATCTTGCAGCTGAGACATTAACCGAGAACCCATTTCAGCGGCATATTCAGACAAGCTTTGTTCTTTTATAAATTTCATTGTTGCTGTTCCAGCTGCAAAAGCCATCTGATTACCACGGAACGTTCCCGCATGTGCACCAGGATTCCACGTGTCTAAATCCTTATGATAAACAACAACTGCTAAAGGCAGTGATCCGCCGATAGCCTTAGAAAGGACGACAACATCCGGAATCACTCCTGAGTGCTCAAATGCAAATAGCTTTCCTGTTCGTCCTAACCCTGTTTGAATTTCATCGACAATGAGCGGAATGTCTTTTTCCTTTGTAATCCTCCTCATTTCCTGAACCCATGAATCTGGTGCAGGAATTGCTCCACCTTCACCTTGAACCATTTCCATAATCATTCCTGCTGGAGGTACGATTCCACTTTCCGGGTCATCTAACAGCTGTTCGATATAGGTACGACCAATTTCATGCCCTTCCTTCCCACCAACTCCAAAGGGGCAGCGATAGTCATACGGATACGGTAGAAAATGAACATCAGGCATTAAACCTGAAATGAGCTTTTTAGGTCCCAAATTCCCCATTAAACTTAACGAACCATGAGTCATTCCATGATAGCCGCCTTGAAAGGCCAACATACTTCTCTTTCCAGTTGCTGTTTTCACAAGCTTTAATGCAGCCTCTACAGCGTCTGAACCGGAAGGACCACAAAATTGAATCCGAGCGTTTCTTGCAAATGATTCCGGTAACGTCATAAATAATTCTTCAACAAATTCTTCTTTTATCGGGGTTGTTAAATCTAATGTATGTAATGGCAGCTTGTCATCCAAAACCTTTCTAATCGCTTCAATGATGACGGGATGATTATGTCCAAGTGCTAACGTCCCTGCTCCACCTAGGCAATCTATAAATTCTTTTCCTTCCACATCCTTTACATAGATGCCATTCGCTTCTCGGATGGCAATTGGAATTCGACGTGGATAAGAACGAGCATTCGATTCACGCCTAGCTTGTGCATCAAGAAATTGCTGATTTTTTAAATTCTGCTGCATTCAGGTCCCCACTTTCTTTTATTATGTGAATCGCTAAAATGATAATGATAACCATTATCAACAACTAAGTATTTTTTAAGGAGTATAGATTCCATTGCAATCCCACTCCTTGATTTAATACATATCTAGTTGCCACAAAACGAAAATGATAATCAATATCAATAACGTTTCTACTGTTTACATGTTATTTAAAATGATAATCATTGTCAATTACATTTTCCATTTTTGGTATATTCGTCCTAAGGAGGAGGTTTATACGAGCTACTAGATATTAAATCTATTATCATTACTACGTTTCATGACAAAGTACTTTAAAAAGAAAGCCTCTGAAAAGGTAAAACCAGAGGGCAGTGAAAAAAGGGGGGGTTCCCTTTTTCACTGCCCTTTAAGTAATGTGCGGAGCCGTTGCCTCGTTTTGAAAGCCCTGCTATGAGTGGTTTTCTCATAGCAGGGCTTTCAACGTCCGAAGTCATTGCTGTTTCCTAGCGTGACTTTCAATAGGTTTTTCAGTCCCTGATAAAAAGTGGATGTTTACGTGAAGGAAGTATTAGGCATAGAAGACTATGTAAACTTGCGACTTATAGGGGGCGTTCGACTAGCACAAAAAAAACTGAACACAGAAGATGCCAGCCTAACTCATTTAATATGATTCTTCAGTGTAGCTTAACTGCCACTTAATGCCGAATTTATCTGTTAACGTACCGTAGCACTTACTCCAGAAGGTTTCTTGCAATACTAAACCAACCGTACCTCCTTCTTGTAGTTGTTTAAAATAGGATTTAATATCGCCGATGTTTTCACTAATAACTGCTAAGCTGATATTGTTCCCCTCTACAAAAGGCGAGCCCGGAAACATATCAAAAAACATAGCCGTACTCCCATTAATCACAAGTCTCGCATACATCACTAAGTCCTTTGCCTCAGCTGGCAGCTCATACTTTGGATTTGGTGGAGCTTATTCATCTATAAAGAACAAACATAAAAACCGTTATTGAGCTATTAAATACTTTTCGACTGTTAGTGAAGATGGTCTGCTGTCTTCTGTTGCTGAATATTGAATATAGACAAGATCTCCAACTGAAGGTAAAGGGTGATAATCCTGATGGAAAAATGCAGTACCATAGCCGACAGTATCACTAATCATCTCTCCTACTTCTTCCATTTTTAAATCACCACTTATAAGTTGACTATTATCTCTAACGTCTTGATAAATACAACCAACAGAATTTGAACTTAGGACTCTAAACACCGTACACTCTAAGTGATAATCTCCTTCGTTAATCTTTCAAATTCACCAAGTGTTCCAAAACAAAACAGAAATAAATAGACTATTTGTTACTAACAATGTTATTTAAACCCCATATGTAAACAATTCAGTCAATCAAAAAGGCATAAGTCCGAAAATACATAATTCGAACTCATGCCAATTAACAATCTCGAAATAATAAAGTCACTAAAAAACTACTTCTTGTAACTCAAAGAAGAGTAATGGCTTCACACGTTGCACGCCTTGCTACGAAAAAACCACTCGTAGCAAGGCTTTCAAAACCAGGCAACGGCTCCACACATTACTACCAGCCGATGCCTTTGAAACTACAGTTGCCCAAGCTCTTCATTTACTGACATCTTAAAAAGTAGTGAGCCCGGGCCCTGTTAATTTGAAGCCAGAACCAATTACCTAAATTCTGGTGCTATTGTATCAAGCTTTCTCCAGAGTAGAATTCCAATTCAGCAATATTTCCATAACCACCATCTGGACTTAAGTATCGTATATAACGGTATGATTCCTCACTCGTTATTTCAATTGCATTCCATCCAGAATCGGGTTCCGAAGTTATCGTGTATAAATCAACAAACCCTTCAGTTGGCGACACATTGGATCCTTGAATTTTTCCTCCTGTCATTCTTTGAGTAAAACCTTTTCGTGGATAATATCTAACTTGAGTTAGAACGACTCCGTCTCCTTCACCAACATCGATTCCTATATAGCCACCAGCTGCTTCACTAAAATCATAAAAGGTCTCTATGTCCCCATCCAATGCTTTATCAAATTCTGATCCTGGTTTCCATGGTGGGTTTTTACCAAACGGAGTACCTGTCACTAAATTTAACTGGTTGGAAATATCAACAATCAGTTCCCCTACAGTACCGGATCCGTCCATTGACTCTGCAATAACCTTTACCTCACCATTCAAACCTTCCGTATTTCCTGATAACAATCCATCTGCAGTAATGGAAGCAATATCAGTATCTGAACCATCTAAATCAGTAACAGACCATTCCACGGATTGCATCGCATTTACAGGCATTACCTGTGAGAGTAGCTGCAATGTTCCACGATTCGTATCGATTGATTGCCCACCATTTTCTCCACTAATCGTAATCTCTGCAACGTCATCATATAAATCAATAGATTGGATCACATCCGCTACTGAAATAACGTCCTTACTGGTTGTTGAAAATGAAATATCCGTAAGAGTTATGTCTGTTGAAAATGCTTCCGTTTCTTTTGCTTTCATATTCACTTTAAACAAGTCAGGGTCATTGAAGAAGCTACTTGGCGCCCCTTCTACAACAAGGCTGACCTGACCTGGTTCACTAGACGTGTGAGTTATGTTTAACTTTTTAACTAAAGGTTCCACTGAAACAAATTCAACAAGCTCCGAGTCATAATGAAGGTTTATGTCAAGAGAGCTGACGTTATCCCCTTCACCCGTAATCGCATAGGTAAGACTAAATGAATCACCTACTTTTACAGAATCAGTCTCTTCTACAGATAAAGCAGGTTCTAACGTTTGAACATTCACCTGATCTGTTCCAACAAAGACCTCACCTGTTTTTGACGTGATACTCACTTTTACGTCAACATTCCCCGTTTGTCTATCAAGTGCACGAATAAATTCTCTACGATCCATTTTCACTTGATAACCTTTGTTAACGGTTGACACGTCGCCACTAACGATTTGCCCATTTATTGTAAGTTTAACAGAGCCATCCGCAAATTCAGCCGCATTAGCTGGAACTTGAACATTAATTGTCAGATCACCTTTTATTTTTCCAGTCAATGTATCAGGATTCACATCGACAGTGGACGGGACAATAAAGTCAGCATTCGGTTGTGGTGCTTCCTCCATACCATTTCCTAGGAAGTAGCTTGTGTGCGGTGGTTGGTTATAGCCGACATTTTGCCACGCTATTCCTAATCGATAAACTGGGTCATGCATCAAGGTATAGATTCTATGTTCAGTTATATCTGTTGTCGTATATAGACGAAGTTCAGTACTGTCAATATCTCTAACAATGATTTCTTCACGCCAGTCACCGATGATATCAGCTTGTAATGTAGGATTTCCTTTTGTACCATTGTTGGAAGATGTTCCTTCTATCTTTAAAAGATTGACAAGCTCATTGTTTTCATAATCCCATTTGTCTATTCTAGGTGTTCCAATTCCGATATCGTAATTGGTCCAGTCATGGTCTAGAAGCTCACGAGACAAATCGCCATCCCACCAGATAGCAAAGTTTGCTGTCGGAATGTCCTCACTTATTTTTTCTCCTGTGGCCGAATAGAGTCCGCCTTTACGATCGTTCCATGCGCCACCAACAGCCCATGCCTCTGCACCTGGATAGCGAGGATCAATGTCTGATGCTAAGCCTCTTCCAGTATCTGTTCCTGTATGCACACCCCAGATGATATCGCCTGTTTCACCGTCTCGGAACGATAAACCGTATGGTGAAGCTGAGCTTTCATGAACTTGAAATATTTCCATTCCTGGTCGATTAGGGTCCAAATCACTCACATGCATCGCATCCCCATGTCCCCACGTAGTTGAATGTAGACCTGTTCCATCATCATCAATAGCCATGGCACCATAGATAATTTCATCTTTACCATCGCCATCAACATCAGCAATACTTAAATTATGGTTGCCTTGACCTGCATATTCTTCATTACCAGGATCATCAGTATCAAACGACCACTGTTTAGTCAACTCGCCGTCTCTCCAATTATAAGCAACGATGACGGTTTTTCCATAAATACCTCTGGACTCAATTAGGCTAGGACGTTCTCCATCGAGATAGGCAATAGCCGCAAGATAACGGTTGACTCGATTACCGTAACAGTCCCCCCAGTCACATATATCGCCACGGTCAGGGAAGAGCGTCGAATCAAGCGCCTCTCCTGTTTTTCCATCAAAAATCGTGATATATTCTGGACCAGATATAATGTAACCGCCATCATAATTAAACGGATGCTCTGCATTTGGATCACCGATGACATTACCTAATCCGTCTATTGTGCCGTCTGACGTTTTTAATGCGACTTCGGCAACCCCGTCTCCATCCAGATCATAGACCATCAACTGGTTGTTTGCATGGTTATTAATCATGACATTTTCACCCAATTGAATCTCCCACAGTAAGGTGCCGTCGAATTCATAAGCCTGATAGATTTGCCCGGTAGAATGATTGGGTAACCATTTCAACACGAATTCTAGTTCGCCGTCACCGTCCAAGTCACCGACGCTGGCATCATTTGCATGATACGTATAGGTTTCACCGTCTGAAGTGGTAAGGTCCTCTGGTTTTTGGAGCGGTATCGAGTCATACGGTTTGCCCCAGACATTAACTTCAGTTGATTCGCCAACCTCTTCACCATTCAGGACAGGGCGAACACTATAATTTGAATCCACTGTTCCTTCTGTATCCAAATAGTTCGTACTTGATTCAATTAATTCTTTATTGATCTTTTGGCCATCCCTGTAAAGGTTAAAAGCAATATCTCTCGGGTCTGTTCCTAATAGACGCCAGCTTACAAAAACACCTTCATCTGTTTTAACAGCCACGACGCCACGCTCCAAATATTCCATTTGATATGACGTTGTTACCGCTTCTTCAGCAGCACTTGCAGATGGAAGGTTAGCTGTGCTAGCAATTGATACTGCCATTAAGGCTGCACTAAAAACAACAGCACTCTTTTTCAATTGTTTCCTTAAAGGTTTTATCATTAATTAATCCTCCCAAAGTATAGATTCATAATTTCATTGTTCTCGCTTTACAGTGTGTCGCTAGGTGTTATGTATGAACACTGTCACTGTTTCACCTCCTTCTAGGGAAACACTGCTAGAATATTACAATAGGTTATTATTGATAAGAACCTATAATACGTTTTAAAATATTGTAGTTTTGGGTGTTGTGATTTGTTAGTCTATTGGTGAGGGTTCACTCTTATCTAAGTTAATCATGAGGAGTATAAATATAAGAATTTGAAGTCCATTAATGTAGAAGCTTATTTCATGCTTTCTTGTTCAAAAACAATAGAGGATAAATTCTTCTTGATTTAAAAAATAAAGTCACTTAAAGGTACAGGATAAAATGGTATAACCAGTATTATTATACGCCTCGAAATAAGCGCTTTCATTTAGTTGTTAGTATCGTAACAACTAAATTTACTAAGAAAAGGTTTAGGAAATTACCAGAGGTTTATTGTTAGTCTATTACTTTCTTTTTCTAATTGATATAGCCTTCTATCCTATCTGCTTCTATTTAATTAGAAGCATTATGCAAATAAACTATCTCTTATTCATAATGCCTACATTGTTACTATTCCAATTTCGTTTTCGTTGTCATGCGATTTATCTCACCTCCACAGAACTAAACATATGGATTATTATAATTTCGATTCCCACTAATTTCAATTATAAGAAACAATTTATACCATTATATCAAGAAAATAGTTAAATAGTCGTAATTATTTTAGCGGTAGTGTAAATCATCCATACCCATATAATGACGTAAAGTTATAAATAAAATAGCATTGCAAAGGCTGTAAGGTTTAATTCTGCTCCTACTTTAACCTCACAAACATCTGTATATTTATTAATCACTAATTCCTTGATTCAATATTTCTTAACCCATTTTCATTTGCAATAAAAGAAGTTCCCGATTAATAGGCAGTTGCATAGGATATGTTAGATTTTTAATGGAGGTAATTTCATGGAAAACAACGTAGAGCAAATATTATCTTATTGGGGAGGAAAACCATTAGAAGGCGCTAGAACAATCATTCAAAAGTATGGTTACCCACACGAAGCAACAATGAGTCGTTTAATTTGGTATAACAACGGTCCATGGAAACGTACGATTGTTTATCGCGAATCAGTACCACACTATTTTCCGACACCACATCCGGATTTTTTAGAACAAACTATCGATTATAAGGTTCCGGTAAACTTATTTGATGATGTGGCTGCTTATGATGGCAGTGTCTATGTAGACCGGACGAAAGGTGAAGCCTCTGCCATGTGCCACAAAGAAGAAATGAACTTTTTGTCTCTCAATTTATTAAACGATATCGTTACAGGGCAACGGGATGTTCAAGGAGCTAAAAACTTTTATGCTCATACGGCTTATATGTTTAGTAAACATAACATATCTTCACCTTATACAGAAGGTCTTTTGTTTCCTAAACAATTTAATACCGCTGATCCAGGTATTATGTATTTTGAATAAAGCACCTGATTTCAGGTGCTTTATTTTCATTGATTGCGGTCCATTCTTTAGAACCCCCATACCTTATTCCCGTATGTCAAAGGTAACTAAGTCGTCTCTGCTTAATTGATTTATTGAATTCTTATGTAGAACTTGCAAGGATGCTTTTAGTTCTGAGATACAAGAGTTAAGGAAGTTAAACAAATCTTTGGCTCCTTCTTTAACATCAAACTCCTCTTTTAACTTTCCAGTGTAAAGTGTCAGCTGTGGCGGCGAATATTTTGGAAGGGCTTTGGTCATTTGACTTTGAAGGGTAGCCATAAGTGCAATAGAGCCAATATAAACGGCATCAGCACCTAAAGTAATGGCTTTTAAAAAATGACCTGGAGTCGTTAATTCTCTATTTTCCTATCTGTGCTCTCACTCCAACTTCCATAATGGCTCTTGGACCAGTAAAGTTCTGTTGAAGTCACATATATATTTATAAATACAGTAAAAAAAGAACCACCTGACCTATTGTGACTTGAATCATAATCTTGCCGACCTTTGAAGCATATCCTTGCCAATCATTGATACGACAGTATTTTTCATTATGATTTTTTATACTTATAGTAGTGACAGACACAGATAATATCTTTAAAATTTTCCTACATCATATCTTTTATAAACTATCGGCAACCTTATTCTTCAAAATTAAACTCTTGGCAAAATTATAGTTTTATATAATTTTTGGGAATTTCTAAAAAAACCCTCCTTAAAGTGAGGGTTGCAAGTGATTTATTATTGAACTTAGGTAACTCACTCATTTTTTATAACCTAATAATTCTAATTCCTTTTTCCATATCCTTCTAACCTCGGGTTCCATTAGCCAATTTGGATTGGTTAATTTTTTCCTCATAGATTTGTCACTTGGATAGATACCATTATTGTGTAATTCTAAAACAACTTGTTTTATTTCATTTTTAATGTTTTCAGCTCTAATCTTCTTCGCTTTCTTCACATAACTTCTGTGTCGAGTTATTAATTTCTTTGTGGATTCTGGACAATAATATTTCGCTTCATACTCAGGAATTCCAAACTCTTTGGAAAACTTATACAAACTTATCGAGGGTTCCATTAATAGCGCAATTAATAAGTCACGCTCAATTTCTGCTCTTTTTTGTTCTTTAATTACCTCTTTAAGTTTCAAATTTTTTTCATTAATTTCCTTACATAAATCAGGAAAGTACACTTTTGCAGTACTCATATCAAACCTCTTAGCTATGCATAGCTGTATTAGACTTTCATAGTTATTATTCAGTAATTCTCCTTTTAACTCGTTTTCAATTTCATTCAGAGTTAGTCTTTTTAGTTGCTTTGTCAAAGATTTTTCCAACCCTAAATCAAACTCATTCATTAATCCGCCACCAAAAATATCATTGATTGATAGATTTGTTTTTTGATAGATTTTAAAAAAAACATCAATAGAAGGCCTTTGTACATTTTTAATCCACGAGTATATTGATTGATAACTTAAACCAAACCAATTAGCAAATTCACGGGGACTCTTAAAGTCATTATCCTCTATTAGCCTATTTAACACATAGCCTACTTGTAGTCTAGTAGGTAAGGCGTTAAGTTTTGTTGCATTCATGATTAAATACCCGAATGATTCTAATAAGAAAACCTGGTATTCGTTTTTTTCAATGGTATTATGGCTTTCATACCCTAACCAAGTAAAACAGTACTGACAATGACCAACGATATAGTTGGCATGTAAGAAATTCAAGTTTCTTTCACATTTTGGACATCTATCTTCAAGGATTACATTATGTTTATCACATAACTGAATATCTTTTATATACCAAATAAGTGGTTCATAAACTTCAGTTCGATTGTTTTTTGCCTCATTCAAACAATTAGGGCACCATTTTCTTGATTTCCCTATTACATTTTTTGTAAGTAAACCACTCCATGAATTCATTGTTAAGTAAATTAAATCTTTTCTAGTGGTTAATTCCTCTAATGCAGAGACATACTCAAGACTAATTGGACTATTACCGTTTATATATTCCTTTTTGGGTCCCAAGCTCCCCTTTAAAAAAGAATTTATTCGAGATTCTGTTTTGATATAAGGAACAAATGTTTTACATACTAATCTATTTGGATTCAGGTTGTGGCATTCTGCTAACCTGGAAATATAACTCGTTAAACTCTCCACATAGGGAGTTCCTATACCAATTGGTTCTAAGTTATATAGGATACTTCTAGGAGGTATATTTATTTTATCTAATTCTAAGGTATCCAATGTAATATTCATAAATATCCCTCACTATTAGTTTTTTTATTCTATAACTACATTATTACTAAAAATTATTAGCTATAACTTTAAAACTCAGTACCCGTTTTATCACGCCCTGGTTTTCTTTCCCCCGGACGTTTATTAGTATTCCTTTTAATTTCTTCTTTTTCCTCTTGATGGTCTAGCCCTAACCAACTATCAAGTTTACTTTCCTTTTCTTCTCTTTTTTCCTTGAGTTGGGTCTCACCTCTTCTAATATCTTCAGCCATTAAAAAAGCTTGGTCAATGGTTGGCTCAAACTTTTTAAAATCGCTTAAGATTAGTGATTCTGTTTCCTCATTTTGCTTCATTTTGTAGTTAAAAGTATCATTTAACCAATCCTTCAGAGTACCTACACATCCAATTGTGTGTTTATAGAAATATTTCCACTCACTTAAAAGGTCAGGTTCTTCATGTAGTGGATAAGCCCTTTGAAAGTACAAAAGTATATATTTGAAAGCTTTAATTTCGTCCTCTAGTTTCGAGTTATATCTAGAAAAATGAACCTCTGTTGTCCTTCTACCCAATTGCCCGTTAATATTCCTAAAGCTTAATAACTCGTAAGTTCCAAATAGTATAATTGGTATTTCAAGTTTTGATGCTAAAGATTTGATAGCATCCATATGGTTTCTTAATCCTTTAGAGTTTCCAACCTTGGTCATATGCTGGGCCTCATCAATTAAGATAACTTTTACTTTTCTATATTTAACTGCATTCACCAAAGCATTTCTCAATTTTCTTTTGGTTTTATCTGTTGGAATTGTAACCCCTATCTCTGTTAGAGGTAATCTTTTATCCTCAATTAAAATCTCCTGTAAATTTCTGAGGGCTTCAAAATAAAAGTCAATCCAATCAAACTTCCCGTCCTCAGGAGCAAATGTCTCCATGGATAAAACCGGAATAAGGCCCTTATCCTCTGTCATTTCTTCATAGTATTTGTTAAAAAACTCACTCCTTACCTT
Source organism: Halalkalibacter urbisdiaboli (assembly GCF_002156385.1). GTDB lineage: Bacteria > Bacillota > Bacilli > Bacillales > Bacillaceae_D > Halalkalibacter_A > Halalkalibacter_A urbisdiaboli. The sequence goes on from NZ_MVJM01000002.1 coordinate 767,256, forward strand.
TTTTAATAACGTAGATTTACCCACACCACTAGGACCATAAACCAATAAGACTTTCCCCTTACCACTCAGAGTTTCAAATTTCTCCATTAAATCTTCATACGATTTAACTAGCTTTGGGTGGCCCATTGTCCTATTTTCAAAATGCTTAATTCTATCCTCTATTGATTGAAATAATATTTCTTTCGGAAATCCTCTGTCCATTAGAAAAACTCCCCAAAGTCTTTAAATTCAGAAAAGTCTTCAAACTCCGTTGTAGACTTTTCCTTTTTCTTGGGCGTTACTTTCGTAGCATTAGCAACATCTTTATCATTCTTGATGGCTTTTTCATTAGTACTTTTCAGATTATCTTTACTTTTACCCCCATTAATCACCTTTAATGATTTTCTAAGGGCTTCGTCTTTCAGCCTTTGCATCTCTAAAAGCTCATGGGCTTCAGCACTAGATAAGAAACTAGCTATTTCTGATGCAGAAACACCATTATTTTTTTGTTTTTGGGTTTCTTTCTTCCTCTTTCTTATTTCCTCAGTAACAAGCTTAATTTCCTTCTCAGACCTTCCTTCAAATTCTAGTTCATACTGTGAATAAAGAGTTACCCAATATTTACCGACATATGCGTAAGCCTTACTATAATTAAATGGGTCATATCTTACAGGAACCTGTTTTCCCTCAATCTCAGGATTACTCAACTCGTATGAATTATAATAGCTATTGTTAATCTTAACCCCTTGTCCTGGTTGTACTTTTGCTTTTCCCTTTGGTGTCGTTGGAAAAGTAAGCATCTCAAAATTTTCATCATATTTAATATATGTTTGTTTTCTTTCACCAGTTATTTTTATCCTTTGCTGATATGCATCACGTGGGCTTTGATCCAGACCAGTATGAGTATCCTGGTCATAAATTTCATAGAACCACTTTGATAAATATTCGTTTAATATTTCTAATGTCCATATTGCAAGATTACTTGGGTCAAAATCTTTTGTCATTTGACGAACTAATTTTGATAATTGAGTGTTACCGGCTAAATTGTAAATAAACTTTGTATTAGTTGTGCCGAAGAGTCTCTCACAAACAGACCCAAACTTAGGTTTAGCACCAGGTCTTGTTTTTTTATGGCAATCGTTGCTTGCTAACAAAGTATCAAAATAAGTACTTTGAAAATCCTTTCCCCCATCTACAACTAGAGTCTTTGGAATTCGGGAGTACTTCTTCACGCATTCCCTAATCGTATTCATACAGGATCTATAAGATGGAGGATCGAAGGTTAAATAATATGCTAATACTCTTCGTGAATAGGCATCTATTAATAAAGTTAACCAAGGCTTACCTAGCTTTTTCTGAGTCTTTGAACATATAAGTCGAATGTCCAGTTCTGTATGATCTATGTGTGCAATCTCAAAAGGTCTAGCACCATGTCTAGGTGTCGTTAGCGACAATTCCCAATAAAAAGGTTCTTTATCATAAGCTGCTTTTGGTCCTCTACGTTTTTTATCTTGCTCATAGCTGGGACGATCCTCTATTGCCTTAAAGAAAGTTTTGTTACTTGGAGGATTATACCCTTTCTCTTTGCACTTAGCTTTAAACGCATTATAAACTGCAGACTTACTTCGTTGCTTTTTATCTTCATAAACTTCAGTAATATAATGATTCATTAATTTAATTACACCATCACTTAACCGATTAGTTGTATTCCCTTTTTTATAATTTTCTGGAATTAATCCATAAAAGCCACTCCCATATTTCACTTCAGCTTTCAAAACTTTCTGTTTCCAATATCTTAACGTCCTTGGCGAAACATCTACAATCTCGCCCTCCATATGTAATCTGTATTTATTGTATTTTTCGTTAGCTTCGGCTAGGGTTTCCGGCCTTGCTGTCCTTATAATATTTATTAATTCCGAGTCATCATAATCTTTTGATATTTCATTCGCAAAGGAACTAATACTCCCCATTTTAATTAACTCTTCAAAGGAGTTTATCGGTAATGGAATAATTCTCTCAGTTTCATCTAAAAGAGAAATTTCACTCTCCCCGATATTTACCACTGTCCATGGGTTTCCGTTCCAAAGTATTTCTTTACCAACCTCCACATTTATCTTGTTTTCAAAATTCCCATCTGCTTTCGTTATCTTTGCTTTTTCAGCATTCAGAATAGCTGTAGCCGTTTCTTTATTTAGAAACAAAGGAAATTTATCGAAATTTATAATAAGAAAGCGCTCGAGATCTACGTAAATTGCTCCAAGAACAATTAGTTTGTAAATATCATCAGCTGTAAATGCAGCATCTTTAACAGATAGCAAATCATTCAAAGTAATAGATGGAGTAGATTGAACATAGCTAAGAATAATGTTTCGATTGGTTAAAGAAACTGTCGGATTTTCTTCTAAAAGATAATCTTCTAAAAAACGAAGGTTATTTTGTAAGTTCCAGTCAATTTCTTTAGAACATCGAACCCTGAAGGAAAGCCCCTTACTCTTTGCAAATGCTTCAGCAGGTGGGCATCTCCACTCTCCATTTTCATCTAAAATATACATATGTGGTGATTCTTCAACTTTCTTAGACAGTTCTTTTTCCGTTTTCCACTCTTCCCAACCAACAAAGTCCTCAGAAATCACAAAAAAATCCGCTGTATATTTATGTCCTCTATTTTTACCATTTAATTTATAGTTGATGGTAAAACTTTCAGGTTGGTCATAATACTCATATACACTTTTATCGAACTCCATTAGATATATAGCACATAATTCAAGTTTGTGGCTTTCAAATTGAATAGTTAAACCCATCTTTTTACTTGAATAAAATCCAGGGACATTTCCCGCTCCACTCCGAACACGACGGGCTGGTTTTGCACTTCTAATACTATTGTTGATATATTTTTTATTTTCATCGCTAATCCCTTTTTGACAGCAAAATAAGTCAAAGTCTTCGATCATGATTCTCCCCCTAATTATCACCCATACACAAATTTAACCAATTATTATATAGACATCTAAAAGATAACTGAAAGCCTTTTCCAACTGCCATCTATAACTGCATATGCATCATTTATGTTTCTAGGGTCATATTTAATTGAAATCCTTTTGCCAATTAGAGTTGGTTTAGAAAAATCCATAGTCAAACAATAAATATAATTGATTATGACTCCCCTTTCTGGTAAAACTCGTTTAGTTATTTTTTTATAAGATAACTTGTTGAATCTTTCATCATATTTTATCGATGCTCGTCTAAACACTTTGTTAGAATTGTATATATTGAACGATTCTCCTGGTCTATTCCTATTATTAGAAATGCAAGTCATGGTCTCCCAATTTTTCTTTTGCTGACAAATTAGCGATGGAACCAGACAAGTATGTTCTATTTTCACATTGCAAAAAACAGTCTCTGTCCTTTAAATTATTTAATCCAGCAGTTAATACTCTATTCTTTTTGATATAATTGTTATTTTGCGTCATTATTCATACAACTCCCGTTTTAATTCATTCCAATGCATCTGAATAGCATTTTCTCTAAGGAATCCTGTACCTAGTACTTCTTCCAATCGTCTTCTACTCGGATATGTCCCTTGTTGTACCAAACTATAAAATGCTCCTTCTAATTTTCGAGCTTTTTTGTTCGTGTTCTCCTTCTTTTTTTCTTGTAAATGAAGATTGTAATTTTCCTTAATTTGATTGCATTCAACCACATATCTTTTTGAAAGTAGTTTACGATCGCATCCAATCAATTTAGCTGCACTACTTATTGATATAGGCTCTTGATTTTCAATTAGCTTATCTAAGGTAATTTTTATTTTTTCATGGTCATATCTTTCTCTTATTTCTTCTACTCTATCTGTAGAGTAAAAATCATTAACATATTGCTGCTTTTGGAGGAAGCCAATAATTGAAACTCCTAGTCCTTTGCACATTCTTACCAAATAATAAAAACCAGGTAAGTTCTCACCAGCCAGCCACATACTAAAAGTAGATTTAGGTATTTTGAAATATTTAGCAGCTTTAGTTGGTGAATTATCAAAACTTTTATTAACATAAAAGTTTAACGAATCAAACAGACTAGAATTAGTAATATCAAAATTGCTTTTGGCTAGAAGGTCTCCTATGATAAAAGCATCCGATAAATCGCCTTCTTTATTTTCTCTTAATGTATTTCTATTAATGGAAAGGGATCCTAGCCAACAATCACATCTCGGGCAATATCCCGGTATAGATTTTCTATTTATTACTGGTATTGGTCCATTACAGTATTCGCAAATATCCTTTAGGGGAATATTATGCTTTAAACAAGAGGCAACATGCTGAAAATTCCAAATTAACTGGTCATAAGCTACTTTCCCATTCACTTTAGAATCCTCATAACAAGCGGGGCACCAAGATTTATTTTTTTTAAACAAACCTCTATTTGATAATATGGAAGACCAATTTATTAAAGTTGTACTTCTTAAATCTGACCTTCCAGTAAAGGTATCAGTTAACTGGACAAACTCAACTGCTAATTTTCCAAATCCATTAATCCCAATTGCTGAGTCAAAAAAACCATTTCCCCCACGTTTTGTTATTTTTAATAGATACTCTTTTTTTAATAAAGGGGCATAGACTTTTGATATTATAGTTCCTGTATATATACAGTGTGCTTCTGCTAGTCTGGTTATGTAACTGGATAAAGACTCAACATAAGGTGTCCCTATTCCTATTGGTTCTAAATTGTATAAAATGCTTCTATCCATAATCAACCAACCCCTATTTTTGTGGGTAGTATTTGTAATAGATGCACACCTTATACAAATTATTTTTAAAGGCCCGTGATTAGGTTTGATCTCATGTGTTACTCACTGTAAAATCAACTATAACCTTCTCCACATCCTTTCTTCAAAAACAAAAAAAGCACCATTTAATAAACCTACATCCCTGTAGATTTAAATTAAACGGTGCTTCCGTATTATTGGTTATTAAATTTTAAAATTCAAATGTTAATATGAACAAAAAGGTATGTACATTAAATATCACTATAAATTATACCGCAAAAAAGGATTATGGACAAGGTTTATTACTAAACAGAATTATAATATCCTTTTATTGAATAGTATTGTTGTACTGCGTAGCAAAAGATCGTGTTATTAATTACAGGTTTTGTTCAACTAAAGCCCCCGTTACTTCAATAAAATCTGACTAAACTAATCAGAACTTTTTTTATTCCATTCATATGGTTTTTTTGTCCAATCCAAAAGGAAATAAAACAGAAAAGCCATAACTAAAATTGGAATATTGTCCATCCAGTGGACATTTTCCTTCAAAATTAAATCCTTGATTGTAAATCCAACATAATATAACAAAGCAATTAATAGGTTATTTTTAAACACATTGCTCACCCTTTGCTCTAAAACATTCCTGCACCATAATTTTAACATTAATTTCCTTTTCACTGACACAAAAAAGCACCCCTTGTTAAAGGAATGCTACCATAGTTGAAGTACAATTAGTTAATTGACTCTGCAATTTTAATAAGAACGTTCATATCAAAATTATCCTTATCGCTTCCGCCTAGGAAGTAACCAAATTCGTTCTTTGTTAGTGATAAGGTATGCCATTGACCAGGATTAACTCTATAATACGCTCTTTCTCCATTACTAAGCGTATACATTTTGTCTTTGGATGTAATAAACTTTTCAAGTTCTGATTCAGGCATTATATATAATATAAAATCTAGAGTTCTATATTTATCTAATTTCCCAAGCCTCATATAATGTAATTTAAGACGACCCTCGTTATCAATATGCCCAAACGCATGTGATGGCTCAAAAGGCAACTTTTTGGGGACGTTTACTTTTTTATTCTGTTTGTTTTCATATTGATTAATTGCCTCTTCTAGGGGAATATAGTTATTCCCTTTGATAAAGTTCTCTAGTTGCTTTTCCTCATGGGTCTTTCCTTCAACATCTTCTATACCAATCCCCATAACAAAATTAAAAATTACTGTAACCATCAATAACTTTACTAATATGACTTTCAATAGATGTTCCTCCATTCGCTTAAACAGTTAGTATTACTGTGTGCGGGTTCAACCCAAATATACCTGAATAGAGGAAGGAAACGCTGATTAAATTAAACTACTTCTGAATCTTTAGTAAAAAAGGAGTTATCCTTGACGACAACTCCCGCTATTCCTTTAAAGCCACCCGTTACTTTAATAAAGATTCTGCAGCTTTAATCCAACTCTTAATACCCTTTTCGTCATGAAGATAAGTTTTTGGTGATTCTAAAATGTCTATTCCACTATAATTACATTCTTGGGTCTCGACCAATAATTTTTTTACTTGATTTCTCTATATATACTCCAATAGGTCCCAATTTTGAATCTTGCTTTGTATGGAATAAAACTTTTACTACTTTTTGTTTTTTTTCTAATTTAATATATTGCGGTACATCAGCAGGACTAATCTCTGTGACTTCTGCTTTCCGCCAATCATCAATCACAGTTTCCTTTGAATTTTTTAATAAACTTTCCCAAGCTACATGTCGCAATTCCATGTACTCTTTTTCATTACCTTCACTAAAACTTTTTTCTTTTTCCTTAACCTCAGAAAAACTTTTCACTTCGTTTTCTATACTTTCAGTAGAACAAGCAACTAATGAAAAACAAAAAATAATAACGAATAGACTGGAATAAAATATTTTTTTCACCTAAACACCACCATATTATATTAGACGATTTTGTAACTACATCATAATATGCTTGTCCACTACTAATTAGAAGCTTATTTCCAAAAAAAGTTTAAGCCCTTCTTGTACTTATCCCTGCTTCGTTACTTTAAGAAGGAAAAGCCATACTCCTTCTTGAAGTATGGCATCCCGTTAGTTTAGTTATCTTCAATTTAATCCTCTTTACACTTTGACCAATCGAATTCTTTTCCCCATTTGATGTTTGTACCCTCCACTTCGTGTTTAAGTAAAACTACCCATATAGTTCCACTTGGGTCTTTGCTTATCTCTTTAAGAACATTATTTCCATCATTGCGTTTATATAAAAAGTATCCTTTATCTTCTTTATCATTTATAAAAAGCCTCATATCACCCTTACTTTTACCTACAAAAAGATGTTTCAACGACATAGCAGCTAAATTCTTTTTATCATCTTCCATTGTTATATCATCTATTTTAACTTCGTGAAAACCGTCTAAATTCAACTCATAAGTTTTAATCATATCATCTAAAACCCTTTGATTAAACCTTTTAGACCTCTCTTCATATTCATCTACACAAATACTCTTGGGTGGTTTTTCTGATGTCTCTGATGAACACCCAACTAAAAATAGAAAGATAATAAAAACCGATAAAAAAATACCTCTTTTTTCCATTATTACACCTCCTACAATAAAATATGGTAGGAGGGACGAGTTTATACTTAAATATCAGCTCTTTTCCACGATAAGCGTTCTTATTATCTTACAGAATCCTGCCCATAACACAATAAGAGCTGCCGCATTCGACAACCCCTTATTAATACAGATAGGTAAAGGTTTGAGATTATCGCCCCTTTTTCCCCCTGTTTACACTGTACGTGCGACTTTCACCGCATACAGCGTTCCAACTAATCCAATTCATTCAGTTCTATGTATAGTGAAATGAAGCTATTTATCCTAATTTGCGATTAAGTCATTTTTGCATTGTTTACGAAGTTCATTTACTTTTTGGATTTGTTTATTAGTCAGCTCTAACGTTTTGGTTAAAACTTTGATTTTCTCAATGTCTTTTAAATGTACCAGTCGGTGTACGGATTCATGTAGCACAGTCAAATTTGCATATGTATCATCGTTTGATAAATGATACGGATTTTTATGATGACAGTGCCAATCAGTTTTCCTAACTCGATATCTGTTACGGCACACTTTCCATATTGTGCAATAAACTTACTTATGCGGTTATCGTTATACTCAATCGTTCGATTTGGAATAAAGTTTCTCATGACATAAGCTAAAACATTTTTATCAATCGCTTTAAGGTTCTGATGTATTTTATTTCTACCTTTTACAGTATAGTTACAAATATCTTGAGAAAAACATAGATTTGTTTTGTGCTTTTGGGCATGAATAGGAACAAATACCATGTTCTTTATTTTGTATAGTCTTGATTTACATCCTTTATAACGTTCTTGTAATGTGCTAGTCATGTCAAAGAATGTTGCTTCTTTCCTAGAGTGCTTTAATCGATTATATAGCGTCTTATTTAAGTGGGAGGACAACTCACTTAGATTTTCCATGATATGAGTGGCTGGTGCGTAATAGTTCTGAATCCCCATTACAACTGTATTGTAGTGCCAGACTGTTTCAATACATGGTTTCTTTTGAATTGCTTTTATAGATTCCTTAATCTTTATGTGTGCGTTGGACTTCGCTTTCTTCGTCATATTAGATTTGGCTACATAACCAAACCTCGTTTTTCCTTTCCTTATTACACAAAAGGAGAATCCAAGGAACTCTGACGAATTCTTTTTTAAGTTAATAACTTTTGATTTTTCTTCACTTGTTTCAAGATGTAATCTCGTTTTAAGAAAATCCTTAACGGCATAGTTCATTTTAATTGCTTGTGAGCGAGTTCGGCATAATACCTTAAAATCATCTGCATATCTAATGATGTAACATTCTTTTAGATTTGATTTTTTGAGTGCTTTTACTTTACTTCCATTATGTTTATAATTATGATTGCTCTGAAAAGTTTCCCATTGATTACTTACCCACCAATCAAGTTCATTTAGGACAATATTCGATAAAAGCGGTGAAAGGATGCCACCTTGCGGAGTTCCTTTTGTTGGTACACCTTCTCCAACTATCTCTGCTTTTAATAGCTTTGAGATAATAGAAAGTAATGCCTTATCTTTTATTCCTAATGACCAGATTTGTTTGAGTAATTTACTGTGATGGACATTATCAAAAAACCCTTTAATATCTACATCGATACAATGATAAAGACCAACCATATTGATCAGTGATTCCAATCTCGCCTTCGCATGATGGGTGCTTCTGTTTGGTCTGAAACCGTAACTATGTTTATGAAATTTCGCCTCACAAATGGGTTCTAATATTTGTAAGATACATTGTTGAAAGATTCTGTCCCATATCGTTGGGATACCTAACGGTCTTACTTTCCCATTTGCTTTAGGAATAAAAACTCGTCGAACATTTTCAGGTTCATATACTTGAGCCATAGTTTGAACGTGTTCAATTACTTCTTCTACCGACAAGCGTTTAATATCATCAATCGTTAGATTGTTAGTCCCTGCTGTTTTACTCCCTGTATTTCTTTTAATATTTCGATAAGCAAGACGTATATTTCCATTGGAAATAATCAGTTTCATTAAGTCATAGAAATTTTGACCATTGTTTCATTGAGAGTAAGCCCTCCACGTTAACAGCTTACAACGTTGAATTATATCTATTATAGAAATGAACTTAGGTGCTTCCTGTAAGCCTGTTAGTATTCATACGCCTGTAACGTATCATGGATTTTCATATATGCTAGTCTTACTCACCCACATCTAACCTCACAATTTGGTGATATACACATTTCTATGTATTGTGCGTGTAGACCCGTACATTCAGAAGTTTGTCAGCTTAACCCTTTATTATAGGTTGTTTTGCATACTCACCATATTCAATCAACTCAAGCATCATGATTTACACCACCCCTTCGGGTAGGCTTTCGTCAGCTAACTTCACTGTTACGGTAAATTCTTACGCCTTTTTACCGAGCTTTTAACACTAGCATTCTTACTAACGCTAGTGCTAATCGATTTAGAGAGAACCCTTCGAGGCGTTACCCTTTCATTTGATTCTTCGATATAATCCTTCAATTCCAAAAGGAATTGTCTAGTTTTTACCAGAGTAATGTGACCATTCTCCCTTTAAACTAGAAACATTTCGCACAGCATTCGCACCCGATAGTTCAATAAAAAAATGCAATCATCTTTATTTGTAATCACATTCTTAACTTTAAACAATGGTGTTATTCTAATGGATTTTTCTTTTCGCTTGGATAATCAATTGAATTCGCTATTTCAACTAACATTTCAGGAGTGACTTTATCAGAAATTTTTTTACTGATACTAAGCATATATTGCCAATTATCTCTTTCAAAAACGAGGGCTTCAAAGGATTCTGATATGTTAATAAATTTTGCCTGCTTACCGTTCTTTAAGTTATAGAGTTTAACAACACGCTTGTCTTTGATTGGAATTTTATGCTTAATCGGTCGAACATATATTTTGTAGTTATTTTCTGGTGACTCATCACTTAAATATTTCATCTCAAAGGAGTCGTTTCTTTCGCCACTTGTATCATTAAACTTTGCAAAATGGTGAGTGAAGCTAACGGGAGGAACTCTTAAAGGTAGCTTTAAATCTTGATTGAAATGTTGTTCAAATTCTCTTACAGCTTCTTCGACAGTTTTGTACCCATTTTCAGGGAAAATTTCTTCAAACGGTCGAGGTTTATCCTTTGTATTAGCATATGTTGCCCCACTACTTAACGCTAAAAATAAAATACTAAAAACAAGCACCAACTGAGAGACACTTTTGTTCATTTAATTCACCCTTGAAATTTTATTTAGGTTTATTTTCCCCCAGTCATTCACATCTATGCTTATTAAAGTAAACTGCCCCTTTAGTTTAACATTAATTTCCTTTTTATTGACATAGGAAAAAGCATCCCTTGTTGAAGGAATGCTACCCGTTTGTTCAACAAGCGAAGCCGTTTTTTACGAACAACGTACGACTGCAAGGTCACTATCCTTCTCTTGAATTAAAACATTTTTATCTTTATCTACCCTATACTCAATACCTTCCGTATTTAGGCATTTGAAAAGATATTCTCTCAATTCATCATTCATATTTTCATTGTTAGCAAAAATAAAAAACACATTACCTTTATCATTTTGTTGATTACAACCCGAAATTAGAAATAACAAAAATATCGATACAAGAATCCGTCTATACTTATTCAAAATGTTCACCTCTATTCCTAAGGATGGATAATGTCCATGCTAACCTGCTCGTAAAAAGGCGACTGCTGCTTGTTCAGCAATCGCTACCCGTTAATGAAAAAGCATTTCAAGTTTTCAAAATAGATTTACTTTATTTCATCACATTTTCTTTTTTCTCTATAAAAATTACACGTTCAATCATTCGTTGATAAAAATAAATAACAACTGCAAGGAAAACAGATATTATAAAAAAATGATTAGGTCTCATTTTTTTAAATTCAAAAGTGCCAACCTTCGTAAAGAACTTAACTATATGAAATGTAAAAATATAGTCACCGATAATATTAGTCACTAAATATTTAATGAAATTTCCATATGTTAATTTAAAAAACCATATAGTTACAATGAAGAATAGACCATATAAATAAGAAACATCTAAAACGTACCCCCGAAATAAACCATTTTTTACTTTCCACAGTTTTTTCTTATCAGCCACTTCGCTGAATAATGCAAATATGTACCCAATAAAGGTTGCTGTTGGTAAAAAACGAACAAATGTATTTTTTCCTATAAATGGTGAAGTTAGCCAGGGAAGAATAAGTGTAAGAAAAGATAGTGTTTCCTTTGATTAAGCATAAAAGAGCCTCCAGAAATAGTTATTTCTTGTTAGTATCTGTTTTTTGTAGGGTTTTATGCTTTTTAAACTCTACTGCTTCGATAGTTTAAGTATATCACTTCACAATCGTTCGGTGCGGCGCTTGCACAAATGAAACAGGAACCTACAGAATAAAGCGAAGATCCGTTGAGTCCGTGGTTACTGTAGTTTTTTTATCGTTTGTAATATCATGTCTTTATTAATAATAACCTCTACTAATACCATAAATAGGGAGGTTTATTCTAATGCGTTTTACTATTACAATACTAATTGTTTTATTTGTAACAGTAATAACAGGTTGTCAAATTCAAGAGAAGAAAACTACATTAGACACAAGTAATTTAGAAGAAATCGAAGAGGAAATCAGTGGACTGTACAAAGCACCCTATTGCAAGTTGCTTTAGATGCTTTACCATTTAGTGTAGATTTACCTAAAGAGTTCCCTTTCGATGCAACTGAACTTAAAGTGAGATTTATCGAAGATTGGGGTATGAAAAAACGAATTCTCATTGATCTGTTAACTATGTCCACTCAAGAACCAACAAGAATTAATCTAAATCTTCGTATTTATAACTTTGATTCTTTTCATAAAACAGAAAATAAAGATTATAAAGAAATAAACCTAAATAAAAATATTACAGGTTATATTACAGAGGAAGAAAATTATTCCACAAAATTATTCTATAAAAAAGATAGATTAGTATATGAGTTTGATTACCACAATAAAAATATAGATAAAGAAACTCGTAAAGAACATTTAATTATGACAGTAAATTCTACGATTAATTAACAAGTGATTTCTTATTTTCAGGAAAACAAAAGCAACCTTACAGCTAGTATGCTGAAGAGGTTGCTTCTTTATCAAACTTAATTCAAAGCCACAAGCAAACAAATACTTTAACATTTAAAAACTCTTATTTACTTTAGGTTCACTAATTTATCATCTTAATCTGATTAGTAAATTTAGATTGACAAGGAATTGGCATTCTTTTATTATCATTTTCAATAAGCTCATATGGATTTTCTATTAAACAAACAAAAAACAAATTTCCTTCATTATCAATATTTTCAATATTATCCATTAGAAGAGGAAGATGCTGAACAAACTCATCACTTGTTTGACGAAAAAATATCTGTTCTAAATCAACTTGTTTATTGTTATGTAATGCAATAACAGCAAATTTATTATTAGTATCAATATCATTTGCAAAATTCAACCATAGTTTTTCAAATGGATAAGATACAGTTATTAGTGCATTTTTCATATTAGTTTCTGGAGAATATGATAAAAATGGATTCACAGGTAATTTGTTAGATATATTAGAAGTACTACTAATATCATGATAATTAATTGAAGGCTGCTGATTATGTTTATAAATTAGGGTACTTCTTCTAGCTAAATAAGTTTTTTGAGGTGGAATATATCTTTCAACACTTTTAAATTCATCAGGATTTCTAACAGCCATTACAAGAAAATCACTTCTACCTTCTCTAATCCCTGAAACTTCAATTTCAAAATTCCCATTAGAATATTCATCTAAATTTAGTTCTAAAAATGGTACTTCTTTTTTATTATATACAACATTAACTTGTTCATAATTCAAGAAAAAAAACAATCTAAAACTAGTTTTTTCGGGACTATCATTTGAAATAAATATATTTGGAGTAAATATATTTTCATCTAGTCTAAATAGTTAAATGTCTATTTGATTCGGAGTTCTCATCGTACATTCCCAATTTCATTCTATATTCAGTAACATTTGGTTTTTGCGAGCTTGACTCTAAACTTTCTCCTACGCAACCAGTACATATTATGTGAGTTGTAAACAACACTAAGAAAAATTTTATAATCTTCATATAATCACCTACACTAATTCAACTAAATCAATTTGAATAATAATAAAAATAAGAAGGGGGGATTCCCCTTCTTATTTTTATTATGTGACATCGGTCCAAACAGCTTCAGAAAGTCCCTAGTTTTCAACATAATGATAAGTCTCAGACTCAAAAGCTGCCAAATCATCTGGATAATTTTTTGTATCCGCTCTAACTGAAGTAGTATTAAAATCCTGTTCCATAGTCGAATCATATTCATTGTAATCTACAATGAAATAATTAGTAGCTTGTATTAAATCAACAGATGCATCACATTCAGTTGTACCATAAGCAGAAATACCAGCCCATCCATTATCTTCAATATAAGAAATACCTGTACATTCTGTGGGACTTCCGTATCCCGCAACTTCAAAAGTCTTAGGGGAACTTTGGTCTCCAGCTGCGGTAGCAGTTAAAGTAAATACACTAAAAGATAAAATAGTAGATACTAAAAGTAAAAATATCTTCCTCAAAGTAACCCCTCCCATTTTTGTATATATTATGTATTTCTATCAGGATTTTAAAATACCTTTCTTTTTTTAAAAATTTTTCTTTTTTTATACACTTTTTCGAATCAAGTATCAAATTCATGAACTCAATACATCGCAGCCTTTAGGCTTCTAAAATAAGCTGAAGCTTATTTAACTCTTAAAAACTTTTAGTTGAGATCTTTTTTTATTGCGTATATCGTATTTCTGGAAAGTCCCGTTTTCCTGTGAATATCCATTACACTTTCTTTTTTACTTAAAAGCCTAACGACCTCATCATAAATAACTTTATCTTTCCCTCTGGCATTAGCGTGATATTTTTTCTTACCGCCTTTGTATTTACCTTTAATCTTTGCAATTCTAATACCTTCTTCTTGAGCTGTTCTAATTCGATTTCTCTCTTCCTCTACCATCCACGATAACAAAGTAAAAACTAAATCTGATACCAATTGCCCGACACCTTCAAGTTCTTTGTACTTTCTTGTATCGAGAATTGGCATATTCAAAACAACAATATCAATCTCTTCATCAATTATTTTTTTCCACTCATTACGAATTTCATCTTTATTACGTCCAAATCGACTTAAATCATGAACAACCAGTACATCTCCAAAACGCATCTTTTTTCGCATTTCACGATAAGCTGGTCGAGAAAAATCTTTACCTGACTGTTTATCATAATAAATTTTATCGCAACCAAAACTTTCAAGTTCTTTTATTTGTCTGTCTAAATTCTGCTCTAATGAGCTAACCCTTGCATATGCACCTTTAGAGCATCGAGTTTCTTGAACCTGACTTAATTAGAGAAACTTCCCTTTTTGATTAACTAGAAGTAATCCAAAAACAATGAAAATCATACCTATAACTGTTATTAACTCTAGGGAATTCCCAAAAAAGAAATAATCTAAAAGAGCTGTAACTGGTGGAACCGAATAAAATAGGCTGGTTACATTCATAAGATTTCCTTTTTGAATCATTTGATAAAGAAGGAGAGTAGCCCCTACTGAAATAATGAGTACCATCCATGCGAGTGATAAAGTAAACATTGAAGTCCATTTAAATGATTGGTCAAATGTCAAAACCAATAATAAGAGAATGAATGTAGCCCCACTATACTGTATAGCCATGTTTGATGGTTGACTGATTTTTATGTTTTTTTGTAGAATCGTTCCGATGGTAATGCTAAAAAGTGATAAAAGAGCGCTAGAAATCCCCATGAAGTTAAAAGAGTTAATAATTATATTATCTGCAACTACAAGTATTAGACCGATAATTCCAAATATTAAACCTAACCATTGGGTCTTGCCACTATCTACTTTTATAAAAAAGGTTGTAATAATGGGTTGGATTCCGAGAAAAATTGCTAAGACTCCTGGAGAAATTTGATTATCAAGAGCTAGAAAATAAAAAATTTGATACCCGGCTTGCATGCATAATCCTGTTAATAAAATATATCCCCATTCTGTCGACTTAGTAGGGATCCCTGTGTTTAAGAAAAAAACAACCCCCCATAGAACCAATGTTGAAAACAGAAGTCTTAAAAAAAGGAATATAAAGGGATCTGCATATTTGAGTCCAAATGTAACAAAAATGGCCCCACTACTCCACATTAAAACAAAAGTATACGGAATCATCTTTTGTTTTAATTTTATTTGTGGTGAATCTAAATGTTTTACTTCAAAGTTGTTTTTCATTGTAAGTCCTCCTAATCAAGAGACCTTTGGTTTATACCAAAGGTCTCTGTTTAAATTATGCTTTTAAAGGGGTTGGCCATTGAGCCAGAGAAAAACGCTCTCTCAAATCACGCTTTTCTATTAAATACTTTCGTAATGCTATTGCTTTTTCATAAACAGCTTCATCTTGTGATGCTTCTGCAATGCTTACTAACATATCGTAGCAGGTTGTAATCGGTAGATTTTTATAAAAGTGAAGTTTTGATAACATAAATACAATATCTTTAAATGTATGTTGAGATATAATCTTAGATAAAGACTTAATTACACTTTCTTCAAAATCAGCTTCCACATCTTGTCTAGAAACGATAAAAGGAGAAAGTTCAGGGTTATAGTTACTTTTGTTCGCGAAAATGTCTTCTGGACTGTAATCACCAGGGAAAACATAATCTAAGCAAAGGAATATTCGGCTGTTGTTAAAAAAGTTAACAGCAGCATGAATAATTGCAGCATCTAAGAACCAAACCTCTCCTTTTCTCATTTTGAATACACTTTCTTCATCTGAATGAAAAGCTAATTCGTTGTCTTCTAACGGAACAAATACACGGAAATACTGTTGTTTTGGTTTATTTAGTTCTACAAAGTCTTTATGAGGAATAACCATTCCGTCAATCAGATTACGGGTTCTAACCATTTTTAAGTTATCAAATTTAAAGTTATTTTTAAGCAGCTCATCTACATATGTCAATTTCTTACCATACTCTGTTTGTTGAGCAGCATGGTCATAATCTCGGTACATGGTATCATTTTTATTATCTGTTGCATTCCAAAGGGAGCAATTTTGCCAAAAACCTGTTCCGAATTCATCATATTCTTCTGCAATCTTTGGGAAATTATCATGAATTTGTAGGTCTTTTTTTAGTTTGTCATTATCAATATCAATTTTTCCAATAATATAAGATGACATTATGTATCCCCCTAAAAAGTTAATAGTAAATGAGCGTACAATTTGCCGGCAGCTTGTTTAATACTTAAAAGTAAGAGAGGTCCTAGGTTTCCATCTTTTACCTGATTTAATTATATACAGTTGATATTGATTAATAAAATTGATATTTTAAATCAAAACAATCGAATTTATTGATTGGTAAGATTGGGGATGTCTTATGGAGATTAGACACTTGCAAACATTTAAAGCTATCGTAGATTTTGGTGGATTTACAAAAGCAGCAGAACAATTAGGGTATGCTCAATCAACAATAACATTTCATATTAAATGTATTGAAGAAGAGTTAGGAGAACCCGTCTTTGATCGTATTGGTAAAAAGGTGTTATTAACGGAAACAGGAAAATTCCTTATGGTTCATGCTATAAAAATGTTGAATATTTATAGAGATATAAAGGAGGTTTCATCTATTAGTGGGGAAATCAAAGGGAAATTAGTTATTTCAGCACCAGAAGCTTTATTGATTTATCGACTCCCCCCACTTATTAAGGAATTTAAAGAAAAATATCCTAAAGTAGACATTCAGCTAAAGCATTTGGATCCATTGAAATTACAGTCCGATTTATCTGAGGGGGAAGTAGACCTGGCCTTTATTATTGACACAGAAAGAAAGAACAAAGGTATTTACTTTGAGGAATTAGTGAATGAGCCTATGATGTTTATTTCTGCTGATTTTATTTCCTTGAAAGAAGTAGATTCCCTTCATAATCGGGTGTACTTATTTACTGAAGAAGGATGTATTTATCGAAGAACCTTTAAGGACTTACTTTCTGAAAAATTAGAATGTGAGGGTGAAAAACTAAATAGAAATTCGATTGAATTTTGGAGTATAGACGCTTTAAAAGAATGTGTTATTTGTGGCTTAGGTGTTGCCATATTACCCTATATTTCGGTTGAAAAAGATATTATACAGAATAAAATTTTTGCTCAAGAGGTTCAAACAGATAAAAAAATTTCAACGTATTTAGCTTATCATGAGGAAAAATGGTTATCTCCTTCGTTAAAGGCTTTCCTTGAAATAATAAGAAATTACGCAAATGAGTGGAGGACCGATGAGAAAACTAAGAGTAAAGAATTACAAGATGAATTTTTGTAACAGATCAATCCTTGAAGGTAACACTACAGCTTTTGTGCTATTCCCTTAATCGTCTCTCTGGGGTCACACCAATAAATTCCAATTTTTGCAGGTTCCCTAAAAAAGTTTGATCATTTTTTTGATAATTCTTTTAATAATTAGTGCCACCACAGTTTATACTATGGATTCAATACATCATTTTTATACGTATAAATAATCAATCCGTTTTCGAATTCTACAACTTCTTGACACAACAAATCAATTTTAACCCATAAGAAAATACTTGGAAATCATATATCAAACTCTACAAATTAGAATAAAAAAGCCGATGATTCCTTAGCGTAGGAAAAATCGGCTTTCTTCATGTCGAACTTTGCTTAGCGTATGTTTTCCGCGTTTTGTTGGCGGGACCCCTTTGTGAAGTATTGTACAATTTTTATAAAAAAGTTTGAGCATTTTCTTGACCGTTCTTCAACAAAAGCTCCCTTTAGAGTTTAAGTAATTTCTATCATAAAGTTTACCAATGGCCACTATTATTTCAATCAATGTTCCAATTTTTATCATAAGGTATAGAGGTGATGAGTCCAACTGAAGTATCTGTTTTCCCAACAAGCAAATAGTAATGACCATCTCTGATCACTAATGAACTAGGTGGTTGTTTCTTTTCTTCTTCCGTTAATTGTAATTCAGGTGCATACTCGATACGAATATCTTTAAACCTGTACATTTCTTTCCATCTTTCAAAGTTGATATTTTCTCTATTGGATATAGCTTCAATTATTTGTTCAGCATCCTGTAGTACAATTTCATAATTATACGGATAGAGCAATCGAATTTTTTCAAGTGACTTTCCTGTTTGGTCATTTCGATATAACTCATTGAATGCAATAGTTATTTGAAATGTTCTGTTTTCTAAAATATGATATATCGTCACTGCTGCAATATGCTTGCTATCATCTACTACCTTGTCAAAATTCCAGCCTTTATAAGTATTTTTAATTTTTTTCAATAAAAAAAGATTTGATATTGAACAATTAAATCCATCATTATCAAGGTGCTCAATTATATAATCCTTACCATATGCTTCTTTCCGCAATTCTTCCCCGAAATAATAATCAAATGAGATCTGATGGAATGATTTCTTATATTCATTTGAATATGGATATTTGTAATTTTCTTTAGCTTCCTCGGTTTCAGGAATTCTAAATCTTGCATTTCCGATTAAGTCATACATTTCAGGAGTGTCTACAAATGCTAGTTTCTTCATCCCAATAATGTTTATAGAGATTTTATCATTCCATACTTTTAATGTTACTTGGTCCTTTTTATCCATAAATTTTCACCTTTCAAGATTTATGCTTTTTGGTGTTCTATGAATTCACCTTTTTATTATGCCCTCCTATGGGAACCAACGATCCTTAAAGGAATGAAGCGTTTACTTCTTTTGAACAAAGCTTAATTATAACATTCTTTTTTAAAGTAACCTCCCTCAATAAACTAATCATAATCTCACGATTGCTCTAGTATTCTCAGGTTTACATAGTAAGATCATTAAACTGCGTTTCTACAACCTCAGTTTAAACCCTCAATTGAAGGGAATAATCAAAAAAATGTATACTAAACTAGCTAATTATAGGTAAAAATTGGTTATAGTGGTTATAATTGCACTTTTGGATGTCCACATGTCTCATGGAGGTCCACCCTCCCATGCCTTACAGAGTCAATGCTCTTACATTCCTTCGTTCAACCTTTCCATGAGGTGGATGCCGGTCATGCTGCCCCACAGGATCTATGTCCTCACGTTAGTTGCTTTGCCGACTAATCCGTGCTTCGCTTGTAAGAAAAACATTTAAAAATGTGACTTTGTAACCCTAAATTCTAAAAGCTTATGATTATGCGGCTGCTTTAGGCTCAACTAATGGAGCCATATGAGGGATATCCCTTAACATTTTTTCTTCTTGAAAGGTAAATTGTCTTTTGCCTATTGAAAATAGAATTCGAATCAATTTGTTACATAGGGCAATCAGAGATTGCATTTTCTTTAATGGGTTATCTGGACGGGTAGTATAATAGTTGTGAAGAGCCTTAAAGGCTTTATTCTTAGCTACAAGGATCATCGCTGCCCTGAATAAGAGTCCCCTTAGCTTCTTACGTCCCCGCTTAGTTATTTTGGTTTGTCCTTTGTGTTTTCCGGATGTGTTTTCTCTTAACCCTTCTAATTTTACAATCTGACGTGGGTGTTGATACTCATTTAAATCACCAACTTCAGCGAAAAAACCAGCTACTGTGTCTCGACCAATCCCTGTAACTTCTAACATCTGTGTCACACCTGGGATGTGTTGCAACAACTTATCTAATTGATGATCTAATTCTTCAAACTTCGTTTGTATAAACTCATACTTCTCTAACAAAGCCCGTAACTCTAATCTGGCCATTTCAGCTCCTTGGCGAATACCAATGGAACGACTGGCGGCTTCTTTTAACGCTTGAATTTTTTTCATACCAATACTTCTCTTTACCACTTGTCGCAAATACGTAAAAAGCTCTTCATCAGTGTATTGAATATACTCATGTGGTAAGCATTCTAGTTTTAAAAAGTGAATCGCTGCTTTACCTTCCCAACTCTTAAATACAGTCAAAAACTCTGGGAAATAGCGGTCAAGCCAATTATGAACTTGTCCTTGAACCATCTGTAAATCAACATTAAGAAGATCGCGTATTTTTTTAGCCACACGCAGTTCTGCATAAACTCCTTGTGGGATTGTTGGTTCGGCGTATCTTCCGTCTTTCACTAATTGAGCGATCACTTTTGCATCTTTAATATCGTTCTTCGTTGGTGAATTGTCGTCTAATTCCTTACTTCGTTTTACATGAAGTGGATTAACAGAAACAAACTTAATATTGTTCTCTTTAAGGATATGAGCTAGATTCAACCAATAGTGACCAGTGGGCTCCATGCCTACGATCACTTTGGTTAGCCGTGACTCTTGACTTAATTGGTTGATCCAATCTAAAAATGATTGAAAACCTTCTTTCGTATTTTCAAAGAAACACGTATTATCAAGTTCCATTCCTCTGAAATCTTGAGCCCTAGCGACATGACTGTGCTTTGCGATATCTACACCTATTATTAGCGTTTCAGGTGTGATTTGAGCGATTTTATGATTTTGGTTATAATTCATTAGAGGCCTCCTAGTAGATGTTTTGTCCTTTTAAGCGGGCCAGCTCAGGACAAATTCATCTTATCAAGAGGTCTTTTTTTATTCAAACTTGATTTTCAGTTATTACAGGAATGCTGCTTCTTTAGTTTAACATTAATTTCCTTTTAATGGACATAGAAAAAGCATCCCTTGTTAAGGAACGCTCCCGTTAATGGAATAAGACAAAGACCTTTTACGTTTAAGTTGAGTTAATAAGTTTTCAAATGTTTGTAATCAATTAACTGACCATCTGCACTTACTACAACTATATCTTCACCATAAGTTATATGAGCACGATAATATGGTTTAACCTTTAAAGTAATTTCATATGCTCCACCTACTCCATATAACTGCTTTATCTTTAAGATTTCTGTTTGATAAGAAGCCCAAGTAAGACTTTCTGGTGCATCCTTATCATCCTTATAAATCTTATGTATGGCTTTATCAATGGGCTCTCTAAGACTATTTATCAAGGCATATTTGACCGTATCACATAATTCTGTTTCAGCTTCATTTATCGTTTGTGCATACGTTGATGTATTATAACTAATTAAAAATATAGCCAACATAAATGTTATAGTCACTATTCTCATAATTGTCTCACCTCTATTTTAGTTTGTGAAACTATAATGGACTTATTCAATTATTCTGCACCGTTAGTCGAATAACTTCTGTTAAAAAACCGCTAACCTTTATTCAATCAACGCACCCTTTAATTTAAGTACATTTATTCACATACTTTGCATTAACTCTCCTCTTTTCAACTACTTGTAATAATGTCTATGTCAAAAAATTGTTCTTGAAAATGAATTACAGACTTTATTTCATCTATACTATATTTCTGATTAGCCACGACAAGTTTATCTTCATCGTCATTTTTTCTATTAACAATTGCAATTACTGTTCCTTCATAATTATATAAAGGCTTATTCTCTCCAAGAATATAGACATCTATCTCTTCCCCATCCTCTGCTTTTGTATTAGGGATGTAACCGTCATAGATACCTTTCTCTGTTTCAACTTTGATTTCTTGTATTTTAGGATTAATAATATGTCCAAAATAGTATGATATTCCGACTTCATCTGAACCTGATGCACCCCAAGTAAATTCATCATTTTGTTCGGGAGGATAATAAGTAGAAGCTAATGAACCTTCTCCTCCTAAATCATCTTTAAACTCCCAAAAACCCAACCAATTTTGTTCTAATCGACTGACTAAAACGGAATGACTATTTCTAAAAATAGTTAACCATTCCTCGTCTATTTTCCTAACCAAATAAACTTCCTCAGTTTTCGGAGACCAATCACCTGTAATTTTAAACACATCTTCTTTAGTTGGAAGTTGTTTGTGATTATATATTAGTAATATAGAAAAAAGGATTGTCATTACCGCAATACCAATTATTAACTTTCTCATCTCAACCTCCTAAAAAGTTATTAACTTAATCCTAACATTCTAGAAACCTGCCTTGTTAAGGCATCGCACCCTTTAGTGGAACAAATCTCTGTTTATTTTATAGCCAAAATTGTAAATTCCCAAGGTATATTTTCATCATTCCATCCACGATGTTCATCAAATTTATGTAATGTAAAACCAGTTTTAATAACTGAATTGATTATTTCACTTAATGTATAAGACCTTATTGATACATCAGGGAAATCTTGCTGTTCGGACTCTTCAAAAAATTGTTTATAAGCTACTTCACCATTATGTAATTCATTATCAAAATACTTGGGGATATATTTAAAGTCAGAGTCTATACACCTTTTGAATGGATGAAAGTCACTTAAAACCATTCTCCCACCACTTTTAAGAATTGAAAAAAGAATCGCCATAAATTTATCAATTTCATTAAAATAGTGTAATATTCCTCCTTCTAAATAAAGAATATCAAAGGAATCTTTATACTTTACCAAATCAATGTCGTAAATATCTCCTACTATATAATCAATAGACGTATTTGCATAATGAGCTAATTTTAAGGCATATCTCTTATTTTCCTCTGATATATCAAAAACAGTTACTTCTGCACCTAATAAAGACAAGGGAACAGCTTTTCTACCATTGGAACCGCATAAATTTGCAATTTTATTTCCACTGATTTTGTCAAAATACTGTTGATGTTTTTTTAGGCTTGCTTTTGGGTTTCCTACTATTTTCTTTGCCTTATCCATTGGAGTACCGTCTCGTTTATGCCAAAACTCATATGCCCGATATTCCCAAGCATTTTTATTGTTAATACTTTGTTCATTCATTTTCAACATCCTTTCTCACAAGAATGAAGTTTTTTATAACCTCTGACTTTTTATTCAACAGTAGAAGTAATGTCCTCTTAAACAATCCTGCTTCTTTACTTTAAGTGAAGATCTTCACAATATAACAAATCTCCATACTAAAATCATACCAGATGAAAACTAATTAGTGTTTATTTTTTCCATGATTATGACAATCGTTGCTGCGCAGTATAGGTCTAATACGAAAAAAAGATCACCCTATAAGAGTGATCGCCTGCATGACATGATTTTTTATATACAAGTATTGTTGTACTGCGCAGTAATGACTTTGTTTTGTTATTGTTCTTCTTGAAATAAGCGCCAGATAGTTGAACATCATTACCGCATGATATACAATTAACTTGTTCGTGCTCTGAGCTCAGCGTTACCCCTGGGCGTGGACGAGGAGCTAGGTGCAACTCCTGGGTTTGCAACGAAGTTAATTACTTGGACAATTATTCTTTTATTGGGGCTTTTTAGTTCAATTCTTTCACAGGGGGCGATAGGTATGAACTACTTTTTATTAATGGTGGATATTATAGCAAAGAGTTTTCAGGCTTATCTTATTAGCAAATTAGCAGGTACTCCTCTGATCTGAGAGCGCGAACAAATACTAGAAAACCCCTTGGAGTTGGAAAGAGCTTTCTAGGTTTATAGTTTTACTAATCTATTTACTACAAAGTTTTTTCTTTAATTGCTTTACCATTTTGTTACTCTAAATAAATACCATACACATAATTATTGAATATTAAGAATGATAATAATAATTTCTATAGACATAATAAAAACCAGTTAAAAATAGTATGTATAATTACAAGGCTATTTTTTAACTGGTTTTTATTTCTTCTACCCATTCATCCCTGTTGGACCATGGTAGTACCTTTATATCATAATTCTCAAGCGACTGAACAAATTTATCCGAAATAACTACATTGGAATCATTAGCCAATACATAAAATCCGTGATCACTTTTGGTTTCTTGTACATCTATAAAGGCTAACAATGGATCCTTATATGATTCTGAAGTAGGATTATTAATGGCTTTTATTAATTTTGGGTTCACCTTTTTCGTTCTCGGTAGAGCAAAATCAAATGTCTGACTTCTTCCCGATTTCCCTATAAAACTTGCGGACTCATTGAAAAACACATCATTATCTAAAAAGTATCGGGCTATATCCTCAGTAAAAAAGCTAATTACTCTATTTCGAGAGGTGAGAAGCATATCGGAAACTCTCATAATGCATTGAATGAGCCTTTGTTGTTTTTCTGGATATTCGTTTAAATTATTGAAGGTTACATACAGTTCTAAAGATGAACTATCGAAATTAATGCCAAAGATGTTTAATGTCATATTAAAAAATTGATTCCTTTTTGAAGATTTTTTCACATCAACACCTAAGTCAATTAATTCATCGATTATATATCCATCATCTGACAGCTTGTACCCATTTGATTCTTTTGAACAAAAGAGGCTTATATAGTCATGGTTCATATCAACAAACGGAGTAACAATTTCAACAAATCCATCATTTTTTTCAAATTTCAACTTCTGTTGTGTCCACTCTAAGTATTCCTGCTTTAATTGGTCTATCAATTTGGACACCTCCATTTCACAAAAGGGTTACTTGATAATTATAATTATATTCATTAATATTTCCAACATTACATCTTTCTAAAAATGACTTTAAAACTATTGCTAAATCTTCCAGTTCATCATCTGTTAAAAACATCTTAGCATAATTATGATTTAAAGGATATGCTATACTTTGTCCATAATTAGGGTCAGCAATATGTATATGGGGACAAGGAACTTCTTGATTCGCCAATGGAAAATTACCTGGTGGGTTTGGATGTGTTCTTCCTATTAAGTCCAATCTTAGTAAAGGATAATCTTTATGTTGTTGTTCTCTTAATTGAAATGTACATTTTGGTTTTTTATGACCACTTCTATTTAAATCGACTACAAACAAATAACTACTACTCTTTAATTCAATTTTGTCTTTATTACCCGGGTTTGGTATGACGATATCTTTCTCTTCATTTATAATCATTTTTAAAGAATTTATCAGTTCTTGAATTTGTTCAAATTCCACAAACGTTTTCCTCCTAATACCTTTATTAAATAGTCTACTAAAAAATAAATTAACAGTTTTTTGATTGATGTCCTTCTTCATATCACCAGGAGAATTTTCTCCAATTAACATATACGAATAAAAGTATTGCCACCTTCCGCCCTTCCATATTATACCTATATTTAATATTGAGGTCATCATTTTCTAGTATTATAGTTTTGAGAACTTGTTGATCTAAACATACTGCTCCAACATTTAAGAAAAATATAGAATGACAGATTTATCAAAATAATAATAATATTTTATCACAAATTGCTATTAACTTATACTTAGCTTTCCTCAACAACCTTTAAATAACAACTGCTTTTTACTTTGAATAATTCTTTCACAAATAGAAGTTATTTGTTGCGCAGTATAGGTCAAATACGAAAGGCGATTACTATGAAAGCAATCGTCTCTTTAGAGGGTTATTCATTTACCAGTATGGTTGTACTATGCAGCAAATGAAACTAACATTTCGTCTTTCTTATTAAACATAAGCCTCCGTTACTTCAAGAGTTATTTCATTTTATCAAGAGGAAGCTCAAACTGAGTCAAAATGAAAATTAAAACTATTCCTGATATAATCCAAGCTAATAGTGGCTTTTTATAATGAATGGGAAATATGATAAACATAAAAATAACAAATAAAACTGAATGCCACATATTCCAACTATTGTGATGAGAAATTAAACCGATGTAAAGATTGATATATTCAACTGAAAGGTATAACATTACCCAAAAAACAAAATAGAATATTCTTTTTTTCCATTTGTTTGTCTTAAAAAAATATCCAAGATAAATCAGAATGGTCACGGGGTAGCAAACAAACATAATAATTAACGAGATAGTTGTATGATTAAGAAATGGTAAAGGAAATACGTTTTCTTGAAAATGCCAAAATTGATGATTATAAGTTAAAAAATTATGTAGTAAGTC
This sequence comes from Halalkalibacter urbisdiaboli, assembly GCF_002156385.1. GTDB lineage: Bacteria > Bacillota > Bacilli > Bacillales > Bacillaceae_D > Halalkalibacter_A > Halalkalibacter_A urbisdiaboli. The sequence goes on from NZ_MVJM01000002.1 coordinate 793,513, forward strand.
ACTTAAAATAAAGAAGAGTATTGTAGGGTAATACTTCTCCCAATTTCTCCAATCACCCCAACGCCAACCACCCAATAAAAATAAAGCATTATAAATGATATGCACGTTATTTCATTCCTTATGTAATTTGTCATGTATATAGCACACAGTTGTAGTTTTTACATTATTTGCAATTTAAATTCTCTAATACATTAAAAAATTGTTCTCTTGAAGTAATCCTGCCCGTTAGCCATCTATGGAGCGCTGCTCCACCACAGAAAATGAGAGAACATATTTCATTCTCTCATGGTAGTTTAAGTGTACCACTTCACATACTTATATAAATTTTAACATAAATATCCAGTTAAAAACTTAGCATTTATTCAATAATCCTAATACATAAAAAGCCAACAGATCACTGTTGACTTCAACCCATTTTATTTTTAAAGCACCATTACTTAAAATACTATTTTGCGTTATTTACGCTTCCTCTAATGAACTTTGTAAACCAAAAAGAAATAAATACTATTACCACATCGATGAGGAAAAGGTAAATTTGATTCATCCCTTTATTAAATTCTAGCATTCCCAAATGGGCTTCTAAGCTTGCGAAGCCAAATGCAAACACTGCGCTTAATATTAGAGTATAGAAATAGAAGTTTTTCTTATTATTAGTACAATATTGATAAACAAGTAAGAAGCCTACTGGGAGTGCAGAGGCAGTCATATTTAGTGCCATCGGTAATACTGGTGTAAGAAAATATGTGTGAACAAAATAGCCATACCTTTCGAGCACAATATCAATATATGTCCAAAGCATATGAACCGTATATCCAAAGAAAAACAACTCAAACATTCTTTTTCTATCCACTGTAAAGTAGAGCAAGACTAAGGGAAGTAGCAATAAAGAAACTACGATCCAAAATTGCCATGTTCCCATGTTGGAGTAAGTACTCCAATAAGAAGATATTATCGAATTTAATTCATCACTCTTTTCATATATCTGTTCCCAATACTCCCTGTATTCCATAAATGCCCTCCTGAACCCATCGACAATTATATCTTATTATTAACATTTCCATAATTAGGACGTTAATACAGGGAATAATTTACTTTTTTCAAAAAAACCCTGCTTTCACAAAGTCACCGAAAGTAAAATGATTTTACTGCACAGTATGGGTCTTTTATTAAAAGTCAAGTAAATGATTAATACCTTTTATATTGTAATTAATTTATAAAATGTCTCACATTATAAAGGGCAAAAGAAGAAGGATAGGAGAGCAGTGAATACATCTGCTTTACCTATCCTTTTTTGTACTACAAATGACCTCATTTACCACAACAACAGAGTTGGATGTTGTTGAGCTAACGCTCCCGTTAACTGAATAAGAAACTAAATGTTAATGATACCTGAACCAAACAAACCATCCTTGTTCTTTACTTTTTGCGACAAAGATTTGCCCTTCTAAAGCACTTGCACTTATCCCTTCAAACTTTGGGAAATATAATCTTACTAGCCAAGATTTATTTGCAATTTCTTCTCCGCAAAAATTTTTTGCCATTCCATAATAACTCTCATCCTTAGCATTTCCCACAGTATTAGGAAATGGCACAGCAGTGATAACTTTCCACTGTGTATACATTTCAGCCAATTCTCCGGTTTCATAAGTAAGAGGGACTAAAGTTTCTAAAGCTTTAAGGATTTCATCTCTATCCTCAATATTGGTGTCCTCTAACTCATTTAAATTAGGACATTTTGCTGGTTGTGCATTTACAACCATTGGAACAAAAAGGAATAAACAAAAGAAAATTAGTATACAAAGTTTTCTCATAAGAACTTCACCTCTGTAACTAATTTTCACTAACTTTCAATAAATATTTATTTTTCTTGTTTAATTTTCCTGCACCGTTAGTCGAATAACTTCTGTAAAAAAACCGCTAACCTTTATTGAATCAACGCACCCTTTAGTTCAATTAGTATTTAAGATAATCTAAGACAATATCAACTCTTTCATTGACTGAATAATCCCCTTCAATTTTTAATATTGGACAAGATAAGTCTGCCATCCAATGCTCGTGTAAAGTTTTACTTCTAACTTCAATTCCCGCACTATCATATAAAGAAGCCCACTCTAAAAATGTTTTTGATTGTTCATATTTGCTACCACCAGCTAATATTTCATTTCCATAACGTTGAAATTCCCTTTGCTTTAGCCTTTTAAGCCTTATATCTTGTGGAATCCATAAGAATATAACAAGGTCAAAATAACTTTTAAAGTTATTACCCCAACCACACACTGCACCAGAAAGAATCCAGTTTTCATTATGTGATAAATCTTTTTCAAGCATCCTTCTTCTTTCAGGTACTTCTCTTTGTTTAGTAAACTTCGTTGTCCAAAAGTAATCATCGGTATCAAGATATGTATGAGGCAAAACATTTGATAATGAAGAACCAAGTGTTGAAGTTCCAGCCCCTGATGCTCCCATTATGTGAATTTTTTCTTTCATTGTTCTCCTCCTTGGGTACTTTTTCGTAACATAAAACACTGTGCTTCTCCCACTCTTCTGCCCGCTACTTGAATAATTGCACTTCAATTTTAACATTAATTTCCTTTTGTGTGTTCATACAAAAAGCCTCCCTGTTTCTTACAGGAAAGCTACCCGTTAGCACCATAAGAGATAATAGTCTTTGATTATTGTGAGATTAAATATTTTTCTTTGAAAATTGGACTCAGTTCACTCCATACATCAAACTTATTATTATCTAAGTCATAAAAAATAAAATTTCTGCCAGAGTGTCCTCTATTTTCAATGTCTCCAACTCTTATCTCATTCTCAATAAAATCCTTATGAACTGCTTCCAGAGCATCTAATCCATTCACTTCAAAAGTTAAAGAAAAACGTTCTTGACCATAAATATCTATGAAATTAGAACTTTGATTTTCATTTGATTTAACTAAAAAAATACTTTGGTTAGCAAGATTTAAAATCGCTTTGTCTTCATCTTTATAATTTAACTCCGCACCTAATTTATTTACATACCAATCAGATGAGATTTCTACATTGGTTACTGGAATATAAGTAGTTCCAATCCTCAATAATTTTTCACTCATATTTAAAACTCCTCCCAATTTTTGATAATTAAAAACAATTCTCTCTTTTTGGACATTTCTCCTTCTAACCTTCTATTTCTTATTCTGATTTATTTAAACTACTTCTTCTTGAAGTAAACTGCCCTTATATAGCAAAGCGATCAGCTGTAGCTGACCGCATCTTCTTGTTGTGCATTCGCCCCCGTTACTTTAAGTGGATTATTTCACAATATTAAATGGAAAAAAGGCGTGGCTATTTTTAGCTAAGCCAATGTTAACTGAAATATGTACCAATTACTAAATAACTACTTTATGCCAACGCGCATCTCCTAAGAAATGTTCACGAGTTACCGATTCATCCAAATACTGACGGTAAGAAGTAATTGTTCCATCGTGGGAAACAATATAAATCTTATCTTTGTTGAAGTTTCTGCACCAATCAATAAACTGTTTTGCCAAATCTGTAAATTCATCTTCGGAAATGGTATTAATACCTCGTTTCCAGTGGATTGCTTCAACATCTGCCATTTTTAGCTGGGGAAATTCTTGTTCAATATCTTCTTTGGATAATGTTTGGTCACAACCATAAGCCTTGTCTTGTGTTAATAACGGAAACATACGAGGGCCAACTAGTGGATGAACTACTCTTTGACATGGCACATCACTTGTCCAGATTAAGGCTGTTTGTATCGTACGTCGAAGGGGACTTATTATAAATAAGTCATCTGATGAAACTGGAAAGATTTCTTTCAGATTAGTCGCTTGCCATTTTCCAATATCGGTTAGTGAAGGGTCTTTTATTTGCAAACTCGCTGGTGGTCTTGAAACGTGTTCTCCCTGTGCGTGACGTAAAAAATATATCTCCATATCTTCATTACCACCCCTCAAAAAAAATAAGTAAATCAAAGGACATAACATATTTTATATAACTAATATGTTATGTCCTTTCCTGTTCAACTAATGCCCCCGTTACTTTAAGTACATTCTTTCACAAAGTTAGTTCATCGAGTGCTCAATATCGTTGTACTAAGCAGTAAAATCAACTTCTAATTTTACTAATTTTTGTTATAATTAAAATAAAAAAAGGGGCACAATGTCTAAACTATTTTTACATACATCGTTTTTTACACTAATCTATTTCATAATCTGGGTAGGAGTAGAATCTATACACATAAAAGTTGTTCTAAGTATTATTGGTCTAACTTTTATACCCCAGGTAAGAAAAAAACTTTACAAAACTCCACTCGTAATTAGAAAAAGTAAAGTTGCACTTTATACTTCTTTCTTTTTTACCTTTTTTTTGTTCATTCTGATCTTAATAACAAAATCTAATATTAATTCCACAGCTTTTACTGTCATTATTCTTATATTTTTGTATAGCCTGTTAGGAAGCTTGATTTATGGAATACCTGTTTCGTTATTCTCAGATTTAATAACAGCAAATGTTAAGAAATATCGTTTCTACCTTTCTTTTTTAGTTCATATTGGATTTGGATTGCTTTCTTTCTTTTTTCTTGGTTCACTAATGATTTTAGCTACTTTCATTGCATTATTATTTTTCCTTATAGATGAATTTATAAGAAAAAAAGAATATACCCATTTTAAAATGTAAATTAACTTTAAACTGCATTTCATGTGGTATTTTTTCGCAGTATGTGTCTTTCATTAAAAGTAAATATAATCTAAAATGTCAGACATTATGATGGGCAAAAGAATTAGGATAGGAGAGCAGTGAAAAAATCTGCTATACCTATCCTTATTTGTACAACAAATCCTTATTTACCACAACAACTTAGTTGGGTTTTGTTGAACTAACGCTCCCGTTAGTTTAATAAAGAAGCAGTATTAAGAGACGCGTTTAATTCATTTTCTAACTTTTGATAATCTAAACTCCAGTAATAACCATTGCTACCCTGAACAATGTTTTCTCCCATCGTAAATAGATTACCACCATAAGTAGTGTTATCTTTTGTTCGGATAAGAACTTTTGTGTAATCACCAGAAGTGTTTATTGAATAGGAGTCAGAAACCTCCACTTTTGAGTGTTTTTTCATTGTTGAAATTCCCTTCGCAATCGCTAACACAGTCTCTTTATCAGTAATCAAATAAGATGTATTTTCAGTTTGAACTATTACATCTTTAATGTCTTTTTTGGCGAGGTTAAATCCCCATATTGATATATGAGTTTGCTGGTAAAAAACAAATGATAAAATTACTATTAAACTGATAGAAATTAAAATACTCCAACCCTTTTTGTTCATGAACTCGACTCTCCTTTTTATAAATACGTCTTACATTATTTTAAACCCTCTTGTTCAACTCTTCTGCTCCGTTAGCATTCCTGTAGTGCGCTATTTTCAACTTTGAAAAAAATAGAGCTCCTCAGTAAGATATGAGTATAGATACCACTCTAAAACTCAAATCTAAGGAGGAACTCTTATATGAAGTTTAAAATGCAAGACAAACAAAATCAACTAATAGAAAGAATTTCCGATAAACATCTCGTTGTTGGTGTTGATATTGCCCAACAAACACATGTCGCCCGAGCTGTGAATTATCGTGGTATTGTGGTTGGTGATCCTTTACCTTTTGAAAATGACGAAGATGGTTTTGCCAGGTTACTAGATTGGATAATACAGCTTAAAAACACCAAAGGTCTTGATACAGAAATCGTTGGTATGGAACCTACAGGGCATTATTGGTTAAACTTATCAGAATGGCTTTACGAACAAGATATTGATGTTGTGACAGTTAATCCCCACCTTGTTAAAAAGAATAAAGAAAATAGAGATAATACTCAGTCCAAAAGTGATAAAAAAGACGCTCTAGTTATTGCTGATATGGTGAAGAATGGATACTATTCCTTTATTCGTCCAACTACAGAGGCTTTCGAAAAACTGAGAGTACTGATGTCTAATCGAGATACAGTAGTAAAACGATTTGTCAGTGCTGCGAACCAAATCAATCGTTGGGTTGATATTATTTTTCCTGAACTTAGACAAGTTTTTAAAGACGTGAAAGGCAAAGGAGCACTCGCTACTCTCCGTTTATTCCCTACACCGAAAGAATTACGTTCGATGGAAGCCATCGATATTGTTAATGAGTGGAGAACCGTGATGAAGCGTCAACCTGGTATTAAAAAAGCTCAAGCCCTCATTCAACTAGCCAAGAATTCTGTTGGTAATGATAAAGCACACGATGCATATAAATTGCACTTAAAACAATTACTTGAGGAATTTGATCTCGCTACAACCCAACTCGAAATAGTAGAAAAAGAAGTATCTGAAGCGCTTGAAAGCATTACTTTCACCGATAAACTGCTTGGTATTAAGGGGTTAACAGAAATAACGTTAGGTGGCATCTTAGGTGAAACCGGTGATTTAAGTCAGTTCTCACATGGCAATTCTCTGTTACGACATGCGGGTTTACATCTAGTCGAAGCAAGCTCCGGTAAATGGAAAGGACAAATTGTCCTGTCTAAGAGAGGAAGATCTCGTCTAAGGCGATTTTTGTACCTAGCGACATTGAGTCTGGTGATGAATAACCCTGAGTTTAAAGAACTTCATGCCCAGAATGTCAAAGTAAAAAAGATGAAAAAAATGAAATCTATTATGAAACTGATTGGCAAGTTTGCAAGAATGATAGTAGGAATTGCCCGACGTAATGAACCCTATAGTCCAGAAAAAGTACAACCCTTAACACCTTTAGCAGCCTAACTTAATTGCCTTAAAACTGAACAAATCAAACAGCAAGAGTTACTTTATTGAATGTTGGCCTATTCGTAGGATCTCAAAGAAAGCACGGAGTACTGGAATACTTAAACAAAAGGGCACAGACCCATTCCGTTAGCAAAACCGGCCTCCACCCCTTGGATAGGCATAACGAAGGAATGAGAGGGCATTAGACCCGTTGAGACATGGGAGGGATAGCCTCCAGGGGCGGCGTGGAGAATGCGCGCATCATATGGAAAAAAATGGAGTTTCTATTCACTCCTCTATTCCCACATGCCTTCATGTAGCCTTTATTATCAATACTCATTCCACTTACCCGTCTTTGTTCTTACAAGTGGTTTGAAATCCTGCGAATAAGCGAGTATTTAAGAGATATATTTATCTAACTGAGGGAGTTTAAGTGAAGAACTTCACAATAACACAAATAACCATACTAAAATCATACCAGATGATAACAAATTATTGTTCAGATTTCCCATAATTATGACAATTGTTGCTGCGCAGTAAGAGTCTACTGTTCAGCAAATAATCTGTTGTTCTCGTTTTTCTCTTTAAAATTATCTACCTTTATTAATATCAGTATGAACAGTAATAATAAATTAGTAATATGAACAATTTTTAAATTATAGATTCACAAGAAAAAAGTGAAAGGTTCCAAATCAATTTTCTCAAATTCGAATATTAAATAAAATCATTATAATTAGTGTACTAAGATCATTACTCTAAAAAAGATTTAAAATAAGCAAAAATAAAAATGCACACAATAACTTGTTTGCATTACTCCATTTAATAATTAAGTTATACGTTACTTTAAATACTAAAATCCAATTAAGTTTCAAGCATAAAATTTCATTAAGTATTTTCAAGCGTAAGCTTACGTTTTACGAAAACATATTGTTGAATTCACACACTTTTCTGCCTCCATAGCTTAAGCATATTCTCACAACAACAAAAAAGTACCTTCTCAGGTACCTTTATGTAATAAAATTTGAAGCATATTTTTGCCTAGAGTTTTTTGAAGCATATCGTTGCCAAAACGGCAAGTTTATGGTTCAAGTCACACCTATGCAGTCAGGTGGTTCACGGTGATTTTGGTGGAGACGGTGGGAATCGAACCCACGTCCAAAGATAACGATACTTACGCTTCTACGAGTGTAGTCACTGTATTAGCAATTCGCTAACACCTCGGCCCAGCGACAGGCTTCCGTGCAGCTAGTCTGATTGTTCTCTTCCTTCACCCTCAGACGGAGGGTAACCGGCGTAGCCCACTTAGAGTGAGTCCCAGTCCCTACCACATGGGCGATGGAGGGTGGAACCGCAAAGCGCTATTAAGCTGCTAGTGCGAAGTTTTGTTCTTGTTTGCCAGTTATAGGCTTTGGCGTTTTAACGAGGCCGACCCCCTCGACTCGCGACGTAAGCTCGACCTATCCCTGTCGAATCCAAAACGTCCCCGTATGAAATTAAAAAAGAAGCACCAGAGATATTCCACTCTGGACTTCTTATTATAGCACACTGAGTAGCAGATGCAACTGGTGGATTTATCCTTTCAGACGTTCCTTTAAAGCACGCTCGACTTCACGTTTGGCATCTTTCCGTTTCAAAGTCTCACGCTTATCAAAGTTCTTTTTCCCTTTGGCGAGCCCTATTAACACTTTCGCAAAGCCGTTTTTAATATAGACTTTTAACGGCACAAGTGCGTAGCCTTTTTGCTGTGTTTGGCCGATGAGTTGATTGATTTGCTTCTTATGCAGCAATAGCTTCCGTGCCCTGGTTGGGTCATGATTGTAACGATTTCCTTGCTCGTATTCGCTAATATGAGCGTTGTGCAGAAACACTTCGCCGTTTGATATTTTCGCAAAGGAATCTTTTAAATTCATGCGCCCAGCTCGCATTGATTTAATTTCCGTCCCCTTTAACATAATTCCCGCTTCATATGTTTCTTCTATAAAATAATCATGTCCTGCTTTTTTATTTTGTGCGATTACTTTCCCTTCAGTTCCAGCCATCGTCGACACCCTCTTGTATTGATCTATTCCTTAATCATAGCAAACTTACAAGGATAGCGTCAATTTACATCAAGCTGTTGTTGTCGTCGAATTGCGACATTTTCCTGCTGGTCAAAATGGCGTTTGTTAAAAATTAAACAGATAAGTGCGAGTGTGGATAATAAAAGGAAGCCAAGTAGATAGGTCCCAAACGTATCCTTAATAATCCCAAGGAAAATAGGTGGGAAGAAGCCACCAAGACCTCCCGCTGCACCTACAACACCCGTAACTGCACCAGTATTGACAGGGAACAATTGTGGAACAAGCTTAAACACAGCCCCGTTTCCAACCCCTGCAGAAGCTGCGACTAACATACAAGCCACTGTCATGACTACTATGTTATGCATTCCGAAACCTATCGCTAAGCCACCAAGTGAAATTCCGCTAAACACAAACGTTAACACTGTACCTGCACCAATTTTATCCCCTAAATAGCCACCGAGTGGACGAATTAACGTTGCTAACACGATAAAGCCCGCACTTCTTAGTCCTGCATCTACGGCATTTAGTTGAAATAAGTCCATTAATAATGTCGGTAAATAAATACCAAAGGCGACAAAGGCCCCGAACGTTACAAAGTAAAACAATGATAAAATCCAGCTATTTTTATATTTTAAAATTGAAAGAGCTGAGAATAAACTTTTCTTTTCACCAAACTCTGGTGAATCCGGCGTGAAGCTCCAAATTAAGATTGCCATTACGACCATGGGAATGATTAATAGTAAAAATGTTGCCTGCAGCCCTAGGAGAACAGCTAATGTCGGAAGAAGAAACCCAGCAACAGCTGTACCAATATTTCCTGTTGCATTAATGCCTAATGCCGTTCCTTGCTTTTCCTTCGCAGTCCATTTTGACACGAATGTAACCGAAGCCGCAAAAGACGTACCTGGAATCCCTAATAATAATGCCCATAACAGTAATGAAGGAAACGTGTTCGCCAAACTAATTCCTACAAGTGGAATCGTTGAAATGAGTAATAAAACAGTAAAAACTCTCCGACCGCCGAACCTGTCTGTTAAAATCCCTAAAGGAATCCGCAAAATCGCCCCTAACAAAACAGGAAGCGCGACGAGAATACTTTTTTCTGTTGACGATAAACCGTACAGTTTTTCAAAATGTGATATTAATGGCGATAAAGAAGCCCATGCCGTAAACGTAACAGCCATCGCTATCGTTGTCAAAATCAGGATTCGCCTACTTACTTTCTTATGATTCTCCATACTCTCCACCCCAAAGTTGTATTTTGTATATCGTTTTAGGTTAGAAAACCTATCTCAAAATACGCTACATCTTGTTTAGAATACCAAATGGTTGGAAATAGGAGGTGTATTGTGTCAACTATCCTAACACGGTTTTTCTAATAAAAGTAAAAAGAGAGGGCACTGAAAAAGGATGGGTTTCCCTTTTTCAGTACCCTTTAGGTAATGTGCGGAGCCGTTGCCTGGTTTTGAAAGCCCTGCCATGAGTGGTTTTCTCATAGCAGGGCGAGCAACATGTGGAGCCATTACTCCTTCTTTGAGTTACAAGAAGTAATTTTTCAGTGGCCTCACGATGAGTGGGTTTCCCATCGTAAGGCACTTTTAGAACCTTTTTTCGCTTATTTCTTCTTTTTACGGCCCTTTTTTCGTTTTGCACCTGGTGCATTTTCATAAAACGGCTTCTTCTTTTTCTTTTTACGGCCTTTATCAGGTCCGTCGCTTCTTGCACCATCTCTAGCGTTAACAGGTGCACCTTGCTTCGGCTTACGTTTCCCGCCTACAATAACGGTTGGACGACTCTTTCTTTCACGTGGCTTGCGCTCCTTCATGCCGACGATTTCAAAATCAATTGATGATTCTTCGACATTGACACTCACAACACGAACCTCGATTTCATCGCCAATACGGAACACATGACCTGTTCGCTCACCAATCATCGCATACTGCTTTTCATCAAAGTGATAGTAGTCATCGGTTAAATAGCTTACATGAACGAGACCTTCAATCGTGCTTTCTAGCTCAACGAAAAGGCCAAAGTTAGTGACACTACTAATGATTCCCGTAAAGGTTTCGCCAATCTTGTCTTCCATGTATTGTGCTTTCTTCACACTGTCTGTGTCACGCTCTGCTTCAACGGCACGGCGCTCCATTTCCGATGAATGCTGAGTTAACCCCGGCAGCTTTTCACGCCAATGCTCCTGAGTTTGCTCATCAACATTACCCTTGATTAAATACTCGCGAATTAAGCGATGCACAATTAAATCTGGATAACGTCGAATTGGTGACGTAAAATGCGTATAAAATTCCGTCGAAAGACCGAAGTGACCAAGACTATTCGGATCATATTTCGCTTGCTTCATCGAACGAAGCATAACAGTACTAATAACCGTTTCCTCAGGCTCCCCACGTACTTCTTCTAACAGCTTTTGTAAGGCACGTGGGTGAATAGTATTCGCTGTTCCACGCACGACATAGCCAAAGTTTGTAATGAATTCAAGGAACTTTGTCAGCTTTTCCACATCTGGGTCTTCATGAATCCGGTACACGAACGGTAGCTTTAACCAATGGAAATGCTCTGCAATCGTTTCATTAGCTGCTAGCATAAATTCCTCAATTAATTTTTCTGCTACAGAACGTGTGCGTAAAACGACATCGGTTGCTTTTCCTTCCTCATCAACGAGAACCTTAGCCTCTTTAAAATCAAAGTCAATCGCGCCACGGTCAAAGCGTTTTTTCCGTAAAATAGCGGCAAGCTCTTCCATGTCTTCAAAGAATGGGAGTAAGCCTTCATATTTCCCTCTCACTTCTTCATCCTTATCAACAAGAATTTTATTCACATCACTGTACGTCATTCGCTCTGTCGTCTTGATTACACTTTGGAAAATATCGTGCTTTACGACTTGTCCATTCGGATCAATTTCCATCACACATGAAAGCGTAAGACGGTCCACTTTCGGATTTAAACTACAAATCCCATTTGATAAACGGTGTGGAATCATCGGAATCACACGGTCAACTAAATACACACTAGTTGCACGCTCCGCTGCCTCTTTATCAATCGGGGAACCTTCTGTGACGTAATAACTCACGTCAGCAATATGTACCCCTAGCACATAATGACCGTTATTGAGTCGCTTAACATGAACGGCATCATCTAAGTCTTTCGCATCAGCACCGTCAATAGTAACAATCGTTTCATCACGTAGATCGCGGCGGTTTTTAATTTCTTCAGGGTTAATCGTATCGCCGACCGATTGCGCTTGCTCAAGAACCTCATCAGGAAACTCTAGCGGAATGCCATGCTTGTAGATGATTGATAAAATGTCCATACCTGGGTCGTTTTTATGCCCAAGAATTTTTATAACTTCCCCTTCGGCACTCATCCGGCCTTCTGGATATTTCACAATCCTAACGACCACTTTATGACCATCGGCAGCACCTTTGTCGGCAGTTTTCGGTATAAAAATTTCATTTGGAATCCGCTTATCGTCTGCCATCACAAAGCCATAGGACTCTTGATCATTATACGTTCCTACAACCTCGGTTACGCCGCGTTCAATAATTCGAACGACCTTCCCTTCAGGACGCGTTCCTGATGATTGCTGATGAATTCGAACGAGTACCGTATCTCCATTCATCGCACTTTCTAAATCAGCATGTGAGACGTAAACATCCTTATGCCCTTCTTCCTCAGGAATAATAAAAGCAAACCCTTTCGCATGCCCTTGCACACGTCCTCGAATAAGGTTCATTTTTTCAGGAACCCCATAACGGTCACTGCGCGTACGAACAATCAGCCCGCTGTTTTCTAATTCGTTTAACGATTTGACAAGCTCCTTGAACTCATCACTTCCGTCAATTTTAAAGGCTTCTTCTATTTCTGAAACAGAAAGTGGTTTATCTGTTTTTTCCCGAAAAAAGGTTAGTAATTCCTGTACTTTTTTCTCCATTGTATCGACTCCTTTCTATATTGGAACAGCCTTCAACTGGCCTTATACCGACCAATCGAGTTTCTCTAAAAATCGATACACATCCTCATGCAGCTGTTCCTTTTCTTTATCTAACGTAATTACATGTGTTGATTCCTCATACCACTTCAACACTTTTTGTTCAGATTCGATATTGTCGTGAATAATAGTAGCACTCTCAACATCGATCATTTGGTCATGTCTTGCTTGAGCAATAAAGACAGGGGCATAAATATGATCGAGGTGCTGCTGAACACCTTCGATTAGTTGCTGCAATGCCTTTAATGTTGTCATCGGCGTTTCCTTAAATCGTTCCATCTCCTCATCAATTTGTGTATCAGGCTTTCTCTCACGCTTTTTATATTCCTTCGCATAAGCTAAAATCCCTTTATACATAGCATCTTCTGTCTTCGGACGCATCGGTGCACACATCGGAACGATCCCCTTTATAGGTAAAGTGTAACCGATTTTTAATGAGAATACCCCTCCAAGCGATAAACCACAAACTGCAATTTCTTCATGTCCGCGATCTTTTAAAAATTGATACCCAGCTAAGACGTCTTCCCACCAGTCATTAGGGCCTGTATGTACTAGTTCTTCTGGAGGTACACCATGTCCTTTATAAAGAGGAGCATGACATGTGTATCCTTGTTTTTGTAAATATCGACCAATCATACGTACATCGGCCGTCGTTCCTGTAAATCCATGCAGGAGGAGGACAGCTCGCTCTCCCCCTTCAAAGGTAAATGGTTTAGGTGCCACCAATTTCATGTTGTATCTTTCCTTCCTTCCACGTCCTTACTTAAAAACGCGTCAATCTCATCTATTAAATCTTTTTGCTCAAAGCCATGGCAAATCATATGCTTAGCATGCTTTAGAAAAATCATTCTCTTTTCAACAGTACCGATGTTCTCAAATAAATAATGTGCGCTTTTTCTCGGAACTATACCGTCTCGTTCACCTTGAATGATCAATGTCGGAACATTCACATGGCGAAGATACGGTCGAATCCGCTTAACCGCCTGCATAAATTGAAAAACAGCAGCTAATGGCGTCTCGATTATTTTTTTACGGTAAAGCTGAAAATGGGTGTCCTCCTTCAACTGTCCTCGTACTTGTTTCCTTACGATGTCCTTTAATTCCTGCAAAAGCTGTTGAGGATTCAAATAATAGGCTGCGGTACTAAGTAAGACGAGCTTTGCAACTGGATATTTAGTCGCTAAATAACAAGCTAGCATACCTCCCATTGAAAAGCCAATGACATACACTTTTTCACATCGGTACAAAAGCTCTTTAAGCGCCACTTCCGCTACATACACCCATTGCTGATAGGTAACCTCGCGCAGATTCCCATTCGGTCCATGCCCCGGGAGTGTCGGCGTGTAGACGAGCCATTTTTTATTTAAAAAATGCTTTGCGACTGGCTCTACCTCCCACGGCTCACCAGTGAAACCATGCAAACATAGACATCCAATCATTTTCTCACCTACTTTTTGATTAATATATTGGCTTGTACTATTTGCCACCGGCTAAATGGTGCTAAAATTCTGGCTTAGATACGTTCGTCGGCTGCCGCCGCAAAACAAGTTTGCGGCTATGTAAAAAAGCAGTAGGTATGGACCTACTGCTTGTCTGTTACACGAAATATGCGAGTACAATCGTTAAAACGAAGAATAAAACAGCTAGTGTGACCGTCGCTTTACTTAAGACTGCATCAATCCCACGTGCTTTTTGCTTCCCCATTAATTGCTCTGCTCCACCAGAAATGGCTCCTGAAAGACCTGCACTACGACCTGATTGCAGAAGAACAACTGCGATTAATGCGATAGATACGATTACTAGTAATACGATTACAAGTGCTTGCAACTTTTACACCTCCAGGCACAATATGCGCTTATATTACTTTACCACAATTTCAGGTAGCTGGGCAATATTAAAAAATGATTAGACTGCTTTTCGTCAGTTATCAGCGATTTTTTGATTTTATCATCAAAAATGAAAAGTTATCATCATTTTTCTATGATTTATCATCAAAAATTGAGATTTATCATCAAATCTTAATAGCAGACAAAAAAGCCCCGCACAAAATCTGTGCAGGGCTCTGGTAAAAAGAATTACTTCTTTAAGTTGTAGAATGCGTCGATGCCGCCGTATTGAGCAACATTCGCAAGCTCGTCTTCGATACGAAGAAGTTGGTTGTACTTCGCAACACGGTCTGTACGTGAAGGAGCACCTGTTTTAATTTGACCAGCATTTGTTGCAACAGCGATGTCAGCGATTGTTGAATCTTCAGTTTCACCAGAACGGTGAGAGATTACTGCTGTGTAACCAGCGCGCTTCGCCATTTCAATTGCTTCAAATGTCTCAGTTAATGTACCGATTTGGTTAACTTTGATAAGGATTGAGTTAGAAATACCTTTTTCAATACCTTCTTTAAGCTTCGCAGTGTTTGTAACAAACAAGTCATCACCAACAAGCTGAACTTTGTTGCCAAGACGCTCTGTTAATAGCTTGTGGCCATCCCAGTCATTTTCATCTAAACCATCTTCAATTGAGATGATTGGATATTTTGAAACAAGCTCTTCGTAGAAATTAACCATTTCTTCAGAAGTGAATACTTTACCTTCACCAGAAAGGTGGTATTTACCGTCTTCTTTGTTGTAAAGCTCAGAAGAAGCTACGTCCATTGCAAGCTTTACTTCTTCACCAGGCTTGTAGCCAGCTTTTTCGATTGCTTCGATGATTGTTTGAAGCGCTTCTTCGTTGGAAGAAAGGTTTGGTGCGAAACCACCTTCATCACCTACAGCAGTATTGTAGCCTTTTGACTTAAGAACAGATTTAAGGTTGTGGAAAATTTCCGCACCCATGCGAAGTGCTTCACGGAAGTTTTCGGCACCAACTGGCATAACCATGAATTCTTGAATGTCTACGTTATTATCAGCATGCTCACCACCGTTGATGATGTTCATCATTGGTACCGGAAGTTGTTTCGCGCTGAATCCGCCAAGGTATACATATAAAGGTACACCTAGCGCTTCAGCAGCAGCATGAGCTACAGCCATAGAAACACCAAGAATTGCGTTAGCACCTAATTTTCCTTTATTGCTTGTACCATCAAGCTCGATCATTAATTGGTCGATTCCAAGTTGATCAAGTGCGTCAAAACCGATAAGCTCAGGAGCAATTACATCGTTTACGTTCTGAACAGCTTTAAGAACGCCTTTCCCCATATAACGCTCGCCACCATCACGTAGCTCAACTGCTTCGTATTCACCTGTTGAAGCACCACTTGGTACAAGGGCACGTCCCATTGCGCCAGACTCTAGATATACTTCTACTTCTACTGTTGGGTTACCACGTGAATCAAGTACTTCGCGTGCATAAATATCAGTAATTGTTGTCATTTTACGTCACTCCTTAATTTTTAACTGTATATTTTTCCATCATATAGTATAAACCATTTTTGTTAGAAAAGCGTTAAGATTTAATTAATGTTTTTCCTGTCATTTCCTCAGGCTGCTTTCCGCCTAACAGCGATAGCACTGTTGGAGCAAGATCCGCTAGAATTCCATCTTGACGAAGCGTTACATCCTCAGAAGTTACAATTACAGGGACACGATTTGTTGTATGAGCTGTCATCGGCTTGTCATCAACCGTAATAACTTCATCTGCATTTCCGTGGTCAGCTGTAATCACCGCTGCGCCACCCTTTGCAACAATCGCATCAACAACTTTTCCTAAACACTCATCCACTGCTTCAACTGCTTTAATTGTCGGTTCAAGCATACCAGAATGACCAACCATATCAGGGTTTGCAAAATTTAAAATAATTGCATCATGCTTATCTGCTTCAATGTCAGCTAAAAGTGCATCTGTTACTTCATACGCACTCATTTCTGGCTGAAGGTCATACGTCGCAACCTTTGGTGAATCAATTAAGATTCGCTCTTCACCAGGGAATGGCTCCTCACGACCACCACTAAAGAAAAACGTTACATGCGGGTATTTTTCCGTTTCCGCAATACGTAGCTGTTTGTAGTTTTGCTGTGACAGTACTTCACCTAACGTGTTATCAAGATTTGTCGGTTTAAATGCAACAAAGCCATTGACCGTCTCACTAAAATGCGTTAAACAAACATAGTGAAGGTTCGTCGGATGCTTATCTCCACGGTCAAAACCACGGAAATCTTCGTTCGTAAACACTTGAGACATTTGGATAGCACGGTCTGGACGGAAGTTAAAGAAAATAACTGCATCATTATCTTGAATCGTACCAACAGGCTGACCATCCTTCGTAATAACAGAAGGAATCACAAATTCATCATGAATTCCATTTTTATAGCTATCTTCTAGCACTTCTGTCGCGGATGTGTATGTTGGTCCATCGCCATAAACCATTGCGCGATATGATTTCTCCACACGATCCCAGCGCTTATCACGATCCATTGCATAATAACGACCATGTAAAGTAGCTAGCTCTGCATTACCAAGCTGTTCAAGCTTTTCTTCTAATGCTTTAATGTAGCTCTCGGCAGAAGTGGGACCGACATCACGTCCATCTAGGAAACCATGTACATACACTTTTTCAACATTTTCACGCTTTGCAAGGTCAAGTAAAGCAAAAAGGTGATTAATGTGACTATGGATTCCACCGTCAGATAGAAGACCATAAACGTGTAATGCACTCTTCTTTTCCTTAGCATGTGTCATCGCATCATGAAACGTTTGATTTTCAAAAAAATCTCCTTCACGAATCGA
This sequence comes from Halalkalibacter urbisdiaboli, assembly GCF_002156385.1. Lineage (GTDB taxonomy): Bacteria > Bacillota > Bacilli > Bacillales > Bacillaceae_D > Halalkalibacter_A > Halalkalibacter_A urbisdiaboli. The sequence continues at coordinate 811,064 of NZ_MVJM01000002.1, forward strand.
TAAATTTACACGTGTTAAGCTTTGATACACGATACGCCCAGCACCAATATTTAAGTGCCCTACTTCAGAGTTCCCCATTTGTCCTTCAGGTAACCCTACCGCTTCACCAGCTGCTTCAAGTGTCGCATGCGGGAATTGATTCCAGTAACGATCGAAATTCGGCTTTTTCGCCTGAGCAACGGCATTTCCCTTGACCTCGTCTCTCATCGCGAAACCATCTAATATGATAAGAGCGACTGGCTTTTTACTCATTTTCCTGCCTCCAAAAGTCCAAGGAATGAACCTGGCTCTAAGCTTGCTCCACCAACTAAAGCACCATCAATATCCGGTTGAGCCATGTATTCTGCAATATTTGCAGGTTTTACACTCCCACCGTATTGAATACGAACAGCTTCAGCAGCTTCTGTTGAGAATGATTCAGCTACCACTTTACGGATGTATGCACAAACTTCATTTGCATCCGTAGCCGAAGAGGATTTACCTGTACCGATTGCCCAAATTGGTTCGTAAGCAATAACCGTTTTCTTTACTTGATCAGCTGTTAATCCAGCTAAGCCTTTTTCAACCTGGCCTTTTACGATATCATTCGTTTTACCTGCTTCACGCTCTTCGTCTGTTTCACCGCAGCACATAATTGGTACGAGGTTGTGCTTAAATGCAGCATGAACCTTTTTGTTTACTGTTTCATCTGTTTCAGCAAACATTTCACGACGCTCAGAGTGACCGATAATCACATAGTCAACGTTCATATCAGCAAGTGCAACTGGACTAATTTCACCTGTAAATGCACCGTTTTCTTCAAAGTGAACGTTTTGTGCACCTACTTTTAAGTCCGTTCCTTTCGTTGCACTTACAAGGCTTTCAAGAAATAAAGCCGGTGAACAAACGACTGAATCTACTTCGCTATTTGCTGGAATTTGCGCCTTTACTTCTTCCACGAATTGCTTCGCTTCTCCAAGTGTTTTGTTCATCTTCCAGTTTCCTGCAATAATAGGCTTTCTCATATAGAAAACTTCCTTTCTATTTTTGGATTAAAAGGATTGTTCAGCGGCCATGGCTCCGTTCGCTGTGCGCTTTGCGGGAAAACCGCCCACAAAGCTTTAAAACCGGACAGCGACTTCGCTCACTGCTTCGACAAATAAGTAAAAAGAAAACCGCTTTTTACTTATTTGTCTGTTAACGCTGCTACGCCTGGGAGTACTTTACCTTCCATGAATTCAAGGGATGCACCGCCGCCTGTTGAGATGTGACTCATTTGATCAGCTAGGCCGAATTTTTCAACCGCTGCTGCTGAGTCCCCACCACCGATAACAGAATACGTGCCCTTGCTATCTGCTAAAGCATTTGCTACCGCTTTTGTTCCTTCAGCAAATTTATTTAATTCGAATACACCCATTGGGCCGTTCCAAATCACTAGCTTCGATTCGCTGATTACCTTTGCATATGTATCACGCGTTTTCGGACCGATGTCAAGTGCTTCCCAGTCAGAAGGAATCGAATCAATATCCACTACTTGTGTATTAGCATCTTCTGAGAAATCGTCAGAAACAATTACATCTTGAGGCATGTAGAATTTAACACCATTCTTTTTCGCCTTTTCCATAAACGACTTTGCTAATTCAATCTTGTCTTCTTCAAGAAGTGATAGACCAACTTCATGACCTAACGCTTTAACGAACGTATACGCTAACCCTCCACCAATGATAAGGTTATCAACGTTGTCTAATAGGTTGTCAATAACACCAATTTTATCCTTAACCTTTGCTCCACCAACAATTGCCGTAAATGGACGTTCAGGATTTGAAAGTGCCTTACCTAACACATCTAGCTCTTTTTCCATTAAAAGACCCGCTGCTGCCGGTAATAAATGTGCAATTCCTTCAGTAGACGCATGAGCACGGTGGGCTGCACCGAATGCATCATTTACATACACATCTGCAAGTGCCGCAAAAGCCTTCGCTAATTCAGGATCGTTTTTCTCTTCGCCAGCATAGAAACGTACGTTTTCAAGTAATAAAACATCGCCATCTGCTAAACCGTTTGCTGCTTCTTCAGCAACAGGACCGTGTGCTTCATCAACCTTTTTAACATCTTTTCCCAAAAGCTCACCAAGTCTAGCTGCTACAGGTGTTAAACGAAGCTCTTCCACTGCTTCACCCTTTGGACGACCAAGGTGGCTTGCAAGGATGACACGTGCACCCTTTTCAATTAATAGCTCAATTGTAGGAATTGCTGCACGAATTCTCGTTTCATCTGTGATCTTACCGTCTTTCATTGGAACGTTAAAATCAACACGGCAAAAAACTTTTTTTCCTTTTAAATCAAGATCGCGAATCGTTAGTTTGTTCATCAAATTGGCCCCCTCTTGTATGTTTATGACTGCAGAATCTTGACAGCGGAAAGAGGAGTCAGAACTTGTCCTTCTTCCTCCTCTTCCCTGCTATCTTAGATTATAGTCCTTGCTTAGCAATGTAATCAACAAGGTCAACTACACGGTGTGAGTAACCAGATTCGTTGTCATACCAAGAAATGACTTTAACCATGTTGCCTTCCATAATCATTGTAGAAAGAGCATCAATAGTTGAAGAAGCAGGGTTACCATTGTAGTCACTAGATACTAATGGATCTTCACTGTATCCAAGGATTCCTTTTAATGGACCTTCAGCCGCTTCTTTTAAAGCTCCGTTTACTTCTTCAGCTGTTACTTCTTTATCAAGCTCAGCTACTAAGTCAACTAGAGAAACGTTAGGAGTTGGTACACGTAACGCTCCACCATTTAATTTACCTTTAAGTTCAGGAAGTACAAGAGCAACAGCCTTCGCAGCACCCGTAGTTGTTGGGATGATGTTTTCAGCAGCCGCACGAGCACGACGGTAATCTTTGTGTGGTAGGTCAAGAATTTGTTGGTCATTTGTGTAAGAGTGAACAGTTGTCATCATTCCACGCTTAAGACCAAACTTGTCGTTTAATACTTTAGCAAATGGAGCTAAACAGTTTGTTGTACAAGAAGCGTTTGAAATAACGTGGTGGCTTCCAGCGTCATACTTATCTTCGTTAACACCCATAACAACAGTGATATCTTCATCAGATGCAGGAGCAGAAATGATAACTTTCTTAGCGCCAGCTTCTAAGTGCTTCGCAGCATCTTCACGCTTTGTGAAGAAACCAGTTGATTCAACAACCACTTCAACACCACGATCGCCCCACTTAAGGTCAGCTGGGTTGCGCTCAGCAGATACATTAATTTCTTTTCCATCCACTACTAACGCATTGTCTTTTACTTCGATGCTTAGATCAAGGTTACCGTGTACAGTATCATACTTTAAAAGGTGAGCAAGCATGTTTGCATCTGTAAGATCATTGATAGCTACAACCTCTACGTTAGGGTTCTTAAGTGCTGCACGGAATACATTACGTCCAATACGACCAAAACCATTAATACCGATTTTCGTTGCCATAATCAAAATTCCTCCTAATAATTGTATAATTTTTATAATATATCAAAAAGGGCGCAAACCCTTTTATCTCAAGTTAAGTGCAGAAGCGATTTCGCCGCTGCTTCATCTGTAATTAACACATCACTCGGTCTGCAATTCATATAAGCAAAAATTGCTTCAGACTTTGAGTGACCACCAGCTACTGAAATGACCATTTTTTCATTTTCTAAATCATCAAGCTGAAGACCGATGGTTCGCTGTTTATGAATAACCTTACCATTTCGGTTAAAATAATAACCTAATGCCTCAGCGACTGCATGTTCTCGTTCAAGCTTGTCGATAAATTCCTGTGAAGACCCACGGCGCGAAGCCATCGTTTTAGCTTCACCAATCCCATGAATAACAATTCGTGCGGATTTCACCAGCTTCAGGATATCCTTAAGTGACGGCTCTAAAAGAAGAGAAGAATACGCATCCTCACTAAGCTGATCAGGAACATGAAGCATTCGGTACTGAGCCCCTGCTCGACTAGCAAACTGAGCACTAATCGTGTTCGACTGATTTTCCACTCTCTCACCAAGACCTCCGCGCGCTGGAACAAACATTAAGTTACGTGTTCGATGCTCTGGAGTCATCATATCGGCGACTGCAGCGATGGTTGTACCACCCGTTACCGCGATCACATCGTTTGGTAAAAGGTGCTCCTTTAACTCAGCCACACAGGCGCGTCCCATTTCCCGCTTTACCCAGCTATCCACGTCACTGTTTCCAGAAACAACAAGTACTTTTTTTACACCGAGCTTTTGTTCAAGCTCAGTTTCAAGTGAGCGTAAACCTAGCAGCTCTTTCATCATGTCCTCAAGTTGAAGAAACAATGCTTCGCCATCAGCGGTGATACTCATCCCAGCACTAGCAAAGTGAACAAGCCCCTGCTCCTTTAAAAAGTTAACCTCGCTGCGTAAAACTCGTTCAGACAGCTGAATGTTTGAAGATAAGCTTCGCCTACCAATTGGTTGCATGACACGAATGTTCTGGAGAATACGATAACGTTTCACCATTACATCCAAAAGATCTGGTAATAATTTTTGCTGAATGTCTAATAATACTCGCATAGAGCGAAAACCCCTTATTTTTTGTATACTACAACTCTCGGGACTTATTGAGTCCCGCTTAGACGTTTTTTGTCCCGAATAGAGCAAAAAAATAAGACCAAATCCTATCTTCATTTTTATTCTATCAAGGAAGTGGTCGCTTCACAAGTATATTTTATCCAATCGCCTCTTGTAAGCCCTTTCTTATTTTCTCTTTCGAAAGCTGTCCAAAATCAATTTCAACATCGCCGATCACTACAACCGGTATCATTACTTGATATTTCTCAAGTAAATCATCATCTTTATAAATATCAATGACATCATATTCGAATAAAAAATCTTTTTTTAATTCTTCGACAATTCGCACACCTTTATCGCATAAAGGACAATTTTCTTTAGAATAAATCGTCATGTTTATCATGGTTACTTTTCCCTTTCCTATTCGTACCTTTTCCTTTTTGATGACGAAGGTATACCGAGTTCATCTCGATATTTAGCTATCGCTCGTCTTGACACGGACATGCCATGCTCCTCTGCCAAAATGTTCACTAACTTTTGATCTGATAGTGGTTTTTGTTTATTTTCAACATGAACAATTTGCTTGAGTTTTTCTTTAATTGCCTGGCTAGAGGTCGATTGTCCATCCTCGCCTTGAACGCTAGATGAAAATAATGCTTTTAATTCAAAGACACCTCTAGGCGTATACACATATTTATTTGTTGTAGCCCGACTCACGGTCGATTCATGCATATCAATTTCTTCAGCCACTTGTCGCAATGTTAACGGTTTGAGTGTTCCCTTTGGTGACTTAAAAAAATCAAACTGATGTTGCGCAATCATCTCAGTTACCTTTAGAATCGTGTGCTGACGTTGGTGAATACTTTTCATTAACCATTGCACCTGCTGATATTTTTCTCTTACATATTGTGCTACCTCATCACTTGATTGATTCAATAAATACTCGTAATCACGGTTAATCTGAATGAGAGGTAACTGTTGATCCGGAATGACAACTAATTCTCCTTCTTTCCAAACAAGGCTAAGGTCAGGCTTCACAAATTGAGCAGGTTCATCATGATAGCGCAACCCCGGTCTTGGATTAAGTAATTGAATTTTATCATATACTTCTTGGATGTCACTTAATGAAATGTGTAAATCTTTCGAAATGTCCTTCCACTTCTTCTCAGCAAGCTCCGTTAAATAACCACTCACAATTTCCTCGACCAATGCCTCTCGCTTAGGAAGACGACGCAGCTGTAGAAGTAAACACTCTTGCAAATTTCTTGCCCCAACTCCTGCTGGCTCAAAGGTTTGCAATATATGAAGCAGGCGCTCACCTTGCTCTAACGGTGCTCCCAGTTCCTCACAAATCTCTTCAAAACCTCTAGTTAAATATCCATGGTCATCTAAACTATGAATGAAATAGCGAATCCCCTTTTCCCATTCTTTCGGCAAGGAAAGTAGTCGGAGCTGCTCCGTTAATATTTTGTTTAGACTTGTATGTTCGATTACCGCATAGTCGAGCGGCGATACGTCATTAGTCGGCCTTGTTCGTTTCCGATCGAATTGGAATAAATCTGTTGGCGGTTGCTCCTTTAATTCGATAAGAGGATTCTCAAGTGCTTGTTCATGGATAAAGGACGTAAGCTCAATCGTAGAAAATTGTAATAAATGTATCGCTTGTTGTAATTCCTTTGTCATGACCAAATTTGTCATTTGTTTTTGATAAAAACCAAGCTCCATGCCTTCTCCCCTCCTTTCCTCATCATAGCACATAGATGGTATCACTGAAATGAAAACGTTTACTTCGTATAATATTGTTTATATTTGATTTGTTGAAAAAGTATGATTGAATATCATATTACTTTTTTGTTTGAGGATTATGAAAAACGGATAAGATGAAAGAAGGGTTTAAAAGGCTTAATCGTGAATAGTATAAGATAGGAATGTTCGTAAGACGGATATTCACATTCAAAGCAAGGCAAATCATTTGACCTTCTTTGACCTTTTAAGTATGATATACATAATTGCAAAACTCATATCCACAAGGAGGAATTTATATGAACTTAATCCCTACTGTCATTGAACAAACGAACCGAGGCGAACGTGCTTATGACATTTATTCTCGTTTGTTAAAGGATCGCATCGTAATGCTTGGTAGTGCCATTGATGATAATGTTGCAAACTCAATCGTTGCACAGCTTCTTTTCTTGAATGCTGAAGACCCTGAAAAGGATATTTCCCTTTACATTAACAGCCCTGGCGGCTCAATCACAGCTGGTATGGCGATCTACGATACAATGAACTTCATTAAGCCTAAAGTATCAACGATTTGTATTGGTATGGCAGCATCTATGGGTGCATTTCTTTTAGCTGCTGGGGAAAAAGGTAAGCGTTACGCGCTTCCTAACAGTGAAGTGATGATTCACCAACCACTTGGTGGAACACGTGGGCAAGCATCTGATATTGAAATTCACGCTCGTCGCATTATCGAAATGCGCGAAACGTTAAATAAAATTTTAGCGGATCGCACAGGTCAACCAATTGACGTAATCGCACGTGACACAGACCGTGATAACTTTATGACAGCTGAAAAAGCAAAAGATTACGGATTAATTGATGATATTATCTCTACGCCAAATGCAAAATAATATTATACGAACAAAAAAAACTCTTGGGGCTTTGCTCCAAGAGTTTTTTTGAAAAGATTAACTCGAGAAAACCGATCGAGTTAAATAACGAGCCAGAGGAAGGTCGCCTCTGGCTTTCAAAGACTAACTCGAGAAAAACGCTCGAGTCAAATAACGAGCCAGTGGAAGGCCGCCTCTGGCTTTCAAAGACTAACTCGAGAAAAACGCTCGAGTTAGTCTTTTTCAATAAACGCGACTAATGCGTTTAGGGCGTCTTGTTCGTCTTTGCCGTCGACGATGAGGTTAATTGTTGAGCCTTGGCCGATAGCTAAGCTCATGAGGCCCATAATACTTTTAGCATTGACCCTCTTGTTTTCCTTTTCAATAAAGACTTCTGATGAAAAGCGATTTGCTTCTTGTACGAATAAGGCAGCTGGTCTTGCTTGTAATCCTGATTTCAATTTCACTTCTACTTGTTTTTCAACCATGTCGTTTCCCCCTCACATTTTTTACAATTTATTTGGTTCAAAAGGTTGGCCTGAGCGAATTTTCTCGGCAATTTCATCAATTTTCCGGAGACGATGGTTCACACCTGATTTACTCACTTTACCACTTTCAACCATTTCTCCTAACTCCTTTAATGTAACATCCTGATGCTTCATTCGTAATTCAGCAATTTCTTTTAATTTTGGCGGCAATTGGGCCAAGCCAAGTTCTCGGTCTACTAAGCGTATATTTTCTACTTGCCTTAGTGCTGCCCCGACCGTTTTATTTAAATTCGCGGTTTCGCAATTGACGAGGCGGTTCACTGAATTACGCATGTCCTTCATGATGCGTACATCTTCGAAATAGAGTAAGGCCTGATGTGCGCCGATAACATTTAAAAATTCGGTAATTTTTTCACTCTCTTTTATATACGTGATGAACCCCTTCTTACGTTCCAAAGTTTTTGCTTTTAATTGATATTCGTTCATTAATTCACATAAAGATTGATTATGTTCTTCATATAATGAAAAAATCTCAAGATGGTACGAAGAGGTCTCTGGATGATTAATCGAGCCACCTGCTAAAAAAGCCCCTCTAAGATAGGCACGTTTGCAGCATGTTGATTCAATTAATGACTTCGGAATCGTTCTAGTAAACAGGAATCCTTCTGCGAGAATCCCTAATTCCTCCAGAAGACTTTTTGCTTCTTGTGTCATCCGAACGAGGTAAACATTATTTTTCTTTAGGCGCATTTTTTTACGAACAAGAAGTTCCACATACATCGTTGGATAGAGCTTTTTTATCAATGTGTAAATTCTTCTTGCGATGGCAGCGTTTTCAGTGGTTACATCTAACCCAAACTGCCGATTCCCTAATGAAAGTGTCCCATTCATTCTGATGAGAGCTGACAATTCTGCCTTGGCACAGCATAACTTATATTCAAGCTGTGTTAATTCTTTTTTTGTTGTGGCTGCGAAGGACAACGGTCTCACCCCTTTTTAACCCGTATAGAGAACGAGATTGGTTCTCTATACGTATAAACATTCATTTTGTGTACCGTCCTGCTTGAAGCAAGGCACGCGATACCTTTATCGCATCATGACGAAGCATGTTTTCCTGTTCTATTACATAATGATCTTTGATAATATTTACTCCCATCGCTGCTAGACGTTCTTCATCCACTATAACAGGTTCGGCTTTTTCTTCAGCATATCGCTCCTTTACCTGTTGCGAAATGATCGAACCATGGACAAGAATATCATCAACTAAACCAGGACCACAATGACTAACAATTCCTTGTAAATGGTCCGCTGCTGAATAATGGTCGGTTTCTCCATGCTGAGTCATGACATTACAAATGTATACTTTACGTGCCTTAGATTCAAGAATTGCTTCACAGATGCCTGGAACGAGTAAATTCGGTAGCACACTTGTATATAAACTGCCTGGCCCTAAAACAATTAAATCTGCGTTCTTAATCGCACGTATACTTTCAGGCAACGGTTGAATCTGATCAGGCGTTAAGAACACACGCTTGATTTGTTTTTCCTCGAGTGGAATTTTTGACTCTCCACTTACAATCGTTCCATCTTCCATTTCGGCATGTAAAACAATACTTCTATTTGCTGCCGGAAGCACTTTTCCACGGACATTTAACACCTTACTTAACTCCGTAATCCCTCTAGAAAAGTCACCCGTTATCGATGTCATTCCAGCTAATAATAGATTGCCTAGTGAGTGGCCAGATAGCCCGTTTCCATTTTTAAAACGATGCTGGAATAATTCCTCCACTAGAGGCTCCACCTCCGCTAAGGCGATGAGCACATTTCGTACATCACCTGGAGGTGGAATATCTAATTCTTGGCGTAGTCTTCCGGAGCTTCCACCATCGTCAGCTACTGTAACGATGGCTGTAATCGAAACAGGGAACGTTTTTAATCCCCTTAATAGAACCGATAACCCGGTTCCTCCTCCGATAACAACTATTTTTTTCTTTTTCACGTAACCTTTTCCTTCCCTTTATCCTTATCAATATCTCGATGACTAACATGTATGACAAACTCATCAGAAAAGGCCTCACCAAAATATTCTGCTAATGTGACAGAGCGGTGCTTTCCACCCGTACATCCAATTCCAATGACAACTTGACTCTTCCCTTCACGTTTATATTGTGGAAGCATAAACGTTAGTAAGTCATTCAATTTCTCGATAAATTGCTGGGTTTCAGACCATTTCAAAACGTAAGAAGAAACCTCTTCATCCAATCCTGTTTTGGGACGCATATGGTCAATATAATGTGGATTTGGTAGGAAACGCACATCAAAAACTAAATCAGCATCAATTGGAATGCCATATTTGAACCCAAATGACATGACATTAACCGTAAACGGATGACGCTCTGTTAAAGCGAACCGTTGGATAATTCTTTCCCGCAGTTGAATTGGCTTCAAATCGGTCGTATCAATAATCTGCTGTGAACGTCCCTTCATTTCTTCTAACATTTCTCGTTCTAATTGAATTCCCTCTAAAGGAAGACCACTTTTTGCAAGAGGATGTGAGCGTCTAGTCTCTTTGTAACGTTGGACAAGTTTTGCATCTTTTGCATCAAGGAATAGGATATGCATTTTTAAATTAATATTCGGTGATTGACTGATCGTGTCAATCGCTTCGAATAAATGGTCGAAGAACTTTCGACCTCTTAAATCAATCACCAATGCCACACGATTCATTTTTCCATTAGACCCTTCAATAAGGTCAACAAACTTTGGTATAAGCGCCGGTGGCAAATTATCAACACAGAAATAACCAAGGTCCTCAAAACTTTGAACAGCTACGGTTTTACCGGCCCCAGACATTCCTGTAATAATGACGATTTGAATTTCCTCTTGCTTAGACGTCAACGATTTCACCTTCTTTATAAAAATATAACGAGCTTTTCACCCATTCAAAAGCTGAGAAGAACGCGTAAGCTGACGTATTAGACCTTTCTTTACTCAGGTAATGGATCTAGACGCGACGACAGGAGCTTAAAATCCGGCGTATAATGAAACGTTCCGTACATCATCCCGTCTCCTTCGAGTAAATGACGGAATAAATACGTATCTCCTTCTGCCATCGGTAATGCTAAAATGTCCTCGTTATTCTTCCACTCTAACTTACCTTCAGGCGATTCATCTAACTGCTCACCTTCAAACTCAGTCGCCTTAAATGTAAACATCATCCATTCCGAAATGATCGTATCATCTTCTTTTATAAGAATCGTAAAAACTGCTCTTAATTGAACATCTTTAAGAAGAAGTCCTGTTTCCTCGCGAAACTCGCGACAAACGGATTCTTTAATCGTTTCTCCTGCTTCCATTTTACCACCAGGAGCTACCCACCAGCCCTTGCTTGGCTTTTGTAATAGCAAGGACCTATTACCATCAACTAAAAGACAATTTGTTACACGCTGCAATGACTTCACCTCACGTTCCTACCTTAACATTATACGATCATTTTCATGTCGTCACAATTACAAGGATTAGGGAATCAAGGTGAACATCTTGTGAATCAATATGGAAATATCATGATAGAATCTGTAAAAAGTTGGTTTGGGTTGTAAAACTTAGATGTGGTTCTGTGTAAAAAAAGGGCACGGACGTAACGTCCGTGCAAAAATTATATAAAAAAGGGGGTCAATTACTTACTCTTATAGTACCCTTTTTTTGTTTCATGATTGTTACAGTCTGATTAAGACCGAATTACGTTTTATATCGATTGTATTACTTTACCTTTTCTGCCAAACTTTCAACGTAATGCTGAACATTTTGAGCAGCTAAACTTCCATCCCCAGTCGCTGTGACAATCTGGCGTAAAGACTTTTCCCGTACGTCCCCAGCAGCAAAAATACCAGGCACTTTTGTTTCCATTTCTTGATTTGTCACAACATAGCCTTCTTCGTTTAGAATACCAAGGTTTTTGACGCTTTCATTAAGCGGAAGCATACCAATATAAATGAACACACCATCCGTTTTAAAATCTTTTTGCTCTCCAGTTTCTGTATCCTCAATCGTGACACTTCCGACTTTACCATTTTCCGCATTGATCTCTTTCACAACATGGTTCCAAATAAAGTCGATTTTGTCATTGTTAAACGCACGATCTTGGAGAATCTTTTGAGCACGTAGCTGATCACGACGGTGGATGACCGTTACTTTCGATGCAAATCGTGTTAAATAGACCGCTTCCTCAACTGCCGAGTCACCTCCACCTACAACAACAAGCTCTTTGCCTTTAAAGAACGCTCCATCACATACGGCACAATACGAAACACCGCGCCCGCTTAATTCCTTTTCACCAGGCACACCGATTTTTTTATATTCTGCGCCAGTCGCAACAATAACAGCTCGCGCCTTATATTCCTTGCTCCCGGCTTTGACGACTTTAATATCTCCTTCGTCAATGATTTCCTTTACATCACCATAGCCATATTCAGCACCGAATTTCTTCGCATGCTCAAACATCTTCGTTGATAAGTCAGGCCCTAGAATATGGTCAAATCCTGGGTAGTTTTCAACATCCTCTGTATTTGCCATTTGTCCCCCAGGAATCCCGCGCTCTAGCATAATTGTACTTAAGTTAGCACGTGATGTATAAACCGCTGCTGTCATCCCAGCAGGACCAGCACCAGCAATAATAACATCGTAAATTTTTTCTTCACTCATCATACTCACACTCCTCAACACTCTATCGATGGAATTAGGTCGTTCCCTATTCCGACCGCTCTCGATTACAATTTCATCGTAGCCAAATTAAAACATATTGTCTATAAATATGCTTATAGAATAAGCCCCGCTTTTCTTTGTACAAGCAACCTAATCTAAATCTATCGCCAAATGTCATATTTAAGATTGCTTTTTGATAATGTTCCAACCGTACTTTCCTCTAACAGCTGTTGGGCTATGCGATACCCCAAGCCTGAAGCACGACGCCAATATCCATTTGCTTTTTCTACGTAACCAAGCTGGTACAAGGCAATTCCGTAGCAAAGTAACAGCTCAGGTCGTTGGTCGAACATGTAAGTCTCAAGCATTTTCATTCTTTCAACCGTTTGCTGATAATCACCAACCGTACATAGCACTTGAGCTACCTTTACGTGATGATCGACATCAAGCGGGTATACTTGACGTAATGCTGAAACGAAAGGCTCGGCTTGTTTAGTGTCTCCTTGAGCAGTAAAAAACATCGCTAAATTACAGATCGCAAATAAATTCCCTTTATCCTCATTTAAAATGTGTTCACAAATCGCAAACGCTTCATCCTTGCCCTCACGATAATAAGCCTCTGCTAAATGATTATGTGCCGCCCAACATGTAGGATGTGACTGAATGACCGATTCTAAAATCGGAATCGCAGCCTTCACATCCCCATTTCTAAGTAATGTTCTTGCTTTCTCATGCTCAATGATTAATTCATCAGATTCCGACTCGTAATCTTCCCAACCGTCTATTTCGCTGCGCTCAAACTGAAGAAGCTCAAGAAGATCACGAGCATCATCAGAAAACCCATCCTCAGGACAGAGCTTCAAGTACCGAATGACTGCATTCTCAGCTTTTTCAAAAAGCCCTAAATAAGCATAATTGTTAGCCATAAAGAAATAGCATTCCGATTGCTCATCCCCTTGTTCCTGTAAAATTGTTGATAAAATCTCATTTGAACGCTCATATTCACCGAGTTCCGACAAAACAGCTGCTAACTGAATATGAAAAACAGGCTCCTGATTTGTTAGCTTAACCGCCCTCTCAAAGAGTTTAACGGCTCGTTGCAAATGATTTTTTCGGTACGCAACAATTCCACGGTGAAAAAAGTAATCTCCACTCCTAAAAAAAGGAACAACAGTGGTGCGCTTATCTTTCTGTGTTTGATGGGTTCCATCCATTAAGTCAATTCCTCCAGCATTTCATTCATAAGTCCTAGTATACAATAAATTTAGACATAGTTGGCATTTTCAACGCAGATTTCTAAACATCATATTAAATTTCTATTTTTATTTTTTCTAATTTGTTTCAAAAAAAGACCTCCAAAAGATTTGGAAATAAAATCTTTTGGAGGTGCATCCTTATTCGAGGGCACTGAAAAAGGGTGGGTTTTCCTTTTCCAGTGGCCTTTATGTAATGTGCGTAGCCGTTGCCCGATTTTGAAAACCTTGCTACGAGTGGTTTTTTCGTAGCAAAGCGTGCAACGTGCGTAGCCATTACTTCTTCTTTGAGTTACTTAAGAAGGTTTTTCAGCAGCTTCCCTTATTCTGCTTTTTTCGGTTTATGTCTTTCTTCAAGCACCGCAAGAACATCATCAAGGGGAAGCTTTTGTTCACGTAAAAGCACCATCGTATGGTAAAGTAAATCAGCGACTTCCCACTTAAGCTCTTCTGGATCCCGGTTTTTTGCCGCGATAATGACTTCTCCAGCCTCTTCGCCAACCTTCTTCAAAATCTTATCAACGCCTTTTTCAAACAAATACGTTGTATAAGCCCCTTCTGGCATTTCTGCCTCACGCTTCGCAATCGTTTCTTCAAGCTCATCCAAAATCGCAAAACGAGTCGGATTCACATTCACCTTTTCACCTAATAATGAATCAGCAAAGCATGTATATTCACCTTTGTGACAAGCAGGACCAGCAGGAACAACTAATACCACTACTGCATCCGCATCACAATCATAACGCATGTCGACGATTTGTTGCGTGTTACCTGACGTTGCCCCTTTATGCCAAAGCTCTTGGCGAGAGCGACTGTAGAACCACGTTTCTCTCGTTTCAAGCGACTTTTCTAACGACTCCCTATTCATATAAGCAAGCGTAAGCACTTCTTTGCTGCCTGCATCTTGAACAATCGCAGGAACAAGACCCTTTTCATCAAACTTAATCGTTTCTATACTCATCGAATCTCCACTCCTTGCGTTTTTAAATATGCCTTTACTTCAGCCACCGACGTCTCCTTATAGTGGAAAATCGAAGCAGCTAAAGCCGCATCCGCATTCGCTTGCTGGAACACGTCAGAAAAGCTTTCTTTATTACCAGCGCCACCTGAGGCAATAACAGGAACCGTAACTGCATCATTAACGGCTTTCGTTAACGCTAAATCAAACCCCGTTTTCGCCCCATCTTGGTCCATGCTCGTTAATAAAATTTCTCCAGCACCGCGACGAACAGCTTCTCTCGCCCAATCGGTTACTTCCCAATCTGTCGCTTTTCGACCACCATGTGTGTAAATCCGCCATGAGCCTAGTTCTTCGTCGTACTTGGCATCAATCGCGACAACGATACATTGTGAGCCGAAAAAGTCCGACCCTTCGGTAATTAATTCGGGACGATTCACAGCAGCTGTATTTAACGATACTTTATCCGCACCCGCTCGTAAAATCCGCTTCATATCCTCAAGCGTATTTATCCCGCCACCAACTGTAAACGGAATGGCTAGTTTACCTGCAACCTCTTCAACAACCTCAACCATCGTTTTACGACCTTCGTGTGAGGCTGAAATATCTAAAAATACAAGTTCATCTGCTCCTTGCTCATCATAAAATGCAGCAAGCTCAACTGGGTCTCCAGCGTCACGTAAATCAACAAATTGAACGCCTTTAACAACACGGCCATCCTTTACATCTAAACACGGGATAATTCGTTTCGTTAACATCGATTACTCTCCCCCTTGAAGCGCTTCTTCCAACGTGAATTGGTTCGTGTAGAGCGCTTTTCCAACAATCGCCCCAGCCACTCCTTTTTCAGCTTTCGTACGAAGCTCAGTTAAGTCCGCTAGTGAGCTCACCCCGCCTGATGCGATGACCTCTTTTCCAGTCGCAACTGCCAAGTTCGTAATGGCTTCTGTATTCGGGCCAGATAGCATGCCATCTCGAGAAATATCGGTGAAAATAAACACTTCAGCCCCATATCGTACAAGCTCCTGCGCTAGCTCCTCAGCTTTAACAGAAGACGTTTCTAGCCAGCCCTCTGTTACCACATACCCATCACGCGCATCTAAACCAATCGCAATACGTTGGCCACCATACTTAGCAAGCATTTTTTTCGTGAATTCCGGATTATTCACCGCGACACTCCCAAGAATGACACGGTCAACGCCTTGCTCTAAATAATACGCAATATCTTCAGCTGTACGAATACCTCCACCAACTTGAACTTTCGCATTCAGCTCTTTCGCTACACGGACAACATGCTCATGATTGACACGTTTTTTCGCCTTCGCACCATCAAGATCAACCATGTGAATCCACTCTGCCCCTGCATCCGCAAAAGACTTTGCCATATCAAACGGAGAATCTCCATATACTGTTTCTTGATCATAATCGCCTTGGACAAGACGGACACATTTTCCATCTCTCATATCAATTGCTGGATAAATGATAAACTTACTCACGTCCTGCCACCTCTTCTTCTACTAATTTACCAAAGTTCTTTAAAATGCTCATTCCTACTGTACTACTTTTCTCTGGGTGAAATTGCGCCCCCATCACATAGCCCCGTCCAACAACGGCAGGAACCTCTTTATAATAATCACTTGTTGCAAGTAAGACAGATTCATCATCTGTGTTTACTACATACGAGTGAACGAAATACACATGTCCTTCATCGACTCCATCAAGCAACGGATGGTCAGCGTCTTTAAATGTCAACCTATTCCAGCCCATATGTGGGACTTTATACGTTTCGCCAGACTCCGTTTTTCCAGAGAAACGCTCAACACGTCCAGGTAATAAGCAGATCCCTTTTGTGTTCCCGTGCTCTTCACTTTCTTCAAATAAAAGCTGCATCCCAAGACAAATGCCAAGCAATGGTCGTTTCGCAAACGCCCAATCTTGTAAAAACGCAGCTAGTCCTGTTTCATTTAAGATGTTCATCGCATCTGGGAAGGCACCAACACCAGGTAAAATTAAACCATCAACCTCAGCTAGCTCCTCAATGCTATCGGACAAAATATAGTCCAGCCCAAGACGCTCTAGTGCTTTGCTGACACTATGCAAATTTCCCATGCCATAATCGACAATTCCAATCATGTTACAACATTCCTTTCGTAGAAGGTACACCTTTCACACGAGCGTCAATCGTTGTTGCTTCATCAAGTGCGCGCGCCAATGCTTTAAAGATTGCTTCAATAATATGATGCGTGTTGTGACCGTAATGAACAATGACATGAAGGTTCATACGCGCTTCCAGAGCGAGCTTCCATAAAAACTCATGTACAAGCTCGGTATCAAACGTCCCTACCTTTTGACTCGGGAATTCTGCACGGAATTCAAGATGCGGACGGTTGCTTAAATCAACGACAACCTGCGCTAATGTTTCATCCATCGGAACAAATGCATTTCCGTAGCGCTTAATGCCTTTTTTATCTCCTAGTGCTTCTTTTAACACGTGCCCAAGACAAATGCCAATATCCTCTGTTGTATGGTGATCATCAACCTCAACATCGCCTGTCGCATCAATCGTTAAGTCGAAGTGGCCATGCTTCGTGAACAAGTCAAGCATGTGTGTCATAAACGGAACACCTGTCTCGAGCTCCGACTTTCCTTCACCATCAATAGTGAAATCTAATTTAATTTGTGTTTCTCCTGTATTACGTTCTATTTGAGCACGACGTTGTTCCATTATTCATCCTCCATTCGAATGTCGATCGCACGGGCATGCGCCTCTAAGCCTTCAAGGCGTGCTAATGCAGATATTTGAGCGCCGTTTGCAAGCAGCGCTTCTTTGCTATAAGAGATAATACTCGATTTTTTCGTAAAATCATCGACGTTTAACGGACTTGAAAAACGAGCCGTTCCGTTTGTCGGTAGTACGTGATTTGGTCCCGCAAAATAATCACCGACGGGCTCTGAACTATACGCTCCAAGGAAAATTGCCCCAGCATGACGGATTTTACCGACTAGCTTCATCGGATCAGCTGTTAAAATTTCTAAGTGCTCAGGTGCCAATTCATTGACAACCTCAACCGCTTCGGCCATATCCACGGCAACATAAATTACACCGTAGTCTTCAATGGACTTCGACGCAATCGCACGCTTCGGTAACGTTGCAAGCTGGTTCTCTACCTCGACCGCTACTTGTTCCGCAAGTGTCTGCGACGGTGTAACTAGAACAGCCGAGGCCATTTCATCATGCTCCGCTTGCGACAGCAAATCAGCCGCAATATAGCGTGGATTCGCCTCTGCATCAGCTAGCACCACGATTTCACTCGGACCCGCAATCATATCAATGTCGACTTGACCAAAGACAGCACGCTTTGCTAACGCAACATAAATATTTCCCGGCCCTGTGATTTTATCGACATTCGGAACGCTTTCCGTCCCATATGCTAATGCTGCGATTGCCTGAGCACCACCGACCTTAAAAATGTGCTTCACACCTAATTCATTTGCCGTTACAAGCACGCCTGCTGGTAACGTTCCATCCGCTTGAGGCGGAGACACCATTACGATTTTCTTCACGCCAGCGACCTGTGCGGGAATGACGTTCATCATAATCGATGAAGGGTACGCTGCTTTTCCGCCTGGAACATACACACCCACTGAATCTAATGGCGTAATTTTTTGCCCAAGTACGGTTCCATCTTCTTTCGTTGTCATCCATGATTGACGTGTTTGACGTTGGTGAAAGTCACGAATATTGTCAATCGCTTGACGCAACGCTGCTAAAATGGTGTCATCAATCTTTTCATAAGCAGCCTCAATTTCACCCTGTGACACTTCTAATGTAGAAAGCCGTGCTTTATCAAACGTTTCTGTCAATGTGAACAAGGCCTTATCGCCTTGCTCTCTCACCTGTGCAATGATATTCGCAACAGCATCTCGTTGCATTTCTGTGCCCGTATCTAAACTGCGCTTGATACTGACTTGTTTATCAACGGCTACAATTCTCATGCCTCTTCCCCCTCAATCACTTTTGACAAACGCTCGACCATCTCATCAATCCGCTCATCCTTCATCCGATAGCTAACAGGATTTACGATGAGGCGAGAGGTAATCGGAACAATCGTTTCCAGTTCAACAAGCCCATTTTCCTTTAGTGTACGCCCCGTTGATACAATATCAACAATCCGGTCCGCCAGCCCAATTAACGGTGCAAGCTCAATCGATCCATTTAGCTTAATAATTTCAACTTGTTCGCCCTGCTCTTTAAAATATTGCGTTGCTAAATTCGGATATTTTGAAGCCACCTTAGGATTAATATCCTCTTTCGTATAACCAGGCAGTCCAGCAACCGCTAAATAACACTCACTAATTTTCAAATCAAGGACTTCATATACATCTCGCTCTTCCTCAATCATCGTATCTTTACCAGCAACACCAACATCAGCAACACCGTGTTCCACATACGTCGGAACATCCATCGGCTTCGCTAAGATGAAACGCATATTTTCTTCTGGTACATCGACAATGAGCTTTCGAGAATCATCGAATTCCGCCGGCAAATTGTAGCCACACTTCCGTAATAGCTCAACCGCCTCTTCAAAAATCCGTCCCTTCGGCATCGCGACAGTTAACATATCACTCATCCTACTCGCCTCCTTTCTTTGTCTTTCCAATACAATAAATTACATCTGAGTATTGCTCAGACATGCGGTCAACATCTGAAATCCCCGCTAAATCCTGTAAAACAACAACTTCTCCATTTGCTCGCTTATCTGTTGCAAGAGCAATCGCTTCTTGACGATGATCCTTGCTAAAAATAATACATGTCTTTTCTCGTCTTTCAACTGTTTTCCCGATAGCTTCTACTAATAGATCAAGTCGAACACCGAAGCCAGTCGCTTGCGCCGGACGGTTGAATTTTTCGAGTAACTCATCATAGCGTCCACCACTACATAACGGTACACCTAACCGATCGCCACCATAGCCTTCGAACACGGTTCCGGTATAATAGCTCATATGAAGCACAAGATTTAAATCAAATTTTACATACTCATCAATCCCATAGCTTTCAAGCACTTCCCACAGCTGGTTTAACTCCGCTAACGCCACCTCGCCTTGCTCGGTTTGCACAAGCTTCGATGCTTTTTGAAGCGCATCTTTTCCGCCACGTAGCTTTAATAACCCAAGTAGACGACCTTTATCAATCGATGATAATGGCAGGTTTTTCACATGCTCACGGAAGCCAACATAATTTTTTTCATATAAATAACGACGCAAAGCATCGGCGCGATCTTCATTTCCGACGACATCTAATAGTAATGCGTTCACATAGCCAACATGGCCAATCGCAATTTTAAAATTCGATAAACCCGCTCGTTTTAATGAAGCAACCATTAACGCGATGACTTCACCATCAGCACTTACGGTTCCATCACCGATCAATTCCACCCCAACTTGTTCAAACTCTGCCGGCTTCCCACCTTCATGCTGCTGCGCACGATACACATGTGATTGGTACGCCAAACGAATCGGGTACTCTGCTCCCTTTAAGCTTGACGCCACAAGTCTTGCGATCGGCGCCGTCATATCCGGACGTAGCACAAGTGTATTACCTTGTTGGTCTAATAACTTAAACAGCTGTTGATCTAGAATTGCCGATGCCACTCCTACTGTTTCATAATACTCTAGTGTCGGTGTTTCAATGGTTTGATAGCCCCAGCCTTCCATTTCCAACTCAAGCTGCTCACGAATCTGCTTTTTCGTTTCATATAATTCAGGTAACGTATCCCGCATTCCAATTGGTTTTTCAAACATAAATGGTTTTGACATGCTTACACCCCAGTTCGCTCATTTCATTTATTTTAACATTTATTCGACGCTTTAGTTCGCTAATATACTACCAAGATAAAGTATAATCTCAGTTTACACGGCAACAGAGAACACGTCAATAAAAACAACCTTCATTATTTTTGTAGAATGGCCCAAAAATAGACTACGATTAAGAGCATGCAGATTCAATTAATTAAAATGAACAATGATAAATGCATAAGAAAAAACGGACAGCGATTGCCGAACTGACTCAATCATAGAGAGTTTAACAATAGTTATTTAGTCTACCAAAAAAATGTTGTTTAATGTCGAATTTTGCAATTGATAAATCTTAGGTCATAGGATAAAATGAGTGGATAATAGAAACACTTACCTAAAAGTAGGAGGAGACAGCATGAATGAATTAACGGTACAACAGGAAACAGTAAGAGGGAAAAACATGTATATGTTTTACTTTTTAGTGTTAAATACGATCTTCAATATACTCGTTACGTTCACCTTAGGTGGATCAACATTAGTAACGATTATTAATCTTGTATTATGCACACTAATTGGGGTGTTACATTTTAAGAAAATAGCCATAAATTCGATTCCGTATCTTGCACTTATAACATTAAATTTATTTTTTAGTATTATTGTTTTCACAGCTCCACCTGGGGTTGATTTAACAATGCTTTATTATCTAACTATCGTTTTAGCAGCTTTTTATCTTGATAAAAAACTATTTTACATCGGTAGCGCTTTAACGACTGGCACATATCTCACTTATTTTGTAACATTTAACCTCGAACCTGCTGCTCTTATCGGCTTTGGTATTCTTTATTCCTTACTTTTTATCGTTTTATTATTAATTGTTTTAATTGCCCAAAAGAACGACCAAAAAATCAAAGACATGCAAGCTCAATTACTTACAAAGCTAGAAGGTGAACAACAAACGAAGGAACTTCTTGAGAAAAACGGACAAGCGATTGTGATTCAGCTTGACACCATCCAAACAAAGGCTAGTGAAAATGTCACATCCTTTAGACAAATGAACGATTCTATTCAGGAAGTGGCATCAGGGACTAATATTCAATCTCAAACATCAAATGCAATTCTTGAAACAGTTGCTAGAACAAACAATCGCGTAAAAGATATGTTAGTCAAAACAGATGAGCTACGTCAATATTCTGAAGTGGCCGAGCAAAACTCGAGCCTTGGGGCAGAGCAAGTCGCGTTATTAGAAAACCAAGTATTACACTTCCAAAAGCTTATCGAAGACATGTCTAAGGATATGGAAAGCCTTAGTGGGATGATTGCTCAATCCGTTAGCTCGTTGGAATCGATTCAACAAATTACATCACAAACGAATTTACTTGCACTAAATGCCTCAATTGAAGCTGCTAGAGCAGGTGAAAGTGGTAGAGGATTTTCTGTTGTCGCATCTGAAATCCGTAAGCTTGCGGAAACAACGGAGGAAACAGCGAAAAATATTTCAGTTAACCTTACCAACATTGAACAAAACAACATCTTAACACAAAATCAAATGAAGACCATTGCCGATGAAATGAAAACAAACATTAATACAACACATAAGACAAAAGAGGCCTTCCAGCACATTGATTTTGCGGTCGAATCGTTAATGAACGAGTTTAAAGCATTTTCAACCATTGCCGGCCAAATTGGTTCAGATTCCAATCAAATTGAACAATCCGTAACGGAATTCGCAAGCATCATTGAACAAACAACGGCTTCACTCCAAGAAGTATCAAGCACAGTTCAATTACAACTACAAACAAATTCCGACTTAAATCAAACCATCCAAGAAACGTACGATGGTGTTCTACAAATGACATCGAAAAAGTAAACCTCATGTAAAAAAGGGCTGTGCCAAAAAGGTTAACAAACAACCTTTTGGCACAGCCTTATCTTTCTTTATATTCATCAACCTACTCCGGCAAAATGAATCAGCCTAACAGAGGAAATCTAATACTTTTCCTGCTGGTTCGCTTTATATTTCGCAAAATAAGGAAAAAGCAGCAGCACTATAAGAGGTAATAAAACAGCTAGCACCATTCCTAAATAAAAAGAAACTTTACTTACATAAGAGATTACAAATAATACGATTAACCCTGTTATAGCACCTAAAAGTAGCCTTGTTTGTATCGTAATAGAATGTCGAGTTTGACATCTACTACATTCCAATGGTTTATATGACCACCGAACACCCTTCTGAATTTCTCTCCAGGTGAATGGCTGACCACAAATCTCACACTTTTGGATTCCCAAAAAATCACCTCTCAAGCATGTAACGCATCAAGAATTATATAACGGAAGAACAACACTTTAATAGAAGCGTTGCAATATGAAAAAACCTTTTACTTTTTCTCCACCACATATGTAATAGCATTTGTCTTTAATAATACAGGCTTATCATGACGGACGATTTCAAATTCCAATGGTTTAACTAATTGGTTTTTAACGTCCCAGCCTTCATAAATCCTGTTTAATTTAGTTAGCATATACTCAGTTGGCAGGTTGATCTCTATTAATGCATCAAGTTCTTTGCCCGTTTCCATATCAAGTTCAATCACTTCTGAATTAACAATGATACAATTAATTCCGCCAGATTTTGTGCCTTCCACCATTTGTTGAATCACGTTATCAAATATTTTTTCAGTCATAACATGCTCTAAACTAGAAACAGCAACGATGTAATCGAATTCAGCTTTCTTTATCCGAACATTCCCTATGTCCGCTTTTTCTGTTTCGATTACATGGTCCACTCCAAATTCTCTACTATACTTCTCTAATTTCTCAATGGCTGAATCTAATAAATCGACACAAACAACTTTCCCACTACGTTCTTTAACTTTCTGTGCTATCGGAATACTGTTTCTCCCAACGCCAGACCCTAGATCCAGAATTTTAAGGTTATCTCTACCCTCAAACGACGCTAGGAAGTCCATTACGGTTTTTACCGGTTTATATAACCACGAACCTTTCTCAAATAACTTGTAGTTCTCATAGCAAAAATCATGGTACTTTTTTTCTTCATTCCGAATAAATTGTATTCGACTCATGAGCTTCCCCCTGAAATTTATATATCACACCTTTATCATAACACCGTCTTTCCCTATATTGGATATTTTTTCAAAATACAATTTCTATAACAATCTCTTTCATATTTTGTGAGAGTTCATACGTTGTTACTTATTCATTTTCATCTCGTGCCCACTTTACTACAAATCGTAAAGCAAATAATAGGAATACTAATCCACCGAGCCACCCGATAATTGCTAAATATCCCCCGTAATCTTTTAACACCATTCCTCCTGCAATAAAGGCATTTCCTAAAAGGACAAATAGAATGGTCAATTTTCGATTTTCACTCAATCTCTTTCTCCTTTCCGGCCACTTCTCCCTTATCGTTACTTAAGAAAAAGCAATTCCTCTTCTTAGAAGGATTACTGCCTACTACAACGTTAGCTGGTACTTTAATGACAACTGCGCCTGCAATAACAGCATTATCTCCTATGTTGGACACTTGGATTGATAGCAAAGGATGAGTGGGCATATAGATATCTACACTGGGTTCAAGCATACAACGATCTCCAAAATCTCACTTCACATAATAACTTCAAATTCATAAAAAGCCGTTGGATACTTACCTAAGATAACTTCTTCTCTTACCTTTTTAAACCCCTGTTCTTCATAGAAGTTGCATAACTTCATTCTATCCGCTGCACAATCAAGCCTTAAATACCTTTTATTCTTTTTTTCCGCTTGTAGTTTCGCCCATTCCACCATTTGTTGCGGTAGTCCCTTTTTCGCAAACTTCCTGCGAATCGCAAGCTTATGTAAATAGAGTGAAGGAGTTTCATCTGACCAAAGTAGACTATCTTGTTCTTGAAGTATAACAGCTACCGCTGACTCGTTATTAACAAACCCAATAAACAAATCCTTCACGGTATTGTTTTTTAATATGGTATCGATTGAAAGCTGGTTATCGCTCCACATTTCCATCTCATTATTTCTTAACCATTCAGCAGCTTCTTTGAGAATGGAAGAGAACTCTTTCAGTTCACTCTCTAAAATCCCTCTAATTTTTAATTCCATTGTTTTCAACTCCAATTGAGAAGTAACTTCATTTCCTAAACTCTCGCCGTTAACGAAATGAGGTTCTTAATTAGGTAAATACTCTCCTTCTTCAGTCCATTCGCCACCTTTTGATAAGGAAGAAAGGCGTTTCATAATATTCTCACTTTCCTGATTATCTGCCGTCCAGACTGCTCCCATATCAATTTTCATCGGGTATACTTTTGCAGTTTGCTTCCCATCCTCATTAATCGCCACCTGTAAAACAACGCTTTGTCTTGCAAGTTCTTGATGACTGTTTGTAAAGATAAAATTACCTAAACTGTAGGCAATAAGCTTTCCTTTGTAGTATTCAAGCCCCTGCAGCACATGAGGATGGGAACCTATGACCATATCTACTCCCAAATCAATTAATTGACGGGCCATTTCTCTATCAGCTGTTTCTGGAGTATCCGCTAATTCTTTCCCCCAATGCATATAAACGACCGTTATATCTGAATTTTCTACTGCTTGCGTGGCCAGTTCATACACTCGTTCATCTTGATACCCACTTGCAAGTCCTGGCTGTTCCTTTCGTGCATACCAGGAAACAGACGGTAACACACGACTAAATCCAAGAAACGAAACGGTTTTTCCTCGAATCGTCATTTGCTTTGATTGATAAGCTTCTTCCTCGTTAAAGCCGCCACCGACGTATGTAATATCATGTTCTGTAAGAGTGTTAAGTGTATCTTCAAAAGACTCTGTTCCAAAATCCAAACTATGGTTATTAGCAACGGTGACCATATTTACCCCTGCCCATTTCATTCCTTTAATAAGGTCAGGATGACTTCGGAAAGCATACGTTTTATTCGTAGGTTCACCTCTTAAACTAACTGCTGTTTCAAGGTTAACCATAGCTATATCACTTTCCTCAAGATATGGCCTTGCTTGTTCCCACGGAAATTGATAGCCTTTTTCTTCTAAAATGGGTGCGACATTACCGGCAGCCATCGTATCACCCGCAAACGAAAAGGTTATTGGCGGCTCAGGTTCTATTTCTTTTTGTGGTGCAATATCGTCTTGATTCTGCAGTGGCTGTCGTTCCCGGGAGATATCTTCTTCATTTTGAGCACATCCCGTACATACGAAAATTACTACAGGAACAATGAATAACAAACAAAACCTCTTTACCATGCAAGTTACCTCCTGATTGACGTTTTAAAATTAATGATTTTGTAATCGTAACAGAAAAAGCCTTTGTAATGAATTCAACCTTTAACTTACTCCCATAGTACTAGAACAGAAAAAGGAACTGCCGAAGCAAATTCCTTTTCAACGAACGTTTGGATTCATAAGTAGTGTAGCTAGCTATGATCGTTGGACTAGTTGGTTCATTCATTAATCTATTTAGGAAACACAATAAATAGACGTCCTATTATGGCGGAGCGCCTCAAAAAGGTAGATGTTTATCTTTTGGGACACCTCTGCATATTAACTTTTTAATAAGAAAAGCCATACTCTCTTTTTGAAGTATGGCTACTTGTTAGCGGAATACCCTTATTATGGCATCATTCTTTATTTTCGTAATTTAATAGTTCAGACACTGTTAGAAATGAATAGCCTTGCTCTTTTAACGAAGTAATAATACCTTCTACTGAGATTAGCGATTCTATCCTGCTTTCATACATGACATGCAATAAGATGATGGAACCCGGTTCTATATTTTCTACAACATGGTTAACAATTTCATTTGAGTCAGTAGCTATTTTAGGATAGGATTCAGGCTCTAAATTCCATAAAATCGTATCCCTATCTTGTTTAAATAAATAATATGGTAGCAACACTAACCTTTTACCAAATGGAGGGCGGAAAGTGATTTCACCTTCATATCCAATTTGACGTATCAACTCATCTGTTTTCTCTATTTCTTCTTTGATAAAAGAAGGGGATTTAAAAACCATTCGTTGATGTGAATATGAGTGATTTCCAATTTCGTGCCCGTCTTGTACAATATTTTTCGCATCCTCAAAATAATTAACAATTTCATTTCCCGTTAAATAGAAAGTAGCTTTAATATCATGTTCTTTCATAATATTTAGTATTTCATATGTATTTTCCCCAGGACCATCTTCAAAGGTTAATGCTACTACTTTTTCGTTTGTTTCTACACTCGTAATCAGACCACCAAAAAGTTGTAACGTTCTTGATTTAGCTAGTTCATTTAATAAATAACCTATACCCATAAATAGAATAATGGCAATACTAAGACTTATTATTGTTTTTTTCATGCTTCCTCCCATTTAAACTACTTTCACCTTAGTATAGATTACTATCATTCATTAACTCCTCTTACATATTTTTCTGCGTCTCCATTAATTAAACGGTCTTAACCCTAATGAGTATAGGACTAAGACCGCTTGAAATTTATTATTTCCGTTGTCTACTTGACTGGGGGACAGTTCTTTTTAAGGATTGCCTACTTTAATTCTAATAATTTTATTGCTCTAATTAGCCAATATAAAACAACCCAAGGAAAAACAAACTTTGTACTCCATTCAATAAAATGAATGATGACAAAAAAATGATAACCGAAAGATTGCAAACAATATAAAGAACAAATAGTGTTGAAGCAACAATAATGGAATACTTCCTCGTAGAACTTAAGCGGAAACGTCTAATAATAAAATAACTAATTACAATTACAAAATATACGATAAGTGCTGTAACAAAAAAGGGATATACAATCGCCCAAAACTCTCCTGTAAACATCGTCCCCTCCTACTTGAAAGACTTATGCCTATTTCTATATATTAATATATTTCTTTAATTAGTGGGAAATTTTGATTCTTCTACATTAATAGTTTTGCCGAGGAGAATCTACATATTTGCATCGTAAAATTCTTTTTAAAAACCACTTTTTCGTGGTGGCATATTACATACTTCTAGGCTTTGAAGGAACAACCGTACCGGTTTACACCCTCAAAGAGCCTCCTTTTCCTCTATTTCATTTGTTCCGCTGATTATTTGTAAAGCCTTGGTAACAGTTTGCACAATTAATAAATAGAATACAGGCAGCACTAATTCAACGACAGAAGCAATTAACCAAATGACTCCGATAATGGTTTCAGATGCACTGCCAATCAAAATCTCCATGACAAATCTCGATATAAAATACAAAACAAAATAATAAGGAATATAACGACTTAACTGGTTAGCAAGCTCTTTCGTCACGTGCCTCGTTTCAAATTGTCTCGCCATTGTTGAGTAAATGTTCCACATTCCCCAAATGTTATAAATAGGAATTAGTATTCGAAGTAAAGCCCCACTAGGTGAAATAGGATACTTGATATAGAAGTGATTCAAATCTAAATGAACCTTATAAATCCAAATTAAGTAAAGAACAATTAAAATAAAGGAGATTCCATTAAAAAATAATGTGATAAATTGATCAAATGGTAAAATGCTTTCGTAAATATTTTGATGAAAGGTATAAAAATATGTATTGATTAAAGCAATCCCACCAATAATTATTGTTGTCCATAAAAAGATTCGTAAAACCTTACCGATTGAGTTTGAAACAAGCCTCACTTGATTCATCCACCTTTCTTTCTATATAAATTTTCTAAGTAATCAATAGCCTCATCTAACGTAGCTACTGGAATGACGTTCAAAGATAAATCCTCTTTTTCAACTACTTCAAACGCTTCTAGTTGATTACTTTTTGTCTCACCGTAATACTCTCGGTGTTTTGGTACAAAAAAAATGTCTACTTGGTTCTGTTCTGCTGTGAGTAGTTTGTGACGAATGGCCCCTACTTCTCCTACCGTGTAATCTGAGTTAATTGTTCCTGTTCCCGCAATAAGAAGCGATTGGTTACGAGAATAATCTCTACCATTCCATTCTTCAAATAAACCAATAGCTACCATTAACCCAAACGAATCGCCGCTATATAAAGAAGAATGCTCTAAAATCTCACTCACCCGCGAATAAAGTATATTAGACTCACTAGATTCCTCAGGAACAGATAGCGAAACCGCGTTAAAAATTGCATCCTCTTTATAAGATTCCATCTCCTCCAATTGCTCATTATAATAAGCATATTCTAATGGACTGATAGGAGTAAATTCTACATCGGGATAAGAATTCTGAAATGCTAATTTCTCAAAAAGGTTTGTAGTCACTCCTGAATTTACATAAGTAAAAAAAACACTCCCCCTAATACCCAACTCTTCAACAGAAACAACATCTCCAGTTGCAACAAATTCTTCATGCTTAGGGAAAAGAAAGGCTAGAGAAAAGCCCAAAACAACCGACATCAAGACCATACTAATTTTAACTTCTTTAGATAGTTTAGGAGCAACACTCATCTACATTCACCTCCTTACAAAAGAATTACGACAATAGACATTATATCGGAAAAACCCATCATTTTATTAAGAAAAAAAGAAATAATACCCAAAAAAAATAGGACAAAACAAGTTTGTCCTTAGAAAAAGTAGTACGACATTCCTATTATGTTTCTATTCCTCAAAACAATAGAGAGTTCAGAAAATGAGAGATGGCGATACCAGAAAGTTACCAGTAGTTCAATACTTCACTAGTCACAATGAATTTGCAGAAAAGCGAAAAGCCAAGAAAGGCAATAAATATTTAAAATCCGCTCTAACTGAATGTGCCCTCTCTATTCACCGCTCAAAAAACTACCTTGGATGGCAAAAAGAACAGCTCCCTTCTAGAAAGGGCTCTCGATTCCGTAATATTCCTTTAAAATTTTTCTAATTATCTTTTCATAATTACCACTATCTTTACTATGCATTTCCTTCATAAATTCTTCACTGCAATAATTCTGCGTTAATTTAAATCCTGTATAGCTAAAATTAATCTTTTTATTACCTTCATCAAATGTTTCAAATCCACCTGTACCAAAACCACTAACACACGTATTACTTATTAGAGTTCGATTACCTTCTTTATCTACATAATAATACTTATCCGTAACAGTTCCATAATCCAAGTCGGGTGTGGAAGTGATAAAATATCCTTCATCATTTATCTTATGAACAGTATAACCTTCTTCCGTTTCGACTCTTGGTGCCCCTGGGATATTATAGAATGCAAAAACATCACCTTCATATCCTTGAGGAATTAAATATATATCATACGTTTCAGTGCTTGTAACACTAATAAAAGTATATATTGCTGGTATTGTTATAGCTCCTGCCGCTAAAATGCTTAAGCCTATTCTAGTTCCATTAGAAAAGCGTTTAATTTTCTCTAGCAGCATATAAATAATAAAAGAAATTGTGCCTAATGCTAAAAAAATTGGTGTAAAGTAATACAATCCCCAAAAAACACTTTCTTCGAACGAGAAATAATACGTATCAGGTCCTCTTTCTGACAAAGAAATGTAAACAATTGATAAAATCACAGACAGCAACATTACTTTTAGTAGTCTCACAGAAATTGCCCCTTCTCTAATAACTAATATAACTAACCTCATAATGGTAACAAAATGAATAACTAAAATTAACTACGACGTGATACTATTTTTGGCTTTGTAATTTCTCATTAATAAATAACTATTCTTCTATTTCAACTACTTGATTACCGAACCAATGTATATAACCACAACGCACACATAATAAAGTATGAGCAGACTCATTTAGCCAATCCAAATCAAAAAATGTCAAACCTCTTGTGTTGAGCAGGGCTTTTCCTAGTTGAAACGTTTTATTCTTACAATGGACACAGGTAATTTGAATTTCATTAGATTTATACTTGCGACCAACAGCTTTATTTAACTCCATTTCTTGAGCCTTTTTTTCACCTTCTATTCTCAACCTTTCTAACTCTTCTTTACTATAATAAATATTAATCCACTCCCTCAATAATAGTAATCATCATTTTGATTCATTAACCTATTTCTTCATTCGAACAAAAAAAACGATTCTTTTTCTCCTTTTGAGTCCTATCTATCTTCTATACTTGGAATGTGTCGTAAAAAGGCGTCTACTTCACTCATGTCGGAAGTCTGTAATAGAACTCCCGTGTTATCTAGGACGATAAAAGTTGGGAATTTATCTATGTTTAGAACTTCGATTTGTTCTTGAACATGCTCTTTTTTTCGAACGCCAAATACATGAAGTTTCTCAAGCTGAAGTTTCTCATTCATCGTTTCATAAACTTCGTATTGGCATTGAAGATTTTCATCTTCTGTTTTCTCCATTTCCGATTCACTTGGAAATCCATTCGGGAAATTAAAATAGGCATACATATGATATTGTCCTTCTTCAGGTGGTTTCAGTTGTCCAATAACCCGAACCTCTTTGGCTTTCTCTAAATTCGAACAACCTCCCATCAGTAATAAGAAAACAACTAGATATGAATAAAATAATTCTATTCGCATTTCAATCCCCTCCGTAATACATAGCTTAATGATAACATTTAACCCATTACATTTTTTTGGAGAATATATGGAAAACCGGATATAGACACTTTTTTATTTAGTGTCTATATCCGGTTTCAGTTTTACTAAATAAGTAGGTTTTGAATCCAAATATAAGCTAATTATGGATGACAGAGAGTATGCGTTTGAAGGGAAGTAATTTATTAGCAGCACTAAATTTATCCAATTCTGATTTGTCCTTGAACAGCTTTTCTAAATCAGTATAGGTTCGTAATCCCTTTAATATATTTACAATAACATTCTTAAGCGTATCCTTCTCAATCGCTGAAATTAGATTTGCATTTATAACCAGCCATTCAAAGCTTTTCGTTTCATAATCCAAATCAAAATTCCACCTTAAATACTGATAGCCTAGTTCCGGTATATCATTGCAATTAGAAAAAATATCATTACAGGTTTCTATTGCTATACTTTTATTTTTTATCTTAACCACCAACTTGTTTTATTAATAAACTAAAATTAACTAAAAGGGTCATTTCAGTTTTACACCAACCGTTAAGATAACATCTTACTATCAATTTGAAAAGAGCGTGTCGCTATTTCCATGTAACTAATATAGTATTATCAATTATAGTTTCACAGCCTTCAAGAATGTAGTCCGTTCTCTCACTAGTTTCAATCACTTCAATTGAGGCACAAGTCGTAGTATTTATACTTCCTACTCCAAATTGATCTCTCCGTGTATCGGTTGTTGATTTTATCACTTTACCATCATATTCAAGATCCTGAAGCATAGGGTCACCTTCTGTTGTATATTTAACTACTCGAATATTATCTTTTTGCCCGAGTTTAACCTTATCTAGGAATTCGATAAATCTCTGAATGTTATTAATTTCACCATGCTTATCAACTACATCTGCAGATGAAGGTATATATTCTTGAACGTTCTTTTGTGCTTGCTTCATTTTAATTGGAGAGGTCTCTGTAGTTTGACAACCTACCATTAAAACAAGTAATAGAACAACACGAACCTTTATCGTTTTCATAACTGTTCTCCCCTCTTTTTTGAATGCTTCTTGTTCTAAATAATGATGTTCCGATTCCGAATTAAGGACGTAATTAAGAGAATTAGTAAGAAGATTCGCTTGTTAAGCGTTAATTAAACAAGAAAGCGATGCTCTTGTCTTTCAAGCATTGCACATCGTTTTTCAAGCATTTCCCCTTCAATTTTTTTATCGAATCGTCAAAACAACCATTCTAACTGTTAACCCTGAGAATAATGTTCCAGCCGATTTATTTTAATGTTCTAAAAAAACCATTAGTTTGCCTTCCCTTCAAAAATTTACAAACCTTTTGACTTACTCCCTCTTCCTAACTGCCCGTTCTCATCCCCCCATTAACATGAAGCATTTGACCCGTAACATAACTCGAATCATCACTTGCTAAGTACACATAGGCGGGGGCAAGTTCATACGGCTGGCCAGCTCGCTTCATTGGTGTCCCATACCCAAAACTCATCATTTGTTCAGCAGGAAAACTTGAGGGGATGATCGGTGTCCAAATCGGTCCCGGCGAAACACCATTTACACGAATTCCTTCATGAACGAGATCCATTGCAAGCGAACGGGTAAATGTAATAATTGCGCCCTTTGATGTAGAGTAATCGAGATTTCCTTGCTGTCCTTCATACGCCACTGCCGAACCTGTGTTTATAATCGAACTTCCTCGTTTTAAATAAGGTAAGGCGGCTTTCGTTAAGTAAAAATAAGAAAAAACATTGGATTGAAACACTCGGAGAAGCTGCTCAGAAGTTATTTCCGTTAGCCGTTCCCTCGGGTAAGATTCCGCACAGTTATTTACAATAATATCTATTTTGCCGAACTCCGCTAAGGCTTGCTGTACGACTTGATAACTTGTCTTTTCTTGTCCTAAGTCTCCTGCAATGACTAGGCAACGTTGTCCTAATTGCTCAACACGCTGTTTTGTTTCAAATGCATCCACATGCTCATTTAAATAGGCAATGACGATATTTGCCCCTTCCTTAGCAAAGGCATACGCAGTTGCCCTTCCGATACCGCTATCTCCACCTGAAATGATCGCTACTTTCCCCTGTAATTTCCCTGTTGCTCGGTAGGTACCAATTTCCGAAATAGGTCTAGGTACCATCAACCATTCAATCCCTGGATGAAAGGGCTGATGCTGTGGCGGGAATTGAACAGGTATCCTTTCCGTTCTTACCACATATTGTTGCAGCTCCATTTTTCTGCTCCCTTCTAGGTGTTATTTGTTAACTTATGCCTAGAAAAGGAGTTTAGTTCGTGCCTATCTTTTTGAATATAGAGGTTATCATGAACAGCCTAGTTCTTCTCATGTCGGATATTATAATTTTGAGGTTAAATGCTTCTTAAATATTGATTAGTCTATATTTAACTTTCAACTTTATATTTTTTACCGGATAATTTATAAATTGAAACTAGAAGAGAGGGCGCAGCAACTAAAATCGTCGTTCATTTTAAATCCCCTACAATTTGAATTATTTACCTAACTACTTCTTCAATACTGTTAAAAAACCCTAAAAGCTGGTGATTTTATTTATAGGGTAGTATCTAAAAATCACTTTGCCAATGACATGTTCTCTTGGTACTGGACCAATCTCTCTACTATCCTTACTCCCATTTCGATTATCACCCATTACAAATACATAATTATCTGGGACAACTATCGTTTCAAAAGGAAATGCCATCTCTTCTTTTATGTAACTTTCAACTAATTCGATTCCGTTACGATAGATCTTCCCATCGTTAAATTCTAGCGTATCTCCAGCTTCACCAATGACTCTTTTTATCCAATGTGTTTTTTCATTATTTTCTCTTAAAATCATGTTCACGATTGTACTTTCGGTGAGATGATCTTTTAACGACCTTTTTCGGTTAACACGACTATCGATAATGACCATGTCGTTATACTTAGGTTCATCTAAAATGTAGGCACTTTTGAAAATCATGACACGATCCCCCGGTTTATCTTCATTTATAGGGTCTGTCCCGTCCAGTGTCGGTTCCATCGAACGACCGCTTACTGAAAATGGTTGTACAATAAAGGTACTAATAAGAAATGAAATGATGAATGCAACTAAAATAGCCTTACCCCAATTTACTATTTCTGTCATAACTTTTGAACGTTCCATTTTAAAACACCTCACTCAAAACAAATTAAATGTATTCCCTTCTTAAAAAGACGTTTTCAACTGACATAAAGTTTCAAAAAGTTGGTTAAATCCCAATCTAAATAGAAAACGCATGTCCATAAACAACTGGAAAAACCTTGAATAACAGAACCGGAATAAAGGGATAGTAAGAACAAATAAACAAGTTAGCGGGCACTGAAAAAGGGTGCTTTTCCCTTTTTCAGTGCCCGCTAAGCAATGTGCGGAGCCGTTGCCATCTTTTTAAAAGCCTGCTCTGAGTGGGTTTCTCATAGCAGGCGAGCAACGTGTGGAGCCATTGCTACTTAATAACAACCACTGAAAAAGAGTGCTTTTCCCTTTTCCAGTGCCCGTCTGTTCACCCTTCACCTGAGGGATAAACATAAGGAGATGAACACAAGTATGCCCTTTGCCAAAGAAAGACGTCAGCCTGCTATTTATTATGAAACAATCGGGAAAGGAACGCCGATTATTTTTATTCCACCGCCGGGTGTGGGGCATCTAACATTTCGTTACCAGGTTGAGTTAATAGATGAATGTAAGCTGATTACGTTTGATATAAGAGGCGATGGTCAAAGCGGTCGAAGTTCCGAACCAATGACGATGACACAGCTTGCTTACGATGTTAAACGAGTGTTAGATGCCAACCGAGTACGTAAAGCTGTTATTTGTGGTTACTCAAACGGAGCCTGCATCGCCCAAGAATTCGCACTCACTTATCCAGAACGGACAGTCGGTCTTATTCTCATCGGTGGCTATTTTGCAGTGAGAAGCTTTTTATTAGAAAAGGAATATCAGATCGGAATATGGGCTGCCAAAAATGGATTAATGACGCTCCTGGCAGCAGGTCTAGCTAAAAACCATTTTTCTGATAATCAAGCTGCCAAGGAACACTATCAAGAAATCAAAAAAACGAATTCACAAATGCTAGCCGAGCAGTACCATGTTGGCTTGCATTACAGTAGCGCAGATCGACTTCACCAAATAAACGTTCCATTGCTACTCATTTACGGTGCAAAGGATTATTACATCCAGTCCTATCAGTACCTATTTCGGCGGTTAATTCATGATGTAGAAGTGGTGTATATCCAACAAACAAAGCATCAAGTTCCAACAAAGGCCTCGCACGAATGCAATGCGGTCATAAGAAGCTGGCTGAAACGAAAAAAATTACTTCCTTCTTAAAAGGCACAGTCGTAACACTCGCTTCAACGAAAAGAGGCCGTTCCAAAAGGTTGTTTTTAAGAGGGCACTGAAAAAGGGTGGGTTTCCCTTTTTCAGTACCCTTTTTTTTAAACCTTTTCGCACAGCCTTCATGCACTCTTTAAGCTTTTAAGACAGCCCTTTTTCGTTATTAAGCTATCAAAGATTATGATGAGACTTCCTTTGCTCCGCCTTTCCTCTTTAAAACCAGTCCTAACAAAAAGATGACAATCGGAACGCCAAATGTAATTGGCATGGCGATGGGTGGCCAGTAATACGTCAACAAATCCATTGCTCGGTTATGATCGCTAACGACCCAGTAACCGAATCCTCCCATAATGAGACTGACAGGAATAAATAATCCGTTTATTTTCTTCATTCCTAATAGATGCTTTACCGAAATCGTTCCACACAGCAAACACATCATCACTTGTATTAAGGCTGACATGGCGAAAAAAATGACCATAATCAGTTCATAACGGTGAATAAACAAACCTATCTCTGCACTTCTCGCCATTTGCATACAGGATACCAAATACTGCCCTGTTAACTCAGGAGATAATACACCAACCTCGAGAATCGGCCACATCAGAATAAGTAATCCGCTATATATCATGGCTACTCTCGATGATTTCGTCCACTTTTCTTTCTCTTTTACCATAGGTAGTAAGATCGCTACCATAAATATTGCCATCGCCCAATCTGCATTATGATGCTTTGTGACTTCAACTGCATTAAAAAACCCATTTCTCAACACTGGGAAAAACTCTCTAATTGTAAAATAGTCAAGCGAGCCTAATAATAGGAGAATATTTAATATAATGATTGAAAACACACCTAGAAGTGCTAATCTAGAGATGACCTCAACCCCCTTCATAATACCGTAAATACCCACACCGACAATAAGGACGACAAAGATATAGATAGGTAAATCGGGTAAGAAGAAATCATGTAAATGATACACGACGGTAATCATGACTGTACCAAATGCCCCTAGAAAAAAAATGAAAATACACAGTCCTATTAATTTTTCTCCCCATTTCCCAGTGAGGACGTTCATATGCTCAAAAATATTTTTATCAGGGTAGCGCTTAATGATTTTAACCATTAACCACATAACCCCCAAGCCGAGGATGGTTGAAAATATCGTAATTAACCACATATCTCCCCCAGCCTGTCTCGCCAATATTCCCTGTGTAACGCCGATCGACTTAGCGTATACAATGTTAATAATAATCGCAATTAACATGCCATTCGATATTTGAATACGTCGTTTCATTTTATTCATTCCTTACTTGGTCTTGTTGGTTTCTCTAACAGCTGAGGATTATTTAAATGAACGGTTATATTGACATTGACCTCTACATCAGGAAATAACTCATCCCAATCGTCCTTTATCTCATTCCAATGCTGAGGATACTTTTCCCGAAACGTTCGGCCAAGCCGAATCACATCGACTTTGTATTCCTTTTGCACCATTTCAAGCATGGCTTCAATATCTTGTTCTAAATGTTTAATTACACCCTCTTCTAGTTTTTTCATCACATCGGTAATGTCTTGCTTAATAGGACAACCCAACTCCACCAAATCCAAATCGGATACAATTTCCACATCAAAGCGAGCCTTGCCATGTTCATAAATAGGGTCGATATTGAATTGATTATGCTTCAACTCAATACTCGCCTTTCCGTCTCCATTCGGGCAAGGTACTGGTATAATTGCATTTCCCACTTTTTCAACAAACCAAAGCATCCCTCTGCTTTCTCTCGGGCCTAATTTCCCGACCATCTTATCATCTCGAAAAACAGCCGTACCAAACAACTCCACTTGGGGGATACTACCAAACTCCTTTGGTTTAGTTGGGTCCACTCCTCTATCCCGTATATGAACAAGCGCCAAGTACGGGTGAATATTCTCACCTAGATAGGATTTTGACAATGTCATCATGTCCGTATTTGGTGCCTCCGATAAAATCGGACTGTATCTAAATAACTGGTCTAGTGATACTCCAGGAACCACTTCTAGCCCTGTTTTCATTGCAACAATTTCGCTTGCTTTTTTTTCGGTAACGACAACCCATGTCCTCATTCTCAATTCATTATTTCTTGAAAAAAAATCGATGAGATCGACAATTCCTTCCTTAGCTACTTCTTCACTAACGACAATGATAATGTTATGCCCCCAATATACCCTCCTCGAAGAAAATCTCGCTACATTACGAATTGCTTCAAAAATCGTATCCCCTTCTCCAGTAGCTGTCCAAATCGGTTCTCCTGTTCCCCCACCAGATCCCCCTTGGCCTCTCACATCTCCAGGTCTGGCAATTTGAGTAGTAACCGTAATTTTGTCATCTTCTCCCTTATCTAAACCTACCGCCATGACTAATG
This sequence comes from Halalkalibacter urbisdiaboli, assembly GCF_002156385.1. Lineage (GTDB taxonomy): Bacteria > Bacillota > Bacilli > Bacillales > Bacillaceae_D > Halalkalibacter_A > Halalkalibacter_A urbisdiaboli. The sequence goes on from NZ_MVJM01000002.1 coordinate 848,699, forward strand.
CCATATCATCAATTTCTGCCCTTGTCTCACAGCCTGAACAAAAAAGCAGGAATAGGCTGAGACTTAATACGAGTTTCTTCACCACAGTCATCTCCTCATAAAATCTTACCTCTTAGGAGAAGGTTTTTGGTTATCCCCTTCTCTTCGCTCATCCCCTTTCGCTGTACTCGGTCTTTCATCAAGCGTCCATAAAGGTGCTCTAAGCAATGAATCTTTTAGCTCAGTGCTGTTTAGTGGCATAACCGGGGAGAGATAAGGTTCTCCAAAGGAACGCAAGGAAATCGCATGAATAAGAAGCACAACAAAAACAACGGAGAAACCTAATAGTCCTAATGCTCCTGATGCAAGTAATAGTGGAAAACGAAGCAGTCGAACAGAAAACGATGCTGCATAATTTGGAATGACGAAAGAAGCAATTCCAGTTGTCGCGACAATAATCACCATGGCAGGAGAAACTAATCCGGCTTCTACGGCTGCTTGACCAATAATTAAAGAGCCAACAATACTAACCGCTTGGCCAATAGGCTTCGGCATTCGAAGTCCGGCTTCCCGCATCAACTCAAACGCAAACTCCATCACAAGAGCTTCTAAAACAACAGGCAGAGGAACAACCTCCCTGCCGGCTGCAATTGTAATCGCTAACGGTGTTGGCAGCATTTCTTGATGAAACCTAATTAACATCACATACAAGGAAGGTAAGCTTAAACTAATCATAAAAGCAAGGTAGCGAATGATTCGAAAAAATGTTCCCATCCAATAATGAGAATAATGATCGTCACTCGCATCAAGAAACTGCCAAAAGTGAGTCGGGACGAGTAAAACAAATGGGGTATTATCAACAAAAATAGCAACTCTCCCTTCATAAATCCCTGAGGCAACTTTATCCGGCCTCTCCGTACCTTGAACCGTGATAAATGGGGACGTCGGGGCATCATCGATTAATTCCTCGATATAGCCACTTTCAAGGATCGCATCAATTTTAATCCGCTTTAGCCGTTCTAGCACCTCATCGACTAAGCCATCTTTTACAATCCCTTCAATATAAGCAATCGCTACACTTGTCTTTGAACGTTGACCAATATTCATCGATTGCATCCGCAGCATCGGGTCCTTAATCCGTCTTCTCACAAGAGCGATATTTACGCCTATCGATTCAACGAAACCGTCTCTTGGCCCCCTTATGACTGGTTCTGTCTGAGGCTCATCGATTGAACGTTTCGTTCCTCCAGAAGTAGAAAGAACAACTGCATGTTCACATTGATCAAGCAATAATACTGTATCTCCATTCAAAATACTGTCGATAGCCTCCTGAAAGGTTTGCACTTCTTTTTTGACAGAAGCATAGATTTTACTTTTTGCTAACTCCGATAGAGAGGGACATTCCCTTTCCTCATGATTCGATAGATGCTTGTCGAGCTGCTTTCCGATTAACGGTGCCAAGATTGACTTATCAATCACGGTGTCATTCACCATTTCATTAAGGTATATAAGAGCAGCGTCCAAATTAAGGTCACCGATAATAAACTCTTTCTTTTGCAGGTCAGAAGGAGCACCTAGTATCAAATCAATCTCATCGATATTCTGTTGTAATCGAATGTACATGTTTTGATCTAAACGCTCCCTAATATTCATCACCATACTCCTCACATCACCTTTTCAAGTAGGGTTTGTTAATCTGCATAGATTATTCAATTACTGGGAAAATTTTAATTACAACAGTAGAGAGAGGATGTCGCTTTCATGAACCTGTTTAATACGTGGTTCTATCAAAACGTTTTAAATACGGAATGGCTTGTTTGGGGAATTATTATTACGACTCTAGGGTTCAATATTCTTTCTCCGATTTTTCTATGGTACAGCTTAACAGAAACGAAATTTCAATTTCGGCCCGTTCGCTTCATTAAGAAAATAACAGGGCAAGAAAAATCAAAAGGCTCATAGTTGATATACTTCTTAATTCAAAGAAAAGCACTTGCTCGTTGCAAGTGCTCGATTAAGATGATTCGATTTCATAATAAACACTCAAAATCTCGCGGATGATCGTATCTTCACTCTCTTCCATTAAAAAAGTTATTGCATAAATTTACATACTGTTGTAAATTTATGCAATAAACAATAAATGTAAAAGAGGAGAGGAACAAACATGGCCCTAATAATCAAAACGGTTGAACAAGAGGATGTAAACGAATTAACCCATTTAATGTATCAGTATATCGTAGACTTTTACAAAAGACCTAAACCACCTATTGAAAAGCTACATCGTTTAATTGAGACCTTACTAAAAAAAGAACAAGGAATTCAATTCATTGCCAAACAAGAGGGAAAGCTCGTTGGCTTTGCAACATTATATTTTAGTTTTAGTACGACAAAGGCAGATAAAATAACGATCATGAATGATTTATTTGTCATTGAAAACGCAAGAGGAACCGGAGTAGCTCAAGAACTGTTTAACGCTTGCGAGACCTTCACGAAAGAAAATGGCTATGCCTATATGGCGTGGGTCACTGCAACCGATAATAAACGTGCGCAAAGATTTTATGAAAAGATGGGCGGCTCTGTAGGAAACTGGTTGAACTATTCGATATAACTAACAGGAGGCTGTTCCAAAAGGAGAAAGTCAACCTCTTGGAACAGCCTCCAACATATGTATGAATCTACACCTCATAGTTAAATAACCATTCTAAGCGCTTGATTTGGAATGAGTCCGGCATTGTTCGTAAAAGAAGGTTTCGACATTCGATTGCGAACGGGTTTTGAAGCTGCATCAATCGGCCCATCATTCTAGATTTCCGTACCACTTTCGTCGTTCGGGGTACTCTGACTTGTTCATACTTCCTACATGCTTGTTGAACATGGTCGGGCTGGGCTTTTAGGCAACGGGCTAATACTAGAGCATCCTCCATCGCTTGAGCGCCCCCCTGCCCGAGGTTCGGCAGCATAGGGTGGGCTGCATCCCCTAACAAAGTAGCCCTTCCTTGACTCCAATGCTTAACAGGGCTCCGATCAAAAATTTCATGGACAAGAATATTTGATTCATCGGTAGACCCAATGACCGCTTCAATCGGTTCCCACCAGCCTTTAAATAGTTGCAGAGCTGTTTTCTTCCGTTCCTCGATTGTAATGAGCTGTCCCTGTGGGGCATTAATCGCGGCAAACCAAAAAATTCGCCCTTTCCCGAGATGGGAGAACCCAAACCTTTTCCCAAAGCCCCAAGCCTCAAAGCCACCTCCAAGTTCAACCGGGAAATTTGCACTCTCAAAATGGGATATACCGCGAAAGGCCGTGAATCCGGAATAGCGTAGAGGAGTTGAGCCAATTATCGTTTTCCTAACTTGGGAATGAACCCCGTCAGCGCCAATGATTAAATCCCCTTCTGAAACATCTCCATTCTCGAATATCGCTCTAATGCTTGAAGAGTCCTGTTCAATTCGGACAAGCTTTCTATCGAATACAACTGTGTCAGGTTTTAGTTTTTGATACAAAATTTGTTGTAAGTCCGGTCGATAAATTAAGTAACTGTACGTGCCATTTCGCTTCGCCTGTTCATGAACAGGTACGTCTACGAGGAGCTTGCCATCCCAGGTGCGGATTTCAGCTTTTTTTACAGGGGAGCCAATCGTACGAACCTTTTCAGCAACTCCTAATTTTTCCAATGCCCACATCGCATTTGCAGCTAAAACAATCCCTGCCCCCGCTTCTTTAAGCTCTATTGCCTTTTCGTATACTGAAACCTTCCTCCCTACTTGCTGCAGGGCATTAGCTACGGAAAGCCCGCCTACCCCGCCGCCAATGACAATTGTTGATTCGGTGCTTTCAGTAGTTTTTCCCAAGTTGACCACCCTTTCTGTAATCCTCAGATCTGTTCCTTAATGGGCTCCCTCTTATGAAGATAGTTGAAGCTATATAGTAAACCAATGACATATAAAGCAACTAAAAAATACGCAGGAAGCAGATGAACAAAATCCGTGTAGCCTATATGAAAATGAGTACCAATACCGGCGATAAATCCTGGTAGTCCGCCAAAAAAGAACGTCCACCATATCCATTTCTCACCTTCTCTAAATCCCCATAATGAAATACACAATAGTAGGAAGCCTTCCGACAGCAAAGCTCCACCAAAGCCAGCTCGATCGTGGGCAATCAAGGGGATGAGCTTAGGATCTATTTTGATAATCTCTTCGGGGCCAAGCTGTAAGAAGAGGAGATCCGTAGGGACAAACACGGTCGTCATCCCAATTACCGAAATAACGATTCCACCCAAAAGTAAGGAGAAGCCGATAACAACAAAGCATAACTGTCCAATCTGACTGCGCTTCCAGCTAGGATGATTAAGAACATTAACCCCAGATTCTCCTTTTCGCATCGTACGACTACATAGAAGTCCGGCTATAAAAAACGGCAGCAATAGCATATTATAAACAAAATGGAGAAGATCGAAATACCCAAACCCGATAAAATAGAAGAAATTTAAGAAGCCCAAGACTCCTGCAATGACAAAGGCTTTCCTCGCCCAATGCACCTTCTTACGTATTCCGTAATAGGCTAGCTGCATATAGAGAAATCCAGCTGATATCATTACTCCAGCTAATGTATTACGGTCATGCGACATAAACTCTAGTATTTTAGGGTTTATATGACGAAGCTGCTCTTTCGTCAACCCCAAGAAATTCTCATCGTACGGAAGAATGACAGAAGTTAAGGCAAACACCATCGCGATAATCCCCGCAAGAAATACACCTAGTCCCATTAAAAATAACCAGCCCCACTCCTTAAAGGAAGCGACTTCAGTCGTTCTGCTTCGTGCTGCCAAAGCCTCATTAATTCGTTTAGGTAAACCAGGGCCACTATAAACTAACCCGCTATGCACTTGAATTAAATTCGCTCCAGCATCCAATAAGTCCAGTGCATCCTGAGGTTCGGTTACTCCCCCTGATGCGATAATTGGGATTGTCCGGTTCTCTTTACGCAGATGACGAATCACGTCTAAACAACGTGTCTTTGACTCCTTACCAACCCGATAGCCGGTATTTGGCGTACCGCTAAGATCATCCAACACAATACCATCTGGTTCCATTTGTAGTAGCTCGCTAGCTATATGAGCACATTGAGTCTGTGCACCGATGAGCAAAGGGAGGAACGAATATCTTTCTTTTAGCTTACGAAAGGTACTATCTTCGTCTATTCCTTCAATAATAAATAAATCTGCAATCGCCAATAACCTATCGATAATAATGCACGTTTCATAGAAATTCCCTTCGTAACGGACTCTTACCATCAACTTCGAGCCGTTCTTGTTAAGAGTACTCAAGCATTTATAAGTTGCTTCCAATCCACTATTTGCATCAAGACGTTCATACCCTATTTCCTCTTGATGAACGTCTCGCCTTACCTGCTCTTCCTTGACCGGTTTTAATGTCACCGGACCAACTGTGATATATCCAAACCCAAATTGAGTCATCGCTCGTAAAGAGGCTAAATCCGGGTCCAGTCTTCCGTTCAAACCGACCGGTGAGAAGAACTCTACCCCTAAAATCGACTTCTTGATTTCAGCTGGTGGCTCCATATGTCCAAAAAAGGCGATCACCGAAGACCCAAAAGGAAACCTAGATAAAAGATTTAATGCCCCAAAGGTAACATCTCTCGCTTTTTTTGGAGGCAGCTTAAAAAGGAGTGGTTTAAAAATTGAGTGATAAGACCAATCAGGCATAGGCATACCTCCTAATAAACATTTAACACTTTTACATATAGGTGAGTTAAATATAACTGTATCACAAATCGCTGTTTCACTTTTTTGATTTTGCACTAAATGATAGGGTCTTCCATTTTAAAGTCAATTATGCTTTCCTTTACGAGACCAAATGACCACTGGAATAACGAATAGTGAAAGGAGAGCGCCAGCAAGAGATAAGGTAGCAAAACTAGTATAAGCGACAACTACACCTGAAACTGCTCCACCCGCTGCTCCAGACAGAGCGACTAAAACATCGGCAGACCCTTGCGTCTTTGCACGAGTAGAAGTTGCATCAACGATGATCGCTGTACCGCTAATTAAACCAAAGTTCCAGCCAAGCCCTAGTAAAATGAGTGCAACATTGAGTAGTAGCATTGAATCAGCTGGCCCAAAAGCACCTAGCATACCGGAAGCTAGTAATGTAGTAGCCGCAGCAATTGACATAGCCGTACGTCCAATTTTGTCAACAAGGAAGCCCGTTACGATTGAGGGAAGGAACATAGCTCCAATGTGAAAACCAATGACGACCCCTACCTCATTTAAACCATGGCCATAGTGCCCCATATGAATTGGTGTCATTGTCATAATAGCCATCATGACAAATTGAGTTAAGACCATAATGATCGTTCCAGCAACCATGCCTCGTTTTTCTCGCATAGGTACTTTCGTCTGCTTTTCTGAAAGTGCAAGATTTTGTTCAGTGTTCTTAACATCCGCCAGTGCTTTAGCAATAATGAAAGGATCGGGACGAAGTAAGGCGTAAATAACCAAGCCAGCAAGAATATAGGCTACGGCTGCTAGAATGAATGGTCCCGCTAGTGCAGGAACTCCAATGAACTGTGCAAAATCACCCAATACATTTACTAAGTTAGGTCCGGCTACAGCACCAAAAGTCGTCGATACCATAGCCATACTAATCGCAGTTCCTCGTTGCTTCGCACTTGCAAGATCCGTGCCTGCATAACGTGCTAGTAAGTTTGTTGCGGTTCCGGCACCATAGATTAGCAGTGAAGCAAATAAAAGAAAAATACTATGAATGAATGCCGCAGTTACAACACCGACCGCACCAATACCTCCTGCCAAAAACCCAGTTACAAGCCCCGTACGCCGTCCATAGCGTTGAGAAAGTCGTCCTACAAGTAGTGCAGCAGCCGCAGAACCTAAAGTAAATAACGCAGTAGGAATTCCTGTCAGACTATCTGTCCCTAGCATGTCTTGTGCCAGAAGTGCTCCGACAGTTACCCCCGCAGCAAGACCAGCTCCACCAAAGATTTGTGATATGACAATGATTAATAACGTCCGTCTATACAATTGTTTTTGCTTTTCTGGGGAATCAATGTAACGTTGTAACCAAGCTGGTTGACGTTCAATAGCCTTTGAACCTTCCGCTCTATCCAACATGAGTGTTCCTGCCTTTCCGGGCTCTAATTTAATTGTAGTAAAAAAGCGTCCCCACCTCGTGTAGAAACGCCTGTCGTTTTATTCTACTATTATAGATATTTTGTCTTAATAATGTGCATATGATGGGCTTCATGACCTGCGATGATAAAAGCAGCTGCGCGTGCCGACAACGGATGCCCATTAAACTCACCACGGCGAAGTAACGCTTGCTCGCTCAAATTACGAATAAGCGTAAGCGTAGATTGCCGGACCGCTGAGAAGTCTTCAAGTACATTTACTAATGGTATATCGTCTAAAGCAGCAGACTCCGTGAAGATATCACGGTCATAACCTGAAAATTCGTGCGCATCCCCTCTTGCAATCCGAAGAATGCGATAATTCCATAACCTTTCGACGTCAGCTATATGTCCAATAACCGTTTTAAGTGACCACTTGCCTTCCGCATACTTGTATAGAGATTGTTGTTCCGATAAATCTTTCAGCAATAACATCGACTCATCATGTTGGTCCCGCAAAATAGTCAACAGATTTCCGTCGGGAACCAATTTGATATAGGTCTCACCCCTTGGATGAAACTCGTCTGAATTAGGTCTCATCATCATCATAACCTCCCGAGTAAGTTCAACTTAAGATATAGCAACAAAAAAGCATAATATAAAGGCAATACTTGATAGCGGTGTCATCATATATCTTTCTTTCTCACTCTTTGATAGTAGATTGGCTATTGTATTTATACCAAGAAAAATAGTAAATACCCAGACTAATATATGAGTAGGGAAAAAGGTAAAACCAACTGAGATTACATTAGCATGTTGCAGGAAAAGAAAGCCCATAAATAAAAGAATGATAGCATTCCCTGCACTAACAAGACGTAACCGTTTTGGTAAAACTTTATAATAGCCCCCCATTGCCGCTTCGCCTAAAGGATAACCAAGGGAAAGTAGTACTTGAAAAGCTGCGACGAACAAAAAAATAACGGCAACACTAATTGACGCTACGTACACCCAGTCAGCCTCCATACATTACCTCCTTCATTAATAGCCTCTTAAAATATAACACAAGTTTTACCAATTATATACAATAAAAAATGTCATACGAAAAATATGACAACGGACAACCGATTAGAAAGGATTAAAGATCTGCATCACTTACCATCTAAAGGATAATAACCACCTTCGCCTGTACTAATGTAGGATGTTCCTGCAATGACTTCCTCATCATAAACAAAAACCGAAACATAAACATCTCCGGACTCGACCTCGTTTAGAGGATGATTTACAACATGGAATTGGACTACATCGATTTTCTTACCAGCATACTCATGTGGTTTTGTACGTTGAACTGCCCATATTTGACTATGTGGTAGTTCATCGATTTCACTCTCCGTAAATTCATACTTACTGACTCCCAGATATTTAATAATCTCAAAGGATTCCGCTTCAATTTGTTTCTTGGCAATTTCTCCACTTTTGGACAGCTCTTGAGTGAAATCTATTTTCCTATCTTCCTGTTTGTTGGTAAATTGAGTACATCCTGTAAGTGTTAATATCAATAGGAAAAAAATTAAATACTTGATCATATGGACACCTCTTAACATAATTGATCGCCTCCTTTTCTTTCACTTAAGCACCTATTACTAAACACGGAAATTATTTAATCGTAAAACTCCATTTGTATTTTTTCCTGTTTATAATAATCCAATCTATCTTGTAAGTTACCTGTATGAAATTCAAACTTGTGACCATCTGGGTCAGTAAAGTAAATAGACTTTTTATCCCTTTCGTCTAATTTACCTATTTGCAAGGGACCCCCAGCTTTGTATTATATAAGTTTTTATGAAGATAATACCAGTGAGGAGGTTTACTAATCATGAATTTTATTAAGAATATTTCGAAACTAAAGGGTAAACATAACGGCTCAAAAAGACAATTTCACTCCCCTAAAAATAATAAATTCAGTTTAAATAAAGTTAGTGAAGAAGCTATTTCTGAAAATGTAGATTTAAACAAAACAAAAATAAAAGAGATTTTCAAGTCAGATATGGACTTAATTATTAGGGGATTCCAAACACTGAACAATAAAAAGGCTGTAGTTGTCTTTATCCAGAGTTTAGTTAATAAAGAAGTCATAAATAGAGATATTTTAGAACCCCTTATGAATTTTAAGCTTCAGGATCATTCGCTTAATGATTTTACTGCTTCTAATACAAAAAATGAAGTTTTGACAAAAATCTTACATCATAACGGGGTGAGTTGTGCAGACACATTTTCAAATGTTGTTAACTCAATTTTACTCGGTTGTACCGTTGTTATTATTGATGATCTGACCGAAGCCTTCATTATAGATACTCACAAACAAGAAAAAAGAAGTATTACTCAACCAGAGCAGGAGAGAGTAATTCGCGGACCCCGAGAAGGGTTTATTGAACAGCTTGATACGAATATATCTCTGTTACGTTATCGATTACCTGTACCTGATTTTAGAATAAAAGAAATGGCGATAGGAGAAATAACTAAAAGTAAGGTAGTCGTATTATTTTTGGAGAATATTGCAAATGGAGACCTAGTAAAAGAGGTAGAAAATCGGCTCCAGCAGATACAAATTGATCGTATTTTAGATTCTGGCTATATTGAAGAACTAATTCAAGATAATCCAAAGTCACCTTTTCCCCAGATTCAAAATACGGAACGTCCTGATAAGGTTGTTGGAGCTCTATTAGAAGGAAGGGTTGCTATTATGGTAAACGGTTCACCTTTTGCCTTAATTGCTCCTGCTACCTTTAATCAATTCTTACAGACAGTAGAGGATTACAATGAAAGATCTTTATATTCAAGTTTAATACGGATGATCCGTCAATTATCTCTAATATTGTCCTTTGTCATTCCTTCGGTTTATGTAGCTGTAATTTCGTTTCATCCAGAGTTAATTCCTACGCGCTATATGGTAGCGGTTACTGGAGGTAGAGCCGGTGTCCCGGTAATTATAGCAATTGAAGTTTTTTTGATGGAAATCATTATGGAAGTTCTACGGGAGGCTACGATTAGAATGCCACAACTTATTGGTGGCGCATTAAGTATCGTTGGAGTTCTTATCATTGGGCAAGCGTCAGTGGAAGCTGGGTTTATTAGCCCATTTACAGTAGTTATAATTGCTCTCACTACATTAAGTTCATTTACGACTCCAGCATATAATCTAGCGGTCACTATTAGAATTTTAAGATTTCCATTGCTAATTTTTTCATCAGCTTTTGGGCTTTTCGGATTAATGATGTGCCTAATCCTCATCATTAATCACATGCTATCACTGAAATCTTTTGGTCTCCCCTACATGAGCCCATTTTCACCTAGTAATTGGGATGAATTAAAGGATTCTTTCATTCGATCGCCTATTCGCTGGTTATTAGATCGTCCGGAAAGCTTAAGGCCTAAAAACCGGAGAAGAGCTACAGATATAGACTTTGAACATGGGGAGCCATTAGACGATAGCAGGAAAAGAGCAAGGAGTGAGGAGTAATGAAAACAATTATGAATGTAGAGGAAATAAAATCAGAACAAATTACAATCATGCAAACTATTGCTATCATCATGAACACCATGATTGGTGTGAGTATACTTTCTCTCCCTCGACTATCAGGTATAGTTGTAGGGAAGGGCATTATATTTTCTATTTTAATTGCTATTCTGATTTCATTAGTTGGGATTTTTATTCTTTCTCGTCTAGTCGCAAATTTTCCTACGCTGTCTTTTATTGAATTGTCTGATCATTTAATTGGCAAACCGTTAAGCAGATTTTTCGGAATAACAATTGTTCTCTTAATTATTTTCTTAACATCAATGGTAGCAAGAGAATTCTCAAGTATGATGAATACAACAATGTTATTGGAGACTCCTATCTTTGTGACAACATTGATGATATTTATCGTTGTTGCCATATCTGTCAGGAATGATATCTCCACCTTTGCACACATCCATTTTTTTTACCTACCATGTATTATCATACCGATTATTTTCTTAATTCTTATTCTGTTAAAGGATGTGGAAACCATCAATTTACTTCCCATTTTTGACAGAGAACAATATTCTTTGCAACTTTTGTTTCTAGAAGGAATTAAGATTGCTGGGCTTCCTTTTATGCAAATCGGTACTTTTATAATAAGTTTGACAGTCCCTTTTATGGTCGATAAGAAGCAAGCTACTAAAGGGAGCTTTATTGGAGTAACTACTGCAGGGATATTTATATTAATAATCACTTTAATTACGATAGCTGTTTTAGGAATAGAAACAGTTAAAATAGAAACTTGGCCCATGTTAATTTTAGCGAGAATGATTGAGCTTCCAGGAGAAATATTTGACCGGATGGATATTATCTTTTTATTAGTTTGGATTCTTTCTGGTTTTACTACTATATTTTCCTGCTATTTTTTATCCGCCTACACTGCTAGTAGAGTGTTTAAGTTAAAAAGTCATCGTTCTATAACTTTTATTTTATTACCAATTTTTATTGTATTAACTTTACTTCCTCATAATATAGTGGACGTTTATCATTTTATGAATTTTGGACAATATGGTTTAATTCTTACCATCATTTATCCTTTCCTACTCTACATCATTTCTTTATTTAGAAATGGGAAAGGTGTAAGATTATGAATCGAATTAATAAAAATCAGATAACTATAACGTATACGTTAAGAATTTTCTGGTGTGCAATGCTCCTTTTTTTAATAACTGGCTGTTGGGATCGATATGAAATCGAAGAGAGAGCAACTATTCTTGCAATTTCCATAGATAAGGTGAAAGTGGAAGAAGAGGAGATAAGCAGTACTCATCCAGAAGGTATGGAACTTTTAGATAAAGAAGATTTTTATAAAATTTCTGCCCAAATAGCAGTACCAGGAAGAATTCCTCTGGGCGCTACTCGCGGGGACATAGGTGGTGGTGGTGGGAGTACTCAAGAGAAAGTCCTTGTTTTATCAGCGAAAGGACATACCCTTTCTGACGCAATTGAAAATATGCAAAAGAAAGTTGTTCACCCTATTTTCCTGGGACAGCTTCAAGTCGTAATTATGTCAAAGAAAGTTGCATCAGAAAATATTCAAGAAGTAAATGAATATTTTCGCAGGAAGGCAGAAATTAGAAGGACTTTATGGATGGCCGTAATCGAAGACAATGCTGAACAAGTAATGAATATTGCCCCAAAATTGGAACGTGTTCCTGCTTTATTTATATCCTACTCTTTCAAACAAGCAGTAGCAATGGGAAAATTACCGAATGGGAATGTAGGTGTCTTCTGGTCAAGAATTGATGCAATCGGTCAAGACGCCTTTTTACCCTATATTAGTATTCAGGAGAAAGATACAATTCAAATTGATGGACTTGCTTATTTTAAGGGAGATGCTTATGTTGGTCGAACAAAACCTTATCAAATAGCTTATTTTATTGGGATTACGGGTGATAATCCAGGAGGCGCAAACCATTTGATCCCACTTAAAGAAAAAGATAGTCTTGTCATGCTCCAAACCACTTTTAGAAAATCTAATTATGTCGTTAAGATGATAGATGACAAACCTCAGGTCACTGTTCAAGTCGAATTAATTGGAATAATAAATGAGGTGATTGGAGAAAACATAGATATAAGTAAGCCAGAAGTTATTGAATTAATCCGTACTGAAGCTAAAGACTTTTTAACAGAAGAATTTAAAAAAGTAATTAAGGAAACTCAGGAAAAGGAATCAGACATCTTTGGATTTGGGAAGTATATTCAAGCTAAACATCCCCAGTTTTGGAATGAACAAATTAAGTCAAATAGTGATTACAGTAAGTACTATAAAAACTTAAGCGTTGATATTAATATTGATATTAATATCACAAGATTAGGTATGAAAGCACAATAATCATCTTGCATATCTATTTTAAGTTTGACTAGGTTGCTCAATTTTATATTTGAAGTTTCACTATTATGTCAGGTACAATGTAGATTCATTTGTAACTATACTTATTTCTGCAATTATCCTGCAAGAGCAAACGATATTTGTTCAAAATGCTTAGTGGTGTCAACTTTTCAAAATTATTAAACCAGCTAAATAATGTAGAAAAACAGTGGGAAGCAATCATTTCCCACTGTTTTGTATTTTAAAGTGTACTTAGGAACACCACTCGGTCTAGTTTGATCACATCAAAAATGCTGTGTACTTGTTGTAATAACGACGAATTTAATTAATTTAAAGGAGATTAGTTTAAATTACGAGCTCAGAGCTTTGGACATCCCTGATATTCTTGTTGAACTTTAATATGACCGATCATAATTAACTGGTGTCTATCGATTCCTTTACTTACGAAAAGTAAATTACCTGTGCTGAAATCCCCTCATACTAGCTGTGTCCGCATCCTTTGATTTAATAATTCCTTAACCGTTTGTACAGTATTTTCTACAAACTCATCGACTTCATATGACGTAAGATAAATAAACTCGTGGTCATCGGAAATCGTCCGACTATGATAAAAATTAGTAATATTTCTAATCTGTTCAAGTGTCTGACCCTGTGGAAAGAAACTCAAATACTCTGGAAAATCAGTAATGTGTTGAAACTCTTTCCAAAAAATATTATCTTTATGATTTTTAAGATATAAAAAATCTAAACCGTACCAATCTCTCTTAACTAGATTAATATATTCAGGAGTATTTAGTATTTCTTGGTACACTTTTTCTTTTTTCTTTTGCTCGATGAATTCAATCCATTCCTCATCAGTCAACAAATGTATGTAATATCCAAGATAATAGGAAAATTCACTAGATAAACTCTCTTTTTCGTCACTAAGATATTTTTGGTAAAAAGAATCAGAGTTAATTTTTCCCTCAATCTCGAAATGCGTAATCTCTTTTGGAGGTGTGGGTTTACCATTTTCTCCGATAAGTCCACAATCTGGACCAATATTACCAACCAAAAAATCAATTGTTGAAACAGGAAGTTCTTTTATTAATAATTCTTCAGCAATCCTAAAGTGTGTAACCCAAGTAGCCAAATTGTTCACTCCTTACATGCTTATATATTTTTTCATTGAAAAAGGATTTCGTCCTGATGCATTCAATTCCTTTTTTTTGGATGATTAATAATCTAAAATTATGTCAAAGTTGCACTCACCGTAGTTTAAATTTTGCCCCTTATTTAAAGTGGTCCAGTTGTGAAATATCGCTACTTGTGTATATATGGTCATCAATAATTGGGAAATCAAAGCAAATACCATAAATATCCTTTTTATTTATTGAACTATACTCCCTTTAACTTAACAATAAAGCTCAGGTTGAATAGCTTTCTTATTTGTTCCATCAAAAATATAGGCAGGTTTTGTCCCAATTACTTTTATACCTTCTCCATCTACAAATAAAGCTGTTTCTTCTAGTAATGAGATTTAATCCAATTACTTTTTTAATTTAAAAACTATAAAGTCAGCACACCTAAAGTCTTCTTCAAATGAAGGATATTTTTGTAACATCTCTATTGATGGCTTCGGTTCTACTATGCCCTCTAAGACAAAACCTATTTTAATTAAAGTATTTATGTAACTCGTTAATGTTCTATGGAATAATAACATTTTTTCTTTATCACCTAAACGTTGCTCATAAGCGCCTTCATAAAAGTATTTATCTACGTTCCAATGCAATTTTCTACCGTCCTCTGTTTTCTCCCAGCCACTTTCTGGGGTAACAAAACAAGGATGTAATATTGAAAAAATAAAATAACCTCCATCCTCTAATAACCGATACATTTCTTGAAATGCTTTTTCATAATTTGCAAGGTCTTGGATAACCATATTGGATACTATTAAATCAAAACTTTTATCTTCTAAAGTATTCAAGTCCTCACAATTCCCCTGGCTATAATCAATTAACAAATCTTTTGGCGTTCTACTTTTAGCTATTTCTATCATTCTTGGAGAATAATCGACTGCTGTTACAACCGCACAAGACTTGGATAAAATTCTACTAAGATACCCTTCACCACATCCAGCATCTAACACTTTTTTATTTTCTACATTTCCCATAAGTGAAAATAAAGTGGGATTTAAAAAGACTTCTTTATGTAGGTCTCCTTGTTCAGTATGTTTTTTGGAATATGTATCTGCGAAGCTATCCCACCTTTTAATCGCTTCTTCGGTACTGACATTTTGCTTCATTTTTAAAACCTCCATTGCCTTTAATTTTAAAATTTTCTTAAATATCCTCCACCGTTCATCAAAAAAATTGATTATCACAACTCAATTTTAACACTTATTTCCTTTTGTAATGATAAAAAGAAAACACCCCTGCAAAAATTGCAGGAATGCAAGAAAAGGTGTTAGAAATGTCTTCATTGTTCTCAGTAGCTATTAATCGTTTATACAAAAAAATACGTGTCTTTATTCATTTACTTTTTGCTTAGCCCAATAATACTCTGAGAATACCTCCGCAAGTGCTTCTGCCGTTCTGTACGTTTCATCTAAGGTGTTATAAATACCACCAACTTCTATTAAAATGGCCTTTTCTGAAAGATCTTGATTAAACCGTCCATTTGTTCCTTGACCTGCTTTCGTTATAACACCTCGGCTCAAACGAAGGCACTGAAAAACCTTCTTAAGTAACTCAAAGAAGAAGTAATGGCTTCGCACGTTACTTAAAGGACACTGAAAAAGGGAAACCCACCCTTTTTCAGTGCCCTCGCTCAAACCTGGATATTTTTTTTCTAACAAATGATGCAACTCTTCAGCCAACTGTAAATTCAGATTATAGTTACTATGATTTCCACCAATAACGAAAAATGTTCTTGCGTATTTAATTTCTCCATTAATGGGTACTCCCTTATCTTTCTTTAGTTAAAATAAGTTTTTTATTAAACGAATAAGCATTCTTGGAATAAAGAATAATATTCTCCAAGTTATTTCAATGAAGATTGAATCTCGAATTTCATTGATTATGTTTCTTAGAATTCCTTCTTTTTTCTTTTCACTCGTTTTTCCTTTTCTCATCTTTTTAATCACCTATGTTAAAAGATATTTTAATTTATTGTTTTCATATAAAACTGATCTCTAACCTTTCCTTAATGTGAATTCCATCAACTTGGTATGTTGAAATGGAAATTAAATCTTTATATACAGTGCTAAGGTCCCTGTGGTATTCTAAAACAAGCTATCATTTTTCGACAAAAAACTACAAACCAGGAGGGAATCATGTTTAAAAATGACAGGGGTAATAAGCAATCAGACAAACTTCGATTTCGTAATAGTTTAATACTAAAAGTAATGTTGCTTGTTTCCATCATCGTTCTTTTAAGCTCTTCACTGTTAGGATTCGTTAGTTATCAAACGGCGAAAAATGAATTAATTGATGCAGGGAAAGAGAACATGAAAAGCATCGTTACAAGTGCTAAATCTACAATAAGCGAGCTTGATAAAGAAGTGAAGGCTGGTCATCTCACTATTGAAGAGGCTAAAGAACGTGCTAGAAATGCAATTGTTGGACCTGTGATAACTGAAGGAGAGCCTAATCGCGATTTTAGTCAGTCTGCATTTGTATATAAAAATATAAAAGCCAAGGATATATGTTTGCTTATGATAGTAACGGTATATTACAAATGTCAACATCGCTTCAACCTGGTTTAGATATGATTGACTCACAGGATGCAAGTGGCAAATACCTTGTGCAGGAATATATAAGTCATGCGAAATTAAAAAATCAAGAAGAGCGCTTTATTGATTATTCCTGGAGTAATCCTGGAGAAACTGAAGCTCATAAAAAAATCGCATATATTGATTATTATGAAGAATGGGATTGGATTTTAGTAGTTGGTGCTTATTATGATGAATTTTATCAACCTTTAGAGTTCTTGAAATATGTAATAGCTGGCGTCTGTATAATTTTTGTTCTTTCAGGTATTATCGTATTTTATCTATTATCAAGAAGGCATATTGAACTTATAAAACAAATGCAAAAGGTAACTTCTAAAATATCTAACGGCGATCTTACTGTAACACCTATCGAAATCAAGGGAAATGATGAATTGTACAGTGTAGCAGCATCCGTTAATTCAATGGCTATTAGCCTGAAATCCTTGATTGGCAAAATGAGTACAACCGGAAAGCAGGTTACTTTGTTTGCTAATGATTTTTCTGTAAGTATTGATGAATCGGTAAAAGCCTCAAATGTAATTACCGAATCTATTACGAAGGTGGCTGAAGGTGCTGAGAAACAATCGATAGGTGCACAACAGAGTGCTACTGCTGTAGAAGAAATTTCAATTGGTATTCAACGAATTGCTGAAACAACGTCGTCTGTGTCTGAATCAACAAGTGGAACAGCTAAGACTGCAAGCGAAGGAAATGACTCTATCAAGCAAGCAGTGATTCAAATGAATAAAATTCGCAAAGTCGTTGATGAATCCTCGTTCGTTATTCAAAAATTAGGTGATCGTTCAAAGCAAATCGGCGATATCATTAGTATTATTACAGATATTTCCGCTCAAACAAATTTACTTTCTCTTAATGCAGCAATTGAGGCTGCAAAGGCGGGTGAACACGGAAAAGGATTTGCTGTTGTCGCATCAGAGGTAAGAAAGTTAGCTGAACAAACGACCCATTCTGCTGATAATATTAGTGAACTTATTAATGAAATTCAAAAGGATGCTGGACAGTCAATTCAATCAATGACAACTGTAACAAATGAAGTTAGTCAAGGCATTGATGCCGTGAATATAGCAGGAAATACTTTTGAAGAAATTGTAATAGCAGCAGAGCAAGTTGCTGCACAAATTCTTGAAGTTTCTGCTTCAGTGGAACAAATGTCTGCTGGGTCTGAACAAGTTTCAGCATCACTTTCTGAGATGACTACCATCTCATCTGAAACAACCAATAATTCCCAAAGTGTAGCTGCATCATCAGAAGAACAACTAGCTACAATGCAAGAGCTCCAAGTTGTAAAAGGACATCTTCAACAAATGGCTAATGAACTCGAAGAAGCCATTTCAAAATTCAAATTTTAATTATAGGGTAGCGTGAATTTAATACGTTATTAATACCCAATATTAGTTATCCCCATTCCTATTTACAATATAGAAATGGGGATTTTTTAGTTTCTAATGATAGGGTACGATTACTTCAAGTTAAAAAAGAACGCCTTTTATCTTTAGCAATATTCCTTTTTCCACAATAAATTTAATATAACTCCTAAATAAAAAGAAACCAGTATGAAACCTTAATTACTTATGCAAACTTATACTAAATGTATTACTTTAGGAGGATGTTATTATGGAGAAATTAGGGAAAGAAATTGATAAAATTTCAAACCAGTTGACAGACTTGAGGTGGGAAATATGGACAAAGCATACATTATTCACTTGGCAATGGTGGATGCTGCTTGGGGCTTGTTTCTTAATGATAATTTTATTTTTTGTCTTAGTTAAAAAGGAAAAACTCCTCCCATCCATCGCCTTTCTTGGATTCATATACATCCTTAATAAAAACTTAGATGATGTAGCAACAGCCATGGATTGGTATGATTATCGGATGCAACTTGAACCCATCATCCCTACAATGTTACCTGCTAATCTTTTCATCATTCCAATAGGACTAAGCATCATATACCACCGATTCGAAGAGTGGAAGTCCTTCTTAATAGTGTCAGGCTTCTTCTCAGCATTTGTCTCTTATTTAGCATTACCTCTTATGAAAATTGCAAATATCTACTTAGAAAAGGCATGGAATGCTCATTGGTCATTTATCAGCCTTGTTGTTATGTCTATAATTTCCAAACTAGTAGTTGACCGTGTTAAGTCACTGTATAGAGTTCAAAGTGAGAAAGCCATAAACTAATCCCAACTAATTCAAAAAGAGTAACACCTAAAAAACATTCGTCAATTTCACGAAAAGCAGCTCTGCATAAAATAGTAAGGTTAAACCACTAATATCATGAACTGCACCCCAATTGTTAGTTGTGTGTCTAACTTTTCGGGTTCAGTTCATATCATTGGTGGTTTTTCTATTGGATATTTTTATACAGCTACATAATAAATTGGTATGTCAACACTCATACAATTTTTTTAAAGGTACAGTACTGTTTATAACACATAAAAGCTGGAACAGTTTTGATGGAAAACAGAGTAGACAGTTTGTCACTTCACTTTGAGCCTCTACGGGCATGAGTGTTAGCCAGAAAGCCGGCCCAATGTAAAAGCGGCTCGGTCTTTCACTGAATTCGCTAAACTCCTTTTTATGTTTTCATACCTTTCATACTCAGTTACTGCTTCTGAATTATTTCAAGAGATAGATCCTTACTTAACAAGATGTGTTTAGTTTTTGAAAAGTGTAGAAATATTAAAAATGTCAGGTAAAGTGGTAACTGCAAAATCTGGTTGGACATTGCCGTTAATTTTTTTATTATTTCTGTTTACCCACACGCTTTTAATCCCTACATTCTTGGCACCTGTAACATCACTTGATAAAGAGTCCCCAACATGAATTACTTCTTCTGGTGATAACTTACTTTGCTTTAAGGCGTATTCAAACATTTCTGAACGAGGCTTATACGATTTCACATCTTCGCTTGTAATTACTTCTTTAACTGATAACTGGTGTAGGTTAATAGCTTCCAAAATATCTGAACGGTCAATATTAGAAAGTATATAAATTGGATTTGTATTCTGTTCAAAGAATTCCAATGAATCTTTAAAGATTTCAGGTTTCATCCAATGCTTAAATATCATTTCACTTAATTCATTTTCTTTTGATGTTGAATTGAAATGATTTAAAGTATTACGTAAAGAAATCCTTTCTAATTCCCTTTGAGATAAAAAAGTATCGCCATAGCTTTCAATAAAAAAATGATAAAATTCATTCCACCAAAAACGACCAATTTCAGCTGACGTAACGTCTTCTTTTTTTGAATTTACTTTTATTCGATTACAAATATCTGAAATGATTTCTCCATCTTCGTGTACCACGGTTCCATAAAAGTCCAAAAAAATAGCTTTAACAGACATAACTCTCAATCCTTTTGTTGAAATAGTATTAATTTACATCTCCTAGATAAACAGGTAAGTAAAACCCTATCTATAAAGTCTGAGCCGTTGCTATGACACCATTTTTCTACATATGCAACTAGTTTTTTGGCTATTCTATCGCTTAGTTGGAGAAATGATGAATCTCCTACTTAATTCTTGCTCCAAATATTTTTATAAAGGTTTGACACAGTTAAACCCACGACTCCTTGTTCATTTAAACGAATTTCTTGATAAGATTCATGAGGAAATATATAGAACCCGAATTCATCCCCGTCCTTATAGTTCAATCCACTCACACCGCTTATCGGACTTTCATAGATTTTCCCATTATATTCGGCTGTCATCTTTGCGGTCATTATATTTGTAAACGAGTGTTCATTTATCCGAGCATGCTGGACACCTGAAACCAGTGATGCAGCATTCAATGATATCCTTCCACTCGATCTAAAACTAATGCTATACCCGCCTGTATTTTCACTACCTGTGTTATTTACGGAAGAAACATATATCGTATGTTTTCCATCGTTGTATAATTCTTTTCCAATATTACTTTCTAAATTTGATAGATCAATTGAAATAGAATAATCCCCTGCTATGAAATGACTTTTTGTAGTAGTGAAGTCTTTTGTATTATTTGCCTTTTCAGCAATACCGCCAGTCCACAAACCAATGAAGCCGGTAAGCCAAAGGAATAAGAGGGTTACAACAAGGATTGGTGTGACAATAAAAACAAGACTCTGTATGTTGATTTTCATTACTATCCCTCTCCTAAAAACTGATAACTATCCTTTACTTTCTTATTTTAACATTAATTTACTTCGATTTTGTAGGTCAACAGAAAAAACTTCCCGACTATTCTAGGAAAGTTTCATTCGCGATTTTTTCATCAATCTCTTTAACAAATAAACTACTCATTACTATAAATCGTAGGAACTACACTTATATTTTCCTGCTTTGGCGTGTAGTCACCTATTTCGCTTCAATTTTACGTTTTTCACTCTAAGGCACAAAAAACGTTGCCTTCCCTTATACAGGAAGGCAACGTTTCAGGTTGACTTACAACTTTTCTTTATATTTCAGCAATTCCTCAATAAGTACGCCGTTGATCTTTAATCCAGAAATATCACAATCACTAATCTCTACATTTGTTAAATTACAATTTCTTATTTGTCCATTTGTCAGATCACAATTTTGAAAACTAATCGGTTTATACTGTCCATCTGGATTAAAGTTCCCGTCACCTTCCATCGGAAAAACGACATTGTGAAATTCTGTTCCATATAAATGAACATGATCAATGACGGCATTACTAAAATTCGCATGCTGAATTCCTACTCCAGAAAGATTTGCATTTGATATGCGACTTTCTCCCATATTAACATCATTTAAAACCATTCCACTCATATTTACATTGTTGATTTTTGTTTTAGCCAAATTTACATCACTAATATCTAACTCCATAGCATTAACCTCTTGCCACTTCGACCCTGAAATATCAACCTTATGCAAATCCAACTTTTCAGCCTTTAATCCCATTCCTTCATCTCCTTTTAACATTATTTTAAAACAAGATAAAGAATTCCCTATTTTCCAACAAATTCCTCCTAGAATAGAGATAAAATCTAATAGAATACCACTTTCTTTTCGCTCACCATGAAAAGTCAACAAACCTTCGTAACCTAATAGATTTTAACTAGTAACGTTCGGGTATGATCTTACTTGTTTGAACTATCATCCATGAAAAAAATCTCCCAAAGATGACCGTCAATATCCTGAAAACTCCATCCATACATAAAGCCATGGTCCTGTGGTTCATTTGAAGGCTTTCCACCAGCTGCAAGAGCCTTGGACGCTACGAAAGAGGAATTTTTTGAGAAGGGCTATAATGGTGCCAGAATTAAATCCATTGCAAAACGTGCAGGTTTAAATAAACAATTGATCTACCATTACTTTAAAGGAAAAGTGGACGAACTTTCTCAACTTGATAAGCGAACGAATTTTTCAAATGGAATCCCATAAATAATCAAGACATCGTGGGGCTGTCTCAAATGCTTAAAGCGTGCACAGCAATGGCTCCATTCACTACGCTTTCATGAAGGCAGTGCCAAAAGGTTAAAAAACAACCCTTTGGCACTGCCTCTTTTATGTGATTTAAGGAGGATAACGCGGCAAAGTCATTACTTTCTTCAAAATCAAAATAGAAAAACGATGCTCTTTTCATTTAAGCATCGCTCCATCCATGAAGCAACTCAGATATTTAATAATTTATCAAATATACGAAATCACCACTCTTTTTCACTTGAAAAGTCAAATCATCATTTGAATTAATCCTTTGGGCAACATGATTAAATCCTTCACCTGAAAAATATATGCCATAACGGTTATTTTGAGGATACCCGAATAAATAACAAACGACTTTTTCATCCTTCATAAAAACGATTTGGTTCATTCCTTCACTAACGGTTTCACTGATTGTATCCCATTTATAACCTACTGTTTCATAGACCTTTTCCTTCGATGTATAAGGGTCAAAGGAATATACCATATCCCATTCAAATGGAGTTACATCTAATAAATTTACTGTTTCAACCGATTGTTCAATTGATATTACTTCTTCTTTTAACATTTCTTCGTTTACATCCCACACATCGTTATTAAATAGATTCATTAAAACAGTAATAAACAGCATGCCAATAGCAATAGTCGTTATGGT
Source organism: Halalkalibacter urbisdiaboli (assembly GCF_002156385.1). Lineage (GTDB taxonomy): Bacteria > Bacillota > Bacilli > Bacillales > Bacillaceae_D > Halalkalibacter_A > Halalkalibacter_A urbisdiaboli. The sequence goes on from NZ_MVJM01000002.1 coordinate 871,568, forward strand.
TTTTCTTGATTTCATATCGATATTCTCCCTTAATCACAATTGTTAACGCTTCTGCTCCTTTTACGTAAGCTACCGTCACGACAGCTCTCTTTTACTTACTATTACTAAATCTTCGCCGAAAGTGAAATGTGCTCTATAATCAGACCTTTTCAGAAATAACCCCATTTTTTATGTTTTAGCGGACATCTGATACGCTATTTGCCAAAAATCAGAGGAAATCAAGGCCACTGAATAACCGCTTGAAAGTCATGCTAGGAAGCAGCAATGGCTCCACACGTTGCTTAGAGGGCATTGAAAAAGAGAAAAGTAGCCTCAGGAAATCGGCTTCCTTTTTGATAAATAAAGGAACGAATGTCTACCAATCCCCCAAAAACACTACTTTCAGTGAATATTTTCATATCATTTCTAGGATGTTCGGAAATTTTCAGAGATATTTCATCCCATAGCTTTCTATAACGCAGTTTAAAGTCTTCCTTAAATTTATACTGTGTTGGTATGTAAGGGAATTTAGATTCATCATTACTCTAACTTTAATTAATAAATATATTTTGAATATAGATCAAGAAGTTCAACGAATAAGAGGCCTCTGTCCTGCAATGAATTTCCATTTTCTTCTCCTAATTATCTACTATCGAGTATTACAAGGATGTTCTTCAATGATTAATTCCCTGTTTTTCTAACACAATTAGAAATATGAGCTGTCGTTCCTAATTGTTTTGCCTCTTACAAGCGTTTAGTAAAAAAATCTATCTTGTCACTATTTCTACTATATCATCAATCGAACCAATGATTGTTTTCACTTCAGGTACATGATAAAACGTACTTGTTGTTTCCACATTATTTACTTCGTTGCTCGGTGAATACACATAAATTCTTTTGCCTTGTCCAAGCGCAATACCTAATTCAATATGACTTCCTTTTCCTGCTGGTAATATGACGATTAGAAAATCCGCCTCCATCACAGCACTCTTTTCTAGTTGTCCTATATCCTTTAAATCTTTAAGTGTTGAAGCTTTTTCATTTTTCGTCCAATCATATGTTTGAATGTAGCCTTTATTTATTAACTGCTTACTAACAGAACGAACTGTATCTATGTTTTTAAAACTTGATGCAACATAAAATTTATTCATTATATCCTCCCTATTTTTCTCTAACTTTGTAAGGCATAACTGTAGGTATAGCAAAAAATGCGATAGGAGTTGCCGAAAACGACAACTCCCGCTCTTGAAGTCTTGCATCCTTTGGTTCAAAAAGGTATTTGATATAACTTTACTATTACATGAACTATATAACTGTAAATGTCATTGCTAATCACTACCTAATAAAATATCATTTACCTGATTAATACTGTTAACAATATGAGTAGGGTTAGAATCGTTTAATTCTTCAAATGAACCGTATCCATAAGTAACTCCTATAGAGGCAATCCTAGTATTGTTTGCGCCGATGATATCGTGTTTTCTGTCTCCAATCATAATAAACTCACCGAGTTTATATTCGTTGTTATATATATCTAGGATGTATTGAATGATGTCAGTTTTTGACGATCTTGTTCCATCAAGATTACTTCCAACAATCTGTTCAAAATAGTGGTCAATCGAAAAATACTTTAGGATTTGTTCAGCAAAAACAGTAGGCTTTGAAGTGGCAACAGCTAACGTATAGCCATTTTCTTTTAACGACTTTAGTAGTAAGGGAATATTTGAATATAACTCATTTTCAAACATTCCCTTATCCTTAAACCTCTCCCGATAGAACTGTATCGCTTTTTGTGTTTGTTCCTCGTCAAACTTGTAATATTCAGAAAATGATACGTGGAGTGGTGGACCAATGAAACATTCTAGTTTATCGAGATTGGATTCGGCAATGCCCATTTTTTGTAATGCTTACTGAACTGATTTCGTTATACCTACCTTTGGGTCTGAAAGTGTACCGTCTAAATCAAATAATATGATGTTATATTTATCCATGTAATGACTCCTTCATATTCCTGTTCGCATCTTTTGGTACAACTCTTTATTTTCAAAAAGAGAATAAGACATTTGAGCAACTGTATTTGCTAATTTGGCTGAATATAACCAAATGCTTTAAGGAGCTTATACCTGTCTACTGTAAGGATTCCTTTCCAATATGTTCTGGCAACAGCAAATTCTCCGGGATAGCTTCCCCAATTCCACGAAATGTCCCAAGTGCCTTCTTCAGATAATTGTTCTAAATAATAGTTTAAGTTCTGCTCAATTAACTCACCGAATGTTCGACAAAGAGGGTGCTCGGGACTATCAATAAAGTCTAATGGGAGTGTTTTGTAGCCTGTTGACCACGTAGCGACATCCTTATCCACACATTGCTCTGCCAGTGAATGTAATTTATCTAAAACGTCTTTATACGAATCGTTTAGCTTCGTGTTAAAGGTTTCTTCATGTGTGTTCATTATTTTCATTAACCGTTGATAATTATTTATTTGATGCTTATCCATCTCTTTCATATTCATTAAATGGTCAACTGCTTTTTCAATTGCTGTCCAGCCTATTTGGGAAGCTTCACTTTGTTTGGGAGACCAATGCACAAGAAATCCAGCTAACTCTGCGCTAGGATTAAACATCCAATTCTCCTGTACGCCCTCTTCCCAATGCCACCACGGCGCATGGGGATAGTGATTATTTTCAGGTAGGACTGATACCCACATTCCTGTTTCTTTCTCGTTACTTTTAATCAAATATGATAGCATTGACTGGACTATTTTTTCATTCGGCTCGGCTCCTATTTCCATTAAGATCTGTCCTGCTGCCCATGTGGCCATCGGTGATGAATGTGGCAGCCAAAAATCAGGCTCAATTCCATGTCCAAAACCACCATCGTCATTTTGATATGCAGATAAGTAGTGAATAACGTTATCCCGTGAAGCACCCTCGAACCAGTACCCCCACCTTGCACACTCTAACGGTCGGGCATTTCGCTTCATCCATGAGCTAGTTTTTTTAACTGTTTTTTCAGATACATTCATTTTTAACTTAGCCTCCAGTAAAGTATTATTGTCCCACCTCATCGTTTTCTTGAAGTGTTTGGATCAATTCATCAACATTTTCATTAAATCGGTTTAATTCGTATTCATAAGTCCCATTGTCAATACTATTTCTTGATGACTCTCTTATTGCACTCGAAATATGAAAAGCTGAAAACAAAATACACACACTTAAAATAACGATTGCGCTAGGCAAAGATAACCTCCATTTTTTCTCACTCAAAATGCAGCCTCCCCTTTTACAAATAGCTGGTTACTAAAGATAAATTAATAAAGCTTCCTATTTTCTAGTTTAACACTAAAAATGGACGACTTGGACATTGTTTCCATTTTTTCTTTTGCTAATCTACTCTAGACTTGAAGAAAACAAATACCATTAGCATAAAACGCTAATGGTATGTTGAAGTTGAATACCTGTTGTGCTTTGGGGTTCTTTAAGGTCCCTTTATTTAAAGAAAAAAACATTTCTACTGCTCTTGTTATCTGAACGTCCCCAAAGTAAAAGCTACTAACTAACCTTTATCTATCTTATTCATTTTTTCTTCTATCCTATTAAGTTGTTTCCTAATATCATCTATACTTACTTGTAATTTATTTGCATTATTGTCAGGATTCCATATCCACTTAGCGATCAAGATTATTAGTGTTATAAGTAAGATGGGCATGAGTAACGCCGTTAACACATCGAGAATTGGAAACATATTATAATCGCCTCTAAACTTTATTCGATACAATATCCTTACCATTAAATAACTATTCTTGGGTAAACATTAATTAGAAAAGGCATCCCCTCTTAAGTCCAACCGTATTCAGTATTATATCTCCTTCGCTGCAGCTGTCAGCAACTGTTACAGGATTTCCTCAACTGTGTGTGCCAACCTATTTCATAGCTTAAAAAACTTCATCACAGCTTCCCTTCTTTTATCCATGACCACATTCGATAACTTCCCAATAACGAAATGATAAATAAGAACAGTAATTTTAGTACCCAACTTGATAACATTTCTATTTGAATTAACCCTTCAGCGTTTACAAAAACCCAAATTGAAAACCCAATAAACATTAACCACATAAAAATCGTTGGAATAAGCCAGATGATTCTTAGTTTTATATTCTTCAACACGTAACCCCCCCTTAAGATTACGATGTACGAAAGGAAAATGTTTCAGGATTACCATAGTGTTTGTCCATTTTCACTCCTCCCAGTTAAGCCCTTTAATGTTTAGATAACTTAATAACTGCTGTACGGTTGATTTGTTGTTTGTTCTTAGACTTTATAGAAGGTAAATGCTGACTATTAAGCGCAACAACAAAATATCGTCTTTGCAAAAAAGTGTTACTACCTTTATATTCACGTTTCAAAAATATCCTATTGATGGAAATTTTATCATAGCATACAATCAATCGAGATGGGAGGTGATTACTTCAGTCTGTTAAGTGGAAATTACCTATCTAGGAATGTGTAAAGAAAGATTACTATTCTTGCATTCAAGGGAGGCGGTATCGTGCAAAACGTGTTCTTAAAAGCATTAACGTTGCTTGTAATCATGACGGTCATTGGTGGTTTTGTTCATTTATCAGCAGAGGCAGCACCGAACAAATACAAGTTCGACTTTGGTAATGGAGAGGTCGAAAAGGGCTATATCGGTGTAAGTGCCTCTGATAAGTATGATGAAAAAAAGCGTTATGGCTTTCATACACCAGAGAACATGATTAATGTTCCGGCATCTGGAACAGGTGCAGCCAGTGATGCTGTACAGTTTGAAACGTCCGGTACGAAAAGTACAAACACCTTTGATGTTGACCTGCCAGACGGGCTTTACGAGGTGAAGGTTACGTTAGGGGATACGTTCAGAGCAAGCGTTGCAGCAGAAGGTGTTTACCAAATTATCAACATGACAGGAAACAATGCGACTGATTCTTTTCAAATCCCTATTACTGATGGGCAACTGAACTTACTTGTAACAGCAGGTAGAGTCGGCACAAACTTTACATTAAGTGCCTTAGAAATTAAAAAGCTGTCTCGCCATCCGGAGACCAATCGAACCATCTATATCGGAGGCGACTCCACAGTATGCAATTACTATCCATTAGACAACAGTGTTCAGGCAGGATGGGGACAATTACTCCCGGAATTTGTAGACACGGATACTTTCCAAGTTAGAAATATGGCATCTGGCGGCCAAATTGCAAGAGGGTTTAGAAATGATGGTCAGTTAGAAGCGATTTTAAAATATATTAAACCAGGTGATTATTTTATATTACAGCTCGGCATTAATGATACTAATCCAAAAAATGAAACAACCGAAGAGGAATTTAAAGAGATTATGCGTGATATGGTTCAACAAGTAAAGGCAACAGGAGCAACCGTGATCTTATCGACGCCACAAGGTAGAGCAACCGACTTTAATTCAGAGGGCGAACATACTTCTGTTCATCGTTGGTATAGACATTCTACTGCCGCTTTAGCTCAGGAGGAAAACGTACCATTAGTAGACCTTAATGTGTTAAGTTCGGCCTACTTTACCTCAATCGGACCAGAAGCCACATCTGACCTTTATATGAACGGAGACTCATTACATCCGAACCGTGCCGGAGCAACCGAGCTTGCCCGAATCGTCGCAGAAGAACTACAAAAACAAGGTCTAGACGGTTTTACGCAAGAATAGAAATAGAAAAAAACGGGCCTGTCTCAAAAGTTACTGAAGCAGAGGCAAGCGCTCCGTCACTACATTATCGGAGATATCCCAAAAGGTAAAAATCTACCTTCTGGGGTACCTTCTTTGTCGATTACAGTTCATTCAGAAGCTTTGTAAGCTCTTTAAATTTCCGGTCAAGTTCTGTGTACGCTTCATCATTTGGCGTCATAAAGCTAAGCTTACCTAACACTTCTTGTCTTTCTGTTTCAAGCGTTAAACGTAATTCATCTAGATTATCTCTTTTTGGAGATACGTCATTTAGTCGCTTTTGAATGCTATTATTCGAAATCACAAGTTGGCTGTTTGTCGTTTTTTCGAGGAAATATCGATCATGTGAAACGACGATGAGCGTTCCATCATACTGTGCTAACGTATATTCAAGCTGTTCACGTGAAGCTAAGTCAAGATGATTCGTTGGCTCATCTAACATAAGTACATCTTTTTCTTCTAAAATATACTTCATTAACTTACACTTAATACGCTCACCCATACTCATATTCTTAATCGGTTCTCTCCAATGAGATGTCGTAAATCCTAAATGCTTCATTAACGTTTGGACTTTCCCTCTCGCCTCGAATGTTTCTTGATAAAATAGCTGCTCCGGTGCTTGTTCAAGTGGTAAATCAAACACCTCTTGCGTTAAATAACCAATTTTTGCAGAGGGAGAAATCCATACAGCGCCTTCAGCTGCAACGTGTCCAACTATGACTTTCAATAATGTCGTCTTTCCGCTTCCATTTGGACCTAGTATAGCAATTTTTTCACCGTGCTGAATTGTAAAGTTGGCGTTTTCAAATAGGATTCGTTCGCCAAAAGTTTTTGTTAGATTCTTAACTTCTAAAAACCGTTTTCCTACCTTGCTTTTTGCTTTCATTGAAAAGCGAACTGTATATTCTGGCTCAACCGGTTCAGCCTTTGCCTTTTCTAGCGCTTTTTCAAGACGCTTTTGTTTTGATTTTACTTGTGCATCCATACGCTTTGCTTTGACGCGATAATGCTCTTTATATCCTTCCTTTTTCGTCGATTGAGCATGAGCTTTGTTCGACCAAGACGTGAGCTCTTTAATTTGGCCTTCAATCCGTTCAACCATTTTTTGCTGTTTCTCATATTCACGCTGCTGGGTAAGTCGTTTCTGCTTGCGAACCTCCATATAACTAGAATAATTCCCTTTATGTTCAATAAGCTGCTTCCCTTCAATCGACCATATTTTTGTTGCCACTGCATCTAGAAAATAACGATCGTGCGAAACAAATATAATGGTACCTTTATAATTCGTTATTTGACTAACGAGTAATTCAACGCTTTGCTCATCGAGATGGTTTGTCGGTTCATCTAGTAGTAAAAGGTCTGCCTCCTTTGAAAAACCTTTTGCAAGACGTGCTTTCAGCTTTTCACCACCACTCAATTGTTGAAAATCATCGGTAGGGACATGCCATTTCTCTAGTAATTTGGCTTCAAGAGGAGTCTTATTTCCGGAAAGATGCGCCTCGGTTTCTTGTTCAACCATCACAATGCTCAAGTCATTCTGCAGCCATTGTATTTGTCCTTTTGTCGGCACTAATTCATTATTAATTAATTGCAATAACGTCGATTTCCCAGCACCATTTTTGCCAATGACACCGATGACATCTCCGTGTTGAACACGAGCATTTATTTCTGCAAAAACGTTAACGTCAGTTATTTCATAGCTAATATTTGATATTTTTAATAGTTCTTTCATACATGTAATCCCTCTCTTTAAAGGGAGAATCAAAAAAATCCCCCCAGTTCATTTGGAAGGATTAGTCGTTCTTTGCATATTCTAATAAGCTATTTCATTAATAGCTCTACAATTTATAGAAAATGGGCAGACTAATCCTATTTTATCTGATTTGAAATATGTGATTTCAAACTTTTTAAAATAAGATTAGTTAATCATCGGCCACCCATCATCCCTTCTACTTTTAGTACCATTAGTATAGCACAAACCATTTGTAAAAAAAGTAAAAACCGTGGAATTCTGTACCAGTTTTATTTATCTAACTTAAAATGACCTACTGATTGGTTTAATGAATCGGCTAACCGAGCAACAGATTCAGAGTTTATAACGATCTCGTTCATTGCACTTGTTGATTGTTGAATATTGGCGGAAGTCTGTTCAATACCTACTGACGACTCTTGTGAAATCGCAGAGACATTTTCAAGAGATCGATTGATTTCTTTGCTTCGAACCGTAATGTCTTTAAGATTGCTTGAAATGTTCTCAATTTTCGTTTGGATCGATGAAATAGACGTATTGAATTCTTCAAAGGTTTATCCGGTTTTATTTACTTTCTTTGTTCCCTCAACCGCTTGATCATAGCTAGATTGTAAGGCTTTTACGACCTCGCTTGATGATCGTTTCATACTTATCTAAAAGCAGAGCTTTTGTATTAAGCAAAAAAGCCGATTCCTTTTTTAGAATCGACTATCACATTTATAAAAATTGTCTGATTGGTACATCTTAATATTGTTTCATTTATGCCACTTATTGAAGGAGAGTACGATGACTAATCCTATTTTCGATCAGTATTATTCAAAGGAAAACGAGTTAATGAATGAGAAATTTCAAATTTGGCTTGAGCATTCTCTGTTTTCCTGGCAGTGGTGGTTCGGTCTCATCTTGTTATTTATTTCAATCATTTTTTGGATAAGATTCAGAAAACAGGACAGCACACATCGATTATTATATTCTGGCTTTTTTGTAGTAATATTCTCCTCATTCTTTGACTTACTTGGAGCTTCGATTGGCTTATTTCATTATCACTATGAGCTATTTCCATTTTCCTCTAACTATTTACCTTGGAGCATCGCCATATTGCCAATATCCATTATGACGGTTCTACAAATAAAGCCTAACGTTAACCCATTTTTAAAATCAGCTATTTACTCAGCTGTTATAGCATTTATAGCGCTACCTTTGCTTCATCTTATTGGCGTTTATCATCCGGTAAAATGGCACTATTTTTATTCATTTCTTATTTTATTCGTCCTTTACTTGATGGCGTATTTTCTTGTTCGTCGGAGTCATTTTGAGGAACTCACTTAGAGTAGCAATTTCTGTGACCTGAATGAAACGAGTTTTTTTAAAACTATACTTCTTTTCGGCCTTTTTAATTGCACGCCAGAAAGGTGTAATTAGTAATACTTTTTTAGAAACGTCATAATCTCACTGTTAATTTTCGTTAAACCTTCTTTTGATGGGAAATGTCCCATGTCGTAGGTTTTGAATGCAATTAAATTGGGGATGATTTCTTGAGCCAATTTCTTCAATCTTCTTTCAGGAAAGAAAATATCATGTTTCCCTGCGATGATTAAAGTGGGTGCGTAATAATTTGTTAATTCTTTCTTCTCCGTTAATTTAGGCATTTCTTGTTCAAGCTTTATGTATTTAAATACATCCCCGATAATTTTTTTATCGACTTCTTTCATGCTATTATTTGACATAATCCCAGTGATTTTATGAAGATGTTTTTCTGATGATGTAACGTTAAATAAGACTAAAGGAAGTAAAATATCTTTAATCATTTTGGCTTTGGAGCCTAATCCTATTCCAGCTGGTGATACTAAAATGGAACAATCGATTTTATGTGGCATAAATGTCGCTAATCTTAAGATGATTCCAGCACCGTACGAAGGACCAATGAATGCACAACTATCGATATTAAAATAATTCATTAGTTCTTCGATCCACTGTGCAAAACTATGATCCTTCGCTGAAATTCTGTTTTCATCACTGTATCCCGGATGACCAATAGTATCTGGTGCATAAATTCTATAGTTGTTTAGTAATGGTAGAAACCAAGATAACGTCATTGGATTGATACAATTACCACCCTGGAATATAAAAACAGGTTTTCCTTCAGGTGGACCAGCAACAAGAACGTGCGTTTTTCCATAACTTGTATTAACAAAAATTCGTTCGACATCTACATTAAGTGAATGTACATAGCTTTCATAGTGTTGGTTTATCGCATTTTTTCCTTCTTCGCTTTTATAAATGGTCCCATTCCCCATAAGACCCTCCTACTATCTAACATTAGAAAGAATAACTACTCCGTCCAGCCCATTCGTCGTTTAATTTCAATAATTTGTGCTATATGATGTCTTCCATGCCAGGCAAATCTCTGTATAGCAACATCAAGATTCATCATCCCGTGACTGGGGCTTATGAATGTTCTTTGAAAGTCTGACGGCTGCAACGCAGAAAGCAAGGTTACAAATCTAGCATGAAGTGACTCTAGAAGAACTAACGAGGTTTCAATCGGCGTCTCTTGATAATCAATAAGCTCAGCCCAGAGGTCTTCTCTATATGAGCTTGAAGTTGGGTTTTCCTCGGTTAAAGCCTTCTTGAAACGGATATAGGCATTCATATTATTATCCGCCAAATGATGAACAATCTGCTGAACGGTCCATCGGTCAGGTCGGTAAGGAGTAGTGAGCTGCTCCTTCGATAAATTTTGTACAATATGCCTTAGAATTTTGGGAATATCTGAAATCTCATGATTCCATTTTTTACGTTGTTCTGAATTCGGATTTTCTGTTGGTTCGAACTGCCCTATCGGAAAACGAAGAGAACTTTCCATTAGTTCACCCCTTAAAAAATGATTTCCTCTAAATCGAAAATACCAAGCTTTCGTAAAAGATTATTTGCAAACTCCGTATACTAAACCGTTTCCTCAAACCACTTTTTTAATTCAGGTTGTTTGTTAAGCTGTGCTTCTGTTACTCGCAACGCTAGGTTGTTTTTAATGACAACTAACTGGGGGTCTCCGTCGACATCTAGTAAGAAGTGGTTTTTTATTGGTGTTGGGTAGATTTCATTTATGTGTCCATTTGCTATATAATCCTGTCTAATAAAACGTTTTTCTTCTTCGCTCACTGTATGACGCCCCTCCTTCTCATTTAATTGTCTCCTCCAGTCATGTGGCAATGGGGTTGATTTGCTTGAATCATCGGTATCGGTTTTAGTGGTACGTGGGTCAATATATTCGCGCCATAATATAACGATCCCAACGATCGTGAGTAGTATACCTATTACAAACGGAATACCGAGCTGTAAGCTTTGACCTCCAGCTTGTGGTCCAAAAATAGCAAACCAAAACTTTGATTGTCCAGACCATTCGGTAATACTTGCGGCGTAGATTGTTGCGCCCAATATGATTGTTAACGTTATGAATAGACCGCCAAACATGATGAATCCACCAATTACAGTTTTCTTCATTTAGATTTCCTCTATTCTATGCTATTTTCTATTAATCTACCATAAAAATACAATATTGTATTGTATTACAGACCGTAGACAAAACGCCTTTGAAAAAGATTTCAAAGACGTTTTTACGTGATTTTGCTTATTTGTCGTTGTTGCCACTGGAGGATGAGTGTTTCTCCAGCGCCAATTCACTAACTTCTTCAGGTTCATGGAAGCGAAAACAAGCATCGCCTGCATTGAATTATTTTCCAACCCTTTTAGATTGGTCCAACGCAAACCATGCTTCTGTGTTGAGATCAGCAAAGACGCGTTCGATGGTTTCCTTCCGCTTCGCGTAAATCTCTTTATTTAAATCCGTATGTCGCAAGTGTTCAGCATCATCTAAGGCACCCTGCCAAATGTGCCGTAAAACTAGCTTCTGATGGTTTTTACTTTTCGTACATTGGTGTAACACAGGACAGTCCTGACAAATGGATGGATTCGATATGTACTCTCGATATCCGTCTCGGTTTGTGGTTCGATATGGGAGAATCTGATCTTCTGGACATATGTAACAATCATAGTACTCATCATAAACAAACTCGTGTTTTCGGAAATAGCATCCGTATTATAGAAAAAAACCAGTCAACTGTCTCGCATTTGTGAGATAAAGGATGTTAAAAAGGACGTGGACTCGTATTTCCCCTCAGAAAAAGCGGACGGGATGGGAGGGCCGACTCCTGCAGGAGGAAAGGGCAGGTGGAAATCCACCGGCGGAGCCGGTTAGTTCCACGCCCGCCTGCGGAAAGCATGCCCCCCATCCCGGGAGCGGATTCGAAGCGTCTTATCATGGCAACCCCACAAAAATACAAAAGCTAGTAGACTGTCTCGTTATAGAGACTTTGTCGACAAGCTGAAATACAATATTGTATTGTATTATATGCCTGAGCTGTATCTCATTTTTTCTGTCATTTTTATTAAAACTGCCTGCCTCTATGGTCTGTTTTTAGTTAAATGCTTTAATAAAACTGTCAAAATCGTGGCTTTCTCCTTATGATTTACTCCCTTTTTCCGACATGCATGTTTTTTTGATTTCTTTTACGCTTTGTTTACCGCGGAATATAGGGAAGCGCGCTTCTTATTTGGGAAGGTTTAAATGGAAGCTAATGATTTTGAAAAGGTACTGGAGACATTTGAGCCATTGATTAAAGGACAATTAAAGAAGCTTCATCTTTATCAAGATCATGAGGAGTTTTATCAAGTAGGTGTGATCGCTCTATGGGAGGCTTATCGACACTTTGATGATGAGAAAGGCTGCTTTGAGGCATATGCCTACCAAACCGTCCGCGGACGGCTCTTAACGAAGCTACGCCGGGAACGTCTCTATTCGGAACGTACAATTTTTCTCGATGAGCAGTCGAATGGACAAATTCCAGATGTAGACGATCCTTGTGAAACTAGCATCATGCTGTTATCACCTTATTTGACTCAGCTCACCCCGCGTGAACAGCTGTGGGTTTATGAGGCCGTTATTCTTGATAAGAAGAGAGAAGATATTGCAAAAGAACAAGGGGTATCGGTTAGTACGGTGGCATCTTGGCGAAAGCAAGCACTCCGAAAGCTGCGGGAAACTGTGAAAGGAATAGATTGTGAGAGGCTGTAATAGTAGAAGAGACGAGGTTCAATTTGGTTTCGTCTGTCATAGATTGTAGTACTGCTATAAAGCGTTTGCTATACGTATTATTCTAGTGTGGTTGAAAAAGGCTTTTAGTCAAAAGGACTGAAGTATACGTAGGTCATTTACCTAGGTATACTTTCTTTTTTTTACAAAAAAACTACTTTATTTCAACAATTAACGACATTTTCATTGATTTTTTGCTATGATATAAAGTACTATATGAGAAGAAATTCCATTTACCTGTTTCAATTTCTATTTATATTCTTGTTACTAATTATATAAGAAAATGGCAAACTTGCTGAAAAGCAAGGACGCAAAGCTACAGGGACTAAAGGGAAACCAATGTCAGCCAGCTGCCTTAGACTTGTAGGATCTTCTTGTAAAAGGCAGCGAAACTTTTATAGGAGGATTTTTTTACATGCAGTTTGACGAATACGATTTAATAGAAGCGCTTAAAAAATTCGATATCATTGTAAGCCATACACCTGACGACCCACAGCTCGTGTATATTTTCAAAAACTTTATTAACTACTTTTTGAACGTAAGAACAAAAACGATTCCGCTACCGCTTCCAGAACTTTTGTCTGTTTTAGAGCATGAGAAGCCGACTATATATACTTACTTACAACATGAAGATAGTTTGTACCTTTATCATATGCTTGACTCAAGAATCAAGTACGATGAAGCAAGGAACCGATTAACAGACCTTGCTTCAAAATTGGAACCGAGCTTTCCGAAGTGATCCAATTATTATCTAAATAAGAGATGGACACCTACGCAAGGTGGCTCATCTCTTTTTTTTAGGCGCTCATCATTCGATACACTTCCTTCAAAAAATCATCTGATGTACTGCGGTGCATAAGCTTATATGCACTCATCTCAAGATATTGTCGCTCATTGATTTTCCCTTCATAAAGGAGCTTATCAAAATAAGGCAAACGAAAGTGTTCGATCGAAATATAGGCGATTAATAGCTCCTCTTTCTCTTTTCTTACGTAAATTTTCAAGCCATTTAATTTCGGAAAAATAAACGACGTATAATCAGGCTCAGCCACAAGCTGATCGAGTGTGGCATTGGCGAGTAATGGCAGCCGGTTCGGTAGCGGGACAAAGTAGGTCATCTCTTCAAAGGAGAAGTGAATATCATGTAGCTTTACGCCCAAACCGCGCAGCCTCCGTTCGGTTTTCCAGCGTAAAACGACGTACAGACACGGTCGGCTCATGTACATTATGACGAACGCCAGCAAAAAGACAATCAATCCGTAGCCAATCATATGTGACTTCCCCCTTTATAGCTGTAAACTTGGTCTTTGCCATTGTGTTTTGCTGCATATAATGCGTCATCGGCAAATGACAGCAATGAATCTACCCCGATGTTCCCGTTTGCATATGTAGCCACACCAATGCTGACGGTGACTTTGCCTTTAGGCTGTGTATCTCCAGCTGGAAAGCGATGATGACGAACTGCTTGGCAAATACGTTCTCCTGTCTGCTTCGCTTGCTCGGCCCCTTGCTTCGGAAGTAAAACGACGAATTCCTCGCCACCGAAGCGACAAACAATGTCTTCTTGATCGACTTGAGCTGTGATAATATCAGCAAGCTGCGTGAGAACTTCATTTCCTTGGAGATGTCCGTTCGTATCATTGTAGACTTTGAAATAATCAATATCTAACACAAGCGCAGAGAGTGGTTCATCATTTGTTAAAGCGGAGTCCGTTAAATGTGGCAGCATCCGGTCGAGAAAACGTTTATTATATAAACCAGTTAGTCCATCCTTTATCGCCATTTCCTCCATTTTTTCATAGAGTGCAGCATTTTCAATCGCCATCGCCGTTTGCGTAGCTAGTGGCGTAATATTGTCTAAGTCTTGATGAAGAATCGGCTTCTGATTGACGATATTGTCAATGAATATAAGACCGATAATGTTCCCTCTGCTTAAGAGTGGAAGAACGGCAAGCTGTTTCATCGAAAACGTATCGCGCAAGCTTGTAATGGTCTTGTCCTTTGCCCCTTCATGTTCATCAATGATATACGGTTCTTTGTTTTCGATAATCTTTTGTAGGAGCTCATTGTCATCGTCAATAGCGAAGGTGAAGGTGCGGATTTTCGCATTAAGTTCATGATCATCCAATACTGCTTTGTCTTGAAGCTGGATGAAATCCTTTAGCGTAAATTTGTTAATGACAACATTTTCCCAAATTTTATGTCCGCGTTCGACTGAAATGGGACCGATGCCGATTCGACCTGAATACGATGAATCGTTATTTTTCAAAAATAGCAGCGCCCGATTAAAGCCGAGTCCGTAGCCAGCTGTTAGCGATGTTAGAAAGATGTGCAATAATTTATCAATATTTAACGTACTTTGTAAGGCAATCGATACTTCCCTTAGGACGTGGAGGTTTTTCGATTGTAGGTAAAATTGCTTTTGCCATTGATGAAAGCGAGCCCTGCTAACCGCTAAGTAATTCGTCAGCCCTGCAACTGTGAACGCAAATAAAAAATAACTAGTGGAAATTCCAGCGGCCCAGCCTTCCGGAAAAACCCCAGCCTTATAAAGGGCGACGGAGATTGTCAATGCAGCTACTGTCCCTCCAACCCACTCATAGCTTATTGCAGCAACGAAGAGGACGAGCAGTGCCATCCAAGGTAAATGATGGACGCCAACTAAGTAACTGTTAATGCCTGTAAACGCAATTGCAGCCACCATCAATATCGAGCGGTTTACATGCTCCGAGAATAAAAACCTCACAACATTTAAACAAAAAAAGCCAGCGAGTATGAACACGAACAAAACGATAGACATGGCCATTTTTCCCCATCCCCCTTTCTCAACAAACGATTTTGATAGTTCTATTTTACCATAGTTTTAATAATCTAACCTTTCTAGTTTTAAAAGAGGGGATGTTCCAAAAGGTTCGTTCTTAACCTTTTGGAACATCCCCTCAGCCATGTGCTCATTCTTCGCGAGTCTTTTTTCGTTTATTTGCTAAAATAGCAGCTAGCGTAATGATAGGTGTGATGTATAAAAGCATAATCACTGCGATCATGTTCGTACTGTCGCTTCTTTCATTTACTAAATTTACTGTGTTCGCCGGCTTATCGCCTTCGCCCAAATAAGATAATTCCTCTTGTGCCTGATCCAGTAATCTCGTTCCCATACAGGAATCTGTCTGATATTCTCCTGCTTCTTTCTTCGCAAAGACGACGTACGTTTGTCCTTCACTAAACTCATAGTCAATACTAGAGCTCGTATTGTCGTAGATCGATGGGTTAAGAAGACGAACTTGCGTATTATTTACACCTTTCCAAGCTGAATCCACTTCAAATACAACGTAATCATTGGCCCTTCCATTCGTTCTACTTACCTTTGGGTCAATCGCAATCACAGTTCCTTTAAAAACGATGTCACTATGATTGACTTGCTCTTCTGTTGATATCCCTCCAGCGCAGGATGCGGACGTTTGGACCGGATAAAAACTAAGCATTAGCACGAAAATAAACCATCTTCCTCGCATCGTCATTCCCCTTTTTAAATGATAAGTAAATTATATACAATTTGTAGCAACCCGGCTATGTTAATACAAACAGAGCCACTGCAATCTTGTGACTGCAGTGGCTCTTACTACTATTCTTCTATAACGACAAACGTTCCATTTAATGTACTTGTAAAGATCGCAGTTGTACCTTGATATTTTGTTGGCACAGCTGTATAGCTACCATCCTCCTCTACTCTAACAACGGTCGCACGCTCTTCGTTAAGCTTCGTTGAAAGCTTGATTTCACGCTCAACCTCTTGCTCAAATTGCATTAGCTCTATGTCATTATTCGCCCCAGTTGCAAACACGCGATAATCAACATAGTCGGAGACGACGTTAGCGTCGATGGTGTTCAACTCCGGTGCTTTATTCACGTATACCGAAAGCGAAACGTCTTTCTCTTTTACTCCGAGCTCAGAAGCTAGAGCAGCAACATCGATTTCAGCTGCCGGTAAGCGAATCGTCCCTTCATCCGATTCAAATTCAATAATAGCATCCGCCTTCTTCTTTAACTGCTTTAATACAGAAGACGGGATGTTGACTTCGCCCCATTCATCTTGTTCCTTTTCAACCTTGATTAAAAATCGCTCTTCTTTGTTTTGCTTTGATTGATTCGCTTGGTTGTTTTTAACCGTCGTTACGACTTTCGTTTTACCATCTTCTGTGCTTACACGTTCTACTTTCACCGCATCGTTATCAACAATAACTTGAGCCTTCTCTCGCTTACCCGGTTTCTTTACATCTGCAGCAACATCACCTGTAAAAATCGACGGCGCTTGCGGTGCATCCATGCCATGTCCTAAGTAGAATCCAACCTGTGGCGGCTGGTTGTAGCCGACGTTTTGCCAAGCCACACTTAGGCGATACGTCGGATCATGCATTAACGTGTAAATCCGGTGCTCAGTCACATCGGTTGTCGTATAGATGCGAAGCTCCGTACTATCAGAAGAAGGCCAAATGACTTCCTCTCTCCAGTCACCGAAAAGATCGGCTTGTAACGAAGGGTTTCCTTTCGTTCCATTACTTGAACGTGTGCCCTCTGGAATGAGAACCGTCTCAAGCTTCTCTTCTTCCCAATTCCATTTCTCAATTTTTCCGACACCATGTGGATCTGTACTTGGATTATACGTATGATCTAGAAGCTCTCGAAGTAAATCACCAGTCCACCATACAGAATGGTTAATAGATTTAGGTGTATTATCGGAAATACGCTCACCTTCAACAGAAAACAATCCACTTCCGCCTGAGCTTCCATCCCAGCTATCAGATGCCCATAGCTCCGCACCATCATACCTTGGATCAATGTCGGCAGCAACAGCACGACCAACATCTGTACCTGTACGAACGCCCCAGAGTAATTCACCTGTCTCAGCATCACGGATACCGTAACCAACTGGTGAGCTTGAACTTTCATGAGGCTGATAGATTTCTAATCCTGGACGATTTGGATTTAAGTCAGACACATGGTTCGCATCACCATGTCCCCAGCCTGTGGAATGGAGACCTGTCCCATCATGGTCGATAACACTTCCGCCATAAATGATCTCATCAAAACCATCTTCATCAACATCCGCAACCGCTAAACTATGGTTTCCTTGTCCATAATACGCATAGTTACCCGGATCATTCGTATCGAATACCCACTCTTGCGTAATTTCTCCATCACGGAAATTGTACGCTGCCAGAACCGTTCTCGTATAATAGCCACGGGCCATAACAAAGCTCGGACGCTCTCCATCTAAATACGCCACACCTGCTAAGAAACGGTCAACACGGTTTCCGTAGCCATCACCCCAATCACTCACATTTCCACGCGGTGGGTAATAGTCAGTTGTTGCAAGTGCTTTACCTGTTTCCCCTTCAAACACTGTTACATATTCAGGTCCGCTTAAAATATATCCAGCGCTGTTGCGATAGTCCGCACTAGCATCTCCAATCACCGTTCCTTCACCATCGACCGTTCCATCAGCCGTTTTGAAGACGACTTCCGACTTGCCATTGCCATCGAAATCATAAACGAGGAACTGTGTATAGTGTGCGCCTGCACGAATGTTTTTACCTGCATCAATTCTCCAAAGCTTCGTACCGTCTAGCTTATACGCATCAAGATAAACATTGCCTGTATAGCCTGCCTGTGAGTTATCCTTCGAGTTCGTCGGGTTCCACTTCAGGATAATTTCATAGTTCCCATCCCCGTCAAGGTCGCCCACACTTGCATCATTTGCCACATACTCGTATTCCACTCCATCAGGCGTTACGCCACCCTCTGGCTTTTCAAGCGGGATACTAAGATGCTGCTCTGACCAAACACCTACCTCTTCAGTAACAGGGTCCCCACTGCCGTTTCTTACTCTTACTTGATACGTTGAATCAAGTGTACCGTCTGGATCAACGTAGTTTGTACTCGTCGTAATCGGTTTGTCATTCACCTTTTCACCATCACGGTAAAGATCAAAGCTCACACTCTCTGGGTCCGTACCGAGCATCTTCCAGCCAACATAAACGCCTTCATCTGTTTTAACCGCAACAACAGCACGATTAAGCTTTTCCATTTGACGTAAACGGACTAATTCTATTGGAGATTCTAACACTTCAGATGCTTCAGAGATTCCACCTTCATTGACGGCACGTACTTTATAATAATAATGACGATGAGTAAAAATCGAATCATCTGTAAACGTAACGTCTGTTGTTACACCAATTTTCGTATAGGATACTTCAGCTTGCGGATAGTTCGTTTCATCGTAACGAGCACGATAAACGTAATATTTAACAGCATCGTCTACTTCGTTCCATGAAAACGATACTTCATCCTCTGTTGCATCTACAAGCTTAAGACCAGTCGGTGCAGCTGGCACAGCAACTGACTCATCAAATACATCAACTGTCACTTCATTACTCGGAGCTGATTCAATTCCTAACGCATTTTTCAACGTAACCGCATACGTATACGTGTAGCCAAGCTCTGCTGTCTCATCCGTATACTCAGCTGTACTTGAGCTTCCGATGTTTGTAAATTCACTTTCACCTTCTGCTTTACGATACACTTCGTATGTCTCAGCCGATTCCTCAGCCTCCCAGCCTAACGTAACCGACTCTGGCGTTAACGTTTTGTCGACAACGTGAAGGCTTGTAATTTCCGACATCGGAATAATTTCAAGTCCATTAATCCGTCCATTGCCACCAATCGCAATGTTTAATTGCTCATCTGAAACCGTTGTCATTTCTGCTAATACAGCAAACTCTCCAGCTTGTGAGGAAATGCTGCCTTTGTCTTCTCCTTCAATCGAGAAATTCGTTCGATTAAAAGCAATATCATCACCCGCAATAATACGGACAAAATAATCACCATTTGGTACGTCAACTGTGAACTCATAGCTTCCATCAATAATAAAATCCCGTCTTAAATCGTCTGGACCACTACGGTTACGTTCAGCAACGGATTTACTAATACCATATCCACGCTCTTGCGTATAGATCATCGTATTCGTTACTTGTAAATAGCCGTCTTCAACTGGCGATGATGCCGAACCAAAGTCAAACATTAACTGAAGCGGCTCCTCTTCAGCTGGCTCCCCTTCGTTCTCATTTGTACCTGTCGAAATTTCAATTCCGTTAATACGACCATCACCTGAAAAGCCAATATTTAATTGACCATCTTCAATTGTCACATCAAACGTTTCTTCAAAATATTCACCATTTCCCGTTCTCGGACTGCCATGCTGGTCATCTTCAATGACTAAATTCGTCCGGTTTCCAGCATCCTCGTCCCCTGCAATAATCAATACCTCATAATGGCCATTTTCAAGCTCAACCTTAAATTCACTGCCTGCTGCTAATACAAAATCCTTTCTTAGATCATCAGGCCCAGCTCGGTCACGAAAGGCATTCTCTGCTAACGCTTCAGCAAAGCCAAAGCCCCTCTCCTCACTGTACGCTGTTGTTGGTGCTACTTGTGTATATCCATCAGCTACTGCACTCGTTTCAGAGCCAAAATCAAATTTCAAATCGACTACTTGCTCTTCTGCCGTCGTTACACTAGCAGAAAAAGCACCCGTTCCTGTAAAGAGAGAAAAAATCATCATAAATACCATGAACAAAGAGACTTTTTTAGACATGTACATCCTCCTCCAATTTAATCTGTTTTTACTCATCTAACAGCTTATTAGCGTTAGCCTCACCCCCTTAACAGATTTAACGTAAGCGGTTTCATGTCATATTAAAAAAATAAAAGGTCATTTATATGTATTGGAAATGTTCATTTATACGTCATTTTGAATAAGAGGAAAAATAGAATATTTTATGAATGGTAGAATTTCTTGAAGGTAGATATCTGGTATTTAATTATAGAGGCGTTTTTTCATAGATTGAATAGAAAAAATGTTAAATAATATATAAAAAGTAATGATCTTTTGACCATACTTTTTTGCAGCTTCAGCATGTGAGGAACTTAGTGGTTTATCGACAAAAAACGTTCCTATTTAGGAGGGATACACTATTCGTTGGTTCATTCATTCTGGGGCTTAATTCTTTATCATCAGCTTACTAAGAGTAGAATTTTGTTAAACGACTATCGAGTATTATAGCTCTAGTTAACATACAATTTTTAAAAATTTTTGAGCCATAGGCATTAAAAGAATACTCTTGCACATTGTTATTGCTACGAGCTTTGTCATTCTCGTTAGTTTGTTAGCCAATCAATGTCATATAACTACCCCTGCCATATAAAATGTCATATCGCCCAATCTCACACTTGTTCATCCCCCTCCAATATTAAAACGATACTCCATGACGGTATAACCATCATGAGCTCTCGATTCTCAAACAAGTCATTTTCTTTTTCTCCAACTCAAATATCAGCTGATTTGATATAAGGCAAAGTAAAAAAACCTTGAAAGGCATTTAGCCAATCAAGGTTAATAAATCTGTATTATTCTTGCTTTTCTAACATACGAGAGACCTGCTTAAGTGAACGATATAAAAGCATCATTTTTAAAATAATAATAAAATGCATCAAATAAGTCTAATTCAGAGCACTCTATAAGTTGTTGCTGTGCATTATCAACAATATCTTGAACATCGGCTATAGATAACACATACTTAAAATCATTATCTAAAGCAACTTTAGGAGCTTCTTCATCATCCTCTAAATCATCTAAATTATATAAATAGCACTTAGAGCTTAGAGACCATTCTTCTTTACTAGATAAAAATAGCGAATCATCCCAATTGAAGTCCATCGCATTCAACAATACGTTTCTCAATTCTATTAATTTTCCCATAATTAATTCCTCCAATTAATTATCGTCTACCACCCCAATTTTCCATTCCACCACGTCCCCCTGGATGGAGAATTTGTTGTATTGGACCTTTTGCTTGATGTTGGTTCCTAGGTACTAATTGTAACACCCCTTCGCGGTCTGCATGATGATGCCAAGTTACCTCTTTTATAGGTGCATTACGTGAAAATTTCCCTCTGCTACCTGGTTGTACACCTTTATTAATTCCTGGGTATAATCCTTCCATTTGTTGTGCAAATTTTGAATCCTTCTGGAACGCATTATATAGTTGCTCATTAGCATTTTGAAAGTGTCTTGGCGAACTTACATTAGGGTACATATCTTTTGGTAAATTCACTTCATACGCAACAGAGTATATCCCTTTATCAGAAGACCACTTACTAGAATTACCCGTACCCTTAGAAACTTCCCTTACCGTACTGCTTGGAGTAGCTCGGTTAATGCCCATCGTCGCATTAACAGCCGCATTTCCTACCTTAAGGGAATTTTTTAAAGCTCCTCCTCCGACAATACCCGAAGCTGCTATTAACCGTTCAGCACTTGATAACTTATCCCCCGTAATTAAATCCCTTCCAACTAAGGCTTCGACACCACTTTTTATATTTCCTACGACAGGGATAAAATCAAGACCTGTTGACGCTATTTGTTTGGGATTGATTCCCTTTAACGCCTTCCCTATCCCTCCTCTTAATGTTCGATTTGGTATTAGGCTCGAAGATGACGTAACTACCTGGTTTACTCTTCCTGTTAATCGCTGTACCTCTTGATACATCACCCCAGCTCGATCCCCATGCTGACTAAAATCAAAGCTAGACTCATAGATCGTCTCCCCATTAAGGGATACATGGCTAAACGAACCAAGATGATTTCTTGTCACACTTACTGGATTTCCTGCCGCATCTCGGAGGATCCCTTGGTTGTCTCGGTATACGTCTCTAGCTGACGTTATTTCTTCAAAGAACCCGTCTTCCAATACCGTGTAGGTTTCGGTGGCTTCTTTGCTTGAAATTAAGTTTCTTCCTTCCCACACTTCTTCTAAGTAATTATACGTATAATTTGTCATCTTAAGGTAACTGTATAGATTGACAATTTGTCTCGCTTGGACATCTTCTTGGATATGGGTTTCTTCGTAGCTGTATGTCTTGCTTTGTAGTTCCCACTCTTTTAACTGCAATCTGTTAGGATTGCTATGGCCGTCATACCCATTATCAATCAAGGTTCTTGCTTCTGAATGATACTTCTTTCCCAACCACTCCGGCACATTCCCAGTTGGATCCCACATGTTGATTGGGTTGTTTCCGACATACGCGTACCGATTTTGCGTCCATGGCATGTCGAGTTCGCCTCGGTAGCTATCTTCTTGCAGGAAGCGACCGACTTGCGGGTTATACCACCGCGCATTCATATCGATTAATCCAACGCCTCCATCATACGTTTGACTCGTGTAACCTGTCGTATTGTTTGGCGCCGTGATGCCTGTGTAGATTCCTCCAAACGCATCATAGCGATAGCGTTCGATCCAATCGCCGTGTCGATCTGTCGTTTCCGTTACATTGTGTTGGCCGTCATACGGTGTTCATCCGACAACGTTCAAATTCTTAGACCGTTACGAAAATTAAAATTTATGTAACGCTTTTTAAACGAATAGCGAGTATTATACGACCGTCTCTAGTAAAAATACAACCCAAAATTTATAAGCCAAAGCAGTAAAAGAACGCTTAACTCGTTTCCTATTGTTTATCGCCACGGGATTTGTCATTCTCGTAAGTTTTTTAGCTATTCCATGTCATACTACCCCTGCCATGTAAAATGTCATCTCACCGAATTCTCGTTCTTGTCAGACAATCCAAGTATTAACATGATACTCCATGATGGTACAACCATCATGAGTTATGAATTTCGAAAAACTAATTTTTCTTTTTTATCCCACTTTAAAATCTTTATCTTTTTTTGTTCATTTGCTTATATTTTGTTAATTTCCTCCTATATCATTACAAGCTTTATAATTTTTTTGTGCAATTATAAATTGAGTGTAAGTGTGGTTGTTTATTTAAATGTCTTTGCAACCAATCAAGTAAGTTTTGCTAACCATCATGAGTTTTTGATTCAAAAGTTATTTTGTTTTTCACCATAATGTTATTAAAATCAAAAAACCTTGAAAGGCATACAGCCAATCAAGGTCTTTTGCAAAGTACTCGTTAAACTAATCTTACGTATTCAACTCTACCTCATCCCATGCTTTATCTCCCACTATCCATTCAAAAGCATGATGTCTCCATTGTGCAATAAATTTCATACGATTCATCTCTTCTGAATTTAAAACATTAAAAGCTTTATTATTTACAATAAAATCATCCTGATCATTCTTAAATGCTTGCATGCTATCTATAACCTGCATATATTGGTTTCCAAAAGTAGATATTATTATCTCCTTTTCAGGCTTAAGGTTAAAAATTGAATTATTTGCTTCTCTTGTTCTCCAATGCCAAAGCATAGATATTTCATTTTGTAGGAATATATCTTCAAACACCCTTAAACGACATTTATTTAAAAGTTTTTCTAATGAATGCGTCCCACCTATCTCTAACAAAGGATGAAAATCCTCAGAAACTAATCTATCATATTCAGATAGTTTATTTACAAGTCCCAGTGACCATAAACAAGGTTCAATTGCTTCATATTGAATTTGTTTTGAGAGAATTTCATCTTTATTTCCTTTACCTACTTCTTGCTCAAATAACAATTTTTCATCCAAAGTCATTGAGATATTATAACCTTTATCATGCAACCATTTATATATAGCTTTCCTCTGCTCGTCTCTTTGTTTTAATGTATATACTCTTCCCCCAATTGTTGTTCTTTCTAAGGCACATCTGTCAGAGAGACACAATAATATAATTGCTCTAGTTGCAATTTCTTCAGCATTTTTCATTTTAACCCTCATCTTCCTTTCTATTTGAACAATCCAAATCCACCTTGGCCATTAGGACCAGGATGTAAAACATCTTGTAATAATGGGCTTTGGTGTTGATTTTTAGGAACTAGTCTAACTACACCTGGTGTGTCCGCAGGGTGATGCCAAGCCCAATCCTTAGATGGATTCTTTAATGCACTCTTTCCACTTTTCATATGTCCCATTACATCATAACCAAAGGAATCGTCCATTGCTTTCTTAAATTGGGCATCATTAGCCATTTGATTATAAAATTCTTTATTAGCTGCATTTCGATGGGCACTTCTTGATGCACCATTTCCTGTACTTGCCTCATATAGAGTGCTATATTGTTTTCCATTTCCTATAGAGTTACCCGTACCCTATGTTGTAATCTTAAAATCTATAAATAAAAAAACAACCAATTTATAACCTTATTACACTACTTCATTCTCTTTTATTATCGGTAGTTCATAGGCTGTTTTTTGCTTCATCATGCCATAAACAATGTTCAGAGTAAGAACACCTTATTACGTTAGCCATTGTTTATCGCCACGAGCTTTGTCATTCTCGTTAGTTTCTTAGCCATTCCATGTCATAACTACCCCTGCCGCATAAATTGTAATTTTCGTAACGCTTTTTAAACTGCTTTTAATATCACAACCGTATTTCTTCAACTCTGGATGTATAAGCACTTTCACAATATCTGACCGCCATAATCGGCCATCATGAGCTCTCGATTCTCAAACACAGTCATTTTCATTTTGTCCTGCTCAATAATCATCCTTATGTTCCTGTATTATTTTTACAAAACAAAACCTTGAAAAGCATTGAACCAATCAAGGTTTTCTAAATTTCTATTTATTACTATGAAATGAGACAAAGTAAATAGGGTATATATTTTAAAGGTGGTGTACGTACTAAAGAATTTGTTAAAACATCATTCAGGGCTTACATAGGTTCAGTCCATTCTGTAAATAATAAGCAGTTTATTCGGCACTCCGTCCTGAAAATTAAAAACACCTCAATAAAAGGTATTTTATTTTACCCTATTTATTGAGGTGTTATATTAGATTATACTTCTTTCCACAGACCCTCGAATGGAAAATCCGGATAAACCAACCGCCATTTTTGATTACATCCTGAACATTTATACCATTTCTCTTGTAAGATGTTACTTCCCCCATATTTAATTTCCACAGGAATTTCAACTAAATCTGTATCATTTACAAGATTATAAATATAAACTAAAAACCTTTCAAATTCATTTATTGAATGAAATCCATTAATTTCTTCTAATACGTTACAAATACACTCTATTTTACTATCCATGAAGGGTCAACCTCCCTTATCCATACTTGATTACCACCACCAACTAATCCTCTTTGGGGAGCTGCTATACCTTCAAAAATCTCAACACCTTTTGGAACTTTTATTTGAGAGACTTTTGTAGCATTATTTCCCCAATTTTGGTCTAAAGCACTATCTATAACTGATTGTAATGGACCATTTGGTTTCGTTCTAGTCCAATATGAACCTAACTCTCCTGCTTTACCACCATATACTCTATATAAAGTGGTTTCACTTTGTGTAATACTTCTTGTATAAGTGGCACTTCTAAATGACTTAGCTATTCCTTCAGGTAGAGGACCTGGATTTATTGGAGTAAACTTTTCAGTATTACTTATACCCTAAGTTGTAATTTTAAGGACCATCCTATTAAACAAAAGAAACCTTGAAAGACATTTAGCCAATCAAGGTATGGTAGTTTATTTAATACCTAATTTTTCTCTGTTTATCCAGTTTAGATTCCATAATTCCTCAATTGGGACTATTGACCTTGAGCGATTTGAAATAGGTTCACCTTCTGCCCAAATGTATGGATAAATCAAAACGCCCTTATTTCCGTTCATTTTCTGAATCTCTTCTTTCCAACCATTCCAACGAAAAGTTTCGTAGAATCTTTTTACATCACCTACACAAGCCCAGTTTACAAAATCCGAAAATTGCATATCTAAACTTTCCCATTCCAAAGTGTCGGGTGCAAAATAAAATACATCCCCAAGGTTACCCTCGAAAGCCCCACCATTTAGTGCAAAGAAGCCACCAACTGCATCATCAGCAATTAGCAATGATGAAGGTAATCTCGAACTTTTTCCTTTAGAGTCTATTTCATTCCACGAAGTCAAATTTCTCGGCAATCGACTACTACCTGAACCTAATAATCGTAGCCAACCATCCTCAAATAAGATTCCACCTGTATAATACGCAACTGTGCCTAATAAGGACTTGGTTGAAACTTGTAGCTTATGCAGAACCTCTCTCGCTTCAAGTTGGTTCACAGCTAAAATCTCTACATTATTGGTTGCCTTTGAAATCCAATCCTGTAGTAATAACCATCCTGATTCTGATTCATCAAGTAGTTCATCCAATGATTTCATTTATTCCCTTCACCTCGTTTCATTCATCTTACCATGCTCAATCATCGATTTTAATTCTTATTTTTGTTCCATCAGGATATTGTCTAAGTTGATGTCCCATTGATGAACCTGCGCCTCTATTATCAGACGGTGATATAGGTCTAACACTTGCGCCACTTCCACCTTCATTAAACATTGCAGGAGGATATTCATCAAGGTCTTTACTTTGTACTTTCTTATGTCCTTTTAATGAATCCCGTCTGTTGGATTTTGCCCCACCACGATTGATTGTTAGAGTATTAGGTTGACCGTTCTTTATTGCATCTTCAATATGCTGAGCCGATTCTGGATACTTACTCCTAGAAATCGTACATTCAGGGCAATCAAGATTTCCCTTACCCTTATCTCTATTACCACTCTTACTAAATAAGGTCTGCATATCACTAAAAACATTTGATGTTGAATGGGCGGATACATTTGCACCGTAACTTGCTCCAACAGCAGCTACTGCTACACCTCCAACGGCCGCTGTTCCTCCTGAACCAACAGTGATTACTGCCCCCCCTGCAATACTGCCTGCTGCAATTAATCCTCCATTTAAAGCGGATACTACATCTCCAAATACCGCTCCAGCTTGATAGAATTTGCTGTGACGGCTCGGATCCCCTTCTGGATAGAATACGGTCCATCCTTCCAATGTAACATTACTAACTGCGCGATATCCAGCACCTTCTAAGAACTCTCCAGCAGCTCTCCAAATGGGACGGTTTGATTCCGGCTTTGGTGGGTCAAACGCAGTTGGGATTCTTTCACCGATGAGTCGGTTCACCTCTTGATACATCACTCCAGCTCGATCCCCATGCTGACTAAAATCAAAGTTAGACTCATAGATGGTCTCGCCATTTAACATCACATGGCTAAACGAACCAAGATGATTTATTTCTCATTCTTGTTAAGTTCCTCCAAGTGTTAAAACGATACTCCATGATGGTACAACCATCATGAGCTTTTGATTTTCAGAGAAAACATTGTTCATGTTGTCCACTATTAAATCTTTATTTCTTTTCTTTTTCTATTGGCCTATGTAACTGTGTAGCTCATCCTTTATCATCACACGCTATGTCAGTATCGTATGGAAATATAAAACAAGTAGTAAGTGCTGTAAGTTTTATTAAAAATGTCAAAGCAATATTTGCTTACTATCATCAAAAAACCTTGAAAGGCATATAAGCCCTCCAAGGTTTTCCAATTACTTCAATTTTTTATACTCTTGTGCCACAGCTAGTAACTTATCACCAATTTTTGAATGTATATCCCAGGAATCTACTATTTGTCTAGTATAAGTCGGGTAATAATTTATTGGAGATAATACTCTCTTCATTTTAATTAATTCATCAGATATAGACTCTAGTTGCAATACCGAGGGTATCTCATTACTACCTGTCAGCCCTTTTTTTCTAGCCTCAATTTCTTGAGATAAGTCCATTAGAACTTTATCTATTAAACCAATCACTTTTTTTGCTGTTTTTCTAAGGTTCGATTAATTTTGTTCTGTCCATTATCCACCATTGATTTACTCCTCCTACATATTGTGATCCAAATTGATATTGTGGTGCAGCCCTTCCAGTTATCATTTGAGTTCCAGATGGTACCTGCCACTGTTTTATTCCAGTCATCCCTTGAAAGGCATGAAGCCAATCAAGGTAATAATTGTTTAAAATTCATAAATTACTTCTAAAGTTTTAAATCTAGATGGATCGTTTGCTTTAGAAGCATATATGGAAGGACTTTCTAAATTAGACAACCTAAATATTTTACCTTCTTTAAAGTCTATAAAATTCTTCAAATCTTCTTTTAATCCCATATATTCAACTTTTTCAAATATCTCACTAGACAAAGTAACTATTATATGTGAATGTTTTAACCTGTTTGTCCTACTTATATATAAGTTATAATCAAAAGCAGCTATTTCAAAATCAGCAGGAAGATTATATATGGATACAGATGAAATTTCCTCATTATTAGCTAAAGATGTGTAAAGCTTCTTTTCAATTCTTTTCAAAGAAGAAATCTTGCTACTTTTAATTGATACTCCAGAAACACCCATATAATTTGGAGCTAAATTAATTGAAGTAGCAAACCTAACAATATAATTATAAAACTCTAACCACTTTTTCGAGTCAAAAGAATCAATCTCACCATATAATACAACTGATGTTGTTACTCTTTCATTCATCGGTTTACCTCCCTTCATTATTTTTTTGGTGGTAAAATAAATATGTCTCCTGCTCTGTCCTTCAAGAGTCTTTGATTATCTTCCATCCTCTCTATTAGGTCTTCCACATTATCTGTTTTACTCGGAACCTCATACTGATCAATTTTTCCACCTTTCCTAACAGCCATTATATCAGGTCTTCGGTTTGGTTTAACTCCTGGTATTTCATTCGATAGACCTTTATTTAAATAAATTTTACTTATATCATCGCTATTAGCTAATTCATCTGCTTTATCTACCATTGCTTCCCAATGTCCAGGTGTTTTGTTAGTATGTGGTTTACTCGGGTAGACAATTTTATCTTGTACTAATTTACCCGTACCCTTAGAAACTTCCCTTACCGTACTGCTAGGAGTAGCTCGGTTAATGCCCATCGTCGCATTAACAGCCGCATTTCCTACCTTAAGGGAATTTTTTAAAGCTCCTCCTCCGACAATACCCGAAGCTGCTATTAACCGTTCAGCACTTGATAACTTATCCCCCGTAATTAAATCCCTTCCAACTAAGGCTTCGACACCACTTTTTATATTTCCTACGACAGGGATAAAATCAAGACCTGTTGACGCTATTTGTTTGGGATTGATTCCCTTTAACGCCTTCCCTATCCCTCCTCTTAATGTTCGATTTGGTATTAGGCTCGAAGATGACGTAACTACCTGGTTTACTCTTCCTGTTAATCGCTGTACCTCTTGATACATCACCCCAGCTCGATCCCCATGCTGACTAAAATCAAAGCTAGACTCATAGATCGTCTCCCCATTAAGGGATACATGTCTAAACGAACCAAGATGATTTCTTGTCACACTTACTGGATTTCCTGCCGCATCTCGGAGGATCCCTTGGTTGTCTCGGTATACGTCCTCAGCTGAGATAATTTCCTCAAAAAAACCAGTCCGGGTATCAGTGTAAGTTTTTGTTTTTCTCAACCGTTCAATGAAATTTCCGCCGTTCCAATGTTCCTCTAGGTAATCATACGTGTAATTAGTCTCAGACACATAACTGTAAAGATCAACGATTTGTCTAGTTTGGACGTCTCTTTGTACATGGTTTTCTTCATAGTTACTGGTCGAACTTCGTAGATCCCACACTCTTGTTTTGGCTTCGTTAAATTCGATATCCCCACGATCAACCAATATTTCAGTTTCCATATGAAAATCTTGGCCCAACCACTCCGGCACATTCCCAGTTGGATCCCACATGTTGATTGGGTTGTTTCCGACATACGCGTACCGGTTTTGCGTCCATGGCATGTCGAGTTCGCCTCGGTAGCTATCTTCTTGCAGGAAGCGACCGACTTGCGGGTTATACCACCGCGCATTCATATCGATTAATCCAACGCCTCCATCATACGTTTGACTCGTGTAACCTGTCGTATTGTATGGCGCCGTGATGCCTGTGTAGATTCCTCCAAACGCATCATAGCGATAGCGTTCGATCCAATCGCCGTGTCGATCTGTCGTTTCTGTTACATTGTGTTGGCCGTCATATTGATTATATAATAATCCGCCTGTCGTTTTCAGCTTTGGTTCGAGGGCTGGGTTAACCAAATTGTGCAAGCCAAACATTTTTCGAGAAACGACCTGGTTGTTTGGTCCCTGGTAATACTCGGCGTACGGTGACCCTTTGTCACTGTATTCTTTATGGACATTCGTACTGTGTCCGATGTATTGGTATTGGGTATGGGTGTCATGTAATTTCGACTGGCCTTGGCTGTCTTTCTCTAATTGCTTTCGAAGGAGCCCCAGCTTCTTTCCTTTCCCATTATTCAGAGCATTGTCATTTCCCGTTTCTTTGTTGCCCTGATTTCCATTGCCCTTCCCATTATTACCTGAATCCTTACATTGATTAGAGTTGCCGTTGCCGTTGCCATTGCCAATGCCGTTCTTGTTCCCGTTCCCGTTTCCGTTTCCTTTACCTGGATTGGTTTTTGAACCATCTTTTGCAAGGTCGTGGCCCATTTCACCATTGTTTTGCCATGTGTATTCTTCACGGTATACTTTACGTCCAAGTGCGTCATATTTGAATCCGACAAAGGCCGAATCTTCCAATAAGACGGCGGCTAAGCGATTAGCATCATCATACTCATAAAAGACTTCTTCGTTTCCGGATGTTTCATATATGATGTTTCCACGCTTGTCATAGTCGTAGCTTGTCTCGCCAGCTTGAATTAGTTGATTTGCTGCGTTATAACGATAAGAAATTGTTTCAGTATCATTTGACATGCTTAGACGATTTCCTACGGCGTCATACGTATAGGTGACATGACGGTGGGCATTCATTAAGTAAGCTGGTTGTTTAAGCTCGGATTTGCCAGTCTCTTCTTCCACTTCTTCTTGAGTGTCTATTGAATCTGGTGGTCCACACGCCTTAAGCTCATCTTTCTTATTTTTTCCGTTTCCGTTTCCATTGCCTTTCTCTTTCTCTTTGTCTTGTCTGTTACCATTTTCTTCACCGTTCTTGTTGCCGTTGCCTTTTCCATTCCCGCTATTCTCTTTTTCTCGACCTTCGCTTGCTTCGTCTGCTTGGTCTTCGCTTGCTTCGCCTTCTTGGTCTTCGCTTGCTTCGCCTTCTTGGCCTTCGCTTGCTTCGTCTGCTTCGCCTTCTTGGCCTTCGCTTGCTTCGTCTGCTTCGCCTTCGGTTGCTTCTTCTGCTTCGCCTTCGGTTGCTTCTTCTGCTTCGCCTTCGGTTGCTTCTTCTGCTTGGCCTTCGGTTGCTTCGCCTGCTTGGCCTTCGATTGCTTCGTCTTCTACACTGTTCGTTGCTATTTGTACTTCATCGTGAGTACGTTCAAATTTTTTGAATAAGGAGACAAGTGGATCGACTGCTTTCATTAGTACATTCCGTGCCGACTCGACTAATGTCATTTCCTCTTCATTATATTTTTCTTTGTTTCTTTCGTTGTTTTGATAATCTCGCCCTTCATCAGGTGTATCAAACTCTTGACGAAGTGCTTCAATTTTTTCTAAAGGATACTCAACTTCTACTAATCGATTTAGATCATCGTACGTATAAAGCGTCTCAGCCCCGTCTTCCTCTTGTTGAGCAATTCGATTACCAGCCTTATCATACTTATAGTCAAACGAAGATAATACTCCTCGCCCATTTGTATTCTCGATAGAAGTAAGGTAGCCATCTTCATTGTAGCTCTTATGAATTTGGTTGCCATTTCCTAAAGAACGAGTAGCTTCTCTCCCTAATGCATCATACTCAAAACGAGAGATGTTTTCCTCTGGATCCATCGTACTCGTCAAGAGTGATCGTTCATCATAGGTAAAGGTGGTTTCCCTTTCTTCGCTGTTAAGAATAGACAACAAGTTTCCTCTAGGGTCATAGTCGTACCTTAATTCTTTCTCCAATGTTATGTTTTGTTGGGATGTTATCCTCCCTAACGGATCATAGTTAAAACGCTCGGTAGAATCCGGAGATTGCATACCTGTCAACCGACCAAGCTTGTCATATTGATACGACAACGTCATTTCAGGATAGCGAATCGTTGACAGTTCCCCACTCTGTGTATAATCCATTGTCGTTTGTTGATTGTCAGGTTGGCGAATGCTAATAAGCTGATTTGCTGAATCATATTCATACTGAATGCGATCTCCTAATGGGTTCTGCTCTGTCGTTAGCATTCCATTTAAGTTGTATTCAAACTGCTGAGCCGCCCCATTAGCATCTATAATTCCCGTAAGATTGCCAAGTCCATCATATTCGTACGACGTCATGCCACCCATACTATCGATAACCTCTTGTATCCGATTAAGAGGATCATGTTGGTACGTCGTCTCTCTTCCTAGTGGATCGATAACTTTTTCTAGGTTCCCTACAGGGTCATACTCATACTGTGTCGTTGAGCCTGAAGGAAGCTTCGTTGCTGTTTGTCTATTCAATGAATCATAGCTGTACTCGATGGTTTCACCTAAAGCATTGGTTTCTGCTACAAGATTCCCCACCGCATCATAGGTCCACTGCGATTCTTCATTCGCTTGATCTACATAACGAACAAGGCGACCAAGTGCGTCGTAGTCATAAAGCTCACGATGCTGTAACGGATCGATTTCCTCTACTAAAAAACCTTCCTCATCATAGTGAAACCGTTGCTCATAGCTCATTGGGTCAATCATTTTTGTAACGAGATCTAGCGCATTGTATTCGTAACGCCACTGTCCTCCTTCTGCATCAATTTGTTCGGTTAAACGTCCCTTCTTATCGTAAGAAAATGTAGTCGTTCTTCCAGAAGGGTCGACATAGGTCTCGATTTGATGCTTTGGATTGTATTCGTACTGTGTAACTCTATTAATCGGGTCCTTTTCCTTAATAAGACGGCCTAATGGATCGTATTCATAGCTCCACATCCCGCCTTCTGGCTCCGTTTCTTTTACAAGCTGCCCAACAGGGTCGTATTCAAATTGCATTTCTCCATTTTCTTCATGAATCCACGTAACGAGCTGCCCAACAGAGTCATATTCATATTTAGTTTCATAACCTAGCGGGTCCTCTTCTACCGTCAACTGACCAGACAGATCGTAGTCTAACTTATATGTGTTCTGTTTTTGATCTGTGAACGATGTCATTAGATTTATTTCGTTATACGTAAACTGTTGTTTTTGCTGAAGAGGGTCAATTTCTTCAATTAACCTTCCTTCTTCATCGTAGACAAACTGCGTCGTACGCTCTAATGGATCAACAACTTCAACTAGATTTTCTAAGGCATCAAAGGTCCATCGTGTGACTTCTCCATGTGGATCGGTCATTTTTACGATGCCTTCTTCATCGACAAACGTATACGTCGTTTCATGTCCTTTACGGTCGATCTCTTTCGTCAAGCGACCTAGTGCGTCGTATTCGTAGAATGAATCATGTCCGACTGGATCTGTTATTGCCGTCACATAACTGAGTGGATTATATGCATAGCTTGTCTCATAACCTAGTTCATCCGTTACGACAACTGGTCTTCCCAACGAGTCATAATCAAATTTGTTTGATGTCCCATCAGGAAATTCTACTTCGATGACTCGGTCTGCTTTGTCGTACGTATAGGTCGTTGTCTCCCCAAGAGGGTTCACTTCCTGTTGTACTAAGCCTGCATTATTATACGTAAAGTCTGTTTCCTGCCCTAGTGGGTCAACCGTTGTACGTAATTGGCCGACCTCATCATAGTGATAGCTAGTTTCATATCCGAGTGGATTCACTTCTTTAACTAGAAATCCTCGTGGGTCGTATTCATATTCAAATTCGCCTTCATTAGGTAATATTCGCTTCGTCAATAAACCGAGCTCGTTATAATGAAATGTATAAACGGCTCCATTGGCTAACTGTATTTGCTGTAAGCCTGTTTCATTGTCATACATGTATGAGGTTTCATGACCTAATGGTGACACCTGTTTTGTTACACGACC
This sequence comes from Halalkalibacter urbisdiaboli, assembly GCF_002156385.1. Classification (GTDB taxonomy): domain Bacteria; phylum Bacillota; class Bacilli; order Bacillales; family Bacillaceae_D; genus Halalkalibacter_A; species Halalkalibacter_A urbisdiaboli. The sequence goes on from NZ_MVJM01000002.1 coordinate 906,035, forward strand.
CAATGCATCGTACTCCCATTGCATCGTAGAGCCTAATGGGTTGGTCTCACTGATCTTTCTACCAACATCATCGTATGTAAAAGATGTTGATCCCGTCAGCTCATCCTCCACCTCTACCAAATAGCCTAAATCATCATAGTGCATAACAACTTTATGATCTAATGGATTTTGAATTTCGACTAGACGACCGACCTGATCATATTGATAGGTGTAGATTGAGCCATCTGGTCTGACAATCTCAGTTGGTAAATCGATGTCATTATACGTAATGCTCGTTTTTTGCCCGAGAGCATCGATTACTCCAACCTGTCTTCCACCTGCGTCATATTCATAGGTCGTTTCTTCCCCTTGACCATTGATTGTTTTCGAAAGCTGAGATCTGTTATTATATTCATTTGTTATCGTTATTCCGTCAGGACGAATGTATCGAACCATGCGGTTTTCGTCATCATATTCCCACTTATGTGTACGGCCTCCTTCATCAAGAAGAGAGACTAAGCGATCTTGAATATCATATTTGTATTCTTTCGTTAGTCCTTTTGGATTCGTTTGTTTAGACACACGTCCAACTACATCATACTCATAGGTTGTTAAATGACCTAACGGGTCGGTGACAGAGGTCATCAAGCCGAGTTCATCATATTTGTACGTAAGAGTTCCACCATCTGGGTTTGTCTGTTGTGTGAGTCGACCGAAATCATCATACTCGAAAAAAGTAGACTCTCCTAAAGCATTGATTTTTTCCTTAGGCTGCATGCTTCCATCTTCATAACGGTATTCTTCACTCGTTCCGTCACGGTCTACCTTTTTGAGCAGTCTTTGGACTTCGTCATATTCATAGGTGATTTCCGTTCCATCTGGTAAATGCTGTGCAGTGAGTCTACCTTCTTCATTATAAGAATAAGAGACTGTTTGACCATCAGGCATCGTTTCCGTTTTCGTCCGTCCTAGTTCATCATACGTATATGTCGTTACTCTGCCATACCCATCTTCAATCGATTTGACTTGACCTTTTCCGTTATAGGTGTATTGCATCATTCGCTTAAGCGGATCGATGATGGCCTTTAGTTGTCCAGTATCATCGTATTGATATTCATACGTCCCTTGATGATCCTTAATTTTTTCAATCCCATGAGGACCATATTCGTAGTGAATCGTCTCATGCGGGGACATGATGTCTGTAACTCGTCCTAAAGCATCCCTTGTCATTTTAGTGACCTGCCCGGAAGGATCCTTCACTTCTAGGAGTTGTCCTAGCACATCATAGTGATATGTAAAGACTCTTCCAAGAGCATCCGTATGCTGAGTGATGTTTCCGAAACGATCATAAGCAAAGCTTTCTTTTTCCCCATGAGGATTAGTGATTTCCGTAATTTGATTATTATTATTGTATTTATAGTGATAGACAATACCGTTGCCTAAATCTCGTTGAACTAGATTCCCTGCCTTATCATAATCGTATAAAGTCTCTTGCCCATTTACACTTGTTTCTTTCGTTAGTCTTCCTCGTTTGTCATAGGCAAATTCTCTTTCGATTCCAAGAGGGCGTTTGACTTTAGAAATATTTCCTTCCGCGTCATATTCAAAATTTGTCCGATTTTGTAACCCACTTTCAACCCACTTTCGTTGTCCATTTTCTTTATAACCGTAACGAATGGTTTCATTTTTCGCATTGGTTCGTTTAATGACATTTCCTTTTGAATCGTAGTCAAATGTTGTCTTTCCTTGTTGATTAAGTATGCTACTTAGTGAGTTCCATGTGTCATGATGAGCGTATTTAATGACGGCTCCAGTTGGTAATGTTTCTGCGGTTTTCCTACCTTCACTGTCGTACTCATAAAAGGTTTGACCACTGTTAGTGTGAACAGATCGTAATTGATCCTTATCATCATAGGTATAGCTTATTTCATTTCCTAATGGGTCCACTTCTTTAACTATCTGCTTATCTTCAATCGTATAGATCCACTTGTCACCATACAGGTTCTTCTTTTCGATCGTATTTGTAGAATAGGTGTATTCGTAAAGCGTCGTATCCTCAGGACTACTAACCGATGTTACTTGGTCATCATTATTGTACGTAAAATGAAAGACTCCTCCTTCTCCATCGACAATCGCTGTTAGACGATGTTGAGAGTCATATCGATAGCTTGTTGTACTACCATTTGGATAAATGATTTCAACGAGACGCTGTTGACCATCATATCGATACTCAATCGTGTCTCCCTCTGGCCCAGTTATGGCTGTTATAACATCTCCCGTCCATGCTAGCTTTACGACTCTCCCAACCGAATCTGTAATCTTTGAGACTTGTCCAGCATCATTATAAGCAAATGTCATCTCATTTCCATAACGGTCTTCTTGCTTAATCAACCGCCCTTCAATTGGAGACTGATTATCTCTCCATGGGGCTTCGTATCCATAATATGTATAAGTATTGCCCTCTTTTGTACTTACTTCATATTCATATTGAGAGAGTCTTTTTAACGTATCTCCATTTTCTGATACTTGATAGTAACCTTTATCAAGCTCATAGTTGATTAACTCATCACCATCATAGCTTGTAATAAACGCTTCTTCATCTTCCATAACAAATTCAAATGGCTGAGTGCTACCATCTATACGGAATTCACTCATATGAAACTCGGCATGCAAGGTAAGCTTCGCCTCTAGAGGGTAAAGCCATCCTTTACCGAAAGGGCCTTGCTCTTTACTACCACTTTCATAGGTTCTCTTAATTTCAATCCCATAATTAATTTCTGGAAGTGACAAATCTATTTCTTCAAGAGAAAGTTTGCCGGTTGCTTCCTCAATAGGAGGATTATAGGCATTCCCTGAAATAGGCATTGGTGCATTCGAAATAGAAGGTGTGCTTGAGGTCAGATTTCCAACATTAGAATTTTGTTGTGGTTGAACCGATTCAAGCGGATTTTGAGGATTCGGTTTAGTAGGACTCACGAATGAGCTTGGATTAGGTGTTTCAAGCTTACTAAACCAATCATTTGTAGGATACTGGTCCTCCAATGATGTAGGATTTACGTAGTAATTGTTGTATGCTGCAGCATTTCCGATACTAGGGTACATAGTAAAGGATGTGACAATCATGACTAATGAAAGAATGATTGCCATTGTTTGTTTAAAGCGTTTTCGAATAACGACACTCATAAATATTCCCCCTTAATGTTCAAACTCCTAAACGACTGCTAGAAATGTTCACTTTAACTAACAAAAAAAACCTCATGTCTAAAAAGCACATAAGGGTTTCGATTGGCCGTTTACCTTTTTTACGTTAAGTAGGGTTCCAAATATGAGTATCCTGCTTCATTCGGTAACCTGGCAATCGTAGTCAAGTGCTCGCTCGACGTTAGACCCATGGCTTTGCGTCACTTCTTTTCAGAAGCTTTGCCTTTTCGTATAGGAAATTCGTATGATATTAACATTACTTTTACTAGGTTAGTCTATTTATCACTTAATTTCAACATAATTTTACATATTTTGAAGAAATAATTCTTATTTTGCAAAAAAAATCAATGGATATACAAGGAAAATGTCCTCTATTTTCAATACTATCCACCCTACTTTCGTATGAGAGACGTACTATTTTTTCTGATTCTATCAAAACAAAACGAATTAACAAGCTCATATAGGGGGAGTTCCCCGCTACTAAAGAAAGGTAAATGATGTAGGTATATTGATTCAAGAATAGTTGATCTACAATCACGAAAAAAAATGCCCACAATAAACTTGTGGGCACCTTTATTTCTATTCTTTTAATTGCAATCCGCCAAAGACAATTTCGAGCTGATGATCAAGCGCTTCATCTAACGATTCATCCTCTTTGCTTTGGTACGTGTAGATAACCTTTAATCCGTGCAGGATGACGGAAGCCGCAACGCGCGGATGGACGTTTGCAATTTCCTTTGTGTTCATTCCTTCCTCAAGAACAGCTTCCATCAAATTCACCATCGCTAACTGTTTATCTAGCAATTGCATATGAATGCTTTGTGGGATTTTCCCAAAGTCGTTGAGCATAATTTCGCGCAAGGCGGTGTTTGCCAGAAATAGCTCTAAGTTTTTCCGGTACATTCGGGTAACTTTCTCTTGAACGGTTCCCGGTGTTCTTAGCTCGGCCATCAGCTCATCGATGACGCGATTAATCCCTGTAATTAATACTTCTCCTAACAACGCTTCTTTGCTCGGGAAATATTCATAGGTTGTCCCTTTGCCGACACCTGCGCGCTTGGCGATATTTTGCATCGTCGCTCGTTCATAGCCTTCTTCTACAAAGTTCTCAAGCGCTGATTGCAAAATCAGATCACGTTTGCTCTCCTTTTTCTGCAAGTTCCACATCCCCTGTTCTTTGACGCTTTCTCCGCGAAAACGTTGATGTTCTCTTCTTCTTCAGCCAGTTTGAGAAATCATCTAGCATCGTATACATTACTGGAATGAGAACGAGTGTAAACACCGTCGAGAAGCTTAACCCGAAAATAATCACAACGCCCATCGGTGCTTGTGCCTCAGCCCCTTCACCGATTCCAAGCGCAAGTGGTACCATCGCTAACGCTGTCGTTAAGGTTGTCATTAAAATCGGACGTAACCGACTTCGGCCTGCTTCAACGATCGCTTCATAACGTTCTATTCCTTGTTCTCGTAAAATATTAATGTAGCTCACGAGAATAATTGCATTGTTCACAACAATCCCGGCGAGCATGATGACCCCAATAAAGGCCGGTATGCTTAACGGTTCATTCATGACAAACAGTCCAACTAATATCCCGATTAACGTCGTCGGTAGGGAGAACATAATCGTAAACGGATGTAAAAATGATTCAAATTGAACGGCCATTACTAGGTAGACGAGAAAGATGGAAAGCAGTAACGCTAACGTTAGTTGCGTAAACGATTCCGCCATCTCTTCGGCATCTCCACCCATAACAACCGAGTAGCCTTCTGGCAAATTCATTCGATCAATACGCTGCTGAATGTCATTGGTGACACTTCCAAGGTCTCTGCCATCAATGTCACTCGTCACCCGAACCTGTCTTTGCTGATTGCTTCGGTTAATTTCTGTCGGTCCTTGGACTTGCTTTAACTCAGCAATTGCACTAATCGGCACGTCTACCCCACGTGCGGAGCGGACAACCATTGTTTCTAGGTTCCGAATCGTTTTTCGTTCTTCCTCTGGTAAAATCACTCGAACATCATATTCACTACCGTCCGAACGGTACCGTGTCGCAAGCTGACCATTAAAGCCGAGCACGACTTCGCTCATCACTTGTTGATAGCTAAGACCATACGATTCGGCAAGATCTCGGTTCACCACAATTTGTAGCTCTGGTCGCCCTTCTGAAACCGTGCTTTCCACATTCACTGTGCCGTCAACTTCCTCAACCGCCCATATGACCTGCTGCGCTAAATCCTCAAGCACCGCTAAATCAGAGCCGCTAATGTTTAATTGAATCGGTGAACCTGTTCCAAAGCCTGCTTCTACCCCTTGAACAGTAATTTCTGCACCAGGAATATCGACAATCGAGTCACTTAGCTGCTTTTGGAATTGTTCTGTCGTAATATCCCGCTCACTTGGCGGAACAAGCTGGATCGTATAGTTCGCTTCATTCGTCGAGCCACCGCTAATCCCATCATTGCTCCCACCAATTAACACATAGCTCGTGTCAATCGCAGCGGCCAGCGGCTCCATTACGCCATTAATTTTTTGGACAATGTCCTTCGTCTCGTCAAGCGTTGAACCCGTTTGACCAACAACACTAATCGTTACTTGACCTTGGTCTGATCCTGGAATAAAGGCCGTCCCAATAAACGGCACAAGCGCCAAACTGGCAACGATTAAAGCACCGGTGATAGCTAGCGTTGTTTTTCGCAAACGAAGAGCCCGTTGCAATAAACGGCTGTAGCGATTTTCTACTTTATTTAATAGTTTATTAAACCCTTTATTGTCTTCCCCGTCAAATGATACTTTCGTATTCCCTAATAATTTCGACGAAAGCATCGGGATGAGCGTTAATGCTGCAACAAGTGATGCAAATAATGAAAAGGCAACCGTTAACGCGAGCGGACTGAAGATTTCCGCAGCAAGCCCTTCAACGAATACAATGGGAACAAATACGACGACCGTTGTCATCGTCGAAGCAAACACGGCCGGTGCTAGCTCACGTCCCCCTTCAATGGCAGCCCTTCGAATCGGGTAGCCCTTTTGGAGCTTTGTAAAAATATTTTCTAAAATAACGATCGCACTGTCAACCATCATTCCAATTCCAAGCGCCAATCCGCCCATCGACAGAATGTTTAACGTTTCCCCTGTAAAATACATTAGAGTAAACGTTGAAATAATCGCAATTGGAATCGTTAACCCGATCACAAGCGTCGTGCGAATGCTGTTTAAAAACAAGAGAAGAATCCCGACGGAGAGCACCGCCCCCATCAACATATTGTTCACGACACTACTAATCGATTGTTTAATGAATTGTGATGTATCTAATACGACAGACAGCTCGAGGCCATCACGCTGTAAATCCTTTTGCAGACGGTCAATCGCCTTATGCATACCATTAGCGACTTCAACTGTATTGCCGTCTGATTGCTTCATAATCGATAAGACGAGCGCATTTTCACCGTTCACTTGGGAAAGCAGCGCCTGCTCTTTAAACGTATCATTAACCGTTGCCACATCGGAAACCTTGACGCTTCCACCTGTGTTTAGCGGAATCGGTGTTTTTTCAATATCGGCAATCGACGAATATTCCCCAACAATCCGAAGCTGTAAATCTTGGCTTCCTCGCGTCAAGTTCCCGGCTGAAGCATTGCTATTTTCGCCACTAATCGCTTGCACAACATTAGACCCAGTTAAACCATAGGTTAAGAGCTTGGCCCGATCGAGCTCAATTAAAATCTCGCGCTGCTTCCCACCTTCAATTCCGACTGAAGCCACACCTGGAACACGTTCAAACGCTGGTTCAATTTCCTCTTCGACAAGCACTTGAAGTTTTTCTGGGGCAGCGCCTGAAATCCCGACCCACATTACCGGTGTTTGTTGCGGATCAATTCGTAAAATCGAAGGCCGGCCCACATCCTCTGGCAGTATTCCCGCGACTTGATCAATCCGCTCACGAATATCATTCATCGCCTCGTCAATTTCACGACCCCAATCAAACTGCATAATCACAAGGGATGCTCCCGGCGAAGAGGTTGATTCAACCATCGTCACCCCTTCAATTGACCCGAGTGCCGACTCAACCGGTCTTGTAACAAGCTGCTCAACCTCCTGCGGCGCAGCCCCGTCATATGTCGTCGTCACGACCGCAACCGGAATGTCCATTTTCGGAAAAAGATCAATCGCTAAGTTCTTCAGGGACATTCCACCGAGGATGAGAGCCGCAATGACAAACATGATCACACCAACTGGTCGTTTTACGGATAGCTCTACTAATTTCACGTTACTTATCCTCCTCTATGATTCTGACTAAATCACCATCATCGAGAAGGTTTTGACCTTTCGTAACAACAACATCCCCATCGACAATATCACCTGTCACAGCCGTGAACTCCGTGTCATACCACACAACATCAATTAACTTCCGGACGACTTGATCACCTTCTACTACAAAAATAAACGTTTCTTCCTGACGTTCAACGATAGACTTGGTCGGAATAATCATACTATCTTCGACGAGTATTTCTTCAATCGTTAACGTCGCAACCATACCTGGGCGGATGTTGCTGACGTCATTTTGAATGTCAACCTCAACGGTAAATAGCCCTGATTCATTTGTCGTTGGTGAAATATAGGACACTTCACCTTGAATGTCCTCGGTAATCCCTGCAACGTCGACAGCAATGCTATCCCCTATTTCAAAGAGTAAGAGCTGCTCAGCCGTCACTTGTGCAACCGCATGGACGACACTAGTTGAAATGAGCCTTCCGATTGGTGATTGTGTTGAGGCGAATCCACCAACTTGTACATCAAAGGAAGCCAATTCCCCACTCATCGGCGCCTTAATCTGATAATCACCAAGACTATCTTCTGCGTTGTCGACGGATAACTGAGCTTGCTCAAGAGAAACCTTCGCATCGTTCACACTAAGCTCAGCATCGGTTACACTTGCCTGTGCAAGCTCAACTCCAACCTCTGCCTGCTCGACTGACGCTGTTACCGAGTCAATCGAGAGTTCACTCGAAGCTTGATTCATGCTTAATTGAAGTTGGTCGTATGCGGATTGAGCCCGTTGTCTGACCGCTACTGCTTCCTCATACTCCGCTCTCGTAATTTGTCCTGCATCAAAAAGCTCCTTCATCCGCTCTACGTTGTTCTTTGCTTCCTTTAACTGCTTTTCGGCATTCTTTAATTCTATCGCGACATTATCAATGTTATGCTGTCTACCTTGCTTTGCCTCTTTTAAACTAGCTTCCGCTTGCTTCTTACTCGCTAACGCTTGCTTATAATTCCCTTCTGCTTGAACAAGACCATTTTTCGCGCGTTGATACGCACTTTCCGCTTGCTTCAACGTCGCTTTCTCCATCTTTAATGCTTGCTCCTGAGCCGAGTGATCGACACGTGCCAGCACTTGTCCTTTTTCTACCTTATCCCCTTTTTTCACAAGCACTTCAACGACTTCACCTGTGACTTTTGGAGTAATATCAATCGTTGAACCGGCAACAATTTCACCGTATAACTGATTCGTCCCACTTAAAGACCCGGTTACAGCGCTCGCTACAGCAACAGGCGTTTCCTGAACGACATCAACTGTCGCGTCCTCCGTCTGGCTACAGCCCATGACCGTTAACAGTACTATCACACTAAAAAACTTTACGACATCCAGCATCGTGACCTTTTTCATCATTTCTCCCCTTTTCATCCTAAACAACTGACTGACCAGTCGGTTCTTTATAGTCTCATTGTAGGATGGTTTTGGGGTTGAGTCAATGTATTTTCTAGATCCTTTAAAGGTAGAAACGAAATCTTTAGAAAAGCTCTTATTTGATGCGTAAAAAAAAGCACCCTAGTAGATACTGTCTACGTTAGTGATGCTCATCCTCCTTAAGTCATATTCAAAACAATTGACCGCATTAAAACTCCACTTCAAATTCTATAAGGAATTATTAACAATATAAAAAAAGAGTAGGAGCTAGTCCTACTCTTAATTGCTATTACTCGTCGTCTTCGTCTTCTTCTACTTCTTTATCTTTTTTCTTTTCTTTTTGTTTCTTGGCTTCTTCTTTTGCCTTTTCCTCTTGCTTCTTCACTTTTTCACGTTCTTCTTCAGCACGTTTTTGTGCTTCTTCACGTTTCTTTTCTTCTTGCTTCTTGGCTTCTTCACGTTTCTTTTCTTCTGCTTTTTTAGCTTGTTCTTCTTGCTTCTTTACAGCTTCACGTTGTTTTTCTTCAGCCTTTTTACTTGCTTTTTCTTCTTTCTTTGCTTCTTTCTTAGCTTGCTCTTTGCTGCTTTCAGTAGCTTTTACAGTAGCTTTTTCTACGACTTCATCTACTTCTTCGTTGAGCTCATCAACGATTTCAGCTTGTTCTTCTGCTAACTCTTCGTCAATTTCAGCAAGCTCTTCGTTTAGTTCTTCTTCACCAATTTCACCTGATTCTAACTTTTCCTCTAGCTCAGCACGTTCCTCGTCAGCCTTTTGTTGTTTTTCTTCCAACTTAGCTAACTTTTTGTTGATTTTCTTTTCTAATTTCTCTTGTGCTTTGACAATATTATTTTGAAGAGCTTCTTTCGCTCTCGGATTTTCTACTTTTTCTAATGCTGCTTGTAATGCTAGGATATTAGCCGAAAATTTCGCTTCAAGCGCTTCACGAATTGAATCAACTGAATCCTGCTCTTCTTCAACACTATCAACAGGCACTACTTCTTCATCAACTTCCTCTACTACTTCTTCAGATTCAGAAGCTGATTCTTCACCTTCTTCTTCAGATGTCGGTTCTTCAGTTGTTTCGTCCTCTTCAGTCGATTGTGATTGCTCGTATTTCTCTAATGCTTGCTCTTGTTGGTCAATCGCATCTTGAAGAACTTTATGAGCCATCTCTTCTTCACCTTGAGTAAATAACGCTTCTGCTTCCTTAATACGTTCTTCTGCAAAAGCAGCTAATAATTCAGCCTCTTTAATATCATCAAACGTTAAAGCAAGTTGTACATTTTCCATTAACGATTTCATAAAATAGAAGAAATCACCAGGTAAAAGGGAAGGTGCATCTTCCTCAGTATCTTCAGTTACTTCTTCTTCCGTTGATTCTTCTGCTTCCGGTTGTACATCCTCTTCTTCAGTCGACTCTTCCGTTTCTGGCTGTACATCCTCTTCTTCAGTTGTTTCTTCTGTTTCCGGCTCTTCAGTCACTACCTCATCTGTACCTTCAGTAGACTCCTCTTCAGGTGTTGTTTCTGTTGCTTCACCTTCTTGAGTTGTTGATTCCTCTGTAGAATCTGTTGTTTCTTCAGCAGTTTGCTCTTCTTGAACTACTTCTTCTGTGTCATGATTATCCGCAAAAGCCTGCGTAGTTAAAGATAACGTGAAAACTGTCGCAACAGCACCCGTCGTTAAAGCCTTACGAACCTTCTTAAATGAAACATCTTTCTTTGACATTAATAAATCCCTCCATAACAGTTTTCTGTAAGGAAAAATCTTGAGTTAACTCGATGAAATGTGAGTCTTTTCGCGATTTTTCATTTGGTAGTCCAGCCACCGTAGAATCCACCATAGGTCTGTGACTTTGCGTCTCTACCTTTCGATAGATTTGCCTTTTTCAAATGAGGGAACGATTCTTTCGTTATTCGTCCATCATTATCTAAATTAAGTATACACTTAAAAACCAAGAAAGACTATCATGCTTTTATTAGCATTTTTTAGAAACTAGTACTCTCTATCACCAATGGCTTCCCGGCAGGATTACCTATAGTTAGCTTTACGAGTAATAAATTATTTTTAAGGGGGTTCAAAAGAATATTAAACTATTATTTTTTAATATTACTTTCTATTTAATATTTTCACTGATGTAAAATTGAATACTTTTTCATTAATGTGACTGCTTCACTATTAAAAAAAATGGCTATTTCATGTCTCACTCGATTATGACATATCTTCCTTCATCAACTCCCGTCGAAATCATACATAGTGAAAATTAACTTTTATGAAGTGCTCCTAATTATAAACTCCTAAAAATTTACATAATCATTAAACTAAAAAACCATACTAAACATAAAGGAGGGAGAATTATTGGACAAACACTCCTCATGGGATACGATTGTAAAATTACGGCACGAGTTAAAGGCTGTACATATGGACTATTGGCTTGAGGAAAATTTATTTACCTTAGGTTGGTGGTTTTTAATCATTAGTACGATTACTTTACTGGGTATTTGGCTGCTCATGTTAGATAAAAAGAACATAATGGAGATCCTTACATATGGGTTAATGTTGGCACTAACAACATATGTACTTGATTGTATTGGTAGTTCATTCATGCTATGGGAATATCCAAATAAAATACTGCCCGTTATGCCTCCCATAATAGAAATTCATACTGTTCATTTACCGATTAGTTATATGCTAATTTATCAATATTTCACGAGGTGGAAACCCTTTATCATTGCCTTAACAATCGTCTCATTTGTTTTTGCGTTTATATTAGAACCAATTACCGAGTGGTTAAATATTTATGAAATGTATAAATGGAAACACATCTATTCTTTTCCGTTCTATATTGGTTTAGGTCTTTTCTTTAAATGGTTGATCATCAAACTAAAGCAAATTAGCATAGAAAACGGTCATGTTTAAGTAGGCTCAATCGTAGAGCCTACTTTTTTATTATGTTGCAGATTCCAAGCGGTAAACATCCTCCTTTTGTTTCATGATAAAAAAGTTGTTTAAAAACGCCAATCATGCTATTCAACAAACGGAGCTATAAGAGTATGTTTCTTATGAAATACACTGGAGCTGTTGCAGATCCTGCTTGTGCTAACGGCGAATAGAGTTAATTTTTTTGAAATATATACCATTTTCAAACTGAAATGTTTATAATTTATTTATGTAGTTAAGAGGAGGTTTTACAATGAATATATTTCTTTTGGTAGTAGCAATAGTTACACTTTTAGCAGTTCTTAAAAGGATAACTGCAATAGAAAAAGTAAATGCTGGTTCAATTAAAAAAGAAATAAAGAAAAATACATTTCTAATGTTATGGGGAATTATTTTTGTTTCTTGTATTGTTTTTATTCCTTATCAAGTGTGGGTATTAACAGGAAGTTCAAATGATTGGGATGGGATGTATATTATAGGAGCAACAGTTATAGCGATTGTAATCATATGTTTAACTTTCTATTCTAAATTTAAGGTTAAAAAATCATTAGTTTAATTCAACTAATAGGATGGAGATAGATGAAACTTAAAGTTACTTTAATAGCAGGTTTGTTCATCATTATAATAATCAGCAGTTTATTAGGACTTCGCTGGTATGATTTAAATAACTTATCAGAAACAAGCGAAATTGCAAGATCATTTCTTAACGATGAAGGTTTCTTTATTCTTTATCATAGTGGAGATTTTGGTCCATATGTACTGGCAGAAAAAGAACTTAATGAAAAACCTTATAGTAGTTATCTAAGAGTACAACATATCTCAAAGGAATACTTTCTTGAAAAAGAACTTCGTCATGAATTTTTCTACGTTAGTAACCAATTTTTTGGAGTAGGTATGACACATGTAACGGTTATTATGAATGGTGAGGATATTGTAGGAGCTTTTTCAATTAAAAATGGCATGACATATCCTTTACATGGAGAATAAAAAATTTTATTCGATTAACGTCTAATGGAATTTTTGATAGAACGTTCGAAGGTTACAAAGTCCAAATCTTGGTAAAACATTTATGAATTAGCAAGCGATAATGAACCGTTGAACGAATAAGAACTTAAGTAGTTAGAAAGTGTAGAAGGATACATTTCAGGGGAGGGCGTAAAGCGGAAATGGAATCGAGCCAATACTCGTTTCTTATAAGCCTAAAACAATGAACCAACTATTATTTTCATATAGCTGCCCCTTTAATCTAGATCCTTAAATCATTTTGACGTCTCTGTATCAACGTTCCATTTTAAAAACGAGGTATCCCAAAGGAAAATTTTCACCTTTTGAGATACCTCGTTCATTTCATCTTATTCTTTTATGATTTGCATTGGATTACCGCCAACGAAAGCTCCAGCAGGTACGTCGCGGTTGACGAGTGTTCCAGCTGAAATTATCGCCTTATCTCCAATGGTGACACCGGGAAGGATCGTTGTATTTGCACCTATCATCACTTCATCCCCGATGACGACATCACCTAAGCGATATTCTGTGATTAAATATTCATGAGCAAGAATCGTCGTGTTGTAGCCGATAATCGTGTTACGCCCGATCGAGATCCGTTCAGGAAACATGATATCGAGCATGACCATTAAGGCAACGGCAGTCTCGTCGCCCACCTTCATCCGCAAAAAGGTGCGATACAACCAATTTTTCACGTGGAGAAAAGGGGTGTAGCGAGAAATTTGAATAATGATAAAATTTTTGACAACCTTCCAAAACGGAACCGTACGATAAATATGCCAGAGTGAATTTGCTGACTTCACCGGGTAACGCTCCGTTTTTCGACTCAACGTGTTGTCACCCCTACAATCTCTAGCAAGTCACTCATCGAGTCTAAAATATAGTCTGGGTTATAGGATTGAATCACGTCGCGTCCTTTGATCGACCATCCCACTACCGCAGTAGGCAGACCTGTATTTTTCCCAGCTAAAATATCATGTGGTGTATCGCCAACCATCATCGCCGTTTCCTTCGAAGAGCCTAAAGCCTGTAACGCTTTTTCTAGCGGCTCAGGATCTGGTTTAACCTTCTCCACATCGTCAAAGCCGACAATAACATCAAAGAATTGAGCTAAATTTGTAAGCTCTAAGCCCATTATGGCTGTCTTGCGAATTTTTGTTGTGACGATCGCCAGCTTGAAGCCTTGCTTGTGAAGGGCTTCAATGGTTTCGTACACACCTTCATATTCCTTTACAAGCAGGTCATGATTCGCATGATTATGCTTACGATACGTTTGGATCATTTCCTCGACACGGTTTTCATCGAGTGATTGAAATGTATCTGTTAACGGAGGCCCAATAAAATCAATGACCTTTTCTCGTGTGAATTCTCCAGGATAATATTCCTCTAGCGTATGGAGAAATGAGGAAATAATAAGTTCATTTGTGTTAATAAGCGTTCCGTCCAAATCAAATAATATCGTGTCAATGCTCATAGGTTGATTCCTTTCTCTTTAACAAGTTATTTCTTTCCATCTGCTTCCATACCGCGGCAATTACCATCGTTAATAAAATCGCCGTTGTCAAGCGGATAAGCAGCAAGGGCCAGACAGGAATACCGAGCGGAATAAAAATCAGCGTATCCTCAACAACAGCATGACAAGCGACGAGAAAAATAAACACTAAATACAAGTCCTTCTTTTTAACTCCATCTTCCTTCGCTGCTTGAATCATCACCCCTGCCCCAAAGGCAAGGCCAATTGTAAGCCCCGATGCCAATGTGGTGGACGTATTTTTATCGATTCCAAGCAAGCGCGTAAATGGTGCCATCCAATTTGATAACCGATTTAAACCATTTTTCTCTTTCATCCACTGCACAATAACCATTAGTGGAATGACGATCGCCGCCATTTGTAAAATTCCAAATGCTGCCGTCTCAAAGCCTTTACCGACTATCGCCAACCAGCCACTTACTGGCTCCTGCCCTGTTGCGACAAGCCCATATTCTGCTCGCTCCTGTCCTCCACTCCAAAGCAAATGAATAGCGAGAGCTGAGCTGAGTGCAAGCCCAAATCGCACGATCAAAACAATTGACATGCGAATGCCGAGCTTTGCGGCCACAGCGGATTCAACGAAAACATTATGTGAAAAGCTCAGCATAACCGCTAAAATAAACACTTCTTTTACTGTTAAATCTAGTGTTAGAATAGCTCCAATCCCAGCATATAAATTCAGTACATTCCCGAGCACGAGTGGAATCGCAGCTTCACCTGGGAGACCAATTGCTCCCATAAACGGGGCAAGCCCGTTCGCGAGCATTCCGAGCAAGGGTGTATAGCCAAGGATCGTAATAATTAATGTAATTGGAAAAATAATTTTACCTAAAGTCCACGTTGTTTGTACTCCTACGCGTAGGCCTCTCTTCATAATTCCCATCCAACCGCTCCCTTCTCTTTTTTGTTTATAGGGTGCGATTTATTTCTTCTTTTTCTTTGGTCCTTTTTTTACCGATTTCTTTTCTTCTACTTGCTTTCTATCGAAGTAGCGTGGCGTATCTGGCTGTTTGCGACGATACACCCACAAAATGATCGCACCGATAATTAGCACAACTGAGATTACTTGAGCTGTTTTTAATACGCCACCGATTAATAAATAGTCGGTGCGAATGCTTTCCATGTAGAAGCGGCCAATTGAGTACCAAATGACATATGTAAAGAAAATTTCCCCTTGTTTTAGGTTGACTCTTCTTAAATAAAGAAGCAAGGCTACCCCTACTAGATTCCAAAGCGATTCATAGAGAAACGTCGGGTGACGGAATGCGCCATCAATGTACATTTGGTTCATAATAAAGTCTGGCAGTAACGCGTAAAGTGTTTTCAAAGCTTCATCAGATACGACACCACCATATACTTCTTGGTTCATGAAATTTCCCCAACGACCAATCGCTTGACCGAGTAAAATACTTGGAGCGGCAACATCGACAAGCTGCCAAAAAGAAAGCTCATGCTTCTTCGCAAAAATATAAGCGGTGATGACGGAACCAATTAACGCGCCATGAATCGCGATTCCACCTTCCCAAATATAAAATACTCGAATCGGGTCATCCGCAAACTGATCCCAGCGAAAAATGACGTAATAGATTCTTGCGGAAATGATCGCAATCGGAATCGCATATAAAAGCAGATCCGAAAACGTCTCCTTCGGCATTCCCCTTTTGACAGACTCTCTTGTTGCAATAATATACCCTAGAAAAACACCAAATCCAATAATAACGCCATACCAATGAATGGTAAGTGGACCTAGTTCTAAAAAGACTCGATTTAATGGTTCTATGTTTTCCTCCACTACGCTTCCCCTCTTTCGTATATTTGTTTAGAAGATGATGGAATATGCTTGTTTTGTTCCTATTAATGAAACTCGTCCGTATCAGCTTCCCCAATTACCTCTGTTAACCGCTCAGAAAACTCCTGTGCAGCATTATAGCCAAGTCGTTTCAAACGGAAATTCATCGCTGCCACTTCAATAATAACAGCAAGGTTTCGTCCAGGTCGAACAGGAACGGTTAGCTTCGTAATTTCAGCATCAATGATTTTCATCTTTTCTTCTTCTAGTCCTAGACGATCATATGCCTTCTTCTGGTCCCATAATTCCAAATGAATACAAAGCGCAATTCGCTTAAACGGTCGAACCGCCCCAGCACCAAATAACGTCATCACATTAATAATCCCTAACCCACGAATTTCAAGTAAATGCTGAATTAAATCAGGGGAACGACCAATTAATGTATCTTCATTTTCCTGACGAATCTCAACTGAATCATCGGCCACTAGACGATGTCCACGACGGACGAGGTCGAGGGCTGTCTCACTTTTACCGACTCCACTGTTTCCAGTAATTAATACACCAATCCCATATATATCGACGAGCACACCGTGAATGGCCGTCACAGGCGCGAGCTCACTTTCCAAATAGTTCGTCAAGCGACTACTTAAACGAGTCGTCGTCAATGTCGAACCCATCAACGGTACACCATGCGCTTCAGCAGCATCCTTTAATTCCTTAGGTGCATCTAATCCACGGGAGAGAATAATGCCAGGGGTATCATATGTACAGAGTTTAAGCATCCGTTCCTCTTTTTCATGGTCACTTAGCTGCTCAAAGAATGATAGTTCTGTCCGTCCAATTAATTGAAGACGCTTCGCTGGATAATACGTAAAAAATCCAGCCATTTCAATCCCTGGTCTTGAGATGTCACTCGTTGTGATCGGACGATAAATACCCTCTTCGCCGGCTATTAATTCAAATTGAAACTTTTCCAATAAATCATTCGCTGTAACCTTTGCCATGTTCATCCCACCTTATCTCGAAAAACAAAACTTCAAATAGACATAATCCCTTAATTATACTCTAAGTTTTCAAGGCCATTCACCTTTGAAGCGCTGTCTCTTTCTATTTTTATCGCTCCCGATTACTCGTTCACTACGCTCTTTATTTTAGCATGTTTTTGTATAGAACATTTCATACTCGTGTAAAATCTTTTTTATTCTTTTGTGGCCGGCGCATTCTTCGGTTACGCCTCATTTTTTGAGCCAAGCAGGCTTGGCTGCCGGCGCGCTCTTCGGTTACGCCTATTAAATTAAGCTCCTTTCGGTTGAAAAGAGCTTAGCGTTTCTTCTTTATTGGCTTGATGATCAAAGTTTGGACGATGGTAATAAGGATGGCTGCTAGTAATGCCATTCCAAAGCCACTAATGTTAAATGCTGAGCCCATTAAGCTCGCTGTTAACATAAGGGTGATAGCACTTATTACAAATAAGAAGAGTCCTAAGGTTACGACTGTAATCGGTAAGGTTAACACGACGAGGATGGGTCTTACAATTGCATTAACAATCGATAGCAGCAAGCTTGCGATGAGAGCTGCCCCAAACCCGGACAGATAAAAGCCTGTAAACATCGAAGCTAATAGTAATAAAAATCCGGCATTCAAAAGCCAGCCAATTATCCATCTCATTCCATCACATCCTCTTCATTTGGAATTATAAAGATCGCAATGATATACCCAATCAGCATTGGGAACCCTAACGAAAACAAAAATAAAAGAATCATAATAATTCGAACGACAGTAGGGTCTAAATTAAAATATTTCGCAAGTCCTCCACAAATACCTGCAACTTTCCGATCGTATTGAGTACGATAAAGTCGCTTCATCTCTTTTCACCCCTCTCCTCTTTCTTTTTCGTGACGTTTTTATTTCGTTGAGATCGATCCTGTGTTTGTTGTCGCATTAATTTTTATCGTTGGTTGCGCTTCTTTTCGGGCGACAAAGCTTAGACTTTTCGCTGCAAACTCTTTCTTTTCCGATAGGACTTCATGATCGGGTACATCGACTAAAAAGCCGCCTACATTCGTTTTTAGCTTTCCTTCGACACGTAGCGCATCTGGCAGTGTGATGTTAATACTTCCGGTTGTTGCTTTAAGGTCGGCGTAGCCGTCTTTTGTTAAAGACGTTAATTCATAGGTAACCGTGCCGTTAATCGTTTCGACGTCGACATCCTGCATTTGTCCTAGTAAGGTGATGCCACCGTGTATTGTTTTTGCATCAATTAAATGAACATCCAATTGCTTTAACTCGATGCTGCCATTTACGGTTTCCGCCATGACTTTTTTTGCAGTGACCGCATCAAAGGACAATCCTCCGTTTAACGTGTTCACATCAAGCGTGTCTACAACGATCGGTTTCCCTTTTATTTGTCCGTTAAACGTATAAAGCTTTATTAAATCAAAGCTTGTTTTCGGAACATATACGACGGTATGTGTTTTCATATATTTTACTTTTGTTTGGAAGACTAGCTTTTCCGCATCAACGTTAAAACGAGATTCTTGTAAAAAGACGCGTCGTGCTTCTTCACTGTCTTTAACGCGATAAACCTTCGCTTGGCATTCGATACGAACGTCAGGTTCATCCCATGGTATGATTTCGATTGAACCGTTCTCTAATGAAATATCTAGTGATTTCGGTGAAATTTCGCGATGTTGAAAAATATGGTCAATGTCAATTGATGTTCCGAAGTTAAAATCAAGATCAAAGTCTTTTATTTTTTGAAAGGCACTTTCGAGAAAACTAGTAAACTTGCTTGCAGATGAAGAGAAATGCCGTTGCTGCCGTTCCTCTCTGCCTTCTGACCAATTCACGTTTGTTGATACGGCCGTTGTTTGCTGCTCCGAGCTTTTGCCGTCCTCTAACGCTTCGAGCAGCTTTAGCCCTTCTTCTGCCGTAATCTTTCCATCTTCAATCATCTTTAAAATCATTTTACGCTCTTCCACGGTCTTCACTCCCTTTTTTCGTACTAAGGGTCAAAAAGCTGCTATTCTTTTTGACCACACTCAATTGGCTTCCTCATTGTAGTACGATCCCATTAGATAAAAGGTTTCAATCGTTAATTTTTTTGTAGTTCCATCTCGTGAATATGTGTCTCCATCCGCTTCCGGTCGCGATCTAGAACTGGTTTTAAATACCGCCCCGTATGCGACGCCACAACGTCTGCCACTTGTTCTGGTGTTCCTTCAGCGACAATTTGCCCACCTTTGTCGCCCCCTTCTGGGCCTAGGTCGATAATATGATCAACGGTTTTAATCACATCTAGATTATGCTCAATAACCAGTACCGTATCACCATTATCGACTAAACGTTGCAGAACATGTAAAAGTCGTGAAATGTCATCCACATGTAAGCCTGTTGTCGGTTCATCTAAAATATAGATCGTCCGACCTGTTGCGCGCTTGTGCAATTGAGAGGCGAGCTTCACCCTCTGTGCTTCCCCGCCGGATAACGTCGTCGCAGGCTGACCGAGACGAATATAGCCTAAGCCAACATCAACAAGCGTCTGGACTTTCCGACTAATTTTCGGGATGTTCGCAAAAAACTCGAGGCTTTCCTCTACTGTCATCTCAAGCACATCGGCAATCGTTTTTCCCTTATAAGTAATTTCAAGCGTTTCGCGGTTATAGCGCTTGCCGTGACAGACTTCACATGGCACGTACACATCAGGAAGGAAATGCATCTCAATTTTGATAATCCCGTCACCGCGGCACGCTTCACAACGTCCACCTTTCACATTAAAGCTGAAGCGTCCTTTTTTATAACCACGAACCTTAGCTTCGTTCGTCATCGCAAACACATCGCGAATGTCATCAAAGACACCTGTATACGTTGCTGGGTTGGAACGTGGTGTTCGTCCAATTGGTGACTGGTCAATATCAATGACTTTGTCGATTTCTTCCATTCCGACGATTTCTTTATGCTGACCCGGTTTCTCTTTGGCACGGTGAAGCTTTTGGGCTAATGACTTATAAACAATTTCATTAATTAACGTACTTTTTCCTGAGCCCGACACTCCAGTAACAGCGATGAATACACCGAGTGGAAAGGATACGGTCACATTTTTCAGGTTGTTTTCTGAAGCCTTCTTCACAGTGAATGAACGTCCTGTATGCTCTCGGCGCTCGCTCGGCACGGGAATGAACTTTTTCCCTGATAAGTATTGACCTGTAAGCGAATTCTCATCCTTCATAATTTCCTCAGGAGTTCCTTGAGCGGTAATTTGCCCGCCGTGGACCCCAGCGCCAGGGCCAATATCAATAATGTAATCTGCCGCCATCATTGTGTCTTCATCATGCTCAACGACGATTAGCGTATTGCCGAGGTTCCGCATATGCTCTAATGTTTGGATCAGTCGGTCATTATCGCGTTGATGTAAGCCAATTGAAGGCTCATCTAAAATGTAGAGAACACCCATTAACGACGAGCCTATTTGTGTCGCGAGGCGAATCCGCTGCGCTTCTCCCCCTGATAATGTTCCAGCTGCACGGCTTAACGCTAAATAATCTAACCCGACATTGATTAGGAAGCCGAGTCGGTCATTAATTTCTTTGAAAATTAGCCGAGCGATCGCCTGCTCCTTCTCGGTTAGCTCGATGTTTTCAAAAAGGATTTTCGCATCCTTAACCGATAAAGAGGTCACTTCACCAATATGATGACCACCGACAAAGACAGCGAGTGATTCTTTTTTTAAACGATAGCCTTTGCACGTCGGACAATGCTTTTGCGTCATATACGCTTCCATCTGTTCACGAATATAATCGGAGCTTGTCTCGTGATAACGACGGGCGATGTTATTGACAACACCTTCAAATTGAATTAAATTTTCACGAACTTGTCCAAACTCATTTTCATAATGGAAGAAAATTTTGTCCGTGCCACTGCCGTACAAGATTTTATTAAATAGCTCCTCAGGAATTTGCTCAACGGGCACATCCATGCTGATGCTATAATGCTCACAAACTGCTTCAAGCAGCTGCGGGTAATATTGCGAGCTCGTCGGCTCCCAGGCTGCAATCGCATGCTCCCGCAATGTTTTCGTGCGATCCGGTACGACAAGATCTAAATCGACCTCAAGCTTCAAGCCGAGACCATCGCAGGACGGACACGCCCCGTACGGACTATTGAAAGAAAACATCCGCGGCTCAAGCTCAGGAATCGAAAAGCCACACTCCGGACATGCATGGTGCTGACTAAATAGCAGCTCTTCGTCTCCGATAACATCAACAAGGACGCGGCCGCCAGCAAGCTCGAGTGCTGTTTCGAGCGAGTCTGCAATTCGTGTTTGCACTCCTTCTTTTATGACGATCCGGTCAATCACGACTTCAATGCTATGCTTTTTATTTTTTTCTAATTCAATCTCTTCTGCGACCTCGTGCATCTCGCCATCGATACGGACACGGACAAAGCCTTGCTTTTTCATATCCTCTAATACTTTTACATGCGTCCCTTTACGCCCTGAGACGAGTGGGGCGAGAATTTGCATTTTCGTTCGTTCTGGATACTCTAGCAAGCGATCAACCATTTGTTGAATCGTCTGTGATGTGATTTCAATCCCATGCTTCGGACAAACAGGACGACCGACTCTCGCATATAAAAGCCGTAAATAATCAAAGATTTCTGTTACCGTTCCGACTGTCGAGCGCGGGTTCCGGCTCGTCGTCTTCTGATCAATGGAAATCGCCGGTGACAGTCCTTCGATCGCATCAACATCAGGCTTGTCCATTTGCCCTAGAAATTGACGAGCATAGGCTGACAGTGACTCGACATAGCGGCGCTGTCCTTCTGCATAAATCGTATCAAAAGCCAACGATGATTTTCCGGAACCTGATAAGCCTGTTAGCACAACAAGCTTATCACGTGGAATCGTCACATCTATGTTTTTTAAGTTATGGGAACGTGCCCCTTTTACGACGATGTTCTCTAATGCCATGTCGCTCACCCTTCCGCTTTCAGTTCTAAAATTAAATCACGAAGCTCGGCTGCGCGCTCGAAATTTAACTCGCGTGCCGCTTCTTTCATTTCCTGCTCCATCCGTTCGAGCATGGCTTGCTTTTCCTTCTTGCTCAGCTTTTGTTTCGGTGCAGCTGCTTTATAATCATCATCAGTCTCAGCGACATACGTTGCTTGAATGACGTCTGGTATTTTCTTTTGGATCGTTTTCGGCGTGATGCCGTGCTTCTTGTTATGCTCCTCTTGGGTTGTCCGGCGACGCGCGGTTTCATCAATAGCAATTTGCATAGATTTCGTGATTTTGTCGGCATACATAATCACATGCCCTTCTTCGTTACGCGCCGCCCGTCCAATCGTTTGAATTAACGACCGTTCTGAACGGAGGAAGCCTTCCTTATCAGCATCTAATATCGCTACGAGTGAAACCTCTGGAATATCGAGCCCTTCCCTTAAGAGGTTAATCCCAATAAGGGCATCAAACGTCCCCATCCGCAGCTGACGAATAATTTCAATCCGCTCTAATGTTTTCACTTCTGAGTGAAGGTAGCGGACTTTAATGCCGATTTCCTTTAAGTAATCCGTTAAATCCTCTGACATTTTCTTCGTTAGCGTCGTTACGAGTACGCGTTGATTTTTTTCAACACGGGCATTGATTTCGCCTATTAAATCATCAATCTGCCCTTCAATTGGTCGCACATCAATCGTTGGGTCAAGCAGTCCCGTCGGTCGGATGATTTGCTCAACCATCTTTGGCGTATGCTCGATTTCATACGGCCCTGGTGTTGCTGAGACGTAGACGATTTGATTGACTTTTTTCTCAAACTCTTCAAATTTTAACGGACGGTTATCAAGCGCTGATGGAAGACGGAAGCCATGGTTCACGAGAATTTCCTTCCGCGCTCGGTCACCGTTATACATCCCACGTACTTGTGGCAACGTAACGTGCGACTCATCAATAATAAGTAAAAAGTCTTCTGGGAAGAAATCAAGCAACGTATAGGGGGTGACTCCCGCTTCTCTTAACGTAAGATGTCTTGAGTAGTTCTCAATCCCAGAGCAAAAGCCCATTTCCGCCATCATTTCAAGGTCATAGCGAGTCCGCTGCTCAAGTCGCTGTGCTTCAAGCAGCTTTCCTTCTTCATGTAGCTCCTTCAGACGTTCTTCTAATTCCGCTTCAATGTTTTTAATTGCAATCTTGAGCTTCTCTTCACGGGTAACGAAGTGAGATGCCGGGAAAATGGCTACATGATTGCGTTCTCCTTTGATTTCACCAGTTAGTGCATCGACTTCGGTCATCCGGTCAATTTCATCGCCAAAAAACTCAACACGAATGCACTGTTCATCACGCGATGCAGGAAAGATTTCCACGACATCGCCACGTACGCGAAACGTTCCGCGCGTGAAGTTAATGTCGTTACGGTCATATTGAATATCGACGAGATTGCGCAGTAGCTCATTTCGTTCAATTTCCATGCCAACACGGAGAGACACAACGAGGTCACGATATTCTTCCGGCGAACCTAACCCGTAAATGCACGATACACTGGCAATGATAATAACGTCATTGCGCTCAAATAGCGAGCTTGTTGCCGAATGACGGAGCTTATCAATTTCATCGTTAATGCTCGCATCTTTTTCAATGTACGTATCCGATGAAGGCACATACGCCTCTGGCTGATAATAGTCGTAGTAACTAACAAAATACTCGACCGCGTTATTCGGGAAAAATTCCTTGAACTCGCTGTAAAGCTGGCCTGCTAGTGTTTTATTGTGAGCCATAATTAATGTTGGCTTGTTCACCTGTTGAATGACATTCGACATCGTAAATGTTTTACCCGTTCCTGTTGCACCGAGCAATGTTTGGTGCTTCTCCCCTCTTTGCATCGCGTCCACAATTTCGCGGATCGCTTCTGGTTGATCTCCTTGAGGCTGATACGCTGAGACAAGTTCAAACGAATGTTCCAATGAAAAATCCCCCTCACGAACGTATAATCGGTAGCATCATTATACCATATCTAACCATATGGAACGCAAATAATACGAATAAACGTTCGTTTAATTGGTTTATCAGCGAAAATGTGGATGTTATCATCATTTTTTCGATTTTATCAGCGATTTTTAAAATTTATCATCATTTTTGACGACTTTATCATCAAAAAAAGACCTGCTGTTAACCACAGCAGGCCCGATTATATTACGTTTCACTTTTTTGTTCTTCTATTAGATGCGTTAAATTTCGTTGCTTAATTTCTTCTAATATAATTTGAATAAAGTTTGGATCTAGCTTAAATTCTTGGGCCTTTTTATACGTTTCAATTAGTAGATTATCGCTAATATGCATAAAAGAAGAGTGCATACAATTCCCTCCCTATAAGTTAACAACTTAGGTCGGTTGCACTACCAGCTCCAAACTATCTCAAGCGCCCACATACAGATAGTTTTTCATCGCTACCTTAAGTATTAATAAAATTATATCATAAAACTACTATTCATCACTATCATAATTTTATATTCCTGGTTTTCTTTTTAGAATATTCCTAGCAATATAAACGCCTATCCCAAAGGAAAGTAAGCCAATTGCCATTATATACCATGGTTTTTCATATATACCTAGAGCGAACAGCATCACCATCCACGTGACGATGCTTGCCCCTAGTAAACTAAACACGACGCGTGTGATTACAACCATAAGAAGGAACGGAAGCACCATCGCTAGCCAAACATCCATCATGAGATAGCCCCTTTACTAAAACAAAAGTTATATAACAGAATCCTGTAGCTCAATATCCTGCCTCACGACTAGCACACCTAGCTGGTGATGTTCACCGTCGTAGAGAGCGCCTTGTGCAAAGCGCACCTCTCCTGCTTCATCTAAGACATCCAGTTTACAAAACGCCGAGTTTCGCTGCAGCGCTTCATAAAAGCTTGTCTCATCCTTCACTGGCTGTCCATTCACTTTCACAATTGTCTCACCGACTTTAATCTCCATCTTCTCAGCCGGACTTCCTGGTATAATCCCAAGCACAACGCAGCCAGTCGGTCGAACAGCAAAATAAGAAGGTCTAGCTTCATCAAGATGCTTCGCAAGCACCCATAACAACTCACGAAAAATAATCGCAATTGCACCTAGAATCACAGCGACATACGGTTCAAAATAACTAACAACCGCCAGTAAGGCTAAAACTAGGCCTAGCACAACGACCCGCTGTCCCATCAACCGAATATGCTGTTGCGGTAATGTTGAGCGAACACTTTGCTGAAAGCCAATTAAAAAAGGGACAATTAACGGTTGAAAGCTTGTCTCTCCTAAAGAGAAGACCGGCCAATATGAAAAGCTCGGGATGATTCCTTCTGGTATGAACAAGCAGACAGGTACGATCCATAAGCGACGAACATCATGAAGGCCAACCCATTTCCCTCGCTTGCTACGCTGAATATGAGGCGACGTATAAATCGAACCATTCTTCTGAATTAATACCCCTTCTGCGATGACGAGAAGTGCAATTAACACTGCCACGTAGTATAGCGGGATTTGAACAGCATCAAGATAAAGCGTCGAAAATACACCATACTCATCTAGGAAGCCGCCAAATGGTTTAAATGCAAGAACAAGCAAAACAGCGCCTAACGCAAAAGCAGGAGACATCCATCTCACTTGAGCCGTTAAAAATGTGACGATATAAGCCAAACAGATGACAATAAGCATCGGTAACGTAAACACGAGTCCAAGAGCTATTGTCACAATTGAAACGATGACCCCGGTAATAATTGACGGCCAAAACGGAATGACAAGGTCTGCAATTCGCCCGTACACTCGTGTATGAAACGAAGCTCGTTCCCTCTTCACTCTTCGTCCGGCCATTAAAAAAATGACAATCAACCCAATATATAAAAGCGGGTGAGCAAAGAAGCTCCCGATTGATAAGACAATGGTTTTTAAGATGTCAATAGTCATAGCGGTTACGCCTCCAACCCTTTCACAAACCAAGCCTGCATCTTGTACAAGCCCTTTTATTTAGTTATACCTTAACCGTCCTTTTTAAAGCAAGACAAACCAAGTCGTTATCGAAACTAATTTCTTCTAGAAGAGAAAAAATAAAGCAGTGGCTCGGCACATTTGCTTACTATGAGACCCACTCATAGCAGCAACGGCTTCGCTCACTGCTTTAGGGGTACTCTACGCTTAAGGTATACCCCTTTTTATTCGACATCGCTCTGGCCAAATCCTTTATGTTACTCGCCTTTAGCCTGCTCACTTAGTAAATCAAGTGCCGTTTGAAGCTGAACATCATTTTCTCGTTCACGAACCTTTTCAACGATTTGCTGTTGCAATAGGGAGGCTGTTTCACCCGTAATCTCCCCTGTAGCATTAAGCTGCTGCTTCTGTTGAAAGGCTTTAACTGCTTCAACCGTTTGCTCGCCAAAGTAACCATCTGTTCTTCCAGGATTATATCCTAATCCTTCGAGCATCATTTGCGCACTCTTAATTTGGTCATTCATCATGTCATACTTTAATGTTTCCTCACCTGATAATGGAATCGTGTAAAAATAATCTGGCTGAAGTACTTCAACAGTTGGGACGACACCTTTTTTGTTAATGTCATTCCCCGCAGAAGTAAGCCATTTAAACAACGATAGCTTAAGCTCACTGCCATCACCGAGCTGAATCGTTTGCTGTACCGTCCCTTTTCCAAAGGTCGTTTCACCAACGACATCATATCCGCCACCTTCAATTAAGGCAGCTGCTAATATTTCTGAGGCTGACGCACTTGAACGGTCTGTTAAACCGATAATCGGATATGGCTTACGCTCCTTCAAGGTCGAAATGTAGCGGACTTTTTCCCCTTCTCGATTTTCAATTTGAACAATTGGCTTTTCATCTGGAATGATTAACTTACCAATCTCCTCGACACTATTCAAATAACCTCCAGGGTTTCCTCTCACATCGATCAACAGGCCGTCAATTCCTTGCGCTTCTAACTCTTTTAATCCTTCTGCAAAACGATCGGCTGTATCTTCTGAGAATGACGTAATATCAAGCAAGCCGACCTTTAACCCGTCGTGCTCAAGAACATCCACCTTCACTGTCTCGATTGGAATCTCGTCACGAACAACAGGAATCTCAATTGGCTCCGTTGTTCCAGGACGTTCAATCGTTAAGCGAACGGTTGTCCCTTTTTCTCCACGGATTTGTAACACGGCTTCATATAATGACAGGCCTTCAATTGTCTCGCCATCTATTTCAATAATTTGGTCATTCGGTTGTAACCCAGCTTTTTCCGCCGGTGACTCTCTGAATGGAGCAACAATCGTTACCTTCCCATCAGTCATACTTACCTCCGCACCAATGCCCTCAAAATGTGAGCCAAGTGATTCCATAAACTGCTGTGCTGTTTCTTCATCCATATAAACCGAATACGGATCATCTAGCGAGCGGAGCATTCCTTCAATTGCTCCCTCTAGTAACTCCTGCTCGTCCACTTCCTCAACATATTGTTCTTGGATAATGTTAAGCGCCTTCGAAAACTTTTCAAGCATTTCTTCATCAGATATCGTGCTCGTTTGACTACCACTTGTAGGGATTGACGCCTGTTCCGGTTCACCTGAAGCTGAATAAAAATAAAACCCACCCATACTAAGCGCAATAACGAACGCAATAATTATTAAGTAACGTTTGCTGCTCATTCTACCACTCCCGCTTCTTCTCAATCCAATCTAGAGTCAACACGACTCTCATACAATCTCTCCCAACATCCTATGAATAGCTTGTACGAAATATGTTGATGCTTACCTACCATTCTAGACAATGACCCTTAGTAAGTCAAAAATCTTCTGTATGTTTCATTTTATATTCTATTGCTAAACAAGGGAATGAATGGTCACTTCGAGGTAGTAGTGCTGGCAGCCTATGAAAAAGAGACTCTTTGTCATGTGGAACGCCTTGCTATGAGGAGGGCACTGAAAAAGGGTGGGTTTCCCTTTTTCCAGTGTCCTTTAAGTAATGTGCGTAGCCGTTGCCCGATTTTGAAAGCCTTGCTACGAGTGGTTTTTCCGTAGCAAGGCGTGCAACGTGCGAAGCCATTACTTCTTCTTTGAGTTACTGCTATGAGTGGGTTTTTCATAGCAGGCGAGCAACGTGTGAAGCCATTGCTACTTAATAAGAGGCACTGAAAAAGGTTGGTTTTTACCTTTTTCAGTGCCTTCTGCTTTTCCCTTTTTCTGTGCCCTCTATAAAAGAGACTCTTTCAGAATCAATCTAGATTGTAGTTCGGTAAAATCATCACTTCAACTCGACGGTTTTTCGCTCTGCCTTCAGCTGAATCATTTGAGGCAACTGGATGATATTCCCCATAACCTGATGCACTAATGTTTTCAGGATTAAGATTTTCATTATCCATTAAAATTTTCATGAAATTGAGCGCTCGAAAGGCACTTAAATCCCAGTTAGAGCGGAAATGATTATTACTAATCGGGACATTATCAGTATGTCCAGCAACGACAATTCTCCGTGGTGGGTCCGTCACAAGCAACTCTGAGATCGTTTTTGCAAGCTCAACCGAGTCTGGGCGGACATCAGCACTACCAGAATAAAAAAGGGCATGATCCAAAATCGTTAATAGCAGTCCATCTGAGGATAAATTCGTCTTAAGCTTCGAGCTCAAATTATTCTCCTCAATATAGCGATCAATTTGTTCCTGAAGCTTCTTTAAATCTAAATGCTCCTGGGCCTTTAAGTCCTCATCATCCTCTTTTGATTTAGACTCCCCCGGTACTGGTACCTCTGGCAATGGATTTGGGTGCTCCATGATTCCTGAGCCTCCATTGAAGTTTTCATTGAAGGCAATCATCATTTGCTGATATTTCACAGCATCAACCGAGCTTACCGCAAATAGCACGATAAAAAGAGCCAGCAAAAGCGTCAGCATATCAGCATATGGAATTAACCACGTTTCATCGATATGTTCTTCATGATGCTGTTTCTTTTTAGCCATTGCCTCCCTCTCCTTCATTGATCAGGTTATTAATCTTTTCTCGCTCTGAATTTGGAGCGTAAACAATTAATTTTTCTACAATTGCACGTGGCGCAACACCCGCCTGAATCGATAATACACCCTCGATCATTAAACTCTTAATCATAATTTCTTGCTTCGATTTACGCTTTAATTTGTTCGCGAACGGATGCCATAGCACATACCCTGTAAATATCCCGAAAAGGGTCGCAACGAAAGCCGCAGCAATCGCATAACCTAATGCGTCAATATCATTTAAGTTTCCAAGTGCAGCAATTAACCCTAATACGGCCCCTAATACCCCTAACGTCGGGGCATATGTACCAGCCTGCGTAAAAATTAACGCCCCAGACAAATGCCGTTCTTCCATCACAGCCAAATCTTCTTCCATCGTATCTTTAATAAATTCTGGCTCTAATCCATCCACGACAAGCTTTAATCCTTGCTTTAAAAATGGATCCTCAATCGAATCTAATTCCTGTTCAAGCGATAATAATCCTTCCTTACGAGCAGTTGTACTCAGCTTTACAAATAGTCGAATTAACTCAACCATCGAAGGAAGATTTTGCGTTTTCAATAGTACTTTAAATAGCTTCGGGACTCGTTTAAGTTCATCACCCGGAAAGCCGATCATAACTGCTGCAGCGGTCCCTATAAAAATAATAAAAAGAGCTGCAGGGTTCATTAACACCCCTAAGCTTGTCCCTTTCGCGAGCATCCCCGCAATAATTGCAACTACCCCCAACACAATACCTGTTACTGAAGTCTTATCCATGATCTCACCCTATCTATTAAATTACTACTTCTATTATACGACATTTTAAATCCGACGTCTTTAGACAAAAAAAAACAACTTCCCTAATTTAGGGTAAGTTGTTTTTAAGTTTAGGTTGTTGTTTACCGTGGAATATAATTAAGAGGGTCGACTGCATTCGACTTTGACCCGTTCCATCCACCTTCATGAACTTCAAAATGTAAATGAGCGCCAAACGAACGACCTGTATTTCCCATCATACCGATACGTTGTCCTTTTGACACACTGTCTCCAGCAGAAACTTCACGATTTTCTAAATGGGCATACAGCGTCGTAATTAACTGACCATCAACATAGTGAGCAATTAAAACAGTATTTCCATAACTATTAGAATAGTAGGAGCTTACAACAGTCCCGTCCTGTACCGCCACAATTGGAACGTCACCAGAACGGCCATTTTTCCCGATATCTATTCCATGATGCATCCGTCCACCAAAAGTGGCACGCGGCCCATAGGTTGACGTAATCGAACCTGTTGCTGGACGCATGAAACCAGCTTCTGTTACAACAGGTGTACTGTGTACTTGTCCTGAACGAGATGCCGCTTCCTGACTGCGACGATTTTCCTCAGCTTCGCGGCGCTTTCGCTCTTCATAAGCGGCAAGTTCCTTTTTCAAAGCTGCTTCTTGTTGACGTAAAATCTCATCGGCATTTTCAAGCTCACCAAGCTCCTCGTGAAGCTCGCCTTCTTTTTGCTCTAATCGCGTCATGAGTTTGTCTTTCTGATTACGCTGCTGCTCAAGCTCAGCCATTAAATTTTCTAAATCAATGAGGTGATTCTCTAATTTCTTTAACTCTGCCTCAACCGCTTCCTTCGCTTCCTCTAATTGACGCTGATCTTCAATATGCGCTTCAAGAATGTTACGGTCCTGCTGCGCAATAACAGACAAAGCGCTAACACGGTCTAAAAAGTCACCAAAGCTTTTCGCTCCTAAGATAACCTCAAGATAATTGATTGTCCCACCCGTTTGGTACATCGAACGAGCTCGTTCCTTTAATAGGCCATCGCGTTCAACGATTCTTTCTTCTAAGACAACAATTTTTGCTTTTAAGGCTTCAATATCCTCTCGTACACTCTCAATTTCAGTCTGTTTTTCACGAATTTTTTGATTCGTAGTTGCAACTGCATGGTCAATTTCGCGAATTTCATTGTTAAGCTGTTCCTTCTCACGTTCTAGCTTTTCAATTTCCTCTTCCGTTTTCCGCGCCTGTTCTTGCTTCTCTTCCCGTTCACTCTTGACATCCGAAATTTGACTTTTAATCTCGCTATTTGCCTGGGCTAGATGATCAAGTGGACGCCAACCAAAAGAACTAACTGCGACTAGTACTGCGACTAAAACAACTCCAATTCTTCTTCGCCTCATCCAATCGTTCCTCCTCTGAAACTATGTAAAGGAGAGATTTGCTCTCCTCTTACTCTCTTTTTTTTAAACCTTCAAAAACTTACGAACTGACATCATGCTTCCCCATACACCGATAAAGGCACCGATAATGAGAAGCAACCCAGCAATGTTCCACACATGCGGGAACACTGGTAATAATGAGAAAAAGACTAACTCTGCTCGCTGTCCAAAGTTTTCATAAATGTAGGAATAGCCAAGCCCAATGAGGATAATTGGTACAATC
Organism: Halalkalibacter urbisdiaboli; assembly: GCF_002156385.1. GTDB lineage: Bacteria > Bacillota > Bacilli > Bacillales > Bacillaceae_D > Halalkalibacter_A > Halalkalibacter_A urbisdiaboli. The sequence goes on from NZ_MVJM01000002.1 coordinate 937,609, forward strand.
GCACCGATAATCCCAAGCAGCATTCCTTCAACGAAAAATGGCCAGCGTATAAAGCCATTCGTTGCACCAACAAGCTTCATAATCTGAATTTCTCGTTTTCTCGCAACAATTGTGAGCTTAATCGTATTAGCAATTAAAAACATCGCCGTAAACATCATCCCAAGTACTAGCAAAAGCCCGACTGTTCGAACAAAATTTGTGACCGCAAACAAGCGCTCAATCCAATCTTTTCCGTAATTGACTCGCTCGACATAAGGCATTTGTTCAATTTTCACTGCAACTTGCTCTGTTAGCTGAGGATCCATGGCTCGTACAACAAATTTATCATTCAACGGGTTTTCAGCCCGTATTGATTCAAAGACGGCACCTTGCTCGTCCAAGCTATCAATCAACTCATTTAACCCTTCATCCTTTGTCATGTAATCAATGCTTTCAACATGAGGGGTTGTCTCAATTTGTGCCCGTAGCTCGTCCTGCTGCTCAGGAGATGCCGTTAAATCAATATACACATGAATTTCAACATCGCTTTCAACTGTTGAGGCGATATTGTTCATATTCATAATTAGCAGTAAAAACACACCTACAACAAACAACATGACAGCCACAGCGCTAATCGATGCAAATGTCATCCAACCATTTCTACCTAAGTTCTTTGTACCTTCTTTTATATGACGCCTAAGGGTTCTAACTTTCATAGCCGTAAGTCCCCCTTACCTCGTCTCGTACAACCCGTCCGCCCTCAATCGCAACGACACGCTTCTTAATTGTGTTAACAATATCCTTGTTATGCGTCGCCATTACAATCGTGGTGCCACGATGATTGATTTCATCCATAATGTCCATAATCCCCCAAGCTGTATCTGGATCAAGGTTTCCGGTAGGCTCATCAGCAATTAACACCTCAGGACTATTCACAACCGCACGTGCAATCGCTACACGCTGCTGCTCCCCACCCGATAGTTCACTTGGTAAAAATCTTGCTTTATTTTTCAAGCGGACAATGTCGAGAACATCCATTACTTTTCGTTTAATCGTTGCTGGGTTCTCCTCAATGACTTCAAGCGCAAACGCCACATTCTCAAACACTGTTAATGATGGCAGCAGCTTAAAATCTTGGAACACGACTCCGATTTTCCGACGAACATATGGGATTCGCTTCTCTTTAATTGTTGCTAGATTCGTATCATCTATAAAAATTTCACCTTTTGTCGGCTTCTCCTCACGATACATCATCTTGATGAACGTCGATTTACCAGCTCCACTCGGCCCGACAACATATACAAACTCACCCTTTTTTATCACGATATTTATCCCGTTAATCGCCTTTACATTGTTAGGATAAACTTTCCAAACATCTCTCATCTCAATCATGAATCATCACTTCCTTGCATTATAAAGGCTTTGCCTCTACTAGACTCCTTGTTAACTAGATTAACTCCGGGTTGGTGAGGAAGGTCAATCATTTATCTCCTACTATATGGAAGCAAAAACACCTAGGTGTTTTTACACAGTTATTTACAGTTATTACCATATGACGTAATGTGACAAGAACTCATCTCACTAGGCTTGTCTCAATTTTACACAAAATGTTGAACCCTTAAATATTGTAAAGGTTTTTGTCGTAACCTCATCTATTATAACATTATTTAAAAACGATGCAGGTACAAAATTATTACAATTTCATTTCATAAAGCGAACGTACGTTTGTACTATCGGGGCAGGTGCTGAGCAGAGTACAGTTTGAGCGAATATTGAATCTGTGAGTTTGCTGAGTATGCGGGGAGGCAGGAGGGCACTGAAGTAAGCGGGAGAGCTTCTTGTTCATGCGGTTTCAGCGATTTTTGCAGTTTTATCAGCGAAAATGAGCTAGGTATCATCATTTTTTCAGTTTTATCATCAAAAATGGGGCGCTTTTCTGTGGGAGGACTCCTCCTCCATTCTGTTTCAGCGATTTTTGCGATTTATCAGCGAAAATGAGGGTGGTTTCATCATTTTTTCAGTTTTATCATCAAAAATGGGGCGCTTTCCTGTGGGAGGACTCCTCCTCTATTCTTTTTCAGCGATTTTTCCAGATTTATCAGCGAAAATGGGCTAGGTATCATCATTTTTTCAGTTTTATCATCAAAAATGGGGCGCTTTTCTGCGGGAGGACTCCTCCTCTATTCTCTTTCAGCGATTTTTTGCGATTTATCAGCGAAAATGAGCTAGGTATCATCATTTTTTCGAATTTATCATCAAAATTGAGGCAGTTATCATCATTTACCCAAAAAAAAGCTGTGCCAACATACTGGCACAGCTTCTTTCTTATTGAATTTCAAGCCACTTAGCTAAGTTTGCGGCTTCTTCTTCGGATACGTTCGTTTGTGGTGGCATGGCGCCTTGTCCTTTATGGATGACAGTCTGAATTTCGTCGGCTGATAATTCTCCTCCAGCTAATGCTGGGCCTGCTCCACCTTCAAGGTTTCCGCCGTGGCAGCCGATACAGCTTTTCTCATATGTTGCACGAGCCGCTGTGGCATCAACATCACCCGCTGCTTCTTCGCCTCCAGTCTCTTCTGCCGGTGCTTCTTCAACTGGTGCTTCCTCTGGTGCTGGCTCGTTACCGCCGCCACAGGCTGTAAGAGCAAAAACTGCGCCAATCGTAAGTAAAAATTTCTTCATGCTCAATCCTCCTTTATCGTTTGATAACCCGCCACTATATTATAGCGGACCCACTCTGTTTTAGGTTCGTTTAAACCCTTCTCCAAGCACCTCGGTTGCGTTTGTTACAACGACAAACGCTTGTGGATCAACGAGTCTGACTACTTGTTTCAATTTTGTGACCTCACGTTGATTCACTACACACATGAGGACTGGTCGTTCCTCTGAGGTATATCCACCATAGCCAACAAGCTGAGTAACGCCTCGATCGACGTCGTTTAAAATGCTTTCGCGAACTTTTTCTTGATGATTGGAGATGATGAGTGCTACCTTTGCATATCCTACCCCGATTTGAACTAAATCAATCGTTTTCCCGGTAACAAAAAGTGAAATTAACGCATAAAGCGCGAGCTCAAGCCCAAACACGAGCGCAGAGGTCACGACGACAAGGCCATCAATAAAAAATACGCAAACTCCTACTGAGATGCCAGAATATTTATTGATGATTTGAGCTGCTAAATCAGTACCTCCTGTGCTAGCATTGGCGCGAAAAACAATACCTAAGCCGAGACCGATCCCAATCCCACCAAAAAGCGCACCAAGAAGAGGGTCTTGAAAGCCGACAGACCACTCCCTTGTCAAAAATACGACGAGCGGCAAAAAGGCTGTACCAACTAACGTTTTCGCCCCGTACTTTAACCCACCGAGAAGAAGAATGCCTAAAACGAACAATGGAATATTAAAGGCCCATTGTGTAAACGCTGGTTCAATTCCAAAAACATAATTAGCAATTGTACTAATCCCGCTTACACCACCGGAGGCGATTTTATTCGGAAGTAAAAAAAGGTTGAAGGCAATGGCAACAATGGCCGAACCAACTAAAATATACGTATAATCAATCACCGATTGCATCAGCGCCGTACGCGGATGATGCTGTCTTCTCTTTTTATTCATTTTCCCCACCACTCTGTTTTATTTACATACTAGTTTAGTCTAAACCATTACGTAGTATAGCACCACCTTCCGACAGCTGTAAACGCGATTACTTTAACGCGAAAATGTAACGACGCACCTTTGCCGTCGTTCGGAAAGATTACGCATCTCAGTCCTCTTGGCTGGATCGATTCAGTTTGCAGAGAAGTGCTTATCTACTTCTTCATCACTTGGCTGGTTAGTGAAAAAAAGCCCCCAAGTCCATTCGACTTGAGAGCCTATCATTATTCTGTAGCATACGATAACGAGGAGCGTAGGTAGGCATTAATAAACCCATCAAGCTCTCCGTCCATAACGGCATTTGTATTACCGATTTCATAGTTGGTGCGGTGATCCTTTACCATGCTGTAAGGATGGAATACGTAGGAGCGAATTTGACTGCCCCAGCCAATTTCCTTCTGCTCGCCACGGATTTCTGCTAGCTCCTGCTGCTGCTCCTCAATTTTTAATTGATAAAGCTTTGCTTGCATCATCTTCATCGCGCGTTCACGGTTTTTAATTTGCGAGCGTTCCGTTTGACAAGTTACAACCGTGTTTGTCGGTAAATGTGTAATCCGGACCGCGGAATCGGTTGTATTAATATGCTGGCCACCCGCTCCACTTGCACGATACGTATCTACCTTTAAATCCTCAGGGGAAATATCAATTTCAACGCTATCATCAAGCTCCGGCATGATTTCACACGAAACGAATGACGTATGACGGCGCCCAGAGGAATCAAACGGCGAAATCCGGACGAGACGGTGAACGCCTTTTTCAGCCTTTAAATAACCGTATGCATTGTGACCTTTAATTAAAAGGGTCACGCTCTTCACACCGGCTTCGTCACCAGGCAAATAATCTAACGTTTCCACCTTATAGCCCTTGCGCTCGGCCCAGCGTGTATACATCCGTAAAAGCATGGAGGCCCAGTCTTGAGACTCCGTACCACCAGCCCCTGGGTGAAGCTCAAGGATCGCATTATTTTTATCATATGGCTCACTTAAAAGAAGCTGCAGCTCAAAGTCATTAAGCTTTTGAGCTAGCTCCTTCACCCCTGATTCAAGCTCTGCCTGCAAATCAGCGTCTTCTTCTTCCTTTACAAGCTCATATGACACTTCCAAATCCTCATATGCTGATTCAAGCTTTATAAATGTATTAACCTGTTCCTTCAACGCATTTGCCTCGTTAATCACGACTTGAGCGGCATCCTGGTCATTCCAGAAATCAGGGTCGGTCATCTTTTCATCAAGCTCGGCAATTCGCTCTTGCTTCTGATCGAGGTCAAAGAGACCCCCTAAAGTCTGTGATTCGTTTTGCCATTGCTGATAATTCTTGCTTTACTTCTACTAATTCCATTTCCACACCTCATCAATTTCGTTAACCTACATTTTATTTAAGGTTTCCCAAAAGGTCAAAACAGACCTTTCGGGTTCTCCTATTATGCATTCACACCGCAGCAGTTTTTATATTTTTTCCCGCTTCCGCATGTGCAAGGGTCATTACGTCCAATCGTTTCGCCTTTTCGAATTGGCTTACGCTTCGGCTTCTCACCGTCTGAGCTTTGCTGAGCAGAAGTTCCCTTTGCCACCTCTTGACGTTGAAGGTTTTGTTGAACCTGAGCCTTCATAATATACATCGCGACTTCTTCCTCAATTGAAGCAATCATTTGCTCAAACATTTCGAAGCCTTCGAAACGGTATTCACGAAGCGGATCGTTTTGTCCATAGGCGCGCAAATGAATTCCTTGGCGAAGCTGGTCCATTTGGTCGATATGGTTCATCCATTTACGGTCAACCGTACGAAGCATAATCACCTTTTCAAACTCGCGCATATGCTCAGGTGTGAACTGCTCTTCCTTCTCATTGTAATTTTCCATTACTTTTTCGGTAATGATTTCGATCATTTCCTCAGGGTCCTTACCTGCTAAGTCCTTCTCAGTAATGTCATCCTCATGTAAAAGATGAGCCTTCAAGTAGTTCGCGATTGCTGCAATATCCCAATCCTCTGGCACTTCACTTTCTGGAGTATGCGCCTTAACTGTTCGTTCAATCACAGATTTAATCATATTTTCAACAATTTCACGAAGGTTTTCTGACTCAAGAACCTCCATCCGTTGCTTGTAGATGATCTCACGTTGCTCACGCATAACATCATCGTATTGAAGAATTTGCTTACGTGCGTCAAAGTTATTTCCTTCCACACGCTTCTGAGCCGTTTCAACCGCGCGCGAAACGAGCTTACTTTCGATCGGCTGGTCTTCCTCCATCCCAAGACGCTCCATCATTGCACGCATGTTATCTGAACCGAAACGACGCATTAGCTCATCTTCCATTGATAAATAAAATTGAGAGGAACCAACGTCCCCTTGACGACCAGCACGACCACGGAGCTGGTTATCAATGCGCCGACTCTCATGACGCTCTGTCCCTAAAACATGAAGACCGCCAATCTCGCGAACACCTTCACCTAGCTTAATGTCCGTACCACGACCGGCCATATTCGTCGCGATTGTCACCGCACCCTTTTGACCTGCATTTTCAATAATTTCGGCTTCACGCTCGTGGTTTTTCGCATTTAACACGTGATGAGGCACTTTCCGTTTCGTCAGCATTTTTGAAACGAGCTCAGAAGTCTCAACACTTACTGTACCAACGAGCACAGGCTGTCCCTTTTTGTGAAGCTCTTCAATTTCCTTTACAACCGCTCTAAACTTCGCTTCCATCGTTTTATAAATTAAGTCTGGACGATCATCACGAGCAATTGGTTTATTCGTCGGAATGACCATAACGTCCATTCCGTAAATGTTGCGGAATTCCTCTTCCTCCGTTTTCGCCGTACCTGTCATCCCAGCTAGCTTTTCGTAACGGCGGAAATAGTTTTGGAACGTAATCGAAGCAAGTGTCATGCTTTCACGCTGAATAAATAGACCTTCCTTCGCTTCAATCGCTTGGTGTAAGCCATCACTGTAGCGACGCCCTTTCATTAAACGTCCTGTAAATTGGTCAACAATAACAATTTCGCCATCCTCGACAACATAGTCTGCATCGCGCTGCATAACTACATGCGCTTTTAACGATTGGTTCAGATGGTGGTTTAATTGCACATGCTGCTGGTCATACAAGTTTTCGATGCCAAACGCTCGCTCCGCCTTGTTGACCCCTTCTTCTGTAAGCTGGACATTTTTCGTTTTCTCATCAAACGTGTAGTCCTCGTCCTTTTTTAAAATACGAATGAAGGAGTTTGCTTGCTGATAAAGCTGAGTCGAACGCTCAACCGAACCAGAAATGATTAACGGCGTACGCGCTTCATCGATTAAAATTGAGTCAACCTCATCAATTAAGGCAAAATGAAGTGGGCGCTGTACCATTTGCTCTTTGTAAAGCACCATATTATCACGTAAATAATCAAAGCCAAGCTCATTATTGGTTGCATATGTGACATCGGCTAAATAAGCTTCCTGCTTTTCTTCCTTGGAAAGACCGGCAACATTTAAGCCGACGCTAAGCCCTACAAAGCGGAATAATTCTCCCATCGTCTCACAGTCACGACGCGCTAAGTATTCGTTCACAGTCACAACATGAACCCCTTTACCAGTAAGCGCATTTAAATAAACAGGCAGTGTTCCAACAAGCGTTTTCCCTTCACCTGTCTTCATCTCCGCAATATTTCCTTGGTGAAGCGCAATCGCCCCAAGTAGCTGAACGCGATATGGTGTCATTCCTAACACACGCGTTGACGCTTCACGGATAACCGCATACGCTTCAGGTAAAAGATCATCTAAGGATTCACCATCCTGATAACGCTTTTTAAAATCGTCTGTTTTTTGACGTAATTGCTCATCTGATAAAGCTTTTATCTCGTCGGCATATCCATCAATTTGGTCAACAATTCGTTCATTTTTCTTTAGTTGTCGCTGACTCGGATCCCCGATTACTTTTTTCAATAGTCCTATCATCGAACTCGTCCTCTCTTCATTCAGTCCACTCATCGAGTAAACATGAGCATTTTCCTATATTCTCTATTTAGGCTGACGCTGCCATAGAAAGACATTTCACTTTTTTCCTGCAACACCTTCGGCTACCGGCGCTACATGCGTATCGCCTATGAAACCTTGAGCCTCCTGATGTCGGCTGCCGGCGCTACATGCGTATCGCCTATATTTTATCAGTTTAGTGGGGGGCTTACAAGGTAAACAGCACTTGGCAGACGCGGTTTGGGCGGTTTCTAAAGAAAAATCGACGGTAGTCGTTTTTTTCTTGCAAGATTGCCTGTCTTCCAGACTACTCCAAGCGCTCCTCTTTAGCCAAAATAAGTGCTAGTCACTTTTCTAGCATACGGTCCATCGTGAAAGCTCCTATAAATCCAAAAAAACTTAAAAAATCGTTCCCACCCACTTCTTTCCTTGCATAATGTAGCGAGGAGAGGAGGATGACAATGGCAACGATAAACTGGGGTGTTGATTCAGCTGCAGCCGTAACGGAAGGTCTATATCAATGTGTTGTTGACAACTTTGGGCAACCTGACTTTTGGGGTCGTTATTTACGTGAAATCCCAAATGTGAATGATGGTTTAACACCCGAGGAAGTACAATTTATTCGCAATCGTGGAATGAAGATACTCCCGATTTATAATAATTTTACTGAAGCTCTTGGAACGAGGGCAGGAACCGTCTCTGCACGAAACGCAATTTTTCATGCACGGCGTTTGAACATCGAAAATGGGAGCTTTATTTTTGCAAACATCGAGCACTTCTTTGACGTTGATGCCGACTGGATGATTGCATGGGTTGAAACCTTATACAATAGTCCGTATCGCCCTGGATTTTATGGAGATCCTGACAAAGGGTCCTTCAATCAATCCTATTGCGAAGCAGTATCCCGTAATAGACGAGTATTTGAGCAGTCTGTTATTTGGAGTGCGGAGCCTGAGCCAGGCCCTTCCCCGAAATTTAGAATTCCTCGCTACAATCCGAGTCGCCCTAACTGCGACGCAAATGTGTGGGCATGGCAATATGGCCGCGATGCTGATGAATGTCCAATTGACACCGTCTTAATGGAACAGCCCTTATTTGCAAACTTAGGATAATCTAACAGCAGGAAAAGGGAGCGCAACCCGATCGGTTACACTCCCTTTTTTCGACTTACGCTTCTGGCTCAATTAAGCCGTAGCGCCCATCTTTACGACGATACACAACATTGGTACCACCGCTCACAGAATTAGAGAAAACAAAGAAGTTATGGCCAAGCATGTCCATTTGTAAAATAGCTTCCTCCGCATCCATCGGCTTAAGGTTGAACCGTTTTGTTCTAACGACTTCTAATTCATCTGAAATCGGTTCCTCTTCCTCAATTGGCTCAAGTTCATTTTTAAACATATATTTTAGACTACCTTCTTGTCGAAACTTTCGATTGACCTTCGTTTTATGCTTGCGAATTTGGCGTTCAAGCTTCTCAATCACCTTATCAATGGCAGCATACATATCGATATGAACCTCTTCACCACGTAATAAAAGCTGCGGCATTGGGATCGTAATTTCAATGATATGTTGCTCGTTAAGTACCTGCATTCTGACATTAACATCTGCAACAGGCGTTGTGTCAAAATAGCGCTCAAGCTTCCCAACCTTTTTTTCTACGTACTCTCTTAGTGCTGGAGTTACTTCGATGTTTTCACCACGAATATTATATTTCATAAAGAACTCCTCCTTTTCTATGTACTTAATATTCTACATACCCATAAGTTATTCCTTCTCAAACCACAAAATAAATTTAAATTTTTAAAATTTTTAGATAAATATGTCGAGCTTGTGAACTTCGTAGGTAGAATACTACAGTAGCATGAGCCAAGACGCTTGATTTCTTAGCATCCGCTGTGCCGTCTCAACATCAACCTCCTGAAATGAAACGCTCTGGCCTGGTTTTAATTGACCGAGTCTTGGCAGATCAACATCAATTACATGAGCAATTCTTGCATACCCTCCCGTTGTTTGCCGATCTGCGAGGAGGATCATCGGTTGACCATTCGCAGGAACCTGTATGGTACCAAACGTCACAGCATCTGACAAAATATCCGCTTTACTAGAATGCTCGATTGGTACGCCAATGAGACGACAGCCCATCCGGTCTAGCTCATTTGATAAAGTATAGCTTATTGATAAAAAGGTAGCGATTCCCGCTTTCGTAAACGATTCGAGATCAGGACCGAGTATCACCCGAATCGGCTTGTCTTCATCATAGCGAGGGATCGCATCCGGATGTAAGCTTCTCCCCCTCGATTCACGAGAAGGCACTGTCCCTGCTTGTAAAAGATCGCCTTTTTCAAGCGCACGTCCGCCCAATCCACCGAGCTGCCCTTTTACATACGTAGAACGACTTCCTAATACGGGCTCCACATCAAAACCACCTTGAACTGCGATGTAGGCACGCATCCCCATCATGGGCTTTCCAAATGAAAGCTGTTGTCCCATTTTTATTCGGAACGAGCTCCAGAGCGGGGCACGATGTCCATCAATCGTAGCAGAAAGATCTGCGCCACAAATGCTAATCACTCTATCCGCTAACGCGAGCAGCGTTGGACCAGCTAGAGTAACCTCTAACACCGCCGCATCACCTTGATTGCCTACAAGACGATTACTCACTTCATACGCAAACGGATCCATCGCACCAGATGCGACGATGCCGGACTGCTGATAACCGTAGCGACCCGCATCCTGAACGGACGTGAGCAAACCCGGCTTTAACACCTGAAAGAACGCCTCACCCATTACGCCCACCTGCCGCTTTTATCTCTATCCCCTCTTGCTGGAGCTTTTCCTTGAGCATGTTTACAAAGGCTAACGCTTGCGGTTCATCACCGTGGACGCAAATCGTATCCGCTTTAATAGGGACAAGGGTACCGTCCGTTGCTGCGACCTTTCCTTCCTTCACCATCATCAATACTTGCTGCAATGCTTGCTCACGATCACTAATGATCGCATTCGCTTCTGTTCTCGGCGTGAGCGTCCCGTCCTGTTGATACGTCCGATCGGCAAATACTTCATGGGCAACCTGTAATCCGACACTCTCTCCCGCCTTGACAAGCTCACTCCCTGAAAGACCAAATAATAGTAGCTCCCGATCAAAATCAGCAACCGCTTCGGCAATCGCCGCTGCCACTGTTCGCTCCTTTGCGGCAACATTGTATAGCGCTCCGTGAGGCTTCACGTGCTTCATCTTCACTCCGGCTATCCGACAAAAGCCTGATAAAGCTCCTAATTGATAGAGAACAAGATGATAAATATCCTCAGGGCTCATTTGAATGAAGCGACGACCAAAGCCTTGTAAGTCGAGATAGCCAGGATGGGCACCAACGGCCACTCCTTTTTCCTTTGCGAGCTTTACCGTTTTCGCCATCACGTTATGATCACCAGCATGATACCCACAGGCAATATTCGCTGACGTTATCGCATCAAAAACGAGCGCATCCTCACCGACCTGAAACGCCCCGTAGCTTTCTCCAACATCACTATTGAGATCCACCCGCATGTTCCTCATCCCCTTCACTGCATTGAATCGTATATTCTCCTCTTTCGACTACTTCTTTTATTTCTTCGTATTCCACCCGTGTAATCGGCTCAAATTTCACCAAATCCCCTACCCGGAAAATCGTTGGCTCCTCCCGGTACGGATCATAAAGAGACAACGGTGTCCGCCCAATGATTTGCCAGCCACCAGGGGTTTCGATTGAATAAATACCCGTTTGCTGCCCGGCAATTCCAACTGAGCCTGCCGGAGTCACTGCCCGCGGTTCAGCAAGACGCGGTGTAGCCAAGCGCTGATCTAATCCGCCTAAGTAGGGAAAGCCTGGTGCAAAGCCGAGCATATAAACTAAGTACTCCTTTTCACTATGAAGCGCGACCACTTCCTCTGTCGTAAGCTCTCCGCCAACGGCGTCAATGTCTGGACCGAATTCTCCGCCATAGCACGTCGGAATCCGCACGACTCTTGAAGCTGGCAGCGGTTCATCCTCCATTTTTTCAATAGACGCCTGCAAAATCGCTTGCATTTCATGATAGAAAAGCTTATGTGGCTGATAAAACACGGTAACTGCGGTATAGCTCGGAATCCATTCAACGATGCCAGGATGCCGCTCGCGCTCAAGCTTACGACAAAGCTGTCGTACCTGCTGATGAATCTTCAAAGAAACGACATCACCAAATCCAACCCGTATGCCACGGTCACCAATTGGTTTAAACGTTACCTCCACACTTCCTCCCCCCAATCTCCTTATAATATATAGTAAACGAAAAAAGGCTTTTCCGAAAAGATGCATTATCACCCTTTGGAAAAACCTTTTACTAACTATCGTAATCGAAAGCTCTCATCCATCGCACGTGCCATAAACACAGCAAATTGTCCGCGAGTAACCTCTTGAACTGGAGCAAACGTCGTCTTCGTCATCCCCGCTGCAACACCAGCTCCATACACACGATGTACAGCATCCTCATACCATGCTCCTTTTGGAACATCGGTAAATGGATGAGTAGATGTTGGTGCTGGGAATTTGTATAAGCGCTGCAATAGGACCGCCATTTCCCGACGAGTTAATGTCGCTCCAGGCTTAAACATCGTTTTGGAAACGCCACTAAACAACCCTTCATCAACTGCTGCTGCAATTGCTTGATAATATGGATGGCTTGTTGGCACATCATCAAAGCCTGGGTTTGGTCGGTTCGTTAACGATGCCCCATTCGCTCGAACAAGAATGAGTGCGGCCTGCCAGCGTGTAAGGGGATCATTCGTTCCAAATTTCCCGTTTGCATAACCAGCAATAATCTCTTGATCTACTAAATAATGAATCTGTTCCTCAGCCCAATGCCCACTAGGTACATCAGAGAATGAACGGGAAGGACTTGCCTCACTCGGCTCTAAATAGCTCGAAGCAACGTACCCCGTCACGCCATCCTTTGTTTTCACACGATACCAAACGAAATGATTCTTTCTTGATTCATTCTCTTCATACATAAACCGCTCATCAATGGTCACCGCTTCACCCTTCGCTATGCGTGCCACAATCGAGCTATCACTTGTTGCTCTTTGACGTACCCTTACATCATCAGTCGTCGCTGCAACCACCTGACCTGCTTTGAAATGGTGCTTCGACTTCGTAAGCCCCTCAAACTCATAGTGCTCTGTTACAAATTCAATATTATCCGAACTGTTGCGGTCGTAGTGAAAATCTTCTGTTGAAAACGATAATTCTGCTAAATCTAGTAATCCATACGTGTTCATTACTCGGAACACCTTTTCTTGATACGCATCAACATTCCGCTCACCCGTTTCTTGTAAAATTGGGCTATTTACCGGTTTAATACCGTTATAGGCCATCACCGCAAAATACCAATTCTCAATAATATCTCGTTCATTATCATTGATTTTCGGTAAATCATTACGATTAAACATTTCACTCAAGAGCTCTACGCCCGCCCAAATATTATAGACAAGGTTTGTTTTCAACATTTGCTCGTTATAGATTGATTGATTCGTTAATTGCATCACGCCAATCCCATTATCCTCTGTTACGATCGCTTGTCCATTTTCATCAAAATGGCGCCAGTCCCCACTTTCCCCTTCTGCCACCGCTTTGACAACTTCGGGAGGCACATCAAAATCAAGTGCGGTTTCCGTTAACAAACAATTCATCGTTTGAAAGCTTGGATTCACCCCAGGCTCAGCATGATATTGACATCTTTCCTGAACCGATTGCGCGGCACTAACAAACGAGCTTCCTAATAGAACAGACGCTCCTACAATAGACATGACGACCCATTTCATCATTGTATTTTTCATTCTGAACTCCTCACCCTACTAATCTTTTTTTCAAGTTATTTACATCTTATCATAGAAACGGGTCCCACTAAAGAGCTAACCATTTAAATGGTAGATTTGTATTAAAAATGAAAATAAAACCCAACAAAAAACCCACCTCGAAATGAGATGGGTTGAATGGTTTTAGCTATGATTCAATTTCCTACCCAGGAATGTGAATTAAAGCTTAACTACGTTCGCAGCTTGTGGACCACGTGCGCCTTCAACAATTTCAAATTCAACTTCTTGACCTTCGTCTAGAGATTTGAACCCGTCAGCGTTGATAGCAGAGAAGTGTACGAATACGTCATCTCCATCTTCGCGCTCGATAAATCCAAAACCTTTTTCTGCGTTAAACCATTTAACTTTTCCTTGCATGCTTTCACATTCCCTTCGTAACTTAATTCATGTGGATAATTTCCACACTTTCACTATAACAGCGCTTTTTAGCAATGTCAAACGCTTTCTATCGCGCGTTTCTGTCATTCATTGTAGCTTTTTGACGAATTAGCGTGTCCTATTGGTAACGCTTACTATTTTGAGCGATTTTAAGAAAAATTGATATTTTTGATTCATCGGCATTCCCTTTAATTACAATAATACCCAAACAATTTTCACAATATTCACGCATATACTACAGCATCAATACATGTAGGAGGACAAAGATGTATAGAATTCTCACACTTTCCGAGTGGCTACATTTTAACAGCTATTATAATTATGTACATTACAAAGAGACACAAATCGAAAAGGGATGGTCCATCAACAAAATCAATGAAAGCTGGATTGATATTTTAAAACAATATAGAAACTATGCCGTTGAACACCTTGAATAAATCGTCATATCTCACAAAATATGTTAATAGTTTGTAAAAACTTCTATATTTTTACAGTTTTGTGTTGTAACCTGCCGTATATCCTAATACAATGGTTGTAGATATTACTAAAACTGTATTTTTACTTCTTTTTTATATACCTTTTCCTAAGTAATCAACTTTGACAGTCCTACGTCAAATTGATTACTTGTGATGATGCCCCACCCCCTGGGGATTCTGTTCATCATATACATCGACGCAACGATACCTTTTTCCTAAAAAAGAAGGAGGTATCGTTGCGTCATTTTATAAGAACGTCTTTTTCCTCTTTGATTTGAAGGCCACCTTTGGTAAAATAGGAACATTCGTAACGAGCTCGATCGTTTTTGCTTGTTCAAGTTAGGAGGAAAATCATGACTAAGAAGTGGTTACTAGCTGGAGTTTCGACGCTATACCTGCTTTCTGCTTGTAATGATTTAGAACCAACAGTCATTATTGAACCAGAACTCAATGAAGAAGAACCTCAAATAGAAGAGACACAAGAAGAACCTCCAGCCGAAGAGGAGGAGCCTGAGGTTGACGAAATCCTGACAAACATGCTTAAAGCAGCCGAACAAATTGAAAGCTTTTCAACTAGCATTTATATAGAGCAAGTCACATATAGTGATGAAGACGAACCAGTCACTCAAACAGTCAAAAAGACAATTGACGCCATTAAAGAGCCCTTTAGCTTTTATCAACAGACAAGCATGACCATTCCAGAAATCGGTGACCTTAAAGCAGAAATCTATTACACCGATCAAGGCGTCTTTTTAAAAGACAACATTGAAAACATGTGGGTAAAATACCCTGATGAATTGAAGGAAGATTTACTCGCTCTACAAGCAAACCAAATTCGACCAGAGGAACAAGCCAAGCTCTTACAAGCACGCTCGAAAAATATAATCCTGCTCGAAAACGACGAACATTACATCGTCATACTTCCTGATGTCGACGAGGAATTCGCTAATACCATACAACAAGCCATCGTCCGACAATCAACAACACCAATGAGCGAAATGTTAACCATTTTAGACCTAACAGACGTGAAATACCATTTATACATAAACAAGGAAACCTTTTTATATGAAAAGCTAGATGTCACCTTACAGTTTGAAGGCGGGCTTGAATCCACCGAAAACCTCATGCTCACCCAAAAGGCTACCATCGAATTTAATCAATTTAACGATTTTGACGAAATCATTGCTCCTGAAGAAGTAATCGAAACAGCCGAAAACTTCAACATAAATCTCGATGATTTCGAAGGGCTAGCTGACTTTGAGATGGGCGAGTTAGGTGAGATTGGTATAATTGAGCCTGTTGAATAGAGAAGGGTTGTCGTTTAAGCTTAAGCTGAGAAATCGCCTCACTACGTTGGTTGACGTGGGGAGGCGATTTGTGGTTGCTAATTGTCCGAATAACGAAAAAAGTCAACCAAATTAGGTTGACTTTTTTCGTTTAAATTCCACGTTTATCGATAAACGCTCCTTCATTCATCGGGGCATCATATGGATTATCGTAGCGCTTATTGACCTTTTTCTTATAATTCATTTGGTCTATATCTCGTTTTAAAAGAATCGAATCCGATTTTAATTTACTCTCTACTTGTTGGTTCAATGTCAAAATCTCACTCGCAATTGTACGTTCATCTTCTGTTTCAGCCGGTCTGTTAATAGATTGAATTGCCTCTTCCCTCAGCGTTAACAACCGCTCAACCTCATTAATATAAGACTCACGGTCTTCTATATTAGAAGGCAAGCTTAAAGTAAGGTGTGATAATAAATCCCTAGTTAGGCCTAAAAGAGTATCAAGTGCTTGTTGGAGTGAGTTACCCTCCATGACGTTGCTTCCGATCAATTTGGATCGCTTCCTTCCAAGTATCTCGAAAACTAACAATCAATTCCTCTGCTTCACCTAACTTTGAAAGACTGTTTTCTGTATTCGCATCTGTTAAACGAGATAGAATAAAATCATATAAAGCTAGCATGTTTTTGCCTAGTTCATTGTCTGTTTTCAACGTAACCATTAGCTCTCGAATAATATTTTGAGCCTTTACTAGGTTAATATGACGTGTTTGAATATCCTCTTTTTTCATGGCGTCCTTAGCAGCATTTACAAACTTCAAACAGCCATTATAGAGCATAAGTGTCAATTCCCCAGGTGATGATGTTACTGCTTTATTTTGTTGATACGCTTGCTGCGGATTATTAATAGCCATAATTATATTTCATCCTTCCTTTACTTACATCATTCCCATGCCTAGTTGGTTCATTAACGCAGCACCTTGAGCATTAGCTTGATTCATTGCTTGTTCCATACGAGTGAACTGCGACCAATAACGATCCTCGATCTGAGTAAGTCGTCGTTGGAAATTATTTATTCGGCTATCGATTGAAACCATTTCTCGGCCAATTGTAAATTGTTGATTCGTCCGGTGCTCATTACCAGCACGTCGAACGATGTTGTTCATTGAATCATTTAAGGATGTTCGGATTCTAGCGACAAGTCCTGTTTGAGATGAAATTTGTTGGTTTTGTTCTAGCGTTCTATTTTCTTTTGGAATATCTGTTAACGTTTTATCCGCCGTATTATTGAATAATTGATAAACTGAATCAGGATCAGTTTCCAAAGCCGCGCGAAGCTTAGTTTCATCGATTTCAAGAATACCACCCATGCGGTAATCCTTAGCTGTCGTTATTCCAATCTCCGTCAATTGATTATATTGCCCTGATGTTTCAACAGGTGTATAGAGTTCTAATCTCATTTTATCAATCACACTTGATACCATTGAATCTCTGCGAAGCAGTCCGCTCTTTGCTTTTTCATCCCAAAGCTCTGCCTCTCGTTCGCTCATTTCTCTACGCTGTTCGTCTGTTAATGGAGGAAAGTTACGATAACGCTCTTCACTTAATTTTCCTCGTAAATTTGTAATCGTTTCATTGTATTTATCAACAAAACTCTTTATATTTTCGAAGGCTTGGTCAGTATTAGATGATACTGAAAAGGTTTCAAACGTATTATTAGTCGTTTGCTGCGCATTAATAGTGATACCACCAAATGTTACAGTGTTTGAACGTTGCTCCTTCTCAATAGGGGCATCACTTCTAGTCGGATCTAAAGATAGATTACGGAATTTAACGATAGCATTTTGTCCACCAACTTCAGAAGCTTGGTCAAGTTTTAATACATCTGTTAAAAAACCTGTGTCCCCACCAAATTCAATTTGTGGCGCTGCTGGATCTGCACTACTCGTAAATTTACCTGTTTCGGTTCTTTCAATAACAACCTTGTCATAGGCACTATCATAATAAGCTTTTACTCCTAAGTTCGCACCGTTAATTTCTTTAAATAACGCATCCAGGGACTTGGAAGAATCCACGTTAAACGACTTACTTTGGGCATCTCCATTTGCGTTATAGGTCGTAATTGTAAAAGACTGTCCATCATAGGTTGAAGGATCTACTTTAAAAGCATCTGTTTGACTTGCTAGCGTCCCAGTTGTGCTAATTTTTTTCCCGTCCGCAGATATGTTCTCGGTACTAATATTCCTAGTTTTTGTTGCTACCTGCTGAACCTCAACCTCATAATTTCCATTTTGGACACTTGAATTAGCAGTGGCTGTGAACGCTCCACTGCTTGGGTTCGTAACACTTCTTGTGTTAAAAGCAGCCGTTAATCGTAAGGAATATGCTGAACGTTCTAAATTTGTTAGCATCGTATTTACTTCACGATAGGCATCCCTTTGCCACTCTAATGTTTGCTTTCTTTGAAACATACGGTCTAATGGTTGACGCTCAACTTGCATCAACTGTTTTATAATCGACTCTGTATCTAACCCTGAAGCTATTCCACCAATTCTCATTCTTTAATGACCACCTTTCAAATTTTCTTATCGATCATAATCCCTATCATATCCAACATGACAGCATGCATGTCTAGTAGCTTCTTTGATGGAATTTCTTTAATTACTTCATTTGTTACTTCATCAACAATCGTAACATAGTATTCTTTTAACTCTTCATGTAATTGAAATTTAAGATGAGAGTTACTCGATTTCATTAATGAATTAACACTCTCTAATTTTTGTTCAACTTCATTGAAACTAGGCGCCTTTTCACTCTTTGAAATTGATTCCTTGTCACTGTAATTTGTCTCTCTCGTATTTTGTTGTACATAAGAAGATGATGAGCTGGCGTATGAACGACCGATTTCCATCAATTTGCCCTCCCTAATGCCTTTTTAACATATATCGGTCACAAATGCTGAAATGTTAACTAGATTAGAAAAAATAACAGAAGAGAAACAGAGGGAATCCGAACTAGTTGGATTCCCTCTGTAACGATAAGATTCTTATTTCTTCTTATTTAGCTGCACCTTTACAGTAGCATATCCTACAACTAAATGGTCTCCTAGCATCCCCCGGAATTCAAGAAGTTTTTCACTTTCACTCCAGTCGAAATCCTCGCGATTAAATTTAAACTGTCCTTTTTGAGCTTGGTTTTCATGGCCAGCACTTTTAGAAATAGCTTTATTCCCATTAAGGGTAACACTATCTAGCTCGAAAAGATTCGTGTTAAACTCAGCTGGAAGATTCACTTTTACAGTGAAAACACCCTTATTATCAATAATTACTTTTGGTAAAACTTCTAAATCCGCTAATATATAAACAACAATTTCTTTTTCAATTGTTGTAACCCAGCCTGCATTATCTTCAACGTCAACTTTAATCGTATAGATACCAGGCTGATTTAAGGTTAACACATCACCATTGTCAAATTGGTGATTATTTACTGTCATTGTTTCAGTTGCAATGCCAGAAACATTGTCTTCTGCATGATATAGAAGTTCAAGCTCAGTTCCTAGTGCATATTCTTCTTTTAAATCTAGTGAAACTATTGGGGCTGTTTTGTCAATTTTCACAAACTCTACATTTACTTTTTCAAAATTCCCAGCGTTGTCTACGCTATAATGTGATATAGCATGCTCACCTTCTTCTGATATCGTAAAAGTAGTACCCCTATCGTACTCTGATCCATTAACTGCAAAATAAGTAGCAGCAACTCCACTCTTACTGTCCGTCGCAGTTAATTCTACCTCTACTGCTTCCTTGCTCCATGCTGTTTGAATATTAGATGTAGTATCTGGTCCAGTTTTATCTATTTTCACTTCTATCGTTTGAATTTCTTCCGTGTTGCCTACTTTATCAACAGAATAGAACGAAACCTTATGAACACCTTCTTCATCAATGTTAAATGTAGTTCCCTCAACAAAAGCACTATCATTTAAAGAGTAATAAGTGTTTGCAACTCCAGTTTCGTCATCAGTTGCTGATAATGTTACGACCACGTTTTGATTTACCCAATCACTTGGTGCTTCAATTGATGTCACAGGAGCTTCCGTATCCACAATCAATTTTGCCAAGACGATATTCGATCGGTCTGATTCACCAAAAGAATTACTGTATGATGTTACATAATATTCATGATTCGCATAAGACATATTTGTAATCGTATAAGACAGGTTATTCACCTTTTCAGCAACAAGTACAGACTCACCATCAATGATTTCATAGATGTTATAACCATTAGCATAGGTGACAAAATCCCATGAAATTCTGGCGCTCGTTTCATTTAACAGATTCAAGCTTGCAACTGGTGGCTCCATGATAGGATACACAATTGTTTCTGTTATACGATTTGATGGTGTAGACTCACCAAAGCGTGTACTATAAGCTGTAACTTCAAAAGAGTGTGTTTCTTCTGTTAAGTTATAAACTTTGAAGCTACGTGCTGTCCCTTTGTAAATCAACTGTCTGTTATTATTTGTAATTTTATAGAGACGGTACTCATTCGCCCACATAGCCGCAGGCCAAGTTAACGTCATATTATTTGCATTAAAAACCGTTCCAGTTAGTTCTGGCGGTTGTACGGTCGGCCACGTAAGTGTCAGAGATATCGAACTTCCATTAGGTGATTCACCAAAGCGGTTACTATAAGCATGAACTACATATTCATAATCACCTTCTGGCATATTAATAAACGATACTGCTGTTCCTGTCACTGTTCTTTCTAAGACAGGTTGTCCGTCGATAATTCGATATACATTGTATGCTGTTGCATAAGTAGCAGCTTTCCATCTTAACACAATATCATTTCCATTGTTAATACTATTCGTTACATTTTCAGGTGACTGCATTATTGGATGAACAATTTCAACAGAAACCTTACTTCCTTCAGGTGATTCACCATAACGAGTGCTATTGGAATGAACAATGTAATGATACTCACCTTCAGGCATATCGTTAAACCTAGTTGATGTGCCAGTTACCGATCTTACCAAAACCTTTTCTCCATCAATCATTTGGTACACGTTATAATTTGTTGCATAGGCAGTTGCATCCCACTTTAATGCAATATCATTCCCGTTGACAATTGTGTACGTGAAGTTACTAGGCTTTTCCATAGCCGGAAAACCAACCGCTTGGTAAACCAGACTTCCTTCACTTGATTCTCCAAAACGGTTGCTAACAGAATGAACGACATACGTATGTTGGCCTTCTAATTCATTAGAAAGTATTGTGGATAAACTTGATACGGTCCTTTTCAACTCTTTTTGTCCGTTTATAAGCTCATACACCTTGTAACTAGTAGCATAAGGTACTGCTTCCCAAGTTAAGACAACATCATTTCCATTTTGGACTTTTGATGCAAAGTTTTTGGGAGCTTCCATCGTAGGGTGAACCAAAGATATCGTTACTTCAACCCCTTCTGGTGACTCACCTAATAACGTTGATACAGAGTGAACAGCGTAATGATATTCACCTGCAGCGGCATTAGGAAAAGAAATTGCCGTGCCAGTTACGTTTCTGCTTAAAACCTTTTCCCCATCTTTAACTTGATAAATATTATAGCTGTTTGCGTATTGAACACTAGACCATTTTAAGGATATATCATTTCCATTGTTGATACTGTACGTTAAATCGGTTGGGGCTTCCATCGATTGTCCGTCTAATGTTACCTTTACTGGTGTCCCTTCACTTGACTCTCCAAAACGAGGCGAAAACGCATAGACGATAAATTCATATTCGCCAGGGGCCATTTTTGTATAAGTCACACTTTGACCTGACAACGTATTTTTCAAAACTTTTTGTCCATCTATAATTTGGTAAACTTTATAACTTGTTGCATAAGAAGCCGAATCCCAACTTAATGTAAAATCAGTAGCATTTTTCATAACATGTTCTACATTTTTTGGAGGCTCCATCGTAGGATGAAGAAGTGAGATATCTAGTTTACGGCTCTCAGGTGACTCACCAAACCTTGTTGAAAAAGAATGGACTTCGTACTGATATTCACCCTCTGGTCGGTTAGGGTATGTAACACTTGTCCCACTTACTGTACTTTTTAAAACCTTTGCTCCATTCTCAACTTGATAAACCTTATAGCTGTTGGCATTGGCTACGCTATCCCAGTTTAGAACGATGTCATTTCCATTTAGAATTTTATAAGACGCATTTATTGGTGCTTCCATCGTTTCAGTTTCAATAGTCAAGGAAACTTTACTACTTTCACTTGATTCTCCATAACGATCACTAAATGAATGAATCTCAAAATCATAATCGCCACTAGCCATGTACGAATATTTAACACTTGTATTCGTTACGGTACTCTTTAAAACTTTTTCTCCATTTATTAATTGATAGATTTTATAATTTGTTGCGTATGGAACGCTTTCCCAGGTTAAAACAATATCATTAATGTTTTGAATCATATATTCAAAGTTATTCGGAGCTGCCATTATAATGTCACTCACTGATACTGTGAGTTGGCTTCCCTCTGCTGATTCTCCGAAACGCGAACTGTTTGAGCGAACTTCAAAGGCATGGTCACCAGCAGACATATTCGAAAACTTCAACGTCGTACCAGTAACTGTGCTTTTTAAAACTTTCTCACCATTAACGATTTGGTAAACGTTATAATCCGTCGCGTAAGAAACAGAATTCCATTTTAATGTGACATCACTACCATTTGCTAAAGTATAAGTGAAATTGCTTGGTGCCGTCATTGTTGGATAAACAACTTCTACATGAACTGGATTAGACAGAGAAGATTCACCATATAGAGAATTTCCAGCTGAAACTGCGTACGTATATTTACCTTCAGAAACATTACTTATCGTATAAGTACGTGCTGTTACCGACGTAAGCAATGTCTTTTCACCATCACCCGCTATTTGATAAATGTGATATTGTTCCGCATATTGGGATGCTCCCCAATTTAATACGATATCGTTACCATTTCTAATCGTATTGCTTAACGTTTCTGGTGCCATCATTTCTGGATAGACAATGTCAAAAGAAACTGGTGCACTTGGACCTGATTCACCATCTGAACTTAATGTTGAAACGACAAATCGATAAGACCCTTCCGATAAATCCTTTTGAGTATAGCTAGTTGATGTGGTCATACCATGTAGAATAAGCTGACCATCTTTAATTTCATACACGTTATATCCAGTCGCTCCGAAAACGGAATCCCATGACAATTTCACATCATCAGGTGTTATGTGTTGAACAGCTAAATTACTAGGTGGTAAGTTGCTGTTAGACGACGCAAATACGTTTGCAATCGGAAATAAAATTTGTGATAAAATCATAAAAAGCGTTAGAAATGTCACATTTCTAAATAACTGTTTACCCATCAATAGTCCCACCTTATATTATATAATTGTCCAAATAAAAAAGAACCTATCAAGGTTCATAGGTTAGAGAACTATGATTCCTTGCGGCAACCGGCTACCATCCACAAATATAGTGGTTAAGGCCCATGGCTTTGCGTCTCATAGTTTCCTATGATTTGCCCTTTTCACTTGGTATAATACTATTATACTAGGTATAAGGGGGCTGGTGAATAGTTCATTATAACTGTTTGTTGCTGATTCCATAAATTAATTTTAGCTATATCTCCGTATATCTAACCAAAACTTCCTACTTAGTCTCAAATCTTTTATTTGAGGCTAGTCAAAATCATTTATTATTTTAAGAATCAAACAGCATGAAAAAGAGACCCTAGTAAACTAAGGTCTCTCTTTCTATTACTTAAAATTAACGAAGTAATTGTAATACAGCTTGTGGCTGTTGGTTAGCTTGAGCTAACATAGCTTGTGATGCTTGATTAAGGATGTTCGAACGAGTGAACTCCATCATTGACTTAGCCATGTCAGTATCACGGATACGAGACTCAGCAGCTTGTAAGTTTTCAGAAGAAACGTCTAAGTTTTTAATTGTGTGCTCTAAACGGTTTTGATTAGCACCTAATGCAGAACGTTGAGCAGAAACAGTGTTAATTGCCGCATCAATTTTTGCAACTTCAGTATCAAAATCAAACATAGCTGGGTCACTTACATCAACAGTATCAACAGTTAGTGTAGTTGCATTCATATTACCAATATTTAAAGTCATTTGTTGTGTAGCATTAGCACCAATTTGGAAAGTTAAATCTGCAGTACCCGCAGCATATGAACCGTCTAGTAGATTTTTCCCGTTAAATTGTGTACGTCCTGCAATACCATCAATTTCTCCAATAAGTTCAGTAATTTCATCTTGGATAGCTTGTAAATCTTCAGCTTCATTGGTCCCTTTGTTCCCAGCTTGAACTGTTAATTCACGCATACGTTGTAAAATAGCATGAGTTTCAGTTAAAGCACCCTCAGCAGTTTGAATTAAAGAAATACCATCTTGAGAGTTTTTAGAAGCCATGTCAAGACCGCGAATTTGACCACGCATTTTTTCTGAAATTGCTAATCCCGCAGCATCGTCGCCAGCACGGTTAATTTTTAAACCTGAAGAAAGTTTCTCCATTGCCTTTGCAGCAGAGTTGTTGTTCATACCCATCTGACGGTGAGAGTTCATTGCATTAAGATTGTGATTGATAATCATTATATTTTCCTCCTTGAATGTGTCCGCCCACGTCCTTGTGGTTGGATGTTAAATTAGAGCTTTCCGCAAAGAATGTCGGCCGCCATTCCTTACTTCCTGCTTACAATATTTATATCGGACGGTTTTCAAAGATGTTTAGTGCTTTTCTATTAAAATATATTTTTTTTTTTAGATTATTGTCGTTTCTTCTGTTCTGTTTATTTGTCCTAGTTTGATAACTTAATTAAAACCCTCTGTAATGATGAGGGTCTATTATTGAGAGCACTGAAAAAGGTGGTTTTTCGAGGGCACTGAAAAACCTTCTCTAGTAACTCAAAGAAGAAGTAATGGCTTCGCTCGTTGCGCGCCTTGCGATGAGAAACCCGCTCAAAGCAAGGCTTTTAAAATCGGGCAACGGCTACGCACATTACGTAAAGGCCACTGAAAAAGGAAAAACCACCCTCTTCACTGGCCTCCTATTATTACTTTTCTGGATCAATCGTACGAAAAAACCCTTTAATCGCATCAATTGAAACCGTCTTGACTGCCTCATTATTTTCTTCCTGAATGGCTAAATACACTTCCTTACGGTGAATGTCTACGTGGCGGGGAGCATTGATTCCTACCTTTACTTGGTCACCTTCAATTGAGAGAATGGTGATTTCAATATTGTCTCCGATTTGAATGGCTTCTTTTGATTTTCGTGAGAGAACGAGCATTTACTTTCCCTCCTTGGTAGCTGTTTCGACAGGTTTAAAAATGGGGTGCTTTGTTTGGTAGCTGTCGTCGCTTAGGACGATTTGCTTTCCTTTTCGTTCTTTCGTATTTACGATAATAGGACCTTGGAGATTCGCCGTTGTATCTGAAAATGGCTCTCGGACTGTTAATGTGACGAAGATGGCAACCTCTTCTTCCTTCTCAATCTCTAATTGTTCAAGCGTAGAATCTGGTATCTTGACTTGATAACTTTTTACGAATTCAAAGGGATTTACAACAATAAATGCAGTATCGACACTTTGAACCGACTGTAATACATAAAATGGTGTTTCTGTATCAAAGGGTAATAGAACAAAGCTTGTCTCATCTTCAAAGGCGGGGAGCCCGTTCTCGAATTGAATCAGTTTATCCTCTGTTACTTCAACAGAATTGGAATACTTTGTTTCAATAATCATACTTGGAATCACCTTTCCATATCTCATTTAGTTTTATCATTGTATCATATGAGCAATCGTTTTGCTGAAAGGGTCCGCACAAAAGAAAAAACCGCATTCCAGCGGTTTTCATGTTGTTACAAGCCCTTATTTAAAATTCCACCCACAGCCTGAAACGAAATCTGCTCCTTCTGGCGAACATACACATCTGTTTGCCATTTCGGAATTGAAATATCTGGCTCATGAGGTGTGACTCTAATTTCTGGCTTTTTATTCGGTACCCGGAAGTTAACCTCGCTCGGTTGATAATCGAAATTAATTTTGAAAGCACTTCGCGGCATTTGGACGAGCGTTAATTGTTTTTCTGGTTTTTCACTATTTTGCTTCGCAATCCGCGGAAACGCGCCAAAGCCATTTTCAATTTGCATCATTTGCTTTCCTTGCTGCGCTGTTTTTGCGACATACTTTGCCACGACACCTTCTGTTTTATTCCAATAGTCATTGGCTAGACGAAGGGGTGTTTTTAAGTTGGCATCTGCAAATGCCTCGGTTTGGTCAATTGAGAGCTTAGATGCGGTTGTGCTGATTTCGATTAACGCTGCATGCTCTTGATTGATTTGCAGGTTGGCATGATGCTGTTTTACTTTCATAGGAGGCTGCTGCGAGCGTAGGCCGATGTAGGCATCGTTTTTTTGGATATCAATCGTTGGTAGTCTCACAGCAATCTCTCCTTATTTTAACGTAAGAAATCTAGTAATGTCGGCTGCATAATTCTTGCACCAGATGAAAGTGCAGCACGGTGCACACTTTCTTGCGTAGTCAAATCAATAATAACTTTTTCCATATCGGCATCTTCGTTATCAGAAAGGATCCGGTTTGCCGTAACTTCCTGTTCCATGATGCGGTTTTCGATCATTTCGACACGGTTTACGCGAGCACCAAGCTCGGCACGCTCTGACACCATATTATTTAGATGACCTGCAAAATTATTAATGAACCCAGACAGGTCTTCCCCTTTTACAGTGGAGTCTTCAAGGGCACGTTCTAACCGAATAATGTCACCGAATAATGTGTTATTAAAAATATTACTTGGGTTAATATTTACCGGAATGGAAACCCCTTTAAGTAATTCGATCTCAACTGGGTCTTCATTGATTGATACAGCATTCTGCTTAGCAACAACGATATCATTCTGACGTAACGATTTCTTTACGTTTTTTGGACTCATAGGGTCATTTGGATCGTATTTTGGATTTGCCTCAGAAAAGCTCAGGCTTCCGTTGTTTTGATCGATGACAATCTGTCTTGCTTTTTCATCAAAGTCTGCATCACCAAATGCAGGCATCGTTTGCGCTGAATCTTGGAACGTTAGCGTTCCGTTTCCATCATCGTTCACTAGCTTATACGCTCTTCCATCATAAATGACATCAACGGTATTTGGAGGAATCGTTCCATCAATAATTGATTGGGCCCCTAAATCCATATCCTTCATATCAACAATTGGCGCATTCGTCGTGTCTGTTCCATTAAAAATATATTTATTACTATTCTTCGTGTTTGCTAGTGATTGTAAATGCTCACGTAGCTGTTTAATTTCTTGGGCAATGTTAGCTCGCTCGCTTGAGTCATACGTATCATTTGCCGCTTGTGTCGCAAGCTCACGAATACGTTGTAATGCCTCGGTTCCTTTATCAATCGTCGCATCAGCCGTATCCATCCAGTTGTACACTTCACGAAGGTTACGTTTAAATTGCTCTACCTCGGTTACTTGAGAGCGGTAACGCATCCCTTTCATCGCCACAACTGGGTCTTGAGAAGCACGTGTTATTTTTTTTCCGGTTGCTAATTGGTCCTGAATATTTGCAAGACGGTTATAGCCTTGATTTATATGTCCTAATGTATTTCTTGATAGCATCGTTTGCGTTACACGCATTGAGTTTCACCTATCCTTATCGACCGACTACGCCCATACCGTTAATAATACGGTCAAGCATTTCGTCAACCATTGTAATATTACGAGCCGCCGCATTATAGGCGTGCTGGAATTGAATCATTAGCGTCATTTCTTCATCAAGTGAAACGTTGCTTACAGAATCACGTCTAAACTGGACACTTTCTCGTAGTGCTTCAGAGCTTCCTACCATCCGGTTTGCCTCTTGTGCCGATACAGCCATATCACCGATGACGCCTTGATAAAAACTACTCATCGTTGCTGAATCGTTACCAAACGTTAAGACTGCATCCTTAGAATTCGCTAGACGTTGAGCATTCGAACCGTCACCGGCAAAAGCACGTGCAACACCATCAACAAAATTATTATCATCTTGTAAAATAGCATGAACCGCTTCGTAATCTACTGGACTTTGTTTCATTAAAGTTTGGTATTCATCGCGTTTTGCTGCAGTTAACGCATTCACATTAACTGATGCTGCTGAAATATTATTTAAACTATTCGTAATGTTTTCATGAATCTTAATAGAACCTGCTGGATTACTAGAATCGAAGCGGAAAAAGTCACCGCCGACCTCCGTTTTTCCATCAGTCGGAAGCGTGAATCCTACTTTATGAATGTTATTAATCTCCGTAGCAAACACTTCTGCCATCGTATTTAAATCGCGAATCATGTTAGGGTAAAGTCCGGTAACATTTGCTGCATCTGGGCCATATCCATATGACTCTATTAATCCACGCATTTCCCCACGTGGGAGTTCATTTAAATCGACATCGTAACCTGTAACGCCACCGTCATTTGAAAATGAAAATTGTTCAACAAAATTATTATCTGTTTTAACTGATAGTTGCATCGGTGCTTGGCTTCTTGTGCCATCGACAAGCAAGACACGCGACTGTGGGTCTGCCGGGTCCGTTAAATATGGATTGCCATTGTCATCTACTAAGTAGACAGATACAGCTCCCTCAGAAGCTGAATTAGGATTTCCACCACTTTGAACCCGTTCCACCTTTACATTAATAAGCGTTGATAATCTATCAATAAGACGATCCTGCTCGTCATATAAATCATTTGTTACATACCCGTGTGGTTCGGCATCACGAACTTGTTTGTTGACATTGTGTAACTGATTTAAAATCGAGTTTACTTCTTTTTCTGTTACACTAATTTCATTCTTATAATCATTTCGAATCGCATCTAATGAATCGTTTAAATAATTGAACGTTTCGGCAACCGCAATTCCGCGCTGACGAACAACAGAACGAGCACCTGCATCCTCAGGATCTACGTTTAAATCCTGAAGCGAAGTCCAAAATTTATCTATTTGCGACGAAAGGCCATCCGTAGACGGTTCATTTAAAATATCTTCCATTTTCTCAAGTGACTTGCTTCGCATTTCCCAATAGCCAACCTTATTACTTTCATTTCGGTATTGTACATCAAGAAATTGCTCACGAACACGTTGCACTGAATCTGCTTTTACACCTGTTCCAATTTGTCCTGGTATTTTCGGACGATTCATCCCAATACTTGGATACGGCTCTGTCTGTGTAAAATTTACGCGCTGTCTTGAATAGCCTTCTGTATTTGCATTAGCAATATTTTGCCCAACTGTATGAAGCGCATATTGCTGTGTCACCATTGAGCGTCTTGCCGTTTCAAGCCCATGGAATGTTGATGTCATGACTAGTCCTCCGTTCTATCCTTTACGCTTTAGAATCAAAAATTGAGTGACTCGGTTCATAAGAACGTTCCTCCCGAGCTTGAGGGCGTTTGTAGCTTACATCTTCTGCATTTGGTATGAGTAAATCAAGAGACAGGTTCACAAATTGTAATGACTCTTGAATTAAGGATTGGTTCAGTTCATTTTGTTTCTTTAATTCATTCACTTCCTGAACGAGTACCTTTTGTAGCCTTTGAAGCAGGTTCGCTTCGTCTGATGAGACTAAGGCAATCATGCTACTAATCGTGGCATGTTCATTGGCTTCCCCTTGTTCAGCAAAGAAGGCATGCACTTGCTTTTCACGCATTAATTCCGTCGTGCGTAGCTTAGAGGCTAGCTTCGACTCTTCACGAACAAGCGCTTCAAGGGCAGGCATGTCCCCTTGCTTAATAGAATCAACTTTTTTCGACGCTAGTTCATTTAACTGCTGATGAATGCGGATTAATTCAGCCAATGATTGAATAATTAGCTTAACGGCTGACATGCCTCCCCCTCCTTCTTTTGTTTACTCGTTCCAGTAACCATAAAATTTTGCTGCAACTGCTTGAGGATTGACTTTGTATTCACCAGCCTCAATCTGCTTCTTTAATTGCTCGACTTTATCAATTCGCTCCTTCTCAATGCGTGTTCCTTGCTGCATTTCTAGTGCTTGACTAGAGATTTCGAGCTTATCGCGCTTTCCACTTACGGCCGCTGCTTTGTCGCTTTTTTCGACTTGCTTTCGGTATGGATTTTGTTGAATTGATTGATATGGATTGACTTTCATTTTTACTCACCTCGCTGTTTTTCAAGCTTTTATACTAAGTCTATGACTAAAAAACGTACCATATAAGGTTCATTCTTTATATCGGCACGTTTTTTATTTTATTTAACTATTTTTTTACCCTATCACTTAACGAATGATACGCACTATGCTGCTGTCGTTTTTCCTCTTTCTCAAGTGCCTCTAGCCGTTCCTTTTCTCGCTCAATTTTTTCGAGCCCCCCGGTAATATTCCCTTTACATGATTCGCAAAGACGGCCTTCTTTTATAATGCTGCCACAAGATTCACATGGGTAGCCTAAATTCGGAAATTGCCTCGTCAATAAACGACCCTCGCGAACAAACTGATGAATTTGCTCTAGTGGGACTTCCGTTTGTTCATGAACCTCTCGTAATGTTGCCATGCGATTTTGTTTCTTCCGCATGAAGGTTGTTACTTTTTCAAAATGCTCTTCCTGTATTTTAAAGCAGTGATTACAGATCGGACGAAGAGCTTTTACAAATAATCCCCCGCACTTCGGGCAATTTGCTACATCCTTCATTCCAACTCCCCCTTTTTGTTTCTTCTATTATATCGAGCTTGTTTCTTTCTGTCAGTGCTTTAACGCGCGATGGTTAATGAAGCAACCTGGTTAAAGCCGTTTTGCTTTAACGTTACTGCAGCCTGACGTACGGTTGTTCCTGTAGTATATATATCGTCAATTAAGACGACTTTTTTTAGAGTTTCGCCAAGATTGATGTCAGGGTTTATTGAAAAATTCGGTTCAAGCACTTGAGAAATCCGTGCTTGTCTCTTCAGCTTGCTTTGTTTTGTGTTCGTTTGTTTTACTAATAATGGTAACGTTTGTGCCCAGCCCTTGAGAAGGAGTTCGGATTGATTAAAGCCACGCTCATGTAGCCGTTGTGGATGAAGTGGGATTGGGACAGGGACGTAATCTTGGAATTTCTTCTCATAAACCTTGCGTAGCTTGTCCGCAAAAAACTCAGCAATCACTGCATCACCACGGAATTTATAAACGGTCAGCCACTCCTTTAAAAAATCATTGTAGTGATAGAGCGAAACATTTCGTTCGAGTAATCCTTTCGTATGTTCATTCTCCTCCCATCTGATACAGTCGGAGCAATTTCCATTTTGCTTGTAAGAATCATCTAATTCAGAGAGAAGTCGTGAACAGCTAGTGCATATTTCGCCTTTTAGCTCGACTAGCTTTTGTTCGCACGCCTCACAAATCAGTTGATTATGATCAATGAAGAAAAGCGTTCTCCAGCTTGGAGGTTCGATAAAGGCTTCGGAACACGACAAACAAATCGCCATTACTCATCGCCCTCCCGATTCATTTGTTGGATATGTCTCTTCGCAGCAAGCATCGCTTTCGTTCGACCGTAATGAAAAAAGAGAACGTCTCCGGTCGGATCGTCTGTACTACGACCGACACGACCAGCGATTTGTACTAATGCGGATTCGGTAAAAACCGCATCCTCTGCTCCTAATACAGCGACATCTAAATTGGCAATGGTGACTCCGCGTTCAAGAATGGTCGTTGTGACGAGCAGCTTTATATCGCCCTTTCTAAAGGCTTCTACTGTCGTATGACGATTCGGATCTGTGGCATGTACGGTTTGATGAGGAAGGCTGTGCTTGTGAAGGGCTGCAGATATTTGCGTTAACAGAGCAACCGAGGGAGCAAAGAGGAATACCGGCTTTCTCTGTCGCTGCTTGAGCCAATCGAGTACGTTTTGAGGGAGCGTTGATTTTTGTAGCTTTCGTCGCCAATGGCCACACCAGCGAAAGGTTGGCACTGGGAGAGGATGGCCGTGGTAGCGTTTTGCAATTTTAATTGTTTGTAAGCCCGGCGTTTGGCGAAGCGGTTTGTCAGGGGTGGCACTTAAATAGATCATCGTTGCATTCGGTTTTCGTGCTTCGGTAACAGCATATTGCAAACTTTTATCATAGGAATACGGGAAGGCGTCGACTTCATCGACGATAATAACATCAAACGCTTTGTAAAAACGGAGTACTTGATGGGTTGTTGCGATAATAAAGGGGGTGGACGGATCCTTTGCATCACTTCCTCCATAATAGGAGGCGATCGGAACCGTCGGAAACACGTTCGTTAAACGTGGGGTCAATTCTTTTACGACGTCAGTTCTCGGGGTAGCGAGCAATACACGATACCCTTTTGTAAACGCATGCTCAAGGCCGTGAAACAGCATTTCTGTTTTCCCCGCGCCGCAAACGGCCCAAATAAGGAGAGCACTTTGTTCTTCGATTGCTTTTATAACAGCTTCGGATGCTTTCGTTTGGCCTGGGGAGAGCGTCCCCTTCCAGTTAAGGACGTGTGAGTGGTGGCTGCTTGTACGCGGTTGGATTTTTGTTGAGTATAAATGCTCACAGCTTCTAACCTTTCCTAGCATGATACAGTGCCGACAGTAAGTGCAGATGCGTTGGCAGCGGGCGCAGGGATGTTTGGCAAATCGCTCGGGATGTTGATTTCCGCAGCGAACACAGAATAGCCGGTGATTCTGTGTGATAAGCGCCGGTTCCTTAAGAATGGTTTCAGCTTGGAGATAGGAGTCGAGTGCTGTTTGCAGCATCGAGATTTCGTCTCGGAGAAGTCTTCGGCCGTAGAGTTCAGCTAGCAGGGCCTTTTGAGGGGGATGTGGCATGTTTTGCACCTCTTTATAATTGGAGTGAGAGGGCGATTTGATGATAAATCGCCAAAAATGATGATAACTTTGAAAAAATGATGATAAAATCAAATTTTTGATGATAAGTAGACGGTTTTCGCTGATAAAAGCAGGCCTGCAGCGGAGGAGGCTGGCGGCGCTGCTGGCGCAATCGCCTATTAAACCGGAGCCTCTCTAACGCTCGGCTGGCGGCGCTGCTGGCGCAATCGCCTATTAAACCGGAGCCTCTCTAACGCTCGGCTGGCGGCGCTGCTGGCGCAATCGCCTATTAAACCGGAGCCTCTCTAACGCTCGGCTGGCGGCGCTGCTGGCGCAATCGCCTATTAAAAAAAGAGATACGGTTTGTTCCGTATCTCTTGGTTGCGCTATTAGCGAACGATGACGTAGCCTTTTTTGATTGCTTCGACGACGGCTTGTGTTCTGTCGTTTACATTCATTTTTTGTAAGATGTTACTTACGTGGTTTTTCACTGTTTTTTCACTGATGAAGAGGGACTCGCCGATCGCGCGGTTGCTTTGTCCGTCTGTCATAAGCTGTAACACTTCGCATTCTCTTCTTGTGAGGATGTGTAGTGGTTTGCGGTATTCGACTTCCCGATAGCCGATTGATTCTTCATGTCTGTCATCCTCTGTTGCAAGACGACGGTATTCTTTAATTAAGTTATGCGTAACTTTCGGATGAATGTAGGCTCCGCCTGAAGCAACGACCTTTACGGCTTCGATTAATGCGTCTGCATCCATTTCCTTTAACAAATAACCAGATGCTCCTGTTTTCAACACATGTGTCACATACGTTTCATCATCGTGAATCGATAGGATTAACACCTTTACTTTCGGATATGCCTTAATTAATTCACGGGTTGCTTCTACTCCGTTCATTTTTGGCATATTAATATCCATCAGGATGACATCTGGACGATGCTCCGTTACTAGCTGAAGTGCTTCTGATCCGTCTTCTCCATCTGCTACAACCTGGAAGCCTTCTTCCATTGCTAAAATTCGTTTTACACCTTCGCGAAATAACTGATGGTCATCAATGAGTACGATTCGTATTGTGTCTTTTTTTGTATCATTCATTCTTCATTTCACCTCTCCGTAATTATGACTCTAGCAAAATCATCACTTCAACTAGCCAATCGAAGAAAATGGTATATCTATTAATACAACAGTTCCTACATTAACTTTTGATTGAATGGTTATTTGGCCTTTAAGCATGTGGACACGTTCCTTCATTCCTATTAAACCAAAAGAACCTTCTTTTTTACTTGATGTATCAAACCCTTTTCCATCGTCTTTAATTATCATTATAACCTTTGTTGGCTTGATTTCAATTTTCACTTGTATTTCTTTTGGCTGTGCATGCTTATAGGCATTTTGTACTGATTCCTGTACGAGTCTAAATAATGCAATTTCAAATTTTTGGTCTAATCGTTTTTCCCGTCCAAAATGTCGAAAGTCTACAGCTACTTGAGAATGCTCCTCAAATGTCTTGAGATATTTGTCTAAAGTTGGAATTAAACCTAAATCATCCAATGCCATCGGGCGCAAATCATAAATAATTCGCCTTACTTCAGCAAGTGAATTTTTTACCATTTTTCGTACGTCTCGAATCTCATTTAATGCTTCTTCAATTCCCTTTTCATTATAAATTCGTTCAATTAGCTCAGATCGAAGCATCACATTCGCCATCATTTGAGCTGGTCCGTCATGAATTTCCCGGGAAAGTCGTTTTCGTTCCTCCTCTTGTGCTTCAATAATTTGAAGACCAAATGCTTGCTTCTCCTTTGCTTCCGCTAATACCTCATTGACCTGCTTTAAGTCACTTGATAAGAAGTTGTAAACGACAGACATTTGACTAGCCAGTTGCTCCGAGCGTTCCATTGTATCCTTCAAGTTTAAGAGACGACGCTCAATATGATCACGTCGCTCACGTAGCTGTTGTTCTTCCTGCTGTAATACGGCTAATTGCACTTGATAATCATTTGCTTGCTCATACGCACTGCGAACCTCTTCGCTCGTATAGCGTTCAAAGTCCTTGCTTACTTCAGCTAAGCGATTTCGAGCAAAGCGCGCATGAAGCTGCGTTCGGTCCGTTTTCTCGATCACTTTAGCAACTTTCAAACGGACTTCCTGTAATTCTCTTTCTAGAGTATGATACTCTAGTCTCGATTTCTCCCCTATTTCAAAAATCTGCTCTCGGCTTTCACCGACAGTTTCGACTGTTTTATCTATAATCTCGTCCAATCTACAATTGTCAACCAAACGAATCACCAAACCTTTTTCGCTATTGCCGAGATAGTCACGAACATAACGGAATGCAAAAGGCTTCGTTTGCTTCCCTTTCAACTTTCCGCTATCCTTATCTTACAACATCTCGTCAATAATACCCAATCTTTTTCGATTGTTTGGCGCTGAAATTTAATAAATAGTCGTTGACATGTCTATCGTACCAGACCAATATTACATAACGATTGCGGATATTTGTAAAACTGTCAAAAAAGCGAGGGAGAAGTCAAAGGATGCTACCAAACTATCTAACAGTTAAAGGATTAGGAACACATGAACTAATCATTCAAAAATCGAGGTTTATCGCTACATTTTCGCGTGCAACAACGGAAGAGGAAGCGCAGCATTTCATTGATTCAAAGAAAAAAGAACATTGGAATGCGAATCATAATTGCTCAGCCTATTTAATAGGAGAACGTGATGAAATTCAAAAAGCGAATGATGATGGGGAGCCAAGTGGTACTGCAGGTGTGCCTATGCTCGAAGTGTTAAAGAAACGAAATCTTAAAGACACCGTTGTCGTTGTCACTCGCTATTTCGGTGGCATTAAGCTAGGTGCCGGAGGACTTATTCGTGCTTACGGAAGTGCGGTTAGTGAAGGGTTGAATGAAGTCGGTATCGTTGAACGCCGGCTCATGCAGGTCGTCCATACCGAGGTTGATTATCATTGGCTCGGTAAGCTTGAAAATGAATTGCGTCAGTCTCCCTACATTCTAAAAGAAATTAGCTATCTCGAGCAGGTTGACGTGCAAACGTATGTCGAAGTTGCGCAAGTTGACGCATTTAGTGAGTGGATGACAAATTTAACGAATGGCCAGGCAACCATTCGTCATGGGGAGATGGAGTATTTAGAACAGGAGATCTAACCTACTATCTTCGCGACTACATTGCTTCGGGGGGTGACC
The DNA here is from genome assembly GCF_002156385.1 of Halalkalibacter urbisdiaboli. Classification (GTDB taxonomy): domain Bacteria; phylum Bacillota; class Bacilli; order Bacillales; family Bacillaceae_D; genus Halalkalibacter_A; species Halalkalibacter_A urbisdiaboli. The sequence continues at coordinate 973,304 of NZ_MVJM01000002.1, forward strand.
TTTTCGATCACCCCCCTTCCTTTACATCGCTCCCTTTACATTCGGAAGCTCCTCTGTTTCGACTTTCTTCTCAAGTCCTATCCAAACAAGGCCTGACATGATGATGATGGCTCCAATAACTTGGGCAAGCATAATCGATTCACCGAAGAATAACGCTCCGGTTACAGCTGCAGCTGCCGGTACAACATAACGGAAAAAGTTTGATTTCGTAGCCCCGACTTTGTTCATCGCAAAGTTCCAAGCGACGAACGCAAATAACGTACAAAGCAGAACATTATAAGCAATCGCTCCCCATACTGGCATGGAAAGACTCGACCACTGAACGTTACCCCAGCCTCCAAACGTAAACGGGAACAACCAAATCGTTCCGAATAGGATATACCATGTTGTCACCTTCATTGGTGAATACTTTTTCATTAGTGGCATACATGCTAAATTAAACAAGGCCCCTATTAAACTAATCGATAATGCTAAAATGTTTCCAAGCATATACTGTGAAGAGAGGTCAAGGCTGTCGTTTCCACCTAAAATAATTAACGCAACCCCGACTAATGCCACCGCTCCACCAGTCACGACCTTCTTAGTAATAACTTCTTTCGTAAAAAGTGGTGCAAACAACGCGGCAAAAATAGGCCAAGGTGCGACATTTAGTAAGGAAGCATTCGCAAGGGTCGTGAATTTAATCGAGTACATCACAAGCAACTCCAATGCAGTTACACCAAATAAACCGATAACCGCAAGCTTAAGCAAATCTCGCTTCTCGACCTGGACACTGCCCTCTAAACGCTTAAGAATTAAAAATAAAAACGGAATCGCCAGTCCGAAACGTAAAAATACGAAAATCTCTGCAGAAAACACATCCATCGCCCAGCGTGAGATGCCGAAATTCGCACCCCAAATAATAGCGACGAGGATGAGCGCTAAATAATACATATAATTTGTTTTCACTAGATGCTCCACTCCAATTGTAAAATCAGTACGTTTATTACATTACTCCTTTGTTCAACGATATACAATGTTTAAGTATGCCACTTTCTATTTTATTTTTAGAAAGCCTGCTTGAGACCATCTATTTGGTGAACAATCTGCCTGTAAATAACTGGTCTATTGCGATAAGAGTAGTCGTCTACTATCCTATTTTTTCCCCTTTACGAACCTAGCAAATTCCGATATTATGGGAGAAGTGTAGACTCTTGTCTATTTATGTCCATGTTTCGGACATTACTTTAACTATGAAGTGAGGTATTGCGATGTCGCAATCAAGAATAAATCGTCGTAAGTCGCGAATGAAGCGATTTTTCCGCACTCTCATGCTGCTTGGGATTTTATCTTTACTGACATTTGGTGGTGTAGCTGGTTATTTTGTTTATAAGCTAGCGAATGTATCAACAGAAACTCAGGTGGAATTAGATCGCGGAGTTAAATCGGAAAAGCGGGAGGAAATTGTTAAGCCTGGAAAGGATAACATTTCAATTTTATTTCTAGGTGTTGACGACCGTGATGGCAATCTCGAAGGGCGTACAGATGCCATGATTTTAGCTACCTTTAATAAAGAGCACGGTTCAGTTAAGCTTTTAAACATTCCACGCGACTCCTTAGTAGAAATACCAGGGAGAAGAAACCGTGATAAAATTAATCATGCTCATGCGTTCGGCGGGCTAGATTTAGCTGTTGAAACAGTTGAAAACCTTTTTGATATTCCTGTTGATTACTATGTTAAATTAAACTTTAAGGCCTTTATCGAAATCGTAGATGCCTTAGGCGGTGTCGAGGTTGAGGTTCCATTCACTTTTACGGAAATGGATAGTAACGACCAGCAAGGCGCGATAACTTTAAATGAAGGAACACAACTTTTAAACGGTGAAGAAGCACTTGCTTTTGCCCGGATGAGAAAGAAAGACCCGCGAGGCGATCTCGGACGTGGTGAAAGGCAGCAAGAAGTTCTTAAAGCAATTATTACGAAGGGCGCTTCGCTTTCTTCAATTACTAGCTACAACGATGTGATGAACAGCATCGAAGACCATATGACAACAAATTTAAGCTTTGGTAACATGCTCGCACTTCATTCATACTCAAGCGCGTTATCAAATATCGAGTCACTACGGCTTGAAGGCAGCGATGCTCGCATTAACGGTGGCTATTATTATGAGTTAAACCCAGAATCGGTTCGAGAATTATCAGCAACGTTCCGCGTTCATCTCGGATTAGTCGAATAGTACAGCAAACCTCTCCTTATGGGGAGGTTTTTTTGTCATGATAGCACGGAGACTTCATTTATCAGCGAAAATTGAGATATATCATCATTTTTTCAGTTTTATCATCATTTTTTCAAATTTATCATCGTTTTTCCGGAATTTATCATCAAAAAAAGCAGCAGCACACTGTTGGTGTGCTGCTGCTGGTCTATAATACTACGATGTACGACGTTGGTTTTGAAGGCGGCGTACAAATTTAATCATCGGACGATAGTCTGCACTGATAAGCCCGACACGCTCAACAACAAATTCAATTGCGATTAAGAGGACAGTGATAATCAGTAGTGATATCCATAATGTAGACATCGTTAACATCACGGCCGCTAATCCGAAAAATGCTGTCATTGCATAAATAGCCAGCACGGTTTGTCTGTGTGATAAACCGATGCGAAGTAAGCAATGATGCAAATGGGATTTATCAGGAGCCGAAAGTGGTTTCTTTTGAACAATTCGGCGAATAATCGCAAAGAATGTATCAGAAATGGGAACAGCTAAAATAATAACTGGGATAACGAGTGAGAATACTGTTATGTTTTTAAAGCCTAGTAACGAGATAACAGCAATCATGTACCCAAGAAATAACGCGCCTGTATCTCCCATAAATATTTTTGCTGGATTGAAATTATGAACCAAAAATCCGAGCGTGCTTCCTAACAGGATAACACCTAATGATGCAACGAAAAGGTTGCCATCAAAAATCGCTAATCCTGAAATAGTTATAAGAACAATTGAGGAAACTCCAGCAGCCAGACCGTCTAATCCATCAATCAAATTAATTGCATTTGTGACACCAATAATCCATAGCAACGTTAACGGAATACTAAGCCAGCCTAATTTCAACACACCATCAAAAGCATCGAACGGTAAGTTAATGAAACTTACCCGAACCGCGTCTCCACCAATTCCTACTACAACAACAACGGCCGCTAAAATCTGGCCTAGTAATTTCCATTTTGCGGATAGCTCGACCATATCATCTAAAAATCCAGTTAAGACGATGATAAAGCTACCAATTAAAATTGGAATGACATAAGGACTATCTGGTGTTAAGACAACAAAGCCAGTTAGAAACCCTATGTATATCGCTAATCCGCCAAGTCGTGCCATGACTTTTTGGTGTACTTTACGATGATTAGGTTTATCAGTTGCTCCAATCTTAATCGCGAACCGCTTTACAAGTGGTGTAATTGATACAGCCACAATAAAGCATATCAGTAATGCCCATGCGATCATAAATTGATCCTCCTTAATTATTACATTCTCCAAAAGTGGATTTTTTATTTCTTTTTTTGTTTTTTCTTTTACTTTCGGTTATTTTGATCGGATGTGATTCTTCCAATCTACCACCTTTACGGATTATAGCACATCGTTGTTAACAAGAATAGCAATTTTCAAAGAAAGAGAGGCGAATCCCACAATTTCACATGGAGGACATAATTACCCCATTTCTTGCCACCATTCTTACATAAAACGCCCCGAACGAATCCTATGTTTCATCATTAAAAAAGATGTCCACATATTTGGACATCTTTTTCGATTATTTATTTAAGATTGCCAACACATTTGCGGCCGTTTGCTTTGCTTGTCGTTTTGCATCCTGAGTATAGCTCATGAGCTTCTCTTTTGCAGCGTCCATATGCTCAAGCTGACGATTTATGACCGAAACGAACTCCGCTGCTTCCCACTTCTCATTCACATGAGCGGCAACAGGCTGCTTGCAAAGCTGGGCAAACGAATCAATTTTCGGATCGTACGAAAGTGCAACAAACGGCTTATCAACAACCGCTGCGAAAATGAGGGCATGCAATCTCATGCCAATTAATAGATGACTGTCCTCAATCCAGCGTACCTTTTGATTTATCGTTCCATCATGCGGAGCAATAAATGCATGGTGCTTCATTAGCTTAACCGTTTCCTCTGATGTTGCTTCATCATGCTCCCCGTGCATCGGAATGAATAAAATTTCGTAGCCTTTTTCCACAAAAACATCAAGCCCGGCAGCTACTTCTTTTAAAAAGTTATGCTCACTTGGCCAATCTCTGACCGATACTGCAAAATAGTCACCTTCGACTAAACGACCGTTTTCCTCTTCAACCGCAATTCCTAAAACCGGGTCTGGAACGAGCTGGATTGACTTTTTCACACCAATCTTTCGCAAAAACTCAGCCGACTCCTCGTCTCTCACCGTTAAGAGTGCTGTTCCTTCTAAGGAAGCTTTCACAATACGCTGATTAAACGGACGGTCTACCGGACCAACGCCTTGAGCATAAATAAAATACGGCTTCCGAAAAAACTTCGCGATCCACATAATCGCTGAGTAATATATCACACTGCGATTTCCGGTTTTATCCTGAAGGAGACTTCCACCTCCGCTAATCACTCCATCTGCTGCTTTTATCACTTTGGCAATGTCCGAAAGCTTCCAACGATTTACTGCTTGAACACCGTATTGCTTAGCGGTTTTCTCAGGTTGATTTGATAACACTGTTAACTCAATTTTCGGATCGAGCTCACGAAATGCAGAAATAATTGAATATAAAATCGCCTCATCGCCAACATTATCAAAGCCGTAATAGCCAGAAAGTACAAGCTTCACGCCTTCCACCTCTTTTCCACTTCTGGATATACATAGTGCTCAATTAGCTTAAAAATACCGATGAACGCGAGCCCAACGAGGAAGCCAAGCAACAAGCTATATCCAGAGCGGATAATCGAGATTAATAACGGAGTATGCAAATGTGTGAACGTTCCAACAAGAGAGGCGAAACCAAGAAATCCTAAAACGAGAAACACAGGTGCTGCCTTCTTTTTCATCATCTTCATATAAAGTCCTAAAATAAAGAACGGGAAGCCAATTAAAAATTCAGAAGTCCTCGGACGCACGTAAAGAACGTTCTCAAGCCATTGTCTAAATTGCAGTTCAAATGGAAGCGTCATACCTGCGTTTCCTGTCCGGAATACGTAAAAGCCAAGCATACCAACTATTAACACCATAACCGCAAGATGCCAGTATCGAACGGGCTCTAATAAAAATGAACGAATAAATTGGGCAAAGAGTACTAAGCCACCTATAACTATTGGTAACGCTGCTAACACTTTAACACCGCGGAATTCATCGACCTTAACCACATAAACCGTTCCATAAAGCATATTCACAACAAACCAAGCGCCAATAAGGGCAATCGCCGCTGCGACGACATAAGCAACGATTAAATCACTCCAGTTGTTCACTTTTCGAACCGATAAGCCAGCATAAATGGCTGCACCAATAGCTGTCAGTAACGCTAATCCTTTTAACGCGACATCCATTCCTAAAACAACATAAAGCAGACCTAAACCGACGGCACCTAAACCTGCGAGCCAAGCGAGCTTAGGGAAAATCCGCTCCATCATTAACGTAAGTAAGGCTGCTGCCCCTAAAATCGTCAATACGAGCACGTAACTAGGCTGAGAAAATGATTGATACGGACGGGCCTCTCCTAAGCGTTCCTTTCCAAGCTCCGTTGTTAACTCATCAAGCATCTCGAGCATAAATGTTAAGCCACGTTCTGCTTCGCCAGGATGATGATACCTTTGGTTTGCTGCTGAAATGAGCGGATTAATATACATGATCCGAATATTCCGCTCTTTATAGCTGCGGATTCCTTTATCAACCTCAGTTGCATAGGAGGCCTCCGCTCCTTTTCCAAGCGTCATACTAAATAAACGAACAACATCCTCTTCTAGCTGCCCTAATTTCAGCATCGGATTCATATTCAATTGTGCGTTAAAATCAATGGATACGACTGAAAATCCTAGCTCCTTTAACGAACGGGCAAAGACCTTCATTTGCGGAATATTTCCTGAACCAACAACCTCAACCCCTGAAAAGAGAATTTTGTTGGCGCCTAATTCATTTGCTAACACATCAAGCTGCTCATATAAATAATGCTTTTCATTTTCAATATTTGAAAACTGATTCGGGAGACGAGGAATAATGTTAATCCCCGCATGATGGAACTCTTGTAATACCCCAAAATCAAAGCCAATTGGCATCGCTGCTAAACTTACTTCATAAGGTAAAAACATAAACACGTCATCACCATACGTGTAAAACGACACGCTTAATTCGCGAGACAAAACGTCCTGTTCCTTCATTAACTTATAATGATTGTTGTACGCATGCTCAATTTGCTCAACAAATTCATGATCTGGTTCAAGTACTTTTATGAATTCACCACTTTTCTCAGGAAGAACGGCATCAGATTGTGGATGCTCATGAACTATCTCTTGGCGCTTCGTTCTCTCTAATACTCCTTCTGTGACAAGGTTTGAAATCGTCACAGGTTCAAAGCTCATCGATGTTAGTCCGTGCTCCTTCAACTTAGCTATAATTTCTTCCCTCGTTAAAGTTTCATCAAGCATTCCTTCCCATTGCAAATATTGTTCATATGCCATGGCAACTTCATAAGTAGGATTGTTCTGCTCTACCTGGATTCGTTCTATAATGGAAGGAATCGATACAAGTAGTGCAAGAATGATCAACCCCCAAAGGCCTTTCTTTACCAACATGATTACATCCTTTCAGGTTTAGTTTACGGTTTTATCCATGTTGTTTCGTATGCTTTTTAATTAATTTCGACACAAGCGGTAATGACTGAAGCATACTGCGGTCCAGTCCTTTTAACACAACCACTAAAGCAAAATAAATAAGTCCACCAACACCGATAGAAAATCCGACCATCAATAATGAAGAGAGGCGAGACCATTCATTAACAAGCATAATGACAACAGGTAAATATAACACGCCCCCCATGACCGCACTTGAGCCAATAAATACAATGTGCTCACGTTGAATCAAGCGGAACGGAATTGTTCTATAAAGAACAATGACATTTAACAGCGTTACGAGCATGTAAATCACAAGCGTTGAAATCGCAGCCCCCATAATTCCATATTCGGCAACTAACAGGATATTTAAGACGATTTTTAAAGCAGAGCTTACAAGAACGATAATCGCAGCGGCTGTCTCACGATTCGCTCCTTGCAGCATTCCTGTCGTCAACACCGAAAATGCGGTAAATAACGAGCTTGCCGACATTACCGCAAGAACATCACTCCCAAGGTAATCACCGAATAACACGAAATTAAGCGGATATGTTAACACGACTAAGCCTACCGCCGCTGGCCAGGATGTTAAATGGGTAAACAGGTTTGCACGATTAATAATGTCAGACGCTTTTGTTTGATCATTGATCGCTAACGCCTTCGTAATAGCAGGAATTAACGGTAAAATTAAGGCGCTCGCAAACACGACAGCAATTTGCACTAAAGCCTGTCCTCGCCCGTAAATTCCGTACAAATCAGTCACTTCTCGCTCACTACTTCCTAAACTGACAAGCTGTCTCGGAATCGTAAACGAATCGACGACATTTAATAACGCCATCGTTAGAGCACCGAAGCAGATCGGAAGCGAAACGAGTAAAATTCGCTTTGACCATTGCTTAAACAGCGTCCAATTATAGGTGGGACGCTGTTTTGCTAAAAGCTTGCGTCGACTGAATACGGTCCTTAAGTATACGAGTGAAAAAAGCACCCCAATAATTGAGCCAATCATGACCCCACCAGCAACAATGTCGTAGCTAAACGCCTTTCTCGTAAAATAGATGGCCGCAACGACAATTAAGATAACCCGAACAAATTGCTCGATCACCTGTGATAATGCAGTAGGTACCATATCCTCAAAGCCTTGGAAAAAGCCGCGGTACACCGCCATATACGGAGCTGCAATAAGTGTAAACGATACAACGATTATCGAAGGCTTCGCGTACGTACCACCAAGTTGTGCCGAGATAAAATCAGCAAAGCCATACATTAAAGCAAAACTAACAACACCAAAGATAATCCCTAACATACTCGCTGTTCGAAAAATAATGGCTACTTCATCATGACGTCCATGCGCACGAGCTTCTGAGATCAATTTCGATATTGCAAGTGGAATCCCCGCAACCGTCACCGTTAAAATTGTCATATACACAGGGTAGACAACGCTAAAAATTCCTAACACTTCATTACCAGCAATGTTTTGTAGCGGAATTCGAAAAAAGCTTCCTAATAGCTTTGATAAAAAGGTAGCAATGGTAATCCAAAGGGCTCCTTTTAAAAATGTACTCATGAAGTCCCCTTGCGTTTTTCACGCCATACCTTTCCTGCAAAAATCGGTAAAGCTAGCATGCGGCGCCAGCGTGAAGGCTGCTTCACCAAACGATAAAACCACTCTAAGTGAATTTTTTGCCAAAAGACCGGTGCGCGCTTTACTTCGCCAGCCAACACATCAAAGCTGCCACCAATCCCCATAAACAACCCTTTTTCAAACGAATCCATCTTCTCTGCGATCCACTTCTCCTGACGCGGAAACCCTAACGCCAAAAACACCATATCTGGCTTTGCTGCTTGAATTTCATTTTCAATAGAAGGATCTTCCCAATCAAAATAACCGTGATGCGAACCAGCAATGTTTACCTGTGGAAACTGTCGCTCGATTTCTGCGATTGTTTTTTGTAGCACTTCATCCTTCGCACCAAGCAAATAAATGCTATACTGCCTTTCATTCGCAAGCGCCAATAGCTCCATAAACATATCGAAGCCAGTAACTCGCTCTGGCAGCGGCGTTCCGAGCATCGCAGCCGCTTTTACGACCCCAATACCATCAGCTGTAATATAGGTCGCCTTTTTTAAATAGCCACGGTAATCCTCATCCTCTTCTGCGTATAGAACAATTTCCGGATTTGCTGTAACCACAAACGTTTTATCCTCTTGTTCAAGATGCTTCGCTAACCGTGCCACCATTTCATTCATCGTCGTATGTAAAAAATCAACACCAAGAACGGATACACGTTGATCCGACATGGTTATCACCAACTTTAATTATTATTTTCAAGCAACATGCAACAAACAGACCGTTTGCATGTTAACCATCCTCGTAGCAAATCATATCAAAAAAAGAAACCGATGGGAATGGGATTTTATCGAAGAATTGGGTAGTTGGCAGTTTTTCCTAAATACATTTTCCGCTTCAGCCTGCATGGTCGTGTCAAAAAGGTAAAAACCTACCTTTTTTTACAAGCTCTTATAACTTATATGAAAGAAGAAACGAGACGTGTTATACTATGAGTTGATGTCATATGAAGGAGAGAACATTATGCTACGCTCATTAAAAAAACTTATCGGGGATGAGCAACAACGCAAGATTAAAAAATATCAAAAATTGGTCATAACGATAAATGAAATGGAAGCTGACCTTGAGAAGCTTTCGGACGAGCAACTTAGAGAGAAAACAACATATTTTAAAGAACAATTACAAAATGGAAAGTCTTTAGATAGTATTAAAGTTGAAGCCTTTGCCGTCGTTCGTGAGGCAGCAAAGCGGGTTATTGGTCAGCGTCACTATGATGTTCAGCTAATCGGCGGCTTTGTATTAAACGATGGCGATATTTCTGAAATGCCAACAGGAGAAGGTAAAACACTTGTTGCATCCTTACCTAGTTATTTACGTGCCCTTGAAGGAAAAGGGGTTCACGTCATTACGGTTAATGAGTACTTAGCAAGACGTGACCGTGAATTAATCGGTCCCGTTCATGAGTTTCTTGGCTTAACAGTTGGACTAAACGTCCCGCAAATGGACCAAGAAACAAAAAAGGCAGCCTATGCCGCGGATATTACGTATGGCGTTGGGAATGAATTTGGCTTCGATTATTTACGTGACAATATGGTCTACAGTGCTTCTGGTCGCGTACAGCGTCCGTATCACTTTGCGATTATTGATGAAATCGATAGCGTCTTAATTGACGAAGCGAAAACACCTTTAATTATTGCCTCAAAAACACAAGTCAATGCAAACCTTTACTATATTTGTGCAAGAGTTGTAAAAAGCTTTAAGGAAAAAACCGACTATTTATATGATCCTTTATTAAAAGCAGTAAGCTTAACAGACGATGGCATTACGAAAATCGAGCGAGCCTTTGGCATTGATAATCTATATGATCTTGAGCATCAAACGCTTTATCATTTTATGATTCAAGCATTACGTGCTCGTGTCATGTTTAAACGCGATGTTGATTATATCGTGAAAGAAGGCGAAGTTCATCTTGTTGATATGTTCACTGGCCGTGTAATGGAGGGCCGATCATTTAGCGAAGGCTTACATCAAGCGTTAGAAGCGAAGGAAGGCCTTGAACTAACAGAGGAAAACAAAACGCAGGCTTCGATTACGATTCAAAACTATTTCCGAATGTACCCAACCCTATCAGGGATGACTGGGACTGCCAAAACTGAAGAACGTGAATTTCAAATGCTGTACGGGATTGATGTTGTTCAAGTTCCAACAAACAAACCACGTATTCGGATTGACCGTGAAGACAAAGTATTCTCGACAACCGAAGATAAGTACCGTGCTGTTGCTAAAGAGGTGCAAAGACGCACAGAAACAGGACAGCCTGTGTTAATCGGAACAACATCGATTATCCAATCAGAAATGATGGCTGCCTATCTTGATGAATTGAACATTCGCTACGAGCTGTTAAATGCAAAAAGTGAGGAAAAAGAGGTTCAACTTATTTCACAAGCAGGTCAACGCAACCAAGTAACGATTGCGACAAACATGGCTGGACGTGGAACGGACATTTCCCTTGGAGAAGGCGTTGAAGATCTCGGCGGGTTATGTGTTATCGGAACAGAGCGTCATGAAAGCCGCCGAATTGATAATCAGCTGCGGGGCCGTTCTGGTCGACAAGGTGACCCTGGTGAAACTCAATTTTACATTTCCATTCAGGATGACATGATTCAGCGCTTCGGCTCAGAGGATATTGAAAAATTTGAACACGAACAAAAGCTAACAACCAATGAGGACGGGCTTATTCAAAACAAAGCGATCCACCCGCTCATTGATCGAATTCAAAGTCAATGTGAGGATCACAACTATGCTGCCCGTGAATACACATTAAAGCTAGATGATATTAGCAACGAACAGCGCGGTGTTATTTACAAATTAAGAAATAACATTCTTGACGGTGATGATAGCCTGCGCCATATCATCCCAATGGTCGAAGCAACGATTGATGACTATATTAGCAGCTACTTTACGGACGATCTTTTACCCGAGGATTGGAACATCGAAGAATTTTCAGAGCAAATCCAGCAAATCCTTCCTACGTTCAAGCCGTTTGAGAAACGACCTGAAGACGTAAGGGAAATAAAAGAGCACGTTAGTCAATTCGTTGAAAGCTATAAAGCTACCATCGATTCATTAAAGGAAAACGAAGGCATCGAAGCCTCAGGAAAGCAATTTTTATTATTGAACATCGATCACCACTGGCAACAACATCTTGAAGAAATGGGACGTTTAAAGGAAGGCATCGGGTTACGCGGCTACAGCCAAGAGGATCCCATGCGGATATACAGCCGCGAAGGCTTTGAGCTCTTTTCGATGATGTATAAATCATTGCAGCGTTCCATTAGTATCCAATTCGCCCGACACGCAAGCCGGTTGATCGAAGAATTGAAGGAGGACGTAAGCGAATGATTCCATTTTTTAATAAAAATAAAGACAATAAACCAAAACTAGAAGGCCAAGAAAGCGCCGTCTCTTCAGAAGACCTATTAAATGAAGTTGGTTCTGATGATGACGAGTCTGTTCAAACAGATCTCTCGATTCATCCGGATTGGAATATTGCGAAAGAGGATCAATATGCGTTTCAATTTCTAAATATGGAATGCCCTCCTCTTAAGCCAAGCCAGCTATCATTAGCAGGCATTAGCTTAATGCAGGATGGAGAACATCAATATCGTGTGACAGCGTTTATCCGTAATAGCTTAGACAAAACAATTGAACTCGGTGAAATGAATCTAGTACTCATGGATGAAAATGAAAAAATCCTTGGTCGAAAGCTTTTTAACCTAAAAGAGGTTGGTGAGCTTCCACCAAGAAGCAGCCGCCCATGGTATTTCACTTTTTCAGCGAAGGATTTATTCACAACCGAACTACCAACAACCGGCTGGACACTTGCCTTTCTAATAGAAGAAAAAAACACAGACACGACACACCGACTTGATTTGGCACCAGCTTGGAAGCAATCTTTAAACAAAGCAAGCAAACAACAGCTCGAGAAAATTGTTGCTGACTTAGAGCCACCAAAAGAAGGGGAAGTCAACCTCATGGGGCTTCAAGCAAAGCAAACCGAGGAAGGTGAGCTTCACGTAACAATGCTCATCCGTAACGGCAGTGACCAAAACGTCAACCTTGAACAGCTTCCGCTTCATGTTGAGGATGCAACTGGTGAACTTGTAGCTCAAGGCAGCTTCAAGCTCGAAGACTTTGTTGTTAAGGCCAATACAACAAAGCCTTGGACGTTTATCTATCCAAAGTCACTCGTTCAAAAACAACAACCTGATTTATCAAAATGGAAAGCCTTCACTCCAAACGCATAGCGAGCAAAGCCACCTCCCTTCGCAGGCAGGTGGCTTTTTTGTGGAAAAATAAACCGATGTGGATGAAATCGGTGGGTATGTGAGTAAAATTGAAGCCGTATTTTACTTTTAATAGATTTTCATTGTGGATAGGAGACGATTCTATGGATAACCGTTGTATATGTGCATAATCTTTTTCTTTTTTGTGGATTGACGTTTTGTTTTCGAGCTCTTTTTTACTAAATTCTGTGGATAAGCTGTTGATTAGCGAAAAGCGAATTCGCCCCTGAATCCGATGCTCCCGCACTTTAACCCTTACGTATAAAAGGCGCCCCGACTCGCAGGACGCCTTTACTTAATCTAGTATTCTACTTATTAAAATACTGCTCTAATCCCTCATACACGGCTTCGGCTGATTTTTTTCTAAACTCATCGGTTTTCATCAGCTCTGCGTCGCTTGAATTCGTCACGAAGCCTAACTCAAGAAGGACGCTTGGAATTTTCGTTTGTTTAATAACCTGAAAATTTCCCTGCTTCACGCCGCGGTCAGTTGTGTGAAGCTTTTCGATCAGCTTTTTATGAATTGCTTGAGCGAGTCCTTCACTACCTTCTGCTGCATATGTGCTATTCCAATACGTTTCTGTTCCGTTTGCTGTTTTTGATTCCGCTGCATTGGCATGGACACTTATAAAAACATCAGCATTGGAATCATTTGCGACTTTTACACGATCACCTAAGGATGGATAAACATCCGTATCACGAGTCATAATGACGTGCACACCAGCCTCGCGTAGTTTTTTCTCAAGACGAAGACTTACATCTAAGGCGATATCGCTCTCGTGTAAATCATTTGCGACTGCACCAGGATCCTTGCCACCATGGCCTGGGTCAATGACGATTTTCTTACCGGATAGTATATTTCCTTTTATCACCGGGGTAACCGTAATAATTAATTCCCCTTCCGTGTCAGAAACAGAGGCTTGAAAGTCATTTGAGACTGTAAAGCTCAAGGTTTTGCCTTTCTCATTTTCACTAACAGTTACATTTGATAACCCCGTAATACGTTCCTTCGGCTTGGTAAGTTCGTGTGCCTCTGTCTGAATTGTCATGTTGTTCTCAAATTTTTCTTCTGAAGTCTTAATAAAACCTCCAAGTTTTCCATACGTAATCGTCGTTGATTGCCCAGTTGTTGATACAACAGGCTGAGTCATGAGACGGTATGGCGATTTACCATCTTTTGCTAAGTCTAGATAAAAGGCATGAACATACGCATCTCGGCCTTCATATTTAATTCTTGCCCAGCGCTCGCTAAAATCAGTGATTTCAACAGGAGTGCCTTTCGTTAATTTTCCTAAAGAGTTAAAATCTCGGCTTGGACCTGAGCGAACATTTAACGTATCCGCTCGGGCGATAACACCAGTAAGTGCGCCTGGAGTCGTCGTTGAATCGGAAACAGGCTTCTGTCTCGTAATCGAGATTTCCTTCGTTTGTTGATTCCATTTTACATCCGCACCAAAGGTTTCTGAGAAAAAGCGTAACGGAATAACCGTGCTATGTTCGAATAAACGGGGTGACGGACGAACTTGAATAATATCTGCATTCACCTTTGTATCTTCAGAGTTTAAAGTAAATAAGACTTCTTTCCCTTGGTCGGTAGCGCGAACCTGTTTCTTTGCTTGATTCCATTCAACCTTAATCCCTAAAGCTTCACCAATTGCTCTAAACGGAACTAACGTGCTGTTATCGACCATAGGTATTTTTGAAATGGGGTACGTTAATGGTTCACCATTAATAAAAATCTTGATGTCCGCTGAAGTGGAAGGCTTTGTTGGATTCGTAGAGGTTGACTTTAGCTGTATGTAATCACTATGCACATACCCTTTGCGGCCTTGGTAATCGATTTCATACCAAATTCCTTTAGTTGCTTGAATTTGAACAGTAGCGCCTTGTTTCAATGACCCAATTCGTTCACTTTCAATAGAATCGGACGCCCGAACAGTAAGAGATGTCGCCTTGACAACCCCTTGCTTCGCATTGGCATGAGCAACCCCGCCGACTGTAACGATGAGGCAGATAACCAAAAAGAGCGAACTCACTAGTTTCATCGCTTTCATACTTAGCATCTCTCCTTTCCCTCACATGTCAATTTCATTATGAAAATTACCTAGACATCCCCCTAGTGGTGGGATTTGGATCGAAAAATGAGTAAGAAGGAGGAGGTAGTTGCTGTACTACCTCCTATGCTTCTAGTTATTTAACAAATTGAACTTCACGAACGTAATCGCCATGAACGTACGCAAATTCATGATCCTTATGATCCGATAAAATCTTGTACCATGTTCCATCTGCTTGTTTTGTTTCCTCAACAATAACAACATAGTAACCTGAACCAGGATAACGATATTGTGGTGCTAGTTTCGTGTTTGGCTGTGGACGGGCATTCAAGGATTCCGTCGTTCTTGCCACCTTGTAAACACCATGATCCTTTTTCCCTAAAAAGGCATCCGCTCGATACATATGACCAGCAATCTTCTGACCCCATAACGGATCAGAGGCATAGTTAATATTCATACCATGGCTCTTATTTCCTAATACTGCTCCACGGTACTGAGCACCCTCAGGCGTTAAGTAACGCTCATTCATTGAGCGAGCAACTCCCATAATCGAATCTTCAAAACTCTCATAATTATAGGCGTTGCCAAGTGGATCACTATCATACGCACGGTAGCCAAATAGATTTTTACGTTGAATCGCAATTTCACTTAACCCATAACTACTTTCGTGAATGGCTTTTGCAAAAAGGTAAAGCGCATTGATGCCATATGTTTCTTGAGCTTTAATGAATACATGACCGAGCTCTCGTAACGGGCTTTCATCCTTGACGACTTTTCCATTGATTTTGGTTTCTACTGATAAAATATAACGGTTTAAATCGTCTGCCGTATAGTTCGTCTTTGAACGCAATGGAAGATAATTAAAATATTGAAAGGCTTGTCCGACATTTTGGCCCGATGCATTCTTAAAATCACGACCATTTAAGCTGTAATATTTTTGTCCAGGCTGCATAAAGGTTGGCGCATAACCATACAAATATGTACCTGAAGTGTTTTTCAATGGGTCAAACACACGATGAACAAGAACTCCATTTGAATTTTCATAATGTGATTTCCCTTGCATTAAAGGCGTTGGGATTAATAGTGCATCCTGTTGGCGAATATAGCCTGTTTGGTCAGCGTAACGAACATGAACCCAGTTTTCATCAGAGCTTATGTATTCTAGCTCCGTACCAGGTGCAACATACGTTTGCTGCGTTGTTTTATTTTCCGCTCGGATGGTAACGGTATATTGTCCAACTGGAGGATTAGCCGCTACCATACCATCCTTCATTTTTAATAGCTTTAATCCCTGGTAGATTAATTGATTTGAGCCTTGATTCGCAGCAGCTTCTGCATATGTCATATAGTAGTTTGGTTGATACGAAACCGACCCATTTTGAGATACAGAGGCCACACGATAAAGCTCTGTCGTTTCGCCGCCTGTGGAAATAACATGAAGCATTCTTTCTATGAATGCCGCTGCATGGGCACGGGTTGCATCATTTCTTGGTCCGAAATTAACTTTGCCACCACCAAGCGGAATCCCGCGAATAATCCCAAAATAGACATTATGAGCAACCGCTAAGCGAAAGCTTGGATTAATCAAATCTAAATCATTAAAGTTTAAAGCAACAGAAGTTCGGGTAATTCCTTTATACGTGAGGGCACGATCTATCATGACTGCCATTTCTTGTCTCGAAATCTGTGCTTCCGGTTTGTAAACATTACCTGGATACCCACCAACGATACCTGCACTCACCGCTCGACTAATATCGTAAAAATGCGGATGAGTCTCTGGAACGTCATCAAAGCTTGAAGACCCTCCTGGTAAATTAAGCGCACGCCCTAAGAATGTTGCAAACTGCGCACGTGTAACAGAATCATCAGGGCCATAACGACCTGGGCCGTAGCCTCGCAGAATCCCTTTTTCTATCGCTGATCTCATTTCTGTTTCAAGGCTGTGTCCAGTCAAATCATCACTTTGAGCAAACGCACTTGAATGATAGGATGGGAAAATTGTGCCTAAGATGATTAAGATAATAAGCAAACTTCTCACAAAAATACCCCTTTCGTTTCCAGTCAGCAATTTTAGATAAAACCGCTGGGAAACATTAAAAATGATGTCGAAATTTCTGAAGTACTTTTATTCTATCAAAGGTCCTTCCCCCCGACTAGGAGGAAATTATGTCATTGTTGACGTGCGCGGTCTAAAAAGGCAGAAAACTCCGCACGCGTCGTCACCTTATTCAAACCATACGTCCCATCAGGTAGCCCGTTAGCAAGCTGATTACTCTTTAACGCATCGATTGCCTTAAATGCCCAATGTGATGGCTTTACATCAGGAAATGGATTATCAGTAGAGCCTGTTAAACGATAGGCTCGCTGTAAAATTACTGCCATCTCTGCACGCGTCAGCTTCTCTTGTGGAGAAAACGTATCACTTGTTTTACCAGTCATAATCCCAGCCTTTTCAACTGCAACGATTGCGTCATAGTAGAATGAGTCTTGCTTAACATCCTTGAGCGCTGTCTTCTGCCCATTTGCCGATAAATTCAAAGCTCGAGCAATCATAATCGCTGTTTGTTCACGGGTAATCGAATCATTTGGCTTAAACGTTCCATCATTAAACCCACTAATTACATTCAAATCATTTAAATTGAGAATCGACTCATAACCCCAGAAGCTAGCCTTTACATCCGAAAAGCGTTGAACCTGATAGCTCTGTTGATAGATTGCTTCAATTTGGTCAAAGTAAACCTGACCTTTTCCTTGCTTTGAAGCAACTGACTGAGCAATGTAAACTTGTTCTAGCTTAATTGGTGTTGGGAGATTACTAGGAAGCTTTGCTCTGACGTATTTCCAGCCAGTCCAATTAAATGCGTGCTCTTGTGTAAAATTAATCGTATGCCGTTGACCCGAACCGTCCATAATCGTTCCGCGTAACCAATGTTCACGTCCATCACCAAATGCCCAAAGGCCAAGCTCCTGTGGCATTCCTAGAATTTCCCGCGCTGGACTTGCCTTTAAATAAGCAGCAGCCGTGCCAGTTTCACCCTTCGTATAATCATAAGTAAGCTTAAGAGCTCCCTCTCCTAAACGAGCCGTCCCCTTTGATTCTGAAAGCGAAACCTCTGCCCGTGCAGCAGTTGCCTGCCAGCCAGTCATTCGATCAAGTGAGGAAATCATTAGCATTGGGTCGTTGATTTCTAGCTTTTTCGGCTTTTCCGTCGAAATGACTTGCAGCGTTGTGGGAACTCCACGTTCGACCCCATCGGATGGTCGATTTATGAGCGTAGCATTTTGATAATATGGCAAACGGGCGACCATCGTCGTTGAGCCGCCACCATCTAAATTAATTGCATTGTGAACGCCTAACGAAATTAAATAGTTTGCAAAGTCCTGTAACGTTGCCCCGTTGCTATATCCTGATTGTCTGCCATCCAACGTAACAAGATACACGCGTGAGCCATCCTTTGACACCCCAATCGCTGTACGCGGATGAGCCGTCGTTGCAAACGAGCTTGTTAGATTCATAGAAATCGACTGGGCACCATTACGCACAAGTGTCGGCCCTGTCGCAAGCATAAACTGGGCATCCTTCCATTCATTATTAATCGAGGCTTGAACCGAAATCGATTCTCCCTCTTTTACGGATAAAAACTGATCAGAGAGCGTTTTCCCTTGAATAGAGAGAACAAAGCCGTTCTCCGGTATCGTTGAATTACCTGCTTGTCCTAATCTCGTCACCTTTGTAACAGTACCTGTTAGCTGTGAACCGAACTTAAATGAATCAGAGCCACTTTCTGCAACGACGACAATTTCAGTTCCCCATTGATTCGTATTTGTTGTTGTACGGTTCTCAGAAGGTGTATAAAGAACAATTTTATCCGTTTCTCTCGTACTATTAACTGAATCAACATTATACGTGGCCCCGTTATGTGTAAAAGAGATAACCGGATTCACATCTGCTACAACCGGCTGACCATCTCGGTTTAGTCCAAACGCTGCTTTATGAAACACAGGACCATCTGCATCCTTAGAGGTCACACCAAAATGTAAAATCTCATTGTTGCGTACAATCATGTTCATCGGCACAAACCCGCCATTAATGGCACCGACGACATAATGATTATCATACGTATTCGCGAATGCCTGGGCGGTCGTAGTCTGTAGCCTTCCTAAAGGAGTCGGATGATAGAGCTCAAGTGATACACTTGGCTTCGAATAGGCAACATCAAGCACTTGAATGGCCCGCTGTGTTGTCCCATTTTGATATGTCTCTTGTATGAGTGACACACCGTCAGCGATTTCCTCCTTTTGTGAACTTAGCTTTGAACCAAAACCACTGTACCCTAACGCCTGTAATGGCGATGACAACAACAAAACCCCAACCAACAATAACGTCGTGACAAATCTATTTTTTTTCAACCATATTCACTCCACCTGTTATTCTCTAAGATTGCGATTCTTTTTTTCACTTATTCTTTTATAATTCTACAAGATCACCTACCAGTTGAAAAGGAATAATGGAAAAGATTATCATAATATGTTGGAATTCGTACTTTATACTTAGATTGTGGGAAATCTAGCTAAAATACTATCGTTATCAAGGAGATTGTATTATAGTTACTAGTAGAGTAATTTGCTATTTTTTACATAATAGGAGGGTGTTATGACGTTAAGAAAAAGAATGACATATGCAGCAGCTGTTAGTATGGCAGCCTTGCTTCTGTCGACTCCCGCTTTTGCAGAAACAGAGGAAACTGAAGCAATGGAAGAGGATATCGTGGAGGAGAACTTAGAAGAGGAGCCTCTCGTCCGCGATGAGTTTCAAGATGTTTCACCTGACTACTTTGCATATGGTGCGATTTATTATTTATTCGATTTAGGAATTATTAAAGGAAAGACCGGGCAAACTTTCGAACCGAATAGCAAGCTAACCCGTGCCGAAGCCGCTCATTTAATAAGCAGCACATTAGGCTTAAAAGCTTCTAGCACATATGAATTAAAAGCAAAGGATGTCTCGAAGAAAAGCTGGGCCTATGATTCTCTACGTGCTGTCGAAGAGCAAGGCTTGATGATCGGAAATGAAGGCAACATCCGCCCAGCAGATTCAATTACCCGGGCAGAAGTGAGTGTTCTGTTGCACCGGGCCTTCTCATACGCACAGCCGACTCGCTTCTATTCGTTCGAAGATGTTAAACGTTCTTCGTGGGCATACGATTCTGTAAATATTTTAGCTGCAAACGGCATCACCACTGAGGCTGGCGGTTTATTTCGACCAAAAGCTTTAACAACACGAGGTGAATTTTCATTATTTCTAGCCCGTTCACTTAGTGATGAATTTAAATAATCAATAATTCGAACCCTTCATTTGAAATGAGGGGTTTTTTTGTGAGCAGAATGCGTTGTTTTTTTAATTTCTTCGGTGATTTTTCACCTATTCCGGTGAATTGCCTGCGGTCAATCCATAGACTGGCGAACCCACGATTAAAAAGACCTGCTCCTACACAGGAACAGGTCTTCCTCAAGCTTATTTCGTTACTTGCACTTTATACGGATGAAGGCTTGTGTTTCCATTACTATCTTGAATATCTACTGTGTACGTTCCCTTTTTCAGCTTCACGGTCATGTGCTCACCATCACCGCTACCGTAATGATCGACCCTTTGTATAGCCTCACCTTCGCTATTGCGAATCGTTACAACACCGTCTAAATCTGATGGAAGGGAAAGCTGAACCGTGTATTCCCCTGCTTCCTTTACAACAAGGCGATGGCTGTTGGTCACTTTCTTACTAGAAGAGGCAACTGGTAAGAATCCGGTTGTCTCCCACATCCCCGTTCCAGATTGGATAAAGCCGCGTGGTTCATCACGGTCTGGATCAATCGTCGAGACATCAAGACGATATGGGGCAAATGACGTTGGCCCTGTTAGAAACGGCTCATTTGCAACGACAATAAAGTAGCCGGCACCTTTTTTCGCGCGGAACGAGCCACGTAATTCAGTCTCGGTTAGCTCCATTGGCATGTGAATCGACACGTTCGACTCCTCTTTCTCTGAAAGCTCGCGATCTCCATCCGTGTCCTCAACAATTAACAACAGTGGAACCGTCTGAGCAAAGAGCTCTTCTGGCAATCCTTGCTTTTGACGATTCGTAGCCTGAAGACTTTCGTAGTGAAATCCAATGAGCTCGTCCTGCTTTGCTGGTTCAACATAGTAAAAGTCTGAACTGCCTGTCATGGCTAGATTCCCGTTAATCGCATAGCTTGGAACTGGCTTCGCATTGTTAAAGCTATCGTTTTTCCAATAGGAATCTTCTGGGTTAGCTTTTACGGACGATAACTCCAATTCATATTCATCCAATGAAGGCTGTCCGTATCCTACTTGATTTGAGGTTAAAAAGATGTACGTTTCCCCTTCCTCAAGACCTAAATATAATTCAGTTTTGTTTACGTTAGAATCATAATACGAATAACCACCACTGAAAGTAATCGGTTGTAATGCTTGCTCTTCGGTTTCCTCATCGATTTCAACTTTGAATACATCAACAAATGGATTCAAGGTAGCTGTTGTATTCCAGTCAAGATGATAGATACCATTCACCTCTGGCGTGAAGTGAAAAACATCCTGGTCCCCTGTATATTGAAATCCTGCTCTGAATGGCTCATCTAGCTCCAATGGCTGGCTAGCAAAAATGATTTCCTCTGCTAAAAACGGATCAACATAAAAACCAGCCCCACCTAGTAACATATCTAAAATTAATTGTTGATGCTCTCTTCCTGCTTCACGATAATCTTCAAAAATATCTTCAACTGCTACATCTTCATCAGCTGGCATATCAACATCAGAATACATCGGGAATCCGTCCTCATCCTTTGAAGGAACCGCCCCTTTTACAGATAATGTGTAAGGGATATGCGATGATTTTGGTTGAACCTCTTCCATTTCCTCAAAATAAAGCATATAGGGATCAAACCAAATATCCTCAGCCGTAGTCAGCTCAATGAGATACTCTGTTTCCGGCATCGTTTCGAACACAAAGGTTTTTGGTACCCCGATTGCTGTTGAGTAATCACTAAACATCGGCATCGCCCCAAAGCCATCATCCTCATAATCGAACGAAAAATCAGCTGGTATATCTGCATATCCATGAGCATGTTCATCTGCTAAATACACATGAATGCCAACATTTATCCCTGGCAAAGCAGACACATCGACCTGAACGCTCTCTCCTTCTTTAGATGTATACCTGAAATAATCGCTATCCCCGCTTTCTCCAGCTAGATAGAGGTTTTCGTCAAGTTCATCTGCTGTTGAAAAAGGAAGCTCCTCGATTTCAACGGGTTGATTCTTTGTAATTGAATCTTCTTTATAATCCTGCTCCTTTGACAGATTTAAAGTAAACGTATGCTTTCCATCCTCGCGGTAATGCTCATTTGGATCCTTTACTGTTACCTTAATACTGCCTGCTTCTTCAACTCTCATTAAATACCCTTCCGCTCTTCCTATCGATGCGTCATTTACAAGAACAGGGTCATCTTGGCCATTTTCATTTTCAAACTGCAGCTCAAACATAAGATCATATGAAGGAGTTCCTGTCAGTTCAAACTGAACGAAATCTCCCGCTTCAACAACAACTTCGTATTGAAATGCTTCGCCTACCTTAGTAAACGCGTCAGCTGCCTTCGCTTCCTGCTCGTCATTCCAAGAAAGTTTTTTTGAAGTTGTTTCCTGCGTAAACTCCGGTAATTTTTTTACATCATACTCTAACGCTTTAACAGGATCGACCATGCCGTACCCCGAGGTTAAATCATAATGACCTGCATTGGATGCGGTCTGCTGAATGATGTATTTCACTTCATATGGTGTTAAATTCGGGTGCTTTGATAAAAGCAATGAAGCAACACCCGCGACGATAGGACTCGACATCGACGTACCGGATAACTTATCAAATGTCGCATGCTTATCAACTGAAAATAGCGGAGCATAAACACTATCACCAGGTGCTACAACGTCAATTGTCGGTCCATAATTCGAGAAAAAGGCCCGTTCATCTTTTTCATTCGTTGCCCCTACACTAATCACACCAGGATAGGCGGCCGGATAAGACGTTATCGACGCTGAGGCATCATTTCCTGCTGCTGCAACAATGACAATTCCTGCTTCAATCGCTTTCTGTACAGCATGCTCAATAATATCGGAAGGGCTGTAGGAGCCTAGACTCAAATTGATGATATCTACGTCCTGCTCTACTGCTTGTAAAATTCCTTCTGCGATATCGTAATCAAACACAAACATGTCGCGATTAAACACATCGATAGAAACAATCCTTGCTTCTGGATTCACCCCGTAACCACCAATGCCGTTCCCCTTTTCCCCGGCAATAATCCCGGCAACATGAGTACCATGCGCATCAGCTAATGGGCGCTTAAGTGGGTCACGTGAATTAACCTCTGTCTTAATTTGATTTTTCAACTCTGGATGATGACGATTCACTCCAGTATCAACAACACCAACTGTGACTTCATGGTCACCAGCAAGCTGCAACGCCTTTTCAATGTTTAACACATCCAAATGATACATAGCAGAAACCTTTGGATCGGCTGTTGCATACAGCTCAAACGGCACACTTGCCTGAACCGATTTGACTTCCTTCATCGCTGCATAGTTTTTTGCCACATCCTTTATTGAGGTATCCTCATGGATCGTGACAACATCATAGCCTAATTCGGCAATTCGCTTCTTTAAGACCGTTCCAGCTTGTTGATGAGCTTTCGCTGAAATCGGAGAAGAATAACGAACCACAAGGGTATCTTCACTCGACATTCGCTTCTCCTGTCCCAACACATTTGCAGAAAGTCGATCGTCTTCTTGCAAATCAAGCTTATCAAGAATTCGACTTTCTGCTTCTTTCCGAACCTCTTCGGAATCTAGCATCGCAAAACCTGTTTGCATAAACGTAGAACCAATCAATAGAATACTAAGTACAAAAATCATGACTTTCGTTATGTAGACTCTCACAAAATACCTCCTTCATTAAATACCAACAATCCCATTATAAAGGAAAAAATATGAAATTAATAGAGGTGGGTCTGACTACGATAAAAAAGGCCTAGTAGCATCATGCGCACGCTACTAGGCAAGTCAGTCTATCTATTTTTCTGTCGTTCCATAGTAATAGTAGTAATTGTCATTCGTTTTTTCTTTGCTATTTAACACAGCACCGACGATTTTTGCTTTTGCTTGTGAGAGCAGCTCCTTTGCCTTTACAGCACCTTGGCGATCGGTTTTGCCACTGCTAACCACGAGAACCGACCCATCACAGAGATTGGCAAGAATCTGTGCATCGGCCACCGCTAATACGGGTGGCGTATCAAAGAGGACATAATCATAGTGTCCAAGAAGTTCAGCAACAAACTCTTCCATCGCTCGAGAGCTTAATAGCTCTGACGGATTCGGTGGAATGGGTCCACTCGTAATCACATCAAGCTCAGGAACTAACGTCTTCTTAATTGCATCTTCAAGCTTAGCCTGACCCGTAAGGACATTTGTTAAGCCTACTCGATTTTCTACACGAAACGTATATTGAACAGTTGGCTTACGCATATCAGCATCAACTAAAACAACAGAATAGCCTTGCTGAGCTAGAACAACGGCTAGATTGGCAACCGTCGTAGATTTCCCTTCCGCAGGACCACTCGATGTTAACACAATACTTTTTATCGCATCAGCTGAAAACTGAAGGTTCGTACGAAGGGTACGATATTGCTCAGAAATCGGTGACTTTGGACTATGGTGGGTAATCAGATTACGAGTATTCCCTATATTAGCTTGCCGACTTTGTTTGGCCATTGCTGTCACGTCCTTTACCTAAATCACTGTCATCCATTTTTGAAATACTACCGATAACTGGAAGCTCAAGAAGCTTCTCAATATCCTCTTCAGTTCGAATTGTTTGGTCAAGATACTCAAGTAAAAATGCTAAACCAACAGCACCCATTAATCCAACGACAAACGCAATGGCCATATTCAGAATCGGGTTTGGCTTAATTGGACTAGGATTTTCCGGTAGCTCTGCATGCGATAACACTACAACATTGTCGACTCGTAGCAAATTCGAGATTTCTCGCTGAAAGACCGCAGCTGTCGTATTTGCAATATTTGTAGCAAGAGCAGGGTTAGCATCTTCTACACGAATCGTTACGACTTGAGATTGACCTTCCTGAGTAACATTAAGTTGATTATTTAATTCATTGGGAGTCTTCTTCAACTCTAGCTCGCTAATGACTTGGTCCAAAATATATGGACTTTTCAAGATAACATTGTAGGTTTGAATGTACTTAGAATCGACATCAAAACCGACCGATTGTAGGGCAGATGCCGCACCTGCCGCCTGCTGACTTACTAGAATTTGTGTCGATGCTTGATAGATTGGAGTAAGAAGGAAAAAACTAACCGCTCCACTCGCACCAACAGCAACTATACTTATTAAGACAATCATGACGATTCTCTTTTTTAACGTATCAACTATTTCTCGTAAGCTAATTGTTTCTTCCATGTATTTAGATCCCCCATGATGGCTGATTTCTATGTTTCATAGGAAGTATACCACATTTTTTTGACAAATTGTGACCGAATCATCGTAAGTTCGTGTTTCTCGCAACGTAATATCTTCCAATCTTTTTACAAATTGTACCACGTTAAAAATATAAGGTATTCACCAAAAAAAAAGGGCAAGCTCTAGCAAATAGAGCTTGCACCAGAAGCCTTACAAATTATAGAAGGTCACCCTTCTTAAGGAGGCGTTGAATCATCGCCGCAACTTCAGCACGTTGAGTATCGCCCTTTGCATCAAATGATCCGTTTGCACGTCCCTCAATGATACCAGCTTGAACTGCTTCTTCAACAGCATCAGTTGCCCAGTTCGCAATCGCTGACTTATCAGAGAATTGATTTAATGATTTAGAAGAATCAAGCGCGCCTTCACGAAGCTCAAATAGCTCAAGAGCACGAGATACGATCGTTGCTGCTTCTTCACGAGTAATTGGTGCATTCGGAGCAAATGTTCCATTTTGACGACCAACAATCAATCCAGCTTCAACAGCAGGAAGAAGAGCACTCACATACCACTCGCTACCTTGAACATCATTGAATTGGTTCGTATAAGCACCAGCTTCAGGTAAGCTTAAGCTACGAGTTAGCATAGCCGCGAATTCTGCACGAGTTGTTACACGCCTAGGCTTCACTTCACCATCTTGGAAGCCTTCAATTACGTCACGGATTGAAAGATCGTTAATTGCATCCTTAGACCAGTGATTTCCTAAGTCAGGGAACACAACCGGCTCGCGCTCAACAACCACATAGTTACTAAAGTTAAAAGTACCAAACGTTACAACTTTCTCTTCAGCCTTTGTTGGAACAGCAACAGGCTCACCATCAACGTTGTATACAACTAGGTTTTTCACGTTCGTTACATTATTGACAGGGATAGAACGGAATACGTAGCTATTAAATGCTTTTACTTCTTCAGACTTGTCACCAGCGTGAACAACGAAAGAGAAGTCAACAATGTCAGAACGAACCTTCAAGCCTTTAGGACTAGCTTCTATACGCTTAGTTGCTGCTGCAGCTTCTTCAGTTGATGCAGAAGCAACGGAAACTTCAACCTCAAACTCTTCACCTTCAGCAAGATCAAGCAATTCACCTAGCTTAGAAGCTGTTAATTCTTTAGCAGAAATACTAACACTACCCTTCGCTACGTCAATATCAACGATAAGGTTATCGTTCGCTGCATTTACTAAAGCTTCCAAAGCTGCCTGTGGAAACTTTAATGAAGAGCTATCTTGAATATTAAAGTTAACACGGTCAGCATTAGCATTATCTGCAATAATTAGTCCTAACTGTCCGCCGTTAACAGTACCGTCGCTAATTGCGCTAGTAGCGTCTGCAGATACACCAGGACGAGTAGGTACAGCTACTTCTGTATCAGGAGCGATTCCACCGCCAACACTACCACTATCAAGTGCTTTGCTAACTGCCTCAATAAAAGCTGCTCTTAGCTCTGATTTTTGAGTTTCAGATAAGCCAACTGCTGTATCTAGTCGTGACTTCATATCAAATAACTCATTAAACGTTAACCCAGTATGAGTCTTAATATTATTTTCAAGAGTAGTATATTTAGAACTGCTTTCTACTACTTGATTAATATTATCTTCCATAAATTTAGAGCTGTCGAAATTCGCCTTACTTAATTCACTTAGTAACTCGGTTATGCTCTTTGACTTCATATGAGCTTCAAACGCTAGGAAGAAATCAAGGAAATCATCAACTGTTACAGTGCCTTCAAAAATCGTATGAAACTCATCGCTATAATCGCTTCTAAAAGTTGTAACAGCCGAGTTTAAAGCCGTCTTCTCTGTTGAATATACAATTTCTGCAACCTTTGTTGCAATTTCACTAGCTTTACCAGTTGTCGTTTTCCCATCAATTGTATCTTCTAAGTCACCTAATACGTTAGACCAGTTTACATCTCCTAATTCACCTTTTAATGAATTAATTGTGTTCTTATGCGTTACATCCATTTGATCATAAATAGAGACTAACTTGTTTACAAAAGAATCAACAGTCACCTCTGACGCCTCAACCACACTTCCCCCAACAGGAACAGTTGCTGCTACTGGTGTAACAACTAATGCTGTTGCGATCATTAGGTTTACAAATTTCTTGCTAAATGGGTACTTTACCAAATCTCTCCACCTCTTTTAATTAGTTTACACTACTAAACTACTAGTATTATGTAATATTCCGACGCTACCATAATACTTTAATATTAAAAGATTAGCAATAAATTTACAATTAAAATCGCCAAATTTACCAAATTTTCTACGTATCCTTACAATCCAGATGCGCTTATTTCGAGCTCCTGTCTTTTTTCTACTTTTCGTTTCTCATACGTGCTCTTAAATTCAACTAACTCATCACCAGAATGGCCATTGTCCCTTAGGTCTTTTTGCAGTTTTTGATATTGTTCGGCAAATTCAGCATCAGATTGAGCTAATAGTTGACTGGCTCTATTACGGTACTTATTTGCATCAATATTCTCTTTGCCATTTTTGATAAAATCACGAATCGCTTCATCAATCAATTGATCAATTTTTACATTTTGCCTAAACTCCATTTGTTGAAATGAATTGGCATATTCATTACGAATTTGTGAAACACTTTTCGTTGATTGCTTTGAATCTGCGTCTCTATCTAAAGAACGTTGGTTGTTTTCCTTTACTCCTCCGTCATTTGTGTTAGGAGAAGTTGAAGATTTACTACTCAAACCATTTGCGGCTGAATTCTCTTCAGTTTCATTTAGGTCTTCGCTGCTAGCAGCATATACGCGGTTCCTATTTTCTAGTTCTTCATTCTCTATACGTTCTGCCGAATCTTCTTCAACAGCATCGCTTTCCTCACCTTGTTCTACCCCATCAGTCGCCACTGAGTCATCATAAGTCTCGTTCTTATCAGCTGATGTTTGTCGGCTTGTCTCCTCCACACGCTGCTGAAAAGAAATACTTCCAATGACAAGTAAAAGCACGAGCGTGACACATCCACCTATCAACCAGCCTTTCTTCATTCTCCACTCTCCTCTTTTATATCATTCTACAATATTTTACATTAGCGCTTCATGCTTCGTCTAGATAAGATCCGTACTTTAATACGGTACAAAATGTGGTAAAAAGCGATCCCAATAATGCCGCCGACTGAATCAAGAATCACATCCTCAATTAACCCTGTTCGTTCTGGATTAAGCGAGTGACGATACTCATCACTCATCGCAAATAGAACGACAAATAGAAATGCGAGCAGCACTTGATAGAATAGACGGATCGAGGTAGCACGAAGAAGTCGACTTGCGAGAAACCCTAGTGTTGCATAGACGACCACATGGGCTCCTTTCCGAATAAAAAATTCAATAAAACCAGCCGTCCCCTTTGTCTCAATGCTGATCAACGACTGAGAATAGGTAAATTCGACCCAACTAAAGAGCCTCTCAACCCAAGACAAATCCCAGCTCGTAAGCATAGGCCGTAAGTCTTGCTGGCTATAAGGCTGAGACGATGCAAACACAATAATCCCTATCCAAGCAATGAATAAACAAGCAGTTACAACAACCTTCATTTTCTTCCCCAAATCATCACCTACATTTTCTAATTCGCCTTTCTTCCACCAAAACTCTGTTCCATCATCATTAACTCATAAAGAAATAAATGCGTCATTTGCTCTACTCGCAATTCAATCTCTAATTCAAACTCAAACGCCTCATCACGGTAGTAGCCGGCTTCTTCCATTCTGTCTTGCAGGCCTACATATTCAACCCAAAACCAATCTCTCAGCTCCTCCTCAGCCTCAAGTGCCTTAGCTTGGTACGTACTAACTAGCTGATAGCTCGTCATATCACCAGGTAACACCCGTTTTACATACTCTTCGCGTGCGGCAAGAAGGAGCTCTCCCATCGTTTCCTCATATTCCACTAAAGCCTCCTGAAATGCTGGTATGAACGCTTCCTTTAGTTCAATTAACGTCGTTTCTCGAGGTGTTGCTTCATGATATTCCCACTGCTTTGGATGGTTTCTTTGAAATTCCCTTGCCTCTTTTGTCGTTTCTGCAAGCTGCTTATGCCAATACCATTGCCCACTTCCAATGACAACGAGGAAAGCAGCAAAGACTAACATCATTATTCTATTTCTCATAGTTGATTGGGCTCCTACACATCTATTCAACCTCTAATCATACAGGAAAAGGAAGATAGATGGAAGAAGAGCTGTGATATGTATTCATTGGGAGGGAAGTGGCGAGGCTTACTACTAGTTTGAAAGCAGGAGGAATGATTATGAAGATTGCTCTATTACTAATGGTGTTAATTCCGATCATAACCGTTAGTATCATTAGTAGTCAGACAAACACGGTGCAAAGGGAAATCACAAACCCTTTTCATCGCGTAAATGAACATCAAACCCGCTCTATTCCCAAAGTGAGTCAAAACCAGAACGAAGAGAGACTAGACGTTGACGGCATCACCTTCTCAACACGTGAAGAGGCGCTCGAATTTGCACTTGAGCACTTTACATTTCAGGAGCTTTTATCTTTTTACGAAAAAGCTCAAGATGGTGTGAACGAAGAAGAAAAACAAGCTATTCATTCCCAACTTGCAGAACGTTTAACGAAGGAAGAAATAGATGCACTGATTACATTCGAAAAAAAAGAAATGAACAAGCTTCAGAAGTAGTTTTATACGAAGAAGATTCAAGTTAATAGTAAATTCCTCACCTCCCTACTCCCCCTTTTCCCTCTCTCAAGTATATATACACGATGAAGGATCGAAAAAAAGGGAGGAATAGAAAATGAAATCAGGAAAAATCGAACAATTTGCCCACCTAAGCCAATTCACAAGCGTGAAGGACTTCAACCAATCAATGAAACGAGCACTTGAGCTGCACGGACATCACTTCACAAAAGGTGAACTCCTTGCTTTACTTCTGCTTACACGCTTTAGCGCCAAATACTACGGGGTATGCAACGCCCGTATTTGTAAGCTCGTCCAAGCCTCGCAATCAGAAAAAGGCGGCGTCTCTCGCTCTACCTTTGAACGCATGCTCCGCAAAGCAAAATCATTCGGCATCCTCACAATCCACAACACCATTCGTGAAAAAGGCGGTCTTTCGCACAGTGTCTACGTCTTCAACCGATTCGATCATCATCCCGCATCTGACAGAGTTACAAGCCAACAATTGACAGACCGCACAGCCGCGAAAAAGCGAGACACACCAACTCCTGAACCCCACTCAAACTCACCTGAAACTAGTCTTCTTAAAACTACTCATTTCAAAAAAGATCTACGTCCAAACACAACCGAACTAGATTATTCCTTCGTTCCTGCATACGTCCCTCAATCGTTTGTTCAAACGTCAAAACCTTTTTTTAATACAGCTAGCGAAATCTGTACTCTTTGGAGTCGTGTCATGATTGCCTACCGCGCGATGAAGTTTGAATGCACGATCGATACCCTCTTACCAACAATCACTAAAGCCTTTAAACATTCGATTTACCGCTACAAGCAAAGCCGCATTAAAACAAGCTTTATTCAATACTTTTACGGGACATTAGCCGCAATGTTTGCAGTCGTCAAACGAAAAGTCACCGCCCAAAAACAGCCTTTACCTAGCTGGCTATAATAAAAACCCGTAAATATCCAAATATCCCCTTTTCCAACACTATAGTTTGTTCTTTCTCCGTTTTACCACTTGGACAATTTAGGTAAAAAGGAGCAAGCCCTTTGAGCATACTTGGACAACTCAATCAAAGTGTTGGGAAAAACATAAAAGCGCGACGACTTCAGAATGGGTTAACGCTTGAAAAGCTGGCCGAAGATGCCGACTTAAGCGTTAATTACATTGGTCAGGTTGAACGCGGAGAAAAAAACATCACCATCTATACCCTCTTTCGAATTGCGAAAGGACTCCATTTAAAAAAGCCCCACGAACTTCTTTTAGAAGCCTCCGAAGACATCTACCCAAATCTACACATGAACAAGGAGAAGGATTAGGGAACGCCGCGGGCACTGAAAAAGGGTCGGTTTCCCTTTTTCAATGCCCTCTCCTAGCGTGACTTTCAAGGGGCTTTTCATTGCCCCCCTTTCCTTCCTCCTCATTTTCCTTAAAAGGAGGTGATACATCGACACTACTGTCCCATCTTGCAACTAAAACTAAAACTAAAAAAGAGAGGCGTATCCTATGAAAAAGATTATTCTTACCGATTACGAAATCAACAAAGACACGATGGCCCTACAACCAGCCACCGATATCGGCTATGAGACAATTGTCGTCGAACGAAACCAAGTCCTCTACGTGAACAAAACGCCCCTTCAGCTAATCGAAGCCGCTTGCTTAGAAGGAGGCGCATCCTACGAGGGGAGACGTGAAGCTGTAAGCTATTTAATTGGCGCAAGAAACAAAGTCCCACTCCCCATCAGTCCCGGCGAGCACATCTATGCCCTTCCGACACACTCACCGAAGCAATTCGAATGCATCTGGTTATTCTACTATCACATTAAAACCTTCAAGCCCGACCCGAAATTCCCCAATCAAACCATCATTATCTTCAAAAGCAACCTCGACCTCACACTAAACGTCTCTTACTCCACTATCGAAAAGCAAATGCAGCGCACCTCTTACTGTATCGTCCGTTACTCGCAAAAGCTCATTCACCTACCACTTGTTGCAGAGCATAATAGCTTAATGACAATAGGCTGGTAAGCGAGTTGGAGAGCAGCGGTTTTTTTCGTTGCTCTCCAATGGAATTTTTTTTAGAAATAACGGATATTTTCCAATCATGGAAGCACACTAAGAAAAAAGGGTGTGAACATGATGAATCCGTTCTATAAAACAACATGGAAACTCATAAGCCAATTCGATAAAAACGGCCATCTGTTTAATAAAACACTAAACTGGATCACCTATCTTCAGCATAGCAGTTCATTTTCATGCAATTGGTTCGTGGTGATGATTGAGCTCGTGTAATCTCAAACAAAAAACCCCCGCCAAATTTGGACGAGGGAGACGATTATACAATTAACGCTTGACGATAAACCAAGGATTCAACAAATTTTCCTTATTATAGAATAGTGGAGTTCCCGAATCAGTCGTCACGACTTGCGCACCAGCCTGTTCAACAATCGCTTGCCCAGCAGCTGTATCCCATTCCATCGTCGGAGCAAAACGTGGATATACATCTGCATGACCTTCTGCAACCATGCATAGCTTTAATGAGCTTCCTGCTGAAATTATATCAACTTCGCCAACCTTCTCTTTTAACTCATTAATATAAGCTTCCGTTTCAGGAGACATATGCGAGCGGCTTGCAATCACCGTTGTTTTTTCCTTCTCAACAGCTAATGGCAGCTTAGACGCAGTACGACTCCACTCGTCGTTAAAACGCGCTTTCGCTTTCTCAAGCTTATAAGCACCAAGACCTTCTTTAGCCGCGAATAGCGTGTCTAAAACCGGTGTATAAATGACACCTAACACCGGGCGCCCGTTATGAACTAACGCAATATTAACGGTAAATTCATCATTACGCTTAATAAATTCCTTCGTCCCATCTAACGGGTCAACAACCCAAAGGTACTCCCAATCCTTTCGCTCATCATAGCTTAGATGATTTCCTTCCTCGCTTAAGATCGGGATTTCTGGATAAAGACGTTCTAACTCGGTTGTGATCGCTTCATGAGAGCGTTTATCCGCTAACGTTAATGGGGAATCGTCCTTTTTACTCTCTACGCCGAAGTCAGGTGAGTTATACACGTCTAAAATACGTTCTCCCGCTTTCATTGAAAGTGCAATGATATCGTCTAACTTGATTTGAGTAAGCATATTTGTACGTCCTTTTTAAAAATTTTCTTTTACACCACTATTGTATAAGAAATGTTCGCTCCTTGTGATCCGTTTCAACCTAAATATCTTAAGTATTACTGATTATTAGAGGAATTGTTCAAACTCCTGCTTACAAAGCGGCTTACTAAACAGAAAGCCTTGCATAAAATAGCATTCATTCTGTATTAAAAACTCTTTTTGGTATTCTTCCTCTACCCCTTCAGCTATAACTTGTAAGCGAAGGCTACGTGAGAGATTGATGATCGCTTCGGGAATTTCAGAATTACTATAGTCATCTCTAATGTCTTGAATAAAGGAGCGATCGATTTTAAGACAATTAATCGGCAACGTTTTTAAGTAGCTTAATGAAGAATACCCCGTTCCAAAATCGTCAATTGAAATAGAAATCCCGAATTCTTGCAAATCTTTTAACGCTTTTATCGTTTCTTTCGTGTTGTAAAGTAACGTACTTTCTGTAATCTCAATTTCAAAAAGCTCCGGTACTAACTGACAGTCAGAAAGAATGTCTTTCACCTGTTTGACCAAGGAGGCAGGATCCTGAAATTGTTTAGCTGAAAAGTTCACAGCAAGATTTAACGGTTCGACTCGGTTCTCATTCCATTTCTTTATTTGCGAACAAGCTTGTCTCATCGTCTTTTCCCATAATGGATAGATTAGCCCCGTTTCCTCTGCAATCGAAATAAATTTCTCAGGTGATACAAACCCAAGCTCCTCATCATTCCATCTCAGCAAAGCTTCTACCCCTGTAAGGGCATCCGTACGGCCATCTACCTTGGGCTGGTAATAGACTTCAATCTCATCATTTTTAATCGCTTTTCTCAACCGTGTTTCCAAACGAAGCTTTTCATTTTTCTCTTTCGTTATTTCCTCATTATAGATGGTGACTTTATTGCCGCCTTGCCTTTTCGCTGCATACATCGCTCCATCAGCACATATCATAAGCGCCTCAATATTCTCTGTATGGTTAGGGTATAAGCTTACCCCACAACTAGCACTGACATTGATTTCATGTTCGTCTAGTAAATAAGGTTGGAAGATCATGGCGATCATAGACTCCGCTAGTCTTTTAATCTCGGCTTCCTTAAGCCCGCTCAGTAAAATAACAAATTCATCCCCACTCTGTCTCGTCACAATACTATTTTCAATGGGCAGACAGTCCTTGATCCGCTCAGAAATTAATTTAATTAAGCGATCCCCTTTCGCATGTCCGAAGGTATCATTAATATCTTTAAAGCGATCGATATCAATAAATAAGATAGCGACCATCTCTCCCGTTATTTGTGCGCTGGCAATTCTTTTATTCAACTCTTCCTGAAAGTACCTTCTATTGAATAACCCTGTTAGCGGATCGTGATAGGCTTGAAATTCAATCACTTCTTGGCTCTGTTTCAAATCAGTAACATAGCTCTGTAACGAGCGTGATAAATCATTTACATTTTCCGCAAGATGACCTAGTTCATCTTTACGTTTTAACGCAATATTCCCACCAAAATTCCCTTGAGCAATCTCATTTACCTTTTCAACGATATAACCAATCGGCCTTGTAATCGAACGTGAGAAAACAAAGCTTGTGAGTAAAACAACCAGTACAAACGGCGCCGTTAACAGGATGTGCCGCAGGAGTTCCCGTTCAAGTTCTTTTTTAAATAAGCCGTAATCGTAGGATAAAGCTATGACATAAGGCTCCTCCGCATCTGCATCGATAGGAACAAATGTTTTTTTAACCGTTTTGCTATTTAGTTCTTCCGTATAGCTCTGTACTTCACCTGTTTGTAAAACCGTTTGAACCATTTCGACATCTCTTGATTGGTTTTGATAGTCATAGGTACCATACATAATCGGTTCGTCTGCTAGCCGAATAAAACTATTTCCGTTGTTATCAAGCGCTTCCGTCTCTTTTCCAAAGTTTTCTGGATTGAAGACGGTCAACTCAAGAACACCATCAAGTTTCGTTCTTAAACGTTCCATAATATTACCTGGGCCAAACCGTTTCTCATACTCCAATACTTTATTATCTCTTAAATATGGATCGATGATATAATTCGTAGATCCATCGTAATAATATCCCCATTTATCGGTATGGTTAGGATTACTTGCCGCAACCTCGATTGGACCTGACCAATAGTTTGGCAATGCCAACCCCTCTTTAACTGTAACTGGCTTTAAAGCGAATAGCTGTTGAAACGCATCATACCAAAATAGCCAATCTTTTGTGGACATATTAATCTCATGCGAATCAGACGATTTCACACCGATAATATCATCATCCGTTTTTGCTAATAATGTAATATGAGAAATCATAAGTTCGTCAGCCAACTGTTCTAGTTGTTCATTTGTCACATCTTCATGGTTTGAAGGCAACGCATTTCTGATCGCAATCGCAGCTGTTCTTAGCTCTCGCGCCAAAATATCTTCTACATATTGTGCACTATTTTTAGAATTTTCAACTTGAGCAGATACTTCCTGAGTAATCAATTCTATTTCTCTTTCATTGTATTCTATCATTTGCTGCTTAGAGCGTACGTAGTGCAATGTACTATTGGCTATTAAAATACATAAAACCAATGACGTAAAAATTAAGGGGAGTTTCTTCTTTATTGACACAGATGACACCTCCGAATACATAAGACAAACTACTTTATCATTTCCCCCTGTTGCTCTTGTCATTCTACCAAAATTAAAGAAAGAATGAAGTTATATGAACAATCATATTATAGCACAATCTACGTCGTTTCTAGCTCTAGCATCGATAGTCATTCTCACACAAAAAAATTCCAATTTTTAAATAAATAACGCAAAAAAACCCTCTGTAATGAACAAATACACGTAGTTCGCTATGTCCATCGTAAAGAGTTTTCCTATTTGGTAAATACAAACAGTACCCTTTTATTATGAATAAACTTTCAAACCGTTACGTTTTCTAAATATTTTATTTTTGTTAAGAAAACGTTGGAAGATCGACATGAACTGTTCATGTTGATGAATATGTGCGACATGTCCAGCATGTTTCAATTCTTTATACTCGACATGTGGGACATACCGTTTCAAATCGAGCAGTGTGCTTTTGTACAATTCATCATATTCTCCCATTACCCATAATATAGGTGTATTCATACCTACTAACGCTGCTTTAGAGTCAAACTCAAGCTGTATTCGCATCGCTTTTTCAAAAACATTCGGATGCACTAAAAGAGCCGAATGAAAGAATATCTCCTCTGAATCTTCAGGTATGAATTCTTTATTCGGATTAAGAACGGTCGCACATCGTCGTAACCATGCTTCATACGGATAATCGTCTTTTTCTTGCAGCACTTGAGTAAGGTTCGTAGAAAATGTAGACGGAACATTACAACAATATCCCCCTACAAACGTCATACTTAATACCATACTAGGATATTTCTTAGCAAAGGCCTGCGCAACGACACAACCAAAACTCAATGCACATAAATGCGCCTTTTCCACTCCAGCTTTCACAAACTTCGCATAAAGCTGATCGAGCAATAAATCTAAAGATAGCAGACCAACAGCCCCTAAATCGTCCGGATCATAAAAGTCATAAGATATGCAATGATAATGAGCGTTTAACGTTTCTACTTCATGCTTAAACACATTCTTATTTCCGACAATCCCATGCAAAAAGATAATCGTTTCTTTTTCCATCACGATACCTCATTCCTTTTTAGGTGGCCTGTCCCTCTTGATATGAACGTTTTATATACTAAAGGTCTCGGAACCTTAGGCCTATCTCCTATATACATAATTCTACACAAGGACGTCATAATCGCAACTAGTTTTTAAGAATGCTAGGGTTTTTTGACTTAAAAGCTCTATGATTAGCAAAAATGGTAGAAGAGTATCCTTTCATAGAAAAGATCGGCGTACTTTTTTCCAGACCTGTTCCGTTAAAATGAGCCTTTATAACGATTTTTGCCTTTCTGTGTTTCATTGGATTTGTCATCGGTGTTTAACGCGCTAATCTACGAAATAGACGTTCTTGCTAAAAGGCAAAAAGGCCAGAGTGAAGTTACACTCGGCCAAATATTAAAAATCTCACTTAACGATTGTGAGTATGATGGTGATGACAGGCACATCTAGGAACACCACTTCGGATCTTCCACCAATCGAATCTCATTTGTCTTCGTCTCCTCGAGCTCGAGCACTGTAATCACGTTCCCCGCTTCCTTTAAAAGCGGACCTGGCAGGTACAGTCGCTTTTGAGGACCGGCTGTGTTCCAGTATCTCCCTAGGTTAAAGCCGTTAATGAACACATTTCCTTTTGTAAATCCTTCTAAATCGACGAATGTATCGTGCTGCTTAGGGGCATCGAACTCACCTTGGAAAAATTTCGGGTAGCGTTCATCCGCGGAATGAGAGAAATCTTCAGGAAGCTGCTCCAATTCAATCAAATGCATTTCCCAATTAAAAAAGTATTGTCCCTCGATCCAAAGATTTTCGGTTACCCCTTTTTTATCAGCTAAATGCTTTCCATAATTCGCTCGTCCCATATTCTCCACTAAAATCTCCAACGTATTTCTATCCTCCGGAAAATCGACCGTTACACTCTTCTCCTCATCATTAATATAAATCGTCTTTACTCGAACGCCATTCACATAGACAAAGGCACGGTCATGAACCGGAGATGTATCGAGTTTCAGCGTTCCTTTTCGGTTAACCTCCGTACGATACAATATATACCCGTACGATTGCCCGACGTCCTCCATGCTTAACGGGGTAATGTGTTCATGAGCTGTACTGATTTCGCCCAACACATCAAATAAACTCACGGACTTATCAAGCGACACCGACCCGTAGTTTCTCGTTTTAACCGTCTCTTCGACGTCCTCCGGCACATCGACAAACCGACTCAGCACCTTTTTTACTTCTCGATATTTTTCGGTCATTTCGCCATGCTCGGTTAAGAGACTGTCATAATCATAGCTCGTAATCGTCGGTTCGTACTTCTCATAGTGATTGGCTCCGTTCATAAATCCAAAATTCGTTCCACCATGAAACATATAAAAATTAACCGAGCTTTTCAATTCCAATATATTCTCAAATACCTTTGCCGCCTCCCTTGGGTCACGAACGGTATGCTTCCCTTCCCAATGGTCAAACCAACCAATCCAAAATTCAGCGACCATTTTTGGCGAACCCGGCTTATAGTTTTCCAACGCTACAAATGCTTCCTCCACTCGCGAACCAAAGTTCAATGTTGTGACCACATCTGGCAACGAGCCTTGTTCGATAAAGATAGGACCATCGGATGTAAACAAAAATGTCTCAAGCTGGTGTTTCGCATATTGCTCTTGGAAAAAACGCAAATAAGCCTGGTCATTTCCGTAAGCTCCGTATTCATTTTCAATTTGCAACGCAATAATCGGTCCGCCATTCTTTAATAAAAAGCGTTTAAGCTTAGGCAGCAGCACATCATAATAGTCCTCAACATACTTTAAAAATGTAGGATGACTGCAGCGCAAAGCGATCTCCTTCTCGGCTAACAGCCATGCCGGCAGCCCACCCATTTCCCACTCCGCACAAATATACGGCGAAGGACGGACGATCACATACAGCCCTAGTTTGTGTGCCGTTTCAATAAACGCTTCAATATCAGCTAAGCCTGAAAAATGGAATTGCCCCTTCTTCGGCTCGTGAACATTCCAAGCGACATACGTTTCAACCGTATTCAACCCTAGCGCCTTTAACTTCTGTAGGCGGTCTTCCCAATATTCTGGTACGGTGCGAAAATAATGAATCGCCCCTGATAAAATTTGAAATGGTTGGTCGTTTAATATAAATTCCCCGTTCTCTACTTTTAGCATAGTTCCCTCCCGATTTTCGCTGTTCACCAAAAAAATTCTGACTTCCCTCTCAACCTAGCAATTCCTTCTACAAAAAAATAATCTCCATAAATAAGAGGAACATCTATGCCCTTTTGCTCCGGATAGTGACTCGTTCCCGCTAAAATCAATCCATCCTCTTTTTCGTTATCCCACGCTCCATAATTTTCATAAAGTGATTTCAAAATCGCATTACCGGCTTTCGCATAAATGCCCGACTCTGTTTGTGACACTTTTTCCGCCAGCAACATTAGGCCTGATCCAGCAATTGCTCCCGCCGAAGAATCACGATAAGGCGTCACATCATCCGGAATGCGAAAATCCCAATGCGGAACAAAATCGTCAGGTAAGTGGGCGATGAAAAAATGAGCGACTTTCTTCGCTGCCTGCAAGTAACGTGCTTCTTTCGTATAGTCAAAGCAAAGCGTTAACCCATATAAAGCCCAAGCCGTTCCCCGAGACCACGCTGAATCTGCGGCATAGCCTTGACCGCCAAGAAACGCTCGGCGCTCGCCCGTTTCCGGGTCAAAATGAACAATATGATGAACCGAGCCATCTTCTTCAATAAAATGCGCTAAAATCACATCGGCATGCCGCATCGCCACCGCTTTATAACGCGGGTCACCAGTCTGTTCAGATGCCCAAAACAATAGTGATAGATTCATCGCACAATCGATAATCGCATAACCTGTGTTTTCATCTCCTTCAAACCACGGATTCCAAGCACGAATATAGTTGCCATTCACATTAAAACGGCCCATTAATAGATTCGCCGCTAATAACGCTCGGCGCCGTGAGTCTTCCTTGCCTAGCAGTTTGTAGCGAGCCACACTCGTAAGCGTCCACATAAATCCGATATCATGATCCAAGTGAATAAAATCGGTTATCACCTGATCCAAGTGGCGCTCACATTCTTCAGCAATGTTCCGAATCGCTTCATCCTTTGTATCCTGATACAACAGCCACAGCTGCCCCGGCCAAAACCCTGCTGTCCACCAATGCGGCGGAGCCAACTCATACGTACCCTCCTTGCTTAGATGAGGAAAGCTCGCCCCGATTGCTTGACTCGTTCACTGTAGCTTTTTCGCAATGTCTCCCCATGCCTCTTCTACCCAGCTAGACATCTCTCCCTCTCCTTTCAAACTGAAATTGCAGCTTTACAGTCATTGATTTGTTATAACCAGTCAACAAGATTACCTTTTTCCTGTTCTGATAGTCGTTCATAAAATACCTCAGGCGCAGGCGCTAACGCATATCCATACACGGCCATTTCGACAATGCGCTGGTCATATCTTGCTCTAATACTCTTCATGAGCCAGGTTCACACCGTTTCTTATTCCGATAAGGACTCGGTCCAAAGCAGAATCATCGCCTCCTCCTGCGATAAGAGGGACCAGTCCCCAAAGCCTTCCGTCCCTCCCTATTAAGTTAGTAAATGTAAATTTTGAGTGTCATTGAAAGCAATGAACCCAAAAGTACAACCTAATTTCACATCAGATTTGGAACACCTTGTAATGAAAGCGCTTTATAGGGATTATAGTAAAACAACAGCCAACTAGAGTCAAGTAAATATTTACTGTTATTCATAGTAAAGTTTAAGTGAATTTCGACAAAACCCTTTTATATGCACATAAATACTGTAAAGATGTACTAGTTTAACGTCCTTTTTACCTCTATAACGATAGTAAAGTATAGTAAAGTACAGTAAACATTACTAACTATTGACTAATAAAAAAAGTTCGTATATTTTTAAGTAAATTAACTAAACAAATATTGGATTTATACATGGAGCGACATGTCGAAGCAAACGGAGTGTGAAAAGCGTGGCCACGATAAAAGACATTGCAGATAAAGTAGGCGTATCAACAACTACCGTATCAAGAGTATTAAACTATGATTCAAGCCTATCGGTTGCCGATGAAACGAAAAAACAAATATTTAAAGTCGCAGAAGAACTTTCCTACCAAAAAAGACGAAAAAAAACACCGGTTTACCGAAGAATCGCGTTCATCCATATCAAAACAGAGGACGAAGAGCTCGATGATGTGTATTACATGGCGATTCGGGTAGGCATTGAAGAACAAGCAGCCAATCATAACATTCAGCTACTCAAATTTTTAAAAGGAGAGTATGATCGGATTCCAAAAGACATTGATGGAATCATTGTCGTAGGAGATACTTTCGAAGAACAAATCAACCTTCTGAGAAACATTACACCGAACATCGTCATTATCGACTCCTACTATGTAGCCGATGATTGCGATGCAGTCTTAATCGACTTTGAACGAGTGACAAGCCAGATCTTAGACTATCTCATTGAAACGGGTCATGAGAAGATCGGATTTCTCGGCGGAGTCCAAACCTTTTTAAACGATCAACCAGCAAGCCAAGAAAAACGCGAAACGCATTTTAGAAGATACATGGCAGAGCGAGGATTATTAAACGAGAACTTCATCTTCGTCCAAAGATTTAACGTCAATTCCGGCTATCAGCTCATGAAAAAGGCAATTTCTGAACTAAAAGACGACCTTCCAACCGCCTTCTTCGTCGGCAATGACCCGATGGCAATCGGTGCCTTACGCGCTTTACAGGAAGAAAACATCGCCGTCCCCGAACGAGTCAGCATCATCGGCATTAACGATATTAGTATATCAAAATACTTATTCCCCTCCCTCAGCACCGTAAGAATCGAAACTGAGCTAATGGGAGAAACTGCCGTCGATTTAATCCTCGAACGACTCACAAACGAACGGAAAATCGCAAAAAAAGTGTACTTGGAGACGAAGCTGATGGTGCGAAGTACGACGAAAGGTTAGAGACGAACTCATATCAAAACTAACGTATAGTAGCCAGCTTGCTTTCACTTAACGCGCTAATCTACGAACTAGATGTTCTTGCTAAAAGGCAAAAAGGCCAGAGTGAAGTTACACTTGGCCAAATATTAAAAATCTCACTTAACTATTGTGAGTATGATGGTGATGACAGGCACACCTAAGGACACCACTTCGGCTCTTCCACCAATCGAATCTCATTCGTCTTCGTCTCCTCGAGCTCGAGCACTGTAATCACGTTCCCCGCTTCCTTTAAAAGCGGACCCGGCAGGTACAGTCGCTTTTGAGGACCGGCTGTGTTCCAGTATCTCCCTAGGTTAAAGCCGTTAATGAACACATTTCCTTTTGTAAATCCTTCTAAATCGACGAATGTATCGTTGTACTAGTTCGTGACCTTTCTGTCATTAATAATATTGTCAACAACGGATTAAAATTCCCCATTTTCAGCGGTTGAAAAATCCCCAATATCATCACTTTGCTACTATCGGCTGAATTCCAGCCTTCTGTTTTTCCTTTAATCGATAGGATTCTCCTTTCATGTTAAATGTAGTGGAGTGATGAAGCAGCCGATCTAAAACAGCGGTTGCTAAAACATCATCTCCAAAGATTTTCCCCCATTCTATATATGATTTATTAGAGGTTATAATAATTGACCCCTCTTCATATCTCTTTGAGATGATTTGAAACAGGAGGTTTGCACTTAACTCATCAAACGGGAAGTATCCCATTTCATCCAAAACGAGTACATTAAACTTAGATAACTTATTTACTAAGCGACTTGTTGTGTTGCGTTCATCAGCTTTCTTACACATTGTGATGAAATCATCACAACGTGTATAGTGGGCTGTATAACCTTTATTTAATGCTTCAAGTGCAATCCCAATCGCAAGATGGGTTTTACCTACACCGGGAGGTCCCAAAAGTAAGATATTATCCCCATTATCAATAAATCTACATGTCATTATTTCTTTAATTCTTCTTTCACTAACACTTGTCTGAAATGCGAAATCAAAATCTTCAATTCTCTTTAAATATGGTAATTTTGCTTTATTAATACGTCTTTCCAAATCTTTGTTTTCAAGTAATTCAATTTCTTGTTTTAAAAGAGTGTCTAGGAACTCAGAGTATGGTACATTATGTTTAGAGGCATCTTCGAGAATTGCTTCAATTTGTTGAGCAGTTATCGTAAAGCCAACAGCGTGTAAACGTTCAGTTAAGAGCTCGTTATTCATTTTGTTTCACCTGCTTTTGACTGTTCTTCATACACTTGAAGGGAACGTTGTTCCACTTTAGGTCCAAGGAGAGAATCGTGATGGGTCGCCAAACCTTTTGTTGTCACGTTTTTCTCCTTTTTTTCTTTCTCTCGGTAATGATCCATTTGAGTTAATGATTGTGCCTTCCCAGTAATAAGGGGATGAGAGGCTATACATTCTAAATCATCGTAAATCTCTATATGATGGTCTAATGTTTGTTTTACCTTTACGTTAACACCTTTAAATCTAATTGGAACAGAATATTGTTTCCCTTCGTACTCTATTAAACCTTGAGGACTTACAGTTGATTGGGTCCACTTATTAATAGGGAACATAGGGCGCTCATTCCAGTTAAGTAAATGATCCTGCTCATAATTAAACCTTTCGATTGGCGCTTCTTTAGTTGTTTGATTTGGTTTTTTATTCGCTACATTGTCTAACCATATTTGTAAGCTTTCATTCATTTTTATTAGAGAGGGCTCTAACTTCCGCT
The DNA here is from genome assembly GCF_002156385.1 of Halalkalibacter urbisdiaboli. Taxonomy (GTDB): domain Bacteria; phylum Bacillota; class Bacilli; order Bacillales; family Bacillaceae_D; genus Halalkalibacter_A; species Halalkalibacter_A urbisdiaboli. The sequence goes on from NZ_MVJM01000002.1 coordinate 1,016,953, forward strand.
GCATAAAGTTCTTCTTTAAGTAACCAACAGCACTTTCCACTTTGCCTTTTGTTTGAGGTCGAGCTGGTTTACAAGCCTTAGGAACAATCCCATAGTAGGCAAGGAACTCTTCAAATTTACGATTAAAACGAATTTCTGTTGGTGAGTGTTTTATTACAACGGTTTTCATATTGTCATATAAGATCTGTTTAGGGACTCCATTAAAATAGGCAAAAGCATTCATGTGACATTTCATTAACTGTTCTAAATTCATAGTAGTAGTAATCTCCATATACTTCATACGTGAAAAGCCTAATACTATTACAAATACATAAAGTTTCTGTAACTTACCATCAACGAAATGTTCCCCTAATTCACCCCAATCCATTTGAGCTTGTAAACCGGGAGGTGTTTCGTACCTGACACTTCCTTGCTTATTTGGCTTTTGTCGATATACCCTCACAAAATCTCGAAGTATTGTCATTTGGCCTTTGTAACCCATTGCTTGAATTTCCTCTAAGAGAACAACACAATTTGTAGTACCTTCTTTCAACCTGGAAAGTATATAATCCTCGTAGTCTTCTAATTTCCTCTTCTTGTCTACCTTCTTCTGCTTACGAGTCTTGTATTGCGGCAGTTCAGACTGATTAATGTATTTTCTTACAGTCTTTCGGTCAAATCCAGTTTCTTCAGCGATAGCGCTGATTGTCCACCCTTTCTGATAAAGTTCTTTAATCATAAAAAATTCCCCTATCTCTATCATGTCTAATGTCTCTCCACTCCAAGAATTTGTGTATCGAGACCATTATCCGCTAAATTTGGGGAATTTTTAACCGTTTATATTGGGGATTTTATCACCGTTGTTAACAATATGCCATTTTCAAAATTAAGGAATCATTAAATAAACCCACTAAGCCTCTAGCTAAGTGGGTATTCCTTACTTCTTATAATAATCTACATACCAATCAGCAAACTTCTGCAGACCCTCTTCAATCGAAGTTTTCGGCTTAAATCCTACAGCTTCCTGCAATAAATCAGTTGAAGCATACGTAGCAGGAACATCTCCTGGCTTAATTGGTTCAAACACCTTTTCAAACTGCACTTCTCTTCCTAAAGCTTTGCTTAAAGTCTTCTCCAATGTATTAATAAACGTCATCAGCTTTTCCGGATTATTGTTACCGATGTTAAACACCTTATGAGGAACAGCATCAAACGGCGGTTTACCGATAAGTCGTTCTATTCCCTCAACGATATCATCTATATATGTGAAGTCACGATAAAGATCATTTTCAAAATCACCGTTATTAAAGATCTTAATCGGTTCACCAGCAAAGTATTTATCAGTAAAACCAAAGTAAGCCATGTCTGGTCTCCCCATTGGGCCGTACACTGTAAAGAAACGTAGACCTGTGGCTGGAATTTTATATAAATGGCTATACGTATGAGCCATCAATTCATTTGACTTCTTCGTAGATGCATAAAGTGATACGGGAGTATCTACAAAGTCCGTTTCTTCAAATGGTACCTTTTTATTAGCTCCGTAAACGGAACTAGAAGATGCATAAACAAGATGTTCTACTGGATTATGTCTGCAAGCTTCAAGGATGTTATAAAAGCCAATGATATTGCTTTGAATATAAACATCTGGATTTTCAATTGAATACCTAACTCCAGCTTGTGCTGCTAAGTTTACCACCACATTAGGCTTATACTTATCAAAGATACTATTGATTGTAGGCTTGTCCGATAAATCTGATTTAATAAATGTAAACTTATCAAAAGGTTGAAGTTGTTCCAGACGATCCATTTTAAGGTTCACATCATAGTAATCATTTAAATTATCAATACCTATTACTTCGCAGCCACTCTCTAATAGTTTCTTAGATAAGTAATACCCAATGAAACCTGCTGTTCCAGTAATAAGATACACTTTACTAGGGTCTAGCGGTTTGTAACTCAAGATTTCCCGACTCCTTTACAACTTCTCTCTCTACAGCCTTTCTTCCAATAGAGTGATACTCCACCCCTGCTTGCTGCATTTCCGTAATACTATAAATATTTCTTCCGTCATATACTAGCGGTGTTCTCATTAACTCCTGATACTTTCCAGGAGTAACTGCTTTAACCTCTCCCCACTCAGTAAAGATAAAGCAAACATTCGCCCCATTTAATGCATCTTCAATATTCGTAACATACGTAATACTGCCTTTGCCATTTTTTCCTTCTGGATGTACTTTTGCAAAGTTATCAGCACCTACAGGGTCAAACGCATAAATATCTGCACCTTGCTCTAGTAATAATGGTACATTCTCAAGAGATGCCGCTTCACGTAAATCATCAGTTCCTGGTTTAAATGTTAACCCTAATACAGCTACCTTCAGACCATTGAACGTAATAAGTCTTTTACTCGCTTTTTTATATAGCATTGTTTTTTGATCAGTATTTACATCAATTGCAGCCTTAACCGTTCGTAATTCATAACCATGCTGCTTTGCAATGTAGTCTAGCGCTTTTGTATCTTTAGGGAAGCATGACCCGCCAAAGCCAATCCCTGCATTTAAAAACTTACTTCCAATACGCTCATCAAAGCTCATTCCCTTAGCTACATCCTGAATATCCGCTCCAACCAATTCACAAAGATTAGCTATGTCATTCATATAAGAGATTTTTAATGCAAGGAAGTCATTGGACGCATATTTTATCATTTCTGCCGATCTTCTATTTACTGAAACAATCGGTAAATGAAACGGCTCATAAATTTTCGTTAATAATTCCTCAGCCCATTTACTTTCTGTTCCGATAATGATTCTCTCAGCATGAAGAGTATCATGAACGGCGGAGCCTTGCGCTAAGAATTCAGGGTTTGATGCTACTTCTATTTTCACATCTTCGACTAAAAAGTCCTGAATAAACTGCTCTACTTTATCATTAGTACCAACCGGAACTGTCGATTTGACGACAACTAGACAATCTTTTTCTACCGATTCAGCAATTTGTCTAGCAACTGTAGCAATGTATGATAGATTTGCAGAACCATCCGATTGTTCAGGTGTACCAACACCAATGAAAATTGCATCAGCATCTTTATAGGCTGATTTGAAGTCAGTGGTATACTCAATTCCTCCAGTAGCATAATTTTTTTGCATTAACTCTTCTAAACCTGTTTCATAAATTGGAGAAACTCCAGATTTCATTAAATCTACTTTTTTTTCATCAATATCAACACAGGTTACTTGGTGGCCTACTTCAGCAAAACAAACGCCGGCAACTAAACCGACGTACCCTGTTCCTGCTACTGCTATTTTATACATTTTCGAACACCCTTTACTCCTTATTTAATACCATAGATTAATGATGAATTCACCTTTGAATCAGAAACAATCCATTTAATAAATTTTCTTTAATATAATCAAACTTTCTTTAGCCTCATACCTTGTTACTTTTCTCCCTGCTCCTGCAACAATCTAAATTATTGTTATCTTCAAAAAAACATTAATATTTTAATTTATTTTCTGTACTATTACATTAAGCTTGTATTGCTTGTCGCTTTGGTTAGCCATATATTTGATAAAATTCGCAAATTTCACCTTTTCCAAACAAAGTATATATTGTTTGCTCTGTTGCTTGCACTAAGGAAAACAAGTCATTTATATGGTCTATAAAACTTATATTATTGGTATTAAGCACCCTACTTTTATCTTGTACAATTAACCAATAATGAAGAGGATCAATTATTTTTTGTGTATATCCTTTACTACTAACCCTCGGTAATTGATTTTTATCTTCAATATGAATTAAGTCTTCAATTATAGCGCTGGATGTTGGATACATACCAGCTCCAGGACCTTGTAAGCAAATATTTCCCACAATATCACTAGAAATTAGAATAGCATTTTCCACACCTTCCACTCGATAGAATGGATGATTTTCAGAAACAAGAACAGGTTGTACAGTAAGGTTGATTTTTTCTAATCGTTTATCAATTGTAACAACATGCTTGAATCTTAATCCCAGATCATTTCCACTTTGAATAAGTTTATCACTTATATTTGAGTTCCCTTTCTTTCTAACCTTATTCCAGATAGGTTGTGAGCCAAAAACTAATTCACTTAAAATAACACCTTTATAAAAAGCATCTATTCCTTCAATATCATTTGTTGGATCTGCCTCTGCATACCCCATTTCTTGTGCTTTTATTAGTGCTTTCTCAAAGGAGATTTTATTCTCTCTCATGCTTGTTAATATAAAATTTGACGTCCCATTTAAAATACCTTGAATTTGATAAACTTCATTTACATTTATTAACTTTTTTAAGGTTTGAATAATAGGAATACCACCTGCAACCGTAGCTTCAAAGCCAATTGTAACATTATTTTTCTTTGCTAAATTTAATAATTCTAAGCTTTTTTGGGCAAACATTTCTTTATTTGCGGTAATCACATGACACCCTTTTTTAATAGCCTGTCTTAAATATTTAGTTGTATGGTCTACCCCTATCATCGCATCTATTACTACATTAACATTTGGAATATTAATCATGTCATTAAATTTATTACTTAAAGTTACATCCTGATCCGGCGTAATATGCTTTTCAATATTCTTGACAAGGATTCCTACAACTTTAACTTCTTTACCTAATAAAAACTTAAGTTTTTATTGATGTGTTTTTATAGTATTATATACTCCCTTACCTACAGTACCATACCCTAATAAGCATATATTTATTGTAGACAAATAACCATCTCCTAATAAATACAAATTTCCTTACAGAATCTTGTTTATTTCTAAAAGAATAACTGTAATTACAGCTGCAAAATTTACTAAATCTATACAAATTTTTTAATCTAGTTTTCTTAATTCGGATTTTCACTTTAGACAAAAAAATAAAACCTTTCAGCATATTAAGGCTATTAATAAAAAACAGTTTATTATTATTTGGTGAACTAATTTTTTACAACAATAAATTAGAAGTTAAATTCAATATCAATTTCAAAATCAGGATAATCCTGCTGTAAATCAAATATTGTTTCAGTCTCTCTTCGATTCAACCATAATGATAGCACTATCAAATGATGAAGCGCCCCATTAAAAACATAATTATTTTTTCTCTTCCAATAAAATGTAAACACTTTATATATTCCTGGTACTATATTGTCAGCATTTTTGATCTCATTAAAGATTTTTTCTTTATTTATATCTATAAATTTCATAACGTTAAATCTAAATGACCCTTTTTCATTTAAATACCTCAAACCATTGGACATTTCTTTATTAATCATTTTTCTTAGTGAAACTTTGTTCACTCTTTCTTCTATGTTATATCTTAAATCTTGCCTTAAATTAAAATAATAATCTATTAATTTTTCATCTGTAAATGGAAAAATTGTTTTGGATGACATACTTTCCGCTGCTATTCTTCCCTTTTCCATGCAAGAAGCATTATCAAAAAGCCTTCCTCTTACATACGCTCTTAAATCTACTTCGTTTAGATGTTTGTATTTTTTATACAAAGTTTCAAAAAAACTATCATAATAAGTTTTTTGAGGGAACAACGATAATACCTTTGAATGGGCAACATGGCTACCCGAGTTAACCCTTTCTGTAGGTTGCATTAACATTGACTTTAGTAAATAAGTCCCTTTATCCCCAACCGGTGGTACTTCAAATATCTTGGGTAAAACAGGTAAAAATTTTGCAACAGAAACTTTTTTTAGATAAGTTTCTATTTTGGGTGGTATATGTCCCATGTAAATATCATTACCCATACCATCTATTATTACAGAATCTACAGCATTTACTGATTGTAGAGAAAAGATGTATGGAATAAATGCGTAGTCTGCGTTTATTATCGGACTTTTTTCACAGAATTTTTCCAAAGCTTCGTACTCTTTGACTGGGTTTGAATTAACCACTGTATGATTATATCCAAATTTATTTGCAATATTTTTCGCATCTTCTGCTTCTTCTTCTTTATATTTTGGATTATAAGTAATTGAATGAACATTTTTAACGTTAGCCTCATTTAGTGCAATCAGTAAGCCAATAGAATCCTTACCGGAACTCTGCATAAAATATATTGGCTTGTCCATATTAGACAATGAGCTAACTGATTCACTTAAACAACTTTTAAGGTATGATGTAGAGAAGTCAGAATTATTTTTTGAGTTACTACTGAAATAGGGAAACTCAACAAAATACTTAACCTTGTCATTATTAAAGTTTACTTTTAATCTATCACCGTATGTTAGTCGTAAAACATTTTTATAAAGTGTAAAAGGAGGTGGAACAAAACCATTCCCTAACAAAAATTGACAACCCGTTTTAGAAACTTTTAATAATTTTTTTTCCTTTAATGAATTTTCTAACTTAGTCCATTGATCGAATACGCCTACATATGTTTTGTCAATATACACTAGTAGGTCTGAACTCCCTGTATCATCAGCGTAAATCAAACAACCACCATCTATCGTTCTGTGGTTAATACCTTCAAACATATCACCTTTAAGTAAATTAGATTTAACTTTAAGCTCATTTATCATACTCCGTTCACTTCTCCTTGTAATTTTGATTGAACAAATATTACGTATATACAAAACAAGATATCTATTCAATTCTCCTTAGGATAATTTCATCCATATTTACTACTTTCTTTTATTTGATTGCACAATGTGGTTTCTTTTTACGTAGTAGACATATGAGAAAAGAATAAATAACACATGTAAATATTGTAGTTTATGCCTGATTGCTGTTCCAACGTTAGAATCAATAGATGCATTCGCAGCTATCCCAATCATTAAAAAAGCAAGTATAAATAAAAGTTGTATTTTCTTTTCAGTAGAAATAAAAGCCCTTCTAAAATTTAATAGTATAAATAAAGAAATTAATAACAGAAATGAACTTTCTAAAAATGAAAGAAATTGTGTTAAGTCTGTAACAGTCCAAATAAAAGGTGTGTACATAAAATAGAAAATCCTTATCGGTGAATAAAGTAATATATCAAACCAACTATTATAAGTCATCCATTCCAAATATAGTGCTTCTCCTTTTGTTCTCCAACTCATTTCTCTCACAAAATAATCCAAACTAACTTTATCTAAAAATCCACTTAAACTGAGAAATACAAAGATTGTAAAGACGGAAATTATTGATAATTGAATGATTACCGGCACTAATAATTTATTTGACTTTTTAACGGATAAATATAAATAAAAAGGAGCTATTGATACTAAATTTAATAAAGCATTTTGTTCCCTTATTAATGCATTTAAAAGTAATAAGAGGAAGCAGAAAAAAAGATGCTTTAGATTTGAATTATCCATCCACTTAATAAATTCATACATTAATAGTACTATTAGCAACGTACTCAATGAATCTCGCATATGCATTGCTGAAAAAAGAATGTGTGTTGGCCAGAAGGTCATTATTAACAAACCAATAACAGCAACTTGATTATTACTAAATAACTTTAGTGCCATTTTATAGACAAAAACTAATGTTATAGTTCCAAAAATGACATTTGCAAGCATCATATAAATTGGATTATATCCAAAAACAAAATAAACAAAAGTAGTAAGCAAAGTATAGTATTTAACATTAGTCCCAGTATTTGTATCTAAGTTTAAAATCCCTTTTTTCCAATCATCTAACAAATAATAGGATATTTCATGCCACTGAGTATCAAAGGCATATGGGAGGATATCATAAATTGCGATTAATAACAGCACTAATATTCTTAAAACATATCCAATTAAAACTATTTTAAACACTCTTTTAGGTGCAATATAATATACTAATAAAAATCCTAAAAATATTATTAATAATATAAAAAATGCATCTTTTACAGAAGATACCGAGTGCTTATAAAAAATAGAATTATATATAAGATCGATATTAGATAATAATCCTATAGCAATTGATAACGTAATTATCATTAGTAAACTTAAAAGTTTTTTTCTAGTAAACATTTACAACACCTTATTCTTTTTAAATGAAGGTAAATACCATGTTGGAAATTTGAATTTCTTGTATGCAAAATATGAAGATGAGATATCCCTTATGGCGTTACTAACAAAAGTTGCTATGGCCGCCCCAAGTAAATCATATATTGGAATTAAAATTGCATTTGTTAGTATATTAATTACCAATGTTATTATTAGTATTCTATTAGTTATCTTTTCGTGTCCTGTCATATTTAATAGTTGAAAAACAAGACCTATACAACTCCTTATTAATTGGCTAGAACACAAAATAATTAAAACCAAATACGCTTTTTCAAACTCATCTCCGTAGATACCTAGTATATCTTTAGAGAACACAACCAATATAATGAGTATAGGTACTGAACTCCAAAATGTAAATTTCGCAGAATTCTTCACAGTATTTTTAAGTTCAATAATTTGATTATTCCAAAACAACTCTGAAAATTTAGGTGTAATAACAGTGTGAATACCGATTAAGGAAAAATTTATTAAAAATGATAACTGTAAACAAACAGTATAAACACCTACTGATGAAGAATCCAAGAATGAAGCGATCATTAGAGAGTCAGTCCAACCAGCCAAAAACAACATTGAGGATGTAAGAAACATTGGGACAGTAATTTTTAAGATTTCCTTAACACTAAAATTATCCTTTTGTTGAATTAAACCATTCCTTCTTACATTTTTTCTTTTAATTTTCCACCCTATTGGCAAAATAAACAACGAACCAACAATCAATGCTAATAAAAAAGTAAGAATGGAAAGGTTGTCTGTTTTTATATTTAGTGTAATTACAGTTAGCAAAAAAAATAAAATAAGAACCCTGTGTAATAAATTGTCAAATAAAATTGATAATCCAATAGATTTAAATCCTCTTAAAACAACAGAATAGTATTTAGAAAAAATTATTAAAGGAGAAATTATTATAAATAAATAAAATAAAAAGTCTTTCTGCAAACCGCTAAAAAAACTTTCTAATAATATACTAGAAATTATCAATAATATTACTATAAGAATTGCACTCCAAATCCCCAAGACAATAACTGATTTATTTAAAATGTTATGCAATCTATAAATAAGGTGATTTTTATTATATTGGGGAATAAATCTTAATAACCCAGTGTCTAAACCAAGTAATCCAATGATCACTATTAAGTTATAAAAAACCAAAAATAAGCTAAAAATACCAAGTTCTTCAGAACCTAAATTTTTCGCAATAATAAAATTAATAATATAGAGCGAGCTAAAACTAAAAAACTTTAAAATAAAAGTAGTTATGCTAGAAAGGATAATTTCATTTTTCCTTAATAATTTTATGCTCTCCATAAATTTGTAAGATATATAAAACACTCCCAAGTCTTTATATTACTTTGATCTATAACCTAAACGAAGAAATACATCTATTTTTATAGTATTATCATCATTATCCTTATAAAAATTTGTTTTCTCTGAACAAATGAATTTAGGCTAACAACACATCAATCCAAATATTATATAAAGGATACGTATTTTTTATTTTTTTAGCAAATCCATGTAAGCATTTATGACTATGTTTCTGTCAAATTCTCTTTCAACTTTATTTCTGCCTGCTAAGCCCATATGCTTTTTAGATTCAAAATCCAATATTAAGAGTTTCTCAACTTGTGCTATTAAATCAATCGAATTTCCAGTTTCGAACAAATATCCAGTCACTCCATCATCTACTACATCTTTTGAACCATTAATATCTGATGCAATGCAAATCCTGCCCAATGCTGCTGATTCCAATAAGACATTTGGCACTCCTTCACCACCATGTGAGGGCAAGATTGTACAATGACACCTTTTAATCCATGACTTAATATCCTTTTGAAATCCTAAATATTTTATAATTCCTCTTTTACTATAGGTATCAATAATATCCTTATACTTTTCTTCTTCAATAAATCCTGCAATAAAAAAGTTTGTCTTTGGATACCGTTCTTTAATTACCTTAGCGCACTCAAGGTACTGATCTATCCCTTTTAATTCCATTATTCTTCCTATGAAAATAAAATTAACCTCATCTTCAGAAGGCAAATCACACAGTGGATATTGTTCTAAGTTTACTCCTGAACCAGGTAGCATTGCATAATTGTTATTTATCATTTTATTTTCAACAAAAAAATCTTTATCCCCACTATTTTGAAAAAATACTTTATAAGACCTCTTTAGGGAAACTTTATACAGCATTTTTGCTATTAAACTAACAGTATTTGCTTTTAAGAAAGTTGCACCTGTACCTGTAATATTACTAACTTGTTTATTGTTCGTAAGATTAGATGCTATACATCCATATATATTAGGTTTAATTGTATATGAGAAAATAATATCGGGTTTTAACCGTTTCATAATCTTAATATAATTTAAAACAAGACGAATATCCCTTATAGGATTTACACCTCGTCGGTCTACAGGGGTAATAATAATTTTACATCCTAAATCACTAAAAAAAGTATTATCGTTAGATTCTGGGATGGAAATAAATACATCATGCCCATCCTCGATTAATTTAACAATTAATTCCTTTCTAAAGTTATATAATGTAATAAAATGATTTGATAGAATCAATATTCTCTTTCCCATTTTAAACTTTACCTACTTTCTTTTAAGATACTCCTCAACTTCTCTTGCTATCCCAATATCGAAAGGTTCAGGACTATATCTAAAATCTTCTTTTGCTTCTTCGTGTGAAAAGCAGCGATCTTCACTCATTCGTTGGACTTTTTCCACATAATCAACTTTTCCAAGAGTTCCTGTTTTTAAGCATCTAGCTAAAAACACTCCAAAATTTAAAGGGAAACTAATGAAGGTTCTATTCTTTCCAAGGCTTTCATTTATCAACTTAAATGCTTCAAGCATTGTAATAGGCTTCTCTCCCGATAAATTATATTCTGATCGGGCCTTCTCAACAGGAAGCATAAGAACATTATAATATGCTTTCCCGAGATCCCGTGCATTTACGGGTTGTATTAAACCTTTGCCATGATTTATTACTGGAAAGAGTCTAAATCTATCTACCATCTTAATAAATCTACTCATGTTATGATCACATAAATCACCGTAAATCATAGTTGGTCGTAATATTGTCACCTTTATATCAACAGCCTCAAGTAATTTATAAAGTTCAGCCTCAATAATTTTATATTCCTCTGATGCTATTTTGAATTTTGAATAAATACCGGTAGTATGCACACATATAGCTCTCTGTACATTATTATTAATAGCTGCTTTGATAATAGGTATTGTATGTCTGATATTTACGATATGAACTATTGTATCAATACCTTTCATACATTCATCCAGAAACTGCTTATCCCTTATATCACCGACAACTTTCTCTATATTTAATCCGCTGTCATCTAATAATGAAGTATCAGAAGTATCTCTAACAATACAGCGAATAGCACCTTCATATTTATTGTTAATAAGTTCTTGTAAAAAGTATCTTCCTGTATGTCCAGTAATCCCTGTGATTAATAGCATTTCAACACCTCTAATATTCTATTTACTTTCTGAAGAACCGGGCAACTTAGTTCCAGTAATTTCTTCACTTTTTCTATTCCCACCTTCAACAACCCCATCACCCTTCAAAACACTTACGATGGTCAAAAAGAAGCACTTAGTATCCATCCAAAAATTAAGCTTTTCCACATATTCCCCGTCCAACTTCGCCTTCACCTCAATTGGAAGTTCATCTCTACCATTAACCTGCGCCCAACCAGTAAGACCAGGTGGAACATCATTAGCACCATACTTATCACGTTCGGCTATCAAATCATACTGATTCCATAATGCCGGTCTTGGACCAATAATACTCATTTGACCCACAAAGATATTCCAAATTTGAGGTAGCTCATCAAGAGAAGTCTTTCTCAAGAACTTACCCATTTTAGTAATGTATTGTTCTGGATTTTCTAATAAATGAGTTGGAGTGTCCTTAGGCGTATCTATTCTCATAGTACGGAACTTTAAAATGTTGAAGTGTGTCTTGTTAATTCCCACACGTTTTTGCTTAAATAGCACTGGCCCTCTTGAATCTAATTTAATTGCAATAATAAGAATTAAGTAGACAGGCGATAAAACAATAAGTCCGATCAAAGAAAGAATAATATCTATTAACCTCTTAACCCTTAAATACATTCAACTTACCCCCAATTTCATAACTAGTTCTTTTTATTTGATTTTCAACGGTATAAATCATTCCAATATCTAACTTTTTTAGTCGCTCCACATTACTGTGCGCTTTAATAATTGCACCAGTATTTATATGTGAATACTCTCCAACAACACTGTCATGATCTATTAATGCACCTATACTAATGATACAGCCCTTCTCTATTATTACATTGGTATTAACAACTGCTTTAGCACATATTATGGAGCCAATTGAAATGCTAGCGGAAGGACTTATAAAAGATGTTGGATCAATCAGAAATGGAACCTGAAACCCGCTTCCATCAATTCTTCTATCCACTTCAGTCTTAGCTCATTGCTCCCAAATGCAACAAAAGCATAGTTGTAGCCGTTAATAAACTTTTTATAATCATTACACTTTCCAATTTCTGTATCAGAATTGTCATCTAAGAAATCTATTCTTGCAAAATAATCCATCGCAACTGCAGTTTCTTTAACTACTCTTCCATGACCACCAGCACCCAGTATAAGTAAATTTTTATTCAAAGAAAATCAGCTCCATTTTCACTTCTTTAGTAGCTTAGTATTTAATTAGAAACAAAACTTTCCAACCAACTACTAAACCACTAAAATTGTTATCTACTTCTGATACTCACCTCGTAATATCTATTCAATCAATCAACTAAATACGAATTAGATATTCACTTCTTTAAGGCCCTTACAAGTTTCTTCCTATTATATATACCATTCAATCAATCTCTAAATCTCACAAAAAAGCCCAAAACCCTTATCCCTCAAGGTTTCTAGCATTCAATCTAACCATGATACTCAGTTCCCTACCACCATTCAATATTTAAATAACCAAACAACCCACTCCTACTACATCATCGCAAACACAACATAATAAGAGTGGGATAAACGGTCATTATTTTATAGGAACGGAACATCTTCTCCGTCATCTTCATCTTCTGATGGGATGGAACTACATTTAACAGCACCCTCGATATACACCATTTCACATTCAATTTGGCAAAGGACTTCATTATACCCTTCTAAAAATTGAGTGAAAAGCACATCAGAGTGATCAAGTTTTTATCAGTAAATAAATAGATTTTATAGCTTTTATCTACTTCTAACAAATTTGTTTTACAAACTTCTATTTTCGCTTTTTCTAAATGGTGTATCACAGCAGGGATGGTGATCGCTGAGAGGATTCCTACTATTGTAACAACAAAAGTACGACCAGTGTCATTCCTCTTTGGTTTACTTGGGATTTTTACAGTTTCGCTTCATAGCTATACCTACCAAGATTCAGAGGATTTCTCCTACTTCACAGCCATCTTTCCCATTACACTCTCTAAATACTCTAACAACTCATCTCTCAACTCGGGATTTTGCAGAGCAAATTCAATTGTTGTTTTTACATAGCCCATCTTCTCTCCAACATCATAGCGGTCGCCTTCATATGCATAGGCAAATACACGTTGGATTTCGTTTAATTTTTGAATGGCATCGGTTAGCTGAATTTCGCCACCTGCTCCGATTTCTTGTTGCTGAAGGAACATAAAAATTTCTGGAGTTAGGATGTACCGTCCCATGATTGCTAGATTTGATGGAGCTGTTCCTTGTGCTGGTTTTTCGACAAATTGGTTAACACTGTACCGTCTTCCAGTAGCTGTAATCGGATCAACAATTCCATATCGATGTGTTTCGCTATCAGGAACCTTCATGACACCAACGACAGATGAAAGGGTTTCTTCGTATTGTTCGATAAGCTGCTGTAAGCAAGGCTTTTCTGCTTGTACGATGTCGTCGCCTAGTAATACGGCAAATGGTTCGTCTCCGATAAATTTTCGCGCGCACCAAACGGCATGGCCTAAGCCTCTAGGTTCTTTTTGACGGATGTAATGAATGTCGACCATTTTTGATGAGTGTAGTACTTTTTCTAGGAGATCGGTCTTGCCTTTTTCAAATAGGTTTTGCTCTAGTTCAAATGCATGATCAAAGTGGTCTTCAATCGCACGTTTTCCTTTTCCTGTTACGATGATAATGTCTTCGATGCCGGATTCAATGGCTTCTTCGACAATATATTGAATGGTCGGTTTATCGACGATTGGTAGCATTTCTTTCGGCATTGCCTTTGTTGCTGGTAGGAATCTAGTTCCGAGGCCAGCTGCTGGGATGATCGCTTTTCTTACCTTCTTCATCCGTTCACACTCCTAGTTTCATTTAGTAAAAATGGAATACCCCTCTCCAAAAGAGCTATTCCCTCTGTATAAACTTATTTTACTGCAGTTAACTTCCTCAACCCGCCTACTCGAAAGTTCGCAATATCCAATAGCTCTTGTCGCAGCACTTCACGGCTTTGACCTTGAAACCTTTCCACCAAATCAAACGTGACATTAATATTAACGGGTGGTGTCTTCCCGCGGTAAATCATTGGATATACTTGTTCGTCGTGAACCTCGTCTTTGCCGAGAAGCTCTTCAAACATTTTTTCACCTGGGCGCATGCCCGTGAATGTAATCGGAATCTCTTCCTCTGTATAACCTGATAGTTTAATAAGATTACGCGCTAAGTCGACAATTTTTACTGGTTCGCCCATATCAAGAACGAAGACTTCTCCACCTTGTGCAAGGGCACCGGCTTGCAGGACAAGACGGGATGCTTCGGGGATCGTCATGAAATAACGGACCATGTCTGGATGGGTGACAGTTACGGGCCCTCCGCTTTTAATTTGGTCTTTGAATAATGGAATGACACTGCCACGGCTGCCAAGGACGTTACCGAAACGAACAGCGACAAAGCGTGTATCGCTAATCATGTCCATATGCTGAATGACCATTTCGGCAATTCGCTTTGTTGCGCCCATTACACTTGTTGGGTTTACGGCTTTGTCGGTTGAAATCATCACAAAGGTGTTTACGTTTGTGGCACTCGCAGCTTCTGCAACATTTCTCGTACCTATGACATTATTCTTAACGGCTTCTTCCGGATTTCGTTCCATTAATGGTACGTGTTTATGGGCAGCGGCATGGAAGACAGTATGCGGCTTTCTGCTGTTCATAATTGAAAACATTTTATCCCTATCTTGGACGTCTGCAATTTCGGTTGAGATGTTTAAGTCTGGAAGTGTTCTTCTTAGTTCCATTTCAATCGAATAAATGCTATTTTCACCGTGTCCAAGTAAGACTAATTCTTTCGGTGTAAAGCGGGCGATTTGACGACAAACCTCTGAACCGATGGACCCACCTGCACCTGTTACAAGAATGGTCTTTCCCGTAATATAATCAGCGATGCCGTCGATGTCTAGCTTAACTGGCTCGCGTCCGAGTAAGTCTTCTACTTCAACGTCACGGAATTGGTTGACAGAGACGTTGCCGAGCATTAAATCCTCGATACGTGGGAGGATTTGTGTTTTCACTTTTGTTTTTGAGCATTCCTGAAAAATGTAATTAAGTTCTTGGCGGTTAAGTGATGGAATCGCAATGACGATGTGCTCGACATTGTGTGCTTCTACTAGAAGCTTAATTTGTTTTACGTTTCCTAAGACCGGGATTCCCATAATTTCAAGATGGAGTTTATGAACATCATCATCTGCAAATCCTATCGGGTCTAGCTCTGAATCATTTGTCAGCTTTAATTGACGAGCAATCATCGTTCCTGCATTACCAGCACCAATGATGAGGGTGCGTTTTCCACTTGGTTGGTTTGGAACATGAGTACTCATATAGGAATCGCGATAGAGTCGCCATGAAAAGCGTGAACCACCGATGAGTAAAATGTGTATCATCCATGTAATAGCTAGTGTTCGAAATGAAATGTCTTGAATCATCGCAAATTGGGCAAGTGCTGTTAAAACGATTGAAAATGAGACAGCTTTAAAGATAGCCGATAATTCGTTAATACTGGCATATTGCCATACCCGTTTATATAGCTTGTACTTATAAGCAAAAAAATGATGACTTGTTAGGAGAACGAGTGAGCTTACTAATAGCACAAGCGTGAACGGATTCTTTGTTGGCATAAGTAAGAAATAGCTTATGTAAATCGAGAACAGGACGATAAACGAGTCGATAAATATAAGCGAAGCGATTCTTTTTTTATAGGTCATGGATGAACCTCCTTTCAACATGGTTGTTTTTTAGTTGTAAAAAAACAAATCCGCAAAGCGGTTTGTTCCATAGTTTCCTAAACAAGCACAAAAGCCACCCCCAACAAGGAAATGGCTTGAATGATAAACACTTTTTTATCTTTGCTTTAGTGAAAGTACATCTTTTCACCTTCTCTTCTTAAAACATCTTCAAAAAAAAACTTTAACCACCACTCCCCCTTTAAGGAGACCCACTGGTTAAAGTTTTTTAATGGTCATATGGGTTTTACCCCGAGGCATCTAACCTCCCCTCACACTATCCTAACGGCAACGGGTGCCTAAGGAAAACCTCCCCACGGGATAGTCGAGTGCCTCCGACGATAACGGGTAGGAGACATAACCGATGTAGTGCCATTCAAACTGTTGATTTGACTGGAATCAGTTAATTAAAAAGAAAGGTCTAGCAGGTAATGCTGCTACGTGATTTTAAAAAATCCCTAGAAATTTCTTTTTCTTCATTTGCGTTGGCGGTTCCGCAAAGACTGTTTCTCCGTACACGAGTGTTTCCGCGTTTTCTTGATAGTAGTAGACAGTGTTGATGTCGAATGTCTTTTCGATTGTGCCAAAGGCTGCTCGTAAGTCATTTGGTCTTGTTGTTGTGTTATGCGTATCAGAGGCAATGATGTGAACGAGTTGGTGCTCGATTAATTGCTCTGAGAACTTTTTAATTGCTTTTCCGAATCTTCCGGTGATACTTGAT
>NZ_MVJM01000002.1:1033928-1052356 GCF_002156385.1 Halalkalibacter urbisdiaboli
ACTCCCCCTTTAAGGAGACCCACTGGTTAAAGTTTTTTAATGGTCATATGGGTTTTACCCCGAGGCATCTAACCTCCCCTCACACTATCCTAACGGCAACGGGTGCCTAAGGAAAACCTCCCCACGGGATAGTCGAGTGCCTCCGACGATAACGGGTAGGAGACATAACCGATGTAGTGCCATTCAAACTGTTGATTTGACTGGAATCAGTTAATTAAAAAGAAAGGTCTAGCAGGTAATGCTGCTACGTGATTTTAAAAAATCCCTAGAAATTTCTTTTTCTTCATTTGCGTTGGCGGTTCCGCAAAGACTGTTTCTCCGTACACGAGTGTTTCCGCGTTTTCTTGATAGTAGTAGACAGTGTTGATGTCGAATGTCTTTTCGATTGTGCCAAAGGCTGCTCGTAAGTCATTTGGTCTTGTTGTTGTGTTATGCGTATCAGAGGCAATGATGTGAACGAGTTGGTGCTCGATTAATTGCTCTGAGAACTTTTTAATTGCTTTTCCGAATCTTCCGGTGATACTTGATGCTGTTAACTGAGCAAGAGCGCCTTGTTTCACTAGCTCGTAAAGCTTATCTGGATGTTGGATGATTTCTCGATTACGTTCTGGATGTGCGATGATTGGTTGGACTCCAGCTAGTTGCAGGTCGTATAGGATTCTTGATGTATATGCTGGTACATGGTCAGAAGGTAATTCTACGAGTAGATAGCTAGATTGATTAAGTGTGAGAATGTGCTGCTGTTCATAATCTTGGATGATGTCACCATATAAACGAACTTCCTGACCTGGTGCGACATTAAGGTTTACGCCTTGTTCATTAAGAAAGGTATTGAAGCGTTTAACCTCTTGTTCAATGTCTGTCTTTTGATTCGTATACCTTCCATTTTGATGATGAGGTGTTGCCACCATTAAATAGATCCCTTGTTCTTCAGCCTGCTTGGCCATGCTTAGGGCATCTTCTAATGAAGAGGCGCCATCATCTAGATTGGGGAGGATATGGCTATGGATATCTATCATTGCGATCACTCTCTTTTTTGATTCTAATATAGTATTTTTACAAAAGCAGGACTTTTGATTCACTACCTTTAAATCTACCATATTACTGGTTTTAATTCGAGTCCTTTCTCGGATTTTTAACATAGTTTTACATGTCAACATCCGACAATTTTCTCGTTTTTTCTATTAAAATTGTGATAATCATTATTATTTTACTATGAAAAGGGTTTCATTCGCGACAAATCTCGCCATTAAACAGTTACGGGACATTCGTTTCAGAAAATTCCCTATTCCTTCCTCTATGAGGGTGGACTTTTGCTTTCATCTTCATTTTAGATGATGGCTGACCGTTGGTAAACAGGAGACGACTGGAAAATAAATTCCTGATTTTGAGCAACTATTAGTTTAAGAAAAGCGGCTCTGCCGTGCTTTCTTAAATGCGATTGCCATGCTTTTAAGCCAATACGAGCGGTTTCCTCCAATTGGCGTAAAGTGTGTGGAGCTATCGCACTCCTTTCAATTCGCTCCATCTCTCCTGAATTACTTTTATGATTTTTATCCTTTCTTATCTGTCAAAAAAAATAGACCTTCCCTTTGTTAAGGAAGATCTATTTCGATTTTACCATTCCATTTGATAGTCTTGCTGAAGTGAGTCTTCAAAGTAAACTTTCCATTTGCCGTCTACTTTCTTTAAATTATAAATGGATTCATATGGAATTTCTGTATTAAATGACGTTGTGCCATCATCATATGAAACGTTAACAGAACCAACGAGCTCAACCGTTGCAAAGCGATCACTCTTTGACAGAACCGTTAAGATTGGTGTTCCAACGAATTCGATTGATTGAGTTGTACCTTCTTCAAATGTGTAATCAGCCATTTCTAACAAGTGGGCTTTTTGATAACCAGTATAGTGGTTTTCAAGATGAACAAGTAATCCAGCTTTGTCACCATTCGTAATTTTAGCAAATGCTTCTGTTTCACCGTTGACGATTAACGTTGTTAGTTCTTCGTCTGTTGGTAGGTTCACTTGTTCACTTTGTAGTGCACGGTGTAAAAGTACTCCCGCTTCGCCACGGTTTGCTTGACGACCTAAACCAAAGTTTGTAGCGTCGATTCCTTTTACTAATTCGATGCCACTAGCCTTCGCAATGTCTTCACTTGCCCAGTGTCCAGCCGGAAGATCACTAAATGTTTTTGCTGTGCCTGTTGAGAAATCAATAGTATCTTCAAACGCACGAACAACGATTGCTGCAACTTGCTCACGAAGAATTGGAGAGTTTGGTGCGAACTCGCCTTCTGCAACCCCATTCACAATTCCGTGGTCACTCGCAATTTGGATTTCCGTTTTCAAGCTATGGTTTTCAGGAATATCAGTAAAAGTAGTGCCTGTGCCTGTTGCCTCTAAGCCGAGTGAACGAACAACAACCGCTGCAAATTCTGCACGTGTAATTGATTTCTTCGGACTAAATAAATATTCTCCTGTTGATGTTGGCGCACCTTTAAAAATCTCTGCATTAACAAGATCATCAAGCTCTTCAAATCCCCAATGATCATAAAGGTCTTCCATAAAATAGCTATCCACTGTACGCTCAGCTGCAAGAGCTGTACCTCCAGCGATTGGTGTTACTAGTAAAGCTGCAGTAAGTATAGACGAAAATAATTTCTTCAAATTGTCATCCTTCTTTCCTAGTATTTTTCTTTCAATGAGGTCATTGTATGACATTAGTAGCATTTCGTAAATAGGAGAAAACTGGTAATCACCTATTTTTCTACTATTTGGCCAAGAAGTTGAATAGGGATAAAGAAGACAACCTGTTAGGAAGGGGGTTCCTATGAAACATCGTGCGTCGTTTCCAATCGTTATCATTGTTGCGTTCTTTTCCCTTACGTGCCTGCTGCTAGTAATGTTGGTTCCTTCTGAAACAAGACATGCCAAGCATGCAGTCGACTCTTTCTATTCGCATGAGCAAAGAGGTGATTTTTCTGACTCATGGGAGCTGTTCCACCCTTTAATGAAGAAAAAATTTTCAAAGGGCGATTATATCGAAGACCGTGCCCATGTATTTATGAGTCATTTCGGTGTTGAAACCTTTGATTACTCTTTAACCAAACCGAAGAAGGTAGAAGACTGGAGAATGTCGGAGGAAGAAGAGTTTGTAGATGTCGTTTATAAGGTGACGGTTACGCAGAAGTATCAAAGTAAATACGGCAGGATGAATTTAGTACAGGATGTGTATGTGGCAGAGGAAGACGGGGAGTGGCTGGTCATTTGGGATTATCAATAATTTAAATGATTGAAGCTGACCCATAAGGTTAGAAGCAATCCTTTGGGTCAGCCTTATTCAGAAATCGAGCCGAACTTATTAATGACAACTCCATACCTACCACTCTTGTTTTACATTACGAGATTTTTTTTTACTCCTTGCCGATTTAATAACCCCTCGCAATGAAGAAAATAACGCATATCACAACTTGTTATTTTAAAACCATAGTTATACTCTTCTTCCTCCTCCTTTTTCCAAACAATCTCTCCATAGAGTGTGATACCAGTCAAAAGGTAAACCTTAAAGAGCACCGGAACATCCTCTCCGATTGGAAAATTTAAATTAGAACGATAAGAAAAACCACCTAAGCCCACGTTTTCGATCGGTACTCTAATTTTTTTAGACTCTATTTCTCTTCCTTCAAGCTTATAAATATAAATATCAGCGGTAACAGGGGTTTGTAAATCGATTCTTTGATATATTCGCCTATTTTCCATGAGAACGACCTCATCTTTTTTTAATATAATACTTATTTAATAATAATAATCATTAAAACAATAGTCTAGCTCTATGCTAATGGTATTTATTCTTTCGTCTGCATACCTATTCAATGTTTTCCGAATAATTCCTTTCTGGTGTTTCTTCGCTCCCACATCGAAGCGATCACAAAAAATAGACACAGCCTCTATAAAAGAACAGTGTCTATTTTTTAGTGTAGTATTTGTAATGACTTAATGCATCTGCATTTGTTTTAGTTTTTTTATTTGAAATAGTAACGGTTAGTCTCATCTTTATAAAGCTTTAAGCAAACAAGATTGTGTCCAGACCAACTTCAGTCGAACTAAAAGTAACTAAAAAAAATAAATGTTATTAGGCACTTTAGCTAATTAATAATCCCTGTTGATTCTGTAAGCGATAACAATAATGATAATACTCTAACGCACAAGAAGTGATTTCAAAGCCGTAATAATAACAATTGTTTTGTTGTTTCTTCCATGCAATCTTCCCAAAAATAGTTATACCAGAAAACAATCTAGCTTTCAACACTATCGGGATGTCATCTCCAATCGGAAAACTTAGATTAGAAGAAAAACAAATCCCACCTTGGCTCACATCATGAATCAGAACCGCAATCTTGTTTGAATCAATCCGCTCACCATTTAACTCGTAAATATTCATATCAGCTGTTAACGGATTCTCAAAATACGTTCTAGGATAGAGTCTTCTATTCATAAGCTCCCTCTCATCTCTGTTTTATTCACTATATGAATAGTTTAGCATCACGCTATTGTCAAACACAGGAAAAAGATTGTTGGATTTTGCCAATCGTAAGACAAAGACCTACATGAACCGACGCGTTTAGTTCATGTAGGTCTTATGTTTTGTAAATACGTACAAAAGCAGTCGAACATTGTCTTCCCACTTGTTTTCATTTCCGGATCACTAAGGAGGACAAAATGTTTATAAATGCACGTTATTCCAGGAAAATATTTCAGAATAGCAACTTCCCTCTGCCGTTATTAAGCCGCTCCTTTTACATACCGATAATCTTACCACTAGTTTCCTACTCCTCTAAACCAACCAAACGATAGAATTCAACTCGTTTTTCTTCTAAAAACCGAGCTAACTCTTCATCCGGTAGATATATGTCGTATTGGTTGACTAACGTTTGGAGATCATGGCCAAACCCCTCTAAAAACGTTTTAATTAGCTCTGGATCAGCATCTTCAGTTGCAAGGTACTCTTCCATTTCGTAAAAAAGCTTTTCATTTTGGTAGCCAATATCGTAATTGCTACGGACGTCTAAGAAAAAGCGATTCCTTAACCTTCTCATCCTTTCTTCTGTTAGCTCTTCGTCGTTGACACGGTGGATTTCAAAGATAAACTCTACGATACTATGTTTTTCACCCAAATGTAACTCGGTCATATGATGAAAGAGAGAAATTGAAAGGACGGTGCTAAGGATGAACGCGAATTCTACTAAATACTGTTTAACCCGTTTCACCAATACTAATCTATATAAGCAGTAAACTACCGCAAATATAAATTGAAAGATCAGAAGCTCTTTAGTAGATATTTGAATGTAGACCACGCTATAGTGAGCAATTGCACTTACAAGCAGCACAATTCCAACATAAAAGAATGAACTTACTAAACATGAACGAAATTGAAACTTTTTAAAAAACAGAAAATCATCAATGAGTGTTCGAATCAGCCATAATTCTAAAATGAATGACAAGACAAGTCGATGTAAACCCGAAAGCGACTGAAAGAGTATCGGATCGATGACAAAACTTATGAACAAAATTCCAAGTGTGATAAAAAGTATATATAAGAAAATGTTTTTCATACTCTCCTCCTTTTTGCACCACCTATAATAACATAATTTTCTATTTTTATGTGACATCTGTAACATATATCCTTCCAGACAGAAAAAAAAAGACAAGTCACAGCAGTTGTGACTTGTCCTTCGTATTATAGACACAGTGTATAACGCGTCTTTTGGATACATAGCTGTTTTGGGAGGCACACTAACGCTACACCCTCATTACTATTATTAGTGGATATTCAAGACCGGCCAATAAACCTCTATATTAAAATCTATTATCTAGCGCACCTGCTAAACCGTGAATAAGACGATGGAAATTAGGTGCATTACCATTCGGGTCATTAATTTCATTATTATTAGCTTCTTGTATCATATCATTTTTCCCTTGAGGGTATAAAGTGAAAAATAGATTCTTTGCTTCAGTTGTTCCTACATAAGAAATCGGTAGGGCGTGAGCGGAAACAACACCAGAGCTAGCAATTTTTCCTCCTAACGTTCCATTACCAAGTCTGTACATTACATTTCCACTTTTCACATAGTAAGAATTAAGTCCTGATACCCCATTCGTTGCTGATGTGAAAAAAGACGAACCTGTTGGAAGAGTGGTTCCCGTTGTCCCTAATGAACCTTTTGCAGCTAATGTTAACCCAACGATATCCCAAACATCGTAACCAACTTCCATTTTACAATTGTTTGGATTATTATCAGGATGATACCCACCACCATTTAACCAAAGACCATTAGATAATTGACCACTTCTTGAGTAAATTGCGAAATCAGTCATTACTTCTCTATATTGATTATATCGACCTCTTACATTAGGATGAGCATATGCACCTAGCCCGCCAGCTGAGATTGATAAAATATTATGTTTAATCGCTGTTCGTTTTAAACCAATTGTATTACAGTCATCTACTAAAACTGCATTGGGCCATGTTGATGAATTATCATTCTTATGTCTATCTCTCGCGTTTTTTAATGCTAGTGCTAATTCATCAGCAAAGTTAAGGTAATTAGTTCTTTGTGTGGTAGTAAGGTCAAGCTCAACAATTGCTTTTGAAAATGCCTTAAGCGTCATTCCCGTATCTGGTGTAGCAGTTGCATTTAATCTCCAACCATTTGTATGATTATAAGGTCCACTTAATTTCATACGATCTCTAAGATGGTCTAAAGTTGCAATTGCATCTGTTCTTACATTTGTTCGTAAAGGGTCACTAGTTTCTTTTAAACGACTATATAAACTAATCAAAAATATCGCATCTGTTGCAGCACGGAAAAAACCTGCATTTTCACTACCTTTAGAGCCAGGTCCGTTGTGCTTATCACCCAATTTTGTTGCTTCTACATGTTTCCCTTCTTGAAAATAGGTAATGTAAATCTGCTTTGACTCGTCTACTACATTAAATGGCGTTGAAGCACTAGCCGTACCTGAAACCGCTATAAAACTACTGAATATAAATACAAAAACCATGATTATAGAAATGACCTTTTTCAACCGAATCCCCCTAACTTTCATTTTTTAAAAAGTATGTAAAAAATATACTTTTTATAGATTAAATATAATATAAATAACAGAATATAATCAAGCTTACATCTATAATTTTTCTAGACCATTAACATCTATCAAATACGTATAAGAAGAAGTAGAATCACTCTTTGCGGTAGTCGGTAGTCTAAATTTATTGAATACTACATTTTACAAAGAGAGCCTAGTGAAAAACGAAAACTAATTATAGCTAGATTATCCATTATTTACATAATTTATATTTTTATGTATAATAAAATTAAAAGATTAATAGAAAGGATGTTTTTATGTTTAATAAACAGTTATTTTTGACAACTGCATTAAGCTTTGTACTTCCCTTTTTATTTATTATTACCGTCGAGGCAAGCAATTTCGAGGAATATGAACATTACATTAATGAAAACAATATTATAATCCCTTTTTATATTGATAAAGAAGATTATTTTGAACAATTGCATTTCCGCATGGGAACCGGTTTAAGTGTAGACCATGATGTTATTATTGAGAATATTTTGGATGATTCCCAAGTACATACAAAGGAAAAGTATGGAGTCACGTTATCCAAAAAAGAGGAACAAGAGATGGATAAACGTGCAAAGATACAAATAGAAGACGCACCAAAACTTAGGGATTTTATTTATACAAACGTAGATGAAGATATCCTTGGCGGTATTTGGGTCGATCAAGCCAATAAAGGAACATACGTTGTAAATGTAACAGTAAAACCAAACGAAATTAGTCATATCATAAAAGAAAGTAAGAAAATTTTTAAAAACAATATTGATAGATTAAGATTCAATTGGGTAGAAAACACCGAGAAAGAATTAGATGAAATTAATAACTACATTAATAACAACTTAACATTAGAGACAATAAAAGATTTATCAATTATAGGAAGTACTGTCGATACAAAAGAGAACAAAGTTGAAGTAGTTGTTTCTAACTTAAATAATGACATAGAAAAAAAGGTTTTAAATCTATTTGGTAACAGCAAAGTGTATGTATCTGAAGAAAAAATTGATGAGACAGAAAATGAAGCTACAAGATACCAAGCTCATCAATTATTAATGGGTGGCTTAGCTATAACAAATGAAAGGAATGAAGGATGTACTATTGCTTATTCAGCATCTAAACCCGGAGATGGACACTTCATTATAACAGCTGGTCACTGTAGTCAGAGCAACGAGAAGTTTTATCAAGCGTCTGACTATATTGGTTATACGAAATATAGATCGGTTTCTGCCTCTTACGGTGCGGATATAACAGCAATAAGAGTTCCACATGATCGAATTACAGATTGGGTCCATCTGTCAAACCCAAAAGATGTACGCATGCAGACACGTTCAGTTTTTTCACAATTCTCACAGGGTGAAAGAATTTGTAAGACAGGACGAACTACTGGTGTTACCTGTGGTAATGTCACTCGCAGAGTTGCTCCTAATAGCGAATATGTCCAAGCCGATTATTATTCAGAAGGCGGAGATAGTGGGGCATTAGTTTATTATGGAACAAAAATTTATGGCATTCATAGAGGAAGCTACTATACCGACCATAATAATAATAACCGTATGGATGAAGGTGAAAGAGAAGGAGCGTTATTTTCACATGTAGAAAAAGCCCATAACGCTATTCCAATATCAACAAGTCATATAGTACTGGATTATCCTTATTAAATTGTACAAAGCCCTCACAAGCGTAAGGGCTTTGTGTTATCGGTATCCAAGAAAAGAAGTTGTGTCCTGCTTCTTAACCCAATACCTTTCATTCTTCTCCTTATACGGACTCAAAGTAGGTAACGTACAACTATCAAAAAAACAATACTAAAGATAGCAACCCAAATAACTATTATAGAGTCAAAAAAAACAGACGCAGCATAAGAAATGCTGCGTCTACCCCTATTAATTTGATAGGTTTGTAAAGGTTAAGAATGAGTCAAGAAGGCGAGCCATTTCTGCACGCGTTGTTGGTGCATGCGGGTCAAAGCTCCCATCCTGTCTTCCTTCCATAATACCTGCTTTTAATAAGCGTTCTACATCATATTCCGCCCATTCACTAATGTCGCTTCCATCCTTGTAATCGGCAATTGATTTTGCTGGATCAAGCTTTGATGTGTCATAGCCAACGATATCCATTGCACGGGAAATCATTGCTGCTGCTTGTTGACGAGTGACGTTATCATTTGGTGCGAATGTACCATTTCCAAAACCATGAATGACTTCGCGTTCGATAACTGGCATAATTTCATTTACATACCATTCTTGCCCTTTGATGTCCTTGAATGTTCCATCATAAGCTATATCACTGTTGAGTGCTAGGCTTCGTGTAATAAGAACAGCAAGTTGAACACGTGAAATTGAATCATCTGGTTTAACCGTTCCGTCAGGCTTTCCTTGGAAGATATGCTTTGCTGCAAGCTTTTCTAGATAATCCTTTGCCCAAAAGCCTTCACGTAGGTCACTAAATGTAACGTCGCGTTCAACGATTGTGTAACGGCTGTTTGTAAAGCTACGGAATGTTGCCGTATTTTCGTTAATAACTGTTGGTACAGCTGTAAAGCTGCCATCATCATTTAAACGGACTGCTGTTGCTCGGTCTGGGTTTACATTTTCTGATAACTGGATTTGACGCTCAACGTATTGGTTAAAGCGATCAAGCGTTACGACTTTGTCTTCAGCTCGAGCTTCTAAATGGAATTCCATTACTGGCGCTTTCGCTTCTAACCCATTTTTACTCAGAATGTTTTTGCTATCTTCTGTTTCATAGATGACGAAAGATAGTGTCACCTTCTCTTTTGCAACATTAAGCTGCTTGGCTAATGAATCAAGGCTTAATTCTTTTGTCGGAAGAATATATGCTCCTTCATTTGAACGGATTTCTATTGCTTCCACCTTGTTTGAATCAAGAACCTTCTCTAACGCATCAGCTCCTAGGTTAAGCTCTATTTGCTGACCAGACTTGTTATCAATTGAAACGGGTAACTCTTTTGTATCAAGGTTTGTTAACACTTGATCTAAGTTCGTTATATCTAATGTAACAATGGCCTTTGATACGCCGTCTTCTGTCTTTTCATCAATGATGACTGGTAATCCTTCTGTAGCTGTTGGAGCAGGTTCAGCTGAGTCAGTTGTACCTGTTGAATCAGTTGTATCAGTTGTATCAGTTGTATCAGTTGTATCAGTTGTATCAGTTGTATCAGTTGTATCAGTTGTATCAGTTGGTTCTGCTGGTTTACTTTCTCCGCCTGTAGCCCCTCCAACAGTAAACGGTTCTGTATAACTGAAGTTTTCACCATTTGGAAGATCGAAGTTAAACGTATAGTCGTACGTTCCTGGCTCTAGATTAGTAAAAAAACTGGAGCGCATAAGATTTATAACGCCACCTTCTGCTACAGTAGATCCATTACTTGATATTTCAATATTTGCCTCATAAGGCAGATGGGTCCCCTGATAGATCCTCTCTAGGAAGAAGTCTCCTCTTGCAATATGCTGAATCGATTGGATTGTTGTAGAGCCATTTCTAAGCGTTATAGCTTCAAGACTTTGAAAATTCGCTTCGAATGTTTCAGGAAATGCTAATGTTTCATCTTGTGTAAAGCTTCTTTGCTCAGTCCGGTAAAACTCACGTGAGTCAATATTAAAAAGGCTGATCCCAACGTGTTGCTTACCGGGAGATAGGTAAAGTGCTTGAGTGGCAATTCCATCAGTACCGTTGATATAGTAATATGCACTTCCAATTCCATCAGAGACAATAAGATTTAACCTTTGATCGTTATCTGTTATTGTTAATTTAATAGGGGTTGGGAAATCAGTTAAATTAATATCCTTATCAACGTCTCCTGCCACGTTTAATCTGTGGTGATAAGAAGCAGGTCCATCATTATATAAATACTTTATCGATGCTTCAGTAGCTGATTTCACCTTATATAAAGCTGGGGCTGTCCCATTTAGATTATGATAGAGAACGAGGTTAGATTGCTTGTTTGGAATATAAAGCACTCCCTCACTTTTAAAGCTCCCTAGCTCAATATTGGGTGCAATCTTTACATAAGAAGCCGGTGCATCAATGGTTGTTAATTCTTGTAATTCCTGCCCTGAATATTCGTTTTCAAAATAATAATAATTACCATCTGTAAGTTCAAATGCATATTGTAGTAAATATGTTTTCTCTGGAGTAAACTCTTTGTCACCAAGGTTAACACCGTTAAGATTTTGACTATTTGCATACGATCCTTCTGAAAATTTTTCAGAAAGACGTCCATCTTTAAAGCTCTCAATGTCAATCCCCGTTGGTGCATTAAAGGTAATCGTATCATTAACATTTGTTGTTTCAGCTAACGCAGCTGGTGCTACTGAAAATACAGTAGAAACAACAAGTAAAATTACCAAAATCACTCTTAAGTACTTTTTACTATCAATCTTCAACTTTTCTTCCTCCTCTGGTATATATATGGATTAATACCTTCTATATCCTACCATGGTCGCATACTAAAAGGAAGTGAAATGTTGTAAAAATCTCAAAATTTTTTATTGTAAAAAACCAATATACATCGTTCATAGCATAAATAAAAAATGTGTTAAATCATTCATTTCCAATTAATTACTGTTGAAGCGCTCATACCATTCGCAACCATATATTCATATATTAATAAAGCAACAGAAGGAACCTGTGATCGACATCTTTTAAGCAAACAAGTGCACTTTGGGGTAATTTGTATCAGTTTGACTCCACCTTACTGACGAATGAACCCCATATAAAATATCTAGCTCTGCGTGAGCAGCTTTGGATACTGAGAGAATTATTTTAGACAAAAAGCGCGAGGTCATTGCTCGTGAACAAGGGTGACGGCTAGTACTGTTGCCTCTACTGTACACGTTGCGAAAATTACGAGAGGTAATAGAGAACAGCAAGTTCTGCTCTAACTATTTTAGTTGTCATATATTGTCAATTTGTGGTTGACTTGCTGTGATTTTGTCATTTAATCTTTTTTTGTTAAAAATCTACTCATTTTCTTTTGCGAATTAATAGAGAACTGTGTTATAAAATGTATAAATCAGTAATTTGGTATTTTATAGAAAATTAGCTTCACCCCACTTTTTACTATCACCTTAAGGGGGGGATGTTTCATGACGATGCTGATCGTTTCGACAATTGAATGGTTTAGTCTATTAATGTTTCCACTTATTCTAGTAGGTTACCGTTTTAAACATTATGTAAAACGACTCATTTTATTAGCAGTTATCATGAGCGTCATTTCCTTATTGCTGCATCATCTTATCGTACACTTGACAATAATCGTTGGAATGCAAATAATGATCCTCTTTGTACTTGCAGGGCTTATCCTCAAGCTTTCTTTAATGGAAACCTTGCTTATTTCAGGGATCGGATATGGTTTTTATTGCTTTGTTCATATATTGATTATTGAGCTGTACTTACTCCTTTTAACACATTCTTATTCAGAATTGTTCGTCACATCTCATATTTATTATCTTCAGTTAGCCTCGGCTTTGGTCGTGATTGTTTTTTGTTTACTCATTCATTTGTTGAAATACAAGCTTATTGAACTGTATCAACGTCTTCAATTAAACTCGTTTAGCATGAAAAGTAAAAGTATCATTGTTGTTAATTCAATTTTGACTTACATTTTTATTTGTCTTGCATCGTATGCAATGATTTCTGAGAACATTAACTATCGCTATGCATATGTCCTGACTAGCATTATCGTGTTATTTTGCATTATTGCCTTTTACCTTATTTTACATAGTCAATTTCAAACAAAACGATTAATTGAAACGACGAAATTATTTCTCGATCAAGAACAGCAAATGTCCATCTATATTGAAAACATTCAAAAAGAATTACAAGGTCCGTATAAAGCTTTGCAGAAGCTATTTGACTCTGGGTCTCTTGAATCAAGTAAGGCGTACTTTCAACAGCATATTCTCCCAAAAGGGTTAGACAAAAAAGGTCAGACTCTTGTTGTTGGCCAAGATATAAAAGATAAGGATGAAATATTATACGCTTTTCTTATTAACAAACAAAAGCTAGCACATTTACTAGGGGTTTCCCTATCGACATCCTTTGAGCTTCCGACACATGTCCTTATTAGCTTGAACCAATTAAAGGTGTTAGGGAATATCCTAGATGACTTGTTTTTATCTCTTTACTTAGCTTCTCATTATCAGGAAAAAAACGTTCATTTCCATGTCCGCTCTACGAAAGATCGGATTGAATATGAAATTACGAGTAACTTTGTATATAAGAATGCTTTTTCAAGCAGCAAAATTCATGACGCGATTTTAGACTTTAAGAAAAGTAAGGCGACGATTCATTCAAGCTTTGAACCGATTTGTTTAATGATTAGCTGTGAAAAAAGTCTGTAGAAAGGAGCAGGTATAATGATTGAACAATTCGCAACAAAAGCAGCTCATAAAATTAAGAACATGAATCCTGAAGAAACAGCTCCACTCGATGTGCTTATTTTCGGCTTTACGATTCTACTTAATTTAGTGGTTACCCTCTCTCTTATTCTAGTGACAAGTCTTCTACTTGGTAAGATGTTGCTTGCGGTACAAATTACACTCGCTTTCATGGTACTCCGCATTTTAACGGGTGGTGCTCATTTAGACCAATCATTTGCTTGCTCTCTTAATAGTGTCTGTTTAGTGATAGCGTTCCTTTGGCTACCTGTTTCCCAGCCGTTCATGCTCGGCTACGCTGCACTGACCCTATTATTTATCATCAGCTATGCACCCTATTACGAACCCCATCAAATGAAGCATTCCGCCAAATGGGAACGGAAGAAAAAACGAGTTGCTCTTGTCTTCGTCGTTGCTTCAGTTGGATTATATTACGGCTTGGCTTTCCCTGGGTTCTTAATCGGCTGTTTTTTACAGGCATTACTGCTAACTCCGGTTGGCATTTCATTCACTCATCGACTTAATCAGTTAACGACTAAAGGAGGTGAATTACATGAAGAAGGAAATGGCTAAAGGAATTTCGAAAGTGACAACTGCTTACTCTTCTCTTTTTGTCCAAGCTTCTAGCCCACTTGCTCACGCTCCTAAGATTCCGGACAGTTTAAAAAAACAAAAATAAGCATTTCTTATTTTAAGAAGGAGGTGATTTTCATGAAAAAAGAACTTGCTAAAGGGGTTTCTAAAGTGACAACTGCTTGCTCTTCTCTTTTTGTCCAAGCTTCTAGTCCGTTCTCTCACGCTCCTAAGATTCCAGATAGTCTCAAAAAGCAAAAATAATTCTACCACTTTATTTATAAATAGGAGGTTATATTGATGAAAAAAGAACTTGCCAAAGGTGTTTCTAAAGTAACAACTGCTTGCTCTTCTCTTTTTGTCCAAGCTTCTAGCCCATTCTCTCATGCTCCTAAGATTCCAGACAGCCTCAAAAAACAAAAGTAATACCTGATAGCCTAATATTTAAAAGAAACAGGTTCAGCTTTTGAACCTGTTTCTTTGCCTTTCTTCGTCTTCCTCTAAGTAACCTCTAGCTTGTTTCCATTTACAAACTTCAAGTTCAAGTGTTCATCTTTCATCTTTTGTACAGAGTCGTAAGAATGACGTCAAGGATTCAAGTTTTACCGGTCAGAGCCCCTTCGTCTCACATTCAACCGTTTCGATTGCTCGTTTTCCTACCTGCTTCTCTCTGCTTTTATCCTCTTCTTTTTTATAGGTCAATTTTCTAGAAGAATTAAACCGTTTGTCCGATACCACTTTGATAAACATCATGTAAAATAGAGGCAAGCTAAAACAGCTAGATTAACAGACAAGGAGAGGTGACTTATGTTTAAGCAATTGGTTACTCTATCAATTCTATTTGTTATGCTATTGACAGGTGCTTTTTCAGCAACAGCAGCAACTCCAACTGTTGAAATCAATGGCGGTGAAATTACGAATGGACGGACCCTCGTTCCACTTCGAACGATTTTCGAAGAGCTTGGGGCAACCGTGAAATGGGAACATACGAATAAAACTGTAACAGCAACAAAAGGCTCTACCACAGTTTTCCTAAAAATAGGTTCGACCACGACAAAAGTAAACGGAAGCACTGTCACAATCGATGTTCCAGCTAAAATAACGAATGGACGAACCCTTGTGCCATTACGGTTTGTTAGTGAATCTCTAGGAGCAACGGTTACTTGGGATGGTCAAGTTGCTACAATTGCGACAGCAGAAAAAATCATCACCGTGAAACCAACGAACGCCAAGCAGCCTTCCCCTGTAGAAGGACTAAGTGATTTTGAAGCAAAGGTTGTGGAATTAACGAATGCTGAACGAAAAAAACACGGCTTGGCTGAGTTAAATGCCGACCTCCCTTTAAGTAAGGTGGCACTCGAGAAATCTCGTGATATGAAAGTGAACGGCTACTTCTCTCACACGAGCCCAACCTATGGTTCCCCCTTTACGATGATGAAGGATTTTGGTATTGACTACACGGCAGCTGGTGAGAATATCGCAATGGGGCATCGCAGTGCTGAAGAGGTCGTCCAAGCCTGGATGGATAGCGAAGGTCACCGCGCCAACATTTTAAATGAAGCCTTTACCCATATTGGTGTTGGGGAATCTAGTTATTATTGGACACAAATGTTTATTCGGAAATAAAGCACTTCAGAGTTAGGATAAGGAAGCAAAAAACAAGCGAATACTAAAATGAAAGTCTAAGCCCTGATTCTTATGGGGCTTTTTCTTATTGGTTAAAAATACAATTGACGGCCTTACACCTAGCGATTATTCTACTAATGGATGTTTAATTTGAATGAAGGACGTGACTGTATGGGACAGACGTTTTGGCGCGTTACCTTCTCTTTGGTATTTTTGTTATTGATTGTTACGGTATATGCAGAGGCTTCTCAGGCTGCTAGTATCGTGAATCCTAAGCAAACGTATACATATGAGATGATGGAGCGTGATATGAAAAAGCTCGCAAACTCTTATCCTGACTTAATTGAATATAAGTCCATTGGGAAAAGTGAGTACGGGCGTGAAATATACGCCATTAAGTTAGGCAATGGTCTCTCTACTAGTTATATTAACGGTTCAAATCATGCGCGAGAATGGATTTCTACTAATCTTATTATGCATATGATTGACCAGTATGCCGTGGCCTACTCAAATGGAAAAATGATAGGCTCTTATCATCCGAAAAGCTTGCTTGATCAGCATAGCATTTGGTTTGTACCGATGATGAACCCAGATGGTGTCACTCTTCAGCAAAAAGGCCTACAAGCCTTTCCGAAAGAGGATCACGCTGCACTATTAAAAATGAACAATAACAGTACGAACTTTAAACGCTGGAAGGCGAACGGAAAAGGGGTCGATTTGAACCGACAATTCGATGCCAATTGGAAGAACATTGAAAATAATCCTGGAAAGCCGAGTTTTGCCAACTTTAAAGGCTATGCGCCACATACTGCAAGTGAAGTGAAAGCTGTGATAAAGTTTACAAAGGAAATAAAGCCGGAAATGGCCGTTTCCTACCATAGTAGTGGACGAATTTTATTTTGGAACTTCCATCAGAAAGGGGCTCAGCTTGAACGGGATTATAAGCATGCGAAGGCAATGAATCAAATGACCGGCTATCGGTTAATGCCGCAGGCGGGGCCACGTGCTGGCGGCGGCTACACGGATTGGTTTATTCAAACCTATAAGCGTCCTGCCTTCACACCGGAGCTTGGTTATTATGCTGGTGCAACGAACGTCCCGCTATCAGAGTATGACGCGATTTGGAACCAGAACCGCCTTGTCGGATTATACATCGCACGTGAAAGTCATAAGCTGTTCGAAAATCGCTTACGAGCAACGCGCACGCCGGTTTCACTCGTCGTCAATGACACAGATTTCAAAACAGCAAGCGGTGCTTTTACGTACCAAAGCCGAACCGTGGTTCCCGTTCGAAGTATTTTTGAAGAACTCGGTGCAAACGTGCGCTGGAATAGCAAAACGAGAAGTGTAGAAATTCGCACAAATGAGCAGTTTATCTCACTTCCGGTCCATCGTAACGAAGTATTTGTGAATGACAAGCGACAAGAGCTTGATGTACCAGCGCTCCTATTTGAAGGCACAACCTACGTTCCTCTCCGCTTTATCGTTGAGACCATTGGTGCGAATGTCCAATGGATTCAAGCGGAACGAAAAGTCATCGTAACGTATCGACCAGTGGTGGAGGATGAGCCCGTTGTAGAACCGGATCTGATTGAGGAAGAACCTGCTCCTGCAGTAGAGGAAGAGACACAAATAATTGAACAGCAAGAGACTGTGGGCGAAGGGATGGAGCCCGAACCGGCTTTGATTGAGTAAAAAGTAGACCAACACCCTACCTGAGGTGTTGGTCTACTTTACCTATTTGATTGATTGCTGTGATAAACTATTTTACCTCAACAACCGTCGATACAGGAATTTCACTCCCTGTCTCTAGCATTTTTTCCGAGTTAGTAGAAAAGTCAGCAATCGCTTCGAATTTATATTTGCCTGGCTTTAGATTTAAGGTATCTGTCTTTAATTGTTCTACATGTGGTTCATCTTTCACTAATGTTGTTGTTCGTAATGGCTCCTCCATTCCAATCGTTGTTTCATAGTCACCATCTAACTGAGTAATTCCGAAATAAAAGATCCAGGTAGCATGGTAAATATCAATACTTTCCTCCTCACCTCTATATGTGAGCGTTGCATACACGTTAAGCTCTTGATCTTGCTCAGCAAAAATACGAACCTCAAAGTCTCCTTGTTTCTTTGTTTCCGTTGAATTAGAAGAGGATTCATCTGGCTGATGAAGGGTGATGATTTCATACACCCGTTTGGCTGATTTTGAAGAAAGCGAATAAATCGTATGCGTATCCTCAACATTCATAATCGTACCTGAGTCTTCACCTATCCATAGAAAATAAGTGTTTTTGTCAAGCTCTAGCCGGTATTGTGGCTCTGCCATATTGACGATACCGGGTTGTTTCTTTGCTCCTTTAAAGGCTTGTCGGATCACCCTGATTTCAGCTGAATCTGTCAATTCCCATTTGGAATCCTCCTTTACCTCAGTGAAATCCTTCATCTGATAAATTGTTATTTTTTCAATTTTTTCGGACATGCATCCACTAGCGATTAGCACAACTACACCTAGCATCAACAACAAATGTAGTCTCATGATCTCACTCCTCTCCAATAAAGATAACCTATCAAGAACACAGCCAACACAGCTTCTACTGCTAGTAAATATAATGGCAAGGGGTAATAAGGTTCAAAGTGAAGCTGCATATGGATGCGGTGAAAGGAGGGACTGATCCCTAGAATCGAGATTAAATCCGG
>NZ_MVJM01000002.1:1052366-1054506 GCF_002156385.1 Halalkalibacter urbisdiaboli
CGTAACGTATCGACCAGTGGTGGAGGATGAGCCCGTTGTAGAACCGGATCTGATTGAGGAAGAACCTGCTCCTGCAGTAGAGGAAGAGACACAAATAATTGAACAGCAAGAGACTGTGGGCGAAGGGATGGAGCCCGAACCGGCTTTGATTGAGTAAAAAGTAGACCAACACCCTACCTGAGGTGTTGGTCTACTTTACCTATTTGATTGATTGCTGTGATAAACTATTTTACCTCAACAACCGTCGATACAGGAATTTCACTCCCTGTCTCTAGCATTTTTTCCGAGTTAGTAGAAAAGTCAGCAATCGCTTCGAATTTATATTTGCCTGGCTTTAGATTTAAGGTATCTGTCTTTAATTGTTCTACATGTGGTTCATCTTTCACTAATGTTGTTGTTCGTAATGGCTCCTCCATTCCAATCGTTGTTTCATAGTCACCATCTAACTGAGTAATTCCGAAATAAAAGATCCAGGTAGCATGGTAAATATCAATACTTTCCTCCTCACCTCTATATGTGAGCGTTGCATACACGTTAAGCTCTTGATCTTGCTCAGCAAAAATACGAACCTCAAAGTCTCCTTGTTTCTTTGTTTCCGTTGAATTAGAAGAGGATTCATCTGGCTGATGAAGGGTGATGATTTCATACACCCGTTTGGCTGATTTTGAAGAAAGCGAATAAATCGTATGCGTATCCTCAACATTCATAATCGTACCTGAGTCTTCACCTATCCATAGAAAATAAGTGTTTTTGTCAAGCTCTAGCCGGTATTGTGGCTCTGCCATATTGACGATACCGGGTTGTTTCTTTGCTCCTTTAAAGGCTTGTCGGATCACCCTGATTTCAGCTGAATCTGTCAATTCCCATTTGGAATCCTCCTTTACCTCAGTGAAATCCTTCATCTGATAAATTGTTATTTTTTCAATTTTTTCGGACATGCATCCACTAGCGATTAGCACAACTACACCTAGCATCAACAACAAATGTAGTCTCATGATCTCACTCCTCTCCAATAAAGATAACCTATCAAGAACACAGCCAACACAGCTTCTACTGCTAGTAAATATAATGGCAAGGGGTAATAAGGTTCAAAGTGAAGCTGCATATGGATGCGGTGAAAGGAGGGACTGATCCCTAGAATCGAGATTAAATCCGGAAGCATCCCTAAAAAAGCAGCGATGACGATAAACACATCTTTCATTTTCCAACCAAGATAGAAAACAAATAGAATAATCGGAATTCCAATAAGTACATTCTTGGTCATGTTCAAGTCATAATGATGAACGCGATCTAATCCAAAATGGGACGCGAATGCAAGAGGTAGACTGATTAACTTATTCCGATGTGTGAGCCCATAAACGGTGGCACCAGCGAGCATATGAGTCGCAGCAAGCATCGATTGTCTCCTTTTCGAAGCCTTTTTTCGCTTCTATATTTTATGTGAGACGGACGTAAGCTTCCCGTAAACATCATCCAATCATGTTCCATCTCTTCTATATAACGTTACGAAAGACAGAAAGGTTTCTAAAAAAAAAGGAGCCGCCCTTCACTTGGCAGCTCCTCTATCATGTAATTAACTCGCTTGCTCGAACTCTGCTTCAAATTCTGCAAGAGCTTCTTCCATCGAAATGGCTTCATCGATAATGTCCTGTGGAATTACAATTTCCTCAAGCTCATTATGGTTTGAATAAGAAAATTCTCCTTTTTGGCTAATTTCAACTGTTTCACCTTCAACTGTAATGCTCATCACTGAGTCCAGGCTTTCAGCAACCGGGAAGAGTGTTTCTTTGTCCAAAACAGAAACGATTTCCATTTTCTTTACATCAATATTTGATTCACCAAACAGGTCTTCCCCTTCTAATCCAAGTCCAGGCATACCTAACATCTCACTTAATAAATCTTGGAAGCCATCTCCTGAAATTGACATATGAAGCTCATACGTGTCATCGTTTTCTAACACAACGACGCTTTCATAATACTTTGTCATCAGCTCAAACTGTGCTGTTGGGTCAAGTTGTTGATTGGATAAGCCTACTATCTCTTCATACATTTCATCATCATACTTAATCCATTTTCCTAAAGACGAATCAAACACGAAGAATCCATCCTTTGTTAAATATGTCTCTGTCGTCATTCCTTC
>NZ_MVJM01000002.1:1054516-1156813 GCF_002156385.1 Halalkalibacter urbisdiaboli
AGGAGCCGCCCTTCACTTGGCAGCTCCTCTATCATGTAATTAACTCGCTTGCTCGAACTCTGCTTCAAATTCTGCAAGAGCTTCTTCCATCGAAATGGCTTCATCGATAATGTCCTGTGGAATTACAATTTCCTCAAGCTCATTATGGTTTGAATAAGAAAATTCTCCTTTTTGGCTAATTTCAACTGTTTCACCTTCAACTGTAATGCTCATCACTGAGTCCAGGCTTTCAGCAACCGGGAAGAGTGTTTCTTTGTCCAAAACAGAAACGATTTCCATTTTCTTTACATCAATATTTGATTCACCAAACAGGTCTTCCCCTTCTAATCCAAGTCCAGGCATACCTAACATCTCACTTAATAAATCTTGGAAGCCATCTCCTGAAATTGACATATGAAGCTCATACGTGTCATCGTTTTCTAACACAACGACGCTTTCATAATACTTTGTCATCAGCTCAAACTGTGCTGTTGGGTCAAGTTGTTGATTGGATAAGCCTACTATCTCTTCATACATTTCATCATCATACTTAATCCATTTTCCTAAAGACGAATCAAACACGAAGAATCCATCCTTTGTTAAATATGTCTCTGTCGTCATTCCTTCTTCTAAACCTTCCATTTCCATGGACATAGATTGATAGTAACCGAGTGGATCTAAAATCATATCCATTTTCATATCCAGCATCATAGTCATCACTTCATTATCCATTGACATCGTTTGCTCAATTTGCATATCACCGCTAAAGCTGTTTAGCTCAACTTCTGCTAGACGCTTTAAGAAGCCTTCTGTATCCTTGACAACATTTGTTTTTAATTGAACCGTTTTGCTTGCTTGATTCCACTTCACGAATACACCACTATTTTCGGCAACAAAACGCAATGGAATGAAGAGACGATTGTCTTTCATTGTTACAGGAACATCAATCGCCTTTGCTTTCCCGTTTACTGTTACATTCTTTGAACCTAATTTAAGTTCAATATCAGTCCCTTCACCTGTTACAACGGCCTTGCGATTCTTCTGGTCCCAGCTAACGCCAAGTCCTAGCTTCTCGAATACCCCACGAACTGGAACGAGGACGCGGTTGTTTTCAATATACGGTGCCACATCTAGCGACAGTTGCTTCTCATCAACAACAATATTCACTTTTGTGTTCGCTGTTGCTGCTTGAACAGGTGATACAGCCATTAGCATGCAGGCAACGAGCATAGTCCAAATTACGATACGTTTCAAGTAAATCATCTCCTAATATTGATTGAATTTCCAGTAATGTAGTCACTATTCTAGATGTACTATAAAATACCTTCCTTTCCATATAATATTCTACACTATGAATATACTTACGGTAATGGTTAATATTAGGTTTCGGTTTTTTGTAACATTCTATAAAAAAGTTGTCTTATAAAGACCTTCTTACTGTTGCCTAATATTTTGCTAAGGTTAGTCCAAGTGAAGCCGATTTAATCATCGGATGATCCGTAATAGCTTCAAGCTCCTGTGGAGTTCCAACGACAACCGCTCCTATAATAGATAGGTCCTCTTTCGTAACAGGGCGTTTCTCCCAATTTGTAAGCTGAAGAGTTACTCTACGAATCATGTTTTCATATGGGTTATCCTTTACTAATTGCTCATTAAGGACATATAAAAAGGTGTCAGCCCCCTTTTCAGAAAAACCAGAAAAACCGTAGACATCATCTGCATACCCGCCTTGTTCCGCCGTTTCAACCCAGTACCATTGTACAAGTGTTGGTCCTAATTCCGCTCGTATCTCTTCTATGCTATAAGCTTGGTCAAAGGATAAGCCTAACTCAACATAATACGTATCGTCTATTTCTTGCAAATGCGGAAAATCATTAATGACTTTTTCTTCCGCCGGGTGAACAAACTTCATCACTCGCTTGCTATCATAGTACGTCGCATCCTCTGTTGGTATATATACAGGAGGTCGCTTTTTTGAACTGACCCCAAATAATGCTATATTCCTTTCACTTTCGCTCCATAAGTAAGGAATGTCTCGCATCCATTTAATATTACTCGTTTTTGTCGTTGCCGTTTGGAGAAAGTTATACTCAACTGACGTTCCATGGACTTCTACATTTGCCCCTTTTATATAACTTAAAGCAGAATCTGCAGTAGAGTAGTACGTAATTGACCGTTGCACCAAAAATTGTTGTAAATAAAACAGGGCAACTAGCGTAAGTAACGTTACAATAAACGCGGTTAGGATATTTCGAATTAGCATTTTCGCTTTTGCCCTTTTATAAAGAGCCTGTGTATCAAAATGGTCTTCCTTCTTATATGTCATCAACTAACCCTCCATGATTGATTGATAGCAATTGCTTTCTGGCACGAAAGGCCATTGTTTTGACTGAGCTTTCTTCAAGACTTGTAATACTAGCAATCTCTTTATACGTTAGACCGCCTACATACTTCATTAACAATATTTCCTTTGAACGGGAAGGCAGCTGATTTAAGATTTTTTCTAGCTGTCTCCATGTTTCTTTTTGAAGAATGACCTGTTCAGGGGTTGTAGCATCCCATAAATCATGCCTCATAAACCGTTCTATAATTTCATTCCTTCGTTTTCGTTTTCTGTATAAATCATAATAAAGATTAATTGCCACTCGGAATAACCAGCTTTTCCTGTCTTTTATAACCTCCTTATTCTCCATACAAACTAAGTATCGATACACCGTTTCTTGTAAAATGTCTTCTGCATCCTCTTTAGACGCAGTCATTTTTCTTAAATAATAGAAAACGTCATCAAGGTACTGTCCAATCATTTGTTTAAACTGTTTTTCATTCATCTTCCCCCTCCTACATTTACGACGTATACTTCAAAAAAAAGTAAACATGAAAAAGATAAGTACATGAAAAAACCGTCTATCACAATGGTAGACGGTTTTCTTGAGTGACAGCTGGACGCCCAACCGAGTAGTATTCAACACCGGCCTCCGCTGCTGCTTCAACACTGTAGCAGTTACGCCCATCGAAGAGAATCGCTTCCTTCATCCATTCTTTATAAAAGGAGAATGAGAGTCCTTTGATGTGAGGCCACTCGGTAACAATCATCGCGGCATCTGCATTCACGAGTGTTTCTTCAAGTGATGCGTACTCGACTTCTGCCGGTAATACTGCTTTAGCAGCTTCAGTGGCAACGGGATCGTAAGCGAAGACGCTTGCTCCTGCGGCGACAAGCTGTTCTGCAATGACGATCGAGGCCGCTTCACGCATGTCATCGGTATTAGGTTTGAAGGAGAGACCGAGTAGGGCTATTTTTTTGCCTGCTAATAGGCCGAAGCGCTCCTCTGCCTTCTTTACTAAAAGATGGCGTTGCTTATTGTTTACCTCAATAACTGATTTTAGTAACAGAAAGTCGTACGTGACATTTCCGGCAATTTGGACGAGC
The DNA here is from genome assembly GCF_002156385.1 of Halalkalibacter urbisdiaboli. Taxonomy (GTDB): domain Bacteria; phylum Bacillota; class Bacilli; order Bacillales; family Bacillaceae_D; genus Halalkalibacter_A; species Halalkalibacter_A urbisdiaboli. The sequence goes on from NZ_MVJM01000002.1 coordinate 1,057,926, forward strand.
GCCTCTGTATCTTTCGGAAAACATGAGCCTCCATAGCCGATCCCTGCTTGTAAAAAGGCTGTGCCTATTCGTCGATCAAGCCCCATCCCTTTTGCCACATCACTTACATCGGCTTCAAGCTTTTCACAAAGGGTAGCAATTTCATTAATAAAGCTAATTTTTGTTGCTAAAAAAGCATTCGAGGCGTATTTAATGAGCTCTGCACTTCGGCGATCGGTATGGAACACGGGCAATTGAAATGGTTCATACATTTCTTCAATCTTATGGCCCGCCTCATCTGTCTTTGCCCCAATCACAATACGGTCGCTATGAAAAGTGTCATGAATAGCTGAGCCTTCACGAAGAAATTCAGGATTGGAAACAAATTCAACCTGATACTCAGTCCAGACACGCACTTTTTCTTCCATTTGATCATTTGTTCCGATTGGGACGGTGCTTTTGACAACAACAATCACGTCGGCTTCAATGGACAAAGCAACGTCCCGACATGCCATCTCCAAGTAATCAAGATTTGCTGAGCCATCCTCTCTTTGCGGTGTTCCAACTGCAATGATGACCACATCTGTATGTCGATAGGCGTTTCGGTGTTCACTTGTAAAGGAGAGCTTTCCCTGTTGCATGTTGCTTTTCATCATTTCTTGTAGACCTGGCTCATAAATCGGTGAGATGCCTTGCTTTAAAACTGCAGCTTTGTGTACATCAACCTCTACACATGTAACGTCGTGACCGACTTCAGCTAAGGCAACGCCTGTGACCAAACCAACATAGCCTGTACCAACAACTGTGATGTTCATCGCGCTCTTCCTTTCATATTATAGCTGAGTTTTAGTAAGACATTTCATATACGAAAACAGCTCATTACGTAGCTCTTCACGCTCAAGCGCAAAATCAATGGTAGCTTTTAAATAACCGAGCTTGTCACCAACGTCATAGCGTTTGCCACTGAATTCATAAGCGACGACGGATTGCTGCTGATTTAGCTTTCGGATCGCATCAGTCAGTTGAATTTCTCCTCCTGCGCCAGGCGACTGTTCCGCTAAAATCGAAAAAATGTCAGGCTGGAGGACGTAGCGCCCTTGAATCGCATAAGTTGACGGAGCCTCCTCTACTGTAGGTTTTTCAACCAAATCGATTAGTGGAAAGACACGGTCACGTAATGGTTCAGCTGTTGGATGAATGATTCCGTATTTAGATACATCCTCAAGCTTCACGTGCTGAACACCGACAACTGACACATGATAGGCTTCATATACATCAATTAACTGACGGAGACAAGGGACCTCAGCTCTGACAATGTCATCACCTAGTAAAACCGCAAACGGCTCATTTCCAATAAAACGACTTGCGCAAGAAATCGCATGACCGAGTCCGAGCGGTTCTTTTTGACGAATATAATGAATGTTAACAAGGTTGGAGATCACACGTACTTCCTCGAGAATATCCCATTTCTCACGTTGGGCCAATGTTTCCTCTAATTCATACGACTTATCAAAGTGGTCCTCGATTGCCCGTTTGCCTCGGCCAGTTACAATAATGATGTCTTCGATTCCAGAAGCAATTGCCTCTTCAACAATGAATTGAATCGTCGGCTTATCAACAATTGGTAGCATTTCCTTCGGCTGTGCCTTTGTAGCAGGTAGAAACCGTGTCCCAAGGCCTGCCGCTGGAATGATGGCTTTTCTTACCTTCATCCTTTGTCCCTCCTTTTGCTGGTTATTACGTCCATCTTAGCAAATCCTGAGCGAAACATACATCGATTTCGTGTTAAGACATTTTTGAGATTTCTCGCATCTTTTTAAAAAAAATTAATACTTTTTTGCTGACAAATTGCATAGGATGGTTCGTTATTTATGTCGTGGAAAATGATTGTCACATTTTTTCCGTGTCTCCAAAATGATTATTCTCTTTTTCCTCTCCTTGATTCGGTAGGCTGACCTTCAATCACTGAAAATATTCCGTTTAAGCTGCTTTCGCCCTTATCATCAAACTGCCAGTCCGTCCCTGGTTTAAGGCTCTTTGTACGTAGACGACTGGGAAACTTAGTAATGATTCCTTTTCACATTTCCAAACTTTTAGTACACTAATAGAATCAAATCTAGTAAAGAAGGTGAAACCGTGGCCATCAAACAACGAGTTGATGAAATATATATTGTAAGGGCAATTGCAATCATTGGAGTTCTCATGGTGCATTCCACTTCCATTACAACGGTACAATTACAGCCTGACTCCTTTTCATTTATGATGTATAACGCGCTTAATACATTTTTCCGTTTTGGAACACCCACGTTTATTTTATTAAGTAGTTTTGTCTTGTTTTACAGCTATTACAACCGTCCGTTAAGTCCAGCTCTTTTTGCAAATTTTTATAAAAAGCGAATGCTCTATATTATGATCCCTTATCTCGTCTTTTCTATTTTCTATATTGGGCTACGCTCAAGCTGGTTTGAGAAATTCGCAACCTTTAGTGAGTTTTGGAGTCAATTCACATCTGAAATTTTATTAGGAAATGCTTATACTCATCTTTATTTCGTGTTTATTAGCATTCAGTTTTATTTAATCTTTCCATTATTATTATTATTGTTTCAACGCTTCTCTCGATTGACCAAGCATCTAATCTGGATTGGTTTTGTCTTACAGTGGGCGTTTGTGCTGATGAACCATTACGTATGGCAATATCCGAACACCGGAAGCATCTCGCTGTCGTATATGGCCTATTATTTTACCGGGGCCTTTCTAGGTATCTATTACGAATCCATTCGTGGTTGGCTAACGATGAGCCGCTCTGAATTTCTAACAAAAAAAGGACTCGTTTGGTTACTGCTTTGGCTAAGCTGGTTCGCTGCAACGGGAGCTCATATTTGGCTATGGCATATGGTTCGTGTCCATGGTGCGAGCTTTGACTCAAAAATCTTTACATTATTATGGAATTTACATACGATTACGACAGCTGTCGTCCTCTTTTTCATTTGTTATTGGATTTATAAGCATGTAGCTGCTTGGTTTGTGAATTTCCTTATTCATTTAGGGGTTGTTTCCTTTGGGATCTATTTAATCCACCCTGTGTACCTTTTCTATTTTAGAAACCAGTTTACAATGACAGGAGACATGATGACCTATCATCTATTCATCGCTGGTTGCTTTCTCGGCGCCCTGTTTGTTTCATGGATTATCGTCTATCCATTTCTTTATAAATGGAAATCAGGTTGGATTATTTTTGGAGCAAAGCCCAAGACCATTCCACAAAAAAACAAAGAAGAAAAGAACATTGCTGCACCAAGCTAGTACAAGCACTAAAAGACACGGGCCGTTTCTACTAAGCCCGTGTCTTTTTGTTATTCCAAGATTTCAACTGTTCGTGTCGCTTGGTCCCAGCTTACTCTTGCCCCTAAGGCTTCACTCACAAACCGAATTGGCACAACGGTATGACCATTTATATTTTTCAATGGTTGGTCTAGCTGTATGTCGACTCCATTTAGCTTCGCTATCGTCGAATCTACTTTTAACTCTATGACCGTGTCATTTTTTCTTGCTGTTACGGTTTGCGCTGCTTGATTCCAGACAACTGTCGCACCAAGACTCGTAAACACACCACGCATCGGAACCATTGTTACCCCGTTGATAATAATCGGGTCCTGAGTGAATTCCTGCTCTTTGCCGTTAATGATTACTTTCGCTTTAACCGGCTCAGGCTCTTTTGGTGTTTCAGGCTTTGGCTCTACTTTTCCAGTAATCGTTACGTGACGGTTCACCTGATCCCATGTTATTGAAGCCCCTAATGCATCACTCACAACTCTTACCGGGACAAAGGTTTGCCCGTTACGGATTTCTGGAGCAGAATCAATTGTTACTTCTTTTCCGTTAAGGACCATACGCTTTGAACCAACTGTCATTTGCAGGGTCGTGTTGTGATTCGTTGCCGTTATTGTTCTAGTAGATGCCTTCCAGCTTACCGTCGCTCCAAGCTCTTCAAAAATCCCTCTCATTGGGACAAAAATTCGACCATTTCTAATAAAAGGAGCTTGGCTATAGCTTTGCTTCTTGCCATTGATAGTGACTTCAATTTCCGGTAGGAGCGAATACCCATGTGCCTTTGCAATCTCTTCAAACGAACGAGATGACTTTAAAATAATCACCTTCGTGTACTTGTTTACCTTTTCAAATAGCTCGTGAACATCGTCATTATGCATACGCACACAGCCAGCACTTACATATTTTCCAATCGAACTTGGATTATTATTTCCGTGAATCGCATAAGTCGTTCCATATGTTCCTCTTGCATTCAAGCCTAGCCATCGGTCACCTAGTGGATTTCTTGGGTCCCCACCTGGAATATTATCCGTATAATAGGGACGGTTTTTAATTTTATTGACAATTTCAAATGTACCTTCTGGCGTAAGGTCATCCGTCTTCCCGGTTCCGACTGGGTATATTTTCTCTAGCTCCCCATTTTGAAAAAAGGCTAGCTTGTTTGTTGATTTGTTAATAATAATGAATTGCTCTGAATTTGCTTCAGCGGTACCAATAGGAAACATCACGCTTATTAATAATATAAAACATAAAATAAATGCTCTCATTCTACTTCCCCCTCTCTATGTTTACATGAAAATACTACCATATCGTTCCTAACTCCAATATAAAAAACACTCGTCAAATTGTTGCGCAATTCGTTACCATTCTCTTAAGTTCTAACATTTTCGACGATTGATGTCATGCTCGTTTATGTATAGAACAACAAATGCGCAAACCGGCTTGTTTCCTATCCACAAACCAATCATCCATAGTTTCCTAAACAACGAAAAAAAAGAGCCTGTCACGTTACAGGCTCTTTTAGAAAACTTTTTTATTGTAGTGGGACAAATAATAGATTCACAGGTAAATTACTTCCGGCCGCTGGAATAAAGGTAATCTCAACCTTTTCTTCATTCATTCCAGTCCGGTAAAGAATTCCTGCTTCATGTGGACTTTGAAGGATACTTTTTGTCGTCGTGTAAACAACTTTATTGTTCACAAGGAATGCTCCTGCATAATGCCCACCTCGTGGATTTAACAAAATAGCCGTATTTGGTGCCACACGATCAAACTTGATTTGATAACGTACACCGTAGTTTCCAGGGTTCCTTGCTTCCTGTCCAGTCATTCCATCAACGCCTTCAATAAATCCATCAATTGTACCATCTGTGAGAACCATACGTTGATTGTCTGAGCCAACAAGCTCACTTACCTGTAACACACGCTCTCCTTTTTCAAACGTACCTCTTGTATGAATCCCGTCCTTAGGAACATCGACACCAGTTAAATACGGTAAAATACTTTCCAAAGAAGTGTCTTGGTCAAGAGCAATCACTCGGTATTCGACCTCTTGATCAGAATGGACATCTACATAAGCGGAAATGGTATAGTTGGGTTGAATCAGCGTCGTAAGCTCCTGAGCAACTACTCGTGTATTCCGAGGAGGCAGCTCAATCGTTTCTCTCGCACGACTGCTTTGTAAATCTATTAAATATCTACCACTTGCTGCTTTCCCTGCAGATGAGACATATTGGGATGGCCCACCTACACCAACATTGTTAACTGTTAGGGAAGCTGTATTCGTTCTACTTTTGTTCGTTGCTATTAAATAAAGTCTAGCAGGAACGAGACGATTATTGACCTTATGAATCATAAACCGAACATCACCTGATAAATCATCACGGTAATGAATCCCTTCTCGGGTAATTCGTTCAGGACTATTGGCACGAACTAATGTAAAATCCTTCTCTTCAATCGAATAAGGGACTTGCTTAAATTCTAAAACACCTGCGCGATCAACTGCTAGCTTATCACCAATTGGTAATCGCATTAAATCGTATTGCTGCTTCGTGTAGAGAACTTCATTTGTAATAGTAATCGTTCTAGACGTGCGACTCACTTGTCCATTTTTATTTTGAATTTCTAATGTTATCGTTTGCGTACCAGGTTCAAAAAAGGCGTCTTGATTATTTGTCCAAGTGCGTCGAATAATCTCACTGCCACCATTTTTACTTCTATCCTGATACTGAATCGACTCGCCAATCATGTACGATGACTTATCCGTTGTAAAAATCGCCTCTGGTTTTGGTACCGGTTTAGGCTCAGGTGTCGTTCCTCCATCAGTTGGCGGGAAATGAACCGTTACACGATTTTCCTTCATATTCGGATTAAAGGTCGCTCCTAAATGTGTAAAAATAGGTCGAATCGGTGCCATTAAGGAAGGTGTTGTCTTCGGCTGAATAATCATTGTTTTCCCATGACCTTCATAAGAATAACGGACCCCATTATACATATACGTATTCGAATCAACAACAAAACGGAATTCGTGATTATGACCACTTAACACATATTCCCGATTTCCAGACCCATAACGAATCGACAATCCAAGATAATTCGCCAAAGATCGCAACGACAAATACGTCACACCCTTTTCCACCACATGCGGAGCTTGAGCATGAATCAAGCGATCCCCATCATACATTTGAGTTGTATTAATAACCAACGTCAATGTCTTCGCAGTATTGGCACTCACTGACGCCATCGGAATCACAACAAGCAACGAACATAATAAAAACAAAATCAAAATCTTATGCTTCAATCAAAAACACCTCATCTTGTAATCTAGTGATAGTTTAATATCTTGTAGTACAAAGCTAATCTTACAAGATTTGGGATAGTAGTGCAAGAGGGGAGATATTAGTAATTTCAATTTGATATTAATATAAAGGTTCTGTGTAATTCAAAAAAACCTACCCATATAGGGTAGGTTTTTTTATAAATTACTCTACTACAGAAACAGTGATTGCAACTGGGCTAGCTAATAAATCTTTATTAACTACAGCAGATAAACCATCAACAGTATCAACAGCAGAAATTACTAGAGTAAATGAACCTGATGTCTTACCTTCGTTAAGGCTAATAACACCATCAGTTACAGTTACATTATTTAAGTTAGTTACACGAGTGCTTGGTGAAACTGTTACACCATTAGCAAGACCCTTAACTGAAGTACTTTCAACAGAAGAGTTAGCAACGTTATACTTCATAGTAGCTCCGAATTGATCTTGAACAGTTAATAATGGGTTAACTGTATACTTAGAGCTGCTATACTTACCAAATAGTAACTCATCAATAGTTGAAACTTTACCAAGTGATGCTACAACACTTGATGTTCTTAAAGAAGCTTTTGAAGCAACAGAATCAGTGTTCTTGTAAGAAACATTAATGTTGTCAACTGTAACTCCACCAACAACTGCACTTACTTTTACAGTCCCTGAGTTAACTAATGTTAAAACAGCATCAGAAGCATCAGCAAATGATAATGTATCTAAAGCAAGTTTGCCATCAGTGTGGCTTAATAATGCCTTTTCTTCATCAGATAATGCACCAGTATCCAACTTCAAGAAATTATCTGTACCATCTATTGCAACTGAAGCAACCTTGTTACCAGCAGAGTCAACCTTGAATAATTCAAATACTACGTTATTATCCACTGCATCTTTACCAGTGTCATTAGTATCATCATCAGCATCTAAATAATCAGCAGATGAAGAAGTAACAACTAGGTCATACTTACTTGCAGTACCAAAATCCTTAACAGCTACTGAGAAAGACTTTGTAAAGATATCTTTACCATCAGCATCTTTCGCTTTAACTGTTACTGTTGTTGAACCATTAGCAACAGCACTTAATGGAATTTCATATACACCTACGTCTTCAGTAGTGTTAACTGCTAAATCACCAACAACACCTGACTTACTTGCAGAGATAGAGAAATCTCCAGATGCAGCAATCTTTTCACCATACTGATCTTTAAGAGTAAGTTTTACTGTATCAGTATTAGAAGGAGAAGACGCATCTGTTGTTAATGTAACAGAAGACTTATCTAATTCACCAGAAGTAACTTTAGCATCAGCAGTTACAGTAAACGTAACTGTAGTTTCAAACTTACCAACTTTAATTTTTGCACTTGCAGTACCAGTAGAAACTGGGTCAATTACAAAGTTTCCACCTTCAACAGAAACTGTTGCAACAGTTGGGTTTAAGTTAGTAATCGTTGCATCAGCAGGATTTACTTTTACAATTGTATCAGCTGAATCTTTTGCATAAACGTTTAATACCTTGTCTACAGCAGACTTTTGTACAGAAGTTTTCACTTTATCTTCTTCTTTTAACGTTTCATAAGCACTAGCAACTACTGATTCACCTACATGTACTCCATCTAAAGAAACTGCTTCATAAGGAGCAGCAGTTACTTGAACTGCACCAGTTGTTGCTAAAAGTTTACCTTCTGAATCAGAAACTTTAATTTCTACATAAGCAGAACCTTCTGCATTTTCTACAACTACACCATTATTTACAATTGAAGTATCAGTAGTTGCTACAGTCACATTATAGCTATCGTTACCAATAACTTCAGATGTAATATTACGACCAAGACCATCTTTAATAGTTACTGAATCTAGTAACTCAACTGCATTTTCACCAACACTACCAGTAGAGTTGAAGTTTGTCTTATTTAAAGCAACTTCAGCAACTTCAGATGTTTCATAAGTGAATTCAACATCAGTAGCTTCAGCTAATTCTAAGCCACTTTCAGATGTAACGCCATCCACAGTAACCTTATAAGTTTCGTTATCTTCAAAAGCCTTGTTAAAAGTTAATTTAACTTCATTTTTATTGCTTGCACTTACTTCAGCATCAACAACTGTAAGTCCGTTATCCGCAGCAAAATTAGTAGCTTCAACAGCACCTACTTCACTTGAAAACTCAACAACTGCTTGTGTTGAATTAATAGCACTTGCTGATTCAACAGTTAGATTGTTTTGTTTAACTTCTACACGCTTTTCAGGAACTTCTGTACGGTGAACGAATACAGGAAGTTGTGCACGTGTTACGTTTTGGTTAGGACCGAATGCGTTAGCTGCAACACCTTCAGCTACACCAAGACTAGCTAATACTTGAACGTAATCTTTACCCCAACCAGTGTTGTCAGCGAAAGATACGTCAGCGTTTTTGTTAAGCTCTAAGCCATAAGCTTCTACAATCATTTTCGCCATTTCTTGACGAGTAATTTTGCCATTTGGCTTGAATGAACCATCGCTGTAACCGTTGATTACGCCTGGTTTTTGTTCTTGGATTGCTGCAACAAATGCAGAAGACCAGTGGCTTTCAGTGTCAGCGAAATCTGCTTTTGCACTTGCATCTACTTCAAGACCAAGAGAGACAGCAAGAATCTTTGCAGCTTCACCACGTGTTACTGATGCGCTAGCGTCATATGAACCGTCCAAACGGCCATCGATAGCACCTTTCTCTACTAAATAAGATACTGCTTCGTCTGCCCAAGCAGGAATGCTGTCAGTGAATGACGCTGCTGCTGCTGGAGTTGCTACTGATGCTACCATTGCTGCTGCTACTGATGTAGCTAAAAACTTACGGTAAGACTTAGGTTGATAAGCCATGTGGGTAAATCCTCCTTTAAATTTATGTACATTTTTGTACTTTTTTCTACTAAAAATTAAGAGCACGTTACTATCATGATGTTTGACGAGCCATGATGTGATGTCGTTGATAGTAATAAATAGCGATAATAGTGAGTTCCTTACTAGATACTCAGATAGACTGCTCTTAAATCTTAGTAACTACCAAGATGTAATGCTTGCAAGAATAGTATAATTACCAATCCTAGTAATGTCAACCATTTTAAAAAATATGTCAAGTCTATCACATATTTCTTATATTTTGTTGTCGACTTGCTTGGACTAGCAACTTACTTCATTCTACAACATTTTACATAGATTTCAATAAAAATTGTAAAATTTTTGTTGGCATATGTTCCCATAATTAACCCGTAATTGCTCATTACTAATCCTGTTTATCTGTTTTTCTACTATATATAATATGAAATGAACTCTATTTTGCATTCCCCCTTTCACTATGTAAATCTAATTTTCTACCATTAAACTCCAAAAAGATTACACCCTCTATTACACGTTTGTTAAGAACTTGTAACATAAGATCATAGATTTATATGGTAGACTTAGTCTCGTACTAACGAAATTACCCAAATCACGACAAATTAAACATCTTTTTTTGATAGATGCTGTTGAATTTTTTCACCTATACGAGGAGTGTTTATATGCGAAGGAAACTTATACCGATACTAGCCTTTCTATTAATTATCTCAACACTTGGACCTTTACAGCCTGTTATGGCTAGTAGCACGCAAGATGAGGTTGTCAAAATTGCTAAGGAGTACATTGGAGTTCCTTACAAGTTTGGAGGTACGACTCCAAGTGGTTTTGATTGTTCTGGTTTCATTAAATACGTAATGGATAAGGCTGACGTGAAAATGCCACGTACAGCGAGTGAACAATATAATTCTGGTGAGGCTGTTAAAAAAGCCAACTTACAAAAAGGAGATTTGGTGTTTTTCGAAACATATAAGCCAGGTCCATCCCACTCAGGAATATATGTAGGTGACGGTAAATTTATTCACGCTTCTTCATCAAAAGGAATTACGATTTCTTCTGTTAATGACCCATATTACTGGGGCCCGCGTTATTTAGGTGCTAAGCGAGTAATTAAAGAAGAAAAAACAGAGGCTGCTGTAGCTAAAGTCGAAGAACAGCCTAAACGTATCCTTGGAGAAGGCGAATTTCACGATGTTGCTACAAACCATTGGGCATTTAATGAAATTAAGAAATTAAGCGTACAATCGATTATTTCTGGATATGGTAATCATAAATTTGGCCCTAATGACAAGCTTACTCGCGCGCAAATTGCTGCATTGCTTAGCCGAGCTGTTGGATTAGATACATCGTCTAGAGTACATGGTTTTTCTGATGTATCAGATGAGCACTGGGGAGTTGGGGCAATTGCCGCCGCTGATCGTGCAGGCTATTTCTCTTATTTAGCTGGTGATGCCTTTAATCCAAATGAACCAGTCACTCGCGATGAAATTGCCGTATTATTTGCAAAAGCTTTTGATTTAACGGTTTCTGAGTCTGATGACTTGTTATTCTCTGATGTTGATTCATCAAATTGGGCTCATAAAGAAATCTCAGCTTTACAATCAAGTGGTATTGTTAAAGGATTTGAAGATGGTACGTATCGTCCTTCTAACCAAGTCACTCGTGCTGAGTTCTCAAAAATTTTATACAACGCTCTTTATTAAACTTATTGACACGTCCATGGGTAGTGGGCGTGTTTTTGTCTTCCTATATATAACGAAAAACCAACCGAAAAAGTTTCAACTTTTCGGTTGGTTTATTATATTTTTTCTATTGATTTAGTACTCGTGATAAAAACGTTGCGTATTCTGCTCTTGTTACACTATTACGTGGGCGAAATGTTCCATCCTGATAGCCTGCTGCAACATTTGCATTGGCTACAAGTACAATGGATGAGTACCCAAAATATTCAGGAGAAACATCGTGAAAGCTAACGGACTTTTTCTCCCGTAAAGTAAATGCTCGATTTAGGATGACTGCCACTTCTCCTCTTGCTATTAAATCATGCGGACGAAATGTTCCATCTTGATAACCGCCAAAAATTCGCTGATTCAGCATTGCTTGAATATAATTCGCTGTATAGCTTTGTGAACGAATATCTGGAAAAGCTCCTTCATACGGTACTTCATTTAATCCTAAAGCTCTTGTCATCATGACTGCTGCTTCTGCACGTGTAATCGTTTGGTATGGCTTGACTGTTCCATCAGGATAGCCTTGGATGATGTCACGTTCTACTAAATCATAAAGTGGGGCAGCAAACCATTCGTTTCCGTTGACATCCGTAAATGAAGAAATCGACTTGCCATCATTTGCTTCTGACACTGTCAGCGTAACAGAAGCTTTTTCTGATTCCTTCCCCTCTTCGTTTACTGCAGTAACGGAATACGTGTACGTACCTGCGACGACGCGGTCAACATATTGCTGAACATCACCTTCGACAGTTGTAATTAACTTATTGTTGCGATAAATCGAATACTTTATCCATGGGTGTTGTTCACTCGGTGATTCCCATGTGATGTTTACTTCAAAATCAACCTGTTGTTCGTTTTCTGCTTTAACTTTTACAGCTTTTACATTTGTTGGCCGTCCTGGAGGTAGCTGTACTTCTTTTAAATCGGCCGGTATTTCTATACGCCCGTAGCCAAAGTGTGGATCTCGTCCCTTTTCTCCTAAATCAATGGTTTGCTGCTGTAACATTTTTCTTAGCTCTATGTGTGTCGCACGCGGATATGCTTGTTTTAAAAGAGCTAGATGTGCAGTTACATGTGGTGCAGCCATTGATGTTCCGTTGTCTACTTTATAGGATTGATTTAAATACGTACTATAAATGCTAACTCCTGGTGCAGCGACCTCAACGGCTACGCCTGTCGCTGAGAATGGTGCGCGTTTATCCTGTTTGTCGACTGCGGCAACGGCGATTACACTTTCATAGGCAGCTGGATAATCAACAGTGTTCCCTGCGCCATCACTTGTGCCTTCATTCCCAGCAGCCGCAATGACAAGTACACCTTGTTCATAGGCACGATTTAATATGGCTTCAAGTGATGCTGATTTAGTTCGTCCTCCCATACTTAAATTAATTAAATCAACCTCTTGCTTCAATGCCCATTCAATACCTTCAATAACATTCGATGTATACCCTTCTCCTCGGCGATCTAGCACCTTTACAGCATAAAGGCTTACTTCATGAGCAATCCCTATAACGCCACTTTGATTATTTTTTGCCCCAATAATTCCTGCTACATGCGTGCCGTGACCGTTATCATCGATAAATGATGTTGTAGATGATACGAAGGATACACCTTTTACAACATCTAATTCAGGATGATTCGTATCAATTCCCGTATCAATGATTGCCACTTTTACCCCTTTACCGGATAGTCCATTTTTCCATACAGATGGGGCTTGTATTTTTACAGCACCCCAATCGATCTGTTGGCTTTGAACTTGAACCGGATCATCTTTTTCAATAAATTCAATTTCTGGGGTCTTGCTTAATTTCAGTGCTTCTTCTTCTGTAAGCTCAACCGCAACTGCAGTTATTGATTCAAAATGACTTAAAATCCGTTCTTCATAGGGCTTCAATATATGGTTGTCGATTTCCCCATCAAAGCCAACAATATATCTATCAACAGTCTCAGCCTGAATCGTCGGTGAGACGAGGAGACTGAATACTAGCATTGCTAGAAACGAGATCCATTTTAACTCTCTACTCACAGCTGTCCACCCTCATTCGTATGTGTTTTTTGACCCGTCTATAACTCTATTATCCTGTTTTTTCAAGTTGAACACAAGCTGAATTCATTAGCTTTTCTGGTTAAAAATACGAGTTTTATAGAAATGGTAATTTATACCTAACGCTAATAAGGGTTATTCGTCATGTTTTTATCTGAAATTAAAGGAGGTGTCCCAAAAGGTATATTACCTTTTGGGACACCTCTAGGCTCCATTGGCTTTCTATTATTTATAAAACTTTACGATACCTTGATAGATCGCCTCAGCAGCATCCTCTTGAAAGGAAGATGTTGCAAGTTTTTTTGCTTCTGCTTCATTCGTCAAAAAACCGAGTTCAACGAGCACTGCTGCCATTTTTGCATTTTTTACTACGTGGAAGTTTCCTTCTTTCGCTCCACGGTCACGCGTTTTTAGCTTTGAAATCAATTCCTTCTGAATTTCCTCAGCTAACTTCTTACTATCAGCACCTGCATTTAAATTATTCCAAAATGTTTCGGTTCCATTTGCTGAGCTACTTGCTGCAGCATTTGCATGGATGCTAACAAACACGTCGGCCTTTTTATTATTCGCAATCGCGACTCGCTCACTTAATTCTAGAAATACATCTTTCTCTCGTGTCATCACGACTGTTGCGCCTGCATTTTCTAGCTTTTTCTTTAATTTCAATCCAACGCTTAACACAACATCACTCTCACGGACTCCAAACGAAACAGCTCCCGGGTCCTTTCCTCCATGGCCTGGGTCAAGAACAATAACTTTACCGGTTACCGAGTTAGAGCTAGATGTTGATGGGACATGTAGATAAGAGAGGGATACATATGCTGTTTTTCCTTCAAATGTAAAGACCGCCCAATTCCCACTCGTATTAAAATAATTTACGCTATCTCCATTTTGAAGCTTGCCAACTATCGCATCACTTGTACTTGGACCTGAACGAACATTTAAACCACCCGATGCGTTGTAAACGACAGCACGTGTGATATTGGCTTCTAATACATCTTTTCGTGGTTCGTACTCAGGTAATTTAAATTCAGGATAAATCGCGCGAGATAAAAACAAAGAAAATTCAACTCTTGATGTTCCATTTTTCGGCGCAAAGCTTCCATCTGGATAGCCTGCTGAGATTCGTGCTGTTGTGATCACATTAATTGCATATGCGCCAAACGTATTGGCATTTACATCCCGGTAGATTACATCAGGTCTTGTGCTAGTTAGCTCAAATGCTCTCGTTAAGATGATAGCCATCTCAGCGCGAGTAATCGTTCGGGAGGGCTCAAAGGTTCCTTCTCCGGTTCCTTTAATAATCCCAAGTGCTGCCCCTGAGGAAATGTACCCCGATGCAAAATGATTCGCAGGAACATCCGAAAATGGTGTTTCACCGTTCTGCTCTGCTAGATTTAAGGCTCGTCCAATCATCGTCATCGCTTCTGCTCTTGTAACCGGTGCGTGTGGACGTAATGTTCCATCAGGGTTCCCTTTTAAAATCGCGTCTTTGGCTAAACGATTTATCTCCTCCTGCCCGAAGCTTGGCATGTCTGGAAACGAACTTTGCGCTTTGGCAGTAGGTGGATTAATCTGAAGCGAGAAAGCGATAAACATCACAAGATAAAAGAGTACTATCACTAATTTTGGCATTGCATCGAATCACTCCAATTTCTTATTAACAAGAGTCGCAAGCAAATCGAAAAGAAACTAGAATTCATCGTTTAGTGGATTTATAGAATGCATATTGCTTGACTCTAGTTGTCTATGCAAAGTCTAACACAATATCATGTCATTTTAATGATAATATTGTCTTATTTTCGGGAAGAAATCTTTACCTTTACAAAAAGGATTATGCACGGAAACCAAAAAGAAGAGCTTGAAAAACAACAAACTCTTCCTTCTAATACATGCGTTTCGTTCCCATATATCGGTCTTTCCAATACTTCGCTTGCATACTTCCGATCGAAACACCACTCGTGGCGCCACTATGAACAAATTGATCGTTGCCGATGTAAATACCAGCATGAGACGGGCCTGCGGTGTATGTTTCAAAAAAGACGAGATCCCCAATTTTTGGTTCGTCTACTCCCTTACCGATCTCCCACATCTGAGCAACTGTCCTAGGAAGTTGGATGCCGCTTTTCGAAAATACATGCTGAATAAAGCCACTACAATCAAAGCCTTCAGCTGTGGTTCCCCCCCATAGATAAGGAACTCCAAGCTGTTCAGAGGCATCGGCGACGAGATTCATAACGTTGAACTCGCCTGTCGTTGGCGAGAGCGATGTTCTTTCATTTAAAAGCTGCCGTGTTAGTTTATTAGCAATCCCATCAATTTTGATTTCTTGTTGGCGTTGGAAGGCACGAACGGCTTGCTCTGTTACCGTGCCAAAATAACCGGTTGGCTCTTGATTAAACAAACCTAGCTGCTTCAGCTGCTTTTGAAGATTTGTAACATCCGCTCCTCTTGCTCCGATTTATAGCGTCGTTGTTGCAGTTTTTTCAGCTGCTAGAATGGGTTGTGCCTGTTGAGTTGTACCTACTGCCTTGGCTGATTCTAGGACAGCCCATGTTTTCGGACCAACAACACCATCAACGGTTAGGAGGTTTTGTTTCTGGAACGTTTTTACTGCTTCCTTTGTTTTCGTATCAAATTGACCTGTGATTTTTTCTTTATAATAGCCTAATTGCTGTAATCGCTCTTGTAATACCTGAACAGCTTGTCCAGAGGAGCCCGAACGTAGCACTGGTTTTGGCTCTGATACATTAGAAACGGGTTCGATTGTCATTGCCGTTATGTTTTGAAGAGCCGTAATTGTTTTTGGACCAGCAATTCCATCTACGGCTAGTTTTTGATTGCGTTGAAAGCTTTTTACCGCTTCCGTTGTAACTCGACCGTACTGTCCATTAACCTCATGCTTATAGTAGCCTGCTTGCTTTAACAGCTTTTGTAACTCACTTACCTCTTGACCGGTTGAGCCTTGACGCAAAACAGATGACTTTGTTGCTGCTGATGCGCTTTTTACTGATTGCTGTAACGTTTCTACTGTAGCACGACCAGTTATTGATAAGTTGTTTGCTTTTTGGAATGCTTTTACTGCTTCAACCGTGATATCCCCGTAAAAGCCGGTTGCCGTATGATATGTAAAATAGCCTTGCTCTTTTAATGCTTGCTGAAGCACTTTGACATCGTTAGCTTTCATCCCCCCCTCTAAGGAGTGATCACCTAAAGCCCCCTCTACTAGAATGGAGGTTGAAAGAAAGAAACCCGTTGCCAGCGATGAAGAAAGTACTGTGCGTGCCTTTGACTTCGTTTGTTTTTGTGAGGCAGATTTCTTTTGTCGCGTTTCTTGTTCAATAACGGCTGGATCATTCATTAAAGGCTTCCCCCTCTTCATTTGCGCATATTTCTATTTTCAGAATATTATGAGGGCGAACTTTTGTAAAGAGCTTTACTTGAACAGAAAAAAAAACCCTGTGTGCACAGGGTTTTCAAGAGGATGTATTATTCAACGACCTCTTCTTCTTGTTCTACTTCATCTTCTTCAATTTCAATTTCATCATTTGATGCAGGGTCTTCAATTTCTACTTCTTCGTCAACGATGCCTTCTTCTTCAACAGGCTCTTCTGTAATTGGTTCATCCATTGCCGGATCTTCTACACCGCCTGCTGGATCTTCTGTTAATGGCTCATCTGTTGGACCTTCCTCAGCTGGTGCGCCACAAGCACCTAAAACACCTAGTGATAAGACAGCCGCTGCTGTTGTAAGTAAAAATTTCTTTTTCATATAAATACCCCCAAAAAAAGTTTTATGTGACTAACACTATTTTCCTTGCTCGTTAGTCTGTGTGTATCTTATCAAGCCTAAACTTCACCGTCTATACATTTCTGGTTTTTTTGGCAATGTCTAGATAGCTTTACAATTTGTCACACAGTTTTTCATGTTGTGATCGATTACATTTGATACGTACTCCGTTTTCATTCATTTCCTTACATTTCGAATAAGAAAAAAGCTTATGTTAGTCAACATAAGCTTTATCCAAGCGAGGAATATTTATACATTTATTATGAAGATTTTTTTATTTTTTGTAGCAAATCTTGACATTGAGCGGATGGAAGCGGCTTACTAAACAAGAAACCTTGTGCGTGATTGCAGCCTTCGTTACGAATCAATCCTAATTGCTCTTCCGTTTCTACACCTTCACATAGAACGGTAACACCTAAGCTTTTCGCCATGGCGATGATGAGCTTGACGATCGCTTCATTTTCCTTCGCTTTTGAATCGCGAACAAAGGATTGGTCAATCTTCAATGTATCAATTGGAAAGTAACGGAGCTGACTTAGTGACGAATAGCCAGTTCCGAAATCATCAAGAGAGACACACATTCCTTTATTCTTTAATTGCCATAGTTTATTTTGGATATCCTCAATTTGCAGAATCGCCGTGTTCTCGGTAACTTCTAAGCAAATGTACTTCGGCTCTAATTGTGAGAGCGCTAAGGCTGCTTCAACTCGTGATACGAAGTCCTTTCGTTTAAAAAAGGCAGCCGATACGTTAACAGACACGATTAACCCCTGAAAGCCTTCCTCCTGCCATTGCTTCGTCTGGAGGCATGCCTGATTGAGCACCCATTCATCTAATTCCGCCATCTTCCCTGTCTCTTCTGCAACAGGGAGGAACAAGCCCGGGGAAATCACGCCCAAGGTAGGATGATTCCAACGGACGAGTGCTTCTACACCAAAAGGGATGCCAGCGTCGACATCTACTTGAAGCTGGTAATATACCTCTAACTGATCTGTATGTAACGCTTGTAAAAATTCTCCCTCAAAGGTTAGCTGCTCCGCTGTTTTCTCATTCATGTTCTGTTCGTATACTTGATAGTGATTGCGACCAGCGTCCTTTGTTCGATACATCGCACTATCTGCGTTTTTTAATAACGTATCCGCATCCTCACCATGCTCAGGAAAATAACAAACGCCGATGCTAAGTGTCATGTAAATCGCATTTCCTTCTACCATAAACGGGATTCGGAACGCTTCCAAGATTTGTGTAACAACGTTGTCAACCATTGCTTTATCTTTTAATTGTGGCAAATAGACGGTAAACTCGTCCCCACCAAATCGACTAAGGAGGCCTTTGTCTTCCACAATGTTTTGAATCCGATTAGCCATTTTTATTAGGAGCTCATCTCCCGCCTGGTGGCCGTACGAATCATTCACCTTTTTGAACCGATCCATATCTACAAAAAGGAGTGCTAGAAGCTCGTCCTTCGCTTCTGATTCGGCAAGCGCCTTTGTTAGCTCCTGTAAGAAGACATCTCTGTTCGGCAGCTGCGTCAATGAATCATAATAGGAGAGGTTTTGCAGCTTTTTCTCATCAAGCTTCCGAGTCGTTATATCGCGCATGACTCCGATATAATAGCATTCCTCTGGATTCGTGTGATCAATTTTCGTCATGGTGACATATGCAGAGAACGTCGTCTCATCCTTGCGACGATAGGTGACTTCACCTGTCCACGTCCCAAACTGTTCAATCGTCTTCCACATGTCGATGAACGCTGCACGCTTCGTTAATTCCGATTGTAAAAATCTTAGGTTGTTACCTTCCGCTTCTTCGATCGTGTAGCCCGTCATTTTGGTGAACGCTTGATTGACGGCAATGATTTCACGGTTGATGTTCGTAATCATCAGCCCATCATTTATATTATTAAAAAGCTTTAATACATTCTCTTTGCTCTGTGCAAAACGCGAAAAAGATGCATTCATCGAGAATTCCTCTTTTCAACAACTGTTTTTATTTATTGCCAAGAGCAAAGGTCATATCTGCCTCCGCGGCAATTTCTCCATCGACAGTCGCAACGCCTCGCGCTTTCGCAATCGGCCCTTTCATTCTCGTGATGTCGATTTCTAGCTTAAGCTGGTCACCGGGCTTGACTTGCTTCTTAAAGCGGCAATTGTCGATCCCCGCAAAGAACCCGATTTTCCCTTTATTTTCTTCTTTCATTAACATAGCTACCGCTGCTGTTTGAGCTAATGCTTCAATAATCAGCACCCCAGGCATGACAGGATATTCCGGAAAATGCCCGTTAAAAAATTCTTCATTTGCTGTTACATTTTTCAGCCCGACTGCACGTTTTCCTTCTTCTACTTCTTCAATTCGGTCTACAAGTAGAAATGGATAACGGTGCGGGATTATAGCCTTAATTTCTTCAACTGTGAGCATTTAGCGACATCCTTTCAGAATAATATACCAATTCTATTGTACCATACTCTTTCATAAGAATCTGAATTATTTGCTTTATAGCAGACGTTTCTATGAATGAAAAAAACCCTACTATTTTCATAGTAAGGTTCAAACGTTCATGGACTAAAACAGCCCTTATTGGGATTGTCAGCGCCCTTTAAGTAATGTGCGGAGCCGTTGCCTAGTTTTCTCATAACAAGGCGCGCAACGTTCGAAGCCATTACTCTTCTTTGAGTTACTTAAGAAGGTTTTTCAGTGGGCTTCATAATATCAAGAATATGATACCACGTTTCTGGCTTGAGCGCATCAGCTGGAACACCGTCACCAAGAACCCCATATCCCACCATCAATCCAAGCAGTAAGCTCCCTCCTACTAGAACGACGACAATAAGGAGGCGTAGCCAAATCGGAATTAGACGAATTCTTAGTCGCGGTCTACGGCGTCCGAAACGTTGCTCGTCTTGTTTCGCTTCTGCCTTTTCTGCGTCCTGGGCTTTATTCTGTTCGGTTCGTTTTTGTACTTCTTGTTCACTCATACGATTCTCCTCAGCTACCGGCACGTTTCGTCCATTCCTTCGTTATCTACGTAATCCATTTACAAGTCCAGACATTTCATCTGCCATCGAGATCGCTCTCGTGTTAAATTGGTAATGCCTTTGTGTCGCAATAAGCTCTGACATTTCACGGCTTAAGTCTACATTTGAGCCCTCAAGTGCCCCTTGCGTCACATAGCTTTCTCCAGCAGCAACGGCTTCAAATACGTCCCCTTCTTGATATCCGAGTGCAGCGACATCAGGAATTCGGAATTGATTCCCTCCTACTGACTCTAACAACTGCGGCTTTAACACACGAATGAGGCTTAGCTGACCTACATTAACCGTGTTTCCATCGTTTAATGTTGCCGTAAGCTGCCCTGTATTAGAGAGATTAAGCTTACTAAAGTTAACTGGCACATTCAGCCGATTTCCCTCAGCATCAAGTAAAAAGTCACCGTTGCTGTTGACAATCGTTAGGAGCTGATTATTGTCAGGGTCTTCGCTGAAATAAAACGCTCCATCCCGTGTTAAGCGGTTCTCTTGTTGACCATTTTCTATCGTTCCAACTTGGAAAAAGTGGTCTCGAACGGATATCGCAAAATCTAATTCACGGTCGGTGCTCATAATTGCGCCTTGTTCTAATCGTAAAGCTGTTTGTGCAATTCTCGCGCCTGAGCCGACACGAAGACCAGCAGGTGTTAGACGCCCAACTTCCTTGCTTAAATCGGATTGGGTATGAACCTGTTGAAACAACAAATCAGAAAACGTTGCTTCACGACGCTTAAATCCGGTTGTATTACTATTCGTTATATTGTTTGAGATGGTGTCTAGCTTCTGCTGCAATTGACCCATTGTGACAGAGGCTGTAATCATCGACGTATTCATCTTCATCCCTCACTTGAATTGATTTTCATCCTAGATTGCTAGAAACCACGCTCTAGCCAATTCTACCGATTTCGTTCACCGCTTTATCCATACTTTGGTCGTATGCTTGTAAAATACGTTGGTTTGCTTCAAATGAACGATACGCACTCATCATCTCAGTCATCGTATGAGCCGCATCAACATTGGAGCGCTCAATAAAGCGCTGTTGCAGCTGATATGAGATGTCCCCGTTCCCAATAGCGGTCGGCAATCCATCGCCCTCGCCTTCAAAACGAAGCAGACCATTGCCCTCTTTAACAAGGAGCATCGGGTCTTCGGCATACGCAACATTTAGCTCGGCAACGGCCTGACCTTCTGCATTCGTAACCGTCCCATTTTCAGCAACACGAAAATCTTCGTTGTCGACTCGAATCGGCTGGCCCTCTGTACTTAGTACATAATGCCCTTGAGCTGTTGTGAGGAAGCCTTGTCCATCAATCGTAAAGTTCCCATTTCGCGTATAACGAAGGTCACCATTTTCATTTTGGACCGTATAGAATAACGCACCTGGTCTACCTGATTCGGTTTGTGGTAAAACCCCTTGGAGTAAGGCAATATCTGTGCTATTCCCCGTTTCCTGCAGGTCTCCTTGGCGGAAGTTTGGCATCCGCTCCTGTAAATAGACACCAGTCGTTAGTTCTCCTATGTAAGAGCCACCTCTTCCTGGTACTGCATCCGCCGTCCCCATTGCCTTTAACAGCATGTTCGGAAATGCACGAAGCGCTGCTTGGTCAGCTTTATAACCTGGAGTATTGGCGTTGGCTAAGTTGTTCGTAAGCATTTCTTGGCGTTGTTGCTGCGCAATCATCCCTGCAGCTGCGCCGTACATTCCACGTAGCATAAGTGACTCCCCCTAGTAATTTTCAATGCTTGTCCTAGCTTAAATATGAATTTTCTTGCTTGACATGCGATCAAGATTTTCTAAAATGATTCCAGTTCCCTTGGCAACACAGTGCATCGGCTCTTCTGCGACAAGAACCGGTACCTTTAACTGGTCAGCTAATAGCTGATCAATTCCGTGAAGCAGGGCACCCCCACCTGTTAAAATAACACCGCGATCAATAATATCTGCTGAAAGCTCTGGAGGTGTTTGCTCGAGCACATGCTTCGAGGCTTGTACAATGTAAGAAACTGACTCCGTAAGCGCTTCTTCAATCTCTCTTGAGTTTACCGTAATCGTCTGCGGAAGTCCACTGACCATATCACGTCCGCGTATGTCAATTTCTTCCTGGCGCGCACCTGGAAATACTGTTGCAACGTTTATCTTAATACTCTCAGCTGTGCGCTCCCCAATAAGAAGCTTATACTTCTTCTTGATGTAGTTTAAGATATCCATATCAAATCTGTCGCCCGCGACTTTTATGGAAGAGGCGGTGACGATATCACCCATCGAAAGAACAGCAACATCTGTTGTCCCACCGCCTATGTCTACGACCATGTTACCGCTCGGTTGAAAAATATCCATTCCAGCCCCAATTGCAGCAACTTTCGGCTCCTCTTCCAAGTACACGTTTTTCCCGCCACTCTTTTCAGCTGCTTCTCGAATAGCCTTTTGCTCAACGGAGGTAATGTTTGTTGGGCAGCAAATGAGAATGCGTGGCTTTGAAAATAAACTTTTGACATTGATTTTGCTTAAGAAATGCTTGAGCATCGATTCGGTCATTTCAAAGTTTGCAATGACCCCGTCCTTCATTGGGCGCATGGCAACAATATTTCCTGGTGTACGTCCAACCATACGAAATGCTTCTTCTCCTACGGCTAATACTCGCTTCGATGATGTCTCCACTGCGACAACGGATGGCTCATTAAGAACAATGCCACTACCTTTCACATAAATGAGGACGTTTGCGGTACCTAAATCAATTCCTATATCTCGACCAAACATGCTTCTTTTTCCTCCCTGTATCCGAACGTGTTCATAGCCAATATTACAATATACCTAATTTAATAATTTTATCATAAATTGTTCTAACAGGGATATTTTTTCAAAAAATTTTTAATTGGGTGCCTTGACGATTTTTTCCGGAGTTTCTTCAGTGTCTTTCCTGTACTTAACCTTCGTCGCTTCACCACCCCTTAAGTGGCGAATGGACTTGTGGTACTCAAGGATGACCTTTACTTCATTCGCTAGCTCGGGATTAATCTCTGGCAAGCGCTCGGTAAGGTCCTTGTGTACGGTACTTTTCGAGACACCAAATTCCTTAGCTATCGTCCTCACCGTTTTTTTCGTCTCGACAATATACCTGCCAATCTTGATTGTTCGCTCTTTGATGTAATCGTGCACACGACTCGCCTCCCTAATTCTGTGTTGGTGATTGGTACAGTTTATTAGGGAGAGTGGGCAGATATACCACCTTATTATAGGGACGAGCGCAGAATTTAAAATTGCAGTGCTCTTTGCGTCATACTACTAATGTCCACTAAGTCAGCAAGCGTGCCCTTTCCATAGCTTTCAAGCATGGTTAATAATTCACAGAATAAATGAGCAGTTGTCATCGCATCTCCTAGTGCTTGATGGCGTTCGTAAATTCTTGTGCCAAATTGTTTTGCATACGTTTCCAAATCACGCATGTCTTTGGAGGGGCTTATATAGCCGATTAGATCAAGCGTATCGATACATAATGGCGGACGGAACCGATAACGATGCCGCTGCAATTCTTTTTTTAACACCATCATATCGAAGCTCACATAATGGCCAACTAACGCATGACTGTTTCCGGCTTCAGTAAATTGAAAAAATTGCTCAATCGCCTCGAGGGAGTCTGGAGCATGCTTGACTCTTTCAGCGGTAATTCCGGTTAATTCGATAATGTCATCCGGAATCGACCGCTGTGGATTGACATACGTTTGAAAATAATTTGAGTTAACCTCAAGGTTCGACACTTGGACAGCTGCCAGCTCGATTAAACGGTCGTGTGAACTAATGGCAAATCCAGTCGCCTCGGTATCAAAAATCGTAAACGTCAAATCGCGAAATGGTGTCCGTAAAGGGACTTCTTTTTCAAGCTGATAATTTAGCTGCTGCTTTTTCCAAAACAATGAGCGACCTCCTTTCTCTTTAGCTTTCGACTACCTTAGGGTTAGACCCCTGCTATGACTTGGTTTTGTAAATGGCGAATTGCCTTTAAGGCAATCATGAGCTCTTCTTTGTCTTTTGATTTCAAATGGGTAAACTCTACTTCACTCGTTTTTTCTGAGCCGCGTTTGTAGTGAGCCCAAGCTTGCTCAACACGAATCGATAGAATTACTTCATAGGCAAAACGAAGCTCATCTGCGGTTTCAGCTGATATGACATGTTTATTCTCAAGGGCGTCGAGACGCTCCAGCGGGGTTCCATATACGATGTCATGCTTGGCACTTAATAGCTGCAAGCAATGATGAAGCGGGAAAATCGCATGCTTTTTAAGATCGATTGAGCGCCGTTGCATGCGGAATAACGCTCGGATCGGATGATCAAGAACCGGCACAGGAGTTTCCTTCTCAAGCTCGGCCATACGATAGAGAAAGATCTTTGACTTTTGGAGTTGGTCTCGTACCATTTTCACGAACTGATCATGGAGGGCATCCTCTCCATATAAGAAGCGATAGGACAAAAAGTTTTGACTTAAGAGGACATTGTCATTCGTCGCTCTTAATGCCCAGCTTCGTAAACGCTCCTGCCATTGGGAAAGGGAGCCACGCCAAATCGCCTCACTCGACATCATTAACCCATCACAGCGCTTATAGCCCGCAAGCTCGAGTTGATTTACTAATTCCTCTCCGAACGCTTGAAAATAGTGCTCCACCTGCTCACGTTCCGCCTCACTCGGATCCGCGAATACGAGAAAATGGTCTTGGTCAGTAAGCATAAATTGCTCGCGACGGCCGCCGCTTCCCATCATATAAAAGCTATATGACACAGGCGGGTCACCAAATCCGTTTTCCTTTAGCTTGCCAAGCGTAAGTTCAACGGTGTGACGTACTAATCTATCATAGAGCTTCGTAATAATATCTAGCAGATGTGTTGTCGGAATCCTGTCTTGGATTAAGTGGCCTAGAACATCATAGATTGCTAGTTTTACGTCTTTACTATTTTCTTCTGTCGATTCTTCTATCGTTTGCAAGAGCTGCATCGTGCCTCGATCTTTTTTTCGTAATAGATCAGCAAGAGTAACCATCCCAACGACCTTACTTCCATCCATAACCGGTAAATGCTTAATGCCATTCATTAGGAAGCTTGCCATCGCTTCGTAGTAATACGCTTGTCTTGAAATGATAAACGGATGGGGTGTCATAATTTCCTTGGCAACGATGCCTGTCCCCCTCCCTTTTGCGACGACACGTGCGACGAGATCCTTTTCGGTAATAATGCCGATTAGCTGATCGGCATCGTTTAAAACGACGACCGAGCTTGTTGATTGCTTCACCATCGTCAGTGCTACATCTTGAACATCTTCATCTTCATCGACGATAATAACTGGTTCGTTCATGACATCCTGAATACGACGAATAAACGGTTCACTTTCCCCCCATTGGTTCGCAAGTCTTACCTGCTCTGCTAAGGAGGCATAAATATCCCGTAGGCGTACCGTTGCCTGGGTGAGAACGTAGTCACGTACTTGCTCATCATGCCATCGTGCTTCAATGACAGAGTAAGGAATATGAAGGCAGACGGATTCCTCTACTGCCGCCACCTCAACTGTATAATGCTCAGGATGCTCTGTTTTCTCCCCAAGAAAATCAGCAAGACTTGAAAAGCCGATTACATCTCCTGTTTGGAGCACCTCCAGGACCTCCCGCTGGCGATGTCCGCTACCGTTAACAAAGACTTCTGCCATTCCTTTTAGGAGCAGCAGAAGTCCTTCGCGCGGTGTTTTGGAGTAAAGAACCGTTTCGTTCTTTTCATATTGTTTCAGAACACAAGCATCGAGCAGGTTTAAACATTCTTGTTCGTCTAAACCTGCAAATAGCGGATGCTCATGAATCTTTTGCAAATATTGATTATTTTGCGGAACCATCGTCTAACCAGACCTGACCATCTTTGTACGACATTTGCTCTGGATAACGGAGGTCAATGACTTCATCTTGAAGATGTTGCGGTGGTGCAGCAGTCATCTTAGATACGACATACGTAACAATAAAGTTAATCGGTACCCCGATTAGACCTGCCCCTGTATCTTTAATACCGAACAGCGTCATGCCGTTTTTTGCAAAGAAGATATACGTTATTGTAACGAATAAACCGACGAGCATCCCAGCAATCGCCCCTTGTTTGTTCGTACGCTTCCACCATACCCCGAGTAACAGAACAGGGAAGAACGTACCGCCAGCAAGTGCGAAGGCCCAGGCAACGATTTGGGTAATAACGCCCGGAGGATCTAGCGCAACAACACCGGCTACAATCGTTGCTAATACGATCGCCCAACGCCCAGCTGCAAGACGCTTCTTATCGCTCGCTTGTGGATTCATTAGACGGTAGTAAATATCATGTGCGAATGAAGACGAGATCGTAATTAGAAGTCCACCCGCTGTAGAAAGGGCCGCAGCCATTGCTCCAGCTGCAACTAGACCGATAACGAACATACCTAAGTT
Source organism: Halalkalibacter urbisdiaboli (assembly GCF_002156385.1). GTDB lineage: Bacteria > Bacillota > Bacilli > Bacillales > Bacillaceae_D > Halalkalibacter_A > Halalkalibacter_A urbisdiaboli. The sequence goes on from NZ_MVJM01000002.1 coordinate 1,084,441, forward strand.
GGCAATTTCCGGTGTTGCCATAACGACAATATCATTAGAGATGACGATTTCTTTCCATTGTAAAATGCCATCGCCGTTTTCATCAGCGACCTTTAATAGATTCGTATTGACCCATGTTGTCGTCCAAGCTGGCAATTGATCAATTGGTTGCCCCGCAACACGTGTCATTAAAATAAAGCGAGAAAATGCTGCATAAGCAGGAGCTGATAAATACAAGAACCCGATAAATAAAAGTGCCCAAGCCCCACTCCAACGTGCTGCTTTCATCGTTGTTACGGTATAGAAACGAACGATAACGTGTGGAAGTGCTGCTGTCCCTACCATTAACGTAAACATTAATGCGATAAATTGAGCCTTGTCACTTTCGGCAAATGGTGCAAAGTATTCAGAGAAACCGAGCTCTCGGTCTAAAGCCCCTAGCTCATTTACGATATTTCCGTATGTAAGCCAAGGTAATGGATTGCTCGTTACTTGAAGAGACATGAAGACAATTGGAATAATATAAGCAATAATGAGAATGATATATTGCGCAACCTGAGTCCACGTAATCCCCTTCATCCCACCAAGCGTCGCATAAATCGCGATAACGACAACCCCGATCATCGTCCCGTACATCGATGGAATTTCTAAGATTCTTCCGATAACAACCCCTGAACCAGATAGCTGGCCAATAATATAAACGAAACTAATAATGATTGTAGCAATTGCGGCAATTAATCGTGCCGTATTACTACCGAATCTATCACCGATAAATTCTGGTACAGTATAACGTCCATACTTACGAAGCTGTGGTGCTAGTAAGAAAGTTAGGAATAAATAGCCCCCAGTCCAACCCATAATATAGGCAAGACCATCATAACCTAGAACTAAAAGCGTTCCAGCCATCCCGATAAAGGAAGCGGCACTCATCCAGTCCCCACCAATAGCCATCCCGTTCCAAAATGGTGGTACTCCACGACTTGCTACATAGAAATCAGACGTTGCTTTTGCACGATTATAAACGGATATTCCAATATAAAGGCCAAATGTGGCTAAAATCATCAATATTGATACAATTGATTGTGAATCCATTCTCGTTCCCCCTCTTCATTTCTCAGGTTTCCTGTTTTAAATTAGACAACAAGTTTAGTGGTCAAGAACCTTCCCAGAGCTAATCCGAGCGCTCTGTTCCTCATCAATCCCAAACTTCTTATCTATTTTGTCACTAATGACGGCATTCCCAAATAATAAAATAATGAACGTAACAACTGCACCTTGAGCTCCCATATAGTAGTGAGCAGGCATTCCCATAATCGTAAACGTCGAGAACGCTTCAGCAAACAGGACGACACCAAATGAAACAAGTCCGCCAATAATTAAACAAATGACAACAAGAGTAGTTCGTGCACGGAAATAAGCATCAGCAACATTTTTATCAATTTTTTTCAAACTGATTCCCTCCTTAAATGAAGTATTAAAGCGCTTTCATTCTTATCTTGCTTAAAATGGTTATCGTTGCTGCGCGTTCACCTCCTTACAAAATGAATGATCAAACAGACTAACAAGTTTGATGCTTCCATCATGATCTATCCAACTGACGACAACAGGAGTTCTTCACGAGGGCTGGTCTTTGCTATTCGTCAATTAAACCCGTTATTCACACGCTATTTTCATAGAAATACTAGCGTAAATCAAAGATAAAGCGAACTGTTTCAAAAAAACCTAAAGGGACCATTGCAATTTGAATAATCATAAACACAAAAAGAGTAGCAATTGGGACTGTTAATAGAAGTGGTTTCTTTAACCGAAAAGCAAAAATGAGTGATAATAGGAGTATAAGTAAAAAAACATAAATCATAGGAGAGCCTCCTTTCTATTTGTAAGCGTTATCAAATAGACTTAAAAAAGAGTTGAGCGCTATTGTAGGACAGCAATCAAAATCCGCTCAATTTTTACAATGTTATAGTACACATTATTTCAAACTTTCATTAAATTGTCAAGATTTTTCCCTTCCATCTTCTTACTATGTTACCCTTCTCTGTTAAAGGAAAAATAAGCCTCTATCACTTCCTATTTAAATGTATCATCGGCTCAGCTGTTTTATTACACTATTAACCAAAAAAGGGGGTGCTTCCAAAAAGGTCCTATCTTTGACCTTTCGGAAACACCCTTCGGCTTTTCTCACTGCTTCGATTCTGTATTACTCTGCATTGTTTTCTTCAGCACTATCTTCGTCAGCGCCATCTTGCTCGTCCGCTGGCTCAGCTGCTTCTTCTTGCTCTTGGTCATCTGCTACATCTTCGTCACTGCCTTCATTGGCAGGTTCTTCTTTATCTGCTTCTTTTTTATCTGCTTCCTTGTCCGCTTCCTCTGCTTCTTCCTTCTCCGCTTCCTTATCCTTTACAATTTGACCAATTGAATCAATCGGTTGGTCAAATAAGTCATTTGGATTTACTGGAGTTCCTTCATAACGAAGCTCGAAGTGAACGTGAACACCTGCATCCTTGTTATAAAGATTGCGTCCTGCTACACCTAATAAGTCACCTTGCTTAACTGTTGCCCCTTCTTCAACCTTAACATTATCAAGGCTGTGATAGTGAGTGACAACACCATCTTCGTGAGTAATCTCAATCACATTCCCTAGTAATGAATCTTGCTCAACCTTCACCACGGTACCACTCATTGCCGCGACGACATCAAATTCATCACCATTTGCATGTGCTAAGTCAATCCCTTTGTTCTGGTAGTACATATTATTGTAGTAGACAAGAGCTTCTTCCTGTTCTTCGCTTGTTGCATTGACGTCATAGAAATAACCAACTACTTCAACTTCATCCGCATTCGTAACAGGTAATTTTAACACTTCAGCTGAACTGTTTACTGGGACTGCGTCTTGACCATACTCGTTTAAGTGATTTTGGCTAGTAGGGTCCTCGACGGTTACGCCATCTTCTGGAGCTGCTGATTCATCCTGACCTTGCATAAATACAACCGCACTTAGGACGAAGGCTGCAGCCACTAGATAAATTGACGGAGCGAACCATTTTTTTCTTAATAATTGTTTTGCATTGAATGTTTCCTCAGATTTAGAAGACTTTTTGTTTTCTTCTCTCATTTCTCATCACCTCAGCAACCAGTTTGAACAGATTGCTGGAAATATATACATCACTTAAAAATCTTTTTTTAAATTATTTTTCGACAAAGACGGTCGTTTTATGCATGAACTTTTTAACTTTTTTAAAGAAAAGTAAAAGAGCATGCGAAAAGAGGGCACTTAAAAAGGGTGGGTTTCCCTTTTTAAGTGCCCTTTAAGTAATGTGCGGAGCCGTTGCCTGGTTCTGAAAGCCCTGCTATGAGTGGTTTTCTCATAGCAGGGCGCGCAACGTGCGAAGCCATTACTTCTTCCTAGCGTGACTTTCATGGGGGTTTCCTTATTCGGGAGGCTCCGGCTTTATTCGCTTTTGGCCGTTAATTTTGCTACAAATGGTTCATGTGATTGGATCGATACTCCTTGGTAATAATGATTTAAAATGTCTTTATACGTACGGCCTTCCTTTGCCATTCCATCCGCTCCGTATTGGCTCATTCCAACGCCATGCCCCCAGCCACGCGTCCGAATCACGATTTGGTTATTATGACGTTGCCAATGAAAATCAGAGGAATCTAGCTCGAGTCGGTCTCTTATGTCTCTACCTGTGAATTCTTTTCCACCTATTTTTACTTTCGCTACTCTTCCTCCGTCGGTTCGGGCAACAACGGTCCCCACTGACCCATCCTCAGGCATCTCAATTCCTAGCTTTTCTTCAAACTCTGTAATTGAAATGACTTTTTCTGCTGATGAACGTGGTGAGCTTTGGTCCCAAGGGCTCTCAACACTTCGTAAATACGGAATCGAGTTTTGCCAATAATCCTCTGAATTCTCGGTATAGCCATTACTTGTTGAGAAGAACGCTGCTGTAATTGGCTCATTCTCGTATGTAAGTACCTCACCTTTCGTCGAGAGAACAGCGAGGGCAATCTTCTCCATGTTTTTGTCAAAGTCTTGTCCCCATTTATTCTTCAATTCAGTATCATTTTGATACACTTGATGTGTCACGGTGTCCGTTACAATTGCTTCATCTGGTAATTTAATATCAGTCGAAGGATTGAGCATTTGCTGGATAATGAATGTTCTTGCTGTAAGTGCCTGTGCTTTTAGAGCTTCAAGTTCAAAGTTAACAGGCATTTCTGAGGCAACGACGCCCATCACATACTGTTCAAGTGGAACGGTTTCCACCTGTTCTGATTGACTTCGATAAACAGCGATTGAGATATCCTCTTCAGGATTGTAGTCTGGAATAACTGGTTGCTGCTCATTCCCCTCCACTTGCGTTGTAGATACAGTAGTCTCGGAGGTGGGTGAGCTAAACATCACTAGCATTGTTGGAATAATCAAAACGACTGTGCATAGGATTGTTGTTACAATGATTAATCGCTTCATATCATTTGCCTCCATATTAAATGTCTGTCTTATTCATTCTATGAGGGCTTGACTGAGATTAGAACAAGTTTTTTTTATTACTATTACATTACATTCCCCGAAACAGGAATTTATCCCTAGCTACGCAAATACAATATAGAGCGCTTACATAAATGTAAACACATACAAAAAAGCAAGGGCACTAAAAAAGGATGCTTTCCCCTTTTTCAATGCCCTCTAAAAAAAGCAACCTTACTTCATCAGCAAGGCTGCCTTTCATCTGTTAAACAAGATTATTTAACTTTAACGGAGCAGGTGCTTCTAGGTTTTCAACTTCTGACTCCACAACCTCTTCAATTCGTTCAACGTTCCCACCTAACAGTTGGAATTTCTCAGCTAAATCAACATAGCCGCGGTCAATGTGCTTCAGCTCTGTCACCCGTGTGACCCCGTCAGCAACAAGACCTGCTAAAATGAGGGCTGCACCGGCACGAAGATCGGTAGCCGCTACTTCTGCGCCTTGTAATTTCGTTGGACCGGAAATAATTGCAGAACGTCCTTCAATCTTGATGTTGCCATTCATGCGTCTGAATTCTTCAACGTGCATATATCGATTCTCAAATACCGTTTCCGTAATGACACTCGTGCCATTTGCTTGGAGAAGTAAAGCCATCATTTGTGCCTGCATATCAGTTGGAAAACCTGGGTGTGGCATTGTTTTAATGTCAATTGGCTTCAGTGTGTCCGGACCAATAACGCGAATGCCATTCTCTTCCTCAATAACCTCGACACCCATTTCTTCCATCTTTGCGATAAGTGGACGTAAGTGCTCAGCGACCGCTCCTTCAACGACTACATTTCCTTTTGTAATAGCGGCTGCTACCATGAAGGTACCTGCTTCAATACGATCCGGAATCACCGTGTGCTCTGCTGCATGAAGTGAAGCTACGCCCTCAATGCGAATTTCTCCAGTTCCTGCACCACGTACTTTCGCACCCATCGCATTTAAATAATTCGCAAGGCAAACAATCTCTGGCTCTTCTGCAGCATTTTCAATAATGGTCGTTCCTTCAGCCAAAACTGCAGCCATTATAATGTTTTCCGTTGCTCCCACACTTGGGAAATCTAAATAGATCTTTGCGCCTTTTAATTGGCCATCGATGCGGGCTTCAATAAAGCCATTTCCAATTTCAACCGTTGCCCCCATTGCTTCAAATCCTTTTAAGTGTTGATCAATTGGTCTAGAACCAATCGCACAACCACCAGGTAGAGCAATTCGAGCCTTACCGACTCTCGCAAGCAATGGCCCCATTACTAAAAACGATGCACGCATTTTTCTTACATATTCAAATGGAGCTTCAGTCTTTAACGCCTTTTCTGCGTTTACGTGGAAGCTGCCATTTTCATATTCAACATCAATATTAAGGTTTCGTAAAACTTCTTTCATCGTGTATACATCAGCCAGTGAAGGCACATCATATATGTGGCTTGTGCCGCGTTCAGCTAGGATTGATGCAGCAATCACAGGTAACACAGCGTTTTTTGCACCCTCTACTTTCACAGTGCCACGCAGTTGATTGCCACCTTGGACGATAATTTTTTCCAACGTATTCCCCTCCGCGTCTAGAAATTATAGTCTCTTCTCTATCATCAATATTCAGTCGTAATAATAGGCGTTCCTATTGTTGCAGTTGTCCTAGAGCCCATTCCATTCTCTTGTCTGCGAGCCATTTGGACATTATTTGTTTGGTCATTGCTCCAATGTCTTTCACTCATCATTCTATGCAGAGATCGAGACAGACGTTTCTTTTTCATGACATAAACCTGTATTTCCTGTAATGCTGTGCGAACGCCATGAGCCTGACGCCCTCCATTTCTGGGAAAGCTTACATGGTTTGGAATTGATTGCTCGTCAAACAGTTGTTCAATCTTTTGGAAAGCATGTTCAATCTAACTCAAAATGGAACCAATCCCGCCAGCTAACTTTGGCACGTACCATCCATATTGTTGATGCTTCATAAAGTGAAATTGCTAAACATTATGCTCAATCTATGTACATGTTGCTTAAAAAATGTTAAATGTGATGTAATCGTTTCGTAAAATTTCAAAGCAACTGTCATAGAAATCACTTTATTAAAATTGAACATACCCTAATATGAACAGAACAAAACTGAGTAAAAGTCCCACTAGAATTTCTCCTCACCCGAGAAAATTTGATTATTTACATTTTTTCCACGGAGGGTCTATACATACATGGAAGTTCTAGTCACTGTTTGTTCTACCATAAGTAACGAAGCATAAGTGAAGAATTTAAGTAATCAAGAAAGAAGCTACTAACGAGATGCGCAATCGCAAGTGTCAATAAGATCAAAAGTACTTTTGCTTTTGGTCCCCTTGGATCTCTTACGAAAAGATCAAGCTTAAATGACTGCAATGCCCACCAGGTTATGATGAGAAACATAACATTGACAAAAATATGTATGATTGCCTGCTGTCCAAACCCATCTACCACGCCAAAAACCCCTTTTTGTTTCTTTGCTCCTTCTCCATCAATTTCTTACATAAGATTTATAAACATGCAAAAAATAATATGTTATAAAGCAATCCACACTCAATATTAACGGATTTTCTAAAAAAAAGCTATATCTCATTGTGAAGATTTTTATAGTTTTACAGTCCTATTTATTTATAACATTTTTGACATAAAGTGTGACTTTGTACTTATTTGCACCCATATTTTTTTACGTTTTTCTTTTTTACTTCTATTTTCGAATATGACTTTTTCGCTATGACAAAAAGGAGTAAGACGAGCGAGCTCATCTTACTCCTTTTCAGCATATTACTTTCCTGCTACATCAAGTCGATTTGTTGCGCGCTTAAGAGCTAACTCTGCACGTTTAAAATCGATATCATCCTGCTTCGCTGAGTTGATTCGTTGTTCAGCACGTTCTTGTGCCTGTTTCGCACGATCAACATCAATATCTGAAGGCAATTCAGCCGCCTCTGCTAAAATCGTTACTTGATCGGGACGGACTTCAACAAATCCACCACTTACGGCAACTTTTTCAACAGTGGAGCCTTTTTTCAAGCGTACTGCTCCGACTGTTAAAGGAGCAACTAACGGAATGTGTTTTGGTAAAATACCGAGTTCGCCTTCAACCGTACGAACGCTTACCATTTCCACGTCACCGTCATACACTTTGCCATCAGGAGTTACTACGTTTACACGAAATGTTTGCATGTGAAAACCCTCCTCAACAGCAACACGGGTTTTTTATTTAAGAGGAAGTTCAAACTGAGCTCGAACTCCCTCTAGAAAAATCATGTTTACGCCATTTGTTGCGCTTTTTCTACCACTTCTTCAATACGTCCAACAAGACGGAAAGCATCCTCAGGAATCGAATCATGCTTACCTTCTAGAATTTCTTTGAATCCTTTGATTGTTTCTTTAACTGGTACGTATGATCCAGGTTGACCTGTAAATTGCTCTGCTACGTGGAAGTTCTGTGATAAGAAGAACTGAATACGACGTGCACGAGCAACGATAAGCTTATCTTCTTCAGATAACTCGTCCATACCAAGAATCGCAATAATATCTTGTAATTCTTTGTACTTTTGAAGAGTTTGCTGTACTTGACGAGCAACACTGTAATGCTCTTCTCCAACAATTTCAGGAGAAAGGGCACGAGATGTTGAAGCAAGTGGATCCACCGCAGGGTAAATACCCATCTCAGAAAGTTTACGCTCAAGGTTCGTCGTTGCATCTAAGTGAGCAAACGTTGTTGCAGGAGCTGGATCCGTATAGTCATCGGCTGGTACATAAATCGCTTGGATCGATGTAACCGAACCAACCTTTGTTGATGTAATACGTTCTTGAAGCTGACCCATTTCCGTCGCAAGTGTCGGTTGGTAACCTACCGCTGAAGGCATACGTCCTAATAGGGCTGATACCTCTGAACCTGCTTGTGTGAAACGGAAGATGTTGTCGATGAATAAAAGAACGTCTTGTCCATCACGATCACGGAAATGCTCAGCCATTGTTAAACCAGAAAGAGCAACACGCATACGTGCTCCAGGTGGCTCGTTCATTTGACCGAATACCATCGCCGTTTTCTTAATAACGCCAGAATCTGTCATCTCGTGGTAAAGGTCATTTCCTTCACGAGTACGCTCACCTACACCAGCGAATACCGAAATACCACCGTGCTCTTGAGCGATGTTATTAATTAATTCTTGGATAAGTACCGTCTTACCTACACCGGCACCACCAAATAGACCGATCTTACCACCCTTAATGTAAGGTGCTAATAAGTCAACAACTTTAATACCTGTTTCAAGGATTTCAGTTGAAGTTGAAAGCTCTTCAAATGAAGGTGCTTGACGGTGGATTGGATCACGCTTCACATCAGCTGGAATCGGCTCATCCAAGTCAATTGCTTCACCTAATACGTTAAATACACGACCAAGAGTTGCTTCCCCAACAGGTACGGAAATTGCAGCACCTGTATCAATTACGTCTGTACCACGTACAAGACCATCAGTTGAGCCCATCGCAACGGTACGAACAGTATCGTCACCAAGATGCAATGCGACTTCAAGCGTTACGTTCACATCAACAGCATTTTTGTCAGAGCCTTTTTGCTCAACACGTAATGCATTGTTAAGGTTAGGTAACTGTCCGCTTTTGAACTTTACGTCAACAACCGGACCCATTACTTGAGTAATGCGACCTACATTCATCTGTTTCCCTCCTATTTCCTCTTAAATACGTTTATAGGAATCAAGCTAGAAGAGTTCACCGACATGAACCCTTCGTCTATTAGCCTACTCTAGTGCAGCTGCACCACCGACAATTTCCGTGATTTCCTGGGTAATTGCCGCTTGACGCGCACGGTTGTATGAAAGCGTTAATGAGTCAATAAGTGCTGTTGCATTATCTGTTGCAGCACTCATAGCTGTCATACGTGCACCAAATTCACTCGCCTTTGCATCAAGTAATGCACCAAAGATTAAACTTTCTGCATACTGAGGCAATAAGCGCTCTAAAATGACTTGCTCATTTGGCTCGTACTCATACGTGCTAGAGGTCTTTGTTTCACCCTCAGCAAGATCCGTAAGCGGTAAAAGCTTCGTTTCAGTTACTTCTTGGGTAATTGGACTAACAAAATGGTTGTACCATACGTACAATTCATCAAATTTACCGTCCGCAAACATTTGCACAGATTCACGAGCCAGATTTTTTATATCGTTAAATTCCGGCTGATCCGGAACACCAACTACTTCATCAATAATAGGAAGATTTCTCTTCTTAAATAAATCACGTCCAATTTTACCTACGACTAAAATGCCGTATTCGTCCGGAGACTTATGTCGTGATTTTATCGTTGTTAAAAGGGAACGAGTCAGACTCGCATTATATCCACCCGCTAAACCACGGTCAGATGTAATGACAATATAGCCCGTCTTTTTCACAGGACGTTCAACGAGCATTGGGTGAGAAGCTTCTGCTCCTGATGCCGCAATACTTGCAACCACTTCACGAATTTTCTCCGTATATGGTTGGAACGACTGTGCATTTTGTTGGGCACGATTTAGTTTCGCAGCGGAAACCATTTGCATCGCTTTTGTAATTTGTTTCGTCTTTTTCGTTGACGTAATACGCCCTTTTATGTCACGTAATGAAGCCATTTGATTCACCACCTTTTCGCAAAAACTGGTACGCTCTTAACTTAACAATTACTTAGATACGCTGAAGCCTTTCTTGAACTCTGCAATCGCAGCGCTAAGATCTTCATCAGGTAGGTTACCAGTTGTGCGAATCGAATCAAGCACGTCTTTCTTGTTATGATCTAAATATGTGAATAATTCAGATTCAAAACGAAGAACGTCTTCAACTGGAATATCATCAAGGAAGCCTTTTGTTAACGCATAGATAATCGCAACTTGCTTTTCAACCGGCTGTGGCTTGTGAAGGTCTTGTTTAAGAACTTCTACAGTACGTTGACCACGGTTTAATTTTGCTTGCGTTGCTTTATCAAGGTCAGAACCGAACTGAGCAAATGCTTCTAGCTCACGGTAAGCAGCAAGGTCAAGACGTAACGTACCTGATACCTTCTTCATCGCTTTAATTTGCGCTGAACCACCAACACGTGATACAGAAAGACCTGCGTTAACCGCTGGACGAACACCTGAATAGAATAGGTCTGATTGAAGGAAAATCTGACCGTCCGTAATCGAAATTACGTTTGTTGGAATGTATGCTGATACGTCACCTGCTTGTGTTTCAATGAAAGGTAGAGCCGTAATCGAACCGCCACCTTTTGCATCACTAAGCTTCGCTGCACGCTCTAGTAAGCGTGAGTGTAGGTAGAATACATCCCCTGGGAATGCTTCACGACCTGGAGGACGACGTAATAATAGGGAAAGTTCACGATAAGCAGCTGCTTGTTTTGACAAGTCATCATAGATAACAAGAACGTGCTTGCCATTATACATGAATTCTTCACCCATAGAAACGCCTGTATATGGTGCTAAGAATAATAATGGTGCTGGGTCAGACGCACCCGCAGAAACGACGATTGTGTAATCAAGCGCACCGCGTTGGCGTAATGTTTCTACAACCCCTGCAACCGTAGATTCTTTTTGACCAATTGCAACGTAGATACAAATCATATCTTCTTCTTTTTGGTTTAAGATTGTATCGATTGCGATCGCCGTTTTACCTGTTTGGCGGTCACCGATGATTAATTCACGTTGTCCACGACCAATTGGAATCATTGTGTCGATTGACTTAATTCCTGTTTGAAGTGGCTCATGTACTGATTTACGGTCCATAACACCTGGTGCTGGACTTTCGATTGGACGTGATTTTGTTGTGGCAATTGGACCTAAACCGTCAATTGGTTGTCCAAGTGGGTTCACAACACGACCTAGCAATTCTTCACCAACTGGAACTTCCATGATACGACCTGTACGCTTAACTTCGTCGCCTTCACGAATGTCCGAAAATGGTCCTAAAATAATAATCCCGATGTTGTTCTCCTCAAGGTTTTGAGCCATCCCCATAACCCCGTTCGAGAATTCAAGAAGCTCACCAGCCATAACGTTTTCAAGGCCATGGGCAAGGGCGATACCGTCACCAACACGGATAACTGTACCTACATCTTGAACTTGAACATCAGACTGAAAGCTTTCAATCTGTTGCTTAATAAGAGAGCTAATTTCCTCTGGTTTGATGCTCATTTCATTCACCCCTATCTTCTACTAACGTGTACCGGCAATGAGCTGACGTTCAAGACGTTCAAGCTGTGCTTTCACACTGCCGTCATAAATGCGATCACCAATACGTATTTTCAACCCACCAAGCAGGTCGGAATTTACGATGTTCTTCACTAATAACTTTGCTTTGCCTGCCTTTTTTGCAAAAAGTTCAGCTAACTGAGCTTTTTCTTCTTCAGAAAGCGGCTGAGCAGAATAAACTGTAGCCTCTGCTACATTTTGTGCTTCATAAGCTAAAGCTTTGAATTTATCAATCATTGCTACTAATATGTCAATTCGTTTGCGATCTACAAGTAAAAGTAAAGCATTTAAACTTGTTTCACTAATCGATTGTTGGAAGCTTTCTTGAACAAAGGCTCTTTTCTTTTCTGTTGTTACTTTTGGATGTCCAAGGAACTGTGAAAAGGCTGGAGTTGTTTGAACAACTTGCTTCACAACTTGAAGTTCTTCATTGACTTGTTCGAGGATGCCTTTTTCTTGTGCAAGCTGAAAAAGGGCGTCGGCATAACGATTTGCTACTGCTTGGTTGCTCATAGCTCTTCGCCTACCTCTTTAAGATACTCCTGAACGAGCTTTTCTTGCTCACTTGCATCTAATTCTTTTTCAATCACTTTTGTTGCAATAAGGACGGACAAGCTTGCTACCTGCTCACGAAGAGCTGTAACGGCTTGCTCTTTTTCACGTTGAATTTCGGCAAGTGCTGATTCTTTAATTCTTTCAGCATCAGTTCTCGCTGCTTTCACGATATCTTGACCTTGTTGCTCACTAAGCTTCTTCGCATTTTGAATAATTTCTTGCGCTTCTTGACGTGCTTTTTCAAGCTCAGCGCGCTGTTGCTCAATGAATGTTTCTGAATCTTTGCGGTTCTTTTCTGCTGTATCAATTTGTTCATTGATCATTTGCTCACGCTTTTCCATGATGCCCATTAAAGGCTTAAGCGCAAATTTATTTAATACTGCTAATAAAATAACAAATGCAACTAATTGATAGAGAGCAGAGCCCCATGCAATATGTTCGAACACGTGGATTCACTCCTTTCTTGGATGTGAAGAGAATTTGTTTTGTATTTCAACTTACGTTCAATTCAAACCAAATCTTGCTAGCTGTAGTCATACATAAGGAATGGCGAAGGTTCAAAAATGAACACTGTCGCCATTTTATGCATAATAACATGCGGCTTAGAGCGTGTCTTAGCCTTGTGCTAACAATAAGAAAGAGATAACGATCGCGATAATAGGCACCGCTTCCGCTAAAGGAACCCCGATGAACATAAGTGTTTGAAGTGTACCCTTAAGTTCTGGTTGACGAGTTACACCTTGTAAAGTTGCGCTAACGATAAGTGCTACTGCGATTGCTCCACCAACTGCTGCTAAACCTGCTGCAATTCCAGCTCCTAATAATTCCATGATAAATATCCTCCCTATAATTAAATATAATTTGTTTTATGTTAGTGCTCAATTAAGAGCGTTGTAACCAATAAATTAATGACTTTCAACTTTATGTGCCATGTAAACCATCGCTAGCATGGCAAAAATATACGCTTGAATTGATCCGATGAATACACCGAACGCTTGCCAAACAACGAGTGGAACAATCGCTCCAAATGCGCCAAGCAAACTTGATGTACCTAGACCAACGAGTAAAATCATCAGAATTTCTTTCGCGTACACGTTACCGAATAGACGCATACCTAACGTTAACGTATTGGCAAATTCCTCGATGATTTTAAATGGAAGTAAAAATGGTACTGGACGAACATAGTCTTTCAAATATTCGCCAAACCCACGAATTTTAATCCCGTAGTAATGCGTAAGCACAACAACTAATACAGCCATTGTTAATGTTAAGACAGGATCTGATGTTGGTGATTTCCACCAAGCTTCATGTGTTTCGTGGTTTGCTAGTTCAAATGGAATCCCTAGCATATTTGCGACGAACGTATAGAATAGTAAGGTAAAAGCAAGTGCTATAAACTGTCCGCCGACTTTCCAACTCATGTTAGCCTTGATGATGCCTCGAACAAAGTCGATTGACCATTCAAGAAAATTTTGCATCCCGGATGGACGCATAGCAATTCGACGTGTTCCAATAAAACAAATCAAGAACACAATCACACATGCTACTGTTGTCATGAGCACAGTGGACATATTAAAGTACAGTCCAAAATACTCCCTTATGGGTGCATGATGATCCATATTTTTTCACCTCTTTCTAACAATTTGTAGAAGCATATCTAGAATAATTATGACATATATCAGGGCAAAGCCTGTAATGACCGAGAACAAATCCACGTTGTCAGGAAATGTTACAGCAAACCATAAACTGATAAGGATTACGCCAATTCGAATGACAAACCCTAGTCCTGCAACAACGAAGGAAAAAGATGAGCGTCTTCCAATCTTATCGGCCACACTTCCAACTACTTTTGCTTTGCTATAAGTTGTCCAAAGATTAAAGAAGCCTGCGGAAAGACCGATTAGTAGACCGAGGAAAACAGCCAAATAGGGGGTGAACACATAGCCTAGTATGAACAATGCAGCAAAAAGACTTACTAAAATTGAATATTGCTTCATTTTACCTTGAAGTGAAGTCATTTTACCCATCGTCTCCTAAGAACGGTTCAATTACCTTATACACTCCATAAGCTCCAACTCCGAGCCATGTGAATAAAGACACAATAAGAAACAAAGGTTTCACATTAAAAAGATCATCAAGCCACGTTCCAATAAAGACGCCTGCTAGCACACTTCCAACTATGTACGAAGAAATAATCGAGACGAGTGCCATTGCACGCCATGGGTTGCGATTTTCTTTTGACATGAATCCGCTCCCTTAATGCAATCTTAATCAAACCGTTTTCAAATCTTTGTGTAACCCTTAACATTATATCCTTTGTAATCGTACTATAGCCAATAACTTGTGTCAACGTGTTTCCTATTTAAAAAAAATAGAGATTTGGCTAAGTGTGACATTGTTCACACTTCTGTCATAAAACCCTAATGCTTTGTCGGAATACTGGTGTTTTTTTGAACATCATGCCAGCATTTTACTTATTTATCATTTACCACTTTGTTTATCATTACTCACTGTTTTAAAAAAAAGATGGATGCCCCAAAAGATTTCGAGACATCCACCTATCATTATTCTGCTGCTTCCTCACCTTGACTGTATGGAGGCAATTCCGCTCCAATTGTAATCCAAGACTCAATTGTATCTTCTTTGCCGTCTTGTTTGGCGAACACGAGCGCCTTATAAACGCCATCTTCTAGCTCTATTTTTTCAAATTCCCCGCCAAGCATGCCGCGTCCGACATCGTGCTTAATGTCAAGGAATGTAATAAATTCGAAGGTATCTGGATCATATAGCGCAATCCCTACCTCCTCTGCTCCACCCGGCAAATAAAGCTCATAGCGGTAGGAGTCTTCTTTATCACCGTGACCAAAATTAAACGCCATCACCCGCGGATAATCTGGCTCCTCAATAAAAAACACGTAAGGAATCGCCACATCCTCTACTCCACCTTCAACGACAATCTGACCATGATGAATCCCCTCAGCTAATACAGAAGGCATTAAATCAAGCGTTACTTGCACCTCTTTTTTCTCACCTGGTTTCAGCGTCGTCGAAAATGGCACTTTCCACTGTAGACCGTCCGGAATATCAAATGGCGGTACGACGTGATATGTTCTTGTCACATCATCATGATTTTCGATCGTAAAGGATATCTCACGTTCTTCCCGCGGATCGTCCTTTGTCCATTTCCCAAATGTGACAGCCCCAGGTAAGACTAATGTTTTTGCTGTAACTGCTTTGTCTACTTGCAGCCTTCCAGCCCCTTGTTCATGCGGCATATATAGCTCGCCGTCTTCAGTTTTTAATTTTATCGCTGTGTTCATTAATGCCGCTTTCACTTGCTCTGGTGTCCAATCAGGATGGGCCTGCTTAACGAGCGCTGCCGCTCCGGCCACATGGGGTGCTGACATACTCGTACCGTTTAAGCCTAAATAGCCATTTGGTACCGTACTATCGATAGCCACTCCTGGTGCGACAAGATCAGGCTTTACTTCCCACGTTTGCGTAACTGGCCCTCTTGAGCTGAACGGGGCAATGAAGTCTTCTTCTTCTCTATAAATCGTACGGAGCTGAATATCACTCTTTTTGTTCGAAGCTTGTTCTAGAATCCATTCACCATCCTCTTTCGCCACACTTACGACCGGCAGCTTGACTCCGCCCTCAACAGCACCGACGAAGGCACCTGGGAGGTTGTTGTAAATAATTAATGCTTTCGCACCTGAAGCCTCTGCATAACGCGCTTTATCAGTGAATGGGATTCGTCCTCTTTTTACGATAACGATCTTATCTTTTGCATCAATTTCGGCTAATTCTTCCTTCGTGCCAAAGCCGCCATCGATAATCGGGTAATCGCGTTTTATCGTCCACGGGAGTGTTCCACCTAACGGGAAGAGATTGATTTCCTTCTCCTCACCGAATATTGTTAAGTACGGAATTTTTATCGGTGGTGCAGACGCTCCTACTGAGATCGCTTTCGTCGACGTACCAGGGGAACCGACCGTCCACATTTTCGGTCCACTGTTCCCATTAGATGTTACTGCGATGACACCTTCTTCTACTGCTTTATCTAATGCTACACTTGTTGGCCAGTCTGGTCCGTTGACGGTGTTTCCGAGTGATAGGTTGATGACGTCAACACCGTCCTCTACTGCTTTTTCAATGGCCTCAATGACTTGTTCTGTCGTCCCTTGACCACCTGGTCCGAGGGCACGGTACGCATAGAGTTCTGCTTCTGGCGCAACACCCTTCACTTGCCCATTTGCGGCAATAATCCCTGCTACATGGGTGCCATGAAGAGTTGGTGGTCCTTCTTTTGGCGTTGTTTCCATCGGGTCATGATCGTAGTCAACAACGTCGTAGCCACCTTTATAATTTCGTTTTAAATCCGGATGGCGATAATCTATGCCTGTATCGATTACCGCTACTTTCACTCCTTTTCCAGTTAAGCGTGAGCCATTTTCATCAAACATGCTTCGGACTTCATTTCCACCTATGAACGGGACACTTCCGTCAATATTCGTTTGATAAAATGCGACCTTATCTACACGTTCGACATGCTCCACTTTTTCTAATTGTTCAAGCTCACTTTCTGATAGCTCTATCGAAAATCCGTGATACAAGCGGTTAAATACTTTCCTTATTTTACTTGACGGAATGTGACTTGTTACTTGCGCGGCCACATCCTCTAGTTTCGCTTTTTGTTCTGCTGAAACGATGACTATCGTTTTTTCATCCTTGGATGCTTGTTGCTGCGCTACGACAGGGTAATCTGGAAAGACTGCCGCTTTCCCCTGTGCCGCAGGTAAGCATATTGTTAAAAGCATGATAAACAGGAAGAACCACTTAGTCTTTTTCAACCTCATCTCCCCCGATCACATTTGTGTTAATGAGTAGTATGGGACAGATTAAGGATTTTCATGTATTGGAGTGTTTTAGATAAGGTTTAAATAGGTACTGCTCTAGGTTAGCGGGTGGGTTAGCGGCGTTTTCGGGCGGGTTATCATCATTTTTTGGGAAGTTATCATCATTTTTGTGGGAATTATCATCATTTTTGCGAATTTATCAGCAAATCGTATAAATCCGCGCCCTTCCTGCCCCAGTCGAGGGCAGTCCCATCGCTTGGAGTAATCGTTTTGCAACATGCGGGTCGGTGAGCAACCAAAAGTCTCTTGCCTCTTTATTCGTAATTTCGCGTTTGATAAGGAGAGAGTAGTCATAAATTGCAGGAATATGGGCGAATTTATGCTTGTCTTTACAGGATGGACAATACCAGGTTGCAAGCTTTCGACGTAAAGGTAGAGTGTCGCAGCTAGGACAGAATATTCCTTTTTTCAGCTGTTCAGGAGTCATCTGAAACTGACTTAAGATCGCAGGGTTTTCAGGGGTATGACTCTTCTTAAGCTGACGCGAGAGTTTCAAAAATTGTTTTGGTGATAATGCTTCATTCCTATACTCTGTTTCAAGCTGGGCGATTTTAAACGGGAGGAATTCTTTGCGGATTAATGTTTTTGATATGCTTTGATTCGTTTCTGCTGTGCGAATGACAGAATTGCTGTTACTAATCACGATTAATGCCTCAATCGGAACACGAGGAATTTTTTGCTTTGTTAGCCATGTTTTTAATTGTTCTTTCTGTCTTTGGATTTGTAGAAATGGATCAGGAAAGCCTTCCTCCTGTTCATCCTTAGTACGAATTAGTTGATGAAAGACCGGGTCGAAAAATAGCGTACCCATCATATTCTTCACTTCTAAAATTAGGATAAGGGATGGAGATAACAGGAGCGTGTCCATTTGAAAAAAGCTGTTTTTGTGAGGGAGTCGAACATTGTGGAGAATGGCATACTTTTTCTCGGGGAGAAGGTCGAGATAGTAGTCTAACGATTGCTCTCCTTTATAGCCTGCGATACTTCTTGCTAACTGCTCATTTATTTGCTGATATTTCGGATGCGCGTGCGGCGTCCTGCGTATTAATGCTTCTAGTTTTTGTAATCGGATTGGCTTTTCACGTTCTTTGACAATCAATAGACCACTTCCTTTTCTATAAAACTTCTTTAAAATTGTTCGGCTTACTTCTCCTTAATTCCTCTTTCGGCATGAATTTTTTAGGAAAAACCTTTTTTCATCATTTTCGGAGTTTTATCATCACATCTATGAGATTTATCATCATTTTTAAAAATATATCATCATTTTTCTGATTTTATCAGCAAAAACAAATCCCCCCTCCAAAAAATGAGGGGGGATTATCACCATTTACGGACGGAATGATTCCGGCCGGAGCTCGGTTTGTTTGAAATAATATTTCAACGCTGCGACGATTCGTGCAGAGGCTTCGCCGTCACCGTATGGATTGGAGGCTTTGGCCATGTTGTCATAAGCAGCTTTGTCAGTTAATAATTCATTTGCTAAGTTAAAGATCACATCTTCATCCGTTCCTGCTAGCTTCAGCGTTCCAGCCTTAATTCCTTCTGGGCGCTCAGTTGTGTCACGTAATACTAACACTGGTGTACCAAGGGAAGGTGCTTCCTCTTGAACACCACCGGAATCGGTTAAAATAAGTTCGGACCGTGCCGCAAAGTTATGGAAATCCAAGACTCCGAGTGGCTCGATTAAATGAACACGGTCATGACCTTTTAGCACTTCTTGGGCGATTTCACGGACTGCTGGATTTAAGTGAACGGGGTAAACGACATGGGCATCCTGATGCTCATCGATTAATCGACGAACCGCACGGAAGATGTGACGCATTGGTTCACCAAGGTTTTCACGTCGATGAGCAGTTAATAAAATTAGACGTCCGTTACCAATTTGATTAAGCATCTCATGCTGATAATCGTCGCGTACCGTTGTTTTCAACGCATCAATCGCTGTATTTCCGGTAATAAAAATCGACTCTTCGTTTTTGTTCTCTGCCTTTAAATGCTCCAACGCTTGTTCTGTAGGCGCAAAGTGCAGGTCGGCTAGTACCCCTGTTAGCTGGCGATTGGCTTCTTCAGGAAACGGAGAGTATTTATTGAAGGTACGCAAACCCGCCTCAACATGGCCAATCGCAACTTGATTGTAATAAGCAGCTAAGCTTGCAACGAAACTCGTCGTTGTGTCACCATGGACAAGCACGATATCAGGCTTAAGCTCTTTAATAATCTTATCCAAACCTAACAAAGCGTTTGTTGTCACATCCGCTAACGTTTGTCTTTCCTTCATAATGTTCAAATCAAAATCAGGTTTTATGTCAAATAACTGTAGGACTTGGTCAAGCATTTCACGATGCTGCCCTGTTACAGCAACAAATGAGTCAATCGAATCCTGATGTTTTTTTAATTCTAAAACAAGCGGTGACATTTTAATAGCTTCAGGCCTTGTCCCAAAAACGGTTAGTACTGTAAATTTTGAACTCATCCGAATCATTATCCTTTCTAGAAGACATTATTTTGTTCCGAACAACCTGTCGCCAGCGTCACCTAAGCCTGGTACGATATAGCCTTTTTCATTAAGCTTCTCATCAAGTGCCGCTAGGAAAATATCGACATCTGGGTGTGTTTTTTGAATCGCAGCAACGCCTTCTGGTGCAGCAACAAGACACATGAGCTTGATCGAGTTTGCGCCACGCTTTTTCAAACTGTTGATTGCTTCTACGGCTGAACCGCCTGTTGCCAGCATCGGGTCGATGACGATAAATTCACGCTCATTCACATCTGTCGGAAGCTTTACATAATACTCAACAGGCTCAAGCGTCTCCGGGTCACGGTATAGACCAACATGTCCTACCTTAGCAGCTGGAATCATACGAAGGATTCCGTCAACCATTCCTAGGCCTGCGCGGAGAATTGGAACAAGGCCAAGCTTCTTTCCAGCAATAATTTTTGACTGAGCTTGAGCGACTGGGGTTTCAACGGTTACATCACGAACTGGTAAATCACGTGTAATTTCAAAGGCCATTAAGCCTGCAACTTCATCAACAAGCTCTCTAAATTCTTTCGTTCCTGTTTCTTTATCACGTATGTACGTTAGCTTATGCTGAATGAGTGGGTGATCAAAAACAAATACTTTGCTCATTATTAACTCCTTTTCATCTCTGACCATAATCAGGATGTCGAATTTCTGTCCTTTGAAATTTTACAGAAAAAGCGCTGAGCAATCAAGCCTGTCTTTCACAATATGAAAAAAAGCTGGACGCAGACGGCCCAGCTTTTTCACTATTACTTATATTCTAGGTTAGGATACATTGGGAACTTCGCTGTTAATGCGTCAACACGCTTGCGAGCTTCCTCTTGCTTTTCTTCGTTATCGACATGCTTTAATGTTAATGCAATAATGGCACCTAGCTCATCCATTGCTTCCTCATCTAAACCACGTGACGTAACAGCAGCTGTACCGATACGGATTCCGCTTGTAACAAATGGCTTTTCAGGGTCGAATGGGATCGTGTTTTTGTTCGTTGTAATTCCTACTTCATCAAGAGCGTGCTCAGCTACTTTACCTGTAAGGCCAAGAGAACGCAGGTCAAGAAGAAGAAGGTGATTATCCGTTCCGCCAGATACGAGGTTAATGCCTTCGCTCGTTAATTTTTCACCGAGACGCTTTGCATTTTTAATAATGTTTCCAGCATATGTTTTGAACTCATCTGTTAACACTTCGCCGAACGCAACAGCCTTAGCTGCGATTACGTGCATTAAAGGACCACCTTGAATTCCAGGGAAAATCGACTTGTCGATTGCTTTGGCGAATTCTTCTTGGCAAAGAATCATTCCTCCACGAGGTCCGCGTAATGTTTTATGTGTTGTTGTTGTTACAAAGTGACAGTGAGGAACTGGATTTTCGTGTAGGCCCGCTGCAACAAGGCCAGCGATATGTGCCATATCAACCATCATGTATGCGCCCACTTCATCAGCGATTTCACGGAATTTCTTGAAATCAATAGCACGCGGGTATGCACTCGCACCAGCAACGATTAGTTTCGGCTTATGCTCTTGTGCTAATTCGCGAACGACATCATAGTCGATTTGTTGTGTTTCTTTATCAACACCGTACTCGATAAAATTGTATTGAACACCACTGAAGTTAACCGGGCTACCGTGTGTTAAGTGTCCACCGTGAGATAGGTTCATTCCTAAAACCGTATCACCTGGCTCTAAAATCGTGAAGTAGACAGCCATGTTTGCTTGTGCACCTGAGTGAGGTTGTACGTTCACATGCTCAGCACCGAAAATTTCCTTTGCACGATCACGAGCGATATCTTCTGCGATGTCAACATACTCACAGCCACCATAGTAACGACGTCCAGGATAGCCTTCTGCATATTTGTTTGTTAATACAGAGCCTTGTACTTCCATAACAGCTTCACTTACAAAGTTCTCTGATGCAATAAGCTCAATCTTGTCACGTTGACGGCCAAGCTCTTGCTGAAGTGCAGCAAATACTTGCGGATCTTGTCTCTTTACATTCTCCATTCTCTTACCCCTTTCACTTACACCATTCGGATTCTCTAACATTTTTCTATCATTTCAATCATATAGTACCACAAGATCAAATGAATTTCCGTATTATTTCATCATTTTTATAAAAAATCATTCATGTTCCATATTTCGTTCGTAAACAGCGCGAACACCGCCAATTAATTTCGGCCGTGTCATTGCCATTGTCAGATGCGCTTCACCGATTGAGCGAATCTTGCTACGAACAGGGACAACAACTGGGCGCAAATGCATCCCAATGAAGGTGTCTCCAATATCGATACCGACCTCAGCGTTAATCGTCTCAACTAAGACAGGCTTGTCCATTTTTGAAAAAGCAAAAGTCGCCATCGCCCCTCCCGCTTTTCGAATTGGAATAGCTGAAACTCGTTCATAACCGCGCGCATTTGCTGTCTCTTCTTCTAGCACTAATGCTCGGTTTAAATGTTCACAGCATTGAAAGGCGATCTGAATCCTTGTTTGCTGCTGGATTTCTTTTAATGCAGAATAAATCACTTCAGCTACTTCATGCGAACCATTTGAGCCAATGTGCGAACCAATCACTTCACTCGTGCTCGTTCCAACTACGAGCAACATATCCGCTGTAAAAGGCATTGCTTCCTGCAGGTCGGCTAACGCCTGTTGCACCTCGCTCTTAATAGTTTCTGCTGAAAGGCTCATGAAAACGACCTCCCTTTATTCTTAGCCTTCGTATTCAGTAATCTTTCCTACACGATTCGCATGGCGTCCACCTTGAAATTCAGTTTCTAACCACACCTTGGCAATTTCACGAGCAAGTCCACCACCAATGACACGTTCACCCATCGTTAAGATATTGCTGTCATTGTGCTCACGCGTTGCTTTAGCACTGAATAAATCATGAACGAGTGCACAGCGAATACCTTTTACTTTGTTTGCTGCAATCGACATGCCAATTCCCGTTCCACAAATTAAAATCGCACGGTCAAATTCTCCGTTTGCAACCTTCTCAGCAACTGGTAATGCATAGTCTGGGTAATCAACCGACGTTGTGCAGTCACAGCCGAAATCTTCATACTCCAGTCCCATTTCCTCTAATAAATTACGAATCTCTTCTTTAATATTTACTCCGCCGTGATCGGAGGCTAATGCTACCTTCATTTATTATTCCTCACTTTTTTTAAAATTTTCAATCTTATTATTCTATTGTAAATCGTTCAATCGTTTCTTTTAACTTTTTTGCTTGGTTTGATAAAATTTGGGCCGTATTACTCATTTCCCGAATAACGGACTCCTGTTGCTCTGTCATCGACGTCACCTCTAAGGAACCGGCAGAAGTCTCCTCAGCGATGGCTGCTACTTCCTGTGTCTGTCTTGTTGCTTGGCTAATTGATTGCATTTGGCGCTCCATCATAGACGAAATGTCATGAACGACAGCAGCAACCTCATGAACCGATTTTTCCATTTCAGCAATCGAGGCATTTGTCTCTGTTCCACGCTCTGATTGCTCATTCGCGACGTTCACTTGCTCACTAATTTGTTCTACTACATTTTTCACTTCTTGCTGAATCCGGTGAATCAGATCGGTTATCCCCTTTACCGCTTGAGCGCTTTGGTCAGCAAGCTTGCGAACCTCATCGGCGACGACCGCAAACCCTTTGCCGTGCTCACCGGCACGCGCTGCTTCGATCGAAGCATTTAACGCAAGCAAATTCGTCTGTCCTGCGATATCACCTACAAGTGAAATAATCTCACCGACCTGCTTTGCCTGATCTTCAAGCTGGCCGACAGCCGTTAACGATTTCTCGTTATCCGTTGCAAGCTGTTTAATGCCTTGGACAAGAGAGTTGACAACTTCGCGACTTGCCGCTAATGTTGACACCATTTGCTCTGATGATTGTTTTGGTGTCTCTACCCGAGCTTGTACTTCTTTTGCAATTTGCGTCACATCTTCCATCGCTTCTGCCGTGTGTTGAGTAGCATTTGCTGCGCTTTCCGCACCTTTTGCTATCTCTTCCATCGTAGAACCAATGTGCGTCGCCTTTGCTGCCGCCACTTCAGAAGCAGAGGTAATTTCTGATACTTTGATATTCGTTTCTTTAAAATTTTCATCAATATCTTTAACCATATGGCGAAGACTTTTTAACATTTCGTTATAGGCAAGACCGAGTGCGCGAATTTCATCATCTGATTTGCTCACGTTAATATCATCATGAATATCGCCAGCTGCTGCACGTCTCGCAGCTTCTTCAACTTCACGAATTGGGTTTGTAATATACGGCGCTGCTAAATAGCCAAGAAAGCTACTCCATAAAATACCTAAAAGCAACGTAAAAATAATCACAGCATCGCCACTAAGCCCGAGCATATTTTCTAAAACATCAGCTAAATAAAAAATAAAAAATGCACTACACCCAAACGTAACAATGGCTAGTCCGCTTATCCCGATGACTAGCTTTTTACGAATACTTGCCCGATATTTCTTTTTCTGTTCCCCCATCTTGCTTACGTTCCCCTCTCATTTCTAACGTTCAATTAAACGTTCGATGCATTGCTCAATTTCCTGAGCAGTATGTTTGTATGCTTTTAATGGTCCACCAATCGGATCTGCAATATCAGGAGCCCCATCTTCAGATTGAACGTAACCCTTTAGTGTATAAACCTTTTCCTCAAATTCCGGAAAATTACTTATTACTAGGTCACGATGCCCACCTGTCATCGTTAAGACAAGATCAGCCCAATCTAACAGCTCCTCCGTCACAAGCTGTGCTTTGTGCTCCGTTTTAATCCCGCGTTCCTCAAGCACACGGCGCGTCCCCTCAGAGGCTGGGCTTCCCGAAAAAGCATGTACTCCAGCCGACTTAACATCGAAACGAGTCGTTTTCTCTTTTAAAAGCGCTTCGGCCATTGGACTACGACAAGTATTTCCGGTACAAACAAAAAGTACGTGTTTAACTGCCATTTCCTACGTCCCTTCTTTCAAAATCATGCATTTCATTTACTCCACTTGCACTATATTTCTCTCTTTTCATCATATTATCATACTAAATTGGAAAACTGTATAGCGTGTCCTTGGATTAGATTGGTAAAAATAATTTAACACCAAAGCCGATCAGAATACAGCCTCCAAGTAGTTCTCCGTAAGACCCAATAAGGTGTTGAAAACGAGCCCCCATCAATAATCCTAGCCAGGAAAGGACCATACTTATAACCCCCATCATCACTACAGTGAGGACCATTTGCGCCCCAAGCATCCCTAAGCCTAGCCCAGCTGAGAAGCTATCAAGGCTCACACTAACTGCAAAGAACAGCAAGCCCCAGCCAGTCGTTTTAACCATTGACCCCTCTTCTTCTTTAAAGGCGGACACAACCATTTGCAAGCCAATGATAAAAAGAAGTCCACCACCAATAAATGTAGCAATCATATCAAAATATGTAGAAAGCATTTTCCCGGCAACAATACCGAGTAAAGGCATGAGAACATGAAATACACCAACGGTCACTCCTATATTTAAAATCTGCTTTAAGCGAAGACCTAGCATCCCCATTCCAAGTGCTACAGAAAAAGCATCCATTCCTAATGCTCCCGCCATAATAAAAAGCGTGAAAAATTCATCCATTTCATCCACTCCTTGAACATGCTAGTTCAATCTATGCAAGTCCAAGGAAAAATAGACAATCTATCTTTAAGAATACTCGAGAGAAACGCTCTAGCCTTTAGCCGCAAACTTTACTTTCCAGCGGCTTTCGAGAGGCGGTTCATAATCGCCACGCCGACACCTTCTTCTGGAAAGATTTCAGAGAAAATAATATCGACTCCTTCATGATCAAATTGACGCAGGCTTCCGTAAAGATGGGTCGCTACTGTTTCAAGCTGTTCTCGTTTTCCACACGCAATAACAGAATCCGCTCGATAATCCTCCTTCGCTTCCTCTGTTGTAAGAACCCCTACCTTCTTCCCCCGCTTTTGCTCGTTATCCACATATGCTTGAATGAGGCTTTTATCCTCAACTAAAATCAGTTCACCCTTTGGCGCATAATGGGTATATTTCATCCCCGGAGAACGCGGAGCCTCGTCATTCCGATGCAAGGCAGGGTCGACCTCGATCTTCCCAATCACTCGCTCAATATGTTCCTTCGTGACGCCACCTGGTCTATATAAAACAGGAATGTCAGACGTACAATCTAACACGGTAGATTCAACACCAACCCCTGTTAAGCCACCATCAACAACACCTGCAATTCTTCCAGCTAAATCATGATAAACGTGCTCTGCCTTTGTCGGACTCGGCTTCCCTGAGAGGTTTGCACTCGGAGCGGCGACTGGGACCCCAGCCTCAGCTAGAACGGCAAGTGCGACCGGATGATTCGGAATCCGAACAGCAACAGTAGGAAGTCCTGCCGTCACACTCGGGGCGATCCCTGCTTTTTTATGAAAAATTAACGTAAGTGGTCCTGGCCAAAAGGCATCCATTAACATGTTAGCCTTCGCAGAAACGTCACGAACTAACTCGGCTAATTGCTGGCGATTTGCGATGTGGACAATAAGGGGATTATCACTCGGTCTCCCTTTTGCTGCAAAAATTTTCTTCACCGCAGCTTCGTCCAGTGCATTCGCACCAAGGCCGTATACCGTTTCAGTCGGAAAGGCCACAACCTCACCTTTTTTTATCCACAAGCCCGCTTCCTTTAATTCCGCATGGCTCCGACTCTTATCTTCACTGTTATCCACAGTCCACATTTTTGTTTGTTTATAACTCATTACTCACCTCTCCTGTCTCTTTCATTTTGCAAGCCTTGTCTATCATTGTCAAATGACCTATGTCATTTCGACTAAAACCGCTGATTTTTAAGGATTTTTTATCGTTTTATATCCTGAATTCTTCGTTGATTCGACAACTTCCAGCGAAAAAGCAAAAAAACAAGTTACCCACACATGTGGACAACTTGTTAATAACTTTCTATTTTTTATGAGTTATTCACATGTTGGTTGTCTAATTCACACGCCCAAATTCTCGTATCTGGACCTTTGTTTTGTTGATAATGCTTCGACCCTTGAATCTCAGTCGGCAAGGACGGTGCTTGTACCTCTTTAAAGCCGAGCTGTTGAAACAGAGGGTTGGTCCCTTTTGCACATAAATAGACCGTTTGAATGCCTTGCTCCTCGGCATAGGATAATGTCACTTGTAAAAACTCCAAGCTGAGCTGGCCTGTCCAAATCGGTGAGTTTAACACGAGCGAGCGAAGCAATCCATACGAATCGTACTGCTCCATTCCGACGGTTCCAATAATCTCCTCTTGCTCGTTTTCCACAACGAGAAATTGAGCAACATGCTGGTCAAGTCCGTCCTCTGTTAACCCCGCTTTGGCAAGTAGACGTTGTATCGGTAATAAATCTTTAGTATTTGCTTTGCGAACGACAATACTCATCACAATCACTCCTTCTAGCATCCTACTCCACTATTATGAGAGGATTGGACAAGTTATGCCTATCATTCTAAATTTAAGCATTTTTTGACTCATCTGAAAAGATTCGGTCCATTAATGATGTAAAGATTTCAACAAGGAAAAAGGAAACCTCTATTTCTTCTCGCTCTTCAACGATTTCCGTCTCCGTTTCTTCTTCCTCTTCTGCCTCTACGGCTTCACCGTTGGCCATATCTAGGAAACATAATGGTGGAAATAAAACACACCACCAGTTTTCACCTTTTCCTTCGCCTAGTGTAATAAGAACAGCATTATAGTAGCCCGCAGGATAGACAATGTTTCCATACACTTTTGTCGGGAATTGAACCTCATCAAAGGATACTTCATACGTTTGGTCTAATCCTTGCTTTTCTAGTTCGTTTGCAACAATCGCTTCAATTTCATCTAAATTGCTTTGAATAGCTTCCTTCGCTGCCTCTAGGTCTTGAACATCTGTAACCCATTCTGTAATGGCTTTATTGACTTTATCACGAATGTCTCTTTTTAATGCTTGGTCTTTAATAGAATCACTATTTGCTAGAATTCGAAGGCGAATCGCCTCGTCTTGGCTTACTTCCTGATGAAGGCTGTTTACAGCCTGCGCATTGTGTGACTCCCAGCTAACTAATAATACAAATAAAGAGAATAATAGATAAATGATTACGTTTTGTTGTTTCATTTTTTAGCACCGCCCTTTCATCACCTATTGTGGACAGGGCGGCGAAAATCTAAACCTAGTTTTTTAAAATTTTTTTCATAGGGACATATCACCGTATGCTAGAACGATTCGGTCCTTGCCATTAATGTCATCACGAACCTCAGTCGTTGCCCGCGGAAAGGCAGTTTGAAGCAGCTTCCGGACAGTTTCTCCTTGACCCATTCCAACCTCAAAGCCGACTAATGCTTTCGGCTGAACAACATTAGGGAGCTCCTCAATTAGTCTCCGGTACAGCACATAGCCATCCTCTCCACCAAACAGTGCAAGATGAGGCTCATGCTCGCGGACATGGACAGCTAAGTCGCTTTCTTCATGCAATGGAATATACGGTGGATTAGAGACGATTACATCTAGTCTTTGTTTCTTCTCTATAAAAGGCTGAAGTAAATCGCCTTGGAAAAACTCAATGTGAGCATGAAGGTTCTCAGCATTTTGCTTTGCGACCACCAGCGCCCTTTCCGAAATATCCGTTGCATAGACCTTACTATTTTCTGCTTCAAGTGCCAGCGTAATCGCAATCGCCCCACTACCTGTCCCAATATCGGCTATTTGTATGGCACGATCTGAAAAGAGCGCCTGCTTCTTTTGTAAAATCGCAAGTACAAGCTCCTCGGTTTCTGGTCTCGGAATTAACACATCACTATTCACCGTAAAGCGTCGACCATAAAACTCCTCATAGCCGGTTAAGTGCTGAACAGGGATCCCGTTCGCATACGCGTGCACATCGTTCTTAAAGCGATTCCAAACGTCCTCTTCAAGTGGATCACGATAGCGTAAAAGTAGCTCCGTCCTCGTCACATCTAGGTGATGACGCATGAACCATTCTGCGGCTGGCGGCTCTAGTTGACGTTCTTCTAAAAAAGAAGAAGCCCAGTTGAGGGCTTCGTAAACAGTCATCATCTTACTCTTCCGCCCGTTGCATCATTTCTGCCTGCTCTTCAACAATTAACGCATCAATGACTTCATCAAGCTTTCCTTGTAAAATTTGATCAAGCTTTTGTAGCGTAAGCCCAATCCGGTGATCTGTTACACGGCTTTGCGGGAAATTGTACGTACGAATCCGTTCAGAACGATCCCCTGTCCCAACAGCAAGCTTCCGGTTTTGGTCATACTCTGCCTGCGCTTCTTGCTGGAACTTATCATACACACGTGCACGAAGAACCTTCATCGCTTTTTCCTTGTTTTTAATTTGCGATTTTTCGTCCTGACACGAAACAACCGTCCCTGTCGGAAGATGTGTTAAACGAACAGCCGACATCGTCGTATTAACACTTTGTCCACCTGGTCCACTTGATGCAAACGTATCAACACGGATATCCTTCTCATGGATTTCAATTTCAACTTCTTCCGCCTCTGGCAATACAGCAACCGTCGCTGTAGACGTATGAATCCGACCACCTGATTCTGTCGCCGGTACACGCTGCACACGGTGTGCCCCATTTTCATACTTCAATTTCGAGTACGCGCCTGCGCCATTGACCATGAAAATGATTTCTTTAAAGCCACCGAGCTCCGTTGCTGTAGATTCGATAACTTCTGTACGCCAGCCTTGTGCCTCAGCATAACGAGAGTACATCTTATAAAGGTCACCTGCAAATAGCTGCGCTTCGTCCCCGCCAGCAGCACCACGAATTTCGACGATAACGTTCTTATCATCATTCGGATCCTTCGGTAAGAGCAAGATTTTCAAACGAGCTTCAAGCTCTCCATGACGAGTCGACAGCTCCTCAATTTCCTCTTTCACCATCGCATACATCTCATCATCGAGCTTTTCATCTAGCATCGCTTTTGCATCTTTATACTGCTGTGTTACTTCCTTATATTCACGGTAAACTTGTACAGTTTCCTCAAGATTAGACTGTTCCTTTGAATATTCACGTAACTTTTTTGAATCATTAATGACATCAGGATCACTAAGTAATTCATTTAAACGATCATAACGGTCTTCTAACGATTGTAAACGATCAAACACGGCTTTCACCTCATTAAAGTTTCCAGTGCATAACGGTCTAATTATAGTATATGGGCGGGTTTGGGTCAATGTGAACACGAGCGCAAACCGTTATTAATGGATTGATTTGCTAATTTTAGGGAATAGTGTGTGTAGGAGAATGTATTTGTATGTAGAAGAGGTGGTTAGAAGCATGAAATACGTCATTATCGGAGGCGACGCAGCCGGGATGAGTGCGGCAATGCAAATTGTCCGAAACGATGAGCAAGCTAGAATTACGACGCTTGAAAGAGGCGAAGTCTACTCCTATGCACAATGCGGAATTCCATATTACATAAGCGGTGTTATTACTGAGAAAGAAAAGCTAATCGCCCGTACAGTCGATACGTACCGAAAAAAACATGGCATTGATGCAAGAGTCAATCACGAGGTAACTGGCATCGACCCTAAAGCCAAAAAAGTATCCGGTGAAAACTTTGAAGTTGAGTATGATCGGCTCCTTATTGCGACTGGTGCCAGTCCTGTTGTCCCAAATTGGGAAGGTGTCGATTTACAGGGGATTCATACAGTCAAAACCATTCCCCATGCAGAAGCGATTATGTCTGATTTAAAACAGGATGTAAAAAAAATCGTAGTCATCGGCGGCGGCGCTGTCGGCTTGGAAATGACCGAAAACTTTGTTGAACTCGGTAAAAAGGTTACAATTATTGAACGAGCATCGCATCTTGCCAAAAGCTTTGATAAAGAACTTGCAGGTGCCATTCACAAAGAAGCCGAAGAGCACGGTGTGAACGTCATCTTAAATCAATCCGTACAATCCTTCAAAGGCAATAACAAAGTCGAAGCTGTCATAACCGACCAACAAGAGATTGAAGCTGATCTAGTCCTTGTGGCGATTGGTATTAGACCGAATACCGACTTTTTAAAGGATAGCGGTCTTCACCTCGAGGAAAGTGGCGCGATTAACGTGAACGCCTATATGGAAACGAATCTTCCTGATATTTATGCAGCAGGCGATTGTGCAACTCAATTTCATCGTATGAAGCAGAAGGCTGATTATTTCCCACTCGGGACTCATGCCAATAAGCAAGGGCGTTTAGCTGGATTAAATATGGTCGGGAAAACCCGTGCCTTCCAAGGCATCGTCGGCACATATATTATGAAATTTTTTGATTTAACACTTGCGAGTACTGGCTTACCTGAGGAGGAAATTGAAAAGCTTGGCTATCCATATAAAAGTGTTCAAGCCGACTTCCCCGATATTGCAGGCTATTATCCCGGTAAGGAACGCTTAATGATTCGAATGCTTTACCATGAAAAAACAGAGCAATTACTAGGGGCCCAGGTTATCGGGAAAGCCGGCGTTGATAAACGAATTGACGTTCTTGCCACGGCCCTGTTTAACAATAATACGATGACCCAGCTCGAGGATCTCGATTTGGCTTACTCACCTCCGTATAACGGTGTTTGGGATCCGATCCAACAAACAGCGAGACGACGAGGTTAAAGAACAAATCTGCAAAGCTGTTTGTTTCAAGCGATGTGTGAAGCCACTGCCGTCCTTTTAAGCCAATAGGAGCGGTTTTCTCCTATTGGCGCGCAGTGTGCGGAGCCATCGCACTTCCTTGAATGCCTTTCATGCTTTTTATCCTTATCTTTTTAAGAAAAACTCTTAGCCCTAGAGCTAAGAGTTTTGATCATTTTCGTTAATATGGATTTGATAACGAGGAATTTGCCTTTTGAACTCTTGTCTCAAAGCTTTCATTTCTTTCTTTTTTTCATCCTCATCCATATCCTCTGGAACGGTTAAATTTATCCAAGCGTGACTTCCCATGATAATAACCATTCCCGGCTGGAACGGAGAGTCCTCTACGACACCTCGCAAGGTCACTTGGTCATCTCCCATTGTTTGACGGTTGGCGTCCATCGTCCGAAAGCTTGTTCCTGTTGTATTTTCCTGACCGCGATGACGATAGGTTGGTAGCTTATCCATCCCATGGTAATTCGCCGGTCCAGGTCCGAGCAACCCGTACGTAATCTGGTCCATGGACGGTTGTGTTGCCCTCATCTGCATCCCTTGAGCCTCAGACTTTTCAGGCTCGTTACAGCCAGTCAGTAAAACCGCACCAACGACACAGCCTAACCAAAATCGTTTCATGTGAGCACCTCCTGCTACGTTAAGTAGGGCTGCATCTTTAGGTTGCCCACATGAACGAATTTACTACTCACAATAATGCCCAGTCCGACCTTACATAAAACAACGACATATTGCTTACGCTAATGAGTGTGTACAGCATCATGTAAATGCTTTTCTAGCTCCTGCGTTAGCTTTTCTTTTTCGTCATCACTCCATTGTAATTGGCGTGCTAGCCAATCAATAACTTGCTGCTTCCATTGCTGAACCCAATCAATATTAAAAAATAATGCGCTCGTTCGACGAATAAAGAAGTCAACCGGCGTGACCGTCATTTCTTCGTTTACAGCATAAGCTAGCTGCAAAAACAGCGCTAAAGGAAGCTCAGCATCTTGATTATAATGTTGTGTATATTCGAAAACTTGCTCAATATTGGAACCATATCTCCGTGCTAACATCGTTGATTCTTCTTCTGTTAGACCGAGCTTTACACCTTTTTCTATTTTTTCTTTCATGTATGAAGCAAATTGAGCTGAACCACCTACGTCTCCTCCGGAAATCGGGAGCGTCTTCGTGATACATGGTGAAAATAACGTTTGTTGCTCCTGCTTAAACTGCTCGGCAAGCTGGTTGACAACTAACTCAGCCATTTTTCGGTATCCTGTTAATTTCCCACCAGCGATTGTCATTAATCCCGATTCCGAAGTCCAAATTTCATCTTTTCTGGAGATTTCAGACGGGTCTTTTCCGTCTTCATGAATCAGTGGTCTCAATCCGGTCCAGCTTGATTCAATATCATCCACACGCATCTTTAAAGTCGGAAACATAAAATTAATCGCATCAAGCACATATTGACGGTCTTCACTGGTCATTCTTGGATGAACCATATCTCCTGTGTACGTTGTATCTGTCGTTCCTACATATGTCTTCCCATCCCGCGGAATCGCAAACACCATTCTTCGATCAGGCGTATCAAAATAAATCGCTTGCTTCAATGGAAATCTACTTTGATCAATAACAATATGAATTCCTTTTGTTAATTGAAGTGATTTTCCTTTTTTCGAGCCGTCCTTTTCACGGAGCGTATCAACCCAAGGGCCTGCAGCATTGACAATTTTCTTTGCATAAATTGAATACAGCTCACCCGACATTTGGTCCTTTACTACGACACCAACGACTTTCCCCTCTTCTTTAATAAAGTCCTCAACCTTCGCATAATTCATCAGGTCAGCCCCATGCTCACTCGCTTTTTTCGCGACCTCAATCGTTAATCTAGCATCGTCCGTCTTATACTCGACGTAATAGCCGCCACCTTTTAGTCCATCCTGTCTTAATAGCGGCTCTAATCGTGCTGTTTCTTCGGCTGTTAACATCGAACGACGCTCGTTGCGTTTAACCCCCGCTAAAAAATCATACACACGCAAACCAAGCGACGTTGAAAACTTTCCAAACGTTCCCCCTTCATGAATCGGCAGAAGCATCCACTCAGGTGTCGTTACATGCGGTCCATTTTCATATACAATCGCCCGCTCTTTTCCAACCTCTGCAACCATCTTCACTTCAAATTGCTTTAAATAACGCAAGCCACCATGAACCAATTTCGTTGAACGACTCGACGTACCAGCTGCGAAATCCTGCATTTCAACAAGCGCGGTTTTCATTCCACGCGTAGTCGCATCTAATGCAATCCCACAACCAGTAATGCCTCCACCGATAATAAGCACATCATATTGTTTATGATCCATCGTATTTAATAACTGTTGCCGTGTTTTACTTGAAAATGCCATCTTTTAGTCCCCCTATGGTTTCTCTCCTTGATGTTGTTGGCGCTGCTGCGAATCGTCTTTTCGAAGCTTGAGCCTCCCTGTGGTCGGCTGTCGGCGCGCAAATTACGCACGCCTCTTATAACCTGAGCCTCCCTGTGGTTGGCTGTCGGCGCGCAAAAACCGCACGCCTATACAAAACCTGAGCCTCCCTGTGGTCGGCTGTCGGCGCGCAAATTACGCACGCCTATACAAAACCTTGAGCCTCCCTGCGGTCGGCTGCCGGCGCGCAAATTACGCACGCCTATACAAAACCTTGAGCCTCCCTGCGGTCGGCTGCCGGCGCGCAAATTACGCACGCCTATACAAAACCTGAGCCTCCCTGTGGTCGGCTGTCGGCGCGCAAATTGCGCACGCCTATACAACCCTTGAGCCTCCCTACGGTCGGCTGTCGGCGCGCAAAAAACGCACGCCTATACAACCCTTGAGCCTCCCTACGGTCGGCTGCCGGCGCGCAAAAAAACGCACGCCTATACAAAAAAGAGACCACAAAAGTGCTTTTATTGTTATAAAAGCCTTTCGTGGTCTCTCCGTTTCTCCTACCAACATATTAACTTATTATTAGTATACTTGATTTTTCGGTTGGCGTCATTTGTTATTTAAATGCTATTGTGGCTTGAATCGCCTTTTTCCAGCCTGAATAGAGCTCTTCTCTTACAATTTCGTTCATTTTCGGAGCGTACGAATGGTCGAGGTTCCATTGTGTTGCAATCTCGTCTTTATCTTTCCAATACCCTACTGCCAATCCTGCTAAATATGCGGCACCTAATGCTGTTGTTTCGTTCACTGTTGGTCGTTCTACTGGTACATTTAAAATATCGCTTTGGAATTGCATTAAAAATTGATTGTGCACTGCTCCACCATCAACTCGAAGTGTGCGAAGCTCAATCCCTGAATCAGCCTCCATCGCATTAAGAACGTCACGAGTTTGGTATGCAAGTGATTCTAACGTAGCGCGAATGAAATGCTCCTTTGACGTTCCTCGTGTTAAGCCGAAAACAGCTCCTCTAGCATCGCTATCCCAATATGGCGTGCCTAGCCCAACAAATGCTGGGACAACATAAACTCCTTCTGTTGATGCCACTTTGTTTGCATACTCTTCACTTTGAGCAGCATCCTTTATCATTCGTAAGCCATCACGAAGCCATTGAATCGCAGAGCCTGCCACAAAAATACTGCCTTCTAGTGCGTATTCCACTTTGCCATCTATTCCCCAGGCAATCGTCGTTAACAATCCATGTTTTGAAGCAACTGCTTGTTCTCCAGTATTCATCAGCATAAAGCAGCCAGTTCCGTACGTGTTTTTCACCATTCCTTTTTCATAACAAGCTTGACCAAATAGAGCCGCATGTTGATCGCCTGCTGCTCCAGAAATAGGTACAGATTGACCAAAGAAATGATAATCAACGGTGTGTGCATACACTTCTGAGGACGATTTCACCTCAGGAAGCATCGCTTTTGGAATATCTAAAATCTCTAGTATATCCTCATCCCATTTTAAATCATAAATATTATACAAAAGTGTGCGAGAGGCGTTCGAGTAATCGGTTACGTGGGCTTTCCCTCCTGACAGCTTCCAAATGAGCCATGTATCAATCGTCCCAAATAAGAGCTCTCCTTTTTCAGCACGCTCCCTTGCTCCGTCGACATGGTCTAATATCCATTTAATTTTTGTACCTGAGAAATACGCATCTATGAGGAGACCTGTCTTTTCTTGAAACATAGCTTGATGTCCGTTTTCGATTAACTGATCACAAATATCTTTTGTTTGTCTTGATTGCCACACAATCGCGTTATAAATCGGCTTTCCCGTTGCTTTCTCCCACACAACCGTCGTTTCACGTTGGTTGGTGATGCCAATACCTGCAACCTCACTTGCTGTAATACCTGATTCAGATAGACAAGAGGCGATAACCGATAGAATCGAACTCCAAATCTCATTTGCATTGTGCTCTACCCAGCCCGGCTTCGGAAAATGCTGCTCAAATTCCTTTTGTGCCTTATAAACGATTTCTCCTTTTTTATCGAAAAGAATGGCTCTCGAACTCGTCGTCCCTTGATCTAAAGCTAACATATAGTTTCCCATCAGCACTCTTCCTTTCTCAAATATTAAAACCACTCGTGGCGCTTCAAAAGATGCAGCGGCTTCCGGCGGCCTTCGCCCTACTAAAAAGGGGAAACCCAGAGGACACTGAAAAAGGGTGCTTTTCCCTTTTTCAATGCCCTCGAAGCAATGTGCGGAGCCGTTGCCATCTTTTTAAGAGTCTGCTATGAGTGGATTTCTCATAGCAGACGAGCAACGTGTGGAGCCATTGCTACTTAATAAGAGGACACTGAAAAAGGTTGGTTTTTACCTTTTTCAGTAGCTTCCCACCCCTTTTTTGGCACGCCTCCCGCTCGCTGCTCGCACCACGACAAGCCCTCTCGTGGCGCTTCAAAAGATGCAGCGGCTTCCGGCGGCCTTCGCCCTACTAAAAAGGGGAAACCCACCCCTTTTTAGTAGGGCTTCCATAATGCGGTGTTTGTGGTGGTGATGGCGGTTGCGCCTGCTTGTAGGGCGTTGATGATGGCTTGCTCGTCATCGATCAGACCGCCGACAAGGATCGGGACGCCTGTTTTTTGTTTGACTTGTTTGATAAGCGATGGGATGACGCCCGGTAATAGTTCAATATAGTCAGGTTGTACTTTTGGTACTAATTTATAGGTCGTTTCTATTGCCGAGCTGTCTAGTAAAAAGACGCGTTGGATGGCATCGACCTTTTTTTTCTTTGCTGCTTGAACAGCGCCTGCTCGTGTTGAGATAATTCCCGCGGGTTTCATTTCTTGACAGAGAAATTCAACAGCGTGTTCATTTGGCTTTAAGCCGTTAATTAAATCAACATGTAAGATGACTTTTTTTTCTGCTTTTTTTATCGCTTCCACTATGGAACGTAGTTGACCGAGAGTACTGTCCAATAAGACACCATATTCATAATCACTTTTCAAAAAGGCCTCAAGTTGTTTCCACTCTCTGAACGCTGGTAGTACTTGTTGGTTTTTATAGGACATCGTCTGTCACTCCCACGTTTTTATCTGCTGCTTTTTCTAATAATAAGCTCTGTTGGAATGATTACCTTCTTCGGGATTTTTCGCTCAGAAATGCGCTCCATTAATAAATCAGCCGCGGTTTCCCCCATTAATTCTGTATGGATTTTCACTGTACTTAATGATGGATACACGTATTTCGAAACACTGACATCATTTAATCCGACCAACGCTACCCGATCCGGAACAACGATATTGGCTTCGTGAAGCGCTCGCAAGCTTCCAATTGCGACAGAGTCATTTCCTGCAAAGAATACTTCAGGAAGATGATCTCCTTGCTCTTGTACTAGCTGCTTCATTCCGTTATAGCCATCCTCTACCGAAAATCTTGGAATGATATGAATCCAATCTTCATTTAGTAATCCTCTTTCGCTCAGAAACTCCCTTACTGTCTTTTCGCGCAGCTCACCGTATTCAACCTTTTGATCTTTAAATGTTTTATGCCCACCGATATAACCGATTTTTTCGTAGCCTTTGTCAATGAGGTAGGTTAACACTTTACGTGTTGCTTCCTCAACATCAATTGTGACACTATCAAACAAATCATGATTTGGATTGAAATCAACAAAGACAATGTGCTCAGATAATTCTCTAAGTTGCTCCACTTCCTCCTCAGTAAACCGGCCAATCGCAATAATCCCATGTAAGTTTTCTTGCTTAATTTCATCATATTGATTATGGAAAAACTTCACCTGCTGTAGTTGATGGTATTGGCAACGCTGTTCGACTCCTAAGCGAATAGACATATAATAAAGGTCATCAATTTCCTCATTTTCGTTATAAGCACTAACGATGGCTACTTTTGATAAATCAGGATTATTCGTATATTTCTTTCGATAGGAAAGCTCTTCAGCTACCTGAAAAATCTTCTTCTTCGTTTCATCTGCTACGGATAACGTTGCATCATAATTGAGAACCCTCGATACCGTAGAAATCGACACACCTACTCTTGAAGCTATATCTTTAATCGTTGCCAATGTTCTCTTCTCCTCACATCTTATCTCTTTTTTGTTAATCTCCTTTTACGTATCCTTACCTTTGCCGGAGATGAAATACGTAAGATTGAAAGTCTCCTCCACGCTCCGCCTTTTCTTTATTCACACCGTTGAATTCAATCGGAAGTGCAACTCCTTGATACATTAGTTCATCTCCAAAATGGGAAGCGTCGTTTCCGTTTATCGTATACTCGGCCTCTGCATTTAATCCTTTAAGGAGCAAGTTAGCCTGCTTGTTCGGATTCGGCGTTGCTAATACTTTGTACCAACCAACTAACGCTTCACGTTTGTCCTTACTGACGACGATCCACGCAGTTTCGTTCTTCTCAAATGGACTAAGCAGGCGATAAAAGTCACCGTCGCGAATCAAGCTGCGGTACTCTTTATACAGTTCTACCTGCTGTTTGATGATGTCTTTTTCCTCAGCTGTAAGGTCAAGTGGATTCAACTCATAACCAAAGGTACCAAAATAAGCTACGTTTGCTCTCGTCTCAAGCGATGTGGTACGCAAGGTTTGGTGATTCGGAACAGCTGAAACATGTGAACCCATACTATAAAGTGGATACACCAATGACGTGCCGTACTGAATCTTTAACCTCTCAACCGCATCTGTGTTATCACTCGCCCACGCTTGCGGCGCATAATAGAACATTCCCGGATCAAACCGTCCGCCTCCGCCAGCACATGATTCAAATAAGACGTGCGGAAATGCTTCCGTTAATCGTTCATATAGCTGATACACACCTAAAATGTAGCGGTGAAAAAATTCGCCTTGCTGATCAGCAGCGAGAGCGGTTGAATACACCTCCGTCATGTAGCGATTCATATCCCATTTAATATATGATAGCTTCGTTCGGTTAATCAATTCCGCCATTTTCTCGTATATATAGGAGACAATTTCCTCTCTCGAAAAATCTAGTACACGTTGATTTCTTCCAAGAGACGATGCACGTTTTGGGGTCGAGATAGCCCAGTCGGGGTGTTCCTCAAACAACTCACTTTTCGGGCTAATCATCTCTGGCTCAAACCAAAGACCGAATGCTAATCCTTGTTTTCTAATTTCATCAGCTACGTAACCAAGACCGTTCGGGAGCTTTTCTTTGTTTTCCCACCAATCCCCAAGCGAGGTCCGGTCATCATTTCTTTTCCCAAACCAGCCATCATCAAGAACGAATAGCTCGACGCCTAGCTGACTCGCCTCTTTGGCAATACTAACTAGCTTCTGCTCATTAAAATCAAAATACGTTGCTTCCCAGTTATTAATTAAAATAGGTCGGTCTTTCTTTTTCCAGACTCCTCGTATTAAATGATTACGGTAAAAATCATGAAAGTGCTGACTCATCGCATTCAGTCCATGTTCAGCATAAACCATGACGACCTCTGGCGATTGAAAGCTTTCGTTTTCGCCTAGCTTCCATTCAAACCGAAATGGATGAATACCGACCATGACTCTAGCAGTTTCATAATGGTCCACTTCAACCTGAGCTAAGAAGTTACTACTGTAGATGAAATTAAAGCCATACACCTCGCCATGATGCTCCGTTGTCATCGGACGACGCAATGCTAGAAATGGATTATGCTGATGAGAGCTAGCTCCTCGTATGCTCGAAATCGACTGTATCCCAGCTTCAAGACGTCTCTCTTTTACATGACGTTCTCGTGACCATGCTCCGGCTAAATGAACCATATCAAACTCACTGCTTGCGAAGTCGAGTGACGCCGCCATCATTCTCTCAATATATACAGCCGTATCACTCATGTTTGTAAGCTGACTGCTCCTTGTTATCACCGGGAGTTCTTTGAATATTGTGTAATTTAATGTTAACATGACTTGCCTAGTAGGATCTTCTAAAATTATTTGCAAAGTTGTTGCTTCTTCGTCATGTTCTACATAGGTTGTTGGTAACCCTTCCAACTTAGGCTTTCCTTTTAGAATTCGATAGGTTTTATAGTGAAAGTCACTAATATGACTGCCATCAAGATAGCGTAAACTAATGGCCGGCTCTCTAAAATCAGTCCGTCCGTATACCGGATACTCCTGGCGAATGGTTTCTAAAGAGAACGCCGGGTCCTCCTCGTATAGATGACAACTTGATGGCGTTGGGTTATCGTAGCACTGAAAATGCGAAAAATCATCACGATGCACTAACGCTTTGCCATAATACAAATGACCGAGATGACCATTTTTCAACACGTGAAAAATATAGCTGATTTTCCCGTTCGTCAGGTGAAATTGATGATTGTCTTCATTTATGTTTACGAGCATAAGTAAAACTCCTTTCGTACTGAAACAAAAGATAGTTCCATCTTAGAGAAGCTTCACCCTAACAATCTATCTAAGGTTAACTATCTTTAAAATGGAACCAAAGCTAGCTTTCATTTATTTTTTGACGATTTTGCTTTCGTATGGCTGCAATGTCAGTGATTCAAATGTTTTCGTTTCTGCTGTATGATTCATGAAGAAATAATAGACCTCATTGTCAATGAAGCGTGAGTATACTTCTAAACCTTCTTCACTCTCGACATGCGCAACGTCCTGTTCCTTCACTATTCTTTTTGCAATCTCTAGTAAAACATCTTCCTCAATGCCACCGCCCACATAATAGACTAGCCCTTTTCCGAAGTTATTTTTCGTAACGGCCGCTTCAGCATAAAATGGATCGTCATACGTAAACAGCGTTTCAGCTGTTACAGGTGTAATTACATCTCTCCAAATCGAACAAGTAGAGGATGTACCTTGAAACTCACCAGCTCCTATAATCGGAACTGTTTGTGATGAAGATAATGCTTCAATTTCGTGAATTTCAATTCCGGTTATATCCTTTACATATCCAGGCAACGTTTGCTTTAAATAAATGTTGTTTTGCTTATCTTTAATTCCTGTACGGAACGTAAATATGACCGTTCCTCCTTGCTCAGTAAAACTTCTAAAACGTTCGGCTAATGCTTCATCAATGATTTGTAATGCAGGAACGAGCAATACCTTATAGGAGGAAAAATCACGCGACACCGGAATCACGTCAATATGTGTATTCAGCTTGTAAAATGGCGTATACAACCGCATCAATTCTTGTTTAAAGTCAAATCCAGAGCTCTGCTGCTGGAAATTCCAAGACCAAATATTATCATAGTCATAGAGCACCGCAATATCAGACTTAATCTCTGTTTGAAGCACGTCTTCATAATTTTGAATATCAGAAAAGACGTTTTGCACTTCTTTATAACGACGGCCGTAATGATTATCATGCCCGACAACTCCGTAGCAATATTGTTCGGCCCCTTTTGTCATTCCGCGCCACCTGAAGTAAAGCATATCTGTACAACCATGGGCAAACGCTTGATAGGACCACATTTTCGCTTGATTCGGTCTTGGTAAATAGCCAATAATGTCATGCCCTTGTGCGCCCATTAGTTCTTCAACAATCCAGAAGTTTTTGTCGAGCAAGCCGCGATTAAAATCATGCGTCATCGCAATTTCCGCCGGAGGAATCGGTTCGGTCAATCCTCCCCAAACTGGATAATTATCGTAAGAAACGAAATCCATCCCCTTAACGGTTTCCTCATGATCAAACCATTTCGAGAAAAAACCACCGGCAATATTCGTCGTAATTTGCTGATGAGCCCCTCTATTCTTACGGACAATCGCCGTTTGCTCCTGCGCAAAGCGATTCAAGGAGAACGAACGGAATCGGGCCCAGTCAAGCTTTAATGTCGGATTATGCGTAGTGATGGTTTTCGTCGGCATCGGGATTTCATCAAACGAGTTATACGTTTGACCCCAAAAAATCGTCCCATACGTTTCATTTAACGCATCTATATGTTGATATTTATTTTCTAAAAATAAGTGAAATTCCTTGTGACATTGTTTGCAATAACACATGTCACTGCCTTCATGTCCAAGCTCATTATCAATTTGCCATGCAATAATCGCATCTTCTTTCTGATAATGTTGAACAAGCTTTTCTGTTATTTTCGCACTATACTCGCGATAAACTGGCGAGTTGTAGCAATATTGACGTCTTCCACCAAAGTTGCGTGTAGCGCCATCTTCATCCACTGATAGAATGGATGGATATTGTTTCGCTAACCAAGCAGGAAACGTTGCGGTTGGTGTACCAAACATCACGTATAAGTCTTGCTCTTTCACCTTCTCTATCACTTCATCAAAGAAGGAGAAATCAAAGTTCCCTTCGGTTGGCTCCATTAAATGCCATGCAAATTCACCAATGCGGACAATGTTTGAATGTAACTTTTTAATTCCTAAAATATCCTCTTCCATCATTTCTTTCGGCCAGTGCTCTGGGTAGTAATCCACTCCTACGTACATGCTGTCTCCTCCTACTACTATGAATCTCTATATTTCTCTTACTTTACTGCGCTTCCAAGCATTCCTGAAATGAAATGACGTTGGAGCGAAAGGAAAAAGATAATGATCGGAATTGTCGCAATGCTAACCCCAGCCATTACTTGACCGTAGTCGATTCTTGATAGCCCGAATAAACTTGATAGGGCAACAGGTAATGTGTACATATCTGTTGTGTTTACAGCAATTAACGGCCATAAAAAGTTATTCCATTGAAACATGAATAGGAATATCGCTGTCGCTGCTAATGCTGGTTTCATCGATGGAAGGACGATGCGGAAAAAGATTTTCCACTCCCCGGCCCCGTCAATTCGCGCCGCTTCAATAAGCGCATTCGGAAACGCAAGCATATTTTGCCGCATTAGAAAAATCGCAAAAGGATACGCCAAGTTTGGCAAAATCAGCGCTTGATACGTATTAAGCCAATTAAGCGCCGCCATCATTTTGAATAAAGGGATCACTGTCGCATGATATGGAATCATCATCGATAGTAAAAATACAGTGAAAATAAACGTTCGACCTTTAAAGCGAAACTTTGCAAACGCATAGGCGGCCATCGTACTAATTAATAATGCTAACACCGTATAGACACTTGATACAAAAAGTGAATTAAATAACACTCGCCAAATACCGATGGCTTCATTTAAGTTCACGATATTCTCAATTAACTTTGTCCCAGGTATTAACGATGGTGGTGAAGCAAACAGCTTTCCACTTTCATTTGTTGCTCCCACTAAAGCCCAGTAAAATGGGAATAAGGAAACAATCGCACCAATGATTAAAAATGTATATAAACCGAGCTTTTGTAACGTCTTTTTATTTTTCATTTCTCATCACCCGTCACTTTAAATTGAAGGAATGTAAAAATTCCAATTAATACGACGATGACGTATGCAACTGTTGAGGCATACCCAAAGTCAAAGTAGCGGAACCCTGTTTGATATAAATACATCCCGATCGTTAACGTTGCATCACTCGGGCCACCTTTTGTTAACGTAAATGGTTCATCAAAGAGCTGTAACGTACCAATTGTTGATAAAACCCCTGTAAACAAGATTACCGGCTTTAACTGTGGAACCGTAATCGTAAAGAATTGACGAATTTTTGAGGCCCCATCCATACTCGCAGCTTCATAGATTTCCTCAGGGATGTTTTGTAAGGCTGCTAAATAAATGACCATATTATAACCAACCCATCTCCACGTCATGGCAATAATAAGTGCTGCTTTCGCCCAAACCGGATGAGATAACCACGGAATTCCGCTGGCCCCAATCGCATTAAGAACCTGATTAATAATACCGTCACCCATTAGCATAATGGAAAAAATCATCGAGTACGCAACAAGAGAAGTAACCGCAGGTAAGAAAAATGAAACACGAAACAGTCCTCTTGCTTTAATCATTGCTGAATTCAAAAAGGTTGCTAAAATAATCGCAAAAAACAACATAACTGGAACTTGAATAATCATGATGATAAATGTATTTTTCAAAGCAGTGATAAAAATCGCATCCGAAAACAGGCGACGATAATTATCAAGACCTGCAAACACCATATCCCCACGTACACTTGTCTGAAAGCTTAAAATAAAGGATGAAATGATAGGGTAAAGCATGAAAATGGAAAACAAAATAACAGCAGGTGCGATAAATAAATATGGGATATACGCTTTTGTTTTCATGTTAAACCTACTTTCTACTAAACTTATTCTCACGAAAACATAGTCGCTACATGTTTTAAAAGCCTTACGATGAAAAGGCCTCTGAAAAAGAGTGGTTTTTCCTTTTTCATTGGTCTGTAATGTGCGGAGCCGTTGCCCGATTTTGAAAGCCTTGCTACGAGTGGTTTTTTCGTAGCAAGGCGTGCAACGTGCGAAGCCATTACTTCTTTTCACTATGAATGCCTTTCTCATCGTAAGGCGCGTAGCAAACGGAGCCATTTCAAACACTTATTATCTTTTGAAACAGTCTCTCATTTTTTCAAGAAATATTAGTACGAGTTTACTTCACGTTGCGAGCGGCTGTTTAAACGCTCAGCTGCTTCTTCAAGCGCTTTTTTCGGCTCAGCGCCTAAGAAAACATCAGCTTGTGCCTTAATCGCTTCATCTAACGCTAAAGAATAATCATCTGTATAGTATGCTGTTGGAACATCTTCCATTTGTGCTGCAAACTCTGACCAAATCGGTTGACCGTCAAAGAACTCAACCCCTGTTGTAAATACTTCAGAATCATAAACCGTGTTTAGTGATGGGAACAACCCGTGATCTTGCATAGCAATTAACTGAACTTCCTCTGACG
The DNA here is from genome assembly GCF_002156385.1 of Halalkalibacter urbisdiaboli. Taxonomy (GTDB): domain Bacteria; phylum Bacillota; class Bacilli; order Bacillales; family Bacillaceae_D; genus Halalkalibacter_A; species Halalkalibacter_A urbisdiaboli. The sequence goes on from NZ_MVJM01000002.1 coordinate 1,128,986, forward strand.
TTGAAAAGAACTCTAAAAAGTCATAAGCAGTTTCTACATTTTCAGAGGATTGAGGAATCATCCATGCCGCTCCACCTAAGTTCGCTGCACGATTCCCACCTTCTTCAAATGCTGGTAAAGGAACTACGCCCCAGTTTCCACTTGTTTCACTTGCTTGGTCAATAATTGTACCGTAATACCAAGCACCGAAAGGAACCGTTGCTACTGAACCATCTACAGTTGAAGATACGACACCATTCCAGCCATCTACATCTTTAATTAAATCTGCATCAGCAAACTTCTTTAATGTTTCCATCGCATTGACAGCTTTAGGATTTGTTAAATCAATGTTGCCGTTCTCATCAAAGTAATAAATGCCTTCTTGATTCAACATCATACGGAAAATTGGATCATCCTTATACATATCTAGCGGCATAATTTGTGATCCAGTTTCAGCCTTAATCGCTTCACCTGCAACGAATAAATCATCCCATGTTTCAATCTCTTCTGCATTTACACCCGCAGCTTCAAAGATATCCGTACGATAGAACAATCCTGTTGGACCTGCATCAAACGGCATTGCATAAAAATCGCCATCATATGAAGCTAATTCATTTTTGAAAGATGGGAATACAGACTCATGCTCGTCAAATCCCATTTCAGATAAGTTTACAAAACCATTTGCAAACGCTTCTACATATCCGTGAATACGGTCATCTTCTACAAGAACAATATCAGGTAACCCTGAGCCACCAGATGCTAGACCAGTTGAAAGCTTATCATATACGTCTAAACGACCAAAATCTTGAACTTCTAAGTTTACATTCGGGTTTTCTTCTTGGTACAACTCGATAGCCGCTTCTAGCGCGCCTACATTTACATTCCATGCCCAAGCTGTTAGAGTAACTTGCTCTCCATCGCCAGTATCTGCTCCTGCATCACCAGCATTTCCTGTATCACCAGAACCACCGTTTCCTGAGCAAGCAACAACAACGGATAAACACGTCGCCATCATTAATGTACTCCAAAACTTTTTCATCTACTTTTCCCCCTCAGCAATCTAATAGAGTAAAACCGTTTAGAAAACGTTTTCACCTCATAGTAAACATTTTAGTAAAATATTTTACTGCTGTCAACGACTTTATTTAGTATTTTTATAAAGTCCAAATTTTATACAAAAAGGGACTGCCTCAAAAGGTTCGTTTTAAACCTTTTGGGACAGCCCCACATGTTTTACACTAATAAATCCTTAGCCTTCTCAAAGCGGCTAGGACGATTCGGAACGTCATGGCAATGGCGACATCTTGGCTCATACGCTTCAGAAGCTCCAACAAGAATAATCGGATCTGTATACGACGCTGGCTCTCCATTAATTAATCGCTGCGTTCGACTAGCAGGAGAACCACAGCACGGACACACAGCTTGAAGCTTTGCCACGTCCTCCGCTAGCGCCATTAGTTGTTGTATCGGACCAAACGGCTCGCCACGGAAGTCTTGGTCTAGACCAGCACAAATAACCCGATAGCCTTGATTCGCTAATTCATCCACTACGGCGATAATCTCTTTATCAAAAAATTGTACTTCATCGATCGCAATCACTTGGGTCTCAGGCTCTATGTTCTCGAGAATATCAACGGAGCGTTCAATTGGCTTTGCACAAACCTTCGTTCCATTGTGGGAAACTACTTCTTCTTCACTGTAACGATTATCAATCGCTGGCTTAAATACTTGAACCTTTATTTTCCCAAAGCTAACCCGTCTAACTCTGCGGATTAGTTCTTCTGATTTTCCCGAAAACATACTGCCACAAATTACCTCAATCCATCCTTCTCTCTTCATAATCTGCATGTCTAATCCCTCACCTTACTTTATCAATGCCTTCTCTGTAGATGTATGCACGTAGGCCTTCCTTCGGTTCGGCTATCAGCTACACGTGCCCGCCTAAAATAACTAGCGTTCATACAGCATGTCTACTCAAGCTAAAAGAGGCTGTCGGCGCGCAAAAACCGCACGCCTCTTAAAAGCTGAGCCTCCCTACGGTCGGCTGCCGGCGCGCAAAATACGCACGCCTCTTAAAACCTTGAGCCTCCCTGCGGTCGGCTGCCGGCGCGCCAAAACCGCACGCCTCTTAAAACCTTGAGCCTCCCTACGGTCGGCTGCCGGCGCGCCAAAACCGCACGCCTCTTAAAACCTTGAGCCTCCCTACGGTCGGCTGCCGGCGCGCCAAAACCGCACGCCTCTTAAAACCTTGAGCCTCCCTACGGTCGGCTGCCGGCGCGCCAAAACCGCACGCCTCTATAAAAAAACAGGCAGAGCCTTTTTAGCTTGCCTGTTTGCTTATTACTTCATGTTGTATTTCTTCTTGAACTTGTCTACACGTCCACCAACATCAGTAAGTTTTTGCTTACCAGTGTAGAATGGGTGAGAATCAGCACTAATTTCAACTTTTAGAAGTGGGTACGTGTTACCGTCTTCCCATTCAATTGTTTCGTTAGAGCCTTTTGTAGAACCAGTTAGAAATTGGAAACCAGTACTTGTATCCTGGAATACAACTTTTTTGTAGCCTGGGTGAATTCCTTCTTTCATTACTTTCAACTCCTTTTGCCCTGAATCTTTTCGAAACAGAGTTTATCTAAATCACACATGACGAAATTATATCAAGTTGATAGGGGTTTTGCAACTGCAAGTTTCGCTAGATATGGATTTTTTTATAAATTATGATCGCGTTTTTCGCTTCATTCCACTCATGTCTTCTTCCATCGCTTGAAAAAAGTCGACATTCGTTTTCGTTTCTTTTACTCGTTTTATAAACTGGTCAACAAATTCTGGTGAGTCATTCATTGTTTTACGAATCGCCCAAAGCTTGTCTAGCTGATCTTTTGGCATAAGAAGCTCTTCCTTACGAGTACCTGAACGGCGAATATCGATAGATGGGAAGATTCTACGCTCTGCCAGCTTCCGATCAAGATGAAGCTCCATATTCCCTGTTCCCTTAAATTCCTCATAAATAACATCGTCCATACGTGAGCCTGTCTCTACTAATGCTGTTGCTAAAATCGTTAAGCTACCGCCTTCTTCGATGTTACGGGCTGCACCAAAGAAACGTTTCGGACGATGGAATGCAGCTGGATCAATCCCCCCAGAAAGCGTTCGTCCACTTGGTGGAATAACTAGGTTATATGCTCTGGCAAGTCGAGTGATACTATCCATTAGAATCACAACATCTTTTCGGTGTTCAACTAATCGCATCGCGCGTTCTAGCACTAATTCCGCAACTTTAATATGGTTTTCCGGAACTTCATCAAACGTTGAACTAACAACTTCGGCTTTAACGGAACGCTCGATATCGGTCACTTCTTCCGGTCGCTCATCAATTAATAGTACGATTAGTTCAACATCGGGATGATTTTCTGCAATACTATTTGCAACTTCCTTCATTAAGGATGTCTTCCCGGCTTTTGGCGGTGCGACAATTAACCCACGCTGTCCGAAACCTACTGGTGAGATCATATCAATAATACGTGACGATACTCGCCCTGGGGCCGTTTCTAGTTCAATTTTTTGCTCAGGGTATAAAGGAGTAAGGGCAGGAAAGTGAGGTCGCTCTTTCGATGTTTCAGGCGCTTCTCCGTTTACAGCCTCAACATGAAGCAACCCGTGGTATCGTTCATTTTCCTTTGGTGGACGTACTTTTCCCGAAACTTTATCACCATTTCTTAAATCAAAACGTCGAATTTGTGAAGCTGAAATGTAAATATCCTCTGAGCTCGGCATATAATTAATCGGTCTTAAGAAACCAAAGCCTTCAGACTGGATTATTTCAAGGACACCTTCCATAAACATTAAACCATCTTGTTCCGCTTGGCCCTTTAAGATGGCAAAAATTAATTCTTTCTTTGTTAATTTGCTATAATATGAAACTTTATATTCTCTTGCGAGTTCATAGAGTTCCTTTAGTTTCATACTTTCTAAATCTGTAATATGGACACCCATCATGACACCACACTTTTTAATTATTCATTTTATTTATATAGTAATTTTTTGGGATCTTCTTCTCTTTATTTTGAAATGGAGGGGCTGTGGAAAGTAAAAAGATAAGAGTAAGATTATTCACAAATTCTATTTTAACCATAAACAACACATTTATTCAATCATTTTCGTATTCCTAATCCTTGTATACCCTATACTTTCTAATCTTAAACGTCATAAATCAAAGGAAAAGCTGGACTTTTCACGTCCAGCTCCAATCATTAACGTATAACAAGATCCGGTTTCTTTTTCATACTATGTTTCCCATCAACAAATCGGACCGTTCCAGACTTTGCTCTCATAACAAGTGATTGTGTTGTGGCAGTTGATCCTTTATAGTGAACACCTTTAAGCAACTCTCCATCCGTTACACCTGTTGCAGCAAAGATACAATCATCACCTTTTACGAGATCATCCATGTAAAAAACCTTATCTAAGTTATCGATACCCATTTTTTTACAACGGGCTAACTCATCGTCGTTTTGTGGTAACAATCTTCCTTGAAGCTCACCGCCTAAACACTTTAGCGCTACCGCTGCTAAAACGCCTTCAGGTGCCCCGCCAGAACCGAGCATAATATCAACGCCTGTGTCATCAAACGCTGTATTAATAGCTGCCGCTACATCTCCATCTGATAACAGCTTAATTCTAGCACCAGCTTCACGAATTTCTTGGATCATCTTTTGATGACGGTCACGATTTAAAATAGTGACGACTAAGTCTTCAATGTCCTTGTTTTTCGCTTTCGCTACAGCTTTTAAGTTATCAATAATCGGAGCGTCAATGTCAACCTTTCCAACCGCTTCTGGGCCGACTGCAATTTTCTCCATATACATGTCAGGAGCATGAAGAAGGTTCCCGTGATCGGCAATCGCTAATACCGCTAACGCATTCCATTGTCCATAGGCAACAATGTTCGTTCCTTCTAACGGGTCGACAGCGACATCGACACGGGATCCATAACCGTTCCCGAGTTTCTCACCAATATATAGCATCGGTGCTTCGTCCATTTCGCCTTCACCAATCACGACTGTCCCCTTCATCGGAATGGTATCGAATACGTCACGCATTGCTTCTGTAGCGGCACGGTCTGCCTCTTCTTTGTTTCCTCTTCCCATCCAACGACCAGATGCAAGTGCAGCTGCTTCAGTTACACGAACCAGCTCCATCGATAAGCTTCTTTCCATGGTTGACCTCTCCCTTTTCACTATCTCATTTTTATATACCCCATTAACTCTTTACTTGTTCTACTTCTTCTTCACTCATTTTTTCCCGCCAAATTTTCGCACCGAGCCCGATTAGCTTTTGTTCAAGATTTTCATAGCCTCGATCGACATGCTCTAATCCAGCCAATTCTGTTACGCCTTCAGCCATTAACCCAGCAACAACAAGGGCAGCACCAGCACGTAAATCACTTGCTCGCACTTTTGCTCCTTGGAGCCTGGTTTTCCCGTTAATGATCGAAGAACGACCTTCCACCTTGACGTTTGCTCCCATCCGACGCAATTCATCAATATGCTTAAACCGAGCGTTATAAATCGTATCAGTTACGATACTTGTCCCTTCAGCTTGAGTAAGCAAGCTCGTAAATGGCTGCTGTAAATCGGTCGGAAACCCTGGGTACACCAACGTTTTGATATCAACAGATTTTTTCGTTCCGCCTTGATGGTGAATCATCACTCGATCATCAAATACGTCGATTTCTACACCCATTTCACGCAGCTTTGCAATCAGTGATTCGACGTGATATGGAATGATGTTATCAACAATCACTCGCTGGCCCATAGCGGCAGCCATAATCATATATGTACCGGCCTCAATTCGATCTGGGATAATTGAGTGTCTACAACCTGATAATGATTCGACGCCATCAATACGAATGACGTTTGTTCCCGCTCCTTTAATCTTTGCGCCCATACTCGATAATAACGTAGCGACATCAATGATTTCTGGTTCTTTTGCGGCATTCTCGATAATTGTACGACCCTTTGCTCTGACAGCAGCTAACATGATATTAATCGTCGCGCCCACACTGACTACATCTAAGTAAATGCGCGCACCACGTAATTCCTCTGCACGCAAATAAATTGCACCCTGCTCATTTGTCACCTTTGCACCAAGGGCTTCAAAGCCTTTAACATGCTGGTCAATTGGTCTTGGTCCTAGATTACAGCCACCTGGTAAACCAATGACTGCTTTTTTAAATTTCCCTAGCATCGCGCCCATTAAATAATAAGATGCACGTAGTTTTTTCACTTTTCCGTTTGGCAAAGGCATGGCAATCATTTGTTCAGGATTAATTTTGATTTCATGATTACCTAGCTCAACTTCGCCACCAATTTCTACTAATAAATCTGCCAACAGTTGTACATCTGATATAGACGGTAGATTATCAATTGTAACAGTTGAATCTGCAAGAATCGCAGCAGGTATTAAGGCGACTGCACTGTTCTTCGCGCCACTGATTTGAACTGTACCTTCTAGCGGATGTCCGCCTTCAATCATTAATTTATCCATAATTGCATCCCTTCTATCCAAGCTCATTCTATACTTTTAAATCAAGTCCTACTCCTTCTCCATTATAACCAAAAACCGACAAATGTAACGTGAAAAAAAGTCGACATTTTCATCACTCTTTTTTAGAAGGTTACATAATTGGAAAGAGATAACTTGATTCTTACTATCTCTGAGCTACGTAATAAAGGTACGACGCTTTCGAATAATGGCATATTAGATTTTATGTTCAGACTTACGAAAGAGCACTTATTTTTTTATGAATTCGCTTCCTTTTCTTTTTTTAAAAAAAGGGAGACATATTAATGAATGATGAAAAGGTGAGCACCCTTCAACTAAATGATGAAAGATACGAAGCCACTGAAAAAGGTAAAAAAACCTTTTTCAGTGCCTCTTATTAAGTAGCAATGGCTCCGCACGTTGCTTTGAGGGCATTTAAAAAGGGAAAAGCACCCTTTTTCAGTGCCCTCAAAGATGCCCCCTCTTTAAAGAGATTCAAATTAATGTCTCTTATTTATTATTCCAGTCAGCTAAGAATTTTTCGATTCCTTGATCCGTTAATGGATGCTTCGATAAAGACTTAATTACACCAAATGGAATTGTAGCGATATGTGCACCTCTTAATGCTGAATCTGTTACGTGAACAGGATGGCGAACCGAAGCCGCAATAATTTCTGTTTCTAAACCGTGAATATCAAAAATCTCACGAATTTGAGAAATTAGCTCTAAACCGTTATGTCCAATATCATCAAGACGGCCCAAAAATGGTGAAACATATGTAGCACCAGCACGCGCTGCTAGTAAAGCCTGAACAGCTGAGAAAACTAACGTCACGTTTGTTTTAATTCCTTCTTTCGAGAAAGCAGCAACAGCCTTTAAGCCTTCAGTTGTCATCGGAACTTTAACTGTAATATTTGGAGCAATTGCAGCAAGCTCTTTTCCTTCCTTGATCATACCTTCTGCATCTAGTGCGATAACCTCTGCACTAACAGAACCAGGAACAATCGCTGTAATTTCACGTAAACGATCGTGGAAATCTACACCCTCTTTTGCAACAAGCGATGGGTTTGTCGTTACTCCAGATAAAATCCCTAAATCATTTGCTTCGCGAATCTCGTTAATGTTTGCTGTGTCGATAAAAAATTTCATTTGTCTCTCTCCCTACCATGTTTTTTATAAATAATAACGTTTGCATTTTCAATATGTCAAATGTTCTGACATATATTCTTAAGGTAAAAGCAGCTCAAGAGAACTGCTTTTACTTTTTTATCATTACGCCTTGTTTGAAGAACCGAACTCGCGCATTTTCCCTTTAACTGTTTCCTTAATTGTCTCACGAGCTGGTCCTAGGTATTTACGAGGATCGATCATTTCTGGATTCGCTTCTAATACTTCACGAACCGATTGAGCAGAAGTGATTTGGTTCTCTGTGTTTACGTTGATTTTCGCATGTCCAAAAGAAATAGCCTTTTGAACATCCTTCAACGGAATACCAGTTCCACCATGAAGAACAAGAGGAATTCCTACAAGCTCATCAATTTCCTTCATACGATCAAAACCAAGGTTTGGTTCACCTTTGTACGTACCGTGTACAGACCCTAATGCTGGCGCAAAACAATCTACTCCTGTTGCTTCTACTAGTTCTTTACACTCAGAAGGGATTGCATAAGCAGCTTCCGCATCATCTACAATTAGGTCGTCTTCTTGTCCACCAATACGTCCAAGTTCTGCCTCAACAGAAACACCTAGTGTATGAGCCACTGCAACAACTTGCTTCGTAATCGCAATGTTTTCTTCTAGCGGATGATGAGAGCCATCAATCATAACAGAAGTGAAACCAGCATGGATTGCTTCCACACACTTCTCGAAGCTAGAACCGTGATCAAGGTGAATCGCAACAGGAACTGTTGTGTTATACTCTTCCATTAGGTTCTTAACCATTCCTACAATTGTCTTGAAACCACCCATGTAACGCGCTGCACCCTCAGATACACCTAGGATTACTGGAGATTTCTCTTCTTCTGCTGCTTGAAGGATCGCTTGAGTAAATTCAAGGTTGTTAATGTTGAATTGACCCACTGCATAGCTCTCCGCCTTCGCTTTGTTTAACATGTCTTTCATTGATACTAAAGGCATTCTTTTTCCTCCTTTTAGTAAGAGCAAAATTTCATTACAGTAACAGTAACTAGGTTACCGTATATGAAAGGAACTATCCGTAACTTCATATGTATGACTCATGAAAAATCGCTTGCTCTTAATTTATAATCGTGTTCATTATAGCATAATCTCGTTTAAATAAACGGCTTTACGAAGCAGTTTTTTAAAGTAAACGCTTCCTTTAGGGAAATTTTTTATAAAACTTGATATTTTCTTAAAATTCTCTTACTTTTGTACAGTGATGTGCTTCTTAATTACTTCTCGAACATCATCGATATCGAAAGGTTTAGCAAAATGAGTAATCGCTCCAAGCTGCATCGCCTCATTTATTAAATTTAGTTCACCGTATGCCGTCATCATAATCACATCGATATCTTCGTGTTTTTCTTTAATTCGCTTTAAGATTTCAAGTCCATCCATTCCTGGGATTTTCATATCTAATAAAACGAGATCAGGTTTATTTTCATCGACAATATTCAACGCTTGTACACCGTTAGCCGCCTGAAAAATTTTATATCCATCCTTTTGTAAAATTTCACTTAATAACACTCGAATTCCATACTGGTCATCTACTACTAATATTTTTTGCATTGTATACACTCCTTCTTGTCTGAACCAAAATACTAGTCCGCGCAGTTGTCTCTTTACTGATTAATTGATTCGAGGCTCTTCTCTAAAAATCCTGCTATTTGCTTCAGAAAAGTTCCGACAAAAATGGTGAATGCATGTCGAATTTACTTTTTTAGCTTAAGTGAGTTATAATCTCCCCATTAGCATGACTTCAACGGGGGGATGATATGATTCAAATTTTCACAACTCAGCTTAGCGGTGTAATCAAGTCCATTCAGGATCAGCAAGCAGAAAGCTTAGAGGACGCTGGACGTCTCCTCGCACAAACGATGATCGCAGACGGAACGATTTATATTTATGGTGAAAAGGAAATGGCCGCAGTGAGCGCAGAGGCCCTATATGGCAAGGAAGCCTTCACGAACTTCAAACCATTACCCGCGGATTTTCCTCTTGATGCCATCGAACCACAGGACCGCGTGCTTCTCGTCACACGGATATCAACTGATTCAACCTGTCTTTCGCTTGCAAAAAAGTTATATGAGCACGGGATTGCTTTCGTTGCGATTTCCTCCATTCACTCAGCAGACGATCCACTTGTCGAGCTAGCCGATGTTCATATTAATTTGGATGCTGATCGTTCTCTTGTCCCACAAGATGACGGCTCGAGAATTGGCTACCCCGCCTCACTGGCTGCCTTATATACTTACTTTTGCTTACATTTAACGATTACGGATATTTTATGTGAGTATGATTGAGCGCTAAACGATACAGACAATCGTTTTTGCAAATCGAAAGTCCGCTCGTAAAATAAAGAGGCTGTGCCAAATGGTGAAAAAACAACCATTTGGCACAGCCTTGTACGATTTAAGCTTCATTATTATTTCTTTAAAGATGCACGAACAAATTCACGGAATAATGGCTGTGGACGTGTTGGTCTTGATACAAACTCTGGGTGGAATTGTGAAGCAATGAAAAACGGATGATCCTCTAACTCAATGATTTCTACTAAGCGACCATCAGGACTTGTCCCAGAGAACACAAATCCTGCTTTCTCCATTTGCTCACGATACTCATTGTTAAATTCATAACGGTGACGGTGACGCTCGTAAATAACCTGTTCACCGTACGCTGCGTGAGCTAATGAACCATCTGTTAACTTACAAGGGTATAAACCGAGACGAAGCGTTCCACCCATATCTTCAATATCTTTTTGTTCTGGTAATAAATCAATAATTGGATAGTTCGTTTCAGGATTAAGCTCTGCTGAGTTTGCCCCTTCTAATCCAAGAACATGTCTAGCAAATTCAATTGATGCAAGCTGCATCCCTAAGCAAATTCCTAAGAATGGCATTTGCTTTTCACGTGCATAACGAATCGCCGTAATTTTCCCTTCAATTCCACGATCACCAAATCCACCAGGAACTAAAATACCATCAGCACCCTCTAGAAGACTTGCAACATTCTCAGCCGTTACAGCCTCGGCATCAACCCATTGAATTTCAAGGTCTGCATCATATGTGTAGCCTGCATGGCGTAATGCTTCTGCAACAGAAAGATAAGCATCAGGAAGAGCGACATATTTACCGACTAGGGCAATTTTCACCTTTTCGGAAAGGTTTTGCACACGCTCTACAAGCTGCTTCCATTCTGTCATATCTGCTTGCTGACAGTTTAGCTTCAGATGATTACAAACGATATCATCAAGCTTTTGTGCTTGAAGATCTAATGGCACTTGGTATAACGTATCGGCATCACGAGCCTCGATTACAGCATCCTTACGAATGTCACAGAATAGTGCAATCTTTTCCTTCATATCCTGAGGAACAGGCTTCTCTGTTCGAACAACAATCACATTCGGTTGAATACCGAGGCTACGTAATTCTTTTACACTATGCTGAGTTGGCTTTGACTTCATTTCCCCTGCAGCTGCTAGGTATGGAATAAGCGTACAGTGGATATACATGACATTGTCCACGCCAACATCACTTTTAATTTGGCGGATTGCCTCTAAAAATGGCAAGCTCTCGATATCACCAACTGTTCCACCAATTTCAGTAATGACTACATCCGCATTTGTTTCACGTCCCGCACGAAATACACGTTCTTTAATTTCGTTCGTTACGTGAGGAATTACTTGAACCGTTCCACCTAGGTAATCACCACGACGTTCCTTCTTTAGAACTGTTGAATAAATTTTTCCTGTTGTTACATTGCTATTTTGGCTTAAATTAATATCGATAAAGCGCTCATAGTGACCTAAGTCAAGATCTGTTTCAGCTCCATCATCGGTTACAAAAACTTCACCATGCTGATAAGGGCTCATGGTACCTGGGTCGACATTAATGTATGGATCAAACTTCTGAATCGTCACCTTCATGCCGCGATTTTTTAACAACCGGCCTAATGAAGCTGCTGTAATTCCCTTTCCTAATGATGAAACAACTCCACCCGTGACAAATATATACTTTGCTGACAATCGTATCGACTCCTTCACGTTCTTTTATATACTCTATATTACTACGATGCCTATCGCTCAATACAGCTCATGGCAAATGTTAAAACCAACCTTTTTGACAAAGACTATTTTTTCCATCTTTAACAGTCTCTATAAAATAAAAAAACAAAAGTGACAGCTCACCCTAAAAAGGGGGCGCACTTTTGTTATCGGATATCCAACATGCTTTTCTAAAGCCCAAAAATGATTCTACCTAGAACTTTAAAAGAAGTCAAGATCTAGTCTGGTCTCTAGCTTAATTTATTTCATCTTCTTCTACTTCTTCATCCGAATCTTCTTCTGAATCTTCTGTAGTATTATCATCAAATTCTTCAACTTCATCATCATCGTCGAAGTCGTCATCGTCGGCATCTTCTTCACTTGAGATTTCATCTAACTCGTCCTCAAGATCCTCAAATTCATCCTCATAATCCTCAAAATCATCATCTAAATCTTCTACTTCTTCATCCTTCACTTTCTTACGAGGCTTAACAGGAGCTGTAATTTCCTCTTCTGCTTGTTCTAGAGGGTACCAAACCTTCAACCCCCATTGATTGTCGCCAAGTGTTAAAAAACGGCCATCAATGTTTAAATCGGTATATAAATAAGCAATTCTATCGTTCACTTGCTCTTTACTTAATCCTTTAATTTCTGCAACTCTTTTCACTAAATCATAATATTCAAATGGTTTGCGCTCCTCTTTCATGATCGCGAAGGCGATTTCTACCATTGAAAGCTCCTGAAGCTCTTCTTTTTCCATTTCCTTCAAATTCAAACTGAGCACGTCCTTTCCATCTTTCATCTGCCTGGAATAAAAATCATACTTTTCATTATAAACACATTTCATTCATTTATGCTAGATAGTAGATGAAAAAGTGAGGTAAGTACAAATCGTTTCTTGCTCTTATTGGATAAGCTTCTTAATATAAAGGTTGCTCTTCCTTAAATCGATGAAATCTTTATGAAATCGAACTATAGGTTTTATTGGGTCCTCAGGAGATACAAAAACGATATCAATAACTAAATCATTGCTAAGCAACGCTTTGTTTCCGATAGCCATCAACATAAGCCGATGGATAAATAACTGGACCAATGATGGCTCCAGTCTACCAAATGCTTCATTTTTCATTTCTTTAAGAACATCATAAAGGGCAAGACCTGATACACACGATCAGACGTCATCGCATGAAACACGTCCGCTACGGCAATAATTTTAGAGTAGCGATTCATTTGGTCTGCTGTCTTCTTGTATGGGTAGCCTGTCCCGTCCTCGCGCTCATGATGCTCAAGTGCCATAAGACAAATATCCTCTGAAAAGGAGCCTTCTTCTTTCAATAATTGATATCCATAGACCGTATGCATTTGAATTTGCCTATACTCTTCCTCAGTTAAAGCACCTGGCTTCGTTAGAACATCCTCCACTACTTTGACTTTACCAATGTCATAAAAGCAACGCGCCATCCTGACCAAAAATATCCTTACGCAAGGTCATGCCGACATATTTTTTTGAAAGATTTTTCAACAAACATCGCCCTTTTTCGATAAAATGATTGTCATTATTATACATTAACTGTTTAATACTTCCTATATCATTTCAACATTTAAGCTTTACATATTTAATGCCAGGAGCTGGTTCATTTGGAGCTTCGTATATTCTTCAAGCGTAAACAGTTTTTGAACAGCCCACCGCCTGAAGGTCCACATTTGTCCTTGAACAAGAATGTTTTGAGTGAGTAAGGATATTTGCTTCTCCGTTGCCTGCAATTCCCCACTTGTGACACAGTCCCGAATAATCAGTTCAAACATCTCTGCCATTTCATGTTCCTTTTCCAATACATATTTAAGCGCTTCTTTTGGTAGAGACTTCGTTTCCTGATACATGACTAGAACCTCATCCTGCATTTCATCAATGACTAAAAAGTAGGCATGGATTGCCTTTTTTAATCGTTCTAGACCAGAACCTTCTTGGTCTAAATGCTGTTGTAGCCGGTCACTTACTTCCTCATAAATTGCATCACAAACTAAATAAAGAACATCTTCCTTTGCTCCAATATACTCATAAAGGGTTCCAATACTAAAACCCGCTTGTTTTGCTATTTCTCTTGTTGTCGTACGGTGGAAGCCTTTTTCAATAAAAAGATGCACCGCAGCTTTTATCATTTGTTCACGACGCTTTTTAATTAATTGTTGATCTTTAATCATAGATGGTACGGCTTTCTTCTTCAAAAGGGTCAACCTACTTCCTATTTAGAATTCTTCATAATAAGAATACTAAATCTTCCAATAATATTCTATTCTCATTCGGTGATCATTTTTTGACTCATTAAATTAGTCCTTTACGGAGAAACTAATCAGCATAATCGTATAAAGGAAAGAGGGATTCAATGAATGGCTTTGTGATAACATTAATTGTACTTTCTGTTATCCTCATCTGGTTAAGGCTTGATTTTAAACTTGGCCTTCGCAAGCAGAAAAGCGAAGCGAAGCGATATGACCAGAAAATGAGATATAGTCATGTACAATTGCTTCCAACAGGAGACGAGTTTTTTAAAAATATGTTTGCCGATATTCAACAAGCCGAAGACCATATCCACCTTCTTTTTTATATAGTTCGCGAAGACCATATCGGGTCTAAATTAATTCGAATTCTCGAACAAAAAGCAAAGGAAGGGGTCACTGTCCGTTTTTTAATCGATCGATTTGGTTGCCATCTTTCACGAAAAACGATTAAAGGGCTACGCAAGGCTGGGGTTCATTTTGCTTATTCCCACCCAGTACAATTACCGTATATTTTCTTCATGCTCAATCGTCGCAATCATCGTAAATTAGTGATTACAGATGGACGCATTGGTTATATCGGTGGTTATAATGTTGGCGATGAATATTTAGGGAGAGACCCGAAGTTTGGGACATGGCGCGACTTTCATCTCCGCATTGACGGAGATGGTGTGCAAGATTTACAAGAACAGTTTTTGGAGGACTGGCAAACAGCGAAACAACGTTATGTTGTAAAAGACAGCCATTATCCTCCTTTAAAAAAGGGCGATACTCCGTTACGAATTCTTCCGACCGATGGTGCCTTTCTAGAGGATACCTTTATCGATTTAGTAAATGATGCAAAGCATACCGTCACGATCGGGACCCCTTATTTTATCCCTGGTGATGCTTTAAAGGCTGCGTTAATTGATGCGGCGAAGCGCGGAGTCGATGTTCGACTCATCGTTCCGAAAAATGGGGATCACCCGCTCGTTAAGGAAGCAGCGTTCCCGTATTTTAAAGACATTATTGAATCCGGTGTAAACATCTACCAATATTATCGTGGCTTCTTCCATGCAAAGGCGATTGTGATTGATGAGAAAATGTGCGATGTTGGTACAGCTAATTTTGATAAACGGAGCTTTCATATTAATCATGAAATCAACTGTTTAATATACGATACAACGTTCGTCAATACGTTATTAAAAGAACTAGAACATGATATTTCTATTTCTGAACGACTTACATTAGAAGCGTTAGAAAAACGCCCTCTCACTCAACGTGGAAAAGAAAAAATAGCTACGCTCGTTTCTGGGTTACTGTAGAAATGTGCGGAGTCGCTTAAAGCGTGAATAAAAAAGTGTTCTAAAATTTAAGGGGTGTCCACAGGTCAAAATGAACCTATTGTGGACACCCCTCTTATACATTTACGTGTTGTTTATTTTTCACTTTACGTTCAATCCAGCTCTTTAATATCATATTAAATTCGTCTGGAAATTTCGTTGGGACTTGATGGGTTGATTTTGAAACGTGAACGATTTCAAGGTTTTTTACCCGCTTTGCATATTGGTATTGGTAAAAGTGAATGTAAAAATCGCGACTACCATAAATCAGCAATAACGGAACGTCTAATTGAGGAAGTCGTTCTGTACACGTATACTCAAGTCCGTTTTCATACATCGTTTGCAGCATCTGTGGGTTTGTTTTTTTAACATACTCATTTAAGATATTAACGTTTTGGGTTTCTTTATAATGAGACCTTGCTAATACTTGACCGAAAAGCGACATTAATCGGTTTTTGGCACCCCAAATTCCAAGTTCAAATTCCTTTTCTAACAAAAAGGTGCTCACTTCTGGGAAGCCGCCGCATAATGCGACACCACTCGTTCTTTCTGGATAGCGTAGCGCAAATTCCTGTGCTATTGAGCCTCCATTTGAATATCCGCATATGATAGCCTTCTCTAGCTTCAGCTTATCGACGACACGAAAAACATCATACGCCATATCCTCAACAGTTACTGATTCTTTCGTTCTCCCACTTCGACCATTTCCACGTAAATCTAAAAATATGGTTTGATAGGTTTCGGCTAAGCGACGCTGCAAATGAAAGGTTACGTGCCCCATCCCTGGTGGATGAATAAAAACAATTGGGGTTCCCACGCCTTCCACTTCATAATAAATCGCTGGGCCATTTCCACGCACATATGGCATTTGTTTTCACCTCAATTAGCTTTGGATAAACGGCACGATCCAATGATATAGTTTGTATCCTAGATAAATACCGATAATGCCCAAAATACCTGGAAGAGCAGGTGGGGCTGGAATCGGTAGCTTGATCCATGCAAATAAAAAGCCAACGATTAGACCTGCAACTACAGCTAAAATCATTTCTTGCATTATCATCCCTTCCTTTGCTATTACTATTCCTTTAACGGCTTATTACTATGCGGGTTCAGGCCGAATTAATTAGTGACAAACCAATTTAACGTTAAACAACACCCTTTATCCGCACACTTGAATAAATAAAGAGACGAAAAACCGAGGGCACTGAAAAAGGTGCTTTTCCCTTTTTCAATGCTCTAAACCTTTGTGTTTTCCGTCTCTTTAATGTGATTTGAATTACATTTTCTCTGGTGCCTCAACACCGACAAGGGTTAACGCATTTTTTATCGTAATTTGCGTTGCCTTCATTAACGCTAGGCGAGCCTTTGATTTCTGCTCATCTTCAGGGTCAATGACACGTTCGGCATTATAGAAGCTATGAAGCGTTGCCGCTAGATCATGAACATAGTTAGTAATACGATGCGGCATTTGCTTCTCTGCCGCCTCGGCAACCGCTGCCGGGAACTCACCAATTGCCTTTAACAGATCATATTCCTTTTCTGTCGAAACAGCTGACAAGTCCGTTGTGCCATCAAAGTGAAGACCTAACTCTTCGCCTTGGCGAAGCATACTACATACACGTGCATGTGCATATTGAACGTAATACACAGGGTTTTCATTTGATTTTGATACAGCTAAATCCATGTCGAAATCTAAATGTGAGTCCGCACTTCTCATCGCAAAGAAGTAACGTGTTGCGTCAATGCCTACCTCTTCCATTAAGTCGCGAAGTGTGACCGCCTTCCCCGTTCTCTTACTCATTTTCACCTTTTCTCCACCTTGGTATAGGCTGACCATTTGAATGATTTGCACATCCATTTGGTCGGCTGCATAGCCGAGCGCCTGAATCGCCGCTCTCATCCGCGGAATGTAGCCGTGGTGATCGGCACCCCAAATGTTAATAAGCTTGTCAAACCCGCGCTTCATTTTATCTTGGTGGTACGCAATATCCGGTGTTAAATATGTATAGCTACCATCATTTTTAATAAGAACACGGTCTTTGTCGTCTCCATAAGTCGTTGAACGGAACCATGTTGCCCCTTCTTCTTCAAACGTTTCACCCTTATCCTTTAACAGCTGCAACGTTTCTTCAACCTTCCCTGTTTCGTATAAGGACGTTTCAGAGTACCAGTTGTTAAATTCAACACGAAATTCCTGCAAATCATGCTTAATTTTATCAAGTTCCTTCTTAAGACCATATTCACGGAAAAACGCCAAACGCTCCTCTTCAGGAACATTCGTAAATTTATCGCCATGCTCTTCTGCCAGTGCTTTTCCAAATTCAATAATGTCCTGCCCGTGATAGCCATCCTCAGGCATGTCCTTGTCCTTTCCTAGCGCTTGAAAATAACGCGCTTCTAATGAAAGAGCTAGGTTATTAATCTGATTCCCTGCATCATTAATGTAATACTCACGCTCAACGTTAAAGCCTGCCTTTGCAAGAACATTACATAATGAGTCACCAACTGCTGCCCCACGTGCATGTCCAAGGTGAAGGTTTCCTGTTGGATTTGCGGAAACAAATTCAACCTGAAGCTTCTTCCCATTCCCTACATTCGTCTCACCATATTGCTGCCCAGCTTCTAGAACAGCCGGAATAATGTCACGTAAATACGCATTATTCATGAAGAAATTGATAAAGCCAGGTCCAGCAATTTCTACTTTTTCAATCGAAGCACGCTCACGATTCAACGCATTGACTAATTCTTCAGCGATTACTCGTGGTGCTTTTTTCGCTACTCTCGCTAGCTGCATCGCCATATTTGTTGCATAATCACCATGCGTTTTATCCTTTGGTGTTTCTAATACAACTTCGGGTAACGTCTCATCTGTCGCCAGTTCTGCAGATTTTACAGCTGCAATAATCTCATCCTTTAATTTCTGTTTTATTTGTTCTACACTGTTCATTTTGTTTTATCCTCCTCTAACGTTAAACGCACTTCATGCTGTCCCGCATTTTGCCCTTGTAACGAAAATGTATAACGAATTTGAATCCGGCCGCGCTGCTTACCGTTCGGCCACCGGACAAAGACCTTCTCCGTTTGTGCCGTCGTCTCCCAAGATGCTTCAGGGGTAACATAGCGACCGACTGTTTTTTTTCCTGCAATAAATGCTTGTCTCATTAAAATGACACCTTGGCGAATAAGCGTTAATTCCTGCCCATCCCATTTCATTGTCGTTTGTACAGTATCTTGCTCAGACAACGCCTCTTCAAAGCGTAAATAATCTTGACTTCCTTTATGATAAAGCTCCCCACGAGCGGTAAACTCATAGGATTCTGTATGATCGCCATGCTGTATGGTTGTCTGAAAAATCATTTTCAAGCTTCGTTTTATTGGTTTTTGCATACGGCTCGCACACCTTTCCCTTGTTCAAGTTTAGCGAGTTTGGCTAGTACTTGCAAGATTTCGATTGTTGTCAATCTCGTCCGCTTACATTTCCAATTGTTTGTTACTTCGATTGTTTCGACTGGAACTTCCTTTTTTAGAGATGGTTAAAACAAGATAGGTAATAAAAATCCCGATACAAAAGCCGACTATAATGTCAAATGGATAGTGATGTCCAACAAAAACCCTTGAAACCATAACAAACAACCCGAAACAAAGTGCGAGAAAAAACCATTCTTTTCTTGCAATTGTCCATATGAGGAAAACAAAGACACCACATATTAATGCTTGGTCACTTGGGAAGGAAGGGGATGGCGATCGCTCTATTAATAGAGTTACATCATAGTCGACAAAGGGTCTTGAACGTTCAATTGTTTCCTTTAGAAAGCGATTAATAAGTAGGGCACAGGCGAGAGCAAGTAAACCAAAAGCGCCCTTGCCCCTCGTTTGTTTACGAATCAATAAAGAAAGGATGATTGCGATCATAATAGAAAGGCCGTAGCTTGAACCAAACACAAAAACTGCATCAAGAAACGATGATTGACCTGCGAAATCATTAATGAGGCGAAACCATTGTAAATCCATAGCAAGCTCCTTATTTAACTACTGATTTTTACCATCTTAACATGAAAGGTTGCCCTAAAGGCGATTTGTAACCTTTTAAGACAACCTCATCTGTCGTTTAGCGATCTTACTTAACCCAGCCTAGTAAGATTTCACGGATAAATTTGCTTGCGGCAATTTGAGTTTGCTCAGAGTGATCATAAGCTGGAGCGACTTCAACTAAATCAGCTCCAATAACCTTTACATCCGATTCAGCAATCGCCACGATTGCTTCAAGTAATTCCTTTGATGTGATTCCACCGGCCTCTGCCGTACCAGTTCCTGGTGCGTGAGCGGGGTCAAGAACATCAATGTCAATCGTGACATAGACGTTACGTCCTGCAAGGGTCGGAAGGATTTCCTTTAATGGCTTTGCTACATCAAATTTCGCCATATACATGCCTGATTCCTTTGCGTATTGAAATTCTTCACGCATTCCCGAACGAATCCCAAAGGAGTATACATTTTCTGGACCAATCAATCCACATGCTTTACGAATCGGTGTTGAGTGAGAAAGCGGTTCTCCCTCGTACTCTTCACGTAAATCGGCATGGGCATCAATATGAATAATCGCCATATCGGCATATTTTTTATGCATCGCTTTAAAGATTGGCCATGATAAAAGATGCTCTCCACCTAATCCAATTGGAAACTTCCCATCAGCAATAAGCTTATCGAGGTATTCTTCTACCATATCTAAGCTACGCTCTGCATTTCCAAACGGTAGCGGAATGTCGCCTGCATCAAAGTAATGAACCTCTTCAAGATGCTTGTCCATATAAGGACTGTATTCCTCCAAACCAAGAGAGGCTTCACGAATACGGCTCGGGCCAAATCTAGAGCCTGGACGAAAGGAAACCGTCCAATCCATCGGCATACCATAAATAACCGCTTGTGCCTCTTCATAGCTTGGTTTACTCAAAATAAATACTTTTCCAGAGTAGGCTTCATCAAATCTCATTCATATTCCTCCTGCATTTTAAGCTGCTTTGCTGTTGTTTTGATTATATCGACACTGATGTGAGGCGGTCGGCTGCCGGCGCGAGGTGTCGCGCCTTTTAAACCCTCGAGCCTCCCGGTGGTCGGCTGCCGGCGCGAGGTGTCGCGCCTATACTAAGTCTGCTACGAATTTTGGTAGGGTGAATGCAGCTTTGTGTAGGTCTTTTGTGTAATAGTTTGTTTCGATTTCGTGGAAGCGGCTTTCTGGCACTTCTAGTGGATCGTGCTTTTTTGAGCCGATTGTAAATGTCCATAGACCACTTGGGTATGTCGGGACATTTGCCACATATAAACGAGTAATCGGGAAGATTTCTTTTACGTCGCGTTGGACGTTTGCAATTAAATCAGGCGTGAACCACGGATTATCTGATTGAGCGACGAAAATACCATCTTCTTTTAATGCTTTTGAAATCCCTTCATAGAAGCCTTTTTCAAAAAGCTTCACTGCCGGTCCAACAGGCTCAGTTGAATCAACCATGATCACATCATAAGCATTTTCTGCTTTTGCAATGTGCATAAACCCGTCATCTACTTGGACATCAACGCGTGCATCATCTAATGCACCTGCAATCGTCGGTAAGTATTTTTTTGAGTATTCAATTACCTTCCCATCGATTTCAACGAGCGTTGCTTTTTCAACAGAAGGATGCTTTAGTACTTCACGGATTACCCCGCCGTCACCACCACCAACGACAAGAACATGCTTTGGGTTAGGATGAGTGAATAGAGGAACATGAGCGACCATTTCGTGATAAACAAACTCGTCCTTTTCCGTAGTCATCACCATGCCATCGAGAATAAGCATGTTTCCGAACTCTTCCGTTTCAACAACATCCAATTGTTGGAATTCCGTTTTTTCCGTATGTAAAGTACGCTTAATTTTTGCTGTTATCCCGTAGCGCTCTGTTTGCTTTTCAGTAAACCATAATTCCATTAACGATCACCTCATTCTATTTTTCGTTGTGCATCATTAACAGGATGTTCAATTAAAGTCATCTTAACCCTTTAAAGACTTTATTTTTAGCACCTTTTTTTAGCTTGTCCTCTTAATCTATCCCTCTTTTTGACCTACATAAAACGGTCAATTCAAGATAACAAATGAAAGTATATATGAAAGAAAGAAAAAAGCAAGGAAAATTTGTCCAATCAAAATTTGATGTTTAAAAATCACCTTTTCTACCAATCCTATTTGTAAAAAGACAGATTCTATTTCAACGATTCTATGAAGAGGTGACAAACATGGAAGTCATCATTGATCGACGTACGAAACGACGAAGACGTTGGTTCCGACTCGTATTTCGTCTTATTTTATTATCTCTAGTACTTGCCGCAGGGGGAGCGGTCGCGTTACTTTCCTACACAAAAATGCAAGGTCCTCCTCCACTGAATGTTTCACAAACGACTGTATTTTATGGGGACGATGATTCAACGATAGGTGAAAGCCATCAAGGGCAAAATCGTTATTGGGTAGAGCTTTCTGAAATTTCCCCCTATGCTAAGAAAGCGACCGTTGCCATTGAAGACCGAAAGTTTTACCAGCACTTCGGCTTTGATCCGGTGAGAATTGGCGGCGCTGTGCTTGCAAATGTACGTAGCGGTCGGAAGTCACAAGGGGCCAGTACATTAACACAGCAATATGCACGGAACTTATACTTAAGTCATGATAAAACGTGGGCAAGAAAATGGAATGAACTTCTCTATTCCCTGCGTCTAGAAATGAATTACGAGAAGGACCAGATTTTAGAAGGATATTTAAATACCGTTTACTACGGTCACGGTGCTTACGGAATTGAAGCAGCCTCTGAGCATTTCTTTGGAAAGGATGCGAAAGAGTTAACACTAGCTGAAGCGAGTATGTTAGCCGGTATCCCAAAAGGGCCTAGCTATTATTCACCGTTATTTGATTATGACCGAGCCAAAAATCGTCAAGAGGTTGTTCTACAATCAATGGTAGAAAACGGAGCTATTACTCAAGTAGAAGCGGATGAAGCGAAGAATGAGGAGCTTACCTTCATTCGAAAGGAATCCCATCAATCAGCCGATATCGGTCCGTACTTTCAAGACATTGTAGAAAAACAACTAATAGAAGAGGTTGGGATTGATCAAGCATTATTAGAAGCTGGCGGGCTCCATATTTATACAACACTCGATCCAGACATGCAAAAGGAGGCGGAGCGTTGGGTTGAAGCGGAGATGCCTGGAGATTCCGAGCTGCAAACTGCTCTTGTGGCGATGAATCCTCGAAATGGTGATGTAAAGGCACTAATTGGTGGTAGAAACTATGGCGAGAGTCCATACAACCGAGCCACTCAAGCGAAGCGTTCACCAGGTTCCACCTTTAAGCCATTTTTATATTACGCTGCACTTGAAAATGGCTTTACACCGGCATCGACCTTTTTGAGCGAACCGACAACCTTTACATATGATGATGGACGCGCCGAATACGCACCTAGTAATTTTAATAACAATTATGCCAACGATTTTATTACGATGCTCCAAGCAATTGCATTCTCAGATAATATCTTTGCTGTAAAAACGCATCTCGTTCTAGGGACAGACAAACTAGTCGAGTTAGCGCAACGAGTAGGGGTTTCAAGTCCACTTAAAACTATTCCGTCACTCGCTCTTGGAACGCTACCTGTAAACGTGCTTGAAATGGTTCAAAGCTACAGTCCTTTTGCAAATGGCGGAAATCGTGTTGAGCCTAGATTTATTCGTAAAGTTGTTGACGCTAACGGAAATGTTTTATACGAAAGCAAGCCAAAGCTAGAAGCGGTTCTTGATCCAAAATTAACGTTTATCCTTACTGATATGATGACAGGCATGTTTGACCCTTATTTAAATGCACACACTTCGGTAACCGGGGGCTCCGTTGCTCACTTAATTAACCGTCCGGCTGCCGGCAAATCTGGTTCAACGTCAACAGATAGCTGGATGATTGGATATACCCCTCAGCTCGTGACAGGTGTGTGGGTCGGCTATGACCAAGGACAAACATTAAACCAAGCATCTGATGGCAAAATCGCCAAGCGAATTTGGGCAAATTTCACCGAGCATTCACTTAAGGATGATTTAAAATTAGCGTTCCACAAACCCGACGGTGTCGTTGGTGTCAAAGTCAACCCATCTAGCGGCTTACTAGCAACCGAAGCATGCCCTACACATCGTGTAATGTACTTCATCGAAGGAACCGAACCAACAAAAGCATGCCCGGACCCAGAAGTAGAAGGCGAAGAAGCCGAAACCGAAGCCATTGAAGAAGAAACCCACGAAAAAAAGAAAATCCTAGACAGACTCTTTGAATGGATTAGCCATTAATGACAATAGGCAAATTATAAGAAGCCTTACTATACAATGCGGTATAAATTCATGGATACAGCTTAGTTACGTTTAAAAATTGCCCAATAAAAAGCATTTTCGGCATTGGTTAATCCTACATATAAAAACATAAAGGTCTTTAATAATCATTTAGCCACAAACACACACTTATTAGGCCGCATGGGAAACCATGCGGCCTTTTTTTGAGCAAAACCTGCAGACTCAACCTTCTTAATCGGCAAATCCAAACGAGCTTTCAGCGAATTTTTCAGTTTATCAGCGATTTTTTGAATTTTATCAGCGATTTTTTCAGATTATCAGCGAAAAAGACGATCTTTATCCCTCCTATATTCCCTCAACTTTATTCCTTTTTATCCCAAAAGAGTAAGTTTAGTGGTAAACTAACAGAGCGACAAAATTTAAGTGAAAGGGCGAATGTTGTGGAAACAATTGTTGAGGTACGAGGGATTAGCAAAAGGTATCGAAAAAGAAAAACGAAAGAATGGGTTACGGCAGTTAATGATGTTTCGTTTAACGTTTACCGAGGAGAAGTACTTGGACTATTAGGCCCTAATGGAGCAGGCAAAACCTCTACGATTAAAATGATTTGTGGTTTGTTGCAAGCAGACACTGGCTCTATCCACATTAACAAATTAGACGTACACAAGAATCGACTTCAAGCCTTGAATCATATTAGTGCCGTTTTAGAAGGAAATCGAAATTTATACTGGCGATTAACGGTACGTGAAAACCTTGAATATTTCGCTGGAAATCGAGGCTTTTCTCGCAAACAAGTGCAAGAGCAAATAGTAAGATTACTAGAGCAATTTCACTTAAAAGAGAAGGAGAACGAACTAGTAAACGGGCTTTCGCGCGGGATGCAGCAAAAGCTGGCTATTGCCGTAGCTTTATTAGCTAATACAAAAGTGATATTACTCGATGAACCTACTTTAGGGTTAGATGTTGAAATTAGCCATGAGCTTCGTGAAATTTTAAAAGCTGTTGCAAAGGAAGAGCAGCGTACAATTATTATTAGCTCCCATGATATGCCCGTCGTACAAGAGCTTTGTGACCGAACGATCATCATTAATCAAGGAACAGTTGTAGTAGACGAAAAGCTCGAAAACTTACTTAAACTTTTTGAAACGAGTGCTTACTCGATTACATTAGGAGAACCCCTAAGTGTGATTCAACAACAGCAATTATCCTCTAGATTTCCACTCAGTCGATATACAGATACATTCCCGCACCCAGTCGTCGAAGTTAATTTTGAGCGTAGTAGTGAAATGTACGACCTGTTTGATATTTTTAGAGCGGAAGGAACCCTCGTCGAAAGCATTGATCGGATGACGATTGATTTTGAAAAAGTGTTTATGAAAATCGTAAAAGGAGAACAAACATATGAAGTTGTTTAACTTGTTTCGGGCGAATTTCAGGAAAGAATTTATTGAAATGAAACGCTATTTACCAAACACTTTGGCTTTGCTTTTTACTTGTTATATTATTTTTCTCGCTACCTTTTTCGGAATTATGTTTATCGGAGACCCTTCAAATTTTGAATCAAATGTTCAATATTCAATCCTGAGTGTCGTCTTCTGGAGCTTGACGATGATGACGATGAACTTTATGGGGTATCTGATTATTACGGAAGCTACTCGCGGTACATTGGAGCAGCTGTATATGTCTCCATTGGGCGTATGGAAAATTATGCTCGGTCGTATTATTAGCCAATTCACCTTGCAATCCTTGATGATGCTTATCTTACTTTATGCCGCGATGCTTACATCCGGTCAATGGTTAAATCTAAATCCTTTAACGACAATCCCGATTATCATCATGACGATTGCGAGCATGGTCGGTGTCAGTTTTATGATCGCTGGGTTAGCGATTATCGTCAAACAAATTCAAGCCTTTTTGCAGATTTTCCAATTTATTTTAATGGCACTCGTCTTTATTCCTCTATCAGCTGCCCCATTTTTAGTATTTGCTCCTTTTGTCAAAGGCGTGAATATGGTCAGAGAAGTCATGATGGAGAATCTAACGTTTACTGAAATTGCCTTAACCGATTATGGGATTTTAATACTTAATGCCGTCATTTATTTAATAGGAGGCTTGTTCGTCTTCAATTACTGTGAACGAATAGCAATGAAGAAAGGGTTGCTCGGACAGTATTAACATAGTCTTACATTCAAAAGGAGAAGGAAATTCCCCTCTCCTTAAGTTCTTGTTTAGCCTTCTAGAAGTAATGCTTCTGGATCCTCTAGCAATTGTTTCACTTTTACTAAAAAGCTAACTGCTTCCTTCCCGTCAACGATTCTGTGATCATATGAAAGAGCAATATACATCATCGGGCGATTTTCAATTTTCTCTTTATCAATTGCAACTGGTCGCCACTGAATGGTATGCATTCCTAAAATTCCAACCTGTGGTGCATTTAAAATCGGTGTGAGCCGAATACGCCTCCATTTGTAATTCGTAAAGGTGCCACCTTGAAAATCAGCAAGCGATATTTTATTGTCACGCGCTTTTTTCCCTAATTGACTGATACCACGTTCAATACCGGCAAAGCTAAGGCGGTCCACATCACGAAGAACAGGAACAACAAGTCCTTTGTCTGTCGAAACGGCACAGCCAATGTCATAATGCTTCTTTATAATTAACTTATCGCCATCAATTTCTGCATTTAACAAAGGAAATTCCTTTAAGGCGCTTACAACTGCCTTTGTAAAAAACGACATAAACCCGAGCTTTACGTTATTCTTCTCAACAAACGCTTCCTTACGACGCTGACGAACATCCATTACTGCTGTTAAATCGACTTCATTAAAGGTCGTTAGCGTCGCCGCTGTTTTCTGCGATTCAACTAGACGCTTGGCAATAGTTTGACGACGAGGAGACATTTTCACTCGCTCTACCTGCTTATGAGCTTGTTGTTGTGTTACTGGTTTTTGTGGTGCTTTTTCTAAAGATGGTTTATGTTCAAACGTCTCAACATCGTGCTTACGCAGTCTTCCTAATGAGTCTGGTGTTCGTACTTGGTTTAAGTCAATTCCATGCTCACGTGCATATTTGCGTGCTGCTGGTGAGGCAATTGGCTTAGCCCCTGTTTCCTTAGGTTGTTGATTAAATGGATGTTCTTCCGGTTTCAGCTCTTCATTCTTCTTTTCCTTTTCTACTTTTGATGATTGATTCGACTCTACCGTCTTCCCTTTTTCAGCGTATTCATCAATAACTGCGATAACCTCGCCAATCTCAACACTATCACCTTGTTCTCTTTTTATTTCTGTTAGGAAACCAGCATGTTCTGTGGTTATTTCGACGTTCATTTTATCTGTTTCAAGCTCAGCAATGTATTCACCCTGGTTTACATAGTCTCCAACCTGCTTTAACCATGCTGCAATCGTTCCCTCTTTAATGGACTCAGCAAGCTCCGGCACCTTAATTTCAATCACCACTATCGCCTCCTAAGCTTTTTCCGAACGATATTTTACCTAATTTTAGAGTAGGGTAGGGGTTACGAACAACTTAGATTTGTAAAGAAATTGGAATTTATGTAAAATATATATGGATAGAATTACATTAAGACCACCCTTGGCGTATAAGGGTGGTTTTTAGTTGAATTTAAGATATAAATTTAATTTAAAACAAAATAAAAAAGAGATTCTAACTATTAGAATCTCTCAGACCGTAGACAAAACGCCTTTGAGAAATGACTCTCAAAGGCGTTTTCGCGTATTTCCGTCTATTGTCTGTTGGTGACGCTGGAGGATGGGTGTTCCTCCAGTGCCAGTTGGCTAATTTTTTTAGGTTCATGGCAGCGAAAACAAGCATCGCCTGCATTGAGTTTTTTTCCAACCCTTTTAGGTTGGTCCAACGCATACCATGCTTTTGTTTGAGATCGGCAAAGACACGTTCAATCGTTTCTTTACGCTTGGCGTAAATCTCTTTATTTACCTCTGTGTGTCGTAAGTGTTCGGCTTCATCCAAAGCATCCTGCCAAATGTGTCGTAAAACCAACTTCTGCTGGTTTTTACTCTTGGTACATTGGTGTAAGACCGGACAAGCCTGACAAATGGATGAATCAGATATGTACTCCCGATAGCCTTCTCGGTTCGTAGTCCTATATGGTAGAATCTGATT
>NZ_MVJM01000002.1:1156823-1323208 GCF_002156385.1 Halalkalibacter urbisdiaboli
ACGCTCGTGCTTCTGAACGGACGACTTTCTTTCCAAACTTCCGCTTATTTGCATTGGCCTTGACGTGCGTTGAATCAATGAAGGCAATCTCTGGATTAACGAATCCCTTGTCCATTGCATTCCGAAGAATGCGGTAAAAGATCTGTTCAAACACATCACTTTCCCGGAATCTGCGAGCATAATTCTTTCCGAACGTAGAAAAGTGAGGGATTTTATCCTCGAATCCAAATCCTAAAAACCATCGATAAGCCACATTAGTTTCAATCTCTTTGATGGTCTGACGCATCGACCGAATGCCAAAGATATATTGAATAAAGACCATTTTCACTAAAACAACTGGATCGATACTAGGACGTCCTTTGTCGGAAGAATAAAGATCTTTCACCAAATCATAGATGAAATCAAATTCCATAGAGTGATCCAATTTACGAACAAGATGGTCTTCTGGAACTAGCTTTTCAATCCAAACCATCTCCATTTGCATCCGCTTATCTTCCAACTTTTTTGACATCATTCCCCATTCACCCCAGTCTTGTTTTCATTCATATTATAGAAAAAAATCTGTAAACTGTCTCCTATTTGCTTCGTATGAAGGATGGTTGAAGAGTAAGGGGATTCTCATGTCTCCTCTAAAAAAGCGGACGGGATGGGAGGGCCGACTCCTGCAGGAGGAAGGGCAGGTGGAAATCCACCGGCGGAGCCGGTTAGTTCCACGCCCGCCTGCGGAAAGCGTGCCCCCCATCCCGGGAGCGGATTCGAAGCGACTAGTCATGGCAACCCCCTCTCTAATCACAAAAAAGCCTGTCGACGCGAGACTTTGTCGACAGGCTGAGAGATTCTAACTATTAGAATCTCTTTTTTATTTCTTTTTGGGATTAATGCTATCTAAAGCAATTCCATTTGAAGTCAATAGACGTTTTACCTCTCGCTCTAAAACTGTATTAACAGTTTTTTGTAGTCCGAGTGTGACAATCATTTGTAAATCAAGAAACATCATGTCTTCGGGAAGAATTTCTCCTTTTCGACTTTGCAATTCACTACGGATTACCAATTGTAGAGGATACGTCCATATATTTAAATAAAGAGAATGGAATTCTGACAGTAAGACAAGCACATTAATTAAAGAAAAAGTCTACCTAAAAAGGTAGACTTTTATCTTTAGCAACAGCTTTATATACCTGTTAAGGTAATGTTTAGTTATTAGCTTTATGTTTTTCCTTTATCTTCTTTTTAAAATCTTCTTCAAAACTTCCTAAATCCACCAAATTTTCTTCTTTAAAAATACTTTGTTTTGGTTTTAGATGAGCTTTGACTTTATTATTTTCAACCAAATACCTACCGTATCCTTCTGAAACCATTGCTAGAGCTTTACCTTCGCCAGGTACATCATGTTCTTTTAAAAATAAGATATAGGTTTTTCCAACTTCTAAAAGTGGGTTTTCATAGAATTGCCACTCAGGTGACCCTGCTTGGAATAGAGTAATGTCATCTTCGTTAGCGGTGTTATTCTCATAATACTTTTTGACTTTACCACCAAATACAGTTGCACTCATGAAACCATCTGGTTCTTCAATGACGCTTTTTAATTCGGTTATTTTCACCTTAGCAATTATATCAGCTTCTTCAACTAACTCGTCTAAAGTTGTGTCCGGTAAAGAACCTTTAACCCATTTTATATCTTTTTTTTCTGTATCTAAATTAGCAAATACAGTAATAGAGAATATACTAATTATAAGAAAAAAAACTGAGAATAATGATAATGTCTTTTTATTCATTTTGACACGCCTCCTTAATTATAAATATTATGAAACCAAAATTAAAAAAGAATACACATCTATCAAATTAAAACACATAAAATTTTACATTTTATGTGTTTTATGCTTAAATAGTATATGATTTTACAAAAAAGGAGGAATTTATATGAGGTTTTTGCTTTTGGTAACTTTATCATTTTTATTATTTGTTATTCCTATTAATTCTGTTTTCGCGGATAATAGTGAGAAAATCTTGGTACATCCTACAGGTATTCAAGATTACACATTAACAGAAGCAAATAATGAACATCATAAGATTACTAGAGGAAAAGCTGTAAAGGGAAAATTTTCCGTTGATAAGGAAACGTTTGAAGCAGAGATTACGGATCAAAGTAAAAATAGTTATAGCTTAAAAGGACAAATAGTTGATAAGAACGACGATTTAGATGTATTAATTTATGAGGGAATTGATTCACAAGATAAATTGAAAACTTTTACAGCTATACTAATGAAAGAGCCAAAAAATAAGAATAGATATAGTGCGACTGTCACTATTGAAACTTATGAAAATGAAGATTATGAGGAATTACTAAATGGTGTAACATATCATTTTGATAATTCTTCTCCAGTAGTTAAATTACAAAGTATTGGAAATAAAAACTCGTTAAAAGACCCAAGCGCTACGAATGAAGACTTTAATGATGGTAATATAGAAGAACCAATGATGTCTATTAGTAGTAGCACTGACTACTGGGAATGGGTAGGAGTCAATAGAACAGATGGTATTCAAACAGGAGTTAGCTCTGAGTCTACTATAAAAAGAGGAGATGCTCCTTGGATATCAATCAGAAGTACTACAGATACTGGGCATGTTGAGGATGAGTGGGAAGATCATTGGTATTATTCAGTAAAGAGTGGGACTAGTAAAGTAGTTAACTATACATCTAGATTATGGACAAATGAAGCTGCATCATTTAGAAATTTAGACCCCAAATCTGGTAGCAAACGAGTACCTCTTCCATTTTATTTTGGACAATGGCTTGGGGTACAACAAATACCCATTGTAGTTAGTCAAGTTTCAACCAATGGTAACTACACATCTGATTTAACGTATGACTTTTCATGGAGCTCAACTGTGGCATATAAAGATGATGCTGATGTCCTTTGGAATAAGTCAGAGAAATCATATGTAACATTTATCGAGATGAATACAAACTACAATAATATTGGTACAGGAGATAAATACTTACATTCACGTACTGAATTTAATTATTCTACACAAGTTACTGCTAATTACAATACCTATACAGTATATAGCCAGAAGGCTAATTACTTTAATTTTCCTATTAAGGTAGAAAACTAACAAAAAAAGGACTGTTCCATATTTGGGATATCCTTTTTTGTTAAGAATATATAATTAAAGAGACTTATTCAACATTTAAAACCTTATAATCATTAAGACGAACATCTAACCTTTTACTATGTAGTGCAGATTTCTTATCAATATAAATTTTATATTCACCGAATTTTTTCTCTTCAATCTTTTTTAGTATATTATTTTTGTTTGAATCCAATATTTCTAGATCGATTATCTTTTCATATTGATAATCATTATTCAATTTTATAATTTCCGCGGGAACTAAATAATGATTTCCTTTTTTAAATTGTTGAGTTAAGGTAATGCTTAAAATAGTAAATTCACCTTGGCTATCTAAAGAAATATAATCAATCTGACTATTAATATTATTCCCAAACCTATGTCTATTAGACAAGGTTACTGTAGCGTTTTTACTTTTTTGAATATCATCATAGGATATCGAGTCAAGATGATTTATTATAGAAGCATTTTCTGCCTCGATGTAACTGTGGTTTGACTCGATTATGTCTTCTAAAGTTCTATTATTAAAGAATAGAAAATATAAAATGATAAAAGTAAAGATAATTAATAAAATCCATTTCGAAAATTTCATAATTCCTCCTAAAAAATGCCAGTCGGTATCCTCACTTTATATGGAAATTAATTGCATATTCCTAGTTTACAGGGAGAAAAAACTTAGCAAGGTTTTTTCATTTATTCATAACCCGTTATTTTATAACAAGCTTCCATTTTGTATAAGATAAACTGTTATACTGTGCAAGAAAATGGATATTGCTTAATTCAGAGGAAAACAAAACATTATTTTTCTTGGTGAATAAATCTGTATAGAGTACTTTTTGAAACCTTTGTAATTTCAGATATTTCTTTTACAGTTTTATCTCCCTTATTATATAGTTCGATTGCATGAGTTAATCCAGGATGTTTACTATTGAATTTTTTTGGTCTTCCTCTATATTTTCCTTTTATTTTTGCAGCTGCTATTCCTTCAAGCTGACTTTGCTTAATCATTTGTCGTTCATATTGAACAAGTCCACTCATAACAGTTAGTAAAAATTCACTAAAAGGATTGTTTGATGTTGTATCAAGCCAGGTATCACTTATTGACTTTAAGGAAACCTTTTTTTGTTTTAATTCATCTACTAACTGTAATAAATCGATAGTTGAACGACTAATTCTATTTAAACTATGAACAATAATAGTATCACCTTCCTTTAACTGGTTAAGCATATTATTTAGTTCAGGTCTATCCCTATTTGCTCCGCTTATTTTTTCCTCAAATATTTTTTCACAATTAGCATCTAACAAGGATTTAATCTGTCTGTCTAAATTTTGATCAGTGGAAGAAACACGAGCATATCCATAAATCATAAAATCCCTTCTTTCTAATTTATATTTTATCTGTAATTGTGGGATATGTAAATGGGACGTTAAACAGCTTTTACTTTCGTTTCAAAAAAATGTCCCAATAGGCTCTACCTAATTGGGACGTTTAATTTATTTAATTACAACTACAGGACCGTCATACATAGAACTAGGGTGATATTTTAAATCAAGATTTAACGCTTCTGTTACAGCTCTTACAGGAATGTATGTTGTAACTTCATCGAAATCTGCGACAATAGGTTCAGGTATTTCTTTTACTTCAGAGTTATTAATAAGTATTTCGTTATCATACTGTTTAAGTTCGATTGATTGGCCATTTTTTTCAATTTGAAGTTTAAAATGACTAATAGTTGGATATTCAGCTGGCTCGTATACCACTTTATCTGGCTTAATCATATTTATATAATCTTGATAACGCATATACAGATTTCCTTGGAGGATAAAAGCAGAAATGATGTTACTTTGCTGAAATTTGTATCCAGCATACGAAGAAGTTAATAGTAAATCAGAGTAATCAGTTGGCAGATCCTTGAAATGTTTAACACCTTCTAAATTAATAGTTGCATCAACTTCATAATTGATTTCACTCCATACTTGGTTGTGTTCTTCAGCTAAGGTTCCAGTTGAAGCAGCTGAAAATATTGCAGTAGCTAGTCCAAAAGTTAAAACTAATTTTTTCATATTGAAAATTCCTCCTAATAAGTTCGTATATTTTTATTTAAATGGTAAAAGAAAAATCCACCAAAACATAAGGCAATAAACATAAGTATTGAAATGAATGTTGAAATTAAGCTAACTCCTTTGTCTACTTCAGTTTCAATAGCTTTACCTGTGTTGTTGAACAACTGAAGAGGATGCTCAACGTTGGTGTTTTTTTCTCCGGCCATAATTTCTGACATATCTGTTCTAACTCCACCTTTAACATTATTAAAACTATCTACTATACCGTTTACCAATAAAAAAACTAATAAAAGAATTAATCCCCAGTGAACCAAACTACCTAGTTTCAACAAAACCAACTCCTCATTTTTCAATTATTATTTTCTTAAATCTATCCTAATTATAGCATAATTTACCTACAAAAAGTAATACTTTTTCTTATAAAATATGATAAAGTATGATTTATTCATATTAAAACTTATTAAATGTTACTAATTCATACTTTATCATATGTTGTGTTTGTGCTATATTAAGGATATTCAGGGAAAGGAGGTAATCGATTTTGCCTGAGAAGATAAGAAAAACAATTACTATTAGTAAGGATGTTTTAGAGGACATAGAGAAAATATGTATTGAAGAAAGTCGAAAGTTTTCAAACCAAGTAAATAAAATTTTAAAGGATTATGCTGAAAATTGGAAAAAAAATAGTGAACAAAACAATAAATAACTCCTTCCCAGAGTTGAGAAGGAGTTTGAAATCAAACGTTGATATTCGACAATATATCTAGTAAGATTTTGGTCTATTCCTTTTTCTCTCTAATAAAACGGGTCCACACCAACATATGAGTATGTACAATCCTTTTTTGAAGATAGCCTACTATCTTCTAGTAGGCTATCTTCTGTTTACTTCTCGACCTTCTCTTGTCCTTTCGGCTTAAGATGTAATGCTGAACACGGGCCAGCTTGAAGCATATAGCTTCCCCCATCATGACCGAGAATTTCCTTCGTATCTTTAGCAACAGCGATCATTTGGTCTAGATTAATTCCTGTCCCAATCCCCATTTGATGGAGCATATGAACTAAATCCTCTGAAGCAACGTTACCTGAAGCACCTGGTGCATATGGACAGCCTCCTAGACCAGCAATTGAACTATCAAAGTGAACAATTCCTTGTTGAAGGGCTGCATACACATTCGCTAATGCCATACCTCTTGTGTTATGAAAATGCATTGAGAACGTTGTTGTAGGGAACATCGTTTTTAAAGCACCTAACGTTTCGTATACTTGAATCGGATCCGCCATCCCGGTTGTATCGGCTAATGACACTTCGTAAACGCCAAATTTATTATATCGATCTACTATTGACATTAAACGGTCTATAGGAACTCTTCCCTCATACGGACAGCCAAAAGCTACGGAAATCGATCCACCTACTTGAACATTGTTTTTTTGGGCAAATTCAATCGTAGTCGCGTGATGATTTTGCGCTTCTACAACCTTACTATTCGCATTCGATAAACTATGAGAATCGGTTGCCGATAACATCAGCTTTAGCTTTTTGATGCCAACATTGATTGCTCGTTCCGCCCCTTTAACATTCGGAACAAGTGCCCGGAATTTAATATCCGTCAAATCTTGTGACTGCTCCACAACCTCTGCTGCATCCTTTAGCTGCGGGATTGCT
Source organism: Halalkalibacter urbisdiaboli (assembly GCF_002156385.1). Lineage (GTDB taxonomy): Bacteria > Bacillota > Bacilli > Bacillales > Bacillaceae_D > Halalkalibacter_A > Halalkalibacter_A urbisdiaboli. The sequence continues at coordinate 1,163,683 of NZ_MVJM01000002.1, forward strand.
TTTGGGTGAACAAAGGAGGTGATTTCTAATGATTGGATACCTGTTGTCGCCAATTGCCTAATAATATGAACCTTTTGCTCCGTTGGAATCCACTCTGCTTCTGCCTGAAACCCGTCACGAGGCGCAACTTCACAAATCTTGACTTGACTAGGTAATAACATTTAAATGACCCCTTTCTCTCTTAAGCTCGCTAGCTCTTCGTCAGAAACATCAATAAGGCTTTTTAGAATCTCATCGGTATGCTCGCCTAGATCCGGAGCACGATGACGAATCTTTCCTGGTGTTTTTGAGAATTTTGGTACAACACCTGGCACCTTTATCTTCCCTAAGCGTGGATGCTCCACTTCAACGATGTTTTCTCTCGCTTTGTATTGTGGATCATCAAAAATATCTTCAATTGTGTAGATTGGGCTTACTGGAACGCCAAACGAATCTAGCTTTTTTGTTAACTCTTTTTGGGTATAGCCTTTTATCCATTCTGAAACTATTTCTTGAACAGATGCATCATTTTTTAAACGGACTGCATTCGTATAATATCGTTCGTCCTCAAGCATATCCTGCCGCTCCATCGCCTCTGCTAGACGGTTAAAGGTCGAGTCCGTACTACATACTAAAACAACAAACTTACCATCCTTCGTTTCATACGTACCAGCTGGACTTGAATGCCCTGCTAGACCTGGACTTCTTTCTCTAACTTTTCCGTTTTGGTCATATTCAGCAATTAAAAATTCAAGCATTCTAAAAATCGATTCGTACAGTCCCATTTCAACAATTTGACCTTCATCAAGATCATTTACGTCCCGATTATACATTGCAGCTACCGTTGCAAATGCCACATATACACCTGTTATATAATCTAACAGTGAATAAGATGGACTTACTGGCGGACGATCCGGATATCCTTGAATCGACGTATGGCCACTGAACGCAGTGCACGGCGTTCCAAACCCAGCCTTTTCACGGTACGGGCCGGTTTGACCGTAGCCAGAAACACGTACCATAACGAGCTTAGGGTTCACCTTTTTTAATTCTTCATAGCCCAAGCCCCATTTCTCTAATGTCCCGGGTCGGAAATTTTCAATTAACACATCCATTTTCGCAATTAATCTTTTGAAGATTTCCTTCCCTTCCTCCGAGCGGATATCTAGGGTAACCGATTTTTTATTTCGAGCAAGACCCGGCCAACGAAGGGGCTCTGTATCCTTCCATGGGCCAACTGTCCGCAATGTATCACCCTTACCCGGAAGCTCAACCTTTGTAACCTCTGCACCTAAATCAGCAAGTAATGTTGCTCCAAATGGCGCAGCAATCATTGTCGAAATATCTAAAATTTGCACACCTGTTAATGGTCCATTTATGCCTTTCATTTCTCTCACTCTCCTATTCTTTTTCTTCAGGAAACTCTCCTAAAACATGTTCTCTTATATGCTGTAAATGAATATGGACGGCCGCTACAGCAGCTGCTGCATCTCCTTTTTTAACCGCTTCCAAAATTGCCTTGTGTTCAGCAAGTGATGTTCGATAACGCTGTTCTGAATGAAGTGTATTTCTTCTTACCTGTCTAATCATATTTAAATTTGATTGCATCATCGATGTGAACACAAAATTTTGCGATGCCTCCGCTAATGCAAGGTGAAAGCTGCTATCGGCTTCAACTAATTCATCGGGAAATTTCAGTTTCTCTTCCATCTTCATTAAAACGTCTTCCATTTTCTTAATGTTATCTTCCGTCGCCCGTTGGCTTGCCAGTTCCGCTATTTTCGGCTCAAGTACTTCTCTTGCCTCTAGGAAATAGATAATCGCTGATTTTTCAAGTATCCCGACCGTATTATATTGATAATCTAGCTGTAAGCGTTGATTTGCTTGTTGAATATAACGACCGCCACCAGGTTTAGAAACAATCAAACCCTCTGACTCTAATACTCTACATGCCTCGCGTAACGACGTTCGACTGCAACCTAACGTTTCAGCTAAAGCACGCTCTGCCGGTAAACGGTCTCCGGGCTGAAGCTTACCTTCATCAATGCGGTTACGAAGTTGTTGAACAATCTTCTCGTAAATTCGTTCACTCTTTACAGCAGAAAACGTCTGCTCAGACATCGCGCACCCCCTTCAGTACAAATTTGGACTATTGGTTAGTCCAATTTCTTTAATTATATTATTAGATCGTTCTAGTAATCAACCTTAAATTTTAGAAAAGGGTACGTTTTTCCCTCTTTATAAATAAAAAAAGACCACAGTTAAAACACTGTGGTCTTTGCAAAGCTATTCTAGTTCATATATTTTGAAGTGATTTCAATCACCCTTCTTACGTCTTCAACCGGAACTTGACCTGGGGCAGAGCTTTGTTCGCCAATTCCAAAGGTCATAGCTGAACCGAATACCCAACCAAACAATCGACTAACAGCTCCGAATTTGCCCATCGAAATCGTGACTAACTTGGCATTGATGCTCTTTTTCACTTCGTTTGTGGCACGAAGAAGCTCTAGGGCGTCATCCATGTTGTTTGGCATAACGGCCACTTTAACGAAATCTGCATCTAAATGGTCCATTTTCTTGCACATCTCAACAATTTCACTGCATTCAGGTGTTTTCTTAAAATTATGATAGGAAAGAATCATTTGGATATTATAGCGTAATGAAATTTGCCGTAAGTAATGAATACTGTCTACGTCATTACGTAGCTCGTAGTCAATAATGTCAACTAACCCCCGACAGCAAAGTGCTGCTAATAAACTTACTTTCCCTCTTTCTGTTAACTCGATCGATTCCCCACCTTCATGTACAGAACGGATTGTAAAAAGAATTGGGATGTTCGGGACCTTTGACTTCATCGTTTGGAGGATATGAAAGACTTTGTCACGATCACAAATATCTTCATAAAAATCAGCTCGCCATTCAATAACATCAGGCTTTTTATAGCGAATGTTTGTTAATTCATTTAAAATGTCAGTATCATTTTTTCCAACTAACGGTGCACAGATAAGTGGTTGTTGATTTATCTCTTCTGTTCCTATTAAATCAGCTGCTTTTAATGAAGATATCATATAAATCCCCCCTAGTTTAACCCATTAATTCATCTATTTTAAACGGTGACTAGTTATTTGTAAACGACTTTACCTATTTTCAAAAGGTCACTTTTGTGCTTTTATGCTTTAAAGTATATTAGATAAAAAATGAGTTGGCAAGATCAAATTAATGACGAAGCTCTCTAGTAAAAAAACAGGGTTTGTCTCAAAAGGTCAATTTTCACCTTTTGAGACAAACCCTCATACAAGTGTAATCGCTACACCTTTTAAAAAGCGCCTTATGCGTAGCGAATGGAGCCATTGGAGCTTCTTTGCCCTTTTGAAACATCCTCACACTATTTATACATTATTCCTCTCTAAATCCGAACTGCTTTGAAATGTCTAGGCATTGTTCCTTTAAATACGTTTCGTATTGGTTCACAAATTCTCGCGTAAATTGTCCGGTTGGACCAGAAATTGAGATGCTTGCAATGACTTTGCCATCTACATCATATATCGGAAATGCAATCGCAGAATAGCCACTATTACGGACATTTACTTCCCAATAATAACCTTGTTCACGTACCTTTTGAAGTTCTTCATTAATTTCGACTATTTTAACCTCTGGAGGAATCACACGAAAAATTTCTTTCTGAAACTCTTCCGTTTGAAAAGCTAAGAGCACCTTACCACTTGCCCCCGTCCACAAAGGCAGACTTTCCCCAATTTCGATTAATCCCTCTAGTTTATCAGAGGTTTTGCACTGTTCAATACAAATACGGTAATTTTCACGGAGAAGATACAAATTCACCGTTTGATTTGTTTTGTCTCTAATTTTCTCCATGACTGGATAAGCGATATCACGTAAATATAAGGATGAACCAGCAACATGACCAATATAATACACGTTATGTGTTAGTTTATATTTTGAGTTTCTCTCTAAATATTCAATTATTTCTTTTTCTTCAAGAATCTCAAGTAATGGCCTTATATCAGCTTCAGGTAGATTGATTTTAGATGATATTTCTGCAATGGTTTGCTCTTTTTTTCGTTTTGAAAAACTACTCAAAATGTCTAATGTATGTTTGACAGCTTCTAATGCTTCCAAAATGTCGCCTCCTTCTACTGAACTTAGGGCGGATTTCAACCCTATACTAGGGCTATCAATATTTTACCTTTTTTATTCTGTTTAAACAAATCACTTCTCTCGTTATCTGCATGGAGATTCATATTTTCTCGGATGTGCGGCTAAATAGTTTTTTGCAGAAATTAAACATCGTCTAGAAAATTCTTCGTATCCTAAAGCCTTCGCACGTTTATTGTTTGGAAGCTCGATTGAGTAAGGGATTTCTGGAATTCTATTAATCATACTAGCGACGTCAATTCCACCTTCACCAACATACAAGCGTTCCTCACGAAGGATTCGAGCGACTTCTTCTTTATTCGTTGGAATATTCTTTGTAGCATCACATAAATGAAAATAGCGAAACCATTCGCGTGGTACAGCATCCAAATCCTCTACTTTGTCTCCTGAGCGATGGAAATGATGGGCATCAATCATTAAACCCGCATTCTCCTGATTTACAGTTTGGAGTACATCGATAGCCCCCGCTAGATTATAGACACTCGCAATCGGCAAAAACTCGAGTTCAATAGTTAAATTATACGGTTTAGCTAATTCACAAAGCTGGTGAAACCGTTCAATCGCTACATTTCGATCATCCGTCCAAATACTACTAAGCACATGGCGTGCCCCCAGCTCTGCACCAACTTCTAAGGCTGGTTCGTAGGTTTGCGGATCAACCTCATCTAGAATACGGGCTAATTCAATATCTAGCACTTGTAAACCTGTTCGAGAAAGGGCTCTTTTCGTATCACGTAACATTTCCTTTTTTTCTGCTAAAGCATAGTTGGGTTCCCCTGGGAGTCCCATATAAATTGGACGTAGGCTTACAAAATCGTACCCAGTTCGGGCAGCAATATAGGTAAGCTCAGGAGGTGCACAACCTATGGCCGTAAGATGAGCAAGGGAAAATTGTGGTGTCATGCGTGTTCCCCCAATCTTTTTTTCTATGAAACTTGTATAGACAAAAACCATCTTCGACCTAGGCTCAGATGGTTTTGTCTTCGTTCTACATCAAGACGTTACGTTTATAAAACTTTATTACGTCGTTACATGATGTACCTTTTTATCTGGTGAATAGATGTCCATAATGTTCCAATGCCCAGCAGTTGGCGTTGGGTTGTTTATCATTGGCACATCAATAACAACAGGCTTATTCATCGCAATTGCCTTTTCAAGCGCAGGCTTAAATTCCTCAGCTGTATTTACTTTAATGCCCTCAGCACCATACGCTTTGGCAATCAACGCGTAATCAGGTGAATAGTTTTCCCCATCAATTTGGAAAAGGGTTCCGAGTGTTGTTCCAAAATGAGCTTTTTGTAAACCAGCAATGGTTCCAAATGCGTAATTATTCATAATCACCCAAATAACAGGGATGTTTTCTTCGACTGCCGTTGCGAGTAACGCTGGATTTTGTCCAAAGCCCCCATCACCTACTAAAGAAACAACGATTCTATCAGGGTGCGCGACTTTCGCACCAAGAGCAGCCGGAGCCCCAAAGCCCATCGTCGCAAAACCACCTGGAGTTAATACAGAACCTGGAGTATAAATCGGGAACTGCTGGCCGACACCATTTTTATTCCAGCCTACATCTGTCGTGATAAAGGCATCTCTTGGCATAACTTCACGTACTTCACTTAAAATTCGTTGTGGCTGCATCGGAAATGCATGATCGGTTTCAAACTGCTTATTGCTTTCTTTAAAGTCAGCACGAACCTGAGCAATTTCCTGTTCTAGCGCTTCGTTTTTAAACCCTTGCGGATAAAGCTCTTTCGCCACACGGTTGATGACCTTTAATGCTTGCTTTAAATCAGCAACAATTCCTATGTCTGCCGGATAATTGCGGCCAATTTCACTAGGGTCAATATCTATTTGCATTAATTTCGTTGCATTTGGAATATCAAATGTGTATTCATTCTCCCAAGAGCTACTATCTGCTTCAGCAAAACGAGTTCCTAAGCCTAAAATCCAATCCGCGGTTCTTGTTTTTTCATTAATAAAGGCTGTACCCCAGAATCCAGTCATGCCAAGTGTTAACGGATGGTCATCTGGTAATACTCCTTTGCCCATTAAGGAGTGGGCTACCGGAATCCCAAGATGGTCCACTAGCTCTTTTAATTCCTCTGTCGCATCAGCTAGAACGACACCGCCCCCAACGTAAATAACTGGTTTATTTGCAGCTACGAGTGTTTCTACGACTTTCTTTGCTGTTACATCGTCAATCGACGGCTTCTCAAGCTGCTTCGTATGATGCTTTACACGCTCAAAGGTTGCTTCTTCAACTTCTTTAGAGAAAATATCCATTGGTACAGAAACAAGCACAGGACCTGGATTGCCACTTTCAGCAAGCTGGAATGCTTTTTCAAGGATTTCTGCCATATGTTCTGGACGTTCCACTCTCCATGCCCGCTTTACAAACGGCTTATAAACATCTACTTGAGCCGCATCAGAATGGAGGTTAATTTCTTGGTGAGGATGCTTGCCGTAATAATGGCTTGGAATATCACCAGCAATGACGACCATCGGAATCGAATCAAGTGCTGCATTTGCGACACCTGTTGCTGCATTTGTTAAACCTGGGCCAACATGGCTTAACACAACGGAGGCTTTTTTTGTTACGCGTGCATAACCATCTGCTGCTGTTGAAGCAATTTGTTCATGACGAACATTTATAAAACGAATCGAACTTTTTTCTAACTCGGTTAAGACAGCAATATTCGTGTGACCACAAAGGCCAAATATATGTTCAACACCACGTTCTTCAAGATATTTTACTAATAAGTGAGAAACTAGCTTTTTCATGATTACTCTTCCTCCTTAAAATTCAAGATGATTTTTCCGTACTTTCCAGAGACTGCATCTTCATAAGCCGTTGCATAATCTTTAAAAGGAAGAATTTTTGAGATCACTGGTTCGGCATTAAAGCTGTCTTGAGATAAGAACTCAACACTTTTTTGAAAATCAGCCGGAAAGTTATAAATAATCGAGCCGTATAGAGTGATTTCTTTACGAACGATTCGAACAACTGGCAGATTTGCTTCAGGCGCCATCCCGACTAGCACGATGTCACCACCCGGCTTCACAATCTCAATCGCTTGAGCAACCGATGCAGCAACCCCCGCTGCCTCAATTACAACCTCATACGTATTTTCTGAAACGTCAGCTGGAAGCGCTGTTTTCACACCTTGAAAACTGTTTTCGACCTTCGTTAATTTATCCTCATTTATGTCTATAGCTGTAATATCAGCCCCTAGGAAATGGGCTAATGAAATGGCTAACATCCCCTCCGTACCAGAGCCAATAATAGCTACAGATGTGCCTTTTTTTATCGCTACTTTCTCTAACGCATGAACGATAACGGAAAATGGTTCAATTAACACTGCTTGCTCATCTGATAAGTGGTCTGGTATTGGCATAACGAATTTTGATGAAATGACAAATTCCTCAGAAAAACCACCATCTTTATTGACGCCTAATGATTCCTTGTGCACACAAATATTTGTAAGCCCTTTTTGGCAATATTCACACTCGCTGCAAAACGTATTTGGTCCAATGACGACCCTTGTTCCAACTGGAAGTACTGCCTGTTCGGCTGCTTCAATGATCGTCCCTACTAGTTCATGACCAGGTCGAACCGGGTAAATTGCATGTGGAATTTTTCCTCTATATACACCAACATCAGAACCACAAATGCCACCGTAAATTAATTTAATCTTTACTTCATCTGCTGTTAGGGAAGAGACAGAAGGAAATTCTTTAAGCTCTAACTGAGATGGATTGTTTAAATATAAGCTCAACACTGTTGTTCACCACCATACTAAGGCCGCTTATCGGCCATTCATTTTTCGAGAACACTTAAAAGAGCGAATGTTATTCTTTTTTAAACGTTCTCAGAATACACTCGCTCGCTACTCTCTTAGGAAAGCAACGAGCTTTGTGCATTAATTTCGGGAAGGAGGAACTCGGAATACGATCATTTTTGATTCTGTCATATCTTCAATCGCAAACCTTGGACCCTCCCGACCAATTCCACTATTCTTCACGCCGCCGTATGGCCAATGGTCTAAGCGGAAGTTTGATGTTCCATTGATCACAACTCCCCCTGCATGAAGCGCATTGGCAAACTTATAGGCTGTATCCATTTGATTCGTAAAAAGCCCTGCTTGTAATCCAAAGTCTGAATCGTTCGCCTCAGCAATTGCTTCATCAATCGTATCGTAAGGAAGAATACTCACAAGTGGACCAAACACTTCTTGGCATACAACATTCGCTGTTTTCGGAGGATTTATTAGCAACGTCGGTTCAACAGAAGCACCGTTTTGCTTTCCGCCGCAAGCAACCGTCGCTCCCTGAGATACTGCATCCTCAATCCAAGCGGAAATACGATTTGCTGCCTTTTCATCAACGAGCGTCCCTACATCCGTATCAGGTAACAATGGGTTGCCGACTTTTAATTTAAGAATTTCTTCTTTTAACAGCTCAGAGAACTTCGACACAACAGACCTTTGAACATATAAACGCTGCACAGAAATACAGCTTTGCCCTGAGTTACTAAAGCCCGTTTTTGCTGCTAGCTGCGCAGCATATTCTAGGTCGGCATCTTCATGAACGACAGTTGCCGCATTACCCCCGAGCTCCAGCAATACTTTTTTCATTCCTGCTAAGTCACAAATATTTTTACTTGCCACCGTTCCGCCCGTAAATGAAATAACATTGACTCGATCATCCTTGACAATTTGTTGCCCCGTTTCTACTCCTCCTAAAACCATGTTCACCGCATTGTTTGGCAAACCAGCTTCATGCATGAGTTTTAGAAATTCAGTCGCAATTAATGTCGTTTGCGGAGCCGGTTTAAGAATCGTTGTATTTCCTGCTGCAAAGGCTGGACCAACTTTATGGCACACTAAATTTAACGGAGCGTTAAACGGGGTAATCGCGGCAATAACGCCAACTGGCACCCGAAAAATAATCGCATGAGAATTGACGCCACGCTCTGACGCATCACCAGGAATCGTTTCACCTGTTAATCGTTTGGCCTCTTCCCCGGAGAGTTCTAATGTTTCAATTGAACGTGCAACTTCGTCTAATGTGTTTTTTATGGGTTTTCCAAGTTCAAGTGATATTAATTTGGCAAATTTCTCTTTTTGTTCCTCTAACAAAAACGCCGCTTTTTTAAGAATCCTCGAACGTTCAAATGCAGGAATGCTAGCAGTTTCTGATTTCGCTTTATAGACTGCTGCAAGTGCGCTCTCTACATCATCACTAGTTGCTAATACTTGATGTCCGATCGTGTCACCTGTATACGGGCTTTTAATTTCGACCTGTTCACGATTTTCTGAAGAAATCCATGTACCGTTAATATAAGGGCTTGCTGTCAACATCACGTTCACCTACTCCTTCGTTATTTTACTCGCAATTAGTAGATCGATCTAATGAAACGAAAAAAATTTTTTAGATCGGTCTAATAATCTTGTATACTATTAGTAGATCGATCTAATGAAACCGTTAACATCATGTTACGACATATTGAATCGTTGTGCAACTACTTATCTGAAAAAATACTCATCTTTTTATTTCAATTATTTAGAAAGGAATGATACGCAATGAGAATCACTCTCTACACCCTTGTTATTGTCCTATTTATCATTTCACGTTTTACCACCCATCCTTTGCTTTCACTTACAATCGGAATGATGGCGTTTGCTGCATTAATGATGGCTGCTTATTACGCAAAGGGCTTATATCGTATTTCTGGTACTGTATTCTTCATCATTGGTGTGGGCTTATTTTTCCGTTCCGGCGATTCTTTTTATTCTTTCTTTCTCCATTTTGAAACGATGCTTGGTATTCTCGGGCTCTTTCTCCTTTTACCCTTTCTCAACTCCTTAATACGTGTTGGGCGCTATGATACTAAATTAAGAATGTTTATTGAGCAAGGGGTCACTAGCACTGGGACATTATATCGTCGAAGTTTTTTCGTGTGTCATTTGCTTGGTTTATTTCTTAATATCGGCACTTTGCCACTACTAAAACGTTCGTTAAGTAAATCTTTATCGTCCTTGCCAAGAAAAGTTGCTGATAAGTTTTACTCACAAAATTTATTACGTGCTTACGCACTCTGCCTTACATGGAGCCCAATGGAGGTCATGGTCGTCACGTCTCTTGATGTCACAGGTAAAAGTTATTTTCAGCTGTTTCCGATAGTCATCTCGATTTTACTGATTGCCGTTAGCATTGATTGGATACGAGCAACTTATCAATATCGGGCAGTCCCATTACAGTATGAAAGTGATACCATTCTTTCTCAAAAGGAACTGTATCGTAATATTAGGGAGATGCTCGTCTTATTATTCATGTTTATCGTTCTTGTCTCACTTTTTAACTATATTTTTAATAAAGGCTACTTACTTTCGATTGTGATTCTTATCTTGCCAGTTACAATTGGCTGGGCATTCATAATAAAGAAAAGGAGACGTTTTTTTCGGCTTTCATTTCCTCATTGGCAGGAACGAACGAAAGGGTTATCTAACTATTACTTTATGTTTATAAGTGCTGGTTTCTTTGTAGAGATGCTTTCAAAATCAGGATATTTATCATTTTTGCAGGAGATATTTATAACTCATTCAGCAAGAACGCTTTTGCTATATGTTATCATTGCTAGTTTCTTTCTTCTGACTTCCCTGATTGGATTTCATCCACTTGTCTCGTTAACGTTACTGATAGAAATGCTTAATCCGGTTATTCTCAACATTTCTACCATTTCTTTAGCGGTCGTTCTCATTACTTGTAGCTTATCGACAGTTTTATACAGTCCTTATAACTTATCCGTTTCAATTTTAGCGGATTCGTTAAAAATAAACCCCTACCGATTAGGAATGTGGAACCTACCCTTTGCTCTTCTATACATAGCAATTGGTGTTTTCGTTGCCTATGCGCTCACTTTTTTCCATTAATCCACTTCGAGGACCCCGTTACTAGTAATTAATAACTTCGTAAAGCCCCGCTTAAATAGAGTAATCATCTACTATACTTTTCATTAAAAAAGGATAAACAAGCGCTATCGCTTATTTATCCTTTGCTTCCTGTTGAGTCTCGTACCTCAAGCTCAGGTTCTAATATGATATGCTTCCGTTCTAATTCAGAGTTAAGAATTCGTTTATGCAAAAGCTCTGCAGCGTTACTACCAATTAAACGGGCAAACGATGAAATCGTAGTAAGTGATGGATTTGTTAATGCCGCTTCACGGACATTGTCAAACCCTACTACATCTATATCTTTACCAGGTGTTAACCCCTTTTCTCTTAGACCTTCCATTACTCCAAACGCAACTAAATCATTAAAGCAGAAAACAGCTGTGGGTGGATTCTGATTCTGTAATACGACATTTATCGATTCTGCTCCACCTTCTCTTGCAGCTGCACTTTCTACTATTAAGGATTCATCTATTTCAATACCTGCCTGTTCTAAAGCGTGGCAATATCCTTGTTTTCTCGCTTGCCATGCAGAGGATTCAGATAATCCGCCAAGAAAAGCAATCCGTCTATGACCTTTCTTAATTAAATGGTTCAGTGCCATTTCCGTACCAGCTTTATAATTAATCCCCACATAATCATACTCAACACCTGGAATCTCTCTAACTGCTAAAACAATTGGAATATCCCATTGTGCGAGGCGATTTAATGTTTCGGGGTCACTTTTTGAAACTGGACAGAGGATGACTCCACCAACGCGATGTTCAAGCATTGTTGACAAAAGCTGTTCTTGTTTATGATCTAAATCAAAGGTTGTACCAAGAATAACCGTATAACCGTCCGCCTCTAATGTATGATGAACCCCTACTAATAACTCCGCAAAGAAAGGGTTTGCAACATCAGTTATAATTAAACCGATCGTATTTGATCGCTGAGAACGTAAATTAGCAGCAACACGATCGTAGACATAACCAAGCTCGCGCATTGATTCAAGAACTTTTTTCCGTGTTGGTTCAGATATGTTCGGGCTATTTCTAACAATAAGAGAAGCAGTAGCCCTAGATACCCCTGCATGCTCTGCAACCTGTTGTAATGTAACACGTTGTCGCTTCTTTTTCATTGTTTTCACCCTCGATTCATTCAACATCATTATTATTATGAGTGCGTTTAAATAGCCTGTCAAATGCTAGATTTCCAAAATGACAAGATAAATCAAATGATTCGGTTCCGTTTTCCGGTTTTTATGCCAAAAAAGAGCTTAGAGACTCCGCCCTAAACTCTTTCACATCATTAACCTATTCAATCAACAATAATGAAATTTGTGGAATGTACGTGATGAATAAGAGAGTAATAACCATCGCGACAAAAAAAGGCATAATTGCTCTTGAAAGAGATTCAATTGAAAGGCCTGAAATACCAGAGCCCACGAATAAATTTACACCAAGTGGTGGTGTAATAAAGCCAATTGCTAAATTCACGACCATTACAATACCAAAATGAATCGGATCAAACCCTAAATTGATCGCAATTGGAAGTAAAATCGGTGTTAAAATAATAATCGCTGCTAACGTATCCATAAAGCAGCCGACAATTAATAGCAACAGCGTAATTAATAAAATAATAACAAATTTATTATCAGAAATAGATAGCATTGCATTTGCGACTTGCCCTGGAATTTGCTCAATCGTTAATAAACGACCAAATGCAGTAGCAGTACCTACAATAATCAGCACTGTAGCAGTTGTTAACGCAGAATCGATAAACACTTTTGGTAAATCCTTTATATGAAGCTCACGATATAGAACCAACCCTGCAACTAAGCCATAGACAACGGCAATCACTGCCGCTTCTGTTGGTGTGAAGATTCCACCATAGATTCCACCAAGAATAATGATCGGAACGAGTAAGGCCCATTTGGCTTCCCAAGTTGCTCTTAAAAAATCCATAAACGTACTTTTTTCACTTTGTCCCCTATACCCCTTCTTTTTAGAATAGAAATATGTCCAAATGATAAGCCCTATCGCTACTAGTATCCCTGGTATTATTCCGGCAATGAATAAATTACCTATTGATGTACTTCCAACAACACCGTAGATAACCATTGGAATACTTGGTGGAATGATGACCCCTAATGAGCCCGCTGCACAAACGACTGCAGTTGCAAATTTTTTATCATACCCTTGGCGGACCATTGCGGGAATCATAATACCACCAATTGCCGCAACCGTGGCGGGACCAGAACCGGAAATGGCTGCAAAGAACATACATGTTAAAATTGTGGCGATGGCAAAACCACCTGTTTTATTACCCACAATCGTGTTTGCTACCTTAAACAACCGTTCAGATATGCCACCTTTCCCCATGATTTCACCAGCTAATATAAAAAATGGGACAGCCATAAGCGGAAAGGAATCAACAGATGTGACAAGCCCTTGAGCAAGAAAGTCCAACGGTAGTGAACCGCTATATAGAATCGTGACTAATGTAGCAAATCCTAGGGCAATCCCTATAGGAACACTTAATAACAAAAACAATGTAAAGCTACCGAATAAAACTGCTGCAGCCACAATAGTCCCCTCCTAACGATTAACGATTTCGTCAAAATTGCCATCATTTTTCTTTGCGAAAATTAATTCTTGTTCCGTCTTCACTTCAAAACTATGCTTGCCTATTAGAGTCAGTACTTGCTTTATAATTTGCTGAATAATACGAATAGCTGTTAAACCCATGCCAAGCGGTGTCGCCAAATAAACAAGCCCCATTGGAATCTGTAATGCAGGTGATGTTTGTCCCCAAGTAAGTAATTTGCTAACAATAGTGTATCCGTAAAAAATGATAAACATGGCAAACGCTAAGAAAACAAGATTAGAAATAATATTAAGAACAATCTTCCACTTATCTTTTAAAAGAATAAGTACAACATCGACTTTAATATGGCGCTGTTTCTTAACTCCATAACTAATCCCTATATATACAAGCCAAATAAAACAATATCTAGCAAGCTCCTCTGACCAATGAAGAGAAGAATCCAGTACATATCTCATAAATACTTGCAAAGCAATTACAACTACCATAACAATTGAGAATATGACTAAAAAAAGTTCTTCAAAGTGTTCATCAAGCCATTTCAACATCTTCATTGTTGATCCTCTCCTTTGCTTGTAAGAAAAACAAAACTGTATACCTGATACAAGATATATACTTTTGTTATCCTCGACACTCACATATAAGGTCTCAAGGAGAGTTCGCTCTCCTCGAGACATTTTTCTTTATTGAACCGTTTGAATCGAATCAATTAACTGATTCACAAACTCTTCACCAATCTGAGAAGAATACTTTTCATAGACAGGTTGAACCTCAAAAAGCTTTTGTGCCTCTTCTTCAGATAGCTCAGTGATTGTCATTCCTTCTTCTACTAATTGTTCAAACGCCTGAACATCTTCTTCTTGATTCAATGCTCGTTGGTAATCTTTCGCCTCATCCGCAGCATTCTTTACAATTTCTTTTTCTTCGTCTGTTAATGTACTCCAGAAAGATTCACTAATCATGAATACACTTGCATTGTAGATGTGATTCGTTTTTGTTAAGTATTGTTGGACTTCAAAAAAGTTCATTGTTGTCACATTTCCAGCTGGGTTTTCCTGTCCGTCTACCACTCCTTGCTGTAAACCTGCAAATAATTCTGTAAATGCCATCGGTGTAGGATTCGCGCCAAGCTCCTTCCACATATCAATATGAAGCTCGTTTTCTAGCGTACGAATTTTTAATCCTTTAATATCTTCGACGGTTGCTACTTCTCTCACATCGTTTGTTAAATGTCTAAATCCGTTTTCCCAGTAGTTGAGTCCGATAATCCCTTGCTCTGGTAAATCACCTAATAATTCTTCACCAATGGGGCCATCTAGTACTTCATAAGCAGTTTCTGTGTTTGGGAAAAGAAACGGTAAATCAAAGACCGTAAAACGTGGTGAAAATTGAGCAACTGGACCGGTTGAAACCGTCGTTCCCTCAATTGACCCTAACTGAAGACCTTCAAGAACTTCGCGATCTCCACCTAATTGTCCATTTGGATATACTTCAACTTTTATTGAACCGCCAGTTTGTTCTTCAACAATTTCTTTGAATTTAAATAATCCCTTTGTCAGCGATCTTTCCTCTGATGTAGCAACTGCTAGTTTCATTGTTTTTGGCTCACTACTAGGAGTAGCTTCTTCGTTCGTATCGCTACTTGATTCATTTGATCCGCCTGTCTCCCCTCCTCCACAAGCCGTTAAAACAAGTAACATAACCATTAATAAAGCACCGAGAAACTTTTTCATGATTAAACACCCCTTCATATGATTTCATCAACCACTACACTCATTAGATAACGCTTTCAAAAACTGACGTCTTAATAAGACCTGTCTCATTATATCGATCTAACAAAAAACAAAAGAGAGAAAAACAGCTTGCATTTTTATCCCTATCTACCTGTTAGATCGATCTAACAAAACCATGTAAGCGTTTAATCGATCTATTAGACCGATCTAATAAATGATATGAGTTCATCTTACATTACATTTTTTTAACTTTCAATACAAAATTCAAACTTTTTTCACTTCTCCCTAAATGGCGCCGTTTCTAAGCTTGACTTACCAACATTATCGTTAACTAATGTCAAAGTGTTACATGACATAATATGAAAGCACGTGAAGGGATCTCCCTCCACGTGCTTTCGTGTCCTAGTATAAATATGCCTTTATACTACATCAAGTTTACTCCGTCTTGTCGAAAAGCTCAATAGCCCCGATAAGTGTTCAAAAATCGTTCATAGTTAATTGAATATAGGGGTTTACAAATCACTTATCATCGTTCTTTTATTTTCCAAGTAAGTCATGATGCAATTTTTCCTCAGAATGGTTCCACATGTCCTCATTATGATTTATAAGAAAGTCAGCCAATATTTTTCGTGATGTTTCATCCATATGATCGACGAGAATATGCCCTTTCAACGATTTATCCATTTTATTCACATGCTCTGGTAGGCTCTTATAGCCACGGCGAATTTCCGTATCAACGGTCATCTCACAACCAGTTACTCCACCATAGTAAGGCTTTCCATCCTTATAATGAATCGAAACCCATACTAGCCAATAAAGCTTTCCATTTGGTACCTCTTCTTTATTCGGTAAAAATTTTATCCGCTTTTCAACAGCGGAACGAGCATGAAGTGCGCCCATATCAACAAACGCTTCTCCTGCTTTCGGATCGACAAAGACTGGTGACACATTATCGAGGTTTAGGACCCCTGCCCCATAACCACCGTGTCCGTCCGTAGAGTCTCCACTTAAAATGTTAAATCCGCCAGTTTTCTTTTTTAAATTATCGTTATTTAACAAATCCATGCTTACCATTCCCTTCCCAATGTCTCTTGCGGTTATTATAACATTTCAAGCGATTACAGGAAATCAAGGACAAACGAGAAAATATTTGTTCAAAAGCATCGATCATGATACACGAAACTAAGCACATTTTATTTCAGTAATATAGTATAGTATAATTGTTATAAAGTTTTAAACTTTCCGTATCTTTGGAGGAACTATGAATGTAAAAAAGTTAGATTCTTTTGAAATATTGGATAAAATAACGGATGGCTTCTATATTTTAGATGCAAATTGGAACTTTATTTATATGAACAACGCAGCCGAAACAATCCTAAATCGTTCAAAAGAGGAGTTACTCGGTCGTTCGATTTGGAATGAATTTTCTGATGCCGTCGATTTACCGATCTATGATCACTATCATTCAGCTTTGAAAAAGAAGCAATCTGTTAATTTTGAATTTTATTATCCTTCGATGAAACAGTGGTTTAATGTACGTGCCTATCCTTCAAATGAAGGACTTTCTGCTTACTTTCTTGATATTACAGCTGCAAAGAACCAGAGTCTTTCAAGAGAACAACATTATCAGTCGTTGTTTTTAAATAACCCTGATGCTGTCTTTTTATTTGATATTACTGGTAAATTTATTTCCGGTAATCACGCGCTTGAGGTTTTAACAGGCTATGGGATCGATGAATTGTTGAATATATCTTTTGAACCTTTAATTATTGAAGAGGATTTAGAAAAGACCGTCTATCATTTTAATGAGACAAAAATGGGCATTCCCCAAAATTATGAAACTAGATTTTATCATAAAAGTGGACAGGTTCTTCATTGCAGTGTTACGAATATCCCGATCATTCTTGATGGGCAAATTTCCGGTGTGTACGGAATTTCCAAAGATATAACGTTTCAAAAAAAAGCAGAGAAACTTATTGAAAACGCTGAGAAGCTTTCCTTAGTCGGACAATTATCGGCTTCGATTGCTCATGAAATTAGAAATCCCCTCACCACCTTAAAAGGTTTTTTGCAGCTATCGAAAACGGAAAGAGCAATGAGTGAAAAGTATATTGATATTATGCTCTCTGAAATGAATCGAATTGAATTAATTACTAGTGAGCTCCTATATTTAGCGAAGCCACAAGCCATGCACTTTACATACTCGAACATCGAAGACATTCTTGATGATGTTGTGCACCTTTTCCAATCTCAAGCACTCATAAAAAACATAACGCTCATTTATGAACCTATAAAAGAAATCGGTTCGATTTACTGTGTAGCGAATCAGCTGAAGCAAGTGTTTATTAACCTTTTAAAAAATGCATTTGAGTCTATGCCAGAAGGCGGGGACATTAAAGTTAGTCTTGAAAATTTTGATGAGGAACAGGTTTTAATCAAGATTATTGACCAAGGTTGTGGTATTTCTGATGAAATTGCCCCGAAAATTGGTCTGCCCTTTTATTCAACGAAAGAAAAGGGGACCGGGCTTGGCATGGGCACTACATACAAAATTATTCATGAGCATGGCGGGAAGATTACCTTTGATAGTGCGCAAGGCAAAGGCACAACCTTTAGAATCTTCTTACCGAAGCATCCTCCTAAAAGCGGAGGTAAATAGAAGAGCTTGTCAACGTCATGGTGTTGACAAGCTCTTTTATTAATGAACAATCACTCGTAGCTTCTCAATAAATTGATACGCTTCTTCTATATCAGCTTCACTATAATTTTGCTTCCGTTTTAACGTAAATACCTTTTCTACTACTTCTTCCTTTGACATTTCCTCAAAGTAAAGGAGCGTCGACACTAGCTCAAGAAAACGTGAGCTTTGTTCATTTAACGCTTCAATTAATGATTTCACTTCAGGGAGTTCTAGTTGGTAAAGCTCCAAAAATTTCATCCCTTCTTCAGAAAGAGTATAACGATATTGATAGTAATTCCCTTTGTCTTCCTTTTGTTCATTCACAAAGCCTAAATTACAAAGCTCTTCAATTCGGAGCGTCAATTCCTCTGAATAAGGGCCGAACATATGAAATTTGAAACGCTCTGAAAAAGGGATATTCATTTTTTTAGCTATATAAATTATTTTTTGCAGCTTTTTCCGTCCAATCACTTCACCAGCCTGCAAAAAAAGCGCCATCACCTTTGCATGGTCCTTTAACAACCCGTTCTCCCCCTTATTTTAATAATATATCTAGAATACGCCGCTTCGTTTCTTTATGTTCACGCTCATCCTCTAATAAATCGAGTGGAAAATATAGTTTATGGTCCGTACGTTTTTTTCCTGAAATCGCCTCTACTACATCTGATTCGCGAGAAAGCTCACGAATTTTTCCATTTGGCATCACAAGATGAATCGGTAGCCGTTCCTCCTCTTCGCCTGGGCGGTAAAAATCATACGGTAAGTCTGATGAAGAATCAACGACGAGATAATACTCGGGATCAATGCCTGCCTTAAGGAATAAGGCTTGTAGCTCGGGCCAATCCGTCATTCGTTGATTCGGATTAAATTCTACATATTTAAACAGCTTTCTATCTAGAAATCTTACACAAAGATCTCGTAAAATGCGATCCTCTTCTTCCTGCCAAATTTGAAAATAATAGAGTGCTATCGACTCATCTAGCCGCAAATAGTCACTCAGACTCCCTTTTCCACTAAAAAAAGAATAAAAATGATGCGGCAGCTGTTTGAATTCGTATCCACCTTCATGTAAGTCTTTAGCACGCTTAAGGATTTTACTTAAAATCACTTCCGCACTTCGAGTAACTGGGTGAAAATAGACTTGCCAATACATTTGATAGCGGCTCATAATATAATCCTCAACTGCATGCATTCCACTTTGTTTAAATACAACCTGGTCCTCAACCGGGCGCATTACCCTTAAAATTCGTTCCATGTCAAAATGTCCATAGCTTACACCTGTATAATACGCATCTCGCTGCAAATAATCCATCCGGTCAGCGTCAATTTGACTTGAGATAATGCTCGTTACTAGTTTATTTGAATAGGTTTTTTCAATGACATCGGCCACAGCCTTTGGAAACCCCGCTCCGACATTGGAGAGCACTTGGTTGATTTCCGTATCGCCAAGAACGATTTCGCGTGTCCATTCCTCATGGTCGGTGTCAAACACCTTTTCAAACGAATGAGAAAACGGCCCATGTCCAACGTCATGTAATAAAGCGGCTGATAAGGTTAAGAGTCGTTCTTCGGGGTCCCAATGTGGGCGCCCATTAAAATTATCCAATATTCGTCTTGTAATTTCATAAACCCCGAGTGAGTGATTAAATCGTGTATGCTCTGCCCCGTGAAAGGTTAGAAATGTCGTTCCAAGCTGACGAATACGACGTAAACGCTGAAATTCTTTCGTTCCAATCAGATCCCAAATTAATTCATCTTTAACATGTATGTAACGATGTACTGGATCTTTAAATACTTTTTCTTCGCTTAACTGACCGTAATAAGGTTTCGTCATGTCCGTCCCCTCTCATCTTCCGGTTAATCTGGTACCCTGTTATTATAACGAAATTATCCTACACTGTCTTTTAAAGATCGGCCAAGTTCTAAATTAAACCTATAACCAAGAGACGGCCCTAAAAAAAGCCACTGTAGAAGGTAAAATTCACCTTCCCAGCAGCTTGATTAAATAGGGATATATGGATTTACTACATTTATAGGGATGTTTACCTTTCTTATCGTAAGGCTTTGGAGACAGCTTAATGTTGTTTATACGAATTCATCGAGCGCTTCCGACACATTTTCAAGCTTTTTCTTCAATAGCTTCTTTACTAGCTTTGCTGCTTTTACCTTTGTGTACAGGCACGAAGACTGTTCAATTTCATAAGCACGGTCAACAATATTTGATCGAAGCTCTTCAATCGTCTCACATGCTCGCGCAAACCGATTGCTGATGCATCCATATTGCAAGAAATGATGTGTATCACTTCCACCGATAATCGGGATATTTAACCTTTCTCCTAACGCCATCACTTGCTGATAGTTTTCCTTAAGTCCTTGCGAATATTGGTCCTTGCCATTTAAATCAAACGCATCCAAACGTGAAAGCTGTTCAATAGATAGATGATGAAGCGGGGTACTCGAGCGATATGGATGAGCCCCTATCTTTAGTATGTTATAGCCTTCAACCAAATCAAGTAGTCTATCAAATTGTATAAAGTCTTGTTCATGCGTATGTGGTTCAAGCGCTTCTCTTATGGCAAGAATGTGCTCTCTTGGCCCAATAAGAAGAATATGGCCTGTTTCTTTTATATCCACTTCGATTCCTGGAAAAACCTTCATCCCTTCTGCCTCATAGTAATGCTGACGATAATCATAATTTTGATCAAGAAACTCGTAAATGTCCTGAAAGCGCAGCGTGTTAAAATGCTCTGTCACAGCAATTGCATCTAAGCCGCTAGCTTTTGCTTCCTGCATCATTTCTACAAAATACGCAGCTAAAAATGGTGATTTCTTTGAGAGTTTAACATGGGTATGAAAATCAATCTTCATTATCGTCTCCTTCTATGCACTCCAAAATAGGATGATTATAAACACGGTTGAAACGAATAGAAATAGATAATCCCGAGATTGGAATGACAAGTATGATAGTTTGATTTTTTTCACTTCAGGCTTCGTTGCGGCATACGAGAATCCTTTTGATTCAAGAGCCTCCACAGTTGTTCTTGCCCGTTTAGCAGTACTTAAAATAAGAGGGTAAAAGGAGAGTACAGCAATCTTCGAAAAATAAACAATCAATCTCCAGTACAAAAAGCCTTTTTTAGTAGGTGCTTTTCCACGAAGACGAAAGGATAGAAACACATGGTGATATTCTTCTAGTAAACTTGGCAGCATTCGATAGCCATAAGCGATACTAAACGATACCTGTCCAGGAACACCAATGCTTAACAATCCATCACTTAATTTCTCAGGGTCCATCGTGCTAAAAACTGAGATACTTGCTAATGAAATAATCGATACCTTTAACGTTAGAACTATGAGCGGAAAAATCGTATCAAGATTCCCACCAAAAAACCACGAAGCGACTAGTAAATAACCGGCTTGGCTAATTAAACCCATACATAATATGAAAATAATAAGTGGACTCACTCGTGACATGGCGGTCATAACGACGACAAACGCAAACATTCCGATTAACACCGTTTCTTGGTGGATAAACCATGGGGTAAAGCCGAAGAACAAATACCAGATGAACAACGTGCGCGGATCGAGCTTTGCCAGAAACGTATCACCATTGCCGTATGCAGTATGAAGTAATTCAATTTTCACTTGCTCAACAGACGCCTTATCCAACAGTTTGCGAACATACTCCATTTGCGGTCTCCTCCTTTTGTAGCGCCACAAAGTCTTCAACCGTGTAACAAAGTCGTTCGAGGTTAAGCACCTGACTAAGTTCTAGAATTTGTGGTGGGACTAAACCCGCCTGAGCAAGCAAATCAGGGTCACCAAAAACAGAATCTCGGTTTCCGTCATGAAGAATCTGTCCATTACTCATGACAATAATTCGGTTCGCCCATTCTGCAACGAGCTCCATATCATGGGTAGCTAGGATGACTGTTTCTACTTGTCCCTCTAGCTGGTTCATCGTTTCCAAGATATCCTTTCTCGTTGCCATATCGAGATTGGCGGTCGGCTCATCCAATAGCATGACAGCAGGATTCATCGCTACTCCTATCGCCAGTGAAGCTCGACGCTGTTGCCCTCCACTCATTAAACGTCCATCACGCTCCTGCAAATCGGTTAAGCGAAAGCGAGCTAAAATATCATCCACCCGCTGTTGATAGCCTGAGATGTTTCTAGCTTTAAGAAAGAATTCAACGTCCTTACGTACAGAATCATCGATAAACATTTGCTCTGGGTTTTGATAAATAAACGTTACAAGTTCAGCTAGGGTCTCGGGGGAGCTTTCCCGAGTATTAATTCCTTTCACCATCACTTGACCTTGATCAGGCTTCGTTAGTCCAGTTATTAGTCTCATTAACGATGATTTTCCGGCACCGTTATTTCCAACGAGAGCAACACGCTCTCCTTTATTAAAGCTAATAGAGATATCTTCTAATACTTGCTTCCTCGTTCGATTCACCGTTTTATAGGAAAAACTAACATTCATGATTTCAATGACAGCCTCCGTTTTCAACCGTTGCTTTAAAAGAGCATGATCGCGATTTCCTTTAGGAGGACATCGAAACTGTTGTACAGCCTCATCTAACGTCACTGGCAAGGTTGAATAATTCAGCCGATGAGCAGCCTGTGTCACCTGAGGGGGATAAATGTGTCGACTCATTAACTCATCTACTTGCGACAACGCCTCTTTCGTTCGCTTCTGCCAGATCACCTCACCGTCATCCATTAAAACAACATGCTTACAGTACTCCGCGATAAACTCCGTATGATGCTCAATGACAATAATCGTTTTCTGCTCCCGTTCATTAAAGGTTTTTAATATGTCATATATGTCTCGCGCATGCTGCGGATCCAACTGGGCGACTGGCTCATCGATAATTAATATATCTGGATCTAATGACATCGCACTCGCTAAAGCTAATAAATGCTTTTGCCCACCACTAAGCTGCCACACAAATTCACTCGCATACTGCTGTAATCCGGTAAGCTGTAATGCTTTTTGACCTTGTTCACGAAACGAACGAATCCCATAATTAAGTGGGGCAAAGCTAGCATCATCAAGCACGGTTGGACGAATAATTTGATTTTCAAAGTCTTGGTATACATATCCGACATGCTTAGACATTTCTGCCACTTTTGCTTGGGTTGTTCCTACTCCGTTGACCATAACCGTTCCGCTAAAATCTCCAACATAGTAGTGAGGAATTAAGCCATTTAATGTTTTACATAGTGTCGTTTTTCCACTACCGTTTCCTCCAATAAGGGCGACGAAATCTCCGCGTTCAATCGATAAGGAAACATTTTTTAATACTGGCTTTTCCCCACCAGGATATGTAAACGTAACATCCTCTAAATGAATGAATGTATTATCCTGCATGTCGCGACTCACTTTCACTATCTTTCCTTTTCCTTATCATGAGGGCGATAACAAGCATACTAATGACAGCCGCTACGGCAATACTCACCCAAATAAACCAATCTCCATACACCTCAACGAAATCAGCATCCCATTCAATTAATGCCATATCAGCCTCAGCCAAAAATTCTGAAATCATCGCAATAAAAGCTAGAATAATGGTACCTACAATTAAACGCGGCGTCATAATTTCCGTGAGCGAGTAACGAACCGTATTATCCCTTGGCTTCATCCCGAGGAGCGGCTCAACTTTTCCATATAGTCGAGGCACTAAATACATAGTCGGGAGTAAGGCAAACAAAACCCCTGAAAATAGAACATCATTTAAGAATGAAACCCCTTCGATTATAACAATGCTTTCCGCTAAGCCTGGGACCGCCTCTAACTCTTCCACTCCAATCCATACCTTTCCGATATCAACCATCGCCGAAATCATTTGGTGAATCGCTACTCCGGTAATAGCAGCCATTCCGACCTGCCGTTTGTTTTTCGGATCGTTGACAAGTGTACCGGCAATAAACATCGCTAGCGAGAAGGCAATAAACTTTTCAAGTTCGCCTAGACCCCCAAACTGCCCGAGCATAATTTCTCCAAAGATGACTTCCCCAAGTGAAGCTCCAATTGCGGCGTAGAGAGGGTGGAAAAGAATACAAAGCGTGAGCGGAATAAACGCAAAGTACTCAACGGATAGTTCAATTGGGCCTAGCTGTACTTTAGGTATAAGTTCCGTAATCATGTTTGATAGACCATATAAGGACATTGATAAAATAAACACCATCATTTTTTGAGATTGCGTTAGCATATACCTTTTTTTCAGAAGTGACATTCCTTCTTCCTCCTTGTTGTATTGGACTTACATTCAGTATAGAAATAGTTTATTAAAAAGGTTTGGTTGTCTTGTAAACGCTCAGTAAACTTTGTATCTTTTTCCTTTATTATGTAAAAAAACTTACATACACGTCCTTATTGAGCGATCTTTATGCTACGATGTTGGCAAAACTAGGAAGGAGAGAAGGAATGGTTCACTTTTATTGGGATACGAAAAACATGTCACAAAACCAATACAAAATTGCCGAATATATACAAAAAAACATTCATGATGTGTTGTTTTCGACCGAGCAGGAAATTGCCGATCAATTGGACATAAGCATCGCTTCGGTCTCACGATTTTGGCGCGCAGTTGGCTATAAAAATTTAAAAGAGTTCAAAGCAAAGGCGAAGGAACAATTAGAAGTTACCCCTGCAAGGAAGCTTAAAAACGTTCTCACAAAGGTTGATCGCACTCATCCCCAAAATCACTTCATGGAAAACAGTGTTCATCATATTCTCGAGACGATGAACCAGTTCTCATCTACTACGTTTACAGAGGCGGTTGAAACATTAACGTCGGCAGAACGGATTTATTTGTATGGACCTGGCCCTTCCGTAGGTTTAGCCGAACTGATGCAATACCGCATTCATCGTTTCGGATTATCGATTCATCGATTCCAACGAAGCGGAAGCGAACTGCTCGAGGATTTGCTTCATATACGTAAAGACGATGTTGTTGTTCTTTTTTGCTTTATTCGGCTTCTACCGGAAGCTAACGTTATTTTAGCGGAGGCAAAGCGAATTGGCTTTCGAACGATTGTTATTACGGATCGGCTGCTTTCTACGTTCCATAAGGAGGCAGATGTCGTCTTATTTACGAGCAGAGGAGAGTTATGGGAGTTTCATTCGATGGTTGCCCCAACCTTTATGGTGGAAAACTTAATTATTGCCATCGGTATGAACAATCAGCACGAAAGCATTGGGCATCTTGAACAATTAGACACGCTTCGGAGGCAATATCGCCATCAGCTACCTAGATAGTAAGAGGAATGTGCGGAGTCGTTACATCTTTTACTGTGCCAGAAGGTTGTTGGCACAGCCTTCATACAGTGAGTGGGGCACTGAAAAAGGATGGGTTTCCCTTTTTCAGTGCCCTTTAAGTAAGTGGGGTTCTCATCGTCTAGCGAACGGAGTCATTGCAAGCACTTCCTTAATTTTAACGTTCTTGCGATATTGGTTGCTGTTTGTTCTAAGTAGAGTAAACCATTTTCAAAGGCATCATCTAATGAGATCACACTCGGGACTATCGAAAAGGCTGCGTCAATTCCGTGTTCAAAAATGACGTCGTGACCTGGTGCTAGCTGTCCGGCAATCGCAATAACTGGAATGCTTTCTAGCTTTGCTGCTGTTGCGACGCCAATAGGCGTTTTTCCGAAAACGGTTTGCCGATCTAAGCGCCCCTCACCTGTAATGACTAGGTCAGCACCTTTCATACGTTCGCTGAATTTCGTTGCTGCTAAAATGAGGTTTATACCACGTTCTAAGCGAACATCAAGAAACGCTAGCAGCCCCGCACCTAAGCCCCCGGCAGCACCTGCACCTGCGCGCTGGCGAACGTCCTTCCCTGTTGTCTCATAGATAATCGTAGCATAGTGAGCAAGACACTGGTCTAACGTTTCAATCATCTCGTCAGTAGCCCCTTTTTGAGGTCCATAGATGGCTGCGGCTCCTTCTGGTCCTAGTAATGGGTTATCGACATCACAAGCAACCTCAATCGTCACATCTTGTAAACGAGGATCGATTATTGAAAGGTCGATTTCATGTAATGTAGAGAGAGCACTTCCCCCATATGCAATAGCCTCCCCCTCTCTTGTTTTCAGCTGAACGCCTAACGCCTGGGCTAATCCTGCTCCCCCATCATTTGTCGCACTCCCGCCAATCCCGAGAATGATATGCTGAGCTCCTTTTTCCAAGGCATCGACGATTAATTGCCCTGTCCCGTAGCTCGTTGTATAAAGTGGATTCCGTTTCTCTCGTGGGACTAGGTGCAGGCCAGAGGCTGCGGCCATTTCGATTACTGCGACGTTGCTATCCCCGGAAAGTCCGTAGCTAGCCGTTATTTTATGACCAAGTGGACCAACAACCTCAACATGCTGAAGTGTTCCGTTCCATGCATCAACAAGCGATTGAACCGTCCCTTCTCCCCCGTCCGCCATCGGTATCTTCTCATAAATAGCTTCAGGAAATATCCGTTTAAAACCGGTCTCGATCGCTACTGCAGCTTGCCTTGCTGAAAAGCTTTCTTTAAATGAGTCTGGTGCGATTACAATTTTTTTCATAGCTATCCCTACCTTTTCGATCGAATCATCTTACAAAAACCACTTAAACACGCCAAATATGACAGTTGAAACCATCGCGATAGCAAGGCCAACGAGAGATTCGTATGGGATCAGCTTAAGTCTCTCATTTACCTGCATCGCGACACTCCCCGCCGTAGCATGAAAAAAGCTTCCATGCGGTAAATGGTCAAAAACGGTTGCCCCGGCATGAATCATTGCGGCACCTGCCAAGCTCGCCACTCCTACATCCAAAATTGTTGCCCCAAATACACTGCTCGCAACAGCTGATCCCGCAGTAGTGGAAGCCGTTGCTGCTGACATAAACATTCCTGAGGCTGGTGCTAGCACATACGCTGGTAACCCTAAACTGTCTAACCCGTTTATAAGCAAATGTCGTAAACCCGAATTTGAAATGATTCCAGCAATTGCACCAGTTCCTATTAACAAAACCGCAACCCCGGTCATTTTCTTTAAGCCTTTTGCGGCATATTCATTTAGACTTCGAAACTTCCCCATCATAATGGCACCTAGTATGCCTCCAATCGGCAGAGCAATCATTGGATCGATGACAATGTTAAACAGCGGACGAAGCATTAGTAATATGATGGCGATGATAGGTGCGGCGACAGCTACAAGAAAAGACGGCTTTGTATCCTCTGTTTGACTTTCGATTTCTGCACGCTCGACAGCCATTCCTTTCGTCGATAATCGGTTTGCCAATACATATGTAACGATAAGGCCAAACAGCCCTGGTATAATCCCCGCTGCCATAACCGAAGAAAGTGGGACATGAAACGCTTCTGCTACTGCAATTGCATTTGGATTAGGGCTCATTACATTTCCGGCTTTACCGCCCCCAATCATCGCTAACAGTATGGCTGTTTTTGAGAGCTCCGCCTTTCTTGCAATCGCAAGTGCAATCGGTGCTACGGTAATAACCGCCACATCGACAAACACCCCGACAGCCGTTAACATCATTGTAGCAACTGCTAAGGCGAATAACGCGCGCGTTTGTCCGATTTTATTAACAATCCCATTCGCAATCGTAGCAGCAGCACCTGATTCGATTAATACACCTGCTAAAACCCCTGCCGCTAATATGCGTAGGACAGCAGGAATCATCCCTGATGCCCCGTCAATCATTAAGTTCACAGTCTGAACAACCGAGACACCTCCAACCATTCCACCTATAAGCGCTCCTCCTAACAACGCGTAAACGGGTGCTGCTCTTTCTAAAATCATAACAATCGCCAGTATTAGCCCTATTAAGGCACCAGCTGCCGAAACTTGGATGTCCATCCATCCTCCCCCTTACTATGCTCGAATCATTCCATAGAAAAGGCATGAGTTCGATTCACTCCGAACTCATGCCATTTATTTCTTTATCTTTTTTTGCACCTTCTCAAGTAATTGATCTTCATCTGGTGCTGAAACTGGGCGATTGTTCACGAACGCGAAGGATTTTTTCCGCCCTGGTCCACAATATGACTGACAGCGAATATCAATCGTTGCCCCTGGATCAACCTTCTTTAGACGAGGCACCAACGTTTTAATATTCGTTGCTTGGCATTCATCACAAATCCGAAATTCGTTTGCCATGGTTCCTTTCCTTTCTATATGATAACTCATCTATTTTTATGTGATAGTTTACAATTTACCAACCTAAAGTATAACATAAACCTGATGAAGAGCAATGAGAAAGTGATGTGCTATAATAGTTATTACACTAATGAAGGAGATCAATCATGAACGATGTTTTTAAGCAAGCATGGAAATTTCTTGATCATACAAGCTTTGGTCCGTCCTTTCATGCACTCCAATCGTTTGCATATGACGATACACTCTGTACGCTAATTGGACAAGAGCAGGCCTCACCTACACTTCGAGCTTGGGTTCATCATGATACGATTGTGCTAGGAACACAAGATAGTCGCCTTCCTTATATTCAAGACGGAATTTCCTTTTTAACCGAACATGGCTATGATGCCATTGTCCGCAATTCTGGCGGACTTGCTGTGGTCCTTGATTCAGGAGTATTAAACCTCTCACTTATTCTGAAAGAGGAACGCCATTTATCGATTGATGCAGGCTATGACCTCATGTATACATTTATCAAACATATGCTTAAAGCTGATACGACGGATCCTATTGAAGCGAAAGAAATTGTCGGTTCCTACTGTCCCGGAAGCTATGATTTAAGCATTCATGGAAAAAAATTCGCCGGCATTTCACAGCGACGGATTCGTGGTGGTATCGCTGTTCAAATCTACCTTTGTGTTTCAGGAAGCGGCTCAGAGCGTGCTGCCCTTGTACGTGATTTTTATACTGAAGCGATTAAGCAAGCTGAAACAAAGTTTACAACACCTTCCATTATCCCCGAGACGATGGCCTCTTTATCAGAGCTTCTCGGGAAACGCTATACAGTAAACGATATCCTACTTAGAATGCTTGAAACGATGCATAACTTCGGTGCTACATTGACAACGTCGTCTTTCACCAATGAAGAGCATCTGCTTTACGAACAGAATCTCACACGTGTTACGCTTAGAAACGAACGTTGCTTAGCGTAAGAAGAACGATTGGGGGATGTCCCAAAAGGTTTCTCTTAACCTTCTGGGGCATCCCCTTGTTTGTTTCAATCTATATTCTTTCCGGGTAGACCTCTAATAAAAACGGCGAAATGAAAAACTGATTTTAGGGCATAGTATTCTTGCACCGCACCTTTGCGTAATTGCAACAGATCATACAAGGGAGTTTGTCATGCGTAAAACAATGTTTATTGGCGTAGCTGCTTTGTGGATGACATTTGCATCCCTGTTTAGCTCAGCTTATTTTCCAACATCGTTTTTTCAAATGAATATCGCTCAAGCAAAGTCTTCACAAGACCAAGAACTAGTGTTTACAACGAAGGAAGAAGCCCTTGACGTTATTCTCACCCATTTTACCATCACCGAACTGTTTCATATTTATCGTGCGATTCAGAATGGATTAACGGAGGAGGAACAGGAAGCGTTACTAACTTTGTTACATGAACGCTTTACTGATGAGGAAATATCCGCCTTAAAGGCCATTGGGATGAAGGAGTTAAAAAGTCTTTTCCCAGATGAAGCTAATTGATTCACTTTTCTAGCGAATATTATATCCGCTTTCATACAATATGACATAACATTTCACCTTTTTACTTTTTTTTCCTACAAAAACGGAAAAAGGTATTGTATGATGATGATGGATACTGTAATAGAAGGGTGAGACGTTCCCTTGGACTTCATTAATCAAAGAAACTGGCTTATGATCAAAATTTTATGGATTTCATATGGCTTTGCCATTTTAACAAATTTATTATTTGACCCTAATGTACTATGGCCACCTTTTGGACTTGCTATTTGTCTTGGCGCCACCTTACTCCTTTACTTTGTAAAACATGAATATTTAATGATGTATATAATGATTTGCAGCATTTTTATGTATTTTTATGTGTTAAATGTGATGCATGCCGAACTTATTAATTACTTATTTATCTTTCTTGGCATCATTCTTAGCTCTCTATATCAAAGGTACGAAGCCGTTCTTTTTTCAGGACTGTTAGCAAGTCTTCTCCTCTTTTACTTTTTTCAAAGACAGTTTGATTTGATGATTGGAAATATAGTGAGGTACGATTATACGTACTTTTTACTATTTTGCTTATTAATTGTTGTTTTCTTTTTATATCATGTCAACATGACGAAAATGCTCTGGAAACGGGCACAGCAAAGTGAGTTACTTGCAAAGCAACGCCTAAAGTCAACCGAACTGCGCTTGGATTCTTTTATTAATCGGACATATGAGGCTGTCATGATTTTGAATCAAGATGGTGTTATTCTTCAAGTGAATCCAGCGTTCACAGCATTGTTCGGATGGGAGCCAGAGGAGATTGTTTCAAAACATGCTGCGGATTTTGATTTCCATTTTCAAATACAGTCAACGGAAATGAATAGGCTAGATGTTACAATGAGAAATAAATGCGGACAACAAATCCATGTTAACCTTTCGTTAACTACAATCAATACAGGCCACGAGCATGAAAGTATTACTCTCGTCCTTATTCAAGATTTAACTGAAAAAATGAAAACAGAGGATTTTTTAAGAAGGAATGAAAAGCTAGCTACAGCGGGAAAGCTTGCAGCAAGTATTGCTCATGAATTACGTAATCCATTAACCGTCGTTATGGGGTTAATCAAGATAACAGATGAAAAAACTGAGAATTTCTCAAAGCATAAACAACTCATTTTAACAGAGCTTGATCGCATGAAGATGATTACATCGGAACTATTACTCATTGCCAAACCGAAAGACATTCAAATGAAAGCGGTTCAACTTTTTGATGTTTTTCACGATGTATTTCAACTGTATGTTCATCCATTAAAGGAGCAAGGAATTGTTCTGACCTATGAAGGACCACAGGAAGTTCCTAAAGTATTAGGTGACGAAATTCAACTAAAACAATTATTTATGAACATTATTCGAAATAGTGCCGAGGCGATGAAGAACAACAAAGGCGTCATTCATGTTCAGATTGATTGTGATGAGGAGCATGTGTACATGCTGATTCAAGATGAAGGCTCCGGAATCCCGTCTTCTGTCTTTGCTAAAATCGGTGAACCGTTTGTTACAACGAAGGAAAACGGAACAGGACTCGGACTAATGATCATGTTCAATATTATGAAAGCCCATCACGGAACAATCGATATCCGTAATCGGGAGCCTCAAGGCGCAGAGGTTCAGTTAACCTTTCCACGTAGTCAAAAGAAAAACAAGCAGTGACTAGTTCTTTCAAACTTTTCACTGCTTACCTTCTTTAATGAGCTACTTTTTGATTTATAGACTGCATCGCAGTAATAAGCGACAATTTATAAACATCGGCGGCATTACATCCACGCGACAAATCATTTACTGGTTGGTTTAACCCTTGTAGAATCGGACCAATGGCATCATAGCCCCCTAAACGCTGTGCTATTTTATACCCTAAATTTCCGGATTCTAGACTTGGAAAAATAAACACATTTGCTTGGCCTTGAAGAGGTGAATCTGGCGCTTTCTTTTGTGCAACCGCAGGAACAAAGGCTGCGTCAAATTGGAACTCACCGTCAATCACTAGATCAGGTCTTGCTTTTTGTGCTAGTTTTGTCGCTTCTGAAACCTTCTGTGTTTCAATCGAGGATGCAGAGCCTTTTGTTGAGAAACTTAGCATGGCCACTTTCGGGTCGATGTTAAATACTTTCGCTGTTTCCGCTGTAGCAATTGCAATTTCAGCAAGCTCTTCACTATTTGGCGCAATATTAATGGCACAATCACCAAAGACGAACTTTTTGTCATCCTTAACCATCACAAATACACCAGACGTCTTTTTAATGCCAGGCTGTGTTTTTATAATTTGTAATGCTGGTCTCACTGTGTCACCTGTCGAATGAGCGGCTCCACTCACAAGACCATCTGCTTTATGCATATAAACAAGCATCGTTCCAAAATAATTAACATCCATTAATTTTTCTCTAGCGGACTCTTCTGTTTCTTTGCCTTTTCTTCGTTCAACAAAAGCTTGAACCATGGCATCGAGATCATAGTAAGCATGTGGATCTAAAACTTCTACTTCGGATAGGTCAAGTTCCAATTCGTACGCCTTTTGGGTTATCTCTGTTTTCTTTCCAATCAATATAGGCTTAACAACTTGGTCCTTGGCCAATTTTACAGCAGCTTCAAGTATCCGCTCATCAGTCCCCTCTGGTAATACAATGGTTGGCTGATGTCGTTTTACTTGTTCACTGATTTGTGTAAATAGTTCATTCACGACCTATCCCTCCTATTCATTCAAACGATTTACTCCTACTATAAGAATACTCCTCTTTTTTATAAAAGGGAACGGTTTGTTAAAAAGTAGAAATATTAGAAGTAGTCTATCTTCAACCGCTTTCACTTTGACTCATTTTAAGAATGCCCTTTCCGTTTTCTTGTTATGATTCGGTCTCAAACTTGGTATGAACCGTACTAAAATGGGATGTTTTTTCGTATCCGAGTAATGCAGGAACATTTATAGAATCAATTCATTTATGGTATAGTAAATTTGTCTTGGAAAAAAGAAACTGGTACGTACATAAAGGAGTGTAGAAAAATGAGTGAAGCTGCGATCACACTAGATGGCTGGTATTGTTTACATGACTTCAGAACAATGAACTGGCCGGCTTGGAAGGCAGTACCTTCCGAAGAACGCGAACAGATGATAAGTGAAGTTAGACAATTAATTGAAAAATGGGAAGCCGTTGAGGCTAATGAAAACGGAAGCCATGCGGTTTATTCCATTGTCGGTCAAAAAGCTGATATGATGTTTATGCTACTTCGTCCAACGATGGAGGAGCTTAATGAAATTGAAAACGCCTTTAATAAGACACGCTTTGCTGAATTTACGATTCCTACTTATTCTTATGTGTCTGTTGTCGAACTAAGTAACTATATGGCTGGGGAGAGCGATGAAGATCCTTACCAAAATCCGCACGTTCGTTCACGCTTATACCCTATGCTTCCACAAGCGAAGCATGTCTGCTTCTACCCGATGGACAAGCGTCGTCAAGGGAACGATAACTGGTACATGCTACCGATGGAGGATCGCCGCTCGCTTATGCGTAGCCATGGAATGATCGGTCGCAGCTATGCTGGCAAGGTGAAGCAAGTGATAACAGGCTCAGTTGGCTTTGATGATTGGGAATGGGGTGTCACATTATTTGCAGACGATGTCCTTCAGTTTAAAAAGCTCGTATATGAAATGCGATTTGATGAAGTGTCTGCACGTTTCGGTGAATTTGGTTCATTCTACGTCGGGAATTTATTGAAAAAAGAACAGCTTTCCAACTTTTTTTATGTTTAACCATTAAAGACTGCTACTTTTTGAAGTAGCGGTTTTTTTTTATAAAATTGTCATAGGACCCTTGAGACATACGTATAGTGGAAATAACTGCACTGCTTATGACAGCTACATAGGTCCAACACCGATTCAACCTTACCTCACAACATCATGAACGATCAATTTTAAATGGAGGTGAAAAGATGGCGGTTATTAAAGTGTCATCAAGTGATATTGATATGTTAGCAAGACTTATGCGAGCAGAAGCAGAAGGTGATGGAGACTTGGGGATGCTGACAGCTGGTAATGTCATGGTAAACCGAACTAGGGTAAGATGTTCTGATTTTAGTAATATTAACACCATTTCGGCTATGACGTTTCAAAGTCCTGGAGGCTTTGAAGCAACGCAGAAAGGGTACTTTTATCAACATGCCCGTGATCGTGACAAACGTTTAGCAAGACGGGTGGTTAACGGGGAACGGTTCCACCCCGCGGAGCATTCATTATGGTTTTTCCGTCCAACAGGCTCATGCCCTGCACAATGGTGGGGACAATGGAACTCCGGTCGGTATAAATCCCACTGTTTCTATACACCGCTTGCCTCGGTGTGTCCTGATGTTTATAACACATATTAATTTAATCATAAAGGAGCGATGAAAGATGTATCAACAACCATGGAATCCACAAGCTGCACAAGCACAGCCTACGCAGCAAGGCTTTGCACAGCCGCAAGCCCAACAACAGCCTCAATTACCTTATAGCTTTCCGGCAACAGCGTTTGGATCACCTCAATTCCAGCAGCCACAGGCACCAGTAGGTAATCAGCCTGGTATGCTACCAATTGAGCAATCTTACATTGAAAACATTCTTCGTCTAAATCGAGGAAAAATTGCGACTGTGTATATGACCTTTGAAAACAATGAGGAGTGGAACGCTCGCATTTTTAGAGGACGTGTAGAAGAAGCGGGTCGCGATCACCTTATTATTAGCAACCCCGAAACAGGACAGTACTACTTATTACTTATGGTTAACCTCGATTATGTAGAATTTAGCGAGCCGCTTGAGTACGACTATCCATATGCCTACGCACCAGGGCAATTATCCCAATATCCTCCTCGTGATGAATAGGATTTACAAAAAAGGCGGCAGAGCCGCCTTTTTTTGCTAATTATAGTCCTCTTACTACTGCGGTAACTAATAGCACCCAGCCAATGATAAAAGCTAATCCACCAATAGGTGTGATTGCGCCAAGCTTTGTAATCCCTGTAAGCGCCATAACATAGAGACTTCCTGAAAAAAGCAAAATCCCGATTAAAAAGCTCCAGCCCGCTCCATTTAACGCACTCGATGCCGTTAATTTTAATGCGATAACCCCAACCGCAAGCAAACCGATACCGTGGATCATATGATACAGTACACCTGTCTGATAATTTTTCATCATCTTTTCTGTTAACTTACCTTCTAAGCCATGTGCCCCAAAAGCACCGATAATGACAGCCAGTCCCATGATAATACTTCCTAAAGATAGAAATAACTTTGCCATATGTTCATTTCTCCCCTACCTCTTTTTTCTTAGCTTATCATACTTTATGAAAACAGAACAAAAGCTAAGTAGCTGAAGCTTGCCAATTAATTGGGTAAAATGAGAAGAAAAGTGAGGAGGATGATTAATGAGTCAATGTACGGTTAGACCTTATACAATGGATGATTTTAAGGGTTTACTTGAGGTACAAAAAGAAGCATTTCCACCACCATTTCCAGAAGAGCTTTGGTGGAGCAAAGACCAAATTCAAGCACATCTCGAGACCTTTCCAGAAGGAGCACTGCTTGCTGAAATAGATGGAAAAGTCGTCGGCTCAGCTACCTCTTTACTTATTACGTATGATGGTAAGCCTCATACGTGGGAAGAAGTTGCAGATAACGGCTACATTCGAAACAGTCATAATCCAAACGGCGATAGCTTATACGGAATTGATGTCTGCGTTCGACCAAGCTATCGTGGCCGTGGGATTGCTAAAGCGTTATATGAGGCACGAAAGGAAACGGTACGAAAACTCGGTTTAACACGTTTTCTTGCCGGGTGCCGCATCCCAAATTTTCACGAATATGCCGATAAAATGAGCGTCGAGTCTTATATAGAAGCCGTTAAACGTGGGGAAATTCACGATTCGGTGCTTTCCTTTATGCTAAAACAAGGATTAACCGCCATTCAAGCCCTCCCTCATTATCTTGACGATGATGAATCTTTAGATTTTGCTGTATTGGTAGAATGGAGACCATCATTTGATAGGTGATCAGCGATTTATCAGCGACTTTTTGGATTTATCATCATTTTTATCCGAGTTATCATCATTTTTTTCAAATTTATCATCAAAAAAAGAGGATGACTCTCATCATCCTCTTCTCAATTTTATAGCTTTACTATTTCTCCCGTTTTCAATGCTTTGTAACAAGCATCGATTACACGCATATTTGCTAGCGTGCTTTCCGCTGTATAGGAAGGTGCGGTATCTGTTAACACCGCTTCGGAAAAATGCTCCACTTGTAAGGCATATTGGTCGGCGACAATTCTTTCAGTGCGCTGCTGTGAACCGGTATCAACGATGATGAGCCCTTCTCCACCTTGAACATCCGGACGGAACGCTCTTGGAACAGTGATTTTGCCTTTTGTTCCAATCACTTCATACTCACTTGATGGCGCCATTTTCACACTGCTTTTAAATGTGACGTGAACACCATTAGCCATTTCCATGTAAGCAAAAAGTGATGTATCAACGACCCCATCTTCAGCTAAATCTCCACTTACTCGGAC
The DNA here is from genome assembly GCF_002156385.1 of Halalkalibacter urbisdiaboli. Taxonomy (GTDB): domain Bacteria; phylum Bacillota; class Bacilli; order Bacillales; family Bacillaceae_D; genus Halalkalibacter_A; species Halalkalibacter_A urbisdiaboli. The sequence goes on from NZ_MVJM01000002.1 coordinate 1,200,032, forward strand.
CGAAACAGGTTCAGCTCCTAACACATTACGAGTGACATGAATGCAATAGCAGCCAACATCATATAAACTCCCGCCACCCTTATTTGGATCGAGTCGGATGTTGCCCGTTCCATCCTCAAGGTAAAACGTAAAGCTTGAATCAATCGTTTTCACTTCACCAATTTCTCCAGCTGCAACAATTTCTTTCACGCGGTCATGCTGAGGATGGAATTGATACATGAACGCTTCCATAAATTTCACATTGCGTTGGCGGCAATAGTCAACCATTTCCTTCGTTTCTGCTTCTGTTAAGGCTGCTGGCTTTTCGCATAATACATGCTTCCCATTGTCTGCTGCCTTCATGACCCATTCCTTATGTAAATGGTTCGGAAGCGGGATGTAAACGGCATCAATGTTTGTATCCTTTAAAAGCTCCTCATAACTTGAATAGATAGTCGGGATGTGGAGTCTGTCTGCAACCTCTTGTACTTTTTCATTTGGACTTGCAATTGCCACAACCTCAGCATTCTTCGCACGATGAATCGCTGGTATTAATTGATTTTGACCAATTTGTGCTGTACTAATAATGCCCCACTTAAGCTTTCTTTCCATGTAAGAACCTCCTGATACATCTATTTGCGATACTGTTGTACTCGCTCATTCAAACTTTTTGTTTGTTGATACACATCTTTATAAATAGAGAATAACTCTTTATACTTCTCGACAGCGTCTGGATTTGGTTGATACGTCTTCACGACCTCTAACCATTCATTTGCACATTGCTCTAATGAGTCATACCAGCCGCAGCCATAAGCAGCTAGCATCGCTGCTCCAACACCTGGACCTTGTTCACTCGCCATTTTTTGAACTTCTGCGTTGAAAATATCCGCCTGCATTTGGAGCCATGTTTCATTTTTGGCACCGCCGCCAATCGAGACAATCGTATTAATCGTTTTGCCGCCTTCTCTGAAAATTTCAATCGATTCACAAAGAGAGAATGTAATCCCTTCTAAAACAGCGCGAACAAAATCCTTACGTTCATGGGAAGCATCCATGCCAATAAAGCTTGCACGAATGACGGAATCGGCATGAGGTGTACGTTCACCTACGAGGTATGGCGTAAAGATCAGACCGTTCGCACCGACAGGAACCGAATCAACATCTTGTACGAATGTGGAAAAATCCTCCTCTTCTGCAAACACATCCTTAAACCAGCTTAAGCTGTAACCAGCAGCTAACGTAACACCCATCGTATAGTAGGCATTTTCCTCACCGTGGTTAAAATAATGAACCTTCCCGCCAAAATCGAGGTCACTTCTAGGCTCATAGGAAAGAACAACACCAGAAGTCCCAATACTGCAAAGCGTTTTTCCTTCTGTTAAAATTCCTGTTCCTATCGCCCCACACGCATTATCAGCACCACCCGCAAAGACCTTCGTCTCCGTTGAAAGTCCTGACTCTTTTGCAAATACGTCTGAAACGTTTCCGACATAGCCGTGTGATTCAATCAGTGGCGGACAAATGTCCACATCAAGCCCTAATGCATCACACATTTCGTCGCTCCATGTTTTGTCACTAATATTTAACAGCAACGTTCCCGCTGCATCGGAATAGTCCATATGAAGTTCACCTGTCATACGGAAACGTAAATAATCCTTTGGGAGCAAGAATACAGCCGCTTTTTCAAAAATCGCGGGTTCATTTTCTTTTACCCATAAAATCTTCGGTAGTGTAAAGCCTTCAAGTGCAGGGTTTTTCGTATATTGCAACAGCTTTTCTTCTCCTACTGCCTCATAAATGTCACGACATTGCTTCGTCGTTCTCGTATCATTCCAAAGAATGGCTGGGCGCAACACATGATGGCTTTCGTCCAATAGAACAAGGCCATGCATTTGACCTGAAAAACTTACACCTTCAATATTCGCCACGAGCTCGGCATTTTCCTGCGCAATTTCTTGCAATGCTTGCTTCGTTTTTTCTACCCACTCTTCTGGATCTTGTTCACTATAACCTGATTTCTCTTGAATTAACGGATATGACTTTGATGCTTCCTTTACAACTTCGCCTTGCTTGTTCATGAGCATCACTTTAACTGCACTCGTTCCTAAATCTACCCCAACAACATAACTCATTTCGCTTCCTCCTTATGGTGAAAAAGTGCTGGACACATTATGGCCCCAGCACTCTTCCTATTTTTTATCTTAAGCTAAACCTAATAAGTATTGATTAATTACCGCTTTAATGCGCTCTTGTCTTCCAGAAACATTCTTGATTGGCTCTAGTCCTAATGCATACTCTTCAAGCTTTTTAAAGTCTGTTTTTCCTTCGACAATGTCCTTACCAATTCCTTCTGTATAAGACTGATAACGTTCTGAAATAATGTTTTCGAACACGTTATCTTCAATTAATTTGCTTGCAACTTTTAATCCAATTGCAAATGTGTCCATACCAGCAATATGTGCGTGGAATAGGTCATCTTGGTCAAATGATGCTCTACGAACTTTTGCATCAAAGTTCAAACCACCTGTACCTAATCCATCATTTTTAAGAATTTCATACATCGCTAACGTTGTTGAATATAGATCTTGAGGGAATTCATCTGTATCCCAGCCGATTAACGTATCACCTTGGTTTGCGTCAACTGAACCTAACATACCGTTAATACGTGCCACTCTTAGCTCATGCTCGAATGTATGACCTGCAAGTGTTGCGTGGTTCGCTTCGATGTTAAATTTGAATGTTTTATCAAGATCATAAGTTTTTAAGAATCCGATACCAGTTGCCACATCAAAGTCATATTGATGCTTTGTTGGCTCTTGAGGCTTAGGCTCTATTAAAAATTGTGCATCAAAGCCAATTTCGTTTGCATAATCCTTTGCCATATGGAAGAAACGTGCAAGGTTGTCAAGTTCAAGCTTCATATCTGTATTAAGAAGCGTTTCGTATCCTTCACGTCCACCCCAGAATACATAGTTTTCAGCACCTAATTCTTTACCAACCTCTAAACCTTTTTTCACTTTAGCAGCTGCATAAGCAAATACATCCGCATTACTTGATGTTGCTGCACCGTGTACCCAGCGTGGGTGTGTGAACATGTTTGCTGTGTTCCAAAGAAGCTTTGTCTTACTCGTTTTCATGTAATCCTTAATCATTGCAACAATGACATCAAGGTCTTCGTTCGTTTTCTTTAATGTATCTGACTCAGGAGCAATATCGAAATCATGGAAGCAGAAATAAGGGACGTTCAACTTCTCAAAAAATTCAAATCCAGCTTCTACACGTGCCTTTGCTAGGTCTAGACCTGAAAAACGGTCCCAGCCGCGTACCATCGTTCCAGCACCAAACGGATCAGAGCCATCAGCCGTGAATGTGTGCCAATATGCAACAGAGAAACGTAAAAACTCTTCCATTGTTTTTCCGTTTACTACTTCGCTTGGATTGTAGTGCTTAAATGCAAAATCGTTTTTAGACGTTGGACCTTCGTATTTAATTTGACCGATGTTTTCAAAATATGCCATGTTTGTATTCCTCCAATTAGTTTATTTACCTATCACTAGATAGCGTTTTCGTAAATCTATGATCGTATTATAACAACTCAAACTTAGTTTGTCTATTGGATAAACTAAGTTTGTAATAAAAATATTTTCCGTTATAATAGAGGTAATACTTTGTTCTTATATATACTCAAGCGCTTTAACAAAAAGACGCTTAGAAACTTATTTAGGTGGATAATCATGAAGATATCAATGAATCAACATTTAGTGAAATTAAGTAATAAATCGCTCGTTCTTCACATTATTAAAGAGCAAGCCCCCTTATCACGCGCAGAGATTTCGCAACGTTCAGGATTAAACAAAGGTACGGTATCTTCTCTAGTAAATGAATTATTAGAAGAAAAACTTTGCTATGAATCTGGCCCGGGAGAATCAAGTGGCGGGCGACGTCCTGTTATGCTCTTATTTAATCAGCTCGCTGGCTATTCGATCGGTATCGATCTTGGGGTCAATTACATTTTAGGTCTTTTAACAGATTTACAAGGAAACATTGTGATTGAAAAAAAGCTATCATGTACAACAACAGCTGCTGAGCATGTTTTAGGAAAAGTAACGGACATTATTCAACAGCTTATTAATGAGGCTCCAAGCAGTCACTATGGCATTGTAGGAATTGGCATCGGCGTCCCAGGTGTCGTTGACAACACCGGAACCGTTTTACTCGCACCAAACTTAGGCTGGAAGTATCTAAACCTGAAAGAGAAAATTGAAGCATCTTTCCAACTGCCTGTCATTATTGAAAATGAAGCAAAGGCTGGCGCTTACGGTGAAAGTAAATTTGGCTTTAATCAAAATAGCGAAAACTTAATTTATGTAAGTGCGGGTATCGGAATTGGTGTTGGGATTATTTTAAAAGGGGAACTCTATCGCGGGGTGAATGGCTTTTCCGGGGAAATGGGCCATATGACCATTGAAATTAACGGAAAGGACTGCCGCTGTGGAAATAAAGGCTGCTGGGAGCTATACTCATCTGAACAGGCTCTAATTGAAGAGGCTAAGAATCTGAATCTTGCTCCGAATTCAGAAACAATTACGTTAGAATGGCTAATTGAGCAGGCAAATAAAAATAACGAACAAGTAATTGAACTGTTCCATACGATTGGGGCGTTTCTTGGCACTGGCTTGAATACTATTATTAACACGTTTAATCCACACCGCGTTATTATTGGTAATCGTCTAGCTGAAGCAAAGAAATGGTTAGAAGATCCGATACTACGAATTATTAATCAAAACCATTTTCAATTTCAACGCGAGGAGTTAGAGGTCAGCTTCTCAAAATTAACGATTTACTCCACAGCCTTAGGCGTCGCTGCTTTTTCAACCGAGCAATTTTTAAAAGCGGATTACCAAGAAATTGAGTCATCGATTTAAATAATATAAGTGAGGGGCTAAAGGTTACCTGCCCCTTTGCTTTTTTTATCTACTAATTGAAAAAACACTTGGCTGCCGAGTACTACGCCCGCATCTAGAAGTCTAATAAGTTGCGGCTACCGGTAGCTTTTTCGTCGAGTGGCACCGATGGAGTGACTGGTGTTGATGTTGATTGAGCGGTTGCCGGATACGGTTGCGGGGCACGACTTTGCTTTGTAGCCTGCGTTTTTTGTACTGAATCTCCCTTTAATAGCTGGCAATAAGCTTCAATCACCGCAGCAGCTTCACGGACAGCTTGCTCATCTTGATTGGTGACAGATGTATGTAGCTTTTGCATTTGATTTTGCATTTGTTCGATAATTTGCTTTGCTGGTATATTCATTCCTTCACACCTCACTTTTTCGTGCTAACTCGTCTCTTATAATAGCATAGGAAACGTTAAAAAAGACAACCGGAATCAATTCTCATAGTAACAATGGCTCTCTCGTTACCCGCCTTTTCTAGAAAACCACTCACAGCAGGCTTTATATAACGCACTGCTCCTTTCATTACAAAGGCCACTAAAAAAGGGATATACCGGAGGGCACTGATAAAGGATGCTTTTCCCTTTTTCAATGCCCTCTAATACCGTTCCTTTTTTAGTGGCCTTTTCGTTTTTTTGATGTGGATGCAAAGATGGCTTTAATTCCTGCTATATTTACGCCTTGTTCGATATACGATTTTATTTCGTGAAATCGTTCAATATCTTCAAGTGAAAACATGCGCTGATTTCCTTCGTTTCGTACAGGTTTTATTAACCCTTGTTCCTCATAATACCGAATTTGTCTTGCTGTTAAATTGGTCATATCCATGACAACACGAATCGGAAAGCATGCTTGCTCTCTTGGAATATTCCGCTTCAAAAGCCCTCCCCTCCTCCATTACTTTCACGTTTTTAAAGGTGAGCGGTATTCCCTCTAGCTAAGAACGTGTAGACATCACGCAATGTTTCAAAGCCGGCTTCCTTTGCTTTGCGAATATTTGCTTGCCAGAGCATTGCCGCCATTATTGCGTCTTCCTCCGCATGATGTCGATTCCCTATTGGAATCCCATAATAGGAACAACACTCGTCTAATGTCACAAGCTTCTCCATTGGGGCCACTACTTTTGTTAAAAACGACGTATCCACAATTCGATGCTGAAAGGTCGTACGTAACGTTTGCCATGTGGCATGAGACATAAACCTTTTTTCATGATTGGCATGATGAGCGACAAGTGTTGTACGACCAACAAATTGAAAGAAATCAGTCAGTACATCGACAAGTGGAGGAGACTTTTGCAATTCTTCCTTCGTTAACCCTGTTAATGTCAGAACTTCCTCGGAAATTTCTTTATTACATTGGACGGTTGAATAAAACGTCTCCTTCTCGAAAATTTCCTCGCCCTTCATTTTGATTGCCCCTATCGATAGAATGCAATCGCCATTATCAGGATTAAATCCACTTGTTTCTAAATCAAAGACAACGAAGGGCAGCTCTGAAAATGGTCTATCAAGGACGTCCTCTTGCTTGAGTTCACGTTGAATTTGACGGAGATGGGACAAACGCTCAGCTTGAGATTTTTGTTGTGTTGACGTGTAGACATTTGGGCTAAGCTTTGATGAAAGCTGTTTCATGATCTGTATCATATTGTTCATCATGAGCTCATCATCTCCCCATCAAAGATTCAATGTGTTTATATAAGTCTCGCCCTTCTTGCACCCACTTTTTGAGCTGCTTCTTGTCTTCAGTCGAAAGCTTTTTTACAGAAAGATAATGAATATCATCATAGGTCGTTACATCACGCTGCCAAACTAATCGTTTTTGCAGCAATTGGTCATAAGATGTTTGTAACGCTTTTACTCGCTTATATTTGGCCGGCAACAATTCAAAACGACTGTGGGTTGATGTTTCATAAATTTCTTCCTTTAACGCTAGCAACCTTAATCCATTCACAAACGGAAAAAGAGCAATTTGTTTAAGATCAAACTTCCCTTGATGCTCCCCTTTCGTTTCTACAAGTAGTTGACCAAAAGGGCCAACCCCTCTTCGTAAACGTCCGGTATTGTCTGCTAATCTATCTAAGAGTCTAGGTTCTTTCTGTAATGTTGTAAAAAGACGTTCCTTTATTGAATGAATGAAAGAATGTTCCCCTATTAGGACCCTTGAGTCAAAAAATGTTAAGGCAAACCGCAAATTTTCCCAAGTATCATTTTCTAACCAAGCATCAATTTGTTCATACCACCCCTTGAGTGACTTACACCAACGTGGGTTCGATGCCATCACCTTTCCATCACATTTTTCGTAACCGGCTTTCTCAAGTACAAGCACAATTTCCTCACCTAATCTTAAGAAATAGTCTTGAACTGCTTCGTCTTCACTATCGAAAACCAATCCATGGTCCTGATCACTCCAAAACGATTGTTCATGACGTCCCGCACTCCCCATGACAAAGAAAGCAAAGTGAGCAGGGGCAGGGCCCCACTCACTCTCATTTTTCTCAATTGCCAGACGAACCGCCTTTTTCATCAATGACTCATGTAACAGATGAAGCGCTTCTGGTGAAGGCTCAAGTCCTTGCATCTCTTGCATTCTTTCTATCTTTAAGACTTGATAACATCTTTCCCAATCATCACTTTCATGACTTGGTCGTCTGATTTCAGACATCGTCCTTAAGCTCCTGGTGACTTTTGTTGTGCTGGCATGCTTTCTGGATATCCATAGCTACCATGCTCGCTTAAATCAAGACCAACAATCTCTTCTTCTTCAGATACACGAAGCCCGCCAACAATCGCACTTGTAATTTTTAATAAAATGTATGACGCGATAAATGCGAATGCTCCACACGCCACTACACTTAAGATTTGAACGCCCAATTGTGAGAAACCACCACCATAGAATAAACCAGGGGAACCCGTATACGCTAAGTCTGGTGTAGCAAAGAAACCGTTTGAAATCGTTCCCCATACCCCAACTGTACCGTGGACAGATAGAGCAAAGATTGGGTCATCAATACGAGCCTTATCAAAGAAGCGTTGACTTCCGAATACGATTAATCCACCGATTGCACCAATGATTACAGCTGCCCAAGGCTCAACGAATGCACACGAAGCTGTAATCGCAACAAGACCGGCTAATGCACCATTTAACGTTGTTGGTACATCTGCTTTACCTGTCACAGCCCAAGCAACAAACATCGCTGCAACTGCACCGGCTGCCGCACCTAATTGCGTGTTAAGCGCAACATAACCAAAGAATGCATCTGCAACTTCTAACGTACTACCAGCATTAAATCCGAACCAACCTACCCATAGTAGTAAAACCCCTAAAGCGGTATAAACTTGGTTGTGTCCTGCTAAGTCATTTGAAGAGCCATCCTTGTTGAACTTACCAAGACGTGGTTTTAAGATAAGCGTTGCTGCTAAAGCCGCCATCGCACCTGTTAAGTGAACAACCGTTGAACCTGCAAAATCTTGTTTTCCAAGATCGGCTAACCAACCATCTCCCCAAATCCAGTGAGCGACAACCGGATAAACAAATGCTGAGAACAGAACAGCAAAGATGACGTAAGCTGATAATTTCGCACGCTCAGCGAAACCACCAAACGCAATCGTTAATGCAATTAAAGCAAACATCATTTGGAAGAAGAAGTCTACTGAACCAACCAAGCCTTCTTCTGCTGTTTCATAGTTTCCAAAAAAGAAATCAGATAAACCGATAAATAAGTTCCCGTCACCATAGGAGAAACCCCAACCTACAGCCCAATAAACCAATGAACCAATTCCTAGTGTAAAGATGGTTTTCCCTGCAATATGACCCGCGTTTTTCATTCTTGTAGAACCCGCTTCTAAAAGTATGAAGCCACCTTGCATAAGAAGTACTAATACCGCACAAAGCATAATCCATAAATTATCCATAAGAGCAATTTCCGGCATAATAACTTTCTCCTCTCCCATTTAAGTTGAAACATTAGCTGTTAAGATAACTAACATCTCTTGTTAATGTTCATTATACGTGTCTGAACATGAGATTCTACCGTTTTGTAAGGTTATCTAACACGTAAATCTAATCGAGATTTTTATGAGAACGCCATCATTGGTGTACTCTAACGGATTACGCCTTCTTACAACTACAATTCTCTAACAAAAGCTCATGTCATTCATGAAAGAAATCATAAAAAAAACAAGTGATCGAGGAATCAACCACTTGTTTTTCTTACCTTATCTTAGGAAATAACGGAATATGGATTCCCTCCGGCTAGCTTCAAACTTTATTTTGAAGCAACATTTTTTAACGGTTTGGCAAACAAATGGATTAAAAACGGCAGTGTTAAGAACAGCGCAAGTACGCGAATCATTTGTAAAGTGGCCACCATCGTCGGTTCAATCTTCAATGCCGTTGCCGTGGAAGCCATTTCTGCAGCACCAGCTGGAACTATACTTAACAAGCTCGTAAAAAATGGAGTCGGGGTCAACACGAAGAAAATGCTTGCTAAACCGAAACTCATGCAAAAATACAGGGCTAACGTTAGTGCACTGATCGCCCCAATTCGCCTCAACTCAGCAAACGTTTCCTTATCAAAACGCATTCCAATTATCGCCCCCATTAAGGCTTGAGCCATTCCAGTTACGAATAATGGCATCTCACTTGATGGAATGATCCATTGATGAGCGGTAAAGCCAAGAGCAATCGCAAAAAACAGGGCTGAACCAGGGAAACGAACTCTAGTACCGAAATAAATGGTTAGAAAAACGATAAACGGTAAGGCCACTAACGCAGACAGATTCGCTCCCCATTGAATCGGTGTTGACACCGTTCCTGTATTTGGAGTTTGTATGCCTACAATAAACGGAACAAGTAAGACAAATAACGTTATCCGGGTCGTATGAAATGCAGCGACAATTCGCTGGTCAGCCCCGTACTCTTTACTAAGTGCAATCACTTCAGACGCTCCGCCCGGTAAGCAACAAAAGAACGCCGTATTATGATTCAAGGTTGAGAATTTCTTCATCATGCGACCAAGTAATAGGCTGCTAATAAGCGTAATGATTAAGGTTAGTAAAAAAGGACCTAGTAACGTATGGTAGGTCAGAAATTGTTCAGGAATGACCATAAAGCCAATATTACCACCAATAATCGCTAAAGAAATTTTAAACAAGGAATCGGGAAAGAACAATTTTTTAATAAAAAGGGCAGCTACCATTCCAGTCAATAATGAGCCTAATAGCCAGCCAGCCGGAATATGAAGCCAAGAAAAAACCGCCCCCATTCCAATCGCAATCGCTAAATAGACGATTTTTTGCAGCATAACACCATCTCCCTAACGATGAAGTAACGGAATTGCAACAGAAAAGAGAGCGGCTTCTTTCATCCGCCCTCTCTATTATAATAGCTTTCTTCGTTTTTTTACGGCAGCAAATACGTAAGGTAATCCTAATGATAGAACAGCAAGGACTAACAAGCCTAAAGAGATCGGCTTATCAATAAAAATCGCCCAATTCCCATTTGAAATTTGCAATGCTCTTCGCATCGATTCCTCCATCATCGCCCCTAAAATAAGAGCGAGAATGAGCGGAGCTGCCGGAAAATCGTAAAGCCTCATAAAAAATCCGATGATTCCAAATACGACAACCATTCCTAAATCAAATGTGCTAAAGTTCAGTCCATACACACCGATCATACAAAAAACAATAATAAGCGAAAGCAACATCGCTCTTGGTAAATTCAATATTTTTGAAATGAACGGAATAAGCGGTAGGTTTAAGACTAGTAGAAAGATATTCCCGATATACATACTTGCGATAACACCCCAAAATACATCAGGTCTTTGCTCAAGCATCATCGGACCAGGCGTTACACCCATAACAAGTAACGCACCTAATAATACCGCTGTCGTTCCCGAACCCGGTACACCGAGGATTAGTAACGGAACAAAGGAGCCACCACATGCAGCATTATTTGCCGATTCTGGTGCTGCTACCCCTTTAATATTTCCTTTTCCGAATGTGTCGCCATCTTTGGCGAGCCTTTTTTCCATACTGTATCCGAGAAACGAGCCAACCGTTGCACCTGCACCCGGTAAAACTCCAGTGAAAAACCCTAAAACAGAGCTTCGTCCGATTGGTCCGGAAATATCTTTTACTTCCTGCTTAGATAATTTAAGTGAACCAATTTTATTTTGTTTTGCTGCCTGACGTCCACGAAGAAGCATCACAAACACTTCAGCTAAGGCAAACACCCCTAATGCAATAATTAAAAAGTCGATCCCGCCTAATAGCCTTACTTCTCCAAATGTATAGCGCGGCGTCCCTGTTTGTAGGTCGATTCCGACAATCGAAATCATCACCCCAAAAACAGCTGCAATAAGACCCTTTACGAGCGATTTATCTGATAAACTAACGACTGCCGTTAAACCTAACACCATTAACGCAAAATACTCAGTTGGACCGAAGCTAACAGCCACTTTAGAGAGAAGTGGCGCTATTAACATTAACCCGATAACACTGACGGTACCACCAATAAAAGATGCATACGCCGCAATGGCTAATGCCTTTCCAGCCTGACCTTTACGTGCCATTGGATATCCATCAAATGAGGTTGCAACCGTACCAGCAACACCGGGAGCGTTTAGCAAGATAGAGGACGTTGAGCCCCCGAAAATGGCTCCATAATAAACACCAGCCATTAAAATTAGTCCTGAGGCAGGATCCATTCCGTATGTGATTGGAATCATTAGCGCAAGCGCACTAATAGGCCCTAACCCCGGCAACATTCCAATAATAGTCCCGGCTAACACACCGATAAAAACATATAGAAGATTTTCTAATTGAAGGGCAACTTGAAACCCATATAATAAGTTTTGTAATGCATCCATTCGTTACTCCACCTCCTTTAAAACGGTAACAAGCCTGTTGGCAAATAGACATTTAATCCTTTTGTCATAATCAAGTAAAAGCCTACACTTACACTTACTGTGACAATTCCATTGATAAGATGACGTGTGTATCCATAATAAAAAGTAAGAAAATAAAGTAATCCAATTGTACTTAAAACAAAACCGAGAAATTCAAATAGTACAATATAAACGATTAAAGTCACAATCGTAATCAAAACTTGCATTTTCGGGTGCTTCCATCCTGTTTCTTCTGTGTTATCTTCACTTTCAGCAGCTTCTTCTACTTCTTCTACTTCTTCTAATGTCTTCTCTTCTTCCTCCATATCTACTACCGGCTCTACTTTCTTTTCAAAGAAAAGCAATACGGATAGAACTAACATCGACATTCCAAGAACCTTCGGAAATAAATCCGAGTCGATTGGTCTTGGGATTGAAAAGCTTGGAATCTGAAAAGCTATAATTAAATAGGCTACAGAAAAAATGAATAGAATGACGGCAATTTTTTTATTCACATGCCATGTTTTCACATTCGTCAGCCTCCTTATTAAATAGATTACAAATACATAGCTTTCTCCTCAAAAAGGGGAAAGCTATGTATTTGTTTCAGTGTATAGAAGGGTGGACTAAATCGGTCCACCCTCCTACTATTATTGCTCGATTAAGCCGATATCTTCTAAAATCGTTTCAAATTGCTCGTATTGTTCATCTAAGAATACCCCGAACTCTTCACTACCTTGGTAAGCATCAAGCCAGCCAAGCTGCTCACGAACATCCTTCCAAGTCTCAGTTTCTACCATTTCTTGATACATGTTTTCATAATAGCGAACAGCCTCTTCTGGCATATCCTTCGGTCCCATGATTCCACGCCAGATGTCAAACGTATAGTCAATGCCTTCATCCACGAAAGTAGGAATATCAGGTAAAACATCTAAACGTTCTGGAGCAGAAATAGCTAGAGCTCTTAGTTCACCAGACTCAATTTGACCTTGTGCCTCACCAACACCAGTAGCAACTGCATCGACATGACCACCTAATAGATTCGTCATCGCTTCGCCACCACCTGAGAAGGCAATATAATTTACAGATGCTGCATCAATACCCGCTTCAACCGCAGCTCCAGCAATTGCAATATGGTCCATACTACCAGCAGCAGAACCACCACCGATACTAATCTCAGAACCTCTTTCTTTAATATCATCAAATAAATCATTGATTGTTTCATAAGGTGAATCATTTGGGACAAGTACGACAGAATAATCCGTAATTAAACGTGCAATTGGTGTAAAGTCTGTATGGTCATAATTCGATGTTCCACTTAATGGTACAAGAATAATAGGTGGACTCGTTGCAAATAGTAAATGTGGATTTCCTTCCTCAGCTGCAATTTGCGACCAAGCTACAGCTCCACCACTACCAGGCATATTAACTGCTGCAAAATTTTGTGGCGCTAAGCCTTCCTCTGAAATGACTCTTGATGATTGACGAATCAATGTATCCCAACCACCACCTGGGTTAGCCGGAGCAATATACTCAATTGGCTTTGTAGGTTCCCATGCCACCTCAGTATCTTGTTCAGTACCTGCTTCTTCGTTACTGTTTGCCTCTGGTTCTTCTACTGCAGGCGTATCATCCCCACCACAGGCAGCTAACACTAACAAACTAGAAAGAGCCATCGTTGAAATTATACTTTTGAAACGCTTACAAAATTTCATAAAAAATTCCCCCTTTTCTTTCTTAGTTTTACTTTAACGTCAGATAAGAAAAAGAGGAATATTGTTTAAATAAGCTCCATTTTGTTCATTTTGTTCACAGCGGAAAATAACGTCGCTCAGGTCTACCAACATCGCCATATTTCATCTCAGCATGTGCATGTCCAGTTGAAATTAAATATTCTAAATAGCGCCTCACCGTTGAGCGACTGGCACCAATCTGCTTTGCTCCCTCAACGGCTGTAACACCTTCCTCTATATGCGAAGTAAGAACCGCTACAACCTTTTCAAGCGTATACCGATCGATTCCCTTTGGTAGTTCTTCATAATCTGGCTCAATTGGAATGGATGCCCGTTCACGAAGCTGATCAATTTCCGTTTGAGTAAATTCCTTTTTTTGCATTAATAGTTTTTGCTTTTTACGGAAGCGATTCAAACTATCATGTACTCGCACGCGATCAAGAGGCTTAATCATATAATCAAAAATACCAGCTCGCATAGCCTCCTGCACCGTCTCTACTTCTTTCGCTGCCGTCATCATAATAATGTCAATTTCCTTATAATCAGTCCGGATCGTCCATAGCAACTCTAAGCCTATCACATCTGGAATAAATACATCGAGTAAGATTAAATCCGGTAAATGTTCAGTCATTTTCAAAAACTGCAAGGCTTCGTCTCCCGTTTTACAAACATCTACGACATTAAACCCTTCTAAGTCTTCAACGAATTGACGATTGATTGCAGCTACACGAAAGTCATCTTCAATAATTAAAACCTGAAAATTACTCACTACTTCACCTCATTCCCCTCTTCTATTTGCTTAGGAATCGTCACAAGGAAACATGCCCCTCCATGTTCTCCTTCCTCTAATAGGATTGTCCCACCTACTTCATCTACTGCTTTCTTCACTAAGGCTAGTCCAAACCCACGATGTGTCCCATCTTTCGTCGAAAACCCTTTCTTAAAGATTTCCTGTTCCTTTTCAAACGGAATACCAGGGCCGTTATCCTCTATTTCTATGATAAGATCATGCCCTAAATCCGTAATAGCCAAAAAAACATATCGTTCTTCCTGCTTTATTTCTAGCAAGGCTTCAAAGGAATTTTCCAACAAATTTCCGAGAATGGTGACTAATGCCTCCTGCTGCTTATAAGTTAAATCAGTCGTGCATGAACTGTCTTCACTAATCTCAAAGGTTACACCGATTTCATGAGCTCGATTCATCTTCCCTAATAAAATCGCGCTAACCATTGGATTACGTATTCGCTGGATCAAAAATTGAATTTGCTCTTGCTGAATATCATTTTCTCGTTGAATAAATTCGATTGCTTCTTTTATTTGATTGAGCTGGAGCAAGCCAGAAATCGTATTTAGTTTATTAGAGAATTCATGCGTTTGCGCTCGAAGTGCATCGGCATAGCTTTGTGCCTTTGATAGCTGCTCAGAAATTTCTTTAATTTCTTTTCTACTCCGAAAGGTTGAAACTGCTCCTACAATTTGATTTTCATACATAATAGGGACACGGTTAACGATTGTTAAATCATCGCCGATCCAAAGCTCTTGGTTAAATTGACTTTCTCCTGTTTCAAGTACCTCGGGGAGCCTCGTATGCGGAATTAAATCAACGATAGGCTTTCCAATAATATCACCTTTGGATAGGGCAGGATCCATGAACCTCCTAGCTGCCTGATTGTATAAAACGACCTTGCCCTGCTGATTAACCGCTACCATTCCTTCATGAATCGATTGCAAAATAGCCCCTCGTTCTTCAAACATTCTGCCAATTTCCTCTGGCTCTAGGCCATGAATATCCTTCTTAACATGATAAGAAATAAAGTAAGCAACAAGTAAGCCAATAACAATCATAATTGCAATAAATGACCAAATATCATCTTGATAGCCTTCAATAATCTCATCAATTTGGTCCACTAAAAATCCGACCGAAACGACCCCGATAATCTGTCCCTCATCATTGTAAATCGGTACCTTCCCTCGTATTGAAGGTCCTAAAGAGCCGACCGCTTCAGAAATATAGGCCTGTCCACCTTTAAGCGCTAGCTCATTATCTCCACCAACCATCGGTAAACCAATCCGCTCAGGAATGGGGTGCGAATACCGGATACCTTCTCGATTGCCTACTACAATAAACTCAGCATTTGTCTCCTTACGAATCGACTCAACAATCGGCTGAATCACCTGTTCAGGATGCTCTTCAAGAAATGCACGTTCAATTTCTGGCATTAATGCCACCGATTGAGCTAAGCTTAAAGCTCGAATCCCTATTTGCTCCTCTAAAGTATGAGCAAACTTTTGATTTAAGAAAAATCCTAATAAGCCAAGCATGACAATCACCAGACAACCGATTAAAACAAGCATCTTGACGACAAAGGGAAGGCGAATATTACCATTGATCATCAAACCACTCCCCTCAATTTTCTAGATAGTAGGAATCTGCCAATTAATGACTTCTTGTTTTTGCATTTTAAGTAGTTGATTAATCGTTGAAAAAGGACAACTCCCAAAGAATCCTCGTTTTGCTGAGAAAGGACTCGGATGTGGTGCTTGCAATACATGATGCTGAGTTGCTGTAATCAACGCTTTTTTTGCCTCAGCTTGACGCCCCCATAGTACAAAGATAACCGGCTTTTCCCGTTTATTTAATAAATGAATCACTTTATCCGTAAACCTTTCCCACCCGATTTTTTGATGGGAAGCCGGTTCTCCCGCCCTTACAGTTAACACGGTATTTAATAAAAGCACACCTTGCTCTGCCCATGGGACAAGATAGCCATTATTCGGAGTCTCACAGCCAATATCGTCTCGTAATTCTTTAAAGATATTTTTTAAGGAAGGTGGAATGTTCACACCTGGCTTTACCGAAAAGCTAAGCCCATGCGCTTGTCCCGCTCCATGGTACGGATCTTGACCAAGTATAACGACCTTTGTATCATGATAACTTGTTAAATTAAAAGCTTGAAAAATATCATCTATCGCCGGATATATTGTGTTTGATTCATATTCCTGCTTTAAAAACTGAAAAAGCTCTTGGTAATAAGATTCTGCAAACTCTCCCTCAAGTAATTCCTTCCAGTCATTTTTTATCATCATATTGTTTCCTCCGACTTATTGCTTATTCTAGTTTATCAATACTCCTACTTGAAAACCATCTCTAAAAAATCAAGGGCACTGAAAAGCACCCTTTTTCAGTGCCATCAAAAAATTCCCTTCTTTTTAACATTTTATCGTTCATCATAAAAAACAGTCTACCTCCTATGAGATAAACTGTTATCGTTGAATATTTATTTCTTTACCGTATCTTCCTTCAGTCCGAGAATCCACGTTGCGACAAATGCACCGATAGCTGCAATTAAGAAGCCAATCGCGTAATGAAGCACATTGCTCATCCCAAATGGAGCAGCAATCGCAAACATCGGAATTCCCGTTAATCCATATGCGTTCGTAACAACATTCGTAAACACGACATAAGCTCCTCCAAGTGCGCCACCAATTGCTGCACCGATAAACGGACGAATAAACCGAAGATTCACCCCGAAAATAACTGGTTCGGTAATTCCAAGAAATGCAGAAAACGAAGCTGGAATTGCGATTTCTTTTATTTTAGGATTTTTCGTTAAAAAGAAAACAGCTAGACCGGCTCCACCTTGAGCCACATTCGCCATCGCCCAAATGGGCAGTAAGAAGTTCACCCCAAAATCAGCAAGCAAAGCAGCTTCAATCGCATGGAAACTATGATGAACACCCGTAATGACAATGGTTGAGTATAACCCACCAAATAATAGACCAGCAAATGGACCCGCAGTGTTGTATATAAAATCTAGACCCCATGTTAACCCGTTGCCTAGCATCGTTCCTAGTGGACCTACAAATAATAAAGCGATAAAGCCCGTAACAATGACCGTCACAAATGGAGTAATAAGGAGGTCAATTGCATTTGGTACATAACGGCGAACGTTTTTTTCAATTTTGCTCATTAAATATACAACTAATAAAATCGGAATAACCGTTCCTTGATAACCTAGCAAATCAACATTCATTCCTAGAAATTGAATGGTTTCTGGTTCTGCATTTGCTAATGTCCAAGGATTAAGTAAAGCAGGATGGGTTAAAATTCCTCCTAGTACAGCCCCTAAGTAAGGGTTTCCGGCAAACTCCTTCGCAGCACTAAACCCAATGAGAATCGGTAAAATAATGAAAGCAGCACTTGAAAACATATCTAAAAACAAAATCCAAGGACTATCAGGAGCAACCCACTCAAAAGCCCTCATCATTCCTAGTAGTCCCATTAATAATCCACTTGCAACAATTGCTGGAATAATCGGCACGAAGATGTTTGATAACGTTCTTGCCACTCGGGCAAGTGGATTCATCTTCCTTTTCATCGCTTCATGATGATCGATGTGCTTTTCGGCGGCTTCCGTTTCCGAGCCTCCTAAGCCTGCTAACTTGGCAAAGTCCCCGTAAACTCGATTAACGAGTCCGGTTCCCAAGATGACCTGGAATTGACCAGCTGCTTGGAATACTCCTTTTACTCCTTCGATTTCCTCAATTTCTTGCTTGTTTGGCTTTTCATCATCGTGTAACACAATACGTAGACGCGTTGCACAATGGGCCGCACTCATAATATTTTCTTTTCCTCCGAGCAGTTCAATTAACTCAGTCGCTACTTTTTTTGTATCCATTTTCGTTCCCCCTTAACGTTTTTGTAAAAACAAACAAAAAAAAGACCTAAAATGGCCCAGTCTCGTGTCACACACGGTCTGTTCCCATTTTAGGTCTTGCCTGCGATATCAGTAACAATCCCACATATGTTGTTTACGCTAACAGTCTACCTGCTTTTCTTTTGTTCGTCAATTTATTTCTACTTGTAAATAATACCTTGAGATTAAAACAAGATGTGAGCCATTAAAACAACAACTGGTAGTGTAATTAATGTACGTTGAATGAAAATGAGCACAAGGTCTAAAAACTTAACCGGAATTTTTGAACCTAGTAACAAACCACCAATTTCAGACATATAAATTAGCTGTGTAACAGATACAGCCGCAATCACAAAGCGTGTAAATTCACTTTCGATTCCACTACCGATAATCGCCGGTAAAAACATATCTGCAAAACCGATGACCATCGTTTGTGCTGCCTCAGCTGCTTCAGGAACCTGCATAACCTGTAGCAATGGAACAAATGGCGCGCCTAAAATTTGAAAAACAGGCGTATTTTCAGCGATAACGACTGCAATCGTTCCTAATGCCATTACGATTGGAATAACTGCTAGCCACATGTCAAGAACGTTCTTTACGCCACCCTTTACCGTCTCCGTAAAACCATTGTTCATTGTCGCACGGTGTAAAGCTTGCTGCATCCCCCACTTAAACGGTGATAGCGTCGGCTTTTTCATCTCAGCTGTTTGCTGACTACCATTAATATAAATATCTGCCTTACGCGATAATGGTGGGATTCGTGGACAGATTACCGCCGCAACAAACCCCGCAATAACAATGGTTAAATAATATTGGAAAAATAAATGTTGCAGCTCTAATTGCGCCAAAACGACAATACTAAACGTAATTGAAACAACCGAAAACGTCGTTCCAATAACAGCCGCTTCACGCTTTGTATAAAAACCATCCTCGTATTGTTTGTTTGTTAGTAATACCCCAACTGTACCGTCACCCATCCATGATGCAACACAATCAATAGAAGAGCGACCTGGCAAACGAAACAACGGTCTCATTACTTTGTTTAAAAGAGAGCCAAATAGCTCCATTAATCCAAAATTCATCAATAGTGGTAAGAAAAAACCTGCAAATAAGAAAACGGAAAATAAGATTGGCAGTAAATCATATAAAAGTAATCCACCCGTATAATCAGACCATATTGCTTCTGGCCCAATTTTAAATAATGTCATCGCGGCTAACACAAAGCCGATGACACGAATAATCACCCAACCAGGATGCACGGCGAATAATGCTGTTAAAAATGGTCCTTTCATCAAATCTCGATTAACTAAAGATACTACAGCCAAAACTGCTGATATAAACAATAGTCCTGTCAGAATGTAAGGAAGGGTATCACCAAAAAATTCCTGGACAATCCCCGCTAAAAAAGCAACCGGTATCGTAATTTCCCCGTCCATCGATAACGGAGTCATGAATAAAAAGATCCCAATTAATGACGGAATAATAAAAGCTAAATAATGCTGTAATGAATAACGTTTCATTTCTATATTTTGTCTTTCTTTACTGTCGCTCATCGTAACCCTCTTTTCCCTTGTATAATTATTTTTCACCCTTTATTATTATACAGAAAAACTTTTAGATGTCACCGATGAAATCGAAGAAATTTGTGGAAATATGTCGAATTTCTTTTCTGTTTTCTTCCCTATAACCTATATTTAGATAATATGTAAAAACTTACACCTTTATTCAAGAGCATTGAAAAAGGGAAAAGCACCCTTTTTCAGTGCCCTCCTTTATTCATCTTTGAATGCATCATGAATTAGCTTAATGTCCAAGCCGAAATGGATACTGGGACGTCCCAATCTGCCGAGAAGCTAATCGTTTTCTCGTGAGCGTTTGGATAAATGCGTGCTGTAAATACCTCTGCCCCATCATTTACGAACAGTTCAAGAGAAGACGAATCTAAATATATCCGTAAGTTCTCAAGCCCTTCAACACGGCAATGTCGTTCTTCAATCGTTTGATTATCAACAAAGCTCACTCTCTTTAAGGTTAAAAGCTTTGATTCTGAATGATAAATCACTTGGGCATGCTGACGAATTTGAATGATCATATCACCTTTTGGCTGACTAGAACACGTAAGGAAAACTTCGAGTGATTCGCCTTCAATTCCTTCAAAGCTCTGTTCATCAGTTGTTAATATCACATTTTCATAACGAAATTCTTCCTGACGTAACGTCTTTAATTCTTCAACTGGCCTCTGATAAAGCTTATCGCCTACTAATGTTAATTCTCTTGGCAGAGTCATTGCGTGTATCCAATGTGCTTGAATCGTCGGATGATGCTCCTCACGCTCTTCTGGTAGGCCAAGCCAACCAAACATTAATCTCCGGCCTTTTGAATCAAGTGTTGTTTGTGGGGCATAAAATTCAAACCCGCGATCAAGCTCCACAAATTGCTCATGTTCAAACAACGGCTTCTGGTAATCGAGGGTTCCTACAAAATAGCCAGCCTGATAAAGGTTATTATATAAAATCCCTTCTGGCTCTAGCCCTTGTGGTGACAAAATTAAAACGTCCTTGCCATTTAAGGTAATCACATCTGGGCACTCCCACATATAACCGAAATCTGCAAGAGGCTTCATATGTGCTCCGGCAATCGGACCAAGGTGTTCCCAATTCTTTAAATCCTTCGAGCAAAACAATACAGCTAATCCTGTTTGCTGTTTACTTTGCGCACCAATAACCATATAAAACATATTTTCATGCTTCCATACCTTCGGATCACGAAAATGAGCGGTGTACTGTTCAGGTACTTCGAGCACCACTCCCTGTTTTTCAAATGTGAAGCCATCCTCGGAAACTGCCATTACTTGATAGCTTTCCCGCTCACCGTGTTTATTTTTCACATTTCCGGTATAAAAAAGATAGAGCTTACCGTCATGTTCAATGGCACTTCCTGAATAGCAGCCGTTTTTATCAAACCAATCGGATGGAGCAAGGGCAATTTCGTGATGCTCCCATTCGATAAGGTCCGCTGACGAATAATGCCCCCAAAACTTCGCACCATGCGTCGTTTGAAATGGATTCCACTGATAAAACAAATGGTATCTACCTTTAAAATACACAAAACCATTTGGATCATTTAATAGACCAACTGGTGGCATAAGGTGATAGTTTAGTCGATAACGGTCACTTTCTACTTGCTCACGATATGTGTCAATTGCTTCCTCTGCTTGTTTTCGTAACTGCTTGTCACGTTCCATTTTTCTACATCCCTTTCACAAACAAATAGCACACCAAACGAAGGGTTTGGGTGCTATTTCATTATTTTAATGCGTAAATTTCTTTACTTCCTTTCGTAGCTCACTTGCCAATTGATTCAATTGCTCCGCCGAACTAGCGATTTCCTCCATCGCCGCTAATTGCTCCTCTGTGCTCGCCATCACCTCTTGGGAATGGTCTGCGCTCTGAATGGAGGACTGCTCCATTTCTGCTAGAGATTCGCTTAACTGTACCGTATTCATCGCAATATTTTGTGTAGCAGATGATACGTTGAGCATTTCTTCTGTCATCTGTTCAATCGAGGCTGAAATACTAGAGAACGATTGTCCGACTTCATGTACAACACTCGTTCCGATCTCCACTTCCTTCGTACCACGGCTCATCTCCTCAACGACTTTATCAGTATCGGTTTGGATCGCATTAATCATTCCGGAAATTTTCGCCGCAGATGAACCTGACTCCTCAGCTAGCTTCCGTACCTCGTCCGCAACAACAGCAAAACCTTTTCCATGTTCACCAGCACGTGCAGCTTCAATGGCTGCATTAAGTGCAAGGAGATTCGTTTGTTCCGAGATTGACGTAATTAAGTTAAGAATGTCGCCGATCTCTTTTGAGCGTTCGCCAAGCTGCCGGATTAATGAAGCTGACTCGCTCACCGTTTGTTGAATTGTACCGATTTGGTGAACTGCACGTGTAATTGCCTGCTCCCCTTCTTTTGAATGCTTTGAGGCTTCCTCCGCTTTATCACTTGCACTAGCAGTTGCAATTGTTATTTTCTCCACGCCTTCATAAACCTGCTTGGCGGCTTGTGAGCTTTCCTTTGAGCGGGAAACCGTTCCTTCAGAGGTAGTCGATACTCCCTGAATCGTAACAGCAATCTGATTTGTTGCTGCAGACGTTTCCTCTGAGCTTGCTGATAGCTGTTCTGCTGTAGCAGCAACCTGACTCGACATTGTTGCCGTTTTTCCGATGAGACTTCGTAAATTTTCTCTCATCTCATTAAAAGCTACTGTTAACTGCCCAAGCTCGTCCTTTGTTTTTGTTTTTATCTCGTCCCCTGTCAAATCACCTGAGGCAATTAATTTAACCGGTGTAAGCAAACGTTGGATAGGCTGTAATATACTTTTTGATAAGAAAAAGGCAATAATCACACTTCCAACGACAACGATAATGGCCATGATAAGAGTCATCGATTGTAATGACTTCCCAGAGTTATCCACCTTATTCAATACTGATGTAATATCCGTTCTGGCATCATCGCCTGTTGCTCTGAATAGCCTCATCATTTGCTTAGCATTTGAAGTACCCTTCCCAAGTAATACGAGCTTGGCCTCTTCTTTATTGCCATTATCATAGGTAGGGAAAACCTCTTGCGCTATCGTATTCGTCCACTCTGTATTCACCTTTGTAATGTGAAGCACAGCCTCATCCTTCGAGTGTTCAGCAATCCAAGCACTAAGCTCCTCGCTTTCCTTAGTAAGCTTTTCAAATTCTAGCTTATAGTTACTATCCCCTAATAGAACGTATCCTCTAGCAAGTGCCAACCGTTCGGCAACATTGAATGCCATTCTCTCTTTTGCAAGTAGCATTGGAATGCTTTCCTCATTCAAGCTTTCAATCGCTTCGTTTGACTGTTGAACGTTCAACACTGTATAACCTGAAAAACCTAGCATTAATAAAACAATCAATGAAAAGCCAATCAAGATTTTTGAACGTAGCCCCATCCCTTTTTCCCCCTAACTTTTCTTATGTTTATATTTTTATTGTAAGTTGATGACTTAAAAGCGCTGCTGTTAATGTTTCAAAAGTTAATTCCGCCGTTTCTTTTAAATAAAGGTCAGCTTGTTTCATCGCTTCATGAGCGCCAATGCCGACGGAAAACATATTCGTTTGTAAGATTGCCGTTAAGCCAGCTTCTCCATCTTCAATCGCAACACATTGTGAGTCGTTAACCCCAAGTGCCTTAGCTGCAGTTAAGAAGATCTCTGGGTCCGGCTTACCGCGTCTTAATTTGGAGACATCTACAACGTGGTCAAATCTCTCCAATAACCCTAGCTGATGAAGAACCTTAGGCGCATTCCGACTAGCTGAGGCTACAGCCATCGGAATCTTCCTCTTATATAGCTCCTCAATAAATGATTCCATCCCAGGTAAAATATCCGCTTTCGTTAATGTTGATATAACTGTGAGATACTCTTTGTTTCGCTCGTCACTTAGTCTATCAATCTCATCATGAGATAACTGTTTACCTGACTTCTCTACGAGTTTTTCTAATGTATCTCGTCGACTTAATCCTTGTAGATCCTGATTTTCTTGTCTGTTTAACATAAAGCCAAGCTTACTCGCAATTCGTCTATTAATCTCATATTGAATCGGAACAGTATTCGAAATCACACCGTCCATATCAAAAATAACTGCCTTCATTTCCACCAATCTATCCACTCCTTTAATGCTGAACCTCCTACACATAACTATAATACAAATCGACCTAGTAAATATATAGCAACTTCTCAATCGACAATATCCGACGTAATTTGTTTTTCTCTTCAGTCTGTTTATGTTTATTTATTTATGGCTACAATGCTAAGAGATCTCTTTTTCACATTGTTTCCTTATTCTTTTATCTGTTTTATAAGGAGTTATTCATAGATGATGATCCGTATTTCAAACATTCAATTATTTGCACTCATTATTACATTCGAAATTGGAAGTACTACTTTATTTGCCTTGGGCATTGGCGCCAAACAAAATGCTTGGATCGTGATTTTATTAGCTTCTATTATCGGTCTAGGCTTGTTATGGGTCTATACTCAGTTTGCGAAAGATTACCCTAATCAAAATTTTTCAACGATCCTTAATGAATTACTAGGACCAAAATTAGCAAAGCCTTTACTGTTTTTATTTGGCATTTATTTTATTAATCAGGCTCTTCATAATTTTTATGAGTTTGGTGTATTAATTAAAATGACTGCCTTACCAAGAACACCTATTCTTATAATTTTATATTTGTTTATTGTTGTCACGATTTATATTTTAAGCTTAGGGTTTGAAGTGTTTGCGAGAACGTCAGAAATTTTAGCGCCTTACTTTCTCACCTTCTTAATTTTAATTTTTTTAACTACAGTTGTTTCTGGAGAATTTGATATTGCTGGCTTTCGGCCTGTTTTAGGAGGGGGATTTCAGCCTGTTTTAGAGGAGTTGCCGACAGTTATCGCCTTTCCATTTGGGGAAATGGTCGTCTTTCTTATGTTTTTTCATTTAGTCAATAAACCAGAGCATATTCGAAAAGTAGCTTTTTGGGCGGTCGGCCTTTCTGCTTTTATTTTGATGCTTTCACTCGTCGTCATGCTTGCAGTGTTAGGTCCAGAGCTAACCGCAAATACAGAAATTCCCATATTAGAAACCATTCTGACTATTAATATTGCAGAGATTATTACAAACCTTGACAGTATTGCTGTATTTATTATGTTCATCGGTGGATTTTATAAAACTGGTTTACACTTTTTTGGATTTTGCTTAGCAATGACTTGGGTGTTCAATTTGCAGAAAACGAGATGGCTCATTATTATTTTCGGTCTGCTTCTACCTATTTTCTCTATTTACCGTTTTTCTGGCTTGGATGAGCAAAGGTATAAAGGGTTAGAGGGAGGAATTTA
Source organism: Halalkalibacter urbisdiaboli (assembly GCF_002156385.1). Taxonomy (GTDB): domain Bacteria; phylum Bacillota; class Bacilli; order Bacillales; family Bacillaceae_D; genus Halalkalibacter_A; species Halalkalibacter_A urbisdiaboli. The sequence continues at coordinate 1,225,194 of NZ_MVJM01000002.1, forward strand.
CGGCATTTTGTTAATGGCTTCCTTACCTATACTATTATTACTAATCAGCGTTGTGAAACGAAAAAAGTCCACCCGGAAAGGAGTTTAATATGTCAATTCCAGCTATCCTAACCATTGATATGCTGCTATCGTTTGTTTTCATAGGAGGTGGACTTTATGCAGTCATTTTACTGTTTATCCTTATCTACCATACATGCTCTTTACTTTTTAAACGTTAGTTATTATTTTGGATCGAACGGACCTTTCATTAAGCCAGTGCTTGTTAAATTTACAGATACATTTACCGTTACGGATGTAGTTGGAAAGATCTGTACCCAATTCGCCTTTACCTCATTCCAGATTTTTGGATGTTCTCGATTTAATGTTTTTCCAAATCCAAAGATATCAGCTTGAAATTCGGTCTGGGCCTTATTTACAACCGCCTTAACTTCCTTTTCAATTAACTGTTCGATCTCTTTCTCAATTTTCCGCACGTAATCAAAGATTTCTTTTCTTGTTTTAAACTCACCCGTCGCTTGTAATTCAGATATTCTTCCCTCTTGTTCGATATCAATCGTATAAGAGATGTTTTTGCCATTTACCTCTGGTTTAATCTTTGCTCTGAGTTCCTGTAAAAGAACGGTCACGAATTTCCCCTCTTCCAAAGTAGAGGGAACAGATAACGTTCCTCTAATCTTAGGACCTTCTCCTGTTATCCAGTTCAGGCCTCTCGTTTCGCTTTCATTCAAAAACCCTTTTAACTTATCCTTTTGGAACACAGCTGCGCCTGAAAGCTTAATACTTTCAAATGGTTCAATATCGGTTTTCTCATGAACCAATGCAGTAGCGACTGGATCAACGCCTTCTGCTAAAGCTCGTTTATAAAAATTGAGGATATTAACAGAAACAGCGACTTGCTCTGCATTATTATCGATGAGGTTTTGCAAATAATTTGCAGGAATTCTAGCTATATTATTGGCCTTAATTTCAATCGGTTTCTTTGCTTCAACGCCTTTTGTAATGGAAAGCCAAACATAACCTCTTACTTCTTTTCCTCTTTGAAATGAGTCAATAATCGGAATGATCCCCTCTTTAGCTACTTCTTCACTTATGACAATGACTTTATTATGGGCAAAAAATCCTGTTCGATCGGTTGTTTGATTGGCTTTACGCATCACTTCATATATCGTTTTTCCTGTTGTCGTCACCAATAAAAAAGGCCGATCCGGCGTTGGTGTTTGAGTACTTTCGGCTGCAGGACGAAGAAATTCGGATGTGAGAACATATTCGCCTGTCTCTTTATCCTTATCAATTGCCATCGCTGCAACAATCCCAATTTCCGTTATTTCTCGTCGATCCCAGCAACCTGTCAACAACAAAAGACAAAGAATGGCGATTCCTATTCTCAATTTTCTCCCTCCTCTGGTCGATGAGGCTTATTTTCAAAACTCTGTCTTTGCGTTTTTCTCCATAAAATTGACTGTGGTCTTGATTTAAGGAACCATAAAGGGAAACGCACAATTGCATCCTTCCACTCGCTTAGTCTGACAGAAGCCATTGGCGCTAAGTAAGGTGTACCAAAGGAGCGTAACGAACAGAGATGCCCTAATAACACTAATGTTCCCATAAGAACCCCGTAAAAACCAAATGCAGCCGCTAAAAACAACAGAAAGAATCTTGATAAGATGATCGCATCATTTAAGGCGGTTACGATAAAGCCCGTAATCGCTGTAAGAGCAACGACAATAACCATCGGAGCACTAACCAAGCCAGCTGTAACAGCTGCTTCGCCAATAACGAGTGCACCAACAATACTAATGGCGGAACCGACTGGGCGTGGCATACGAACTCCAGCCTCCCTTAATAACTCGAAAACAATAATCATTAACATCGCTTCTATGAACGCAGGAAATGGGACTTTTTCTTCTGCAGCTGCCATTGTTAGTAAAAGAAGAGAAGGAACCATTTCATGATGAAAGGTAGAAACGGATACGAAAATAGCTGGTGTTGCAACCGTTAAAAACAGGGCTAACACCCGAAACAATCGCATTAACGTTACTAAGTACGGGCGAGAATAATAATCCTCTGTCACCTGTAAGGTTTCTACGAATACATGCGGCACTGTCAAGACGAAGGGAGTCCCATCACAGAAAATAGCCACTCTTCCTTCGAGAATTTTTGCCGCAATTTTATCGGGCTTTTCACTATTGGCAATCGTCGGGAAAATTGAATAAGGATGGTCCTCAATATACTGTTCGATATAGCCAGACTCTAAAATCATATCCGTATCGATACGGTTTATCCGTTCCTTCACTTCTGCGACGATTTTCGGGTTGGCAATTCCTTCGATATACCCGATTCTAATTCGTGTATTAGACTGCTTTCCTAACTTCATTTCTTTAAATACTAAATTTGGGTTACTGATTTTCCTACGAATAAGTGTTGTGTTTACTTTTAATACTTCGTTAAACCCTTCGCGCGGTCCCCTTACACTTGATTCTGTATCTGGCTGTTCTACATTTCTTGATTCAAACCCTTGGCTACTGATAAGCAGCGCAGAATCATAGCCATCAAGAAAAATAACCGTATTCCCTGATAAAATGCCATCGATAGACTCGTCGATTGTGTGCACTTCTCGTATATTCGTCGAGGTGAACAGACGTTTTTTTAACATCGACAAAACGTCAGCCTCGTTTTTCGCACCTTTTGCAGGAATATCCTCCAACAACGGGTGGATTAAGTGTAACGTAATATACTCTTCGTTTACGAGCCCATCAAGATAACAAATAAACACGTTGATCGGTTTTTGATAGTAGATCTCAAGCTCTCGATATTTAAAATCATCACTTTTCCCAATTATGTTTTGAATTTGAGCTGTATTTTCTTCAATGCTTTGACCTACAGGGCCGTAAGTTTGGCTTTGTTGTTTCGTTGGCATGCGTGTAGCTTTTATTTTTTGAAGGTATTTTAATCTTCTTAGCACAGCCTATTCCTCTTTCAAATCAGATTATATACTCGTTATTATCTAACTTTAGATGAAAAAAATACAAACAGATTCGTTTAATCTGTTTGTTGAATCAGCTAAAAAAGACCAAAACGAATAATTCGTTTTGGTCTTTCAGATCATATCATATTATTAGAACTTCGCTTGGTATGCGTCAAGCTCCCAGCCAGTAACAGCTAAACGGAAGTCATCACACTCGCCGCGTTTTAACTCTAAATACTCATTAAATGTATGCTCACCTAATGTTTGACGACCGATTGAACCTTCTTCAAACTTGCTTAGAGCTGATTCAAGGCTAGTAGGAAGGTTTTCAATTCCACGAGCTTGTAATTCTTCAGAAGTCATGTGGAAAATATCAGCATTCACTGATGGAACTGGAGTTAATTCACGATCAACACCGTCAAGACCAGCAGAAGCGATAACTGCAAATGCTAAGTAAGGGTTAGCAGATGGGTCTGGGCAACGGATTTCAACACGAGTTCCTGCACCACGAGTAGCTGGAATACGAATTAAAGCTGAACGGTTTGATGCTGACCAAGCGATGTAGCAAGGTGCTTCATAACCAGGAACTAAACGCTTGTAAGAGTTAATTAATGGATTTGTAACAGCAACAAATTCCTTCACGTTGTCCATAAGACCAGCAATAAATTGGTATGCCTTTTCTGATAATTCTAAGTCTCCGTTTGCATCATAGAATGCATTTTCTTGCTTAGCATCATCAAATAATGAAATGTTTACGTGCATTCCGCTTCCGTTTTCACCAGCAAGAGGCTTAGGCATGAATGTTGCGTGTAAACCATGTTGCTTAGCAATTGTTTTAACTACCCACTTGTACGTAGTAGCAGCATCAGCTGAACCTAATGCATCAGCATATTTAAAATTGATTTCATGCTGACCAACAGCTACTTCATGGTGAGATGCTTCAATTGTGAAGCCCATCATTTTCAAAGCTTTATAGATTGCAAGACGTACAACTTCACCATTATCCTTTGGAGATGGCTCAAAATACCCACCAACATCTTGAGTACGTTGAGTTGGTAAACCGTACTCATCTGTTTCGAATAAGAAGAACTCTAGCTCAGGTCCGACACTAATTGAATAGCCTTTATCTTTAGCGCGAGCTACTGTCTTTTTTAAAACGTTACGAGGATCACCTTCAAAGTCTGATCCATCAGACTTTTTTACACTACAAAGGAAACGAGCTTCAGAATAACCATCTTCCTCCGTCCAAGGTAATACTGCAAATGTAGATAAATCCGGATCTAAATATAAGTCTGATTGATTAATAGGTGTAAAGCCAGTAATTGAAGAACCATCAAACATTACTCTTCCTTCAACCGCTTGGTCGATTTGAGCAGCTGTGATCGTTACGTGCTTAAGGATTCCCTCGATATCAACAAATTGCATATGAAGCAATTCTACGCTTTTTGATTCAATCGTTTCTTTAATCTCTTTAATCATGCTTTCTCTTGTTGGTGCAGATACAGTTGCCATTTCTTATTTACACTTCCTTTTCATGTAATCTTATGTGACACATTCTTGTTACCTTTTACTTTAAAACCCATGACGTTTTTTCGCAACCCCCTTGTAAGATTATCTAACAAGGTTTTTCGCGATTTACGGTAAAAATATAGACTTTTTTCTTGCTTTCTCTTGTTTTCCTTCCTATACATCAAGAAAACGAGACTTTTAGGATTAAATACGGAGATTTTTTGAATTTTGACATAAAAAAAAGCTAGAGAGGACTCTCTAGCAATAAAAAGGGGGTGCTACGTTGAGCTCATCATAATTATGATGGGTTAATTTTAAAATACCAGCTAATTAAGCTCTATTCAACTAGCTCGTCCCATTCTTTATGTAAACGAAACAAGCTTTACAATTATTTTACAAAAGTCCCAAAAGATTCACATCTTTTGGGACTCCATAGTTTATTATCAAATTATGCTCTCTTTGATTGAGCTTTCTTTTTACTGTTGAAGCGGAAAGCTCGACGCTCATCCGGTTTGTTTCCTCGACGACGATCGTCGCGACGCTTGCGATATGGCTTACCAGCACCACCACCGCCGCCTTCAGCACGACGCTTCTTAACACGTAAAGGTGCTTCATCTGTTAACTTTACGGTTGTTGTATCTGGTTCTTTTGTCAGAAGTTTAAGTGCCGATGCAAGAGCTGTTGTAGCATCTGTTTCTTGCAGCAGCTCTTTTGCTGCCTGACGATACGCATCTGCTTCGCCATCATTAATAAGATCACGTAGCTGGTCGATTGCCAATTTTTGTTGGCCTTTTATTGCTTCTTCGTACGTTGGCACCGCACGTTTTATCATTTTTTTCTTCGATACTTGCTCAATGGTTTTGACATGATCTCTTTCACGAGGCGTGGCAAATGTAACAGCAACCCCTGATTTACCTGCGCGCCCTGTTCGACCAATACGGTGAACGTAGCTTTCTGGGTCTTGCGGTAAATCAAAGTTATAGACATGCGTTACGCCACTAATGTCTAATCCCCGAGCTGCAACATCTGTTGCGACAAGGACATCGATTAAACCATTTTTGAATTTACGTAGCACACTATCCCGTTTCGCTTGGTTTAAATCTCCATGAATTCCTTCTGCTCTATATCCACGTTTAATTAGAGCTTCTGATAATTCATCAACACGTCGCTTTGTACGACCAAAAACAATGGCAAGCTCTGGAGTATCAATATCAATGAGACGACAAAGCGTATCAAATTTCTCACGTTCATGAAGTTCAATATATTGTTGTTCAATATTTTCCATCGTCACTTCTTTAGACTTGACTGCAATCAGCTTTGGCTCATCCATAAAGGTTTGAGCAAGCTTTTCAATTCTCTTAGGCATCGTTGCAGAGAACAGAAGTGTTTGACGTTGCTTTGGAATTTCTTTCAAAATCGTTTCGATGTCTTCAATAAAGCCCATGTTTAACATTTCATCAGCTTCATCTAATACAACCATTTCAACTTGATCTAAACGAATCGTTTTACGACGCATATGGTCCATTAAACGACCAGGTGTTGCTACGATAAGATGCGGCTTTTTCTTAAGGTCACGAATTTGACGGCGCATATCCTGACCACCATACACTACGACCGTACGTACACCTTTATATTTACCCATCTTCGTTACAGCTTCTGCGACTTGATTTGCAAGCTCTCTTGTTGGAGCTAGTACAAGTCCTTGTACATGATCCTTTTCCGTATCAATTCGTTCAATTAATGGAATACCGAACGCCCCAGTCTTACCTGTACCTGTTTGCGCTTGACCAATAACATCCTTTCCTTCAAGAGCAGTTGGAATGGTTGCACTTTGAATAGGTGTTGCTTCATCAAACCCCATTTTTGTTACTGCTCGAACGACTTCTTGATTTAATCCAAATTCATAAAATGTTGCCAATTAGAAATCCCCTTTTCATCCAAATTTATTCTAGCGCCTTCATGTGCTGCGACACGTAAGATGTCAGACATCCAAGGAGCTTTTCTCGTTGGAATACAGCCAAAGCTAGACATCTTATCTATAAGTTTTCCTTAATTCGTTCAGAAAACACATTAAAAAACCATATTCCACAACAAGGAATATGGTCGGTATCCTTATGCTATGTGTCGCCTTATATTAAAAAAACCGGCGCTAATTGCTTTATAAGCTAAAGGTAATCTTACCACGGACGCGCAAAAAAGGCAATGGAGGAAAAAAAAGAAAATAAGCAGCAAACTTCCTTTGCTTAAAAAATGAAAATCTACGATGGGAGAGACAAAACCCAATGCACCCACTGAATGATGGTTGAAGCTCTACGTGCATATGTTGATTCTGACCCAACTCCGTATACATGCGCATCCTTCATCCACATTACAATCCGGTCACGACTTGGCATCTCTCCTTCAGTTAAACAAATGGATAACACCTTTTGAAAAACCTCATGTTCAATCACACAGGCAGCTAGACCGAGATATTTTTGCTTATACGGCTTGTGCATAAGCTCTTCACCTTTTTTCGTCAAACGAAATCGAACCACTTTCTCTATGTCTTTACTTCGCTCAACAAGGCCTAGATACATCGCAGCCGTCGTATAATAATTAGTTTGTCTTTCATCGAAGTTATACGTCGTAGTAATATCAGCCTTTCCTAGCTCATTCTCCACCAATAACCCTAATAAATCGACAATTCGTTCAAAGGAATCAGCTTGCGGAAATGGAATTGTAGGCTCCTTGACAATATCTAGATGAAGAAGGTTCGTAATATCTTCCTTCGTAATTGACTGATGGGCAATCATATAATTTTTTTGTTGAACAAGCTCCAGTGAGTGGTAGCTTAACGGGTCACGAAAGCGATATTCAAAAAAGCTAAATACATCGTTCGAATACGTAAAAAATATTGGAATAACGGGCTTGTTTACTTTTTCACTCCAAAGACGAAACGGGTAATACATTTGTCTAATTAAAAAATCCTTTACCGTTTCTTTTTTCGCTTCAACAATGACAAAACTGGATTCCGTTTCATAACCGGCATCAATTTCCACCTGAGCGTTTGTCACTTCTACTTCATATTCATTTCCGTTATGTGTTCCAATCGTAAAATTAAACGCCTTTGATGACATTCTCCCGCTTACAGTCGGCTGACTACGCTCACCAATTACATCGTCAATCATCCCTGTTAAATACGCGGCATGTAATGCTGCACTTTCACTGTAAAGATTTGTCGGATCCAAACTAACAATATGATCGGGGAGTTTTTTTACAATTGGTTTTACCTTGGAATCATAGGTAACTTCCTTGTAAGCATTAAATTGCCCGATCACATAACGAGAACGGGAAAGTGGTAAAATTGATAAATGATGCTGCTTAAATAATGTTGGTAAATTGCTATAATGGTCAAACTTAGCCATCAGCCTCGGCTCGCGCCCAGAAATCGTTTTTATGTCCTTTGCTGCGATTTCAAAAAAGCCATTTTTATCTATCTCTGCTAAAATGGCAAAGTGATCAAATAACACTTGCCATGCTTTATCATTAAGCCCTTGGGACATGATTCATCACCAGCACTTCTTCAATTTTCCCTCTCTTTGTTGCAACAGAGTTAATGTTGCGTGTAGCTCCAACAATTTCAATGTGGAAATGCTTATAAAGTTCTTTCACATAATCCGTTGCAGAATTGCTCACTACGATGTAGCAGCCACGTTGATCTAATTCAATACATACATCCCGAAGCCGTTCCTGCTCCTTCTTGCCAAATCCATCTAAACTGTAGCTCGTAAAGGAAGCTGTTGTACTTACAGGATCATACGGGGGATCGAAATAAACAAAGTCCCCGGCCTTTGCCTTTTCAACCACTTTCTCGAAATCTTGATTGTGGATCATCACCTCATTCTCATGAAGATAACGATGAACCGCACGTAAAACATCAGCATTTATAATATTTGGATTTTTATATTTCCCGAAAGGAACATTAAATTGTCCCTTTTGATTAACACGATACAACCCATTAAAACAAGTTTTATTCAAATAAATTAAACGAGAGGCCCGTTTTGTATTAGACAGTTGTCGATATTCTCCTTCACGGTCTAGATTACGGATGTCATAAAAATAGTCTGACGTATTTTCATGCTGTTCTAAATCAGCAATCAAACTCTCTACATCATCACGAATGACTTGATACGCATTAACAAGCTCCTCATTTACATCATTTATAACAGCCCTTGTTGGCTGAAGATCAAATAAAACGGCTCCGGCACCAACAAATGGCTCATAATACGTTCCAAAATCGTTTGGAACATACTTACGAATTTCGGACAAAAGCTGACGCTTCCCGCCAGCCCATTTCAAAAACGGCTGAGCTTCCTTAATCACCTAACATCTCCCTTTCTCTCAAGCCATTATATCAAAAAAAGAACCACGAGTTTGGAGGGTACTGAAAAAGGGTGGGTTCCCCTTTTTCAGTACCCTTTAAGTAATGTGCCGATCCGTTGCCATCTTCTTAAAAGCCTGCTATGAGCAGGTTTCTCATAGCAGGCGAACAACGTGTGGAGCCATTGCTGCTTCCTAGCGCCTGACTTTCAAGGAGTTTTTCAGTGCCGTCTAGTTTTAACCTTTTTCAGTGGCCTCCGGGTTTGGGTTCTTTTTTTCATTTAAAACGTCTTTGACAAGTTTCGTTATTTCATTATAAAACGATAAACAACACTTGTTCAATAAACACTGTTATGAGGTACTAATGCCTTCATACTTCAGGAAAATTATAAACCAACAAACCACTCTTTCTCATTTCCATATGATTTTAAGCTTTTGTTGTCCGAATAAGAAGTTCATACATGGTTTTTCGTTGTTCGGGAAACTTATGGAGGAAATGGATTTAAAAAAGGAGGGATATATATGGCAGAATTACACACAAACCAGCCTGGAGAGCCAGGTTCATACTGGCTTTCATCAACCAAACTACCGTCTTTCCCTAAACTAGAAAAAGACTTGCACGTTGACGTGGCGATTGTTGGTGGCGGTATGACAGGGATTACAACGGCATACCTTTTAAGAAAATCAGGGTTACGTATTGCCATTTTAGAAGCAACAAGAATAGCAAATGGGACAACAGGACACACGACCGCAAAAATTACGGCACAGCATGGTATCATTTATGACGAATTCAAACAAAATCTTGGCGTAAATAAAACAGAGCAGTACTATCAAGCGACATCAGAAGCGTTAGATTTTATTCGCCAGCTCGTAAAAGACGAAAAGATCGAATGTGACTTACAGGAAGAACATCATTATCTCTATGCAACATCAAATCGTGGTGTTCAGAAGCTAGAAAATGAGTTTAAAGCATATCGTGAAGCAAACATTCCAGGAGAATGGGAAGATTCTCTTCCGTTTAATATGCCGATAAAAGCAGCAATAAAAATGCCAAACCAAGCTCAATTTCATCCTTTGCGTTACATAGCCCATCTCGTTGACGCCATTCAAAAAAGCGGAGTCGAAATTTTTGAGGCTACTGTAGCTACCGACGTAGACGAAGGCGATCCCCAAACCGTTCATATCGATTCAGGGGCAAAAGTAAAAGCAAAACATGTTGTTGCCGCTTCACATTTCCCATTTCATGACAAACCAGGACTCTATTTCTCCCGCATGTACGCTGATCGCTCTTACATTGTTGGAGCTAAAACAAAACAATTTCCAGGTGGAATGTATTTAAATGCGGAGACTCCTTCACGCTCGCTTCGTTACACGATGGTAAACGGCGAAAAATTACTCTTGATTGGTGGAGAAGAGCATAAAACGGGACAAGGCATGGATACGTTATATCACTATGAGGCTTTGGAAAACTTCGGAAAAGAGCTCTTTTCCGACTTAGATATTCGCTATCACTGGTCAGCCCAAGATTTAATTACATTAGATAAAGTCCCTTATATCGGTAAAATAACGAAAAACCATCCAAATACGTATGTCGCCACAGGCTTTAGAAAATGGGGAATGACAAATAGTACGGCTGCTGCGCGACTAATTTCTGATCAAATTTTAGGAGAATACAACCCTTACGTCGAGCTATATAATCCATCTCGGTTTGTAGCTGACCCAAGTATCAAGAAGTTTATGTCCTATAATGGCGATGTCGCCAAACACCTAATTAAAGGTAAATTCGAAAACCCTGACCGCACACCTGAAGAGTTGACTAAGGATGAAGGTGGCGTAGTTACAGTAAACGGCAAACGTGCCGGTGCCTATCGAGACAACGACGGAACTCTCCACGTTGTAGATACAACCTGTACACATATGGGCTGTGAGGTCAACTGGAATCATGGTGAACGTACATGGGACTGTCCGTGCCACGGCTCCCGTTTCTCATTTGAAGGAGAAGTAATCGAGGGCCCAGCGAACGAGCCTCTTACCCCTCTTCTTCAATCGAATAAAAAGTAAATTAACTTAGGCATGACACTAAAAAAAAGAGGGACAAATTACAGACGATTTGCCCCTCTTTTTTATGTTTTATCTCAAATCGTTTTGGTCGACATTTAATTCAATCGTATTCCCTGATGGGTCCAAGCAAAAGATTTGTGCAAAGCCACTGCGGCTATCAGGCTTTTCAACGATGTCAATCTTATTTTGTTGTAGCCACTTTACCGTTTCATAATAATCTATCACACGGAGGGCAAAATGCGGAGCACGGGTGTTTATCGTTCTCTCAAGATTAATCGTATGGCCTGGGTCGATAATCAAATGAAGCTGCTGAGCACCTACCGCAAACCAGGCCCCTTCAAAATCAAAGTTTGGCCGTGGCAACTCCTTTAGCTTTAATACGTCTCGGTAAAATACCTTTGCCTCTTCTACGTTTACAACCGTTAAGCTAACATGATGAATCGCTGTTGTTTCAATCATCCATACTGCTCCTCTCTCGTTATTTATCTAACTTAAGCTTTGATAGAGCGTCGGCGAGGGCTGAGTTTAAAAATTCGTCTTTCTTGTTTTGCTTTTTTATGTAATTGGCAACTTCACGCTTTGAGACGTTTTTGTTTTTATTTTGCTTTCTTCGTTCATTAAAAACGGAAAGCTTCTCACGATGGCCGCACACACAAGCAAAGGTTTGTCCTTCTCCCTCGCCTCGGAGCTCCAGCTTTTTCTTGCATTTTGGACATCTTGCATTCGTTACCTTGGCAATATTCTTCTTATAGCCGCATTCGCGATCCTGGCAAACACGCATCTTGCCTTTTTTCCCGTTCACTTCAAGAAGAAGCTTGCCACATTCAGGACATTTACTGCCTGTCACATTATCATGCTTGAATGTTTTCGTACTGTTTTTGATTTCAGAAACAACCGATTTTGCATATTGCTTCATATCAGAAATAAATGCTTGTTTTGCTAGCTTCCCTTGAGCAATGTTTTCGAGCTTAAGCTCCCATTCCGCTGTTAAAGCGGGTGATTTCAGTTCTTCCGGCACTAAGTCTAACAGTTGCTTTCCTTTCGATGTAAGAAAGATTTCCTTCTCACGCTTTTCAATTAAAAACGCGTTAAAAAGCTTTTCGATAATATCTGCTCTCGTTGCGACTGTCCCAATTCCACCTGTTTTCCCAAGTGCTTCCGCTAGCTTCTTATCTTTATTCTCCATAAAAGCTGCTGGACGCTCCATCGCTGATAGCAGCGTTCCTTCTGTAAAGCGTGACGGTGGTGATGTTTCACCTTTCTTTACATGAACAGCCTTTACAGGGAGTGTATCACCTTTTTTCAGTTCAGGAATCGTTGATGCTGCTTCCTCCTCATCATCAGGCTGGTCCGCATAAATTTCCTTCCAGCCAAGCGTTAATACCCGGTTACCTTTAGCCGTAAATGATTCGTTGTTCACATCAGCCCAAATCGTTGTTTGCTCATACTCGTAGGCAGGGTAGAGAACCGCAAGAAAACGGAGGACAACAAGATGATACAGCTTCGCTTCCTTTTCCGAGAGCGAACGTGGCGCTGCACTTTGCTCTGTCGGAATAATCGCATGATGATCCGAGACTTTTTTATCATCAACAAAGTGAGGCCTTGCTTTAATTGGTTGATTGATAATTTTTGACACATGCTTACGATATGGCTGTACGTTACAGGCTTGCAGACGTTCCTTTAACGTTCCGACAATATCAGAGGATACATAGCGTGAATCTGTCCGCGGATACGTTAACACTTTATGCTGTTCATACAATCGCTGCATAATTGATAATGTTTCTTTCGCTGAATAACCGAAGCGTTTGTTTGCTTCTCGCTGAATTTCCGTTAGATCATACAGCTGCGGGGCCGGCGTTTTCTTTGCGGCCTTCTTAACGTCCATAATCTTAACCTGTTTCCCTTTGACCGTCGCCTCGATTTGCTTCGTTTTGTTCGAGTCAAACATACGCCGCTCTTTTGACTTTGAATCTTGCCATGTTAAGGTAAGGCCTTCAACTTCAACCGTTAATTGCTCAAACGATTGCGGTCGGAAAGAACGGATTTCTTGTTCACGTTTCGCAATCATCGCCAGTGTTGGCGTTTGAACACGTCCACACGATAGCTGAGCATTATATTTTGTCGTTAACGCTCGGGTGCCATTAATCCCGACATACCAATCTGCTTCTGAACGGGCAACAGCAGAATCATACAAATGCTCATACTGAGTGCCGTCTTTTAGCTTACGAAACCCATCTTGAATTGCCTTATCGGTAACAGAGGAAATCCACAGACGCTTAAGTGGCTTCTTTACATGAGCCTTTGCTAAAATCCACCTTGCGACAAGCTCACCTTCACGACCTGCATCAGTGGCGATTACAATTTCACTAACGTCTTGACGCTGTAGCTGCGCCTTTACCGCATGAAACTGCTTACTCGTCTTTTTAATGACCACTAAGTTTAATTTATTCGGAAGCATAGGTAAATCCTCAAGCTTCCACGTTTTATATGTATCTCCATAACTTTCCGGCTCGGCTAAGGTCACTAAATGACCAAGTGCCCAAGTAACAATATATTGATCTCCTTCCAAAAAGCCATTTCCCTTTTTATTACAATGAAGCACCCTCGCAATATCACGTGCAACAGAGGGTTTTTCCGCCAACACAACTGTTTTTTTCATCAAAACATCCTTTCATGATCGCTCTCTTCATCATAGCATCGTTACATCGAAAAAGATAATGATCCTCTTACGTAATCAGCTTCAAGCCAACGGTTGCACTTAAAATCACTACGATAAAAAAGATCCGCCAGCGGTCTTTTGATTCACCATAAAAAACCATGCCTACAACCGCACCACCTGTGGCCCCTATTCCTGTCCAAACGGCATAAGCAACCCCCATTGGTATGACATTCATAGCTAACGATAGAAAATAAAAGCTAAGAATAAACGCCCCAGCCAGCATGACAATGACAGACCATTTTTTCGTATGATGCCATTGATTCATTAACGTAACCCCTAGCATTTCTAGTAATCCCGCGATAATTAAAAATATCCACTCCATTATGCGTCCCTCTCTGTTACCATTTTAAGTCCTATAACACCAACTAATAATAAAGAAATGAGTGCTATAACGGACCAGCGAAATGGCTGTGAAAAGACAACGATATCTACAATGACTGTCCCAGCCGTCCCTAGTCCTGCAAACACAGCATAAACCGTTCCTACCGGCAACCGTTCACCGGAACGAATTAATAAAATAAAACTTAAGATAATCGCAGCACCTGTTAGCGTCCATTCAATGAAACTACTAGCATGCTTTAAGCCAACAACCCAGCCAACCTCAAAACAAGCTGCAAACATGACCAATAACCAGTCTTTTCTCATCTTACCTCCCTCCTAGCTCTCATAGCATTTTCTTCAATTATATTTCAAATCGCACAAAAAAACCCGGAGGACCGCTTAACAGTCTCCAAGGCTTTTTCCTTTACCCGCATACGATTACTTGCTTTTTTTCACAAACACAACCTTTAAGTAATCACCAGCCTGATATTCTTTCATTGTTTGAAAGTCATCAGGAAGAGAAAAGGTCTCTAGGATATCGAAACGGTTTCCAGTTTCACGGAAAGCCGCTTCAATAAACCCTAGAAACTTCTTCATTCCGAACGTACTACAATTTGTTGAAGCAACGATGACACCTTCATCTTCCGTAATTGCAATTGTCTCTTTTATCAAATTCGTGTAATCCTTTTCCGCACGAAATGTATGTTTTTTTGAACGGGCAAAGCTTGGGGGATCTAGTATCACTAGGTCAAAGGACAAACCCTTTTTTTGGGCATAGTTGAAATAACGGAACACGTCCATAACGACTATATCCTGTGATTCATAATCAATCCCATTTACACTAAACTGCTCAATCGTTTTCGCTAAGCTTCGGTTTGCTAAATCTACACTCGTCGTTTTAGTTGCTCCTCCTAACGCAGCAGCCACCGAAAAAGCCCCTGTATAAGAAAATGTATTTAATACCTTCTTTCCGTTCGCATAATCATCACGGATTCGTTTTCGAACCTCACGCTGATCTAAAAACACACCAACCATTGGACCATCATTTAAGTAGACTGCAAACGTAATCCCGTTTTCCTTTACGAGCAGCGGGAATGTACCACGTTCACCGATCACAAAATCATCGTCATCAATGTACTTTCCTTTTTGGTCAAAGCGTTTTTTCTCGTATATTCCCTTAAACGGAACGGTTCCAAACGCCTCAATGACCCATTCTCGAAAGGCAAAAATCCCTTCGCTATACCATGTCATGACATAAAAGCCATCGTAGTAGTCAATAGTTAATCCGCCAATGCCGTCCCCTTCTCCATTAAAAACACGAAAGGCTGTTGTTTCAGGATCTTCAAATAGGCTCGACCTTTTTTCTAATGCCAGCTGAATCCGATTTAGAAAAAAGGTCTTATCAATAGGTTCGTGTTCATAATTGGAAAGAATCCAACCAATGCCCTTATTTTGTTTGCCAACATAGCCTTTTCCGATAAACTGCTGCTGCTGGTCCTCTAAACGGATCAAACTACCTTCCTCTTTTACAAGTTCCATGTTGGTGATTGCGTCTTTTTCAATTAACGGAAAGCCTTTTTTAAACTTTTGGATGTATGGTTTCTTTACGGTCAATCGAATTTCTTTTCTCATCATGTCATCCTAACATTTCATTTTTCTTTCTTTTACGATTATAACATTTTTGTCTTATTTTTTTAGTAACCTTGATAGATTAGGTTTTTGTCCCAAATAAGTCTGCTTGCTGCTGCTTTTCTAAAGAGCATATTAAACATGGTCGTATTGACGGCAAATCCTTAGATTCATTATTACTAAAATCCGAGAAGTTATACAATCTTCATAAAGACAATTGATGGAACAAACGTCGAAAAAAAGCTCATAGATTACTATATTGTATTTCAAACATTCTTATATATGAGCTTACAAAATTAGAGATGGCCCAAAGGTCAAACCTTTGAACCATCTTAACTGTTGCTGCTAGTTACTGCTTGTCTGCTATCATGATACCCTTTGGGCGATAATGGAGCTTCATATTTGTGATAACTTCCGAGGCTCCTGTTTCAATTCCCACCTGTTGTGTTCTTTTGATTAATTCCAATACGTCATCTATTTCACCTTCAACCACTGTTTCCATCGGACCGACTTCGTAATTTAATCCCGATTGCTTTACGATATCAATGATTTTTGGAATGACTCCATTCGTGTCCATATCTTTCCCATTCGGTAATACTTGAAAGCCTGCTGTTACGGTAGCCATGTATATCACCCTTTCAATGTATTCTACTGTTCTCTTACCCGTTCATATTAGGTTAAAACACTCTTTTACTAGATTCATAAAATCTCCACTTCAGATAAAGCTTGTTCTTGCTATAATAATGATAGAATGATTTTATGAAGGAGTGGAGTAGATGACATCATTAATTCGGCAATTCCGGATGATTGGATATTTAGAGGGGATATCTTTTTTACTTCTGTTAGGAATTGCGATGCCGTTAAAGTATATGTTTGATATGCCTATGGCTGTTTCAGTAATAGGTATGTTGCATGGTGTTTTGTTTGTTCTGTATGTTGCGTTTGTTGTTCTGCTTATGTTTAAACTTCGTTGGTCGCTTTCAAAAGGGTTTTTGGCAGTGATTGCCTCTGTTCTACCGTTTGGTCCCTTTGTATTTGATGCAAAACTGTTACGTGAAAAGCAGGCATAGGTAAAAGGAGCTAATCCCATTAAGGGACTAGCTCCTTTTTAGATTATAAAACATATTCAGATAAAACCGTTTGTAATTCATAAATATCTAGCTTCTTGTTAAATTGCTTTTGTAATGGTTGCGCACTACCAGAAATCCAAATTTTCAACTCTGCATCTAAATCGAAATTCCCAGCGGTCTCAACACTAAAGTGCGTAATGCTTTGATAAGGAATGGAGTGATACTCCACCTTTTTCCCTGTCATACCTTGCTTATCGACAAGAATCAGGCGCTTGTTTGTGAATAAAAACATATCACGAATGACAACATAGCCTTTTTCAATTCTTTCACTTGAAGTGAGTAAGTTTTGAAATTCAGTTTGCGCTTGGTTTACATCGACCTCGGATGCATTTCCCATTAATCCATCAAAAAAACCCATTATTCCACCTCCAAAATGTAATAACATCTTTAGAAAATTTTACCTCTTAAAAAGGAGTAGGTCTAGGCTTTGAATAGAAATCTTTTTCCTTTCATTTGTAAAAATCTGCTGTTAAAATAAATGAAAGGCACTTACCAGGGTGGGGATTATGAAAAAATTTGTTTCAGCTTCGGAGAAAGGTCAGTTTATTAAATGGTTCCTAGACCAGCATCGTTTGAAACATAAGGAAGCCCGCATGCTCCTTGAATATATTCTAAAAAGGCATCATTTGCTTGAGAATATTTCCTTTACAGAGAAAATCCAAATTAAAGAAAAGACGATTGTCATTTCTAGTATTAACTCCGATGAGCCTGGTTTTGTCTACTATTACAACCAGCGTAAAACAGAGGATGTATCTAAGGCTCTAGGTGATTTAATGGCAAACCCTACTGATAAAGTGTATCTTGTGTTTAACTTTTTTGGAAAGGTTCATAATCAACGCTATGCCCAACTAATTGAAACTCCGATTGAAGATAAATTTAAACGATACAAGCAATTTCAAAAGTACTCTTCAGAAGCAGATATTATTATTGAAATGATTTCCGTTCGTAAGCAAATCGATGATGCACTCGATCAACGTAATGAACACCTATTTAAAGAATTAGTTATACGGATGAAAGAACTTGAGCAGGAGCAAGCTAGGTTCCAAAAGCAAAATGAGGCATAATCCGGTTGTCTATTTACGCCTGAAAATTATTATCTATAACATGTTAGGTTTCTATTCAATCTTAAAAACGAGGCTGTGCCAAAAGTTTAAAAAACAACCCTTTGCACAGCCTCGTTTTGTTTTACTGTAACGTTTTAAAATATTCTTGAATGTACGGATAGCTATTTTTTAACCTTTCAACGTAGCTCGGCTGCTCCCACTTACTCCATAAATACGGTTCAGGTTCGGTAAACTGTTGACCACCTGGAAATAAGTCGAGAACCTCGTTTTGCCCCGAAACCAACACAGCCGATAAACGAATTCCGTCTGTCGTTGTGGTTTGTAATAAATCGCGCTCGCCACTTTCAACTGCACGTGGGTCATCTAACACTTGATGAGAGGAAGGATCCGTTACATTTAGTCGTCCCCAAGGTAAACGAAGGTGCAGCTCGTTGCCATCTACATAAAAATGATGGTTCGTCCCCTCAAAGCCCCCGTAATGCAATATACTTCCATTTTCCTCGTATTGCTCATAAGTTGTTCCATCCTTACGCATACCGGCTTTGTTAATAATTTGCTTCATCTCCACAAAATCACCCACACTACTACGCTTAGAGGAATACGTATGATCACCGATGTTATAACTTGGAGCAGCTAATAAACGTGCCTCTCAAGTTTTCTGTCATTTAAAACATCCTATATATTCCAATGTTAACAATAATCTAACAATTAACTTTTTTTATTCCTACAATTTTTTGAATCAGTATGAAAGGCATAACCCCACAAAAGTGTGAGGTTATGCCTTACTAGGAGACTTTTTATTGTCTTCCTCGAAAAGGTTTTCTATTGTAGTAGTACTTATTTTAATTATTGCCTTTCTGATACTGCTTCATTTTATCACTAACAAACTCGACATCGGTTCCGATAATGACTTGGATATCTGTCTTATTTATTTTCATGACTCCTTTTGCTCCATTTTTCTTAAGCGCACTTTCATCTACCTTACCCATGTCTGCAACTTGTAATCTTAATCGCGTTGCGCAATTGTCAATCGATTTTACATTTGATTTTCCACCTAGCGCCTCCATAAACGTAGCCGCCATAAAACTATAGCGATCTCCAGAGGTTTCAGGATTGGTAGACTCTTCTTCCTCATCATCCTCACGTCCAGGTGTTTTTAAATTCATTGCACGAATGACTACGTAAAAGATCACGAAATATACAGCTCCATAAGCTAAGCCAATGACTAATAAAAATAACGGTTTTTGAGCAATCCCAAAGTTCAACATATAATCAATAAATCCTGCTGAAAACCCAAAACCATGTCTTATTTCAAGCACATAAGTTAAAGACATCGATACCCCTGTTAATATCGCATGAATACCGTATAAAATTGGAGATAAGAACATAAACGAAAATTCGATCGGCTCCGTAATCCCAGTTAAAAATGATGTAATAGCTAAACCGAGAAACATACCCGTTACTTGTTTTTTCTTTTCTTTTTTAGCTGTCATGATCATTGCCAAACAAGCAGCCGGAAGACCGAACATCATAACTGGAAAGAAACCTGTCATAAAAATACCAGCAGTCGGATCACCTGCAAAGAAACGATTCAAATCTCCAGTAGCTCCGTTGTATTCACCAAATACGAACCAAACTAAACTATTCAAAACATGATGCAAACCAATTGGAATCAACAGTCGGTTTAAGAAACCAAATACACCAGCTCCAACTGCACCTGCTTCAATAATCCACTGTCCAAGGCCATTAATCAGATCTTGAATCGGAGGCCAAACAACTCCAAATACACCAGCTAATACAACCATCGTTGCAGCTGTGATAATAGGAACAAAGCGTCTTCCTGCAAAGAAGCCAAGCCATTGTGGAAGGCGAATATTATGAAAGCGGTTATATAAAAGTCCAGCAATAATCCCACTTACTATCCCACCTAGTACTGCCATGTTAATATTTTCATTTATTGCCTGTGTTCCATTGACAAGCACAAAATATCCAATTGCACCAGCTAAAGCCGCAGTTCCATTATTATCATGAGCAAACCCAATCGCAACTCCAATCGCAAAAATTAGAGCTAAATGGTCAAAAATTGCCGCCCCAGCTCCTGCCATAAAAGGAATATTTAATAAATCTTCTTGACCCAGTCGCAATAGAAGTGCGGCTGCCGGAAGAACAGCGATTGGAAGCATTAATGACTTACCGATTTTTTGAAGAAAGCTAAGCATGTACTTCATCTCCTTAGTAAAAAGTAATCGTTAAATTCTGAATCTATCTTATCACTACTTAAGTATAGTTGTCTATACCTATTTTCGGGTGGTAATTAGTATAAATTCAAATAATTATAGTATTATACATATTAAATCATTTTATTAATTTAAATTGGTATAGACAACCATCGAAGTCCGAGTTAAAATAATTGCAAAGGTATTTAAGAATTAATCAGGGGGAGATTATGAATAAAAACAAGTCTTTATTGATTACGAACATAGCAGTTTATCATGAAGATGGCATTTTCGAACAAGGATTTATCAAAATAAAAGATGGAAAAATTATCAATATCGGTCCTGTGACGGACACCGCTGATCAAGAAGCAGATGAAGTCATTTCTTTAACACCTGATTTCTCGCTCGTTCCTGGGTTCATTGACATTCATATTCACGGAGTGAAAGGCGCAGATACGATGGACGGAACACAATCAGCTCTGTCGACTATGGCTTGTTCTCTCCCTAGCGAAGGAACAACAAGCTTCTTAGCAACGACGATTACACAAGCAAGCGATCAAATCGAAGCAGCGCTATCAAACGCTGCCACTTATTCATCTACTATTAAAAAGGAGCCTGCCGCTGAAATGCTCGGCATTCATCTAGAAGGTCCTTTCATATCGCCAGAAAGAGCAGGTGCCCAGCCTCTTTCATTTATTCAAGAGCCAGATTTATCTCTTTTTGAGAGATGGCAACAGCTCTCAGGTGGATTAATCAAACTAGTGACGATGGCTCCAGAAAGAGAAAATGGCTTGGAACTACTTCGTTATCTAAAAGAATCAGGAGTTATTGCCTCAATTGGTCATTCCGATGCATCTTATAACGAAATCCAAAAAGCTATCTCAAAAGGCCTTAGCCATGTTACTCATTTATACAATGGAATGCGTGGATTTCACCATCGCGAACCTGGAGTCGCTGGTGCAGCACTTGCACATCATGAGCTCAAGGTGGAAATGATTGTCGATGGAATTCATATTCATCCAGCTATCGTTAAGAGCACTTATCGCACAAAAGGCGCAAGTGAAATCATTTTGATCACTGATGCTATGCGCGCAAAAGGGCTTAAAGATGGAACTTATGATCTTGGTGGACAAAAGGTACAAGTTTCCAATCAAAAAGCTCTCTTATCAGATGGAACGTTGGCCGGAAGTATTTTAACGATGAACGACGCAATTAAAAATATGATTCAATATACAGGTTGTTCACTGCAAGAGATTACCGTTATGGCATCTGAGAATCCAGCAAAGCAAATCGGGATGTGGAACCAAAAAGGGAGTATTACTGTTGGAAAAGATGCTGATCTAACAATACTAGATAAAGATCTGAATGTAGTTTTCACATTATGCAATGGCAAAATTGCTTACAAAGGAGGAAGTAACAAATGAAAGTTATTGAAGCAAAGCAATATCAAGAGTTAAGCCAATTAGCTTCTAACTATATTAGCGGTAAAATTAAGAAAAAAACAAATCTAACTCTTGGTTTAGCAACAGGCGGTACTCCGAAAAAAGCATATGAATTGTTAATAGAAGATCATAAAAACAATGGAACGTCCTACAACAGCGTAACCACCTTTAATCTAGATGAGTACATCGGACTGAATCCAGAAAATGCAAATAGTTATCATCACTATATGAACCAAGCTTTCTTTAATCATATTGATATTAACCGTAAGAACATTTTCATTCCAAACGGACTAGCTTTGAACATGGAACAAGAATGCAGAGAATATGAAGAGAAAATCAAGTCTCAGGGTGGCATCGACCTCCAGCTTCTCGGGATTGGTGCTAACGGGCACATTGGTTTCAACGAACCTGGTACACCTTTTCTCAGTACAACTCACGTCATAGAATTAGCCCCATCGACAAGAGAAGCAAATGCTCGTTTTTTTGACTCCATTCACGATGTGCCAACTCATGCCATTACAATGGGAATTGCTTCAATTATGGCTAGTAAAGAGATTTTATTACTTGTTTCAGGTGAGGATAAAAACGCTGCTTTGAAACGATTACTTAACGAGGAAGAACCTGATGAAAGCTTCCCTGCTTCCATTTTGAAAAAACATCCTCATGTTATAATAATTGCAGATAAAAAGGCACTAAAAGGTGTTGGCATTATGCATTGAAAGGAGAGAATTACACTTTGTTAATAGATAAGAATTCACCATTGCCGATATACCATCAAATAGAAGAGTATATAAAAGACCGGATTGAAAAGGGAGAGTTACAACCTGGTAATGTACTTCCTTCTGAACGTGAGTATTCTCAACTGTTTCAAGTAAGTCGTATGACCATTAGACAAGCGATAAACAAGCTTGTAAACGATGGCTATCTTTATCGCAAAAAAGGCAGCGGTACATTTGTGGCAGAAAAAAAATTTGAACAAGCTTTACAAGGGTTAACTAGCTTCACAGAAGATATGACAGCAAGAGGGTTGACCCCTAGTAGCAAGCTCCTTCATTTTGAAATCATCCCAGCCACCCCTCAGGTAGCAGCTACCTTACAAGTTGCTGAGAACACACCAGTTTATGAAATGAAACGTATTCGTTTAGCCGATGATATTCCGATGGCTCTAGAAACCTGTTATATTTCCGCTAATCTAGTAAAAGGATTAACGGAAGAGATTGTTAGTCACTCGATCTATAGGTATATCGAAGAAAAGCTTCAACTTGAAATCGGAGAAGCAACCCAAATCATCGAATCTTCTTTAGCTAACGAAACAGAAACTGAGTTATTAAAGATCAAAAGGGGTTCTCCCATTCTTTTAATTGAACGCTGTACCTTTTTAACGAATGGCAATCCTTTTGAAATTGTTCGATCATCTTACCGAGCTGACCGCTATAAATTTATTTCTCATTTAAAACGGTAAAATAGTTGTCGCCAATTATGAAACAAAATGAATATTCCGGAGGTGTGCAATGATACAAACTTATCTATCTGAGATCAAAGAGTTATGTGAAAATCTTGAAACCGTTGAAAAAAACTCTCTTCAAAAAGCGGCCCTTAAAACAGCTCAAGCAATCGTAAACGGAGGGATTGTTCACATTTTTGGGTGTGGGCACTCTCATATAATTGGAGAAGAAGTTTTTTACCGTGCCGGTGGACTTGCTCCCGTTCATCCAATTCTGATAGAAGAAGTGATGCTGCATAAAGGAGCACTTCAATCTTCCATGTTCGAACGAAGCGCAGACTTTGCCTGCACCTTTCTAGATGATCAAGATATTCGCCCAGAAGACATCTTAGTTGTTGTCTCAACTTCCGGAAGGAATCCTGTCCCCATCGATGTAGCGCTTCATGGAAAGCAACAAAGTGCCTATGTAGTGGGGATCACCTCGCTTTCATATTCCAAAAACCAAGCATCCAGGCATAAAAGCGGAAAATTTTTATATGACGCAGTAGATTTAGTTATTAACAACCACACCAAGCCAGGAGACGGTGTGATCTCAATAGATGGAACCGGAATCTCTTATGGACCAAGTTCATCTGTTATTGGATTAACCATCATCAATAGTATCATCGTAGGTGCGATTGAACGATTAATAGAGCTTGACATTGAGCCTCCTGTTTTTAAAAGTGGAAACATTGATGGGTCCGATGAGCATAATCGGAAATTAATCGAAACTTATAAAGGTCGTATTCCTTTCTTTTAAAAAAGCATCGGTATAACGATGCTTCAGACCATAGACAAAACGCCTTTGAGAAATGACTCTCAAAGGCGTTTTCGCGTATTTCCGTCTATTGTCTGTTGGTGACGCTGGAGGATGGGTGTTCCTCCAGTGCCAGTTAGCTAATTTTTTTAGGTTCATGGCAGCGAAGAAACCACTTAAAAATGTGTGGAGCCGTTGCCATCTTTTTGAAAAGCCTGCAATGAGGAGGGCACTGAAAAACCTTCTTAAGTAACTCAAAGAAGAAGTAATGGCTTCGCACGTTACTTAAAGGCCACTGAAAAAAGGGAAACCTACCCTTTTTCAGTGGCCTCTTAAAAAAGTATCATCGCTATTATATCCTCTTAATCAATGATTATTAAACCTTTACTGGTAACACAAGACTAGCCGATTGCAGCGCAGCGGTTGTCACAGCTTGTGTGCGCCAAGCATCACGGTAATCCGACTCAATCCGTGATGTATCACCAGTACGTAGTGCATAAATAAAGGCGTCATTCTCAGCAATGTACGGGTTCACCTCATCTTTTACGGTTGTTTGTGTCCCGCCTATATTGACATAGGTGGAGTCAGGCGTCCAATCTATAAAGCCTTGATCCGTATAAATGGAAAGACCTGCTCGAAATGTATGATCGGGAAGTATGCACGTGTTTGCAATCGTAGCAATCACGCCACTTTTTAGCTTTAATGTAACCGTTCCAACGTCAGCCACTGTTACATTCTCCACTTTTTCATGCATAAGCTGTTGATTATACAGCGCATACACCTCATCTACTTCCCCTACAGTAAATCGGAGTAAATCAACGATATGCGTTGTTTGTTCAATAAATTGCCCGCCCGAACCTTCTTGCCTGCGCCACCAATCAACCATCGGCATACTGCCCATCCATTGTCCGGATACTATTCCAACCTTTTGCTCTCGAATAATCTCTTTCACTTGCTTACTAGATTGTTTATAGCGAAAATGATACCCGACGGATGTGACCAATCCCTGCTTTTCCACTGCTGTAACAATTTCACTCGGGGCTACTAGGTCTGTTCCTAATGGCTTTTCTATAAAGAAAGGAACCCCTCTCTCTACTAGCTCCATTTCAATCGTTCCATGGGCCATTGGTGGCACACAAATATAAACTGCATCTAATGCTTCACCGTCTAACATATTCTTAACATCATCATAAGCTTTTGTTGCTCCTAAAGCGATGGCCAGCTTTTCTGCTTTCCAATATGTGGTACCACATATCGCTTGTACCTTCACTTCTTTCATCTTCATTAAAATTTCTGCATGCATTTTTGCAAAATTTCCGGTTCCTATTATTCCAATATTCATTGTCATCCTATTTCCCCCTTTAACAAGTATCAACTTCAAAACAATATGACATTTCCCCAATCCCGTAAGCGCTATCACGGACTATTTTATTCGATGAAAACACCGAATAACAAGGGGTAGATTTTATTCTTACATTTTGTTTTACTAGGAAAAGAAAAATTATGGAAAATTTTGTTTGGTATGATAGAATTATGGTGTAAAGGAGGCCACTGAAAAACTACTTCTTGTAACTCAAAGAAGGAGTAATGGCTCCGCACATTACTTAAAGGTCACTGAAAAAGGGAAATGCACCTTTTTCAGTGACCTCGTGTAAAGAGGGTTTTTATGGGAACACCCGCATAGGATCTGAGATTAAACTCTCCCTCATGAAACAGTAAGTGAATATAGAACAATAGAGTTAAACCGCAGAAAACTCAATGTTTATCATAAAAACAGCAGGAATTTTGATGAATGATGTAGAATTTTACAGATATCCAATCAAGGTAAACAGCTTGACCTATCTCACTCAAAATAGGAGTGTACGTACCTGATGAATCGATTACATTTTAAAAACTGGTTCCGAAAAAGAAAATCATTAAAACAAATAGATTCGGATCATGAGCAGCAAGGCCATTATAAATTTCTCCAAAACGACGCCAATACTGTGCAATCGTCGGAGGACTACCATGCTGTTATCGGTCGAATGGCCGCGTTTTTTGCTCATGAAATCCGTAATCCACTCACGTCAATTATTGGGTTTATTCAATTTATGGAGCAGGATCCATCAATCAAGTCAAACCCGCATATGGCTCATTACACGTCTATTATTAGAGAAGAAGCAACCCGAATGGAGACGTTAATTCAAGAGCTCCTCAGTCTTTCAAAATCTCATTTACATCATGATAACCTATCCATTATTGACATTAAGCACAGTATAGAAAAGGTTGTCACCATTTATTCAATGCAAACCGTAAATAAATCTATTTCATTTCGTACAGACTTACTCGACGATATTTATATAACGGGAAACCCCAGCCAATTTGAGAGACTATTAATTAATTTAGTTAAAAATGCGGTCGAGGCAATCAAAGAAATGGGTACGATTGAAATCCGCGTGACGAAGGAAAATAAGTTTGTGAATATCTCAATTATTGATAGTGGTCCTGGTTTAACGCCAGAGCAGCTTGAACAAATTTTTTATCCGTTTTACACGACAAAAGATGAAGGAACGGGATTAGGACTTCCAATTTGTAAAACCATCGTCGAAACGATGAATGGTTCCATGGATATTCAAAACCATACAAACAAAGGAGTTCATGTGAAATTAAAAATTCCACAAAATCAGCACACTTCTTACAAAGGGTAAGAAATGAGTGATATAGGAGTTATAGAATGAACTATGTACTAACATTTATTGTATCCACGTTTGAATGGATAGCCTTATTATCGTTTCCGGTTATTTTATTAGGATATTATTATCGTCATTACGTTAAACCAATTTTGATTTTGGCGATGACGATGAGCATTCTCTCAATGATTTTACGCTTATTCCCAATCGACGTTTTTATCGTTCTTGCCATTCAAATTATTATCTTTGTATTTTTCGTTAAACGGCTATTTTCATTTCAACTTATTGAATCTCTTGTTGTCGTTACGATAGGGTATGGCTTTTATATTTTAATACAGCTATTATTCATTGAGCTAATTATTTCAACATCAACAATTAATTATATTGATATTTTATTTTCTTTAAGCTTTACTCCACAAATGTTAACTATTATTTTTATGACAATGACCTGTTTAGTTATACATTACTTTAAATACAATCTTGTTGAATTAAGACGTCATGTACAATCAAAGACCATGACAACGAAAACGAAGAATATCATTTACACTAGTGCGGTACTTACACTTATTTTTATTTGCCTTGCTGTTTTTGCCATGCTTGAGAGTGACTTTAGTCATAAACATGTATTGGTCCTGCTTTGCATTATCGTATTATTTTCAATTTTATCGGTCTATTACATCTTACATACTCAATTTCAGATGAAGAGTTTAATTGAGGCAAAGCAGTTTTACTTAGATCAGGAACAACAGACGACCATGATATTGGAACATGTGAAAAAGAATTATGCTCGACACTTTCATGCTATTATGAAACTATCAGAACGACAATCACTGCCATTAATTACGGATTATATTGATTTTCACAAATTAAATGCTAATCCAAATACGTTTTCTAGTCCTATGCCTATTCCATCAACTATTAAAGAAAACGATGAACTCCTCTATGCGTTTTTAATTAACAAACGCAAGGTCGCTGGTTTAGTTGGCGTAACTATTCATGTCTCAGCAACATTTGACTTTAGTGTTCCTACATCATTGCAACAAATTAGACTGTTAAGTATGATTTTTGATGACATATTTCTATTACTTTACCAGGCGCCTTTAACGGAGCGTAAAGAGCTTTTTTTTGAAGTATACAAATCAGATTCTGAAATCCGTTTTGATATTTCTAGTAACTTTACAATTTCGGGCGAACAGACGTCTCTAAAGCTGTTTGACGCACTATTAAAATTTAAACAGCAGGATGCTCTTGTTTATTCAGAATTGAATCCATTAAAGCTAACCATTACATGTCCGATGCAATAAAAATGGGCATTGAAAAAGGGATACCCACCCTTTTTCAATGCCCTTCTATGGTAGGAGTCGAATTGGCTCCCCTGATTTTTTGTAAATATCTGTAACTAACTGAGTCGCAACCATGGCTGCGCTACCGTCAACAAAAGGCGGGTTTTTAAAGTGAATCGAACGAATAAAATCTATGACTAGCTTTTCAAATAGTCTTTCGTTTGTAGAGAGTGTTTCATCAAATGCTGGACATTCCATCCCCTCAACATCAAACGTCGTTATTCCTTGATAATTTGCTGCAATTGTTCCTTTCGTTCCAGATATTTCAATCCCTTCATTATTCAAACCGATGCTTGCGGTTGAAGCTTCAATCATTCCAACAGCACCATTTCTATATTGAATAATTGCATAGCCGTGATCCTCTGTTTCAATCTCGTGATAAACCTGGAATCTCTTTGCCTCTAGTACTTCTAAGTAACCTCCACAAAGCCATTGAGCTAGATCAACAATATGGCTCCCCTGTTGGATAAACGGGCCTCCACCATCTAACTCTGTTGTTCCGTGCCAAGACTGATAATACTGTTTATCACGAAAATGTTTTATCGTTACGTCAACAACCATGATTCGTCCAAGCTTACCTGCCTCGATTAAGTCCTTGATATATAATAAGTGGGTTATAAAACGGCGCATATAAGAAACGGCTAAAATGACTCCATTCTGTTTACAGAGGTTCACCATCTCCAATTGCCTTTCCGGGGAAATATGTAACGGCTTCTCACATAGACAATGCAGACCTAACTTTGCGGCCGTTAGAACACCTTCATCATGTTTCGCATTTGGTGTACAAATAACAGCAGCTGTTGCTCCCGACTGCTTCGCTACCTGTTCTATCTTTGTTCCAAACACGTCAATTTGTTGTTCTTTTGCATATGCCTTTACCCTCTGCTCATCTCTACCAACAACCCCGACAATTTCTGCTTCAGTCGTTGTCGAAAAAGCCTTTACATATGCTTTGCTAATGCCACCATGCCCAATTAGAATAACCCTTTGCTTCTCCATTTTGTCCATCCCCGTTTCATTGTTATTCATTAAGCAAGAACTTCAACGTCAATGGTCGCATGATCTTCAATAACCACTGCTTTCTCCTCAAGTGGTGCTTTCGTAAACAATGTAACATCGGCTGTTTTCTCTCCAGCCGTTTTAACAAAGTATTCGATATTACGTACATTTTGAATGTCATTCAATTTCAGGTTCCTACAATTATAAATATCAACAAGTGGACCCTCCTCTACGTTAAGGGAAACCGAATCAAGTTTAATCTGTTTACATTCAGATAGACTAATGCCTCTTGTTGATTGAAGCGCTACATTTTTGAATACTAGACCTTCGAGTGGCATTTCCGGTAACCCTTTCACAACTAAGCCATCAGCAGCACCGATGCATTGCACATCTTGAATAGACATATTACGGAAAATAGGCGTTCTTTCTGATACAGGCTCCTCAACCATTGCCCGTTCTTCCTCTTTTGACAACACATAAAACATTTGGAAGACGATTGCTTCTTTTGCAATGTTCACCATTCGAATATTCCTAATCGTCACATTTTCCACAATTCCGCCGCGCCCTCGTGCACTTTTAAAACGAAGTCCTGTATCAGTTCCTATGAAGCTACAATCATTTACATGAATGTTTCGTACTCCTCCTGACATTTCACTCCCGATGACAAAACCACCATGGCCACTGTAAACCTGACACCCATTAATCACAACATCTTCACATCGTTTGCCCAATTTACGACCGGCTTCATCTTTCCCTGACTTAATGCAAATCGCATCATCACCAACATCAAAGATACAGTTTTCTATCAACGCATAGCGACATGACTCCAAGTCTAAGCCATCTCCATTTTGGGAATACCAAGGGTTTTTGACTTGAACATTTTGAATTGTCACATGCTCACAGACCCATGGATGAAGACACCACGCTGGGGAGTTCTTGAATGTTGGACCATCTAATAAAACTCGCTTCGAATGGCGGATGCTTAGTAAATTTGGACGGAGAAAATCACGAATCGATTCAAACTCTTTACTTTCTTTAGAGCCCGTTTTACGTAATTCTTGATATCTCTCGTTCCCTTTCATCGCTTGCTCGGTCGGCCACCAGATCTCCGTTTCTGCAGTCTTTTCGACAACACCACCCGATTTTAGTAGCTTTTTCCACTTTGAATCCGTCATTTTAAATCGTTTCACTGGTCTCCAGGCATCACCTGAGCCATCAAATATACCACTCCCTGTAATCGCAACGTCCTGCAAGCCTTCACCATCAATTGGAGATTGGCAGCGAACAATTTCTTCACCTTCAAAGCTGGATGCGATAAGCGGATAGTCATCAAATTGGCGACTAAACACAACAATTGCACCTGCTTCCACATGTAAATTTAGTTTGCTCTTTAAGCGAATCGGTCCAGTGTACCAAATGCCAGGTGGAATAATGACCTTTCCTCCACCTGCTTTTGAACATGCATCAATTACCTGTCTAAATGCTTCTGTATTATCATGGACTCCATCACCGACAGCCGCAAAATCGGTTAATAGAAATGTTTGTTCTGGAATATTTGGCTGTAAAATCGTTATATGTTCTTGCATGGCTTGAGTAAACGTCACAAAAACCCCCCCTTAGTAAAATACGCAAAAAATAATAGCGCTTTCATCTGATTATACGGGAGAGCTACCATAACATTAATAATCATTTCATAAGGAATCTCATTTTCCGCCTCTCTGAAAAATTAACTTTGACAGTCAGCACCTTTCTACGACCGTTTAAATTTAACACCGAAAAGAGGGTGTCCAAAAAGGATCAAAAACAGTCCTTTTTGCGACACCCTTTAGATTAACGACGATTATTCTTCATGGCGTACATACGCTCATCTGCCTTTTTAATAAGACTTTCTTCATCTAAACCATCTTTAGGAAAACAACTAATTCCTAGACTTAGCGATAACTTCAAATGGATTGTTTGTTGAAAGGTAATCGGGGTTTCAATCCCTTTTTCAATCCATGCTTTTACGTTACTTGTTTTCTCTACATGATCGAGTAGAAGCATAAACTCATCCCCACCTTGGCGACTAACTATCCCCGACTGGCCAACCGCATCCGATAAAAGCTTAGCAATAAATTGAAGAACCTGATCACCTACTGGATGACCATATAGGTCGTTAATTTCTTTAAATTTATCTAAGTCAATCATAAAGAGAGAAAAGGATTCACCCTGCCGTATTCGTTTAATAAAATTCTGCTGAAAGCTTGTACGATTATGAAGACCTGTTAATGGATCATGATACGCTAAGTAGTTCAGTTGTTGTTCAGTCTTCTTCATTTTTGTTATGTCCCGAAGCATTAAAAATTGAACCACTTCATCATCGATTAAAGCGAAATCAGAATCTAGCATCAGTGTTCGTACCCTGCCTGCTTTATCTAAAAGTTCATACTCGACATTTTGAAGTGGCTTCTGTTTTCCAAAGATGTGCTTATATTTCATTAATTCAGCTTCCTTGCTATTAACCCTCATTAAGTCAAAAATGACTTTACCTTGTAATTGTGACGTCGGTATTTGTAGGTAATTCGATACAATCGGATTTGCATCACGAATGACAGCTTGTTTATCTAGAACGATAATTCCAATCGGCGCTCGTTCAAATAACACTTTATACTGCTTATCAAGGGATGGAAGAAAATCATATTTTCTCATACTAATATATATCGCAATCGACCAAAAAATTGTTCCATGAGGGGTAAAATAGGTAAAGTAGTTCAGTTGACTTTTAACAAAAAATTGCCCAAACACCATCACAATCGTCCAAACGATAAATAAGACCATCCCTATTAGCCAGATTTTCGCAACTTGGTGATTCGTTCTCAATTTCTTTATTAATAACGTAGCAATAATCGTCAAATAGCTTACTTCTACGACCCAATAGAAGAAGAGACCAATTCCAGGAGAAAAAGAAATCCTGTCTCCTATGATAAAGTCCCTAAACATCCAGCCATCAATCGGTTGAGTTAAAAGCAATGCAATCGATGGCAAAAATAACAGTTTATAACCAAATGAATATTTCGTTTCATACACACGATCGTTTAAAAGCCATAAATTAAAAGTAAGCATCGTTACAATAATAACGGCAGGAAAATTCCAATATAGAAGAATCGCCTTAACTTGCTCGGGTGAAACTATTAACATGTAGAACGAACCTAAAAACCAACACGCAAGAAAAACATACGATACTGAGGCCGTGATATGTTTGGCACTTCGATAATTATTACGAAGCGTAATTGTTGCTAAATAAACATAAAAATAGGAAGGCAATAAATAAACGAGTGCTCCTAAATAAATATTCATGGAAGTTTGCCCCCTGGTCATAGTTCGTTATTCCTATTTTACAACTGTTACTACTATTTTGGATACATTTTTTTATCACGATCTTTTTGAAACAAACCGATTCTCCTCTATCCAGAAACGCCAAGGATACTCTTTCGCTTCACCACTGTTTTCTATCCCAATTCTTCTCCCTGTTTGAATCGCAGTTGGCTGTATCCCCTCCGCAAAATAAAGCAATTTTGAGTCACACGTTAAACCATAATCAGCCTTATCGATACCAAGTGCCTTTGTTAATTTACCCGGGCCATTTGTCAAATCTTCAAGACGCTTCGCCTTTGGACGCCTTTGCTGCATTAACTCTATTCCAATATAGGGTTCAAGGGCTCGGATTAATACCGCCTCTGGAGCATGAAGGCTGCCGCTTACGACATTCACAAGATGGTGGGTATGCATTGTATACACGTAAAAATGGCCTGGAGGCCCGAACATGATCTCTGTTCTTTTCGTGCGACGATTGCCATAGCTGTGTGCAGCTTTATCGTCAGGTCCAATATACGCTTCTGTTTCAACGATATAGCCAGCCGCGATTCCTTCGGTTGTTTCTTTCACTAAAAGCTTCCCTAATAACTCTTGCGCCAATGTCAGCGTAGGCTGTTCGTAAAAGGCTTGGTTAAGAGGAATGATACTCATCATTTCACCTCATTTAAAATATAGGGATGTCCTAAAGGCTCTACTCTTAACCTTTTAGGACATCCCCGATCGAGATTATTTATCTTTTTCTTTAGGAATTAATTCAAAGATTTTATTTGATTCAATGCTATCAACGAGACGATTTAACCAATCGTAGTACTGCAATGCATACTCCAGTTTTTTCTTATCTTCCTCTGCCACGGCTTTTAATTCGGAAGAGACCTGCTCATTCTCAATCATCTCATCAATTTCAGCTAATGATTTCTGAATGGCATTCATATTTGCTGATATTGCCATTCTCCATTTAACAGAAAATAAGTCAGAGAATGTTTCATACCAATCATCCAAGGATTGATACCAATCCTTTCTTGTTCCCTTTTTCCATACCTTTTCGACCATTTTCAACTCTTGAAGCTGTCTAACGGACGTACTCATGCTTGTTTTACTCATTCCAAGCTGATCCTTCATACAGTCAAGTGTCATTGGTTCTTCACTAAAATACAACAGTCCATATAATCGTCCAACTGACGGTGTAATTCCGTATAAATTCATATTTTGAGCCATTGAATCAATGACACGGTTTCTAGCTTGCTCTAATTTATCCTTTTCAGACATCCCCATCACTTCCCTGGCTTTTATGTATAGGGTATCATAACACTTTTAAAAGTAAAAATGGAAAGTAGGCAGATTTGTGCGTGTCTCGGGGCAATCCTAAAAATACAAGTAGACTATCAAAATTGTTGGAATTGATCGTGGTGCTGACTTAATGTAGCTTACGATTATCAAGTGCGACCGGTATATGGTCTTGAAGATAACTGGCGTGGTCTTGTTGTACCAGCTTATATGGATATTGATTCAATTGAAAGTTCACAGGATTAACGTTTAAGGGTAACTAACTAATAACAGGTCAGGTTGATATGGTAGCTTCGAAGTCGAACAATTATATTAGCTACGGGGGTGTCTAAAAAGTTAAGAATGAACCTTTTGGACACCCCCTTTATAATTATCGTCTTCGCTGTCATAGATTTTGAGACAAACGAATCATGTCCCTACACTGAATACCATTCTCGAAAATTTCTTCTGGATAGTGCTTAATGAAAAAGTCTATATCAACACCAATCATTCTAAATCCACATTTTTGATAAAGAGCAAGCTGTCCTATGCTGGAATTTCCAGTCCCAACTTCAATTGTTTTGTACCCTTTTGTTTTGGCTGTTTCAATTGCATCCCTTACTAAAAGTTTCCCTATGCCTCTACCATGCTGTTCTTCTGCAACTGCAATGTTCACTAACTCCACAGTTTCAGGTCTTGTCGGGAGCAGTACATAGACACCAATAACTTTGGAATCACTTTCAGCTATAAAGCATTCCCCCCTTTTTACATAATCATCGACAATGTGTCGAGATGGGTCTGCTAATAACAGTAAATACATTGGCGGTGTTTCCCCAATTTTTAGTTTCCTAATCTTTATAGTTCCTTCCCCCTATTAAACGTAATGTCACCTTTCATCATTTCCTATCTTACTAATCTGCCACAATTGACATTAACTCTCTTGCTTTCGATCATCCTTTAAGACATGACTTTTAAGGGGGTATCTTGCTCTGATTGTATCAATCGTTTATAGACGGTCCCATTGCTTACTAACTGTTCATGATTGCCTTGTTCAACAAGTCGTCCGCGATTCAAAACAAAAATGCAATCGGCATTTCTAATTGTTGAAAGGCGATGAGCAATGATGATCGTTGTTTTCCCTTTTCGGTAGGCATCAATGTTTTCTTGAATGAGCCGTTCTGAAATTAAATCAAGGGCAGAAGTCGCTTCATCTAGAATCAAGATTTCTGGATCGCGAATCAGTGCACGTGCAATCGCGATTCGTTGTCGTTGCCCTCCTGATAAGGTAATTCCGCGTTCACCAATAAAGGTGTCATAGCCATCAGGAAGGGTAAGAATAAATTCGTGGATAAGGGCTGCTTGGCAAATGCGGTACAATTGGTCATCACTTACCTCTTCCATCCCCATGAGTATGTTATTCCTTACCGTATTCGGGTAAAGGTATGGCTCCTGAAAAACAATCGCTACGCGGTTTGACCAGTCCGAACGCTCAATAGTTTTCAATGGCTTACCGTTCACAAGAATAACCCCTTTTATCGGCTCGTAAAACCGGATTAATAACTGGGCTATGGTCGACTTTCCACCACCACTTGTGCCGACGATGGCGACTTTACGTCCAATTGGAAAATCAAGATCTAACGCTGATAAAATTGGTTCGTCCGCTTCCTCGTAAGAAAACTGAATATCCTTTACTTGCAAGGAGGTGATGGTTTCATGAAGTGGTTCCGTCCCATTTTGCCAGGTAGGAGAATCCATGACTTTTCTGACGCGGTCAAGACTTGCTAATTTTGCAGAGAATCCCATGACCATGTTAAAAAGATTTTGGAAAGAAGATACCAATTGGTTGCTAAATTGGTATAACACGACAAACACACCTATCGACATCTCCCCTCGTAATACCATCAACCCACCATAGCCTAATATGAAAAGGGTTACGCCCCATTTTATTGGCTCACTACTAATTAATTGTAGATTTAAAAGTTTTCCCTCTTGCATGACTGAATCAAAATACTTCGCGAAATACCGCTCATAAATTCGTTTCTCCCAATCCATACGATGGTACGCAATAACTTCTCTTGTCGATGAAATGCCTTCTTCCATATGGACAATCAGCTGTGAACGAGTCTCCTGAACTTGCTTTGCTTTTTCCTTAATTCTGCTTGAGAAGTACCTCCCTAATAAAACATAGATGATACAGCATCCAAGACTAAACACTAGAATAAGAGGGCTATTATACCCGACAATAAAAAATAAAATAAATGCAGCTGCGAATTGCTGGAGTCCTCTAGGGATGTCGTTTCCAATCATCCCTCCTACTGTTCCAATATCATTCACAACATAATGAACATACGAGCCTGTTCGTTCTTTTTGCAACGCTGATGCAGGGATTTGATACATGAACTTCATAAAGTTTTGTACCAAATGCTCGGTTATTGCTGCATTCGTTTTGTGAATCATATGCGGGCCGAATGTAAATAAAAACGAATAAGCCACAAACGCTATTATCATTAAAAGTAGGATATAATGGACGTTTTGATAATTTTGTGCGATTAGTACATCATCAATCAGCGTTTGTTGCAGGCCAATCGTAGCTAAAAATGCATAGGACTCTGCAATCATTAACATTGTCGCAAATACGACCATCCCTTTTACTGGGGATACATAGGTGGCTAACCATTTGATATTTTGTTTCATCTTATGCCCCCTCTAATGCTTTTCCAGCAGCAAGTTGATAAAAGGCCCCTTCTCGCATCATCAATTCCTCAAACGTCCCCATTTCTAGTACACGTCCTTTTTCTATGAGGACAATCTTGTTATAATCCTTTATTGTTGATAAACGATGGGCAACCGTGATGGTTGTTCGTCCTTCCATTAGTAGTTGCAAAGCAGCCTGCACTTCTTTTTCACTGATCGTATCGAGCGATGCAGTCGCTTCATCTAGTAAAATGATCGGAGGATTCTTAATAAACATCCGCGCAATGGAAA
Organism: Halalkalibacter urbisdiaboli; assembly: GCF_002156385.1. Classification (GTDB taxonomy): domain Bacteria; phylum Bacillota; class Bacilli; order Bacillales; family Bacillaceae_D; genus Halalkalibacter_A; species Halalkalibacter_A urbisdiaboli. The sequence goes on from NZ_MVJM01000002.1 coordinate 1,261,462, forward strand.
TCCGTTGCTTTTGGCCACCAGACAGTTTGACTCCCCGCTCCCCAAGTAACGTATCATAGCCTTGTGGGAGCTCACAAATAAAATCATGGGCATATGCACCCTTTGCAGCAGCAACGACCTCTTCAAAACTGGCATCAGGACAACCAAACAAGATGTTGTCACGAACACTAGCGCCAAATAAATATGTCTCTTGAAACACAAAGCCGAGGTTCGCCCGTAAATCTTGAAAAGAGAGCTCCTGAATTGGAATCCTATCAAGTAAGATAGCTCCATCTGTCGGATCGTAAAATCGGCCAATGAGCTTAAGTACGGTTGATTTTCCGTTTCCACTCGCTCCAACGAGTGCAACCTTTTCACCAGGATTAACGGTTAATTCAAACTTGTCTAACACCTTTGGACCATCTGTGTATTGAAATGAAACTTGGTCAAATGTGATAAGCCCATTTGATGTTGGAAGTGAGGTTTTTTGTGCGGACTCTGTTACGAGTGGGGTAAGTTTTAAAAATCGATATAGTTTTTCTGCCTGATTCATTAGAACCTTTTGTTCAGTGATGGACGTAACGACAACCGTTAAAATATGCATCGTTTGAAAATAATAAAGCAAAAAGGCTACAAATGCCCCCGTTGATAGCTCCCCAATTTGTGAGAGATGGACCCCGTAAATAATAATAGCGATACCCCCGATGTAATACGACATCCGGCGGTTCGTCCCTCGCCAAAAGGCAAACCAGTAGGTTGTAATCATGCGGTCATTTAATTGCCTGTGCTGCTGCTTTACGCGCTCTAAATCCCATGCTTCGGCAGCATTTGCACGGAGGTCTGCCAATGAAGCGATGCTTTCATAAATTTTTTGATTAAAATGAATACGCTCTGTTGCTAATTTCTTGGAGTTAATGGATGCTTTTCTCTCGAGGTAAGGTCCGAAAAGATAATATAAGAAGAAGCTAGGAATGAGGATAAGACTTAATTTAAGACTAATCGTTGCCATTAAAATAATGGAAATAAGTGAGAAAATTAATCCATTAATCATTCCAGGGAAATGCAGTCGATATAACTGTTGTAGAGAAGCCACCTCTGTATTCATTAGAGATAAACTTTCTCCAATTGGATGCTTTTCGAAATAAGCAAACCCTAGTTTTCGTAAATGTGTGTAAATGGCAAATTGCATATCGCGCGAGGCTCTTTCCTGTAACGATCGTTGAGTTAGATTCCGAACGGCTGTAAATGCTATCGTTAAGAGAACTAAAAGGGCTATTAATCCGATAAGCACCATAAACTGTTTTGATGACTCTGCTGCTAAAACTGAGTCAATAAAGTATTGAATAAATTTCGGAATCGCAAGTTCTACCCCCGTAACGACGAAGCCGCAGAAGATTAGCAGGCAAAGCATGAAGGCATAGGGACGTAAAAAAGACAACGTCCAAACATACACGGTACGTTGACGAATTGCTTTGCTCCCTGTTTGACTTGAGTATTCGCTCATTTTATCCTCCTTTCAAGGGATGTTAAAATATGTATTATAAAAATATATCAATTAATCATTGTGTTTACAATATTATTTTGCATTTATGTTTAAATTTTCTAAATTATATACAACTATTCACATACCCCTTTTAGCTTTTAAAAAACAGCTACTGTAACAGAAAAGAGACACAAATCAGTACGGTTTGCATCTCTTCATGTATTCCCAAGTATTCCGAGAGCTGTTAAATATCTGGCACTCTCTTTTAGACGGTTGCTAAGGAAATCGTAACTTTAAATAAATCTCCATCAACGTCGATCGTTAGAGTTCCTTCATGTAAATCGACAATCGATTTAGCAATGGCTAATCCAAGTCCCGATCCTTCTGTTTGCCTCGATGTATCACCACGCTTAAACCGTTCAAACAATTCATCGATATTCTCTCCTAATTCATATTTTGTCACATTTTTAATCGTAATGACTGCTTGATCCCGAATCACTTGAAGGGTGATATAAACTCTTGTTTGTTCAAGTGAATATTTAAGGCTGTTGCCAATAATATTATCGAACACTCTCCACATTTTTTGTCCATCCACATAGGCATAGACAGACCGCTCCGGCTTAGTTACACGAATGTGTAACGTTGATGCTTGGATTGCCTCATTATATTCGGCTAATGCTTGCTCGAGAAGCTGGCACAAATCAACCTTTTCCTTCGTAAGCTCTATATTACCGGTTGCCATTTTTGTTGCTTCAAATAAATCATCAATTAAGATTTTCAGCCGTTTTGATTTCCGATCGATTATGTCGAGATACGCGGTTCGATCTTCTTCATCTAAATGCTTATCCTTTAATAACTCCGTATAGGTGATAATCGACGTTAAAGGCGTTCGCAAATCATGGCTGACATTTGAAATTAACTCCGTCTTTAATCGTTCACTTTTCGCTTGCTCTCGTTGCGACGTTTTGACCCCTCGTTTTAATGAATTAATATTTTCCGCGAGTTTAGCAAAGATAGATCGTCCCTTTACAGGTAAGTCTGGCTGAAAGTGTCCATTTGTCACTTCAGCAACATTCCGTACAATCAAATTAAGATAGCCTGCCTGTCTCATAAAGATAAAAAGAACGGGTATTCCTACGACAAGAAGCAGTGGTGCAACGATAATGATAAATCTAGGGTCGATAAATACTAGCATCGTACTACTTCCTAACATAAACACGATCGTTAAAAGGAGCAGTAATTGAGTACCAACCTTTCTAACAAGAAAAGCGTCCCTTATCGCTTGATATATCCGAACGATCATTGAGTCTTTTGCTTCTTCCACCAAAATTAAAGGTTCACGTAATTTTTTTATAAGAAAGAGCAACTGAAGCGTCGTTACACTTACAAATAGTGTCGATACGACTAATTGGACCAGGACATCTTGAATAAAGACTGATAATAGATCGTAATAATAAAGATTTCCTGAACTCGTAACACTTTCTACTGTTAGTAAGCTACTAACAAGTAGCAGAATTATTCGAATGTCTAAAGGAACTCGATCATAAAGCACTTGCCATTTTTCAATTTTTTCAAAAGGGAAAATAGCTTTATTTCTTAACATGATAAAAGCTGATATAAGCGCGATGACTCCTAAGATGAAATAGCTTAACAATACGACTTGATTTTTCTTAAATCGTTGAAAATTATTCATGATTTCACTACCAGCTTGAGCATCTTTCGAAATGGCGATGACTCCTTCAAACTGACTTGATTCAGAAAGTGTAATCGGATTTCCGGAATTACCCAAGTAAAAATATTGTCCTTCAAACGATAAATAATGACCCGCGCCATACGATTTCACGAAAAGCATATCCTTTGTTGAGAGTTGTTCAGGTGTCATCGTTTCTGGTAGATTCGAGTATGTTTTCCCTGATGTTTTCTCTTTTAAATAGTATGTAAATACACTTTTGTATCGCTCAAGCTCTACACGGGCACTCTGTAGTTCTTGAAAATGTCTATTTATTTCCTGTTCTTTTTCACTTATTATTTTTTTACTTACATGTTCATCATTCGTAAAATTTGCTGAAATGTCTTCGATTTTACGATCTCTTTCCTCTTTATAAAGCCGAGCCATTTCCTCATTTCCTGTACGTTCAGCTTCTTGTATATCGTACTTATACTGCTCATTTATACTCGCTATTTGCTCAGAAAGCGTTCCATAGCGGTATCGATGTTCATCAATCTCGTCCTGACTAACTTCAATCGATTTTTTTACTTCAGCTTTCGTTTTAATCAATTCAACCTGTGAAAGTAAAAAAGTAAAATGCTCAAATTGCCTAGCAAAGTTCTCTGTTTGAAAATAACTAGGTTTTACATACTCGCTTCCATGGGTGCTTACCGAGATTAAGCTCATCCCACCTAATGTTAATAACATCAATAGGATAACTGTTCGAATAAGTTCATTTTTCAATTTTGTAGCCAATCCCCCATACCACCTTTACATACCTTGGATTTTTCGGGTCAATTTCAATTTTTTCACGAATTTTACGAATGTGGACAGCGACTGTATTTTCCGCATTAATACAAGGCTCGTTCCAAACTCGTTCGTATATTTCATCAATAGAGAATACCCTACCAGCGTTCGTCATTAATAGTTCCACTATTTTATATTCAATCTTCGTTAATTTTACTGGCTCTCCATGAATCGCTACTTCTTTTGCCGTTTGATTAAGAGAAAGACCATTTATTTCTATTAGCTTCTCATGATGTTCATACGTTCCTAACGTGACGTACCGTCTTAATAATGATTTTACTCTTGCAATCAGCTCGAGTGGCTGAAACGGCTTCGTAACATAATCATCTGCGCCTATTTGGAGTCCCAGTATTTTATCGGTATCCTCGCTTTTTGCGCTTAACATTAAGATTGGGATGTTCTTTTGCTCGCGTATTTTCATCGTTGTCGCCAGTCCGTCTAGCCTTGGCATCATCACATCTAAAATCATTAAATGAACATCCTGCTCATTCAGCTTCTCAATGGCTTCTATTCCATCTTGCGCTTGAATGACAGTCATCCCTTCATTTTTCAAATAAATGTCGATTGCCTCTCTAATTTCCTTTTCATCATCAACAACTAAAACCGTAAATGAATTCATTACTCTCCCCCTTCTTCACTCGTTTCGTATAGTGATAGTATAAGTTGAAAATCTTAATATTCCCTTACTATAAATCTTAAAAATTTCTTAATAAATCTACCTTCACAAGAAAAAAGCCTCACATAAGGAGACCTTTCATACATTATATTTTTGTCTCCATCAGTGAGGCTACTTCCCGAAACCCTAGTTTTTCATATAAACGTCGTGCTGGATTTCCCGCAAAGACATTTAGTTGAACACGATTAAAGCCCCGGTGCTTAAAATGATCAAGCGCAAATTCCATTAGCATGCGTCCTGCACCGTATTTGCGAAACTGGGGAAGGACGTATAGCTCTAATATAACTCCAGAATAGTCATTCGTGTAGGGTCCCCTCGTTTCACCAAGCAGCACCCATCCTTGTAGTCTTTGCTGATGTGTAAGAACATAATAGATACCTTGATAAGGCGCATTCAAATCATAGTCGGTAATTTTATTCGTTTCATTTACATACCCCATCGTTGCTTCCTGTTGCACTTGACTCCCAATACTTTGTATATAATCAGTCTCTTCCTTCGTTGCTTTTCTAATAAGCACGTTTACTCACCTCTTTTACATCCTATTTAATTACTGTATTCAAGAGGTGGTCTGTTCGCTTCTTTTGCTGTAGTAATCTTTTATAATTTCGACAATTTAGGCTTTAGCGATAGTAATGTAATCCCAATAAAAATGAAGCTGATTCCAAACCAAGCAAAGGTAGTCAACTGTTCTCCGACAAAAAAGACACCTAATAAAGCGGCTGTTAAAGGTTCCGCCAACGAAAGTGTGACTGCTGTAGAAGAGGTGATCGAAGTTAACCCTTTTGAAAAGAGTACATAGGCTAGTGCCGTCGCAATTACACCTAAATGAATACTTACCGCCATGCCTTGCCACTCTCGTAACCACGTCAGATCAAACATAAATAAAACAGGAATTAGTAAAAGAGCGCTTAACGAAAAGACAATAGCCATCGCCATAAGGGGTGTAAACTGGTCAACGAGCTCTTTGCTTACAATTGTGTAGAGAGCAAATGTTAAACCAGCTCCTAAAGCCATGAACACCCCATATGGATCGATGTAAACGGAGTCCTTATTCACAAACAACATCAGACAACCAATAATCGATAAAGCTGTTGCGGCCCACCAAATTTTTGATGCCGGCCTTTTCCAAAATATCCACTCTAACATGCCCGCTAAAACAGGGGCACTGCCAATGGCTACAACGGTGCCAACTGCAACTCCCGTACTATAAACAGCTGAAAAAAAGAAAGGCTGATAACAGGCCATACACGCAGCAGCTAATAGAATAGGTCGGACTGGCCACCTCGTTTTTAGTGAAAATTGACCTGACAGGATAAGAATGAATAATAATGTCCCCCCACCGATGGCCAACCGCACAGCCCCAAGAGCCATTGGATGAGTGGACACTGGAGCAAAGGTTTGTGCTGTTCCTGTTGTTCCCCATAAAACAGCAGCCATCAAAACAAAAATAAATGCCCACGTTCCTTTCACGATAACTCTCCCCCGTCTTCAAATCTAAAGTGGTTTGTTCACCAAAATTAACCATACCAGTAATCGGCATTTAAAAAAAGAGTATAGCTAGCATAACTAAGAAATTTCGATTAATTAGTATTTAAGTAACGAAATTAGGACAGGTTGAAGAAAAGTTCAACATTATATTTTCACAATCTGTCCATAGGAAACATTTTTTTATTGCATTAAAATAAGGAGCGAGGTGAGTAAAAATGAAAAAATTTTTTTCTAGAATCGTTCCATTGATTGTTGTGATCGCTCTAACCGCTTGTGGAAACGGAAACGATGAGAACGATGAGCAACATACCGAGCCCGAGTCCGCTCCTGAGGAAAGCCTAGACAAGACAGGTCATGAACACATAGATCACTCGAGTTCAGGTGAGGTCCCTGAAAACTTAAAGGTGGAGGAAAACCCAGCCTTTGAAGTGGGAAGTAAAGCGTTGATTAATCATGGTCACATGCCCGGAATGGAAGGTACCGAAGCAACAATTGTTGGTGCCTATCATACTAATGTGTATGCTGTTTCCTATACGTCAACAACGGGTGGCGAAAGAGTGGAAGAACATAAATGGGTCATTCATGAAGAGTTAAAGGATGCTGGTGAAGAACCGTTCGAACCTGGTACAGAGGTGACCCTTGAAGCAGATCATATGGAAGGAATGAAGGGTGCACTTGCTGAAATTGATTTCGTTGAAGAAACAACGGTCTATATGGTTGATTTCACATTAACGACAGATGGCGAAGAAATTAAAAATCATAAATGGGTAACAGAAGATGAACTCTCGCCAATCGAACACCATTAAGTAAATACATCCCCCAAAATAGAAAAGGGGTTGTCTCAAAAGTATAAAGCGTCACAGCAATGGCTTCCTCCGCTACGCGCCATACGATGAGAATGTAGCGACTACGCTCATTGCATGAAGGCTGTGCCAAAAGGTTAAAAAACAACCTTTTGGCACAGTTTCTATGATGTTGCTGTTATCGAAACTACTTTGTTTCGTCCAGTTTCTTTTGCTTCGTATAGTGCTTTATCTGCACGGTGCATAACACTCTCTACTTTTTCCGAAGGGATTACGTTTGTGACACCCAAACTAATGGTTACTTGGAGCGGACCCGAATCCGTTTCCACATCCATATTTGCAATTAACTGACGAAGCTCTTCTCCCTGCTGATATGCTTGTTCTATCGATGTTTGCGGAAGTAAAATTGCAAACTCCTCTCCGCCAAGTCTTGCAAAAACATGATGTGGGGCAATATAGGCCTTTGTTTCTCTTGACAGCGAACGCAACACCTTATCACCAATAACATGTCCATTGCGGTCATTAACCTTCTTAAAATAATCGACATCAAAAAGAATAAAGGCTAATGGCTGTTTATTATGAAGGTGCTTTTCCAACTCTTGTTCAAATACATTGTAAAAATAACGGCGATTATAGCTGTCTGTAAGAGCATCGGTTATCGCTATTTCCTCCATCTGCTCATACATTTTTGCGTTATCAATTGCAATAGCCATTTGACTAACATACGTTAATGCCAAGCTTTGTTCACTTTCATTAAATGCCACCGCCATTCTCTCGATGACAAGCACACCTAAATAGACTTTATGTACATAAAAAGGCATATACAACACTTGGTGACCGTGAAACATTTCGATGATTGGTTGTTCAATATTATCCACATGATTATACATCGTTGCCAACTTTTCCTCATTCACTCTCGTGCTAATTTCACCAACGGTCGCTACTTGCTTCCAAAAGCCCGCTTCCTTCATATACATACTCACACGGTCACATTCAATGATGTTTCTTAAGTGAGTCAAGGCTAGCTGTTGAACTTCCTCAACATCTAAAGTTGAACTAATGGAAAAGATAGCTTCACGGAGAGATTCCGACAGTTTGCCGCGTTCTTGCTCAAGTACAAAGCTTTGCTGAATTTTTACTGCCTTCTCGTTCTCATTCATTAACTGTTTAATCTTCTCAAGCGTCTCATTAAGCTTCATGCCAAGCATGCCAAATTCATCCTTCGAGCTAAGTTCAACACGAGCATGTAAATTCCCTAGACCAGCAGCGTTCATGACACTCATAATGCTTTGTAATGGTCTTGTAACCCACTTGGTTAAGACAAAGGTTAGTAACAGAAACGAAATCATAATAAACATTACACTTTGTAACATTGAATACTGTACAAGCTTTTTCGTCTTAGCCGTTACATACTCTTCTGAAAAAGCAATCAGAACCGTCCCTTGAATGGCTTCAGAATCATTGATAATCGGAATGCTCGTTGCTTGATATTTCTCGGCATCGATATTGAGTTGTACTTTAGCAATTGTATTCTGTTCCTGCGCTTGCTTGACGACATTAAAATCAAAGTGAATGTCCTTAACAGCTTCTTCAGACGATTCACTATGATAAAGCAGCTCACCATTTTTGTCATAAATGAGCACATATGCAACCTCTGGGTATTTCTCAACAACTTCCCGACAGATTTCATCGAACTGATAAAGCTCCCCAATGTCTAATCCAAACGATAAAATTCTTTCTGCCTGAAGCTTTACACTTTCACCGACAAATAGAATTTCCTGTTCAATCGCCTTTTTATATTCCTGCGTAAACATATAGCTACTTATATAATTATTCGTTCCAATCATGGAAACAAGGATGACAATAACAATGAAAAGGATTTTGTATTTCAGCTTTGTCATTGTTTCTTCTCCCACTCATACTCTGTTATCACCTTTGAGCTAAGCAGGACTTTGCTCGTTACCTGGATACCTAACTCATTTGCGCGAGCTATATTAATTAACGCCTCTCCTTTCATAGAAGGTCGAAATGGCAGACTATCGGGACTTTTCCCTTCAACTAATATTTCTCTCGCTAATTTTCCGGCCTCATATCCTTGCTCATATCCAGAAATACTTACAACTGCTAACGTTCCATAAGATGTCCGATCTTTCCAATAGCTGAAATCTGGAAGACTACTATTTTCTGCAGTCCATTTAAGAACATCTTGATAATGCATATTTTCCCCTTTTTCATCTGTAAATGTAAAGATTCCAATTAAAGCAATAGCATCAACGGTTTTCTCGTATTCTCTAATTTTATTCTTATATTGTTCAAACGAACCGATTACATCCCAAGCTACAAACTCTACATGCTGAACCTTCTCAAGCTGTTCTTTCATCCGGGCTTCAACAGGCTCCCACATGCTATCCTCATCGAACACGACTGCAATTTTCTTCACGTCAGGAACGACCTGGGTTAATAAATTAACACTCTCGACGAAATGTTCGTATTCCAACACACCCGTTACATTCTTTGAATCCGTAAACCCATAGGCAGCCGGATCTTGATTAATAGCACTAAACACGATCGGTAACGACGTATTTACATAATGAGCTGTTACATATTGCTGTGCGTCGTCATCAGATGCAAACACTAAATCAGGCTTCCATGATTCAATTAATGCTCGTGCCTCTTCGCCTTTTTGGAGCTTGTGTTCTTCAGAGCTAATGTTTTTCGTGTCCATTTGAAACACCTTGTATTCTACATTTACCCCGTCAAGTGCCGCTTGAAAACCCTCCAGTTGAATATCAGTCCATTCCCACGGCGAATGATAACTCATAATATGTAAAATTTTAAACGCTTCTTCCCTCCGCTCTATTTTTTTCGTTTCGCCTGTTCCTTCTATTACTTCAGCATCGTTCTCTTTAACATTAGTATTTACATTACATGCTGTACAGATTAAGAGGAGAAAAACCCCTAGATACATTATCGCTCGCATTTTCCCACCCCACTTTATTCCATCCCGACATACCTGATTATATAGCTTAACCCCTGATCTCTATCTACTCTTTAAATACTATTCCTTATTTACTATTTAACACGTTTGTTCGTGAAATTTACAGACTTTTTTCTAAATACTCTATATTTTCTTCATCCTATTACTAGAGTGATTACTCTCCTCTGTATCAGGCCAGCATACTGTTCCCTCTCGATTAAGAAAAAGGCACCCTTGAAAAGAGATACTTCTTTTCAGGATGCCTGGTATCTTAGCTTATTTTAACTGATTGCTTACCTTGCTGAAGTTGATACATACGGTAATACGTACCCTTTTGATTCAAAAGCTCCTCATGTGAGCCACGCTCTACAACCTCCCCTTTATCAAGGACAAGAATTTGATCAGCGTTGCGGATCGTTGATAATCGGTGGGCAATGACAAAGGTTGTTCTTCCTTCCTTTACAATATTCAACGCATGTTGAATCATAGCTTCTGTCTCCGTATCAATATTAGCGGTAGCCTCATCTAATATTAATATGGCGGGATCATAGGCTAAGGCTCTTGCAAAGGAAATAAGCTGTCGTTGTCCTGCCGATAATGTACTCCCCTTTTCAAGAACTGGTTCCTCAATTTGGTTTGGTAATTGTTTGATAAATGCCTCTGCCCCTACATCACGCAAGGCCTTCCGTATCTGCTCCTCTGATATCGCTGGGTTATCCAAGCTTACGTTCGATGAAATCGTGCCACTAAACAAAAATGGATCCTGCAGAACAATCCCCATATGTCTTCTTAATTGCTGTCGTGGCATTTCTCTTGTGCTGCGTCCATCAATCGTAATTTCACCCCGTTCTATATCATAATAGCGGAATAGTAGATTAATAATGGAGCTTTTCCCAGAGCCGGTATGCCCAACTAACGCCACAGTCTCACCCTTTTTTGCTTCGAAGCTAATATCCTTTAGGACATCGTGCTTACCGTCGTAGGAAAACGAGACATGATTAAACCGGACGTTTCCATCGTAACGAGCGATCGGTTGTTCATTAACTTCTTCAGCCTTTTCATCCAAGAGCTCAAACACACGAATCGAGGCAACTCTTGCTTGCTCTAATTGTGAGAGCTGGTTTACGATATCCGTTACTGGCTGGAACAATCGACCAAGGTAATCAATAAACGCATATAGCATCCCAATTGATACGGCTGCGGTCATACCGATAGATTGGCCCCCAAAATGCCAAATAAGAGCGACGAACGCTAGATTTCGTAACACAAAAACAAGATTGTGAGACGTAATCGAATTTAAATGCAATAGTTTATTCTGATACGTAAAATGTTCTTCATTTAAAGTTTCAAATTCCTTTGATATTTGTGTTTTTCGTCGAAACGCACGAATGATTGGCATCCCCTGAATCGATTCATTGATCATTCCGTTCATATCACTCACTCGCGAACGGATAAGATGATTATAATTTGAGGCAAACTTGCGATATAAAATCACCCAAACGACCATAATTGGTACGAGCAGTAATGTGATTGTCGCTAGTGTTGTATCAAGTAGGAACAGTGCCACAAATATCGCGGACATGTAAATGCTACTTGTAAAAAACGTAGCAAGTACTTTAACGAAAAGTTCACGAATCGCCTCTGTATCATTTGTTACACGTGAAACAATTTTTCCGGCTGGTCGATTATCAAAGTACGTTATCGGAACTCCTTGTATATGCTCAAATACATCCGTCCTCATCTTTTGAATAATTCGGTTTGCTGCCGATTGCAATAAGAGCGATTTACCATATTGGAAAAAAGCCGCAATTACGAGCAATCCTACATAAAAGGCTAGTAGCCAAACAATGGGTCCAATTTCTGGTTTGTAAAATGCAAAGAGCTCTTGCTGACTCAGACGTGTTGCTTCATATTGAGCTGTCTCATCGCCCATTGTTACAGTTAACGTATTACCATCAATAATTCGATTTCCATCGAAGCCAAGATGCTCATTAATGGCATAAAACGAAAGTCCGACTTGAACAAGCTGAAGAGGTTGATTTTGCTGTTCATGTTCCGATGCAAATTCACTTCTTTTATAAAGACTGCCCCGATAGGAAACCGTTTTTTCATCCTCGGTTTCAACCTCCACCCAAGGATTCTCAATCCCCATCATATGGTCATCAATTATTTTCTTAGCAATAAAAGGCCCCGATAGCTCTGTAACAACCGCTACCGTTAGCATCGCTAATGCAATAAATATCGTACGTTTATATAGCATCGCATAACGGAAGAGGCGTTTTCCTGTTGATTCCTTCATCAGCTCACCTCCCCGTACTGATCTGACCGCTGACGCTCATATTGTTCCTTATACCACCCATTCCTTAGTAGTAGCTGTTCATGTGTTCCTTCTTCAATGATGGCACCATCATCCATAACCACAATCCAATCAGCATGCTGGACGGCCGATAAACGGTGTGCGGTTATAAATGTTGTTTTTCCAGCACGTTCGCGGCGGATATTTTCAATAATAGCTGCCTCTGTCTTTCCATCAACGGCTGACATTGCATCATCAAGAAGAAGAATATCGGGATCTTTAATTAATGCACGCGCAATTGAAATTCGTTGCTTTTGACCACCTGATAACGCAACACCTTTTTCACCCACGAGCGTATCTAAGCCATTAGGCAACGACACTAAGTCTTGATTAAAGGAAGCAAGTGCTAATGCGTTATGAATCTCGTCCTCGGACACCTCGGCCTTTCCAAATTGAAGGTTCTCACGAATCGTACGTGAAAACAGAATTTGTTCTTGTGGAACATAGCCAACCCAAGAATGAACAGTATCAACTGGAATTTCCTCAAGTGGGATTCCAGAAATGCTCACTTGCCCTTCACCAAGTGGATATTCTCTTAAAAGCTGCTTCAACAGCGTCGTCTTTCCACTTCCTGTTTTACCGACAACCCCAATCGTCTCGCCTCGCGCTAATGAAAAGGTAACATTTTTAAGATTATCGGTTGTTGAGGATGGATAACGAAAGCTAACATTCGAGAATTCCACTGCCTCTGGTACGTTAACTTCAACTGGATGTGCCACGTCCTTTACATCTAATGGATAGGATAATGTTTCATTCACCCGGTCAAGCGAAGCGTTCCCACGTTGGAGAACATTGATTAGCTCACCAACTGCAAACATTGGCCAAATAAGCATTCCTAAATAAATATTAAAGGAAACCAATTCGCCTAGTGTAATTCTTTGATGAAACACAAGATACGCCCCGTAACCAAGTCCAATAACATAACTAAGTCCGACTAAAATTTTTATCGTTGGTTCAAACAAGGCATCCACTCGTGCGACAGCCATGTTTTTACTAAATACTTCCTCTGTCTTTTGTTTAAATCTGTTTTCATCTGCCTTTTCTTGAACATAAGCACGAACGACGCGAACACCTGCGATCGACTCAAGTACATAATCGTTTAACTCACCAAATGAGTCTTGAGCAACCATAAATCGTTTATGAATCATTTTTCCATAGTACCTTATAGCAAGGGCCATAAGTGGTAACGGCAGCAACGCAGCTAATGTTAGCTGCCAGCTAATCGTTACCCCCATAACCAATATAATAATTACCATAAAAATCGTTGAATCGATTAAGGTCAAAATCCCAAACCCTGCTGTCATAGAAATTGCCTTTAAATCATTCGTTGCTCTCGCCATCAAATCGCCGGTACGATTTTTCTCATAAAAGCTCGGAGTCATTGTGAGCAAGTGCTTCATAAAGCGTGAGCGTAATATGCGTTCAATTAAAAAGGCACCTCCAAACAATTGATACATCCATACATACGTAATGAAATAACAAACGACGATTAACCCGCCATAAAGCAAAACAATTTCATACAATCTTTCGGTTGTCATCTGACCTATATGAATATCATCAATCGCAATCCCGATTAACTTTGGTGGAATAACATCTAACCCACTGGCAATAATTAACAAAGTAACTGCGATCGTATATCGTTTCCAATACGTTTTAAAAAACCAAGCTAGCTTCCATAATACAGAGAACATTCACGTTCCCTCCTCTCTCTTCTCTCCCTTAGAACACTTACTACACTACCCATCTTTAATCCACTCACGATAAATCATCCGTACACACATCTCCTCATTCATTAAAATCACTCCTAAAAAATGTATTAAGAAAAGCTAAAAGCAGCTTATTCTTCCTAAAAGTAAAATAAAAAAGACACCACGAGCGCGCGTGATGTCATAAGAAAAAATAAAAAAACGCACGTCATAGGTGACCTGCGCAAAAACACAAAGGTATCCGCTTGCATTACCTTATTGCACTAAAAGCAGGGTCACATCTTCAATTGTTGTACGTAATGCCATATGCTTTTCCATGATGTACCCTCCTCCTCTTGGTTAATTTTGTTAACAGTTTATATTTTCCAAATAATGTTGTCAATGTTTTTTTGATTTTTCGCTAAAAATAATCAATACAATGGATTACTTGGAGGTTTTTTAAATGACAAAAAAACAAACGGTTGCTGGAACAGATATCACAGAAGTAAAACGATTAAATGCCCAATCTGGATTAACCTATAACGAAGCAAAAATGCTTCTAGCTAAACAGCGGGGCTTTCTAACAAACAAAACTCGAAAACAGCACTAGTTGGTAGGTAATATGTAACGATGTGAAACAGGCGAACCGATAACAGTTGACGTATTAATGGTGCCATAGGGAATTAGTTTATCAATTAGTTCCCTCATTCTCGTCATATCAGCCACTGCTGCCTTTAGAAAATAACTAACCTCCCCAGTTACCCGATGACATTCAATTATATCCTCCTCGTTCTGTACACATTGTTCAAATTCCTGGAGCGAAACTTTTAGAGCACTTACTTGAATAATTAACATAATCTCTCTTCCTACTTTAGGTAGTGAGATTCTCGCCGTATACTCTTCAATAATCCCCTTCTCCTGTAAGCGTAATAAGCGCTCGGAAATACTTGGACGACTTAAGGCAATCGCTTGAGATAAATCACTAATAGTCATTCGAGCATTTTGCTGTAACAACATTAATAGTTTTTTATCAATTTCATCCACCTTACCCACCTCTTATCAATTCGTATATAAGAAAGACTTTTTTCGTTCAAAATGAATAAAGATAACCGACAATACCTTCATAACTTCATACAAAACATCCCTTAAGTATTTTATCATAAAATAAGGAGGTTGGTTACAATGTTAAAAAGAATTGCCATGATGATGATTGCCTGCTTTCTTACGAGTATAGGGGTGCTTATTTTAAACCATTCGCAGATCGTGACGGGTGGAACAGCTGGGCTCGCCTTAAGTTTGTCCTACCTTTTCCATTTTCCATTTTCGATTACGTTCTTTTTTATAAATCTTCCCTTTTACGTATTTGCGCTTCTAAGAATGGGAGTCCGCTTCACCGTCTCTACCGTATTTTCAGTTTCGGTGTTATCGTTGTTAACGACGATGAATCAGTGGCTACCGGACTTTACAATCCCTTCCTTCGCTGGTGCTATTATAGGTGGGGCAATTATTGGAATGGGCCTTTCACTCTTATTCATGAACGGAGCTTCACTTGGAGGAGCTAACATTCTTGCCTTGTTTTTACAGCAACGCTTTCATATGAATCCAGGAAAGATTAATTTTTTATTTGATTTATTTGTTGTCCTGTTAAGCATTTATACAGTCGGGCTTATAAAAGGGATCTTCTCAATTATATCCATTGCAGTTACTTCAAGGATTATTAGTTACTTTAAAAATGAATTTGCGACAAATAGCAAGGAAAAAAAACAAAAGCAGTACACGACTTCTACTCGACCTTCTATTCCGCTTACCGAGTAAATAGTTAAGGGGGGGGTTCATGTTTGTCATCTGTGAAAATAGCCTGTTTCACGTGAAACTCTACATATTTTTTTCATAAGGGAATATACTGATCATATCCCTTCAATAAAGGATGTGTAATGATGCTAGGCGATTCCCTGAAAAATTTAGATCGTATTGAGAAAAAGGCCAAACAGGATCACCGTCACGCTGACAAGGCAACAGAGGTTGTTGATAAAGCAATAACTGAAATGAACCCTCAGCGTCAACATAGTGAGGATCCTTCCCAAAATAAGCGCTAGCTGTTGTGAGGATTATATTAAAATGTAAGGGTTGCTCTTAGGTTTTTGAACCGAAGAGCAGCCCTTCTTTTATGCCTTTTTCCATGATTTTTGTTTATAATAATAGAATGAGGTGTAAGCATGACAACAAAAATAAATGATTTTATCGAAAGTCAACTCATTCGAATATTTCTTAAGCAAATAGGGTTTAACCCTGATCAAATACAAAATACATTTTTAAAAAGTCTTCTCTTGAGGGACTGCCCTGAAACGGAAGAGTTCCTTCTTTCTATTCATAACGAGTGGACATTAAAAAACATAGAAGAACAGTTTTACTCACTTTTATCAAAAGAGACTTTAGTAGCAAACGGTATTATCTTCACCCCAGAATACATCATTGACTATATTCTTTCCGAAACGATGGGGCGATATAAAAACCCAACTGTTTGCGATTTTTCTTGTGGCTGTGGTGCATTTTTAGTGCGTGCCGCTGAGCATTTACAAAAGGAAAACCCTTCTACTTCCATGTTGGACATCCTTAAAACCTCTATTTTCGGCATGGATATTTTAGCTGAAAATGTAAGAAGAACGAAAATCATTTTAACATTGCTAGCGTTAAAGGAATATGGCGATGTTAAACAAATCCAGTTGAATATTATTTGTTATGATAGTACGCAACTTGATGCCATTGATCAATTTAACCATCCAGCTATAAAAGAAGGCTTCGATTGCATTGTCGGTAATCCTCCTTATGTACGCATACAAGATTTAACGACTGACGTTAGAGCTAGACTTAAAAAAACGTACAAAACAGCAACAAGCGGTAGTTTTAATCTTTATTTTGCCTTTTTTGAATTGGGAATTCGTGGATTACAGCCGACGGGGACGTTAGGCTATATTGTGCCAAATTATTTTTTGAAAATGAAAGCAGCTGAGCCTCTTAGGGAGATTCTCATTAAAAATCGACTTGTTAAAAAAGTAATTGATTTTAACGATAATCTATTGTTCTCGAATGCCCATACCTATTCTGCCATTATTATGCTGGATCATGCACCAAAAGACTGCTTTGAATACAGCAGCATCAAATCAGTTTCAAGTAGGACACTTATACAAGTAAATCAGCAATTTAAAAAAGCTCCTTACGAAGAATTTACCCCTGACGCCATTCATTTATTAACAGAGCGAGAGAAACGAAATATTAATCGAATTGAACACGCTGGAAGAAAGCTAGCGATAAGCACGGGGATTGCTACCCAAAAGGATGCTCTCTATATGATAGGCCAAAACAAGGAAGATTCCCTTGATGAGGATGATAGCTTTTTTTATAAATGGTGGAACGGTGATGTGTACCCGATTGAAAAAAGCATAACAGTACCTCTGATTAAAGGAGGCTCCAATATTGATTTCCAAACGGGTCAGGTGAAGAAAAACATTTCGATTATCTATCCTTATCGGAAAACAGTAAAAGGAACCATTGAGGTCATTCCAGAGCACGAACTCATGACGTTTTTTCCAAACGTGTATCGATACTTAGAAACGGTTCAAGATGAACTTGCAGCCCGAAATAATGGTAAACCGAAAATTTCCGTATGGTATGAATACGGTAGAAAACAAGCATTGGGAAGGTTTGGTCCAAAAATCATCTCCCCTACGAATGCAAAGCAACCACGCTTTACACTGTTTGAAGATTACGCATTATTTAACAATGGTTATGCGATCTATGGATTAGAGACTGAGGATGACGACCAAATACCTAATCCTAGCTTACCTGTTTTAACGAAAATACTGAATTCATCGATCATGGATTATTATATTCAGCATACGAGCTATCTCATTAGCGGAGGTTATTATTGTTATCAAAAGAAATATATTCGTAATTTTTCCATTCCTCCATTTACGAATGAAGAGCTCTCGTTTATTGAACAGCATCATGGTGAAACGCTAGATGCCTTTCTCAGCGACGCCTATAAGCTTGAACAATGAACTTTTTACAATTTTTTAATATATTCTATAAAATAATCAAGGCGTAAGGTAACTTGTCTATGACAAAAACCTTAGCCTTTTTTTGTTGCACCTTGTCGATTACGCTCCCCTCCTTCATCTCTTTGTTACTTTCGATTGAGAAACAAGTCTCAACCGAAAGCTTATCCCTTTTACTTCTCTATCATTCGGCTTATATTCCCACCCTTTACAAAGAGATTACGATTTATTCATTTTGTTTTAACGAATATTTGTTACCTTTTTGAATAGACGGTGCTTCACAGAAAAACAGCCTTAAATCTAATTAATGGAGGTTCATGATGAAGAATCGTAATGAAGGTATGAACAGACGCGACTTTTTAAAAGTTGGAAGTATGAGCACACTAGCACTTACATTAGGAACGACAGGAATCTTCTCTTTCACTGGATTACAAAAAGGATTAGCAGCCTCTCCTACAAGTGGCTTTGGTGGCTATGGTCCCTTAGTAAAGGACCCAGATGGAATCCTTGATTTACCTAAAGGCTTTAAGTACCGTATCATCTCAAAAACAGGCGACAAAATGTCGAATGGTGATTATGTCCCGGGTAACCTTGACGGGATGGCTGCCTTTCAAGGTGAAAAAAATACAACCATTCTAGTACGAAATCATGAGCTATCAACTAATGCGGAGTTTCCGGTTAACGGTAAAAACCCTTGGAGCAAGGGTGCTGCCGGTGGAACGACAGCGCTCGTTGTCGGGCCAAATCGTGAAGTAATTAGTGAATATGTCACAAATTCCGGGAATATTCGTAACTGCGCAGGCGGGCCGTCCACATGGGGAACATGGTTAACCTGTGAGGAAACGCGTAACCTTGGACATGGGTTTGTATTTGAAGTGAACCCTCTTGATCCTGAAAATGAGATGTCACGAACACCAATTCGTGATATGGGTTACTTCTCTCATGAAGCATGCGCGGTTGATCCTTCAACTGGCATTTGGTACTTAACAGAGGATAATAATCCAAGTTACTTATACCGTTTTACTCCACATAATCGCAGTCAAAAGCTCGGCTCTCTTCAAGAAGGCGGTATCCTTGAAGCAGCTGCGATTGATGAGCTGCCAACATCATCAGCTAGCCAATTTAAACATGGACAAACGTTCGGCATTGTGTGGAAAGAAGTCAATCCAGAACGTGCAAAAGAGGATGCTAGAGACCTTGGCTGCATAGCTTTCAGCCGTCTTGAAGGTGCTTGGTTCTCAGCCGGTGCATTTTGGTTTGATGACACAAGTGCTGGTTCTGCTAACTTAGGCCGTATCTATCGTTACTTCCCTGCTACGAATACGTTAGAGCTTTTCTATGAATCGACAGCATCAAATGACCTAGAAATGCCTGATAATATTACGATCACACCTTGGGGTGATCTTTGGATTGCCGAGGATGGCCCTGGTAATGACCGACTTATTGGTTTAACACCGGAAGGAAATGTTTATCCATTTGCTGAGAATCAATTAAATGGTTCAGAGTTCGCAGGTCCTGTATTCTCACCTGATGGCCAAACCCTCTTCATTAATATTCAATCGCCTGGGCTTACCTTTGCCATTTGGGGACCATTTGCACGGAGAAATGCTGCTCGTCAACGTGCGATGAATCATGCAGCACCTCCTGCACAGCTTGCTCCACAAATATCAGATAAGCTTATGGCCTTTGCAGAAAAGCAAGGAATGTCCCCGTTAGAGGCTGCGGCTTTAGAGCGTCACGGTATGCCAGTTCTTTAAAAAAAATGCTAACCTATTGGAGGTCTACTATTGCTACAAAACATCGGTATTCCCGGACTTACGTTAATTCTTGTGATCGCCCTCATTGTTTTCGGCCCATCGAAGCTGCCTGAAATTGGACGAGCATTCGGAAGTACATTAAAGGAATTTAAAAAAGCAACAAATGATTTAGTTCATGGTGAGCGTCGTGATGAACAGTCACAGACTGATAAGGTAGAAACGAAGACTGGAAGCTAACACAAGCAACATGAAAGGCATAGGTCAAAGACTTACAACCTATGCCTCTATACATATTTTTATATTACTTTGGCACACAGAAAGGAGACCCCTCATGTCAAGGTCATGTCAAACAAAAAATACGACTTCAAACCCTACCCAAACAAGTACAAAAACATGTCAATCCTGTAACCAATGTCTCTCGAAAAAAGGGGCTGTCTCAACAGCTTAAAGCGTGCACAGCAATGGCTCCGTTTCGCTATCGTAGATGTAGCAACTACGCTCATTGAAGGCTAAAAACCCCCCGAAACTGGAGGGTACTGAAAAAAGGGAAACCCACCCTTTTTCAGTGCCTTCCGAAACTGTACCCTATAGAGTAGACACTAATAAAAAGGTCTACCTATAGGGTACTTTTTTATATTCCTGTTGTTACATTCGTTTTATGGTACGATAAATGCAACAGACTTTTGACTTTATAGAGGAGATTATGTAATGGAATCAGGAAATGAACATCTTCTATCAACCGTAAAAAAAGCACTACAAATTTTGCAATGCTTTTCTATCGACGAGCCGGAAAAAAAAGTTACTGAAATCTCAGCTTCATTAGGGATGAATAAAAGTACGGTAAGCCGTCTATTGGCAACGCTTGCAAGTGAAGGGTTTGTCACGAAAAACCCTGAAACTCAAAAATATCGCCTCGGTCTCTCGATTATCCCACTCTATTCAGTTGTAACTGCAAATTTAGAGGTGAGACGAGAAGCCGCGCCCTACCTTCAACAGCTCGTGACCGAAGTCGGTGAAACGGCAAATATTACGATTTTTCAAGAGCGATCGATTATTGATATTTTACGCGTAAATAGCAAACAGCCTGTTCAAATTGTGACTCATCTTGGGCATAAAAACCCGCTCCATTGTACCAGTGCAGGAAAAGTATTTCTTGCTTATCAAAGCGATTCGTTCTTAACTAAATATTTTGATGAGGAGCTTTCAACGACAAAATATTCATCGGAGCCTGACGAATTTTTGAACATGCTACAGAACGTTAAGACGCGTGGTTACGCGATAAGCATCGAAGAACTCCAGGAAGGTGTCGCAACAATCGCGGCGCCAATCCGTGACTATACAGGTAAGGTTGTCTATTCTCTCTCAATTATCGGACCTACGCATCGATTTGATCCGAGAGAGCCTGAAATCATCAAGAAAACGAAGACATATGCTAAAGAAATGTCATATAGTCTCGGCTACCGTGGAATTAATGACTAAAAAGTTATCTTACTTTTTTTTTCAGTGCCCTCATAAAATACGATTAAAAAACCCTTAAGAATGACTCTTTTGTCATCTTAAGGGTTTTGTTAGGTTAGAGGAAATCAGCCTGTGTTAACAAGACCTGCTGCAACACCACTTATTGTTAAGAGCACCTCTGTTAAAATTTCTTCAGATTTCTCTTCCGAATTACGCATTTTCTGGATGAGATCAACCTGTAAGAAGTTAAGTGGATCGACATAAGGATTGCGTCGATACACTGTTTCTTGAATGTTTGGTGTATGATCAAGAAGTTCTTTATTTCCAGAGATTTTAAGAAGGATGTCCTTCGTTCTCTTATACTCGTCGGAAATGTTTGTAAAGATTCGCTCCGCAATCGTTTGATCTTCTACTAAGTGAATGTATTCCTTAGCTGTTGTTAAGTCAGCTTTCATTAGCGCCATTTGAAGATTATTAATCGTTGATTGGAA
The DNA here is from genome assembly GCF_002156385.1 of Halalkalibacter urbisdiaboli. Lineage (GTDB taxonomy): Bacteria > Bacillota > Bacilli > Bacillales > Bacillaceae_D > Halalkalibacter_A > Halalkalibacter_A urbisdiaboli. Next base: position 1,283,185 of record NZ_MVJM01000002.1, read on the forward strand.
AAATGGCCATTTCTTATACATTTCCTGTAATAATTGGAGATTCCCCTCACTCTTCGTAGCAAATGACTCTAAACCAGTACCTGCCGCGAACCATGCTGGTAGCATTTGTCTTGATTGTGTCCAAGCAAATACCCAAGGAATCGCACGTAAGTCTTCAAAGCGCTGACTCCCTTTACGACTCATTGGACGAGAACCAATGTTTAAGGCAGCAAGCTCCCCTAGTGGCGTTGCTTGTTTAAAATATGTTAAGAAATCCTCATCGCCAAACACGAGTGATTGGTATTTCTTTAATGAGTATGACGAAATCTCTTCCATCGCCTTTTCCCAAGCTTTATTTAATAAATCGCCATTTTCTAATTTTCTTGAAGCACGAGCTGAAGCCTCGAGTAGTGCCGAAGCAGCCTGTTCAAGGTTACGGTAGGCAATGTCACCTAGTAAATAGCGTGAAGAAAGAACTTCTCCCTGCTCCGTAATCTTTACACCATCACCTAATGTTTCAGCTGGCTGTGATAAAATACTGCGATTTAATGGGCCGCCCCCACGTCCTAATGAACCACCGCGACCATGGAAGAATTTTAAACCAATGTTAAAATCTCTTGCCATCTCGTGGATTTCTTGTTGAGCCTTGAAGAGCTTCCAATTCGCTGTTAGCGTACCACCATCTTTACTACCATCTGAATAACCAAGCATGATTTCCTGGTGGTCGCCACGCTCTTTAATGTGATTACGATATACGTCCATTTCAAATAGCGTTTTCATGATCTTCGGCCCTGCCACAAGGTCATCAATCGTTTCAAGGAGTGGCGCAACATTTAAATTGCTTTCTACTTTCCCATCCGCATGTAAACGATAAATACCTGCTTCTTTCGCAAGCACAAGTACTTCAAGTAAATCACTTGATGATTGGGTCATACTTACGAGATAGACTTGAATCGAACGCTGGCCAAATTCAGTATGGGCCTTTTTAATCATCTGGAACACTTTGAAGATTTCTTGCGTCTCTTTCGAATAATCCTCTTCAAGAAGCATAATTGGTCTCGGGTCACTTAGGACATCTTTAAGGATCCGAATTTTTTCTTCTTCCGGTAGTGAAGCGTAATCTTCTGTAATATCAACAACCTTTAAAATTTCTGCAATGGCTGATTCATGTTCACCACTATGATTACGGATGTCTAATGTTGCTAAATGGAATCCAAATAATTGAACTTGGCGAATTAATTTTCGAATCGTTTTCAATTTACGATTCGACGGTTGATGCTCCTCTGCACTTTCTTTAATCAAGATTAAATCATTTAACAATTCTTCCGCTTTTTTATAGCCAGCTGCTGATTTACCAACATGACGTAAACGCTTAAGAATAATCGCAAATTTACGACGATACACCTCAGCTTCAACTTGCCATGCTTCGCCTTTTTCCATGTAATTTGCTTCATCCTGTTCGACGGAAGCAATAAGTTTCTCATTAATATCAACACGTGATGTTGATTGACCGAAACGCTTCATCAGGTCGACGATAGCTTGCTCATACTTTTTGACGACAAGCTTTCTTTGAAGAAGTAATGTTTCCCATGTAACTTCAGGTGTTACATTCGGATTTCCATCACGATCCCCACCAATCCACGAACCGAAATGAAGGAAGTTTGGCACATTATATTTGCTATCAGGATAATAGTCTTCCAACTGGTCTTCTAACTCCTGATGAATATCTGGTAATACTTCAAATAATGTCTCGTTAAAATAATAGAGGCCATTTTTCACTTCGTCCAAAACAGTTGGTTTGCGGTGTCTTAATTCATCCGTTTGCCATAGTGAAGTGACTTCATTAAACAAGCTCTCATCTAACTTTTTTCTTTCCTTCTTCGTTAACCTTGGATTATCAAACTCCTGGAGAATCGTTGAAATTCGCTTTTGAATTTCTAATACAGTTCTCTTTGTCGCCTCTGTTGGATGGGCTGTGATAATTAATTCAATTGACAAATCATTTAACACTTTTTGAATTTCGTCATTTGAATAATTATTTTCTTTAACTGATTTAACAGCACTTTCAATCGAAACCGGCTGAATCACACCATCTTCTTGTAGTTGATATTGACGACGACGGCGAATACGGTGATTTTGTTCAGCAATGTTTACGAGGTGAAAGTAAATAGAGAATGCACGTATCACCTGTTGACGAATTGGCGGTTTCAAGTTGCTGATTTCTTCCTTTAGCTTCTTGTATGCTTCCTCGTTATAATCTTTACGTAGATTTTTCGTTGTTTCTCTAATTTCTTCAACTTTGTTAAAAAGGGAAATGCCTCCGTGGTGTACAAGAATCTCCCCTAGAATATTCCCGAGCTTTTTGACATCATTGCGTAATAGAGAGCTACTATCTGCTACATCTAACATACACTTATCCTCCTAATATTCCGTAAATTCAATCGTTTACGTTCTGTTATTTGGAACTTTTAACTTTAATTATAACCGATTGGGCTAATTAACTAAAGGGCTAACTTTTGACCATCAGGGACATAATGGGTCCCAACGAAGCACTTTCTCTAGCGTTCGCATAAAAAAACGGATGAGTTCTACAGCCTTCTTCATCTATCTTCCTGCCTAAAAGGGTCTTATATTTTACAACATTCATTTATCTATTCATTTGTTCATTTTTAATAAGGAGAAATCACCATTTTTCTATTGACAACGTTTTCAAAATCCCTTTTAATGGATTTAACAACGTTGTTATTTGGTGTCTTGTAATCTATGTTCGTTGATGATCAAAACTAAAATCCGGGGTGTGTGTAGAATGTCATATGAATTGATTGAAAAGCTGAAAGAACAGTATAAAAACAGCGAAAAGTGGTATTCGCTCAGATGGCATTATATTGAAGGTTGCATTCTGAAGGCATATTTAGATAGCTATGAGCAAACCGGTCATGAGGAAGACTATCAATTTGTTAAGCAATTTATAGACCGTCTTGTTGATGAAAATGGTGATGTTGAACAAATTGATATTAACTACTACAGCATTGATCAAATTAGAATGACGGCTATTCTATTTACGCTTTACGATAAAGAAAAGGATTCTCGCTATAAAAAAGTAATAGATTTAATCTATAAGCAGTTAGAAACGTACCCACGAACAGAATCTGGGAACTTCTGGCATAAAAGTAATTACCCGCATCAAATCTGGATGGACGGTCTTTACATGGGGCAGCCGTTTTATGTTCAATATATAAAAGAGTTTGAGGTGAATAAAGACTACTCTGATACCTTGAACCAATTTAGACAAGCGCGTAAGCTACTTTTTGATGAAGAAACACAGTTATATTATCATGCTTATGATGAAAGCCGTAAAATGTTTTGGTCTGACAAAGAAAGTGGATTATCTCCACATGTATGGGGCCGTGCTGTTGGTTGGTACGTCATGGCGCTCGTTGACATACTAGAATTACTTGAAGGCGAAAATGTTGATACAAGCGAATTAAAAGATTTATTAACAGAAGCCGTTGATGGGATGCTACGCTATCAGCACTATAGTGGAATGTGGTACCAAGTTGTTGAATTCAGTGGTCGAAAAGGAAATTACTTAGAGTCAAGTGGAACACTAATGCTATCCTATGCATTATTAAAAGGTGCTCGATTAGGCTATCTTTCTTCTGAATACATTACATTCGGAAAAGCAGCCTTTGACGGAACCGTTGAACACTATGTGACTGTAGAACATGGTGAAGTATTGCTAGGTGGTATTTGTAAAAGCGCGGGACTCGGTACACATCCTGAGACAGGCGTTGTACGTAATGGTGACTATGAATACTATATTAGTGGTGAACCCATTGTAACAAACAACGGACACGGGGTAGCTCCTTTACTAATGGCTTATAATGAAATTAAGCTATTAATAAACTCTCGAGTTCCTTCATAAATAACAACTTTTTCTATCTTATATGTTTTTTTTGTAACCTCTTTCGGCATGCTATCGTTATATTCGCATAACCGAAAGGGGTGTTTCACGTGAAAAAGAAAATCATTCAAGTTGGGACAATCATTGTCGTTGCTGCACTCAGCCTACTACTGTTCAGTGGTTCTAAAGAAGATACGCCAACAGAGGTATTAGCTGCTGGGCAAGATGGAACGATTATCGCCAGTGGTTCAGGAGAAGTACATGCTAAGCCTGACGTAGCTTATGTGCACTTAGGGGCATCTGCCCTCGCATCATCTGCCAGCGAAGCACAAGAAGAAGTGAACAAGAACATCAATGCATTGCGTAAGACTTTAATAGAGGCAGGGATTGATGAAAAACAGATCCAAACCTCTCGCTTTAATGTCTACCCAGAGCATCAGTACAACTCAGATGGAACGATGAGTAAAGACGTAAGGTATCGAGCAGAACATATTTTAAAAGTGGAATTCACAGACATCGATAATCTTGGAGCTTTCATTGATAAAGCTGCTAGTGCAGGTGCCAATCGAATTGAACACGTTCAATTCAGCTTACAAAATCCCGAAACACTCGAGCATGAAGCATTGAAAATCGCTGTTGAAAAAGCAAAAGCAAAGGCTGACGTATTAGCAGATAGTGTTGGAAAAAAACGTGGAGGCGTTCTACAAATTACTGATCAAGCAGCTCAAACAAATTACCCACTGAAACATTTTAATGAAGTAGCAACAGATGAAGCGAATGATATCGGTAGAGCACCAACGATGATTGAAGCTGGTGAAATTACCATTTCTCAACAAGTTGATATCGTCTATCGTTTAAATTAATGATGCTCTTCTTCTCTAACATTAAACCAAATAGGATGTCCCAAAGGTTCAGAACGAACCTTGGGACATCCCCGTTTTTTTTACAATTATTAAAATCAGACTTAAATAAATCGTAATGACTAGCTTCCTATCATAGAATTAACGAACGTCATATTTCCGGGAGGTTTATCATGTCAAATCGATTTTTCCCTGTAATGCCTTCTCTTACTACACATAGCCTACACCCTGAAAATCAAGAGTCCCCTATTCATTTTCTAAAAAAGCGTGTGATTGATACGCCCTTGTTTTATAAACGAAATCACTTTCCCTATCCTCTTCTAACACATTCAAATTACTGGCTACCAATCTCGGGTTCTGTGAAGAAACCAACTATATTTTCGTTGCAAGATATTATCAATCTCCCATCTAAAACATTAAATGTCTTATTGGAATGCGCAGGTAATAAGCGCCACTTTTTTGAACCTAAAACATTTGGTGAACAGTGGGAAAAGGGTGCTATGAGTCAAGGCTATTGGACGGGTGTTCCTTTACGTACGTTGCTCGATTATTCCGGCATCGAAGCCGGTGCTAAAGAGGTTGTATTCGAGGGCTATGACTTTGGAACGCAGCCTGAATTAACAAAGATGCATCGTTATGTAAGAAGTCTTCCTCTTGTTAAAGCTCTTCATCCTGATACAATGATCGCCTACGAATATAACGAGCAGCCTATCCCCTATAAACACGGTTACCCACTGCGATTAATCGTTCCCCAATGGTACGGGATGGCTTCAGTTAAATGGGTTAAACAAATCATTGTTATAGACTCTTCCTTTCAGGGTCCATTTCAAACGAAGGATTATGTTTACTATCCTCATAAAAATAGCAACAAGGATTCCTATCCAGTTACAACAATGCATGTCAATTCTACGATACAGCAACCATTACATATGGAAATCCTTCGTACCGGAATCCATACAATAGAAGGCATTGCTTGGACTGGGCAAGGCGAGATTTCTAAAGTGGAAATTAGTATTGATAATGGCGAAACATGGGCAGATGCTAAAATTATGAAAGGAAGCAAATATGAATGGACCACCTGGACCTATGAATGGACCGTTCATCAACAAGGAGAATACACCATTTTAAGCAAAGCAACCGACTCTACTGAACGAACCCAGCCATACACCGCTTTTTGGAATCGAAAAGGCTATGGTTATCATGCAATGGATCACATTACCGTAAACATTAAATAGCACTTAATACCATTTAATGGGGATAGGAATTCCTCATTCTTTTTATATGCACCCATTCAAGCTGGCTCCTTTGTCTACTTTCTGCCACTTGTCGCATTCATCGGTGCTTTTGTGACAGCCTTGCTCATTTACGTATTCTCCTTCGACAAACAAACTGGGCTTCAACCAATTCGCCTAATCCTAATTGGTGTTGGGTTTTCATTAGCACTCTCTGGGATGATGATTGTCCTTATTTCTTCTGCTGAACGGGCAAAGGTCGATTTTATCGCAAAATGGTTAGCTGGAAACATTTGGGGAGCTGATTGGCCATTCATTATGGCGCTGCTACCTTGGCTACTTACGCTTATTCCTTTTACGTTATATAAAGCGAATCGCTTAAACCTTCTTGGTTTAAGTGAACCAGTTGCTATCGGAGTCGGTGTAGCGATTGAAAAAGAGAGAATCGTCCTGCTTTTGACTGCGGTTGCCTTAGCTGCTTCTGCCGTATCTGTTACTGGAGGAATTGCTTTTATAGGCTTGATGGCGCCACATATTGCAAAAGCGTTAGTTGGGCCTCGAAATCAGTTATTTCTCCCAGTTGCTATATTAATTGGGGGCTGGCTTTTATTATTTGCTGACACGATCGGTCGGAATATAGTCGAACCTGAAGGCGTTGCAGCCGGGGTCATGGTTGCCTTAATTGGTGCTCCTTATTTTATGTATTTATTATTAAAAAAAGCATAAACTATGTATAAAAACTCCTTGAGAATGAATCCTCAAGGAGTTTTTAACTGATTAGCTATTTTTGATGACCGGAAAGGTTAACGTTACTGTTGTTCCCTCATCTTTTGAACTACTAAATTGAAGTGTCCCATTGAATTTTTCAACAATGTTATAGCATATCATGAGACCAAGCCCTGTCCCTTTACTTTTCAAGGAATAAAAAGGTGTGCCAAGAGCATGGATTTCTGTATCTGTCATCCCACATCCACGATCAACCACTTCTATTTCAATAAACTCTTTTCTTTTTTTGGCCCTCACTTGAACTGTGTCCCCCTTTTTAGAGGCCTCAATAGCATTCTTAATAATATTTATTAATACTTGCTTCAGCTCGATGCCGTTGCCCCGTATATAACACTGATCCTCCACATATAAATTAATTTCATTGTCATATAACAAACCATATGACTTTAGCAAATCGGTCACACTTTTGAGGGTTTCCTTCACGTTTAACGTTTCTAAACGTTTTTCTTGACTAGGCTTGGAGATAGACAAATATTGTGAAATAACTTGTTCTGCCGTGTTTAATTCACTTATCATTAATGCAAAATGCTTTTTTTTCTTATCTTTATCTGGCATGCTTTGTTCGTAAAACTGTAAAAATCCTTTAACGACCGTCAACGGATTTCTAATTTCATGTGCTACCGCTGCAGCAACCTGTCCAGTTGCCCGAATTCGCTCTGTTTGTTGCACTTGCTCAAAGTAAAGCTGTTGCCTTTTGACACGAACGTAAGATAAATAAAACAAAAAATAAAGGATAACTTGGCTAGCAATAAAATTTATGCTATTTCCAATTAAATCATTTTTGATATGAGGGTACAAATTTGCTTCATCAAATACCATAATATAACTAAACGTTAGTGTAATAAAAATTCCATTTAGTAGTAATGAAAAATAAAAAATTCTCGGATCAAAAAACAAGATTGAAATAGCAGGAATAAAACAAAGAAAGATAAACGTCGATGAAGTTTCTGGATACAAATAAAAGAGCACATAAAAATAAATACTTCCAATTGTAATAATGGCAATACGAATCGCTTGAATTTCGTACTTAGGGTAGATTATTAAACATGTAGCAAATAAAATAACTAGCAATAGATGAACCAAATAACCTAACTCAAATCCTTCATATCGATCATGAACGACGAATAAACTCAGGCACATAAGAATGATAATGATTAACAGTGTAATATAATATAACTTCTTCTGAATTCGTGTATAAAGCTCCTTCATATAGACTCCTTTTTCGATATTGAAGTCAAGTCAATAACCGTAAAAATTTCCTATTTTAACTATCTAATAAATTTTAGCTCTAGTCAAATATCTAAAAACTATTTTATTTAAATATTATATCATTAGTCATATGTAGAAGAACCTAGTCCGACTTAAAAAATTGCTCTTCCTAATATAAATATATTAAACTGCGGATATAATATTATTAATCTTATTATGTGGTAACAATAACTTAAGGTGAAAATATCTAGGTATTAAGACTTAAGGAAACGATAATCTATAACCTTTTACATGGACACCTAAGGTTATAAGAAGCTAGTGGTGTAACCGGCCCTCTTAGTAAAAATTTATCTAAAAGGAGACTATAAAAATATGAAAACTTATGCAGTGAATGAAAATGTAAAACTAAATGACGTTCATTTATACGTTGGAACAGACAAACCATCTTACTCAAAGCCTAGACAATATCAGTATAAAGCAACTGATTTAAATGGCAGCACCTATGCGTTTACCGTTACAAATGGTAATGCTCTAGATAAGCTGAACTTTGCTGCACACGCTTCTGTTACTCTTTCAACTGAAGTCCCTTGTGAAGAATAATTTATAATAGAGTCAACCTCAATAGGGTGGCTCTTTTCCTATATTAAGCGATACAAATTCAGCATCTCTCCAACCTAGAGGTATTAAAAAAACATAAACAGAATATAAAGGTTTACCGTCAAAAAGAAAGAATATATTAAATAAGTCGTACTCATCCATGTAACTTCAGGAGAAAAAAATGACCTTTGTTGGTTAAAAAAAAGGAGCATTTGCATGAACGAACAAACTATACAGGCAAGTCCTACCGAAAAAGCGACTTTAGGGTTAACGATTCAAGTACGATTGGTCTCTGACTTAAAAAGGTCTCAGGAATATTACCGTGATGTGCTCGGCTGTCAAATTGATGGGTGGGGACACGCTGAACGGGATGGCATGATTTTCATTCTTCAGCAAGCTGCTTCTTCTGATGATGTTCGCCCTAATAAACCTTCTAAAAAACGGCAAGACTATCCGACGGAATGGCAAGGTCCTGATTACGGCTGGGATACTTACATTCACGTTAGCTGGGATGACTTAGACGTATTGGTTAATGAAATACGTGAAAAAGGGGGGATTGTAGCGATTGAACCATTTACCGGCTCGCATGGAGATTGGGAATTTAAAAACGCGCATATCCAAGATCCTGACGGGTATAATATCGTATTTGGGGCGATGCGTGGCGTGAACTAATATATACCTAAAATTGGGGTGTCTTAAAAGGGCAGTAACAAGCCCTTTTAAGACACCCTTTTTACCTAGAACTTAAACTTTCCAACCATTGTTTGTAACTCATTAGACAGATTTTCTAAAGAATCAGCATTTGACGATAAATGTTCAATTGAACTATTTGTTTGCTGAACAGATGCCGATGTTTCTTCAATACTAGCAGCTGATTCTTGAGAGATTGAAGCATTTGTTTCAATTGACTCGTTTATTTCTTTACTATTTTTCTGTATTTCTGTTAAGTTCGTTGAAATAGTTTGTATTTTGCTTACCATGTCGATTACAGCCTGATTAATACGCTCAAACGTTTCACGTGTAACCTTTATCTGGTTTGTTCCCTCTTCGACTTCCTGGTAACCCTTCGTTAATGATTCTACAACACCATTTGATTCGGTTTGGATATTGTTAACAATCCCTGTAATATCGTGAATAGACTGCGATACTTGTTCCGCTAGCTTTCGCACTTCCCCAGCAACAACCGCAAACCCTTTTCCGTGCTCGCCAGCTCTAGCTGCTTCAATTGCCGCATTTAATGCTAATAAATTCGTTTGTTCAGCAATGGTATTAATCACAGTAACTAAATTTGAAATTTCCTTTGACTGACGATCAAGCCCTTGTACCTTCTGAACCGCTTCTGTTACGATTTCATAAATCCGGTTCATTTGCTCCATTGATTGATTCATCAAACCATTTCCAGTTTCAGTAATGCTTAAAACCTCACTAGAAGCTTTTACGATTAACGAACCATTCTCATTCACTTCAATAATCCGATTGGAGAAGGTATCCATATTTTCCGCTATTATAGTGGACGAATTCGCTTGTTGATCTGCACCAGTAGATAACTCCTGTATTGCAGACGCTATTTGATTACTACCACTCGTTATTTCAATACAAGATTGTTTCATGAACGTTGCTTGTTCCTTTACTACTTTAGAAAGCTGGGAAATTGTTTCAATCATTTCCTTCAGATTTGATTGTGTGCTTAGGATCGATTTTGATAATTGACCAAATTCATCTTTTCTACTTTTTCCAATCACCTCATTATTGAGGTTCCCTTTTGATATTTCCCTCATAATGGATGTAATCTGCTTTATAGGCTGTGAAAACCCTCTACTTAAGAAATAAGCAGTTATAACGACAGCAACAAGTGTTGCCAGTCCAACAATCAATAGATAAAGGTATATTTGATGGTTAATTGTCTTAATAACTGTTATGTCTTGCTTTATTTGCGTGAGCCCAATTACCTCTGTATTCGTTGGATCATACAATGGTATAAAAAGTTGATAATAATGCTCGCTTTCTTTCTTAACCTCTTTACCTGCTATGACCTCTTGGAGAATAGACGTATCTTCAAAAAGCGTACCAACCTGTTGCTGCTCAGTGGCAACTAAAATTTGTCCTTCTGTATCCATAATGTTTAGCTGGACACCTTTTAAAGAGCCCGTAATTGATTCGATAGCTCCCCCGTTTAGTCCCGTTTGTAAGGTTCCGATTATTTTGTTCTCATACATAAGAGGAACAAAAGCCCGAACAGCCAAACCACTATTTCCGAATTCAAACCCTGTTATCTCCTCTTCTCTTAGGGCTGCTTGAATAGCTGGCTTATCGCTTTTGTCATCTCCAAATTTTTCAGGATTATGCCCTCTAAAAAATACTTCGCCGTCTACTGTCCCAAATTCAAAAACATCCACTTGGTGTTCATTTTGTAATCGTTCAAAGATCGGTTGAACCGTTAATGCTAGTTGTTCACGATCACCACGTTGAAAGGACTCTAAAATTTCTTGATTGTTTGCATACGCTTTTGTAAGCGTAAGAAGGTCTTGAGATAGATTGTTCAGTTGCGTTGAAATTGTTTCCTTCGTGGCATGTTGATTATCTTCCAATACTGTTTGAAACCCTTGATTGGTCTTAAAATAAACAATCGTACTAATGAGAAATAATGGAATGATAGATACTAATAATAACGAAATAAAAAGTTTTGATTTTACTGACTTTGACAAGGTGTTCTCTCCTCCGCTTTTCTTTATAAACCTATCCAATTTTACACCTTTATTCCAATAAAATCTATATATTTAGTCGCTTTTATTAGTCCTTTCTTTTTAGTCCTTTAAGTACATAAAGAGAATGTCCCAATAGGCCTATTTTTGACCTTTTGAGACACTCTCGAAGCAATTAAATTTCTTACGATAAGTGGGTTTAATAGGCGGAGCACCTAACATCGGTAGTCAATGAAAGGAGACTCATGTTCTCGTCGTAAGGGGCGTAGCGAACGGAGCCATTGCCTAACACTATTTCTGCTTTATTGAACAGCCCCTTCATGTTTTTTTACTCATTATTACCTTGCATTGCAGCAACTTCTTCTTGATGATTGTCGATCCATTCTCGTGCTACTTCCTCAGCATCTCTTCCTTCGTCTTCAATTTGCACGATCATTTCTTCAATATCAGTTACATCCATGCTCCAGTTACTTAAGAATTCATAAACCTCCGGTGCTCGCTCTTTAAGCTCATTGTTTGTGATAACATGTACTTCTGAAGTTTGAAAATATTCACCAGGGCTCTCAAGGACTTTAAGATCATAATTAGCGAACATTGGATGCGGACGCCAACCTAAGAAAAGTACAGGTTCGTTATTTGACATTAATCGCTGAGCTTGCGCAAGCATACCACCCTCACTTGAGGCTACATATTCAAGATCAAGCCCTACTTCGTCAATCATTTCACGTGAAGTCACCGTCATTCCCGCGCCTTCTTCAATTCCGTATATTTTCCCACCAAATTGGTCTTCTTTTCCTTTAAGGTCCTCGACTGAATCAATGCCTTCTACATAGGTCGGTATGACCCAACCTAACTCACCTTCGGAATAACTAACTGCTGTATCATCTAACGTATCTCCATACTTCTCCATATAATTTGCATGCATGACTGGTAACCAGGCATCCATAAATACATCTAAGTCCCCTCTAGACATACCTGTATACACACCACCAGCATCGGCATTGGTTTCATTCACTGTGTATCCCATATCTTCAATAATAAGTCTTGCTACTTTTGTTGGTGGAATCGTACTTGTCCAAGGGGTTACACCGAAACGAATCGTAACATCTTTATTTTCACCGCCAGTTTCTGCAGGAGGCGTGTCACCACCACCTTGATCATTCGCTCCGCATCCTGCTAACAGCATAAAAACAAGTAGAAAAAAAATACTTACTTTCATTTTCTTCATCTAATATTCCTCCTTAAGCTTTGTTCATCGTTCCTAAACCTTGCGTAATCCGATCGAGAATAATCGCTAGTACGACAATTCCGAGTCCCCCTACGAGACCTAACCCTACATTAACACTGGAAATACCAGCTAGTACTGTTGAACCTAATCCTGGCGCCCCAATCATTGAAGCGATAACGGCCATCGAGAGGGCGAGCATAATCGTCTGATTGATTCCAGCCATAATAGTCGGAACAGCAACCGGTAATTGGACCTTCGTTAACATCTGCCATGGGGTAGAACCAAAGGCCTTTGCAGCCTCAACCATATCTGTCGGAACTTGCCTTATCCCAAGACTTGTCATCCTTACTGCAGGTGGTGTAGCAAAAACAAACGTAGATATAACCGCCGGCACCTCACCTAATCCAAAAAGAAGGATAGCCGGAATTAAATAAACAAAGCTAGGTAGCGTCTGCATAAAGTCTAGAATCGGCCTAACAATTTTATTTAAGACATTAGAATTTGCTGTTAAAATCCCGAGTGGTACACCAATGACAATTGAAAAAATAGTGGCTACGACGACAACTGCAAGTGTTAGCATCGCATCATTCCACAAATTTACGGACCCTAAATAGAGAGAACCAATTAGTGTAAAGATGGCAATCCCCTTACCTGCAAACCGCCAAGATAAAATGACGAAAATTAACGCCATGAGTTCCGCTGGGATAAAAATAAAAAGGTCGGCAACACCATTTATAAAGAAATAAATAACACGACTAATCGCATCAAAAAAACCACCAAGCACAGGAATTAACCAACTATAAACAAAATCATTCGTCCAATCCTCTAACGGTAATCTAAAGTAATTCATTATTCACCTCATTCTGGCCTTTACCTAAAACAAGACCTGATAAGATTGATACCCTCACGATGATACCTAGAAGCTTATTTTCTTCCACAACTGCAATTGGAAACTTTGACTCTGCCGCCACTCCTATAAGCTCACTAAGAGGGGTATCGGGCTGAGTTGTGTGAAAATCACGGATTAACACATCCTCTACCCACGTATTCTCTTTAAAAGCTTGAATTGCCGCATCAATCGTCAGAATCCCTTTCAAATTCTTTTCTTTATCAACGACAAAGATACTCGACAATCCAGCTTCCTCCATTTTCTTCACTGCAACCCGAGGGCCATCTCTCCACGTTGTAATGACGTCAGGTTTCTTCATAATATGGGAAGCTAACAATACCTTTGAGCGGTCGACGTCCTCTACAAAGTTATAGACATACTCATTGGCTGGATTTTCCAATATTTCTTCAGCTGAGCCAATTTGTACAATCGAACCATTTTTCATAATAGCAATCCGATCTCCTAGTTTCAGCGCTTCATCAAGGTCGTGGGTAATAAATAAAATCGTTTTGCCTAATTTATTTTGGAGATGCAATAATTCATCTTGCATTTCCTTACGAATAAGTGGATCTAACGCACTAAATGCTTCATCCATGAGAAGAATATCTGAGTCATTTGCAAGGGCTCGGGCAAGACCTACCCTTTGCTGCATACCCCCACTCAATTGGTCAGGGTAGCTTGATTCATACCCCTTCAGGCCTACATCATGGATCGACTTAATCGCTTTCTCCTCCCGTTCCTTCTTTGGTACACCTTGAACTTCTAGTCCGTATTCGACATTTTCTTGAACGGTACGGTGAGGTAATAGTGCGAATTTCTGAAAAACCATCGCTAATTTCTTACGTCGCGTCATCATTAAGTCTGTCTTATTCATTTTGGTGATGTCCTCTCCATCAATGAAGACTTCACCAGCTGTTGGTTCAATCAGACGATTAACGAGACGAATCAAAGTAGACTTCCCACTCCCAGATAAGCCCATGATCACAAAGAACTCACCTGCTTCCACCTCAAATGAAGCCTTGTTCACACCAACTGTCATACCCGTTTCCTCTAAAATTTGCTCCTTGCTTAAGCCGTTATTTAATTTTTTTAACCCTTCTTTTGGATTATGCCCAAATACCTTTGAGAGATTATTCACTTTTATTTTGCTCATAAAGCATTACTCCTTTGATGAATACTCTGTCATAATTTTTTTCATATTAAATCTCTTTCGGGCGCATTGTCTTATTCATCAATCTGATTCCAGGTCTTTCCGTCGACCGAGTTACGTACGACGTAACTCTCAACAATACTTAAAGTAGGGTTTCCCTTTCTTGTCTCCGAAGTAACATCTAAATCGGTATTTGTAACATCATTTAAAATTGCAGGATTATCCGTTTCTGCTAAAATGGATTCCATTTGAGCATCTACATTTTTCTTTCCACGAAACCTCATCAAACACACTCCTCTATACAAATCATTATTTTTTATTTTGTACTAAAACCAACTTTTGATTCATTTCAGTATTATCTGAGAAAAAAATCAGCATTTTTGTTCGCGCTTTAGGCATAAAAAAGACACCCTTCAGTGCCCTCTGCTTTTCCCTTTTTAATGTCCTCGAAGCAATGTGAATGTGTGGAGCCATTGCTACTGAGGCACCTACAATTTCCTTAAAGAGATTATTTTCTAGTTTACTAAAATTCAAATTACGGTCTAGTGAACTATTTTTTGAAATATAATAAAATAATGTAATGATCACGTATCAACTTTTATCTTAAGGTTTATAATCAATATGTTCCCATAATAAACAAACATATACCTATTACTATTTTGGAAAATAAAGTTTGTGTTAGAATAGAAAGACAGCACTGTATCGTAAGAGTGGCAAGTTTCTATGTCCTGTTCGTTTACGGGAAGGAGAATATAATGAGGCAAGAGATAGTGATTCGAAATAACATAACGTTAAAAGGCAACGGTTCTCAAACCATCGTATTTGCACCAGGTTTCGGTTGTGACCAAAGTGTTTGGAAGTATATGACTCATGCCTTTGAAGATGATTATCAACTTGTTTTATTTGACTACGTTGGTTCAGGAAAGTCAGATTTGCAGGCTTATGATATGAACAAGTATCAAACCCTTGCAGGATACGCACAAGATGTACTTGATGTTTGTTCAGCTTTAGATCTTAAAGACACGATTTTCGTTGGCCATTCGGTTGGAAGTATGATTGGTATGCTGGCCTCCCTGAGGCATCCTGAGTATTTTTCTCACCTTATTATGATCGGTCCTTCCCCATGCTATTTGAATGACCCTCCCGATTATTATGGGGGATTTGAGAAGGAACAGCTACTAGGTTTAATTGATATGATGGAAAAGAATTATATCGGTTGGGCAACCGTCTTTGCTGAAACGGTGATGAATAACCCTAATCGACCGGAGCTCAAACAAGAGTTAGAGGAGCGTTTTTGTTCTACTGATCCGATCATTGCCCGTCAATTTGCGGAGGCTGCCTTTTTTGCTGATAACCGCAAAGATTTGCAAAATGTAACCGTGCCTTCACTGATTCTGCAATGCTCTGAAGACGTTATTGCATCATCCGAAGTTGGTAAATATATTCACCAACATCTTCCTAATAGTACGCTAGAACAGATGAGAGCAACAGGGCATTGCCCACATATGAGCCATCCTGATGAAACAGTTCGTTTAATCCGTCATTATCTGAAAAATGCTTCTGTATAAAGTGTACAGAAAGATTGAGGTGATTGCCTTTAATGGATGAACAATTGAATTTTGCACCTTGTGGCTATCTTACCCTATCAGAAGATGGCACTCTTTTAACTATGAATGATACCCTGCTCAAGGTGATTGGATATAAACTCGCTCATATAAAGGGAAATCACATAAATACAATTTTGACCGTACCTGCTCAACTTTTTTATCAGCTTTATTTTGTTCCACTTTTAAAAATGGAGCAGCAAGTTGAAGAAATGCAACTCTCGTTAAAGTCTAGTGCAGAAGAAGAAATACCAGTTATGATAAATGCCATCCTAAGGGAAAGAAAGGAACAATCGATAATCGAATGTATCGTCATTCCGATACGTAAGAGGAGTGAGTACGAAAATGAACTACTCATTGCCAAGAAAGAGGCTGAGGCCGCTTTAATGGCTAAGCACAAAGCCAATGCAAAGTTAGAGGTTACCTTCAAAGACCTGAAGGAAAAACAAAAAGAGCTCCTTGAACTAAATAAGCAAAATCAAAAATATAAAATCGATACAGAAAAAGAGCTAGAGCTTGCTAGAAAAATACAAGAAACGTCGTTAACTGATCCTATCATTAACGACCAAATTCACATCGAATCATTCTATAAAGCTTCACGTGAGCTATCTGGAGATATTTACGGGTTTTATCAAATAGATGAGCATCGATACGGCATTATTATTCTTGATGTAATGGGACATGGTATTTCCTCTGCATTAATTACGATGTCTCTTCACTCTTTGTTTCAAAAATTAGTCTCTAAAGGGGTTAAAACAGAGATTGTGATGAAGGAATTGGATAACCATCTTCACGGTTTATTCCAAAATAACGAAGAAGCAAGGCATTATTGTACAGCGATCTATCTTTTAATTGATACCGCTCAACAAAAAATTGATTATATTAATGCTGGCCATCCTCCCGCTTTATGGCAGGATCCTGATGGGAATCAACATGAAATACGTTCTACTACTCTACCCATTGGAACATTTGAAGGAATTACGTTTAAAACAAAATCCTTTACATATAAAAGAGGAAGTAGGCTACTCCTTTATACGGATGGTGTAACGGATCCACTTGGTTCAAACCATTTATGTGCGTTATTATCTGAAAACCAATTTAGCCCTATCGCAGATCTAAAAGAAAGCATTATTCAATCACTTAATGATAACGAAAATTTTTATCATAAAAGTGATGACCAATGCTTCATTCTCGTTAATTTAATATAATTTGTTATTTCATCCCCGATAGCTTAGCTTATTGGGGATTTTATTTGTTCTAGAACTGAATAAAACGAGAAAAAACAGTAAAAATTAATATAACCTATTTTTAGTTGTAGGAAGTGTTTGCATATGACTACCACAAATGTTTTTATTCGAATTAGAAACAGCTTTTGGTACCTTCCTTCTTTATATGGATTCATTGCAGCTGTTTTAGCGATTATAAGTGCACAGCTTAATGCTTATATAACAAGTCAAGAGTCAATTTATGTACTCCTCCCACAGGTCCTTTTTACTGATATCCATCTTGCTCAAACGATTTTAAGCTCGATATCAGCTTCATTACTGACAATGACAACGATCACCTTTTCTACGATTCTTGTTGTGCTAACAACGTATTTATCTGAATTTTCGCCTAGGACATTACAAAATTTCATAACGGACCACAGTACTCAACGAGTTCTAGGAATTTTTGTTGGTGGTTTTATTTATTCCGTTCTTTTGCTACTTCTGTTACGAGAAACAGAAACTACAACGACCTTTATCGTCCCAGCAATCGCTATCTTTATTTCAATTACCTGTCTCATTGTCTTTGTATTCTTTATTCATCATGTGACGAGTTGGATTCAGGTTAGTAACTTAATTCATACAATTACATTAGCCACGATTGAGCGAATTAATCAAAATTTTAAAGATGCCAGTGACGTACATGAGGATGCCCCGTGGGAAGATTGGGAAAGTGAAGAAATTAAACAAATTACGCCAAAACAATTTACGCTAGACAATGCCGGATATATTCAATACATCGATATTCAAGGCTTAGTGGATGAGGCAGTGAAGGAGGACTGTATCATTCGTATCGAAAAACAAGTGAATGATTATGTTGATCATGAAACTCCATTATTATCAATTTGGACACTCGACCATCACAAGGTAGACACAAATTTTAAAAGGTTCTTCATCATCGGTTCGGAGCAAGCCGCCGTCAATGACATTGAATTTGGCTTAACCAAAATCGTTGAAATAGGACTTCGCGCATTATCATCTGGTGTCAATGACCCTAATACCGCGATTAATTGTATTGAAAATCTAGGGAAAATCTTAACGAAATTAGGTCGTAAACATTTACCAACACCGTACTATAACGATGCTGCCCGTAATCTTAGAGTGATTTACGATCAGCCTGATTTCTCCGATTATTTATATCAATGCTTCTTTCAATTTCGTCAATATGGATTCTCTGATCTTTCAGTTCTGTCAGCTGGAATAAAAGCATTAACCTTGATTGCCGAAAGTAATTCCAAACAAATAAAGGAAACGGTTTGGGAATTTACAGAGTATATAATGGAGGGGCTCGACCAATCCTCTCTCCTTTCATTAGATAAGCGCTATATTAATAAACAGCTGCAAGCACTCGCAAACGCAACCGAGCACCGAAAGGATTTCGAAGCAATTTAAACTTTTGGAGAACCCCCTTCTTTTTTCATCGTAGCTTCGGCGCAGAACGACACTTTTTTAAACGTTCTGGGTCGTTGATTAATGATTAACGGCCATTCGCCCAAGGGGACCATCTTCATCAATAATATCCTCAAGATCATAGACCGATATCGGAAACATCGGAAAACCATAAACATATGGTGTGATTTCATATAGTTGAAAGTAGAGAACAAGCGTTTTATCCGCAATATAAAAATCTTGATCGGGCCGAATCACCGTGAAATCTTCAAGCAATGGAATATCACGCTTTTTAATTTGTTCATCAATCAATGTTGAAAGCCTTGTAACATAATCACTTCCAGGCTTAAATAAATCTTTAAGCTCACTTTGCTTCGCCTTTTCCAGATCAAACGTTAAGGAGCGGATATAGGTCATTCCGTGAGCAGCCTGGTGATGGTACGTATAATTGGAGAGCGATAAGCTCAGAATTCGACGTTGATTGTTTTTCACTTCATATTGCCCGAGCATTTCTTCCACTGTTGAAGGCATACCACCAATTTGTTGATTAATAAGCTGCTGAGTTTGTTGTGCAATGGTTCTATTGATAAAGCCTTCCAACTGTCGATTTTGCATCATGACTTGAGGATAATAGACGGTTTTATCCGGTCCGCCGCTAATTTTAACCGTTTTAATACTAACTGGAAAGGTATTGAGCATCATGTAATCGTTCCTCCGATTTTTATTACCTAATGTATTCAATCAAACAGTAAAATGTGTGCGAAAGACTAATTAAAGTAGAAAGAGGAATACTGCTTTTTCAACAGTACTCCTCTATTTGACGCATTATTCTTCATATCTCTACAAATTCAAATGGCGGATTTATGTCCTATTAATAAGCATCTCTAAAATCTGCACCAATTTAGCTTGTTAATCTCAAGTCAGATTTCCGGACACAGAATAAATAACTAGTACTCCTTCAACTTACTCAACTCTTTTTTCCGCTTGCACACCTTAGATATATTTCGTCGTAACCGAGGTCAATCTAACGTAATTACTTTATTCTCACCAGTTGTAAAACTTCGCCTATGCTGAAATCTCCGGGCTGCTACCCACAAAGAAACACCCCAAATCACAAATAAACTATACCAAAACAGCCCCCATCCGATGGCACGGAGATCTGAATCCTGAAGAACAAATTCAGGTGCAGACAACACTCGACCGATGGCCAAGAAAAATCGCAGGTAAACAAACCCAAGTCCCCACGTAATCAGCCCCACAGCAGCAATCCAAGCGGGAATAAGCAATAACATACGAGGAATACGCTGACCCCAAGAATGGACGAAAGCTAGCGCAAACAGCGCAGCACCCATACTGACCATTCCCATAAGCCAGTATGCAATAAACTGAGAAACCGGATCGTCGGGAGCCGCATTATAATCTCCTGGAAATGCGACTGAGATCCCAAGACCCCACCAGAAATGAGGCAACGCATACAGAAGCCCTGCAGCACAGGCTGTATAAGCAGCCACCATTAAATAAACATCCTTCTTCTTATTCATAAACTACCTCCTTCAATTTCGAACTATTTGAGTTACTGAGCAGGGCATTTAAAAGGAAATATATATTTGAGCAAGAACAGAAGCATCTCATCGGGTAAACGATTTACTAACGATCCTGGCACGCTCCAACCGATGCCTCTTAATCAATTTTTTCAAAAATCTTAGACGTTTACAATATCACCATAGTCAAGCTGTCGATAACAAGGAAAGGAGAACCCTAGAGCAATGCTCCTTTCCCTTCAACTATATAGAACCGGAAGATGATTTAATGGGATACAGTGTGTTTTGAAATAGCGTCGATGATTGTTTCCCAATCGTCAACGTGAACTTCGTGCCCAGTACCCTCCAATGGAAGTAATATTGCTCCTGGAATTTTCTTAGCAAGTGCTATTCCGTGTTCAAAGGGGATAATAGGATCTTCCGTACCGTGTATAACTAGAGCTGGAACGTCTATTTCACTCGTCCTAACCAGATAGGATTCACCACCTATTAGCACTCCGTGATTGTTCATGCTGGCTAAATTGTTACTTCTATTTACTTCTTCTTTTGCTAAATTGTATATTCTATCCTCATCAAATTGATGCTTTGTACCTTTAAGAATTTTCCATTTACCAACAGAAAATTCAACAACCGATTCTTCATTCGTCCAGTCTATTGCTCCTGCATTGGAAAAATAGTCTATGACCTTTTGTTCCATCGGGGGAAGCTCCGGAGCGAAATTAGATGTTGAAATAAGCGTAATCTTTAACACTCTTTCGTGATGCCGCAGAGCTATGATTTGAGTAAGCATACCGCCCATTGATATGCCAACTATATGGGCCTGCTTTATTCCATACCCATCGAGGATTTGAATGGCATCATCGGCCATATCTTCAAAACTATATTCGGGATTGCCAAGTTCGTATGTTGTAGATAAACCGACATCTCGATTATCATAGCGAATTACAAAGTGTCCTTTGTCTGCTAGACGCCTACAAAATTCTTCTTCCCACCAAACCATTGATGCTTGAGCCCCCATAATCAATAAAATGGCTGGATTGTCCGGATTTCCGAAGCTTTCGGTACATATTACGATTCCATTAAACTTTATTAGATGTTGATTCATTGAAACATTCTCCCCTCCTTACAAGTAAAAAAAGCACAGGCTAGCTGCCTATGCTTAAAGTAATCGAGAAATTGAAGTAATAAATGAACGTGATAATTGAATACCCGCTGATGGACTTACACATACCAAATAACGGTACATGTATCCAGTCATAGTCCTAACACCTAGTTGAATAATATGGGTTCATTTTCTTCTTAATTAGTACATACAAGACAAAGGTAGAGCTATCCTTACCTCAAATCGCATATGTCTAAATTGGGTTACCCTAAAGGCAAACCATTCTTCGATTACTATGCACACAACATAGCCTAACGTGCTATTCTGTTCATTGTGCAAAGAACTTTCGAAAAATTAGTTAGCCACACGTAACCCTCCATTCATATCAATTGAGTTTAGTTTACCATATAATTCCTTTTTGTCAACATTGATTGTTGTCTCTCTCCCAAATCAAGATCGGTGCAAAAATCGAACTGTAGATCAGATAAACAGCCTCTCCTTCGAATTGTCCTGACCCATTGTATTTAAATTAATAAGATTGCTGTATAAGAAGGTGCTTACTTATGCAATAGCTGAAAAGGTTTAACTATTTTTGGTCAATTTCAGGGAGTTTTTAGTTTTTCATTTGTAGATTATACTGTTTATTAAAAAAGAAAAGATAGCTAATTATGGTTCTAGCTATCTTTTCGGTAATTCTATATTTATTCTTTTAGGTCTTCAATTGAGTCAATATCCATGTATGCTGGTACGACTAATCCTAGCTTAGTTCCAGTAAGGTTTGGACCTAGGTCTTCAAACTTTCCTTCGTATTCAGCATAATAATCAGCGTGAGTTGTTGGCAACCATGCGCCTACCAATGCATCCCCACTTCCGCTTGCTACACCAGCCCACATTGGACCTGCATCAACCTGAACTAGATCTACTTCATATCCAACACTTTCTAGAACATTTTCAACGACATGTGAACTTGCGATTACGTCATCCCATGCTACATAAAGCATACTGAATTCTTCACCGTCAACCTCGTTAACCCCTTCAGTCCACGCACTAACTAGCTCTTCGTTTTCGCTTACCCATTGTGCTGCTGCGTCGGCTGGTTCATCGCCTTCTTGAATTAAATTCATTACTGTTTCGATATGTTCTGGCTCCCAGTTAAATTGATCAAGAAGCTTATACGCATCAGGATGATCTTCTTTTAATCCTAGACGTACAATCGTGTTAACATCTTCAGCTCCACCATAAAGTCCTTTTGGATCTTCTAAATATTTCAAGTCATAGCTCGCAAACTTCCAGTGTGGGCTCCAACCGGTTACAATGATCGGCTCCTCTTTGTCATATGCTTTTTTCAAAGCTGCTGCCATTGCAGCACTTGAACCTTCTACTACATCCCAGTCATCTAGTCCATATTCTGGGATAATTTGATTGATTGTCAAGTTCATTAATCCTGCACCAGGATCAATTCCTATAATTTTGTAATCAACCTGTTCACCTACAGATGTAGTTGAACTTTCTGATTCTGATGAGCTTGATCCACCTGTTTCAGTTCCTCCGCATGCAGCTAACCCCAAAGTTAGTGCTAGTGCTGATGTAATTCCTACTAATTTTTTTAACATTACGCTGTTCCCCCTTGTTTTTTCTTACCTATATTTTGAGTGATGCGGTCTAGCAATATCGCAATGACGACTATTGCCAAACCAGCCTCAAACCCGACACCTGTTTTAATTTGCGTTACAGCACGATAAACCTCTGTACCTAGTCCAGGAGCCCCAACCATTGATGCTATTACGACCATTGATAAAGCTAGCATGATACTTTGATTAATCCCTGCCATAATCGTTGGCATGGCTAACGGAAGTTGCACCTTTAAAAGCCTTTGCTTGGTTGTAGAGCCAAATGCTTCTGTTGCCTCAATTAAATCTGCTGGTACCTGCTTAATTCCAAGTACAGTTAAACGAATGGTTGGTGGCATTGCAAAAATGACGGATGCAACAACCCCAGGTACCACCCCTATATTAAAGAAAAAGATTGCTGGCAATAAGTAAACAAAAGCTGGCATGGTTTGCATCAAATCAAGTATCGGTGTAACAACTTGTCTTACTCTTTCACTTTGTGATGCCCAAATACCAACTGGAATCCCAATTACGATGGAAATCAACACAGCCGTTAATACAAGAGCCAGTGTTTCTAACATGTGTCCCCAATAACCTAAATTATCAATAAGAAATAAACCTGCTAATGCAAATAAAGCTATTCTTATATTACAAACCTTCCAAGCTAGTAAACTCACTAGAATAATAAGTAGAATAGACGGTATAAAGCCTAAACCCGCAACGATTCCTTCAACAAAAAACTTAACCCCATTAGATATACCATCAAACATTCCGCCAAACGTATTTGTCATCCAATCAACTAAAACATCAATCCAATGAGCTAACGGAAGTTTCGGTAAAATTCCTTCCATTTTACTTCACCTCCTTAGCTAGTGGTGCTTCAGTTCCAGCAACCTCATTTATGTAGCGTTCATTACCCGAAAGAGCACCGATAACGGCACCTCTAATTAAAATTCCTTTTAATCGATTTTTTTCATCTGTTACCGCAACAGGAATTGATGCAGATGATACTTTATCGAATAAATCGAGTAATAAAGTGTCCGTTCCAACCACATTGATATCCTTTTCTAAGAAATTCTTTAATGGTTGATTTTCTTCAGCTGCTTTTGACGCATCTTTTGCAGTAATGACACCAAGAAGCGTCTGCTGTTTATCCACGACATAGATAGACGAAATCCCTAAGTCCTTCATTAATTTAAGAGCAACACGTGGTCCTTTATCAACTTGAACGGTCTCAGCACGCTTCATAACATGTTGCGCCGTAAGTACTTTCGAAAGATCAACGTCTTCTACGAACCTTTCAACATATTCATTGGAAGGACTCATTAATATTTCTTCAGGTGTTCCTATTTGTACGATGTTCCCATCCTTCATAAGGGCAATTCTGTCACCAATACGAAGAGCTTCATCTAAATCATGAGTAATAAAGACAATCGTTTTCTCCATAGTGGATTGTAATTCTAGCAACTCATCCTGCATATCTTTTCGAATTAACGGGTCTAATGCGCTAAAAGCTTCGTCCATTAAAAGAACATCAGGATCATTTGCCAGTGCTCTCGCTAATCCCACACGTTGCTGCATACCACCACTTAGTTGACTAGGGTATTGATTTTCATAACCCTTAAGTCCTACTAATTCTAATGATTCTATTGCCTTTTCACTTCTATCAGCCTTTTCAACACCTTGAATCTCTAAACCATACTCTGTGTTCTCAAGTACTGTCTTATGAGGAAACAATGCGAACTTTTGAAAGACCATACTAATTTTCTTTCTTCTTACTTCCCTTAATTCTTCCTTATTCATTTTTACTACATCTTTACCATCAATTTGAACTTGCCCTATTGTCGGTTCGATAAGACGATTAAGCAATCGAACTAAAGTGGATTTACCACTTCCGGATAAACCCATAATGACGAATATTTCACCTGACTTCACTTCAAATGATGCTTGGTTCACCCCAACGGTTGAACCCGTTTCCTTTAATATTTGTTCCTTTGATTTTCCTTCTCTGAGTAACTGTAAAGCCTTCTTTGATGATTTACCAAAAATCTTGGTAACATCACTGACCTTTATTTTTATATGGTTTTCTTCCATTATTTCACCTCATTTACTTTGTCGCTTAGGACTTTCTTAATTATGACTGAGGAATTAGTTTAGTTCAAACAGTGTATTCTATTCTTATTGTTTATATAATACGTACAGAAATAACTGTACGTAACGGACGAATACTTTACTTATAAATACTCCTTTAAACTCCTTTATCCGCTGTAAAGGAGAGCTTTACATTTGTTTAAGCAATATGTAGTCTAGGATTTAAATATTATTAAATATTTAGGATGTGAAACAAGTTGAAAGACAATGATATATTAAAAAGAACCAGGATGATGGTTATAGATGCTCTTGCTCAAAATATGAATCTTTATGGAATAACCCCCTCTGCTGGGCGGTTATACGGCCTGCTTTTTTTTTCAAATAAACCACTTACACTTGATGAAATGAAAGAAGAGCTCGGGATGAGTAAAACAAGTATGAGTGTTTCGGTTAGATGCTTGCTTGATTTAAATATGGTGGAAAAGGTTTGGATAAAGGGTGAAAGGAAGGACTTATATATAATTAAAGAAGATTGGTATCAGTGCTTTTTTGATTACTTCACAATTAAATGGCGTACAGCCATTACGATGAATAGCAGCACGATGGAAAAATCCCTGACCAAATTACAGGAACTTATTGATGACCCGAAGACTTCAGAAGAAACCCGTGAGAATGCCCTAATAGATATTAAAAAGCTAGAAGAAAGGCTTAATTATTACGATTGGCAAAACAGCCTTATCGACAGCTTTGAAACTAAGGAAATTCTAAACTTTATTAAAAAGAAGAAAGATTAGCAAGAATAGGAAGAAGTGAGTAGTAGGAACGTTACGTCCCGACCTCTAAGTCAAGTAGCCAATGGAAGTTTCAAGGAAAGAGTCACAACTAGCTTATTATGCTAGTTGTGACTCTTTTCTGTTTTTGTAAACTAACTATTCATGGGGAATTTCATTAGATGTATTCATCATCTCGTCTCTAGGTGTTCGCTTAACTAAATAATGTATCTAAATATCTTTTTAGTTCATTTAGTTCTATTTTCGGCTTTACCATTACTTGTGGTAGGGTTCACCGCACAATATCAAAGCACATAGCATCCTTTGACCACAAATAAAGAAAAGCCACTCCCGACAATGGAGTGGCTTAATTACGAAAATCGATTTGCAGTTGCCCACTTTGTTACTACTTTTTCGAGTACATCAAGCCGCGGCAGGGAACGATACCAGTGTTATGCTTGATCCCCTGGCAAGCAACTTGGTAGAGCCGTTTCTTTTAATTTTGTCATGTTATTTTCCTCCTAAAATTTTATCGTTGCATTGTATCCTACAGTAAAGTCGTAATCACTCTTTTTCACAAACTTCGGTTCAAAGTCATATCGCATCGCTCTTACTTCTCCAGGTTTTAAAATTCCTAGACTTTCTGGCTTGAGATAAAAATCTGCTGTTGCGATGGTTTCCCCAGCTGTGCTAGTAATCGTGTAAGTCATATCAGCTAAATCTACCGCATCCACCTCAAACTCTGTGCCATTTCGTATGAAAATCATCGTATGTAATACGCCACCGTCCCCATATTGAGCTGCCAGTGGGATTACATCGATTACTCCCGCTTCAATGGTAGGATATTCTTCCATGGTGGAGTTTAACAGCTTCTTCGCTTCTGGACTTTTAAGCGGTTCCTGGTCCTCCAAAACCACTAAGTAGGCTTCAACTGGCTCATTCTTTGTGGAATTTTCAATTTTCTGCTGCAACTTTAAATTAGTGCTATCTGACGTTGTTGCCTCCCCATTACTACAAGCCGTTACAGCCAGTAAGCCAACAATAACGATAAAAAGATTAACGTATTTCTTCATGAAGTACTTCTCCCTTCAAAGTAAGTAAAGGACAAAAGCTGTCCTTTACCTGGCACGAAAAACTTAACGGAGCTTTGGCTTTTTGAAAAAGCTAGAAACTCCCTTTGATACATTGCTAACTGCTTTTTTCGCTATAGTTTTTACCATACTTACAATTTTTTTAGCATAATTGTAAGATTTAGTGGCTGTTTTCTTTACAGCACCTGACACTTTTTTGACAGAGCTACTTGTTTTTTGGGACACTGTTTTCTTGGCAGTTGACAGTGTCTTTTGTGCAGCATTTTTAACAGAAGACGTTGCTTTTTTAGCTGTGGTGATCGTTTTCTTGGCAGCATTTTTTGTAGAACTTACTGCTTTTTTTGCAGCGGTAACTGTTTTCTTCGCTGCATTTTTTGCAGAGCTTGTTGCCTTTTTTGCTGCCGTAATTGTTTTCTTAGCCGCATTTTTTACTGAGCTTATTACTTTTTTTGCTGCTGCTACTGTTTTCTTAGCAGTACTTTTTATGGAATTTGTTACCTTTTTGGCAGCGGTACTAATAGTCTTTTTAGCATTGGCTACAGTAAGAATTTTGTTGACATGACTAGCTTTTGATTAAATTTCACTTGAAAAAGCACCCTATAGCATGAATCCGCTTCTATTAAAACTAGATTGCCCACATTTTCTACTCCTTCTTTGAATAACTTTCAAAAAATCTTTTATTACTGTTTTAAGTTCTCACTTCTTTTCGAAAAGTCCAGTGCTTCTCAAATTGCTTGGAACTGATATCTTCTACATAAGTTCCTCTTTCCTCATAGAACTGAAAATGTGCAATAATTTCCTCGGTCTTATTTAACTGGGATTGGATCGCAGAGTTTACTTTTGTATCATGAATGGCACCTTTACTTCCCTTTATGATTTGATACATCAACTTGATTTCAGCTGAGAATTCTTTAAGGTCAATATCCTTTTCTATGTTGCTTACGTCTAAAATCAATTTCATCACATGAAATACTTCTTCATTTCTTAGTACTAGTAGGGTTCGTTGATTTATTAGTCGAAAGAAACGGTTAGCTATTTTTCTTATTTCTTCAATTTCTTCCACACCCATTGTTTTTTGCGCTTCAATTTCCTCCAATAAGGGAAAAAGCTCTCTCGAATGAGTGTCTGCTTCTATATTTGTTTGATGAGCAGCAACTAAAAAATCGTAAAAGGAAGAAAATCTTTCTTCATAATATTCCTTTGGTTTTTTGTAAAAAACTTTTAATACAGGTCTGACTCTTGCTATGATTTCTTCATATTTCTGTATTGCTGGATTAAAAAAGAAAGGATCCTCTAACCTCGAATTGGTAATATGCACCCTAGCTAAATAAATCATGGCAAGAGTGGAGTAAGCGAAGTAAATTCTTTTGGAAAGTTTCTCATCCTTTACAACCTTTAAATTCTCCTCCACAATCATGCAGTTTAATGTACTATAATCTCGAACTTTTCCGTACCATGTTTTCTTCACTGTTCCTACCAGTCGATATGACTTGTTTCCAAGGGTAAAGTTTGTTGACATGACTATCTTTTGATTAAATTTTTTTTGAAGTATGGCCCTATAGCTTGAATCCGCTTCTATTAAAACTGGAAAATCCATACTATCACTCCTCACGTTAATACTACAATAAATTTAAAAAGCTCTAGCATAACAGGCCCTAAAATAAATACTATCGTTGCCGGAAAGGCAAGTAACAAAAGAGGAAAAAATAACTTCATAGAAGCCTCTGCTGGTTAATGATAAAATGCCATAGGATCGATGGTATGACACTTTCACTTCTGGACATTATAATAGCAAAGAAGAATCCCCCTATAGAAAAACTGATTGCAACCGCAAAAGGAATCCCTATGGCAATATGGTGAAGGCCAAATGCGAGACTCGTTATTACAAGAGCGTAAAGCATAGATACCTGATGTGAGAGAATTTGAAATAATGTTCCCCTCCAGAGTAATTCCTCTAAGACAGCATTCACAAAGGAAAAAACAAACGCAAAAATCAGTAATTCCTTCATTCTTTCCCAGTCACCAAATATAAATAAGAGCAGGGTGAACACTAACACACTTCCAAATATGGAAAGTTGAAAGAAAAGACCTAGCTTAATAGAATGGAAACCATGTGTAATAAAAGGGAAGTAGATATTATTATCCCAATTGGGCTTTCTTCATCCTAAATTAATTGGCAGTTATTCAAGAAAACAAAGTATTCTGGAATTTTGTACTATGGCAAATTGACCAAAAGCTTTGTTTTTAAATATTCTTTTATTTCAAGTTCGTCAATTTGTTGATGACTTTCTTTTAAAACAACGAATGCAGCAGGGACTTGTCCCCATTTTATATCTGGCATAGGCAGCACAGCCGCTTCTTGACCCCCTTTGATTTTTAAGATATCCTTCGTCGTGAAAGGAACTTCTTTTAAAGAGGTAAAGGTATCCTTTGATTTTAATTTATTTGCATAGAAAGGCGAATCTTGTACTTTTTCGAGTAAAGCCCTCAAATCAATTTCACTTTTATTCTATAAATAAGTATCTATGTCTATCCCCTATCACCATTGGATTGATTTCCATACAATTCTAATAATTATCAATTATAACATTTAGTGTTAAATAATATAAATATAACAAGCTTTTAATAAACTCATATTTTTTAGGGATATTTTATTCTAAGTGGAAAATCTTTTAAAGAAAATCACACTTAACTCTTATTGATCAGGAAAACAGTGGAGAGAAGGTAGCCATTAATCAAGAAAATTTGGAAAAATATGATAGCTTATTTATTCAATCCTTTGGAGATATCCTCCCTAACCCAAGTAACCAAATATATTTTTTAACTGGAGCACTACATCCTAACGTTGTGGCTGAGGATATTTTTCAAATAGAAACATACCAGTTAATTTAGAAAAATACCCATGGATAACAACTCCGCTATTTAATGTTTTTAATAAAATACAACAATTGTGACATATTAGCTTAAAAATAAAAACAAACAAAAAAGAAGAAGGGAAATCAGCATCCGATGATTTCCCTTCTTACTTTTTATAGTGGTTTTTTTCTGTAAATAAAACTCTTTATTGAGGATAAAGTTTACCGTTACTTATGATACGGTTCTCGGTGGAAAATCTAAATAAGGTTTTAACTAAATTACTCATCAGAATTTTCTTCTTGCAACAGCCTTTCTTTCAATACTTCCAAATTCAGTATAAACATAATTACACAGGCTCCGACCTTGATAAATAAAGTAGTATTTCTATTAGATTAAACGACCGTTATGTGGACACCATTTTTTGTGAAGAATTGATTTACAAATGACGAATCTATAGAGCCTTCTTCAAGTTCTTCAGGAAAATATATTTTTGCAGATAATGGCTTCTCTTTTTCCTGGAGTACTTTTTCTGCTTGAATGACTGCTCCAAGTGCAGTGAGATGCGTTTGACCTAACGGGTCTGAAATGGTAACTATAATCCCCTTCTCGAAATTATCATGACCCATCCCTTTTGCTTCAATGACAATCTGATGTGTATCACCTTCTCCTGGATTGTATAACACGCTTTTGCGAAGTGATTTGAATGATTTTCCGCTGATTAGTTTCCATATACCTGTCGCAACTAAGAAACGTAGAGAATATGTGGAAAATTTATGATTAAATGCAATTCGTACATTGACTGAATCTGCATTTAATGTTTTTGGAAGCGTAAAATGATCAGGTGTATCTATCCTATAGCATTTTGTACTAAAGGAATTTGGAAATTTTACATGTACCGGATCAGTCAAGGGATAAACTTGACGCTGCAACCTATTTTCAGTAATCTCAAAAGGAACAGATAAACGATCCATATATTCAATTGAATTTGGACCCGCTTTGTCCTTAATTGAGTGAAGGATATTAATATTAACAAGATGGACATCTTTAAAGGAAGCTGTCGTTAACTTCGAAAATAACGCAGCTACGCCACCCATCCACCCTGAAGATAAGACCACTGGTGAATGCAGCTTCATTTTGTTCAACATGTGTATTGAATCCTTCATATGTTCTGTCCAACTTGTTATATCAATTATAGGGATACGCTTCTCGACTGCAGATCGTAACAAATAATGCTCGGGATCGTTGACAGCATTAATAATCAATGTCAAATCCCTTTTCACTTCCTTTAAAGGATCTTTTGAAAGATTATCTATCTTTATTGCATGAATTCTACTATCATTTTCAAATAAATCTTTTGCTTTCTCAGGATGACGTCCACCAATAAAAATTTCAAGATCATACTGCTGATCACCTAAAATTTCAGCAATTTGCCTTCCTACTACACCATAACCACCTACAATTAATACACTCTTTTTCATATTGATTCCCCCATTCAAGATAAAACGTTTATTCGTTTAAACTCTTAAACATAATAAACAAAACATAAAGAGACTTTAGTGTCTCTTCTAACTATTTTAAGCATCCTTCTTCTTCTATCAATTTAATGAGTTGTTTCATTAATGCAATCACATCATTAATTTCCAATCGATAAAACATTTCAGTACCTTTTTTTTGTACTTGGACTAATCCTGCTTGTTTTAGAATTTTTAAATGATGGGATATGTTTGGTCTAGACATTGGTATACTCTCTGCAATCATCGTTACATTTAAAGATTCATTCTCAATTAATAACACGATAATCTGCTGTCGTATAGGATCTCCCAACCCTTGAAAATAAGGACTCAACTGTTGGAATGTCTTAAGTGCACTGTGTTCTTCAGGTCCCTCTGTTAGTTCGTTCAAAAATTCCCACCTCAGTATTCTGTTTATATGTTTAAACGCATTATATTTTAGACGTGGATTAATTGCAACTGTTTTTTTACTTAAGCTGCTAAACGGTGGTTTACCAGCTATATAAAGATAGTCTTGACATTAAATAATTTTGGCGACATACATATACTTCAAATATTTTTATAAAGTTTCATCACATTTGCTTCATATAAGTTGCAATAACTTTTAGATTTGTCATGAAAGTATTGTGTTGGTGAGTTCTAGCATTATCAATATCTCTACGTTCTTCTAACGTCTGCAGACTATAACTAATGAGAATGGATTTCTTCTGCTTCTTGAAAAGTTAAGCCATCTTTAAACTTCTCTCTATTCTTGTTTAGCTTTACCTTTTTTAAAGGTCTAGTATCTTTTTCTTTTTGGTGTCATATTTTCAGAACAGGAATAACACCGCCTTTACTTATGGTAAGGTTCACCGTAATCTATCTAAGCACAAAGTGGATTTTGACCACAAAATATACATCAATCTATAAAAACAGAGCCACTCCTGACAATGGAGTGGCTTTGGATAGAACTTCTCGTTATTTGAACAATCGTTCTGAGTTTGCGAAGCAACTCTTCTGAATCTAATTATCCACCCGTTCGTTTCATCAATTCTTCAACGGCCCTATATCGGGAAGCCGGACCCGTCGATTCGCCACCTATAGCTTCATTCAGTGTTAGAAGAAAGCTAACGATAACAACGCAGATTAGTAGAGAAAGGGGATAAACTTTTTTGTCTTGTTTTGGTAGGCCCGAAATTCCTCCCCATATTTATTTTCGAGATGACGGTCAAGCATCGGAATATTATAAAATGCAAAAAAGCAAAACAAGAAAATCGGAATAACAAACGACCACGGATTCCAAGTCAACAGCGCTAGCGCAAGTACCCAGAGCAGGTCCCCAAAATAGTTAATGTGGGCGGAGTAGCGAAACAAGCCCCCTGTATAAACCTGACCTCTATTTTCAGGTTTTCGTTTCCAGTGAGCACGTAACCACTCGGAAACGGTGTTTAGAAACGATCCAACTACAAAAATGGCAATGAATAAAAGATCCCATCCATCTAGGGCTCTATTCGTGGGCAGACTTAATAGCGGGAACCCGACATAATAAAGCGAAAACGCTAGGGGGATGGTGAAGACTTCCACCCAAGGCATCGCTCTTCTCAAGAAGATAAAGATTGTGGCGAACATCCTTAAATATACAAGGACAATTAGAATAAATAGGAGTATGTTTCGCTCTTGATTACCCGATGGCAGACTCCAGTATAACAACTCGTTGAGTGTTTCCGTTCCTTTGAAGAGAAGTAACCACCCAGACAAACATAGAACTATCGTTTCTAGTGCAATAAGTGTAAAGCGTGGCAGCCAGTATCCAGTATTTCGATTATAGATCGACACCATGAGCCTCCTCCAATTTTGAACTATCCAATAAAATATTTCATAATTTAATGATACACCGTCCTTTTTGTTCGTACAAGATATTTTTGAAATATATCCTTGCAATATTTCAAAGATATCTTATGATAAAGATGAGGTGGACAATATGGATGGATTTATTCGGCGTACCGAGCAGAAAAAGACGAAGATTCTAGAGGTCGCCAAAAAAAAGTTACTGAATGAGACCTTTAAAACTTCCACTATTCAGGAAATCGCCAAGGAAGCGATTGTTTCACAAGTGTCGATATACAATTATTTCGGTAGTAAAGACATTTTGCTGTTTGAAGCGGTAAGTAGTATTCTAGACGGAAAGTTGGCGCGATATTACACTCTCTTAATTGAAGATATGGACTATCCAAAGCTCGTGAGTACCATCATGTCCGAAGAAATTGCACTCGTAAAGAAGCTGAATGTATGGATGAAGCAAGCGGTTAATGTTTATCAGATCAATGAACAAATAAAGGAATATCAGGATACCAGGCTTGCTCCCTTTCTAGTCGCTTTAATAAACAAGGGGATTGAGGAAGGATTTGTATCACAGGATTTAACAGAACGAGAAATTCTTTTTTACTTTCGTATGTATCAGCAAGCTATGGCGCAATCTCATGAGGAGCAAAACCCTTTGCTTCACGTCATTTCCGAAGAGAGGCTCATTCAATTTTTCTTTTATGGTTTGTGGGGAAAGTAGATAGATCTAGGCCATTCCTTATTGAAATGGCCTTATTGATTATTTATGGTTTCGCAATCCTTAGGCGGACTGGAAAAGCCTATTATATCCAGAACTGCTCTAATGAACTGAAAGTCAATAAGTCTAGGCAAATTCCCGTTGTTTATAATAGGGGGTTATTTCTTTTGAACTTATTACTATTTGAACCTTTCGCTTTACCACTACTTATGATACAGTTCACCGCAACATAGTAAGGGGCAAATGAATGAATGCAATCAAACTTGAGGTGAATTTTGAACACTAACAACCGTCTTTGGACTTTTTATTTTATCTCATGATTACTTGGATGTAGCCATTGAAATATATGGTAATGTATGGTACTGTCACAAGGCAGGAACGTATGTTCTTGATCTTTGACTCTTTATTCGTATCAAACAGATAGGTCGAAAAATTTACCCATTTAGGAGGGTGTCTGCTTGAAC
Source organism: Halalkalibacter urbisdiaboli (assembly GCF_002156385.1). Taxonomy (GTDB): domain Bacteria; phylum Bacillota; class Bacilli; order Bacillales; family Bacillaceae_D; genus Halalkalibacter_A; species Halalkalibacter_A urbisdiaboli. Next base: position 1,317,554 of record NZ_MVJM01000002.1, read on the forward strand.
AAAGATTCTATTTATAGAACAAACGTTATTGGTGCTAGTGAGGTTGGTGTCGCCAACTCGATCGACATGGATAAGAATGTTATACATAAAACAAACAGCTTCTATTGGGATACAAAAGGAAATGACTACTTAGGGGCAATTGTGCTTCCTTTTTATGGGGCATTTGTCTCAGAAGAAAAACACCAACTTTTTGGTGATGTTTCAGGAAAAAAGATGCTGGAGATAGGCTGTGGAAACGGTCAATCCTTGCAATATCAGGGGGACCGTAAAGCATCTGAACTGTGGGGTATGGATATATCAGAAAAACAAATCGAAAAGGCAATGCAACATTTGACCTCATGTGGCCTTTCAGCTAAATTGGTCTGTTCCCCCATGGAAGAAGAATGTGGCATACCAAAGGATTATTTTGACTTTGTTTATTCGGTTTATGCTATAGGCTGGACCACCGACCTTGAGGGTACTTTTCGCCGAATCGCTTCTTACTTAAAAAAAGATGGTGTATTTATTTTCAGTTGGTCCCATCCTATACATAAATGTGTTGTTGCAGAAAATAATATGCTTGCTTTTAAGAAATGTTATTTCGATGAATCTTGGTATTCGGTTGCTCTTGATGACGGTGAGCTAACGTTATCGGATCGTAAACTTTCAACTTATGTGAATGCGTTGGCAAAAGCGGGGTTTGTCATTGAGCAAATGATTGAGGAATCTGATGATGAAATTATACAATCACGGGACAGCGGATTTGCGAGAAAGGCAAAGATGCTTCCTGTAACTTTTGTCATCAAAGCAAGAAAGCTATAGCCCTTTATTCAATTACTGAGATAAAAGAACCGTAAGACTTCTGCCAATAATGGTTAGTCTGCGGTTCTTGCTTTGTCCGTATGTAAAAGGAGATCATTAAGCTTGTCTCTACGCCAGAAATTATAAGATCTATTGTGAGCAAGCTCAAACAAAATAGTTCAATTGATACCCAGCCAATGTTAAAAGAACTGCAAGAATTAAAAAGAGAACTTAACAATGTTCAATCAAAAAAAGAAGAAAATTTGCAACTTGAACTAAATAATAAAATTCCTCTTAATGCAAAGAATGGAGTTTTTGAATTCAAAGGAAAAAGAACTCAAAGAAAAAGTGACAAAGATCGAAAATGAAATCACAATCATTGAATCTCAAAGCTTAATTGACACTGACTATATCAATACAGTTCTTAAAAACTTCCTGCATATGTTTGAAGAAGCAGACATTGAATTAAAAAAGAGACTTCTTCACTCTTTAATCGATAATATCTCCGTTAAAGATGGCAACGGAGCAAAGAATAATTCGAAAAATAACATTAGTTTTTGAGCCTCAAGACATTGAGGCTCTTTCTAACAAAAATTCGTTTGCGGCTACTTATGATACGGTTCACCCCGATTAATCCGAAACGCCCGATACACCTGCTCCAACAGTACTAACCTCATTAATTGATGCGGAAAGGTCATTTTTGAGAACGATAAGGTGTCGTCCGCTCGTTTCATGACTTCGTCCGATAATCCAAGTGAGCCTCCGATAATGAAAGCGACTTTGCTTTTTCCGTACGTTGCGAGTTTGTCTAGGTTTGCTGCTAATTGCTCAGAGGTGAGCATGTTTCCTTCTATTGCTAACGCGATGACGTGGGTATCGGCTCCGATTTTGGAGAGAATTCTTTCTCCCTCTTTTTGTTTGATTTGCTGCATATCGGCTTCACTTAAATTTTCTGGCGCTTTTTCATCAGGTACTTCAATGATATCCATTTTTGCGTAAGCACTTAGTCTCTTCGTATATTCTGTAATTCCTTGTTTTAAATATTTTTCTTTTAGTTTTCCAACAGTGATAATTGAGATATTCACAATGTGTATGGCTCCCTCCACAAAGTTTATCCACAGAAGTTATCCACATATCAACAATGTTGACAACTTATCTACTTAGAAATGTGGTAGATTGCTGGTTTTTCGCAAAAACTGCATACTGTGGATAACGATTTTTCTTCTGTGTACTTCTCTATAATCGGTGCTGCTTCATGTTCATCTATAATAATATCCATTGCTAACTCGATATGCTCTTCGCATGCGTGATACATTGGTTTTCCGTCCTTTCTTTTTTCCCAATCCATTATAGCATACCTATTCCATTGCCTGTGGATACTTTTTAAATCAAAAAAATTGAGCCCTTTATTTAAAAGAGCTCAATTGCTATTTATCCACATCTATTTAAAAGCTTTGTTGTTCTGCTAATTGGACATTTATCGTTTCGCGTTTACCTTCTCGATAAATGATGACTTCAACGTTGTCACCAATTTTTCGTTCTGTATATAAAAACTTCCGTAAAGCATGACCATCTTCAATTTCTTCACCGTCAATTTCAACAATGACATCGTACTCTTTAATACCGGCACGGTCTGCTGCTGAGGTTGGTGCAACACTTGTTACGACTACTCCTGCTTTTACCTCATTCGGAAGCTTTAATGTTTCCTGCCAGTGATAGCTTGGAATCTCACTTAGTGATTTAATTCCCACACCTAGCTGTGGACGTTGTACTTCACCGTAACGCTCTAAATCTTCAATTACTGGCATCGCAATGGCTGTTGGAATCGCAAAGCCAATTCCTTCTACAGAGCTTTGAGCAATTTTCATAGAATTAATTCCAATTACTTGGCCTTCGATATTTAATAAAGCGCCACCGCTATTACCAGGGTTAATGGCCGCATCTGTTTGAAGAACTTCCGCATGCCAATCAATTTGACCATTTCCGGTTAAATCTACTGGAATGCTTCGTTCCTTAGCACTAATGATTCCTTGTGTTACAGAACTTGAAAAGCGTAAGCCAAGTGGGTTCCCAATCGCAATTGCAGGCTCACCGACTCGAAGTGATTCTGAACTTCCAAATTCGGCTACTGTTTCAATGTTGCTAGCGTCAATTTCTAATACCGCCAAATCAGTAATCACGTCTGAACCTAGTAATTCAGCTGGGACTCTTGAACCATCTGCTAAACTAACCTCGATTCCATTAGCTCCTTCAATGACATGATGATTCGTGACAACAAATGCTTTGTCGCCTGCCTTTTTATAAATGACTCCTGATCCTGTTCCTTCACCACCCTGCTCAGACCAAAAATTTGATTGCTGCAGATTAATGACCCCCACCACAGCATCTGATACTTTTTCAACTGCTTTTGTAATATCCGTATTAACTGAATAGCTTACCGTTTGCAAGCCTTCTTGCATAGGCTCCTCTTCACTTATAACTTCAGTAGCCCCTTTTGGACTTACCTCATAAGGTAGATAACCCATATTTGATAATACAGGAACCGAAAATAAGACCACCATTCCCCCTGCTACAGCCCCAATAAATGCCGACAGACCCGATCCACGTTTTGAACTTTTTTGCCGCATTGGTTGCTCTTCGGGATTCATATCATAATAGCCCATGACATTTACACTCTCCTTTTATAAGTTCATTGTACTACTTACCTTTTATTATAATGGTTCTCTCCGGCTTTTCTACTAGGTGACACTATTTTAGATGATTTTTGATACTTCTAATAGAATCATCAACAACTTTGACGCGCAATCACTAAAAAAGCAATCACCTACAACGAAATGACACACGATTCTGTTATATGATATCCGTTATTACCGTTTTTAAACATAAAATAATCTGGCAAGGTGCGAGCCATTGCTCTTTCCCGACTTCACGTTATGCGTCCTTAAACAAAAAAGACCTCCCAGGAATCGTATCTGCGGAGGTCTTTCATCAACACCTTATACTACTGCAAGGGCGGTTGGATTTAATGGGTCTGTATCGTATAGCTCAAATTGCTCACCTACAGCCATTCCTTGCTCTTTTAACACTTGTTCCACGGTTAACCTGGCTAAATCCTTCATATTATTATCTAAACTTAAATGGGCCAAATAAATCCGACTTGTGTTATCATCGATGACTTCAGAAAGGGCAAGTGCTGCATCCTCGTTTGAGACATGGCCAACATCGCTTAAAATACGACGTTTTACATTCCAAGGATAGCGGCCCATTCGCAACATATTTAAGTCATGATTGGATTCAAAAATATACATATCCGCACCCTTTATCGTTCCTTTAATCCGCTCACTCACATACCCCATATCCGTAGCGAGAACTAGTTTCTTTCCTGCATGGTGAAACACGTAAAACATCGGCTCAACCGCATCATGGGAGACGCCAAAGGATTCAACATCTAAATCACCAAAGGTTTTTACTTCGCCCATTGCAAATGTAAACTTTTGTTCAGTCGCAATCGTCCCTAATTGGCTTTCCATCGCTTGCCATGTTTTTTCATTCGCATAGATTGGGAGTTTATGCTTTCTAGCAAAAATTCCAACTCCTTTAATATGATCACTATGTTCATGGCTAACGAGAATGCCATCTAATTCCTTTGGATTTCGATTCACCTTTTGAAAGAGCTCGTCCATTTTTTTTCCGCTTAAACCGGCGTCGATAAGTAGTTTTTGCTTATCTGTTTCTACATAGATGGCGTTCCCCGTACTTCCACTCGCGAGTACGCTAAACCGTAACGTCATTTTCGGTCCACTCCCATTTTTAATATTGTTTGAACTATGATAGCTGCTGAATGGACCCATCGATAGCATTGACAAGGAATATCTCCTCTTCCACCGTCACTCTCCACATCGGAGCAAATACTTGTACATCCCCCTGAGGATTGAAAAAGCTATAATAGCCAAATTCAATATCTGAAATGGTCACATTCATTTTTAACAGCTGGTCATTTAATAACGCTTCAACGGCCTTTAAGCTTGAAAGCATTTCTCTCTCCTGACCATCCTGCTCTTCAAATTCGAAATAACGCTGTTGATAGCCTCTAATTCGCCCCTGTTCATCTAACTGTATGACTAACGGCTCATCGCCTAACGTATAGGCTGTTTTATCTCCATATGCTTGATATAGAAGGATTTGATTAGCATCGGAATCAAACCGTCCAAATCTGTATTCGTCTCCATCTAAAACAAACGTATTTAAAAATTGCACAAGGTCCGTCCTAAATTGTTCCTCTGTTAACGGAAAGGGTTCATTTAGGAACGATAAAATCGTTTTGTCCTCAACAATTCTCGCTTCCTGATCAGATAGTTTTTCAATTTGCTCTTCAGTAAATGTCACATATTTACCGACAATGAGGACACCTGATGAACCCTCTTCCTTTAATTCAATATCAATCTTTATATTGTTTTCACGCAAACGCTCTTGAATCGTTGCCTCGGTAATTAAACTAATTTGGTTTGCAGTATTTTTTTCAGTTAGCTGAATCATAAGAAACAAATTAAGAATGAGGAAGGTAATAATGAAAATGGTCTTTGTTCTACTCCAATTCATCTAAATTCTCCTCCTCCTGCTCAAACGTTACCTTTTGCCAGCGATGATCATATAACACAAACCAATGTGGCTCAACGGTCACAAATGTGGCACTCCGCCTAGTCATTTCGTACCCGACTGAAACCCTTTGTAAATTCCGAACTGTAAATAACTCCTGTTCTGATAATCGTTCCAACAGCGCTTGTCCGGAAGGCAATTCAACCATTTCAACCGCATCAATAGGATTTGCGTCTAAGTCAAACAGTGGTCGAACATAACCTGTTGTTTGATTTCCAG
>NZ_MVJM01000002.1:1323218-1325261 GCF_002156385.1 Halalkalibacter urbisdiaboli
GTCCTCAACAATTCTCGCTTCCTGATCAGATAGTTTTTCAATTTGCTCTTCAGTAAATGTCACATATTTACCGACAATGAGGACACCTGATGAACCCTCTTCCTTTAATTCAATATCAATCTTTATATTGTTTTCACGCAAACGCTCTTGAATCGTTGCCTCGGTAATTAAACTAATTTGGTTTGCAGTATTTTTTTCAGTTAGCTGAATCATAAGAAACAAATTAAGAATGAGGAAGGTAATAATGAAAATGGTCTTTGTTCTACTCCAATTCATCTAAATTCTCCTCCTCCTGCTCAAACGTTACCTTTTGCCAGCGATGATCATATAACACAAACCAATGTGGCTCAACGGTCACAAATGTGGCACTCCGCCTAGTCATTTCGTACCCGACTGAAACCCTTTGTAAATTCCGAACTGTAAATAACTCCTGTTCTGATAATCGTTCCAACAGCGCTTGTCCGGAAGGCAATTCAACCATTTCAACCGCATCAATAGGATTTGCGTCTAAGTCAAACAGTGGTCGAACATAACCTGTTGTTTGATTTCCAGAGCGACTTACACGTAAGCTTAACAAATCGCGACCATGAAAACTATAAACAGGTATACCTCTAATATGATGGCGGTACTCTACTTCATCTCGAGATTCATATGACACCCAATTGGACAATTGATAAGGCTCTGTCCATCCTCCGTGTCCATTAATAAACTCAAAACTACTTTGAATGATATGCCGGCTTCCTTTTTCCTGATTCCCAGAAAGTAACGGATTGCTGTAGTCCATAAAATCTCCGTTATTACGAATGTTGATAATTCGATTTCCATCCGTGTAGAACTCTTCACCGTCTGGCTGATAATAATGTTTTACTGAGCTAGGGTCGCTAAATAAAAACTGCATGAAAAATTCACCGGATAACGGGGTAGTCGTATACGAAATCTTCTCCGTCTGAACGGGTTCAACAGGTAAATAAATATATTCCTTTAGCCGTGAAGCCATTGTTTTACCAGCATCTAGCGGCGTGGCAGTTATGAATTCGTCCTTTGCTAAATGAGTTAGTTTATGCAAAGATTTGTACGAAAAAGAAGATTCCAATTCAATCACTCGTCCCTCTTGCGAAGAAAGAATTTGGATATAAACCTCATCCTTAGAAGGCTCCCCATAAAGAAACATTCGATCAACTGCCTCAATTGGTAAATGAATCGATTCAGGGTCGATTTGAAGCAAAGTTAAAAAGATATCTATTGGAATCGACGTTGGATAAATAATCTCAATTCCATCCACCTGATTTCCCTCTGGAAAGGAACCTGCTACGACAATGTCAGTTGTTTCTAAAGAAGATGCTAAAAATTCTTCATATATTTCTTGGTAACGCTCGTCCCTCTTAGGGATAATCGATACTTCCTCATCGTCTTTTCGATAAATAACCACTTGTTCAGGTTCAATCACTTCGGTTAGTTTCCGTTCTTCATTTAATCCATTTGTAATCGGCTCTGATTTCTCAAGAAGGGCGATATTAGGCTGAAACGTCCATAGCTGCCAAGTCAAGATAATGCTCAACCCTACTAAACCAATGAGTAAGCCAGTCTTGAAATGCTCGTAATTCACGCCTCTCCCCCCCTGAATGTTGAATATGGTAGCGTAAAGTATATCGTTGTTCCTTGCCCATCCTCACTTTCAACCCAGATTTCTCCACCGTGAGCGTGTACCATTTCCTTTGCAATAGCCAAGCCTAATCCAGTCCCGCCGACACTGCGTGCACGCGCTTTATCAACACGATAAAAACGGTCGAAAATTTTCGACTGACTTTCCCGCGGAATGCCCATTCCTTCATCAGAAATGCTAACCCGAACATTATGTCCTTGATGAAGCAATGTTACCGTGATGTTCCCCCCCTCTGGTGAATATTTCATCGCGTTTGAAATAATATTATCGAGTACTTGTGTTAACTTGTCGCGATCAATATCAACATAGGTTGGATGTTCCGTAATTTGTCTTGTAATCACAATGTTCTTATCCTGGGCAACCATTTCAAAACGATCGAT
>NZ_MVJM01000002.1:1325271-1368877 GCF_002156385.1 Halalkalibacter urbisdiaboli
AGGCTGAAACGTCCATAGCTGCCAAGTCAAGATAATGCTCAACCCTACTAAACCAATGAGTAAGCCAGTCTTGAAATGCTCGTAATTCACGCCTCTCCCCCCCTGAATGTTGAATATGGTAGCGTAAAGTATATCGTTGTTCCTTGCCCATCCTCACTTTCAACCCAGATTTCTCCACCGTGAGCGTGTACCATTTCCTTTGCAATAGCCAAGCCTAATCCAGTCCCGCCGACACTGCGTGCACGCGCTTTATCAACACGATAAAAACGGTCGAAAATTTTCGACTGACTTTCCCGCGGAATGCCCATTCCTTCATCAGAAATGCTAACCCGAACATTATGTCCTTGATGAAGCAATGTTACCGTGATGTTCCCCCCCTCTGGTGAATATTTCATCGCGTTTGAAATAATATTATCGAGTACTTGTGTTAACTTGTCGCGATCAATATCAACATAGGTTGGATGTTCCGTAATTTGTCTTGTAATCACAATGTTCTTATCCTGGGCAACCATTTCAAAACGATCGATAACATCATTAAGAAATTGTCTAAAATCAACCCAGTTAAATGTAAGACGATAATCACGACTATCTAGTTTAGAAAGCTGTAATAGGTCATTAACAAGACGGATCATACGCTCTGTTTCATTTTGTGTAACACTTAAAAAGCGCGGTGCTAGTTCCTCGTCGCGAATGGCGCCATCTTCTAACGCCTCTAAATAACTTTTCATTGTCGTTAAAGGGGTTCTGAGCTCATGTGAAACATTGGCAACAAATTCTCTGCGGTCTGTTTCGATTTTCTCCTGCTCCGTTACATCATGAAGAACAGCAATTAAACCGTTAATTGGACCATCTTCCTCCTGAATAATTGTAAAGTTTGCTTCCAAGAGAAACTCATTAACGTCACTACTAAAATCTAGAATCATTGAATCTGTCTGCTCATATAAATCATCAATTGTTGTTGTGTCTGATAAGCCAAGCACATCAGGTAAAAATGCTCTCATTACTTGACTGCTCGTAACGCCGAGAAGCTCCTCAGCTCGTTTATTCATCAAAATGATTTGACCGGTCTCATCCGTAGCAATCACCCCATCTGTCATATGAGTTAAAACGGAGCTCAGCTTCTTTTGCTCACGGTCCCTTGTCACTGTCGCATCATGAAGCTTAAATGTTAATTCATTGAAAGATTTTGCTAATTGACCAATTTCATCAGTACTATAAACCGTAACCTGTCTTGAAAAGTCTCCATGCCCCATGCGAAGCGCTTGCCTTCTCATATCAACAATAGGACCGGTTATCGTTCGTGCTAATAGGATAATTAACACGACCGTTATTGCCAGGGCAATAAAAGTTCCACTTGCAAAGATATTATTGATTTGCTGCAATTGCTCATAGATTTCTTCCATTGAAGCTTCAATATAAACAGCTCCAATTGTCTCGTCATTTGCTTTAATTGGGACGGCCATGACACGCAACAGATGACCCGTTTTAGGATCACGGAGAACATCCTCATAATCGGTACCAATTAGTGCTCTTTTAACACGTACCTCTGCACTTTGCTGCCCCACAAAATGACGATTCGTAACATTAGATGTACTTAATACAATGCCATTTTTATCAATAACTTGGACCTCTGCATTTTCAATTCCAAAAATTTCACTAAGCAACACATTAATATCTGAACTTAATGTACTTCGTTCCTCACCCGTCTTGACTAATTCCTGAGCAAGATTATAAACAAGGAGATTAACACGTTCATCAACCATCTCAAAGTGATTAGAAACGAGCTGATCTTCTAATTGTCTAGTAAAATAAACGCCTATAATTTGCATCGCAATTAAGATGAGGAGAACATATATGATAATTAACTTAAATTGAACTGACTTAAAAAAGCCAACCTTTCGTTCCATTAAGAATTCTCCTGTTGATCAGGCGGACACAAATAATAGCCAACCCCTCTTCTCGTAATAATCCATGTTGGATAGCTTGGATTATCCTCCACTTTTTCACGTAAACGGCGAACCGTTACGTCAACCGTACGTACATCTCCAAAATAATCATAGCCCCACACAGCTTGAAGAAGGTGCTCTCTTGTCATAACCTGTCCAATATGCTTTGCTAAATAATGAATCAATTCAAATTCGCGATGCGTTAATTCGATTGTTTCCCCACGACGCTTTACTTGATAGGCATCAGGATAAATCGTTAAATCTCCGACTGATAATTCCTTTTGTGATGATAGATCCTCACCACTCACTTTATGTCTGCGTAAATTAGCCTTAACGCGAGCTAAAAGCTCTCTCGTACTAAAAGGCTTCGTGACATAATCGTCTGCGCCAAGCTCTAAGCCCAAAACTTTATCTATCTCCGAATCTTTTGCTGTTAGCATAATAATCGGTATGTCATATTTTTTTCTTACTTCTCGACACACTTCCATACCATCCTTATGGGGAAGCATAATATCAAGTAATATTAAATCTGGCTCAATTTTTTGAACACATTCAATAGCTTCAAGGCCATCGTGTGCGCAAGTCACTTCAAATCCTTCTTTTTCTAAATTAAACTTTAAAATGTCTGCAATTGGTTTTTCATCATCAACGACTAATATATGTTTATCCATGTCAAAATCGCTCCCGTCTCCAATTGAATCTCTCTCCATATTCTAACATAAGTCTACTCATCTCGTCGGTAGGAACCGTTGGTAATTACAATATAACAAAATCGCCCCTGCATAACAGAGACGATTACATACGTTCTTAGTTTAAATAATCCATCGGATCTTTTAAGCTATTATTTTCATAGACTTCAAAATGGAGATGAATCCCCGTTGAATTCCCTGTTGACCCCATCACTCCAATTTTTTGTCCCTTTGTTACCGTTTGGCCAACATTAACATCAATTGAACGCAAATGAGCATATAAGGTTTCCATGCCGTTGTTATGATTAATACGAACCATGTTCCCATAGCCACCATTGTTACCAGCATATGTAACGACACCATTATCAGCTGCTAAAATATTATAATTACTCGGTCTTGCAATGTCTACCCCGCGGTGAAAACGCCCCCAGCGATTGCCTTGATAGCTAGATATATAACCACCTACTGCCGGCCAGCCTAGACTTCCACTTCCACGAGAAGGCATTTCCTTCGTCCCTTTTACAATTGTTTTCGTAACAGGTTCTTCGATGACTTCTTCAGCTATTAACTCTCGTTTGATTGTTTGACCGTTTTTTCGAAGAGTCTCATATTCAGAGATTTGGTAGCCTATTTCTCCTTCTTGCTTTACTGTTTGTTCACCTTTCCACATCGTATCATCTTCAATGACTTCAATTTGAAAAGGAATCTCTTCTTTCACTTTTCGTGCCTCTTCAACGAGGACTTCAATCACTGGCTCATAGGCAGTTACATGAAGCTCCTGACCAATTTGCAACACACTATCTTCTTTTAAATCTTTATTTAACTTTAACAATTCATTAATCGTAAGAGAATGCTTGCTTGCAATGGCTCCTAGGACATCTCCTTCTTTTACCTGATAAAGCTGTTCTTCTAATACTCCTAAATTAAGAAGCTGAAGCCCCTCTTCAATCGATAAAATGTCTTTCGGATCAACGCTAACTGCTTTAAAAGCTACATCACGTGTGAATGATACATCTGTAATACGTTTTTCGTCGACATCTAACGTTTTGGCTTGTCCATTTCGTTCAAATTGCAAATACTGTTCATAATCAGCTTCATCAATATATTGTAATGTAAAAGCATTTAACAGTTGTTCCGCTTTTTCTTCCGATCGCAAATAAAGAACATTTTTATCTTCCACTACAAGTGCAATAGCGTTTGCTTCAACCGATAAACTTGACTTCAAGGTTGAGATTGTTTCTTCTGTATTCGCACGTGCGCTAAAGACGTATTCAGGTATAATGTCGACTTTCTCTCCTATTTGTAAAGATAATCCTGGATCCTTTTCTTCATAGGATTCAAATAACTCTTCAACTAACCGATCGTAATGTTCCTTATTTTCTATCGAACCGATATGCTTTTGATTCACATATACATGGTAAATGACATCAATATCTGAATTTGAGTCCGCAGCCAGCGTAAGTTGACCCCAGCCCCCTAATATCCCTAGCATTAGTATGCTAAATAATACAATAGTAAAACGGTTTATCGTATTAGGGTGACGATCTATTAGATGCTGTTTACGATGCTTTAACAACCACCTCATACCCTTCTCCTCCTACACAGGTCCTAAACCCTTCATTCATAGATTTACTAAATGTTACTCTATCTCTCTAATTTTCTTATTTTTTGACAGCATTCCACAACCTTTTATATTCTAGCATATGTAATCATTCCTGTGCAGATTAAATCATTTTGAAAAAAGATTGTAATGTTTTTGTCATGTATTTTCCATCAGTTTCCCAAAATTGTCATTCCAATAAAAAAAGTTATCCCTAGAGCGTAAGGGATAACCTTTGTACATATTAAGCCATTGCCTTCTTCGATTATGCTTTCACTTATCAACAAACCTGTCATCTGTAGTTTCCTAAACAATAAAAAAAGCGTATGAAACGCTTTAAGGATGCCGGCCAGAGGACTTGAACCCCCAACCTACTGATTACAAGTCAGTTGCTCTACCAATTGAGCTAGACCGGCATGGTTTTATGGATCTCACTTTATGCTTTGTGTCTCTTCCTCTGCTAGCTTTGCTTCGTTGTTTGCTGTGTCGAGACAACTCGACGTTTACCCGACGATGCCACTGCTCGTCTCTACCAATTGAGCTAGACCGGCATGGTTTTATGGATCTCACTTTATGCTTTGTGTCTCTTCCTCTGCTAGCTTTGCTTCGTTGTTTGCTGTGTCGATACAACTCTTAGTCGACGTAAAAAATGCTCGTCTCTACGAAATGAGCTAGACCAGCAAGTATAATAAATGGTGGCTTGGGACGGAATCGAACCGCCGACACATGGATTTTCAGTCCATTGCTCTACCGACTGAGCTACCAAGCCAGATAAAATGAGAAATTAAGCTCATTATTGATTTCTATAAAAATGGCGGTCCGGACGGGACTCGAACCCGCGACCTCCTGCGTGACAGGCAGGCATTCTAACCAACTGAACTACCGGACCAATATAAAGTTAATGGTGACCCGTACGGGATTCGAACCCGTGTTACCGCCGTGAAAGGGCGGTGTCTTAACCGCTTGACCAACGGGCCATTCTAAAATGAATGGTGAGCCATGAAGGACTCGAACCTTCGACCCTCTGATTAAAAGTCAGATGCTCTACCAACTGAGCTAATGGCTCTTGTATTTTGAAGATAATTCACTTTGTGTCTCTTCCTCTGCTAGCTATACTTCGTAGCATGCTGTGTCGAGACAACTCGTTGTAATTCGACGAAGTAATGCTCGTCTCTACCAACTGAGCTAACTTTGTGTCTCAGTCGCTTAACTTGTCTTATCAGCGACAAGATTTATAATAACACAACAAAAAACATGACGCAAGTACTTTTGAAAACTTTTTTTATTCATTATGAAATCAGTGTTTTTTCTTTCTAAAGGATAGCGAATAGTAGGAAAGAACGCAAGTGTTTTCTCGCTTGCGTTCTTTCTAACTTTCAATTAGGCAAAAACACCACGTACTTGATTCGTTTGATTACGGTCAGGACCTACTGAGAAAATTGATAGAGGAATACCTGTTAGCTGTGATACTCGCTCGATGTAATGACGAGCATTTACAGGAAGTTCATCAAGTGATTTCACTCCAGTAATATCTTCATCCCAACCCGGTAATTCTTCATATACAGGCTCACATTCTGCTAATACTTTAAGGCTAGCAGGGAATGATTCAATGATTTCTCCACGGTATTTATATGCCGTACAAATCTTTAGAGTAGGAATGCCTGTTAGTACATCAATTGAATTTAAAGATAAATCAGTTAAACCACTAACACGACGTGCGTGGCGAACAACGACACTATCAAACCAACCAACTCGACGCGGGCGACCTGTTGTCGTACCATACTCATTACCAACCTCACGAATACGGTCACCGATTTCATCATGTAATTCCGTTGGGAAAGGACCATCACCAACACGTGTAGTATAAGCCTTTGAAACCCCAACAACATGATTAATCTTTGATGGACCGACACCTGAACCAATTGTAACTCCACCAGCAATTGGATTAGATGAAGTAACAAATGGATATGTTCCTTGATCGATATCAAGCATCACTCCTTGAGCACCTTCAAAAAGCACACGACGTCCATCATCTAAAGCATCGTTTAGGACAACAGAAGTATCAGTTACGTATTTCGCAATTTGCTGTCCATATTCATAATATTCTTCTAGAATTTCTTCTTTAGTAAAGCCACTAACTTCATAATATTTTTCAAAAAGACGATTCTTTTCAGCAAGGTTACGCTCAAGCTTTTCTTCAAAAGCTTCTTTATCTAATAAATCAGCGATTCGAATTCCATTACGTGCTGCCTTGTCCATGTAAGCAGGGCCAATTCCCTTTTTCGTCGTACCAATTTTGTTTTCACCTTTACGCTCTTCCTCAACAATATCAAGCTTCAAATGATAAGGAAGAATCACATGTGCACGATTACTAATACGAAGATTACTTGTATCTACATTACGTTCATGCAAATAAGCCAACTCTTCGACAATTGCTTTCGGGTCGATAACCATTCCATTACCGATTACACAAATTTTCTCTTTATAAAAAATACCTGATGGAATTAAGTGAAGCTTATACTTTTCTCCACCAAAAACAATCGTATGTCCTGCATTATTTCCACCTTGGTAACGAGCAACGACTTCAGCCTTTTCTGAAAGATAATCTGTAATCTTTCCTTTACCTTCATCGCCCCATTGTGTACCTACAACAACAACTGATGACATCTGTTGCACCTCCGCCTCGACGTACGAGCCGAGAAATTTTCCAAAACCATTACATAGTATACCAAGGTCTGCTAATCAAAGTCAATGAAACACGAACATTATTATTCTTAACTTTTACTTTTGTTCGTATACATAAAAAATGCAAAGCTACCCTGAGAAGCCTTGCACTAAGCAATATAACCTATAAATATTTATGAATCTACGTTAAAGTAATCTCATTATATAATAAAAACCAGCTACATCAAAAGCTGGTTTCATTCACATATTAGGCGCCTGGTGGCATATCTCGTTCATCATGACGACGATCTAAATTAACAAATTTATTATATTCTTTTACAAACGCTAATTCAACTGTACCGACTGGACCATTACGCTGCTTAGCAATAATAATTTCAATAATATTTTGATTTTCTGATTCTTTGTCATAATAATCATCGCGATATAAAAAGGCAACAATATCGGCATCCTGCTCAATACTTCCCGATTCACGAATGTCTGACATCATTGGGCGTTTATCTTGGCGAGATTCTACCCCACGTGAAAGCTGAGAAAGAGCGATAACAGGAACCTCTAGTTCACGGGCAATCGCTTTTAATGTACGGGATATTTCCGAAACTTCTTGTTGGCGGTTTTCTCCGCCACGTCCGCTTCCTTGGATGAGCTGTAAATAGTCTATCATAATCATTCCAAGTCCATGTTCCTGCTTAAGACGGCGGCATTTTGCCCGAATGTCATTGACTTTAACACCAGGTGTATCATCAATATAAATTCCCGCTTTAGCTAGACTCCCCATTGCCATTGTAAGCTTCTGCCAGTCCTCGGCATTAAGTGCTCCGGTCCGCATACGTTGGGCATCAATATTCCCTTCTGCACAAAGCATACGCTGCACAAGCTGGCTCGCTCCCATCTCTAAACTAAAGATTGCCACATTCTCTTGCGTTTTCGTCGCCACATTTTGAGCAATGTTTAAGGCAAAAGCTGTCTTACCAACAGATGGACGAGCGGCAACGATTATTAAATCATTACGTTGGAATCCAGCTGTCATTTTATCTAGCTCTACGAAGCCAGTAGCTATCCCAGTAATATCCCCTTTATGGTTTTGAAGCATTTCAATTTTATCATATGTTTCAACGAGAACATCCTTAATCGAAATAAATGCACTCGTATTTTTACGTTGAGAAACATCCAGAATGGTTTTTTCTGCTTCATTCAGGATGGCATCTACTTCTTCTTCACTTTGATAGCCTTCTGCGGCAATATTGGTCGCTACCTTAATTAAACGGCGCAAAACAGACTTTTCTTCAACGATGCGACTATAGTACTCAATGTTAGCCGCTGTCGGAACAGCATTCGCTAAGTCACTTAAATAAGGAACACCACCAATATCATCTAGCCACTTTCGATCCTGCAGTTCAGATGTAACCGTGACAAGGTCAACAGGTTCACCTTTTCCCGCTAAATCTAGCATCACTTGATACACACGTTGATGCGAAGCACGATAAAAGTCTTCTGGCATTAATCGCTCTGATGCTGTTACAAGCGCTTCATCAGCCAAAAATATAGCCCCTAGCACAGCTTGCTCAGCTTCAATATTTTGAGGAGGGGTACGGTCAGCAAATAAATCGCTCATGTGCGTTCTTCCTTTCTACAATCTATTAGAAGCTATCTACTAGAATAACAGGTTTTCAAGAAAAGTGGGTTTGTATTTTAAGGAAAATGACTAACTTGTCTTATTTATAGAGGTGTAACTTTCAAAAAAGGATGTCACAAAGGTCTGAAATCAACCTTTTGTAACACCCTCTCAAAAGCCTGCTATTATTCCTCAACAACATGTACTTTTACTTTTGCAATCACTTCAGGATGAATCTTAATCGGTACATCGGTATACCCTAGCGTGCGAATTGGGTCATCTAATAAAATCTTACGCTTATCGACCTTCTTTTTCATTTTCGCAAGCGTTTCTGCTATTTGTTTTGTTGAAACAGCCCCAAATAAACGGCCACCTTCACCAGACTTTGCCTTTATCTCAACGGTTAATGCTTCTAGTTCCTCTTTATACGCTTTTGCTGCATCTAACTCTTGCTCTGCTTTTTTTTGTTCGCTCTTTTTTTGAGCTTCTAAATTTTTCATATTTCCTTTTGTTGCCTCAGCAGCTAGATTGTTAGGGAGAAGATAATTTCTTGCGTAACCCTCTGAAACATTTTTAATTTCCCCTTTTTTCCCTTTACCCTTTACATCTTCTAAAAAAATAACTTTCATCGGTCGTTTCCTCCTCCATAATCTATCTCTATTGCTTCTTGAAGCATATGCTTTGCTTCCTCTAACGAAATATCCTCTAATTGGGTAGCTGCATTTGTGAGATGCCCGCCACCATCCAGCCTCTCCATAATGACTTGAACATTAATCTCACCTAATGAGCGTGCACTAATACTAACAATGCCATCCTGTCTTTTCGAAATAACAAACGATGCAACAACATCCTTCATCATTAGTAGCGTATCAGCAGCCTGGGCAATGATAATTTGATTAAAGGTTTCACCTTCTCTTGCTGTCGCAATTGCAAACCCTTCAAGATAATATTCAGCCGATTCTACAAGCCGTGCCCGTTTTACATATTGGTCCAAATCCTCTTTAAGCAGCTTTTGCACGAGTGTTGTATCAGCACCGTTAGAACGTAAAAACGATGCAGCGTCAAATGTACGAGCGCCCGTACGCACGGCAAAGCTCTTTGTATCGACAATTATCCCAGCAAGAAGCGCTGTCGCTTCAAGACGATCCATCTTCAGCTGCTTCGGCTGGTATTCAAGAAGTTCCGTTACCAATTCCGCTGTTGAGGATGCATAGGGCTCCATATAAACGAGAACAGGATCCTCAATAAATTCTTCACCACGACGATGATGATCTAGAACAACAATTCGCTCAACCTGGTCTAAAAGCTTCGGTTCAATAACAAGTGAAGGCTTATGTGTATCAACAACAACTAAAAGCGTTCGGTCTGTAATTTCATTCTCTGCCTCAGCAGGTGTCATAAACTGTGACCATAAATGATCATGCCTTTCAACCTCTTCCATTAACCTTTGAACATCATGGTTAACGTCATCTGGGTCAAGGACGATATAGCCCTCCTTACCATTCACATCCGCAATCTTTAACACACCAATGGCCGCCCCAATCGCATCCATATCAGGATTTTTATGACCCATAATAATAACGCGATCACTTTCAAGAACAAAGTCACGTAACGCATGAGAGATGACCCTTGCCCTCACTCGCGTTCGCTTTTCCATTGCATTTGACTTTCCACCATAAAAGCGGACTTTACCGTTCTTTCTCTTAATTGCAACTTGATCGCCGCCGCGTCCAAGTGCTAAGTCTAGACTTGATTGTGCTAATTTTCCGAGCTCCCGTAACGAGGTTTCGCCTGTCCCAACACCGATACTTAATGTAATCGGTACCTTTTCCTTCGCAGTTGCCTCCCGAATCATATCTAGAATATCAAATTGATGTTCTTCGACGAGTTGTAATGATTTCTGGTTAAGGACTGCGACAAATCGATCCGATGCTGTTCGTCTTAGTAATATGTCAAATTCATTTGCCCACTGATTTAATGATGAGGTAACCTGACTCGTTAACCTACTACGGACCTGGTCATCCATTCCTTGTGTCACTTCATCATAATTATCAAGATAAATAAGGGCTATCACCGTTTTGGTTTCTTCAAATAACTCTTTCGTTTCTTCTTTTTCAGTAACATCAAAGAAATAAATAAGTCGTTCATCTGCTTTAAAATAAACGTGATAATAAACTTCATTTAATTGAATAATTTCTTCACCTATGTCTTCTTCAACAAGAGAAACAAGCTCTTCACTAAGCTCTTCTAACGGCCTATCAACTAAATCTGCCCCGATGTTCGTTGCCACAAATGGATTTACCCATTGAATAATAAATTCCTCGTTATAAAGGACCATTCCAACAGGCATTTTTGTAACAGCCTCTTCCCCGGCTTTATTTACCCTGTAGGAAAGGGTCGAGATATATTTTTCTAAATCGCGTTCAAAGCCGAGTCTTGCTTGAATCGTAAAAATCGCCATTACACCCAATATGAAAAAGCCCAAAACCCCGATTTGCCACTGATATAACGCTAAAATACCAATGAAGAGAGCCGTAATAACATATAGGGTAATAATGTGGTAGCCATGCCACCGTTTCATCAAAAACTTTGGCATAATGTCAGCTCCTATTTTTTCTGACTAGTCAATCGATTTCGTAAATCAAAGCCTAAATCAATAATACCTAAAATCCTTATTAAATAGAGTAGAGGTGATAAAATAAAGGCTGCGAATACAATAAGGATTGGTAATGCCTTATTCATCTTTTTATAGTGACAGTAATAGAAGATGACAGCAAACCCTTGTACTGCCAAAATCATCTCCAGCAGAGGATACAAGTTCCAAATAATTAGAAATAGTGTCGTACCTTCCTCAACCCCTATCATAGCAATAACCATGACAATTAAATAATACCATAGAAATGATTTTGGAAACCTCCACTCACGAAATGGTGGTAAGCCTTTTACTTCATGCCCTAAACGTCGTAATATGAGCGTCGCTAGCGTGATTGTAATGACCGCTAAAATTAGTCCCATCAAAATAATCATAACAGGAGCTAAATAGACGAGCATATCCATTATGTCATACATCGCTTTTAAAGACTCATCTGGTACTTGTCCAAAACTCTCTAATGTTGACTCGGTAAGTTGAATTTGTTCCCGAATGATAGTAGCGAAAAAACGCATTGGGTTTTCATCCATGAACAAAACTAAGGCCAAATAAGCCATTAACATATTAAACGTATAAATCAGACTTCCACCAATAAGAATAGAAAACCCTTCAGCCTTTCTTCGATACAGTTCACCAATCACAAGTCCAGCACTTCCGAAAACAAGCGGTTGCGGTAGTGCAGGTAGACTCCCAACAATTAGTGCGAGTATCAATGTAATCGCCCACAGCATAAGTCCAGGCTTCAATCCTCTTCTTACAACGAAGACAATAAAAGGAAGTGGAAGCACCCATAATGTTACAATACTAATGAGCGGAACATAAAGATTCACTAGTAAAAAAACGGTAAACAGAGACGCTAATATTGCCCCCTCTGTAAGTATTCTCGTTCGTTTCACATATTCACCTCATTTTTTTAAACCAAAAACTGTCTCTTACATATTTTTCACAAGCCCTTTGACAGTTTCCCATATCCTTGTTTATTTTAGCGTACTTAAAGGGAAAATTAAAGTCTAGTCACTATGTCGTCATACAACCTACAAAAAAAGCCTCTCCCCAAATGGAAAGGTCCATACCGAAATACCTAATAAGAAGAAAATCATATTACTTTCGACTCTCTCATCAGCTTAAAAAGCAAGGACTTTTTTATTAATATTTATATTAAACTATTTTTATTATTGTTAATCAAATAAAGCTAGATTATAATCAAATTTGAAATTACCCGATGGTGTTTGTTATCTATATTTGTTAACGCTTACATCAGGGTGATTATTTTTAGGAAAGGAGACCTCTGCAAAAAAAACTTATTAACATGTTAATTAATGGGAGGGATTATGATGCTACATTTAAAGATGAGAGGTAAGTCAATTTTATTAACACTATTTATGGTTTTTGCTCTTTGTCAAACAGTTTCTGCTGACTTTTGGGATTTATCTGGTGAACTGATGTTACATGATCCATCAATTATTAAAGAAGGTAACACATGGTGGGCTTTTGGAACAGGCGAAGTCGATAAAAATGGAATTAGAGTTTTGACATCAAATGACGGAAAAAATTGGTCTGTTGCCCCGACTATCTTTCCACAGCCCCTATCATGGTGGAAAACCTATGTTCCTAACCACACAAGTGCACAATGGGCACCTGATATTCAATTCTACAACGGGAGATATTGGCTCTATTACTCCGTATCTTCGTTCGGCTCCAACACTTCCCTCATTGGTCTTCTTTCAACTACTAGTATTAGCTCAGGAAACTGGAGAGATGATGGACTAGTCATCCGCTCGACAACTTCAAATGACTACAATGCCATCGATGGTGATTTAGTGATAGATGCCAATGGTGACCCATGGCTATCCTTCGGTTCATTTTGGTCCGGTATTAAACTCACGCGTTTAGACAAAAGCACTATGAAACCAACTGGACAGCTTTATTCGATTGCTGCAAGACCTAATCATCCTGAAAAAGCGATTGAAGCTCCTAATATTACGTATAAGGATGGATACTATTATTTATTTGTTTCCTTTGACAAATGCTGCCAAGGTACAGACAGTACGTATAAAATCGCATACGGTCGTTCTACTTCTATTACTGGTCCTTACTTAGATAAAAATGGCGTAAATATGATGAACGGTGGAGGTACGATTTTAGATGCCGGTAATGACCGTTGGATTGGACCTGGACATCAAGATGTGTATAACAATATCCTCGTTCGCCATGCCTATGATGCCGAAAAGAATGGTGAACCAAGACTATTAATAAATGACTTATATTGGGATATAAACGGCTGGCCTACTTATGATAAAAATGCAGCCGTCATTCAGACTGGTTCTAGATATAAATTAGTAAACCGTGCATCTGGTAGATTAGCAGAAGTAAGTGGAAAAAGCACAGCTGACGGAGCCGATGTTGTACAGTGGTCAGATAATGGTGGAACGAATCAACAATGGACGATCACGGATTTATATAACGGGTATCATAAATTAACAAACGTAAACAGTCAAAAAGCGTTAGAAATTTTCCAATGGAGTACAAGCAATGGAGGCGATGCTGTTCAATTTTCAGACCTTGGTGGTAACAACCAACAATGGAGCTTAGTGCCTTTAGGGAATGGCTATTACAGAATCGTAAACCGTCACTCTGGAAAAGCACTTGATGGATACGGTACTTCAAATGGTTCTGATATTATCCAATTTGACTATCACGGTGGTAATAATCAGCAATGGCAACTAGTTAGAATTAACTAATACAAGCACCTAAAAAAGCATGATAGAGGAATCCTCTATCATGCTTTCACTTTATTAGTTAACATCGTTAACATAAGGCAATAAAGCGATTTGACGAGCACGCTTAATTGCAGTTGTTAATTGACGTTGGTATTTTGCAGATGTTCCAGTTACACGACGAGGAAGAATTTTTCCACGCTCTGAAATGAAACGTTTTAGTAAATCTACATCTTTATAGTCAATCTTTTCGATTTTGTTTACAGTAAAGAAACAAACCTTACGACGCTTTGGACGACCACGACGAGCCATTATACAGCACTCCTTTCATTCAAGATTCTATATCGGGTTACTTGTTTGTCTAAGAGTGGAAAAAGGGGTTAGAACGGTAAATCATCATCTGAAATGTCAATCGGTTTGCCATCATTAGCAAATGGATCATCATTAAATCCACCTGATTGACGATTTTGATTTTGATTTGGCTGCTTTCCGAAGTCATTGCCACCCATTGGCCCAGGACCACCGGCTCCACCAAAATAATCGTTTCCTTGCCCTTGCCCTTGGTTTGCACTTCGAGGCTCAAGGAATTGTACACTATCTGCTACAACTTCAGTAACAAAGACTCGACGACCTTCATTGTTGTCATAGCTTCGTGTTTGGATTCGGCCATCAACACCTGCCAAGCTACCCTTTTTTAAATAGTTGGCTACATTTTCTGCTGGTTTTCGCCATACGATACAGTTAATAAAATCTGCTTCGCGCTCCCCCTGCTGGTTAGAAAATGCTCGGTTCACTGCAAGCGTAAAGTTTGCAACTGCCACTCCATTTGGCGTATACCGTAGTTCTGGATCTCGCGTTAAGCGTCCAACAAGTACAACACGGTTTAGCATCCGTACCCCTCCCACATCTATTTATTACGCTTCGTCTTTTGTAATTAAGACACGGATAACGTTGTCGTTAATTTTGATAAGACGATTAAATTCAGCAATCGCTTCTGAGTTAGCTTGTACCTTTAGTAGCACATAGAAACCTTCACGAAAATCATTGATTTCGTATGCTAAACGACGCTTACCCATCTCTTCAACCTTTTCAACTTCAGCACCATTCGTTGTAAGAACACCATTGTAACGTTCAATGATCTCTTTATTAGCTGCTTCTTCTAGGTTGGGAGCGATGATGTACATAATCTCGTACTTACGCATTCCAGTCACCTCCTTTTGGTCTAACGGCTCCAGTTTCGGAGCAAGGAGCAAAACTCATCTTATGAGTCATTTCACTCGCATTATCAGATTATAACAGAACCAATCATCGGGTTCAAGAGAAAAGCAGAGCAATCTTTTCTTGCTCTGCTATTTTAATAAGTTATTTACATCTTTACATGAGATTAACGAACTGAGTTAAGTTAAAACACATTCTGCTATACGTTAAATCTAAAATGAATAACATCTCCATCTTGAACCGTATAATCTTTTCCTTCTAAACGGACTTTTCCTTTTTCTTTAGCTGCGTTCATTGATCCCGCTTCCATTAAATCATCATAAGAAACGACTTCTGCCCGGATAAAACCACGCTCAAAATCGGTGTGAATGATGCCAGCAGCTTGCGGAGCCTTTGTGCCTTTGCGGTATGTCCAAGCACGCACCTCTTGAACCCCAGCTGTGAAATATGTTTCTAGACCTAGTAATTGATACGCTGCACGAATCAACTGATCTAACCCCGATTCCTCAATGCCTAATTCTTCAAGGAACATTTGCTTTTCATCACCATCTAACTCAGCGATTTCTGATTCTATTTTTGCACAGACAACAATGACTTCACTGTTTTCACCAGCTGCAAATTCCTTTACTTGTTTCACATACTCATTGTCTTCATCACCAAGCAAATCTTCTTCACTTACATTCGCAACATAAAGAACAGGCTTACTCGTTAATAGATGGAGCTGCTTTACGATTTTTTGTTGCTCATCTGTGAAGTCAATACTTCTTGCAGGCTTTTCATTTTCAAATGCCTCTTTTAGAAGCTCAAGTACTTCCAATTCAGCAACAGCTTCTTTATCTTTGGCCTTTGCTAGCTTGCCAACCCGTGTAATTCGTTTTTCAATTGATTCATAATCTGCCAAAATTAATTCTAAATTAATAACGGAAATATCACGAAGTGGATTCACACTTCCTGATACGTGGGTAATGTTTTCATCAGCAAAGCAACGTACAACATGAGATATCGCATCTACTTGACGAATATGTGAAAGGAACTTATTTCCTAACCCTTCACCCTTACTTGCCCCTTCAACAATTCCTGCAATATCTGTAAACTCAAATGCAGTTGGTACTGTCTTTTTAGGATCTACTAATTCTGTTAACTTCTGTAGTCGAACGTCAGGGACCTCTACAATCCCGACATTTGGGTCGATAGTACAGAACGGGTAGTTTGCAGATTCAGCACCTGCTTGTGTAATTGCATTAAATAACGTTGATTTCCCGACATTCGGCAAACCAACGATTCCAGTTGTTAACGCCATAACGGCTCACTTCCTTCTTTATATTCAGAGTTTCATCGCTTTTTCATCCCTTCCAATTATAGTGAGAGCTTGTCAAAAAAACAAGGCAATGAAGAGGAATTACTTCCTCATCATTGCCTTTACTTATTATGATTCATTGGCATGCTCAAGTACTTTTTTTAGTTTCTTACTAAATTCTTTTCGTGGCAGCATGACACTATGCTGACAGCCAAGACATTTTATACGAACATCCATTCCCATACGGATGACTTTCCAACGATTTTCCCCACAAGGGTGCTGCTTTTTCATTTCAACAATGTCATGTAGAGCAAATTCCTTTTCTACCATGCATCATGCCTCCCTTCCCGAGCGTCACTTGTTTGTATTATACACGAAAATGGGCAATGATGGGTAATGGATTAGCCAGCTTTGTTTAATGAAGCATGATGAAATATCGGATAGAGTAATATCGATGCAAATACATATAAATTTAAAACACCATATAACGGATATAGAACCGCGATTAAATTGGAAAATCCAAATGTCGTTAATGGGGCCATTAATGCGATTAATAACATTGCAATCATCCAAGCTGGACCTTTAATGTATTCCCTCGCTCTAGAAATTAATCCAAAAACACCTGCTGCGGCTGTTGTATAAATCGCAATCCAAAGTAAGGCTGACATAATTAGAACCATAAAATACGGGTAATATTTTAATATCGCAAATAACGGAATTTCATAAAACATAATATCCCCCGCTACTTGCAAAAGTGATTCATTATATAAAAATGAGATTCCCCCAAGGATTATTCCGCTTCCGACACTACCAATCCAAATTTCTCCTTTTGTTTTAATCTCAGTACCTATCGCCGCTAAAATTGCAATTAACGGTAAAATATTTAAAGCGGTAAATGTAAGAGCCGATGGCCAATTTCCTTGTTCCTGTAACGTAAATTGAATTGGAAACCCCTTTAGTGACTGAAAGGCAAGCAAAAGTCCAATCAATGAGATAATCAATATTGGAATGATGACTGCATTCATGGATGTCATGCCTTTTGTATCCCAAATGAATAAAACAACAACTAGTCCTCCAATAATAATTGTCCCGATCCAATAAGGTAAATGAATAACCTCAAGTGTCGCTCCTCCCCCTGCAAGCATAATGACTGTCGTAGAAAATAAATACAACATAATCATTGTATCGTATAGCTTTGATAACCGTTTTCCTAATAATAGTTCGAGAACTGGCAAATAGTGAACGGTTTTTTTGTTATAGCTGATTGTCATAATAACCGTACAGCAAACACTAAATAAAATGGTAAATAATACAATTGCTAGTCCACTTTCAGCACCAAAAAACTCCCAAAGTTCGCGTCCCGATGCATAACCAGCACCAATCATTGTTCCTATAATCAAAAACATCCATTTAAACCCGCTTGCCCACATATTAACCACTCCCCCCTTCTCTTTTTAGTCTTTTTGGACTCTTTATGTATAGAAAGGAAAAAATATCCGTATACTGTTACTACTATGGTAAAGGAGCCCAAGATATGAGTACAAACCATCGTCTTTTTGGAAAAAAACATGACTCGATTCGAGTTCATATGGATGAGGAAGGAGCTAGTCAACAGCTCGCAGACAAAATTCAACAAATGACTGAAATCTATCACCGACGAGAGTTTGTTATTGTCTGTATTGGGACAGATCGCTCGACTGGTGATTCATTAGGACCACTAGTTGGCTCAAAGCTAGAATCTACTAATTTAAGACGTTTTCAAGTGTACGGTACGCTAGAATCTCCTGTTCATGCTGTCAATCTAAAAGAAAGACTAAATGAAATTTATTTAAAGCATCCACGCCCTTTTATCCTGGCGATTGATGCTTGTTTAGGACAATCTTCAAGTGTTGGTCATATCTCACTTGGACATGGGCCACTTAAGCCTGGGGCTGCGGTGAATAAGCAGCTTCCAGAGGTTGGCGATATTCATATGACTGGGATCGTGAATATTGGTGGAATGATGGAATACTTTGTTTTACAGAATACGAGATTGCACACGGTAATGAAAATGGCTGATATGATTGCTACGGCCATTCAAAAAGCAGATTTAACATTACCAGAACGAAAAGAAACACCAAGTCTTTTAGAAGCATTTAAGCCGAGTATCTTTTTAAAAGCAAAAAAAGAGACGCAACTATAACCACTGGTTATAGTGCGTCTTTTTTCTTTAAATCGGGAAACGATATAATATCGTAACGAGGATGGCCACGACGATAATACTAGGGAGTAGATTAGCAACTCTAATTTTTAAGATACCTAAAATATTTAGACCGATGGCAATAATCATGACTCCGCCAGTTGCTGTCATTTCAACGATAAAAGCATCCATTAAAGCTTGTGGAATAAGTTCGTTAATTTGTGTAGCTAATAGCGCAATACCACCTTGATAAAGGATAACTGGTATCGCCGAAAAGATAACACCATATCCTAAAGTCGATGTGAAAATAATCGCTGAA
Organism: Halalkalibacter urbisdiaboli; assembly: GCF_002156385.1. Lineage (GTDB taxonomy): Bacteria > Bacillota > Bacilli > Bacillales > Bacillaceae_D > Halalkalibacter_A > Halalkalibacter_A urbisdiaboli. Next base: position 1,344,184 of record NZ_MVJM01000002.1, read on the forward strand.
AATCCATCTAGCATAGCTTTCGTATATAAAATAGAATGATCCCCTCTTATGCCACTATCTAATGCTCCTAAAATCGCCATTGCTCCCACGACATAAATAAGGGTTGTCGTAACAAAAGCCTTGGCTACAGACCCCTCCTGCTTAGAACCCAGCTTTTTCTCTATCCACGTCCCAATATAGTTTAATTTACCTTCTAAATCTAGCTGCTCACCTACAATTCCACCAATGACAAGACTGCCGATAACAATAAGAAATTGTTCACTTTTCAATCCCATTCCAATTCCTAGAACAACAACAGCAAGGCCAATTGCTTGCAAAATCGTCGTTTTCATTTTTTCCGAGATCGTTGGGACGAGTAATCCTAAAAAAACGGCTATAATAATGGCTAATCCATTTACGACTGTACCTGTTAGTACCATTTGTACTCCCCTATCTAATTGAATGCTTGAGCAATTTCTTGTAATGCGTGCAATAATTTTTCGACTTCAGCTGATGTATTATAAGGGCCAAAACTTACCCTTACTAACCCTACATCAACTGTATTTAAATAATGATGCGTTTTAGGTGAACAATGCAAACCTGCACGTACAGCAATATTGTAATGTTCATCTAAAATCATGGCTAGCTCATGACTTTCAATTTCAGCCATACGAAACGGAATAACAGCGACTCGCTTTGATAAGTTAGTTGGCCCATAATAGATGATGCTCTTTATTTCATTTAGACCTGCTATAAATTGCTCCATTAACTTCTGCTCATGTAAATAAATCTGCTCTAACCCGATACGATTTATTTCATCAATCCCAGCTAATAATCCAGCAATTCCAGGTGTATTTAAAGTCCCTGCCTCATAACGATCAGGCCATTTTTGTGGTTGCTCCATAATTTCAGAATAACTACCTGTCCCACCATGAACTAATGGCGCCAATTGGTAATCGGAACGACTTATTAATACTCCTGTTCCTTGTGGTCCTAACAAACTTTTATGACCAGCAAATGCTAGTAAATCAATTCCGATCTCTTCCATATGAATTGGTAGTGTTCCTGCTGTTTGAGAAGCATCGACTACTAGGATAGCACCTGCCTTTTTAGCCACTTCAGCAACTGGTTTTAATGAAATAAATGCACCTGTTACATTTGATGCATGTGATAGTACGATCATTTTCGTATTTGCGTTCAGCTTTTCCTTAACTTCTTCAACTGTAATGACACCATCTTCGCCTGGATCAATATATGTTATATCAATCTGTCTATTCCGTCTTAATTGTTCTAACGGTCTTAAGACAGAATTATGTTCATACGTTGAGGTTATAACATGGTCTCCTTCGTTAAATGGAAAACCAATAATTGCTTGATTTAAAGCCATCGTTGCATTTTGATAAAACCAAACATGCTTCTTACTAGGGGCTCCAAATAAAGTCGCTATTTTTTCTCTCGCTTCGCTAATAACTTCACTTGCTTTTTCAGCTAATTGATGTCCCCCTCTTCCAGGGTTTGCACTGTATTCATTGACTGCTTCAAGCATTGCTGCTCCAACCGATTTTGGTTTCGGATAGGATGATGCTGCATGGTCAAAGTAAATCATGTATTCTTCTCCTTTATAGTTTAACTTTACACGCATTTTCGATATATTTTCAGAAAAATAGCAGTGGCTTCGTTGCACACTGCTTCAAACTTTATTATAAATTTATTGTTCTTCTTGAACAAGAAGTTGTAAAATCCGCTCCAAATCTTCTTCAGAAAAGTAATCAATCTCAATTTTTCCTTTTTTCTTACCTTGTTTAATTGCAACAGATGTTCCTAAATGCGAACGCAAAAAGTCTTGTCTCTCCTTTAACAAAGGAGGTAATTCAACTTTTTTTCGTTTTGTTTCACGTGAAACACGTTCATTTAACTGATTGACCAACTGCTCCACTTCACGAACACTTAATTTCTCTTGAAGTACTTTTTCTAATAGAGCCGACAGCTTTTGCTTTTCTTTTAAACCTAGCAATGCCCGTCCATGACCCATAGTCAGTTTTCCATCTGAAATAAATTGTTGAACGACGTTTGGAAGCTGGAGAAGTCGTAAATGATTTGCAATATGTGGTCGGCTTTTTCCTAATCGCTTCGCTAATTCCTCTTGTGTAATTGATAAATGCTCAAGAAGTTTTTCATAAGCAACTGCTTCTTCAATTGGATTTAAATCTTCACGCTGAAGGTTTTCAATCAGCGCAAGCTCCATCATTTTCTGTTCATTAAGTTCACGAACAACAACAGGTATTGTTTTTAAACCAGCCTTTTTAGCTGCACGAAAACGTCTTTCTCCAACGACGATTTCATACCCTTTTATACTTTTACGTACAATAATCGGCTGTAAAATGCCGTGTTGTTCAATTGAATCAGCTAATTCTTGAATCGCTTCATCTGTAAATGTTTTTCGAGGTTGATACGGATTAGGACGAAGCTGAGACACCGATACATCCTCAACTTTATCCTGTCCTTCATTTTCATGTTCTGGAAAGAATGCTTGCAATCCCTTACCTAACCCTTTAGCCACTAGCCACCACTTCCTTCGCTAAATCTACATACACTTCGGCACCTCGTGACTTTGCGTCGTATATAATAATAGGTTTCCCATGGCTTGGCGCTTCACCTAAGCGAACATTTCTTGGAATAATCGTATCAAAAACTTTTTCGCGAAAATATTTTTTCACTTCGTCTATAACCTGTATTCCTAGATTTGTTCGTGCATCAAGCATCGTCAGTAAGACACCTTCAATTGCTAAATCGGTATTCAAATGTTTTTGTACAAGTCTTACCGTATTCAATAATTGACTTAAACCTTCAAGGGCATAATATTCACACTGTACGGGAATCAATACAGAATCAGCTGCTGTTAATGCATTAATAGTTAATAAGCCCAGTGATGGTGGGCAATCAATAAAAATATAATCATAATTTGTAGCTACACCTGTCAACGCACGCTTTAAACGGACTTCCCTTGAAATCGTTGATACAAGTTCAATCTCTGCACCAGATAATTGAATCGTTGAAGGTAATACATCTAAGTTTTCAACCGCTGTTTTGCGAATAATTTCTTGTGCGTCGACATCCTCAACTAAAATGTCATACACACACTCGTCTACATCACCTTTTTCAACTCCAACACCACTTGTTGCGTTTCCTTGGGGATCTGTATCGACTAAAAGAACTTTTTTTCCTATATAAGCTAAGCATGCACTTAGATTGACAGCTGTCGTCGTTTTTCCGACTCCACCCTTTTGATTTGCTACAGCAATGATTTTGGCCACGCTGTCACCTACTTTCCGTTCAAACATCACATCGCTTTTTATTTTAACACAAAATCTATGAAAACATTTTAGAAATCTATTCGTTCTTTAAAGTTAGTTCTATTTCATCACATTGTTTTAATAACTAGATAAGTCTCCCCTACTACTTGTAAAGTGACAATAGCTAGCGCTGAATTTTTGAATTCTGAAAATACATCAAAAAAATAATCTATCGTTCATCGATAGATTATTTCTTCGGTATACGGATCGTGAATTGATAAAAGTCATCATGTTCTTCTTCATCAGTATCAACATGAAGTCCGCTTTTTAGAACCATATCGACTGACTGTCTTATTGTATTCATTGCAATTCTCATATCTTTAGAAAATGATTTACGAGTCGCCTTTTTTTTGACTGGTTGGTGACCTTCAAGAATTTGTTTGACACGTTCTTCCGTTTGTTTCACATTCAAATGTTTTTCGGTAATTTCACTTAAAAGCTTTGTTTGCAAGTCTGCATCCTTTAAAACAAGAAGTGCCCTTGCATGACGTTCAGAAATTTCACGTTCAAGAATTGCTTGTTGAACGATTTCAGGCAGATGAAGCAAGCGAAGTTTATTGGCAACCGTTGATTGGCCCTTTCCTAATCGTTGCGCTAAGCTTTCTTGAGTTAACCCATGAAGCTCAATTAATTTCGCATACGCAATGGCCTCTTCAATGGCTGTCAATCCTTCTCTTTGGAGGTTCTCAATTAGAGCGATAGAAGCGGTTTGCGAGTCGTTGAATTCCTTAATTAAAGCCGGTATTGAATCCCAACCTAACTTCGTAACAGCTCGCCATCTTCTTTCACCAGCAATAATCTCAAACTTACCATCTCGTTCACGTACGACAATCGGCTGGATAACACCATGTGTTCTAATTGTCTGAGCAAGCTCTTCAATACGCTCTTCATCAAATATTGTTCGTGGCTGAAATCGATTTGGTACAATATCTGCAATAGCAATTTGTCTTACTTCTTCATTCCCACTTGCTTCAATTTCAATTTCTTCATCTTGTTTGTCACTAAAGCCAAATAGGCGTGAAAACGGTTGCTTCATCGCCTGACACCACCTTCTGATAATAACCGTCTTACTATATTCGACATGCCTAGCTACAAATCCTTCTTTTCTTCCTAGTTCTTTTATATCTCGCTATTGACTCGATCGTCAAGTGAAAATTCATCAAATGAAACTTTCCGTTTCACGTGAAACACTATAATGGCTGTTTATTCGGGGTTCCAGGCTTTCTCGGATATTTTTTAGGCGTTTTTTTCTCTTTCTTCACTAATACGATATGCCGCTCACTTTCTTCAATTGGCAATGTAAATCGATAATCACTCATGACCTTTCCACCTAATTGTTTTAAGGCCCCTTCTGCATCTGCTAATTCATCACCACTTCCTGCACCTTTCATTGCTACGAAGTCCCCTCCTACTTTCACTAAAGGTAAACATAGCTCTGAAAGAACCGACATTCTCGCCACTGCACGTGCAGTGGCTACATCATAATTTTCCCGGTGAGCAGGATTTTGTCCAAACGTTTCCGCACGGTCATGAAAAAACGCCACATTTTCTAGTTTTAGTTCTGAAGCTAAATGCTCAAGAAAACCGATTCTCTTTTTTAATGAATCAACAATACTAACGTGAATATCAGGATGTACAATTTTGATTGGGATACTTGGAAAACCAGCTCCTGCGCCGACATCAATAATTCGTTGACCAGGTTGGAAATCATAATAAAAGCTAGCTGAAATGGAATCATAGAAATGTTTTAGATAGACATCATGTTCTTCTGTCAACGCAGTTAAATTCATTTTTTCATTCCATTCAATTAACACTTCAAAATAACGCTCAAATTGAGCTAATTGTGTTGAAGAAAGTGAAATCCCTTTTTCTTTCAAAAAAGGGATGAATTGTTCTTTGCTCATAAGCAACCTTCAAACCTCCTAGTGGATTTTCGCCAGACGTCCTTGTTCTAAATAAACAAGCAAAATAGAAATATCTGCTGGGTTCACACCCGAAACCCTGGAAGCTTGACCAACTGACAGTGGACGTACCTCACTAAGCTTCTGCTTCGCTTCGGTAGCCAGACCATTGATCGCGAAATAATCAAGATCCTCAGGAATTTTTTTACTTTCCATCTTTTTAGAACGTTCAACCTGTTGCAGCTGTTTCTCAATATATCCTTCATATTTAATTTGGATTTCTACCTGTTCAGCAACATCATCATCCATTGCATATGGCGCTTCAGGAATTACTTTCGCTACGTCTTTATAGGTAAGTTCTGGTCTTTTTAATAGTAGAGACGCACGAACAGCTTCTTGCATTGGCGATGAATTTACTTCCTCTAAAAGAGTCTTCACTTCCTCTGAGGGTTTTACAATAATGTCTTGGAGGCGTTTTTTCTCTTTAGCAATTAGCTCTTTCTTATTCAAAAATCGCTCATAGCGTTCCTGAGGAATTAAGCCAATCTCATAACCAATTTCTGTCAAACGCAAATCAGCATTATCATGGCGTAATAACAGTCGATACTCAGCTCGAGATGTTAGCAATCGATAAGGCTCATTTGTCCCTTTTGTTACTAGATCATCGATAAGAACACCAATATACGCTTCGGATCGATCTAAAATTAAAGGATCGCGATTTTGGGATTTTCTAGCTGCATTTATTCCAGCAATAACTCCTTGCCCAGCAGCTTCCTCGTAACCTGATGTCCCATTTATTTGACCTGCTGTAAATAAACCTTCAACCGATTTCGTTTCAAGAGATGGCCATAATTGTGTAGGTACAATAGCATCATATTCAATCGCATAGCCCGGACGCATCATTCGAACATTCTCTAATCCAGCAATCGATTTTAATATGTCTAATTGAACATCCTCAGGTAAACTTGTTGACAAGCCTTGAACATAAACCTCTTGTGTATTGCGTCCTTCAGGCTCTAAGAAGATCTGATGACGTGGTTTATCGTTAAATCGGACAATCTTATCTTCAATCGATGGACAATATCGAGGCCCTGTACCTTCAATCATTCCCGAATACATAGGTGAACGTCCTAAATTATTTGAAATAATTTGATGCGTTTCCTCCCCTGTATACGTCAACCAACAAGGAAGCTGGTCAGTAATATACTTCGTTGTTTCATAAGAGAATGCACGTGGTACATCATCTCCTGGTTGAATTTCTGTTTTATCATAATCAATGGTGCTACTATTAACACGAGGTGGGGTCCCAGTTTTAAATCGGACTAAATCAAAACCTAATTCCTTTAAATGATGAGAAAGCTCAACTGAAGCCTTCATATTATTAGGTCCACTTTCGTATGACAGTTCACCTATAATAATTTTACCTCTTAAATATGTTCCAGTTGTTACGACGACAGCTTTACTATAATATTTAGCCCCCGTATTCGTAATCACTCCACGGCAAACACCATCTTCAACAATGAGGCGTTCTACCATCCCTTGACGAAGAAGTAAATGATCCGTTTCTTCTATCGTTTTCTTCATTTCATGCTGGTACATAAATTTATCCGCTTGTGCACGTAATGCTCGAACTGCAGGCCCCTTCCCTGTATTAAGCATCCGCATTTGAATATGTGTTTTGTCAATATTCCGCGCCATCTCACCGCCAAGAGCATCAATTTCACGTACAACAATCCCCTTTGCCGGACCACCGACTGACGGATTACAAGGCATATAGGCAACAGCGTCAAGGTTTAACGTAAGCATTAATGTATTGGCACCCATTCTCGCTGATGCTAACCCTGCCTCAACACCTGCATGGCCGGCCCCGATGACGATGACATCAAATTCACCACCATTGTAACTCATCTTCATTACCTCCTTTTTTAGATTATTTCCCTAAACAAAATTGTGAAAACAACTGGTCAATTAAGCTTTCATGAACACTATCACCAATGATTTCCCCTAACAGTTCCCAAGCTCTAGTAATATCGATTTGTACTAGGTCAATTGGAACACCTGATTCGATAGCAGCAATTGCATCCCGAATCGTTGTTTTCGCCTGTTCTAACAAAGCAATATGTCTAGAATTAGAGACATACGTTACATCTCCACTTTCAAGTTCCCCTTCAAAGAATAACGAAGCAATTGCCTGTTCTAACTCATCAACACCTTCATCCTCGATTAACGAAGTTGTGACAATCGGACGTCCTTCTGCAAGCTCTTCAACTCGATTTCGATTGATTTGTTGCGGAACATCCGTTTTATTAATAATAACAATAATATTCATATCTTTTACAGCTTCAAATAAGGCTTCATCTTCTTTTGAAAGTGGCTCCCCATTGTTCAATACGAGTAAAATTAACTCAGCCTCTTTTAATACTTGCCTAGATCTCTCAACCCCAATTCGTTCAACAATATCCTCCGTTTCACGAATACCAGCAGTATCAACTAATCGAAGCGGAACCCCTCTAACATTGACATATTCCTCAATGACATCACGCGTCGTTCCTGGAATATCGGTTACAATGGCTTTATTTTCATGAACAAGACTATTTAATAATGATGATTTCCCTACATTTGGACGTCCAATAATAACAGTTGATAAGCCTTCACGCAATATTTTACCTTGAGCTGCTGTGCCGAGAAGCTTATCAATTTCTACAGCAACTTTATTGGCTTTTTCTAAAAGTAGATCATGAGTCATCGTTTCGGCATCATATTCCGGATAGTCAATATTGACTTCTACATGAGCAACCGTTTCTAATAATTCCTGTCTCAATGTTTTTATCTTATGTGAAAGCCGACCTTCAACTTGACTCAACGCAACATTCATTGCTCGGTCCGTTTTGGAACGAATCAAGTCGATAACGCCCTCCGCCTGTGATAAATCAATCCGCCCATTTAAAAAGGCTCGCTTTGTAAATTCACCAGGTTCTGCGAGACGGGCACCGTGCTTAAGAGCTAGTTGAAGCACCCGATTAACAGAAACAAGCCCCCCGTGACAATTAATTTCGACTACATCTTCACGCGTAAAAGTTCGTGGTGCACGCATAACCGAAACCATTGCCTCTTCCACTCGTTTTCCTGACTGCTGGTCAATAATATAACCATAGACAATGGAATGCGATGCTACCTCCGCTAGTGGCGTTTTCCCACTATAAATTTTATCAGCAATCGAAATAGCATCGTCGCCACTTAAACGAACAATACCAATTGCTCCTTCACCTAATGCCGTGGAGATGGCTGCGATTGTATCAAATTCCATTTAATCCACCTCACAATCGTTATTTCGTTCTTCCTTATATTATTGACATATATCATACGATTCTAAGCTTCATTTTTAAATACTCCTAAATAATTAGGATAGCATAGCACTGTTTGAAAAGCTACGACAGTACATAGAAAATCCTCTACCTTTTAGTCAGGTAGAGGATTCGTCATCCTACTTCGGTGCAATAATAATGTGGCGATTGGCCCCTTGGCCTTGTGAATAAGTTTGAACACCACGTTCTTTTTGTAATGCAGCATGGATAATTTTCCGTTCAGCTGCATTCATTGGTTCAAGTTTTGTTTCTTCATTAGAAGAACGAACTTTATTTGCCACCCGATTCGCTAACTGAATCAACACTTGCCTCCGCTTCTCACGGTAATTCTCCGCATCTAATTCAATCCGAAGATAAGACTCCTTTTGACGATTGGCAACAAGGTTGGTTAAATACTCAAGGGCATCTAATGTTTGTCCTCTTTTTCCAATCACACGACCAACATCTTCAGGTCCAGTAATTTCAAACTTATTTATATCACCTTTTAAACTTTTAGAAACGTTTGCCTTGATGTTCATTTTCTCAAGCGTTTCTTCTAGGAAGTAAAGTGCTTCTTCGACAGGATCAGGTTTGACATAAGCTTCTATTTTTGCAGGCTTTGAGCCGAGAAACCCTAGAAAGCCTTTTTGCGGTTCTTCTAGTACTCGATAAGAGAGACGTTCCTTTGTTGTCCCAAGTTCTAAAATAGCCTTTTCAACTGCTTCTTCAATCGTTTTACCTGATACAGTCAACTGACTCACTTTTTCTTACCTCCTGTACCGGTCTCTGCGGTTTTTGATTTTCCAACATTAGGCCCGGTAATAAAATACGTTTGTGTAATCATAAATAAGTTACCTACGACCCAGTAAAGCGTTAATGCCGCTGGGAAAAACATTGCAAAAACAAAAATCATAATTGGCATGACATACAACAAAATTTTCATTTGAGGGTTATCCGTAACCATCATCATTTTCTGTTGAATGAACGTCGTCGCCCCTGCAATGACAGGTAATAAAATTGGATCTGGTGCATCTAAAGCAAACCAAAGGAAACTATGTCCACCAATTTCTTCTGTACGCATAATGGCATGATATAAAGCTAAAAGTATTGGCATTTGGATAAAAAGTGGCAAACAGCCCGCTAACGGATTGACGCCCTTTTCTTGAAACATTGCCATCATTTCTTGCTGTAACTTCTGTTGTGTCTTCTGGTCTTTAGCGCTATATTTTTCACGAAGCTTTTGCATTTCAGGCTGAATTGCTTGCATCGCTTTTGCACTCTTTGTTTGCTTAATCATCAGTGGCAAAATAAGAAGACGTAACAAAATGGTAACAATAACAATAGCAAGACCGAAGTTATCATTAAAGACATCTGCAAAATAAATAATCAACCATGATAACGGATACACAAAATATGAATCCCAAAATCCTTCACTCTCTTTAGTTATCGGTGCTTCAATATTAAAGCACCCAGTCATAACAAAAAGTAAAGCAATGACCATTGTTACTAGGCCTAACTTTTTAAGCACACGTTCTCCTCCTCTAAACCTATCTTAATCCTTCTATATTATATGATTGCATGTCCAATTAAGAACACCTATCGCTGATTAGTCCCTCTTTTGCTTCGATGAACCAGTCTTCTTTATTAAACGTGCTTTTCGAAAGACGTGCAAGAGACTCTTTTCAACTTCTTGGTACTCCATGTCAGCTACCGGTCTCCTTGCGATAACAACGTAATCAAATCCAGACTTTATTTCTTCCTTATATAATTGAAAGAAAGTACGAACTAAACGTTTGATTCGGTTTCTTGTTACTGCATTCCCTACTCGTTTACTGACAGATAAGCCAATCCGAAACTGGTCTTGTCCCTCTTTTTTTAATGAATATAGAACAAACTGACGATTTGCAACGGATTGCCCTTTGTCGAATACTAGCGAAAATTCATCATTTTTTTTAATCCGCTGCTCTTTCTTCATCGAAGGTCACACCTCAAGACAAAATTTGCTTTTCTTATTTTAATGTAAGAAAAGACCACTGATTTTCAGTGGCCTATGCAGATAATACTTTTCTTCCCTTACGACGACGACGCGCTAATACTTTACGACCATTTTTCGTGCTCATACGCGCACGGAAACCGTGTACTTTTTTACGCTTGCGATTATTCGGTTGGAATGTTGGTTTTCCCATTTATTACACCTCCCTGAGGATATACTCATCTCTAAAGACATTCTTGTAAATTATAAGGAACTTAGCGTCAATTGTCAAGAACGTCTTTAAACTAGCCCTTCTCACCAAATTCTACAAAACCAAACTGTAATTTTACATTTTTCTTTGTGGATAACCTATTTTCGACAATATTCGAACTATCCCCATTCTTATCGACAGGTTATTCACATATCTTGTGTTGTGGAAAACAAAGAACCACAAGATCGTGTGTCTTGTGGATAAATCCAATAAATCGTTGCGACTCAAGCTTTTTTTTGCTATGATTATATTGTTTTCACTCGTGGATAGTCTTATCGAATGTATAACCTGTCCACAGCCTGTGGGTAAGGTTGTGGACAGGTTATTTATTTTGTTAAAAACCTTGTCCACAGTCTGTTCAGAATTGCCAAAACGACATTTTTCTACTATATTATATATTTCCCACAATACTTGTGTATATGAATAATTATACGGTCGCTTATACAAAGTGAACAAAGGTTGTACAAGAGCTTGAATCTTGTATTCTTTCGTTTTTCCAAAACGATAAATTTATGATCAATTGTCATAGCAGAGGAGGTAGGAAATTGGAGAATATTCATGACTTATGGGAACGTGCTTTGGCCGAGATGGAGAAAAAGGTTAGCAAGCCAAGCTACGAAACATGGTTAAAATCAACAAAAGCAAATGACATACAAAACGATGTCATCACCATTACGGCCCCGAATGAATTCGCCAGAGATTGGCTTGAAGATCACTATGCGGAATTAACTTCGGATACGATTGAATTACTTACGGGCGCTCGCCTTACTCCTAAATTTATTATTCCTCAAAATGAGCTTGAGGATGATTTTTTATTGGAGCCCCCGCCTAAGAAGCAACAAAAACAAGAACCTGTGAGCTCGAATCATTCGACTAAAACGATGTTAAACGAAAAATATACGTTTGATACGTTCGTAATTGGATCAGGAAATCGTTTTGCTCATGCTGCTTCATTAGCTGTTGCCGAAGCACCAGCTAAAGCATACAATCCGCTCTTTATATACGGCGGAGTTGGACTTGGTAAAACCCATCTTATGCATGCGATTGGCCACTATGTTATGGATCATAAACCAGATGCGAAGGTTGTCTATTTATCATCAGAAAAGTTTACAAATGAATTTATTAATGCAATCCGAGATAATCGAGCTGTTAATTTCCGTAATAAATACAGAAGTGTCGACGTGCTTCTTATAGATGATATTCAGTTTTTAGCCGGAAAAGAACAAACACAAGAGGAATTTTTCCATACATTTAATGCTTTGCATGAGGAATCGAAACAAATTGTGATTTCAAGTGACCGACCACCTAAGGAAATTCCGACACTAGAAGATCGTCTTCGTTCTCGATTTGAATGGGGACTTATCACTGATATTACACCTCCAGACCTAGAGACACGTATTGCCATTCTACGAAAAAAAGCAAAGGCAGAAAATCTTGATATTCCAAATGAAGTTATGCTTTATATTGCCAATCAAATCGATACTAATATTCGTGAATTAGAGGGAGCTCTCATTCGAGTAGTTGCCTATTCTTCATTAATTAATCAAGATATGAACGCAGATCTGGCCGCAGAAGCATTAAAGGACATTATTCCAAACTCCAAGCCGAAAGTTTTAACGATTACCGATATTCAAAAGTTAGTTGGCGAATTCTATCAAGTGAAATTAGAGGATTTCAAGGCAAAAAAGCGGACAAAGTCTGTTGCGTTCCCACGACAAATTGCCATGTATCTTTCTAGAGAAATGACAGATTCCTCTTTACCGAAAATCGGTAGTGAGTTTGGAGGACGGGACCATACAACAGTCATCCATGCGCATGAAAAAATTTCAAAAATGCTAACTACCGATCAAGAACTACAACAAAAGATTCAAGAAATAATGGACCAGCTTCGTTCGTCATAGTGGATTATGTGAATAACTTGAACACCCTTATCAACATATTGCCCACATGTGGATATCTACTCGGCGTTAGGTTTAGATGAGTTATTCACAAATTCACAGCGCCTATTACTAGTACTTCTACTTATTTATAAAAAGATTAATTAATAAAGGAGATTTTCAAATATGCATTTTGTTATTAATCGAGAGCGCTTTGTTCATGATGTTCAACATGTTGCAAAAGCCGTTTCATCTAGAACGACAATTCCAATTTTGACGGGGATTAAAATTGTCGCTACTCATGAAGGTGTTACGTTAACGGGAAGTGACTCTGATGTATCGATAGAAACATTCATCCCTAAAGAATCGGACGGGAATGAAATTGCCACTATTTCTGAAGAAGGTAGCATCGTTCTTCAAGCTCGTTTTTTTGCGGAAATTGTTAAAAAGTTACCTGGTGAGGAAATTGAGATTATCGTTAAAGACCAATTTGCAACAACGATACGTTCCGCTTCATCGGTATTTAATCTAAACGGACTCGATCCAGAAGAATATCCTAGATTGCCTCAATTGGAAGAAAATCTTACATTTCGTCTACCGCAGGATATGTTAAAGAACATGATTCGACAAACGGTTTTCGCGGTGTCCACTCAGGAAACACGCCCTGTGTTGACAGGTGTAAACTTAGAGACAGAGGAAGGTGAGTTAATCTGTACTGCAACAGATAGCCATCGTTTAGCAATGAGAAAAGCGACAATTGAAAAAAACGATGAAAACCTGTCGTTTTCGAATGTGGTTATCCCTGGAAAAAGTTTAAATGAATTAAGTAAAATTTTGGATGATACAAATGAACTGATAGATGTTGTAGTCACAGAGAACCAAGTATTGTTCAAATTAGAGAACTTGCTTTTCTTTTCAAGATTGTTAGAAGGAAAATACCCAGTTACAAAAAACATGATCCCAACACAATCCAAAACATCGTTTAAATTAAAAACAAAACCTTTTCTCCATACATTAGAGCGAGCATTGTTACTTTCAAGAGAGGGAAAAAATAATGTTATTAACTTGAAGACGCTAGAAGATGGCCTGATTGAAATTACATCCGTTTCTCCAGAGGTAGGAAAGGTTACGGAAAATATCCAAAGTGATGGAATGGAAGGCGAAGAAATGAGAATTTCTTTTAACGGAAAAAATGTTATCGATGCTTTAAAGGTTGTTGATAGTGAAGATATTCATATCGTCTTTACTGGTGCGATGAGCCCGTTTGTTATTCGCCCAACAGACCATAATCATTATCTTCACCTATTTTCACCAGTTCGTACGTATTAGTACATGTTGAATGATCCATTTGCTTCTTGAAAAACCACTTTTATTAGAGAAGTTTGCTAAGATGGGGACTTGGCTAGTTGGCTTTAGTCTAGTACAATAGAGTAAGATAGAAAAATCGAATGAACGAATGTTGGAAGGCAGCAACTCACATATTGAATTGCTGTCTTAACTTTGATACGTGTGAATTAGCCCAAAAAGGGATAGAAAGAGTGGTTTTGACATGGAACAGCTTACGATTTCGACAGCTTACATTACACTTGGTCAGGTATTAAAAGAGGTAGGAGCAATCGATACCGGTGGGATGGCGAAATGGTACCTTGCTGAACACGAAGTTTATGTGAACGGTGAGCTTGAAAATCGTCGTGGCAAAAAACTCGTTGCTGGTGACTTTGTAAAGCTTGCTGATGAAACGGTCATTGAGATTGTCTCTGTGTAGGAGGAGTCTCATTGTATATTAAAACACTGCAAATACGACAGTTTCGGAACTATCATCAGAGTGAACTTACATTTGATGAAAAGATAAATGTTTTTATTGGTGAAAATGCACAAGGGAAAACAAATGTTATTGAAGCCATTTATTTTTTAGCGTTGGCAAAATCACACCGAACGACAAAAGACAAAGAACTCATTGGATGGGGTAATGAATTTTCGAGAATCCAAGGAGATATTGTGAAAAAGTCGGGACCATTAACGTTGGATGTTATCATTTCAACAAAGGGAAAAAAGGTAAAATTGAACGGACTAGAGCAACGGCGATTAAGCGATTATGTTGGTGCTGCAAATGTCGTGATGTTTGCCCCAGAGGACTTAAATCTTGTTAAAGGAAGTCCACAAGTTAGACGGCGCTTTATTGATATGGAGCTCGGACAAATTAGTAAGACCTATCTCCATCAGCTCGGATTATATCAAAAGATTTTATTGCATCGAAATCACTTATTAAAGGGCCTCCAAATAAAAAAGGGGTCATTGGATATGCTTGATATCCTTACTGACCAGCTAATTGAGGTTGCTGCTACGATTATTAAAAAACGTTTCTCATTTTTAATGCAGCTTCAAAAATGGGCAGAAGGGGTTCACCATGATATTAGTAGAGGCAAGGAACGCTTAGAAATCATTTATAAACCAACGATTAACGTATCAGACGAGATGGACTTGTCAAAAATAAAAGAAGAACTCTATGAATCGTATAAAATAAAAAAACAACGAGAAGTTGCCAGAGGCGTCACATTATTTGGCCCTCATCGGGATGACCTAGGCTTTCTAGTAAATGGGAATGATGTGCAAACTTATGGTTCACAAGGTCAACAACGAACAACAGCACTTGCTTTAAAGTTAGCAGAAATTGAGTTAATCCACTCAGAAATTGGGGAGTATCCTATTTTGTTACTAGATGATGTATTATCGGAATTAGATGATTATAGACAATCCCACCTTCTTAAAACAATCCAACAACGAGTCCAAACATTTGTCACAACAACAAATATCGATGGATTAGATCATGAGACCTTGCATAATGCTGCCGTTTTTAGAGTGGAGCAAGGGACGATTATAAAATCATAGGCGGTGAGATGATTGTTTATTCATTTAGGCGGAGATATCATAATACGTTCAAAAGAAATTATTACGATATTAAATCATGATGTCCAAGAAATGTCTTCCGTTACAAAGGGCTTTTTAAAACAGGAAGAAAAGAAAAAAAAGAATGTTACCATTTCAGCAGATTTTATAAAATCGATTGTGATTACCGATGAAGCAATTTATTACTCACCTGTTTCTTCAGTTACGTTAAATCGACGAGCACAAGTGGTCTCTGATTTTGAATCCCAATTGGATAAAGAGCAAGAAACAGAGTTAAGTGAGTCATAGTTTAGAAACACACGGCTGAAACGTGTAGATATATGGAATGAAGGTGAAGAAAGTGGCAGAACAACAACATTCTGAACAACAATCCTATGATGAAAGTCAGATTCAGGTCCTTGAAGGTCTTGAGGCCGTTCGTAAACGTCCGGGAATGTACATTGGGTCCACTAGTGGCCGTGGTTTACATCATCTCGTATGGGAAATCGTTGATAATAGTATTGACGAGGCGATGGCTGGGTACTGCGATACAATTAGCGTTGCAATTGAAGAGGATAATAGCATTACTGTTGAGGATAATGGTCGTGGTATACCAGTTGGGATTCACGAAAAAATGGGACGACCAGCGGTGGAAGTCATTATGACCGTTCTCCACGCAGGAGGGAAATTTGGCGGTGGTGGCTATAAGGTTTCAGGTGGACTTCACGGAGTTGGAGCATCGGTTGTAAATGCTTTATCAACTTCACTTGAGGTTTATGTTCACCGTGAAGGCAAGGTATATTACCAACAATATCATCGAGGTGTACCAGCAGCTGACTTATCAATTATCGGAGAAACGGACAAAACAGGTACGGTTATCCATTTCAAGCCTGATAGCGATATTTTTACAGAAACAACGGTTTATGAATATGATACGCTAGCATCGCGGTTAAGAGAACTAGCCTTTTTGAATAAAGGGTTGACGATTCATATTAAAGATAAACGCGAGGGAGGAAAGCAAGCCACTTATTTCTATGAAGGTGGAATTGCATCCTTTGTTGAGCATTTAAACCGTTCAAGAGAAGTATTACATGATGAACCGATTCACATTGAGGGCGAAAAAGAGGGGCTTACTGTTGAAGTCGCTGTGCAATACAACGACGGGTATGTAAGCAATATTTATTCGTTCGCAAATAACATTAATACACATGAGGGTGGCACGCATGAATCTGGTTTTAAAACAGGCTTAACGCGTGTCATTAATGACTATGCTCGTAAAAATAATTTATTTAAGGAAAATGATCCAAATTTAACAGGTGAGGATGTCCGTGAAGGCTTAACGGCAATAATTTCTGTTAAAATTCCTGATCCTCAATTTGAGGGCCAAACGAAAACAAAGCTTGGAAATAGTGAAGCCAGGACAATTACAGATTCATTATTTAGTGAGTATTTTGCCCGCTTTTTAATTGAAAATCCACAAGTTGCCCGAAAAATTATTGATAAAGGTTTAATGGCTTCTAGAGCAAGAGAGGCTGCTAAAAAGGCAAGGGAACTAACAAGACGTAAGAGTGCACTTGAAGTAAGTTCACTACCAGGTAAATTGGCGGATTGTTCTTCTAAGGATGCAACAATTAGTGAGATTTATATTGTTGAGGGTGATTCTGCAGGAGGTTCTGCAAAGCAAGGACGGGACCGCCATTTCCAAGCAATCCTTCCGTTACGTGGGAAAATTATTAACGTTGAAAAAGCACGATTAGATAAAATTCTTGCTAACAATGAGATTCGTGCAATGATTACGGCGTTTGGTACTGGAATTGGTACTGATTTTGATATTGAAAAAGCAAGATATCACAAGATTATTATTATGACAGATGCCGATGTTGATGGAGCTCATATTCGCACCCTTCTTTTAACCTTCTTCTATCGTTATATGAGACCTCTTATTGAGAGAGGGTATATTTACATTGCGCAACCACCTTTATATAAAATCTCGCAAGGTCGAGATATTCAGTATGCGTATAGTGATCGTGAACTAGACGAAGTGTTAAAAACAGTTTCTGATCGTTCGAAGGTAGGTATTCAGAGATATAAGGGATTAGGTGAAATGAATCCAACTCAACTTTGGGAAACAACAATGGACCCTGAATTCCGTACGGTTCTTCAAGTAACATTAGAAGATGCGATGAAAGCGGATGAAGTGTTTGAAGTGTTAATGGGAGATCGGGTTGAGCCGCGACGTGATTTCATCCAAGAAAATGCTCAGTACGTAAAGAATCTTGATATATAGGTGGAGGTTTGTTTAAATGGCCGAACAGGACCAATCAAGAGTTAAAGAGATAAATATTAGCCAGGAAATGCAAACGTCCTTCATGGATTATGCGATGAGTGTAATTGTTAGCCGTGCATTACCAGATGCACGTGATGGGTTAAAGCCCGTACATCGTCGTATTTTATTTGCCATGAATGATTTAGGAATGACGGCTGATAAAGCTTATAAAAAATCAGCTCGTATCGTCGGAGAGGTTATCGGGAAATACCATCCACATGGTGATTCTGCTGTTTATGAAACGATGGTGCGGATGGCCCAAGATTTTAGTTTCCGTTACATGCTTGTAGATGGACACGGAAACTTCGGTTCAATCGATGGTGATGCAGCTGCAGCTATGCGTTATACAGAAGCGAAAATGTCGAAAATTTCGATGGAACTTCTTCGTGATATTAATAAAGACACGATTGACTATCAAGATAACTATGACGGTTCTGAACGTGAGCCTGTTGTCTTACCTGCTCGTTTTCCAAATCTTTTAGTTAACGGTGCTTCTGGAATTGCTGTTGGGATGGCAACAAATATTCCCCCTCATCAATTAGGAGAGGTTATTGATGGTGTACTAGCGTTATCAAAAAATCCTGAGATTAGTATTCCAGAATTAATGGAGTTTATTCCAGGACCTGATTTTCCGACTGGTGCAGAGATTCTAGGACGCTCTGGTATTCGAAAAGCATACCAAACGGGTCGAGGCTCGATTGTGCTACGTGCAGTTACAAATATCGAAGACAATAATGGGAAGGCACGAATTATTGTAAGTGAGCTCCCATATCAAGTGAATAAAGCAAAGTTAATTGAAAAAATTGCAGAATTAGTACGTGAGAAGAAAATTGATGGGATTACAGACTTACGTGATGAATCAGACCGTACCGGAATGAGAATTGTCATTGAAGTTCGCCGTGATGCAAACCCGAATGTACTTCTTAATAATTTATATAAGCAAACAGCGTTACAAACAAGCTTTGGAATTAACCTATTAGCGTTAGTAGGCGGACAGCCAAAGGTATTAACACTAAAAGAATGTTTAGAGCACTATTTGAATCATCAAGTTGAGGTGATAAGACGCAGAACTGCCTTTGAGCTTCGAAAAGCTGAAGCTAGAGCTCATATATTAGAAGGGTTACGTATTGCACTTGACCACCTAGATGAAGTCATTTCATTAATTCGTAATTCTCAAACGACGGATATCGCTCGAAACGGTTTGATGGAACGTTTTGAACTAAGTTATGAACAAGCCCAGGCGATTTTAGATATGCGTTTGCAGCGTTTAACTGGTTTAGAACGTGATAAAATTGAAGGTGAATATCAGGAGTTACTTGCGAAAATTGCAGAATATAAAGCGATTTTAGCTGATGGTGAAAAAGTGTTAGAAATTATTCGTGAAGAGCTGACAGAAATCAAACAAAAATTCAATGATCAACGCCGAACAGCGATTTCTGTAAGTGAGGATCAACTTGAAGATGAAGATTTGATTCCACGCCAAAATGTAGTTATTACAATTTCACATAATGGCTATGTTAAACGACTTCCTATTTCAACGTATCGTAGTCAGAAGCGTGGAGGAAAAGGAATTCAAGGGATGGGAACCAATGATGATGATTTCGTCCAGCATTTATTTACGACGAACTCTCATCATACGATTCTTTTCTTTACAAACAAAGGGAAAGTCTATCGTCTAAAAGGATACGAAATTCCTGAGCTAGGTCGGACAGCAAAAGGCATTCCGATTATCAACCTTCTACAAATTGAACCAGGAGAGTATATTAGTACGGTCATCCCAATTGAAGAATTTGATGATAACTCGTACCTCTTCTTCTTAACGAAACAAGGAATAGCCAAACGTACTCAGCTTTCCTCCTTTGCAAATATTCGCCGCGGTGGTTTATTTGCTATTAATCTTCGTGAGGATGATGAGCTACATGGTGTTCGTTTAACGGATGGAGACCAAGAAATTATCATTGGGACAAAGCAAGGAATGGCGATTCGTTTTCATGAGTCAGATGTACGTTTAATGGGGCGTACTGCTGGTGGCGTAAAAGGGATTTCATTATCGGATGATGATTGTGTTGTTGGAATGGACATTATTGAAGAAGACCACGATGTATTAATCGTAACGGAAAAAGGGTATGGAAAACGTACACCAATTGAGGAGTATCGTATCCAAAATCGTGGAGGAAAAGGAATTAAAACATGTAATATCACGGAGAAAAATGGTCCACTTGTTTCTTTGAAAATTGTTTCAAATGACCATGATATTATGATTATAACTGCTAGTGGTGTGATTATCCGTACACATGTAGAAGGGATTTCTACTACAGGGCGAAATACACAAGGGGTTACCCTAATTAGAGTAAACGAAGGCGAGGAAGTCGCAACAGTTGCTCGTGTTGATATTGATGATGAAGAAGTCGATGAATTGGATGAGAATGAAATCGACACAGAAACAGAAACAGAAACAGAAGATTTAGCGAGTGAAGAAGAACCTACAGATGAATAGTTGAGCTAACACCGGCGATTTAAATCGTCGGTGTTTTTTGATTGTTTATTGAGAGATAGAGTTTTTTTTACAAACTTCACACTAATGATACAAATATTTACAAGTTGTTAATCTAGTATAAATATAAATATTTTACTATTAAAAATGATAAATAATTAAAAACAAAGAGGTGTTTGTTTTGGAACAATTAAATCGTCGCAAATTTTTAACTTATGTCGGAACCGGTGTAACAGCTTTAACTGTAGCTTCAACTGGTTTAGGGGCATTAACTGAAAAAGTCAGTGCTGCAGAGAAGGTAAAGGCAAACAGCCACTTGTTTGGTTTCAAGAAAAAAGTGTCTGGTTTAGGTTTTACACCAATCGATGTAAGTACAAAGGACGAGCTTCGTCTACCAAAAGGCTATAAATATGATGTCATTGCTGCTTACGGTGATAAGATTAACAAAAAAGGCGACACTTTTGGTTTTAACAATGATTTTACAATGTTTTTTCCAATCGATGGTTCCAATGATCGTGGGTTACTATGGGTCAATCATGAGTATTCAAGTGAATTGTTTGTTCATGGAAAGAAACAAGGTGATACGTATACAAAGAGTCAAATTGAAAAATTGCTTTATAACCAAGGTGGTTCAATCATTGAAGTGTACCGAGATAGTGAAGGGATTTGGAAAATGGATACCGATTCTAAGTATGCCCGACGGATTACCGGCTTAACTCCTTTTAATTTAACAGGGCCGGCTAAAGGTTCAAAGACTGTTGGAGGGGCAACCACTGTTCAAGGTACTTTTGCAAACTGCTCTGGCGGTATGACTCCTTGGAACACAGTACTATCTGCAGAAGAAAATTATGAATACACAGCTGCTGATGCAGGATTAAATGACACTCATTATGGGTGGATTGTAGAGGTAGACCCGTTTAACGAGAAATTTACACCACGAAAACATACAGCATTAGGGCGCTTCCATCATGAAAATGCAGCCGTAGGAACTACAAACGATGGACGCATTGTCGTCTACATGGGTGATGATAAAAAAGACGCCTGTGTTTATAAATTTATTAGTAAATATAAATATGTTAAATCAAGAGGGACAGATAATTCCAAACTTCTTGAAGAAGGAACACTTTATGTTGCAGATATGAAAAACGGAAAGTGGTTACCTTTAACAATTGATGCTGTTCGAGAAGCAGCAAAGGGTGACTCTGAACTTTTGGATAAATTCCAAACACAAGCTGATGTACTTGTTCATACTCATGATGCAGCGATCTTACTTGGAGGAACTCCAACAGATCGTCCAGAAGATGTTGAAATTAGTCCATTTGATAAAACTGTATTTATTGCTCACACAAATAATGATAAGCATGGAAATATTCACGGTCATATCACTCGTTTTATTGAAGAAAAGGATGATTTAGGTTCATTAACATTTGATTTCCAAATCTTTGCCGCTGGCGGTAGTCAGAATGGTTTTAGCGCACCTGATAATTTGACATTTGATAGTGAAGGGAACTTATGGACTGTAACTGATATGTCAGGAAGTGCAATGAATAAAGGAGTATTCACTTCATTTGGAAATAATGGTATTTACGTTATCCCGACAATGGGAGAAAACCAAGGAGAAGCCTATCGTTTTGCGACTGCACCAGTAGACTCAGAGATTACTGGACCTTGTTTTACACCGGATGAAACGACCCTATTTGTTGCAGTTCAACATCCGGGTGAGCGCTCAAAAGACTTAAATAACTTAACGAGTATGTGGCCGCATCGTTCAGGTGATACTATGCCACGGCCAGCTGTTGTTGCGATAACAGGCTTTAAGTATTAATCAATTACATATTTTAAAAGGAGAATAGTTATGTTACAAAATATCGGTGTTCCCGGGCTAATCCTTGTGTTAGTTATCGCCTTAATCATCTTCGGACCTTCAAAGTTACCGGAAATTGGACGAGCATTTGGTACGACGTTGAAAGAATTTAAAAAGTCAACACGTGAGTTAGTTTCCGATGAAGAAAAGAAATCGGAAAAAGATCAAATAAATTAATCAAGGTAGAAGATATAAGTAGATTTACTACTTATGTCTTCTATTCATTTATTATGAGGTGGAGGTTGTAAAATGGATGATCGTGAAATGGATTTAGTTACTCATCTAGAGGAATTAAGAAAAAGACTCATGATAACGTTTGGCTTTTTTACATTATTTTTTGTTGCAGCTTTTATTTACGTTGAAGATATCTATTTAACGTTAGTCAATGATTTACCAATGAAACTAGCGATCTTAGGTCCAAGTGATATCCTGTGGGTTTATTTTATAATTGCAGGTGTTATTGCTATTGCAGGAACGATACCAACTGCTGCCTATCAAATTTGGTTATTTGTTAAACCAGCCCTTTCGGAAAAGGAAAGAAAGGTTACGTTAATGTATATCCCATCACTATTCTTGCTTTTTTTATGTGGAATCAGTTTTGGTTATTTTGTGATTTTCCCTATTGTACTTAATTTCTTAATGAGTTTATCCAGTGATATGTTTGAAACCTTCTATACTACTGAAAAGTATTTTCGGTTTTTACTACATTTGACCTTACCATTTGGTTTTTTATTCGAATTACCTGTTATTATTATGTTTTTGACAAGCTTAGGAATTCTTAACCCATATCGCCTTCAAAAAGTAAGAAAGTATGCATATTTCGTATTAATTGTTGTCTCAATTCTTATTACACCACCTGATTTTCTATCAGATATATTAGTTATTATACCTTTGCTTTTTCTATACGAAGTTAGTATTTTACTTTCTAAACTTGTGTTTAAACGAAAGCAGCATACAACTGTGGCGGCTTAGCTATAAATTAATATTTTTATAAAATCGTATTTGATTAAACTTTAAATTCGAACTTTCAAATCGTATAATAGGTTTAATATGAATGTGGCTGTCATTATGTAGGAGTGAATAAGCTATGAAGGTTAAACCGCAGCAGTTAGTTGAAGGATGTATTTTAGCAGAAGATATTTTCAGTTCTACAGACTTTCCGATTTTAAAAGAGAAGACGGTTTTATCAAAAGAGCATTTAACTATTCTTGATGTTTTTTTAGTCCCAGCTGTAGAGGTTGAATCCTTTTTAGTTGATGGGGAAAAATTTGTGCCAGTTGAAATGGGAGAAGATGGTATCCAAGAGGAAGAAGTAAAGGTAAAAGAGGATTCTACTCTACTTGATTATTATATGGAGGCAGTGAAACAGTATAAAAAGTTGTTTCAATCATGGCAAGCTGGTAAGCGTGTTGAGATGATTGAAGTTAGAAATTGTCTTCTTCCTCTATTTGAACGAGTTATTGAACATCCAAGAGATTTATTGACTCTACATCATTATAGTACGGCTAAAGACTATATTTACAATCATTCTGTTTCGGTCGGAGCTCTCGCTGCTTTTCTAGGGAATAAGCTAAATTATGAAAAAGGAGAATGGATGCAAATTGGTTTCGGTGGTGCATTAGCTGATGCAGGAATGGCTAAGCTGTCTCCGAAAATCTTGGAGAAAAATGGTCCGTTAACTGCTTCGGAATTTGAGGAGATGAAAAAGCATCCTATTCATAGCTATAAAATGTTAAAAGGAATTACTGGGGTAACTGATTCGGTATTACTAGCAGTTCTTCAACACCATGAAAGACATGATGGAAGTGGATATCCACTTGGTACCGATTCTCAAAAAATGCATATCTTTAGCCAAGTTGTTGCTGTGGCCGATGTTTATCATGCGATGACGTCTGAGCGTCATTATCGTTCAAAGCGATCACCGTATCAAGTTTTAGAAGAAATATCTAAAGAAGAATTCGGAAAGTTTGATCATAGAATTGTTCAAACATTACTTGATAGTTTAATAAAAATTTCAGTTGGTAGTAAAGTAAGATTGACGACAGGGGAAGAAGCTGAAATTGTTTTCTTTGATAATTTATCTCCAACGAGGCCGATGGTTAAGTTGAAGAAATCAGGGGATATTATTCACCTAGCTCAACAACCTGATATACATATTGAGGATATCATTTCCTGATATCCCTTTATTTATCGGTTGAAACAAAATAGCAAAACATGATATATTATTTCTTGTCGCAATAAGTTAGTCTTTTTTTAAAAAACTTATTGACGTCTTTGATTATTTTTGATATATTATTAAAAGTCGCCATTGAGCGATGCATAAGTTCTTTGAAAACTGAACAAAAGCCAAGCGAAAAAGAGATTGTTTTATTTCGATAAAATCAAATCTCGTCAATTTATTATTTATTCGAGCTAATCAGCTCACCA
>NZ_MVJM01000003.1:0-101409 GCF_002156385.1 Halalkalibacter urbisdiaboli
GATGATGAGGTTGATAGGTCTGGTGTGGAAGCGTGGCGACACGTGGAGCTGACAGATACTAATCGGTCGAGGACTTATCCAATAACATTCTTGACATATGTCACACTTTTCAAATTGTGACTTGTTTACACATTATCTAGTTTTGAGAGAATCATCTCAACATTCTTAGTTTGACAAAGAGAACCAAGAAGTTCGAGGAAGCAAGTGACTGAGGAATGGAGTGTACATCCGTACGTGACATGACCGAAGATCATGCAGCTGACGAAGAAATTCGCCGGTTATCTGAAGTCAAAAAGTTTGGTGGCGATAGCGAAGAGGTCACACCCGTTCCCATGCCGAACACGGTCGTTAAGCTCTTTTGCGCCGATGGTAGTTGGGGGAT
Source organism: Halalkalibacter urbisdiaboli (assembly GCF_002156385.1). GTDB lineage: Bacteria > Bacillota > Bacilli > Bacillales > Bacillaceae_D > Halalkalibacter_A > Halalkalibacter_A urbisdiaboli. The sequence goes on from NZ_MVJM01000003.1 coordinate 383, forward strand.
TCCCCCTGCGAGAGTAGGACGTTGCCAGGCATAACTAATTAATCTTTTATTATGGGGCCTTAGCTCAGCTGGGAGAGCGCCTGCCTTGCACGCAGGAGGTCAGCGGTTCGATCCCGCTAGGCTCCACCATATAATTCATGCGGAGGAATACCCAAGTCCGGCTGAAGGGATCGGTCTTGAAAACCGACAGGCGGGTTAAACCGCGCGGGGGTTCGAATCCCTCTTCCTCCGCCATCTAATCTACATCGACGCATTACCTTCTCAGAATATACGAGAAGAGGAAGATGTATTCTTCAGTGAAAAACAACATCCATTACTATATGACGACGCGGGGTGGAGCAACGAGCATTCTCATCATGAAAATGCTACGAGTAACATCGACGCATGACCTTCTTGAAACACGAGAAGAGGAAGATGTATTCTTTTAAAACGACGCGGGGTGGAGCAGTCTGGTAGCTCGTCGGGCTCATAACCCGAAGGTCGGAGGTTCAAATCCTTCCCCCGCAATACCAATTTTTTTAGAACTTAATGGAGGGGTAGCGAAGTGGCTAAACGCGGCGGACTGTAAATCCGCTCCCTAAGGGTTCGGCGGTTCGAATCCGTCCCCCTCCACCATTTATATTGGGCTATAGCCAAGCGGTAAGGCAACGGACTTTGACTCCGTCATGCGTTGGTTCGAATCCAGCTAGCCCAGCCAATGCGGAAGTAGTTCAGTGGTAGAACACCACCTTGCCAAGGTGGGGGTCGCGGGTTCGAATCCCGTCTTCCGCTTATAAATGCGCCCGTAGCTCAATTGGATAGAGCGTTTGACTACGGATCAAAAGGTTAGGGGTTCGACTCCTCTCGGGCGCGCCACAAATCACTTTTGTAATGAAAATTAAATAGAAAAAACATGCGGGTGTAGTTTAGTGGTAAAACCTCAGCCTTCCAAGCTGATGTCGTGAGTTCGATTCTCATCACCCGCTTTTACTTATTCCACAGTAGCTCAGTGGTAGAGCAATCGGCTGTTAACCGATCGGTCGTAGGTTCGAGTCCTACCTGTGGAGCCAAGGAGAAGTACCCAAGTGGCTGAAGGGGCGCCCCTGCTAAGGGTGTAGGTCGTTTACGCGGCGCGAGGGTTCAAATCCCTCCTTCTCCGCCATTTTATATATAGGCCCGTTGGTCAAGCGGTTAAGACACCGCCCTTTCACGGCGGTAACACGGGTTCGAATCCCGTACGGGTCACCATGAAAGATATTGAGGAAATTCTTATTATAAATTCCAGAGTATTAGCTTAGTTGTCTCGACACAGCGAACTGCGAAGCCTAGCTAGTAGAGGAAGAGACACATATAGTGAATAACCTTCAAATATGCAAGAGCCATTAGCTCAGTTGGTAGAGACGAGCACTACTTCGTCGAAATACTACGAGTTGTCTCGACACAGCGAACTACGAAGCCTAGCTAGTAGAGGAAGAGACACATATAGTGAATAATCTTCAAATATGCAAGAGCCATTAGCTCAGTTGGTAGAGCATCTGACTTTTAATCAGAGGGTCGAAGGTTCGAGTCCTTCATGGCTCACCATTTTATATACGCGGGTGTGGCGGAATTGGCAGACGCGCTAGACTTAGGATCTAGTGTCTTATGACGTGGGGGTTCGACTCCCTTCACCCGCATACTTAAAACTTTCAAAGGAAAACCTTTGGAAGTTTTTTTATTGACAACGATCTCAGAAGGTGTTTACAATTTTTGGTTCCTAGTTAAATGTTGGGGTAGTGAGGAGAGGACGCACCTCTTATCCTACCCCGAATTGATAATGTTTGTACTGATGGCAATTAAATCCGATGACGAAGACGATCACATCGTCGAAAACCAAAAGCATTTCGCTTAATCACTTTGGTTTGATTGTTTAGCCATTTTATAAACCCGTTGTTTAATCCAAAAGCAAAGCTATTCAATATTTCCTTTTGCCAATTCTTCAACGTTTGAATCGCTCGATGAAATTCTTCTACTTCACTCGCTTCTACCTTTTGATAGAAAGCGTAAAGCCGCTGTTTTACTTCTTCCATCCGTCCTTGCTTTCCTAATTCCTTTGCATGATAGAACCTTTCTCGGAAGGATTCTTTTAACTGAGACGCCTCCCGTAATTCTGAAGACATCGTTAAGCACGTCAGATAAAGATGACGTTAGAAGGACAGTTTCAATTCACATACAACTTAAAACGACTTCGCCGAATTATGAAGAAGTACCAGATGGTATGGCCTATTAGAAGAGCCGATCCTTATAAGAAAATGTTGAAAGCCACTAAAGAACATTTAGTACTACCAAACCCCTGTTAAAACGTAAATTCAGACAATCAGTTCCAGGAAAAGTGTTACTTACTGATATTACATACCTTTACTATGGGAAGGGAAGTTAAGGCTTATTTGTCAACCATTAAAGATGGATCAACGAATGAGATTCTTTCCTATAATGTGTCTAGTCGAATGACATTAGATCTAGTTACAGGTACATTATAAAAATTGAAGAAGAATAAACGAGCCAAGTTAGCAGAAGGATCTTTGATTCACTCTGAACAAGGATTTCACTATACTTACCCAACTTTTCAAAAACAAGTAAAACAAATGAACCTTGGACAGTCCATGTCAAGAAAGGGAAACTTTTGGGATGATGCACCACAGGAATCCTTCTTTGGGCATTTCAAAGATGAAGCTGATATTAAACCTTGTAATTCAATAGGAAAACTCAAAAGAGAGATAAAAAATTACATTACGTATTATAACAACTTTAGATACCAAGGAATTTAAAGAAGATGACCCCTGTTCAATACAGAAATCATCTTCTCCATGTGGCATGACCTTTTTTAAAATGTCCTTTACAAGGGGGACAGATTAGGTTCGTTCTTAACCTTTAGGGACATCCCCGTAGCAATGTGAGGAGTCGCTACATGTTTTAAAACCCTTACTATGAGTGCCTTGTAAGGTGCTTAGTGAACGGGGCCATTGCAAGCTCTTTTCAGGCTTTTTATCCTCTCCTATTTTTTATTGGGTTGTTTCTTTATAAATTTTACTTGATCAGGAACAGGATCGATGCCTCCTGGGTGAAAAGGATGACATTTGCTAATTCGTTTTATTGTTAGCCAACCTCCTTTTAATGCACCATGCTTCTTAATTGCATCCATACCGTAATGCGAGCATGTTGGATAAAAACGACAAGTTGGCGGTTTTAATGGAGAGATGAGCCGTTGATAGCTTCTAATTATAAAAAGTAAAACGTTTTTCATTCAATTCAGCCTCTCAAAAAAAGATAAATTTTTACAGATGTCATGAAGGATTTTGATAGTCTGTGTCTAATTATAACAAAGATTATGATGAAAGGAGGTTTGAGTAGATTACTTTCCCGCTAAGCTATTCCTCGCATGACCCCGATTACTATTTTCTGAGGTGATTTATTTGAAATACTCCATATTTGAAGAGAAGGGCTTTACATTAATTGAAATGCTTGTTGTATTAATGATTATCTCCATTTTATTACTGATTGCTATTCCAAATATGACAAAGAACAATCAAGTTGCTAGTGAAAAAGGTTGTGATGCGACAATAAAATTATTACAAACTCAAGTGCATGCTTATGAAATTGAAAAAGGCTCCCCACCGCAACAGCTGACAGACTTATCAGGCTATGTTGAACAAACAGATTGTCCTGGTAATGAAGAGCTGGATCTTATCGACGGTGAAATTGTAAGAAAAACGTCTTCACGATGACCCAAAATGGTTATTCCCTTATTGAATTACTCATTTCCCTTTCTATATTATCGCTCCTTCTTATTATCCCTTCAGTAACACTTCAATCTACTTTTCATTCCGAGCAAACTGAGTACATTGCATATCAAATAAAAGAGGATCTCCTACTTGCTCAGCATATTGCGATAACAAATGGTCGTACAACTTCAGTATATGTTGATAATCAACAGAATTATTATACGATTCGTTTTTCCACAACGGAGGAATATATGAGACGAGCGTTCCAGCACGATAAGATAATGTTTTCTGCTGTTACGATGGGAATTAATGATATTTCATTTTTGCCAAATGGGAATCCGCGTAAGTCGGGAACAATTAAAGTTATGATTCATGATCGTGAGTTTTTTTACACCATTTATTTAGGAAAGGGGAGGGTTTACTATCGAGAATTGTAAAGGTTTTACCTTGATTGAGGTGATGCTCTCCTTAACTTTATTAACGATGGTTACGATGATTGTTCTCCCTATGTTAATTTCTATTTCTCAAGAAAGGTTAACGATTCGTCAACAAGAAGAAGTGACTTTCTACTTGGAGAGGCAAATTCATCACTATTTATTAAATGAATCAATTGAATCATTTCCTTTTTCTGACGCCAATATCTCCGAACGGCTGTTAGAAGGCGAGCTATATCAACTTTGTGTAACTTGGATTGGGGCAAATCAAAGGAAATATGAACGGTGTCATTATGCTAAAAAATGAAGCTGGATTTACTCTTGTCGAAAGTCTTCTTATCCTTAGTTCCTTCCTGCTACTTGTGTCACTTTTTCCGCTAATGATGAACACATATCAAACCTACCTTCCAACCTACAGTTCGCAAGCTGAATTAACGATTTTTTTAAACCAAATTGCTCATGAAGTGAAAGAAAGTGTAGAAATCGATGGCACATATAACAAGCTTGTCCTTTACAAAGGGAATGGAGATCAGATCACATTTGAACGAACACAATCTGGACTAATACGACGGCTTAAAAATGGAACAGGGCATGTTCAGATGCTAGCAGAGGTCAATCGTTTCGACTGTCGCAGCTTAGAAACAAAAGTTGAATGTGAAGTAGTTTTATACAATTCCCTCTCTAAAAAAAGATCAATGATGGCCATGTATCATTTAAGAAAGGGGAGAAATGATGAGGAATGAAGAAGGATTCGTCTATCCAATAACCCTCATTCTTACAGTGTTACTATGTGCTTCTGTCGCGTATCAATTGGATAGCTATTTAAGCGAGAAGCGTATTATAACTGAACAAGAGCATCTATTATTATTAGAGTCATTATTACAAGCCGCTGTATCCGATTTAATTGAATTAAGTAAAAAAAATGATATTCCTGAAACTCACATCTTTTCATATGAACACGGGACAGTTACACTAATGGTACAGAACCAAATGGAACGAGTCTACGTTACGTTGGAGGCACAGTTAGCTTCTGGACATAAACGATTTGCTAAGCTTTATTTGGATGTTGGTACACATGATTTGGAGGAGTATTGGGAGGTTTCGTAAATTGAAGCAAATGATCTATCTTACAGGGTTTATGGGGTCAGGAAAGACAACGATTGGACAGGCGTTAGGAAAGGCATTGGGTTATCAGGTAGTTGATACGGATCAGTGGATTGAAAACGAAGAACAAGTCCAAATTCGGGAGCTTTTTCAGGAAAAGGGAGAGCAGTATTTTCGAGATTTAGAAACAAAAGCATTGCAGGAGTTAAAGGAAAAGCCACTGCTCGTAACAACAGGTGGTGGAATTGTCATCCGTAAAGAAAACAGGGAGATAATGGATGAAAGAGGGACCGTTGTATACTTACATTGTGAAATTGATGAAATTATTCGGAGAACTGAGGGTGATGAATCACGACCATTATTGCAAAATAAGAATAAACAAGCGGTTTTAGAGCTGTTCCAACAGAGACTTCCTTTATACAAGCAAGCTGATATTATTATTGATACGACTGAAAAAACGGTTATGCAAATTGTTCAGGAATTAAAGGGATTGTTGCTTAAAGCTTAGCATGTATGGGCATACTCTTGATATAGAGGTGATAGAATGTCCTTTAATGATTATGTAAAATTTGTAACTGAACAATTCGTACGCCGGATAGACCAACCAAAAGAGGAACGGAGAATGGCGCGTGAACAACGAAAGGCCGAACGTTTATCGCTATCCTCCCATGTATTTGGAGTTCTTCCTATGGGGTTGTCGTTGCTCTTGAATAGACGAGGAAAAGCGAACAAACGAAAAAGAAAGTAAAAAAGGTACATCGTCGGTGGTGTGCCTTTTTCTATGTCCATTTTAAGAAGGTTGGAAGAATAAGATGTCATTGTAAAGAAATCTGTATATAATAGAAGAATCAAGGATTTTTCGGGAGTGGTTCGAAGTGAAGCAGGATACTTTAAAAATTACAAATGTCTTGTCTGATCCAACACGTTTCTCCATATATGAATATATTACAAAAAAACGAGAGGGAGTCACTGTATCTGAAATTGCTGAAGAGTTTTCTATTCACTCAAATGTGGCTCGTTTGCATTTAACTAAATTAGAAGATGTAAGTATGATTATCTCTGAACTTAAGAAAACGGGGAAGGGTGGGCGGCCTAGCCGTTTTTACTTATTATCAGATAAAGTTATTCACTTGCAATTTCCGTACCGTGACTTTCAAAGGTTAGCTCAGTTAAGCTTAGAAGCTCTTGCCGATTTAGGGGACGAAGGCTTAAAAGCGCTGAAACAAGTTGGCTATAAATATGGGTTTGAAAGTGCTGAGTTTTATGTGAGACAGAAAAATCTTGAAGTGACTCAATTATCGGTACAGGAGAAGGCTAATTGTATTGAGGAGATTGCAACAAACCAAGGCTTAAATCCAGAAATTGAGTATGTAGAAGGCAAGGAAGAAATTCATTTCACCATTCATAATTGTACGTTTAAAGAGTTGATTCATATCCACCCAGTTTCACTTTGTTCTATGCATCATGAGCTTTTTAATGGCATATTTTCGTATTTTTTTGGAAAAAGTAATTTAAAAGAGGAAATATTAATGAATGATTCCTCATCACATGCTTGTTCGTATTCGAAAGTTGTCTTAGAAGGTAACTAAGGAACGTGACACATTTTTGCCATCGTCAAGCATTTACACTAAAGAAGGACTCGTATATAATATTGATGTACTCAATCATTTGATATCCTGATTTAATGCTTTCTCTATAAAGAGAGCGAATGGTAAGAAAAGGAGGGGAACCAAATGGAGCGTATGTTTCGTGTATTAGCATTCTGGACAGGGATTTTCTCTGTATTGTTCTTTACTGGTGATATGTATAATATGGCTTTGCTATTCTTTGCACAAACAGGAGCATTATTAGCATTAAGCTATTTAAACTTATCCGAGAGAGTATACATCTATATTTTTGGTGCATACTTAACAATTTTCTTCGTAGGCTTCACGTATTACTCAACTTTCTTATTAGTTCCAAGTTTTGGTGGTCATTAATAAGTAGTTACATACACGGCAAAAAACCGATTCTTTTAAAAAAGTGTCGGTTTTTTTGTGTTTTGATAGAAAGTTTCTACTATTGACATAGTGGAAAACTATTTATAAAATATATATATACATTGGTGAAGACAATGAAAGGGAGTTCCCCTCCCCTCATCGTTCATGTATCAATACGATTTACTCCCCTTGCGGTCTCCATTAGGAGGCCTCTTTTTTTATATAGGCGGAAGCGAAAGCGAGCGCCGGCAGCCGACCAGAGGGAGGCTCAGGTTTAATAGGCGGAAGCGAAAGCGAGCGCCGGCAGCCGACCAGAGGGAGGCTACTGAAAAACCTTCTTTTAGTAATTCAAAGAAGAAGTAATGGCTTCGCACATTGCGCGCCATGCTACGAGAAACCCTCGTAGCATGGCCACTGAAAAACTACTTCTTTGTAACCAAAGAAGAAGTAATGGCTCCACACGTTGCTCGCCCTGCTATGAGAAAACCACTCATAGCAGGGCTTTCAAAACCAGGCAACGGCTTCGCACATTACTTAAAGAGCGCTGAAAAAGGAAAAACCACCTTTTTCAGCGCTCTTTTAAAATCCTGATAAAAACGGATTGCTATCCATTTCTTGACCAATGGTCGTTACTTGTCCATGACCACAAGCGACGATAGTTTCCTCTGGCAGAGTTAATAATTTATTATGAATACTTGTTAATAATTGCTCATGGTTTCCACCTAATAAGTCCGTTCTTCCAATACTGCTAGCGAACAAGGCATCACCAGAAAAGACGACGTTATTTGTTTTATCGAAAAAAGAAACACTACCAGGTGAATGACCAGGGGTTTCAAATACTTCAAATGAAAACGAACCGATTGAGAGCGTTGTCTCTTCAGTAATATAGACATCAGCATCACGTACGGTAATGGCAGAAATCCCTGCGAAGCGACCAGAGCCATTTTTAGATGGATCAGAGAGCCAACTTTTTTCTTTCTTATGTAGGTAAACATCGCATCCGTATTCATTCCTGACTTCGTCAACAGCCCCGATATGGTCAAAGTGAGCATGTGTTAATAAAATACCAACAGGGGTAAGGGAATGACTTTTTAGCCATGTAATAAGCTTATCTCCATTTCCACCTGGATCAATAATAATGGCTTCGTTTGCATTGTTTGTAATGATGTATGCATTTGTTTGTAAAGGCCCTAAAGGAATCTGGGTCCATTTCATACTATCTCCTCCGATAAAATAATGGTTTATACTTATCTTACCTTTTCTATTACCTGGAATCAAAGTTGAACTGGTAAGACATCTAGTTTAATCGATTCTGTCTCGACAAATGGTTGGAAAAGGAGTAAAATAGAGACGAATTGCCCAAGCTAAAAAAGAGAACGTATTTTGTTACAGCTTTGTCATAATTTAAGGCTGACGTGCTTCTCTACGCCATTTATAATTAGAGTAACGAATCTGGGTGCAGAGTCTTCTACATAAGGAGGGGGAGTCAGTATGTTTTTATCGATCGTATTTTTGCTAATTGCAATTCTTTGTGCGTTCGCTGTCATTCGTGAACTTCGCAGAAAAAACTTTTTTGCAGTTGGTTTTGCGGCACTAACATTCATTGTTTTTGGATGGTTTTCGGTTATGACCATTTTTTCAATCATTACTACCGGAACAGGTGCCCCTACTGGACACTAAGTAATAAGAAAAACCCTCTTGTTTTTTAACAAGAGGGTTTTTCTATTGAAAGACTTGCTGCTGTAAATAAAACATTCCACCGTTTACAATTTCAACATGAATTCTCGGTTCATATTGTTCTTTTAATGCTTCTTTTTCTAGTTCATAGCTCTCTGGTTTTTCTTCGTACTCCTCGTAAAATGCTTCTAATAACGTAAGATCGGCTTCCCACCGTTTTATTGCCTCATTTGCCCATGTCGGGTCTTCATTTTCTGCATAGGTTTGAACCATCTTTTGTAATCGGAGAATCCCACTTTTCGGCGTAATAAGCGGCGAAAGATTAAAACAAAAGTCAGGTATTTTGGGTGTTAGTGATTTATCTTTAATATGGTCATAAAAGTTAGGTACAATTTGGCCATGTATTAGATTTAATCCGAGCGAAAGTAGTACCTCTTTCTTCCGATCACATTGAAAGGATACTTTTGCATTTAGGCAAAGCCAAGGTTGTAAAGGAATCGATTTATTCCCTAAAGCATTAACTTGTTCATACAACCGTATAAATCCGCCTAGTTCCCGTGTTGATTCAAACAGCTGGTGAAGCCTTGGGGCTCCAAAGTGAATGAGTTCCCCTTTAATATCTTCAGGAGCATTTTCCTGGTTAGTAATAAAGGTCAATTGGGCGGGCTGAGGAGTTCCACCTGTTTTTTCAAGATAGTGCCAGTAAAATGGCCGGTTCATTAATCGTTTATCAAGTTCGATCGAAAGCTGCACGGTTAAATGGCTCGGTGTACTTTCGATAACTGGACTATCATTTGCTTCAAAATAACGTTCTAAAAAATTATGAAGATGTTGCTGCTGCATCGTAGTCACCGTCCTCTAGTTGGTCACGTTGTTCATTCATAATTGAAGCAAGGTGATCAAGCTTAATTTTGACTTCTCCGTCAGAATCAGAGTTCATTAAAATATCCTTCATATGCTCTTCAATTGCAGGTAATTCAATTTTTGTTAGGATATCATCTAATTCACCTACGACACTTTCAAATAAATTAATTTTTTCGTAAAGTAGCTCTAAAATATGCTGCTCCACTGTATCAGTGACGGCAAAATTATAGATATGAACATCATTTTTTTGACCTAGTCGATGGATACGACCGATTCTTTGTTCAATTCGCATTGGGTTCCAAGGCAGGTCATAATTAATAATATGACTGCAAAATTGTAGGTTTATCCCCTCACCGCCAGCTTCGGTCGCAATTAACACTTGAGCATGATTTTGAAAGAGTTCACGCATCCAATCCTTTTTTCCGCGTTTAAATCCGCCTCGGAATGGAACGGATGAGATTCCGTTTTGTTTTAAATACCATTGGAGGTAAAGCTGAGTTGCCCGGTATTCAGTAAAAATGATCACTTTATCATCAATTTGTTTCACAAGCTCTAATGCTTTCTCAGCTTTGGCATGGCCATCTATTTCCCCGATTGATTGAATGAGCTTCTCCGCATCAGGCACGCGTCTTTCTTCCTCATGTGCTTTCTCAATGATATTTTTTAACGTCATAAATGCGGCCTCTCTGCTACTACAAATCTCTCGTTTTAATGTTAAAAGAGCGAAGTGATTGGAGCTGCCCTTTAGGTTAGAGATTGCGTCATAAAAAGCACGCTCTTTTTCACTGAACGTAATCGGAACAGTTTCAACAATTCGCTTCGTCCATTCAATCCCAGTTTCCTCACGGCGGTTACGTACCATTACTTTATTTACAAGCTCTCGAAGCTTTTCTTCATTTTTAGGTGCACGTTTGTTAGAACGATATTCTTTTTCAAAGCTTGAGATATCACCAAGATGACCTGGCTTCAGTAAAGATACAAGGTTAAATATTTCTTCAAGTTTATTTTGAACAGGAGTAGCAGTAAGTAATAGGCAAAACTTCTTTTTTAAGTTCCGAATGAATTCATAGTTTTTGGTTTTTGGGTTTTTTAGTTTATGAGCCTCATCAATGATAACCAGATCGTAAGGTTGATCCATAACAATATCACGGTGCGGCTGTCGTTTGGCAGTATCAATAGATGCGACAACTACATCACATTGTTCCCAAACATAGGCTTTTTTCTGAGCAACTGCAGGGATATAAAATTTTGTATTTAGTTCGATAGCCCATTGCGATACAAGTGAGGCTGGTACGAGAATTAACGCTTTTTTTACTAAACCACGAATCATGTATTCTTTTAGGATTAGTCCTGCTTCAATTGTTTTTCCTAACCCAACTTCATCAGCTAAAATTGCTTTACCGTTCATTTTCTCGATAACAGTATTGGCAACTTCAATTTGATGAGGAAAAGGCTCAAGCTGTGGTAGATGCTTTGGGGCAAGCAATCCATGGAAATCTGGAACAGCTTGATGTTGCGCTGCCTCATAGGCCAACTTGAATAGCTCCCAATTTGACCAAGGGCCATCTTCATCTAGTTTTTCTAGAAAAGAGTTTTGCCAGTTCTGGTCAAAGTTAATGTTTATTTCCATGACGCGATTCATCCTTTCTGACTGCTTTTATTACAAAAACGATATCTTTCAAAAAAGTTAGACTTAGCGAAACTTTTTGAACAGTTATAAAATTAGTGGTTGCGTCAATAACAACGACTTGATAGGATAAGATTATATTTACGATGACATAGACGACGTCTATAAAAAGGGCTAGTATGTAGTCTGCCCAATTTTTATAGAAATCATGATTGCGATTCTAATAATTGAATGAAATTGCGGATGAAAGTAAGGGGAGAGACTGCGCCAATACGTGCGTGGCGCCGAAGGAGCAAGCACAATGTGCGAATCTCTCAGGCAAAAAGACTCTTACTCGACGCAGCTCTGGAGAGTGCTTGCTGTTGCAGGCCACCTACGAAGACACTTCCTGCATTAGCAGAGAACGAAACTTTCTGGTTAAAGGACAGAGTTATACATGTATGTGTATAACTCTGTCCTTTTTTGTATGTTTGGCGAATACATACTAGATTTTATAAAGGAGGAAGAACATGAGTGAATTAAAGAGAACGCCAATTTATGACTTGTATTCAAGCTATGGTGCGAGGACGATTGATTTTGGCGGATGGGACTTACCAGTACAGTTTTCGAGCATTAAGGAGGAGCACGAGGCGGTTAGGACAAAAGCTGGTTTATTTGATGTGTCACATATGGGTGAAGTTGAAGTTAAGGGACCTCAGGCACTAACTTATTTGCAAATGCTCGTAACAAATGATGTATCAAAGCTTATTAACGGGCAAGTTCAATATTCTGCCATGTGTTATGAAACTGGTGGAACCGTAGACGATTTACTCATATATCGCAAAGCCGAAGACGATTATTTACTCGTCATCAATGCTTCGAACATTGAGAAAGATGTAGCCTGGATGAAGAAACATCAACTCGATGATGTTGAGATTACGGATGTATCCAATAAGATCGCACTACTAGCTTTACAAGGTCCAAAAGCTGAGCTGATTTTAACTAAGGTAGCAAATGATGATGTAAAGACGATTCCGACGTTTTCCTTTGTAGAACATGTTGATATTGAAGGTGTATCAGTACTCATTTCACGTACTGGCTATACAGGGGAAGATGGATTTGAATTGTATTGTCAGTCAGCTGAAGCTAGCAAGCTCTGGGAGACACTTCTTAGCGTTGGAGAACAAGAAGGACTCATTCCATGTGGACTTGGCGCAAGAGATACACTTCGATTTGAGGCGAAGTTACCTTTATATGGGCAGGAGCTTACGCCGGACATCACGCCCCTTGAGGCAGGCATTGGATTTGCGGTGAAATTAAATAAAGAAGTCGATTTCCTTGGTAAGGAGGCGCTAACGAAGCAAAAAACAGAAGGATTACAACGAAAACTTGTTGGGCTTGAGATGATCGATAAAGGTATTCCGCGGACAGGATACGAAGTGTTTGATGGTGAAAAACAGATAGGATTTGTTACAACAGGAACTCAATCACCGACATTAAAGAAAAATGTTGGTCTTGCGCTTCTTGAAATTGATTATACAGACATCGATACCGAAATCGATGTACAAGTAAGAAAGAAACGCTTAAAGGCTAAGGTTGTTTCAACCCCGTTTTATAAGCGCAGAAGAGGATAGGAGGAGACACATATGTCAAACCATCGTTACTTACCGATGACTGATTCAGATAAGCAAGACATGCTTGCCGTAATTGGCATCGATACTATTGAGGAGTTATTTTCAGATATTCCAGCTAATATCCGGTTTAAGGGAGAGCTAAATATAAAAGAAGCCCTTCGTGAACCTGATCTTATTGACTATTTTCAACGGTTAGCCTCAAAGAACATCTCAATTAAACAAAAGCCATCATTTTTAGGTGCAGGTGTATATGAGCATTACATACCGTCCATTGTTGATCATGTTATTTCGCGTTCTGAATTTTATACGGCCTACACACCTTACCAGCCCGAAATTTCACAAGGGGAGCTGCAGGCAATTTTTGAATTTCAAACGATGATTTGTGAATTAACTGGTATGGATTTGGCTAACTCATCAATGTATGATGGGCCGACTGCACTTGCAGAGGCAGCGATGATGAGTGCTGGGCAAACGAAAAAGAAGAATATTCTTGTTTCCAAATCAGTTCACCCAGAAGCGCGTGCTGTTTTGCAAACAAATGCAATTGGTCAACGTTTGAATGTAATTGAAATTGATGTGAAGGATGGGATTACAGACCTCGAGCAATTAAAAGCAAACTATGACACTGATACAGCGTGTGTTGTGATTCAATATCCGAACTTTTTTGGTTGTATCGAACCACTGGCTGAGATTGAAGAGATTACCCATCAAGAAAAAGCAATGTTCGTTGTATCTAGTAATCCACTTGCACTTGGTTTATTAAAGCCACCTGGTCATTTTGGTGCGGACATTGTTGTTGGCGACGCTCAACCATTTGGTATTCCTACTCAATATGGGGGACCTCATTGTGGCTATTTTGCGACGACAACAAAATTAATGCGCAAAGTACCGGGACGTCTTGTTGGTCAAACTGTGGATGATCAAGGGCAGCGTGGTTTTGTTTTAACGTTACAGGCTCGTGAACAACATATTCGTCGTGAAAAAGCGACATCAAATATTTGTTCAAACCAAGCATTAAATGCATTAGCTGCATCTGTGGCGATGAGTGCGATCGGGAAAAAAGGTGTTAAAGAAATGGCTTACCAAAACATTCAAAAAGCAGCTTATGCTAAAGCTCAATTCAAAGCAAATGGTATTGAAATCGTTGGAAGTCAACCAACATTTAACGAATTTGTTATTAAGGTAAATAAGCCAGTTGGAGAAGTCAATAATCAGCTATTAGAAAAAGGCTTTATTGGCGGCTATGATTTAGAAAGAGATTATCCAGAGTGTAGTGGTCATATGCTGATTGCGGTAACAGAAGTACGTACGAAAGAAGAAATTGAATCCTTTGCAAAAGAAGTGGGGGCGTTACAATGAGAACGAAGGACCAGGCACTCATTTTTGAATTAAGCAAGCCAGGACGTGTTGGCCATAGCCTTCCTCATCTTGATGTTCCGGAACAACTGATAGAGGAATTACTTCCATCTGAATTTATCCGAGAATCCGAACCAGAGCTTCCAGAAGTATCAGAGCTCCAAATCATGCGTCATTACACAGCGTTATCAACGAGAAATCATGGTGTTGATTCAGGATTTTATCCACTTGGTTCATGTACGATGAAATATAACCCGAAAATTAATGAACAAGTTGCTCGTTATGAAGGGTTAGCGCATATTCATCCTTATCAGCCTGTGGAGCAAGTACAAGGAGCATTAGAACTACTTTATAATTTACAAACGTCCCTTGCTGAGATAACTGGCATGGATGAGGTAACGCTGCAACCTGCTGCTGGTGCTCATGGGGAGTGGACCGGGCTAATGATGATTCGTGCTTACCATGAAGCAAATGGTGATTTTCAACGTACAAAGGTCATTGTTCCCGATTCCGCACATGGAACTAATCCAGCATCGGCGACTGTGGCTGGATTTGAATCTGTGACAGTTCGTACAGACGAACAAGGTTTAGTTGATTTATCACATTTAATAGAAGTGGTTGGTGATGATACGGCTGCTTTAATGCTTACAAATCCTAATACATTAGGTTTATTTGAAACATATATTGAAGAAATGGCGGCCATTATTCATAATGCTGGTGGAAAGCTATACTATGATGGGGCCAATTCAAATGCGATTCTAGGCATTGCTCGCCCTGGTGATATGGGATTTGATGTTGTTCACTTAAACTTGCATAAAACATTTACCGGTCCTCATGGTGGTGGTGGCCCTGGTTCAGGTCCTGTTGGTGTGAAGAAGGAGTTAGTTCCGTTTTTACCTAAGCCGGTGATCATGAAAAAAGACGGAAAATATGATCTAGATTACAATATTCCACAATCAATTGGACGGGTAAAGCCATACTACGGAAACTTTGGAATTAATGTTCGTGCCTATACGTATATCCGTACAATGGGTCCAGATGGATTGCGGAAAGTATCTGAATACGCAGTGCTAAATGCGAATTATATGATGCGTCGACTAGAACCGTATTTCGATCTGCCATATACGCAGCACTGTAAACATGAGTTCGTCTTATCTGGACGACGTCAAAAGAAACTTGGTGTCCGTACACTTGATATGGCGAAGCGTCTCCTTGATTTCGGTTACCATCCACCAACCATTTACTTCCCATTGAATGTGGAAGAGTGTATGATGTTTGAGCCTACAGAAACGGAATCTAAGGAAACCTTGGACGAATTCATTGATGCAATGATTCAAATTGCGAAAGAAACTGAGGAAAATCCAGAAGTCGTTCAAGAAGCACCGCATCACACGGTGATAGGACGTTTGGATGAGACATTAGCAGCACGTAAACCTGTGTTAAGATATAGCAGATAAATGATAGGGTGTGGAAAGGAAGGCAAAAAGCCTTTCGCCACACCCTTTCGTTTAATGTTCGATCAATTGAGCGACTGGGACGGTCTGCTCTTTTTGTGGTTCATCAAGAGGGAATATTCGTGCTATTTCATTTGTTTCGTCAACATGTTGAATATAAATGGGCACATCATTAAATGTTACATTTGCCATAACGGGTGAAGCAGCGATTTCTTGCGCTCGTATCGTGTTCATTGAGAGCCTCCTTAAAAGTATGGGATCAGCTATAATTTTTCCTTAACCGGCTATGACTATTCCTTTATAAAAAATGAGGTTATCCCAAAAGGTCAAATTACCCCTTTTGGAACAACCTCGAAGAGACAGCTCAGCTTATTATTTCTTTTTAATTTTACCTGTCCATTTACGGAAGCCGCCTTGAAGGTGAGAGATATCTTCAACCTTTCGTTTTTTCTTTAAAAACTGAGCTGCTTGACGACTGCGGGCACCTGATTGGCAGTAAAGATAAACAGGCTGGTCAGTACGGACCTCATTCATACGCTGACGTATCTGTGACATTGGGATATTACGGGCACCAAGGATATGACCGCCTTCATATTCTTTAGGCTCACGTACATCAATTAATTGTGCTTTACGGTAGCCTTTAATAAATTCTTCTTGTGTTAATGTTTTTAAGTACTTTGGTTTGTAAAATCGCTTGACGATAATGTAGGCGATTAAACCAGCTACAATGATCCAAATGATAGCATCCATAACTCCACGTACACTCCTTTTTCGTTCAACACCATAACATCGTTGTCCTTATTCTTATTTGATTATAATGTTCCCATCGAAAAATCGCAATGAGTATCCTTGCTTTCGTAGGGCAAGTTTCTTGTCGTTTCTTGATTGTTTTTGCTACACTTGTAATATAGATAAGAAGAAAGAAGCGATGATGATGACAGAAACATGGCGTTTTATAGATTCAGGTAATCGATCCCCTGCTTATAATATGGCTTTAGACGAAGCATTATTAAATTGGCATAGCCAAGGAAAAATTCCTCCTACGATTCGGTTTTATGGCTGGAACCCTGCCACTCTTTCAATCGGTTATTTTCAAAAGGTGGAGAAAGAAATAAACATGGAGGCTGTTCAACAGTACGGGCTTGGTTTTGTTAGAAGACCAACCGGTGGTCGAGGTGTTTTGCATGATAAGGAGCTTACATACAGCGTTATTGTTTCAGAAGACCATCCAGACATGCCAGCGACTGTGACAGAAGCGTATCGTGTCATTTCTGAAGGCATATTAGAAGGATTTAAAATTGTTGGACTTGATGCTTATTTTGCGATTCCTCGCTCTGAAGAGGAAAAGACTGCATTAAAAAACCCCCGTTCAGCTGTTTGCTTTGACGCTCCGTCTTGGTATGAATTAGTAGTTGAAGGGCGGAAGGTAGCGGGAAGTGCACAAACGCGTCAAAAAGGTGTTATTTTGCAGCATGGTTCGATTATACTTGAGATTGATGAGGATAAGTTATTTGACTTATTTAAGTATTCGAGTGAACGAGTTAGAGAGCGGATGCAAAAAAACTTTAAAAATAAAGCTGTTGCTATTAATGCTCTTAGAGAAGAACCGTTATCTCTCCAAGAGGCAAGTGCAGCTTTCCGTCAAGGCTTTGAACGAGGGCTGAATATTCATTTGGAACAATATGAATTAACAGATGAGGAAGAGGCTTTTGTTCAAGAGCTTGCCAAAGAACGGTATGAACAAGATAGCTGGAATTATCGTCGGTAAATGTAAAACGACAAGCACTCACTTAGTGAGTGCTTGTCGTTTTTGATAAAGCCTGGATTTTCTGTGAAAAGTGATTCTGTAGCTTTAATGTAATTGGACCTATTGTGTAATTTTTCTCAATCTGGCCTTTTATAGAACGAACGGGCATAACCTCCATCATCGTACTTGTAATAAATACTTCATCTGCCTGGTGAAGTGCTTCTACTAGAAATGTTTCTTCTTTTACAGCTAGGCCGACTGCTTTAGCTAATTGACATACGATTTGTCTAGTAATCCCCCTTAAAATTAAATTTGTTGCTGGATGTGTATATAAAACATTATCTTTCACTATGAATACATTAGAAGAAGACCCTTCCGTTATAATTCCGTTACGGTGCATGAGCGCCTCGTGACAGCCGTGGTCGGCCGCTTCTCGTTTAACGAGGACATTCCCTAATAAATTAATTGTTTTAATGTCGCAACGTAACCACCGAATATCATCCGTTAACCACAGATCAATACCAACCCTCTTGTTTTTCGTCTAATGTAAAGGGTTGTGTAAAGCCAGTTAAAATGGGATTTTCCCCGCGATGATAAAGGTGGTTTCGTGGACTGACACCCCTTGTTATTTGAATGTAGACAATTCCCTCAACAAGCTTATTTTTATTTATGAGTGCAAAAATTAACTCTTTCATTTTTTTTTGACTGAATGGGATTGTCAAATCAAGCTTGCATGCACTTTCAACTAACCGTTCAATATGCCGATCAAGGGTAAATGGTTTTTGCTTGTAAATCCGAATAACCTCATAGATTCCGTCACCAAAATGATAGCCGCGATCATTTATTTGAACAACAGCTTTAGAAGATTCAATAATTTCATCATGTTGCAGAACAAAATTCATTGAAAGCCCTCCACGAATTGTTTTTATTATCTGAACACCTAAAAAAAGTTTTGTCAATACATTCGCTAATATTAGTCAAAAAAGGCGTCAGACAAGGATTAGAAAGGAATACTTCTTTTAGCAAGAAACAAAATGCTTCATTTTTCCGGGAAAATACGACAAAAAACCGTATTACCTCATTTATGCTATTATTTTTGAGTCATTTCAAAGTTGACAAATTAAAAATTAATCATCACGTTCACAATATATAGTATGATTTTTATAAAAATGAGCACAATATATTGATTTTGGGAAAAGACATGTGGTATTCTTAGCCAAGAATCTGAATCGATGTAATCGACAACTAATGATTGAAGATATAGTTTAAGGAGGAGAGGCGAATGGCAATGACGATGTCAAACGTGATGCGTCTCAATATTGAAAGGTTAAATCAAGATATTGAGCAGTTTCCACAGGTGCATGCAATTACGGAGGACATGCACACGACAAGAAAAGGGGTATCACGTCTCGTAATGCTTGACCGCTATACGTTCAAGGATACAGAAAAGAAAACATTAAAGGAAGGAGACTTTGTTGTATTAACTGTAAAGGACGACCCAAAATTCCCAGCCCGTGGTTATGGATTTGTCGTTGAGCTTGATTGGGAAAACAATAAAGCGAAAGTGTTAGTCGATGAAGACTTTCGTGGCGTGCTAGAAGGTGAAGAAGCAAATTCCGGAATTGTCAGTCGTTCCCTCGATACGATTGAAAAACCGTTAGAAATTTACTATGAGCAAATCGCAAAAAGAAACGCAACTGGGTTAGCATCTGTTGAAACAACAGAAGAAAAAAGACAAGAAGCCTTTGAACAATTTTATCATGAACTCGTTCATATGAATTTTGTACCGGCTGGACGAGTGCTTTATGGTGCCGGAGCAGGTACGGATGTTACATATTTTAACTGCTATGTAATGCCTTTTGTACAAGATTCACGTGAAGGGATTTCTGAACACCGTAAACAAGTGATGGAAATCATGAGCCGAGGCGGTGGAGTAGGTACGAATGGTTCAACCCTTCGCCCAAGAAATACACTAGCACGTGGTGTAAATGGAAAATCATCAGGGTCAGTATCGTGGTTAGATGATATTGCAAAGCTTACTCACCTTGTTGAACAAGGTGGTTCAAGACGTGGAGCTCAAATGATCATGCTCGCGGACTGGCATCCGGATATTATGGAATTTATTATTGCGAAAATGCAAAATCCAAGAATTCTTCGTTATTTACTTGAAAATACCGAGGATGAGCAAATTCAGAAGCTTGTAAAAGATAAATTGAAGTTTACTCCGCTTTCTCCAATAGAGGAGTCAATGTACCAAGGGATCGCTAATTTCAAAGTTATTCCTGGTCAAGGTGGATTTGAAAATAAAGTAATTAAAGAAGCAGAGGAAAAACTACGTGTTGGCGGTAATTATACGGTTAATAATCCGGAATTTTTAACAGGTGCAAACATTTCTGTGTGTCTAACAAAAGAATTCATGGAAGCTGTTGAAAATGATGATGTTTATACTCTTCGTTTCCCAGATGTAGAAAACTACTCTGAACAAGAAATGGAAGCTTATAACAAGCAATGGCATGAGATTGGGGACGTTCGTGAATGGGAAGAGCGTGGCTATGGCGTTCGAACGTATCGCATCATTAAGGCAAAAGAGCTTTGGAACTTAATTAATATTTGTGCAACATACAGTGCGGAGCCGGGTATTTTCTTTATTGATAATGCCAATGACATGACAAATGCCAAGGCCTATGGTCAAAAGGTTGTAGCAACAAACCCTTGTGGAGAACAACCACTTGCACCATTTTCAGTTTGTAACCTTGCAGCCATTAACCTTGCAGAAATGGCCGAAAAAGAACAGAAGCAGGTTAATTTCGAAAAACTTAAACGTACGGTCGAAGTGGGTGTACGTATGCAAGATAATGTTATTGATGCCACGCCGTATTTCCTTGAGCAAAATACGAAGCAAGCAAAAGGTGAGCGTCGAGTTGGCCTTGGTGTTATGGGACTCCATGACTTACTTATTTATACTGAGACAGTTTATGGTTCGGAAGATGGGAATCAACTTGTTGATCAAATCTTTGAGACAATTGCAACTACTGCTTACCGGACAAGCATTGAACTTGCAAAAGAAAAGGGTAGTTTCCCATTCTTAATTGGAAAAACAGAAGAAGAGACAAGAAAGCTTCGCATGGCATTCATTAATACCGGCTATATGAGCAAAATGCCAGAAGATATCCGTCAAGGTATTTTAGAGCATGGTATTCGTAACTCTCATTTGTTGACAGTAGCACCTACTGGAAGTACAGGAACGATGGTTGGAGTATCAACAGGTTTAGAGCCTTATTTCTCATTCTCCTATTTCAGAAGTGGTCGTCTAGGGAAATTTATTGAAGTAAAGGCTGAGATTGTTGAAGAGTATTTAAAGGCAAATCCTGATGCAGATCCTAATCAATTACCAGAATGGTTTATTTCAACAATGGAGCTTTCACCTGAAGCACATGCAGACGTTCAGTGTATTATTCAACGCTGGGTTGATAGCTCCTTATCAAAAACAGTAAATGCACCTAAGGGCTATACAGTAGAACAAGTACAAGGTGTATATGAGCGTTTATATCGTGGAGGTGCAAAGGGCGGTACTGTCTATGTTGACGGAAGCCGTGATGCACAGGTTCTCTCATTAAAAGCCGAAGAGAACAATTTTGAAGAAATTGAAATGTTCGAAATGGAAGAAGATGAGCAGAGTAAAAAAGTAGTTTTAGTAGATACGATTAGTGATCTTCGTTCTACTAATGTAACGTTTGGTTCTGAAGTTGGTGACACATGCCCAGTCTGCCGTGAAGGTACCGTGGAAGACCTTGGCGGATGTAACACGTGTACCTCTTGTGGTGCCCAATTAAAATGTGGACTATAAGAAATTAGTCTGAAAAATTCGGGCTGGCTTAAAAGTCTTAGTTATAGGGATGTTCCAAAAGGTCGAAAACAACCTTTTGGAACATCCTCTTGTTTTATTTGGAAGGGTGAATGAGCGGATTTTGCATACTCTAATACTAAAAACGAGGTGCAACATGAACCCATTTTCACCCCAATTAGTCTATATCGAACCAGGGGCATTGGAATACACACTTGGTCGTGAATTAAAAGAAAAATTTGAAAATATGGGAATTGAGATTCGGGAAACAACGTCCCATAACCAGGTAAGAAATATCCCAGGAAACAACGAGCTTCAGCAATATCGAAACGCCAAATCCACGCTAGTTATCGGTGTACGAAAAACGTTAAAATTTGATACATCAAAGCCATCTGCTGAATATGCCATTCCGCTTGCAACAGGCTGTATGGGTCATTGCCATTATTGTTATTTACAAACAACATTGGGGAATAAACCTTATATTCGTACGTATGTCAATTTGGAGGATATATTTGCTGCAGCAGATGCTTATATAAAGGAGAGGGAACCGGAGATTACTCGCTTTGAGGCCGCTTGTACCTCTGATGTGGTCGGCCTTGATCATTTAACGCATTCCTTAAAGAAAACAATTGAGCATATTGGACAAACGGAACATGGCCGTTTACGGTTTGTCACAAAGTATCATTATGTCGATCACCTATTGGGTGCAAAGCATAATGGAAATACTCGGTTTCGTTTTAGTGTGAATTCCGATTACGTTATAAAGCATTTTGAGCCAGGCACTTCATCATTTTTAGAGAGAATAGAAGCTGCAGGTAAAGTGGCAAAAGCGGATTATCCTTTAGGTTTTATTATAGCCCCACTCATCTTACACGAACATTGGCAGGGAGGTTATTTAGAACTTTTCGAAAGGCTTGAAGCGACGCTACCGAAATACGCAAAAAGGGACTTGACATTTGAGTTAATTCAGCATCGTTTTACGAAAACGGCAAAAAATATTATTCAAAAACGTTACCCGAAAACAAAGCTCGAAATGAATGAAGAAGAACGAAAATATAAATGGGGGCGTTACGGTCGTGGCAAATATGTTTATAAGGATGATGAAGCAGTTGTATTAAAAGAAACGATCCAATCTTACATTGAACGTTTTTTTCCTGAAGCTAAAATTGAATACTTTACTTGATTAAATCAAGCTTACCTTTGCCTTGTCCAATGGTAAGTATTTGTAGTAAAATGGGAGTACTGTCATTAGGCGAGAACGTTAATTCGCATCGAAATTATTGGAGGTTCCCTATGCCAACACCTAGTATGGAAGATTATTTAGAACGAATTTTTATATTAATTGAGGAGAAAGGTTATGCGCGAGTCTCCGATATTGCTGAGGCACTAGGGGTTCATCCTTCATCAGTTACAAAAATGGTTCAGAAGCTTGATAAAAATGATTATCTTATTTATGAACGCTATCGTGGCCTTATCTTAACAGCTAAAGGGAAGAAGGTAGGTAAACGACTTGTCTACCGTCATGAATTGTTAGAGGATTTCATGAAATTAATCGGAGTAGACAAAGAGTATATTTATCAAGATGTCGAAGGGATTGAGCACCATCTTAGCTGGGATGCAATTGATCGAATTGGTGACCTCGTACAATATTTCCAAGAAGAACCTGAAAGAGTGGAAGAACTTCGAAATGTTCAAAGAAAAAGTGAAGAGACGAATTCATAACCATAGTATAAGCTGTGGTTATTTTTTTTTGGAATCGACGTTTTTCTAATAAATCAATTATCACGAAGCAAGCCTTCTCAAGCATAGGCTAGAGCGGGGTGATGTGAAATGAAAATTGACGGGGTATTTGCGGGTGGCGGTGTTAAGGCGTTTTCTTTCATTGGAGCTTACCAGATAATAGAGGAACAAGGGTATGAGTTTGAACGGTTAGGGGGCACGAGCGCAGGCTCAATTATCGCAGCTCTTATAAAAGCCGGCTATAAGAGCCATGAAATATATAATTTACTTGATAAGCTAAATGTTGAAGAGTTTAAGGATGAGAGAATTTCGTTTTTGCCCTTTTCGCTTGCCAAATGGGTGCATTTATATTTTAAATTAGGGTTATTTAAAGGTGATAAATTGGAGGAATGGCTCAGGGATGTCCTAAAGGCAAAAGGAATCTCAACCTTTGGAGATTTACCAAAGAACTCATTACGAATCGTTGCTTCTGATTTATCAAGAGGGAGAATGATTGTTCTACCTGATGATTTGGAGCAATATGGTGCGATTCCGGAGAAATTTTCAGTTGCCCGTGCTGTTAGAATGAGCTGTAGTATTCCGTATTTTTTTGAACCTGTAAAACTGTATCATCGCTCAGGTTTTGGAAAGTATTCGTATGTGGTTGATGGGGGGATCTTAAGTAACTTCCCAATGTGGCTGTTTCGTGATGGAAAAGTAAAGGCCTACCAAAGGCCAGTCATTGGGTTTCAGCTCACACCACAACTAAAAGAAGTGCCTTCAAGGCGTATTAAAAACGCTGTTGTCATGTTTAAGGCGCTGTTCGAAACAATGAGTTCTGCTCATGATGTACGTTATATTGAAAAAGAACATGCCAAAAATATTGTCTTTATTCCAATTCTAGATGTAAAATCAACTGATTTTTCATTAAGTGAGGAAATGAAAGAGAAGCTAGTAACTATAGGGAGGGAAGAAACAAAGCATTTTCTAAAAAATTGGAGCTGAAAAGAATCGAGCTTAGAAAAAAGCCCGATTCTTTTTTTTATTTTTCTTACCTTCAATGACTGTTAGATTATGATCATCCCGTCGTTTTAAAGGTGAACGCTGATGCGACCTTTTTGTTTGTGCTTTTCTTCTATTAGGACCTTTCACGTTTGGTTGGCGTTTAAAAATAGGCTGTGATACAGTACTTGTTCGCTTGGCTTTGCGTATTTGTGCTTTTGTTGGTCCTTGTCTGGAAGGGAACAAACTAGTGCCATAGCGTCTTGATAAATACCAGCGGTACAGAAGATAAACAACCGCGACAAACCCAGCTATAAACAAAAGTTGTTTTAAAAAACCAAGGGGATTAAAGAATAATTCATAACCGAGTCCAATAAATGCCATAATTAATACAAAAGGAACAATGATTTGCATTGCTCGACGCATGGTCAGCTCACCTCCATTTTAATGACAGCGAAACATACTTCTAAACACCGGATATGGAAACACTCTATAGTTTGAGGGGAAGAGTGAATAAAACGAAATGGTATAGATTTTTTATTGATATTTTCTTTTATTTTACATCAAAAGCTCCAAATAAACTATGAAAAAGCAATTAACACTTCTATTCATTCCCTTCTTTCCTACATTTTACACACTTTCAAGGTAAATGATGTCAAAATAAATGTAAACGGTTACTTTGATGCATGAGTTAAGAGAGCGATGGGAAATACTAGCTAGTGGAGGTGGCTTAAATGGAAAAACAAACAGAACTTGAACAAAATCAACATCCTGAACAAATGTCTTATGGAGCGAAGGTTGCCTTAATTGGATTATTTGGTGGGCTGATCTGGTCTCTTATTGGTTATTTGGCATTTTATTTTAAGTTTATTCGAGTCGGCCCTGCACTCATTTTAATGCCATGGGCTTTAGGTGATTGGAAAACAA
Organism: Halalkalibacter urbisdiaboli; assembly: GCF_002156385.1. Classification (GTDB taxonomy): domain Bacteria; phylum Bacillota; class Bacilli; order Bacillales; family Bacillaceae_D; genus Halalkalibacter_A; species Halalkalibacter_A urbisdiaboli. The sequence continues at coordinate 25,470 of NZ_MVJM01000003.1, forward strand.
CATACATTGGTCAATTAGTCGGTATTGCAGTGATTTCATTATTGTCTATTGGTATTGCTTTCTTCTATAGAATGCTTATGCAAAAAATTCACATCATATGGGCTGGGATTGGCTTTGGCTTCGTCTTATGGATATTAGTATTTTATGTCATAAATCCGTTTATTCCTGGGCTAAAGGCAGTCCAAAATCTAGATTTAAACACAATTATTACTTCCCTTTGTTTATATGTCCTTTACGGTCTCTTTATTGGTTACTCGATCTCGTACGAGTATGCTGAGCAACATCGAAAATCGGCATCGTAACTTGTTGACCGAAATGGAACTGACCTCGTTTCTCAATAGCCCTAACTATGATACAATGGTCATGGAATAATTAACCTTATAATTGTTAAGAAAAAGCTGGACAATAGCTTCACTTAGCAACCACTTGTATATAGTTAAAGTGACCGATGGGAGAGGGTGAAGAGTTGAGAGAGATCTATGTTATAAATGGTCCAAACCTTAATCGGCTGGGCCTTCGTGAACCTGGTGTTTATGGAAAAGAAACACTTTCCGATTTAGAATTCATGCTTCATCAGGAAGCACAAAAGCTAGGTGTGAACGTTAACTGTTTACAATCGAATCATGAAGGTGAAATTATTGATTGGATTCATGAGTCGGCGGAAAAAGCAACAGGAATTATTATTAACCCAGGGGCATTTACTCATTATAGCTATGGCATTCGTGATGCGATTGCAAGCATTTCAATCCCAGTTATTGAAGTTCATATATCTAATGTTCATGCTAGGGAAGCTTTTCGCCATACGTCTGTTACTGCACCTGTAACGAAAGGACAAATCGTAGGGCTAGGGTTTACTGGTTACAAGCTAGCATTAGCTGCATTGATTGAGGGAGGAGAGGAGTAAATGAACCGATTAGAGGCAATAAGATCTCAGTTTTCAGCACACAAGGTTGATGGAATGCTCGTAACAAGTATGTACAACAGACGCTATCTTTCTCATTTTACCGGAACTGCAGGTGTACTTTTAATCTCTGCAAAAGAAGCACTGTTAATTACAGACTTCCGTTATGTGGAACAAGCGAAGGAACAAGCTCCGGACTTTACCATTGTTCAACATACGAGTCCAATTTTTGCAGAGGTTGCAAAGCAAGCCGAACGATTAGGCTTAAAAAATGTTGGATTCGAGCAGTCCCAAATTACATACGAAGCTCATCAGCTCTATTCAAAATTTATTCAATCTAAGTTAATACCGGTTTCAGGAATGGTTGAGAAGCTTAGACTGGTAAAAGATGCAGGAGAAATTAACCTCATCCAAGATGCTGCTGATATTGCTGATGCTGCTTTCTCACATATCATTCAATATATTCGCCCGGGTAAGACAGAGCTTGAGGTATCAAATGAACTTGAATTCTTTATGAGAAAGCAAGGGGCCACAAGCTCTTCTTTTGATATCATCGTTGCTTCAGGCTATCGTTCCGCCCTTCCACACGGCGTGGCAAGCGATAAGCAAATTAAGTCGGGCGAGCTTGTTACGTTAGACTTTGGTGCGTATTACAAAGGGTATTGCTCGGATATTACGAGAACCATTGCAGTAGGTCAAATAAGTGATGAGTTATCGGAAATATATCATACGGTATTAGAAGCCCAGATTCGTGGAATGAGAGGGATTAAGGCGGGAATCACTGGTAAGGAAGCTGATGCTCTTACAAGAGATTATATTAAAGAAAAAGGCTACGGTGATTATTTTGGTCATTCAACAGGTCACGGGCTAGGAATGGAAGTGCACGAGGGTCCCACTTTATCGATGAAAACGGATACGGTCCTAGAACCAGGGATGATTGTTACGGTTGAGCCAGGGATTTATATTGCTGGTGTAGGTGGAACTCGGATAGAAGATGATACTTTAATCACAAAAGATGGGAATCGATCTTTTACCAAATCAACGAAGGAACTCGTGACCATCGCTGACTAAAAACTAGTGGAGAAACTTGGTTCAAACTGGTATAGTAAGGAATGTGATTGAATGTCCAGTAGCTGGATGGAAAGATGGAGGCAGATAAAACATGATTTCAGTAAATGATTTTAAAACAGGTTTAACAATTGAAGTTGATAACGGAATTTGGCAAGTTATGGACTTCCAACACGTAAAGCCAGGAAAAGGAGCAGCGTTCGTACGTTCAAAGCTTCGTAATCTACGCACAGGTTCAGTTCAAGAGAAAACGTTCCGTGCAGGAGAAAAAGTAGCGAAAGCACATATTGAGAACCGTCGCATGGCTTATTTATATGAGAGTGGTGGCATGCATACGTTCATGGATAACGAAACGTTTGACCAATTAGAGCTTTCAACTGACCAAATCAAACACGAACTTCAATTCTTAAAAGAAAACATGGTCGTTCAAATCATGACCTACCAAGGTGAGACGTTAGGAGTAGAGGTTCCAAACACGGTTGAACTAGAAGTAACAGAAACAGAGCCAGGTATTAAAGGAGATACAGCGTCTGGTGGAACAAAGCCAGCAACACTTGAAACAGGATTTACGGTTCAAGTTCCGTTTTTTATTAATCAAGGTGATGTTTTAATTATTGATACACGTAGTGGCGATTACGTCTCTCGTGCTTAATACGATTTTAACTAAAAAGACGAGTTTGTTCTTAATTTAAAAGAACAAGCTCGTCTTTTTTTGTTCTGAACTCGTCCCCTCCTTCATAAGGTTTTATAAAGCGAGTGACAGTTACTCGTTAGTCGTTCCATAAATAAACCTAGAGGTGGGAGTATGAAAACGTGGTTTGTCACAATTGAAGCAGCGCTACTTGTAATGGTTGGGTTACGAGTTGTTTCTGGATTAATAGAGTTAACTGCAGCTGGACTAATGCTGCGTCTAAATAGTGTAGAAAAGGCTGTAGGGATTAATGCCTTATTAGCCATTATTGGACCAACCGTCTTAGTAACGTCAATTGCCATTGGGTTAGTCGGAATGTCAGACCGGCTATCTGTGACAAAGCTAGTCCTCATTGGAGCGGGTGTTGTGCTTATTTTAATTGGAATTCGAAAATAGGAGGGGGTAGCAATGTTGAGAGAGGTATTACCTGTCTTGCCTGATCGCATTCAATATTTGTTAAGAGAATTGCCTTCTCCTGTGAGCGAAGGGATTGAAGAAATTCGCCTTCGCGTTGGAAGGCCGCTGGAAGTGATAGCAGCGGGGAAGCCGCATTACCCTCAACATGCAGACGGGTATTATGTTGTAAAGCCTGAGGACGGTCAATTTATATTGAATCAGTTAAGCCAATATTCTTTGTATGCTTTTGAAGAAGAGCTTCGTCGAGGATTTATTACGATCCAAGGCGGTCATCGGGTCGGCTTGGCTGGTAAGGTCGTTTTAGATAAAGGACAAGTCAAGACTCTTCGCGATATTAGTTCATACAATATTCGGATTGCAAGACAAACAATTGGAGTTGCTGAAAAAATCCTTTCTCAACTTTACGAAGGAAGGTGGTTTAACACGCTTTTTGTTGGACCACCACAGTCAGGGAAAACGACATTGTTACGTGACGTTGCACGCGTAATAAGTGAAGGGGTTCCTAAAAGGGGCATTTCTCCTTTAAAAGTGGGGATTGTCGATGAGCGCTCAGAAATTGCTGCGAGTATAAAAGGAGTACCGCAGCATCAGTTAGGAAAACGAGTCGATGTGCTAGATGGATGTCCAAAGGCTGAAGGGATGATGATGCTGATTCGTTCAATGAGTCCAGATGTATTAGTTGTTGATGAAATCGGCCGTGAGGAAGATTGTTTAGCAGTACAGGAAGCGATACATGCAGGTGTCATTGTTGTAACGACAGCACATGGTTACTCTTTCGAAGATATTACGAATAGACCAGCACTCCGATCATTGTTTGAAATGCATGCCTTTGAGCGCTGTGTGGAGCTCACGCGCTCAGGTAGACCGGGGGTCGTTAAACGAATTCGTCATTTGAAAAATGTGGTGAAAATACAATGAAAATATTCGGAGCAATCATCATTCTTTTAACAACGACCTGGGTTGGCTTTGAATTTGCAAAGCGATTAAGTGACAGACCAAGACAGATTAGACAGCTTAAAGTTGCGATTCAATCATTAGAGGCGGAAATTCTCTACGGGCTCACACCTTTAGCGGAAGCAAGCCGAAATCTAGCTAAACAAATGCCAAAGCCGATTTCCTATTTTTTTGAGCATTTTTCTTATCGATTAGTAAATAAAGAGGAAACAGCCCACCAAGCATGGGAAAAAAGTCTAGATGAAACATGGAGTCACACGGCTTTGTTACAAAATGAACGAGAAGTGATGAGTCAATTCGGCGCAACTCTTGGACAACAGGATCGAGAGCAACAGCAAAAACAAATAAAATTAACCCTGTCTCATTTACAAAGAGAAGAGGGAGAAGCGCGTGACCAACAGATTCGTTATGAACGAATGATAAAGAGTCTTGGCTTTTTAACAGGGTTACTAATTATTGTTTTAATGATGTAAGACTTAATGGGAGGGGGAGAGGTCGTGGTGTATGATGTGAACACAATCTTTCAAATAGCCGGTATCGGTATTGTTGTTGCCATGATTCATACTGTTTTAAAGCAAATGGGCAAGGAGGATTGGGCTCATTGGGTGACACTTATTGGGTTTGTGGTCGTTCTCTATATGGTTGCGACCATCATCGATGACTTATTTCAAAAAATTAAAGGAGTGTTTCTGTTCCAAGGGTAAAGGGGGTGTGTTGCGATTGACATTATACAAATAGTAGGGTTAGGACTAATCGCAACCTTCCTAGCTCTCGTTGTTAAAGAACAAAAGCCAATTTTCGCATTTTTGTTAACGGTTTTTGTCGGTATTCTCATCTTTCTATTTCTCATAGATGAAATCGCAAAAATCATTCAAATGCTAGAGAAGATTGCCAAAAGTGCAAACATGAACATGATGTATTTACAAACCATCTTAAAAATTATAGGGATTGCCTACATAGCGGAATTCGGCGCGCAAATTGCAAAGGATGCTGGACAAGCAGCTATTGCTTCAAAAATTGAGCTTGCTGGTAAGGTGCTGATCCTCGTTTTAGCGATACCGATTTTAACGGCAGTTATTGAAATGGTCTTATCATTACTACCAAATTAACGTACAAGCTTAGTGGAAGGGAGGGTGACTTGTGTGGAAAGGGTGGATATTCATATTAATAGCCGTTAACTTATTAGTTTTCATGCCTTCTGCCTCAGCAGAGGAGGACAGGCCTTCAGATGAAGACTTTGTTGAGAGGCAAATAGAGCAATTAAAATTAGATGAAATTCGATCGTATTGGGAAAAGGTTTCAACCGAATATGGGGGTTTCCTCCCAGAGAGTCAAAAAGGTTCCTTCATGGAATTTGTTAAAGGAGATAAAACCTTCTCGTTTAAAGAATGGGCGCTTGGATTTGTTCGCTTTTTATTACATGAGTTATTAGTTAACGGAAAATTATTAGGAATGCTTATTCTATTAACTGTTTTCTGTATGATTCTCCAATCATTGCAAAATGCGTTTGAACAGCACACGATTAGTAAGGTTGCTTATGCGATAACCTACATGGTTTTAATGATTATTGCTTTAAATAGTTTTCATGTAGCGATTAGCTATGCCCAAGAGGCAGTAAGTAACATGATCCACTTTATGATTGCCCTTCTACCACTATTGCTAGGGTTAATGGCGGCAATTGGTAATGTTACATCTGCAACACTATTCCACCCATTAATTATTTTTCTAGTCAATACAAGCGGATTATTAATCCAAAATTTTGTTTTACCACTTTTATTTTTATCAACGGTTTTAAGTATTGTGAGTACGCTGACGGATCACTATAAAGTAACCAAACTAGCAACGTTTTTAAGAAATATCGCGGTTGGAACATTAGGTGTTTTTCTAACTGTGTTTTTAGGTGTAATTTCTGTACAAGGTGCATCAACCGCTGTCGCTGATGGGATTACGGTAAGAACAGCTAAATTTATTGCAGGAAATTTCGTCCCAGTTATTGGGAGGATGTTTACTGATGCGGCAGATACGGTTATGAGTGCATCAGTTTTGCTTAAAAATACAGTTGGTATTGCTGGATTAGCGATTCTATTAATGCTATGTGCATTTCCAGCGTTAAAGGTTTTGTCATTAGCCATCATTTTCAATTTGTCGGCGGCTGTTCTACAACCGCTTGGTGGGGGTCCAATTATTGAATGCTTATCAATTATCGGCAAAGCTGTGATTTTTGTATTTGCTGCATTAGCAATCGTATGTCTTATGTTTTTTCTAGCGATCACGATAATGGTTGCAGCAGGTAACTTATCGTTTATGGTTCGATAGATGAAAGGAGGACGAGCATGGGATTTCTAACAGAATGGTTGACGAATATCATTTTATTAATTTTACTCGCGACGATTTTGGAACTAATGCTACCAAATTCAAATATGCAGCGCTACGTAAAAATGGTAGTAGGATTATTATTGCTTGTGATGATTTTACAGCCGCTGTTATCTATTTTTACGAAAGATGTGGATGAATGGCTGTTTTCTCTATCAAATCAGGTGGATAACGAAAAAAATTCAGTAGAAGAATCAATAAATTTGCAAAAAAGAGATATAGAGCTCGGACAGCTTGCATATATTTCAGAACAGGTGGCTGTCCAACTAGAGAGACAAGTGGAAGAGACGTTACGCGAGGAGTATTCCTTAGAAGTTGCTCGTATTGACGTGGAGGTTAGCGAGACTACTGAAGCACCAGTCGAGATGGAAGACCTCAAAACGATATACGTTGAAGTAACTGAGGTAAAGGAAGACGAATCAGAAGAGGAAATGCAAGAGCAAGTACGACCTGTTAGTACAGTAAGAATCGATACGTCTTCTCCACTTAAGACAAAAGAGACAGAGCAAACGATTGAGTTAAAGCCTGTCCAGCAATTTCTTTCGGAAAGTTGGCAAATTCCTACAGACACAATTTCGTTAGCATGGGAAGGAGGGAAAAGAGCAGAATGAATCAAGACGAACAGAAGGATCGTCAATGGCTGCAAAAGCTATTCCAAAAACAAGGAAGTGAAAAAAAACGAAGGTGGCCTCTTCATTACATTATGCTTCTCGGCTGTTTAGGGATTGCGCTCATGATTGTGGGGAACCTTCTGAACAATGAACCAGCAAACGAACAACCCTTACCCGTTTTTAACGAGAAGGATTCAGAAGATGAACCTGCTTTTGGACAAAAATCTTCCGCTGAACCAAATTCAATGGAGGACTATGAAAACCGATTTGAAAATCAACTTCGTGAAGCCTTAAACGAAATTGTTGGAATTTCCGATGTGACAATCATGATTAATTTGGCAGAAACCGAGCGAAATGTGTATGAAAAAAATACGAGTACAAAGAAACAAAACACAGATGAAACCGATCGAGAAGGTGGAAAAAGACAGGTTGAAGATGTTTCAGAAGATGAACAGCTTGTCATAATCCGTAGTGGTGATAAGGAAGAACCAGTTTTAATTAATAAGCAAAAACCTGATATCCGCGGAGTCCTTGTAGTAGCAAAAGGAGTAGAGAACGCCCAAGTAAAAGGGTGGGTTGTAGAAGCGGTTAGTAGAGTACTAGATGTACCATCCCATCGGGTCTCAGTAATGCCTAAGAAAACGAAGGAGGAATAGAAAATGGTCTTAAAGAAACAAACAGTTTGGTTATTAACAATGTTGAGTCTTATCTTTGTGTTATCGGTGTATTACGTTACCTCACCACAAGGGCCTAGTGATAATGTGGCATTTGTAGAAGACGGTGAAGTAGAAGGTTCTGAGGTTAATAGTGAAAACGTAACGGATGTTGTCAATGTAGCTGAAGAGTTCGACATGGATTTAGAGGAGGCTGAGTTCACGGAGACTGGTGTGATTTCAAGCACATCAACGAACGAAACGTTTGCAGCAATTCGTCTACAATTAGAAGAGTCTCGCAGTAGAATGGCTGAGGAATATACAAAAGTAATGGGTTCTTCTGATTCACCAGCTGATTTAGTAGTAGAAGCTCATGACAAAAAAATTGCATTACAACGTCTAGCACAAAAGGAACAAACACTAGAAACATTAATTATGACAAAAGGTTATGAAGACGTACTCGTTATGGCTGAAGACAACGAAGTTCAAATCATTGTCCAAGCGGATGAATTATCAAAAGCAGAAACTGTGGAAATCATGAACATGGCCGCAGAACAACTAGGCCAAGGCATGCAAGTAAAAGTAGGCTACCACCCAACATCTAAATAAACCCGAAAAAAACAAAGGTCGTTTTTTGACCTTTGTTTTTTTCGGGTTAAGCACTGAGCGAAGCCGTTGCCTGTCTTAAAGTTTGGATGAGTGCCCTTTTCATCCAAACGCGCAGCGAGCGGAGCCAATGCCAAAAAATAGAAGGTTTTTGGAAGCCACTGAAAAACCCCTTGAAAGTCACGCTAGGAAGCAGCAATGGCTTCACACGTTGCTCGCCTGCTAAGAGAAACCCACTCATAGCAGGCTTTTAAAAAGATGGCAACGGCTCCGCACATTGCTTCGAGGAGGGCACTGAAAAAGGGAAAAGCACCCTTTTTCAGTGCCCACGGTTTTTGACCTTTGTTTTTTTCGGGTTAAGCATTGAGCGAAGCCGCTGCCAAAAAATAGAGGTATTTGTTGGCTGGGCAGCTGATAAACGAAGGTTATTATGAAAAAAATAGCAATGACTATGTAAACAAGGTGCATTGCAACTTTTGTCATGTTATAATACGACAATGTAACTTGAGAATGAGGGGCGATTAAACATGGAATGGACCGACTTAACAGAGGGAGCTAAGGCTGTTCTTGAACAAACACGGAATTTGAAGAATGATCATATTCAAATTGTTGAATTTGAAATTGGGTTTGAGCAACAATTTGAGTCTGGGGATGGCAGTACGTACACTGTCTCTATTCAAGAAGAAGATTACCAAAATTTAAAAAAGTTCACGCAAGAAAATGAATATGGAGATAAGTACCATATGGCACGAAACAAAAATATCGTTAAAATTATCTTGCTGGAAAATGGGAAGATTCCAGACAATTTATCGGAGTTTCCTGTATTTAGACAATATAAGAAAGACGCTCTAATAAAGGAAGAACATGAAAACGAAGTTGGAATAACGGAAGAATAAATTTTCATCCCTCCATTACTAACTTAATGGAGGTTTTTTTCTATTTAAAGCGAACTATTGATTATACCAAAATGGTTCTAATTTTCTCCCAAAGATCATTAAATGATAAGACAAGTATGTTAAATCATCATAAGGAGTGGGAGAAATGAGCGTTTGTTTTAGAGACTATATGTTATAATGTGAGGGTATAAATTGCAGAACTCGGTCTTTACGCATAACAGGATTGAGGGATGAGAATGAAGGAGTGTACATATTATGTTAAAAGTTCAAGAAATTAAAGAACTTATCCGTGCAATGGATCAATCCAGTTTAGATGAATTTAAATTTGAACAAGATGGTACTAAACTTGTATTAAGAAAAGAAAAAAATGAGGTACAAGCTATTCAAGTACCGACAGCTCCTGCTGTTACGGAAGTGCAAAAGCAAGCTTCGGTCCAACAGACTCCTGTTCAGGCAGTTGAAGAAACAAAAGCAGAACAAGCACAGGAGCAGGTTCAAGAGCAACCGTCTACAGCTAATTTACATACAATTACTTCTCCAATGGTAGGAACGTTTTATGCAGCGCCATCACCTGATGCTGAGCCTTATGTGAAAAAAGGGGACGAAGTTAACTCCGAAAGTGTCGTATGTATCATTGAGGCGATGAAATTAATGAATGAAATTGAGGCTGAGGTCAAAGGCAGAATCGTAGAAGTTTTAGCTGAAAATGGTGAGCTTGTCGAGTACGGACAACCTCTATTTGTAGTAGAACCGAGATAGCATAGGGGTGGAATAATCATGATAAAAAAATTATTAATTGCTAATAGGGGAGAAATTGCTGTACGAATTATTCGTGCTTGTCATGAGCTAGGGATCGAAACCGTTGCAGTATACTCAGAGGCAGATAAAGAGGCTTTACATGTTCGCATGGCAGATGAGGCGTATTGTATCGGTCCGACGGCTTCAAATAAAAGCTACCTTAACTTTACGAATATTATGAGTGTAGCAACACTAACAGAAGTAGACGCGATTCACCCAGGTTATGGATTTTTAGCTGAAAATGCTGATTTTGCTGAGATTTGTGCAGCTTGTAATATTATTTTTGTTGGTCCAAGTCCCCATGCTATTAACCGCATGGGAACAAAAGACGTAGCAAGGGATACGATGGCAGCCGCAGGAGTACCGATTGTTCCAGGTTCAGATGGGATTGTTGATACCCCTGAAGATGGTTTGAAAGTTGCTGAAGAAATTGGTTATCCTGTTATTATAAAAGCGACTGCAGGCGGAGGCGGAAAAGGTATACGTGTTGCACGTACCCCAGAAGAATTAGTGAAAGGGATGAACATTACACAACAAGAAGCTGCGACGGCTTTTGGGAACCCAGGTGTTTATCTTGAAAAATATATTGAGGATTTTCGTCATGTTGAAATCCAAGTCATTGCTGATAACCATGGCAATGTCGTCCACTTAGGTGAGCGTGATTGTAGTATTCAACGTCGCTTACAGAAATTATTAGAGGAGACACCGTCACCTGCTATTTCTGAAGCAAAGCGTGCAGAGATGGGAGAAGCAGCAGTTGCAGCCGCGAAAGCCGTAAATTACTCTGGAGCTGGTACAGTTGAATTTATTTTTGACCACAACACAGGGGAATTCTACTTCATGGAAATGAACACGAGAATCCAGGTTGAACATCCAGTAACTGAAATGGTAACCGGGATTGATTTAATTAAAGAACAGATTCATGTGGCTAACGGAAACAAGCTGTCATTTAGACAAGAGGATGTTGAATTTAGAGGCTGGTCGATTGAATGTAGAATTAACGCTGAAAGTCCAGCAAAGAACTTCATGCCTTCTCCTGGAAGAATTACGAGCTATTTAGCGCCTGGAGGCTTAGGGGTGAGAGTGGATTCTGCTGCTTACCCTGGGTATATGATTTCTCCCTTTTACGATTCGATGATCGCTAAAGTCATTACGTATGGGAATACTCGTGAAGAAGCCATTTCTCGTATGAAGCGGGCATTGTCTGAATTTGAGATTGAAGGTGTGGATACAACCATTCCATTTCATTTAAGGCTATTAAGTCACGAGACGTTTGTTTCTGGTGATTTTAATACGAAGTTTTTAGAAACATATGATGTTATGTCTGTGAGATTGAACAATCAATCATAAAACCGGAGGGATAGCCAATGAGTGAGAATCATATTTTAGAGCTAGATGATCAAAAGTCAGAGCTTGGAAAAGTAGAAATTTCTCCTGAAGTGATTGAAGTGATTGCTGGGATTGCGGCATCCGAAGTTGAAGGTGTTGCAACAATGCGTGGAAACTTTGCCTCAGGAGTGGCAGAAAAGCTAGGAAGAAAAAACCACGGTAAAGGTGTAAAAGTGGAATTAGCTGAAGATGGGATTACAGTTGATGTCTCTGTTATCATAACCTATGGTGTGTCTGTGCCAGTGGTTGCTAAGCTAATCCAATCGAATATCCAACAAGCACTTCAAACGATGACGGCAATTGAACTTCAAGCTGTCAATGTTCATGTTGTCGGTGTTCAGTTTGAAACTGCAGAATCAACGGAGATTATTGAAGAAGAAATGTAATATTGGGGTATAATAGAGACAGTCAAGGGATGAAATACTTGACTGTCTTTTTATATTTCGCGATAAGATTATGAGAAAAGTCGAGATTTTTCTGTTTTCGATAAAAGTGTTATGCTATTATCAACATATTAATTCTACATATTTGAATGACTAAAAAGGAGTATTGTTTACATGAACCGAAGATTAGCAAGATTACGCGCAGCGCAAGCTCTTTATCAGATGGATATAGCTGATACAGATGCTGAAACGGCTCTTCACAGTGTTCTAGATGATGAGGAAGTATCGAGTCCATTTTTACATGAACTAGTAGAAGGAACGGTTAAACATAAACCAGACTTAGATCGGATTATTTCAGCAAATTTACAAGGTTGGACCATTGATCGGATGGGACATGTTGACCGTGCGATTGCGAGAATGGCGTTATATGAGATGAAATTCATTGACGACATTCCAATGAATGTAACATTTAATGAAGCCATTGAGCTAGCAAAAGCGTTTGGGGGAGAAGAATCAGGGCGCTTTATAAATGGTGTTTTATCTAAATCAGTTGAAATGATTAATAAAGAAAAAAGCGAATAGAGGAGTGGAGAACTCATGACAGCGGAATTATTAAATGGAAAAGAACTAGCTGCAAAAAAAAGAGAAGAAATGAAAATTAAAGTAGCACAGTTGAAAGAAACAGGAGTTACGCCTGGACTAGCAGTTATTTTAGTTGGGGATAATCAAGCATCACTTACGTATGTACGTTCAAAGCAAAAGGCTTGTGAGCAAATCGGGATCCATTCTGTACTTGTTGAATTGCCTGAAGAAACGTCAGAAGATAAATTATTAGCAGAAATTGATCGTTTAAACGATGATCCTTCCATCGATGGAATTTTAGTTCAATTACCATTACCTAAGCAAATAACAGAGCAGGCGGTAATTGAACGAATCCATCCAAGCAAGGATGTAGATGGTTTTCATCCAATTAGTATTGGGAAAATGATGACAGGCGAAGAAACATTTCTCCCTTGTACACCTTATGGAATTGTTGAAATGCTGAAAGAAGCAAATATTGAGCTTGAAGGGAAGCATGTAGTCGTAGTCGGTCGAAGTAATATTGTCGGTAAGCCGGTAGGACAGCTTCTTTTAAATGAAAATGCTACTGTTACATACTGTCATTCACGTACAAAGAATTTAGAAGAAATGACAAAGCAAGCAGATATTTTAATTGCAGCAGTTGGTGTTACAAAAATGATTAAAGAAAAGCATGTTAAGCCAGGGGCTGTTGTTATTGATGTAGGGATTAATCGTGAAAACGGAAAACTGTGTGGAGATGTAGACTTTGAAGAAGTGAAAGAAGTAGCATCTCATCTTACACCAGTACCTGGTGGTGTCGGACCAATGACCATTACGATGTTGCTTGAAAATACAATTCAGTCTGCAGAACGTCGAGCTTAGGAGTAGCAATGGCTACAGAGAATATCCTAACTGTTTCTGAAGTTACTCGCCATATTAAAGGACTATTAGAAGATGATTACCTCTTACAGGATGTTTGGTTAAGGGGAGAATTGTCTAACTTTAAGCATCATAGTCGGGGACATATGTATTTTACCGTTAAGGACCAAAATTCTCGTCTTCAGTCTGTAATGTTTGCAGGAAATAATCGTTTTCTGCGTTTTAAGCCTGAGGATGGGATGAAGGTACTCATACGAGGTGAAATCAATGTGTACGAGCCGTATGGTCAGTATCAGTTGTATGTAAAGGAAATGCAGCCTGATGGTGTTGGAAGCTTATACTTAGCCTATGAAAGATTGAAAGCATCCCTTGAGCAAGAGGGGTTATTTGCTGATGCGAGAAAAAAGGCAATTCCTAGGTTTCCAAGAAGAGTTGCTATCATTACCTCTCCAACAGGAGCTGCGATACGAGATATGATGACCACGATTAAACGTCGATGCCCGATCGTTCACGTTACGCTTTTACCTGTCCTTGTACAAGGGGACGAAGCTCCACTTTCCATTAAACAAGCTATCGAGCAAGCTAATTTAACTAATTGGTTTGATGTTATCATTGTTGGGAGAGGTGGCGGTTCGATTGAGGAGCTCTGGGCCTTTAATGATGAACAGGTTGCCCGTGCAATTGCACAGTCCAGTGTTCCGATTATATCTGCTGTTGGGCATGAAACAGACTTTACAATAAGTGATTTTGTAGCTGATTTACGAGCACCAACACCGACCGGCGCAGCAGAATTGGCTGTACCTGATTTGGACACGTTACAGCAACAAGTCTCCTCACTACGAAAGCGTTTAGTAAGAACGGTAAAAGGTCAAGTGGACGATCATAAACGTCAGTTAAATCGTTATCAACGTTCATATGCATTCCGCTATCCGGAGCAACTAGTTCAACAGAAAGAGCAACAGCTTGACGGATATATTGACCAGTTAAAGAAATCGGCATCTCGCCTTATCTCTGAGCAAAGACGTTCCTACTTTGATCTTGATAAAGGATTACAGCGCAACCACCCTAAGCTCCAAGTGAAGCAAGCAGGGGAACGGGTACAGAACCTACATCAGGAGCTACAAAGACGAATGCATGAGCAACTTCAAGCAAAGAAAACACCGTTTCAGAGGTTAATAGGAGAGTTGAATTTATTAAGCCCACTCCGTATTATGGAACGAGGATACAGCTTAGCGTATGAGGAAGGGTCAAATAACATCATTAAATCAACTGAGCAAGTTGAAGTTGGTTCTAATATAACATTAAGGGTTCATAATGGAGAACTCGCTTGTCAAGTTAAACAAAAACGGACACTTCATGAACAATAGGGAATTGGCTTATCGGATAATAGGATTGCTAGGGGGATAGATATGTCGGAGAGAAAAGAAGAACTTACGTTTGAAGAAGCAATGGAAAAGTTGGAAGAGGTCGTCGAACAGCTAGAAAAAGGGGATGTAGCTTTAGAAAAAGCAATTTCAATGTTTCAGGAAGGGATGGCCCTTTCCAAACAGTGTCATGAAAAATTAGTTAAAGTTGAAAAGCAGATGGATCAAATCCTTCATGCAGATGGCGAAATTGAAGAAGTTCGCTTGATGGAGGACGAGGAAGAGTGAATCAAGAACTTAAGGACTTTTTACAACAACAAAAGGACATCATTGAAGACAAATTACCTCAACATATTCAAAAACTACAGGCTCCACAATCCTTAAAGGACGCAATGATTTATTCATTACAGGCTGGTGGAAAACGAATTCGACCGGTACTTTTACTTGCAACGTTGCGTAGTTTTGGTAAAAGTCTTGAATATGGTATCGACATCGCCTGTGCAATTGAGATGATTCATACCTATTCGTTAATTCATGATGATTTACCTGCAATGGATGATGACGATTTACGACGTGGTAAGCCAACAAACCATAAAGTATTCGGGGAAGCTGTCGCAATATTAGCTGGCGATGCACTTCTAACGTATAGCTTTGAATTAATCGCATCTTTGCAAACAAGTCCACCTCATATCCAACTACTTCTTATCCGGGAATTAGCTAAAGCAGCCGGGCCAGAGGGAATGGTTGGTGGACAAGTTGCAGATTTAGAAGGGGAAAATAAAACGTTAGAGCTAGAAGATTTAGCATATATTCACCATCATAAAACCGGGGATCTTTTAGCTTTTTCCGTTATTGCTGGTGCAATTTTAGCTGGTGCTGAGGTAGAAGAAGTAGAAAACCTTCGTAAATTTGCGAGAGAACTTGGCCTTCTTTTTCAAATTAAGGATGATATTCTTGACGTAGAGGGCGATGTTCAAACAATTGGTAAACCAGTTGGAAGCGACGACGGAAACAATAAGAGTACATATGTAAGCTTATTAGGAATTGAAGAAGCAAAAACTTTGTTAACTATGCATACTTTAAAAGCAAAAGAATATCTATATGGTGTAAATATGGACCATGCGTTTCTTGATTCTTTAACAGAGTACATTGTTCATCGTGATCATTAAGGCGAGTATCTAATTGTCCATTCTTGAATTGAGCTTATGATCTCCGTATGCTATAATAGCGATACATGAGAGTGGTGCAGTATTCTAGTCAGTTCTCCCTTCTTGAAGGCGGGGCTAAAAATCCGCCAAAGGGCACATCGATGAAGCTCCTTGTTTTGGCTTGAGGCGCCCAGCCTTGGGTCTAAGCTGGGAGAAAAGGTAGAAGGGCGATCCGCAAAGGCATGTGGGCGATGACCCTTCTACTGTGGAGGCCTTCTACTCGGTCCATACGTGTGTATGGCTCAAGAGTAGAGGGTATGAACCTGCAAAGGCAATCTAGGGAGGTTGTCTGCAGCGTAGCCTGCCTTGAGTGGAGATAGAGGGGATGATGGGCAAATGGTGCGTCTTTTGTCGGCCAACAAGAGGGGCAACTTACCATCTGAAATCTACTCTGCAAAAGAGGATAAAAGAAGGGCACGGAACTGCTGAGGAAATCTCCTAGACTGTTCAACTGACATTTAAAGAGGATTACAGTGTAGACTAAGTGGTAATTCAGTCTGACGTTTGGCGACAGCGTCAAACTCAGCGTAAAGGGAAACCGCCTTTGCGGCGACGCAATGGTGCTGAGTTGGGAAAGCCTACTGGACCTAAGCTACAGAGTTTACTCTTTAAATGACCACTCCACCACATAGACATTGATAAAGGTAATAGAGGAGAGAAAATGAAACCTCTTTTGAAATCTATACATTGGAGTTTGGGAATTGCCGTTATCACACTCGTGTTAGCGGCTATTTTTTCAATTTTTTCCACTTTTTTATTAAGTGGTGTGACGTGGGCTGTCGGAATGTTCATCGTCCTTGTCATTGTTTTGATTGGTGTTATTTTTGATACAATTGGGATTGCCGCAACAGCAGCAAATGAAAAGCCATTTCATGCAATGGCGTCAGAGCGGCTAGTGGGAGCAAAGCACGCTGTATTAATTACAAGAAATGCAGATAAGTTTGCAAACTTTTGTAATGATGTGATTGGCGATATATCGGGTATTATTAGTGGGACCGCTTCGGCTTATGTTGTGATACAATTAGCTTTACAGCTTGGTTATTCAGAAACATCTGCACAGCAATTTGCGCTGTCAATTCTTTTTACGAGCGTAGTTGCCGCTCTAACTGTTGGAGGTAAGGCGATTGGAAAAACAGTGGCCATTCACTATGCAACAGCGATTATTTATCAAGTAGGTAGATTGTTATACATTTTAGAGGTAAACTTAAAGATAAAAATATTTTCTTCAAATGGAAAAACAAAGAGGAAAGAGAATAAGACTCGAAAGTGAGGGTTTCTACGTGAAGCTAGAAGATTTAAAAAGCCCGAGCATGATCAAGCAATATTCAAAGAAAGAATTAGAAAGTCTTGCAGAAGACATTCGCACCTTTCTTATTGAAAAGCTCTCAGTTACAGGTGGTCACTTAGGGCCGAACTTAGGGGTTGTAGAATTAACTTTAGCCCTCCACCACATATTTGATAGCCCAAAAGACAAATTTATATGGGACGTAGGCCATCAAGCGTATGTCCATAAAATTTTGACTGGACGAGCTGATCAGTTTGATAAGCTTCGTCAGTATAAAGGGCTGTGCGGCTTTCCAAAACGAAATGAAAGTGAGCATGATGTTTGGGAAACAGGGCACAGTTCAACTTCTTTATCTGCTGCAATGGGAATGGCTACTGCTAGAGATTTAAAGGGATCAGATGAGAATGTGGTTGCTATTATTGGTGATGGTGCCTTAACGGGTGGTATTGCTCTAGAAGCCCTCAATCACATCGGACATGAACAAAAGGATTTAATTGTCGTGTTAAATGACAACGAAATGTCGATCGCTCCAAATGTAGGTGCATTACATAATGTGTTGGGACGATTACGAACAGCTGGAAAATACAAAAAAGCGAAAGAAGAACTTGAACAGCTAATCAAAAAGATTCCTGCCTTTGGTGGGAAACTCGCAACGACAGCAGAACGTGTCAAGGATAGCTTGAAGTATTTACTAGTCTCAGGAATCTTTTTTGAAGAGCTAGGATTTACGTATTTAGGTCCAGTTGATGGACATGATCTAGACGATTTAAAGGAAAACTTAAAATATGCGAAGAAGACGAGCGGACCTGTCCTAATTCACGTATTAACGAAAAAAGGAAAAGGCTACGAGCCGGCTGAAAATGATGCAAAAGGAACCTGGCACGGACTAGGACCATACAAAATTGAATCTGGCGAAGTTGTAAGTAAGCCGGGACCACCTAGTTATAGTGGGGTATTTGCTGAAACATTGAAGAAAATCGCACGTGAGGATAAGCGAATTGTGGCGATTACGGCTGCGATGCCTGGAGGAACAAAGCTAGATGTGTTTGCTAAAGAGTTTCCTGAAAGAATGATTGATGTTGGAATTGCTGAACAGCATGCAACAACAATGGCTGGTGGTTTGGCAACACAAGGGTTAAAACCCGTATTTGCTGTGTATTCAACCTTCTTACAACGCGGCTATGACCAAGTGGTTCATGACATTTGCCGTCAAAACTTAAATGTCGTATTCGCAATTGATCGTGCTGGGCTAGTTGGAGCTGATGGTGAAACACACCAAGGGGTTTTTGATATAGCGTACCTTCGTCACATTCCGAATATGAAAATCTTAAATCCTAAAGATGAAAATGAACTACAGCATATGATTTATACTGCGACTTCATATGATGACGGTCCGATCGCTGTACGCTACCCACGTGGTAATGGCTATGGTGTTAAAATGGATGAGACACTTAAGCAGCTTCCGATTGGGAAATGGGAAACATTACAGGATGGACATGATGCCTGTATTCTAACTTTCAGTACGATGATTCCAGTGGCAGAAGAAGCCGTTCAGCAATTAAGTAATCACGGATTATCGGTTAAACTTGTAAACGCCAATTCTGTAAAACCACTTGATGAAGAATTACTTATTGAATTGGCTTCACAGAATATCCCAATTCTTACACTAGAGGAAGCAGCTCTTCAAGGTGGTTTTGGAAGTGCAGTATTAGAGTTTTATCATGATAAAGGCTTCCGTAATATCGAAGTAACTCGAATGGGTCTTCCTGATTACTTTATCGAACATGGTAGTGTCCCTGAGTTATTAGAAGAGGTTGGCTTAACATCAGCGGGGGTAACGGAAAAATTACTTGAGCTTGTACCAAGAAAGAAACAAAGGGCGTAAACAATGGCAAAAAAAGAAAGAGTCGATGTTTTACTTGTCGAGCGAGGATTGACAGAAACAAGGGAAAAAGCAAAGCGATCCATAATGGCTGGTTTGGTCTATTCTGACTCAGAACGAATTGATAAGCCTGGGATGAAAATTGATACGGAGGCCCCTTTAAGTGTAAAAGGTGACGTATTGCCTTATGTAAGTCGAGGGGGGCTGAAGCTTGAGAAAGCAATTGAAGTATTCCAGCTATCATTACAAGATAAAGTTGTATTAGATATCGGCGCTTCAACGGGTGGCTTTACAGATTGTTCTTTACAAAATGGGGCAAAAGCTGTTTATGCGTTAGATGTGGGTTATAATCAACTTGCTTGGAAACTTCGCCAAGATGAACGTGTCATCGTTATGGAGCGGACAAATTTTCGTTATGTAAAGCCTGAGGATTTAGTTAAAGGACTTCCTCATTTTGCGACAATTGATGTTTCGTTTATCTCCTTAAAAATAATATTACCTGTATTAAGAACGATTCTTTTACAGGGAGGAGACGTCGTTGCACTCGTGAAACCGCAATTTGAAGCAGGACGGGAACAAGTTGGGAAAAAGGGGATTGTTAGAGAGCCATCAGTCCATGAACAGGTTCTTGAATCTATGGTCACTTTTGCTGTGAATGAAGGGTTCGATGTTAGTGGTATCGACTATTCTCCTATAAAAGGCGGAGAGGGTAATATTGAATTTTTACTTCATCTTCATAAAGCGGAAGTAGAACAAGGAATGATCAAAACAAACCAAACGATAAAAGGTGTCGTTCATTCTGCTCATGAGCAATTAAAAGCAAAAGCTGAGTAACACCTTTCTCATAGCTAAAAAAGTGGAGGCTGAGGCACCGTTTCTTATGATACATGAGTCTCCATCTTATCGTTCAACTACCGGCGAAGGTGTTTTGCCTATAAAACCGCTTATCGTAAGGCTTTAAAAGCTGTAGGACTTTGCATATTGGGGGTGTCACAAAAAGGTAAAATACAACCCTTTTGGTGACACCCCCTTTTTGTAATACGATTAACAGGAGCGATGAATAAAAACATGTATACATTAAAGGAATGCTATAATGATTTCCATTCATCATTTGCATAAATATAAGTGTGTATGTATTGAATTACATCTCGTTTCAGGAGATAATATAGATAAGACTAAATAAAAGATAGGTGATCCGATTGAATAAAGGTCAGCGTCATATAAAAATAAGAGAAATTATCGCTAATCATGAGGTGGAAACACAGGATGACCTCGTTGAACAGTTAAAACGTGCAGGATATAATATCACTCAGGCTACTGTCTCACGTGACATTAAAGAGCTACACCTTGTTAAGGTTCCGATGATTGACGGGAGATACAAATATAGTTTGCCAGCTGATCAACGATTTAATCCTCTCCAAAAACTTAAACGAGCATTGATGGATAGTTTTGTCAGCATTGATCGTTCAGAAAATTTAATTGTCATGAAAACATTGCCTGGAAATGCCAATGCGATTGGTGCCTTAATTGACAACCTTGATTGGGAAGAAATTATGGGAACAATTTGTGGAGACGATACGATTTTAATTATTTGCAAAAAGAAGGAAGATACTCCTGAGATAACGGAACGATTTTTAGACATGCTTTAAGTATGTTCATTCCCAGATAGATTATGATTTAAGGGTGGGGAGAAATGTTAATTGAATTATCGATCAAGCATTTTGCAATTATCGAAGAGTTAACCATCCCCTTTGAAAAAGGTCTCACTGTTTTAACAGGAGAGACAGGGGCTGGTAAATCAATTATTATTGATGCGATTGGCTTGCTTCTTGGAGGAAGAGGTTCGGTTGAATTTGTCCGACATGGCGAAAAACGGGCTGAAATTGAAGGGTTATTTAGTATTGAAAATGAACATCCGGTTTTGAGAAAAATGGAGGACTTAGGCATAGAAATTGAGGAGAACATGCTCATTTTAAGGCGCGATATTAATGCACAAGGAAAAAGCATTTGCCGAATTAATGGCAAGCTTGTTACGCTCGGTATTTTGCGAGAAATAGGTCAAACGCTTGTTGATATTCATGGGCAGCATGAACATCAAGCATTGATGCAAACGGAATACCATATTAGCATGCTCGATAGCTTTGCAAAGGACGAACTTCACTCGACTCTAGAAGAGTACCAACATTTATATGGACGGTTACGAAGCTTACAAAAGCAAGTAAAGGCTTTAAATGAAAATGAACAAGAAATGGCACAAAAAGTTGATTTATTTCGTTATCAACTTGATGAAATTGGACAGGCTAATTTAGAGCCTGATGAAGACGTCCGGCTAACAGAAGAGCGTCATAAGCTTTCTAATAGTGAGAAGCTTTATAAAACGCTCCAAGATGGTTATGAAAGCTTATATGGTGACGGAAGAGGACTTGATTTTCTTTCAAATGCTGTTTCTCACTTAGAAGAAGCCGCTTCAATTGATAAAAGCCTTGCCACGTTATTTGAAAATGTAAGCAATAGCTATTACTTACTTGAAGAAGCGACCTTTTCGTTACGAGATCAAATAGAAGATGTGGAGTTTGACCCTAATCGCTTAGAAATGATTGAGGAACGTTTAGATGAAATTCAACGGTTAAAAAGAAAATATGGAGCAACCGTTGAGGATATTTTAGAATATGCTGCAAAGATTGAGGACGAATTAGATACGCTTATTCATAAGGATGACCGAATTCAACGGTTACAAGAGGAGCTTGACTCATTATTGTTAGATGTCGCTGTCGAAGCTAAGGCGATAACTGAGATTCGATTAAAAGCCGCAAAGAAATTAACCGAAGCGATACATAAACAATTAAAGGCCCTCTATATGGAGAAAACGGTGTTTGATATTCGTATTCAGGATAGAATCTCAAGTAAACAAGAAAACCTTAAAAATCCCGTCGGTCATTTTGGTCCAAATGGGAAGGATGAAGTTGAGTTTTTCATTGCTACGAATCCAGGTGAACCACTTAAACCTTTGACAAAAATCGCTTCTGGCGGTGAGATTTCAAGAATTATGCTTGCGTTAAAATCAATTTTTTCATCAAACCAAGGATTAACCTCAGTTATTTTTGATGAAGTTGATACAGGTGTCAGTGGAAGAGTTGCTCAAGCAATAGCTGAGAAAATTCACGGTATTTCGGCGAATTCTCAAGTTTTATGTATCACCCATTTACCACAAGTGGCTGCTATGGCGGATACACATTTGTACATTTCAAAACAGGAAAATGAACACCGTGTTAAAACATCAGTGACACCTTTGTCTATGAATGAAAAAGCTCATGAAATTGCGCGAATGATTTCAGGTGTGGAAGTGACGGAATTAACGAAAAAGCATGCGGAGGAATTACTTGTACTTGCTGCGCAACACAAGAAAGAAATGAAAAGCTAACCAATAAAGGTTAGCTTTTTTCTTTCTAATCCAGTTATAAATGTAGGTCCACAAGGTAACATTAATAGTACAGCCATATGAGGTGTGGGCTGGGAGCTAGGAGTGTGAAGAGAGTGAGAGGCGATCAAATTAGAAAAGCAACAGGAATATGTATTCTTCTGTTCCTTCTTAGCTTAGGTTTTTCATCAACTATGAAGGATTGGGTTACAGTCCCTACTTCAATGACCATGTTTGAAGGGGAAAACACTGAACTTTATGAAGCACATGGTTCAATGGATGCCATAACTGTTTCAACGAACGAACCTAGTCTTGCTTTTTCATTAAAGAATAATCAAAATGAAACAGCATCAGCGATGATTTCAAGCGAAAAACTAGGGAAGCAGCGAATGACGATGGAAGTTGCTGGTTTTCCAATAAAGCAGGTAGATGTGAATGTCCTACCAAAAACAGAGGTTATTCCTGGTGGACAATCCATAGGTGTGAAACTAAATACAGAAGGAGTATTAGTAGTCGGTCATCATCTTGTTCAAACAGAGGAAGGCGACCAATCTCCAGGAGAAGAAGCTGGAATTGAGATTGGGGATATGATTACGCAAATTGACGGTCATGATATTCAACGCATGAGTGAAGTTGCTGATTATGTACAAGTTGCTGGGGAAGAGGGAAGAAGTTTAGAAATTACGATAAAGCGTGACAAGCAGATGCAAACAAAGACATTGACCCCTTTAAAGGCGAAAGGGGAACATTCTTATCGTATGGGGTTGTATATCCGAGATTCAGCTGCGGGTGTCGGTACATTAACTTTCTATGATCCTGAAACTAAAAAATATGGAGCGCTTGGTCACGTTATTTCAGACGTAGATACGATGAAACCGATTGTTGTTCATGATGGACAAATCATTCGTTCATCTGTAACTTCAATCGAAAAAGGAAGTAACGGTGACCCAGGTGAGAAATTAGCAAGCTTTGCACAGCAGCGAGATGTTTTAGGTACTATTGAAAAAAATAGCCCGTTTGGCATTTTTGGAACATTAGATTCGAAAACCAAATTAAAAAACGACATACATGACTCGAAAATGCCGATAACTCTATCTAACCATGTAGAGGAAGGTCCTGCAAAAATCCTTACGGTTGTTGATGGGGAAGGTGTAGAAGAGTTCGATATTGAGATTGTTAGCTCGGTTCCACAAAAAGAACCTGCAACAAAAGGGTTAGTTATAAAAGTAACCGATCCTAAATTACTTGAATCAACGGGTGGCATCGTTCAAGGAATGAGCGGAAGTCCTATTATTCAAAATGGGAAACTTGTAGGTGCGGTTACACATGTTTTTGTAAATGATCCAACGTCAGGATATGGATGTCATATTAGCTGGATGTTAGAAGAAGCAGGAATTGAAATAGAGAAAAAAGAGGCCAAAGCGAGCTAACTCGTTTTGGCCTTTTCTTTTTATTAGGAAAAAGTTAAAATTAGCAAAGGAATTATGATATGATGAATATAAAGAAAATTCGACAAACCTTAGGATAAAAAGTAGGTTAAGATCGAAAGGGGTCGAAAACACGAGTAATAATGAGCAAATAAAAGAAAATCTAAAAAAAACGAATATTTTTTAGAAAAAGAGAAGGAAATGAGCCATCACTGTCGAAATTTACATTTATGACAAACTAACTAGAAATGAGGAGGACGTTTCGTGCAAAAAGTGAAGGTATGTATCGCAGATGATAACCGTGAATTAGTCAATTTATTGAATGAATACATCGCAACGCAGGAAGATATGGTCGTAGAAGGTGTTGCATATAATGGTCAGGAGTGTTTAAATCTCGTTGAAGAGTTTCAACCAGATGTTTTAATTTTAGATATTATCATGCCTCATCTTGACGGATTAGCTGTATTAGAAAAAATGAACCAAATGAAATTATCAAAAAAACCAAATATCATCATGTTAACGGCTTTTGGTCAAGAAGATGTGACAAAAAAAGCCGTTGATTTAGGTGCTTCTTATTATGTACTTAAGCCATTTGATATGGAAATTTTAATTTCAAACATTCGTGAAATTGGTGGACAAAAGCAAGCTTTTGTTCAAAAATCGTCGGCAGCATCTTTAATTCTTGGAAATAGTCAAGCATCACAAGTAAGTCGACATGACTCAAACAACGGCTTTAATTTGGATGCAAGCATTACAAGTATTATTCATGAAATCGGTGTGCCAGCACATATAAAAGGATACATGTATTTACGTGAGGCCATTACAATGGTTTATAACGATATTGAGTTATTAGGCTCGATTACAAAGGTTCTCTATCCAGATATTGCAAAGAAATTTAAAACGACGGCAAGTCGTGTTGAACGTGCCATTCGTCATGCAATTGAAGTTGCATGGAGTCGTGGAAATATTGATTCAATTTCATCGTTATTCGGTTATACAGTCAGTCATTCAAAAGCGAAGCCAACAAACTCAGAGTTTATCGCAATGGTTGCGGATAAATTACGAATCGAGCATAAGGTTAGCTGAAAGAGTGAGAATAATAAGTAAGAAAACCTTCTTTAGTAAATCTAAGAAGAAGTAATGGCTTTGCACGTTACGCGCCTTGCTACGAGAAAACCACTCGTAGCAAGGCTTTTAAGATCGGGCAACGGCTACGCGCATTACATAAGGCCACTGAAAAAGGAAAAACCACCTTTTTTTCAGTGGCCTAGCTTATGGCGGTTTTTTCTATTTCGTTAACTTGTGGTAAATTCTCGAAAATTGCTCATACTATAACCAAATGAAGCAGAGAGGGTTTTGGTTATGAGTTCGATTTTGACAGGGAATGTATATGAGCATAGACGAACAAAAGAGTTATTACGCTATATTCCTTCAGAAGCAATTGCCCTTATTTGGCACGAAGATTTAGATGGCATGGCTGTCGAGGGCCTAATGAAAAAGCGTGTGAAGGCTGTCATTAACGGTAAGCCTTCGATGAGTGGACGGTATAAGCATACGAATGTATCCACGCTTCTTAACGCAGGAATCCCTGTTTTTGATGTAATAACTACGTTTCAGCAATGGGAATGCTTTAACGGAGAAGAAATCCTCATAAAAGACAATACATTACATGTACGGAAAGAGGGAGATTTTGCTGAAATAGCGTCTGTGCATTTATATACTCCGTCTACGATTGAAGCTCTATTAAAGAAGGCTTCTCAAGCTTATCCAGATCAACTTACATCGTTTGTAGAGAACACTGTTGATTATGCTAAAAGAGAATGCACATACTTCTTAACTGAACCAAAACTGCCTCAATCCTTGAAATCATTAAATGGCTATGATGTATTAATTGTTGCACGAAGTCCATATTATGAACATGATTTAAGGGCTGTCCGTAACATGTTAAAGAAGAAAAAAGTGAAAATCATTGCGATTGATGGTGCCGCAGATGGAATTTTAAGGATGAACCTTACTCCAGATTTTATTTTGGGGGATATGGACTCCATTTCAATCGAAGGCCTTCAATGCGGTGCCACGATTCTTTGTCACGAAAATATGCAAGGTTTATCACCAGGTAAGGAACGCCTTTTGCAATATGGGATTGAGGCGGAAACGATTACCTTTGTAGGGACAAGTGAGGATGTTGCTATCCATGCTGCCCATTGGTCAGGAGCAAGTCATCTATATTTAATTGGTTGTCGTATTAGTCTACATGAGTTTTTAGAAAAAGGCAGAGCAGGAATGGGAGCAAGTCTTTTAAACAGAATTCAGGCTGGAGACCGAATAACAGATTTAAAAGGAATACACCGTTTAGTACATCCAAACGATTTAAAGAAACAGTGGCTATCAAACATTTTCTTACAGCTTGAAAAACTTCGCTTCAAACTTCGAAACCAGTTTTTAAACTTAGGGCGTTTTAATGTTTGGAGAAAAAAGGAGGCGATACGCCATGAGTAAAGTTTCTGTGGTTATCCCTGCTTTTAATGAGGAAAGGTACTTAGAGAAAACGATTCACGCTGTGCGTACACTTCCATTTGAGCTGGAAGTGATCGTTGTTAACGATGGTAGTCAGGATGGAACAGGTATGCTAGCAGAAAAATTAGCGGAGCATGCTATTCATTTCTCAAAAAATCAAGGGAAGGGTAAGGCCCTTCAAGCGGCATGGAGGCAGGTAGAAGGTGAGTATATCCTTTGTTTAGATGCAGATTTACAGGAAAGTGCTGCTGAAGCCATTCATTTACTACAGCCCTTGTTTGAAGAAAAAGCTGATGTAATTATATCAAAAGTGAAGCCAGGGGCCAAAAGTGGATTTGGTTTCATTAAACGCCGTGCTCAATCGATCGTCTATAAGAAAACCGGAATTCGATTAGAGGCCCCACTTTCAGGTCAACGAGCATTTCATCGTCAATTACTTCCAATCCTCCTGCGGGGACGATATGAAGGCTTTGGAGTTGAAACACAGATGTCAATCGATATATTAAAGGCAAATGCAACAATTCTTGAGGTCGAAACGAACATGAAGCATCGAGAAATGGGGAAAACGGTAACTGGATTTCGGCATCGCTTCAAACAGTGGTTGGAAATTGAGCGTAATTGTAGAGAGGTGGGACCATCATGATATTAATCCTTCTTTTACCTGTTATGGCTCTCTTAAGTATGTTTGCATTTCGTTGTGCAAATTGGACAACTATAAATTATGAAGGCCAGCAAATCCCTTATAGCTTAGGTGTTTTTGTTGTTTTTTCGTATGCTGTCCTTTGTGCCTTTCCTCCTACTCAGTCGCTTGTCTTTTCTTATGGTGCATTGGCGTATGTAATTGGAATTTGGCTGATTGGCTTTTTAGATGATCGTTTTGGTCAAGCATACCCTAAAGGATTAAAAGGGCATTTCTCCTGTTTAGTAGCAGAAAAAAAAGTAACAACTGGAGTTATGAAAGTGATCGGAACGTTACTCATTGCAATGCTGTTTACGTATTATTACCAACCACAATCCGTCTGGGAAGGAATCCGTTGTTTTCTATTATTAACATGGCTACCCCATGTAATGAACTTATTTGACACTCGACCATTGAGAGTATGGAAGGTAGTCCTCTTTTTTACAGTAATCCTTCTGCTTACAGTAGCACTTCCCTCTCTGACGATGATGATTTACTTATTAGTGGTATTTTATCTAACCTTCGTACTTGAAGGGCATCGACGGGCAATGCTTGGAGATAATGGTGCAACTGCAGTAGGGGCAATCTTAGCACTCTTGACCGTATCACATACTTCAATTATTTTTCAATCCGCTGTGATTATCCTATCATTTTCTCTTATGGTAATCGCAGAACGAATGTCGTTTTCTGCATTAATCGAACAACGTTCTGTATTACGTTGGGTAGATAAGATTGGTATTCCGTCAAGAAGATAGAGCAGAGTAGCTAAGTTAAGCTTCTCTGCTCTATTTTTGATTTCTCTTTTGAAAACGAGGAGCAATTTTTCCATTTTTTCGATCACGATAAAAGATAAACCCACCAATAAAGCTTAATCCTGCCAGAAAAAAAATAAAACCAGCGGTAAATTGAATTAGAAGAGAAGGATAAGGTGTATTTAATAGTTGAAAAATCGTATCTCGCATCAACTTAATTCCGTAACCAGCAATGACAGCTGGGATAATTAAAATCATTAAAGCAATAAAACGTCCCATAGTTACATTCCTCTTTTTTATTTGTTCATATATAATATTTTAGCCGAAATCTAGTATTATGTACATCTTAGTAGTTGCAACTTTGTGTCATTTGAGTAATAGTTGAAGAAGGAGAAATTAAGAGTTGAACTTAGGACCCGGTCTTAATTTTATTGAACATCATATTGATGCTATTTCAAACATAAGCTGTATATAAAGAATATATGTATATTGTGATGTCAATGCTTTGTGGGACAACCATTGCATTGTATAATAGGTAATAAGTAAGTCTTTTGTAAAACAATATCGAGAAGGTGTAATATAGCAGTAAGTGGTTTAAATGGTTTTGTAAAAGATCCGATTAAAATCAAATGAAGGCATTTTAAAAGCTGTGACGAAAGTAATTTGGATAGAAAAGAAAGAGGGGATGAAGGTGGCAGAGGAGTACGATTTAGTCATACTTGGCGCGGGAACAGGTGGCTATGTAGCTGCAATCCGAGCTGCTCAATACGGGCTGAAGGTAGCCATTGTAGAAAAAGATAAGCTTGGGGGAACTTGCCTTCATAAAGGATGTATACCTAGTAAGGCTTTACTCCGAAGTGCCGAGGTCTTTGCAACAGTCAAACGTGCGGACGATTTTGGAGTTTCGACAAGTGGAGTTTCGCTTGATTTTTCGAAAGTTCAGAAACGAAAAGAAACCATTATTAAGCAGCTCTATCAGGGCGTTAAACAGTTAATGAATAAAGGAAAGATTGATGTATTTGAAGGGACGGGTAGAATTCTAGGTCCTTCGATCTTTTCTCCGACACCTGGAACTGTTTCTGTAGAAATGGCAAATGGTGAGGAAAACAAAATGCTGATAGGTCAAAATGTCATTATAGCAACAGGCTCATCTGCAAGAACCATTGCAGGTCTCGACGTCGATGGTTCACAAATTCTTACATCTGAAGAAGCATTAGAACTAGAGTCGCTGCCGACGTCGATGATTATTGTAGGTGGTGGCGTGATTGGGATTGAATGGGCGTCAATGCTAGCGGATTTTGGTGTAGATGTTACTGTCCTTGAAGCTGGCCCACAGATTCTTCCGACAGAAGATATAGATATTACCCGTGAGGCAACGAAACTATTAAAGAAAAAGGGCGTTCAAATAATGACGTCTGCAAAAATAGACGTGGACTCTTTGGAGAAAAGCGAAGAGCATGTATCGATTACATATGAAATGAATGAAAACAAAGAACGAATTCAAGCAGATAAATTACTTCTTTCAGTTGGTCGTCGTGCAAATGTAAAGGGGATAGGACTCGAAAATACTGATATTGAGGTTGAAGATGGTTCAATCGTTGTAAATGAATTTTATCAAACGAAGGAATCTCATATTTACGCGATAGGGGATGTGATTGGCGGGTTGCAGCTAGCGCATGTTGCCTCTCATGAGGGACTAATAGCTGTTGACCATCTGGCACGCAAAAAGCCAACACCAATCGATTATCTGTCGGTTCCAAAATGTATTTATAGTCATCCTGAAATTGCGAGTGTTGGGTTGACGGAGGAAGAGGCAGTAGAAAAGGGCTATAAAGTAAAAGTGGGAAGATTCCCTTTTAAAGGAATTGGGAAAGCACTAGTTTTCGGGGAGACTGACGGGTTTGTTAAACTAATAGCAAATGAAGAGAATGATGATTTACTTGGTATACATATGATTGGTCCACATGTAACTGACATGATTTCTGAAGCGGCTATTGCGAAAGTATTAGATGCTGCACATTGGGAAGTCGCACAAACGATTCACCCACACCCTACTTTATCAGAAATTATTGGCGAGGCTGCATTAGCAGTAGATGGACTAGCAATCCATTCATAATAAAGGAGGAAATACAATGTCTGGAAACCGACACCAAGCATTAGGCTTATCAGATGATAAGGTGTTAAATATGTACGAAATGATGCTTCTTGCACGAAAAATTGATGAACGGATGTGGTTATTAAATCGAGCAGGAAAGATCCCATTCGTCGTATCATGCCAAGGACAGGAAGCAGCTCAAATTGGGGCGTCGTTCGCACTTGATCGTGAAAAAGACTATATTCTACCATACTACCGTGATTTAGGTGTTGTCTTAGCTTTCGGAATGACGACGCGTGAAGTCATGCTTTCAAATTTTGCTAAGGCGGAGGATCCAAACTCGGGCGGACGCCAAATGCCCGGACATTTTGGCCAGCGGAAAAACCGTATTGTGACAGGGTCTTCTCCAGTAACGACTCAGGTGCCTCATGCGGTCGGGATAGCGTTAGGGGGAAGATTAGAAGGGAAGGATTTTGTAACCTTTACAACCTTCGGCGAAGGCTCATCAAACCAAGGTGATTTCCATGAGGGCTTAAACTTTGCCGCAGTTCATAAATTGCCGTGTATTTTCATGTGTGAAAACA
Organism: Halalkalibacter urbisdiaboli; assembly: GCF_002156385.1. Lineage (GTDB taxonomy): Bacteria > Bacillota > Bacilli > Bacillales > Bacillaceae_D > Halalkalibacter_A > Halalkalibacter_A urbisdiaboli. The sequence continues at coordinate 55,861 of NZ_MVJM01000003.1, forward strand.
ATAAATATGCGATTTCTGTTCCACTAGAGAAGCAATTGGCGTGTGAGAATGTGTCAGACAGAGCAATTGGCTATGGGATGCCTGGGGTGACTGTAGATGGCAATGACCCGCTTGCAGTTTATGAAGCGGTAAAGGAAGCTGCCGAGCGTGGCCGACGTGGTGAAGGGCCGACGTTAGTCGAAGCTGTTTGTTATCGATTAACGCCACATTCAAGTGATGACGACGACAGAACCTACCGTTCTCGTGAAGAGGTGGATGATGCGAAGAAGCTTGATCCGATTCATACATTTGCAGACTATTTACGTGAGGTAGGGCTATTAACGGATGAGAGTTTACAGGAGATGGAAGAGCGAATCGCGAGTCTAATCAATAATGCAACAGATTATGCAGAAAATGCACCGTATGCTGATCCTGAAGATGCTTTAAAGCACGTTTACGCCGAATAGGAAGGGGGAAACTACATGCCAGTAATTTCATATATCGAGGCAGTTACACAAGCATTAAAAGAAGAAATGGAACGAGATGAGAAAGTCTTTGTTCTTGGGGAAGATGTTGGAGCACGAGGAGGGGTCTTTCGTGCAACGAATGGGTTATATGAACAGTTTGGTGAACAACGTGTGATTGATACTCCACTTGCAGAATCAGCAATTGCAGGGGTTGGAGTTGGTGCAGCAATGTATGGCATGCGTCCAGTTGCAGAGATGCAATTTGCTGATTTCATTATGCCAGCTGTAAACCAGATTGTTTCCGAGGCGGCTAAGATCCGCTACCGTTCGAATAATGATTGGCAATGTCCAATTACGATCCGAGCACCATATGGCGGTGGGGTTCATGGGGCGCTGTATCATTCGCAATCGGTCGAAGCGCTGTTTGCAAATGTACCAGGTCTTAAGATTGTCATGCCTTCTACTCCGTATGATGTAAAAGGACTGTTAAAGGCAGCAATTCGTGACGATGATCCTGTACTCTTTTTTGAACATAAGCGTGCCTACAGGTTAATTAAGGGGGAAGTCCCTGAAGATGACTATACCCTTCCAATAGGAAAAGCAGATGTAAAAAAAGAAGGCGATGATATTACTGTCATTACATATGGCCTTTGTGTACATTTTGCATTACAAGCCGCTGAACGATTAGAAAAAGATGGGATTTCCGCTCATATTCTTGATCTTCGTACAGTCTATCCACTTGATAAAGAAGCGATTATTGAGGCGGCAAGTCGGACAGGTAAAGTTTTATTAGTAACAGAGGCAAATAAAGAAGGAAGCATTATGAGTGAGGTTGCGGCGATTATTGCCGAGCATTGTTTATTTGATTTAGATGCACCAATTCAACGTTTGGCAGGTCCAGATGTTCCGGCTATGCCTTATGCGCCTACAATGGAAAAATTCTTTATGGTGAATCCAGAAAAAGTCGAAAAAGCGATGCGAGAATTGGCTGAATTTTAGTAGTAGGGGGAATAACATGGCGACGAACATTACGATGCCTCAACTTGGAGAAAGTGTAACCGAGGGAACAATTAGTAAATGGCTAGTGAAGCCAGGTGACAAAGTGAATAAATATGACCCACTTGCTGAGGTTATGACAGATAAGGTGAATGCAGATGTGCCTTCATCCTATACTGGAACAATTAAAGAGCTTCTTGTGGCCGAGGATGAAACGGTAGCAGTAGGAACCGTTATTTGTACAATTGAGGCGGAGGAAGTACCGAAAGAACTTAAGGCTGAACCAGTAAATCAGCAGAAAACGGAATCAGTCTTGACAACTTCGGATGATTCACAAAAAAACCGCTACTCTCCTGCGGTGTTGAAATTAGCACAAGAGCACGATATCTCTCTTGAGAACGTGAAAGGAACAGGCAAGGGCGGAAGAATTACTCGGAAAGACATTCAGAATATCATTGAGCATGGTCCAGAGACAAACAATGAGGAACCAACGATTCCTGAAGTGAAAATTGATTTTAAAAAACAACCAGTTCCTGTACCAACACTTAGTACGGACGTAGAGGTACCTGTTACAGGAGTACGCAAAGCCATTGCCGAAAATATGGTCCGTAGTAAGCATGAGGCGCCGCATGCATGGATGATGGTTGAAGTAGATGTGACAAACCTAGTGAATTATCGCCAACGAGTAAAGGAAAGCTTTAAGGAACAAGAGGGGATGAATTTAACCTTCTTACCATTTTTCATTAAAGCAACGGTTGAAGCTTTAAAGGAATATCCACAAGTTAATTCAATGTGGGGAGGAAATAAAATTATTCAAAAGAAGGATATCAACGTTTCTGTCGCTGTGGCAGCAGAGGATGCATTGTTTGTTCCGGTGATTAAGCAGGCCGATGAAAAGACGATAAAAGGTCTTGCGCGAGAAGTGCAAAATTTAGCAAACAAAGCTCGTACGGGTCAGTTAACATTGGCTGATACTGAAGGTGGAACGTTTACGATAAATAATACAGGTTCCTTTGGTTCAATTCTCTCAACACCGATTATTAATCAGCCCCAAGCGGCGATTTTATCGATTGAATCAATTGTGAAAAAGCCGGTAGTTATCGAGAGTGAAGTCGGTGACGTGATTGCGATTCGAAGTATGGTGAATTTATGCTTGTCTCTAGATCACCGAATTCTTGACGGATTAATCTGCGGACGCTTCCTTGCCCGAGTGAAGGAAAAATTAGAAAACATGAACGAAAAAACAATTTCAATTTATTAATAATAAAAAATAGTTTAATTTATGAGGGCACTGAAAAAGGGAAACTCACCCTTTTTCAGTGCCCTCTATTTTACTTAGTTGAAGTCTGCGGATTGTCTTAAGTAGTTTCTCCCATTTTTAGAACATTTCCTTGAACATACATGTTTTTCTAGTTAGTGGTTACGCTATGGTTACTATCAAGAAAGGGTGACCATTTTATGAAACGATTTCATCAGCTGTTTTTACTATCGCAAGCTGCTTTTGTTGTTTGTATGCTCTCCATTTCACTAATGCAGCCTGTCTTTGCAGAGGATGAGCAAAGCAAGGAACCGAGCCAAGAGCATTGTCAGCATAATAAGGAAATGTTCAAAAAGATGCAAGTTCACATGGATTTTTACCATGAGTTGCTTGCCGAAAAATATGCACCAAATCACACAGAGGAATGGCATGAGATTCGCAAAGAACGGGATTTACTTAGAAAAAAAATAAATGAAGCAAAAAAACGCGGCGAGCTTGTTAATGAGCACAAAAACGAAGACTTTAAGGCTTTTTTTGAAAAGCATAAACAGCTACAAGTTGATTTTAGAGATGCCGTTGAAAAACGTGATGATGAAAAGATTAAACAACTTCTACCTCAGTTATTTGAACAGCATCGGCAAATGAACGAAATGTTAAAAAAGAAATTAGAGGGAGTAAATTAAACTCGCTCTAATGTTACAATCGTTCATTTCGAGGAGCAAAGCCAATGCTTTAGCATGTTTCAAAAAAATGGCAATATAGTTAAGAAGGTGTTAGTGAAATGCTAACACTTTTTTCTATGTATCGGAGTCACAGAATTGGGCAATCTCGTTTACAAATCGTAGACATTACGATATAATTCAAAACGAGACAAAACGTAATTATTACGAAAGGGGAACGTTATGAAATTGAAAGAGAGTTTATTTGCAATGATGCTCGTTCTTTCATCTTTTCTTGTGGCTTGTGGAGGCGAAGGAGAAAAAACGACAGATGAAGAGGTTACGGCTGACATCGAGGAAGATATCGTTGAAAGTACGGAATCATTAAATTTATTTACAACTATTTATCCATTAGAGGATTTTGCTAACAAAATTGGCGGTGAATTCGTTCATGTAACGAATTTAGTACCAATTGGGGCAGATGCTCATACATTTGAGCCAACGGCAAAGCAAATGATTGAGGTCGTTGAAGGAGATGCGTTTATTTATAACGGTGCAGGGTTAGAAGGATTTGTTGACGCAATTATTGATACAGTTGAAGGGGAAAATCTTAAGATTGTGAAAGCGTCAGAGGGTATTGATCTAATTGATTTTGGTTCTGACGAGCATGATGAGCACGCTCATGAGGAAGAAGCTGCTCACGCTCATGAGGAAGAGGGACATGAGGAAGAAGCTGCTCACGCTCATGAGGAAGAAGGGCATGAGGATGAGCATGGTCACGAGCATGAGGAAGAAGCACACGAAGAGTCTGTTCATGAGGACGAGCAAGAGCATAACCATGATGAAGATCCACATGTTTGGCTTGATCCAGTACGCTCTATAAAGCTAGCTGAAAATATTAAAGATACGTTAGTTGAATTAATGCCTGAACAGGAAGCTTATTTTACAACAAATTTTGACCAAGTAAAGGCTGAACTTGAAGCAATAGATGCAGAATTTAAAGAAATGAGTGAGGCTGCCAACAAAGATTCATTCCTTGTTTCTCATGCAGGGTATGGTTATTGGGAAGCGCGTTACGATGTTCACCAAATCGGCATTGCTGGTCTCTCACCGACAAATGAACCGTCACAGCGTCAGCTTCAAGATATCATTCAATTAGCAAAAGAAAAGGAATTGAATCATATTTTATTTGAACAGAACATTACTCCTAAGGTTGCTGAAATTGTAAAAAATGAGGTAGAGGCAGAAGTGTTATACCTACATAACCTTGAAGCACTTAGTAAGGAAGATGTAGAGAATGGTGAAGATTATTTTTCTTTAATGAAAAAGAATATTGAATCGCTACGTACAGCTTTACAATAAGAATACAATAGGGGTGTCATAAGGGGGGGAAGTTGCCTGAATGATGCCCCTATTATTTGTTGTTGCTATACATAAACGTAAGCAATTTTATTTGGTTTATTTTTAAGAAAAGGTTACAATAGTAGTAAGAATTTCATGGTAGGAGGCGTTATCATCTATGCAATTTAACTTTTTTATGAATGATGTCGTAGAAATCGCTCGTAAGGAAATGGTTGAAGCCGGTTATCAAGAACTTACAACCCCTGAAGACGTTGACCAGGTTTTGAATGAGGAAGGTACGACACTTGTTATGATAAACTCAGTTTGTGGCTGTGCTGGTGGGATTGCTCGTCCAGCTGCAGCTTATATGAAGAACTACGATAAAAAACCAGATCGTTTTGTTACTGTATTTGCAGGACAGGACAAGGAAGCGACGGCAAAAGCACGTAGCTATTTTACTGGATATGCGCCATCTTCCCCTTCGTTCGCGTTGTTAAAAGATGGGGAAATTTTAACGATGGTTGAACGCCACGAAATTGAAGGACATGAACCAATTCAAGTTGTTCAAAAGCTCGAGAAGGCTTTTGATGAGTATTGTGGTGCATAAAGGCATGACAAAAGGATTGATCCAAATCGTTGATATCGATTGGAGCAATCCTTTTTTAATAGGATTAGAAAGAGTCGTTTAGTATTTGAGCACAAACTCGTCTCTCTAGAAAAAATATGCTATAATAATCCAGATATTGATAAAGGAGTGGGCAATTCATGCAACCATTGTACGAACAGATTCAAGTGTATTTAAATATGGATGAGGAAATTTCATTTAAAGAGTTTAGTGACTATTATAAAAAAGTGATTGACGAGCTAGCACAATCTAATGAAGGTTATGATGAAGAGACCGTTTGGAAAGCTTTATTTATCGTTGAAAATGTTATGTCTAACGCAGAGGGCCGTGCAAAAGAAAAAAAGGGAAGCGAATCAAAGAAATATACAAAGATGGCACAACGTTTACAGCTTTGGGCAAAAAACTTAGCAGCACGTCTTGGTGCGGCTGGCTATACAGAGGACGATATTAATGAAAGATTTAATGTAATGTTTGAAGAAGGTACATCCGCAAAGCAAGCATAATAAATGGAAGGGAGGGGAGTAAAACCTTGACATCTCTTCCCTTTTGTTATATATTAGATTATGTCGCTCATAAGGAATGCGCCTATGGTGAAAGGGATATCATTCAAGATTCCGGTTCTTGCGTTGTAGGTTCGAGTCCTACTAGGCGCGCCAATTATACATACTACTATAAACCTCGATTATTTAATTCGAGGTTTATTTTTTTTTTAGAGATTACTAGTTTAACTGCTATTTGGATATTTCTAAGCTTCATATTCTGAAGCTCTCATTTATGCAGGGGGCTCTGCACTAAAGTCGCAATGGCTAATACTCGTCATTCGCCCATTATGGGAACTCACTCTTAGCTGAGCGCTCATTATTGCTGTTATAATATCATTACAGGTAATACAACCTACTTACAGATGTTTTCATCGCCAATCCATTGATAAATAGAATGATAGGTTTTTAAAATCAGGATAGAGGGTATAAATAAAAGGATAAAGCAATTATAAATATAAAGGATGATTAGAATTGCGTTTACTGAAAAGGAGAAGGGGTATGGTAGTCGGATTTATCTTTATTAGTCTTATTGCTTTGACAGCATACTATATTTTTTTTTCGAAAAATAACGTGAAGGAAACTACATGGGAAGCTCATGAGTCACCAGAGGAAGCAGGCTTTTCTTCCGAAAGGTTAGCAAAGGCCAGGAGCTATTATGAGGCCTTAAATTCTACAGCCTTTATGGTCATTTATGATGGAAAGGTCCTCGTTTCATGGGGGGACGTTTCAAAAAATACGAATGCTCATTCAGTACGCAAAAGCTTTCTCAGTGCATTATATGGAATTCATATGAAAGGGGAGCAATTGCATCTTAATGATACATTAGAAACATTAGAAATAGATGATTCTCCGCCATTGACATACCTTGAAAAACAAGCAACGATACGTCACTTGTTAACCTCAACTTCAGGGGTATATCATGAGGCTGGAGAAGAATCATGGAGAATGAGGAGAAATCGACCAGGTAGAGAAACACATGAGGCTGGAAGTCATTTCTATTATAATAATTGGGACTTTAATGTGTTAGGAACCATTTTCAATAAGCAAACAAATTTAGATTTGTTTAAAGAATTTAAAGAAGCGATTGCGGATCCAATTGGTATGGAGGATTTCACGTTATTGAATACGACTTATAAAGAAGAACCACAGTTTTCAATTCATCCCTCATATTTATTTCAAATGTCAGCTAGAGATATGGCTCGATTTGGACAGCTTTATCTGCAGGAAGGAGCATGGGCTGGTCAGCAGCTCATCCCAAAAGACTGGATAAAGCTAAGCACAACAGCGCAAGCAAAGGTACCAAATAACGCTATTTATTCCTACGGGTATATGTGGTGGGTCGCAACTGAGTCTCCATTTTCAGAACTTGGACTTTACTCTGCGATAGGCCGATATGGTCAATCCATTGATATCATTCCTGAAAAAAACATGGTGTTTGTTCATCGAGTCGATTCGAACCCAAGAACATTTCGATTATTAAATCGAAGTGTGAATCAAGAGCAACGATTGCGACTTCTTGAGCTTATTTTAGAGGCACAATTGACGAAGGAAGAATTAATGGAGGATGAACGAAGCTAATAAGCATTCAAAGAGGCTGTGCCCAAAGGTTGTTTTTTAACCTTTTGGGCACAGCCTTCATGATGAGTGGGGTTCTCATCGTAAGACATGTAGCGGACGAAGCTATTGCTGTGCACGCTTTAATGCTTTTGATACAACCCCTTTCGTTTATCCAGTGTGAGAGGAGTATGATTGTATCGCTTTCTGCGTTTTCCTAGTCGATGGCTGCTGATAGCCAATTCCAACTTTTCCTATTAAATAAGCAGCGTATTTCCATCTCGATACATACTGGATTGTGTAAATCGAGCACATCGTACTCCCGGCAAAGAGTAGAAAGATATAGGAATAACCAAGATTGATTGACATGAACTGAAAAGCAAAGTCAAAGACAGCTTGATAGAACATATGAAGCAAGTAGATGCCGAATGAGTATTGACTAATAAATACAATGGATTGTGGGATAGTCTGCATCTTATTGGCAATGTAAAATAAGAAAAAGCCGACTGTCATTGTGTGAAACAGCATATCAATGCGCTTCGAGCTGTGAATAGCTAACCAATCAGAGTGATAAAAGAAAAGCAGGAGCGCACTCGTTAAGAGAGGGCCGGCTAGAACAAGGCCTTTCCATTTTTCTAATTGAACCATAAAGCGTTCGTAATACGTCCCGCAGTAATAGCCTAAAGTAAAATAGAACAGCCAACCGAGAAACGGAACCCAATAAAACCGCTCCCAAATATAATCAGCGTATGGCACTGCCCAAGGAGTTGTGAAATTGAAAAACGCTAAATACGAAGCGTTGATAATAAATGAACTAATAAGCACAACGGCTGGATTAAATCTAGGTAAAACTTTGTGTAATAACAAATACAAAACAAAGAATTGAAAAATAATTAGCACGAAATAACCGTGATAATCTCCGATAACCGAATTTAATAAAAATTTCAATCCCCAATCTTTAAAGGAACTGGCGTATGGAATAGAATAAAAGAACGCCATAAATAAAAATGGGAGAAAAAGATACAAGATCCGGTTTTTCAAAAACGTATGCGGAAGTGGTCGATGTCGATACGAATAGCCTAAGATAAACATAGAGATAAAAATGAATAAGGGTGTTGCAAAATAGAGAAGGACGTGAATGGAATCAAAGAATACCCCTGTTAGTCCTTCTTTCGTTATTGATGTTAATCCAAGTCCAATCGCATGTAAGAGTACAATGCTAAGACATGCGATTCCTCGTAAGAAAAATAACTCCTTACACTTTGTTGTTTGTGTCATTTTTGATCCCACCAAAAATGTGACGTATCAAACGGATGCTGTTTTACATGGTATTTATCAAGAGGATTAACAAACGCATAGACATTCTCTTCAAACGAATTCCATTTATCCTTCCAGTTAATAAGGATTAGTTTATCAGCTACCTTTAACGTTAAGTAACCGAAAAGGACGCCGCCAAAAACGTCGATAACCCAGTGAATGCCTAAATAAACAGTTGAGATAATAATCCCGACATTTAAAATTGTAAAGAAGTGTCTTACCGGCTTAGCTGTTTCTCTTAGAGCAAGAAGAATCGTTACAGCTGCAATCGACGTGTGCATGCTCGGGAATACATGATTCAAACTTGGAATAACTGGTGCCGTTTCGGTGCGATAACCTACGATTGGGTCAGTAAAAGCAGTTCCAAACCATTGATTCTGGATCCACCAAACTTGGTGACCATCAACCCAAAAATGAAAGGGCAGGATAAATAAATACTGTAAGAAATGTCCTGCAAGCATTGCAACCAAAATCTTTTTGGGCTGCCCAGTTAATAAATAGTAGACACATAACGCAAGCAAGCATAGGACAAATCCATGAATGTAAATATAAACAAAGAAGCGATCCAATAATGGTGTTGAAAATTGACGCAACCACATTCCATCATTATAGGGAATGGCTGAAAGGATAGGATCGATTCGAAGCTTCCATCCAAAAAGCCCACCTGGATTCGTTATCTCCCATAATAACTGCCAATAATGAATGGCGAAGGTCGATAAGTTAGCGACTAAAAAAATCGCAATGTAAAGCAGTGATTTTTTAATTAAAGCTGTATCTAGGTGAAAATACTTACTCGAAAGTAAAATCGGGTAGAGGAGCAAAAGGAAAAACTGGACCCTTTCCCATTGACTTGGAATTACGAAAAGCAAGGCTGTAATCGCCACAAGAGAATATATTGAAAGCTTTGTTGCCTTTTCACTTTGTGTTAGTTCAAGAGATTGTTGCATATCAATCACCTAAAGTTTTGTCTTTTTAAGATTGACTTCATTGTATCCAATAATTATGATGAATTTTTGATCTAATTATTAAAAATTTATTAAATATATTAAAAGACTATTGCAGCGCAATAGCCTTTTATTTATATTTTCTTAAAGTTGAAGATCCAGTGGAAACGTAAGATGAAATGTTGTCCCTTTTCCGATTTGACTTTCAACGGAAATCGACCCTTGATGAAGCTGGACAAGCTCTTTAACGATAGCAAGGCCGAGTCCTGTACCACGTCCTTCTTTACCTCGAACTCTATCAACTTTAAAAAATCGTTCCCAAATACGCTTCAAGTCGTAATCAGGAATGCCAACTCCTGTATCACCAATGTCAACATATAAATGTTTATCGTCATAATGAAAACGAATTGAAATCATGCCATTGCTTGTAAATTTATTCGCATTATGAATTAAATTTTTAAATATTTGCTCAAGACGCATGGAGTCACCTAAAATCGGTGGCAGCTGTGCGGGAGCATCAACTACAAGCTGATTACCTTTTTCGTCAATTGTTGGTTGGAGATTGAGGGCGACCTTTTTTAATACTTCTTCAAGTTGTACATAGTAAAGGTCTAGAGAAACTTCATCCTTCTCTAATTTAATTAAATCCATTAAATCATTCACTAAGACATTTAAATACTCTGATTCTCGGTACATAATTTCGTAATATCGTTGCTGAGAGTCCCGGTCCTTTACAAGCCCATCCATAAGTGCTTCTAAAAATCCCTTCATTGCTGTTAAAGGTGTACGAAGCTCATGGGAAATGTTTGCAATAAAATCAGTTCGCCGCTTTTCCAATGCATCTCGTTCTTTTTCAACATTATTCAATGTTTGTGCCATTCGATTAAATGAGTTGATTAGTTCGCCAATTTCCCCAGGTACATTATGTTCGACCTGCTTGCTGTAATTTCCTCTAGCAATTTCATTAGCGGCTTCTTCAATTTTTTTTAATGGCTTTGTTATAGACCATGAGAAATAAGAGACGAGTAGACCGACAATGGCAATTCCAAAGAGAATCGCCCACAGTACGATTTCGCGAATATTTTGGGCGGTAGACTTAATTCCTCCAATAGGTGAGTGAAGGATGATGCCGCCATGAATTTGTTCAGCCGTACCCCAAGGGACAATGACAGAAAGCATCGGTCTGTCGTCTTCTTCAATGTCCATGACTTGAATGTTCGTTTTTCCCTCTAGTATATCAGCTAATAGCTCTTCATTTATTAATCCACCTATAAATAACTCTTGTTTTGAAGAGCTCGCAACAATTTCACCCGATTTATTAATTAACCAAATCGTTGTTTCAGAAAACTCACCAATTTGCTCAAGGGTTCTCGAAATTTCTGGAGTTACTTGCTCACTATGTAAAATTGCACCGTTTACATTTCGTGCTTGACGAAGCATATCCTGTCGCTGTTGATCAGTTAAATAATCGGTTGTTGACTTATAAATAAAGATACCGATTATGCCAAATCCTAAAAATACAATTAAGAATAAACTTACTAACAATCGCCGCAATAAGCTTTGGTTTAACCACTTCATAATGAAGGCGAATCATCCCTTTCTTTTAAAAGAAATTGGTAGCCAACGCCCCAAACTGTATGAATGCAATCAATTTGATGTTTTGCAAATTCATTTCGGATTCGTTTTACGTGAACATCTACGGTACGAATATCCCCTTCAAAATCAAAGCCCCAAACGTGCTCAAGTAATTGATCTCGTGTAAGTACTGCGTTAGAATGGCGGATAAGATAGAGGAGGAGATCAAATTCCTTTGGTCGAAAGAATAAAGGGGTCCCATCCACAATGACTTCTCGTTTTTTTACATCGATTTTAAATGGTTTGAATTGATAAATCTCTTCATTATGTTCAAGTTCGGTGCTGTTTTTAACCGTTGTCCTTCTAAAGATTGCTTTTATTCGTGCGATAATTTCTCTTGGGCTAAACGGCTTGGTCACATAGTCGTCTGCGCCAATTTCTAAACCGAGGATACGGTCAAATTCCTCATCCTTTGCCGAGAGCATGATAATCGGAATGTCTGCTTTTTTTCTAATTTCTCGGCACACCTCATAGCCATCCATCCCAGGCATCATAATATCTAATAAAATAATATCAGGATTAGTAGATTCGAATAAGGAAAGAGCCTCATGCCCATTTGATGCTTCGATCACTTCAAAATTATTTTCCGAAAAAAATAAGCGAATAATCTCGCATACATTCGGATCATCGTCTGCGATTAATACTTTAGGAATACTCAAATCAAAGCCTCCTTTGCTAAAACAACCAAATACCGAAGCCACTGAAAAAGGTAAAAACCAAAGGCCACTGAAAAATCCCTTGAAAGTCACGCTAGGAAGCAGCAACGGCTCATTGCTTCGAGGGCATTAAAAAGGGAAAAGCTCCCTTTTTCAGTGCCCTGCAAATACCATCTTTTTATTTTAACGTAAACATACTAATTTTTAAAACAAGTTTAGTGCTTAAGAGTATATGACTCGAATTCATAGAAAATGTGATCGGCATTAGAACTTTCCACTTTGTCATTCAAAAGCAGCCTCATTCTTATGTTTATAGTCATTAAATAAGGGAGAATCAATTCCTTTTTATTCTCTCTTTAAATTCTAATAAATTCAAGAGAAACGAGAAAGATGGAAAAAAGATTCCCCTTTATAATTTCCCGATATAAAATGGACAAAAAAGGTTATATTAAAGGAAGGTGTCAAAGTGAAGAAAGGTCTTGCTGTCATCGGTATCATATTCATCGTTTCTTTAATAGGTTATGGAGGGTACCAATTATTGTTAGGCTATGCCTCAGAAAAAATGATGAACCATGTATCAGACGAATTTTTAACAGAAGAGTCAGTTGACCAATATTTAGAGGATCCGTTCATTAAAGACATGCTTGAAGACTTAAAAAAGAATGACCATAGCCAACAAGAACATTTGCCATTTACGACAAAAGAAGAGGGCTTAAAGGTCGTGATGAGTAAATTTTCTGCAAAGGAATTAACAGATATTGCACGGAAAGTACAATCAGGATTAACTCCTCATGAACAACAAGAGTTTATCCAAAAATACCAGGATCGGTTAACAGAAGAAGAACTTCAAGCACTAATTGTTATCGGGTTAAAAGAATACAATCAATAGGTAATGAACGTTTCAGAATAAACACGTAACCAAATGACAAAAAGTATGATAAATGTTTAGAACCATAATTACTGGAAAGGATTGCTATGCAAAAAAATAAAGGTGAAACCGTACTAAATGTCAATAATACGCTCCTAAAACGAGATATGCTGGCAGGACTAACGTTATTTGTTATGCTTATCCCACAAGGTATGGCGTACGCGATGTTAGCTGGTTTACCGCCTGTAATGGGTTTATATGCATCAACGATTCCATTGTTTATTTATGCACTATTAGGCTCTTCAAAGCATTTATCAATTGGGCCAACCGCGATTACATCTCTCCTTGTATTTTCAGGGGTATCTGCCTTTGCCGACCCGGGCACATCATTGTATGTATCTATTGTATTATTATTAGCCTTATTAGTTGGAGCCGTTCAGCTATGTTTAGGGGTGTTTAAGCTTGGCTTTATCGTTAAATTCATTCCAAATTCGGTGATGAATGGCTATATTTCGGCAGCGGCCATTGTTATCGGAGTTAGTCAATTAAAGCATATTGTCGGTGTAGACATAGGGAATTATTTGCAAGTTCATTTTATTATAATTGAACTGTTTAATCGATTTTCAGATATCAATTGGCTATCTGTTATATTAGGGCTAATAAGTATCGTTGTCCTTACCCTTTTAAAACATTACCATACGCAATTTCCAGCAGCACTTTTTTTGGTCGTTTTTGCTAGTCTCATGGTTTTTTTCTTTCAATTAGAAGATAAAGGCGTTCATATCGTCGGTGAAGTTCCAAAGGGATTACCGAATTTTTCAGTGCCAGCGATTTCATTTGAAACCGTTCAAATGCTAATCCCAATTTCGATTATAATTGCCTTACTCGGTTTTATGGAGTCTCTTTCAATTGGAAAAGCCGTTGCACAAAAGGAAGGCTATAAAATTGATCCAAATAAAGAATTAAGAGCTTTAGGTGTAGCAAATGTTGCAAGTTCATGCTTTTCTGCTTTCCCTGTAAACGGAAGCTTTTCTAGGACGGCCGTCAATCATCAAGCAGGTGGAGCAACGAGGCTCACCTCAGTTATTACCGGCTTGTTCGTCATCATCGCCTTATTATTTTTCACCTCGTTTTTTTATTACTTACCAAACGCGGCTCTAGCTGCCATTATTATTGTCGCGGTCTACAAGTTAATTGATCTAAAAGAGGTCAAACACCTTTTCCATGTAAAGCCGTTTGAAGGATGGATTTGGTTAACGACTTTTGGTACTACCCTCTTCATCGGCATTCAGTGGGGAATTCTCGTTGGTGCACTCTTTACTTTGCTTTTATTAATTAAAAGAAGTGCGAAACCAAACATTGTTGAATTGGGATATATAAAAAAATCAAACACCTTTCGCGATATTCAGCGATTTCCAGAAGCACAAACATCTGACGAACTATTAATCATTCGAATCGATTCAAGTTTGCACTTTGCGAACAGCTCTTTTTTGGATGAAACGATTAGAAGCTTGTTATATGAAAAGCCAAAAGTTAAGTGGCTGATTCTCGATATGAGCGGGGTAAATGATATTGATACTGCAGCGATGGCTGTATTAGCAGAATTGATGGACTACTATCAAAAAGAGAAAAACATGACCGTTCTTTTTGCAAATATGAAAGGAACCGTACGAGATACGATCGATAGAGAAGGCTGGGGACAACAATACAAGGAGCAGCTTCACTATTTATCAATAGAGCAAGTCTTAAAAGAACGAAACATCCCATATTCCTTTGTTCGAACAAGAAAAGAGAAGGAAGAGTGGGTAAACGATTTTCAAATATAGAAAAGCCTCGAAAAATCCTTTCTAGGAAAAGGTTAGTTCATGTGCTGGGATGGGAGACCTCTAGTTAAGCTCCTAACTCAGCCATTTTTCTAAGAACCGTTGACAAATTGAGCGTTTTATTATATATTTATATTTGTCGCTAAGATATAAAATCGTTTAATTCCCTGATCCGTTAGCTCAGCTGGGAGAGCGCCACCTTGACAGGGTGGAGGTCATTGGTTCGAGCCCAATACGGGTCATTCAAGGAAATACCTATTGTAGCACGTGTTCTCATGAATTGAGACGCGTGTTTTTTTCTGTAGTTAGGGTGGAGAATTACATTTTGATCACAATTTGATCACATTATTTTGCTTTTTGTTTTGAGGTTGGTTTTTCTGATAAAAACTTGAACCAAAATCAGATGCGATTTCTTCTTGGATATTTGGCATGATGTGTGCATAGGTTTCCATCAGAGTTCGAACATCGTGGCCGAGTCGTTCGGCAACAGCTTTTGGGTTTGCTCCGTTTTGGAGGAGCATAGATGCATGTGTGTGGCGTAAATCATGAAAGTCAATTTTACGTACATCGGATTTCTTTAAATATCGATAGAAAGTCCGTAGTAAATTCCGATGGTGTAAAGGTGTTCCCTTTGTAGTTGGAATCACTAAATCAAAATCTTGGTATTCTTCACCTAAAAACATTTTTTCTTGATGAACACGAAATTGATGTTTTCGTAACTCCATCATCGTTTCTTGGTCTACTCGGATGCTACGGTAGCCCTTTTTTGATTTCACTTTCGGTTGGATAGACTGTTTTCCACGCTCGAGAGTTTGATCAACAGAAATGAGTTGACTCTCTAAATCAACATGGCTCCATGATAACGCAAGAATTTCACTTTGCCGCATGCCAGTTGTTAATGCTAGTAAAAACGCAACGTATTCTCTATGTTCTTTAACACTAGCAAGAAATGTTCTACACTCATCATAGGTCCAAATTTGAATTTGCTTTTTGTTAATTTGAGGGGCTTCAACCAAGTTAGCTACGTTGTCTGAAAGTAGTTTCTTTTTTACAGCGTAAGAGAGGATTTGTTTGCATAGTTTGTGAATGTCATTAATCGAAGTACTAGAAAGGTTCTTCTCGTTTTTTAATTGTTCGTAGAAATGGTTTAAATGCTCGTCTGTTAGCTTAGTGACTTCAATAAAACCAAGTGCTGGGATGATATGATTCTTTAATAACCGTTTATATTTTGTTAAGGTCACCTCACGAATCTTTTTTTTTACTTAAAACCCATTTCTCAATTAATTCATGAAAAACTAATTTTTTCGTGGTAGGTGTGTATGTGCCTTTACTAAATTTATTTACAAGATGTGATAAAGAAGGGATTAGATTTTTATGTTAAAATTAATGGAATAAACAGACTTTGTGAAGTAATTGACTTAAAGTAAACTAGTAGGTTGATTGATAAATTCAGAAAATGGTTATGAGGTTAAGAGTGTTAAATGATTTATTGAACGTATTAGGAGTGGTTGTTTGTATATGGCAATTTTCTTAGAGAAAAAAAGGAGAGTATTATGTATTTGCATTGACTACTCAAACTGAACGGGGGGGCCGTATTATCCTGGGGGATCATTGAATAGACTTATGTCACTTCATTCTGCTAACTACTATTTGAGTTTCCTCTATAATAATCTATTCAATGAAGGTAACCTGCTCCTTGGTAGACTGTTTTTTATTATTGTATTTTTTTGCAAATACGGGTTAGGAAGAAAACAGTGCAATTAATTGAATTGCCCTATAAAATTAATTTGAGTGGGCGAATATAACATTAAATCATACTGCTATATTTTGAAAAGTTTATTTCTCTATAAACTAAGAAGTGGAGGTGCAAATAACTTGTCTGAAATTGTACTTGAAATTAAAAACTTAACATATAGTAATTCGGAAGGGTATATAGATAATGTTAATCTAAATTTGTTTAATAATGAAATACATGCATTGATTGTTAAAAGTAGTTCTGAACAGAGCATTTTTATTGAGAGCTTATTGAATTTACAAGAAAATCAGAATGTGGAAGGAATGTTTAGAATTAAGGGGGATTTGCTAGAGAATAGAACACTAGATCGGAATACCCTAGCACTGTTACACCAAAAACCAAAATTAATAAAGGATTTTACTGTAGCAGAAAATTTATCATTAGGGAATATCCCTACCAGAAGTTTATTTCCTTTTGTTCATTGGAAAAGAATAAAGAAACAAGCTGAGGATATTTTAGAAAAAACAGATTTTGAGCTAAATCCGAAAACTAAAATAAAAGACTTATCTAAAGAAAATAGACGAATTGTAAATATTTTATCCGTCTTTTTAAAAAAACCAGAAATGATTGTCATGCATGAGCCTATGGAAGGTTTATCAGCAAATAATGCTTCTAAATTAATGAGAATCATCCAACGATATAAAGAAGACGGTGGAAGCATTTTATTTATAACTAAACAGTGGGAAGAAGCTTTGAAGATTGCTGACCGAATTTCTATTTTATCAAAAGGGAAAATCAAAGATGAGATCGCTGCGGATATAGCCAAAAAGGACCCGCAACAATTGTTAAGGCAATTAGAAGACTATCATTATAAGGGTAGGGATGGAGTTAAAGATGACGGGACACAGAATGTTTTGGATGCTGTTTTTAAAGCTGCGGAATTCTTAACATCGGAATACGAATTAAAGGATGTATTATTGCTTTTGGCAAAAGAAGTGACAAAAGTAATGGAGGCTGATGGATGCTCTATTAGTTTAATTGATGAACAAACAGAGTCAATTATTGATCGCTTTGAATTCAAAAAGAAGCAGGAATTGCAAGCTCAATTAAAGAAAGAAGCAATAATTAAAATAGCTAGGGAGAATGGTATATACTATACCAGTCAGCATAATCGTATATTTACATCTTTGTTTGAAAAAATTGATAATGTGAAGACAGTTATTTGTATACCTGTTTTAATTAAATCACAGGTAACGGGTATCATTCAGATGTTCTATGAAGACTTTTACGTGTATTCAAAAGATGAGTCTAAATATTTGTCAGCATTTGCTCGACATGCAGCGATTGCTATTGAAGATACAAGGTTGATGGGAAGATCGGCATTGTTACAGGAGAGTCATCACCGGATTAAGAATAACCTTCAATATATTGTTGGTTTGATTTCCTTGCAAAAGAAGTTTGTTGCTAAACCATCTGAACACTCAGTAGAAGAAACACTCGATAATATTATTTCTCGAGTTAAAAGTATAGCGTCTGTGCATGATCTTCTGTCAAAAGACAAATTAGGGAGAAGTATTATTAATGTAAAAGAAATCATAGAGGCAATTGTTAGCTTTAATAATGTTGACCCAAATATCGAAATTAACTTAGACTTAGAGAATATACTCATTCCCTATAATAAAGCTTCGTCTATAGCTTTGATTATTAATGAGCTATTAACAAATTGTTATAAACATGCTTTTCGGGAAAGAGAAACGGGAAAAATTAGCATAGTTTGTAAACGCATTCATGACAGGATTGAGTTATATATACTTGATAACGGCCATGGATTACCAAAGGAATTTGATTTAAAGAAGTTAGATAGTTTAGGTCTAACTATCCTTCAGGGGATTGTTACTAGTGAGTTTCAAGGAGAGATGGAGATAACTGGAGAAGGGGGAACAAAAGTTATATGCAAGCTACCGACTCAGAGAATTTTTTTGTATAAATAGTTAAGTTTATTATTATTTGGGGGGGGGGGCAACAGTGCGTGTTTTAATTGCTGAAGACGAATACTTATGTTTAGTTGGGTTGAAATCGAACATTGAGGACCTTGGACATCAAGTGGTTGGAGTTGCTACTGATGGATTACAGGCTGTAGAGATGGCAATTGAAAAAAAACCGGATTTAGTCATTACAGATATCAATATGCCTAGCCTTGATGGAATAGAGGCACTCAAAAAAATAAATGAAAAGTTATTTATACCTGGTATTATCGTAAGTGGATATTATGATGAAAATCTTATTAAGAGAGCAACAAAAGAAGGTGTGCTCTATTATATAACCAAGCCTTTCGAAATGAGGGATTTGGAAATTGCTATAAATATCGCTTCAGCTAGATTTGAAGAGTTTAAAAAGCTGCATCATGAGTTAAAAGACACGAAGAAAGCGTTAGAAGCACGTAAATATATTGAAAAAGCAAAAGGTATACTAATGGACAGAATGAGTATAACAGAGCCTGAGGCTATGAAGCGCCTGCAAAAAATAAGTCGAGATAATAACCAGAAGTTAGTTGATGTAGCAAATGATCTAATCAAAGCTGATTCCCTTTTTAAAAATTAAAGGAAGTAATTTTTGAAAAGTTGTTGACATGTTGGTTATTCAATATTAGACTATATTTAAAGTTACTGAATAGTTAAACATTACATGCATTTAATCCTATGCTTATGGTTGGTGTAGGGAAATGCTAAAGTAATAGAATGTAAATCATATATTAGGTAAATTTTATACTTACGATTGGTATAAAATGATACGTTGGCTATGGGTGCCTTATCTACGTGTAGAGAGTTATGTTTATGTATTATAGACATGCTCACATTACGTAAATAGGGCACCCTTTTGTATTTTTTTTGTGAAAATTGAAAGGGGGTGATCTAACTTTAAAGTGGATAGACCAGAAGAAATAAGTAAAAGGTTGTTTGGACGCAGTATGTCTAAAGAGTTTTCAGCTTTGTTTTACTCACAAAAACGTAAGCGCTTTATTTTAATGACCTAATGTAAACGCTTAATAACTAGAGAGTGAAAAAACTATACCTAGGGGGAATTTAAAATGAACAAGAAGTTAAAAGCTTTGTTAATGTTTGGCCTCATTTCATTATTGTTAGTAGTTGTCGGATGCGCAAATCAGAGTAGCGATACAAGTACAGAAACAGAATCAAGTGGAAAGGGAAATGAGGAATTAGTTATAGGCATGGCTTTTCAAGATATGAATAATCCTTACTTTATTACGATGCACGAAGCTTTTGAAGAAGCTGTCGAGTCAATTGGAGCAAAATCAATTGTAACTGACGCTCGTCATGATGTAAGTAAACAAATAAATGATATTGATGACATGATTCAACAGGGAATTGATATTTTATTAATAAATCCTGCTGATAGTGATAGTATCGAAACTGCTGTTCTTGAGGCTAAGAAAGCTGGAGTCATTGTTGTAGCGGTTGATGCGCAAGCAAGTGGACCGATTGATTCGTTTGTAGGTTCTAGAAACTATGATGCAGGGTTTTTAGCTGGTGAGAAGATGGCTGAAGATTTAGGTGGAAGTGGTAAAGTAGCAATCTTAGATGGAATTCCAGTAGTTCCAATCCTTGAAAGAGTGGAAGGTTTTAAAGATGCGATTGCTAAGCATCCCGGTATTGAAATTGTCGATATTCAAAATGGGAGACAAGACCGAAGTGAAGCGATGGATGTAACGGAAAACATGTTACAATCTCAACAAGATTTGGATGCAATCTTTAGTGTAAACGATGGTGGTGCTTTGGGATCTCTTGGTGCGATTGAAGCTTCGGGCCGTGACGTATGGCTTTATAGTGTAGATGGTCATCCAGAGGTAATTGAAGCAATTTTAGCCGATGGTCCATTTAAAGCTACGACTGCACAATTCCCTAGAGACCAAGTTCGCGTAGGGCTTGGAATGGGCCTAGCTAAATACTGGGGGGCAGAAGTTGTACCGAATGAAGTACCAATTGATGTAGAATTACAGACAATCGAAAATGCAGCAGACTTTAGCTGGTAATCTTTCAAAGAGTGCTCTCTTGCTATAGGGAGCACTTTACTAAAATAGTAGGATGGGAGAAGGTGAGACCAGTGGATAATATTTTAGAAATTCAAGATGTAACGAGGAAATTTCCAGGAGTAATTGCCCTTAAAGGCGTATCGTTTGATATACGTAGAGGAGAAGTTCATGCGTTAGTGGGGGAAAATGGAGCAGGAAAATCGACGTTGATGAAAATTTTATCAGGCGTTCAAAAGCCTAGCTCAGGACAGATTTTTTTAGATGGAAAAGAAGTTACATTTACAAGTCCGAAAGAAGCACAGGAGTTAGGAATTAGTATAATTCATCAAGAATTCAGTCTTATTCCATATCTAAACAGTGTTGAGAACATTTTTCTAGGGCGTGAAATTAGAAAAAGTGGTGGATTATTAGATAAGAAGACAATGAGAAAAAAAGCCGAGGAAGTACTAACACGGCTTAATGCAGAAATAGATGTAAGCAAGCCAGTTGCTAGATTAAGTGTTGCGAATCAACAATTTATAGAGATTGCAAAGGCAATCGCTATCGATACAAAGGTATTAATTTTCGACGAACCAACTGCCAGTTTGACGGGGAAGGAAATTGATAAACTGTTTGATTTAATTGCGATGTTGAAAGCAAATGGTGTAACCATTATCTATATCTCTCATCATTTAGAAGAAATCTTAGAAATGTGTGACCGGCTTACATGCTTAAGAGATGGAGAGTTTGTTGGGACAAGAGATGTGGCGGGTTGTACAAAACAGGATATTGTAAAAATGATGGTAGGAAGAGAGATTAAGAATGCATTTCCGAATCGTCTTTCTCTGGAAAATGAGGAAGAGCAGCTCTTGGAAGTGAGAAATCTAACTAATAGTGTGTTAAAAGATGTTAAATTTTCGTTGAAAAAAGGTGAGATTTTAGGAATCGCTGGTTTAGTTGGTGCTGGTAGAACTGAAACGGTAAGAGCCTTAATAGGTGCAGATCCTACCCGAGAAAAGGAAGTTTATCTAGACGGAGTAAAGGTAGATATAAAATCACCTACACAAGCGTTAGCTCACGGTATAGGTCTAATTCCCGAAAGTAGAAAGACACAAGGGCTCATTCTAAGTACTACTGTTAAAAGGAATATTACGTTGCCTATCTTGAAAAAGGTTTCAAAGAAAATTGGCTTTATTGATAAAAAGGAAGAAAAAAATGTAGTAGCCCAATCCATACAAGACTTGCTTATCAAAACTCCTACTATGGAACAGAAGGTGAAGTTTCTAAGTGGAGGGAATCAACAAAAAGTTGTTTTAGCCAAATGGTTAAACACAGATTGCAAAATTTTAATTTTTGATGAACCAACCCGAGGGATTGATATAGGAGCTAAGGAAGAAATTTATAAGCTTATGAGAAGATTAGTAGACGAAGGCATGTCGATTATTATGATATCTTCAGAGTTACCTGAGATTTTAGGAATGAGTGACAGAGTGATAGTTATGCATAAAGGAAAAATGATGTCAGAGCTTGATGCTGCAGAAGCAACTCAAGAAAAGGTGATGCATTATGCAACAGGAGGTACTCCAGTATGAGTGAAATAAAGGTCGAAACTGCTAAAACAACGATTCCACCTAAGAATAAGTTTATAACTAAGGTTAAAGGGTTGTTTGAAAATCAGGAAATGCTAATATTCGCAACATTTTTAGTATTATGTCTGATTATGTCTCTAGTCAGTGAACAATTTTTAACAGGAGACAATTTAACCAATGTAGCAAGACAGATTTCAATAAATGCTATTTTAGCTGTAGGGATGACATTTGTCATTATAACGGGGGGAATCGATTTATCGGTTGGTTCTGTAATGGCCTTTACAGGTACCATTATGGCCGGTATGATGCTTGTTTCCGGGATCCCTATTTACTTAGCAGTACTAATTGGAATTGTGTTAGGTACAGTAATTGGCTATATAAATGGAATGTTTGTAGCCTATGCCAAAATCCCGTCGATTATCGTGACACTAGCTATGATGGAAGCGACGAGAGGGTTAGCTTTATTATACACAGGCGGCTATCCATTATCGGGTTTACCTGATACGTTTACTTTTATCGGAAGAGGCTACGCGTTTGGTGTCATTCCAATGCCTGTCGTTATTATGGTTGTTGTTTATTTACTAGCATACGTCATTTTAAACCACATGCCTCTTGGAAGATATATCTATGCAATTGGTGGAAATGAGGAAGCGGTTCGTTTATCGGGGATAAAAGTAAAAAGATATAAAATTATGGCCTACGCTATTAGTGGTGTAACAGCAGCGATAGCGGGGATGATTCTAACATCTCGACTTGCATCAGGTCAACCAAACGCAGGGGTAGGATTTGAGTTAGATGCGATTGCTGCAGTTGTGTTAGGTGGTACTGCGATTGCTGGGGGACGCGGTCATATTTTTGGCACATTGCTAGGGGCTTTATTAATGGGAGTGTTAAGCAATGGGTTAAACTTAATGGGTGTATCCCCATATGTTCAGTTAGTTTTAAAAGGTGCGATAATTTTGGGAGCTATTTGCTATAGTAGCTGGAGTCAAAAAGACTAGAAAATTAAATTAGGAGATGATTGTATGATGAAATTACCAAAAACAATGAAAGCGGTTGTTTGCTATGGACCAGAGGATTATCGAGTAGAAGAAGTAGCTACCCCAAGAGCGGGGAAAGAAGAGGTTGTTATTAAAGTAGAAGCTTGCGGTATTTGTGGGAGTGACTTAAAGGCTTATCATGGTGCAGACATGTATTGGGCAGGAGAAGACCCTTGGTTAAAAGCACCAGTGACTCCTGGTCACGAATTCTTTGGGATTGTGACTGAATTAGGAGAAGGAGCAGCGGAAAAACATAATCTACAAATTGGTGACCGAGTAACTACGGACCAAATTAATCCATGCGGAAAGTGTATGTTCTGTGACACAGGGAGGTATTGGATGTGTCAAGTTCATAACATTTACGGATTTCAAAAAGACGTTGCAGAGGGTGCAATGGCTGAATATATGAGATTTGGCAGTACGAATAGAATTTATAAGATTACTGATGGTGTAACAGACGATGAAGCAAGCTTAATTGAACCAGCGGCTTGTGCCGTTCACGCAGTTCAAAGAGCCTCTATTGAATTTGAAGATGTCGTTGTTATGGCGGGTGCGGGAACGTTAGGACTATGTATGATCCAATTAATCGCACTGAAAACACCTAAAAAGCTCGTTGTATTAGATACGAACAATAAACGATTAAAGATGGCAAAAAAGTTTGGAGCGGATATTTGTATCAATCCGCTTGAAGAAAATGCGATTCAAGCAGTGAAAGACTTAACGGATGGGTATGGATGTGATGTATATATTGAAGCAACGGGTTCGCCAGCTGGTGTGACGCAAGGTTTGGAAATGGTAAGGAAGTTAGGTAGATTTGTGGAGTTTAGTGTATTTGGTCAAGAAACAACAACAGATTGGAGTGTAATCGGGGACAAAAAAGAATTAGATATACGCGGGTCACACTTAGGTCCATATACTTACCCAATCGTTATTGATTTATTTGAACGTAATTTGCTTACTGCAGAAGGAATTTTAACTCATAGTTTTAAATTAGAAGATTTTCAAGAAGCATTAGCTATGGCTAAAAACCCAGAAGCGATAAAAGTTTCATTAAAACCTTAATGGAGGAATAATCAGGACATTAGGGATAAAAGCAGTTTTAATCAATTCAGATGAGAAGTGACGTGTAAACACTAAAGTCTTCATGAACTCAACAAAATCCAAATGTATTGAAAGGTTGTTTGGATTTTGTTGAGGTAATTCAGTCTAAACCTAAAAACACAAAATAGTTGACCAATTAACACAAATTGAAACTATAGAGAGGTTTGATATTTTGCAGTATAAATTAGTAGTACTAGATATGGATGGCACTTTATTAGACAATTCGCACAATGTGTCGAAAGCTAATACTGCAGTCATACGAAGGATGAAGAGAGGAGGAACCAGCGTTGTATTGGCAAGTGGAAGACCTTATGAATCAATATATCCTTATGTTAAACATTTAGGTATCAATTCGCCCATAATTGCAGCGAATGGTGCTTTAATCAAAAATCCTCTGTCAAGCGAGATACATTATTCTTCAGGTTTACCTAACAATTTAGCAAGTGAGATAATCGAGTATGGACAAAAAAATAAATATCCAATAAGTCTATATTTTGATGGCGAAGTGCATACATTCAACGAAAATATGGTAAAAGTACATTGGGAACTTGAAAAAATAAATGCTAGACTCACAAACAAAGTTGAGAGTGAAAAAGATTTATATAAAATCATTTTTGCAAGTACGCCACAAAAAATCGAAGAAACCTTCAAATATTTAGAGCGAAAATATAAAGAAAAATTGTATATTACCCGTTCCGATGATATTTATTTAGATGTAATGAATATTAACGTATCTAAAGGAAAGGCACTCGAACAGATTATAGATATGTTACAAATTTCATCTCAGGAAGTCCTTGTTATGGGAAATAGTTTTAATGATGTAGCCATGTTTGAGGTTGCTGGTTTTTCGATAGCCATGGACAATTCTCCTCAAGAAGTAAAGGATGCCGCAGACTTTGTTACTAAGTCTAATAACGACGATGGCGTTGCCTATGCGTTAGATAGATTTGTAGACATTGGTTAACGAAATGTCAATTAATTTTGGGGATTATAGGTCTACTACTTGCTAAAAGGCATGCCTTAATAAAACGGTATGGGATAGCTTATAAGAATAAAGGTGAGGGGCCCACCTTCCTTGATTTGAAAGGTCTTAGTACGATATCAAAAGAAGTCTGTGATCACATTTTGATTACAGACTTAAATAATTTTATTTCATTTTTGTTGTTTAGAGTAATTGTGGATTCTTATTACCGCACTAAATTAAGGGCTTTATGCATTCCTTTTTCTCAACAGAACTGATATCCTTTCTAGTACATGCTCCTCTAACTCATTTAAGTCTTGTCCATCCTTCACAGCAATGCTGTAAGCCACCGATGACACAAATTGAGGAGGTAAATACTCTTTCAACGATTTAGAAGTTATGTTTCTAGGATTTTTCTTTAATTCTTCTTCAATTACATAATTCGCATAGTTCGTTAGCTTCCCTCGAAGATCAGAAAGTTCTTGAATGAGATGTTAGAATTAATCATTTGGATGGTTGAAAAGTAAAATTCATTACAAGCAACCACCGTTTAAATACGATCCACATTCTTTATCGAGTCTATTGGAATATAAATAAATTCATCCTCATTATAATACAGTTTAATCCTATTCATTTGTAAATCCACTCTCTCTGGAACTCCAGTAACTTCTCTATAAAACCATCTACCCAATAAACTACGCGAATATCCAACGTGTGCCTAAGTGCATCCATGACGACAAATCCAATTTCCTGCAACTCTTGTTCATCAAGTTCGTGCTTAGGCATTTTTTTCTTTTCACCCTGCTGCTGCCTCATACGCTCTGCATGCTCTGCAATGATAAAGCGATGAGATTCCCATAGTAAATTCCCACGTTTTAAGTAATGTTGATTCATTTAACCACCTCTTTTGTTTTATTATATGCAAATGTATGTTCGTGTCCAAGAGAGTAAATTACACTTAAAGACATGTCTCGACTTTTGTAGTATTCTAAAGGAAGATTTTGCAAGTTGAGGGGGCTAAAACATGAAAAAGGTATTTAGTAGTTTATTAGTAATGTTGATGCTGTTTGCTTCGGTACCTGCTTATGCTCAAGACATTATGGTTGTTATTGACGAGCAAGAGCAGTCTTATGACCAGAATCCTGTTATTGATAATGGACGAACGTTAGTCCCGATAAGGGGGATATTTTAATCATTAGGTGCAGAAATAAAATGGGAAAATGAAACGCGTACAGTAACGGGCACTAGAGATGGTGAGGAAATTAAGCTTACAATTGATTCGAAGATGGCAACTGTAAATGGTGTAGAAGTTATCCTTGATGTACCAGCCAAAATTATCAACCGCCGTACTATGGTTCCAATTCGCTTTTTTTCTGAAGCGCTTGGAGCATTAGTGAGTTGGGATAACAGCACAAGAACCGTATACATAGTATCAGATTTTGACCCAACCGGTAAAGTCAAAGCAAAAGTGTCTAGAGTGGTGGATGGGGACACTATAAATATCATTATTAACGGTGAAGAAGAAGGGGTGCGGCTACTCTTAGTAGATACACCGGAAACCGTACACCCTTTAAGGATCGGCTGGTACCCCTTGTACCTAGCCTGACTCATCGGATTATAGATTTGACAGAAAAAAGCCGTAAAAGAATGGATCAGAGTACGGTATACCGCCGTTTCAGGGACTATCTCCAACGAGCCGGTATATCCCATACTAGTGCCGGTCCGAGAGTACACGACCTTCGCCACAACTATGCTGTCAAATGTCTAAAACGCTGGGTTCTGGCTGGAGAGGAACTGACGAGCATACTGCCTTACCTAGCCGCTTACATGGGTCATTCTGATTTCAGAGGTACCCAGTATTACCTTTGGCTCACAGCTGATTTATATCCTGACATCATTCGTCGTACTGAATCTGATTTCGAAGATGTCATTCCAAATGGGGGAATATACGATGAAAGAAGCTGACTTTCCGAAATACTTGTCGTACTTTCTATCCAAATATCTTCCTGGTCAGAAAAATGCCAGTACACATACCATTGCTTCTTATCGCGATACGTTCAAGTTGTTTCTGACATACTGCGAAGAAGAGAAAGCTATTCGACCCGAGAGAATACGCATGACTAACATAACGAAAGAACTGATTATTGGCTATCTGGACTGGTTAGAGGAAGTAAAAGGATACACCATTTCTTCACGCAATCAAAGACTAGCTGCCCTGCATTCCTTCTTTCGCTATACCCAGAAGGAATCACCAGAGAACTTAGATGAGCTTTACAAGATTCTTGCAATTCCAAGTAAGAAGTATCCAAAATCAATGATTCCATACTTGACTGGTCCAGAGATGAAGATTCTATTAGAACAGCCAGATGCTTCAACCTATGAAGGTTTTAGGGATAGTGTGTTATTGTCCGTTTTATATGATACTGGGGCCAGGGTACAGGAATTGACTAACATAAAAGTCAAAGACATTCGTTTATCATCGCCTGCTGTTATAACTCTTCACGGAAAAGGCAACAAAGTGCGCCAGGTTCCGCTCATGGGAAACACAACCGAATTACTCACAAAGTATTTGGAGGTTAAGAAATACCAACCTGTAATCGCAAGGACGGACCAGTATCTATTCGTAAACCAAAAGAAACACCAACTGTCTCGATGGGGTATTTCCTATATTCTAAATAAATATGTGAAGCTAGCCAAGAAAGATCCTTTATTTTCAGTTAATTTCCCTGTGACACCGCATGTTCTTCGTCACGCCAAAGCCATGCATCTACTTCAAGCTGGTGTCAATCTTATTTACTTCCGTGATTTTTTGGGTCATGTAGACTGTTCAACAACTGAAGTGTATGCGAGAGCAGATAGTGAATTGAAAAGAAAGGCTATTGAAAATGCCTATATTGATTTACTTCCGGAATCTGTTCCTAAATGGGAGGAAGACGGAGATTTAATGAATTGGTTAAATTCACTATGTGAGTAGATTTCTATGATGGATTATGGGGAGCGATTTCTCAACAGATACTCATACACCTGTTAAGTTTCGTTTTACTCTCCATAATCCCCAACTCCACATAATGTCGTAGGTCATGAAAATCAATTTGACGAACTCCGGATTTCTTTAAATAACGATAAAGGTCCGGAGCAAATTTCGTTGATTAATCGGTGTTCCTTTTGAGGTTGGTTATTTTAGTTCGACCATTGTTTCAAGGTCAACGCGAATGCTACGATAGCATCTATTGGATTTTACTAGTGGATCAATGGTATGTTTCCCACGTTCTAGGGTCTGATCAACGGAAATCGTGTTTCGAACGAAATGAACATGATTCCAGGAAAAAGCTAGAATCTCACTTTGCCTCATTCCAGTGGTTAATGCTAAGAGGAAAGCAATAAATTAAGGTATGATGGAGATGTATGTTTAGGGGAGAGACAAGATCTTAAGGAAGCCTATCACCATTCTATTACTCTAGGTACTAGGCATTTCAGACCAGAAATAATAAATAAATTGTTTGAAGAAATTCGTTTTATAGGAAAAGAAGAGGTATCGACCAGAGATGAAATATCTCATGCTGGCAATGAAGTTGTCGATTTTGTAGCAACTGTACTAGCTAGAGAACTATGGGAAATTGAACAAAAGAAAAACTGTATTGAAATTGAGGGTATGCGAGTTCTTAATCTTTCTAATCATATGGTATCTAAAATTGTACGGAAGCAAAAAATACATGATTCTTATTTTTAACAAAAAAGGTTGACTAATGGAGGGAAATGCCGAATAATTTTATCTGAAAATTTATTAGAACGATATTTAAGAAAAAACCATATGATTTAATTTTAAGAATATGTTCTAAAAATTACTCGAAGTTAATCTCTTCTCCAAATGCCTCAATAGTATTACATTTGATAGGTATGCTCTCCATTTTATATAATTGATGGATTTCATATAAAACCTTAAAAATAAGTGATTTTCTATTCTTTAGAGGATGAATGTGAACCTCGTCAATAAAGTCCCGCATGCTAGTTATTTGAGATTTGTTAGTCCTATGAACAATTGGAATACTAAATCCATTTAATTCTGGTTCAGGATCAACAACCTTGTCAAATTTTGATCTCAGGGGATATATAATTCCACGTACTTCATTCTCATATTCATACTCGCTAGGCTTTATACTAAATTGTGCAACAGAGGTGGCTTTGCCTTCAGTTAGGATTTCCATTATTTTATCTCTTGTCTTTTCATCTGGATTTTTTAAATTTGAGAGATAATGAATATCGGATATACCAAAGTCGTATCCTTTTTCCTGCAAGTAATCTGCATTTGAATCAAGAACTTGTTGGAGTTTGTCTCTTGTAGTACGAATTGCTACAGATTCTTCTCCTCCTCCAAAGAGTTGCCACATAGCCAATGACATTTCAGAAGCACTATTCCAACAATTTATATAAGTAGAATCTCGGTGTATTTTAACCTGTGAAATGCTTTCCATTTTTTTATCGGGAAACTCTTCTAATCTCTTTGTCCAACCTTCAATTAAGCTTTCTAGATATTTTTTTCCGTTAAATTTAGGTTTATTGTAAAGGTAGTAAAAACTAAAATTTTTCAATACATCCTTAAGTAAAAAATTAACATTATTTTCTTTTAATAAACTTGACACCTCACGAAACAAATAAGCTTCATTATTATTTGACCTCTTAAGCAGTCCTTCAACTAGTTCTTTATTATTTTTCATTTGAGAGAGTCTAATTTTATCGGCAATTAGAAATGAGTGAATAATCCATTTCCCCTCAGTTTCGTCATCAAAACAAGATGCGCTAGGGAAATAAAGAGACTTAGTCCTTAATAAATCAATATACTTTGCTAATGACATGTATCTCCAGATTGTTTGACTCGACATGTTAACTCCTCTTATGTTCATTACAGATATTTAATTACTTGTGTTGAATTCTTTTTCTGTAATTTGTATTTTGTTATTCTCTTTAGTTACTAAAGTCATAAACTTTGTCACAACTAAATCTGAATTTTCTCTTGAAATCATTACTACTTCAATCAAATTTTCGCCTATTTCAATGTGGTTTTCAAGGGTCAGTTCGAATTTACTTAATGCTTTTCTAGTAGATATGTCCATTTTATCGATTTCTGTACTTAGATTATTTACTAAATACATTAAATCGTCTTCTGTTGTTAATTCATGATTTTTTATTTGGCCTGAATATGTTTCAATAAATTCCTTTCTTTCTAGTATCAGTGTCTCTAACTTTATTTCATTATTAGAGTCATAATTCGTTATTGTTGCAGTAACTATTGGATCTGAATAATTCTGTAATTCAACAACCAATGGTATAGTCCTGTCTTCTTTTAATGTAACCTTTGCATTTTGGTTGGTTGAATTAAAGGAGTAAAGTGTAAGTGTTAATCCAAGTAATGATGAAATAAGGACAATGTATATAAAAAATATGATAGTCGATATAAATGAGTTCGAAGCTACTTTATCGTTAAAATATGTAAAGGCTTTTTTAGCTTTTATACTTTTATAAAATAAGAAAGATAAACCCAAGACGACAATTATACCAGTGCAACCCCCAAGAATTATTACAAATAAGTCGTCACGATCAAAGGAATCTCTGATAACTAGTGATATAAATATAATAATTAAAAACACTGCTGTGTTTTTGATACTAATAAATATTTTAGCAAAACATTGGTCTGCTTTTTTAACAGCGCTTTGTTTATCATTGTCTTTTTCGTAGTTTATATATGTTTTAAGTTCATAAAAAATATATTTAATAAAAGATATGGAAATAATTATTGATATTGATAAAAAAACAGTTGCTATAACATAATCAATATTAAAAAAGTCACGTGTATAAAGCATGGTAGTGAAGGTTTTAAACCAAATGTGGATGGCCGTTTTAAACACTAAAAACAAGGCCCCAAAGACTGTTATTGTAACAATAAGCCTAGTTGTTCTATCAATAGTTGAATTTTCTTTAATCATTTTAGCTCCTTAAAATGTAGATGTATGTAGTTAAATTCAAATAGAATTTTTTTATGATCCTAATCCTGACATTATGGACACAAGTTCATTTAAAGAAAGGCGTCGAGATTAATTGCACCGGTACTCTTACTTTTTTCATATTAACTAATCTCCTTTTTTTGCTCCTTTATTAATAATATTTCCTCTTATGGAAAATGTCTATTACAATAAAAATAAGAATGGAATTGTCTACATTATCCTAAAGGAAACATTGTCAATATGATAGGAATATGATAAGCCTGGTGCTTATCAATCGAAGTAGTTGGGAAGAGAGAAAAAAGGGCTAAAGAGGAAGTAGTTGTTTATTATGAATGTTTAACAGAGAAAATTGTATAAAAAGACTAAGGAGCTTTTATATGCTGTCAATTGAAGAGTATATTGCACGAAGAAAACAGGAAGATCAACTAAATGAATTTGATAAAGATTTACGATCCGAGAACCTGCATTCCTGCGTTAACTACGTATTTGAGTATTTCAATAATTACTTAGATATAACGAAATTGGAAGAGCAAACAGCATTGAAAAATGAAAAACTAGAAAAATTTCGTAGACAGTTCAATGGTTATGCCGACGAAATTCTAGATTGGCTTGTCGATATTTATGATGATCATGGAAGGCAAATTCATATGTCTATTAAGAATATATTGAAAAAGGAAGAGTTGTTTTTCCTATATAACAAGGACAAAGAGTTTAGAAGTATCTCGTATGATTGCTATGCCAAATTAATTAACAAGCATCCTTTTTTGAAAAATGATACAGACATGTTGTACTCATTTATAAAAAACTATCATCAAATTGAGAGTGAACCAACAGTAGAGCACAAATCAATATTAATTTCAGAGGAAATTAGTGAGTGGGTTGAAGAAGCTTGGTTTAAACATCATGTGAATGTTATGAAATTTGCATTCGACTGGGTGAACCGCTTTTCAGATAATCATGAATTATGGCCAGCAAAACACCGCATCAAAAGCAAAGGTACTTGGCTTGATTATGAATATAATGTTAAAGCAAAAAGTAATCTTTTTAATCTAGATACGCTTTATAAGAGAATGCCTAAAAAGTCATTTATCCGTGGAAAAAAGCAGGCATTTGAAGTGATAATGATGTATTTCTGGCTGCATAAGATTGAAGGAGACACCGATTATTGGGAAGAATATGTGCGTACGTTTATTAGTGATGATTAAAACTTTCTATTATGTCTTTTTAAGAAGTTAAAATTGTAATGGTGTTAGCTGGCAGAACTCGCAGCCTGTTACCTAGTAATTAAGGTAAAGAAAAATAGGCTGCGGGGATGATAAAGACTAGTTCCTATTATAGAATTTCTAATGAGGGAACAGCGGGTTGGTTTCATTTTTCTGAGCAAAAACTTTTCCATTTAAATGAAATTTTTTGTAAAATTCATTTTCATCAGCTGCATCAATATAATACTGAAATTGCATTATCAGTAATTTTTCAAATTGATAAGCAAAAGGTAATAAAAAAATTTGCCTTTCGGTTGGTAAATCATTAAAGCCATTTGTTTTCGTAATCATCCATCGAATTACGTCGAGTTGATCATAAGTTAATCGATTTTTAGATTCTTGTACCGCGTAGTAAGAAAGAAAGTCTCTTACCTCTTTTGTAACCCCGTAAGTTGATAACTTTTGAATTTCATTTAAAAGTTTTAATCTCTTTATGTTTTCGTCTGTCTTTATTTCGTCTGGGATATTTGGATGAAAAAGAAAAGACTTAATTTCTTTTTTGCTCAAACCAGTATCATTTTCAATTACTCTATACGCTTCTTTTTGCTTGTCAAATAATTCAAAGATCATTGTAATACAGTTGTGTTTATCAATAGTTTGGGAATTCGGAGTCATGACAAGATATTGCAAAATTGATAATAATCGATTTAGATGACTAGTATTCTCTGAAACAAAGCAGGGTATAGTATAATCTTTATTCAAAGATTCATAAGCTTTGAACTCATCAAACCCATCAATAAGCCAAAAATAGCCAGTTGCAATGTCCTTCTCCACTCTAACTTTCACTTTCTTATGCTTATTAGTTAGTAAAGCTTTTTTTCGACGATCAACCCATGTTTTTGAAACATGAATTGAAGTTACCTCAGAAATATCTTCTGCAGTTAACCATATAATGTTAAAATCCGTCACCGCAATCCCCTCCATATCTAAAGTTATGAATTGAGTAATTTGTCCCATGCATTAAATTTTCTTATATATGACAAAAGTAAGTTGGTTAGTAAGATAGAAATATAGTTTTATAAATTATTAGAATTACTCTATAGGAAAAAGGAAGGTGGAGAGTTAGTGAAAAATAGGGAGTGGTATTTATCAACGTCCTTTATATCAGTACTTTTTGCCCTGTGGTTTTTAATCATTCCTCCAATCATTGGAGTAATCTTTTTATCAAAACAGAGGAAAATGTTTGAGAATCTTCAAGAGAGCATTTCTTCGATCGCCAAAGCAAAAGAACAAGAAATTTATAATAGTGAAAAAAGAATGGAGTTATTAGAAAAAGAACTAGAGGAAAAAGCTTTAAATCAAGAGACAGAATTAATGAAAAAAGAAGAGCAGCATAAAAAGTATTTGGAAAGAATCACAAGTCATAGAGAAGAGGATCTCCAACGAAGGCTAAAACAGGTTGAGGAGAGGGAGAAGAAAATTGAACATGCATTAATAGAAAAAGAGAACCGGTTAAATGAATTAGAGGCAGAGCATCAGGAGAAATTACAAAGGATGACCCAAGAGAGAGAAGAAGAGTTACAATTAAAAGAGCAGCATATAAAAGAGATGTCTATTGAGAAAGAAAAGGAATTAGAAAACATGGTGTTAATACACCAGGAAAGATTGAAAATGATGACAAAAGCTCGTGAAGATTTTCTTGTGTTAAGGGAGAAGTCGATTGAAGAGAGGGAAAAAGAAGTCGATAAGGTAAGTGAGTTACTTCAAAATGTTGAAGAGCGTGTAGCTAGGGAAAATCAAAAACTTATTATATTAGAACAAAAGGTAATTAATTTAAATGATGAATTACTGTATCAGTCGTTTGGATTTTACGAAACTCAATATGATTTAGAAAATTCCCAGGAGTATAAAGAATTTCTAGGTTTAATAAGGCAAAAACAAAAAGAACTAGTCAAGGAAGAGGGGGCAGCTGAACACCATATTGAATGGACAGCTGGTAGAGATAAGACGAAAAAGTCTCTAATGAATAAAAATATGAAATTGGCCATTCGCTCCTTTAATAATGAATGTGATGTAATTATTAGTAAGGTTAAATTTAACACTGTTGAAGTATGTGAGAAACGAATTCGTTCTGCATTTAACCATATAAATAGTTTAAATAAACATAATTCATTTGAGCTAACTGAAGAATACCTTGATTTAAAGCTAGAGGAACTCTTTCTAGCTTACGAATACGCTCGGAAAAAACAGGAAGAAAAAGAAGAACAACGACGAATTAATGAATTGATTAGAGAAGAGCGTAAAGCTCAAAAGGAATTGGAAGATGAATTAAGTAAGTTAAAAAAAGAGCAGCAACATTACGAAAACGCACTTTCTAAAACAAAATCAGAAGAGGATGCCCTAAAGTATAGAATAAGATTAAATGAAATACAAAATCAAATGGAGACTGTCGATTATCGGATTAAAAATGAAAAGGCAGGGTATGTATATGTGATATCCAACCTAGGATGTTTTGGAGAAGATGTATATAAAATTGGGATGACGAGGCGGTTAGAACCGATGGACAGGGTTAGAGAACTTGGGGGTGCCTCTGTTCCGTTCAGGTTTGATGTTCATGCTATTATTTTTTCCGATAATGCTCCAAAAATGGAAGCCGAACTTCACCGAGCTTTTCATCATAGACGAGTTAATAAAATAAATGAGCGCAAGGAATTTTTTAAAGTGACTCTAGCAGATATAAAAAAAGTTGTTCATGAAAAACATAATGCAGCAATTGAGTTTACGATGTTGGCGGAAGCACAAGAGTATAGAGAAACGCTTCAGTTGGAGAAAAAGGTTGCTAAGCAGCATATAGTTTAGTCTATGAGAGGGTAGTCGGGAAAGAATGAGAGTAGCAAAACCGGGGTTCACAGGCGGCGCATCATCCGTTGGACAAGGTTTATCAATACAAGATGGCATTGGTTATGCAGATGTCTACAAGAACAATAGCATCGTTGCAAGGGTTTGGGATGATGGAAGTGGTGGTCATTTTGTAAAAGTGCTGACGATGGCTTTGATACAAGTGTGAGCAGTACGCAAGAAGCGTTACGAGTGATTGCAAAACGATTGGAGGAAGAATAGATGCTTAATAGAGTCGTGCTTGTCGGACGCTTAACCCGAGACCCGGAGCTTAAGTACACCCCAAATGGAGTGGCAGTTGCTAATTTCACACTTGCAGTAAATCGCACTTTTTCAAATGGGAACGGAGAACGTGAAGCTGATTTTATAAACTGTGTCATTTGGAGAAAACCAGCAGAGAATGTAGCCAACTATCTCAGAAAAGGGAGTTTGGCAGGAGTAGACGGAAGGATTCAAACTCGAAGCTATGACAACAACGAAGGAAAGCGTGTATTTATCACTGAGGGAGTCGCTGACAGCGTTCAGTTCTTGGAGCCTAGAAACAGTCAAGGAAACAATGAAAATAGTTCACAGGGGCAACAGAGCAATTATAATGACCCTTTTGCTAATGACGGGAAACCGATTGATATTTCTGATGATGATCTACCTTTCTAATTACATGTCATCGATATCGTCAGTTATTCCATCACCTTGGTCATTATCTTCAGTTGGGACTGGTGCCTCTGTACCTCTCATTTTTGACGCTAAATAAGATAAAAAGCTAAATCCTGCAACAACAACAATAAACTTCAACAAGATAACACCTCCTTAGATATTGATTTATACGAATGGAGCTGGAATATTATGAATTTGGAAAAAATATTCAATATACAACGTGTACTGGATGAACGAATTGTACGTGAGAAGAGGTTGGAGGGGTAAGACCTCCTTCCTCAGAAAGTATTAGCGCTGCAAGTGGAGCTGGGAGAGTTAGCGAACGAACAACGGTCGTGGAAGTTTTGGAGTAACAAAAGATCGCCGAGACTTATTACGAATAGAGGGACAGCGGATGTTTTTGGAGCGCCAGTCATTGAAGAATACAACCCACTCCTAGAAGAGTACGTTGATTGCTTACACTTTATCTTGTCGATTGGCTTGGAGCTTAATTTGGATGATATTAAGTACGTCAAAGCTAATCCTGAGTCAGATTTAGTCATTACTTTTGTGGAGTGTAATACTTACGCTTCTGATGTTTTGCAAGATTATTTTGAAGATGATTTTATTCTGATTAATGAATCTTATATAAATTTATTTGCAAAGTTTAAAGGACTAGGTGAAGTGCTAGGCTTCACATGGGACCAAGTGGAACAAGCTTACCTCGAAAAAATAAGATTAACCACAAGAGACAGGAGAGTGGCTACTAATGAAAACAAGCTATATCTTCCGTAAGAAAGGCAAGGAAATCATGTTAACTGATGCGTCTTGGATGGAGAGAGCAGTAGCAAGAGCAAAAGGTTATGTACTTGTGAATGTGATTGACTGGAAGAATACAAGCAAGTGTAAGGATGGCGCTATATAAAAAAGCGCCCCATAGAGGGAGGGCGCCAAAAAAAGAAGGAATACTTATTTAGTAACTTCTAACAAAAGACGTACCAACAATGATTAATAGGATGAACAGAACAACAATTAAAGCAAAATTTTTGCCGCCGCCACCATAACAACTCATAATATTTCCCTCCTTTCGTTAGGAGTTACTACATCGTATGAAAATTTTCGTCAACAGCTTGGACGATAGCATTACGGGGATGAAATAAAGGCAAATGGAGTACGGATGAATACCTGGGATGAACAGATAAAAGCACTCAAACAAAAAGCGGAGCAGAGCAAACAACAAGAGACTAAATACACCAAAGCAGGGCGCTGCTCCTGTGGGTGCGGTAGGTTTAAGCATAAAGTGACAAGCGGAACATTTTTAAGAATCTGTTATGAGTGCGGAGACGAAAAGGAGATGTGACGCATGGGGAAGATAAATAGCAATAAAG
Source organism: Halalkalibacter urbisdiaboli (assembly GCF_002156385.1). Taxonomy (GTDB): domain Bacteria; phylum Bacillota; class Bacilli; order Bacillales; family Bacillaceae_D; genus Halalkalibacter_A; species Halalkalibacter_A urbisdiaboli. Next base: position 93,101 of record NZ_MVJM01000003.1, read on the forward strand.
TCGAAATGTTTGGTCGTGTGTGGGATAGCCAAACCGAGTTAGAGTATTATCTCTTTCTCCATGAGCAATCCAACATAAAGGAAATCGAGCTTCAACCACAATTCACCCTTTTAAAACCATTCCTTGTGACGTGCCTTGCTTGTGTAGGAATAGGACAAGTGCCATCTCTACGAACAGGAAAACCGATTAAGTGTAGGCGGTGTAATGGGCAGGGCAGAAAAGAGCGTCAGAAATGGTCATATAAAGCCGATTTCCGCGTTACTTACACCGATGGAAGGGTAGAAGTCATTGACGTAAAAGGATGGGCGAATGAGCGCTTTCCGCTTACTAAGAGGATGTATGAATATGTGAGTGGTACGGAATTGGTTGTGGTGAAGAAAACGAAAACAGGTTGGAAGAGGGGATAATCATGAAATGCGTATACCCTAACGGAATGAATTAGAAAAAGAGCAAGCGATTGAATTTGAAAACACGTTGATGCAATCAATCGAACGTGTAGTAGAAGCGTGGGAAGGAGAGCGTGTATAACCAGTTGGATGAAACTCACAAAAAAATAATTAAAATGCGATACTGGAATGGCAGGAACGGGGCTAGTTGGGAGCGAATTGCAGTAGAGTGTAATCTTGGTGAAAGAACTGTATACCGTTATCGTGATGCAATTATTGAAGCTATTGCGGAAAAGGTAGGTTGGAGATAGAAAGGTGATGTTAATTGGTCAGTTTAGAAAATGTATTATTTTATGCAAGATTAGCTGGAGAGTTTGGCAATTGCCTGTTTTATTTTTTCTATTTGATTTTGCAAAAGTATTCTAGCTCCTCTATTTCAATATATAATTAGTATAGTTTAAAAAGTAGTAAAGTTGAATGAGTTGTTATTATAAAGCATGATATTAATTTTATGAAGGAATTTACCCTAAAATAAAAGTATGATTTTATATAAACAAATAGATAAGCACTTGCAAAATATAGCAGGTGTTTTTTTTATCAAAAAAGGTGGCGAGGGTTAAAAACAAAAAACGATAATTTTAATATTTGTATGTGTTTAATTGTTATTTATGAGGGGAGATTATAGTTTTTGTAGGAAATTGTTGAAAAATATCTATTTTTGTTTTATTATAATATTAGTTTTAAATAACTATTGACAAAAATTGAAAAAGGCAAACTTATCGAAAGGTAAGGGCGCAAAGCTACGGGTCTAAGGTTCTATGAACTATGATAGCCGAGCCACCAAAAGTTTGTGAATAAATATATTGGTTATAGAAGTAACCATTTATTCAAATTTATCCACCATCTTTTTGGTGGATTTTTTTGTATCAAAAAAGAACATGGAAATCTGGAAGAAGAAATATTTTTATCCAATCCTAAAGTAAATATAGAAGTGATAATTTTCAAGGATGATAAAGAATTGTTGGAGATACAAGATAAGTTTATAGAGTTTTTAATGGTGTTTTTGTATAAAGGTATTCTAATTGAAGAATTGTATTAACATGTATAAATGAATCAAGATAAATACGAAAGAGAGGTTAAATAAGATGAAAGCTATCAGTAAAGAACAAGTTTGTTTTAAGTGTAAGGAACGAAAGTGCAGTAATGACTTTTATGAGAAAGGAAATCGCTTCATAAATTGTTCAAAATGTCGTAGGGCTAGAGGTGGTAGAAAAAGATCACTTGAAGTTTTATTGAATAAAGAGAATAAAACAAGCCAATATGCTTAATCTGAAATTTATACCAATGTCTGTAATTATAAACTAGAAATGGTAGTTATCTTGACCGATGTTTGCTGTTCTAGCTGTGATTTTCACATAGAAAGGGGATGTTTATCTTTGACCGTGTTATTTGGAACTGTCGAATATTTCGAAAAAGAAATAGTGAACCATATGTCTAATGAACAATTGCAGGATTTGTCCATTAATAAAAGTTTAGAAATTGCCTATTCATCGACGAAAAATGATATTTTGAATGTTTTTATATGTAGCGATATAATTCGGAAGGATTTATTTAAAAATCTTGAAAAAGCATATGAAAAGGTTAGAATTTCTATGGGGCGTTGATTAAGGTTAAATTAAGTTTGTTGAAGTTGACTTAAAACCTTTGATTCACTACTATATCTACCATCTTTTAAAATCTTAGATGCAGTAGACGCCACCTTTTTACTCGTAACTTTTCTTGAACTTGATTTTCTAGGCATATTTTCACCTCACTTGGAAATAAATTCATTTTATTTATAATCTAGTATCTGAGAAAAATCAATATATTGACAGAGGGCAGACGAACATAAAGGGGAACGGTTCTATATATTGTGTTTCGGGGGCGGTCTATCAAAGGGTGAGAACGTCTTAGCAAACAAAGTTATTTAATGTTGTAGCTATGATAGTATGGATAGGATTTGTTCAGCAATTTCAAATAGTACATAGTCAGCAAACTATATTTATAGAAGACTGTGTACTATCTGTGACCAAAATAAAAGTCACCCAACATACTGTTATGGGTGACTTTGTGTTTTTACTGTCCAATAGTTCTTAAATCTATTAAATCCTCAACATTAACACCCAAATGCTCAGCAATTACAAATGGATGTAATGCGTAAACGAAGTTTCTATTTAATACATGGGTATAAAAGGTTTTGTACTCTAAATCAATTCCCCATTCTTCTACTAGTTCCTTATGAAATCGAGAGTAACTCTTTCCTTGTAAAAATCATCAAACTTTTCCTAAAGCTTCAGTCTTATGTTCTACCTTGAATCCTATTATTAAAATCTCCTTTATAAGGTTACTTTAGAGATGGTAGCCGTGAGCGATATACCAAAACTAATTGGTGAACGTATTAGAAACTATCGTAAAGAAAAAGGGTTAAATCAAGAAGAATTAGCACACCGTGCTGGACTTCATTCAATATATATTGGACAACTAGAACGTGGAGAAAAGCAAGCAACTATTTCCAGTTTAGAAAAGATAATAAATGTTCTTGGGATTAGTTTGAGGAACTGTTCAGTTAAATCAGTCAATTGGAAAACGATGAAAAATACTTTACGTTGACCGAGATAGTAACAAGACTTCAATCAAGGAGTATAAAAGGCTTGTCTTAGGGTTAATTGATAAGTTGTTTGATTGGAAAGACAGTTAGAGATTGGTTAATGTTGCTGGCGGGTATCTGTATATATTGTGGCATACGTGGCATCCATATGGCATCCTTTTTTAAAAAAAATCTAAATAACTATGAATTATAAAAAATAATTAGGAATAATAAAAAGACTACAAATCCCTTTAAATAATAGGATTTGCAGTCACAGTTGATAACTATCAATTACACAAAATAAATGAACTGTCGACCTTGACAGGGTGGGGGTCATTGGTTCGAGCCCAATACGGGTCATTCATAAGTAAGATGCGAAACCCCTTGTGTAGCAAGGGGTTTTTATCATTTTACTGTCAATCGTATTAGATTAAAAACTAAGTGGTTAAGCGCTTTGTGCACATTTTGTGCACCTTTACTTGACTAAAGTCTTTTTATGAAGAGAAATATGGATTTGGCAGCTATAGGCGCTAATGGGTTTATAGCTTTAGATCTAGATGGGAAGAACCCACGGAAGGCTATAGAAAATCAAGCAACTGTTATAGCTGCAGAACAAGATTCTGTTGGTATTGATAATTATTTCAATGGTCCTCCGACAAAAACAATGTCACAAAGATGGGAAATGCTACACAGATCTCAAATGGAAACTTTCATAGACATTATTTATGGTAAAAAGCCAATCGAAGCATTTGATGAGTATGTAGAGAATTGGTATTCAAGTGGGGGGGATGATATCACGAAAGAAGTGAATGAATGGTATGACTCTGTAAAATAAAAATTTATAAAAAATCGGCCTTAAGTAACTTAAGGCCGATTTTTTTTTGTTTAGGAAACAATAGATTTTTGTCTTGTGGATAACTATCGGATGAAAAATAAATTTAGCATATTATAATTTACAATAGGTGGATATAGATAAACTCCTTGAACAATAGAAGGTAATATTAACAAAAATACAATTTCAAATAGTAGGTAGAAAATATCTATAATTTTTAAAGTAAGCCGTGATTGTTTCTGGAATATTTTATAGAAAATTACTAAATAGGTAATTTTTAATGAAGTTGTGGTAAAAAAGTAAAATATCCTTGCGATATCACTCCTTCAAATACCATAAACATTACGATATTACCATAATAATTCCTTTGTAAAATTTATACTTAAGTTAAGGACCTATATATTGTTTTCTTTAGTGACCATGGGGATTTCACTGGTGATCTTGAACTTGCTGAAAAAAAAACAGAATACGTTTGAAGATATCTTAACAAGAATTCCTCTAGTCAATAAATAATATCTAAATTCTGATAATTTTGCAGAGAAAAGAGAGAAGTGAGTGAGTCAACTATGTTAACCATCTTAATTATATCAAGCCTTATAAATGGCTGATATTAGGGGTAATTACATTAACCTTAGTCGGTACTTTGTTTGAGCTGTTTATCCCTACGCTTTTGGCAAATATAGTCGATATAGGGATTGTTAATTCAGATTTACCGTACATTATACAAACGGGTGTCAGGATGATAATTCTTAGTATCGCAGCAATACTAGTTACGATAGCTAGTATCTATCTCTCTTCCAAAATCGCAGTAGGATTTGGTAGAGACTTACGTCGCCACTTATTTATTAAGGTGGAAAACTTTTCATTGGAAAAGTTAGATGAATTCGGTCCAAGCCATATTTTATAGAAAAACAAGGAAATGCTATAATCCTAAAAATAATGAATAATATAAATATTCAATTTATTGCAAGCGCTTGCTGAAGTCAATATATGTATACAAAAGGAGGTGGGATCGATGTCTAGTTATACTTTGTTCTTCAGAATTAGTAAAAGCAATAATCAGCGAGAAGAGCCCTATTCCTAATGAAAGTGGAAATGAGGTTAAACATTCAAACACATTTTCAAATATTATTTTTATAAAGGAGTGTCGACCAAATGTTATTAGGAACAAAAAAAGGAAAGAAGTCAATGCGGTCAAGAATCTCGCTTCTCTTTTTGGTAGTTACCGTCCTACTAGTAAGCTCCCTACAGGATAAACCGTATGCTTTGGCCCAAGTGGAGCCAGGGGCCCCTTGCGAACAATTTTCAGACAAGCCCTGGTGTGACCCTACTTTAGCACCTAATGAAAGAGCTGGATTATTGCTTCAGGCAATGACTAACACGGAAAAATTTCAACTCATGCAAGGTGATACTGATGATGCACATACAGGAGCAAACAGCGGTATTGAACGATTAGGGATTCCAACCGTACATTTTACTGATGGTCCTGCAGGAGTTAGGGCTGGCAGTGTACTAGAAAGCAAACCTGGCACAGCGTTGCCAGCGCCCATAAGTTTGGCTGCGACTTGGAATCGGGAAATGGCCAATCAACACGGTTCATTGGTCGGCATCGAAGCAAAGCTTCGTGGGAACGATGTCGTGTTTGGTCCGAACGTGAATATTATGCGTACTCCTAAAGGAGCAAGAACGTATGAAGCGTACGGAGAAGACCCTTTTCTTACATCAAATATCGGAGTGGCATGGATTCAAGGACTACAAGACAAGGGAGTCATGGGAAATGTTAAACATTTTGTGGCTAACAACCAGGAAACGAATCGATCTACGGTAAATGCAGTAGTTAGCGAGCGTACGCTGCGTGAGATTTATTTACCAGGATTTGAGAGCGCTGTTAAAGATGCTAGAGTAGGAAGTGCTATGCTGTCTTATAATCGTGTGAACGGTCAATATATGACTGAAAACTGTTCATTGGTAAACGCCACCCTGAAACAAGGATTTCAATTTGATGGGTTTACAGTAACGGACTATGGTGCTCAAAAGAGTACTGTGGAGGCAGCAAATTGTGGAACAGACATTGAATTTTTGACGGATTTTTATAACCCAATATTATTGAGTACGGCAGTTGCTTCCGGTAAAATTAGCCAGGCAACTATTAATGATCATGCACGGCGTTACCTCCGCACTCTATTCAAATTTGGTGTATTTGACCGTGCGGCATATCCAGAAAACGGTACTATTGATATTGAGGCACATGGGAAGACGGCACGTAATATAGCTGATCAATCGATAACATTATTGAAAAATAAAGAAAAACTTTTACCGCTCGATGTCAATGGATTGAGTAAAATTGCTGTCATTGGTGATGCGGCGGACCAATATGTGAATGGTAAAGGAAGTTCTAATGTTAATCCGAATTACGTAGTTACTCCTCTTGAAGGAATTCTTCAACGTGTAGGAGACAATGCTGAGGTCGTATATGATGATGGAAGTGACTTAGAGCGAGTAGCCGAAGTTGTCAAAAATGTGGATGTAGCAATCGTTATTGCCGCGGATACGTTTGGCCATGGGGCTGACAAAGTGTGCCTTTCCCTATCTTCACCTTGTACAACAGATTACGGTGAACAGGACAGTTTAATCGAACAAGTTGCCGCTACTAATAAAAACACCGTTGTTGTATTAGAGACTGGTGGACCGGTTCTAATGCCATGGATTAACCAAGTTCCCGCAGTCGTTGAAGCATGGTATTCTGGTCAAGAGGGGGGAGATGCTATTGCTGCTGTTCTTTTCGGGGACGTCAATCCATCAGGTAAACTGCCGGCAACTTTCCCAGTGAGTGAAGATGACTTGGCTGTGGCCGGAAATCTCGAGCAATATCCAGGTGTTGCCGAGAATGCTCACTATTCCGAAGGCGTATTTATGGGGTATAGGCATTATGATGAGAATGGAATTGAACCACTATTTGCTTTTGGTCATGGTTTATCTTATACCAATTTCGATTACAGTAATCTTAAAATAAAGAGAGATCCGGTTAGCAGACATACTGAAGTGACCGTGAAAGTAAAAAACACTGGTGCTAGAGCAGGTGCGGAAGTGGTTCAATTGTATGTCGGAATGCCAGATCCTTCAGCAGATGTTCAGCAACCACCTAAATGGCTGAAGGGCTTTGAAAAAATAGAGCTTGAATCGGGGCAAACAAAGCAGGTTACTTTTGAACTTGGTCCACGTTCTTTCTCTTACTGGAATGAGGCAAGTCAATCTTGGACGATTGCAGATGGAATCTACAATATAATGGTAGGAAGTTCATCACGCGATATTCGAGTAGAAGAAACGATAACCATAAATAATTAATGTATACCAAATAACTAAAATAAAAATAACCTATTAATGAAATTTATTAAGACCTAAATATAAAAAATAGATAAATTAAAGCACCTAACATATTTTATATGACTAATATGTTAGGTGCTTTCCTCTTCAACTAAACCTACTAATAGGATGTCAATATTCCTCAGGTGAAATTTATTATTAAACAGTTAATGATAAACTAAAAATGCTTATGCCAAAAAACCTTCCTAATCGTATCGGAAGGTTTTATATGTATTACTGAAGCGTCATTTTTATACTAAATCTGGGAAAGTTTTCCTTTCGTTTTAGAAAGGCATAAATCAAGTAATAAGGTTGTTCATACATGCAATCACAGTTTCTTTAAATGGGTTTCCTTCATCTCGTTTTCTATCATAAAAATCTATTAACTTCTTATTGAGAGACCGTGATACCACATAGAACAGCCTTATATAATGCATGACGTAACCTACATGAACCTCGGTGGTATTTTGGAAGTGGGCCCCTTCAAAAGACTGAAATATATAATTTCAGTCTCAGCCTGTCGACAAAGTCTCGCGTCGACAGGCTTTTTTGTGATTAGAGAGGGGGTTGCCATGACTAGTCGCTTCGAATCCGCTCCCGGGATGGGGGGCACGCTTTCCGCAGGCGGGCGTGGAACTAACCGGCTCCGCCGGTGGATTTCCACCTGCCCTTCCTCCTGCAGGAGTCGGCCCTCCCATCCCGTCCGCTTTTTTAGAGGAGACATGAGAATCCCCTTACTCTTCAACCATCCTTCATACGAAGCAAATAGGAGACAGTTTACAGATTTTTTTCTATAATATGAATGAAAACAAGACTGGGGTGAATGGGGAATGATGTCAAAAAAGTTGGAAGATAAGCGGATGCAAATGGAGATGGTTTGGATTGAAAAGCTAGTTCCAGAAGACCATCTTGTTCGTAAATTGGATCACTCTATGGAATTTGATTTCATCTATGATTTGGTGAAAGATCTTTATTCTTCCGACAAAGGACGTCCTAGTATCGATCCAGTTGTTTTAGTGAAAATGGTCTTTATTCAATATATCTTTGGCATTCGGTCGATGCGTCAGACCATCAAAGAGATTGAAACTAATGTGGCTTATCG
>NZ_MVJM01000003.1:101419-104740 GCF_002156385.1 Halalkalibacter urbisdiaboli
TAAAAGGGTTGGAAAAAAACTCAATGCAGGCGATGCTTGTTTTCGCTGCCATGAACCTAAAAAAATTAGCCAACTGGCACTGGAGGAACACCCATCCTCCAGCGTCACCAACAGACAATAGACGGAAATACGCGAAAACGCCTTTGAGAGTCATTTCTCAAAGGCGTTTTGTCTACGGTCTGAGACTGAAATATATAATTTCAGTCTTTTTTTGATAAATAACGACTAATTTACTAAGTAATGTTACAATTTTAGGTAACTTTGGAAAACTTATAAAATCGGAGGGTGTCATTTGAAATTAAAAACACTAAAATTACAAAATTTTCGTTCTTATAAAGAGGAAACAGTTATTAATCTTGATGAACTTACTGCAATTGTCGGGAAAAATGATATAGGTAAATCTACCATTCTAGAGGCATTAGAAATTTTCTTTAATAACCAAACTGTAAAAATTGAACAAGCTGATGCATGTGTTTTTTCTGGACAAAGCTTAGTTAAAATAACATGTATCTTTACTGATTTACCAGACAGAATTGTATTGGATACTAGTTCTGAAACATCGTTACAGGATGAGTTTTTGTTGAACAGTGAAGAGCAGTTAGAAATTTCTAAGGTCTTTGATTGTTCAAAAAAAACTCCAACAATAAAGGTTTTTGCTAATGCCAATCATCCATCTATTCCTCCTATGAATACCCTTCTTGAGCAGACCAACACAAAATTAAAGCAATTACTGAATACTTTAGACATTCCTTCAGATGAAGTTGATACAAGATCAAATGTTTCTTTGAGAAAGGCAATCTGGCAAAGTTCTGATGACTTATTTCTTGAAGAAACGTTAATAGACTTAAGTAAAGCAGATGCGAAATCTATTTGGGAACAAATAGAACGACATATGCCGATCTATGCATTATTTCAATCTGATCGCTCTAGTTCAGATTCTGATAATGAAGTCCAAGATCCTATGAAAATTGCAGTTAAGCAGGCTATTGATAGTGTAAAAGATCAGTTAGAAGAAATTAAAAAGCATGTAGAAAAAGATGTCATTGACGTCGCTACTAAAACTCTAGCTAAATTACATGAAATGGATGAGTCATTAGCTTCTCAACTTACTCCACAGTTTAAAGAAGAACCTAAATGGAATGGACTATTCAAACTCTCATTAGAAGGAGATGACAATATACCCATTAACAAACGTGGAAGTGGTGTAAGACGACTAATTCTACTAAACTTTTTTCGAGCTGAGGCAGAGAGAAGAAAAAATGAGACGTTGAAGAAAAATATTATCTATGCTATTGAAGAGCCTGAAACTGCTCAGCATCCTTCTAATCAGATATTGTTAGCAGAAGCTTTTAAACAATTGGTAGATAACGATTCTGCACAAATTTTATTAACTACTCATGTTCCTGCTTTTGCTGAACTTATGCCTGAGAAGAGTTTAAGATTTATTGACGTTGTTAACGGGGTAAAAGTAATAAATGACCCTAGCGATGAAACTGTTTCAAAAATTGCTGATGCGTTAGGAGTATATCCTTCTCTTGTTACAAAAGAGGAGCAGAAAGTACTAGTTTGTGTTGAGGGTGTTCATGATGTAACTGCATTAAGCGATTTTAGCCAGATAATTTCTTCTGAACGACCTGAACTAGTTAATCTTTATACGGATAGCAGAGTTGTTGTTATGCCGTTAGGAGGTAGTACATTAAAGGGGTGGGTTCAACATCGCTATTTAAAAAAGTTAGGATTTCCTGAAATCCATATTTATGATCGTGATGATATAGATAAGCCAAAGTATCGGGCTTACTGTGAACAAGTAAATTTACGTACTGATGGTTCAAGAGCTTTCCTAACTAATAAGAGAGAAATGGAGAACTATATTCATCCTGAGGCAATACAAAAAGTGTTTGATGTTTCTATTCAGCAAGATGATTGGTTAGATGTTCCTTTGGAAATAGCCGAAGTACAACATAGTAACAATCCTGACAGTAAGCCTTGGTGTGATGTTTCACAAGAAAAAAGAAAACAGAAAGAAGGAAAAGTAAAACTGCGTTTAAATAACGAAGCAATTAAGACAATGACGTATGAACAAGTTTGTGAGATAGATTCAGGCAAGGAAATTGAAATGTGGTTAACTACAATTACAAAACTGTGTAATGAATCAAGTGTTATAACTAAATAATTCACTAATTAAAACGCAAAAATAACTATGAATTATAAAAAATAATTAGGAATAATAAAAAGACTACAAATCCCTTTAAATAATAGGATTTGCAGTCACAGTTGATAACTATCAATTACACAAAATAAATGAATTGTCGACCTTGACAGGGTGGAGGTCATTGGTTCGAGCCCAATACGGGTCATTCATAATTCAAAAGCGGAACCCCTTGTTTTACAAGGGGTTCTGCTTTTTTTGTAATTGATAAAGAGCATGAACTTTATTTACTAATGTTCACCTTGTGCACAATTTGTGCTCCTTTAGTATGATAAAGTGTTTTTGTCTGTAAAATAAGCTTTTTCAATTAGTCGATAAAATTCCCGTAAAAGGTTGCGTGGCTCTTTAGGCAATCCAAAACCTGAACAGGTAATTAATTTTTGGTCCTCATAGGCCAATCCCATTCTGCATGTCAATTCATTTTGTTTGTTTTGAAACTCCTGTACTTTTTTGATGACATAAGGTGAAATCGAAAATTGTCTTTTAGATTTTGATGTTTTCAGTTCTTTAAAAATTAACTTACCGGCTATTTTAGCGAGGCTACGTCTTATGAGTAATTTACCTTTATCAAAATCAATGTCATCTATAAGTGGAATGTTGTGTGTCGTGCTAGTTGCAAAGGGTAAAATTTCAAATGATTATTTCTGTATTGTCCAAACAGTCACATATGCTTATATTGCTTATGGATATGGACTTTGTTTTATCTCATAGTAAAAAAAACGTGACAAAGAATTATGTGTAGGTACCAAAATGAACTATGTGCCCGCTTATATTCGATTGCGCTGGCTATCTAAATTAACCTGGTAAGTACAGTACATCTAGAAGTTTAAAGTAATAACTTTATTGAAATTATTGGAAAATTGTTTAGATATTTTTTTTATGCTAAAGTATTGATAATTATTGGGTAGAGGACGGTGAAGTATGCGTTACCAATATGAGCTAATAGATTATCAAGTTGATTTACCAATTAACATTTTCACACATACAGTAGAAAGTTTCCCTTATCATTGGCACGAAGCCACTGAAATCCTTTTCGTGCTCGAAGGTGAATTGGAAATCAGGGTTAATCAAGATAACTACCAACTGAGGATGGGTGATCTTTTCCTTGTAAA
>NZ_MVJM01000003.1:104750-483493 GCF_002156385.1 Halalkalibacter urbisdiaboli
AAATGAATTGTCGACCTTGACAGGGTGGAGGTCATTGGTTCGAGCCCAATACGGGTCATTCATAATTCAAAAGCGGAACCCCTTGTTTTACAAGGGGTTCTGCTTTTTTTGTAATTGATAAAGAGCATGAACTTTATTTACTAATGTTCACCTTGTGCACAATTTGTGCTCCTTTAGTATGATAAAGTGTTTTTGTCTGTAAAATAAGCTTTTTCAATTAGTCGATAAAATTCCCGTAAAAGGTTGCGTGGCTCTTTAGGCAATCCAAAACCTGAACAGGTAATTAATTTTTGGTCCTCATAGGCCAATCCCATTCTGCATGTCAATTCATTTTGTTTGTTTTGAAACTCCTGTACTTTTTTGATGACATAAGGTGAAATCGAAAATTGTCTTTTAGATTTTGATGTTTTCAGTTCTTTAAAAATTAACTTACCGGCTATTTTAGCGAGGCTACGTCTTATGAGTAATTTACCTTTATCAAAATCAATGTCATCTATAAGTGGAATGTTGTGTGTCGTGCTAGTTGCAAAGGGTAAAATTTCAAATGATTATTTCTGTATTGTCCAAACAGTCACATATGCTTATATTGCTTATGGATATGGACTTTGTTTTATCTCATAGTAAAAAAAACGTGACAAAGAATTATGTGTAGGTACCAAAATGAACTATGTGCCCGCTTATATTCGATTGCGCTGGCTATCTAAATTAACCTGGTAAGTACAGTACATCTAGAAGTTTAAAGTAATAACTTTATTGAAATTATTGGAAAATTGTTTAGATATTTTTTTTATGCTAAAGTATTGATAATTATTGGGTAGAGGACGGTGAAGTATGCGTTACCAATATGAGCTAATAGATTATCAAGTTGATTTACCAATTAACATTTTCACACATACAGTAGAAAGTTTCCCTTATCATTGGCACGAAGCCACTGAAATCCTTTTCGTGCTCGAAGGTGAATTGGAAATCAGGGTTAATCAAGATAACTACCAACTGAGGATGGGTGATCTTTTCCTTGTAAATGGAAATGAACTTCATTTTATCAACTCTATGACAGCTTTGGGGAAAACACAAGTGTTGGCCCTGCAATTTGACAACCGGTATTTTAAGAAACAGGGAATTGATGTTGAACAAAAAAGGTTCTATTTGAACTCAAGAGAAGTTGAAGAAGGGTCTATGTTTATCTTAGATGAAATAAAGTATATCCTAGCCAATATGATGGATCTGGTTTTGAATAGGAAAAACCTTTACCATCTTAAGATAAAGATCATGTTATTAGATCTTGTGGTTATTCTTCTGGAGCATTTTGAAGTACCGACAAAAACAAAGAAAAAGCGAATGGAAGATGATCAGAGACTTATTGAAATACTTCAATATATGAATAGACATTGTATAGAAGCACATATAGGATTACAGGATATTGCAAAAGAATTTTCATTAAATCCAAATTATCTATCCAGATATTTTAAATCAAATGTGGGGGTATCTCTAAAAAAGTATTTAGATAATATGCGCCTAAACAAATCATTGTTTACCTTACGAACAACAGATGAAACAGTTACTGAAATAGCTCTTAAATTTGGTTTCCCAGACAGTAAAGCCTATTACAGAGTCTTCAAGGACGTATTAGGGATAACGCCAATGCAGTATCGAGAACAATATCGACAAGAGCTCGAAAAAGGTATCATAAATGATTATTTGAGCATCAACAGCAAAGAATCTTTCGTAAATCTATTCAAACATCTTGAACGTAAAAATATTAGTGGGGTCCCAATAGATAAAATGGAACCAAAAACGATTGATGTTACCAAATCCTTGAACAAAATTAATCGTTCCTTCACTAAATTAATGACTTTTGGCTTTGCTCCTCATGCCCTGAGAAAGGATTTTCATGAACAATTGAAACAGATTCAGGGCGAAATCGGGTTCGATTACGTTCGATTTCATGGGGCTTTTTCAGACCAGCTCTTAGTATATAACCTGAAATCGGATGGCTCCTATTATTTTAATTTTAATCACATCGATTCCCTTTTGGATAATTTGCTTAATGTCAGTTTAAAGCCTTTTATTGAAATTAGTTTTATGCCAAAAGATTTAGCAAGTACTGCAGATAAGATATTTTGGTGGGAGGCATATGTATCGCCTCCAAAGGAAATGGATCGATGGCTGAAATTACTTGATACTTTTGTTAGACATTTGATTAATCGATATGGACTTCAAGAAGTTAGAACATGGTATTTTGAGTTCTGGAACGAACCGGAAGTCCAATACTTTTGGAGCGGCACAAGACAGGAGTTTTTTACCTTTTATGCTGAGAGTTATAGATGCATTAAATCAATTGATCCTGAAATAAAAATTGGCGGATTTGGTACTATTGACTTTACCGAGCATCAAAATTGGTTAGATGATTTTGATGCTTTTGTGAAAAATGAAAAGGTTAGCGTGGATTTCTTCTCTTTTCATGTTTATAATCTATCAAGAAACCTTATGCCTGAATCAGATCTTTTAAAAACAGTGGGTGATATTGAGGTAACAGGAGACATTATACAGAAACTAGCTGAATCTGGTGGAATCATGCTGGGGGATGAACATAACTTCACAAAATGTATTGATTATATCATTGATAAGAGCAAAGGATTGACATCACTAAATAAAGAACTATGGATAACGGAGTGGAACGCAAATAGCGAAAGCAGGGATTTGGTACACGACACATGTTATATGGGAGCCTTTATCATTAAAAATGTTATTGAAAATAGCGAAAAAGTAAAAGGGATGGGTTTTTGGACATTTACAGACATATTTGATGAGTTTCAATTGGAGCAGCCGTTATTCCATGGAGGATTTGGATTGATGACCTATAATGGAATCAAGAAGGCTGGGTATCATGCATTTTTTTTCTTAAGCAGGCTCGGTGAAAATCTAGTTTTAAAGGAAGAAGATATGATTGTCACAAAAAGAGGCGAAGATTACCAGATCCTAATATTTAATTACAGTCATCCAAATCAATTATACAGAAAATTTGATTATTCACAATTGTCCCCAACTAGCCGTTATAAGGTATTTGAAAATGAACGTATTAAGTCATTTCAACTAACTTTAGAGGGCCTAAATGGTGAGTATATAATCAAGAAGATGTATGTCAACAGGCAGCAGGGTTCTTCATATGATGCTTGGGTAGATATTGGAGCACCAAATGAAATGGACATTGATACAATCAACTATATTAAAGGAAAGGCAGAACCAGGAGTTAAAATACAGCATGAATGTGTACAAAAAAGTTATAGTCTGGAAACATCTTTACAGCCTCATGAAATACAATTGTTTGAGATAAAGCGCCGTTATTAATCAATGTTGAATAGGTTAGACAATCCTTTACATCTAAAAAATGACTAAAAAATTGACATTTCCTTATTATGGAGATGTCAATTTTTTTTAAAAAATAAAAGTCAATAATCGGAATAGCATTTCTTAAATAATGGAATGTATTCGATTGAGTAGGATTGTATATTGGAGGTAACGAGTAGGAAGTACTCTAAAAAAACAATTAATTTTTATATTTTGATAAATAAAAGATGAGAGGGGATAGAAAAGGAATAGGTATAAACTTAGGATCAAGTTTCACTAGATCTGCCAAGGTATTGTGGTGATGGAAGAGTTCATTGATGTACGAAAAAATGGAAACGTTATCTGGTCTCTCTAAATGGGAATATCATTTGATAATGAAAGTAAAAGCAAATAGTTGGAGGGTAACATCATGGTTGAGTACTTTAAAAAAAGAAAAACTAAGAAACAAGAAATAATTCAACGTGTGAGGGAAGATAAGGCTAAGCGCAAAGAAAGAAAGCAGGAAATTGCCGCCTTGCCAGAAGCAGAACGAAAGGCAGAAATTGAAAGCGATAAACTTTTGCGAAAAGAGCAGAAACAACAACGAAAAGAAGAATTGAAATTGTTAAGCCGTAAAGAAAGAAAAGTAGCGAAAAAAGAAGCTAAAATGTACAAAAAAATAAAAAATAGACCAAGACGTATCGCGGGCTGGTCTGTTGTTGCTGCATTTTTACTAACAGTTGGTGTAACTACAGGATCGACAGTTTCAAGCATGGTTGGGAATATAACGGGTAAACATATTACGATTGATACAACAAGTGCAGAAGGTATCAAAGCCAGAGAAGCTGCCGATATTATTTCAGAAGAGATTGCGAATGAAGGATTAGTATTATTAAAAAATGATAATAACTCTCTTCCATTAGTAGATAAAAAAATCAATGTATTTGGTTCTACTGCATTTACTTTTAAATATGGTGGAGGTGGTTCTGGTGCATCAGACCAAACTCGTGCTGTAAATTTATTTGATGCACTGAAAAATGCAGGCATTGAATATAATCAGGACTTATATGACTACTATGCGGGATTGCCAGAATTAGAAGCAGCGACAGGTAAGTCGGATACTGGTTTTGTTCAAGTAATCAGAGGAATGATAAGTAGTGACGAGGCATCTGGTGAACCAGATGTAACGGATGCTGCATTAGCTCAAGCGAAAGAGTTCTCTGAAAATGCGATGATTATTATTCAAAGTGAAGCTGTAGAAGCATCAGATGTAAGTATTAATCAATTAAAGTTATCAGATGAAATGCATGATTTAGTTGGAAAAGTAGCTGAGAACTTTAGTAATGTTACGATTATCGTAAATGCTGGTAATACTTTAGAGTTAGGATTTGTTGAAGAATATCCTAGTATTCAGTCCGTACTTTGGGTTGGAACACCTGGACCATTTGGAACTAATTCACTTGCTAAAGTATTATCAGGAGAATTAAATCCTTCTGGACGTATTACTGATACGTATGTCTATGATGTTGAATCTTCACCAGCAAGTGAGAATTTCGGAGATTATAAGTATGAGGATTTAGATAAAGCTTATATAAATTATGAAGAAGGAATTTATGTAGGATATAGATTCTATGAGACTTATTATCAAGGAAATGAAGAAGGTTACAATCAAACAGTTCAATTTCCTTTCGGTTCTGGTCTAAGTTATACAACATTTGATTGGAATATCGTTAATCAAGAGTTAAACAGTGATTCTATTGAATTGCAAGTAGAAGTAACGAATACAGGTGAAGTAGCTGGTAAAGACGTAGTTCAGGTTTATTATTCTGCTCCTTATACACCAGGTGGAATTGAAAAGTCTGCCATTAACTTAGCTACATTTGCAAAAACGAAATCACTAGTACCAGGAGAGTCTGAAGTATTAACGATTAAGTATGATAAAAGAGACATGGCTTCTTACGATATGGCAAATGAGAACTATATTTTAGAAAAGGGAACATACCAAATTAAACTTGGTAAGAATGTCCATGAAATTGACAGTACACTAAACTTTGAATTACCTGAAGATATTGTGTACCAAACAGATGCTGATACAGGAACAGAATATAAAAATCGTTTTACTCAATCAGAAAACGAATTAACAGTTCTTTCTCGTAACGATTGGGAAGGAACATACCCATCAGATCAAGATGATTCAAAAGTTGCGACAGATAAAGTTATTGAAAGAGTTCAAGGACATGAATTCAATGACGATGTGGAAATGCCTACAACAGGTGCTGATAATGGACTCAAATTAGAAGACTTAAAAGGGTTAGATTATGATGACCCTAAGTGGGATGAATTCTTAGACCAATTAACTGTTGATCAAATGATAGATTATGTATCAGAAGGTGCTTATCACACAGGAGCAATTGATGAACTAGGTATTCCGAAAACAGTTTTAATGGATGGACCTGCTGGTTTTAGCTTTTTCTTTAAGCAATTTGAAGCCGGTGCATACCCAACGGAAATCGTCATGGCATCCACTTGGAATAAAGATTTAGCATACGAGATGGGTGAAGTGATTGGAAAAGAAGCAAAAGCCTACGGGATTCACGGATGGTACGCTCCAGCTCTTAATATTCATCGTACGCCACAAGGTGGAAGAAACTTTGAGTATATGTCAGAAGACCCTGTATTAAACGGCATGATTGGTGCTGGTATGGCGAAAGGTGCAGGGGACCAAGGTGTTACAGTATTCATGAAACACTTTATAATGAATGAGCAAGAAACAAATGCACGCTCTGGGACTCTAGTATGGTCTAATGAACAAGCGATGCGAGAAATTCACCTACGTCCTTTCGAAATGACTGTAAAAGAGGCTGGTGTAACTGGTGCAATGTCTAGTTTCTCTTACATTGATGGAAAATGGGCAAATCCAGAATTATTAAATGGAATTCTAAGAGATGAGTGGGGCTTTGAAGGCGTAGTATCTTCTGATGCGGTGTTTGGATTTATGGAGCCACAAAAAGCTATTACATCTGGTAATGATTTAATGTTAGATGTACTATCAGTTACAAAAAACAAAAAGCGTCTAGAAGAAGCATATAATGAGCATCCAGAAGCGATTACAGTAGGACTTCGAAATAGCATGCATAACTCACTGTATGCAACACTTAAAACGTACCTTTTTAACTAAACGTATTTTGATAGATTGAGAGAAGGCGGTCTACATTCGCCTTCTTACTATTTTTTAAAAAAGAGTGGCGGTGTAGTATGAAATATAAAGATTTAATTAAACAAATGACTCTAGAAGAGAAAGCTTCCCTCATGTCTGGACAAAACTTTTGGAATACCAAGGCAATTGAACGTCTTGGTATTCCTTCCATAATGCTAACCGATGGACCACACGGACTGCGTAAACAAGGTGGGAAGGCCGACCACCTTGGATTAAACAAAAGTTTACCAGCAACTTGTTACCCAACAGCAGCAACGCTAGCAAATAGTTGGGATAAGTCACTTGTATATAACGTAGGACAAGATATTGGTAAGGAAGCTCGCGGTGAAAAAGTAAGTGTCTTACTTGGACCAGGTTTAAATATTAAACGTAATCCACTATGTGGACGTAATTTTGAATATTTCTCTGAAGACCCATACCTAACTGGTGAACTAGCTAGTGAAATGGTAAAGGGAATTCAGTCTAATGGTATTTCAGCTTGCCCTAAGCATTATGCTGTCAATAGTCAGGAACATATGCGAATGACAATTGATGAAATTGTAGATGAACGTTCGCTTCGAGAAATTTATTTAACAGGATTTGAAAAAGTTGTAAAAGAGAGTAATCCGTATACGATGATGTCTTCTTATAATAAGGTAAATGGTGAATTTGCAAATGAAAATCAACATTTAGCTAATGACATTTTGTATTCTGAGTGGGGATTTGACGGTGTTGTTGTAACTGACTGGGGAGGAAATAATGACCGTGTTGCAGGGTTAAAAGCTCATAATCAGTTAGAAATGCCATCTACCAACGGAATTACAGATAAAGAAATTGTTGATGCAATAAATGCAGGAACATTAGATGAATCAATATTAGATAAAGCAGTAAATCAATTGCTTTCTCTAATATATAAAGTACGTTTAGATGATAAAGAATCAGTACAAATAGATTATGAAGAGCATCACAACAAGGCAGTTGAAGCTGCCCGTCAGTCTATGGTAATGCTTAAGAATGAAAATCGTATTCTTCCACTTGAAGCGGGAACAAAAGTAGCGGTTATTGGTGATTTTGCAAAAAATCCAAGATATCAAGGCGCAGGGAGTTCATTAATTAATCCCTATAAATTAAGTAATCCGTTTGATAGTTTACAAAAGTCTTCTTTAAAAATAGCTGGGTACGCACAAGGATTTAAGCGTATGGGAGGAAAAAGCAGTAAACTATTGCAAGAAGCAAAAAGTCTTGCGAAATCTGCTGAAGTAGTACTTTTATTTATTGGTCTTGATGAAAGCAAAGAAGCAGAAGGTGTAGATAGAGAAGATTTAAAACTAGCTCAAAATCAGTTAGAACTTGTTGAATCTTTAGTTAAGGTAAATGAGAATGTTATCGTTGTATTATCTGGTGGTGGCGCTCTTGAATTACCATTTGCAGATAAGGTACAAGGAATTATACACACGTATCTTTCTGGACAAGGTGGGGGTGAAGCTGTCGTTGATATATTGCTTGGCAAATACAATCCAAGTGGTAAATTAAGTGAAACATTCCCAATTCGTTACACTGATGTTCCATCCTCCGTGTACTACCCTGGACATCAAGCAACAAGTGAACATAAAGAAGGACTATTCATTGGTTATAGATATTTTGAAACTGCAAATGTACCAGTGCGTTATCCATTTGGATATGGGCTATCTTATACTACATTTGAATACAATGATATTGTGATAGATGGCTTAACTGTAAGTTTTAATTTGACAAATACAGGTAAAGTTGCTGGAGTAGAAATTGCTCAATTGTATATTGAAAAGGTAGATTCGAAAATTTTCCGTTCTATTAAAGAATTGAAAGGTTTTGATAAAGTCTACTTGGAACCAGGTGAAACGAAGCAAGTGACACTAGTATTAACAAAACGAGATTTCTCTTACTATAATCCTGAAATTAAGGACTGGGAGATTGAATCGGGTAAATACAAGATTCAAATAGGCAGTTCAATTCAAGAGATTCATTTAGAGGAAACTGTTGAGATGGAGGGTGTTACTCCAACTGTATTCTTAAAAACTGAATATCCACACTACGCAATTGCTAACGTGAAGCAAATCCCTGATTCAGAATTTGAAAAAATATTAGGGAGAACACTCCCACCTAAAAATTGGGATCGATATAAAGATTTAGGAATGAATGACACGATTAATCAAGCGCAGTATAAGAACTGGTTAGGAAAATTGCTTTATCATTCTATTATGTTCTTCCACTTTTTCTTTAAAAAGATTGGAAAACCATTAACGGCAAATAACGTGTACTTTGTTATTAACATGCCATTTAGGCAAATTGACCGCTTTACAGGTGGAAAAGTGAGTAAAAAGAATGTTGAGAGATTTTTACGGTGGATTAACCGATAAGATAAAACGGAAAGACTTTACTACTTCACCAAAAGCTAATGTTTTTGGTGAAAGAAGTCTGCGATCAACATTCAATCCATGTTGACTGCTAGCATCACTAAGAAAAGCTGTACTTGTTGAGGTATTGCTTTTCTGAAAGCTTATTCTTACTGTGAGTTTTATTGCTAACATTTTGCTAACGCAATCCAATGGAAAATGGTAAATTCCCGTTGTCTAATAAGATTTGCTATAATAACAAAAAAGCGAGGAGATTATATTCTCCTCACTTCAAATTCCGACTACGTGCCGATTTTGTGCCGAGTCTGTTTGATAAAATAAAATGAACTTTGAAAAGTGAATTCACTAAACGTTGATATAGTGGTTTCTTTGAAACCACATCAAGAACTTTGATTATTAAAATTAATCTAGAAAAATGAGAAAAATTGTCCATTTAGAAGCAGCTACGCAAATTTATTATTCTTCTCAATAACTTTTTCTGTAAATTTTTTATAGTTTTTCGCGTTATAAGTTAATGACAAGACATGCATAATTTACATTTATGTATGTCTTTTTTCGTAAAAAAACAAAAGGTAAAAGTGAATCATAACATCACAACATGTTCTTAATTGTTATTATTTTATGAGGTTATTTTACTAATAAAAATACTAAATTACCATAATAGAACGGTGACGGGTGCTATCATAAAAGTGTTAACGGACTAATCTTATGTAAATAAGAATGATTAATTATTTGACTATTAAACCTGAAACGGTTAAGACTCTCTAGATTATCCCTGAATAAAAGAGAAATAAATATGGAGGTAATTACATACTCAGACTTATGAACAATTAAATCATAAATGGAGGAAAATGGTTATGACAAAACAACAAATTGGAGTAATAGGATTAGCAGTAATGGGGAAAAACCTTGCGTTAAATATTGAGAGTAGAGGTTTTTCGGTTTCTGTATTTAACCGTTCATATGAGAAGACAGAAGAGTTTTTGCAAAATGAAGCGAAGGGAAAAAACTTCATTGGTTTAAAAACGATTCAAGACTTTGTTGATTCATTACAGAAACCACGAAAAATTTTACTGATGGTAAAGGCTGGGGCAGCAACAGATGCTACCATTGATTCATTAAAACCGTTTCTTGAAGAAGGAGACATTTTAATTGATGGTGGGAACACGTTCTTCCAAGATACAATGAGACGAAATGAAGAATTAGATTCATTAGGTTTTCATTTTATTGGAACGGGTGTATCAGGTGGTGAAGAAGGTGCACTTAAAGGCCCTTCGATTATGCCAGGTGGTCAGAAAGAAGCCTACAAGCTTGTTGAACCAATTTTACATGCGATTTCTGCAAAAGTTGGAAGCGATGCGTGTGTAACGTACATTGGTCCTAATGGTGCGGGCCATTACGTAAAAATGGTTCATAACGGCATTGAATATGGTGATATGCAATTAATTTGTGAATCTTATTATATTTTGAAAAATGTGCTTGGTTTAAGTGCAGAGGAACTTCATAATGTTTTCTCTGAATGGAATCAAGGTGAGTTAAATAGCTATTTAATTGAAATTACAGCGGATATTTTTACAAAAGTAGATGAAGAAACAGGGAAGCCACTTGTCGACCTTATTCTTGATACAGCAGGACAAAAAGGAACGGGGAAATGGACGAGTCAAAATGCATTAGACTTAGGTGTCCCACTTCCGATCATTACAGAATCAGTATTTGCACGTTTCCTTTCTGCGATGAAGGAAGAGCGTGTGAAAGCAAGTAAATTATTAACAGGGCCGATACTAGAGTCATTTAAAGGCGACAAAAAAGAGTTTATTGAAGCTGTACGTAAAGCTCTATATTTAAGTAAAATTGTTTCTTATGCTCAAGGTTTTGCGCAAATGCGAGCGGCGTCTGAGGAATACAATTGGGACCTTAATTATGGAGAGATTGCGATGATATTCCGTGGTGGGTGTATTATTAGAGCTCAATTTCTCCAAAAAATTAAAATGGCCTTTGACCAAGACCCTACATTAACAAATCTTCTATTAGATTCATACTTTAAAGAAATCGTTGAAAACTACCAATCAGCGTTACGCCAAGTGACAACGACAGCTATTGTTAACGGGATTCCGGTGCCAGCTTTTACAAGTGCGATCGCTTATTATGATAGTTATCGAAGTGAAACGCTACCTGCAAATCTATTGCAAGCTCAGCGTGATTATTTTGGTGCTCATACATATCAACGTGTCGATAAAGAAGGCGTTTTTCATACAAACTGGATGGAATAGAGTTGAAGGTTGTTTAAGACCTTGAGACATCCTCTTATTTTAAAGGATAAGGACGTATATCTTTCTTTGATAGCTCGGAGAAGCAATGAACTAAAGAAAAGACGCTAATGCATTTCAGGCCTTAGACAAAACGCCATTGAAAAATTCTAGAAGGCGTTTTACGTGAATTTGTTTATTTGTGTTTGGTGCCAGGTTCAAATACATCACGGTCTCGTTAATTGTGAGACCGTGATGTTAAAAAGGAAATGGATGCCCGTTTTATCTCTAAAAAAGCGGACGGGATGGGGACCGACTCCAGCAGGAGGAAGGGCAGGTGGAAATCCACCGGCGGAGCCAGTTAGCTTCACACCCGCCTGCGGAAAGCGTGCCCCCCCACCGGTAGCGGAGTGTTAATCCTTGAGGCAATAATAAAGAAAAGTTTCAAAATAGAGGGTATGAGGGTGATTAGATGAAAACGTTTTTAAACGATGCTTTTTTATTAACTAATTCGACCGCTGAAGAACTATACCATCAAATCATGAAGGATTTACCGATTTTTGACTATCACTGTCATTTAAGTCCAAAAGAGATTTATGAAAATAAGTCTTTCGAGAATATTACACAGCTTTGGCTTACAGGAGATCATTATAAGTGGCGTGCGATGCGAATTCATGGAGTCAAAGAAGCATTAATAACAGGGAATACAAGTGATTGGGAGAAATTTGAGGCATGGGCCGAAACAGTACCGCACCTTTTTGGAAATCCATTATATCATTGGACACATATGGAACTTAGAACATACTTTGGAATCGATAAGCTTTTATCATCGGATACGGCTCTTAAGATTTGGAAAGAATGTAATGAAAAGTTGCAGATGGAGGATTTTAAGCCGCGTCGGTTTATTGAAAGATCGAATGTCTCATTGGTTGGAACAACGGATGACCCTACGGATACGCTTGAATTCCATAAGTTATTAAGAGATGAATCGTTTGATGTTGAAGTCGCACCAACATTCCGTCCTGACCAGGCACTTTATCTTGAAAGAGATAGCTTCAGAGATTGGCTAAAGAAGTTGGAGGCGGTATCCGGCATCAAGATTGATTCTCTTGATGGATTAGTCACAGCATTAAAACAAAGAGTTCATTATTTTGCTGAAAATGGATGTTATTCATCTGACCATGATATTCAACTAATGAATTATAAACGATTATCAAAAGATGAAGTTGAAACGATTTTTACGAAGCGGCTGAATAATGAAGAGCTTACCCATGAAGAGTTGATAGGCTATCGCTCTTATTTACTTGTCGAGCTAGGAAAGATGTATGCTGAAAAAGAATGGGTTATGCAGCTACTATGGGTGCAATAAGAAACAACAATACGTATATGCGTGAATTAATTGGCGCTGACGGTGGCTTTGATTCAATCGGAGACAATCAATTAGCAGAAGGACTATCACGTTTCTTAGATACATTAGACCAAGCAAGATTGTTACCTAGAACGGTGTTGTATAATTTAAATCCACAGGATAATTATGTACTTGCTACGATGGCTGGAAACTTCTTTGAAGAAGGTATACCATGAAAAGTTCAATTTGGCTCTGGATGGTGGTTTAATGACCAATATGATGGAATGCTTAAACAAATGACAGACCTGGCTAACTTAGGTGTCTTAAGTCATTTTATTGGAATGACGACCGATTCGAGAAGCTTGTTATCTTATGTTCGTCATGAGTATTTCAGAAGAATTGTCTGTAATATTATTGGTGAGTGGGTTGAAGAAGGAAAAGTTCCAAATGATAAGAAGATACTAAAGAACATGGTCGAAAATATCGGATTCAATAATGCACAAAAGTATTTTTCAGAGCGTTAAGTGAAATTATTCTAAAGGAGAAGAAACGATGGGTATTCTTCATGATTTATTAAAAGACATTCCAGTTCCAAAAATGGCAAAAGTAAAGCAGTACTTTGATGATACAAAAATAGACGATTTAGAGCAGGCATTGGATGAAAAGTTTCAAGTAGACTCGATCCGCTCAAAAGTAAAGCCGGGCATGGAGATTGCGATTGCTGTTGGCAGTCGAGGGATGGACCGTCTTGTAGAAGTTACTGCAAAAACGGTCCAGTTTCTAAAGGATATGGGGGCGACACCGTTTATTGTCCCAAGTATGGGAAGTCATGGCGGGGCAACGGCGGAAGGACAACGTGAAGTGTTGGCTCACTTAGGTGTAACAGAAGAAAGCGTAAAAGCGGAAATTCGTTCTTCTATGGAGGTCATCAAACTAGGTGAATTAGAAAACGGATTACCCGTCTATATCGACAAATATGCTTCTCTTGCAGATGGAATCGTGGTGATTAACCGGATTAAGCCACACACTGCGTTTAGAGGGCCGGTTGAAAGCGGTATTATGAAAATGATTAGCATTGGGCTTGGTAAGCAAAAAGGGGCAGAAGCAACCCATCAATTAGGATTTAAATATATGGCGGAGAATGTTCCAGCAATGGCTCGAATGATGATGGAAAAAACACCGATTTTATTCGGAGTAGCGACACTTGAAAATGCCTTTGACCGAGTAGCGAGAGTCGAGGTTCTAGCGGCTGAAGAAATCGAAGAAAAAGAGCCAGACCTTCAATCGTTAGCAAAACAGCTTCTCCCTAAACTGTTTTTTGACCAAATTGATGTTCTAGTAATTGACGAGATTGGTAAAAACATCAGTGGTGATGGCATGGACCCGAATATTACTGGCCGTTACCCTACGCCATATGCCAAAGGTGGACCGGATGTGAATAAGATGGTTGTGCTTGATTTAACTTCGCAAACAGAAGGGAACGCAAACGGAGTCGGAACGGCTGATTTTACAACACAGCGGCTTGTTGACAAGATGGATCGTGAAGTCACCTATGCAAATGGGTTAACGTCAACGGTTTGTGCGCCAACGAAAATCGCCACAACATTAGCAAATGATCAAGACGCCATAAAAGCAGCAATCAAAACATGTAATATCCTAGACTTTACAAAAGTGAAAATGGTTCGGATTAAAAATACGCTAGATATTGCCGAAATTGAAGTGTCAGAAGCATTACTCGACCATGTCAACGCACATCCTGATATGGAACAACTAACGGATGTATATGAACTTGATTTTAATGAAAATGGGAATTTAAAAGCTTAGAGATAAACTAGGAATTAACGAGGAGGATGAACGATGTCGGATTTATTTGACTTGAGTGGGAAAACAGCTGTAGCCATTGGGGGAAACAGCGTTTTAGGTTCATGTATTGCAAAAGGACTGACAGACCACGGGGCTAAGGTTGCCATTGTAGGTCGTAATCTTGAAAAGGCAAATCAAGTCGTTCAGGAAATCGAGGCAAAAGGTGGCGTAGCAAAAGCGTTCCAAGCGGATGTGAGTAATCGTGAGTCATTAGAGAATGTTGTCAAAGAAATTGAAGCATGGTCAGGTGGTTTTGACATTCTATTAAATGCATCCGGAAAAAATAGTGCAACACCATTCTTGGAGATTGAAGAAGAAGAATGGGATGATATTATGGATGTCAATTTAAAAGGAATGATGATTACGTGCCAAATCTTTGCGAAGAGAATGATTGAGCTTGGAAAACCAGGAAGCATTATTAATATCTCTTCTGTTTCTTCAACAACGCCACTTTCGAAAGTGTTTACCTATTCTGTATCAAAAGCGGGTGTCAATAACATGACTCAATTTTTAGCAAGAGAGTTTGCTCCACACGGCATTCGTGTAAATGCGATCATCCCTGGGTTCTTCCCAGCAGAGCAAAATCGAAAAATCTTAAGTGAAGAACGAGTGGCATCAATTATGAATCATACACCGATGAATCGTTTCGGAAATCCAGAAGAATTACAAGGTGCGGCAGTTTGGCTTTCATCTGAAAAAGCGTCTAGCTTTGTAACAGGGACACTCATTCGAGTAGATGGCGGCTTTGGAAGTATGACAATCTAATCATAGTGTATCGATTGATAGAGGAAGGAGAAGACAACAATGAATGATGAAAAACTTCATAGCTTAGTTTCAATTCTCCGAGAAATGAAATCAGTAGTCGTTGCTTTTTCTGGTGGAGTAGATAGTACGTTTTTATTAAAAGTAGCGGTCGACACACTAGGACCGGAACATGTATTAGCGGTCACGGCCGATTCTGAAACATATCCTTCGACAGAGCTAAAAGAGGCGATCGAATTAGCGGAACAAATCGGGGCTAAACATAAGGTGATTGAAACATCAGAATTAGCCATTCCAGGTTATACAGAGAATGATAAGAATCGCTGCTATTTTTGTAAAAACAGTTTGTTCGATCACTTGATTCCGGTCATGGAAAAAGAAGGATTCAAAAATATTGTCTATGGCGTGATTGCTGACGATTTAAATGATTTTCGACCTGGAATGAGAGCGGCAAAAGAGAAGGGAATTCGCGGTCCACTTCAGGAGGCAAACTTATTTAAAGATGAAATAAGAGAACTCTCAAGAGAATTCGATTTGCCAACGTGGAATAAGCCTTCCTTTGCCTGTCTATCTTCTCGAATTGCCTATGGTGAAAAAATCACGATTGAGAAATTAACAAAAGTCGAGCAAGCCGAAGCGTATTTAAAATCACTACATATCCGTCAAGTTCGTGTTCGGACACATGATGAAATGGCTCGAATTGAAGTTGAACCAAATGATATGAGTGTTATACTTAAACATCATGAAGAAATCGTTAATGAATTAACGAAATATGGCTATAAATATATTACGTTAGATTTAATTGGATATAAGAGCGGAAGTATGAATAAGGTTCTTTCTTAATTAAACAGACTTTGGAATTTATCCAAAGTCTTTTCTGTGGAAAGAAACGAGATTGGGGGAAATCTAAGCAATGTCAAAAGAATACGTGATGGGACTTGATCTTGGAACGACAAGTGTCAAAGCCGTTGTCTTTGATTTGAACGGGAACGTCGTTGCAGATTCAGAAGAAATGATTACATCTTACTACCCAGAACAAGGCTGGGTTGAGCAAGATGCAGCAGAAATTGAACGATTAGCCGTAACCGTCGTTCGAGGTGCTGTTGAGAAAGCGGCGATTCCAAAAGAAAAACTGATTACGATAGGGTTTTCTTCTGCTATGCATTCTCTTCTTTGTGTGGATGAAGGGGATAAGCCTCTCTCTCGTGCGATGATTTGGGCTGACGGCCGAAGTAGTGGACAAGCGGACCGATTGAATCAACAAGACGGGGCAAACATTTTTCAAAAAACAGG
This sequence comes from Halalkalibacter urbisdiaboli, assembly GCF_002156385.1. Lineage (GTDB taxonomy): Bacteria > Bacillota > Bacilli > Bacillales > Bacillaceae_D > Halalkalibacter_A > Halalkalibacter_A urbisdiaboli. Next base: position 121,179 of record NZ_MVJM01000003.1, read on the forward strand.
GGTTCCGCTTCATCCAATGGCCCCGTTATCGAAGTTATTATGGATGAAGGAAGAAGGATATGAGCCTTATCAACAGGCACGGTATTTTATATCGATTAAAGAATACCTCCTCTTAAAGTGGTTTGACCAACGTGTCGTTGACTATTCGATGGCAGCAGCGACAGGTCTTTTTAATGCGACGAGCTTAGATTGGGATGATGAATTACTAGATTTGACGGGTGTTAAAAAGGAGCAGCTATCAGACGTTGTGCCACCTACGAAGGTTTTAACAGGGTTAAAGAAAGACATTGCCGAAGAGATGGGAATTACAAGTGAACTACCATTTGTGATGGGCGCAGCAGATGGTCAATTAGCAAATCTAGGAATTGGAGCGATTTCTCCGGGTGAAGTCGCGATTACAGCAGGAACAAGTGGTGCGATTAGACAATTTACTAAGGGCTTTCATGTATCAGAAAAACGTGAAACGTTCTGTTACGCATTTACAGATGAATACTCCATTATTGGAGGTCCAACAAATAATGGTGGGATCGCATTACAATGGTTGAAGGAACTTCTCAATTACGAAGGCAGTTTCACGGATTTTACAAAAGAAGCTGAGAAAACGACTCCAGGTGCAGAGGGGCTTATTTTCCTGCCGTATATTAACGGGGAACGAGCACCTTTATGGAATCAGCACGCAAAAGGGAATTTCTTCGGGATGACAGTGACTCATAAAAAAGAACATTTCGTCCGTGCTGTTTTAGAAGGGATTACGTTTAATCTTTTTCAAATTGGTAAGAGCTTAGAACGTCTAGCAGGTGCACCTGACAAGATTTATGTCAATGGCGGATTAGCTCAGTCAACATTATGGTTACAAATGCTAGCAGATGTATTCGGGAAGAACGTCTATGTTTCTGAAAGTCATCATAGTGCGGCATGGGGCGCTGCTTGGACAGGGTTGGTCGCTCTTGGAAACGTCTCGTCTTTTGAACAAATTAAAGAACATATCCCGATGAATGCGCCAATTTTACCAAATGAGAACAACCATAAAGTATATGAAGAGATTTATCAAAAATATGAGTTGTTAGCAAAAGATATAGCAAAGCATTTTTAAATAGGACTTAAACTAAGGTGAGTGACGATGTATGCTTGAAAACATTCTAAAGCAAGTGCAAACAGGAACGTTAACGATTGAGGATGCGAAGAAACAACTTGCGACATACGAGAACCTAGGGTTTGCCAAGGTTGACCATCATCGAGAAAAACGACAAGGTTTTCCAGAAGTTGTCTATGGTGAAGGAAAAACAAGAGAGCAGATTCTCGCGATTGTCCAAGCGATCCGTTCAAATGGAAACTCCGTACTCGTGACACGGATTTCAGAAGATAAAGCATCACATATTTTAAAGGAGTTTCCGGAATTCACCTATCATGAAATAGCTCAAATTCTCTTTTGGAGAGAGGAACAGTCAACGGTGCCTAAGGAAGGGTATATCGCGATTGTTTGCGCCGGTACATCCGACTTAAAGGTCGCAGAAGAAGCTGCGATTACGGCAGAAGCATTAGGAAGCAATGTGCGACGGTTTTACGATGTAGGCGTCGCAGGAATTCATCGGTTATTTAATCATATTGAAGAAATCCAACAAGCCACGGTCTCTGTTGTCGTCGCAGGAATGGAAGGCGCTCTTCCAAGTGTAGTAGGGGGTCTGGTGAGCCACCCGATTTTGGCCGTCCCAACAAGTGTCGGATATGGGGCCAATTTCAACGGTTTGTCTGCATTATTAACGATGCTAAACTCTTGCGCATCAGGCATTAGTGTCGTCAATATCGATAATGGCTTTGGTGCAGCCTACAATGCGGTACTCATTCATCAATTAGCTCAAAAAGGAGAATGACAACAATGAAAACCTTATATTTCGATTGCTTTTCTGGAATCAGCGGAGATATGGTCATTGGCGCGCTACTTGATGTTGGCGGAGACCCTGTCCTTCTCGAACAAGAACTAAAAAAGCTTTCGATTGAAGAAGAATATGAGATTAAATGGGGCAACGTCGTTAAAAATGGCATTACGAGTACCAAGTTTGATGTCATATTAAAAGATGATGCTGCTGAGAAACATCATCATGACCACGACCACGGCCATGAGCATCATCATGAACATGACCACCACCATCATGGACATGAGCATCATCACAATCACGAACACGAACATCATACTCATTCCCATCATCACAGAGCGTATAAAGATATTGTTGAGATGATCGAGTCTTCTGAACTATCAAGTAAAGTAAAACAAATGTCATTAAGCATCTTTAAAAAAATCGGGGAGGCAGAAGGTCATATACACGGATTGCCTCTAGACAAGGTTCACTTTCACGAAGTTGGGGCCGTTGATTCAATTATCGATATCGTCGGGGCCTCGATTTTAATCGAGCAGTTAGACATTACCAAAATAAAATCATCAGCAATCCCAGTCGGATCAGGTAGAATTCGCATTGACCACGGAATCTATCCCGTTCCAGCCCCTGCAACCTTAGAAATATTAAAAGGTGTTCCGATTGAGCAAAGCGATGTGAGATTTGAACTGACAACGCCAACAGGTGCAGCGATTGTTGCCGTCTTAGCAGAAGAGTTTTCGACCTTCCCCTCAATGGAAGTAAAGGCAATTGGGTATGGCACAGGAACGAAAACATTTAAAGACCGACCCAATGTCCTTCGAGTTGTAGTCGGAATATAGTTAATTTGGAACTGAGAGGAGCAATAGTATGGTTTCTCATCCTCCAAACGAGGAACATATCGACGACCAGATGCTGAAAGTGGAAGTGAATCTTGATGATATCTCTGGGGAATGGCTCGGTTATGTCATGGATCTGCTCTTTGAATGTGGAGCGAATGATGTTTTTTATACACCGATTTATATGAAAAAAAATAGGCCTGGTGTCTTAGTTCAACTATTATGTAACCGAGATAAACTCGAAGCCATTCGCGACATTTTACTTAAAGAAACAACAACACTTGGCATCAGATACTACCCGATCACGGTGTTCAGAGCTGAAAGGGCAGTTCGGAAAGTTGAAACGAAATGGGGCCCTGTTACGGTTAAGGAAGGGTTTTATAACGGACAAGTGGTGCAAAGAGCTCCAGAGTTTGAAGAGTGTAAAAGGATTGCGACCACTTGTAATGTCCCTTTGAAGAACGTATACGAAGAGGTGTGGAGGCAATTGGAGTAGGGGATCAAGAAGAAACAAGGGGAGGTTCCCCCTTGCTATTTTTCATTTGAAAGAACCATGTTGGATTAAACTAGTTTTAAGAATGAAAATTATTTACGATTTAATCATAATATATTCAATTCTATTTTTACTGGTCGGCAGTTCGTATGTTATCGACTGGAATTATTGTGTAATGATTGATTATAAAACGTATAGAACAGGTCGTTTTACGCCAGGAATTTAAATGATATAAAAAAGGATCTTGATAATGAATTTAGACTTTTCAACAGGTGACAAATTTTAATCACGTTTTAGTCGGAACTTAAATTGTTAGCAAGACCTTTTCCACTGGTAAGGGTCTTTTGGTGTATAGGTCTCCTTTTACCGACATAGGGTGAAATTTCTTCCCCCAATCCATTGATAAAGACAGCTTTAACAGCTGTCTTTTTTATTTTCATACGGTCCGATAATGTTATTTACTTAGGATTATGAAATAAGCAAAGCCGATAACAGAAATAAACAGTCTTGCACAGAGTGAAGATATCATATTTTTTTATCTTAGTGATAAAAAACTTCTGAATAATGAAAAAGGAAGATACACAACAAAATAATAAGATAATTAGAGTTTTTACCGCTTACAACCTGTTTTTTTGGCTTAATCAGGTAAATGTTCCCGTTTTCATCAATATTGAGTGATTGACACTTGGAAGTTATAATAAATTTATAAAGAATGGAGGGGATAAAAATGAAAAAACTTATTCAAGTATTTAAAGAATCCTTTATTGAGTTCTCAAGATTGTACAACAAATTATATGAATACGGTATAAAGTTACACTAAAAAGAAGCTAAGAGATAATTTATCTAGCTTCTTTTTTGTTTAATTAAAGTTGAAGTCAGTATAAAAATTTCCCTCCTGTATCCAGAACAACTTATTCCCCAAAATACCCTGTCATCAAAGGTTATTTGCTTTCCATCAGGTGATGGCGTTCTCTATATAGTTTTGGAGTAATACCCACTATTTTTTTGAAAACTTTGGTAAAGTAGCTTTGGTCGTTAAAATTTAATAACGTACATATTTCTGAAATTGGACTTTTACTGTAAGCAAGTAATTTTTTCGATTCATTAATCTTGATTTGTTGCATGTATTCACTAACAGAAACGCCAACTTCTTTTTTAAAAAGAACAGAAAGGTATTTAGGACTAATCTCAACATAATTAGCTATGTCGTTATGACTGATGTTTTGATAGAGGTGTTTAAACATATAATCTTTGCACAATGAAATTGTTTTAGAATATCGTTCACTTTTCACCTGTTGAACTCTCCCTGCAAAAGTGTAAAGCACCTCTTTTGCTACTTTTTTAACTTCACTAAGTTGATTTACCTCTTCGATTTGTTGGATAAATTTATCGTGTAAGCCAAGCGCAACTTCATCATGTACTCCCCCTTCAATTGCAGCTCTAGATGCTAAGGTAATAAGTGTTATAATATGATTTTTTATTGAACGAGTATAGCTAGACTTAGACAGAACACTTGCAATCTCTTCTTCCTTAAGACTTGGAAGGTTTTTAAGCTCGTCTTTTCTACCTTCTTTAATTATCTCCAACATCCTTTTTTCAAATAATCTATCATGAAATGTATTTGTTTGTAAGTTATCGGAAATTACAAGGTCAATCTTTTCATTATTGTCTTTATATGCTGTTAGTTCAATGTTTTTGTTTTTTACATCAACTGGGTCTAGTAAAACACCATTGAACATTTGATATACGATAATACTTATGTTAAGGAGTTTGTCAGGTTTAATGATTGGTATTGATTTATAGTATTGAATGACTTTATCTCTATGAAAGAAAGCGTTAGCATCATTTAATATTCCGGTTATTCTATCTTCAGATAAAGTATTGGTCATTGTAGGACCTATTATAAGAGTTCCAATAAAGGACTGATGATTATTGAGAACACTTATAAGAATAAACTTTTCTAAAAAAGCTGATTTTTTTATAATTGGAAATTCGTGTTGAATCGATGCATCAAAACCTAATGGGTTAAATAGGTTTTTTTTATGATTTTCATACAGTGGATTTAATGTACGGTTTCTGAGACGCTCATACATGACTTCCCCATTAGGTGAAATAAAAAAAATAGGTAAATCAAATGTCTCTGAGACGAGATAACTTATGTCTTTATTTGTTTGTATAGGAGAAATCATATAGTACCTCCTTTTATTCTTTGAAGTAATTGTATGTCATAATCTTATTTTACTAAAAAAAGTACTTAATTACCATAATGATTTATGTAATATTGTTATTATATATATCAACTATAAACAGTAAGTGGGGAGAATTGATAAAGGCTGAGGTGAAAATCAATTAAATTTACTAAAATTGGTAGAGAGATTCTATTAAAAATTAAAATAAATATAATGCTTGGATAAGTTAATGAATGAGTAAATATATTTGAAGGAAGGGTTAATAATGAGGAAATTTAACAGTGATTTTATGATAGGAGCTGCTACAGCAGCACACCAAGTAGAAGGAAATAATGTAAATAGTGATTTTTGGACTATGGAGCATGTTCCTGATTCCATGTATAAAGAGCCATCACTTGATGCTGTTGACCATTACAACAAATTTAAAAATGATATTCAATTGTTAGTAGATGCGGGTTTAAATACGTATCGGTTTTCGATTGAATGGTCACGAGTAGAGCCAACTAAAGGAAACTTTGATAAAAATGAGATAAATCATTACAGAAAGGTTTTAGATTTTTGCCACGAAAACCACGTTACTCCAATTGTAACTTTGCATCATTTTTCTTCACCTAAGTGGTTAATTTCAGAGGGTGGATGGGAAAGTGAGTCAACGATTGAGTTCTTCGGAAATTATTGTCGTTATGTGGTTTCTGAATTGGGTGATTTAATCCCATACATTTGTACAATTAATGAAGCAAATATGGGAAAACAAATAGCGAAAATCATGAAACGAATGACAGGTGTTAAAGAAAACAATGCTTCAACTGACACAGAGAACAATGTTGAAGTACAGGTGGGTCTCAATGTTGATATGAGAGCGAAAATGGAAAAATATTATAGGGCTCTGGGAGAGGCCTTTGGAATGGATCCTAGAAATATTCAGACGTTTCTCTCTCCCCGTACCGAAAATGGTGAACGAATCGTTATGGAATGCCACAAAAAAGCGAGAAATGTTATTAAGGAAGTAGCTCCATCGATTAAGGTAGGAATTACGCTTTCTCTTTATGATCATCAAGCATTACCAGGTGGGGAACAATTTGTTGAAAAAGAACAGCACGAAGATTTCCTTAATTATCTACCTTATCTCGAAGGAGATGACTTTTTAGGGGTTCAAAATTATTCACGAAAAATCCACGGGCCAGAAGGTGTTGTTAAACCAAGTAAAAACACTAGATTAACAAAAATGGGTTACGAATTTTACCCAGAGGCACTAGGAAACGTCCTTCGATTTGTTTCTAAACATTGGGATAAACCAATGATTGTTACGGAAAATGGTATTTCAACAGATTACGATGAAGAAAGAGTGGAGTTTATTGAAATAGCATTAACTGGTGTACATCAATGTTTGGAAGAAGGCATAAATGTTATTGGTTATACGTACTGGTCGTTGCTTGACAACTTTGAATGGCAGTTGGGCTATGCACAAACCTTTGGCCTTATTGCTGTTGACCGCTCCACACAAACCAGATATCCAAAAGAGAGCTTATCTTTTTTAGGGGAAATAAAGAAATCCGGTGTTTAATGCTTCAGGGAACTCTTATGCTATGAATATTTTGGATAGCGTTAACTGGTGATGATGTGGGTAAAAAGAAAGTAGCGGTTGTAATAGGTGAAGGTTCTGGGAATGGGTAAAGCAAATAGCTAAGTTTATGAAGAAGAGGGAATAAAAGTAATAGTTTTAGATATTAATAAGGAAGCTGCTGAATTAACAGTAACAACCGTAAGTGAATTCGGTATTGGGGTTTTAAAACCAGGGAGGGCAACAAACCCGCGTTTGGGACAACCAGATGAAATAGCGAAAGTAGCTTTTATTTATAAGCTTTAATTCCTATATTTCTAAGGAATTGAGGCTTATTTTGCTTATTTTTTAATTGTGAATTAGTCTAGTGAAAAGGAGTGAGAAAATGTTAAAAGAAAGCTCACAATTAGAGGGAGATAATGTTATTATTGACCACCTGCCAATTTATAAGTATCGTATCCTATTTTGGGTTGTTTTTGTGTATATATCTACAATCGTACTACAATTTTTGGAAGAAGTTATATACATTCAAGCTATTTTATTTACCATATTTATGTTCCTTCATCTAACCTTACATTGGTTTTCTGGGATGTTTCAGCACCATTATGCTTGGCTTTACTTTTTTCTACAATGTACTCTAATTTTTATTTCAGCATTTATAATGCCACAGGGTTCTCCTCCAATCTTAATCGGTTTATTACCAATATTAATTGCGCAAAGTATCCATAGATTCAATCATTCACTCAAAGTAATCTTAGTTGTGGTTTTGTTATATTTACCTTTTTCTTTTGCAATTATCGTTAATTATGGTATTGAACAATTGCCATTTTTTGTTCCGATTTTATTTTTTATTATGGCAATAGCTGTTTTTTATTCAATTCTTTATGTGAGACAAGTTACAGCCTGGAAACGAATGGAATATTATCTATCTGAATTACAGCAAGCAAATCAAAAAATTGAAGAACTCACAATTGTTAATGAAAGAAAACGTATCGCAAGGGATTTGCATGATACGTTAGCTCAGGGGCTTGCAGGGCTAATCATGAAACTAGAGGCAATTGATATCTATCTTCAGAATGAAAATAATGAACGTGCCAAAGAAATTGTCCGAAATTCTATGAATCAAGCCAGAATGACGCTTAAAGAAGCAAGGGAAGCAATTGATGATTTAAGAGCAGATTCAATTGCTGAAGTGAACTTTTCTCATGAGGTAGATAATGAGATCAAAAAATTTACGGATGCAACATCCATTGTTGTAATAAAATCATTTGATTCGTTGCCTCCTTTATCCAGCCTCATAAAACAACATGTTTTATATGTCATTAGCGAGTGTCTAATTAATATAGCTAAACATGCAAAAGCTACTGAAGCAAAGATTTCAATTTGGTCTAAAAAGGGAAATTTGTTAGTTTTAATTGAAGATAACGGTATAGGATTTGATAGTAGTAAAAAAGGTAGCCAGGTTGGACATTATGGACTTTTAGGCTTAAATGAGCGTGTTCGATTAGTAAACGGTGAAATAAACATTAACAGTGAGAAAGGAAGTGGTACAAGAGTATTTATGAAAATTCCCCTTACTTAGACTTGCATAGTGTATTAATTGAACTATGTTTTGCTAATCGTGCATAAGTTTAATATGTCCTTTTAATGGTAAAAATTAACTAACATATATATTTATGTAGGGAAAATATATCTAGAGACATAATATTTATTAGTTTAGTAGGAACAGAAGATTAGTTAGAAAGAAATATACCTACAATAAATATTACAGTTAAATTGAATTTAGCCTATAAATAGCTATGCCCAATCGTACATTTGGTATTTACCCAATTGTACGATTTTTTAATTACTTTTAGTCCGTATAATATGGATTATAGTTAAGTCAAGAAAGTGCATTAATTCAGTTAGCACTATTAAAAATGAGGAGTGTGAATAACGAGAACAGTAGAGTTAATCAAATATTGAACTAGCAGAAGATAAGAAGAATGTGACGTGGTGCACCTCTTTATTATTAGACGTGTTCATACAATAAGGGGTTCTAATTTTAAAAGCAATCAATAGGAATTTATCCTAATCAAATAAAAACAGGGGTGGTTAAAGATGCAGAATAATGAAGTGTTTGATATTACTATTATTGGAGGAGGGCCTGTTGGGATGTTTGCTTCTTTCTATGCAGGTATCAGAAAGGCAACGGTCAAAATCATCGAAAGTCTTCCTCAGCTTGGAGGGCAACTTTCTGCATTATATCCTGAAAAATACATTTACGATATTGCGGGATTTCCAAAAGTACGCGCTCAAGAACTCATTGATAATTTACAGAAGCAAATAAATCTGTTTAAAGAACAAACGGAGCTTTGTTTTGGGGAAGAAGTTCAGCAGATTGAAAAGGTTAATGGGATTTTTGTCATTCATACAGAAACAGGAATACATCTTTCAAAATCAATCATTATTACTGGAGGAAATGGTTCGTTTCAGCCTAGAACATTACCAATTGAGGTAACGAAAACTCTAGAAGCAACGAATGTGCATTACTTTATAAAAGATCTAAATCAATTTTCTAATAGAAAAGTCGTTATTTTTGGTGGAGGAGATTCAGCAGTTGACTGGGCTTTAATGTTAGAGCCAATTGCTGAAAAAGTTACACTCGTTCATCGACGCGAAAAATTCCGTGCACATGAGCATAGTGTGTCTCTTCTTGAAAAATCAAAAGTAGAGATTCTCACACCTTTTGTACCAGTTAAGTTAGAAGGTCAGAATACTTTAGAAAAAGTTATTCTTAAAAATGCAAAAGGAGATAACAAAAAAGAGATTGAGGCAGATGATGTGGTCGTAAATTATGGATTTGTCTCATCGCTTGGACCTATCAAGGGGTGGGATCTAGATATCGAGGGAAATTCGATTGTTGTAAATTCGAAACAAGAAACAAATATTGAGGGGATATACGCTGCAGGTGATATTTGTACTTATGACGGGAAAATAAAACTCATTGCAACAGGTTTTGGAGAAGCTGCCACTGCTGTAAGTAACGCAAAGGTTTACATTGAACCAACAGCAAAAGTACAACCATTGCACAGTACAAGTATCATGGAAAAGAAATGTATTTGATGTAAGAAAATATATTTTCAATAGTAAATGGATGAGAGTTTTAGTGGAACTTCTTCTATAGAACATTTTGAGAAAGGAAGGTTTATACATGGACCATTCAAATCAAATTTCACCAGAACAAGCAATACTAGGAGTGCTAAGTGGAAAGAGTGGAGATGATCCATTTCCGATATTCAAAAAAACGAGAGCAATGGGATCAGTTATACGACTACCGTTCCCAATGGGGGAATCCGAAAAACAAGCGTGGATTGTTACACATCTTGATGAGGCGATGAAAGTACTTAAAGACCAAGAGCATTTTTGTGTTGACCCTAAATCCATTGATAAAAATAGCAACATCAAGAAATCTTTAACAGGCAATACTGATTCATCGAGTTTGTTTCTATCTAGTTCCCTGAACGCTATTGATGAGCCTGATCACAAACGACTACGTACATTAGTATCCAAAGCCTTCACACCAAGATATATGGAAAGTTTACGTCCACGTGTTCAAAAAATAGCTAATGAGTTACTTGACCAGGTTCAAGATAGAGGAGAGATGGACCTTGTTAAAGATTATGCTAATCCCTTACCAATCAATGTAATTTCAGACATGATGGGTGTTCCTAAATCCGACCATGCAAAGATACATAAGTGGTCAGAAGGGATTGCCAATGGTCTTGGACTGGGAACTGTTGACCCAAAAACTGCTCAAAGCCTACAAGATTTCGGTGACTATATTAAGCAACTCGTAGTCCACAAACGGAAACAGCCTTCTGATGATTTAATCAGTCAATTAATCTTAATAGAAGAGGCAGGAGATCGTCTTGACGAAAAAGAGCTTATATCGATGTTACAGCTATTGATTTTTGCTGGACACGAGACCACTTCAACCCTGATTTCTACCGGCACGTTAATTTTACTTGACCACCCGGAACAATTAGAAAAACTTAAGAGCGACCACAGCTTAATCCCTTCAGCAGTAGAAGAGTTATTGCGATTTAACGGCCCTTCAACAACCGCTGGACCACGCTATGCACTAAAGGATCTTGAGCTTGGTGGACAACAGATTAAGAAAGGGGATATGATTTTACCTTTATTGAAATCAGCGAATCGAGATGAGCAACATTTTTCAGACTCTGAAGATTTAGATGTGACGCGCAAAATAAAACGTCATCTTGCCTTTGGGCAGGGGGTTCATATGTGCTTAGGCGCACCTCTGGCCCGTGTGGAAGGAGATATTGCATTTACCACTTTACTCAAACGCATGCCAAATCTTCAACTAAACATCCCTAGGGAGAATGTCAATTGGCATTTTAAGCTAGCCGCCCAAGGTCTCTCCACACTTCCAGTTTCTTTTTAAGGGGAAATGATATTTAATGAGTTAACTGAGGCAAGGAGCGCATTCTGTCTATCTTGCCTCTATATAATCTAATTTTTTATAAGTATTGTTTTAGTTAAAAATGGAGGTGTGAATTTTGGGACGTTTAGATAACAAAGTTGCCATTATTACAGGTGCAGCGAGTGGAATGGGCTTAGCTGCAGTAAAATTATTTGCAAAAGAGGGAGCTAAAATAGTGGCTACTGACATTGCAATGGAAAATTTAAAAGAGGAATTTTCAAATCAACAGGAGAACGTACTTACGCTGAAGTTAGATGTTACTTCTGAGAAGCAATGGAAAGATGTCAGTGAACAAGCTCAAAAAAACTATGGGAAAATAGATATATTGGTTAATAATGCTGGAGTATCAGTTCATAAAAGTTTATTAGATGAGGATTTAGAGGGATGGAATAAAGCTCTAGCTTTAAATCTTACATCTGTTTGGCTAGGTATGAAAACAGTGATTCCTTATATGCAGAAAATGAATAAAGGTTCAATAGTGAACTGTGTTTCTTTAGCAGCAATCGTTGGAGGAGCTGACAGTGGAGCTGCAGCATACAGTGCGGCTAAAGGGGGAGTTCGCAGTCTCACTAAACATGCAGCAATTAATTTTGCTGATAGTCATATTCGAGTAAATTCCGTATATCCTGGAGCGATTTTAACAGGTGCTGCAAAGAAATATGGTGTAACTTCACAAGAACAACTTGGTCAAGCATTTGTTAATACAATACCATTACCTCCGCATGCAGGGGAGGAAAATGACATTGCCTATGCTTATTTATATCTGGCCTCTGACGAATCAAAATTTGTTACAGGAGAAGAGTTAATTGTAGACGGTGGTTGGAGTTCTCAATAAATTCAAAGGACTACTCATTCGTAAAAAAATTCAAAAATACCAAGTTATTTAATTAAAAGAAATAATCGGGAGGTAAAAATGGCTTCAAAGTATACGTTTGTAAATCAGGATACATGTATTGCCTGTGGTGCGTGTGGAGCAGCTGCACCTGATATCTATGATTTTGATGATGTGGGAATTGCTTTTGTGTCCATAGATAATAATAAAGGTATATGTGAAGTACCAGAGGAATTATGGGGAGATATGGATGACGCTCTCGAGGACTGTCCGACTGATTCCGTTAGAGTATCAGATCATCCCTTTAATCAGGTTAAGTAGGGATAGGGATTTAATCTGATGCCGAAATAGGTTGTCGATGATTGGGTACTGAAAAAATTAAAATATTCTTGAAAAAATAGTAGAAAACTTATTAAGACAGCTTAATAAATTTTAGGGTAAAAAAGTAAACTGGGAATATTAAACACTGGTGTAAGTTAAGTTCTTAAAAAGGATAATCTAAAAAGGGGACTTTTCCAAGATGATTTCTGTATATTCAGTAGTCATCTTTTTTTTATACTGTTAGACAGCTAGATTAAAAAAAGAATATTAATAAGCGTGAGCGGTTATTAAATGGTAACATTAAAATTACAAGGACCATAAATACTGGAACAAGTGATAAGGTAGAAATCCACTAGGTTAGGAAGGTGAGAAGTTTGAAAAAGAATATTCTAATTGTGGATGACCATTTAGTTGTAAGGGAAGGACTCAAATTAATTTTAGAAACAAATGAATCCTTTAAAATAATAGGTGAAGCAGAAAATGGTGAGGCAGCTATTGAACTTCTAGAAAGGAATAGAGTAGATGTTATTCTATTAGACTTAAATATGCCAATTATGAGTGGATTAGAAACAATTGAACACCTAAATCACAAACAAATTGATATCCCCATCATTATCCTCACTACTTATAATGAAGATGAATTAATGGTAAAAGCGATTCAATTAGGTGCGAAAGGATATTTATTAAAAGATACGAACAGAGATGATTTATTTCGTACAATTGAGTCCGCATTAAGAGGAGATACACTAATAAAACCTGAAATTATGATGAAAATTTTAAATGTGCGAGAAAATGACCAGCAAAAGAATGCTAATGATAGAAATGAAAAGTTAATTTTAACGGAAAAGGAATTATTTATAATACGAGCTGTTTCAAAAGGGTACCGGAATAAAGAGATTGCATTTGATATGGGAATTGCCGAACGAACAGTAAAAGCACACTTAACAAACATTTATAATAAGTTGGGCGTTGATTCCAGGTCTGAGGCTGTTTCTGTTGCAATCAAGCGAGGTTATATTACTTTATAACAAAAATATATAAATATTACTGATTTACAGATGAATCCTTTGTTAATGTTTTCATAGGAAAAAGTAAATCTAAAAAAGAGTTAACGAGACCAGGAACTGAAGATTAGTTCTATAACATTTTGAAATGAATTCATAATCTTTACAAAGGACTTTTTGGTAACCCATACTCTCAGTAGTCGATTTTGGACCAACTTCTTTTACTGACTGGTAATAAAATGAAGTATAAGAGTGGTTATAACTATTAACATGTAAATAGAATCATTCTCGTATCGCTTACATATTTGATTAAAGCTACTTTCATCATCAAAAAACGTACATATGGGGTATTCTACATGTACGTTTTTGTTAATAAATTTAAACCTGTTAGACTTCTAACTTAAATTTGTTTATTTGGGTTTTTAATTCCTTAGCCACTTCTGCTAAGTTTATAGCGGATAGATTCACTTCTTCCATAGTTGCTAACTGTTCCTCTGATGAGGCTGCTATATCGGCTGTATTCAAAGAAGCCGATTGAGCAACGGAAGCCACTTCTTTAATCGATACATGAACATCTTCCATATTCGAAGACATTCTTGTGGAAAGGGCAGATAGGACCTGGATTTCTCCGTTTACATTTTCCACCGCAATTAAAATATTACCAAAGCTTCTTCCTGTATCTTCAACCAAACTTAGTCCTTCTTTAACCTGATCTAAACTAATCTTAGTCATTTTTACCGCTTTAAAAATATCATCTCGTATGAAATTTACTATACTTGAGATTTGATTTGCCGAATTCCTAGATTGTTCCGCCAATTTTCTAACCTCATTAGCTACAACAGCAAATCCTTTACCGTGCTCCCCTGCTCTCGCAGACTCAATGGAAGCATTTAACGCTAATAAGTTTGTTTGTTCAGCAATTTCAGTAATTGCATTAATAATCTCACCAATTCTTTGAGAGTTATTATCTAGTTCAATAATTAGTTGATTCGTCTCCGCAGTAGAAGAGTTGATTGTATTCATTTGTTTTGTGACTTCCTTTAACATATCATTTCCTAAATTACATTGATTTGATGCAGTGGAAGTAGCCTCTGTTAGAGAAGATGCTGTTGAGATAATTCTGTTTACTCCCTTTGATAAATCATTTATTGCTTTTTCAGTGTCTTCTACAGCGCCCCCTTGTATTTCAGATCCGCTTGCCACCTCTTGAAGAGCTGTTGTAACCTGGCTTGAAGAGGAGGAGGTTTTTTCTGCACTTGTTATTAATTGTTCAGAGGAAGCAGCAACTTGATTTGATGTATCCTTCACGTTCGCTATTAATAATCTAAGATTATGTAGCATTTTATTAAATGAAGAAGCAAGATGACCTATTTCGTCACTATTCTTCACATTGACTTCCTTTATTAATAAATTACCATTACTAATTTCATCAGCAGCAACAGCAATTTGCTTCAAAGGCTTAGAAATAATTTTACTAATATACCAAGTCATAAATAAACCGACAAAAAATGCTAAGATACTTATAGCTGTTATCACCTTATTACTAAATTGAGTCATAAATACTAAAGCACTCTGTGTATTATCTAAATCAGATTGGTGTATATCTCTAATTTGGTTCGCAAGCTCCATTGCATCAGCTATAAGAACACTACTTTGCTCAGTTACCATCGTGTAATCCTTTTCTTGAATGACAGTCATTTCTTGAGCTATTTGATATAATTGACCTTCCAATCTAATAAATTGTTCTATTTTACTTCTAGTAGCATTATCAATCCCCAATGCCAATAATTTATTAGCATGTTTATGAAACTGTTGATTCAATTCCTCTGATTTAACGTTTAAATTAGAATCTGTTTTTACAATATACTTTGTCATTGTAAGATTTAAATCAAATAAGGCATTTTCCATTTCGTTAAATTGTTTAATTTTCTCATTTGTTTCACTGTTTATTACTAAGTACTCATCGATAGAAGAGAAAGCGGAATTAGTAAAATAGGTAATTATACCCAGAGAAATCAAGGTGGTTATAAAACTACATAATAATTTTCTTCTTATATTCATTTAAGTCCTCCTGCCTTGTGATTATTTTCTAAGTTCCTTATTGGTGTATTGATAATCTTTATTCTGAAAAATATTATCTCAGTTAAATATTATATTCCGATATTCTAAGTCCTTTTTATAGTAATTTCGTATTATTTTTATTAAAGGGAGTAATAACATCACACAGGTTTGTAGTGTGATTCTACTGGTCATTACTATCACAAATAAATAAAACAAAATTGGCTGATTTAAGTTAATAAAGGCTTATAGATCTTAAATAAAATAAAAAGTCCAGTGATGGCGCCCTCAAAAAGCTAGAATTTTATTTATGCAGCATTTGGCTGGTTTGAGTTCAATAATGTATTGAGAATAAGTTGTAGGATTGACCGATCTGTACTATTCTTTATTAGTTTAGGGTTTTTCAATATAACTATCCTTTGAAATTACTAAATAAACATCATAGATTGTTCGGGAGAGGAAGTAAAAAAGAAGAGAAGAAAAAAGTAATAACGGGGAGAAGGCTTTTGAGGTCTGACCAGTATAAGTAGTACACATGGAGAACCGTTCAGTAGCTCTTTAGGGTTTGTTCAGTAACAAAGACTTCCAGCCGTCGAGCAAACCACTCGATCTCACGGATGGTTTTGATTTTTTATCAAAAAGTGTGTCTCTCAATTATGATTATAACGCTACTTAATTACACTAAAAATATTACCAAATTACCATATTGTTTAAAGAAAGTAATGTTACGATAACTATCAAACGGATAATATTTAATTGAGTTAGCCCTTAGAAGAGGGGAAAAATGTATAAAAAAAGGTTTGGGAGAGGGTACGATGAGAAAAAACATATTAATTAATGAAAATTGGAAGTTTGTAAAAGCAAATGTTGGAGAAGAGGAAGTATTTAAGGCATCAGGAGAGAAAGTAAACATTCCTCATACATGGAATGCCATCGACGGACAAGATGGAGGTAATGATTATTACAGGGGAACTTGTTGGTATGGGAAGACGTTTTATAAGCCGGAGATAAATCCTGGTGACCAGGTATATTTGGAATTTCGAGGTGCAAACTCTACAGCTGAAGTATGGGTGAATAATACTAAACTAGCAACACATGATGGGGGTTATTCAACTTTTAGAGTAAACATCACAGAAGTCTTAAAAGAAGAGAATGAGTTGGTTGTTTCCGTTGATAATGGACCTAATGATAGGGTATATCCTCAAAAAGCTGACTTTACCTTTTACGGTGGGATATATCGTGATGTGTACATGGTAATAGTATCTGAAAATCATTTTGATATGGATTACTATGGGGGCAGAGGTCTACAAATAACTTCGGAAATAAATGATAAAACTGCAGTTGTAACTTTAAAATCATTTATTACTGGAGAAGCTGAGGGTGTTCGTTATACAATCGAGGGCGTGGGTTTAATTGAAGTACCTGTTATTGGTGGAGTTGCTGTGGGTACTATTGAAATAGCAGAAGTTCATTTATGGGATGGACTGAATGACCCATATTTATATGAAGCAAAAGCAGAGCTTATAAAAAATGGGAACGTTATCGATCAGGTAGATAGTCGTTTCGGATGTAAAACATTTTCTTTTGATAAGGATAAAGGATTTATCTTAAATGGTAGACCTTATCCACTTAGAGGTGTTTCACGTCACCAAGACAGAAGAGGTGTTGGGAACGCTATTACCAGAGAAATGATGATAGAGGATATGGATATTATAAAGGAAATAGGTGCAAATACAATTCGTCTAGCCCATTATCAGCATGATCAGTATTTTTATGATTTATGTGATGAATACGGAATGATTGTATGGGCTGAAATACCGTATATCACGGAACATATGCCTAATGGAAGAGAGAATACGATAACGCAGTTGACAGAATTAATCGTACAGAACTATAATCATCCATCAATCATTTGTTGGGGATTATCAAACGAAATAACTGTTCCGGGTGTAACGGATGATTTAATCGACAACCATAAGATCTTAAATGATTTGGCACATAGCCTGGACAGTACTAGACCAACAACTATGGCCCATGCTTTTATGCTTGAAATTGATGAACCATTAGTATTCTTACCTGATATTATGTCTTATAACGTATACTATGGTTGGTATTTAGGAGAACTAACGGATAATGATAAATTCTTTGATGACTTCCATGAAAAATATCCCGATAAAATAATCGGTTTTTCTGAATATGGTGCCGATGCTAACCCTAGATTACAAACCCCAACTCCTGAGAAAGGGGATTATACAGAACAATATCAGACAGTATATCATGAACATATGCTTAATATGTTTGAGGACCGTCCTTATCTTTGGTCAACACACGTATGGAATATGTTTGACTTCGCTGCAGACGGTCGTGATGAAGGTGGAGAGAACGGAATAAACCAGAAGGGGCTAGTCACTTTTGATAGAAAGTATAAGAAGGATGCGTTCTATCTTTACAAGGCGTATTGGAATAATGAACCTTTTGTACATGTATGTGGAAGAAATTATGTAGATCGTCACGAAGAAGAAACAGAAATTAAAGTGTACTCAAGTTATGACGCTGTTGAATTATATAATAACGGCGAACTAGTAGAAAAGCAGAGTGGTAATAAAGTATTTACATTCAAACTGAAACTTCAGGGCGAGCATAGAATTGAAGTAAAAGCAGGTAATTGTTCAGATGAAATCACGATAAGAAAAGTGGCAGAAAAGAATAAAAATTATGTATTAGTAGGACGAGATGTTATCAATTGGTTTGACAAACCAGAAATGAACCAACCTGAGGGCTATTATTCTATTAAAGACGTAATGGGGGATATTCGGAAAAGTCCTGAGGGAGCCCAAGTCCTAGACGATATGATGAATTTTGTAAAGTCTAAACGAGGAGACGTGGCAAAAAATGTGAAACAGTCTGAATCCATGGCTAGAATAATGAATGCTATGACTCTTGAAGCACTAATTAAACAAGCAGGAGGCTCTATTCCTGAGTCAATGGTTGTGGAAATCAATAAATCATTAAATAAAATTAAAAAGGTAAACGACTAGTTTAGTTTTATCATTAAAGAAATTAAGTATTTTAATCAAGTAAGCAGAAGGCATAGAGATGTTTATTTTCTATGCCTTTCGGTGTGAATTATACTTTGGATCTTATTTAGAGACAAATACAAATTTGCACACATTGCGGGTCAGAGCCTGTCGAAAGACGAAGTGATAGATTTGTATCTGGGGTCAGCCCCTTCAAATGGACAAATGTTCACGAGGAGGGTATGACCCCTATGATCATGCTAGACTTTGATGAAAATACTTTTCACGCAATTGTTCTTTCTTTTCTTTGTATGCCTTAGCTAATTGGTAACTATTTAATGGAGCAATTAGCTGTTAATGCATATGTGAATGAATAAGTTAGAAAATGAAAAGAAGAGGAAGTAGGGGAATAATGAATAAAAACTTATTAAAACTGGCCATTTTTTCAATATCTATTTTAACTATTATGGCAGGTGCTGCAATATCTCCTGCTCTAGGAGAAATATCACTAGCCTTTCCGAATGCTAGTGAAACAACGATTAAACTCTTGTTAACTTTACCTTCGGTTATGATTATACCTTTCATTTTTGTGTCTAGTTATTTAACTAGTCGTTTTTCCAAAAAAAATATTCTATTAGTTGGAATGATTATATATATAATAGGTGGAGTCGGAGGTGGGCTAGTATCTAGCATTGAAATGATGTTAATTTGCCGTGGGATTTTAGGAATTGGTGTTGGATGTATGTTACCAATATCAACGTCATTAGTCCCTGATTTTTTTGATGGTGAGGAAAGAACGAAGACCATGGGGCAAGTAATGGCTTGCACAAACCTTGGAGGTGTCATCCTGTTTACTGCATCTGGATTTTTGGCATCGCTAAACTGGAGAGTTGTCTTTGGTGTATATTTACTCGCGGTGGTTTCCATCATCCTTGTTTATTTGTTTTTACCTAAAATAAATCCACTTAAGCGTTCACCTGATGGTGTTAAACTGAGGTTACCAGGGAGCATATATCTGTATGGACTAGGAGCATTAATGGTAGTTTTGGTGATGTTCTCGATTCAATCAAACATTGCTTTATACATGGTTGAAAAAGAGATTGGTGATGCACGGTATGCTGGTTTGATTGCAGCCACTTCGACAGCAGCAGGGTTTGTTGCAGGTTTGGTCATAGCACAAGTAAAAAGACTCTTACAATACTATTTAATTGCCGCACTAGTATTTTCGGTAGCAACTGGATTTGGCATTATTAGCTTAGCACAAGACCCATTACTAATGGGTGTAGGAGTTGGTATGTGTGGTTTTGGACTTGGGATTATTCTGCCTAGTATAATGGATCAAGTTTCACGTCAAGTAGCTCCAACACAAACTGTACATGCTATGGCCATTGTTACGAGTATGATATTTGTAGGCCAGTTTTTATCACCTATCTTATTGGACTCAATAGGTGTTTTGTTTGGTAATACAACGATTCAATTTACGTATCAATTTCTGACCATAAGTATATTGATTGCAGCGGTTACTTTTTTCATTAAATCGATAAGAAAACACGTTTCTGGATTGAGACAAACAGTTGTTGAGAATAAAGTGAATGAGAGACAAAATTCTTAAATTAGGGGGTATGAACCCTGTGTTCAGCGCAAATAGTAAGATATAATGACCCAGAAATGAACAGTCCCGAGGGATATTATTCTATTAGGGATGTCATGGCTGATATACGAAAAGACCCTAAAGGAAACAAAATCTTAGATGATATGTTCGCTTATGTAAAATCTAAGCGTGGAGATGTCGCAAAAGATGTTAAACAATCTAAATCCATGACTAAAATAATAATGCGACGACTGTTGAAGCCTTGATTAAACAAGCAGGGGGGTCTATACCTAAGTCAATGATAGTTGAAATTAACAAAGCTTTAAATAAAATCAAGAAGTAAAAATTTATTTTAGAGAAGTAGTTTTGATTAGAAGCTAACTTAATTTTTTACATTAAGGTGGGGTTGGACATTTTTGATGTTCAACCTTATTTCACTATTTAGAAACTTACCTAACAAAAATCATTACAGAAGGAACTTAATCATAAATAAGTAAAAAGCAATTAAGTAATATAGTTATTAACAAAAGGTTAAAAAAACGTTACAATATTATTAGATTTAAATAATAAAATTGTATTAGTTAAATAATATGATAGATGAACACAGCATTATTTAATGTTTTAATAAATTCACTACTTGAAGTTGAAAAGTGTTTTAATAAAATCCACAGGGCTGGGTATGTAATGAGAATGTGAAGAACGGTTAGCTGATTGGCTAACCGTTTTTATTTCGATGTTATAGTAATATTATTTTTAAAAGTGTTGAGGTTTAAAATCATTTAGTTCATCGTTAGTTTCTATGTTATACCTGTTTTAATTTTTGATATTAGTTAACAGTTACTTTTGATGAGAATACTTTTCTTTCTATTATTCTTTCTTCTCCAATAATTTCAAAAGACCCTTTCAGTCGTATATCATCGGATGAAGATCCTACATAAAGTTCCATTTCACCTGGTTCTATTACTTGTTTCATATCGATATTATGGAAAGCCAGTTGGTCCATGTCAATAGTGAACGTAACTTTTTTGGATTCATTTTTATCCAAACTAATACGTTTAAATCCTACTAGTTGTTTGGAAGGGCGAGCTACTGTACTAAAACAGTCTCTAATATACAGTTGAGCAACCTCATCACCTAGATAATTACCAACATTCTTAATTGTAAACGTTACTTGTAATTTATCGTTTGTGGACACTTCTTTATCTAAACTTAAGTTACTGTATTCAAAAGATGTATAACTTAATCCAAAGCCAAAAGGGTATAAAGGTGTATTCTTATCATGATCGATGTATTCCGACCATTCGTTGATATCCACAAAGAACGGAAGCCTACTGTAATACATAGGGATTTGTCCTTTATCTTTTAGAATTGTTACTGGTAATTTGCCACTAGGGTTATTTTTACCGGTTAACGTATTAATGATAGCTTGAGCACCGCTTTGAGCTGGAAGCCATGAATAGAGAAATGCTTGACTTTTTTCACTTATGGATGGAGCTGCCAAAGGCTTACCATCAACAATGACAGAGACTACTGGCTTATTTAAGCGGAACACTTCTTCCATTAAATCCAATTGCGATTTCTCCAGATTAATGTTGACATTATCTTTATTTTCGCCAGAAGTTGCATCTGGTGCCCTCATACTCTCCTTTCCACCTAAAACGGCAATTACAATATCAGCTTGCTCAACAGCCTTCTTTACCTCTTGTAAGCCGCCCTCTATAGGTTTCTTTATATCGCAACCTTTTGCATAAAAAACATTTTCTTTTCCATACTCTTCCTCCAAAATATCTTTGACCGTACGACAGTTTGGATAATAGGTGTCAATGAATTCATCTATTGTTTTATATACCTTATTTGATTTTGATCTGTTCTTTTTTAGCATTTCAATAATCTTTGCTTTTTGTTCCGGTGAAGGTTGCTTATCAAATACAATTCCTCTAGATTTAAGCATATCCTTATGCTCTGAAATAACCGTATCGTAAGCCATTTTTATGAAATTATCATCTTCAGAACGATCAAAATCGCTTGTTGATGTATCGGCTGTTCCTACAGATGAGTAACCTCCGAAGAAATTCACTTTGCTATCAGCCGAAGGACCAATTACTGCAATTTTTAACTTTTTAGTAAGTGGGAGAATATCCTTATCATTCTTAACCAACACTAAAGATTTTTCGGCAATTTCTTGTGACAGTTGTTGACTTTCTATGTTGTTTATTTCTTCTTGGAAGTTACCTTCTTGATACGGGTTCTCAAATAGCCCTAGCTTGAACTTTGTCTCAAGTACTCTTCTAACAGAGCGATCTATATACATTACATCAAGGTCGCCAGCTTCGACTGCTTCTTCTAGAAAGCGATAGCATGTATTATTGGGTTGTTCTACATCCATTCCAGCCTTTAGTGCCATCACGGCAGTTTCTTTTTGAGACTTAGCTACTCGATATCTAACATTGGCATGACTAACACTACCGTAATCTGCAACTGTAAGGCCTGAAAAGCCAAGTTTTTCACGCAAAACATCAGTTAGTAACCATTTTGAAGTAGATACGGCTTGTTCATTTAATATACCGTAGCTATTCATGATTCCTCTCACATTGCCTTCATGTATCGCAGCTTCAAATGGGAAACAATAGGTATCATACAACTTTCGATCCGAAATTTGCTGTTCTCCTCCATTGCGGCCTCCTTCTGTGTTACCATACCCGACAAAATGTTTAGCTGTTGCCATCACTTGATTTTCGCCTTGAACCCCTTTTACATAGGATGTTCCCATTTGCGCAACGAGGTATGGATCTTCTCCGTAAGTTTCACCAATTCTTCCCCATCTTGGATCACGTCCTAAATCAAAAAGAGGTGAGTGTACAGCTCTTATACCAAATGAAATTAACTGCTTTTTAACGACTTCTCCCATCTTTCTGGCTAGTTCTGGTTCCCATGTAGAAGCAACATTCATAGATTGTGGAAAAGTGGTTGCTCCTGGTATTTGAGCACCTGCGATCCCTTCATTATGGACTAGTACTGGAATTCCTAATCGTGTTTCTTCAACAAAAAACTTCTGAACACGTTGTAGAGTTTCTATATCTTTTTTGGTGTCTCCGGTTTGTGAGCTATTCAAAAAACTCAACGTTCCAGCTCCATGTTCAAAATTATCTCGTGCATTAGTGACAGGATCTAATTGTCCTAAGGTTACCATACCGTATAATTGGGCGACTTTTTCTTTTAGTGTCATGCGTTGAAGCAAATCTTCTACTCGTTCCGTAACATTTTTACTAGCATCTTTATAGAGCATTATTTTCCTCCTAGAAGTAAAATTAATTTTCACTGTAAAATTATTATAAAAAATATAAATAGATATCATTTATACTATTGTTGTTTTTGTTATAATATTGTTACTACTTTGCTTAGTATGTGATATTTTCCTTGTATAAGGAATTTTTCTAGGAGGGAAGTAAGATGAATCGAAAAGAGCTTTTAAATAAAAATCTATCTATCCAATCAGAATATGAAACGGATTTTTCAAAAAAGAGTACACAACTAAATCAATTACTTACAACTTCTATCGTTACGGGGAATATGGAACTTTTTCATCAGGTGAAAAACGAGGCAGAGCAGATAAAAGACATACAGGTTATTTTGGATGAACAACTGGAGGTACAAAAACTCTATGTCGCTTCAACTGTGGCATCCTTTGTACGGTTAGCTATCAAACAAGGGCTGCCAAAAGATATTGCTGAAAGTGCTAAGAGAGAGTTTTTCTTAAACATTGCGCATTGTTTAAACAAAGATAAATTAGAGGAATATTACTTTAAAATTGTTGAAGAATTAATCGTTGGAATAAACAAATATTCATTAGAAAATTATTCACCAATCGTTAAAATGGCAATTGAGTACATCCATAATAATAAATTTCGTTTTATCTACGCGAAGGACGTATCTAGTGCCATTCGTGTTAATCGGAGTTATCTATCAAAAATCTTTAAGCTTGAAACAGGACAGAGCGTAACGGATTATATCCATCATGTAAAAATGGAGTTTGCAATTGAGTTAATGGAAAGTAACTTTTATAAATTCAATGAGGTCTCTGAATTATTAGGTTATGCGAATTATTCTTATTTTAGTAAAGTGTTTAAAAAAATTTATAATAAAACACCATTTGAATATATGAAAAAGTTAGATTGTTAAGTTTCTTATATTTTACCTGCTACTATTCCTCCTTAATTTATAAACAATGAGACAATGGTTTATGGATTATCTAGAATTACCAAAAACATTCCCTTTTTACCATATGGATTTTTTAGGATGATGTAAAATAAAAGTAGTGAGTAAATTGAAACTAAATTTTTCCAATATGTGTTTTAGGGAGGATAGGAAATGAAGCAATCATCAAATTCGAGCCGACCACCATATGGCGTTATTGTGGTTTTATTAATAGGGGCATTTATTGCTTTATTAAATAACACTTTATTAGGAATCGCGCTTCCTGCAATTATGACGGATTTACAATTGGAAGCAGCAACTGCGCAGTGGCTCTCAACGGGGTATATGTTAGTTGTAGGTATATTAGTCCCTGCTACTGCATACTTAATTCAAAAATACTCGGTAAGGCGCTTATTTTTAGTTGCTATGGGATTATTTACTTTTGGTACATTATTAGCAGGAGTAGCACAGGATTTTCCTTTATTGCTAGGTGGGAGGATTGTTCAGGCCTCGGGTGCAGCTGTGATGTCACCTTTATTAATGAATGTGATGTTAGTAAGCTTCCCAATTGAAAAGCGTGGTACAGCAATGGGTTTGATGGGGTTGGTTATGATGGGGGCGCCGGCAGTCGGACCACTCTTATCAGGTTGGGTTGTGCAATATTATGAATGGAGAATGCTTTTTCAAATAATTACACCAGTTGCGATACTCGTATTCATTGCCGGTGTTTTTTTGATAAAAGATAAAAAGGAAGAAGTTAGTATACGTATAGACGTTCTTTCACTCATATTCTCAAGTATTGGTTTTGGTGGTATTTTATATGGTTTTAGTTCAGCAGGTAGTGTTGGTTGGAATCATCCAGTTGTTTATGTAACGATTATTGTAGGAATCCTCTCATTGATAACGTTCATTGTTAAGCAACAGAGGAATGAAAACCCTATGTTGAACTTTAATGTTTTTAGAATTCCAATGTTTTCATTATCGATCACGATCACAATGATTGTTGCGATGGCATTATTTTCTTCGATGATTATGGTCCCTATCTATTTAATTGACCTTCGAGGAATTTCACCTATGGAAGCTGGTGTAATGATGTTACCAGGTGCATTAGCTTTAGCTATTATGTCACCATTTGTTGGGAAGTTATTCGATAAATTCGGGGGGAGAATCTTAGCATTTATTGGATTGGTCATTGTTACTATTACAAGCTTTTATTTTAGTAGGTTAACATTTGAAGCAAGTTATATCTATTTAATATTTCTAAATACTACAAGAACCGTTGGGATTTCAATGGTGATGATGCCAGTTTCCACAAATGGGTTAAACCATCTACCGGAACGTCTGTATCCCCACGGGACAGCGATGAACAATACGATGCAACAAGTATCAGGGGCAATCGGTACAGCTATTTTAGTCGCAATTATGTCAATTCGTACTCAGACACATGCTGAAACAATGACTGCAAGTATACCATTAAATACAACAACATCTGAGGAACTTGTAAAATTAAATGAGCAAATAATGGGGAAGGCAATGTTAGCTGGAATAAATGATGCTTTTTTTGTTTCGGTCTTTTTTTCAGCAGTGGCTCTTGTTTTAGCATTATTTATGAAACGAGCAAAACCAGCTAATGAACCGTTAGAAGAAGATACAATAGTGAAAAAAGCAGCCGAAAATTAGTCGGTTTTTCATTATCGAAACATAAGGATTATTTAAGTCCAAATGCTTCGTGATTTAGTTAGATTAAAGTTTTCAACACTTATAAAAACTTCTCTAAAAAAGATCTAATTAGAATTGTGGTCTAATTAGATCTTTTTGTTCAATCGTTCGTAGATATCTACATAAAAATCGATGTTTTCTTGAATAAATTTTTGAATAAATACGTTACCCATCCAACGAATGTAGCTAGATTTAGAAAGGAGACTAGCGACTTCCTCTTCTTTTAAAAATGAAAGTTCTTTTAACTCTTCAACTATTTCCTCCCTATTTAAATGATATTGATACTATAAATAATACTAAAATAAGAACCAAAATACCATAACTACTTATTCCGTAATGTTATCATACTTGTAAGTTATTAAAAAAACCGGAAAAGAGGGCTTATTAAAAATGAAGTACAAAAATCCAATAATTCCGGGTTTTCATCCGGATCCTAGTATCTGTAGAGTGGGGAAAGATTACTATTTAGTTACTAGTTCCTTTGAATACTTCCCTGGTATACCAATATATCAAAGTGAAGACCTTGTGAATTGGAAACAAATTGGTCATGTATTAACACGTGAAAGTCAGTTGCCACTTAAACGTGAGCATAATTATCTTCCATCTCAGGGGATTTTTGCTCCAACCATTCGTCATCATGATGGACGATTCTTTGTCATTACAACGAATATAACGATTCGAAAAACTTTTTATGTCTACGCGGATCATCCAGCCGGCCCATGGTCCGATCCAATCTTTATCGATGGTTATAGAGGGTATGACCCATCTTTGTTTTTTGACGATGATGGCAAAGTATATGTTACTGGCGCTGCATTTCCTGGTATAGGTCCTGAAGGGATTATACAAGCAGAGTTGGATATTGAATCCGGAAAACTGAAAAGTGAAAACAAGTTCATATGGGAAGGAACAGGTGGAAAAACACCAGAAGGTCCACATCTATATAAAATCAACGGTTTATATTACTTAGTAACTGCTGAAGGTGGAACAGAGTATGGTCATATGGTAACAATTGCGAGAAGCAGAAGTCCCTATGGCCCATTTACAAGTAATCCTGATAACCCAATCCTATCAAACAGAAGTACGGCGTTACCAATTCAAGCAACCGGTCATGCGGATCTAGTACAAGCAACCGATGGCACTTGGTGGGCGGTGTTCTTAGGTTTCAGACCAGTTAAAAGTACAAAGGTCCATCATCTAGGTCGTGAAACGAATTTATCACCAGTTAAATGGTCAAAAGAAGGATGGCCGATAATTGGTAACAATGGTCGAGCTGAAATAGAGAATGAGGCAACATCACTTCCATTAAGCAATCCGGTTCCATGGAAGGAAGTGGAGAATTTTGAATGTGAGTCACTCTCGCCGATTTGGAATTTTTACCGTAATCCACAAAAAGGTTGTTGGTCATTAACTGATAAGCCCGGATCATTAACACTGTACGGTCAAGCATGTACGTTAAATGATTATGAATCTCCAGCCTTTGTTGGCCGTAGGCAGCAACATTTTAATTGTAAAGTTTCAACGTTAATGGAGTTTTCACCTAACGAAGAGGGGGAGGAAGCAGGTTTAACAGTGTTCATGAATGAAAATTATCACTATGATATTGCAAAAACAAGAAAACAAGGGAAATCTGCTATTCTATTTCGCCGGCGTGTTGGAAGTCTGTGGAAGGTAGAAAAGGAAATTGAGTATGACGATTCAAGTGTTGTATTTATGGTAAAGGCTTCGGACACGAGCTTTATTTTCAGTTATGCAAAAGCAACAGGTGAAGAAGAAGTGATTGGTAATGGAGAGACATCTTTACTTTCCACTCAAGTTGCAGGTGGATTTACAGGGATATATTTCGGCCTGTATGCAACAGGTAATGGTAAACCATCGACAACACCTGCACATTTCGATTATTTCCAATATGTTTTTGGAGATGAAAGAGAAAATGAACAAAACCAGCTTTAAGATTACCCAAGTGGATAAAATCCAGGCGCTAATCGTTTATATAATCTAATAATATTATATTTATAAACGTCGATATACTGCTTCTCGAACTGATAATTGTGAGCGTATCATAATAATTGGATAAACCAATAATCATTACGGAAAATGACTTTTCGACAGATGACGATGAGGAAAGAGTAGAATTTATAGAACTAGCATTGAATGCTTTCCAACAAGGTCTAGAGGAAGGGATAAACGTAATTGATTAAACCTACTGGTGATTATTAGATAACTTTGAGTGGTAGTTGGGATATGTATGACCAAACATTTGGTTTATTGCGGTTGGCCGTTCAACACAAACTGGATACCAAAAGCTCTTAGGTGATATAAAGAGAAGGCTCTTTAATAATAGATAAGGAGTCATCATAAAGCGAATACGGGAGGGTATTAAAATGAAAGTTAGAGGTAAAGTTGTAGTTGTCACAGGTGCTGGTGGGGGGATTGGGCGTGAATTAGTACTTAATCTCCTTTCTAAGGGTGCAAGTGTTGCGGCTGTTGATATAAACAAGGAAGCACTAGAGGAAACGGTAAAGCAAGTTAGAGAAAAATCAGAAAAGCTATCCATACACATCGTAAATCTAACAGACAGAGAGGCCGTAGAAGCGCTCCCTGAGAAAGTAATTACACAACACGGTGCTGTTGATGGAATCATCAACAATGCGGGAATTATCCAACCTTTTGTTAATATACATGAGCTTGATTACGAAAAGATTAAACTAGTCATGGACATTAATTTTTATGGAACACTTTACATGACAAAAACATTTCTTCCTTATTTATTTGATAGACCTGTGGGACACATCACTAACGTATCCAGTATGGGAGGTTTCTTACCTGTACCTGGTCAATCTATTTATGGTGCTTCTAAAGCAGCTGTTAAATTAATGACAGAAGGTCTACATGCCGAGTTGAAAGATACAAACGTTAATGTGACAGTAGTTTTTCCTGGAGGGGTTGGCACGGATATTATGAAAAATTCCGGAGCAGAAGGTTCTAGGAACACAGATACTAGAGAACAAGACATGTCTAAGCTACTAACCCCTAAAGAAGCAGCTGAAATTATTGTCAATGGCATGGAAAACGATGAATACCGTGTTCTTGCTGGAAAGGACTCGAAGATTATGGATAGACTGTACCGATTAACACCTAAACGGGCAGCAGAAATGATTGCAAAAAAGATGAGTAATAGATAGTAGAGCGTTGTTAGTTAGTTTTATTAAGGAAGACTAAACAGTGGAACCAACATCTGTTACCGTTGAAATAGAAGTACTTGATCTGGTTGCTAAATAAACTATTTCTAGTTAACGTGAATAAGAAAGGGTTAGCCTATGTTACGAAAAAATATTAATAAAGAGTGGGAATTTATTAATGGAAAGCCTTCTATCATACCTGGGTATAACGAGCAAGGCAAAATTGTTCATCTCCCACATGATTTCACTATTGAGACAGACACGTTTCCTGAATCACCAGGTGGCCAATTAACGGGGTATTTTGGTGGAGGCGTTGGAACTTATACTAAAATATTAGAAATTCCTGAAAACTATAAAGATAAGAAAGTATTAGTTGAATTTGATGGTGTTTACATGAATGCAACTGTTATATTAAATGGCCATGTTGTGACTAGACAGCATTATGGGTACACACCGTTTCATGCTGATCTTACTCCTTATATTAAAATAGGGGAAAAGAATCGTTTAGCAGTGATAGTTAACAATGATGCACAACCTAACTCACGCTGGTATTCTGGGTCAGGTATTTATCGCCATGTTGACTTACTTACTGCACAACTGACACATATAGCACCATGGGGGATTTGTGCTTATACCTCGCATATAGTAAACGGCACGGCTTTTGTAAATGTGGAAACAACCATTAACAACGAAACAGGGAACGACAAGAATTTATGGGTAGACATTAAAATTGTAAAAGAGGTTGATGGTAGTGAAGCTGGTAAAGGTAGGGTAAAAGTACATGTGCCGGCATGGGAAAAAGCAGTCGGGTATGTCAAAATTGCTGTTGAAAATGCGGAAATCTGGGATATAGACTCACCGAATTTATATAGAATTAAAGCCGAACTTTCTGACAATGCTGCCATTCTTGATAAGGAAACCACGACATTTGGAATTAGAACAATTTCAGTTGATACGAAGAACGGTTTTATGCTTAATGGGAGAACTGTAAAATTAAAAGGAGGTTGTGTTCACCATGACAATGGCATCTTAGGGGCAGCCTCATTCAAGGACAGCGAATTTCGCAGGATGAAAATACACAAGGATAACGGCTTTAATGCCATTCGTTTTTCCCATAATCCAATGTCTAGGGATATGTTGGATGCATGTGACCGTTTAGGTTTACTTGTTATTAATGAAGCTTTTGATGTTTGGACGATGGAGAAAAACCTACATGATTATAGTCAATACTTTGAGCAAGACTGGAAGAAAGATCTGAAAGCGTTTATTTTACGTGACCGTAATAGTCCAAGTGTCATAATGTGGTCAACCGGTAATGAAGTTCCTGAACGAGGCGGATTGTCCGATGGATATAAATGGGCAGCTAAACTTGCTGCCTATGTACGTGAGTTAGATCCTACTCGTTTTATTATCAATTCCTTACCGTCTTTTTTTAATGGACTTGATGATGAGGACCAGAAGAAATTCTTCCAAGATATGATGAATAACGCCCGGAAATCTGGCGGAGGTGGTATCATCAATTTAGATGGAGATTTTGGTAAACAAATTTGGGGAGATTACACAGAAGCCTTTGCTGCTCCACTTGATGTGGTTGGGTATAATTACCTCAATTATCACTACGAAAATGCTCTTAAAGAATATCCAAATCGAGTGATTTGCTCAACGGAAAGCAAACCATTAGAAATGTTTGAGTATTGGAAAGACGTGGAGCGTTTTCCTCATGTTATAGGAGATTTTGTTTGGACTAGTTATGACTATATTGGCGAAGCAGCCCTTGGAAGACAAGACTATTATAATAGTCAAGAAGAGGCCCAAGCTCTCTCACGGACGAATCATGTTGCCAAATTTCCTTGGCGCTTAGCAGCAGCTGCTGATATTGACCTTTGTGGCTTTGAGCGACCACAGCTAGCATATCGAAGAATTTTATGGGGGTCAAAGGAGACCTTTATTGCATCACATAATCCTAAAAATAATGGAAAGATTGAGGTGTTAGGTAGATGGGGCTGGCCAGACTGTGAAAATTCCTGGAGTTGGCCTGGATTTGAAGGGAAGCCAGTACGAGTAGATGTCTATTCTTCAGCTGAAGAAGTAGAATTAGTTTTAAATGGAGAAAGCTTAGGTCGAAAAGCTGCCGGGGAAGCTAACCGTTTAATTGCAACATTTGAAATTGTTTTTGAACCTGGTACATTAGAAGCTATCAGTTATACAAACGGTCAAAAGGTTTCTTCTGACATTTTGGTATCCGTAGGAAATCCAGTTGGTATCCGTATCATTCCTGATAAGAAGGAGCTTTCCGCAGATGGCCAGTCATTAGTTCATGCAGTGATTGAAGTGGTTGACGCAGAGAACCGATTGGTGCCAACAGCAGAGTTAAAAGCAACAGCTAAAGTTGAAGGGGCAGCAACACTTGCAGCGTTTGGTACGGGTAAACCAGAAACGACAGAAAATTATACCAAAGGTCAGTTTACATCCTATAAAGGTAGAATGCTTGCCATTGTTCGTTCCGGTTATAATTCAGGTTTGTCTAAGCTAACGGTTAATGTTGATGGACTTAATGCAGTTACACTTGAAATACCAGTGAATTAACTCTAAAAGAATACAAATTGAAAATATCATTAACAAATAAATAGTAAAAAACAGGGATAAATAAATCCCTGTTTTTTACTACTAGTATATAAATACTCGTTCATTTTTAATTATTCGTGTTATGTTAACTTTTCAGATTAGTCGATAACAGTACCTAATGCGTAGCATTTACCATAAGTTACATTTTATATTGAAACTATTCGAATCCTTTTAAGTAACTAAAAAAAAATTTCCTGAATTTTAATATTTAATACTAAAAAAAATACTATTTTACCATAAATGATTCCTTGTAACCCATATACTAAATTTAAAGGTTTACCTTTCATGAATTTTTTTTAAGGAGGCATAGAGTTAGATTCGAATACTAAATGTATTTAACCGCTATAACTAACTTTTTTAGAGTGGAAATTTAGTCTAAGGTTTATTTACTGGAGTTAGTTTGAATCATTTCGATCAACATTGTGGGGGATAATTAAGGTAAACAGTAAGAGAGTAAGGGAATCACTTTTATTAACTATGAAAGCGCTTAAGAGCAGGTGTTAAAAGGTAGGAGTTGTGCATGTATCAACTACTTCAACGGAGATGTGAAGTTGTTCTTCTCTTTAATGGTTAGCAAAAATCCTCTATTAAGGTGTATAACATTTGTAAGCGGTTACAAGTAATGTATTATCCAATGAAATCTAGGTGTGGTTTAAGAAAGTTAATATTTGTTTTGGAGGGGGAAAAAAGATGGATAAAAAAGAAGCTAAAAGGTTGGCAAAGGAACAACTGAAAATAGAAAAAGCTGAAAGAGAGAAGAAGTACAATCGAGCTAAAGTATGGCAAATGGCACTGTTTCCATTTTTTAGCATGTCCCACAATGCGTTTATGTTCCTAATGTCAATCGTTTCTTATTATGCAGCAGGGATAGTAGGACTTGGTACGGTTATTGCTTCATTTGTAATTACAGGATCTAGAATTTTAGATGGAGTCACGGATCCCATTATTGCTTATTTCTATGACAAAACGAAAGGGAAGTTTGGTAAGATTAGGCCATTTATGGTCATAGCCTATTTGACGATGTCTGTGTCTACTGCATTATTATATTTCACAAGTCATCTTGTTCCTGAAAATATGAAACTAATATATTTTATTGTATTATATGTAGTCTTCATTATCGGGTATACGTTTTCAGGTGTTAACAATGCCGCATCCTATGCAGTTATATCAAATGATCCTAAGCAGCGTCCCGTTCTTGGTGGTCTTCAAATGATTTTTACGATGTTTTTTTATACTGCTGCCACAGTCTATCTATCTATGTATTTAACTCCAAAACATGGTGGATTTACTAACCCGGATTTATTCAAGGAATTTACCATTGCTACCATTATATTTGCAGGAATTGGATATGGGTTATTTATCCTAGCGATTTGGAAAAAGGATCGGTATGGAAATATTGGTACTATACAGAATTCTAGTTTGAAGTTTAAAGATTTATGGCCATTATTAAAAGGTAACCGTCCTTTACAAATGTTTATTGTGGCAGCTACAACAGATAAGTTGGGATTACAGATTTCGGGCAATGCAATTATCTCAGTTATGTTATTTGGTATTGTAATGGGGAACTATGCTATGGCAGGTGCGATGCAAAGTATGGCATTATTACCGAATATTTTAATCCTTATATTCGGAACTGCTATTATACGAAAGGTTGGTTTGAAAAAAGGTCTAGTTCTTTCTACGTGGGGTTGTCTGATTACTTATGCATTAATGTTTTTAATTTTATGGCTAGGAGACCCAACACAAATTCGCCTGGATAATATGGGATTTATGACCATTGCATTTATTGCATTATATGTTAGTAGCGGAGCCATTCGTTATGTAACAAATGCGGTAGTTCCCCCTATGCTAGCTGATATTGTCGATTATGAGTCGTATAAATCAGGACGTTTTGTACCAGGACTTGTTGGTGGAGTCTTTCAATTTATCGACAAAGCTGTTTCATCACTTGCGCAAACTTTTGTTGGGTTAGCACTTGCAATGATTGGTTTTAAATCAGCTTTCCCAGACGTTGATACACCTTATACTCAAAGTATTTTTTGGATGACCATGTTCTTGTTTGTTGGTGTAAAGATGGCTGCATGGATTAGTACCTTAGTAGCTATGAAATTCTATGATTTAGACAAAGAACGAATGGATGAAATTCAAAAAGTATTAGAAGAGCGTCGTGATGATACTCAAAATAATCCAGCCTTTAAAGCTAAATAAGTATAGAATTAGAACCCGACGTGTTCCAAGCGTTGGGTTCTTTAGATTTAAAGGATAAGGATATTTTCAAACCCTCTAGTGATAAAAAGGATACCATTTCATAAGTGGATGTAGTATCTGATAAACAAAGAAGTATATTCAATAAAAATAGTCAGGAGCATATGTGAATGACTATTGATGAAGTCGTTGATGAGCGCGCTCTACGTGAGCTTTACTTAGAAGGTTTTCGTCTCGCTATAGAAGAAGGAAAGTCGAGAACATTAATGACCTTTTATAATAAGGTGAACAGTGAATATGCCAACGAAAACACACACTTAATGCAAGATATCTTTTACGGCGAGCTGGATTATAAAGGAGTGGTTGTCACCGATTGGGACGGAATAACGGCGGGTGAAAGGACTAAAGGAACATTTCTTACTGAAAAATGAAGAACTAAAGTTATTTGAAATCGATGAGATGAATGGAATAATTGATATTCCTATTATAAAAAGAACAGCTCGAACAAGAAGGAAAGTTGCAATCTTGACGTTAGGGATGGACCATACAAACGAAATCCCTAGTGAACTGATAAAAAGTTTTACTAGTCCGAAGGTGAAAAAACAACTAACATTATCAGATCAAACATTTGACTGGATTCGTCACGGTTGGGTCATTAGGGAATACCGGCTTGAGAAAGATGAGCGTACGGTTATGAGTGAACAGTATCGAATGGGCTATGTATTATTCCAACATATAAAGCGAATAGAAAATCAAAGGAGCATGGAAAATAAAGAGCTTCTCCTTGATTGGTATACAAATTGGAGGAATCTCAATCCATCTATAAAGAGTACAGACATGTTACGCTCTAATCTACTTCAAATTCTAGCAAATAAATTAGAAGGGATTGCGGATGAGAGTCAACAATTCGTCAAAGACAACATCGATCGATTCGAACGTGTAAATTCTACTTGGAGATTTAAAAAACAACTTCTATTCCTTCATTTTCTCCTCGCTTTGTATGAGATCGCTTTATGTGAAAACCCTTTTGATTGGAAGCAAATTGGGGCCCGTTATTATCGTAAAATAGGGGGCTCTAAACAATTGCGTATAAAAAAGAGTTCATTGAGGAGACAGAGCGACTAATTGAACACCCATTGCCCTTAATTGGCCTTACTAGTTTAGGTACGATTACACCTATCTTTTTCACGGGATCAATGAAGGGGAAAAAATCGTCATACGACTACGGCAGTGTCCACGCTACGACAGACTTAGCTGTATTTTCGGATGAATTCGAAACGACTGCGAGCGTGCTATGGCTAGTAGAAAATCGGGGCGTTCTTACTAGAATGGCCTATGAACATGATTTTTTGGTTGAAACGAATAGTTTTGTATTAGGAATTGATGGCCAAGTACGGTCAGCTCATCGTCACCTAGTTGAAAATCTTTCTTCCTGTGTAAAGCAAGTTATTATTTGGAGTGACGTCGATGAAGCTGGTTTGACAATAGAAATGGCGCGGTTGGCTTACACACATATTGAAGCAAGACATCGTCAATCTTTCTATTCATTTACGGACAAAAAAGGAAATGAGTAAAGTGGATGCTCACTGGGAGCTGATTCCGGAGATAAAAAAACTTCGTGATGAGGTGGCCCCCGATACGCTTCTAACGATTAATGGGGATATTCTAGACCGTCAAATGGGCTTGGAACTCGCTCAACAATACGGGGTTGATGGGGTGATGATTGGACGTGGGATTTTCAAAAATCCATTCGCCTTTGAAAAGGAGTCAAAAGAACATAGTAGTAAGGAATTGCTGGATCTCTTGAGGTTGCATCTTGACCTGTATGACCACTATTCAAAGGAATTGATCACATGTCCATTCAAATCGCTTCATCGCTTTTTTAAGATTTATGTTAGTGGCTTTCGAGGTGCGAGTGAATTACGAAATCAATTGATGAACACAGAGTCGACAGATGAGGTACGTGCATTGCTTGATCACTTTGAGTTAAAGAATGACTGATGTAAAGGTTTCTGTCCCCCGATGCTTTAAAGTACGGGGACGGGAACCTTTTTATTTGGAGTACAGCGTTTTTCCAAACGAAGAAATCGCAAGAACTCCCATAATTCTGGATAACACGATAATCATTATATTAGATATATATAAAATCGAGACATTGCCTATAATTTCGACAAAAGTCTCCGTTTGAATAACAACGTTTTCATGCTAAACTTTCATTTGAAACCGCTTACTAAAAAGGGGTGATGAATATCTTTAAGGGGAGGGTGTGACTCGTTTACTAAATCATTGTTCTTTTTTAAAAACGTGAGGAGGTAATTATTTTGAGGAAGCTTAAACGTAGTTTTACTTTATTTATGGTTTTTCTTTTATTAATTCCTAATTTTAGTTTACCTGCATTTGCAGAGGATTCTGATGGAATGATTAACATTTCAAGTGACTGGCAAGGCAGTATTATGGGGAATCTTGGTGGAACACCGAATTCCGATAACTTTGGCATTACTGAAAACGGAGATGGAACCGTCACCCTTAAAAGTATAAACGACAAGGGGAAAGTTGAAAGCGTTTCAGAAGGGATTGCCTATTACTATAAAGATGTTCCTGCTGATGCTGACTATACATTATCAGCAACTGCCCATGTAGATACATGGACAGCTAATGGACAAGTAGGCTTTGGCTTAATGCTTCGCAGTAATGTGTTGGAAAACGAAAATGATGGTAGCTTTACCGGCGATTATGTTGCCTTAGGCGCTATCGACCAACAAATGAAAGGCTTTTACAAGTACGAGGAATCAACTGTACAAAAAAATGACTATACATTCCCAAGTACGGTTCCTGCCCCAGCAGAAGGACAAGAGTACGACTTAGAAATCACGAAATCTGGTAATATGTTTATGCTTAGCATCAACGGTGAAATCAAGGTGATGGAAGAGTATACTGGGGAACTAAACTACGCTGGACTATTCACTTCCAGAAATACCGAAGTGACGTTTCGTAACGTATCTTTAGAAATGGAAGAGCCAGTTGAGGTGCCTGCCGATTGGGCGTTTAGTGCATTTGGTTCTAACACTAGCATTTCTGAAAGAAATCCAGACCCAACGGTTCATGAAGATGGAAGCGTAACCATCAATGCGCAAGGTGGAAAAATTTCTAGTACTGTCGATGGAATCTCTTATTATTTTAAGCAGCTTCCTAGTGATGTTAACTTTGAAATTACTACGACTGCCAAGGTTCATAGTTTCAATGCAGACAATCAAGTATCGTTTGGTTTAATGCTTAGAGATGAAGTAGGGGTACACGGGGATAGCAGTGGCCATGAGTCTAAATTCGTTGCTGTTGGCGCATTAGATCAAGTGATGAAAGCATTTTATGATAATGGCTCGTTATCTAAGGTGAATGAATTTGGATCTATTAGTGGCCCAGCACCTGGCGAAATCTATGATTTATCTATTAAAAAATCAGGTAGTCAGTATGTTGTAGCTATCAATGACGTAGAGACTACAATAGAAGCCGATGCTCTGTTTACTGATGAGGTTTTTGCAGGAATTTATACTGCAAGAGGTACAGAAGTTACATTCAGTGACTTTGACATTGAAATTGATACAAGTCTTGTTACTGGCCTACAAGTGGATAGCTCAAATATGAAAACAATCTACAATGTAGGGGAATCACTGGATGTAAGTGGCTTAAAAGTAACGGCATTATTTAAAAATGGGGAAGAACAAGTTCTCTCTGAAGGCGATTATGATGTAACGGGCTTTGACAGCAGTACAGCAGGTCAAAATCAAATGACGATTACTTATTTAGGAAAATCTGCAAAAGTAAATCTAGTAATTGAAAACGCTGATACTCCCCCACCTGCAACGGAGCCAGGAGAAGGTAGTTCAGAAGGAATTTATGAGGCAGAAGAGGCAGAATACTCTAATGGAAAAGTTGATAACAAGCATGCAGGCTTCACAGGTACAGGGTTTGTAGATACAGATAACGCTCCTGGTGAATGGATTGAATGGAAAGTTAATGTACCTGCGGATGGAGAGTATAACTTAGATTTCCGTTATGCACATGGCGGAGCAGATCAACGTCCTGCTCAAATTAGCGTAAACGGCGAAGTGGTTGTAGAAGAACTAGCCTTTGACGCGTCGGGAACTTGGACAAATTGGGTTAATGCTTCCACGAAAGCTCAATTAACGGCTGGGGAAAATACAATTCGAGCAACAGCAACAGCTGCAGGTGGTTTGACGAATATGGACCACTTAAGAGTGTATTTTGAGTTTGATGAAATCTTCGAAGCAGAGGATGCTGAAAGAGACGAAGCGGGAGTGATTATTGATAACAAGCATCCAGGTTTCACAGGAACAGGATTTATTGATTACAGTCCAAATCAACCTGGCAGCTGGGTAAAATGGACAGTACATGTTCCAGTAGACGGAGAGTATAACTTAGATTTCCGTTATGCCCATGGTGGTACCGACGCTAGACCAGCTGAAATTAAAGTAAATGGTGAAGTTGTAGAAGAAGAATTAGCCTTTGACCCTTCAGGTGGCTGGGCAACTTGGGTGTATACATCCACGAAAGCACAATTAACGGCTGGTGAGAATGTGATTATTGCTACCGGTGTTGGTGCAAGTGGTGGAGCGAACATTGACCATCTCCGTATCCATAACAAATCAGATACAACAGATGGTGGACAAATTGATATCGAGGATAGTGATTTGTCAGAAGTCGTTAGCGGTTTCTATTTGAAAAAGCTGAAGGAAGTTGGAATTTTAGTTGATGAGCTTCCTGCGGATGATGAACCAATGACAAGAATTGAGTTTATGTCTTTCATTAACGATGCCTTTGGATTTGTATATGAGGAGAAGTACAAAGGTCTTAGCGGCAAAACAAATGTATGGGAAGTATCTCTTGATGAGTGGTATTCCTACGTACTAGAAGCGGCCGAAGAGGCTGGATATATGGATGGTCTATTGGTGAATGGACAGATTAACCCAAATCAAGAAATAACAAAGCAAGAAGCAGAACAAATACTCGCCAATGTACAAGGAACAACTGCTAGCTCTAAAGATAAGCAAGTGTTAACTTGGGGTGAAGCAAAGGCATTGGTGGATCCTTTACGTACTGAAAATATGAATGAAGATGTAAGCATTGTTGGTGTTCATGCGGTTACGAATAATCTTGTTGCCGTAACATTAAACAGCACATATGAAGAGTTCGACTTTTCTGATATTGAAGTCGTTATCCCAACAAGAGATTGGTCTTTATTATCACCAGGATTTAAAAAGCTTGCCGTTGATAAAGGGGCAGTAGGTACGAATAAATTCGGCCAAACCGTATTAATGCTCCACAGCCAAGACGAATGGGATGAACATGCTTCCATCAAAACGGAAATTAAGGAAGTAAGATTCTCAGGAAACCTTGATACAGCGATTACAGAAGCGAATAACCTCCTTACATGGCAAATGGATCATGGCGGTTGGACGAAGAACTGGCCATATATTTACACTCGTGAGTGGAATGGAACAGAGTCAAAATCTGAATGGGTGGCAAATGGTGTTGAATTAGGAACGATCGACAATGATGCAACGATTTCAGAAATGTTGTATTTAGCGCAAGTGTATCAAGAAACACAGGATGATAGATATAAAGAAAGCATTGAAAAAGGATTTGACTTCCTGTTTGACTTACAATACGATTCAGGCGGCTTTGCGCAAGTGTATCCTAGAAGAGGAAACTACTCTGATTATGTTACATTTAATGACGAAGCGATGATTAATGTGATGGAAGTATTAGATTTAGCGTTAGAAAGAAAATATCCATTTGATTCAGATTTAATTAGTGATGAGTACTTTGCAAAAATTCGAGAATCAAAAGAGCTGGCGATTGATTATATTTTAAAATCACAAATTGAAGCAGACGGCGTCTTAACAGCTTGGGGTCAACAGCATGATCCAGTAACGTATGAGCCGAAAGAAGCACGTTCCTACGAGCATCCTTCTATTTCTGGTTCAGAATCTGTTGGGATTATCCGCTATTTAATGTCGCAGCCACAAACGGAAGAGATTAGACAGTCTGCATTAGCCGCTCTAGAATGGTTGGATGAAGTAAAGTTAGAAAATACACGCTATGCGAGTGGAGATCCTAATAATATTTACTTCTATGAAGATTCTAATTCTACTGCTTGGTACAGATTCTATGAAATTGGAACGAACAAAGGGATTTTCTCAGGTCGAGATGGTGTAATCAAATACAACATCTTAGAAATTGAGGAAGAAAGACGTAATGGTTATTCATGGGGAGGAC
This sequence comes from Halalkalibacter urbisdiaboli, assembly GCF_002156385.1. Classification (GTDB taxonomy): domain Bacteria; phylum Bacillota; class Bacilli; order Bacillales; family Bacillaceae_D; genus Halalkalibacter_A; species Halalkalibacter_A urbisdiaboli. The sequence goes on from NZ_MVJM01000003.1 coordinate 161,660, forward strand.
ACTGGGGAACTCAGTTACTTGCTATTGCTGAACAAACAGGAAACTATATGGACAAAGTATTTGTTCGAGTTGCTAATACAAATTCAACAGACATATACGAAAGAACATTAGTAGATGGGTCTGTGAAGCAAGTAGAGCCTCAGCAAGAACAGCTAGGAGACATTGATTATATGCTTACAGTTGCTAAAGATGGAAGCGGAGATTATCACACGGTTCAAGCGGCAATTGATGCGGTACCAGCGAATAACTCCATTCCTGTTACGATCTACGTAAAAGATGGGACGTACAAAGAGGTTGTGGAAGTTCCTGCTAATAAGCCATTTATTACATTAATTGGTGAAAGCCAAGAAGGTACCGTTATCACGTATGATAATTACGCTGGTAGAGACAATGGTGTTGGTGGAACTCTAGGTACGAGCGGAAGTGCGAGCGTTTACCTTCGTGCGAATGACTTTAGAGCAGAAAACCTCACGTTTGAAAACTCCTTTGACGAGTCTATGGATGTAAACGGAAAACAAGCAGTTGCTGTGTATGCGAGCGGAAGCCGTCAGTACTTCAAGAATGTAAGCTTCATAGGCAACCAAGATACGCTCTATACTCATTCTGGTACTCAATACTATTACCAGGTGTATGTTGAAGGAGATGTAGATTTTATCTTCGGTGGAGCAAGTGCCGTATTTGAAGAAGCCGTGATTCACTCGTTAGATAGAGGATCAGACTCAAATAACGGGTATATTACCGCCGCAAGCACGTTGCTTTCTGAGAAATACGGAATGCTGATTTTAAATAGTACATTAACAAGTGATGCTGCACCAAACACAGTCTATTTAGGAAGACCTTGGCCAGCAGGTGGGAACCCTGAAGCAAGAGGCAGCGTGGTCTACATGAATACGATGATGGGAGACCACATCAAAACAGAAGGCTGGACATCGATGAGTGGCTTAGACCCAATGGATGCGAGATTATATGAATACAAAAACGAAGGTCCTGGTGCGGTAGTAAACGAGCACAGAAGACAACTAACAGACGAAGAAGCCGCAGAGTGGACCGTCGTGAACGTATTAAAAGGCTGGGACCCTAGTCAAGTGACTCCAATAGAACTACCAGAAGAGAGCAAGAAAGACAAAGATAAGAAGAAAGACAAATATAAGAAGAAAGAGAAAGACAAAGATAAGAACTAGATAAAGATTACGGTGGAAGTCTGTTATCATTGCTCGTGCGGTAGTATACGTTTCGTGGCACTGATGGAAGCAGTCCTTTTGCAAATTGAGCAAAAGGACGCAGAGATGGCCGCTTTGTACGAAAAGACAACATGCAGAGGCAATGACATTAGAACGTTTTTTCAGCGCAAAATCAAGCCTTTTATCACAAATAGCGTTACCTAGGTTCGTTAAAAGAGAAGTTTCGGTTCGTTCTCATTCTAACGAACACCAGACACGTTAATGAGCGCAAACACCCTGTCACTATGTGGCAGGGTGTTTTGTTTTTTCCATAATATAATAAAAAAGCAAGAGCTAAAAAACCCTTACTTTTTCTGAAAGCTTCCGTATTCGTCTATTTTGTTTGATGATAGAACTAAAAACAGTAGTCGTAACAATCGAGAGAACTGAGACTAAAAACCAAGTGAAAAATTGGTTACCTGAGCGCATCTTTGCACCCCTATAGGATTTCTCGATTACTTTGTTCATATTTTTGAAAAAGTATTCAATATTTCTATATTTTGGACAGGGTGCAAAGGAGCTTGAGACCCGAAGGTGTGCTCACTAATTATTCAGAAGGTTAACTGGTAAACAACGTGGCATTTACTAGTACATTCTTTGTCATTCGATGGTAAGAACTATGTCATTGGTCGTACATTTCGTTGGCTGTAATTAGAAGCACTATATATTATTAATAGAAGGTGGAGGTATGGTTCAAGAGTCAAAGATTCTTCTGATATAGTTCCATTTTTTTAACATGCAAAAAGTCCTTTGGGATTGGTCTCCTAAAGGATTTTTTTGCATTTTTATAATAATAGATTTAGACAGTCAATGTTTCCTATTAACCATCAAAATAAAATTATAGGCATGCCATTGTACAACCCATTGCAAATCCGCCTAAGCACCCTACACATAATATAAGCTTGGTGCCCTTATAGAATCTTAAGCATTGTCGTTCCTTTGTTAACAATGAAATGTTATTCCACTTAACGTTTGCATTAGAAGAAAAATATGGGGATAGTATTACATATATATCTGCTAATGAAGTAGGCTCTCAAGACGAATACTTAGGAACAAAGGTAGAATTCCATTATTGGGTTATCTTTCATAAATAAAACAGTTTGTGAACACGTGTATCAACGGAATCTAATATTGAAGAAGAGAGTCAAAAAAGCAGAGACTTTGTTGCACAATACAACAATACTATTTATCATAAAAAGTTTGAAACATTGTACTTTTATAAACGGTTGCCTTACTGAATAAGCCTTTTAGTATTCTCCCTCTAGACGAATACGTTATAATAAAGGTATCCATGATAGGTGGTGACAGGAATGGAATTAACCGATAAACATCTAATCTCTAGCTGGCTTTCGTTAAACAATCTCTACTTATCAATTTCAAATGAATTAGAAGAAGTCATGCAACATGAGCATCGTTTATCTTTAAAAGAATTTTATGTGCTTCTTTATTTATCTGAAGCTCCTCATAAAAAGTTAAACTTACAACAGCTGCAAAACAAGGTGGGCTTAAGTCAAAGTGCGATGTCTAGGCTTGTCGCTCGATTTGAGGCAAAGGGCTGCGGGGCGTTACAAAGACAGGCATGCCAACATGACCGCCGGAATATTTATACTTCGATTACGGAAGTTGGTGAGAGGAAGCTGGAAGAAGCCTTGGTCACCTTTCATGCCGCGTTAGAAAAGGCGTTACTAGAGCAGAATGTGCAAGCGGAAATGAAAGCCTTGCTGTTGATGAAGAAGGAAAGCTAAAAAATCGATGTGTCCAAATAAGCTCTTTTATTTGACGGGAGCTTTTTTTCTTTCTATTATATGCATGTGCATACATTTTATAATACTGGACATTCTTTTGTAGTCAAAAACTTGTTTGATGTTAAAAAAGAGGAGGGTTTTTCATGGAACATTTATTTACCCCTTATAAAATCAAAGGATTAGAACTGAAAAATCGTGTAGTTATGCCGCCAATGTGCCAATATTCGGTGACGAACAAAGATGGGATTGCGACTGATTGGCATTACATACATTATGTTAGCAGAGCGATTGGCGGAACGGGCTTTATTATTATTGAGATGACCGATGTCGAGCCGGATGGTCGTATTTCAGATTATGACTTAGGCTTGTGGTCAGATGAACAAATCCCAGCTCTAGCAAAAATCGTGGATGCTTGTCATCAGCACGGTGCGAAAGTGGCGATTCAGATTGCTCATGCCGGACGAAAAGCAGAAGATGCGGCTCAGCCTGTTGCGCCATCAGCGATTCCGTTTGATGAAAACTCTAAAACGCCGAGAGCGCTGACTACAGAAGAAATTAAGGAAATGGTCGAGAAGTTTCGCCGTGCTGTCGGGCGTGCGGTTAAAGCTGGGGTCGATGCGATTGAACTTCATGGAGCTCATGGCTATTTAATTCATGAATTCCACTCCGCTTACACGAATAAACGAACAGATGAGTACGGCAAGGATTTAGCGAAGTTTGGTAGGGAAGTGATTCATGCGGCGAAAAGGGAAATGCCTGAGGAGATGCCACTCATTATGCGTATTTCTGCAAAAGAATATGTAGACGGTGGATATGGAATTGAGGAAAGCATCGCCTTTTCTAAAGAATATCAAGCAGCAGGAGTCGATATGTTCCATGTTAGTGCTGGTGGAGAAGGACCGATTGCGGCTCATGGTAAGCCAGGCACACATGTCGCTTATCAAGTTCCATTAGCTCGTGAGATTAAGCAAGCCCTTAACGTACCTGTCATTGCAGTAGGAAGACTCGACGAACCTGCCTTAGCGAATGCGGTCATTGGCAATGAAGATGCCGACCTTGTAGCGGTAGGCCGAGGAATGCTAAGAAATCCATATTGGGCGTTGGAAGCAGCCGCACAGCTGAACAAGGAATCAAAAATTCCACAACAGTACCAAGCAGGCTTCTAATCGGATAAGTAGATGAAGGTCAAAATCGAAGCAAGGGCGATTCTCTTGCTTCTTTTGTTTTACGAGTTGAAGTTGATTTCTAGTAAATCTTAAAGTTGAACATAGAGTAGGAGTTTTTATAAGTGAATAATGAGAATTATAGTAAAGTACTAATTGCGGGGCTTTTGCTTGTCGGGTCTTTTATTGCGGTGTTGAATCAAACGCTGATGATTACGGCGATACCGCCTTTGATGATTGAGATGAATATTACCGCGAATACGGGCCAATGGCTCACGACGGTCTTTATGTTAATGATGGGAATTATGGTCCCGATTTCAGCGTTTTTAATTGAAAAATATACGACAAGACAGTTGTTCTTATCAGCAATGGGGATTTTCACAATTGGCACGGTGATTGCGGCGATGGCGACGAATTTTCCTGTTCTTCTGACTGGACGGATTGTTCAATCGATTGCGGCCGGGGTGATGCTTCCGTTAATGCAGGCGGTGTTTCTCTTCATCTTCCCGATTGAACGACGGGGAGCGGCAATGGGATACATCGGTCTTGTCATCTCATTTGCGCCAGCCATTGGCCCGACGTTATCTGGGGTGATTATTACCAACTATGAGTGGCGTTACATGTTTTATGGCATTATTCCTTTAGCGGTTCTTATGTTGATTGTTGCTTATTTTAGTATGAGAAATGTAACCGAGCTAAAAAATCCGAAAGTCGATCCCGTTTCGATTATGTTATCAACCTTTGGGTTTGGAGGGCTTTTATACGGATTTACAAGTGCAGGGAATAACGGCTGGGGAAGCTGGCAAACGTTACTATTCTTAGGGATCGGCGCGTTCACGATTTACGTTTTCATTAGGAGACAGCTTGGCTTGGCACATCCGATGCTCGAATTTCGTGTGTTTAAGGTGAGGATTTTTACGCTTTCGACGATTATTTGTAGCACTGGCTTTTTAGGACTGATTGGGCTAGAAACATTGATTCCGCTTTATATGCACAACATGCGTGGGTTTACCGCCATTGAAGCTGGAATTGTCTTGCTTCCTGGGGCACTCATTACAGGAATTATGGCTCCGATTACTGGACGGATTTTTGACAAATATGGCGCAAGAGTATTGGCCATTCCAGGTCTTATAATCATGACGATTTCGTCGTTTGCGTTTATGTTCATTGACACGAACACATCGATTTTATACTTAACTGTCATGTACGCGATCCGGATGTTTGGCTTCGGAATGGTAATGATGCCAGTGGATACGGCGGGGTTGAACCAAATTCCGAGAAAGCTCATTCCTCACGGTGCAGCGGTAACGAATACGATTCGGCAAATGTCGGCGTCGATTGGAACCGGCTTGCTCGTAACAGCGATGACAACGGCAGAGCGAGCTGGATCGGCTTATCCTCAAATCACGCACCCTGATATTTTTGGAGCGATCGTCGCATTTGGGATGATTGCCGGGTTAACCTTCATTACACTCTTGCTTGCGTTTAAAGTGAAGAAACCCGAGAGGACGGCGGATGAACAATGGGAGGCGAATGCGAGTTAGGGAGGGATTGGAACTAACATTTAACGAACAATTGCTTCATTTACAACGTGTCTTAGTTGATACTGGCTCAGGAAGTACAGTTGTATCAACAGACTTAGCAGAATCAATAGGGATTATAGCAGAAAAAATGACATGATATATCGCATTAGTGGTGTTGGAGGATCAGAGTTCGTGTATTCGAAAACGGTTGATTCGGTAAGAATTGGAGATATGCAAACTGAAGATTTCGCTTTAGAAATTGGTGCAATGAATTATGGTTTTGATTTGGATGGTATCATTGGATTGGATTTGTTACGACAATTAAAAGCTGTTATAAATATAGATGATTTAACATTACAGTCAAATAGCTAATGGCAAGTATAGTAGGTGCACTTCTATACTTGCCATTTTTTAATTCAGCTTATTTAACGGGTGCGATAGCGGAATAAGGCTATCGCTTTTTTAACTATTGGTTCAGAATACTTAAAGAAGGGAGTTGGGTAATAGTTGAAGAAAGGACAAATTCGAGCAATTGCTATTTGTATATTTAAGAAAAACGATTCAATACTTGTTTGCGTATTGTTTTAATAATTAGCTCTTACTCACTCATTCGTCTAGCAAAAATAATGCTCGCTTCTCAGTAGCACAGATTATTAAAAATCTGTTTACTTAGAAGCGAGCTATCACTTTCGTTCCTCATATTATATTGTCTTTTCATTTTGGGCAATTTATAACGAATTCACTTTGCGTTATTGAAAATATATTTATCCAAATAACGATTACGAAACTTCCCATTCGGGTCATACTTCATAAGAAGCTCCTGAAAAGAAGGCATCTTTTCATATAGGGACTGGATTTTTTCAGGGGAGGTCGTAAATAGTTTTCCCCAATGTGGTTTTGCTTGAAACGGTTCAAGCTTGGCTTCGATAAGCGGGAGCACCTGCTGCACGTCCGCCCATTTATCTTGCCACGTAAAGTGAATCGCAACCGAATCCTGCTTATAAGATGGACTCATCCAAAGCTCATCCTCTGCAATGGTCCGCACTTCTGATGTTAGTAGATGTGGGGTGATATGGTCACGGATTTCACTAATGGCACAAAGAGCTTCATAGGCATGCTCACGGGCAAAAATATATTCACTTTGGAGCTCTTGGCCTTTGCTAGGGGTAAAATTCATTCGAAAGTGGGGCACGCGCTCAAGCCAATCTCCTTGCACACCGAGCTGCGCTGTACAATTCTCTGCTCCAACCCCAGGTACGGGATGGAGAGGTTCTTTGGCAGCTTTTGCTCCAAAAAAGTCCTCTCCCAACGAAATAGTCTGACCATCCGTCACCTTACTTTTCAGCCACACCTGATTAAACGTATCGTCCTGCCAATCAGTAAAAAGACTAACGCTATACGCACTAGAATAAATTGTATCAAAATCGTCAGCTAGTTGTGCTAGTGGAAGATTCTCGTAAACATCCTGTCTCATTTGATAGCTTGGAACGATATCTAGTGTTAGTTTGGTTACAACACCCAATCCACCTAGTCCCACAACCGAGCCAAGTAATTCTTCCTCTGATGTTTCCTTTGAAAACGTGACAATGCTTCCATCAGCGGTGACAACTTCCATAGCGCGAACAATTGCAGCTAAATTTGGATTGTCATTACCGGAACCATGTGTGGCGGTGGCACAAGCGCCAGCAACTGATATGTGTGGAAGGGAAGCAAGGTTATGTAAGGCATAGCCATGTTGCTGAAGCTCATGGCAAAGGTCTCCATACTTAATTCCGGCTTCCACGGTTACGGTTTGCCTTTCCTTATCAATGGATAAAACCTTGTTGAGCTTTTGCAAAGATACGATATTGTCATTCGAATCGGCGATGCTATTAAACGAGTGACGCGTTCCGACTACACGTAGCTTCGTAACCTTTGAAACTAATTGTTGAATCTCTTCAACTGATTCAGGTTCATGCCAGTTCGTTGTACTATATTGAAAATTACCTGCCCAATTCTTTTTCATAGAATGAGTCCGCCTCCTTTTTTTGCATGATTAGTAAAAATTCTTAAATAGACTTCCTCATCATAATACCATGAGTCAGGAAGCAAGGGGGCGGTTCTCTTGCTTCTTTTTTTTTGTAATACGAAGCGGAAGCACCGTCCCTATGATTCTTTCTCGTAGGGTTCTGTTAGCTCGTAATAAAGCGGGGAGGAGAGCAAGCCTGACCCTAGTGCTGAATGGCTTTACATTGGGCGGGGGCAGGCACCTTTTTTAGGCAACTTTTGGGCTGAGTGACAAGTTGCCAAACTTATCTTTAGACAATAGGTTACTAATAGGCTGAAGGGGGTGAGAAAATGGGTAGACGAATAAAACATACTTCCCGTGACGTGGATGCGTTAGCGAGGCTCATGCTGTCGGAAGCGATAGGAGAAGGAGCCCAAGGGATGAGCATGGTCGGAACGGTTGTGGCCAATCGGGTGGAGGCAGACTGTGCTCCAGACTTCCAAAATTTGCGTAATATTAGGCATGCAATTTATCAAACCATCCCTGGAACTGAAATCCCTCATTTCGAGCCCGTCTTAAATGGAACGTTGTATACTCAGCGTCCCGACGAAGCTGACCTCCAGAGGGCTAGGGATTTGCTGCAAGGTTACAGGGAGCCTCGGGCCAGAATGAACTTGTGGTTTTTTAACCCTAGTCCGGGACGGCAATACCGAGATCCTTGTACCCCCACGATGCCAAGATCCCCCATGACGCAGTTTGATTTTGCACACAAAAATCATTGCTTTTATGTCGCTGTACCGGGCTATTGCCCAGAGTTTTATCGCTAAAATAAAAAAGGAGCTGAGCTTCACATGACATTTGGAAACTCTCGTTATTATCCATCGACTAATTTTTCTGGTTATTATCCGCCTTCGACAATGCAGGGTCATCCTGCACAACAACCAGGTGACTTATCTATGAATATGCCTTCTGGGCCGTCATATTCCGTCCCGGTGGTTCCTATGGGGACTGGGCAGCAATTCCCGACAGGCGTGGTGGAAGAATCATTTATCGAAAATATCCTGCGCTTTAACAAAGGGAAGATTGGTACCTTCTATTTTACTTACCAAGGGAACAACAGATGGAATGCAATGGTTTATCAAGGACGCGTGGAAACAGCTGGCCGTGACCACATCATCATCAGCGACCCGTCCAGCGGGAAACGCTACCTGCTTCTGATGGCCAATCTCGACTGGGTAGAATTTGGGGAACAAATCAACTATCCTCACACGGAAATTAGTCCGGCTGCCGCGGCGTCCATGGATACATCAATGTAAATTAGAAGAACGCGGAAGCAAGGGGGCGGTTCTTTTGCTGCCTCAAAAACGAAGGCACAACGAGTAGATGAATATTGTGTTCGTTGTGCTTTTTTTACGTTATATAAGATTGTCTCCTGTTAGAGCTATTTCTGCGATTCTAATTTTTTGAGGAAGGAAGAAAGAACTGTTCAGTGATTCATATGATTCTTCGATAAAAATCCCGATAGAGACTGGTTGATAATAAAGTAGAAATCGTACCATATAAAGTAAAAATATTGACATTACATTATCTCTATATTCATTTAAAATTGTAAGCGTTGTCGAGATAATTTATAGGGGTTTGTCTATTTGAACCGATTGCAATGTTGTTTGGAAGCCAAAAGGGTCTTTATGCTAGATAAATGTGTTAAGTTCTTGCTTTACATATTAATAAATGCAAAAGGGGGATGTAATGAATCAGAATCAAATTAGAGATTTATTAAATTCAAGTCACGTAGAAATGTCATCACTATTATTTTCAAGTAAACAAGAACAGCAAAACTGGTTTGATAGAATAAATGGGAATTGTCACTACCAGCTTATGTTAGAGGAAATAAAAAGCGAGGCGCAAAGACTTATTCATGAACCTGACCCTGAATTAACCTACTCATTATTTAAACTATTTGAAGAAACAGGTTCCCGTCTTGAATATCAACATGTTTATTTTGAAAAAAGAAGACGGTTAAATACATTTGCGCTCATGACATTGCTTGAGCCTGATAATCAACAATATATTGATGCGTTGCAAAATACGCTCTGGTCGATTTGTGATGAATATACATGGTGTTTACCAGCTCATTTAACTAATAAACCTGAAACATTAACGGAACATCATTTTTCACTTCAGAAGCAATCATCAGCAGAGCGCACAATAGACTTATTTGCTGCAGAAACAGCCTTTGCTATTAGTGAAATTGCACGGTTAACTGAGCATGTTCTTGATCCGCTGATCATTAAACGTATGTATGAAGAGGTGTATAAGAGAGTACTTTGGCCGTTTTGTTATCAAAGGTTCGATTGGGAGACAGCCACTCATAATTGGGCATCGGTTTGTGCTGGATCAATCGGTTCAGCAGCATTGCACTTAATAGAAGATACCGATGCCTTATCAATTGTGTTGGAACGAGTGTTAGAAACGATGGAGTATTATTTAAAAGGGTTTAACGATGATGGAGCTTGTTTGGAAGGGTACGGATATTGGCAATATGGATTCGGGTATTATGTATATTTTGCTGATTTATTAAAGAAGAAGACAGAAGGAAACATCGATTTATTTAAGTCAGAGAAAGTTCATCAAATTGCACTCTTTCAACAAAAAAGCTTTCTTGATAAAAACGTAACCGTAAACTTTTCGGATGCGGTTCCAAAAGCAAATGTTTTTTTAGGCCTAAGTCATTATTTACATCGAGTGTATCCAGACATTGACATTCCCGAAAAAGAGATTCGTGCGAAATATACGGAAGATCATTGCAGCAGATGGGCTCCAGCATTGCGGAATTTATTATGGTTTGATGCTCGTCTAAAAGGAAAACCTTGGGGAGATGCAACGTATTATCTTCCAAACGCGCAATGGTTTGTATCGAGATACTCATCAAGTTGTGGTCGGTACGCTTTTGCTTCAAAGGGAGGACATAATGCAGAGCCGCATAATCATAATGATCTTGGTCATTTCATGCTTTATGGAAATCATGAGGTCTTTTTGATGGACTTAGGTTCTGGTTTATATACGAGTAAGTCCTTTGGTCCAGAACGCTATTCCATTTTTTGTAATGGTTCTCAAGGACACTCGGTTCCAATTATTAATCATGTATACCAACAAGAAGGAGAAGCATCTCAAGCCACTATTCAAGAAACGATAATAGGGGAGAATGAAGAAATCTTTCAACTAAATCTTTCCAAAGCGTATGACCTCGATTGTTTAAAACGGTTATCGAGACGGTTTAGATGGAAAAAGGCTGATAAACCAACATTAATAGTAGAAGATTCATATTCTTTTGTAGAACAACCAACTTCGATTGTAGAAAGGTTTATCACGCCTATTCATACGATAGAGGAAGATGAGGATAGCATTTTGCTTATAGGGGAACAAACGTTAAGAATCGTGTTTGAGCGTGAACAATTAGAACTAAAGCAGAGCAAGATGGAATTTCTTAATCACTTTGGAGAAAAAGAAGCGTTTATTGTACTTGATTTTAGTGTTAAGAATCTAAAGAAGGAATGTGATGTGAAGATTGTCTTTCAATTTGAGTGAGAAAAGTTTTAAATCAGTCAGTTTAGCAGAACTGGTGAGAAACATATTGATAAGGACTATTATCATTAGCCTCTCTATTAGTAGTCGTTCATAAGATGTGTTTGTTTTTAGTTACGTATAGCATGAACAATTAAATTGAGAATTCGTTACTAGAAACCAAAATTGAGGAGTTCCACCAGAGTTTATAGTTCCTTCCGTTGAAGATGTAGTTTTATAAAAAAGATTGATTGTTTAAAACAAAGTTTGATTATTTAAAATAAAGTTTGCTCATTTGTAATCAAGCTTGAAAAAAATCCTGTTGTATCTTAAGCAACAGGATTTTTTCTTTTTTTAACAGAACAAAATATTTGAATAATCAATTTGGATATTTATGTTAAAATATAGAGAGTTTGTAAAAAGATGTACTTAAAGTAACGATGCAGAAGACTTTAATAAGACACAGGTTAAAATGATGAAAGGAGATTTAGATATGGGGAAGAGTTTCAATAAAATATTTATCATTGTAATAATATCGGTAATTTTTATACAAGGTTGTTCAAGTAAAAGTTGGGCTTTCCCATTTGTTAAATGGAATGATAAGAATTACGTCATTACAGAAGATATAGTTGAGGGAAATTTGGTAGGAAGAGAACTCGGAAAAGTGACAAAGTATTCTACTTCAGAAGGTTCCTATTCAGGTAACTTCTCAAACTATTATAAAAAAGGGACAAAATATTATGAAATAGTTGATACGGATACCAATGAGGCTATTGCTATTGAGGATAGTAAAGGAAACTTTATAAAGGCTGTAAATGAAGAGAAATGGTGGGAAGAAAACCAAAATAGATAACTAAAAGGTACAAGAACGATTGTTAATTTTCTTCAATTAACGGGTGCGATGCTTGAACAAAGCATCGCTTTCCTTGTTCGACTGACGAGACAGAGCATCTGAACAAGGAAGGATAGTGAAAGGAATGATTAATATTACCGATTTAATATTATATATTTTTTGTTTTGTTGTTGCATTTTTTATTAGTTCTATATACGGAATTTATGTATCTGGAAAAAAAGGGTCTTTTTTGATTTCCGCTTTTAATGCATTAACTATAAATTTAGTACTAGATTTATTAGTAAGTATATGGTGGAGATATTTTTATCTAGATGACTTTAACTTTTTTTATGGTATAGATTTTTAGGATTATTTTTAGTACTAATATCTCAGATTACTCTTGTTATAGTTCTATTTGTAAACTATAAAATAAAAACTTATGAAGATAAATTAAAAGAGTAAATTATTAGTGAGTGATGATAGGTTTTATTCTTCTTCAACTAAAGGGTGCATTCCTGCAACAGCAGTAGAGACGTTTTTCACTAACAGAGCAGAAGAGTTTAACAAAGAAATTCCTCATTTGCGGAGAGGGAGGTAATAGAAATTAAAGTAAACAAGAAAGTGTTCTTTGGTAAAATAGCTGTAATTTCGATTTTTGCTCTTATCCTTGTTGATGGTTCTGATTTATTTGATAGAACTAAAATTGAACAATTGGAAATCACAGATATATATTTTGTGGAGGAAAAAACCACAAAAAGTAACAATTATACTTATACTACACCCGAACATTATCGTTTTGTATTTGAAATAAGAAACAGGAAAGTGGAAATGCGGTATTTTAGTGCAGACCATGAAAATTATGATATCGGCGACGAGGTTATGGTGGAATACAGACTACCGATAAATATATTCAGGAAACCTTATATCCCATACTACGAATTTCATTGAAATTAGAATCTAATTCAATTAACAGCTTCTTACTTTATTAAAGTAAAGGGTGCGATGCTTTAACAAGGCATTGCTTGCCTTGTTCCGTTAACGGGCAGCATTCAATAAATATTGAAACGTTTACGTTGTTTTTTCGTAACCTTAACAGAGGATTGTAATAAGGAATGAGGTAATGAGATGTCTCTATATAAAATTGGAGGTAAAATTACATTAGTTACAATAGTGGTGTTTTTAATAGCAAGATTTTTTTTGGAGGAAATGGATCAATGGGGAACTTTGCTCTTTTTATCGTATGGAATACTTTTTCTCATAGTTTATTTTATATTAGCCACAGTTTATCTAATGTGGGGTAAAAAGGCTCTTGCAGTGTTTATGGTTATTTTATTAGTTATCTTCATAAAATGGGGAATGCTTCTTGCATCTATCATATTTGACTTAATCTTTTGATTCCTACTTGAACTCCCTCAGATAGATGCAATATACTCATAAATGCTCGCTTATTCGCAGGATTTCAAACCACATGTAAGAACAATGACGGATAAGTGGAATGAGTGTTGATCATAAAGGCTACATGAAGGCATGCGGGAATAGAGGAGGCAATCTATGCTCCATTTATTACCATATACTCCCTCAGATAGATGCAATATACTCATAAATGCTAACGGGGGCGATTGTGGAACAAGGCAGTCGCTTCTTGTGCTTTGGAGTAGAGGAATTGAGGTAAAAATATTACAAGGAGGGGCTTATGCACCCAACAGAAGTAATAGAGTTTATGATTGTAGGTATTGTTATTGCAGTAATCATAATTATTTCATTTATTTTAAAAGGTAATTGGAGAAAGTTTGGATTGGTATTCGCCACAGTCGTTCTTTTAGCATATAGCGTATTTATTATAGTTCGCCCCTATTGGATTGATGCACAAATTGATAAAAAAGTTGAAATGTTAGAGCCATATTTAGAACAACAGTATCCAAATGATGAATGGAAGATTACAACGGTTGGATAGGCTACACTTAGTTGGACAGAATTTTTAAGTTCAAGTAGACTACAATTAATACGATTGAGGAGAATCTATGATGACCAAAAGAAAACGTCGAACGTTCAGTGAAGAATTTAAAAGACAAATCGTACAACTTTATCAAAGCGGTAAACCACGTAAAGAGATTATTCGTGAATATGACTTAACCCCTTCAACTTTTGATAAGTGGGCTTGACGTGTTCTTTAAATTGACCAAAGAATGATTCCATTGGAGAGTTGTCCCAACAGTTGCCCTTTCTAGACATAGACTGACGAATACCTAATTGCTTTACCTTCTCCTGAAATATTGGATTCGTATAGTGGACTCCCTGATCAGAGTGAAGAATTGCCTCTGGATGAAATTGAACAGTGGCTTCTACAAGTTTATCAAGTGTCTGATAAACCAAGTCCATTTCTAAGGAACTAGAGATATTATAAGCAACGATTTCTTTGGTTGAACCAACTTTAACACAAGACAAATAAGCCTTCTGGCCTCTGCCATAATAAAGATAAGTGATATCCGTTAATAACACCTTACCAGGCTCCTGCTGGTCAAACTGGCGATCAAGTAGGTTCGGACAAGTACGGTGTTCTTGAGTCGCTTTAAGCATTTTTCGATAAGGTTTTGCTTGTCTTATTTTTGCTTTAAGACCAAACTTCTTCATTAACCTTCTAATTTTCTTATGATTCATAATGACAAAATAATCATTCTCTAAGAGCATTTTTATCTGAAGAGCACCTACTTTTTCTTTCTTATGTTCAAATATCCATTTAATAAGTTCAATATCTAACTCGTTCCTGATTCTTCTCTCTCTTGACGAATAGTTGTCGCTTGTAACCATGCGTAATACCCACTTTTACTTACGTTAGCTAAAGCACATAGGTAAGATACTGTCCCCTTTAATTGATGGACTCTTATTGTTTTTTCAATGAGCTGAAACTTCTCTGATGCCGTTAATGTTTCCTTTTCAACGCCTGCCTCTCTAGTTCTTCTAACTTTTTTAAGAAATCATTTTCTGCCTCTAAAAATTTATCTTAGCTTCTGCCTTTTTCAATTTCTCTTCTGCAGATAACTCTTTAGATGAAGGTCTCCCTGAACTTCCTTTTCCTCTTCGTTCTAACTCAAATCCAGCTTGTCCAAACTTTTCAAATGTGTCACGCCAACGTTTCAGACTGCGTTTGGGCTGTTCCTTACCTATAACATCTAAATTAAACCCATTCTCAATAAAAATCTGAGAAGGTGTTTTACCTGCATAATACTCTTTTACAGCCTTAATCTTAAAGGCTGAATGATAGGAAATAGATCGGTCGAATACACGGGCAACGTTGGGATTTTTCTCAAGTTCTTTCATTTGGTATTCTGTGTAGATGTTTTTACTCATAGAGATTCTCCGTTCAAAATTAATGTTTTTATACGGGTTTTTCTTCTAAAGACATGAAAAAACCCGAATAGAGGCACTTTTTTTATAAGTGTCCATTATTCGGGTTATAGTTCAGTTCTTAAAGAATTGCTATATTTTTAATGATACCTACCATTACCCATACTATCATCGACTATATCGTTTACTTTTTCTATGGCTTGCTCTACCATTTCATCAGCAATCATCACAACGTCTGTATCATATTTTTCTTTTTTTGAAACATCGAACTGAAGTTTCTCAGCATAAGGTGCTGGTTTATTCATCATATGAGCCGACATAACCTCACAGAGAAGATTGCGCCCTTCTTCGGCATTTAACTTTCCTGTACAAATATCGTGCATTACGTTAATGGCAGTGAAATTAGCAGCCTCCATATCACAGCGAGAAGATACCTCGCCCTTTGTCTTTTCCACGATTATACTACCATCAAACTTCGCAAGCTCATTAAACATCTCTTGGGGGACCTTATAATTAATAACTTGCTCGATAACATCGGTATGGGGTTGTGGAAAGTCATGTGGGATTTCATCACGATAGACAATAGTCCGTTTCCACGGTCCATTGCTGTACCAGATTAATCGACTTGGAATCGCTTCATTCGGAGGACCATATTGTTCAATTGTAAGATTTGCTGATTTCTTTGACATAGAATTCCAATTATTAATAATCATTTGAACCTTTTCCATATCTTCAACGGTTTGAGTTATCTTTTCAGCTCCGCCAAAAGTTTGCACCTTTATATCACTTGCCATTGAGATAGCAGCGGTTTTCCATTTTTCTTCTTGTTCCATAAATATTCCATCCTTTCATCCATTTAGTTATTCTTATTATTATTATTTGAAACATTTTGAAATAAATACAGTAAAAATTATGTTTCCTTATTTAACAAACGGGAGCGATGCTTGAATAAGGTCAGCACACATCTTGTTGCATTAACGAGGTAATTAACTGGTTAAGAATAACAAACATCGCATGGACATACCTTTTATTGAGGAGGTGTGTCCATTGAAGCTGTTAGTTGTTGATTTGAAATCAAAGTGGTGTGTTATTGTTTTAATTTTGTTCTATATTTCTTTGGTGTTATTCGTTAGCTTTGTAGGAGTCAGTTCGTTTTATCCAGGAAGACTTGATGGGATTTATACTGGAGTGTCACATAATTTTGTCCCTTTTGCTACCATTGGCACTTACCTATTTAATATTCATAGCTATAATTTTGATACTTGGTTTTATAATACTTTCGGTATGGTGTTACTATTTATCCCAATAGGAGTTTTAATTCCACTCCTTTTACCTAAATTAAAGAACGCTTTGACAATAGTATTAATATTGATGTTCAGCCTTACTATTGAGTCAGTGCAATACGTAACTCAATTAGGTGTGTTTGATGTAGATGATATTATGTTAAATTCATTAGGTGGACTTATAGGTATTTTGGTTTTTAGTTATTTAAAAAGAAAGAGGTTATTCAACTAAAGGGTGGCTTATCTTTAATAAGCATTGACCTTTCATTAGTGGTATTACATCTTATTTTATCATGATAAAATATAAGTAAATATTCTGGAGGTGACTCAAATGAAGTGGGAAGAGGTGTGCCAAGCGTTTCCAGAACAGTGGGTTTTAATAGAAGCTGTACAAGCATATACAAATGAGAAAAGTGAGCGGATTTTAGATGAGATTGCCCCTTTGAAGAAGTTTTCTAATTCTCCAGATGCTATGAAAGCATATCAAGAAATTCATCGAGAAGATCCAAAACGGGAATTATATGTTCTTCATACTAGCCGGAAGGAGCCTAATATCATTGAGAAAAAAATGGGTAGGTGTTAGGCGATAGTGAAAAAACTAAATTGATGATGGTTTATTGCTTAAGGATATGGAACAAAGATTTAATGGAAAATCGCTTCATTTACAACGTGTATTAGTTGATACTGGCTCAGGAAGTACAGTTGTGTCAACAGACTTAGCAGAGTCAATAGGGGGTGTAGCAGAAGAAAATGATATGATATATCGTATAAGTGGAGTTGGAGGATCAGAGTTTGTCTATTCCAAAACGGTTGATTCAGTAAAAATTGGCGATTTGCTAACAGAAGGTTTTGCTTTAGAAATTGGTGCAATGAATCACGGATTTGATTTGGATGGTATCATTGGCTTGGACTTATTACAACAATTGAAAGCTGTCATAAATATAGACGAATTATCATTACAGTCAAATAGCTAATAGCAAGTATATTAGGTGCACTCTATACTTGTCTTTTTTGTTTTGCCGCTTTACAAAAGTAAAAAATTATGTTAAATAAGTTTGTAAATTTTTTCCTCCAAAATTAAAGGGTAGCATTAGTTGAACAAGCCTTTCAACTAATGGATAGCGGATAAAATATATAAGGTTCAGAATGGGTCTAGGAGTGGATTTGCAGGATAGAATTGTCACCAATTATGGAATTGGCGGAAAAGAGCACGTTTTTAGGAAACGAGTAGACCTAATCCAAATTGGTGAATTTACAGCAAAAGAAGTGGAGTTAGATTTTAATAATTTTGGATATGACGATATCAATGGTTTACTAGGATTAGATTTAGTGATGAAAGCAGGCTATATTATTGATTTGTAAAAAACTACAATTGAATAAAAGCAACTAAGGGACCTAAGATATTGTTTAGAATTGGGTCCTTTTAATGTTAAATTTGTTGAAGGGTGCTTTAGTTGAATAAGTGGATCACAAAAAATTATCACTTTTTTATAAAAAATGCACAATGCTTTCCAAAGGAAGAATCCCGTTTATTGAACAATCTTTTTTTTAGAACGGCTTCTTTTAAGTTAAGGTAAGATGTGGGTTTGAAAGGTATTTTTGATTAAGCTTCAATGCTACAGAAGATATGAGTTCTTACTATACTGCCAAGGTTTGGTCTGGTGTTTCAAAACGCTGATAGGCTTTAAAAGGACTGTCCCGTAGATTATTTTACTTCTTACGGGATAGTCCTTTTTAATTGAAGCAATATCCACAACATGCAGGCAAGTTGCAACCTGTTTGTTTCATTATTTTAACGGAAAAGTAATATTTGTTATATAAAACGACAAGATAGTGTTATGAAAGCGCTTTATCAACTTAGTAAGATATTAATAACAAAGCAATATTCCCCCTGATATAATTCCAGTTTTCTCCCTGGAAGTAGCAATTAAGCATGAAGGAGTGAAGAACATGAATTCTACACCTCAAGTAAAAGTGTCTACAAAAACAAAAACAGATAGATGGAGGATGAAAACAAAGACAAAAGAAACATGGGCGGGTTGGTTATTTATTTCACCAATGGTAATCGGAACAACAATTTTAGTCATTCTCCCAATTATTGCAGCTTTATATATTAGTTTCACAGATTGGGTGTTTATTCGAGGAATTCAAGATTTGAACTTTGTAGGACTCGAAAACTACAGTAAATTGCTAAAAGATGAATTGTTTATCCAATCAGTAAAAAATAACTTTTGGCTTATCTTTTCAGTTCCCTTAACGATGGGTTTTGCTTTATTGTTAGCGATTATTATTAATAAGTATGTTTATTTTAAGCCTTTTTTCAAGATTGTTTATTTTATTCCTTATATCTCGAGTATCGTAGCAATTGCAATTGTTTTTCAACTACTTTTTCACCCGTCTTATGGTCCAGTAAATGAATTTCTAATGGCAATTGGGATAGAAAACCCTCCGCGTTGGCTTGCGGATTCATCTTGGGCTTTAGTCTCCGTGATCATTATTAGTATTTGGTCTTCTGTTGGGTTCAATCTTATTATCTATTTAGCAGCATTACAAAATATCCCTGTCGATTTGTATGAAGCAGCGGATATTGACGGGGCTAGTTTATGGAAGAAGTTTCTTCACATTACATTACCGATGTTATCTCCAACAACATTCTTTTTATTGATAACTGGAATTGTTTACAGTTTTAAAGCCTTTGAATTAATTGTTGTCTTGACAAGTGGAGGACCAGGATATTCAACTTCTGTGATTGTGTATTATCTTTACGAACAGGCATTTGAAAACTTGCGCTCTGGTTATGCCTCAGCCATTTCTATGATCCTATTATTGATTTTGTTAGTGATTACGGCCATTCAGTGGTATGGGCAAAAGAAATGGGTTAATTATTAATGAGAGGAGGTGAGATAATGAAACAAAATGTCTCAAAAATTGTGATTACAGTTATCATGTTGGCGATAGGGATGGTGTTTCTTCTTCCTTTTCTATGGATGATCTCAGCTTCTTTAAAGCCAGAAAGTGAAGTGTTTACTTATCCTATTCAATGGATTCCTAGTGTGTGGAGATGGGATAATTATGTAACGGTATGGGCAGAGAATTTTCCTTTGTATTATTGGAATTCTATCAAAGTTACTGTCATTACTACACTTATTTCAACGACAGTATCAGCTATGGCTGCATACGGATTCTCAAAAGTTGAATTTAAGGGCAGGAATACAATATTTGTTATTGTCCTTGCTACGTTCATGATTCCTGCACAGGCTATTTTAGTCCCTCAGTTTATGCTGTTTATGTATTTAGATTTATTTGATACCCATTTAGGTTTAATCCTGTTAAATAGTTTTAGTGTGTTAGGAACATTTATGTTAAGGCAGTTTTTTATTGCGATACATGATGATTATATAGCCTCGGCAAAAATAGATGGTGCCGGTCATTTTACTATATTTCGTAAAGTTGCTGTACCGTTAGTATTACCGGGTATATCCACTTACGCAATCTTAAGATTTATTTGGACATGGAATGATTACCAAGGACCATTAATTTTCCTTCGGTCTGACCATTTGGCGACAGTTCAATTAGGGATTTCTAGATTCGCTTCAATAAGTGGAGAAGTTTACAGTTTAATCATGGCAGGAACAGTATCAGCAATCCTTCCACTTCTTCTAATTTTCTTTTTGGGACAAAAATATGTTATTGAAGGAATTGCATTAGGTGGAGTGAAAGGATAATAAATCAAATTCAAACAATGATAAAGGGAGGTTTTTTACATGAATCTTTATATGAGAAAGAAGACAAACAAAATATTTCAAACCATTTTAGGAGCAACGTTAGCTTTAAGTTTAGTAGGTTGTTCAGGTGAAACAAATGGGGATTCTGAACCTACACCTGATGCGGGAGGTTCAGAGGATACCACTGAGCAAGTGACAATTAAGCTTCATCATTGGTATAACGAAGAACAAGATAGATGGCATGATGTAATTGCAGCGTTTGAAGAAGAATATCCGCATATTAATGTTGAATCCGTTACACCAGAAAATAATAATGCGAATGAAACAATGAAGCAAATTGATTTAGCTGCTGCTTCAGGAGATCAACTAGATGTTGTTATGATTAATGATGCGGCGAACTATGCACAACGCGTTAGTCAAGGAATGTTTGAACCACTAAATGATTATATTGAGAATGAGGGTATTAAGTATGAAGATGACTATCGTGTAGATACGAGAGTTGATGGCAATTACTACGCTTTACCAGGTAAATACAATATGAGCTTTGTCATGCTTAATGAAGACGCTCTTAATGAAGCAGGTCTCGCAATCCCTACTGATTGGACTTGGGATGAGTATATGGACTATGCGGCTGCTTTAACAAAGGGTGAAGGCTCAAGTAAACGTTATGGGACGTTCTTCCATACATGGGTTGATTATATTAAACTAGCTGCAATGAATCAAATGGAAAACAGTAACCTTGTAAAAGATGATGGTGTTACGTCAAATATTGATAGTCCATTAATGAGGAAGTCTTTAGAAATTAGAGAGCGAGGACATGAAGAGGGTTCTGCAACTCCATATGCTGATACAATTTCACTTGATTTAGCTTACCGTCCTCAATTCTTCTCAGAAAGTGCTGCTATGATTATGACCGGAAGCTGGATGATTAACGAAGCAGGTGGAAGACCAGAGGAGCCTTCAACTTTCAAAACAGCATTTGCTCCGTATCCTAAAGCAAATGAAGGTGATGAGATTACGACTCCAGCAGGTGCTGACTTTTTAACAATGTACTCTGGTTCGAAACATAAAGAAGAAGCTTTTGAGTTTATCCGTTGGTATACGACTGAGGGAATTGTCATGCAAGGGAAATACTTGCCTGATTATACAGGAGCTGATTTAAACGTAGTTTTGGACAATTTACTTGAAGGAACTCATGAGGAAATGGTTAATAAAGACTCTCTTCTTAAAACATTAGAGGTTAGTCAAGCAGCGAAAGTGAACATTCCTGTACCATTTATTGGAGAGGTTGTAACCGCATACAACAATGAAGCCGAAAAATTCCTATTAGGTGAGCAAGATCTCGATACTACTATTAACAAAGCACATGAAGCAGTGCAGAAAGTTATCGATTCAAATGTAAAATAATGATAAAATAGTAAAAAGATTAGAGGCTATCTTCAAGTCTCTAATCTTTTACATTTAATTTGAAAGCGCTCTTTTACTTCGGTATAACTCGCTAGAACTAGGAAACCAATTGTATGTTTAAACCAATACCTTTAAATACTGTCATTAATTTTTTTCAAAAAAGATGAAATGACCTTACATTAGGAAGTGAATGTCATGCATTGGTTAAGAAAGAAATGTTATGAGATAAGTCAATTATTATCATTTAGAACAAAACTTATTATCATTATTGTCGTTTGTTTAGCACTTCCAATGATGTTTAGTATGGGAAATATTATCTATACAAGCAGCAATGTAGTTAAAAATCAAACGATCAAAAGTGAAGAATATAATGTTGAATTAGCAAATGTTTATCTAAAAAGAACAGTTGACACTATTATTCAAACGATGAATTACATTCATTTTGATGAACAAATCACCAGTGTATTAAATGAAGGTCTTCATCAGTCAATTCCCCCTAGAGCCTTTTTAGATATTAATTCAAAATTAAATCATTTGACACGAAATAGTAACATAAAAATTAGTATTCACCCCGTAAATAAGAACAAATATTTTGCAAATCAGCAATATAGAGGTGAATATGAGAATGAAAAAGTAAATGATTTGGCGAATATTATGGATAATACGTATGCATTCCAAGTTTATTGGTTCAATGCATTGGATTTAATTAAAGGGAGAACTGAGGGGCAACAGGTAAATCAACATGATCAGATCATCTTGATAGGTAGAAGAATGACAAATTATAACGGTCAAACGACTGCACATATGTTTGCAGGGATCGATAAATTTGGAGTTGATGAAATTCTATCTAGCGTTGTTGCGGGTGTAGAGCGTGAAATGATACTTTTAGATGAGAAAGGGACCATTTTATACGATGAAAATGTAGAGAATATCGGTCAATCTTTTCGATATTTTGAAGAAATGAAAGAAGGCAAGACTGCTACGTTTATAAATCAGGATGGAGACAATTATTTATGTGTATATAAAAAGCTTTCATATGCAAACTGGACGCTGGTCAGTTTTATGCCTTATCAAAAAGCCGTTGACGAATTAGGAAAGACCTATACCGTTAATTTATATATCGTTGTAATTGCCCTCATATTTTTAGTTTTTGTTTTACTTTATTCTGTGACTAAATATACTCAGCCTATTGATAAGCTAGCACGTGTCGCAAAGGAAATAGAAACTGGTAATCTGCAGATTCGCTCAAATATACGTCGGAATGATGAAATTGGACGGTTAGGATTAGCCTTTGATCTAATGTTAGATCGTATAGAGGAAATGATAAGACAAATTACAACGGAGCAACGGATGAAGCGTAAGGCTGAAATGGCTGTTTTGCAAGCAAGGATTAAACCACACTTTATTTTTAACGTTTTAAATACAATCCGGATCCAAATGGTTAAAAAAGGTGATTTAGATAATTCGCGTTTAATTACTTCATTCACCAAATTTTTAAGAAGTGTTTATAAAGATGATGAATTTATTACGTTACAAGAAGAAGTTGAATATACGATCAACTATTTAAATCTTGTTAATTCGATGCGGCAACATCCAATTGACATTCAATTAAACCTGATGCCTGAGACATTAACTGTGATGGTTCCGAGGTTCTTTTTACAACCGATTGTTGAGAATACTTGCAAACATGGTCTTCGTAATCAACACGGTATCGTTTTCATTGATTCCTTCGTTGATGCAGACAATATTGTTATTTCCATATCGGATAATGGAATTGGTATGAATAGAGATGAGCTGCAACGGTTAAAAAATAACGTATTCGAAAATGAAGGCGATACCAATAACGATAATGGGAAGTTTGGGATAGGAATAAAAAATGTAGTTGATAGAATGAAACTAATTTATGGAGAAGATTTAAAAATGAGTTTAGAAGGTGAATTAAATAAGGGGATGAAAATAGTATTTAGTGTTCTCGAAAAAGGTAGGGAGGACCATCATGAAGGTAATTCTCGTTGACGACAATTTTCAGATGCTAACATTTATGGATGAGTGTATTCCTTGGGCAAGTCGTGGAATTGAGGTAATTGGAAAATGTGAAAATGGGGAAGACGCATTACAGTTAGCTAGTTATATAAAACCGGATATACTCGTAACAGATATCGATATGCCGAATATGAATGGTTTAGAGTTAATACGTAAAATGAAGGAATTATATCCAAAGATTCAATCATTAATTATTTCTAGTCATGAAGATTTTCAGTATGCTCAGCAAGCTGTACGTTTATTGGTAAGTGATTATATTTTAAAAGAAGATTTAGAGCCTGAAACATTATTAGCAGCGATTGATAAATTGGTTGGTAATATTAAATTAGAAACACAGCAATTAAATGAAAGCATTAAATGGAAGTCCTTAGTTGATCAAAACAAATTCAGTTTGAAAAGGCAATGGCTTAGAAATTTAGTAGATTCCCCATCCTTAGATGAACCTTTATTTTTGCAAAGGTGTCAAATGTATGGTTTAGAATTAACAGAAAACAGATACTTACCAGTAGTGGGTCAAGTCATGAACAAACAGAACGCGCTAGACAAATTTAAATCAACTGATTTATTAATGTATGCAGTTGATAATATTGCTCAAGAGCTTTTTGGAGAGAATTTTGAAGGCTTTGTTTATGAACAACATGAGATGATCTGGTTTTTTCCTGTGAAGGATTTAGTGAAATTTAATGTTCATGAGGAAATTAAACATGACCTATCTAAATTGCAAGAGGCACTTTTTAATTATACAAATATAGAAATGGCATTTGTTTATCATAAGCCAGTAAGGAAAGCTATCGATTTAAAAAAATCACTAGAAGATTTAATTAAGTTGAAGCATGAGTGGTTTTATATGGATGATTCAGGTGTAAGTTCACATGATATCGTGAAGGTGATCTTTGCCTCTGATGACCTATTTGATGATTATACAACAGTGCTAGAAGAGATGAGGAAAATCATTTTAGAAGAAGATGAAAAGAAACTTGTCGATTTTGTTAAGTCCTTGATAACGACAATAAACAAGCGGAAATATCATCCGGATTCTGTGAAAATATACTTTCATAAAATAGTAGTAGATATCGGTATTAGTTATTATTCTTTAAACAAAGACTCGACGATTAAGACAGAAAACATCCATAGTGAATTTCATGGGATTCAAACGGTTAAACAATTAGAGTTATATGTTATTCGTTATCTTACATCTATTATTAAAAGTACAGAAGTAAGAAGAAAGTCACAGCGTAATGAAATATGGAAAGCAACGAAATATGTAGAAACACATATTCATGAGAAAATAACGATGGAAAAGGTTGCACAACATCTCTATCTAAATCCTAGTTATTTTAGTCGGATTTTTAAAAAAGAAACAGGAGATACGTTTATTGACTATGTGAATCGTGCAAAAATTGAAAAGGCATATCACTATCTTGTTGAATCAAACAATACAGTTGAGGATATTGCAAGTCGATTAGGCTATGACAATACGAGCTATTTTATTAAACTTTTTAAAAAATATACGAATAAGACTCCGGCAGAATATAGACATACTAGTTAATTAGGAGGCCACTGAAAAAGGGTTTTTTTCCTTTTTCAGTGGCCTCGTTAATTAGTATGTCTATTCTATTGAATGAAAGGAATAAGAGCTTGTTTATGAATGAAGTCAAAATACTATCATATTCAGTCAATATAATGTCATCGAATGCAATCCATTCAATAGTAAACTAATAATGAGAGCGCTATCTTATATAGCCTAAAAGGTTTCAGGAGAAAATTCATTATCAATTTTGAAATCAATTATTTGTGATCGGTACCGTGTAATAAGTAGAAAGGGTGAGAATATGGAAAAACAACGACAGTGGGTAGATGAAGCCTGGCGAAAAATAACGGAGAAGATTAACAGAACGAGCAAAAAAATAGGTGCTAATTTTCCACATGCAAGTGTTCATGGTTCTTATGAGCTAGCTGAGCCTCATTGGTGGACTGCTGGTTTTTGGCCAGGACAACTTTGGTTAGTGTACCGTGATACGAAGGATGAATCATTAAAAACCATCGCAGAACAGTGTGAAGAGAAATTAGATAAGGTGATCACAGACTATTATCGCCTTGACCATGATATGGGTTTCATGTGGACATTAACGAGTATTGCCAGATACAAGCTGCTTGGAAAAGAGGATTCCAAACGCCGTGCTCTGTTAGTTGCGAACTTATTAATGGGAAGGTTTAATGTTAATGGTCATTTTATTCGTGCTTGGAATCCTTGGTTTGAAGATGACGATAATAGAGGTTACGCAATTATTGATTGTGCGATGAACTTACCATTGCTTTTTTGGGCTACAGAAGAAACGGAGGATCCTAGATTTAAAGCGGTAGCTATGAAGCATGCTGACACGATTCTTGAACATTTTATTGAAGCCGATGGATCGGTTCATCATATTGTCCATTTCGATCCGGAAACGGGAGAGCGAATCGAGTTTGTTGGCGGTCAAGGATACGCACCAAACTCAGCGTGGTCAAGAGGAACAGCTTGGGCCATTTACGGTTTAACATTAGCTTATGAACATACAGGACAAGATCGATATTTGCAGGCCGCAAAAAAAGTCGCCCATTTCTTTATTTCAAATTTACCTGAAGACTTTGTGCCACATTGGGATTTTCGTATCCCGGAAGAGGTGACACCATATCGTGACTCCTCAGCCGGAGCAATCGCAGCACCAGGCTTATTGTTATTAGCAGAGAAGGTGCCGCCTACCGAAGCTCCTATTTACAAGAAGGCTGGCGAAAATATTCTTCATTCTTTATATGAACATTACGGTGACTGGGAAAATCCGAATGAAGATGGGTTAATTCTCGAAGGAACGAGTCACTATCCAGAACAGAAATATTTGAAAAACCCGCTTATTTATGGTGATTATTTCTTTGTGGAAGGGGTTGCCCGCTTAAAAGGTTACACGGAGTTATTTTGGTAAGGGGTCAAAATCAATCGTTTATCGCGCTGAAGCTTTCGCCTCTTCTTTTTAAGTAGGGGCGAAAGTTCTCATTACAGTTGTTTAAAATAATGGAGGTTTTCCCTATGCAAAATTTTGATTTACCAATCTATCAAAATCCTCTTAACACAAGAGGGGATTTACGTGCTGCAATAGAGCAAATATGTAAACCACTAGAACCTTTTTTCAGTAAAGGTTATACACGTCTTCATATTGGAAATACAAGTTCAGGCTGCCCAGACCCAGTCGCGGGTATGGAAGGCTTTTCAAGGTTGCTTTGGGGGATCGTTCCTTACATAGCTGGAGGAAAGGAATATGACGGTTGGGAGAAGATTCTCCAAGGAATAAAAAATGGGGTGGACCCAACGCATGAAGAATATTGGGGCGATATTCATGATTATGATCAGAGAATCGTTGAAATGGCTGTTTACGGTTTTGCTTTGGCGCTTATCCCAGAAAAAATATGGGAACCGCTAAATGAACAGGAAAAAAAGAATCTAGCTACATGGTTAAATCAAATCAACGAGCATAAAAGTCATGACTGTAATTGGTTGTTATTTCAAGTCCTTGTGAATATCGGACTAAAAAAGGTAGGGGCATCTTACAATCAAGAAGTCATGGAAAAACACCTAAATCGAATAGAGGACTTTTATCTATCGGATGGCTGGTATTCAGATGGCGTCAATACGCATTGCGACTACTATACGTCATTTGCGATTCATTATTATTGTCTGTTTTATGCGAAATTGATGGAGGATGATGATCCGGTGCGATCACATCTTTATAAGAAACGTGCGAGTGTGTTTGCTCAAGACTTTATTTATTGGTTTGCAAAGGATGGTTCGGCCCTTCCTTATGGAAGAAGCCTGACTTACAGGTTTTCACAAGCTGCGTTTTGGAGTGCAGTGGTGTTTGCTGAAGTAGAGCCATTTCCACCCGGTGTGATCAAAGGTCTCCTCCTTAATCATGTTAGATGGTGGTTTAAGCAGCCGATCTTTAACGCTGATGGAACGTTAAGTATCGGCTATGCTTATCCTAATTTAATCATGGCAGAAAACTATAATGCACCAGGTTCACCGTATTGGGGCTTAAAAACGTTTTTAATAGTAGCCCTTAAAGAGGAGCATCCATTTTGGCAAGCAGAGGAGCAACCACTTCCGCCATTGAAGGAAATGTCTGTTCAACACGCTCCTCATCTAGTCATATGTCGTCAGGAAGAAACAGGGCATATTCTTGCTTTTAACTCGGGACATAAAGGAACAAATGACCACACTCATACATCAGCAAAATATGAAAAATTCGTCTATTCAAATTACTTCGGGTTTAGTGTACCAAGAGCGGAATGGGGCCTTGGACAAGGGGCGTTTGATTCCATGCTTGCATTAAGTGAGGGAGATAACTTATATAGAGTAAAACGGCGGGTGGAGGAATACTCCATAGAAGGAAATATCATTTATACAAAATGGAAGCCTTGGAATGATGTAATCATTAAAACATGGCTGATAGTCGGTGCTCCGTGGCATGTTCGTGTTCATCATATAAAAACCAAAAGGAGTTTAAATACAGCAGATGGAGGCTTTGCATTAGGAAAAGGAAAAGATAATTTTGTCGTAGAGGAAATGGAGACTATTCAGAATGATGGAGAAGTTATCGCTAAAAATTCCCTTGGAGAAAGTGGAATTAAAAGCTTATATGGTAACAGTACAGCGCAGCTCATTCATCCAAATGCAAACACGAACATCATGAACTCACAAACTGTTATACCTACTTTACAAGGAAAGCTAAAGCCCGGTACTCATTGGCTTGTTTCAGCGGTATTTGGTGAACCTAGCAGTGAGACTTCAACGAATGAATGGGAAAATGCTCCTCGTGTTGAAATAATAAATAATGAACTAAATGTTTTGACAGCGGATAGAAACAAAATACTTTTTTCAAACGTAATGAAATAAGGAGAGAAAGAGGGGCCGTCCCTTGGAGAGAGGAAAGCTGTTCAGTCTGCGGTAAAGCATATGAGCCTGCTTGATTTGGCGGATTCTCATTCCGTTATTTACGCTAAAACCACCGTTTTCAGCGTGGTTTCGGTTCCTCGTTCCGTTTGTTTTGAGTCAAAATAACGTCACATTAAGTCAAAATAGTTTGATTGAATCAAATCTATTAATAATATAATGAACTCGTAATCATTAAAGTTGGAGGTGAGCTACTTAAAAAGATAGGAGAGAATGGTTATTTACTCAATGGAAAAGGGGGGTTCGGATATAACTGTCAACTTTAAATACAGCATAAAATGAAAGCGCTTCATTCTGATTCTGTTTCTAATAGTTGTAGCTATTAAATGATCGGGCTGGCTTGCTAGGTAACTAATTGAGTGAAGGGGGATTTGAAAATGATAACAAACTTTAAAAGAATGAAAAGGTTTCTTGTATATTTAGCTATCGCTTCCTTGCTTTTTGGATCACTCCCTATATTGGGAGTAAAGGAAGCTAAAGCGGAAGGTAGTACAAAAACAATTACGATTGATGGAAATGATGTAGATGAATATAACCGCTTCAAAGGCTTTGGAACGGTGTCTGGTAATAATACATCTCGGCTGATGATAGACTACAAGGAAGAACATCCGGATGCATACTGGGAGATTATGAATCAGCTGTTTAATAAAGACACTGGTGCTGGTTTAGCGCATGTAAAAGTAGAGTTAGGTGGCGATATTAATTCTTCTTCGGGAACGGAGCCAGCAACGATGCGTTATGAAGATGAACCTGCAAATGTGCTAAGGGGCGCGGGATTTCAGTTTGCAGCTGATGCGAAATCAATTAACCCCAATATCACTACTGAAATTTTACGCTGGGGGGAACCGCGTTGGACTTGGAATGGTGCTGCAAACGATGATTATGAGAAAAGATATCAATGGTATAAGCAGACGATTGATGCTGTTTACGAAGAATACGGTTTTAAACTAGATTATGTTGGAATCTCTCAAAATGAAAGAGCACAAAATGGCAATGGGAGACATGAAGTAGAATGGTTGAAATACTTTACGTCAAGGATCAAAGAAGAACCAAATTATGATACAGACTACAAAGACATTAAGCTTGTTGCGGCAGATGGCTATCGTGATACAAAAACCATTAGTCGTACACTCCTTGACCATCCAGACTTAATGGATGAGATAGATATCATTAGCTCTCATTATGGCTTAGTCGGTTCTAATGAACTTGCTGAATTGCAAAATAAATTGAAAGCAGAAGGCAAAAAGCCAAAGGAAAATTGGGTGTCTGAAGGAATTGCACCAATGATTAATGCGCGTTATCGTCAGAATATGGAGCCGCATTATAAGGGGCTTGGAGGAAAAGCTGGGATTATCGATGTAACGTCGCGCATTATTTCTGTGTATTCATGGACAGGAGCAGGAGATTTACCTCTTAATGCCGTTTCCTTTGATTTTCAACCGTCCGTTGCAGCCTTTTACCCAGGGGCTTCTTATAATCCGAAGCATTTGATTAGCGCCTTTAATCCGTGGTCTGGCTTTTATGAGCTAGATGGGGGGATACAAGGAGTTCGTCATGTAATGAATTTTGTTGGTTATGATGATCGAACGACACCTGAAAATGAGCGCTGGATGTATATTAAAGGGGCAACATTTAGTGATGGAGCGTTCTTTGATGGCGGTGTAGATGTTGACACAAGTACCCATAATTATTTGACATTAAAAGATCCTAAAACGGATGACTATACAACCGTTTTTGCAAATAATACGAAGGACACTCGTCATTACAAGATTAAGACTGAGAATTTAAATGGAAAAGAACATGCACCAGTCTATGTTTGGGAAACAAGAGGTCCAGATGCGGGGCAAGCCTATGATGCGAACTGGTTTAAAAAGATTGACGTTATTACACCTGAAAATGGTGAGTATGAAATTGAGGTGAAGCCTTATTCCATCGTGACCATTTCAACATTAGATAAGGAATCTGAAGTGGAAGGATTTGAATATGAATCACAGCCAGTTGATCTATCAAAAGATACGATCATGCCTTTGCCATATACTGATGACTTTGAATATAAAAAATATGGTGTTGATGAAAAAGGCAGAGATTATGTTGAACGACGAGGAGGCTCGCCGCGTTACACTACGGATCAATTTGGTGCGTTTGAAGTGGTGAGAAAAGCAACGAAACCGATTAATAGTGGGAGTGCTGAACGTGAAAAGCTAGCCATTCCAGATGCCAAAAAACATGGAAATATGCTGCAACAAAAAATCGCTCATGACATTATTGGAGCAGAATGGGCAGTTTGGGGCGGCGGAACAGACGGAACTGCTGCTAGAGTGAATCCCAATACCGTTCTCGGGGATCACCGTTGGGTTAACTATAAAGTTTCATATGACTTTTTACTAGATACACATACACCGGAAGTCGCTGACAGAAGTAACTATGCGTTAATTGGCGTACGTCAAGTAAAAGCTGAATGGTCAGATTCTGCGGCGCCATATAATGCACGAATCTTTTCGGATGGAAGATATGAAATTCTTAAGTTAGGTGAAGTGGTTGAGAACGGCACAATTGAAGAGTTTGATAACAAGATTTGGCACAACTTAGCGTTTGAAGCGAAGGAAAATACATTTACTCTTTATCTTGATGATGAAGAAATTGCTTCTTATACGGATGAGGATTTTACAGTGATGTCTGGACGAGTCGCGTTAGGGTCTGGTTATTATGAAACCCTTTTTGATAACTTACGTGTTGAACCAATTAAAGGCTACCCGTATCAATCCATAAAATATGATAATGCACAAGGGAAGATATTTGATACAGAAGAAGAAGCGTTGAACAATACCGATACATGGAACCCACTGGGGTATGTTGGAGATTGGCAGTATTCACAAACGGGATATGGACATTTTAACCGTACACTAATGACAACGAGAACGGATTTTCCTGTTTGGAGCGGACTAACAATAGGACATCAGGACACAACAACCGTACAAGGAACACTGAACAAAGTCTATTATTCTGGAAACTGGAGTTCAAATAGTCGTAATTCTTGGGGCACTGTTGGTGGCTCTTTTGAAATAACCTTCAAAGGAAATGAGATTAGACTATACGGTGAAGCGAATCCGTCAAATGGAAAAGCTGATATTTATTTAGATGGTGAGTTAGTCGGGGAAGCAAACTATTTGAATAATCATTCTGTTGAGAAGATGGTTTGGTCTGCTTCGGGTCTTGAAGAGACAGAACATACACTTAAAGTCGTACCAACTGAGAAGTATACTAGTTTTACGAAAGTAGAAGTAGAGACAGATGACGAAATAGAAAGAATAGCTGTTAAACACATAGCACCGAATCAAATTATAAAAATAGCAGATGATTCAGAATTAGAAAATGAAGAAAATACCGTTTATGCCTACCGTGAAAATGGGAATGCTTGGGGTTCGAATAGTACGAATGCTTGGGCGAATTTTGATGACAATCCGTATATCTTTATTAATTTTACCGGTACGGGCATTGATTACCTGTCTAAAACTGGAGAAGAAACTGAATATAATTTCGAACTAGATGGTGAAGACGTCGGCAACTTTGGAGTAGGTCCAGATGGTGTGAGGTTTTCGATAAGAGGTTTGGAAGAAACGCAGCATACACTTAAGGTTTCTTTAAAGGATAATGAAAGAAAAGAAACGTTTATGGATTACCGTGGTGTGAATATTTACAGTACACCTCGGGAAAGTAATAACAGTTTCATCTTCAACTTTAAAGGTACTGGTTTCAATTTATTTGGAGCAACTCCAGATGCAGTAATTGATGTGTATATCGATGGTCAATTAGTTGATGAGGATTTTAGGATTTATTCAAAGGGTGAACGACAAACCTCTTACAATATTCGTGGACTTGAAGAGACCAAACACACTGCTAAAGTTGTTGTTAAAGGTGGTACTTTTGTTTTGGACGGTATGGATGTAATTACAGACACAAGCAGTTCTAAATCTAAGTCAAAATCAAAATCCAAATCAAAATTCTAACCTAACACCTACACTACAATCAGGACTGGTGATTGTTAATAACCGTGCTGTTAAAGTGGAATGTTGTGTGAGAGCGGATGGAAAAACAAAAGAAATGAAATCAGTAAATCATGACCGGGTGAAGGAGACTATCGATAGCCAAGATTCAATTGACCGTGTAACGGTTAAAATTGAAAAGGAAGCAGGCGAAGTGAGTGAAGTGAAAATCCCAGCGTCTATATCGAAACTTCTTGCAGAGAAGAATCCACATGCAATGATTGAAATTGAATCGAAAGAGGGCGCGTACCGTTTACCGGCTTCTGAAGTAAACCGCGTAGCACTTGCGACAGAGCTTGGTGAAGATGTAACTCTAACCATTATGGTAAATGAGGGAGAAGGTCCTAATGTAACGGTTCAAAGCACGAAAGAAAAAGTACGTTCAATGTATGTAGAATTTAAATTGTTTGCAAGTGGAAATGGGAAAGAAGTAGAAATCACGCAATTACACGACTATGCAGAGGGAGATATTCATGTAAGTGGAGAGATTAATCCACTGCGTGCAACCGTCCTAAAGCTTAATGAAAGTGATAAGACATCCGTTCCGACTATCTTTAATGAAGACGTTGCTACATTCAAGACGATGTCAAATGGCACGTTTGTCATTGTCGAAAGTGAAGTGAGTTTCAACGACTTATCTGAAACATATTGGGCGAAGGACTACCTTGAGAAGTTAGCTGCCAAACATATTTTCAAGGGAAATCCAGATGGATCTGTGAAGCCGAAAGATTCGATTACACGTGCAGAGCTAGCCGTATTAATTAAGCGTAGTTTAGCGCTGCAATCAGGTGATGCTTATACTGGAACCTTTATAGATGTAAAAGGACAAGAATGGTATGTAAATGAATTGATGCCAGTCATCAAGCGTGAAGTCGTACGTGGACTTGGAAACGGTAAGTTTGCACCAAATGATAAGGTAACCCGTCAAGAAGCCGTAGTGATGATTTCTCGTGCGATGGACATTGTCGGATTTGATGCTGCGCAATTAGATATTTCAAAAACAACGGCTATGTTTACAGACGAAGAAGCCATTGCTTCTTGGGCAAAAGAAGATGTAGAGCGCCTCATCCAAGCAAACATTATGGAAGGAAGAAATGATGGTCGCTTTGATCCAAAGGCCCCAACAACGCGTGCGGAAATGGCGAAAATGGTTGACGAGTTATTGCAGTTTGTGAAGCTAACAAATAAATAGGTTTGGACAACAGAGACTCTTTAGAAGATGTCTCTGTTGTTTACTACCTGATTATCAAGGTAACCTAACATATAACGGGACCCCTAAATAATGTTTAAATATATTAATAAAGGAGATAGTTTAATTGTCTCGTTTAAAAACATTAAGTGATAAGGTTTTATTAGACAGTTATATCGTTTCTCTTCGGTTAAATCTTGATCCGACCTTCAGAGAAATATTGCTTTGTGATATTAAGGAATGTAAGAAAAATATTCCAAGTCTTCTAGTCTCTAGCTGATAAATTTATTATATGATATTAAAGTATGGAAGAATTCGTTATAAATATCGGTATTCAGTTGCGAGCGCGTCCTACTTTTTAAATTACTATGTTTGAACAACAGAGAATCTTTAAAGGGGTGTTTCTGTTGTTCTTTTCGATTGATAATAAAGTGATGTAAGCTACTCATAAATAAGATGGCAGAACAAATGCTCGGAGTCTAAAAAAATGTTAATACAAAACATGACGTAATGGAATAGTATCTCAAACAGACGTTTCAAAAGAAGGCTTGAGAAAGAAAATTGGATTTTTCAGAAAAAGGTGAGTCTATTACTTTTAATTCCCTTAATGCTTTGTTAAGGAGCTTGTTAAAACTTTCACGTTCATAAAATACGGAAGGGGATATAGTATCTTGATGAACGAGATAAAAGCTATTTGGTGTAAACTTCGAAAATACCATAAAATAAGCTATGTTACAAAAAAATGTGTTGATTGTGGAAAGAGTTTTAAAGAAAAGGACGTTCCTTTTTAAGACTATAATTTGAAAGAGTAGATTATACAAATTCAAAAAGTAATCTTAAATACAACCATTTTGACGTTTTTTCCTTTTGACTGCAGGTAACAAATGGAGATTGAAGGTAGTTATACGTATCGAATCAAAGATGTAATTGAGCATATTAAAAATAATTTTTCTAGTCCAATTCGAAATGAAAAACTGTATAAATTTCTATTATAAGTGTTTCAACGCTTCATCGGCACTTTAAGGAAATCACCGCAATGAGCCCAATTCAGCCGTGAATATTCCCAAATGTTTGGCTTCCCGCCAAGAGAGGATATGAATCGTATGAGGGGAAAAGCGTGAAATATAGGGACGGTTCTTTTGCTTCAAAGAAGCAGGAGAACCGTCCCTAATTAGCCTATACAATTTTCTAACTCATTTATAAATAAATCTAAAAAGTGTTCAACATCTTTTTGACGGTTGAGTGGTTCATAGTAGCTAATTGTTATTGTTATTATTTTATTATACGTGCCAAAGGCAAATATTAAGCCAGGTGTGAATGCTGCTGGCGATATGATATACAGGTCATTGATTGCAACATTGCCAAATTTTAATGGATACTCCGCGATTATCCCCATATTAGAGAAGAGTGGGGAGGACTTTCCGCTTTCACTTCCTTTTTGCTTTGCATTGCGTAAGAACATTTCCACATCTTGATAGCGCATGCCTCTCATGATTTCCATACCAGCTGCATTATGGATACCTGGGTTGTCATTCTTAAGGATATTCATTACCTCTGAAACTCTAGATAAGGTTGATTCGAAGTCTTCACCTGAATATCTGGCAAGTCTCGTATTGATAGCACCGGACAAATTACAAATGGTTTCTGCCTTTTTAGTGGGAAGGTATTTCCTTAAATCAACTGTTGCAGTAACCTCCATCGGTTCTTCATTTGCTGGAGAAATCAATTCAAACATGGCTCTATAAAAAGCTGTTAGCATTAAATCATTAATCGTAATTCCATTTTCTTTGGAGTAAGAATACAATGATGAGAAAGCTGTGGTATCCAATTTTCTGATTGCAACTTGCAATGATTCTTTAGTACCTGGATAGTTTGGAAAAGCCCAGGTTGGCTTTGAGGCAATTAGTTGAGGGTTCCAGGCTGTTCGAATATCTTTAATACCTAATGCCTGATAGACTTTGCTGGCATCCCGAAGAGTGGAGAGATTTGGAGCTGGAATATAATCTTTATCTTGAATTAAGTGACTGTAGATACTCGCAAGAAGATGGATATAATCTTTTACACCTACAGCATCGCTACATGCATGATTAATGACAAGACATAAAGTATCAGTTTCTTGAGAACGGATAATTCTTGCATGAAGCAGCTGTTCTTGTGGTTCGATAGAATTGGATAAAAAGGTATGGATGGCCTCGTCTTTATTCTGATTTTCTTCTAATAAGCACCAAGTTAATTTATTGATATCCTCATATCGTTTCCAGTAAGCATTTTGAGGGTCTTCGACAAAACGGCAGCCAAGAATAGGTTCGGCATCTATAGATAATCTTACCGCTTTTTGTATGAGTTCCACATCAATACGACTCTCAAATTCAAGAATAACTTTGATTTGTAAATCCGAAGTATAATATCCTGCTATATGGTTTGCCCAATCCTGCCCACTCGCAGTGATTTCTGTAGGTGAGGATACAGTAGTTAATAACATACAAATTGCCCCTTTTAAAAGAATTTTGGTTACACATTTACAAAATATATAATCTATTAGTCCTCTAAAGCAATCTTTTTCTGTAAAATAATCCCAATTTCCTATTAACCATTCTGAATAAAAAGGTTTCAATCTACACTTTAACTGAACATAATTCAGTATGAATCACAGTAGGATTACTAGCGGGGTTCCTCATTTCTAAAAATATCAAAATAAAGCTAAAAAAACCTCTATGTACCTTATCATGTCTCCCGTTTTTAAAAATTTCAAACGATGTATAGAGACGAAATGTCCAAATGAGAACATTAGTATTATAACAAAGTACAATCTGGAATATTGTTAAAACTATGTAATTTTTTATAGTTAATTATACCCATTTACAGTTATAGAATAAATTGGTAAAAATACGATATTGGTTTTAGGTAGTTAGTAAAAATTTTAGATATTTTTCTAATATTATTTTAGCAAGTTTAGATAGAATCCTTGTTTGTTCTCTTTTTTGGAAAAAATCTAATCGTGTCAGGTTATTGGAGACAAGTAAGTCGGAATTTTGGTTAGTAATACAAAAAATATATACCTTTTTTACTATCAATTCTGAAAGGGGAGATAGATGCTAGAAAGAATTTTTGAATACGTTGTTTTACGCATTTACATATGATGAGGAGGAAGATACTTGAGTCATTTATTAGGACGTTTTGGTGGATTTATAGCTCGAATACGTTGGATCATTATTATTGGATGGATTGTATTGTTAGCTGTTGGCGCTGGACTAAAGGGGGATGTCGCTTCAAAACTTTCTGGAGGTGGTGGAGATGTACCTGGCTCCCATTCTTCAATCGTTGTTGAGGAGTTTAAGAATGAGTATGAATCACGTGTAGATGCATCACTCCTGTTAGTAGTCTCTGATAAACAGAAAGGAGTAGATTCTCAAGAATATCAAGAAAATCTGAAAGTTGCAGCTGATAGGTTGAAGGAAGAAGAAATAGTCGACGACGTTATTACGATGTTAGATGTTCCGGAAGAAGAGCGCGCAAAAATGATAGGAGAAGACGGAAAAACCAGTATTTCAATTGTTGAATTAAATGTCGATGATGAAGAAGCATCAACATTGTTACCTAAAATTCAGGAAGAATATAAAGCATATGTTGACAGTCTTGGGATAGAGTCCAATATTGTTGGAACAGCTGCTGTGTTGGGAGATATATCAACATACAGTAAAGAAGGTTTAGTAAAAGCTGAATTAATTGTATTGCCTCTAATTTTTATTATTTTGTTTATTGTATTTCGTAGCTTTATGGCTTCGTTAATCCCATTTATCGTGACAGTAGTTTCTGTAGTTGGAGCAATGAATGTGATTGGGATCGTGGCAACATATGTAGAAATCTCAGTGTTCGTAACAAATGCAGCTGTTATGCTCGGACTCGGAGTTGCAATTGACTATTCATTGTTTATGGTAAATCGTTTCCGGATAGAATTAGCGAAGGAAAATGACGTAAAAGCTGCTGTACGAAATATGATGTATACAACGGGGCATACCGTATTATTCTCCGGCATTACAGTTATTGCAGCGATGTCTGTTCTATTCATCGTGAATGTGCCAGCAATTAAAGCATTAGCTTTTGGTTCTATTACAGTTGTATGTATAGCAGTCATTGCGACGTTAACGATATTACCAGCGATCTTAATGATAATAGGTCACCGAATTAATTGGGGAAGCCTGAAATGGTTGTCTAAGTCCGAAAATGGACCTTCGAAAAATTGGGTGAAATGGTCAAATGTAGTTATGAAAAGACCAACACTATTTGTCCTTATTTCTTTAATCGTATTAATTGTCCTTGCGATTCCTTCCATACAATTAAAACTGTTTACTCCAGATGTTACGGTTCTTCCAAAGGAATCCTCTGTAAGACAAGGTTTTGAACAGCTTCAAGAATCATTTGGTAAAGGAAGATTAAGTCCACAATATGTATTGTTAAAGACAGATGGCAACGTTTTGTCAGAGGAAAACCAATTATTTGCATTTGAATTTATTGAGCGTTTGCAGGAAAAGGAAGAGGTAACTGAAGTAAATTCGATTTTAAACATTTTAAAGGATGTTCAACCAGAACAGGTTGAGAGTCTAGTTACATCAGATCAGGTTCCTGAACAAGCCAAGGAGGAACTTAATAGGTTTATAGGAAATGACAAAAAATCGATGGTTATTGAGTATTATGCGCGAGACACAGCAGCTACAGAAGAAACACGTTCATTGGTTAAATCATTACGCGAAGAGAACGTATTGGGCTTGAGCCCTCCTGAAGGAATGAGTGTATATACGGGTGGGGAAACAGCGGCAAGCATAGATAATAATCAAGAAATTTTTGATAGCTTACTCCCTTCTATTCTCATGATGTTGATTCTTATTTTTATCATTCTAATGGTGACCTTTAAAAGCATCCTTATCCCTCTTAAAGCGATTATTTTGAATTTATTATCGGTTAGTGCCACGTATGGAATTGTCGTGTTAATTTTCGTTAATGGCTATGGAGCTGAAATATTCGGAGTTGAGACGATTGGTAATATCGTAAGCTTCGTTCCTATGCTTTTATTAGCTTTACTGTTTGGATTAAGTACAGATTATGAAGTGTTCCTGT
The DNA here is from genome assembly GCF_002156385.1 of Halalkalibacter urbisdiaboli. Taxonomy (GTDB): domain Bacteria; phylum Bacillota; class Bacilli; order Bacillales; family Bacillaceae_D; genus Halalkalibacter_A; species Halalkalibacter_A urbisdiaboli. The sequence continues at coordinate 200,828 of NZ_MVJM01000003.1, forward strand.
TAGGGAGAGTACAGGAAGAATACCGTTTAACAAACAATAATGAACATAGTATCTCTATCGGATTACAACAAACCGGTCCATTAATTACAGGGGCTGCAATTTTAATGATTGCTGTGTTTACAGGCTTTGCTTTTTCCGGAATACTGCCTATTCAAGCATTGGGAGTTGGTTTGGCGGTAGGTGTTTTAATCGATGCGACAATTGTCCGGATGATTTTAGTCCCTGCGACTATGAAGCTACTAGGGAAATGGAATTGGTGGTTCCCTACGTTTAAAAAGGCTTCTAAAAATAAGAATCTAATAGAAAAAGCATAAAAAACAATGGCACACAAAGGTTTTTCATCTCTAGGAAAACCTTTGTGTGATGCTTACAAAAGGCTTTTGATGACGATAGAGTATTGATTTATAACTTTTTGAGGTGAACTACTATTAAAAAAATGACGTTGTTTTGTTTTTCTTATGCCGGTGGAACTGCAACACTTTATTTAAAGTGGAAAAGATATATTCATCCAAATATTCACCTATACCCACTGGAAATTCCAGGACGCGGTACAAGGATAAATGAATCCTTATGCAACACAATTGAAGACATTGTAGATGATACTTATCGAAAAATAAGCACAATCGTTGATGATGGAGAATATGCCATATTTGGGTATAGCATGGGGAGCTTAATCGGCTTTGAACTTTGTAGAAAATTAAAAGAGAATGGTCATAAAATGCCTGTACATTTATTTACAGCAGCGTTAATGTCCCCGAATCTTATTGAAAAAAGGGAAACCATCCACACATTACCGAATGAGGAATTTCTACAAGAGCTTATCAAATTCAATGGATTTCCTAATGAAATTATTGAAAACAAAGCAATAATGGATTTTTATCTGCCTATATTGAAAGCAGATTTTGAGGCAATTGAAACGTATACGTATCGAAAAAATAAACGCAATATTGATGTGAATATTACGACATTATATGGCAAAGACGATACGGTCCAAATGGAAGAAATCCACGCTTGGGCAAATGTAACAACAGGGAAACATGTTACGTACGAAATGATGGGTGATCACTTTTTTATTCTTTCTCAAGCTGAAAGGATAAGTGGCATTATCACTGAAACGTTAGTGAGAGAAGTAAAGACCTCAATAAAAATGCATACAAATAACGAAAATTTTCAGGGATTTTACTAATAATTGTCTATTGGAGGATGAAAATGCCATACGAGCAATGGTTTCAAACATTAACAGATGCACTAAAATATCACTCCGAAAAGCAAAGTGAAAATGGAATTCGTTTTATTAATGGAGATGATAAAGAAGACTTTTGTTCATATAACGAGCTTTATGAGAAAGCACTTTATATTTTAAATTATTTACAGGAAAAGGGGATAACCCGAGGTAATGAGTTAATACTCCAAATCGAAGAAAGTGAAAAATTCATCCCTATTTTTTGGGCATGCTTACTCGGTGGGATTATCCCCGTTCCTATTTCAGTAGGCCATAATGATGAGCATAAAGAAAAATTGTTTCGAATTTGGCAGACCCTTAATCACCCATTTATCGTTACAAATGAAAAAAATGAGCAAAGCCTTAAAGCTTTTGCAGAAGCAAGACAGTATTCGATTATCGATGAAATCACAGCTCGTACACTTATGATTAAAGAGTGTTTCCAAAGTACGAAACATGGAAAGGAATACCCTTTAAGTCCTAATGATATTGCTTTTGTCCAATTTTCATCGGGCTCTACAGGGGATCCTAAAGGGGTTACCCTAACGCACGCTAACCTTCTAACTAATATTTATCAAATTATTGAAGGTGGTAAGTTCACTAAGGCAGACTCTGTATTAAGTTGGATGCCTTTAACACATGATATGGGAATTATCGGAACACATATGGTACCACTTGTTCTGAATATTCATCAATATCTCATGCCTACTGCCATATTTATTAGACGACCTGCCTTATGGTTGAAGAAAATAAATGAACATCAAGTAACAACAACCTCCTCTCCGAACTTTGGTTACAAATATTTTTTAACAAATTTTAAACACCGACTAGCAAAAGATTGGGAGTTATCACATGTACGCTTATTTTTAAATGGTGCAGAACCGATCTCACCGGAATTGTGTCATCAATTCTTAAAAAGGATGGAGCCGTATGGACTTAAGAGAAACGTAATGCTTCCGGTTTATGGGTTAGCCGAAGCATCATTGGCTGTTACCTTTTCATCAATTGAAGAATCCTTTACAACAATCCAGCTTGATCGGAATTATGTGAGCTTAGGAGAAAGAGTGAGAGAAACGACAACAGATAATGAGGATGCTGTTAGTTTTGTTGAGGTTGGATACCCTCTTAACGGATGTCATGTAAGAATTTGTGATGATAAGAATGCCTTACTAGAGGATTATCGAGTTGGGTATATCCAAATAAAAGGGGAAAATGTCACAAAGGGCTATTATAACAATCAAGAAGTATCTGAGCGGGTCATTCAAGAGGGTTGGCTAAATACAGGTGATTTAGGATTTATGAAAAATGGATGCCTCGTCATTACAGGTCGTGCGAAAGACATCATCTTTGTAAACGGGCAGAATTTTTATCCTCATGATATTGAAAGAGTGTCCGAGGACCTACAGGAAATTGAATTAGGCTATATAGCTGCATGTGGTGTCGCTAATCCACAAACGAAGAATGATGACATTCTATTATTTGTTTTATTTAAGAAAAAAGTAGAAGATTTTGCGCTGATAGCTAAGAAGCTGAAAAACTATATTAGAAAAAAAATGGGACTCGAGATTCATAGCGTTATTCCAATTAGAAAAATGCCAAAAACTACTAGTGGAAAGATTGAACGATATAAATTAGGTGAAATGTATCGGCAAGGAAAGTTCGATAACGTAAGGGAAGAAGTAAATCGTTTCCTAGAGATAACAGTAAAAAATCCTGCTGATCCTAAAAATGAAATAGAAAGTCAATTAGCGGATATTTGCTCTAAGATCCTTGGCGTTAATGATGTTGGTATTCATGATGATTTCTTTGAGCTCGGCGGTGATTCATTAAAAGCTCAGCAATTCATTAACGCAATTGAAAATAGCTTTGCTATAGAAGTGACAATTAGTCAATTATTTATAAATTCTTCAATAAGTAAGGTAAGTCAGCTAATAATAGAACAACAAAATAAGGAAGAGATATTTTTAGAAACAATTGAGCTTAAACATATTGAAGATAAGAGAGCGTTTTATCCTGCCACATCAGCTCAAAAAAGGTTATATGTGATTCAGCAAATGAATCTTCAAGATGTAACATATAACGAATCTGCTGCATTAAAAATTGAAGGCTTATTAGAGCTACAAAAGCTAGAACAATCGATGCAAGTGGTGATTAGGAGGCATGAATCGCTTAGAACAACCTTTGAGATGCATGACGGTGAGCTTGTACAAAAAATTAGTGAAGCAGTTGATTTTAAGCTAGAAAAAGTAGTTATGGACGAATCGGAATTAGCGATGTTCATCAATGAATTTAAACAACCATTTGATTTAAGTCGTGGACCTTTATTTAGAGGCTGTATCGTAACATTATCGAAGGGGGGCTACGTATTACTGCTAGATGCCCATCACATCATCGTAGATGGAACATCCCATCGTATTTTTATGAAGGAGCTTTTTGATCTTTATTCAGGAAATACGCTCCCTCAGGTCGATATTCACTTTAAAGATTATGCTCTATATCAAGAAAGACTCGAGCAATCGCCAAGGTTACAAAAAGAAGAAAATTACTGGATGAACTTATATTCTGGAGAACTGCCGATTTTACAACTACCAACTGACTTTCTAAGACGGAATATTCTGAACTTAGAAGGCGATAGAGTAGTTATAAAGGTAAATGAAGAATGGACAACAAAACTTAAACAAATGGCATTCAATCATTCTTCAACACTTTATATGTCTTTGCTCGCAACCTATAATATTTTGCTCTCAAAATATACAAATCAGCATGACTTAATCGTTGGCTCACCAATTGCCGCGAGATTAGATGCTAAATTAGAGCATGTAATAGGGATGTTTGTGAACACTCTTGCTCTGAGAAATACAATCGATGATAGTAAGTCATTTTCAGAGTTTTTAGCATCTGTTAAGGAGAATGTACTGGGTGCTTTCGAGCATCAGAATTATCCATATGAAAATATGCTAAACAAATTAGAGATTCAAAGAGATTTAAGCAGAAATCCACTATTTGATACAGTTTTTGTTCTACAAAACATGGAAAAGCCTGAACTGAATGTAGAAAATCTGATAATTGAGCAGATGCCAATTCCTAATCGAACATCAAAATTTGATTTGACAGTCGAATCTGTTGAGATAGAGGGAGAGCTGTCCTTTACATTTGAATACAGTACTAAGCTGTTTAAGAAGGAAACGATTGAGAGGCTTTCAAAGCATTTTATCGATATTTTAAAAACAGTCACTCAATTCCCTAATATTCTAGTTTCGGACATCGATATTGTAGGGAAAGAGGAAAGCCAAACGTTACTTCATACCTTTAATGAGTCAGAGACGGATTTTCCTAAAGAACGAACATTACAAGAATTATTTGAAGAACAAGTACAACTGAGACCAGAGCATATCGCTGTTAAGCTTTGTGAAAATCAGGTTACTTATCGTGAATTAAACAAAAGGTCTAACCAGCTTGCAAGGTATTTAAGAATGAAAGGGGTAGAACCTAATCAGATTGTCGGAATGATTGTAGAGCGTTCTGTGGAAATGATTATCGGGATTATAAGTACGTTAAAGGCCGGTGGTGCTTATCTACCGATTGATCCTGAATATCCCGATTCAAGAGTAAAGGATATTTTAACAGATTCAGGCACATCTTGGGTTCTTACAAGTACGAGCTTAGCTAAAAAATTCGAATTGATTTTGAAGGAAACATCGATTCAAATCATCACCCTTGACCAACTTGAACCAATGATAGCGGAGATGGATTCCTCCAATTTGAACATAATAAATAAGTCTTCTGACCTTGCACATGTCATGTATACATCAGGTTCAACTGGAAAGCCAAAAGGGAACTTGATTACTCATTCCAATGTAGGTAGAACAGTTAAAAATACGAATTACTTAGAAGTAACAGCAGAAGATATCATCCTCCAGGTATCTAATTATGCATTTGATGGCTCGACCTTTGACATCCATGGTGCACTATTAAATGGTGCAGAGCTTGTTCTGATTAATAAAACAACTATTTTAGACATGAGAAAATTATCAAACGTTATTAAAGGAGAAAAGGTTACAAAGCTGTTAATTACGACGGCTCTATTCAACACGCTCGTGGATATTAATATAAACTGCTTTGAACATGTGAAAAAGATTCTTTTTGGTGGTGAAAGAGTCTCGATCAAACATGTGCGCAAGGCCTTGGACTTTTTAGGTGAAAATAAATTAATGCATATGTACGGCCCAGCTGAAAGTACGGTATTTGCTACCTACTATGTGGTCAATAACATTGACGAGGATGCCTTAACGATTCCGATCGGAAAGCCTATTTCCAATACACAAATCTATATTTTAAATAAACATAATCATTTGCAGCCAATTGGAGTAGCGGGGGAATTATGTATTTCAGGTGAAGGGGTAGCGAAGGGGTATTTGAACCGTCTAGAATTAACAGCCGAGAAATTTGTACCAAACCCATTTTTCCCAAATCAAGTAATGTATCGTACGGGAGATTTAGCAAGGTGGCTTCCAGATGGAAATATTGAATTCATTGACCGTATTGACAGTCAAGTGAAAATTAGAGGGTTTCGAATTGAAATTGGTGAAATTGAAGCACAAATTCTTAACCATCGACATGTTAAGGAAGCGGTCGTCCTAGTAAAAGAAGCTGAAAGTGGAAACAAATTCCTTTGTGCATATGTCGTTGGTGACGACGGTTTATCGATTACAGAGTTAAAGGCAGAGCTAGCAAAGAGTTTACCAGACTTCATGATTCCTACAGCTTTTGTTGAACTAGAAAAGATGGCGATCACATTAAATGGAAAGGTAGATAAGAAGAGTCTGCCAGAGCCTAGTCATGTTTTATCTAAGAATGACTATGTTGAGGCAACAAATGCAGTTGAAAAGAAACTCGTCGAAATATGGCGGGAGATTCTTGGAATTAGAACAATCGGGATCCATGATAACTTCTTTGATTTAGGTGGAAACTCACTATTACTTGTTAGAATGCATTCTGTCATTGAAAGTGTCTATGAAGGAAAAGTTGAAGTACCCGACCTTTTCACATATACGACAATTGCGGAACTTTCAGTGTTTATTGAAAAGGGACAGGATAAGCAAACCGAGTTTCAATTCCCTTTTGTGAATCTGCCGCATGATTACTTTAATGAACAAAATTCTATCAGCGAGGATACATTATTTACGATTCAGTTTACCGAACACCTTGTTAAGAACGTAATCGAAATGAGTTTGATACTAAAGGTTGAAGTGATTGATATTTTATTAACCATTTATTTCTATTTACTATCGACCCTGTCAGAGGAGCAAGAACTTGCGGTTCAGACTATGCTGACAAATGATAACCATGCATATTCATTGAATGTAAATATGAGTGTGTCGAAGGATATTACTAGTTTGATACACCATGTGAACCAATCAAGGAAAGAACGAAACCAAGCAAATGTGTATTCTATCGATGTAATCAATAAAGCTAAGCTGAATAAAAGGAATAAGGAAATTTTACCATTGTTCTGTACGGAAGATGTCCTACGTGAACAAGAGTATCTATTGGATGTATATGACATGGTCGTTGCGACTGTTGAAAGTAGCTCTAAATTAGGCTTTATTGTCCAGTTTAACGGTAAAAGGATGCAAAAAGATAAGGTGAGAAATCTAGCAAATGGATATATGAAATTAATAGAGTTGTTGGTTAATGATTTTATTGAAAATACAAAAGAGGTGTTACGATGACAAAGGTTGCGCTGTTATTTCCAGGACAAGGGTCTCAATATATTGGAATGGGTAAGAAGCTATGTGAGGATTATCAAGTAGCTGCTCAGACCTTTGATGAGGCAAATGACATATTAGGCTTTGACTTAAAAAAAATCTGCTTTGAAGGAAAGATGGAGGAGCTAACGAAAACCGATATCACGCAACCAGCACTTCTTACAGCAAGTGTAGCTTCATTTAGAGTCTACATGGAGGAGATTGGTGTTACACCACAGTTCTCTGCAGGACACAGTGTTGGGGAATATGCTGCATTAACATGTAGCGGCGCGATAAGCTTTGCAGATTCCTTAAAAATCGTAAGAAAAAGAGGCCTGTTAATGCAAGAGGCCTCGGAAAAAGCATTAGGTAAGATGGTGGCAGTAAGAGGACTTTCAATCGAAGCAGTTGAGAAAGTCTGTAAGATACTATCTACCACAGACATGCCAGTTGTGGTCGCTTGCTATAACTCCTTAAAGCAGAATGTCATAGCAGGTCATAGCAAGGCAGTAGAACAAGCGGTAAACCAACTGGAACAATTAGGAGGAACACTCATACCGTTAAAGGTAAGTGCTGCCTTTCATAGTCCAATGATGCAGACATCTGCAGATGAATTGCGCTATGAGCTAGATAGGGTATTCTATGATTCACCAAAGTGGGAAGTTATCTCAAATGTAAGTGGTTTACCATATACAGATAATCTAAATATGATTGATTCTTTAACAGAACAAATGGTAAAACCCGTTAGATGGAATGAAACGATGATGTACCTTCAACAGCAGGGTGTTGGGAAATATATAGAATTGGGACCGAAAGCGGTATTAAGCAATTTATTGAAGGATAATGATCGAAATGTTAAAACGTATTTAGTTGAAGATAAGCTTGATGTGACTGAGTTGCTGCAAGACTTTGACTTGGAAGGTAGACTTGCAATCATGACTAAATGTTTGGCAACAGCCGTTTGTATTAAGAATCGTAACTGGGACTCTGTCGCTTATCATCAAGGGGTTATTGAACCATATCAAAAGGTAAATCAGCTCTATGAGGCACTTCGCCAAGAACAAGTAAAACCGACTGATGAACAATTATACTTAGCTTTTGACATGCTTTCATCTGTTGTCAGAACGAAGAAAGTACCAATTGAGCAGCAAAAGGAACTATTCAAAAGAATAGTTGAAGAAACAGGGGCTCTTTCTATTTTACATGGTTTAGAAGAATCTGAATGGGTAAGCGAAGAAGAATTAATACTTTAGGATACGGGGGAGTGCCGAAATGTTGAACCTAGATGCAGTTAAATTAAGTGAATTATTTAATCAAGACTCAAATCAAACGATCGAAGAAGTTTCTGGAAGAGATATTGCAATTGTTGGGATGGCTGTTCAATTACCAAGTGCACGAAATGTAGATGAATTTTGGAAAAACTTAAGAGAGGGAAAGGATTGTATAACCGAGTTTCCGAAAAATAGAGAAAAGGATGCAGCTGCCTATTTGAATTTTATTGGCATGGATGAAGATAAAATCCAATTTGGAAAAGGTGCATATCTTTCTGACGTTGACTCGTTCGATTACTCATTTTTTCAGCTTTCTCCGAAGGAAGCTGAACTAATGCACCCTGATCAAAGGTTATTTCTAGAGACGGCGTGGAAAGCAATTGAGGATTCTGGGCACAGTGGAGACAGAATAAAAGGCAGTAAGACAGGGGTATATATTGGACACAGTACAGTACCATTTACGGATACGTTATATGATTATTCCCGATTCATTGCTGAAAACGATGAATCGCTAATCCCGATGGCATTACCAGGAAATTTACATTCAATTATTGCGAGTAGGATTTCATATATATTGGATTTAAAGGGTCCGAGTGTGGCGGTTGATACAGCATGCTCATCATCCTTAGTTGCTGTTCACTTAGCGTGTCAAAGCATTCGTAACGGTGAATGTAATATGGCCATCGCGGGAAGCGTTAAAACGAATCTGTTTCCGTTGAATTCGAGAACAAAGCTAGGTATTGAAGCTTCTGATGAAAGAGCTAAAACTTTTGATGATAGCTCAGATGGAACAGCAAGAGGAGAAGGCGTAGTAGCTATTATCCTGAAACCACTTAGTCATGCTGTAAGGGATCGCGACCAAATTTATGCAGTTTTAAAGGGAAGTGCGATGAACCAAGATGGAAGTTCAATTGGGATTACAGCTCCAAATGCAGTAGCACAAGAAAATGTCATAGCTGCGGCATGGGAAAATGCAGGAATTGACCCTGAAACAATCGCTTATATTGAAGCGCATGGTACAGGAACTGCATTAGGGGACCCGATTGAAATAGATGGAATAACACGTGCTTTCAGCAGGTATACCGATAAAAAGCAATTTTGCGGGATTGGCGCAGTGAAAACAAATATTGGGCATTTGGACAATTGTGCAGGGATTGTAGGCTTAGTTAAAGCAGCTTTAGCATTGAAAAAAAGAGAGATTCCACCAACCTTGCATTTCCATTATCCGAATAGGCTAATTCCATTTGAAAATACTCCTGTCTACGTAAATAATGTTTTAAAACAATGGGAAGATGAAGGTTTTCCACGAAGATGTGGGGTTAGCTCTTTTGGTCTTAGTGGAACAAACTGCCACATGGTTTTAGAAGAAGCTCCAGTTACACAGAGCAAGAAGGAAGTTACTTCTAAAAATAAACATGTTTTAACATTTTCAGCAAAGAGTAAAGCCTCACTAACGAATTTGATTGATGATTATTACCAATTTAGTCTAAATGAACAAGACGAAAATATGGCAAGTCTCTGTTACACGTCTAATACTTGTCGAGGTCATTATAACTATAGAGTGTCCTTACTAATTGAAAATGTCACAGAATTGCAAGAAAAGCTTAAATGTCTAATCGACCATGAATTAAAAGGTGCAAAAGAAAAGAACATATACGTTGGGGAACATAAACAACACTTAGAAGAGAAAGTGAAGAAGAAGTTAACTCAATCTGCAAATGAAAAAATAGTAGAATATCTCGATTCAGCGGAAAAGGATTTTTCACTATTGGAAGAGATTTGTGAACTATATTGTGAAGGTGCGACCATTCATTGGAATGAGTTTTATAGTAAAGAAAGAATATATAAACGCTCTGTTCCTACGTATTCCTTCGAGAAGAGACGCTGCTGGTATGAGATCGATTCTTCAAAGAGAAAGATTAGCATCATTGAAGGAACCGAAGTACAAAAAGAACAACATGTTCAGTTTAATCTACTCAGTAAAGATGGAGAAGAATATACAGAAACAGAGTATAAGGTAGCCGAAATTTGGGCAGAAACACTTGGCTTTGATGAATTGTCAATTCATGATAATTTCTATGAATTGGGTGGGGATTCAATTATTGCGACTCGGATCATCAATTCAATCAATCAAGTATTTAAAGTAAACTTTGAGGTAACTAGTTTACTAAGATATCCTTCCATTAAAGAATTAGCCCATTTAGTAGAGGAAAACAGAGCAGAAGGTAATCAGGAAGGACGGATCAGCTCGATAGTCCCTGTTGAAAAAAAGGATTACTATCCAATTTCAACTGTGCAAAAACAGGTATTTGCACAATCTCAATATAAACATATTGGAATTGCATTAAATATGCCAATTGTGTTGGAATTTAAAGGATTGATTGATATAGAACGGATAAAGTTCGTGTTTGATGAATTAATTCAAAGACACGAGGTTTTCAGAACAAGGTTTTTATTTGCAGATGGCGAAATTGTTCAGCATATTTCTGATGATTCAGACTTCGATATGGGGTTATGTGAAGTAGCTGAACAAAAATTAAATGAGAAGCTGACAGAGCTTGTTCAACCTTTTAATCTTGGCGTAGCTCCTCTTATAAGAGCGACGTTACTGAATGTAGCAAATAAACGACATGTATTATTTTTTGACATGCACCATATTATTTCTGATGGGAAATCCTGTGACGTATTTATTAAAGAATTAATCAGCCTTTATGAAAACGAATCACTTCCAAATCTTGAGGTTCAATACAAGGACTTTGTTGAGTGGCAGGAAGAGTATTTACAGACCGGAAATCTAACAAAACAAGGTGAATATTGGAAAGGTGTTTTAAATAAAGATTCAATTGAACTACAAATTCCAATCGACTTTGAAAGGGAAGCAGAACATAGCTTTAAAGGAAGTACAATCGAGTTTCATATCCCTAGTGAAACAACTGAAAAACTGATGAATTTTGCAAAGAAAATGAATATAACGACGAATACATTGCTATTTGGTACTTATACTCTCCTTCTGAATGAATATAGTAGCCAAAGCGATATTACTGTCGGGACGATTGTTAATGGAAGAAATCATCATCAACTCGAAAGTATGCTAGGTGCTTTTGTCAATCTGTTGCCAATTAGAAACCAAGTAAATCGAGAGCATACGTTGAAGGAATTTTTAACGTCTTGTAATGAAGTATTGCTGGGTGCCTATGAAAATCAAGAGTATCCATATACAAGAATGATAGAAGAGAATGAGATAAAAACAGAACGAGGTAAAAATCCATTATTTAACACAGTCTTTGTGTTACACAATGAATATAGTATGGACCGCTTGCCAGAAGTAACAGGCATCCCATTTACTGTCCGTTCTCTACCAACAAATACGTCAAAACTAGATTTAAAATTAGATGTATTTGGAAGTGTCTCTCATGAACTACTTTGTTTATTAGAATACAATACAAAGTTATATAAAGAAGAAACGATGCAAAGGTTTAGTATCCATTTCACGCAGCTTTTGGAGAAAATGATTTTACATTTTGAACGAAAGCTGGAAGAGATTCAAGTATTAACTGTTGAAGAAAAGGCAGAGATTGCAAAGAAAATTGACAATCAAGAAAATCAAAGTAAAAAATCAATCAATTTAGCTATTAGTGCAACATTTACAGCAGAACCAATTGAGCCATATATCAAATGGTGGGGCGAGCAATTTAACCTGGATGTAAACATATCATTTGCTCCATATAACCAGATTTTTATGGAACTATTGGATTCAACTAGCCTATTATCTACTAATAAAGATATGAATCTACTATTCGTAAGATTTGAGGATTGGATTCGAGCGTCACAATCAACAGATGATGATTATCTATGTGAAGAGCTCTTTAGAAACTTTAATGAATTTGTCTCACTACTTAAGAACAAATCTAAGCATGTTCCTTATTTTGTAGGCGTATTTCCAGTTGCAACTCATTTAGGATTAAGTAAGAAAGTTTCCGACTTTATTCAAACATTGAATCATACGTGGATCAAGGTACTGAATGAAACTGATAACGTCTATACGATTGATTTCAGTACATTAAATAAGTTATATAACATTGAACAAATATTTGATGCTGTTAAAGATACAGAGGGGCATGTGCCATTTAGTGACGAATATTATGCGGCAATGGGAGCCATGGTTATACGAAACCTTCAAGCCTGGAAACATCAACAATTTAAGGTCATCATCCTAGATTGTGATAATACGTTATGGCAAGGTGTTTGTGGAGAGGACGGGGCAGTAGGCGTCCGAATTGAACAACCGTGTTTAGAGCTTCAGAAATTTATGTTAAAGAAATATGAAGAAGGCATGTTACTTGCCATCGTCAGTAAGAACAATGAAGAGGACGTTTGGGAGGTATTTGAAAAGAATTCAGAAATGCTTCTTAAAAAAGAACACTTTGTGAATTGGAGAATTAACTGGTCACCTAAATCACAAAACATAAAGGAAATTGCTGAAGAACTAAACTTAGGATTAAACAGCTTCATCTTTGTTGATGACAGTCTGACGGAGTGTTTGGAAGTTATGACGAACTGTCCAGACGTATTGAGCTTACATCTACCTGAAAATGTGAGCGAGATTCCTGCTTATCTGTCCCATGTTTGGGCTTTTGATAACTTAGTTGTAACAGAAGAGGATAAAAAGCGTACAGAGATGTATGTAGCTGAAAGACAGAGAAAAGCAGTCCAAGAAGAAAAGATGTCAATCATCGACTATTTAGTAGGTCTTGAGTTGAAAATGAGCATGAACAAGGTAGAAATATCACAAATCACAAGGGTTTCTCAATTAACTCAAAGAACAAACCAGTTTAACTTGAGTACAAGACGGAGAACAGTCGAAGAGATTGAACAGTTGCTAAAGCAGACGGAAATGAATTGCTGGGTGATTGAAGTATCAGATCGGTTTGGCGACTATGGTCTTGTTGGTGTAGTTATCACAAAAGAGGTAAATCAAACATTGTTCATTGATACATTCTTGTTAAGCTGTAGAGTATTAAGTCGATGTATCGAGGATTCGATATTAGTAGGTCTAAATAAGCATTGTCAGGAAAGAGGCCTTTCATTTGTTGAAGCAAGCTTCTATCCTACAGCTAAAAACAAACCATTTAGAGAATTTATTAACAGAACAAACTGGGATATGGTTGAAGAGACAGATTCTTATCAATTATTTCGTTTGCCTGTTGCGAGTTTGCCTCAATCCATTGAAGTGATTGATACTTATTTTAACGCAAACTATGAAAAGGCAGCACCTGCTGTTACGAAAGAGAGAACGATTTCTGTAGATGATTATCAATCTGCTGATAAGAGGTCTACTAGTCTAGTATCAGGAACAATGACCGGATCGTGGGAAGTAAATACAACAAATGACGAACAGTTAACACATTTGCATTATTTCGTACCACTTAAACATTACACAGCTGATGTACTTGTAAAATTACCGAAACAAGACATGATCCAAAGAGAAGCAGTCGATTATGAATATGTTGCTCCACGAAATGAAGTGGAGAAAAGGATTGAAGAGATTTGGAAAGAGGTTCTAGGTATAGAGAAAATTAGCATACATGATTCCTTCTTTTCTCTTGGAGCATCATCATTAGATGGGATTCAGGTTATTTCTAGAATGGCGATGAACTTTGATGCACATTTAAATGACATATTCATTCATGACACGATCGCCAAACTAGCAGAAAATGTACCATTTAAACAGGACCATCTATTACAGCAATTTGAAAAAATGGAGCAATTAGCCAATGAAACATTGAATACAGATTTATCACAAGTTCCTGCTGTCACAGAAAAGATGGAGAAGTATGTTCAACAAATTGAAAAATATCGCGATATGGATTTAGACGAATTGATCGAGTATAAACATATTTTACTAGCTGGGGCAACAGGCTATTTAGGAGCACACCTGTTAAAGGATCTGTTAGATAATACCTCTAGTAAGATTCATTTATTGATTAGAGGTGGAACACTATCAGAGGCCGAAAATCGACTGAAGCAGAAAATGGCATTTTATTTTACAGCAAATACGTATGAAGCATATCAGGATCGAATCGTTATTTACAATGGTGACATTTCACAAAGGAATCTCGGGTTATCTCACGAAGTATATAATAAGCTTGCAGATGTAATCGATTGTGTCATGAACTCTGCTGCAAATGTCAGTCATTATGGAAAATATGAGGAGTCCTATGAGATTAATGTAATAGGAACAGAAAGACTGCTAGAATTTGCTTTTACAGGTCAACAAAAGGACGTCCATCATTTGTCGACACCACTTGTGGCACATGGAAAAATTGATGAAGTCGATCATTTCGTCTATACCGAGTATGACCATTTTGTCGGTCAACGAGATGAAAATGTATATGTAAAAAGTAAGCTTGAAGCAGAAAAGCTGATCGAGCAAGCAAGAAAGAATGGACTTAACTGTAATATTTATAGAGTGGGGAATCTGAATTACAACACAAAAACAATGAAATTCCAGGAAAACATAGAGAGCAATGCTTTTTACACAATGGTTAAATCTTTTATAAAACTAAATATGGTACCAGCGCTTGAAGCTAACGGTTTAGATTTTTCATTTGTCGATTATGTAAGTAAAGCGATTATTCTTTTATTTAATCGTAAGAATATCATGAATGAAACCTTCCATGTCTATAACCATAATCGGATTAGTAGTCATACTCTGGGACATTTCATTAAGGAAGCAGGTTATCCTGATATTCAAATTAGTAAACTTGCTGAATTTAACGCCTATGCATTTGCGAATTATCAAAATTCAGAATTAAAGGAACATATCGTGAATATACTTGTTCATGCTGCGATTATGGGGAATTTAAACGATACGAATTTTATTACACGCTCAGATAAAACAAACATCATCCTAGAAAAATTAGGTTATCAATGGATAGAGCTTGAAAAGGACCATATTGAAAAAATGCTAGAATACTCACAGGCAGTCAACTTTATTACAAATTAAAGCAGTGCCTATTCATTAAATTAAGCCTAGAAGTAATTAGCTTCGTAAAATACCTTCTAATTACTTCTAGGGTATCCAATTGAAGCATAATAGGTGTAGAGTGAGTAAATCTAGAGATTCAAAGAATGTAGGTAAAACATAAGCTGGCATAGATGATTCATAAAGGAGAAAAGGATGAAAGTATTAATATTTGGCTCAGGTGTAATTGGTACAATTTATGGATATGTGTTGGAGAAGGCAGGAAATGAAGTTACTCATTATGTTCGTCCTAGTAAAGTTGAAAGTTTGGCAAATGGAATTAAGCTTGACCTAATAGACGGTAGAGATAAATCTGCAAAGATAAATTCGACCTACAACCTTCAAGTGATAGATTCCTTTCCGAACTTAGACCAATATGATTTAGTCATTGTTAGTGTTAGGCACTATCAATTAGAAAGTGTACTGCCTTTGCTTGCTGAAAACATGGGCAAAGCAGATATTTTATTCTTTAACCACACGTGGGATGAGATTGAAAACATTGACAAATATATCCCGCGTCAAAACTATTTATTAGGTTTTCCAGGCGCTGGTGGTGGCTTCGTTAAAAATGATGATATCGTACTTAACGGAGCATTAATGGATAAAGTGTATCTAGGTGAGGTAGATGGAAGCCATTCGCAACGCTTAGAAAAAGTGGTGAACATGTTTAATCAGGCAAAGATTAAAACAGACATCCAGAAGAATATCCTTCATTGGCTATGGGTACATTTTGCTATTAATGCCGGACTCGGTAGCGCCATTCTGAAGTCAGGGAATGCATTAGGATTTATGAGTAGCATTTCGAAAATTCGCGAAGGAGTTCTGTGTGCCCAAGATGCCTTCGAGGTATGCAAATCTAGAGGAGTCGATGTCAAATCTCTTTCAAATGCTAAGCCATTCTCTCTTCCTTCTTGGCTAGTGGCCTTTACTTTCTGGATTTTGTTAAAAGTCGATAAACCACAACGACGTATCTTTGAATATTACGATGGTACGGAAGAAATGAAAAAAATATACAATGACCTAACAAAAACAGCTGAAAAGAATAAAATTCATATGCCTTATTTCTCAAAAATGAAAAAAAGCATCGCACAGGCATAGGAGCTTTAGTCTTAAAATAATCAGGCCCGTTTCACTTGGTGTGTGGAAGGAAATAGAGCGACGATCCTTTAGAAAAGTCTAAGAGTGTTATGATAACATTCTTGGGCTTTTAGTTTGGTCTAAAGCAGATGATTTATGATTTAGACAACGAAGTACAATGAACAGTTATGTTGAAAAGCTTAAATATTCAGTTACTGGACGGAAAAATCAAAAAAACAAGTCTATTGACCATTTCGGATGTCAGTATGGAAATAGGGGGAGTAGCATGAATTGTTTTGCCATTCACTTAAAGCAGCCTTTACCTGATAAAATGAAACATTCATTTTTAGAAATAGTCGACGATGACCTAAGAAAGAAATTAGCTCGTAACAAAAGGAAAAGCGACTTTGAGTTGAGGTTATGCACACATGTCCTGTTACGTATGATGATTAACCGCTTTTATCAGTATGATGTTAACAAATTAACCTTTGGTAAAAACCTTTACGGAAAGCTGTATATCGAACAAGCTGATATCCACTTTAATATCTCACACTCACACGAATGGGGCATATGTGTGATTGATCGTACCCCTGTTGGAGTAGATATAGAAAAGGTTAAGCCAATAAATGTTCAAAGTATGATGAAATGTTTTTCAGAAAGTGAACAAAAAACACTTCTTCAACTCCAAAAGACTGATCAGATCCAAGAATTTTATCGGATATGGGTATTAAAGGAAAGTTATCTTAAAAAGCTAGGTGTAGGCTTGTCTAAAGCACTAAACTCCTTTGCATTTCATACAGAGAATAATAGAGTTATTGTCCAAGATAATCAAGATGTTGATGGAACACATTATTTTTATGAAGAAAATCTAGACAAGCATTATAAGGTAGCAATTTGTGCTGAACATAAGGACTTCCCAGAACATGTTTCGGTTCTTTCTATTCAAGAGTTAAGTGAGTATATAGCTGATTGAGCAAGGGCAAACAAGGGACGGTTCTTTTGCAGGGTCTATCTCTACAAAGCTTTTGTATGATATAGAAAAAGAGTTGAGGAAGACAATTGAGGTTCGAACAGAATCAGTACCTGAGGCATTTGCAGCATTACAAAAGGGAAATACAGAGTTACATGATGAACTTGTTAATGAAAAAATAATTAAACTATCATTAGACTGTGGTAGTGGTTTTGGTACAGTTGTCCATGACAAGGGCCTTAACAAGCTTAAAAGGAATAACAAAACCAATATTTGAATCCCCAACTTCTCTAGTAAACTTATGAATGTCTCTGCTTTCATTGGACTATCATATCTGCACACGAGGGGGCCCCTTGAATCAATGGAGATGGAGCCATTCGCTAGTCGCCAGAGGAGGAAATAAAAGACTACTTAATCACCTTCAACTTATATTTGAATTAATTATATTTCCCTTTGAGAAAGTCTGTACTGGTGCGGTGTTGTTCCAATTACTTTTTTAAAGAGTTGAATAAAGTAAGACACGTTGAATAGACCAATATTTTCAGCAATGATTTCAATTGGAGCATTGGTAGTTTGAAGTAATTGACATGCTTGTTTCATTCTGCGAACAATGAGATACTCTGTCAAACTACTACCAGTCTCACGCTTAAATACTCTTGACACATACGATTTTGATAAATGAAGTTCATCTGATAAGCGCTCTAAATCAAATGGTTCCATGTAATGTTCTTCAATCCATTGCATAATCATTTCAGAATAATGAAAAGGACGTAAATGATAAAATGAATTATCATTATCTACATGGTCTATGTTTTTACGAATACAAGAAAGCATTTGCATGAGAAAAAGCTGACTATCTTCCTGCCAATCATTTCTGATTATTGAATGATTCAAAGCCTTATATATTTCTGAGACATAATGATAATCATTTTCTAAATCAAACGCTTGTTGGTTTAAAATCCCTTTCTGCAAACGGTCAAATAGTGTATTTAAGGTAGGGAATAAATGAAGATTTTTACTATGGCTTAGTGGGTCGAAATGAAGAATGCTCCTTTTATAGGGTGTATGTTGTGAGACTTCAACATGCACCTTATGTAGTTGGAATGGTTGAAAAAAGAAAAGCATTCCTCTTTTAATATCATAGGTTTGTTGATTAACAATGACCCGCCCTTGCCCACTGTGTACGAAAAGCAATTCGCATCCTTGGTGCCAGTGATAGTAACCTTGAAAATCGTTAACAGACACCCTACGATAAACAAGATGAAAAGGCATAAAATCAAAAGGAATATGTTCAAATAAAGTCTTCATACTGCCCCTCCTTGTTAGAACAATAGAACGATACTTTTTGTAATTATACAACAATTTTCAACTATGAAAACGGTTTAATATGAAATTATATTAAAAAGGAGGAATGATCAATGTCTACATTTAAAGAGGATGTTGTATTAAATAAATTAGCAACGAAAGTCGAACGGATGATCGAACAGATTGGCGATAAATCTCCACATGTTGCAGGAAATGATGGGGTATATGATGATATGCCCCATGAGTGGTGGACTTCAAGTTTTTGGCCTGGTATCTTATGGGTGATGTACGATATGAATGGAAATGAAAAATTTAAAGATGCTGCAATGGATTGGGATGAGAAGCTAGAAAAATGTTTCCGTCAACATCCTGTAAAAGTGGACCATGATGTAGGCTTTCAATTTTTACTAACAGCTGTTATAAAAAATGAGATTTTAGATAATGAAGAAAGCCTGAGGATTGGATTAGAGGCAGCTAATTACTTAGCAGGCCGTCTCAACCCAGCAGGTGGATACATTAAGGCCTGGAATCATGACAAAACAGGTTGGGCCATTATTGATTGCATGATGAACATCTCCTTATTATTTTGGGCTAGCCGTGTTACTGGAGATCCTCGATATAAACATATCGCTCAAATCCATGCTGATACGACATTACAATATGGAATCAGGGATGATGGTTCAACTAGTCATATTTTATCTTTCAATCCTGATACAGGAGAGTTTATTGAATCCGTTGGTGGGCAAGGAAATGCAGGTGACTCAGCATGGAGTAGAGGGAATGCTTGGGCACTATACGGATTTGCAAATACGTACAAACATACTGGAGAAGTACGATATTTGAATGCAGCAAAACGAGTGGCTCATCACTTTATTGCAGCTCTTCCAGAAGATTATGTTCCACATTGGGATTTCCGACTTGAACAAAAAGAAAATGAGCCAAGAGATAGTTCAGCCGGTGCTATAGCTGCTTCAGGGTTATTGGAAATCGCCGATGCTGTACCGGCAAATGAGAGCGGTATGTATAGAGTGGCTGCACTAAATATCCTAAACTCTTTGACTGAAAACTATGGTACATGGGAACAACCAGAGCACCAGGGGATTCTTCTGCATGGGACCAGTCACAAGCCTGCTGATGCTAATGTTGATGTATCGCTCATCTATGGTGATTACTACTATGTTGAAGCTATCGCTAAGCTTAATGGTTGGAAGAGAAGAATTTTCTAAACAGTGAAAAAGGATGTGTACAAAATGAAGGCGTCTAGTGAACGGGAATATTGGATCGCTACATTACAAAAAATTGCGGATCCAGTGCTTACTTCCTTAGCAAACAAACAATTAAAACTCCTTATGCCCGTCGAAGCACACCCCCACGTCCGAGATAGAGAAGACTATAGTCATCTGGAGGCGTTTTCAAGATTAGTGTGTGGAATGGCTCCATGGATTGAACATGGTCCAGATGAAGGAGAAGAAGGTCTTTTACGAAAGCGCTATGCTGAGCTTATTAGAAAAGGGATTGATGCAGCAACAGACCCACAATCTCCTGATTACATGAATTATTCATCTGGAATGCAGCCTATCGTCGATACCGCTTTTTTTGCACATGCCATTCTTCGAGCGCCCGTTGAACTTTTTGAAAAACTTGAGCCAGAAGTGAAGTCTAATGTAGTCAAGGCTTTAAAATCTACCCGTGATAGAAAACCCTTTTTTAATAATTGGTTGTTATTTTCAGCAATGACTGAAACAACGTTAATGTTAGTAGGAGAAGATTGGGACCCGATGAGGGTAGATTATGCTTTAAAACAACATGAACAGTGGTATGTAGGTGACGGGGTGTATGGAGATGGTCCGGCGTTTCATGCAGATTATTATAATAGTTTTGTCATACAACCGATGCTGGTCGACATTATCGAGAAAATGTCTAATCAATCAGGTGATTGGAAGGAGATGAAACAACCGATTCTCGAGCGTGCTAAACGTTTTGCCGTGATTCAAGAAAGAAGCATTTCTCCTGAAGGGACGTTTCCGATTGTAGGTCGCTCTATCGCATATCGCTTTGGAGCATTTCAACACTTGGCGCAAATGGCATTACAACATCGCTTAGATAGCTCTCTGATGCCTAATCAAGTTCGTTGTGCATTAACGGCAGTGATTAAACGCTTAATAGAAATGCCAGGTACGTTTGACGATAACGGTTGGCTCCAAATTGGTCTTTGTGGGCATCAGCCTGAATTAGGAGAACCGTATATTTCAACAGGTAGTTTATATCTATGTGCTACAGTATTCCTTCCACTTGGATTATCTGAAGAAGACTCTTTTTGGCAAGGCGAGGAAGAGTGGACAACGAAAAAGGCATGGTCCGGGAAGACGATTTCAATTGATAAAGCTTTGTAGACAAAACAATATTCGTCTGAGTACAATCAAAATTTAATGATAGAGCTACTTTACTAAATATATTGTCTTCCCCTCCCTACTTAATGGGAGGGGAAGAAATAAATTTTTTAAAACAGACAATATAAAGTAAGGCGAAATATCGCTTTTTGACAGTAGCATTCAAACTATAATGAAAACAAAACTCTTGTTTTAAGGCTTTTTATGACTTTTTCCGTTGCAAGGGTTTTTTGTGTATAGTTTAAAAGGGGGTCTTATTATGTATTTTTGGAATCGCTTTAATTCAGTTAAACTCAAAGTGAGAGAAAGGCAAAAGACTATTTTAATTAGACTGCTGACCTCTTATATACTAGTTTTGATTTTACCAATTGTCGTTGGCGTAATTTTATTCATTAAGATTGAATCCATCATGATTGAAAATGCGAACAGATCAAATACTGCTATGTTAGAACAAGTAAAACAAGTTGTTGATAACAGGTTAAAGGAAGTAGAACAGTTTTCCATCCAGGTATCTAAAAATCAAAAGTTAATAAAGCTTCTGAATGATGAGGAAACAGAGAATTACAATTATGTTAGTTTGATTCATGAGCTTGCAAATTATCAAACCGTTAGTACGATTATCAATGATTATTATGTGTATTTTTCAGAGTCTAATACAATACTTTCGCCAACAATGAAAACAACCCCCTCGATGTTATTAAATCATATCAAGCGATACGATAACGTTCCCTATGAAGAAGTCGTTAAGGAAAAACTTTCTGGATTTCATTTCAATCAATATTATCCATCGGAAAAAGTAGTGATGAATTCTGGAGAGAAAAATCTTATTACATTTGTTCAATCATTGCCATATGGAGAAAAGTCAGATGTACAGGGTATGTTTATTGTTCATATCGATGAACAACAAATAAGAGACCTGTTTCATCAAATTGAAGGTTTAAATAGTGGGTTTATGTATATTGTAGATGAACATAAAAATATCATGATGTCTACTAGTACAAATGAAGATAATATAAATCAAATTACCCCATTACTTACTAAACAAGTAGGTTTTTTTGAAAAGAATATCGCAGGAAACAAAATGATTGCTTCTTACACAACTTCTGAAAAAAATGGTTGGACTTACGTTTCAGTCGTTCCAAAAAATATCGTCGTATCACAGGTAAGCAAAGTTAAATTGTCGGCGATGGTTGTAATGATCGTCTCACTTATTATAGGGATATTATTGTCCTATTATTTGGCTAGTAAAAATTATCGTCCAATACGAGAAGTAGTCAATACCGTCATTGGGAAAAGGCGTCCAAAAGGGGAATTTTCAAATGAAATTGAGCTAATCAAGCAAACAATTGTAAATTCTATGAAAAAAGAAAGTCAATTAAATCAAATTGTTTCACAACAGGAACCGGTAATAAAATCCAATTTT
Source organism: Halalkalibacter urbisdiaboli (assembly GCF_002156385.1). Lineage (GTDB taxonomy): Bacteria > Bacillota > Bacilli > Bacillales > Bacillaceae_D > Halalkalibacter_A > Halalkalibacter_A urbisdiaboli. Next base: position 223,257 of record NZ_MVJM01000003.1, read on the forward strand.
ATATATAGAGTGTTAAAGGGTCAGGTTGATGTGCAGAATATGTCTGAAAAAGATTTAGAATTTATGGGAGTTGATACACCTTTAAATTATTATGGCATATTACTTATTCAAATTGATGGACATTGTCAGTTTAATAACGAGAATCTAGAAAAGAAATGGGCTTTAACACGATTCATCATCGCTAATCTTAGTAATGAACTTTCAAATGAGAATGGGTTTACGATTGATATTGAACGAGACAAATTAGTCATAGTTCAGAGTTATCCAAGAAATACAAATGAAGAACAAGAAAGACAATTAGTCTTTATAAAAAGATTAAAAGAAATATTGGAAGAAAAATTTGATATTAATATTACAGTGGCTATAAGCCATCTTCATCATGGGTTTAAAAATCTCTCGCAATGTTACGTTGAAGCATCAATGGCCTTAGATTATCGGATGGTGAAAGGGTTAGGCTCAATTATCTTCTATAATGATGTAAAAGATAATAGCGGCTATGATTACTACTATCCAATGGAAACAGAAATGCAACTAATAAATTACGCAAAGTCTGGAGATTCGACAAATGTTGAGAAAACGCTTCATGATATTTTTAACAATAATGTGCAAAAACAAGGAATGACTCCAGCCATAAGTAAGTGTTTATCTTATGATTTACTAAGTACATTAATAAAATTAGTTAGTTTATTGGATGATAAGAAACAATCGTTAGAGCTAAATCGCTTGATTAAAATGATTGCAGACAGTGGTACAGTTGATGAAATACAAGAAAATATAAAATTACAATTTCATATGATATGTATGAAAATGAAGGAAAAACAACTGAGCCAAGGAGAGCGCCTCTATCAAGAAATTAAAAAATATATTGAACATAATTATGCCGACGACAATCTAAGTCTTACGATGATTGCTGAGCACTTTGGGATGAATGCATCTTATTTATCTACATTTTTTAAAAGACAAGGGAATCAAACCATTTCAGACTATCTTGTGAAGGTTCGAATTACTGAGACGAAAAAAATGTTATCAAATCAAATGCTCACTATAGCTGAAATTGCTAAAAAAGTAGGTTATGCCAACAGCGTTGGACTAATCAGAGTATTTAAAAAATACGAAGGTGTAACACCAGGTCAATACCGTGAAATTATGTGAAAGTTAAAAATAAAGTTACGGATTTCATTAACTAGTATTCGGTTTACACGAAGAACATATGCAATTCACTTTGATGAAAAATAGTCGAAATGTTCACTCGAATTATTTGGTAAACAATTGATGTGTTTCATAGTCAAGTTAGAAATGCCTAACCAAATTAACAATCTAAATTGGTTAGGTATTTCTTTTTTGTTAAAAAAGATTGTCATCCTGTTTATTCAAGATTGATAGCCAACATGTAGGTAGAATCTCCCTGAGTAAAGATTAGATAACGTAAACAACGGACGTTTAATGGGCTTTCTAACAATCAGATAATCTATCTAAAGTATAAGCTATATCGTTTGTGATAGCTCTAATCTATAGTGAAATCAAGTCATTCGACTTAATCAACAAACACTTTATAGAAGGAGGGCATTAATATGGCCATCAGAGAAATGAAAACGCTTTTATTATCACTTTTGCTTTTTATTTTCGTTGTAGGATGTTCAAACAATGAAGAAGCGAATCAGTCAGAGGAAGTACCAGAGGCAACAACGAATCCTGAAGACGTTGGTTATCCAGATGAAATAACATACTGGACAGAACTTCATCCAAGTGTTGCTAATAGTTTAGAAGACTTAAACGGTGTTGGTGTTTACCAGGAGCTTGAAAAAGCGACAGGGACGAAGGTGAGTTTTCAACATCCATCTGGTGAAGGGACTCAGATTACGGAACAATTTAACTTACTAATTGCTTCTGGAAATTTGCCTGATGTTATTGAGTACAACTGGCATGCTGTTCAACGAGGTCCTGATAATGCGATTGACTCAGGAACGATTATTAGACTAAATGAGTTAATTGAAGCTCATGCTCCGAATTTATCTAAATATCTCGAAGAGAATCCAGAAGTTAAGAAAAGCATTACGACAGATGGAGGAAATATCTATGCATTTCCTTTTCTACGTAGCGATGAAAAATTAATGGTATTTATGGGTCCGATTATCCGTCAAGATTGGCTTGATAAGCTAAATCTAGAAATGCCAACGACGATAGACGAATGGGAAAATGTGTTGCGAACAATTAAAGATGGGGATCCTAACGGTAATGGAGAGAAAGATGAAATTCCTTTATTGTTACATCCTGATCAATTTAAAAATCTAGGTGCATTTGCAAGTGCATGGGGAATGACACCAATGTTTTATCATGAAAATGGAACTGTTAAGTTTGGCTCAATCCAGCCAGAGTATAAAGAGTTCTTGTCAAGAATGAATAGCTGGTATGAAGATGGTTTACTTGATGCTGACTTTGCAGCAACTGATTTGAAATTGCAAGATGCAAAAGTTACAAACAATCAACTCGGAAGTTTATATGGTTATACAGGTGGAGGAATTGGGAAGTACACTGGTTTAATGGCTGATAAAAATCCGGAATTCAAATTAGCTCCAGCCCCAAATCCAAGTTTAAAAGAAGGTGAAAAGGCGGCAAGAGGGCATAGGGATTTTCCATATTCAGGTTGGCATAGTGTAGCGATAACAGGAAATGCTGAAAATCCAGAGGAAATTGTAAAGTGGCTTGATTATGCCTATTCAGAAGAAGGACATTTCCTATTCAACTTTGGTGTTGAAGGTGTCAGTTATGAAGTAGAAGATGGTTATCCAAAATATACAGATGAAGTTATGGAAAATCCAGATGGGTTACCTGTTTCAGATGCATTAGGTAAGTATGTGCGTTCTTCGTATGGTGGACCATTTATTCAAGATGTTCGGTATCTTGAGCAATATTTAGAGCTACCTGAGCAAAAAGATGCTATTCAAATATGGAGTGATTCGGCTGAAAATGAGATTCTCTTACCACTTATTACGTTGACAGCTGAAGAATCACGTGAATATGCTTCGATTATGAGTGATTTGGAAACGTATTATGATGAAATGGTTGTTAAGTTTATTATGGGTGCAGAACCGTTAGAGAACTTTGATAAATTTGTAGAAACATTAAAGGGTATGGGGATTGAACGTGCAATTGAACTTCAGCAAGCAGCTTTAGAACGTTACGAGCAAAGATAGAGATGGTCATCATGCTAGACGTGTTAAAAGTATTCCCGACACGTCTAGCATTTTAAAAAAAGTACCAGAAGAAAGGGAGTGGAAAATTGGCAAAGCTAGAAAGGAATCTCGATTATGATCCTGTAGAATCGCCTAAAGGGTTTCGCGGGAGAGCTCTCACATTTGGAGAAAATGTAGTAAAAGATTTTAAACGGAACAAAATGATCTATTTGATGGTTTCTCCTGTTGTCTTGTATTATATTATTTTTCAATATGGACCAATGTATGGATTGCAAATTGCCTTTAAAGATTACTCCCCTACACTAGGTTTTTTAGGAAGTCCGTGGGTGGGGTTTCAGCATTTTATCGATTTTTTTAACAGTTATTACTTTTGGAGATTATTAAGAAACACTCTTTTACTGAGCTTGTACAGTTTGATTTTTGCCTTCCCTGCAGGTATCATCCTTGCATTACTACTAAATGAAGTAAAGAGTAAGGTATTTAAACGAAGTGTACAAACGATCACGTATATGCCACATTTTGTGTCTCTTGTTGTTATTGTCGGTATCTTATATGACTTTACTGCTAGAGACGGAATGGTAAATCAAATTTTAGTATCTTTATTCGGAATTGAACCGATTGCATTCATGAGAGAGGCTGCATGGTTTAGAACGTTGTTTATTGGTTCAGATATATGGCAAAACGTTGGGTGGAGTTCCATAATCTTTTTGGCTGCGATGTCAAATATTGACCCATCACTATATGAAGCGGCTAAAATGGATGGCGCCGGTCGCTTTAAACAAATGTTCCATATTACGATACCTGGGATTATGCCGACAGTTGTCATTCTCTTAATTTTAATCATTGGGAAATTTATGACCGTTGGTGAAGAGAAAATACTATTAATGTATAATTCTCTAACGTATGAAACAGCTGATGTTATTGGAACATACGTTTATCGAAAAGGGATTCTCGAAGCAAACTATAGCTTTAGTGCTGCAGTTGGGCTTTTCAAGGCATTGATTGCATTTACGTTATTAGTTATTGCTAATGGCATTGCTAGAAAAGTAGGCGACACAAAATTATGGTAAGGAGGATAAAATGAAAAAGCCATTGAGTGAACGAATATTTGATATTCTTAATATAACGTTTTTAATAATTTTGTCTATTGTTTCAATCTATCCTTTGATTTATATCCTTTTTGCTTCAATAAGTGACCCCACATTCGTTGCACAAGCTAGGGGAATTCTGCTTGCCCCGAAGGATATAACACTTGAAGCATATCGACTTGTTTTTAATAATCCAATGATTGTTACATCCTATTTGAATACACTTTTTTATGTAATCGCTGGGACAACGATTAATATTCTATTAACATCGTTAGGGGCATATGCTCTTTCACGTAAAAAAGTGATGTGGAGTAACTTTATTATGCTTATGATTGTGTTTACGATGTTTTTTGAGGGTGGAGTCATTCCGTTGTATTTGTTGGTTAATGAACTAGGCCTCCTAAACACACGTTGGGCAATTATCTTACCAACAGCGATAAGTGCGTTTAACCTAATTATTATGCGTACCGCTTTTCAGGGGATTCCTGACAGTTTAGAAGAATCAGCTCGGATTGATGGTGCAAATGACTTCACTATCCTTTTTAGAATCATTATACCTCTATCATTACCGGTTATTGCCGTTATGGTTTTATTTTACGGAGTGTACCATTGGAATTCATGGTTTCATGCGATGATCTTTTTACAAGATCGAAGTCTATTTCCATTGCAAATTATTTTACGTGAAATATTAATAGCAAATGATACGAGTAATATGACGACTGGTATAAGCTCTGCTGATGTGTTACCAATAGGGGAAACTGTAAAGTATGCAGCCGTTATTGTAGCAACCTTACCAATTCTCTGTTTATATCCATTTCTGCAAAAGTACTTTGTGAAAGGTGTTATGATAGGGGGAGTAAAAGGGTAAGACTTATGCAGTTTTAATATTATTTTGTCGTTTAAACTACTCTTGGAAACAGTACTACAACTGGCTTTGTGAACTCTCTTCAGATTATTGAACCTAGGCTCTTGTATTAACGGAGTGCAGGTCATTGGTTCGAGTCCAGTACGGGTCATTCAAAGAAATAACTATTATAGCACGTGTTCTCATGAATTGAGACGCGTGTTTTTTTTTGTATTAGGGGTGCAGTATTTCGAATTTTTGGTAGTAGAAATAACTAGATGGAAGAACGTAGCTTCTAATAAAAGATTAATTAAGTTATGGAACAAGTCTCCAAGTTTTGGTCAGACAATTAACATAAAAAAGGGGATTTCCGTTTATTATCGGAAATCTCCTTTTTTAAATTTAGCAAAATTGTACTCTTTCTTAGGAAGGACCTCATAGTGTCATAAAATTCTCTGCATGCATTTAACGATGTGTCTAATGTAGTGTAACAACACAACCCTTATCCTTATTTTATAAACCTATCCGCAACAAAGATGGTCATGGAAGATTAAAAGATTTTAGACAAAAAATACTTTTTGGAAGGAAGATAAAGGTGATTATTGGCGTACCTCGTGAAGTTAAAAATAATGAAAATCGTGTAGCTCTAACACCAGCAGGAGTAATCTCTCTTTTAGAGGCTGGACATAATGTAATAGTTGAAATTGATGCTGGGATTGGTAGTAGTTTTACAAATGAAGATTATATTAGTGCTGGCGCAGAAATTATTGAAGCTGCCGAGGTTTGGTCTCAAGCGGAAATGATTACGAAAGTGCTAAGTCAAAATAAAAAATGGCTCGAGTTTTAATCATTTTTAAGAATGTACGTATGAAGTGATGTTAACGCAATTGTAATGCCTTATTCTTATTCAATTTGCAAAGTCTTAGCAGAAGTGAAACTGCTTAAGATGAACGCGCCTGCTAATACAACACTGAAAAATTAATTCCTTAGTAATTTGGATTTATTAATTAATCAAAATTTAAAATTTTTTCACTTCCTACATTGACAACGCTTTCATGATATACTAGTATACAAGTATGGAAGAGGGATTGTTTTTAATTTAAAGAACTGTGGGGGCACTAAATATGACTGTTATAGATTTTTCAAATAAACAAAATCTTTCTATGGGAACAAGAGTATATGAATTTTTGAGGTCTGAAATTGTAAGTTTGAAGCTGTCGCCAGGAAAATCAATTAGTGAAAATGAGATAGCTGAACGGTTGCAAGTTAGTAGAACACCGGTGAGAGAAGCTTTTTTAAGACTCTCTCAAGAAGATTTAGTAAATGTATTTCCTCAGAAAGGTTCTTTTGTATCCTTAATTGATTTAGAACATTTAGAGGAAGCAAGGTTTATGAGAGAACACTTAGAAGTTGCTACAACTAAATTAGCTTGTGAGTTATTTACAGAAAAGAATCTAATAGATATTACTGCCAATTTAGAGGCTCAGAAAATGGCTATTCAAACAAAAGATATTGAAGGATTCTATGAATTAGATGATAAGTTTCACTCAATTATTTTTTCGAGTTGTAAAAAGTCTAGAGTTTGGGAAGTTATACAGAACATGATGAGTATTAACTTTAATCGTATGCGGTATCTGAGTTTAACTGAAAAACTTAATACAGATATGATTATTTCGCAACATCAAGAAATAGTTGAATCGATTAAAGAGCAGAATCCCGTAAGAGCTGAGAAAGTGGTACGTGAACATTTAAATCTAGTAGTGATTGATCACCAGGCATTAAATAAGAAGTATCCTAATCATTTCAAAGGTTAAGCAAGATTGGATGATGGTTGTAAGTGAGAAAGGTGACTATGAGGGTCTCTTTCCTTAGAAGATTTACTGGTCAAATTAGAAGAGCAAGAGTTTATTGAGCAGTTAATTTAAACACTAGGGAACTTTGAAAGGAAATGTTATGAACAATATTAAAGTAGAAGCTCAAGAGTTAGAAAATTTAGTAGTAAAAAAATTAACAGAAGTGGGTTTAAATAAAGAACATGCCTGTATTGTATCAGAGGTGTTGGTTCACGCAGATTTAAGAGGAGTTAGCTCGCATGGGGTTTTGCGTACTGAACATTATGTAAAAAGACTGACTGAGGGTGGGCTTAATCCTAACCCGAAATTTTCCATAAAAGAAACAGGTCCTTGTTCTGCTGTTTTTAATGGTGATGACGGGATCGGGCATGCTGTTATGAAAGAGGCTATGGGGCATGCAATTAAAATGGCAGAGAAGAATGGGATTGGGATGATTACAGTGATGAATAGTAGTCATTGTGGAGCGTTATCGTATTTTGTTCAACAGGCAGCTGAGAAAAACATGATCGGTGTAGCGATGACGCATACGGATAAGGTTGTAGTTCCTTTTGGGGGGGCCAGCCCATTCCTTGGTACGAATCCTATCGCATATGGCTTCCCGGCAAAACAGAATAAACCAGTTATTTTGGATATGGCTACTAGCAATGTAGCTCTTGGGAAAATATTACATGCGAGAGAGAGCGGCTCATCCATTCCAGCAGAATGGGGAGTAGATGAAAACGGTAAGGGAACTACAGATCCAAATAACGTGGAAGCGCTCTCTCACTTTGCAGGGCCAAAAGGATACGGTTTAGCCTTGGTTGTTGAGATTTTTTCAGGACTTTTAGCTGGAGCTGCTTTTGGGCCACACATTACTAAGATGTATGGTGATTATCATAAGCCGCGTAAGTTAGGGCATTACCTATGTGTCATTAAGCCATCCGTTTTTATAGAGGAAAATCAATTCTTAGAAAACATGGATTCGATCATTAATGAACTTCATGAATCAGAACCGGCAGAAGGATTTGAAAAAGTAATGGTGCCAGGTGAGCCAGAACAGTTAAAAGAGGAATTGGCCAAAAAAGAGGGTGTGGCTGTTTCGAAGAACGTATATGAGTATCTAGTCTCATAAAAAAATAGAAATTCACTTAATTTCGTAAAGGGGGTGCATGTGGTTCTCGCTAGAATAATAATCTTCACTTATTTATTAAAAAACAAATAGGGGGAAATGAATTATGAAGAAAATGAAATTGTTATCTGTCTTTTTTGCAGGAATGTTTATTATGTCAGCATGTGGGTCTAATGGATCTTCCTCAGAATCACCTAAAGATAAATCTGAGGCACCGGCTAAAGAAGAAGCTGTTGAATCTATTACTTGGAAATTCGGACATTTAGCAAATGAAGATCATTTGTGGCATCAAACAGCAGTTAAGTTCAGTGAATTAGTAAGTGAGAAAACCAATGAGCAAATTAAAATAGAAATCTATCCTAATAACCAACTTGGTGGGGAAACAGATACAATTAATAGTATTAAAGCAGGAACTGCAGATCTTGTGATATCTGGAGAGACTATGGCCAACTGGGCACCGAAAGCTGCACTAATGGCGGTTCCATATGCTTTCAAAGATGAAGCGCATTTAGTGAGTGTCATTGAAGGGGAAATTGGCCAAGGGATTGAAGAGGAGATTATTGAAAAAGTCGGGTTAACACCACTTTATTATCACACTCGTGCACCACGAAATTTAACGTCTAATAAACCAATTTCAACTCCCGATGATTTAGATGGATTTAGAATGCGTGTTCCAAACGTTCCTTTATTTTTAAGTGTTTGGGAGGCGGCAGGAGCAAGACCTCAAGTAATGGACTTTAACGAAGTATTTACTGGGTTACAACAAGGCGTTATTGACGGACAAGAAAATCCACTTGATTTAATTCATAGTGCTGGATTTGCTGAAGTACAAGAGTATGTCAACGAAACAGAACACGTATATTCTTGGATTTACATTTTAGTAGGTAACGAGCAATTCGCAAAATTATCTGACGAATTACAGGAAGCAGTTATGGAAGCCGCTGCCGAAGCTCAAGTATATGGTAAAGAACTTTTTGATGAAGAATTTAGTAATTATAAAGATGCATTAATCGAAAAAGGGATGCTCTTTAATAGTGATGTTGATCAAGATGCATTCCGTGAAGCAATGCTTCCAGCAATTAAGGAAAGTTTATCTGAAGAGCAGTATACACTGTACGAGCAAATTCTTGAAGTAGAATAGTAATAATTGGTTACAAAAGCATACCACTTACTTGTAAAAGATCACGATGAATGAGTGAGTGGTATGTTTTTATTTTATTTATAAAGGGCTGAGAAAAGTGAGGAGTAAAAAACTATTAGAACGCACGTTGGAGACGGCAACAATAATTACCTTTACTGCGCTAATTATTGTTGTTGTTATCCAAATTATTTCTCGATACTTACCATATTCATTTGTATGGACCGAAGAATTATCTCGTTTTTTATTTCTGTTTTCAATATCCTTCGGTGCTCCATTGGCTTTAAAGGATAAGGAATTTATTAATGTAGACTTACTACTTAATTTTCTCCCAAGAAGAGTTAGAGAAATTTATGAAGGATTTGTCTATTTATCGATTGCTTTATTTTGTGCAGTTGTAACGTATTGGGGATTTAAGTTTATACTTATTGGTCGGGGGCAAACTTCTGCAACGATGGCAATTGATATGTCAATTATTCATGCCTGTATCTTTATTTCCATGTTATTTATTGGGATTTATGCTTTGCTTCATATGATTAATTATTTTAAAAGCCTCCAGAGGGGGAGTGAGTAGTAATGTTGGGGTTAATATTATTTGTTTCCTTTATTCTATTGATTTTCTTGGGTGTCCCAATTGCTTTTAGTTTAGGTATCTCTTCCATTATTTATTTATTAATAGCAGATATCTCTTTATCTATTATCCCACAACGAATGTTTGGTGGATTAAACTCTTTTGTTCTTTTATGTATTCCTGGATTTATCTTAGCGGGTAATCTAATGAATGCAGGTGGTATTACAGAAAGAATTATACGGTTTACAAATAATATTGTCGGTCACATTCGAGGTGGCTTAGGTTTAGCGAATGTAGGTTCATCGATGGGGTTTGCTGGCATTTCTGGTACAGCTTTAGCTGATACTGCTAGTATTGGTTCAGTCTTGATTCCTGCAATGAAAAAGCAAGGGTACGATGCGGATTTTTCGGCAGCTATTACTTCATCTTCTTCAACAATCGGTCCTATAATACCGCCTTCGTTACCACTAATAATTGTTGGTACATTGGCAAGTGTCTCAATCGGTGACTTATTTTTAGCTGGTGCGATACCAGGTATCATACTCGGTATTAGTTTAATGGTAGCTGTCTACGTTATTTCTGTAAAACGTAAGTATCCTAAAGGAAAAAGACAAAAATTATCTGTTGTAGGTAAATCATTTATTGATGCATTTTGGGCTTTAATGATGACAGTGGTCATTATGTATGGAATATTAGGAGGGTATTTCACGCCGACAGAAGCTTCTATCGTTGCCGTTGTTTATGCGTTAATAGTAGGTTTATTTGTATATAGGGATCTTAAAGTAAAGGCAATTCCTTCTATTTTATTAGCTTCAATGAAAAGTACAGCTTCTATCATGATACTAGTAGGGTTGGCGAATTTATTTGGTTGGATTTTAGTAAGCGAAAAAATTCCACAACTAGTTGCCAATACAATTCTAGCTATTTCGGAAAATAAAATAGTCGTAATTTTACTCATTATTTTGCTTTTGTTATTTATTGGAACATTTATGGAGACCATTGCAGCATTAGTCATTTTATTCCCGGTTTTACTACCAGTGGCTACATCTGTTGGTATGGATCCAGTTCATTTTGGTGTGTTAATGGTGCTGGGTTTAATTATTGGTCTTTCAACACCTCCGGTAGGGGTATGTTTATTCGTGGCATCTAGTATAGGGAAAGTATCTGTGGGTAAAACATCTATTGCGCTAATTCCGTTCTTGTGTGTCAGTATTTTTGTTCTATTATTAGTTGCTTTTATACCAGAGTTAACACTTTTCTTACCTAGTTTGTTTGATTAAATTTGTAGGAGTTGAATAGAAAAATGAAAGCTGTACAAGTAGCAGGAGCAAGGAAACTTGAAATTATTGAAAAAGAAAAGCCCGTTATTACTGAGCAAAACCAGGTCTTAATAAAGGTTAAGATGGTTGGTATTTGTGGATCAGATATGCATATTTACCATGGAACAAATCCACTAGCGACGTTACCTAGAATCATTGGACATGAGGTAACTGGAGAAGTGGAAGAAGTAGGGGCGGGCGTTACTAAGTTAGAAGTAGGTGATAAAGTTGTTATTGAACCGATTAAAACATGCGGTAAGTGTTATGCATGTCGAAATGGGAGACAAAATGTTTGTAACGAGATAGAAGTATTTGGAGTTCACCTCGAAGGAGGAATGCAGGAATACATTGTAATGCCAGATAACTTGGTTCATAAGGTTGACAGTCAGCTAGATTGGAAGGAGGCAGTATTAATTGAACCCTTCACAATTGGGGCACAAGCTAATTGGCGTGGAAATGTAAAAGAAGGAGATTCTGTGCTTATTATGGGTGCTGGTCCAATTGGACTCTGTTGTTTAAAAATCGCTAAAGCTAAAGGGGCAACTTGTTTCATCACTGATTTAAGCGAGGACCGATTAGAATTTGCAAAGTCATGGGGCGCTGATGTTACGATTAATGCTACTCGTGTGAATATAAAAGAGGAAGTACTAGAACTAACAAATGGTGAAGGCGCAAATGTTGTCATTGATGCAGTTTGTATTCCAAAAACGTTTGAAGATGCCGTAGACATTGTTTCTCCAGCTGGTTATGTGGTTGTGTTAGGTTTTGACCAAGCTCCTTCTAGTATCCCGCAACTACCTATTACAAAGAAAGAAGTAACGGTTGTAGGCTCTCGACTTCAAACAAATAAATTTCCTGAAGTGATCAAAATATTTAATGAAAAATCTTTAGGAATAGAAGACATGGTTACGCATGAGTTTCCAGTAGAAGAAATCCAACAAGCGATTTCTCTAATTGAGAATTCTCCAAATGAAATAAGGAAAGTGGTTATTACCTTTTAATTCAAGAAAGGTAATATGGTAAATATAGGATAATGTAAAAGAGCGAATATGGAGTGGTTAAAATGAAAATGGTTTTTAGATGGTTTGGGGAAGGTAATGATAATGTTCCATTAAAACATATTGTTCAAATCCCAGGGGTTGAGGGGGTTGTATGGGCACTCCATGATATTCCTGCTGGAGAAGAATGGCCAATGGACAAAATTATAGAGGTGAAAGAGCAAGCTGGGAAATATGGATTAAATATTGACGTTGTTGAAAGTGTGAATGTTCATGAAGATATTAAGTTAGGTCTCCCATCACGAGATAAATACATTGAAAACTATAAAAAAACGATAGAAAAGTTAGCAAAGGTTGGAGTTAAGGTTATTTGTTATAATTTTATGCCTGTGTTTGATTGGTTACGTACAGATTTATATAAAGAATTGGAAGATGGTTCGACAGCACTTTTTTATGAAGGATCCAAAATTGAGAATATTGATCCAAGGGAATTAGTAAAAAAGATTAGTGAGAATTCAGACTTAACGATGCCAGGTTGGGAGCCTGAGAGACTTGAGCATCTTTCTATATTATTTGAAGCGTACAAGGATGTAACAACAGAAGATCTATGGGATAATCTCAAATATTTTCTCGAAGAAATTATTCCAGTTGCCGAAAAACATGATATAAAAATGGGGATTCATCCAGATGACCCTCCATTTTCAATTTTTGGTTTGCCGCGAATCGTTACAAATAAGGAAAATCTAAAGAGAATCCTAAGTCTTGTAGATAGTCCTTATAATGGGTTAACACTTTGTAGTGGTTCATTAGGAGCAAATCCTACTAACCATGTTGGCGAAATGGTACGTGAATTCTCAGATCGAATTGCATTTGCACACATTCGAAATGTAAGAATTTATGAGAATGGAGATTTTATTGAAACATCTCACAGAACAGAAGATGGTTCAGTTGATATATACGATATTGTAAAGGCTTATCATGAAACTAGTTTTACAGGATACGCAAGGCCAGACCATGGAAGGCATATTTGGGATGAGAATTGCCGCCCTGGATACGGTTTATACGACCGAGCGCTAGGTATTATGTACTTATGGGGAATCTGGGATTCGCTTGAAAGGCAAAGTAAATAATAAATTTAACTTTTATGCGTCGGTTAGATGTAATTAAGGGGAGGTAATCCATGTTAACGATAAATGAAAATTTAAAAGGAAAAGTGGCAGTAATTACTGGTGGCAGTGGCGTACTTTGTAGCGCAATGGCTAAAGAGTTAGCGCGACAAGGTGTGAAGGTAGCCATTCTTAATAGAACTGAAGAAAAAGGAAAAGAAATTGAAAGAAGTATTAAAGATGCTGGTGGAGAGGCGCTAGCTATTGCATGTGACGTATTAGATGTAGCGAGTATAAAAAGAGCAGAACAAATCGTTACAGAAGCATTTGGCGTTTGTGACATATTAATTAATGGTGCAGGTGGAAATCATCCAAAAGGAATAACCACGAATGAAATCTTTAATAAAGAAGATTTAGAGGATAACAATGTTTCTACCTTTTTTGATTTAACGAGTGAAGGATTTGGTCATGTTTTTAATTTAAATATCTTAGGTACAGTTAATCCTACACAAATCTTCTTGAGAAAGATGATCGAAAAAAATGAAGCAGTAATTATTAATATTTCATCAATGGCTGCTCCATCACCGATGACAAAAGTTCCGGCCTATAGTGCAGCGAAAGCGGGAATAGATAATTTTACTCAGTGGCTAGCAGTTCACATGGCTCAATCTGGTATTCGGGTTAATGCAATTGCCCCGGGTTTCTTCTTAACTGAGCAAAATAGAAATCTATTAACAAATGAAGATGGTTCTCTCACAGAAAGAGCAGAAAAAATTATTACACATACACCAATGAGAAGATTTGGTGTGCCTGAAGATTTACTTGGAACACTTTTATGGCTTGTTGATCACAATATGTCTGGTTTTGTAACTGGAGTCACAATTCCTGTTGATGGTGGTTTTATGGCATATCCAGGAGTGTAATTTCGGTAATCCTCGTAACTTAATAAGTCCATTAGGGTTACAAGATATATGGGAAATTAGACCATGGAATGGCGTATGTCCGTTCTATGGTCTTTTTATTGATGGTCGCTTCTTGATACTTTAATGCGCTTTCTAAGACGTGTGAAACTATGTCCATGGTCGTTCCGATTTTTAAATCCCAAAAATGAGCTTTAAGTGTTTGCCTTTAAAGATCTTGATCGTTCTGAATGAAGGTTTTTTATACAATTTTGAAAAACTAGGGGAAATCTGTTGGGAATTTTGGTAGTTAGCTATTATAATAGTGATAAGTGCATATTCGCATTTATGTTATTTGTTTAACAAATTAATTAACATTAACCGAAAAAGTCTTTACACTATTACTCGGCAAAGGAGAGCAGTCATGAAACAAAACAAGGGAACTATTTCATTTAAGGACCGCATCATTGCCCATTATTATTTTGATGATCCTGACAATGTCGGAAAAGACAGTTCAGGAGGAGGCAATGATGCAACACCAGAGGGGATAATAAAACCTTTAGTAGAAACAGTAGGCGGCAGACCAGCTGTTACGCTGGCCGGCGGGAAAAATGGAACTTCTTATCTGAAGCTGCCTTCCGGTTTTCTTACGGATATCAACGATCTTACCGGAATTACCGTTAGTACGTGGGTTTACTTAAGAAAAGGCACGAATGTATGGGAGAGAATTTTCGATTTTGGGAAAGATTCTACAGGACCATACCTTTTCTTGTCTCGAAATTTACGAGGTGTTTGTTTTTCAGAAGCAGATCTCGTTGCCGATGCCGGAAGAACCTATTCTTCGGGAGAATGGATCCATGTTGCTATGTCAGTTAGAGGAACGGAAGGCGGGACGTTAAGTAGTGCGGGGCCTGTTATTTACGTAAACGGTGAAGTTGTGGCAGATGGTTCTATTAGCCAGACTTCGAGTGGTACTTATAAGAGACTGCGTAGTTGGTTTGAAACGTTCTCGGATCCAGCAACTTACAGCAATAATTTTATCGGAAAATCCCAACATGCGGTGGATGACGATTTTAACGGTTCGCTATCCGATTTCCGTGTTTATCAAGCAGGGTTAACGCAAGATGAAGTTATCGAAGTGATGTGCGAATCTCTTACAGATGGAGAAATCGTTCAACTTGCTAAAGATAAATATTTATCGTTTCCAATCACTATTGTATCGAAGGATCTTACGTTGCCTTCTTCACTCATGGGAGGAAAGGTCAAAGTATCTTGGAAATCCAGTGATTCCGAAGCGTTATCGCATGACGGAATTATTGGGAAAATTGACGTGCCAAAAGGTGTTACCTTGACTGCTGTCTTAAGCAAAGGGAATGACACGAGCGAAAAAGAATTTACCGTGTCGGTCCTTCCTTCAGGGGTCCCTTCTCATCTATTAACGATTGATGGAAGCGAAGAAGTTTTAGATATTAGTGACATATTATATGGATTATTTTATGAAGATATCAATAACGCAGCGGACGGTGGTATTTATGCGGAGCTTGTTCAAAACCGTTCCTTCGAGTCCTTCGCATTCGATACGTATTCTCACGCTTCAGGCGAGTGCGGGTGCTCTACAGGTAGAAACCATCAACCACTGCATGCTTGGTTTGGAGATGTAGAGCAAGTAATCGTCAAGAGTACGGGCGGATTGAACGAGTTTTTTGGAGTTGACGATAAAGAGGTTAATTCTCATTATATAACCGCACCGAACGGCAGCACGATTATAAACAAAGGGTTTACCGATTCTAATCATCATTGTGCTATGTTTATTAAACAAGGTGATCGATACGATTTTACGGTATGGGCTAAAGCGGAATCCACGGGAAGCATCACATTGCAGCTGCAAGATCAGGACGGTGAGTCGATTAGTGATGTCGTTACGGTACAGGTAGAAGGCGGTAACACGTGGAAAAAGTACGGTATAGATTCAAAGATTGTCTTAACTGGTTCGAAAACCGTGCTTGGTCAGCTTGCTTTAACGTTCGACGGTGAGATATCGATCGACATGGTTTCGTTGATGCCGCAAGATGTATGGGGTGCCACTGAGGAAGAGCGTTCAGAAACGGCTCATTCAAATTACAAAGGAAATCCGAACTATCGTTTAAGAAAAGACTTAGTGAATGCACTTGTTGACTTGCATCCGACATTCCTGCGTTTCCCTGGCGGATGTATTTCAGAAGGTTCCTATATTTGGGAGAACGTCTATGAGTGGAAAGACTCTGTTGGCGACATTGAGCTACGTAAAGAAAACTTTAATGTCTGGGGTTACATGATGACGATGGGGTTAGGTTACATGGAATATTTCCAATTAGCCGAAGACTTGAATGCAACTCCACTTCCTGTTATGGCTTGTGGTGTACTCTGCCAGGCTCGTTCCGATTATGTCCATCCGGCAGGCGGGGAGCTTAGAGATTATTTTGTGAAGAGCTTTACGGATTTAATTGATTTTGCGATTAGCACTGATTTTGAGAATAACGAGTGGGCTGCCCTGCGTAAACATATGGGGCATGAAGCACCATTCGATTTACGTTATTTAGGAGTCGGAAATGAAAACTGGGGCACCGAGTTTTTTGCAAACTTCGAATACTTTAAAGCTGCGATTGATGACTACATGGACGTTCATTATCCAGATCATGAATTGATCATCCTTTCTACTGTCGGTGCACAGGCTGATGACGACGCTTATCAGGAAGGTTGGAAGTTCCTAAGCGGTAATCTAGAAGGAAGCGCAACTGTAAACTTTACGGATGGCAAAACGGTTACGGAAGAAACGGTTACTTGGTATGAAAAACAACCGAACTACATGGATACGATTGCGGATGAGCATTATTACCGCTCCAACGAGTATTTGTTAAACAATGCTGACAGATACAACTATTATTACAGAGCCTATGAGTCGGATGGTAGCTTGAATGAACGTGAAACATCAAAGGTTTTCGTTGGTGAATTTGCCTCCACGGATAAGAATACATTGGCCGGTGCTATTGCAGAAGCAGCTGTGATGACCGGTTTTGAAAATAATTCTGATGTGGTGAGATTAGCTGCATATGCGCCGTTATTTAACAAGGTATTAACTGATGGAACGTATCGCTGGACGCCGGATTTGATTTGGTTTGATGATGAAACTGTTTGGTACACGCCAAACTACTATGTACAGCATCTTTTTGCGAAATACCTTGGCACGACATTGTTAGGTACTTCTTTCTCGGCTTACCGAAATGGAAAACTATCAGAGCTCACTCCACGTGGTGGAATTGAAATTGCGGCGGGAAATGCTGAAATCCATGTGAAGTATGTGAAAGTCATCGATAATATCAACGGTACGGTGCTATTTGAGCAAGATTTTACGAAGGAATTGAATCCTGAGTGGGGAGTGATTCCAGGTTCGGCTGGATATACGTTGGATCCACAAAAAGGTCTGATTTTACAGGCGCAAAACGGAGGATTAAACGGTTTATATATCATAAATGAGAGCTGGACTAACTATAAGGTTGAGGTGAATGCAACAAAAGCATCTGGAGACGACGGTTTTTATGTAGGTGTCGGCTTGACGGATATTTCACCAGAGAAAAAGGATGTTCTTGAATACGCGATAGGATATAACGGAAATGCCACTGGGGTGAAAGTGTACAAGGAGGGCATTGAAGGTTATATGCTAGGTGATTATTCATCCAGTACGGCAGCCGGTAACTTACGATCAAGCTGCTATGAAGAGCTGGCAGATCATACTCCATATACCATTTCAGTTAATTATGGCGGAGGTACGGGGGAGCGTCTCATCTGCTCTTACACGGATGGTCATTTTACAAGTAAGGTGTTGGATTACAAGTTAGAAGCTTATAACCGTGAGATTTTCAACTCGGTCACGAAAGATGATCATCACGTCTATATAAAGCTTGTCAATGCAGATCCATTCGAGAAAAC
Source organism: Halalkalibacter urbisdiaboli (assembly GCF_002156385.1). GTDB lineage: Bacteria > Bacillota > Bacilli > Bacillales > Bacillaceae_D > Halalkalibacter_A > Halalkalibacter_A urbisdiaboli. Next base: position 241,341 of record NZ_MVJM01000003.1, read on the forward strand.
AACGAAAATTTCGTTGAAGGAGCTTAACGTAGCAGCAGAGGGTCGAATGATTACAGTGACCGGGGATTCATCCCTTGTCCATACACCAAATGTTAACAAAAAGAACGCGGAACTGGTCGTACCTTCCGAAACGAAAATCAAGGTTGATGACAATTGCGCTGTCGTCACTTTATCCGCAGATTCAGTGAATATCATTATTTTAGATGTAAAATAAAAAGGTAAAAGGGACATGTTTGTGAAAACAAGCATGTCCTTATTTGTGCTCCCGAGATGTATTATATAAATTAGAAACTTAAAACTGAAAATAAGGGAGTGCAGGTGACCACCATACAGAATGATTTAATGAAAACAAGAGTATTTACAATTTAAAGTAGGTTGTTAGGTTTTTAATTTCTCGAAGAAAAAATATTGAATTGAAGGGGAAAAACTGCAAAAAAGTTTGTAAGACGATGTAAAATGCACGAGTCATGTTCTTTATTTTATCCTCAACTGTTAGACTATAATTGAGCAATAGAAAAGAGCTCAGTATGTTTATCGTTCTGAAATCTAGGGTAATGAAATAGCGTTAGATAAGGAAGCCACTGAAAAAGGTAAAAACCAGAGGACATGGAAAAGGGAAAAGCACCCTTTTTCAGTGCCCTCTGAGATAAGTCTATTATACATATCAAATAACGTTGCCGCTTATAAAAAAGTGGTTTTGAAAGGGGGTGAATGTGTCGGAATGAACCGAATGATACTAGCAACCTTTTTCTCTATTAGTTTCGCGGTGTGTTTTATCTATCCGCAGTCATCGCATGCATTGGGCTCAACCGTACCTGCTGTGAATGAAGTCGTCGAAGAGGTTGAAGCTTCTACAGAACAGTTGAATATTGACGAAGAGGCCGAACGGGAAACTCAATCAGAGCCCAAGAGCAAACCTCTGATTAACAATGTAAAAGATGCAGCCGAACAGGTTGTCTCAGATACGGCCAAGACAGTAACAGCAACCGCGAACGATGTTACGAAAAAAGTGGACAAAACCGTTCAAGCTCCCGCCGTGAATGAAGTCGTTGATACAATTGAAGAGGTTGTTGAAACGGAAACGAGTGAAGAAGTTGTTCGTCCACCACAGGTAGAACCAAAAGTGGATATCGAGAGAGAACAAGAACGTACCGAGGATGATACTTGGCAAGTCGTAACGAAAGAACAATCAGTTACGGATTCGGAGCCTAAATTGGTTGAAAAGAAAAAGAAGACACAAGTGGATTCAAATTCGCGGAAATCAATGTCAAAGAGAGCGCTATTCCCATCGTCCGAAATAGGATTGCATACAGGTAACCCAGGACAAGGTGGGACGGGGACTAATTCAAGCTCAGGCCAATCAATCTCTTCTTTTTATTGGCTCGGTACGGAAGGTTGGGAGCATCTTGAATCAAGCGCCATGCCTCGAGGAAGCCGTATATCATTTTACTATGATCAATGGTTCCATGCTCCTCCGATACCACCACCACAAGCGATCTCCTTCTTACTCATAGGATAAAAATAAACCTAAAAAAGAAGGAGAGAGTAAATAATGAAAAAGCATATGTTAAAAACGTTGGTGGTCACTTCAGTATTGGGAGCAGTTGTATTAGGAAGCGCGATAAAAGGTGAAGCGGCTGAAAACAGCTCCGCATTTGAACTAGGAATTGTATCAGATGTAGCTGGAGATATTTCACTGCAGTCTAGTGATTTATCAAGCTCTATTCAAGCAGAAGTCGGGTTAGAGACTGAGGTGAAAGGGGAGACTTCTAGTGATAAAATCAACACGAAGTCTCAATCAACAGTCGAAGCAGAAGCAGGGACGGAACAAAGCGGAACGTCCACAAGGGACACAACTCACATCGAGTCTAACTCCAAGGTAGAAGCGGGTCTTAGCTCTAAAGTAAATGAGTCTACAGACCATGAAACGCAGTCTAAATCAGAGCCGGCAGTAGCAGCAGAAGTAGATGGAGAGACTGATGCGAAGGGGTCAGTGAACGCTAAAGCAGACAGTCATTCTCACGTAGATGCAGAAACTGGGATCGAGTATGAAATCCGTACAAAATCCACAAGTGGATGCCATACTATTGAGTCTCGCTCAACAGCTGACAAAGGTCTTAGCCTTCTTACCGATGGAAACCTCGTATCAAACAATGGGGCAGATACCATCAACTTTAGTGCCTTTAACAATACTGACCTAGATGTAGAGCTTGGGATGAACCTAGGGTTTATGACTTTTTCGGACATATTAAACAACCAATGTGTATTTACAGAGGTTCCGACAAAAGTAGAACTTAATCCAATCGGACAATCCAACTCAAATCTTAGTGCACCAGCGCTGGACACAAATGCAGAACTGAAACTAGGGCTCGGTCTTCAAACAACATTTCAGCAATAACATAATAAGAGCACTAGCGTGGGGATTCCCTCGCTAGTGCTTTTTTATATTGAATAAACGATATTCACTGTTTTGCCGTCTGCCATATTAGTATAATAGTGACAAGTGTTGTATATTTCTCTATTAAATTTTTTGGAAAGAAGTGTTTTAAAAGAGCTTTTTTAAAGCAAGGAGAAAAGTAAAAAGTATTCCATTTCATAATGATAAATGAAAGGGTTGGTAAAATGAAAGCAGTATTAGTAACGGAGTTTGGTGGCACTGAATTTTTAAAATATGAAGAAGTAGATATTCCGTCAATTGGGGATAACGAAGTATTAATTAAAGTTGTAAAAACAAGTGTTAATTTTGCAGATATAAAGTCTAGATATGGAAAGAAAGGTGCTAAGCTCCCTTTTATTCCAGGCTTGGATGCTGCGGGGTATGTAGAAAAAATAGGATCGAATGTATCTGATCTTAAAGAGGGGCAAAGGGTCATTGCGTTTCCTAAGAATGGTTCATATGCAGAATATGTTGTAGCATCTGAAAAATTAGTGTTCCCGATACCAGAAGAATTGGATTTTAGAACTGCTGCTGCTTGTCCTATCGTATCATTTTTGTCCCATCGATTACTTTACAATGTTGCAAGAATTCAGCACGGAGAGTCCGTATTAGTTCACGCTGCGGCTGGTGGTGTAGGGACTACAGCGATACAACTAGCAAAGTTAATGGGGGCAAAAACAGTTATCGGGACCGTTGGACGGAAAGACAAGATCCAAACAGCTAAAGAAAGTGGTGCTGACTTTGTTATCTGTTATGAGGAAGAGGATTTTGCCAAAAAGGTTAATGAGCTTACACATGGCAATGGGGTAGATATCGTCTTAGATTCGATATCTGGGACAGTTACAGAAAGTAGCTTTCATTGTTTAGCTCCTTATGGAAGATTAGTTCATTTCGGTAATTCAAGTGGTGCGATAGGAACTATTAAAACAATCGATTTACATTCTAGCTGTAGAGCTGTTCTAGGTTTTAGTCTAGGTACAACAAGAAAGTTAAAACCACATTTATTACAAGAAACTGCTGAACATGTCATTCCATTTTTGGCTACTCAGCAATTAAAGATAAAAGTAGGTCACGAATATTCATTACATGAGGTTGCGAAAGCTCATAATCTAATGGAAGATAGGTTAAACAGAGGTAAAATTATTTTAAACATTTTATAAATAAAACATTATTTTTGTCCATCTATTTTCGGCTTTCGATATAGCTGCTTTTCTTATTAATTAGTCGTAGTGGCTTCAATGCCGCTACGATTATTAATTTTCAAAGATAAAGTGGTTCTTTTAACGAAAACAAACTATTTTTTCTCAGTTAAAACTATCCTCACTAAACAAAATCCGATTGCGAACCATAAAAAAGGAGGAATTCAGAGAATAAATCTCAGATTCATTCTCTAAAAACATTTAATAATTATGATTGTAATACTCGGGGAACGAGCCGGAACTTTGTCCAAAGGAGTAACCGTGATGATTGAATTGATAATCGTGTTTATAAATTGACTGAGGTTTAGTGGGTTTATTTTGAGCTTTCATTTCATGATTCATTTGATAATGATGCGGTTCTTGAGGTTTGTTATACCAATGGTGTCCATGATGAACACCTGGATTGTATCCATGTCCTAGATAGAAACCTGGATGATGCCAAATGTACCCATAATGGAAACCGTGTCCATAGTGGGTAGTCGGACCAATTACGTGTAAACCAGTTGTATACATTTAATCACCCTTTTTTTGAGAGATATGATAGTTTATTGACCAAATGTTTGATTAGAGCTAGTCCTAACTAAAATTAGGCATTTGATGAGATAAAGAATGTGCTTGAATGTATGATTTAATAAGTAAAGTGGAGAGAGTATATTTTAGAAACATTAGGTAAATATAAAGTTTACGCTGACTAAAATATTCGACAGGGAATGCTGAAAATGGATAAAAAATTGGAGAATATGTGGAGGATTTTAGAGATACAGAACAAGGCTGTTCAATTAGATATACAGGGGTGGTTAATGTATGAGGTGTTCACATGGAGTTGGTGGGTTCTTTTAGCATTTTTAATCATCCCGTGGATTATCTGGGGTAAACTAGTTGACAAAACTAGAATGTTAGAAGTGTTACTTTTGGGAACAATCGTTGTGATTATTACTTTATTTCTTGATGCACTTGGGAATGAAATCGGTTTTTGGGGCTACCCTACCCAGCTTATTCCACTTACACCAGAGGCTATTGAATTTGATATGTCAATCATTCCAGTAGGCTTTATGTTGATATTTCAATATTACAGAACATGGGCATCCTATGCTATTGCGCTCTTAGTGATGTCTGCTATTTTTGCTTTTATTGGAGAACCTTTAACTCATTTAATAGAAGCGGTTCTGTATTTAAAATGGACTTACTTTTACTCGTTCGTATACTACATTATTCTCGGTATAGTTACAAAAGCAATTGTAGATAAAGTAACAAGTATGTACGTACCAATTAATAATAATTAAACTGTTATTGAAATATCTTCTTTTGTTTAATTCGAATATAACTTCCCGTATTTTGCCAATGTCTATAGCACATTATACAGTTTCTGTAAAATGTTTTTTGGAAAGATTAGCCAATATAGAATCATTTATCAAAAGTCATGATGTAGGATTTAAAGAGTATGAATACTGAGTAATATCCGATTTATTTCTTAGGAGCCATATAAATTATTTCAATGGCTTCTTTTGTATGTCCTTAATAAAAGTTACAGAAAATATAACTACAAATAAAAAAGAAGGAGACAAGGACATTGGAATTATCCAACTATCAATGGCTTGTGTTAGAAAGGAATATAGAGGTAGCCTTAAAAGAAAAGATCATTTCTGATTATTCTTTGCTTGCAAAAACGAAAAAGCAAACTTTAACTGTATCTGAATTAGCTTGGTTAAATAATGTTATTTTACAACAGCGGAAATAATAAATAGGCAATACTATAAAAACGCACCTGACGAAAGAAAGGTAGGGATATGTCCCTACCCAGTTAGTATTCATTCCTCATTCCCATTATACTCTTTAAGCATTATATGAAAATAGAGTTTATATAAGTAAGCAGCTGCCTCTCCTTTGGTCATGAGGGCACCTTCATGAATGGCTGCCTCAGCTTGTAGGAATTGATTGTCTACATCAGGAAACCCCATGTAAGCAGCTGCTGAAGCTGCGAAATCGAAGTCTAATAATCTGTCTTCAGGAACATCAAGTTTCGTCATCTTAATAGCTTCGTTCGGTGTTTTAGAATTCTCCATTTTCGCGAGAGCAGATAAAAATTCGCTTACTAAAATGTACGCTTCCGGATGGAAATGGCCGTCCTCTTCTCCAGTCATGTATCCTAAGCGGACCATTAATTCAACCTGGTCGCGAGCCCAATAATCCATAGTATCTGGGAACACTTCTTTTAATATATGTTGAGGATTTAATGTATAAGGACGTAAGTCTGCGAGCTTTTCATCAATTTCTTCGATTACCAATCGTGCAATTTGTTTTGCTCCTGCTTCGCGAAAATGGGTGTTGTCATCTAAGCCATCTGGGTAATTAGGATGTTCACCTGGACGCAACTGCATAAAGAGCGGGTCTGTATTTTTCAGGCCAAGGGAATTAAAAAAGGCTAGACTTCTTTGATTTAACTCAAGCAGAGTTAGGTTATTTTCATTTGCTACTTCTCTCATCGCCAAGGTATAGCTAGGGAAGGAGTCAATAAATGCCTCGGTGTCCTCGTGAATTGATCTTCTGTTTACAGATGTCATACAGACTGGAATAGCACCACGTTGTTTTGCTCCTTTAATATACTTGTTGTTTAAATAATCCTTGTATTGTTTGACGCTTACGTACCGTTCGGGCTTTTCTTGATTCATATCATTATGTGCAAATTGGATAAACATATAATCACCGGGTTTAATATCGACTAATAAATCATTCAATCTACCTTCTGTGTAGGCTAACTTCGTACTTCTTCCACCCATTGCACGATTCTCAATATGTATTTCTTGTCTAAAAAAGCGGGAAATAACTTGTCCCCATCCCGCCATTGGTGATTGATCAATAGCATATGTTTTCACCGTGGAATCACTAATTAAATAAATGACAGGATCTTTACTAGCTGTACGTTTTTGTAGGAGTGTAATGGATAGCTCGCTCACTGCCTCGAAAGATGCGGGAATATCAATAATTAAACTTTTTTCAATTGCCGCAAACGTAAAGCTCATGATGGAAACATTGTCTTCCTCCAGCCAGCCTCTTTTCATTTCAACTTCATTTACGAATAAGCCCTGTTCATTTGTCATTTTCCTATTAATTTTTAAGCGAATTAGATAGTCTTCACCTGCAATGACATCTGCACGAAAGGAAATAGAGGTTTCCGTTTCCTCCTGTTTTTGTAAACCATAGCCTTGTTCAGAATGATAAAATGTATTGCGTGTTATGATTGTATAGTCTTGCTTTTTCTCTCCAAAAATATAATATTGATTCACACCATTTTCCTCCTAGTCTATTAAACATATCTCTTCCTCATGAAAAAGTATTATTTAAAACGAATTTATATGAGAAGAAAAGTGATACTACAGGAGGGCACTGAAAAAGGGTGTTTTTCCCTTTTTTAATGCCCTTGATACAGCTTCTTTTTAAGTATTGTAATACGATTTTTAAGTATTAGGAACAATCATAAAACCATATTTTTAAGCGTATTTGCTTTATAATCTATTTTTTATACAACATCTTATAATATGATTATTGTTTAATTAAATCTATAAGCACTTTCTTCAATGTTAGTTATCTATCCTGTTCCGCTTTTTTGTGTGAAAGTCGTCTGACCTAAAGGGTACATCAATTGTTTATAGGTATAGGTAAATCTAGATTTAATCAGTTAATTAAGCATCCCAATTTATTTGGGATGCTTCAGACCGTAGACAAAACGCCTTTGAGAAAAGATTCTCAAAGGCGTTTCTACGTGATTTTGTTTATTTGTGGTTGGTGACACTGGAGGATGAGTGTTTCTCCAGTGCCAATTCGCTAACTTCTTCAGGTTCATGGAAGCGAAAACAAGCATCGCTTGCATTGAATTATTTTCCAACCCTTTTAGATTGGTCCAACGCAAACCATGCTTCTGTGTTGAGATCGGCAAAGACGCGTTCGATGGTTTCCTTCCGCTTCGCGTAAATCTCTTTATTTAAATCCGTATGTCGCAAGTGTTCAGCATCATCTAAGGCACCCTGCCAAATGTGCCGTAAAACTAGCTTCTGATGGTTTTTACTTTTCGTACATTGGTGTAACACAGGACAGTCCTGACAAATGGATGGATTCGATATGGGAGAATCTGATCTTCTGGACATATGTAACAATCATAGTACTCATCATAAACAAACTCGTGTTTTCGGAAATAGCCTGGAGGCGTCATTGGACGTTTATACGGCATGACAGCTCGTGTTGCCTCATCTTGAAGTTTCTTCGCAATACTCGGTGTCTTGTATCCAGCATCTACTTCAACCATTTGAGGTTTGTCACTTTCTCTTTTAGTTGATCAAATATTTTGTGAAATACTTGAGACGATGTTATAGATAAAATCAAATTCCATCGAATGATCCAATTTACGAACAAGGTGGTCTTCAGGAACTAACTTTTCAATCCAGACCATCTCCATTTGCATCCGCCTATCTTCCAACTTTTTTGACATCATCGCCCATTCACCCCAGTCTTGTATTCATCCGTATTATAGAAAAAAACCAGTCAACTGTCTCACATTTTTGAGTATAAAGGATGATAAAAAGGAAGTGGATTCGTATTTCTCCTCTGAAAAAGCGGACGGGATGGGAGGGCCGACTCCTGCAGGAGGAAAGGGCAGGTGGAAATCCACCGGCGGAGCCGGTTAGTTCCACGCCCGCCTGCGGAAAGCGTGCCCCCCATCCCGGTAGCGGATTCGAAGCGTCTTATCATGGCAACCCACAAAAATACTAAAAGCTTGTCGACTGTCTTGTTATAGAGACTTTGTCGACAAACTGAAGCATCCCAATTTATTGGGATGCTTAATTATTTTAAAGTATAAATTCCTTTGTAACATCTAGTTTCTCGAAATAGTTTATGAACAAGTACTTATTGAGGAAAGTATCTATATTGTTCACCGGGGAATTAGTTTTCACTCATTATTCATAGGCATACGATAATAGGCTTTACGAAAATCTGAAGGCGTTACTTTTTCGTATTTTTTAAATAGTCTAGTAAAATACTTTTCATCATAAAAGCCTACTGTGTTGGCGATTGTTTTAATACTTTCATTGGTACGTGTTAGTAATTCTTTTGCTTTTGTTAGTTTAAGCGTATGGATATATTCTTGAACACTCATTCCTACTGTGTGTTTAAAAAGTCGAGTTAAATAATCCTTATTATAATTAAATTCATCTGCAATCATATGAACTGAAATGTTGTTAGTTAAAGCATGAACCCTTATCCATTCAAGAATCATGGCTAGCTTTTTATCTTTGTTTGATTGTTCAAATGAAGTATTGAAATTCGTAATAGTTTGTTCGGATAACTCAATTAATAACGCGGTCGCTAAATAATTAACACAATAACTGTTATAGTAATTTGCATTTGATACATCTAATAATTGCTTACAGAGGATTTGAATTCTTTCGATATGCTTTGGGGTTGAATGGACCGGGAGTAAAATCGAAGGATTCATCCTATTTGTATGGGTATAGCTAGAGGAGCGTATTGCCATGATTTGTTGATCCATTTTCTCCTCATCTAACAGCTCAACAGGTGATGGGAAATAAAAATGGAACCAATAATAAGAGGTGCCAATATCAGAATTTTTATATCCGAAATGTAGTTGCTTTGGTAATAGAAAAAAAACATCACCTGGGTTTATCTCGTACTGTATACCGTTTTGCTCTATATATAAAACATTATTGATATTAATAATAGCTACGTAAAGATCATCGATGTTTCTTTTCATATGCTTCCAAGGTTCATTTGAAATAAAACGCCCCCCGCTAGTAAACTCAACAGGTTTACTTACATCTGTTTTAAGATATTCCCCCATTATTCGTCCTCCTTTTCTATATAGCTAAACCAATAATCTAGATAAATCTTTCAGAGGAAAGTATAGAAAACCTACTATTTAACTTTAATTGGATACTAGATACAATGCAATGGTTAAACATAGATTCTCTTATGAATATATGTAGAAAAAAGGTCGGATTTGTCTACGTAATGTTTTTAATGTTATACCGACAATGTCTTTAAAACATGGTATTATTGATTCACATTAAAATAATGTTTGGATTAACCAATTAATTAATATAAATATCTCGTTAAGATAGTAAGGTAAGTATTAGTTGTAGACAAAAAAAGGAGATCAATCGAATGGATAACGTTAAACTACTTGATGGCATTTTTAAAGATTCCCAGGAGAAAGGAAAAGAGTATCTCGTTTACTTGGATGTCGATCGACTTGTGGCGCCATGTTATGAAGCAGTTTCGCAACCCCCTAAAAAACCACGTTATGGAGGTTGGGAGTCGACTGGAATCAGTGGACATTCTATTGGTCATTGGCTTTCAGCTGCGGCCCAAATGTATACGGTAACAAATGATCATGTCCTTAAGGAAAAGGTTGAATATGCAGTAAATGAACTTGCGCATATTCAAAGCTTTGACAAGGATGGTTACGTTAGTGGATTTCCGAGAACTTGTTTCGATAAAGTGTATACAGGAGATTTTGAAGTTGAACATTTTAATTTAGCTGGTCAATGGGTACCCTGGTATAGCATTCACAAAATTTATGCAGGACTTATTGATATTTATAACCTCATGGGGAATGAGAAAGCACTAGAGGTTGTTATAAAGCTTGCTAATTGGGCGAGTAAGGGAACAGACAATCTTAATGATGCGCAATTTGAGAAGATGCTCATTTGCGAGCATGGTGGTATGAACGAGGCCATGGCAGATCTTTATCTTATCACGGAAGATGAAAAGTATTTAAATCTGGCAAAAAGATTTTGTCATAAAGCGGTTCTTGACCCTTTAGCTAAAGGCATAGATGAACTAGAAGGAAAACACGCCAATACTCAAATCCCTAAAGTAATTGGAGCTGCCAAATTATATGATATTACTGGGGAACAGAAATATAAGGATATGGCGATTTTCTTTTGGAATGAAGTAACGAAACATCGCTCTTATATTATTGGGGGAAATAGTATAAATGAGCATTTTGGACCGATTAATAACGAAAAACTCGGTATTCAAACAACTGAAACATGTAATACCTATAATATGCTTAAGCTTACGGAGCATCTATTTCATTGGTCTCAACAAGCTGAATATATGGATTATTATGAAAAAGCCTTATACAATCATATTCTTGCGTCACAGGATCCTGATTCAGGAATGAAAACATATTTTGTTTCGACACAGCCTGGCCACTTTAAAGTGTACTGCTCGCCAGATGATTCTTTCTGGTGCTGTACGGGAACAGGAATGGAAAATCCAGCTCGCTATCCAAGAAATATTTATTATAAAAAAGATGATCAATTATTTGTGAATTTATTTATTGCTTCTGAAATGATAACAGATGACCGAAAGCTAAAGATAAAGCAAGTAACTGACTTTCCTAATTCTACAAAAGTGCAGCTTTATGTTGAAGAGGTGCAAGTTGACTTAACAACTATTCATATACGCATGCCTTATTGGTTAGCCGGAAAGGCGGAGGCTGTCATAAACGAGGAGGAAAGATACTCCGTCGTTGAAGATGGTTATTTAACGATTGAGCGAAAGTGGTTACCAGGAGATAAGATTGATATAGACCTACCGATGAATCTTCACACCTATATTGCAAAAGATGATTCAAAAAAAGCTGGAATCATGTATGGACCCATCGTACTTGCTGGTGCTTTAGGGAGAGAGGGTTTTCCGGAAAGTGACATTTTAGATGACCATTTAAAATTAAACAATCATCCACTAATAGATGTTCCAACTCTTGTTGCAAGTAAAGATAGTTTAAATGAGTGGATTAAACCGATTAAAAATGTCCCATTAACTTTTGAAACGGATGCAGTCGGACAGCCGGGTAATGTTAAAATCACGTTAATTCCATTTTTTAATTTACATCATCAACGTTATACATTGTATTGGAATTTAATGAACGAGGAAGCGTATCGCACATTTGTAGATAAAGAAAAAGAGGAGCTCGATCGGCTTAGAGCAATAACTGTGGATGAAGTTCAGCCAAATGAACAACAACCTGAAGTAGAACATCAAATTAAGAAACAAAATTCGAATTCTGGGTATTTAAACATTGTCCAAAAGGGATGGCGTGATAGCCGCGATGAAGGTTTTTTTAGTTATGAAATGGCCATTGAGCCAAAAAGACAAATGTACTTACAAGTTACGTACTTTGGTGGGGATCAAACCTTTTTTGTAGATGGAAAGAAATATGAACGAGAATTTCAAATAGTCATCGATGGAACGGTAATTGCGGACCAAAAGCTTGAAGCGAGTGGACGGCCAGATGATACGTTTGATATTTGTTATGAAATTCCTAAATCTTTAACTAAAGGGAAGACAAAAGTTGAAGTGAAATTTACCTCTAAGACAGGAAAGGTCGCTGGAGGAGTGTACGGTCTTAGGATTGTAAATGAAATATAAAAAGAAATACGAATATCTATATAATTAATTTTAAAGTGTAATCAAATTGACCCCGGAGGAGAATTCCCGGGGTTTTTTGTTATGTCATTGTTTATAGGAAATATCTGTTAAGTTAATGAAAATGATGACAATTGAACATCAATTTGTTATTGAAAGAATATGTGATAAAAAAATACAAAAAATTTAAAATTAAGTCGTATTCGTCTACTAATTCTTTGACTTTTCGTACCGACAATTGTGCTGTCTTAGTGGTATTATAAACTTAAATGTAAAGCAATCAATAATTTCAAAAAGGGGGAAGTTTTGGAATTGTCTTGTCTTACAATGTCAAACGTCTAATTCAGTTTATGTTGAAAATGAAAGCGTATTCTATTTTCTGAATAGTCGGACTGTATGTGGGGTTTTGGTGCATCATAGTAATTTGGGACAATTAGTAAAGTTGTTTTAAAAAGTAGAAAAACGTTAAAAACAGGGGGAAACCAAATGAAAAAGTATATTGCAGTTTTTCTAGTTTTTTGTTTACTTAGTATAGCTTTAATAGGTTGTAGCAAGGATACTAGCAAAGAACAAACAGAGGATGGCAAGGTCATCTTAACTGGTCTCATACTTAAACATCCACTTACTAAAAATATTGCTGAAATGGAATGGTTACAAGAGGCAGAAGAACGTGCAGGTGTATCAATTAAATGGGAAGAAGTATCAGCAGATTGGGACCAGAAAAAAGGGGCCATGCTAGCTGGTGGTGATATTCCTGATTTAATCGTTGGGCCAAATGCGATAACTGATGCCGATTTTGCTAAATTTCCAGGTTTGTTTCAGGATTTAACTGAACTCATTGCTGAACATGGACCCAATGTGCAAACAATGTTTCATGAAAAGCCTGAGACTGAAATCATTGCAACACAGCTTGATGGAGAAATTCTTGGTCTACCTAAATACCAAAGGTTTTGGCCAGAGACTGCAACAAGACAATTTATAAATAAACAATGGCTGGATAATTTAGGTTTAGATATGCCGACAAATTGGGATGAATTGTATCAAGTGTTGAAAGCGTTTAAAGAGCAAGATGCTAATGGTAATGGTGATCCAAACGATGAGATACCAATGGATTTTGCCCCAACAGGTACAACTGGATTTGGTTTCTTTCAACCGACAGTTCTTTTGGGAAGTACTGGAATGACTATTTCCGGTGGTGGTGGCCAAGGTTACTTTGTTGAAGATGGTCAAGTGAAAAACTTTTTGATAGACGAACGATATAAAGAACTAGTTCAATTTTTAAACAAGCTTTGGGCTGATGATTTGATTAATTCCGAAGTGTTTACGCAAGACTATTCTAGTTTCCAATCAATTTCTCGTGGTGAAGGCTCTAACGCCAAGATTGGCTACACGTATGGTTGGGAGTTAACTGACAGATTTGGTAATGAATTATCGACACAATACGAACCAATGCCACAAATCAAGGTATCAGCTAGCTCAGCTGATGAAGTGTCGTGGAGCTATGATTATAACCAATTAAACTATGGTATTAATATGGTTCAAATGTCATCAGCTACGAAAAATAAAGAAGCAGCGATGAAATTTATAAATGAGTTGTACGATCCGAAAGTGAGTATGCAGGTGTTATTCGGTTCAATTGGTCCGAATATTTCAGATAATGGGGATGGCTCTTATAGTGTATTACCACCGCAAGATGAATCGATGGATCCGGGTACATGGAAGTGGACATCAACTTGGGCCGATAATGGACCGATGTATATTTCAGACTCATTAGAATTAGAGCTAGGTACTGATATGCAATCAGTTGATTCGCAAACTGAACCATTAATGAGTGCATTTGAATCAATTGATACGGTTAAAGATGTGTATCCAGGAATGTTCGTTAAGTACACGGATGAAGATAATAATAAAATGAGCTTAACAAACACTGAACTCATGAATCTAGCAATGGCTAAGTATTCTCAATGGATTACAGAAGGTGGAATAGAAACTGAGTGGGATTCGTATGTTGAGCAATTAAAGAATATAGGGATTGAACAAAATATTGAGATTATGCAATCTTACTACGATGACTATGTAAGTGCTATTCAATAAGTAGACTAGTTGGAGGATGCTATACCAGTTATCAAAAAGGTATAGCATCTTTCATCATAAAGGGGAGAATCAATTTATGGCCTTTATAAACTCTCAAACCAAAAAAGAGACTCAGTTACCAAATTTAAAGGTTGAAAAAAAACCGACGATTGCCAATACATTTAAACGCGATTATCAATTATGGCTGATGATCCTTCCGGCAATTATTTGCGTCATTATTTTTAATTATATTCCAATGTATGGCATTCAACTGGCTTTTCGAGAATATAACTTTGCTGCAGGTCTGACTGGAGGAGAGTGGGTAGGTTTAAAATACTTCTATCAATTTATTGAAAGTCATATGTTTGGTGACCTAATTAGAAATACTCTTCTTATTAGCTTAGCCACAATTATTGTAGGTTTTCCAGCTCCTATTATTTTGGCGCTGTTAATAAACCAAATTACATTCAAACGAGCGAAGAGAGTATTACAAACGACTGTTTATTTACCACATTTTATTTCGATTGTTGTGTTAGTAGGTTTGTTAAATGTCTTATTATCACCAAACACAGGGATTATTGGACATTTTCTAAATGTGGTTGGTTTGGGTAACGTAAATTTATTAGCATCTGTTAACGCATTTATACCCGTTTATGTTCTTTCTGATGTTTGGCAGCATGTTGGCTGGAATAGCATTATTTATTTGGCTGCGCTTGCTGGTGTTGATCCACAGCTGTATGATTCGGCTAAGATTGATGGAGCTAGTAGATGGCAAATAATAAGGAATGTAGAGATTCCCGCTATCATACCAACAATTATCATACTGCTTATCCTTAACATGGGTACGATTATTAGTACGGGCTTTGAAAAGATCTATTTAATGCAGAACACATTAAACCTACCTATTTCAGAGGTAATCGAGACGTATGTATACAAAGTCGGGATTATGTCTAATCAATTTAGTTACGCAGCAGCCATCGGGTTGTTTAATACACTCATTAATTTTTCACTGCTAGTAATGGTCAATTATATTGCAAAAAGAACGTCAAAAATTAGTTTATGGTAAGGGGATTTAGTGAATGGATTAAACCTGTAAGGAGGAAAAGGTCATGGATATACTTAAACGCAAAAAGCCTTCAGACTTACTGTTTGATATATTTGTTTATACAGCATGTTTAGTGATTTTCTTAATTATTGCATATCCATTATATTTTGTTATTATCGCGTCAGTTAGTGACTCAACGATGGTCTCAACAGGCCAAGTATTATTATTTCCAAAGGGATTTAGTTTATTTGGATATCAGGAAATTTTTCAGGATTCAAGAATTTGGACGGGGTATAAGAATACATTAATCTATTCTTTCGGAGGTACTTTTGTTAATTTACTTTTAACGTTGCCGGCAGCCTATGTTCTTTCGAGATATGAATTTAGAGCGAGACGGTTTTTAATGTTTTTCTTTGTATTTACGATGTTTTTTAATGGAGGGTTAATACCTACTTATTTATTAATGAAAGATTTAAACTTAATTAACACGATGTGGGTATTTATTTTTAACCCAGCAACAGTTAATGTATTTAATCTAATTATTACGCGAACCTTCTTTGAACATACGATCCCAAGAGAAATGTATGAAGCTGCGTCGATAGACGGTTGTAATCACTTTAAATTTTTTATAAAAATGGTATTGCCTCTATCAAAAGCAGTAATATCTGTTATTGGCTTATATTATCTCGTATTTCATTGGAATAACTTCTTCACGGGGTTAATTTACGTACGAGATTATAGTTTACAGCCACTGCAGATTGTATTAAGAGATATTCTAATTTCCAATCAAGTATTTGCTGAAGGAGCTGGAAGTGGAGGAGCATCTGGAGGGTACGCCCAGAGATATGCGGATCAAATTAAATATGGTGTTATCATCGTATCAACTTTACCGATATTAATCATATACCCATTCATACAAAAATACTTTGAAAAAGGTGTATTAATTGGCTCGGTAAAAGGATAATACTCAAAATTCCATTTGGATTATCAATTGCTCTAAATAAAAGATAGGAAGGCAAATGTATCGTCATCTTAACTGGGTAAGACATAAGCTTTTGAATAGTGTTGATTAATAATAAAGGATAAAAAAAGAACCTCTTATAGCAGGTTCTATTTTTTTATGAATTTATTTAAAGTCAATTAAATAATGAAAATGTTAATTGCGGAGGTGTTCTATTAGACAAAATAAATCAGAAATAGACAAAAAGACTTATATATAACCTTTTATTGTAAATTATATAGTTTTTTTATAGTTGTTTTTTGTTATTAACACTTATCGTTCGATTGATTTTATAGATTTCAAATTACAAATTTGGTAAAAAATTCTCATGAGGGTGTCAATGATTTCTAGTAATATTAATTTGTTGGTAAATATATTAATAAGTATATTTATATTGTGATATATGTCAATTATTTACCGATTGGAGACTATTTGTTTAAGGAGGTTTAAAAAGGTTATCTGTCATTTTATGATGAAGAACAAAGTACGAGTCAAGAACATGTAAATTTTGAAACCGCTTAAAGTGTTAGTTACAAGCTTATAGCTAGGAATCTAAAAGTGGTAAAACGAGGGGGAAAAACAAATGAAAAAAGGATTAATGTTTTTATTTACGTTGTCATTGTCCATTTCACTATTAGTAGGTTGTGGTGGTGGAAATGAAAATACAATCGAATTTTGGACACCGCTAACAGGTGATGACGGTGCTTACATGGATCAACTAGTTAAGGATTATAATGCAACTGAACCAGAATTTGAAGTGAAGCATGTGATTACATCTGATATGTATACAAAGATGTATACCGTTTTAAATTCAGGAAACGGAATCCCTGATTTAGCAATTATTCATGCCGATCGTGTCCCGAACTTTGTTAAGCAAGGTTTATTAGAGCCAATGACCAGTGTCATGGAGGTTCAACCAGAATTAAAAGAAGAGAATTACTTAGCGGAAGCATGGAATTCAGGTAATGTTGATGGAACGCAGTATACAATTCCTTTAGATATTCATAGTAGTGCAATGTACTATAATAAAGAATTACTTGCTAAATATGGAGTAGAAAACTGGTTAGATGATGATGTGGTTACGTTCGACGAAATGTTAACTTTACAAGGTAAACTTGATGAAGGACAATACGTGCTTAACGATGCGTTATTAAGCTGGGTTATTTTTGCACAGATTCAAAACCTAGGTGGAGATATACAGGATGAAAATGGAGAACCAGCTGTAAATACTCCTGAAATGAAACAAGCAATTGAAGCGGTGAAAGAACTTAAGGATGCAGGCTTAATGACACCTTATGGTGAAGATGGCTACTTAATGTTCCAATCTGGTGATGTATTATTCTCTACAGACGGTACTTGGAGTTCAATTGGACATTCCCAGGTTGAAAATTTGGACTTTGGTGTAACAAATGTTTACTCATTTGATCCTGAGACGTTCCATAACAGAGCTTCTTCTCACTTGTTTGCAATGTTAAGTAGTGAAGATAGAACAGATGAAAAAGAGCAAGGGATTAGCGAATTTTTAGAATTTATCCGTCAAAATTCGATCGAATGGGCAGAAGCTGGCCAAATCGTAGCAAGTGTTGATGTGATTGAAAGTCCAGAATATGGGGACTTTATCCAATCATTCTTTACTTCTAGTGAAAAACAAACAGAATCTTTATACATTTACACATATGAGCACTATCCATATATTGCAGAAGCATTAGACAGCTATGTTGCTGATATGGTTCATGGAGAAATCGATATTGATACAGGATTAGCAGAAATGCAACGATTCGTTGACGATAAGGTTTCTGAAGGCGCATTAGATATAGAAAACGTGGTAACCGAAGAAGAGGGAGAATAGATACTATAAAGTAATGTGCCAATTCTTTTGGCACATTACTTTTAAACAAAGGAGTTTGTATAGCGATGAAAAAGAAAATGAATCTGACACCTGTTTTCTTTGTCGGTCCCCATATCATTTTATTTGCTGTTTTCATTTTATTACCAACCATTTTCGGTATATATGCATCATTTACTAAATGGAATCTAGTTAGTGATCCTGTTTGGGTTGGACTTGATAATTATAAAACGATATTATTTAACTCGGATTCGACCTTTTATTATCAATTTTATAACGGGATGAAAAACACGTTAATTTTTGTTGTCTTAAGTGTCCCGTTAATGATTATTATTCCGTTATTAATTGCAGCTTCTTTGGAACATAAGGAAGTCAAATTCAAAAATTTATTTCAAACACTTGTTTATGTGCCGGGATTAATATCGATTTCTGCAGCGGCGCTTATTTGGTCGTTAATTTTTAACAAACAATTAGGGGTCGTGAGTAATGTATTTGGTTCGGAACCAGTATGGGCTGCAACTCAGCCATATGCTTGGATAACGATTATTGTAATTACGATTTGGGCTGGTATTGGTGGAAACATGATTATTTATCGTGCTTCCATTAATGGCGTTTCAGAGGATTTATATGAATCTGCAGAAATTGATGGTGCGGGTCCAGTTCGGAAATTCTTTAGTATTACCTTACCGTCTATTCGTTTTCCGTTAATTTATACGCTAGTTATGACAACAGCTGGAGCTTTTAATGTTTTTGCTCAACCTTTAATGATGACAGATGGTGGGCCGCGGCAAAGTACGACTGTTTTAATGATGTATATTCGTGATCTAGCCTTTAGTCATGGTGAATCGATAGCAGGTATTGCTTCAGCTATGGCAGTTATGCTTGGATTGGTTTTATTAATTATTTCCGCAGTTCAATATTATTTAATGAATCGCAATGCTGTATAAGACAACGGATTGATTTAAACGGAACAAGAAAGGTAGGGCTAACAAGATGTTAAAGAATATTAAAGTATCAAAATATTTAGCATACTTATTTCTAATAATCGTAAGTGCAATATGGGTCGTTCCTGTTATTTTTGGGATTACAACGTCATTTCGCTCTCAAACAGAAGTTGTCAATGAAGGGTTTAGAATGTTACCAGTTAACTGGATTGTCGAAAACTATGTCAGTATTTTAGAAAATACATCAACAGCCCCAATCTTACAATGGATTTGGAATTCGATTTTTATAGCGACAACCCATACTCTTTTAGTCATTGTCGTTATTTCGATTACGGGCTATGGCTATTCAAGGATGAATTTTAAAGGTAGGGATTTATTATTTTTCACTTTGTTAGGGATTTCGTTTTTCCCTAATGTTGTTAACTTAATCCCATCCTATAAAATAATTGATGTGTTAGGCTGGGTTAATACACCTTGGGCAATGATTATTCCTGGTTTAGCTGGAATGGGTAATATATTTTTAGTTAGGCAGTTTATGAAAGGTATACCAAAGGAATTAGATGAATCTGCTCGGATTGATGGTGCTAGTGATTTTGTGATATTTTCAAAAATCATCCTACCGCTCATTAAACCTATATTAATTGTTTGTGGATTATTTTCTTTTGTAGGGTCATGGAACGATTTCCTATGGCCGGTTATCGTTTATACGGACGTGCAAAAAATGCCTGTTACAGCTGGTTTATTGCTATTACAAGATGTTTACGGTAACTACCGCATGATTGGACAATTAATGGGCTCTGCTATTTTAGCGATTATTCCAACATTGTTGCTGTTTTTCTTTGCACAAAAATATTTTGTGTCAGCTATTAATTTAAACTCAGGAATTAAAGGATAATTATAACGCCTGAGGTTGGTTTAGCTAGATAAACGACAATTCTTTATTTAGGGAATGATGAGCATGGAAAAAGTGATGAGTAGAGGAATAGAAAGAATATTATTAATATCCGGCTCACTATGGAATTTAGTTACGTCATTATTAACGATATTCAGTTACTATTCATGGTTCAATATAGAAGGTGCTAAACGGTTAGAAAGTGCAGACTTAAACACTATGATAGCTGGATCACAAATGGTTAATAATATACTACAGATAATTTTAATCTTTGGTTTATTTATGTTTGTTGGCGCGATTGTGAACTTTCTAATTGCAGTGAAAATGAAAGATAACGAGATTCAATATAAAGTATTAATTTGGATAGGGGTTTGGGGAATTGTTCAGTTATTTTCTATGGATTTAATTGGTTTTGCTATTTTTTTAGTGGCATTTGTTATTTATTTAGCAAAGAACAAAGCGATTAGGCTAGCAAAAGCACAATCTAAACTAAATATGCGCGAGGCTTCGATTGAATAAATCGGGAGTACGGGTTTGGTATATGAAGTAACGACGAAATAGAGCTCCAAATAACCTTATAAATAAATATTAATATATTTAATATATGAATCATTTAATGTTATTTAACACCAGTTTTTGAATACCATTTAGGTTATTTACAAGAAAATAAAATTAATTGAGATAGGAGTAAGTAAAATGAGTATAAAACAAGAGTACATTAATCCCATTGTTGAACAACGAGCTGATCCTTGGGTGTATAAGCATATGGATGGTTTTTACTATTTCACTGCTTCAGTCCCTGAATATGATCGAATTGAATTAAGAAGATCGAAAACAATTCAAGGTCTAGATGAAGCAACACCTGTTGTTGCTTGGAGAAAGTATGAAACAGGACCAATGAGTGCAAATATTTGGGCACCAGAAATCCACTATATTGACGGCAAGTGGTATATTTATTTTGCGGCAGCAAGGACGACAGAAACAAACAATGGATTATTCGATCATCGAATGTTCGTACTTGAAAATGAATCAGAGAATCCTCTAGAAGGAAACTGGGTTGAAAAAGGACAAATTAAAACTAAGTGGGAGTCATTCGCTCTTGATGCTACTCATTTTGAACATAATGGTGTGAAATACCTAGTCTGGCCGCAAAAGGATCCGGAAATTGTCGGTAACTCCAATTTATATATTGCTGCAATGGAGAATCCTTGGACAATTCAAGGAGAACCTGTCATGATAACGACTCCTGAATACGAGTGGGAAAAAATAGGGTTTTTAGTAAATGAAGGACCAGCCGTATTAAAAAGAAATGGGAAAATTTTCATTACTTTCTCGGCAAGTGCTACAGATTATAATTATTGTATGGGATTATTAACGGCGGATGAATCGAGTAATTTATTAGATCCCCAATCATGGGCTAAACATCCTGAGCCAGTATTTCAAACAAATGAAGAAACAGGTCAATATGGTCCTGGTCATAATAGCTTTACTGTTTCAGAGGATGGAACACAGGATGTATTGATTTATCACGCAAGAAATTATAAGGAAATTGAAGGAGATCCTTTGTATGACCCTAATCGTCATACTCGTGCTCAAGTGTTTACATGGGATGAAAATGGATACCCTCATTTCGGTGTACCTGTTCCAGATGGAAAATTGGTAAAAAATTGATACAGTGCTAGAATTATTTTAGACTGATTGAAGACTGTGCCAAAAGGTTAAAAAACAACTTTTGGCACAGTCTCTTTTTCTATTGAAATAAAGATGAGAGAAAAGGTTTTTTTGTAAAAGGAGAGAATAATTAAATCATCAATATAATTAGAGGAGGCAAATGATATGGGGATCATTTCAAATAAAGTTGGTGCAATTTTCATCCCTGTAAGTGACATTTACAAGGCGAGGGAATGGTATTGTTCGATTTTAGAATTAGAACCTACCTATGAGATTATTGTTGGTCATCTTTGCTGTATACCTTTGGATAATAACGGGTTAAACATTGTACTTGATAGTAAAATCTACACTGAGGATGCTTATGCAAGAACACCGATGTTTCATTTCAACACAGACGATATTCACAAAGCTTATCAATTCATGAAAGATAAAAATGTGGAAATTGTAACGGAAATTGAGCACGGACATTCGTTTAATATAAAAGATCCTGATGGGAATATGTTAATGGTTTGTATGATTTCAGAGTAAATACTTTTTAGGAAAGGTAAGTTTCAGTTTTTAGCAAATCTATAGTAAAAAATATAGAGAATTTAATCGGAATTAAATGACACTAGGAGCTTTTCCTTGTGTTTTTTTATTTAAGGATTGAACATCTAAATTTAACCCATATTCATTCGAAGGTTAAACCTACTGTTCCTTATGTTTTTTAAGTTTGCATGAATAGCGTTAAGTGATACTAATCACATTATCCATTGAGAAGATTTGTTAATGTTATAGGTAGAGGAGGTTGTAACAATGGAAAATTTGCAAGCTTGCGGAATGATGGGAGATCCTACAATTCGATTATGTGAACCACTTGAAAGGTTAAAGAAAGAGCATGGACCATTGCGAACTCAAATGGACAAAATATACGCAAAGTCTTTAGAAATTGAAGAAGGCGACCTTGAAACGGGGCGATTAATTGACTGTATGTTTGAATTACGGGAAAAAGTAGTTCAATTTGTTAATGAATTAGAGCCTCATTCTGAGCGAGAAGAGGGAGTTCTCTTTCCGATGATGACCAATTATATAGGAAAAGAGACTGGACCGATTGCAGTGATGGAATATGAACATGAGCAGGCTAAAGCACACTTAAACCTGTTTTTAAAAGAAACCGAAGGAATTAGACCGACCCTTACTCATCAAAACTGGATTCAAATGTTAAATTTGTATAACAAAGCGTACCACATTTTAAAGGAACATTTTATGAAAGAGGAACAAATCTTATTTCCAATGGCAGAGCGCTTGCTCAATACTGAAGAGAAAAATAGTTTACTAGCGAAAATTGAATCCATTTAACTGTTAGAGTGTCCCAAGATAAACTAGCTATGGGACACTCTTATTTATTTGAGCAATTAAGGATGGATAGAGAGGGCTTAACTCAAACAAGGTGGGTGCCCTCACTTTGGACTAGCGGAGCCTTCCACCTTAATTAGTTTAAAACAAGGATGCTTATAACTAAAAAAATCAATCCATTAATAATTTCAATAATCCCTGTTACGAGTGGTTTAATTGGTTTCTTTCGTGAAGTAAACCAATCTTTTAATATACTTGGTACGTATGCAACACTCATCCATGGAGTGGATAACAACCAAGGTATTATGAATAATAAAGTATGGTAGACATGTGATTGGAGCTTAAAAAGTCGATTTTTCCGTTCTCTAATTAAGGATTTTACATAAAAAGCGCTGCCCATAAAATAAAATGTATTCCATAATAATATAAATGTGGCATCTGCTGACCAGTTATCTGTTTTTATGATGAAGGCTGCTACTCCACCAAGAGAGAATATAATAATACCACTTAAATTATTCCATAAGCTTCGTTCATTTTTCTTTTTTATAAAATAGATATTAATAATCAAAAGGGGGATAAACAAAACTGCAATTAACAAAAGCAGTGGTTTGAACCAAGCGAGCGGAACAATAAAAAGTGCAGCTAATGAGCCATATGTTACTAATAACGGTTTTAGCTGCCTTGTGCTTGGTTTGCGAATGATTGCTAAAAATGGAGTGGAAAATAAGTAAATAAAAAACCAACCAATGAGAAGCGGAAGATGAATTAACTCCGGTCCAGCTAATAACATACCGAATAAAAAAGGAAGAAAGAACATCATCCAAGTGCCATGCTCTCTAGGTAAAACAACCCCCATAAAATTCCACCTACCTTCTCGTTATCTCATAAACTTATCTTAGCATTGTTTTTTTAAATATCAGTGATAGCAATCACACTTTACCTAGCTAGACTGATTTGTTTAATTATAGGTTTATTTAAAAAATGATTTTAATAGAAGGTGGCTTAGGATGGATTATTGAAGAAGTAATTCGTCAAAGACGTGAGGTACTAGCTTTCAAGAGCTTGGATTTAAAAGGATTAATTGAAGAAATGGATGGGAGAGAAGTAGGAGTATGGAGGAAGTTGTAGGAGAATGTACATTGTGTCGTAAACATGTATTTTGTGAGAATGGCTTTTTAAATGGATATATTTTAGATGGACTACTTCTTTGTTTGTCATGTTATAAATCGACCAAGCAACGTGAAACCCTTTGATTTAAGAGAACAGCTTTGAATGGCTGTTCTCTTATTTGTTTTAGTGAATTTTAGAAGTAAGGGTTTTTTCCCCTAAGGATAGGGAAGTTCCCTGATAACAATAAAAAACATCTTCCCTTACTATAAAGGCAAGATGTTTTTTTATTTCAAAGAGGAGGAAACAGAATGCAGCCTGTTAGTAAAACTGAATCTGAAAAAGTCGAGAATCAATTTGACCGCGCCTTTGCTTCAAAATTTGCGAAATCAATGTTTTTATCAATAAGCGGTTTATTTATTTTATCGATAATTGGAACAAGAATGTTTACGCATGTTGATTTAAATCTTTATGGGTACATGGTTGGTACGGTCGTGTTTTTAGGAGGATTTTTCTATCGCTTTATTGCTTGGGGGGAAAGACCACCTACTAAAATTATTTTAAAGAAAGGGATAAAGCTACTAAGACGAAAATCAACTCCAAGGACATCAACGGAGCATTTGCTTACCTATCGTTTTATTTGGAATCGAGGGTTTTATCGTTGGACGCAGCACGTTCTGATAGGCTTTGGCTGTATTTTATCCTGTTTCGTGACCTTCCCACTTGTCTTTGGTTGGATGTACTTTACGATGAGTGAAAATGGCTACTACACCGTTGTCGGCATGGGAATGGACTTAATGACAGTAAAAGCAGATGGTATACTCGCTTTCTTTTTCTATAATGCCTTAAATTTCACCGCGATTATGGTTATTACAGGCGTTTGCATGGCGTTATACAGACGATTAAAAAATATGCAAGCACGGGCAGAACAAACCTTTGTTTATGATTTTATGCCATTGTATTTATTGTTATTTGTCAGCCTCACTGGATTAGCCCTAACGTTTATGAATGTTTTTCTTCACGGGTGGGGTCAACCGGTCATGTCGCTTATTCACCAATTCGCGGTTATTGTTACGTTAATTTATTTACCATTTGGGAAGCTAGCTCATATTCCATTTAGACCAATGAGTGTCCTTGCTCGAAATTATCGTGAGCATTATGCAGAGCAATCGATGAAAAAATGTAAGGTTTGTGGAACTGGGTATGTCTCAACAGAACAAGCGAACGACGTTGTTGACGTATTACGTCAAAATGCGTTTGATTTCAAAACGAAAGAAGGATTTTATTTAGCAGAATTATGTTTGCCGTGTCGCAGAAAATATCGTATTTCAAGATTTACCGGGATAAACACCCATGAAATCAACGTAAAGGAGTCAAATCAAAATGCAAAGGGATAAATTTTATAGAGATATAGAAAATGTAAGGCACCCTAATGAAAAACTCGTGAAAACTCATTGTAGTTATTGCGGGATGCAATGTGGGATGAATCTACGTATTGATACGTCAACGAATAAAATTATCGGGGTCGAGCCTCGTTATGATTGGCCTGTTACAGTTGGAAAAATGTGTCCAAAGGGTGTTACCGCCTATCAACAGACGAATCATAAAGACCGAATTTTACGTCCGCTTATTCGTGATGATGCTTCTAAAAAGGGAACAAAAGAAGGGTTTAGAGAAGCTAGCTGGGATGAAGCGTATGAGTTAATTGCAAAGAACTTTAAAGATCTCCAATCGAAATATGGTAAAGATACATTATCTGTCTTTAGTGGTGTATCAATGACGAATGAAAAATGTTATTTAACTGGGAAGTTTGCACGGGTAGCATTGCAAACAAGGTACATTGATTACAACGGACGATTTTGTATGTCGAGTGCTGCAGGTGGATTTTTACGTTCTTTTGGTGTAGACCGTGGTTCAACACTTCCGTGGACCGATATACACGAAACGGACTGTCTGTTTATCGCTGGAAGTAACACAGCCGAATGTCATCCGACTTCGATGTTCAGGGTTTGGGAGGTACAGGACCGGGGAGGGTATCTTATTGTTGCCGACCCTAGAGAAACGCCAATCGCAAGAAGAGCCGATGTTCATTTGGATTTAAGACCCGGTACTGATTTAGCGTTAGCAAACGGCATTCTCCATTTACTTATTAAGCATGACAGCATTGATCAAAAATTTATCGCAAATCATACGAATGGATTTGAGGAGACGAAAGAGGTCGTTAAAGAATTTACACCCGAATATACAAGCGAAATTACTGGTGTAGCACCAGAGAAAATTATTAGAGCAGCGGAGATATATGGAAAAGCACCAAATGCTGTCGTGATGTTTGCTAGGGGGGTAGAACAACAGCATAAAGGAGTCGAAAACGTAAATGCTTACGTCAATATGGCTCTTATTACAGGAAAAATTGGAAGACCGAAATCAGGTGTCGCGACATTTACAGGACAAGGAAACGGGCAAGGTGGCCGTGAACATGGTCAAAAGTCTGATTTACTTCCAGGTTATCGAAAAATTACAAACCCAGAACATGTGAAAGAGGTTAGTGCGATTTGGGGGATCTCTCCAGAAGAAATGCCTGAAGCTGGTGTTTCTGCTTATGAAATGATTGAACTGATGATGGGTAAAACGATTCGTGGGTTGTACCTTTTATGCTCGAATCCTGCTGTTTCAGCTCCTAATTTAAATTTCGTTCGGAAGGCCTTTAAAAATTTAGACTTTATGGTTTGCTCTGATTTTTATTTATCAGAATCAGCCGAATTTGCTGATGTCATCTTGCCTTCGGTTACATGGTCTGAGGATGAAGGCACTGTGACTAACCTTGAGGGAAGAATTATTAAAATCAATAAAGCTCAAGAGCCAATAGGAGAGTCAAAGCCTGATTGGAAAATACAAATCGAGTTAGCGGAAAAGTTAGGGCGGGGTGAGTATTTCCGTCATTTGAAATCTGCCAAAGATGTTGCAGAAGAATTTCGTTTAGCAACAAAAGGTGGGTATGCCGATTACTATGGTGCCACGTGGGAGAAGATTGACAAGCAGGATGGGGTATTCTGGCCATGTCGCAATGAGAGTGATCCAGGAACACCTCATATGTTTTTAGATAAAAAGTTCTATCATCCAGACGGGAAGGCGAAGATTTTTGCCTTACCTTATCGTCCGCCAGCTGAGGAACCTTGTGTAGATTATCCGATACGTTTAACAACCGGGCGAGTCGTTTATCATTATTTATCAGGAAATCAAACGAGACGAATCCCTTTTTTACGAGATATGTGTCCGGAGCCTTATGTTGAGGTGCATCCAGAATTAGCCGAACAATATAAGATTGAACATGAAGAGAGAGTCTGTTTAATGACTCGTCGTGGTAAGGGAATTTTCAAAGTTAAAATAACAGAAGCCATTCGAAAAGACACCGTTTTTGTCCCATATCATTTCGGTCATGATCAATCCATTAATCTATTAACGATTGCAGCATTAGATCCATTTTCTAGAATGCCTGAGTTTAAAGCTTGTGCAGCACAAATTCAAAAAATTGCACAGGATGCTAACCAAATCAAGAACCAGGTACAGGGGGTGTAGTCATGAAAAAATTACTTTATATCGAAATGGATAATTGTATCGGTTGTCGTTCATGCCTAGCTGCTTGTACGCAATGTGGTGGACACGAGCAAAAAAACAGAAACTACGTCATGGATGTAAATCCTTTAGTCAATCGTCAAACGATTCCATTGATGTGTTTACACTGCGTGAATCCAGCTTGTGCTAGAAGCTGTCCTGCACAAGCGATTCAAATTCATGAGACAGGAGCCGTGCTTTCAGCTCTAGTAGAAAAATGTATCGGTTGTCAAAATTGTACGATTGCATGTCCATATGGTATTCCGAAGTTTGATGAAGAGGAAAATTTAATGTATAAATGTGACCTCTGTATCGATCGAACAAAGGATGATATACCGCCAATGTGTGCTAGTGTATGCCCGACAAATACGTTGCAATGGATTACCGAGGAGGAGCATTCACAAAAAAGAGAGAGTCACACTTTATCAAATGGTACATGGCAATCAAGTGTGCCTTACCTTGAAAGTGAAACAAATGTAAAAGTAAATTTACCAGGAATTTTACAAGGGAAAGTCAAGTTGTTCTAATCGTCTAACTCTCACTATTGGATAAGGAGTGATTAAAATGGAAGGTAAAAAAACTCGTATTCCATTTAACGAAGATAATTATACACATAATATAAATCGAAATAATGAACGAAGTCTAGACCGGAGAGGCTTTATGAAAACGATGGTCGGTGCAGCGGGCTTGTTTGCATTATCAACACTCCCATGGGGAACCGTAGCGGCGAAAGAGCTTCTTGGTCTAGGGAATAAAGAATACCCAGAACTGGCGATTGCCAAGGTGAATGATGTAAAGGTTGGCGACGCAATTGAATTTCACTACCCAGGTGAACATGACAGTGCGTTATTGATTCGTTTAGGGGAAAACGAGTATAAGGCGTATCAGAATGCATGTACTCACCTACGTTGCCCAGTTTTTTGGAGTAAAGGGGATGGAGATTTAATCTGTCCATGTCACCATGGGAAATTTGATGTTCACTCTGGGGCACCAACGGCTGGGCCACCAACGAGGCCATTACCGGAAATCCTCGTGAAGGTAGAAGCAGGTACAATTTATGCGACAAGGGTGAAGAGATATGATGCGTAGTTATCGAGGAGTCTTGTTGTTATGTGCGGTTTTAATGTTGAATATTATTTTTACACAGCGGGCGATTCATCATTATTATTATGAGAATTATGAGCAAACGATTATGTTTGCAATCGCAAATGTGATTATGGTTCCGATTGCATGTTTAATTTATAAACAAGAACGCTTTGTCACGTCAAAGGAGAAGAAGTAGATGAGGAGTGAAGTTGTTTTTGATTTATGTTTTATTCGACATCAGTTACGTGATTTCGATAAAACGATCCATCAAGAATTACTCTCTATTTTTGGGAATAAGCTCAAATGGTATTTGGATTATAAATGTAAAAACGAATTGGAAATCGTTGTTGCAGAATTAA
This sequence comes from Halalkalibacter urbisdiaboli, assembly GCF_002156385.1. Classification (GTDB taxonomy): domain Bacteria; phylum Bacillota; class Bacilli; order Bacillales; family Bacillaceae_D; genus Halalkalibacter_A; species Halalkalibacter_A urbisdiaboli. The sequence goes on from NZ_MVJM01000003.1 coordinate 270,395, forward strand.
AAGGCGTAGGGAGCTGGGAGACGGAGGATGAGCTTATTTCTTATGTTGAAAATAAAGCATCTCAGCAATTCTTCACTTGGTTGCAAGGATATAAACTTCAGCTATTTCCAACGAAAAAAGGAGGAGGTAGTTGCTGTGCAAAATGTAAGTAGCTTAGAAACGATTTATTATAATGGAGACTTGCATTCTTTCTTATCGGCATCAATATTTATCAAAATCCTAGATATTGCAGAAGATGCAGAGTCTCAAAGCGCACCTGAGGTCAAAAAAAACTTAAAAAAATAGAGGTGTGTCCTGATCATACACACGTACGATTTTATTTTGACGAGATAGCCTTTGTTGCAATTCCTTTTACAAGCGAAGCAACTTGTAATGACAGTGAATTTCTAGCATTAGATGCGAAAGAAAAACTTCAATACTATATTAGAATGGAGAATTAGACATCGTTTCAAGAATTCAATTACCGCTTCAAACGTTAAATCTTGTTGTAGGCTTTATGATTTGGGTGATTATCTCCTCATTGATCCCCTTTATAAAGGAAGATATTTTATTAACATCAAGTCAAGTGGCGTGGGTAACAACCATCCCAGTCGTATTAGGATCTTTACTACGAATCCCAATCGGATACTTTGCGAATTTGTTAGGTGCAAGAACCGTATTTTTATTTAGCTTTATTTTACTAGTGATGCCTGTTTTTTATGTGAGCATCGCTAGTAGTTTTCTAGATTTATTAATAGGGGGTCTTTTCTTAGGGTTAGGTGGAGCGATTTTCTCAGTTGGGGTTACTTCCTTGCCTAAATACTACCCGAAGGAAAAACATGGATTTATTAACGGGATTTATGGGGCTGGTAATATTGGTACAGCGATTACGACGTTTGCAGCTCCGCTTATCGCTTCGTCAGTAGGTTGGCAAATGACCGTGCAGTTTTATCTTGTGCTATTAGCCTCCTTTGCATTTTTAAATTTCTTTCTAGGTGACAGAAAGGAAACAAAGGTTAAAACACCTTTAATAGAGCAAATTAAAGGTGTTTATAAAAATGATAAACTATGGCTCTTTTGTTTATTTTACTTTATTACGTTTGGATCGTTTGTAGCGTTTACGGTTTATTTACCAAACTTTTTAGTTTCCCATTTCGGTTTAGAAAAGGTAGATGCTGGGTTACGGACAGCTGGGTTTATCGTCATTGCAACTGTTCTTAGACCGCTTGGAGGATGGATGGGAGACCGTTTTAATTCGCTTGTGATTATGATGTTTATCTTTGGCGGCTTTACAATTGCAGCTATTTTGCTTGCATTTTCTCCAGCATTCGAACTCTATACGTTTGCCTGTTTAACAATTGCTGTATGTGCCGGTTTAGGAAATGGGGTTGGTATTTAAATTAGTACCGATGTATTTCAATAAACAGGCGGGCATTGTAAATGGAATTGTATCAGCAATGGGCGGTTTAGGTGGTTTCTTCCCACCGTTAATTTTAACAACGCTCTATAGTTACACAGGCCATTATGCAATTGGATTTATGGCATTATCCCAATTTGCATTAGCAAGTCTCATTTTTATCTTGTGGATGTTCTATCAAGACAAAGTTCGATTGTCTAACAATATTATTGAAAATACAGTGGAAGGTATATTAGTAACTGACATCCATGGCAAGATTCAATCTGTGAATCCGTCTTTTACGAAGCTTACTGGCTATAAAGAGAAGGAGGTAATCGGTAAAACGCCTGCCGTTTTAAAATCGGGTAAGCAAGATTTGGATTTTTACAGAACGATGTGGCAGCAGATTAAGAAGAATGGGTATTGGCAAGGGCAGCTTTGGAATCGTAGAAAAAACGGAGATGTTTATTTGGAATGGTTAACGATTAGTGCCATAAAAAATGAAGCTGGTGAAGTAAAATATTATGCTGGTATGTTCAGTGATATTACTTTAAGCTTAAAAGAAAAATAGGAGTTTTTAGTGAAATACCCCAACACTGCAATGGATTTAGGGTGTTCTTAAGCAATTTGCTGCTAGGAACACCCTCCTTTTCCTTACTCCAGTTTTTCGATTTTTAATGATCAGTTTTGTGGAAGGAGGATATGGATGGAATCACATGCTGTAAGTAAAAGGGTTACTTCTTATATTATTCAAGCACAGGAAGAAGAAAATAAACGTATTGCAAATGAACTTCATGATGGAATTGCTCAGACTTTATTTAGTATTTTTACAGGCTTACAAATTATTGAAAGTGGAGTTGAACAAAAGGAAATTAAAAAATTCACGAGGGAATTGCGACAACAAACAGAAAGAACTATTGAAGAGTTACGTTGGCTTTCAACAGAAATTTATCCACTTTCATTAAAAAAATTAGGATTGGTTTCAGCATTAAAATCATATTTGAAAATTTATACTTCAACCTTTGGTATCATGACTCAGGTTGAAACAGTTGGTGAGGAACTTAGCTTATCTGAAGAAGTGAATATCACCCTTTTCCGTGTGTTACAAGAAACACTTAATAATACCGCAAGATATGCGGATGCAAGTCAGGTGAGACTAGCGTTTCGTTGGGAGTCTGACCGTTTGCACATTTCCATAGAAGATGAGGGAATCGGATTTGATCTAGAAGAGGTTTTTGCAAGTGGTAATCATTTAGGACTTGATTCAATGAAACAAAGAGTGGAGCTTTTCAGTGGGACTTTTCATATTTATTCTGAAAAGGAAAAAGGGTGCAGGACCGATATTTATGTACCACTCGTAAAATAATATAGTTCAGCACAGTACCAACTGTTTGGATTTTTAAATGATTAGACTAGAAAAATGATGTGAAGGGATGATGAAGTAGATGATAAAACTGTTATTAGTTGATGACCATGCCGTCGTTCGAATGGGCTTAACGATGCTATTAAATGCTCAACCAAACATGGCGGTTGTTGGTGAAGCATCTGAAGGAAATGAAGGAATTCAAAAAGCACAGGAGTTAAATCCAGATGTCATAATTATGGACTTAAGTATGCCGCATGGAAAGGACGGTTTATCCGCAACCTCCGAACTAAAAAAACAATTACCTGACACGTCAATACTAATATTAACGATGCACGATGATGATGAATATATCTTTAGGGTCATCCAAGCAGGGGCTTCAGGATGTATTTTAAAAAGTGCTCCGCATGACGAACTTATAGCAGCTATTGTCTCAGTTTCAAATGGTCAAGCGTATTTACACCCTACGGCAACAAAGAGATTGATGGAAGAGTATTTAGTCAAAATGAAACAAGGCGAACAAATTGATACGTTTGAGCAGTTATCTGATCGTGAGAAGGAGATATTGACTTTTATTGCAAAGGGTTATGCAAATAAAGAGATTGCCGAACAACTCTTTATCAGTGTCAAAACTGTTGAAACGCATAAAGCAAAGCTTATGGGGAAATTAAAATTAAAAACTAGACCTGAATTAGTAAAGTATGCAGTGAAAAAAGGGTTATTAGACTATGGAATTTAGATAGGAAGCTGATGGTGTTGATTCATTTAGATGAACAATTAATAACAATTTGTCATGATATCTCTCTTGAGTTACCGGCAGACTTTGTCGGGTTAGCCATTTATGATCATGATGGCAATCATTTAAAGTGGAAGTATGCGGTCGGCAACAGAAATGATAAATATAAGCGTATTGTGGTACGCTACGGAAAAGGGATATCAGGTCACGTAATTCGTAGTGGTAGAAGTATGATGATTACTTCTTTCCCTCATTTGATTATCGGAAAGCCGACGGAATATCCAATTATGTTAGCTGAACAATTAATAGCGGCTATCGCAGTCCCTATTTATTATAAGCAATCACCATGGGGAGTTCTTTTAGGGGGGAATCGTTATAAATATTCGTTTACCTCTAAACACTTGTCTCTATTAAATAAAAAAGCACAGGACATTGAGAAGATTCTTCAGAATTGTATAGACTAAGGCTAGATGTAGTTGAGGTGAAAGTGTTGGAGATTAATCGTAAGACGTTAGATGGTAATATTATAACGGATCATGTTGGAATTATACTTTCAATGGATGAACAGGCAAAGCAGATGTTTTTAGTAACGGATTGGAAAAAAGGGATGAACATACAGGAGTTAATTCCTGAGCTTAACGTAAGGAAGGAAGAAACCTCCGATGTTTCACTAGGAATCGGTAGAAAAAGAAATGGTGAGACCTTTCCAATCTCATTTGTAATCAATAGGGTTATGACGCATGAAAAAGATAGAGAGTTCCTCTCTTTAATTATAAAGGATAATCATTATTCGAACATCGTTCAGAAGAAATTAGATCGTAGTCTTGGTGAAATTGATGAATTGAAAAATGCTATCGATGAAGCCTCTATTGTTGCGGTAACGGATGAGCGAGGAAAAATAACGTATGTGAACAGGAAATTTTGTGAAGTCTCCAAATACTCTGAGGATGAGTTACTTGGCCATGACCATAGAATTATAAATTCTGGCTATCATTCGAAAGAGTTTTTTTCAGATTTATGGAAAACCATTACGAAAGGCTCTGTCTGGAAGGGGGAAATTAAAAATAAAGCGAAGGATGGAAGCTATTACTGGGTTGATACAACAATTGTTCCTTTTTTAGATGAAGCGGGTAAGCCTTATCAATATCTTTCTATACGAAAGGAAATAACTGAGAATAAGGTTAATGAGCAAAAGCTTCGCGAATCTTTACATGAACTGCTCGATTTAAAGGCAGCTCTAGACGCTTCAACCATCGTCGCTGTAACTGATCAACAAGGGACAATTACGTATGTAAATGAAAAATTTTGTGAGGTTTCTAAATTCTCGCAAGAAGAGCTGATTGGTGCAAATCACCGTATTATTAATTCAGGCTACCACTCAAAAGAATTTTTTATTGACTTATGGAAAACGATTTCTAAAGGGATGACTTGGAAAGGTGAAATTAAAAACAAAGCAAAGGATGGAAGTTACTATTGGGTTGATACAACCATCGTTCCATTCTTAAATGAAAACGGTAAGCCATATCAGTATTTGGCTATTCGCCATGAAATCACAGAACAAAAAAAGGCCGAGGAAGAGCTGCAATTAATGATGACCAAAATGATTAATATTCAAGAAGATGAGAGAAAAAGACTATCTAGGGAGTTACATGATGGTCTTGGACAAAATTTATATAGTATGCTGATTACGATTAATCGAGTAAATACTGTATCCGCTCATCCGTTGTTATCACAGTTACAAGAAGATGTTTCAACATTAATTGAAGAGGTGCGAGGACTTTCTTGGGAGTTAAGACCATCTATATTAGATGATTTAGGATTAATTCCTGCTACTCGCTCGTTTATTAATCGTTATCGTCAGCATTATGGAATCACTGTTCATCTAAACATTCAAATTAAACGCAGATTGGAATTACAGGTGGAGACTAGCATTTACCGAATTATTCAAGAAGCGTTAACAAATATTCAAAAGTATGCAGGTGTTCAGGAGGCGTTTGTAAACGTAGTAGAGGATCAAAATGAGTTAACTATTACAATAGTAGATAAAGGGAGGGGCTTTAATTTAGAAATCCGTCCAAAAGGAGTCGGATTATTTAGTATGGAGGAGCGGGCTCGCTCGGTAGGTGGAAGACTTTTTATTGAATCAAATGAAAAGCGTGGAACTAAAATAACGTTTAAACTACGTCTTACTGAGAAACATGAATAAGCTTTAAGGAGGTTGTCTAAGGTTCTATACACTTGGGACAATCTTTTTTCCTTGTAAAAAAAATCCGCTACACCATATAACTGAAAATGAACGAAAAGGATGGAATAAGAATTGAATGGAAAAACGGCGCTTTTAGCAGGAGCTACGGGATTGGTAGGTACTAAATTGCTAGCAATATTACTTAAAGAGAGCAATTATGAGAAAGTATATGTTCTCGTTCGAAAACTTCTTAATGTCAAATGTTCTAAACTTATTGAGATAATGACAGATTTTAGGAATCTAGAAAGGGTTCAACAACATTTTGCTGTCGATGATGTGTTTTGTTGTTTAGGAACAACGTTAAAAAAAGCCGGTTCAAAGGAGGCTATGTACCTGGTAGATGTGGAGTATCCCTTTCAGTTGGCTAAATTAACAGAACAGCAAGGAGCAAAACAGTTTCTACAAATAAGCTCGATGAATGCGAATCCACATTCATTGTTATGGTATCCAAAAATGAAAGGGGAGCTTGAAGAAAAAATAAAATTAATTCCTTTTCAATCAATGGCTATTATAAGACCGTCTCTACTTCTTGGTAAGCGAAATGAACATAGATTAATGGAGGAGTTGGCAAGTACGTTAATCCGAGGGCTGAACAAAATGACAGGGAAGGTAAATAGGCGGTTAGCAATTGACGCTGAGGAAGTGGCTTTAGCGATGTTTTCAATAGCTCAAATGAACCGTAAAGGGATCGCTGTCTATTCATCTGAACAGCTTGGCACTTTTGCTAAAAGGTAGAGTAATGATTATAGTATTTAGGAATAAAAAACCAAATGGACGATTTTACCTCTTATAACAACCTGAAAGCTACATTTTTTAAAAGTCCTACTATGATTTTGGTTCTCATAGTAGGACAGATACTGAGCCACAAAAAACAGTGTTTACGTTCGACTTAGTAAGATTTTACGTAAGCCGAGCCAACAATGATTAATAAAATGAATAGAACAACAATTAAAGGGAATCCGCCTACAGGTGCCGCAGCTGTTGTTGGAGCAACTGCAGTTGGTTGTGCACCGTAGCCATAACCATATCCGTACATGATATCCCTCCTTCCCTAAGCAGATAATATATACTATGAAACAAGTATATATTGGAGTAGGTGAAGGATGTAGTTTTAATAAAAACAGGCAAGAGTAAAGACATGGAAAAGGAGATTGGGGTTCTCTGTACTATTCAATTCACAATCATATTTATTAACATTTGGGTAAAGTAGAAAACCAGTATTGGACGACTTTCTCAGTATGTTATTCCGTTTCCTACTTTAAGTAGGGAGGAATTGAAGAAGCTGTTTCCAAAAAATAAAAAGTTAAAATATCCCAACTTATCTTCAGTTCAATTGAATTTTCTTACTTACCTAAGCTGGAATGATGTAGGGACAAATAAAAAGTATATTGTCTACTCACGAAACGGTCAAATGGTTGGGATTGAATGTAAATACTTCCTACTTAATAAAGAAAGTTTATGCTCTTTTTGCCATCGACATGGTCAGGTTGCCTTTATTACTACGATCACGAAAGCAAGAAAATTGAATAATCCGGATTATTATAAGGCTATCGGAAACTATGTTTGTTTTGATAGTTCTACTTGCAATCAGCATATGACAAGTGTTGAAGTATTAGAGTCATTTCTGGAAAAGTCTTTAAAAGAAAGTTAAAGAGGTAAATCACCAACCTAATCAGGTTGGTGATTTTACTGTTCTTCCACTGTTAATAAGCCAACCGTGTTGGATGACTTCGGTAAAGGTTAACAATAAGGCTGTAAGTAAAGCCCCTGTAAATGTAACGAGAGCAGTACCGAAAAGTAGTGATACAAAGTATACGATGAGTGTTGCCGCAACAAAATCTAGAATTGCACTTAGCCATAAAGTACTTTTCTTTAATATAATAACTTCCATCATATGACCTGAAAAGGCGAGAAGTAATCCGACTACAATTGGCTGAATGACATGTGCATAATAAACATTAGCAAATAAAAGAGAAGCGATCATCACTGTTATTGGACAAACAAAGATTTTGACAATAAGACCAATCATGTTTTCACCTCCAATTTTTTAATTTGAATAAAAAGCTCTAAAATTATGAATTACGAAAAAATTTATAGTGAAATTTTATACTAAGAAGTATTAAAATAAGAGGGAACCAAATGGCTCCCGAACAGATTTATTTTTTGTTTTTTGTATTTTGTTTCTTAGGGTTATCGACTTTAAACGCTGATTGCGTCTCATGATCATGCTGCACTTGTTCGATACTAGCGTTTTGAATACCTTTTTTCGTCATGTTTTCACCCCCTTTATATCGGATTCATTTCATATTTTGCCATTGAATCAAGAAGGAAATACATGTTAAACATAGACTTAGCAAAAAACGCTTAAAATATGTTTTCGGAGCTAAGTAGGAGGATTAGAATTGGACAACAAGGAAATTAAGATTACATTATGTGAAAATCGAAAATCAAAACCACTGCCAGACACATTAGAATTTGGACGAGTATTTACTGACCATATGTTTGTCATGGACTATGAGGAAGGGAAGGGCTGGTTTAATCCGCAAATTCTTCCCTATCAACCAATAACATTAGATCCCTCAGCGAAAATTCTGCATTATGGCCAATCTGTATTTGAGGGATTAAAAGCCTATTTATCTGCTGAAGACGATATTTTGCTCTTTCGACCTGAGAAAAACTTTGAACGGTTAAATCGGTCAAGTGAGCGTTTATGCATTCCAGCAGTAGATGAGGATTTTGTTCTTACAGCATTAAAAAAGTTGTTAGAAATTGAAAAAGATTGGATACCGAAGGTTGAAGGAACATCTTTGTACATTCGTCCGTTCATTTTTTCAACTGAGCCTTATTTAGGTTTAGCTTCCTCTCAGACTTTTCAATTTATGATTACACTTTCCCCAGTGGGAGCCTATTACAAGGAAGGGATCAATCCAGTAAAAATCGCTGTTGAAACTGACTTTGTGCGTGCTGTTCCGGGTGGTACTGGAGATGCAAAAACAGGAGGAAATTACGCTGCTAGCTTAAAGGCACAAATTTTATCAGCGAAACGTGGTTACTCTCAAGTATTGTGGTTAGATGGGGTTGAAAAGAAGTATGTCGAAGAAGTAGGGAGTATGAACGTATTCTTTAAAATTAATGGCGAAATCGTTACCCCCGCCTTAAACGGAAGTATTTTAGAGGGAATTACAAGAGATTCGATCATTCAACTTCTCAAACACTGGAATGTTCCGGTTCAAGAACGAAGAATTTCGATTGCTGAAGTCTATGAAGCTTTTATCAAAGGTGAGCTAGAAGAAGCGTTTGGTACAGGAACTGCAGCTGTTATTTCGCCGATTGGTGAATTTGCGTGGGGAGATAAGAAAATGGTTATTAATCAAGGTGAGACTGGTGAAATATCTAGGAAATTATATAATACATTAACAGGTATTCAAAAGGGGATTGAGGCTGATCCATTTGGTTGGACGGTTGTTGTCTCCTAAAGCCGTGAATACACTTAAAAAACTGCTGACTTATCAGCAGTTTTTTATTGGTTTTTATCGGAGACAGTACGGGGAAATGAATCTAGCTACTTTACGTATGGGGTGGGAACTATGAACAAAGTTTGATCAGAATATTTTCATTTGATTATAATTCGAAATCCCATGAAAAGCGATGTGAACCAATGCTTACATAAATTCCGTTCGGCTCAAAAAATCTTGATTGAGTTTCTTTTAATCTATAAATTTTTTTATAATCTAACCGTGTAATAGGTTCATCCATTAAATAAGCCGATTTGGTCGCATTTGGTTTCCGGTACTCGTTTAACAACTCAATGATTTTATCGGCTGGTAATACACCAACATCATGACCGTAGTATAAATCATTTGATAGGTAGATAACGTTAAGACCACGCCAATACGACGTATCAGGGTTTACATCAGGGTTATTAAAATATAAAATATCCCCATAAATAGGTTCTGAATCCTTTAAGATATGAATCCCAAGATCCTTGTCATGTTCCCATGAATATAATAAAAGCCCTTGAAAATAATCGTTAAAGGCACCCTTACCAACTGCATCAAGTACGGCTTTATATAAGACAATAATCATGGCAGTCGCACATTCAAAGGCATATAGATTACTATTTATGAAGATATCTTGAATCGCTTTTGAAGGTACTACTCCTTGCTTTAATTTGAAACCACCATAATCGGTTAATCTCCAAAACTCTTCGTTGCATCTCGCCTCTTTAAATGTTGCAAATGATACGCTGCTACTGTCTAACGCCAATGCTGCATTTAGTACAAGTTCTCTTAAATTTACTTCGAATTGCAATTGCACCAATGAGCTATATTGATAGATTTCTTTATGAGAGTCGAGCTGTTTTAAAATTCCGTATGAATGCTCAAAGTGATCGATTAAATCGGATAAGGATTTCGTTTCACTTTTTATTTTTATCACAATGAGACCTCCTTGCATCATGATCTATACTTTAGTTTATGTAACTATAACTATCCGTTGAGCCTAATTATTTTTTCAAAGGTATAACAGAAATAAACGCATTCTATTGACAACGAAAGACAGCCTATGTTAAATAAAAAGAAGTGTTAGCACTTGGTACAATTGAGTGCCAAAAAGAAATCATAAACAGGTTGAAAGGAGAATATTTTGATGGGGACTACAGCTAAAAAAGAATTTAAAGCAGAGTCTAAGCGACTATTAGAGATGATGATTAACTCTATTTATTCGCAAAAGGAAATTTTTCTAAGAGAGTTAATCTCAAATGCAAGTGATGCTATTGATAAAATTTACTATAAGGCATTAACAGATGACACGTTAAACTTCGATAAGGAAAGCTATTACATAAAGGTGGAAGCTGACAAAGAAGACCGAACATTAAAGATTTCAGATACTGGAATTGGTATGACGAAGGAAGAGCTTGAGATAAACCTTGGAACGATTGCAAAGAGTGGCTCCTTCGCGTTTAAAAACGAAAATGAGATAAAAGACGGACACGACATCATTGGACAATTTGGTGTTGGCTTCTATTCGGCTTTTATGGTCGCAGACGTTGTTACTGTAGTTAGTAAAGCATTAGGAAGTGACGTGGCTTATAAATGGGAATCTGATGGGGCGGATGGTTATACAATTGAAACGGTTCATAAAGATTCAGTTGGAACTGAAATTACAATTAAAATAAAAGAAAATACGGAAGAAGACACATTTGATGAGTACCTTGAAGAGTATCGATTAAAGGCAATTATTAAAAAATATTCGGATTTTATTCGTTATCCAATTAAAATGGATGTCACAAAGAGAGAGCCGAAAGAAGGGACTGACAACGAATATACTGAGTATCAAGAAGAGCAAATTATCAATAGCATGGTTCCTATTTGGAGAAAAAATAAAAATGAATTAACTACAGAAGATTATGAGAATTTTTATAAGGAGAAGCATTACGGCTTTGATAAACCTCTAAAGCATATTCACATTAGTGTGGATGGAGCGATTCGCTATAATGCAATCTTATACATTCCCGAAAATATTCCGTTTGACTACTATTCAAAAGAATTTGAAAAGGGGCTTGAACTGTATTCAAATGGAGTTCTAATTATGGACAAGTGTGCAGACTTACTTCCGGATTACTTTAGTTTTGTTAAAGGAATGGTTGATTCAGAAGATTTGTCGTTAAACATTTCCAGAGAGATGCTACAACACGATAGACAGTTAAAGCTTATTGCAAAAAACATCAAAAATAAAATTAAGAGTCAGTTGCAAACTCTTTTGAAGGATGAGCGTGAGAAGTACGAAACGTTCTTTAAATCATTCGGTAGACAATTAAAATATGGTGTATATAGTGATTTTGGTAGTAATAAAGAAACGTTGCAGGAGTTATTACTGTTCTACTCGTCCAAAGAAAAGCAATTGGTGACACTAGATGAGTACGTATCAAGAATGCCAGAGGAGCAAAAGTATATTTATTATGCTGCCGGAGAATCTTACGAGCGAATTGAACGACTTCCACAGACAGAGCTAGTGTTAGATAAAGGGTACGAAATTCTTTATTTTACAGAGGATATCGATGAGTTCGCAATCAAAATGCTAATGAATTTTAAAGAGAAGGAATTTAGATCCGTATCAAGCGGTGACCTTGGCTTGGAAGCGGAAGAAGGAAAGGATGAAACAACTACTGAAGAGCAGGATAACAAAGAACTTTTTGAAAAAATGAAAACTATCCTCCAAGATAAGGTTAAAGACGTGAGAGTCTCTAAACGTTTAAAATCACATCCAGTTTGTTTAGCAACAGAAGGTGATGTAACCATCGAAATGGAAAAAGTTTTAAAAGCCATGCCTGACAATCAAAATATAAAAGCAGATAAAATTCTTGAGATAAACTCGAATCATAATGTGTTTCAATCATTAAAAGCTGCATACGACCACGATGCAGAGAAATTTAATTTATATACTAACCTGTTATATAATCAGGCACGTTTAATTGAAGGTTTACCAGTGGAAGATCCAGTAGAGTTTACAAATCATGTATGTAAAATCATGGTCTAAAGTTTAGTATAATCTCTAAGTGCATTAGAAGTTATATTTAAGTGGTGTCCCAAAAGGTCAAATTTAATCTTTGGGGACATCACTTTTTCAATGCCTATTCCTTATCCTTTAATTTATCATCAATAATATTTTCAATCATTCGGGAATGAACAGTTGCCCATGCTTTTTCCCTAAAATGTATACCAACACTAATTGTGACAGCACTTAAGTAAATAAACACAAATAACAACCATAAATAATTCGTATCTTTTTCAAAAAACTCCTGTATTTTGTTGCTGAAAATAAAGAGCACCCATGGTACAGCTGTTACTAAAATAGGGATTAAACCACTGCCGTTTTTTTCCTTTAGCATGCGATAATGAATATTTTCGAGTGTTAAGGGATCGAGCGCTTGATAAAACTGATACATTTCTTTTAATTCTTGAATCTCTTTTAGTTCAGTCAGCTTCAACCCTTTTCCCGAATTTTTCTTTAATTTTAAATAAAATTTATGGGCGTCTCCCCGGAAAGATACCATAAAAATCTCCCCCTTAATCAACATGTATCCACTTCACACTATCTTAGACAGGTCTTAAGAAACATAAACTATTTAGAGCATAAAACAATGAGTAAACAAAAAAACAGTCAAATCTACTGCAATTCTTAGTCGGTTTTTTAGCTTCGGAAAAAGTAGCACTGGGCTCTTAGGATGCTAGTCGAGGGATTTGGAGGTATTTGAATATGGGAGTTTTTCTTTTTTTGGATAAATGAGAATTTTTACTATCCAAAAACTAGAATAAATGGTATACTAAAAATGTAATTACAGATGACAAGACAAAATATAGATCTTATGGTAAACGGTTACATAAATGTCGGTTAGTGAGGAAATCAAAATGGAAAATGGTAAAGAATTAACAAATTATTTTAGAGAACAATTACAAAGAGAACTTTCGCAGATTGAGCTTGATTTTATTAAGTGGATCATAACTGAAGACAAAGATATAAAAGAACAAAAAGACAAACAGATTATTAACTTTTTATAAGTTCTTTATGTTCTTCTATTTGATTTAATCTCGATTCTACTTCTTTCTTTAAAATTAAGATGAAATCTTTATCTAAATTTAATTCAATTGATTTTTTATAAGCGTCTAATATGGTTTGGTCATCTAGATATTTTAACATGGCTATCGGCTACCCTTCTGTTTTCTTATGTTTTTTCTTTGAATTCTTATTTTATCTATATTTCCTGCCATCGAAAAGCGTTTTGACAAAACTATCTAAAATATGTGTGTTTTAGACATAATCATCAACCGTATCAGTCATTTGGTATGGTTTTTTTATTATTTTCAGAAGTAATCGTACATATTCACACCAATTAAACATGATTTGTTCGAAATTTTAACTCATAAAATTACAAGGGACATTAATAATAAGGGGGTAAGTTATTTTACTTTAGGAGGAATCAGACAAATGTATCAACAAAATTTTCAATCACAAAATCAAGGTCCATTTCAACAAGGGTTTGCGGGAACAGATGCTCAACATGTAAGACAGCAGAACGCTCAATCTTCGCAAAGCCAAGGTTTTATTAACCAACAACAACCTTTCCAATCATCTCAAGCGATTTTCCAACCAAACTTCGCAGGGACTGACGTTCAACAAGTACGCCAGCAAAATGCACAATCAGCACAAAATCAAGGGTATAATCAAGGGTTTAACAATCAAAACTTTAACCAACAAGGATTCCAGCAAGGAACACCGTTTCAACAAGGCTTTGCCGGAACCGACATTCAGCATGTACGCCAGCAAAATGCACAATCGGCACAAAACCAAGGCTTTAATAATAGCTTTAACCAACAAGGATTCCAGCAAGGAACACCTTTCCAACAAGGCTTTGCCGGAACTGACGCCCAGCATGTACGCCAGCAAAATGCACAATCGGCACAAAATCAAGGGTTTAATCAAAACTTTAATCAACAAGGTAGTCCGTTTCAACAGAACTTTGCTGGAACAAACATCCAGCAAGTACGTCAACAAAACGCTCAATCAGCTCAAGGCCAAGGTTCATTTGGACAACAACAAGGATTCCAAGGGACGCAAGCAATTTTTCAGCACGGATTTGCTGGAACGGACGCTCAACATGTAAGACAACAAAATGCACAATCTAATCAATCAGGCGCTTTTCAAAACTTTTAATTAATACCGTTAATGCGTAGTCCGAAAAAGGAGCATTTCGAGGGCACGGAAAAAGGGAAACCCACCCTTTTTCTGTGACTCTTATTAAGTAGCAATGGCTCCACACGTTGATCGCCTGCTATGAGAAACCCACTCATAGCAGGCTTTTAAAAAGATGGCAACGGCTCCGCACATTGCTTCGAGGGCACAGAAAAAGGGAAAAGTACCCTTTTTCTGTGCCCTCAGCATTTCTTCTTTTTCGGACTACTTTTATGGGTTTACAAGCATTTGGGGCCATTATTCAGCTCTAGGTGCACTTTTAAAGTCTATGCTTTTATGTGTGCCATCACAAAAAGGCTGTTTTTTAGAAGCACCACATCGGCATAGAGAAAAGGTTGACTTAGTTTCAAACAGATTACCCTCGCTGTCGACTAGTTCGACATCTCCGGTAACACGTATTGAGCCATTATCATTTACTTTTAAGATTATTTTTTTATCATTCATCTATTAACCCTCCTTTTTAACAAGTATATCCAACACGTAAGATGATAGTACTTTAAATATGGAAGGGAATAAGCTGATTAAAAAAAACCCTTTCACTTTATGAAAAGGGTTACCCGAATTTCTCTCCAACTTCTATCTATTATCTATACATTATTTAAAAAGAGTGCATACTTCACTCCCCTATAATGACAGTCTAACACGAATTATTTTTAATGTTAGTAATTTTGTAAGATTATATTACAGTTTACTATTTATGTATAATAAAGAAAGGAGGCTGTGCCAAGAGGTTGTTTTTTAACCTTTTGGCACAGCCCCGATGCCATGATTATTCAGTTTTACCGCCAATTTGTTGTTCAGCCATTTGTACTAGACGTTTTGTAATCTCGCCACCAACTGAACCGTTAGAACGAGAGGTATCACTTGCTTCTAGTCTAACACCAAACTCCTGTGCAATCTCATATTTCATTTGGTCAAGTGCTTGTTCAACACCAGGTACTAATAATTTATTATTGTTGTTACTAGCCATTGCTGTTCACCTCACTTTAAAGATTGTACTTATAGTATGTGGGGCATTTTAAATACTATAAGAGGTAATTTCTTCTGTTAGGAAAGGTAATTTAGGATGTTTTTAGGAAGAGCAATACGATCATGTAAGGAGAGAGATGCATCGTAGCTCTTGTAGGAATAAATTTTCATTCCTTCTGATTGAACAGTGAATTCAAGAATTTGTTGATTTTGTTTTCCTTTAGTTTCTAACGTAATTAGAAATGGACTAAAATCAATTTTGTACGTATTAAACGTAAGCCCTAATAATTCTCGTTGAGTATGAGAGACGTATTGATGCTGGATAATTAGTGGAATTAACTCATTTATTTGTACTCCTTTCGAATGTTCTGTGAAAAGAGCAGCTACGTCCTCTGTCAGATGTTTAGTAAAGGATTTAATTTGGTCGATAAACGAATTCATATTTTTCCTCCGTTATTTTAAGATAAAAAAGGAGATGGTCGACGTTATGCGACCATCTCCTTACCATTTCACCTTGCAAGCGTTCATTCAAACATTCTGGGGTCGTATCGATTTTTGTATTTTGGAAACACCTCATTTTTCAATATTGTGTTAACAATCTTGAAAATCTTGAGAACGATCCAATACAATCACCTTACTTCCTTTATGTGAACATCACTTGGATGGTGCATGGATTTTAGGAGGAAAACAGCGTCCGCCGTAAACCTCACTAGTATGATGTCCGAAAAATCGAAAGCTATTCATATTTTTTAACGATTTAATAAGGTTGATAATTGGTCTAAAACTTTTTCAAATGAGTCCTTAACGGCATCTTTTCTAAATAAATGGAACGGATCACCTTTCGCTTGTAAACGTTCAAGAACGGATGGAATCGTAAATAAATCAGGTTTTAAGCCATTATTAACTTCATCCCAGGTTAATGGCGTAGCTACAAGTCCTTTTTCATTTCCTCGTGGTGAATAAGGAGCGATAATCGTTTTTCCTTTGTCATGCTGAATGTAATCGAGATACAATCTGTTACCTCGATTTTTTTTTAAGCGCTCAGTAGTGAACCACGCTGGGAATTGTTCACATAAGAATGTACAAACAAATTCAGTAAATACTCTTGTTTCTTGATACGTAAATGCATTTTCTTGAAGAGGAATATAAATTTGAAGTCCTTTGCCACCGGAAGTTTTAATAAACGATGGCAGCTCAAATTTATCAAAAATCTCCTTCATTCGTAAAGCAGCCTCTATCGCTAAAGAGAATTCATTTACAGAAGGAGGATCGAGATCAAAAACAATCTCAGTAGGATGTAGGCTTTTTACTGTTTGAAAAGGAATGTGGAATTCTAAAGCTAGTTGATTTCCTAACCATAATAAGGTCTCAAGATCATTGCAAACGATATAGTCAATGTCATCGGTTCGATAAGACGAAACGAACGCAGGTGTATAATCTGGACGGTTTTTTTGATAAAATTTTTCCTCACTTAGCATCCCGTGTGGATAACGAATAACTGTTAATAATCGCTCATATAGAAACGGAAGAAGGTAGGATGCGCTCTTTTGTAAGTAAAGGATATAATCATCTTTTTTGATACCGATGGACGGCCAGAGTGGTTTATCTGGATGCGTTAATTCAATCTTTTCTGGAAGAGGATAAAGCTGTCTTTGTAACGTAGACCAATTGCATTGTTCAGGTTCCTTATCTAGGTCAAATGAATGAAAACGAGGTTCTCTTAGGTGCTTTCCATCAAAATCAATACAGGCTATGGTTACACATATCGAAGGTGGAAGAGACCAAACATTTAAACTTACTTGACTGCCGTTCGTTTGAAATAATGTAATTAATGTCTTTTCTTCCTCTTCGGTTAATCCATGCCGGAAAATAACAATTTCTTTAACGGATGAATGTTCGTAAATCGCGCCGTGAAAAAAGCCGTTACTTTTATCATATTTACTAAGAAAGACGGAAATGAATCGCCAATTCTTGATTTTTAACCAATCCGCTGTACGTTGACCATTTTCCCATTTACTTGTTTTCTTTTTGGCGATTAAGCCTTCTCCATTCCCATTTTTAATCAGTGTCCAAAGCTGTGAGTTCTCCTCAAATGTCTGAATCCCCTGAATAGGCTCTGCGCGCTGAAACTGAACAGGATATGGAAGCAAGAGTGAATTGAACAAAGATTTAAGCAGTTGTTTTCGCTTCGTTAAAGTTTGAGATGCTACCTCTTTTCCTTTGTATACTATTAAATCAAATGCAACGAACTGACATGGAAATGTAAGTGAATGGGATGTAATGACGTCTTTTTTTCGCATTCTTCCACGAGTTTGTACAATATTAAAATCGCTGCGAACATCATTTTTTAAATGAACTAACTCTCCATCTAAAATTAATGGTAAATAGGGTTTAACCTTTTCTTCTATTTCGTCACAAAAGCTAATGATTTCTGGAAATTGATTATTTAACTTTTTTCCATTTCGACTAATAAAAAGTGGGGACTTGTTTTCTTCCCATTGAAGAATACAACGAAAACCATCATATTTTGGTTCGAAAACCCAATTATCTCCTGAAGGAATTTCATTTGAGGACGTTAAAAGCATCGGTTTCAATAAGAAATCCTCCTTTCTTTTATATAAGATAGGTTTTTCATCTTTTTTTGGGTCATACATAAATATTCACAAAGTATTGCACATTAAGAATAAGAAACCAAAGAAGGTGTGAAGAACATGCATACAGTATGGAAAGGAAGTATAAGCTTTGGTCTCGTCAATATTCCGATTAAGCTGCATACAGCGACAGAGGACAAGGATATTAAGCTTCGGCAATTGCATAAAGAATGTCATACCCCAATTAGTTATCAAAAAGTTTGTCCTGGTTGTGACAAGGAAGTTCGTAGTGAAGATATTGTAAAGGCGTACGAATATGTAAAAGGGAAATTTGTCATTTTGGAAGAAGAGGATTTACAAAAGTTGAAGAAAGAAAATGAAGAGAAGGCAGTTGAAATTATCGATTTCGTTAAACTTGAAGAAATTGATCCGATTTATTTTGAGAAGAGTTATTTCATGGCACCTGATAATGGTGGTGGCAAGGCATATTCCCTGCTACGAAGTGCTTTATTAGAATCAGGAAAAATTGGTGTAGCCAAAATTATGATTCGTTCTAAAGAACAGCTTGCAGTTGTGCGTGTGTATCAAAATACTCTTCTAATGGAAACGATTCACTTTCCTGACGAAGTTCGAAATGTTCAAGAGGTACCTAATGTACCTAGTGAACATACGGTAGTAAAAAAGGAGCTTGATACGGCTCTGCTATTAGTTGACCAATTAACGACAACTTTTGATCCTGAAAAATATCATGATGAATACCGAACGGCTTTAATGGATCTAATTGAAGAAAAGAAAAATGGTGAGCAAACAGTCACAGCTACAGACAAGCAGCCTGAAGCAGCTACTTCGAATGTTACTGACTTAATGTCAGCCCTTCAAGCATCTTTGGATAAAACGAAGAAGAAGAAGCCCGCAACAAGAAAGAAAGCAGCTCCTGCAGCAACAAAAACGCCTGCTACTCGAACAAGAAAGAATGCTTAAAAGAGGGGCATATATCAAAAATGAAAAACTATAAGGGACAAACAGAAACAAGCAAAAAAGATCGATAAAAACCACGTAGGAACCCATTGCTGTTATGTCGGTGCATGTCCTAAAAGATATTTACGAGGAATAATAAAAGGAATTTAAATTGTTGTTGTGGAATGTCTTCTTGTAAAGCAAGGGGGCATTTTATTTTGGACTATATACAAATGATTCGATCTTATGTAGGGAATAAACCATTAATATTAACAGCAGCTTCTGTTATTATCCAAGATGATGTAGGTAGAATTTTGCTTCAGCATCGGACAGATACAAATAATTGGGGCTTACCTGGTGGTTTTATGGAAATAGGAGAAACGATTGAGGAAACGGCCAAAAGGGAAGTTTTTGAAGAAACAGGATTAACGGTTAAAAGCCTCAATTTGTTTCATGTTTTCTCGGGTGAAATGTTTTATTATCAATACCCGAATGGTGATGAAGTTTATAATGTGATCATATCGTATGTAACGACGGATTATGAAGGTAAATTAACGAAGGATGAGGAAAGTTATGATTTGCAATTTTTTGAACGTGAGTGTCTACCGAAACAAATGATCCCAACTACTGAACATATGTTAACATTTTTTTTAAACCATCTTTAAAACGCTTGGTTCATTCTTGTCAAACTCCAATTCTATTAAAAAAATTAAAAAGATAGGTTTTAATTCTAGTTTTTTGGGTATAGATTAAAAAAGGCAGAATTGGAGGATTTTATTGTGAATAAAAAAGTTAGCTATTCAAATCTTAAACGCTCTTTTGAAAAAAGATTGACAAGAAAAACCAAAGATTCTGAAAGACAATTTATAAAATGGTTAGTAGATAAATCAAATAGTCATAAAGAAGTAACACAAAGCATGAATGTAAGAGGGTAATTTTTTTCAAAGAAAAGGCTGAAATCATTTTACGTGGTTTCAGCCTTTTCTTTTTGTAAATACGTTTTAATGCACCTCACAGCAGGTGACGATGAGAAAGAGGAGCGATAATACGGAGCTTTAGACTTTATCTCGTATATAAGATGTAGGTTTTCGTTAGAACAGTTAACGAACTTTTTAATATATCTTTTAAAAAACCCTTTTATATCAACGGAAATCTTTTATAACCTGTGTGAATTTTGTATGTTAAAAGATTTAACATACTTCATTTTTTTTGAAAATGGTTATGTCATAATTAAAAACAATCAAGATGTTACATGATGTGGAAGGTTCATCATGAACTTCAATATGCTTGGAGGTTTACGATGACAAAGCAAAAACTGGTGATTATAGGAAATGGTATGGCGGGTGCACGCTGTGCGGAAGAAATCATTAAACATAAACCAGAGGCATTTGATGTCATGATTTTCGGAAGCGAGCCACACGTTAATTACAATCGAATATTACTTTCTTCCGTATTACAGGGAAGTACGACGCTAGATGATATTATCATTAATAGTCAAGAATGGTATGAAAAAAATAAGATTACTCTCTGCTCTGGAGAGACGGTTACCATTATTGATCGTGAGAATAACACAATCATTACCGATAAAGGGAATAAGGTTCAATACGACAAATTGATTATTGCAACAGGTTCTAATCCGTTCATCATTCCTTTACCAGGACACGATAAAGAAGGTGTAATTGCCTTCCGAACAATAGAAGACTGTGAAAAATTGATTCAAACATCAAAAAAGTATAAAAAAGCAGCAGTCATAGGTGGCGGGTTATTAGGATTAGAGGCTGCTCGTGGCCTTCTTCATTTAGGAATGGAGGTCAATGTTGTTCATATCTGTGACACATTAATGGAAAGGCAGCTCGATTTTACTGCATCAAAAATGTTGCAAAAAGAATTAGAGCAACAAGGGATGAATTTCTTGCTTGAAAAAGCAACAGAAGAAATTGTTGGTGGTACCCGTGTAGAAGGGTTGCGTTTTAAAGACGGAAGTGAAGTAGAGGCTGATTTAGTCATTATGGCAGTGGGGGTTCGCCCAAATATCAAGCTAGCTAGTGAAGCAGGGCTTGAGACGAATCGTGCCATCATAGTGAATGATTATATGCAAACAAGCGACCCTGATATTTATGCAGTAGGTGAGTGTGTGGAGCATCGCAATGTCGTATATGGCCTTGTGAAGCCTCTTTATGAACAAGGTAAGGAGCTTGCAAAGCATATTTGTCAGATTGACAGCAAAGGATACCAAGGTTCTCTTCTAGCCACTCAGTTAAAAATCTCTGGTGTTGATGTTTTTTCTGTCGGTCAATTTCAGGAGGATGACACAACGCAAAGTCTTACGGTTTATGATGGGTTAGAGGGGATTTATAAAAAATTAGTCTTCCGTGAAGAGAGAGCGATAGGTGCTGTCTTATTTGGGGATACACGCGCAGGGACAAAGTTAATTGATCTCATTTCAAAACAGGAGAAGGCTGAACTTGTTAAAGAGCTAGTGATAAATCAAGCTTGCGTTGAAGAAAACCAAGTGGCTTCAATGGGGCTAGGGGAAATCGTTTGTAATTGTAATAGTGTCACTAAGGGGACCATTATAGAAGCCGTACAAATGGACGGTCTTTCGACGGTTGAAGAAATAAAACAGTGCACAAAAGCTTCAGGATCCTGTGGCAGCTGTAAACCGCTTGTAGGCGATTTACTAGCATATATTCAAAGCGATGATTTTAACGAGCATATAAAAGAAGAGCCGTTATGTAGTTGTACGTCAATGCCAGAAAATCAAGTGGTGGAAGAAATTCAGCTTAAACAGTTACAGTCTATTAAAGAGATTCGAGAAACACTAGACTGGAATCAAAAGGATGGTTGTTCTGTCTGCTCGGCCGCCCTTACTTACTATTTAGGGATGATTTATTCGAACTCAGATTTTCAGCAAGAACCGTTAGTTGATTTATATAAAAATGCGACTGCACAGTCTGATGGTTCGTATACTGTATTCCCTCAAATGAATGGTGGAGCAACAACAGCACAGCAACTAAGAAAAATAGCAGATGTCATTGAGAATTATGGCATACCACATGTTTCGTTAACAAAGCGCCAACGAATGAGTCTTATGGGGGTTAGAAAAGAAATCCTTCGAAATGTTATGCGCGATCTGGAGATCGACTTAACACCTCGCCATGATCATGCTGTTCATAATGTTCGAACAAATATTGGGCATTCAAGTTCTTTCGAGGAAAATAAACAAGCAATCGAATTGTCTATTGGACTAGATGAAAAAGTTACTTCACTAAATACACCACAGGATGTTCGAATTAGTGTGTCTGTAGCAGGTGATGACTTGGCTGATATTAAAACAAAGGACATTGGTTTTATTAAAATCGAACGCGGTTGGGAAATTTATATCGGCGGTGAGAGTGGACGTACTGGTAAGGATGGAATTTTACTAACAGTGGCGGAGGAAAATGAAGAGGCACTATCAATTGTTAGTGGTCTAATACAATATTATCGTGAAACCGCCAATTACTTGGAATCTACTAGACGCTGGATTGAACGAATGAATATCGTTCATTTAAGAGAAGTCTTGTTTGATATCGATTTAAGAGAAGAACTGTTAGAAAGAATGGAACTAGATAGTATAAAGCAGAAAAGAAAGTTGGAAAATAGTTTCGTAAATTAATAAAAATATGAAATAAGTAAAAGGGTGTGACACCGTGACGGATCTGTTACTAAAATACTTTCGTACGAAGCAGCAAGAGGTACAATCTGAAAAGACATATGATACACAGTGTCCATATTGTAGCATGCAATGTAAAATGCAACTAATTGAACAGTCAGTGGTGACGAGAAAAAAATATAAGACGGTTGGAAAAGCTAATCCAACCTCTGAGGGACGATTATGTGTGAAAGGATTGAATGCACACCAACATGCGTTTCACCGTGAGCGAATTAAATACCCGATGAAAAAAGTGGATGGACAATTTGTTCGAACGACATGGGATGAAGCCTATGCGCTTATAAAGAAAAAGTTTAAGTCAATCCAAAAAAAGCATGGAAATGATGCGCTTGCCTGTTATGGTGGTGCACAATTAACAAATGAGGAAGCCTATTTATTTGGAAAATTCGCGCGAGTAGCCTTGAAAACAAAATACATTGATTATAATGGACGTTTTTGTATGTCCGCTGCCGCAACGGCTGCAAATGTAGCATTTGGTATTGATCGAGGTTTAACAACTAGGTTAACTGAAATTCCAAATGCTAAGGTTATTATTTTGGCTGGTACAAATATTGCTGAATGTCAACCAACGATCATGCCTTATTTTGAAAAAGCAAAAGAGAATGGTGCGTATATTATTGTGATTGACCCAAGGCAAACCGGGACAACAAAGATTGCGGATCTTCATTTACAAGTAAAGCCCGGTACAGATGCAGCATTAGTAAATGGTCTATTAAAGGTCTTATTAGATGAAGGGTACACCGACCATGAGTTTATCAATAACCGAACAAATGGATTTGAAGCTTTGGTAGAGCATGCTACAACAATCGATCTAGAAAAAATTGCAGGGAAAACAGGTGTTTCAGTCGAGGATATTAAAACAGCAGCAACTGTATTTGGTAAAGAGGCAACTGGGATGATTTTCACAGCAAGAGGCGTTGAACAGCAAGTTGATGGTTACATGGCTGTTCGAAACTTTCTTAATATGATTATGGTAACAGGGAAAATTGGTAAGCCAGGATGTGGATATGGTGCGATAACTGGTCAAGGCAACGGGCAAGGTGGTCGTGAGCATGGTCAAAAAGCAGATCAGTTACCAGGCTACCGTTCAATTGAAAATCCAGAGCACCGTAAGTATATAGCTGATGTTTGGGGAATTGATGAAAAGGAACTTCCACGAAAAGGAATATCCGCATATGAAATGATGGAGAAAGTTCACGAAGGAGAAATTCACGGGATGCTATTAATGGCATCAAACCCCATCGTATCAAATCCTAATGCAAGCTTTGTAAAGGAGGCGTTAGAAAAGTTAGATTTCTTTGTCGCCATTGATATGTTTATTTCGGAAACGGCGCAATTAGCAGATTTAATCTTACCAACCTCTTCTTATCTAGAAAATGAAGGAACATTTACAAATTTAGAAGGTCGTGTGACATTACGCGAAGCCTCAAAAGAGCTTCCTGGTGAAGTGAAGCATGATTGGAAAATCCTCTCAGAGATTGCGGAGTTACTAGGAAAAGGTAAATACTTCTCGTACAGTTGTGCAGAAGATATCTTTAATGAACTTCGAATTGCTAGTAAAGGTGGAATTGCAGATTACTATGGAATTACCTATGAACGGATTCGTGAAAAGAATGGGATGTTTTGGCCATGTCCTTCACTTGACCATGATGGAACAGAAATCATGTTTAAGGAAAGCTTTGCCCACCCTGACAAAAGAGGAATTATCCTACCGGTTTCTAATGAGTCCGAGGTTCCAAAGAAAAAGCCAACTCAGCAATTCCCACTTTATTTAACGACTGGAAGAGTTGTGGCACATTATCTAACAGGAGTTTTAACGAGAAAAAGTCCAGCGCTTGCGGCTAGAAACGTTGAATCCCATATTCAAATCCATCCGGAAACAGCACAGTCTTACGGCATTCAAGATAATGATTTAGTCAAAATTGAATCGGAACGTGGTACGATTGTTGTTAGAGGACAATTATCTGATGAGATTCGAAAAGATACCGTATTTGTACCGTTTCACTGGGCAGATTCTCAAAATGTAAATTGTTTAGTACCGAAAGAGTTAGATCCAACATGTAGAATGCCTGGGTTTAAAGTAACTACAGTAAACATAACGGCCTTAAGAGAATTGGCGTAATGAGTAAAAGAGAAAGCATCTTATGAGCTTTCTCTTTTTTCGGATCAAGAAGAGTAGAATTCTTACATAAAAACAGCCAGCTTTGAAAAACATAAGCTTAAATATTAAATGAGGTGATCCGATGTTTGAACGTAGACGTACTTCTTCAAGAGGCTATCTTATTGGAACAGTTATTGGTGGCCTAATTGGGGCCGCTGGTGCATTATTGTTTGCCCCAGAAAAAGGAGCCGTGATGCGTAAACAAGTAGCAGAGCGTTTTAACCAAAATAACAATGCTCATAAACCAACGATGTCCCAGACTCTTTTAGAACTAGGGGAGGAATGGTCTGAGGATGTTGAAGAAATAATGAAAAGAACAAAACAACAGCAAAATAGCGGGCAGCAAGAGCAAAAAAATACGCAACCGCAATTGGCGAATTTAATTCAAGATGCGTTAGAGGATGATGAAGAATTCTAAATGGATGATTACTTCCCATTGTATTAATTGATTGATTTAAAAATGAGCATGCTTATCTAACAATTAATTGGATTTAGTATAGAAATCCTTACATTTTTTAATTAGCAATGTTGATAAAAACGAGGTGAGATGAAGAGATGATCTTCTCAGCTCGTTTTTTGTATGCAATTTAATTAAAAATGTAACGAGAAAAAGGGCAGAAAGCTTGATGTAGTAGGGAGTTAGATGAAGGTTTAAAGATGCATTTCAAATATATAAAATTCTGTGTAAGGATACCTGACATAAATGCACATTGTCAAAAGATGTTCCTTTAAACTATGAGTATGAGGAAGGGGGGACGATGAAATGAAAAACGGAATGGTCTATTTCGTAGGCGCAGGGCCAGGAGATCCAGAATTACTAACGATAAAAGGTAGAAGGGCTTTACGAACAGCCGATGTGATTATCTTTGATCGTTTGGTTAACCCCATATTGTTGACGGAAGTTAGAGATGGAGCAAAATTGGTTTATTGCGGAAAACAACCGTGTCAACATTTCCTCAGGCAGGAAGATATCCAAAAAGAGCTGTTGATCCATGCACGTAAAGGAAAGAAGGTTGTGAGGCTTAAAGGCGGAGACCCTGCTGTTTTCGGGAGGGTTGGTGAAGAGGCCGAGCTCCTTTCAGAAAATCATATAAATTATGAAATTATTCCAGGAATCACGTCGGGAATTGCAGCACCTCTATATGCCGGAGCTACGGTGACTCATCGAGAACATTCGCGTTCATTTGCGATTGTGTCCGGTCATGGAAAAGATGGGAAACCGGAGGCTGATTGGAATTCGTTGGCCAAGGGTGTTGACACGGTTGTCTTTTATATGGGAGTTAAGTATTTGAAGTTAATTTCTGAGCAATTAACACTTGCAGGGAAAGACAAGAGAACGTCGGTTTTAGTGATTCAGTGGGGAACATATAGCAAGCAACGAATTGTTGAAGGAACCCTATCGACGATTGCAAATCAAGTTAAGCAAGAAGGAATTACAAACCCAGCGATTATTGTTGTAGGTGACGTAGTAAAGTTAAGAAAAAAATTACAATGGTATGACAACAGAAAGTTATCAGGGAAAGGTATTTTATTTCCAACAAAGGATCAAGCGAATAAGGCGCTTGTTGAAAAACTGAAAAGAGAAGGGGCAGACGTATATGTAAACCCCACTCTTACGGAACATTCGCTTATTCATACTGAAGCTTTCGAACGAGCACTGAAACATATTAAAGCTTATAAGCACATTGTTTTTTTATCAAGTGAAAGTGTTAAAGAGTTTATAAAAGGACTCATTCACTATCATTTAGATCTGAGAGACATTAACGCATCCTTCTACGCAATAAATCAAGCTGTGAAAGAAGCGCTATTATCATTTGGCTGTCTATCGATTAGTGCGCCTAAAAAGCAAACGCTGGATAATGCATTAATCGTTGGTGGAATGGGGGATGTTGAAGATCTCTACAATCTGATTTCTTCTTCAAAGAATTTACTAATTACACATGAGCAAAAGATTTCAGACAATAAGGTAGAAGCTTTTCAACGTTTAGTAGCTGAGAATCACGTGAATACACTGCTCGTTACGAATCAAAAGGAAGCTCTTACATTTATAAAAGTTGCCATGAAGTGTGAAATGGATTCCCGAGCGGTTTCATCGAAGTTAAAAGTAATTTGTCGTGGAAAAGAGACAGCATTCATATTAAAGGCACACGGAATAGTCACTCATGCTCAATTAGATGCCAGTGCTACGGATGAGCAGATAATAAAGGCTTTGCTTGAGGAGTTAAGTCTAGCAGTAGAAAGCTGAGCAACGTATATGCTGAATAGGAGAGGATAGGTATGAGAGAGAAATTAGTTTTAATCGGGAATGGGATGGCAGGTATTCGAACGCTTGAGGAAATATTAAAAAAGGACCCATATCGTTATGATATGACGGTTTTTGGAGAAGAGCCACATCCAAATTATAATCGAATTCTATTATCTTCAGTGCTACAAGGTGATGCAGATGTTCGTGATATCGTCCTTAACGATTACGATTGGTATGAGCAAAACCAAGTACAACTTTACACTGGTGACCCCATTGTAAAAGTTGATACTGAAAAGCAAAAGGTATATAGCAGAAACGGGATTGAGTGCGACTATGATAAGCTGATTTTTGCAACGGGCTCGAATGCGTTTATGCTTCCTTTACCTGGAGCTGATTTAGATGGAGTCATCGCATTCCGAAACATTAAAGATTGTGAAACGATGATTGAAACATCAAAACATTACAAAAGAGCAGTTGTTATTGGTGGGGGATTATTAGGTTTGGAAGCAGCTAGAGGTCTATTAAACTTAAATATGGAAGTTGATGTGATTCACATCGCAGATTATTTAATGGAACGGCAGCTTGATGAACCAGCTGGTAAACTATTGAAGCAAGAGCTTGAAGCTCAAGGAATGAGGTTCCACCTTAATAAGCATACTGAACAAATTGTTGGAAAGAATCGTGTAACTGGAATTCACTTCAAAGATGGAACAAAGCTTAAAGCGGACTTAATTGTAATGGCTGTTGGGATTAGACCTAATGTCACATTGGCACAGGAAGCTGGACTAAATGTTGAACGAGCTATTGTTGTAGATGATTATATGCAAACAAGTGCACCTAATGTGTATGCAGTAGGTGAGTGCGCACAGCATAGAGGAATCGCTTATGGATTAGTTGCTCCTCTTTACGAGCAAGGTAAAGTATTAGCTGAGCATATTACTGAACCTGATTCTTTAGAAAAAGGTTATGAAGGTTCCATCTTATATACGCAATTAAAAGTATCTGGTGTTGATGTTTTCTCGGCAGGTAATTTCACGGACTCGGAGGAAACGAAGGCTATTCGAGTTCATGATGAGTTTGAAGGTATTTATAAGAAAGTTGTAATAAAAGAAAATCAAGTTGTTGGAGCTGTCCTTTTCGGGGATACTTCTGATTCAACACGGTTATTAAACATGATTAAATCTTGTGAAGACATTTCAGGAATGAGCAAAGTTGCTTTATTGCCATCTGAGGATGCTAATGGGGGAGCAATCTCTGTTGCAGATCTAGATGATAGTGCAAATATTTGTGGGTGTAATGGTGTTTCAAAGGGAGATATTTGTTCGGCGATAAAGGAACAGGGGTTAACAACGTTTGAGGAAGTCAAGCAATGTACAAATGCTTCGCGCTCATGTGGCCGCTGTAAGCCCGAAGTAATTGAACTATTAGCATTAACAACGGGGAATGATGCAGCAACGCAAGAAACGCTTTGTGGCTGTACTGATTTAGACCATCAAGAGGTCGTAGCTCAAATTCGTGAGCTAGGCTTAACACATCCACGTGAAGTAATGAATGTGCTTGGATGGAAATCAGATGAGGGCTGCTCTAAATGTCGACCTGCAATTAACTATTACTTAGGAATGGTTGACCCGCTAAATAACCAAGACGACCATACATCACGTTTTGTTAATGAGCGTTTCCATGCAAACATCAACAATAATGGAACATTCACAGTAGTACCGAGAATGTATGGTGGTGTAACTAACTCGGAACAATTACGTAAAATTGCCGACGTAGCCGATAAATATAACGTTCCTTTATTAAAAGTAACAGGTGGGCAGCGTATTGATTTACTGGGTGTTGAAAAGGAAGACTTACCAAAAGTGTGGAGTGAGCTCGGAATGAGATCCGGTTCAGCTTACGCCAAAGCACTTCGTACTGTAAAAACGTGTGTTGGGGCTAATTTCTGTCGTTTTGGAACTCAAGATTCTATCGGATTTGGTATAGAGTTAGAAAAGAAATTTGAATATATTAATACACCACATAAAGTTAAAATGGCCGTTTCAGCTTGTCCACGTAACTGTGCTGAATCTGGAATTAAAGACTTTGGTGTAGTCGGTGTTGAAGGTGGATGGGAATTATACGTTGGTGGGAACGGTGGAGTTGACTTACGTGCTGGTGACTTATTCCACAAGGCAGAAACGAAAGAAGAGATTATGGATACAATAAGCGCATTTATGCAGTATTATCGTGAAAATGCGAAGTACTTAGAGCGTACCTCTCACTTCGTTGAACGTGTTGGTTTAGATCATATGAGAAAAGTAGTGCTTGAGGATGAAGAAGGTAGAAAAGCACTAGTTGAGCGTATGGATATTGCTCTTTCCAACCGTAAAGACCCATGGAAAGAGATCGTAGATAGTGAAGAGAAAAAGAAGGAATTATTTGAAGAGAAAAAAGTGGAAGTATTGTCTTAGGAGGGGATGAAAGATGGCTCAGGTAGAAAGCATGAAAAGAATAAAAGCAATCAATGTTTCTGAATTATCGAAAGGGATCGGAAAAGTTGTTATCTTTAATGGTGAAGAGATTGCGTTATTTAAGCAAGAAGATGGTAGTGTAAATGCTATTCAAAACCGTTGCCCGCATAAAAATGGCCCTCTTGCTGAAGGAATTGTTTCTGGGGAGTATGTATTCTGTCCTTTACATGATTGGAAAATTAATACGGAGGACGGAAAGGTCCAGGCACCTGATGTTGGCTGTGTAAAGCGGTACGATGTTGAGATTAGTGATGGCGTTGTTTATTTATTTGTAAGTTAATAGAAAGGAAAGACATACATTCGTACAAGTCGAACGTATGTCTTTTTTTGTGTGTAAACTTATTATTTGTTGAATAGAACGAAGGGTATCGTTAAGATTCTTTTTTGAATAATTTTATTCTAGATTTTTTATAGATTCACACTATCTATGTTAAAATGAAGAACGAAAAAGGAAGGTGGTGTTTTATGTCGAGAATTGATAAGTTAGGAAGATGGGAACGGTTTAATTTATTTTTAGAAAATCTAGACTGGGTAGATGTGGGAATTGCATTTTCGATCTTTTTGTTGTTTTTGTTGTTTCGGAAGATTTTCACAAAATATATCTTTAAATTAATCATTCGATTTTCTAAGAAAACACCAACAGAATTATTTACGAATATTTTGTTGTCATTTGAACGTCCCCTTCGAATGTTTTGGGTCGTGTTAGGTACATATTTAGCACTTGAATATTTACCCTTCCATATTACGACAATTGAAGTTGTCCAAGGAATATATCGCTCTATTATCATTATCTTAATTGGATGGGGATTATATAATTTTACATCCATCCATTCCTCAGCGTTTGTAAAAATGGCTAGAACGATTGACCTTGATGAAGATAGCATGGTCGTGCCATTTGTCTCAAAACTGCTTCGCTTCGGAGTGATTGCCTTAACGATTGTAATTGTTGGAAGTGAATGGGGGTATAACATAAATGGGTTTGTTGCGGGTCTCGGTTTAGGTGGACTTGCGTTCGCCTTAGCGGCTCAAGATACGATAAGCAACTTTTTCGGTGGAGTTATTATTATAACGGAAAAGCCTTTTTCGAAAGGTGAATGGATTCAAACACCAACAGTCGAAGGGGTCGTAGAAGATATTACGTTTCGGAGTACACAAATTCGAACCTTTGCCGATTCCGTTATTACAGTACCTAACTCAACCTTGGCAAATGAACCGATTACAAACTGGTCAAAAATGAATAAGCGGAGGATTACGTTCAATCTTGGAGTCACCTATTCAACACCAAGACATAAAGTCGAGGCATGTGCACGTGAAATTGAAGAGTATTTAAGAAATCACGAAGAAATTGACCCAAATTTAATCATGGTTCGATTTAGCGAGTTCAATCATTCAAGTCTCGATATCTTTCTTTATTTTTTTACGAAAACTACTGCTTGGGTGGAATGGTTAAGAATTAAAGAAGAGATAAACCTAGAAATAATGAAGATTCTTGAAAAACACAATGTGTCAATCGCCTTTCCATCTAGAACAATCTATTTTGATAAAGATTCAACAAATCAACCAAATCAACTAAAGGACTCAAACCAATGAGTCCTTTTTGTAGAGGCGAAACGGGTTTGTGTTGCGCCGGCAGCCGACCAGAGGGAGGCTCAAGGGTTTTAAGAGGCGAAACGGGTTTGTGTTGCGCCGGCAGCCGACCAGAGGGAGGCTCACGGGTTTTAAGAGGCGAAACGGGTGTGTGTTGCGCCGGCAGCCGACCAGAGGGAGGCTCACGGGTTTTAAGAGGCGAAACGGGTGTGTGTTGCGCCGGCAGCCGACCAGAGGGAGGCTCACGGGTTTTAAGAGGCGAAACGGGTGTGTGTTGCGCCGGCAGCCGACCAGAGGGAGGCTCACGGGTTTTAAGAGGCGAAACGGGTTTGTGTTGCGCCGGCAGCCGACCAGAGGGAGGCTCAAGGGTTTTAAGAGGCGAAACGGGTTTGTGTTGCGCCGGCAGCCGACCAGAGGGAGGCTAAGGGTTTTAAGAGGCGAAACGGTTTGTGTTGCGCCGGTAGCCAGGCCTTAAAGGACTTTACGGATTGGTTATTTATGTTTCATGTTCAAATGACATAAAAACTATTATAATTAAAGAAATCGTTTTAGAGGAGGCGTCCATGAGATATACGTACATCAACAATGTTGAACAGGGAGAGAGATTAGGGCGTCATATATTTGCTAGTGATGGTCGTGTTCTTTTGCAGGAGGGAGTTCAATTAACGGTCGGTTTAATTTCAAGATTACGTCATATGGGAGTAGAGGCTTTATATATAAAAGATGACCGCTTGAAAGATGTTAAAATTGAAGAAGTTGTTTCTGAGACAGTAAAACGTTCAACGATTGAAACATTAAAGGAATCCTTTCACTTTATTCAAAAAGGAAAAACCCTTGATGTACAAAAAGTTCAAAAGTCGATAAAGAGCATAATAGATGAGGTACTAGATAGCCAATTTACGTTATTAAGTCTAACGGATATTCGAACAGAGGATAATGATTTATTTGTCCACTCAGTTAATGTTTGTATTATTTCTACAATCATAGGGGTTAAACTGAAACTGGATCGATTAAAGTTACAAGAACTAGCAACAGGTGCTTTGTTACATGATTTAGGAAAAATAGTACCTGATGAAGAAAATCCGGAATTACCTGTATATAATGACCATACTTGGAAGGGCTTTAATGTTCTTCGTAAAAATAAAGAAATTAGCACGTTATCTGCTCATATTGCACTAACACACCATGAGCATGTAAATGGGAGTGGAATGCCCCGACAGTTAGAAGACGATAACATTCATTTACTCTCGAAAATTGTAGCCGTGGCAAATGCATTTGATCGGCTGGTTGCCCCTGTCGATCGGGCAAAGGCCCTCTTTCCGTATGAGGCATGTGAACATATTATGGCACTAACGAATACGCATTTTTCGCATGATGTTGTTTGGCACTTCTTACGCTCAATAGCTTTTTATCCTACAGGGAGTCAAGTCAAGCTTTCGACAGGAGCAACTGGTATTGTTGTTGGTCAGCATTACGGGTTGCCACAACGTCCAATCATTCGAACTTTTCAGATGACAAGAACAGGATCAACCGATTATGAAGTTAACCATGTCGATTTAGCAAATGAAATGACTATATTTATAAAAGATATGGTGATTTAGGAAAATATCCAAGTGGATATTTTCCTTTTTTTTGAAAGGAGTAGGAATTTGTTGTCATAAGAAAGAAATATATAAGGAAGGACCTTGTAGCCCTTTGCTTAATCGTTACCACCCAATTTGATTAAAGAAATGGTAGGGACGTAGAAATGAAGTATCAAATGGTCACAATACAAATGGTTATTAAAATATCAATTGTACTAGTTATTATTGCAATATTTAATTTCTCCATGTCTCATCTATTACTAAAGGGGAAGCTGACAGCGTTCATAGATCATGAGTTGTCAGAAAAAGTATTATTAGCTGAAGAGCTTGTTTTAAGTCAAGGACATTTCGTGAATGGGCAGGTTATTCTTGATGGATTTGATGAAGTAAGCATCATCCCAACATACCAAGTATCAGAGAAAATAAATAATGTCATGGCTACTGAACATTTGTTAGCTAATAATTGGACTATTTATGAGGATTCCACTCAACCTATTAGGTATTATTTCAAGCAATTATCAGGGAATAACTCTTTATTTCTAGCCGTAAATATTGGACAACATCAAGATATAGAAAATCGGATTATCGCTGTTGATATTTTCGTTACGTTATTTACATATGGTTGCTTTTTGTTTATATTATTTTGGATCATCGGACAGCAGTTACGGCCATTAGGAGAAATTGAGCGTTATTTAGCGGAGGTTTCAAGCGGAAATTTATCGAAACGACTAAGTTTTAAACGAGATAAACAATTTGATTGGCTTGCTGAAAGAATAAATGAGATGGTTGAGAAGATAGAGCAGCTCGTTACGAAAGTAAAAGTGAAGGCAAATAAACAAATTGAATACATGGCTTACCATGACCACTTAACTGGTTTGCCGAACCGACGGCTATTTCAGGAAACACTAAATAACGAAATTAAAGTTAGTAGAACGAATAACCAGAAGTGTTTTGTTTTTTTAGTGTCAATTAATTCCTATAAAAGCTGGGTAAATTCATATGGTTCTACGGTGGCAGATGAATGTCTTAAAGTACTAGCGGATCGAATTCAAGATATTACACCATTGCGTGGATGTGTATCAAGATATGATAGCCAAGAGTTTTCAATATTACTATCTGATGATAAGAAAAAGGCAATCTCAAGCTTTTCACAAAATTTAATGAAAGTTTGTGAAAAGTCCTTGTTAATAAACGGTGAGGAAATATCGTGTTCGATTAGCGTAGGTTGTGTGTCATTTCCGGAAGGGGGAGAATATCATGAAACTCTTATGCGCCATGCGAGTTTAGCGTTACATACGGCTAAAGAAAAAGGAAAGAAAGAAGTGGTTGAATACACGGAACAATTAGGTTTAGAAAAACTTGAATATACCGTGATAGAGAGCCGATTTAAAAAAGCATTACGGGATCAAAAGCTTACACTTTTTTATCAGCCGCAAATAAATATACTTACTGGAAAAGTCATTGGTGTAGAAGCTTTGTTACGGTGGAAGGATGAAGAGCTAGGGTTTGTTTCGCCTAGTAAGTTTATACCAATTATTGAACGGACGAATCTTATAAATGACTTAGGGAAATGGGTCATTCAAGAAGCGTGTAAACAACTAAAAGAGTGGGAAGGTGCAGGACTTCCTGAATTAAAAATGTCAATAAATGTATCCACGAAGCAATTTCAAGATTCAAATATTGTCGAGGTAGTGGAAGAAAGCTTAAAACAGAGTGGATTAATGGCGAATCAATTGATGATTGAATTAACAGAGGAAACGGCAATGGAGGATGTAAATGAAAGTTTAACCAAAATGAGACAACTTCGAGAAATGGGAGTTGAATTAGCAATTGATGATTTTGGAACAGGATACTCTTCATTACGTTACTTAACAGCCTTTCGTGTACACTCAATTAAAATTGACCGTGGTTTTATGAAAGAGTTAGATCAATCTGAGGAAGGAAAGGAAGTTGTATCTGCAATCATTGGCTTAGCCAAAAATTTAAAACTCAAAGTTGTAGCAGAGGGTGTTGAATCATTACAGCAATTACAGTTTTTGAAAAGTAAAAAATGTAGCCTTATTCAAGGATATTACTTTAGTAAGCCATTATCAGCAAATGAGCTAGAGAATTGGGTTCGAAATCACCAACAGCTACAATATAGTTGAATAAACTAGAGCTAAATCGACCATCCTTGTGATAAAGACTGCCAAAAGAAAGAAGGTGTTCTTGTGTCTTATGTGCGCTTTGCAATAATGATATTCATTATTATGTTATCGGCTTGTGGACAAGGTGACAATCCGTCAAGTCAAGAGGTAGAAGAACATGAAGTGTCTGCGATGTCACAAAAATCATCCTCCTTCCTATCATTTTCCTGGATAGAGCATGGGTTTAATGGTGTCTTTGAACCGTTAGATTTACATTTAGGGGTCTCCTCAGATGTAATTAGAACTCAATTTGGTGAACCGAAGCAAATGGGCCATTATGAAGGTGGAAAGTATTGGAATTATGGAAACGCCTCCATTTTTTTGAACGCTGAGGAAGATACGTCTGTGGCTGTTGCTTACAATATTGCGGAATACCAGTTAAGGGAGGATGACTTAAAAAAAGCGTTAGGAACTCCTGATCAGACGGAAGTAGATGAACGAGATGGTTTTACGGTTTATCACTATTATTTGGATGAATATGAGCTATTTTTCGAAGCGGATCCAGATACGGGGAAAATTGTATATGTGTGGTTTCACGAATTAAAACAAGACAGGTTAGCAACTTTATAGCTAAGCTGTCTTGTTTTAATTTAAGAATAATCGAAACGTTTTCTTGTTTACTGGGCAGATAGTATAATCTTTGTTATTATTTGTAAAGCAATACTAATCTATTACAGAAAAAGAAGGCGTTAAATTATGACTATTTTTATTCAAGTTGTATTACCTGTTATTCTTGTATTTACTTTAGGGTTTCTCGTTCAAAAGTGGAAGAAAGTTGACATAAAACCTATCTCTACCGTTGCAATTTATGTCATGACTCCATGTCTTGTCTTTCGAACATTCTATACATCGGAATTAAATTTGCAATATATGTATATGGCGTTATTTTCTTTTATTCTATTATTCTCGCTAATCTTTATAAATATAATTTCAGCAAAAATTGCAAAACTAACACCTTCAACAGAGAGTGGGTTAATTTTATCCACTGCTTTTATGAACTCGGGAAATTACGGAGCTCCGATCATTTTATTTGCTTATGGAGAAGCAGGTTTTGCTTTCTCTGTTTCTTTTATGGTTCTCCAAGCCATTATTATGAATATATTTGGGGTTTATTATGCTGCTAGAGAGCATGCGGGTATGGGTACGGCGATAAGATCTGTCTTTCTTATGCCAGCTACCTACGCAGTGATCATTGCTCTTCCCTTAAATATTGCTAATATTTCTGTACCTGAAAATTTATTAATGACTGTAGATATCATTGCTGAAGCAGCGGTACCAACAGTAATGATCATATTAGGCATGCAATTAGCACTTATTCGAGTCGAGAATTTTCAGTGGGGTAAAGTTTCATATGGAGTTTTTTTAAGACTTATTGTTTCACCGATCATCGCTTTTTTAATTACGCTAATATTCCCGTTTGACCCGTTGTTAGCTAAGGTTCTGATTGTATCTGCTGCGATGCCATCTGCGGCAACGATCGTCATGTATGCTGTTCAATTTGAGTCAGAACCGAGATTAGTCTCAAGTATTACACTGATTACAACATTAATTAGTATTTTTACAATTACATTGTTGTTAATTATGTTAGGGTAATTTCTGTTTATAACTTTTCAGTTCTTTTGATTGCATTTTGGATCGGTTATCTTTATCATAATAAAGAGATTGTTACATAGGAGGAAATATAAACATGAAAATGATGGATGCAAATGAAATTATTAAATTTATTTCAAACAGTGTAAAGAAAACACCTGTAAAAGTACATATTAAAGGGGACTTAAATGGTATTGATTTTGGTGCTGAGACAAAATCATTTATTACTGGAAACACAGGAGTCCTTTTTGGAGATTGGTCAGATATCGAAAACGCGTTAAATGCAAATGAAGCGAAGATTGAGGATTATGTAGTAGAAAACGATCGTAGAAATTCTGCTGTTCCATTGCTTGATATGAAAAATATCCAAGCTCGTATTGAACCAGGTGCGATTATCCGCGACCAAGTTGAAATTGGCAAAAACGCTGTTATCATGATGGGTGCTAGTATTAACATCGGTGCTGTTATTGGTGAAGGTACTATGATTGATATGAACGTTGTTATGGGTGGTCGAGCTACTGTAGGTAAGAATTGCCACATCGGTGCTGGTTCCGTGTTAGCTGGGGTAATTGAGCCACCTTCTGCAAAGCCTGTCATTGTTGAAGATGATGTTGTAATGGGAGCAAATTGCGTCGTTCTTGAAGGTGTGACAGTTGGTAAAGGTGCAGTTGTAGCTGCTGGAGCTGTCGTTATTGAGGATGTACCGCCAAATACGGTTGTTGCGGGAACACCAGCACGTGTGATTAAGGAAATCGATGAAAAAACAAAAGGGAAAACAGAGATTAAACATGAGCTTCGTCGTTTGAATGAAGATAACTAATTGATGAAATTAAATATGGACAAGCAGCTTTGCCAATTGGGTTAATAACTCTGGCAAAGCTCTTTCTATACATAGATGGAAAGGGGATAAAAGGGTGTCTAATTGGGTTCAAAGAGATAAGGATGTCATTATGTCAACATATGGTCGTTTACCAATTGTTGTAGAGCGGGGCGAAGGTAACTATTTATACGATGAAGATGGAAAAAAATATTTAGATTTATTTACGGGCCTAGCTGTAAATATTCTTGGCCATTCTCATCCCGAATTAATCAAAACATTAATAGAACAGGGAGAAAAGTTCTTACATATTTCGAATGTATTTATTAATAAACCAGCGGTAACGTTAGCAGAAAAACTAATTGAACATTCAATTAAAGGGAAGGTGTTTTTTGTTAATTCAGGAGCTGAAGCGACAGAAGCCGCATTAAAGCTTGTTCATAAATGGACAAAGGAGCAAGCAGAGGAGCGAAGTGGTGTTGTTGTATTAAAGAACAGCTTTCATGGTCGAACGTTAGGCGCATTAAAGTTAACTAGACAGCCAGGCGTTTATCAGGACTTCCCAGTAACGAGCACACCTGTATATGAGGTTGAGCCTCATGATGAAGCGACACTTGAAAACGTATTACGTGATAAGAAACCAGCTGCTGTAATTATGGAGCCTGTTTTAGGATCTGGTGGGATCGTTCCATTGTCAGTACCATACTTACAAAAGGTGTCATCGTTATGTAAGACCTACGGAGTGTTATGCTGTATGGATGAAATACAAACAGGCGTCGGTCGAACAGGTGAATTTTTTGCTTACCAGCATGCAGGAATTGAGCCAGATCTTATTTTGTTTGCAAAAGGAATTGGTGGTGGACTACCATTAGGAGGAATTATCGTGTCTGAAACTTATGCTCATTTGTTTAAACCAGGTGACCATGGAACGACATTTGCTCCTTCCCCATTAAGTGCAGCTTTAGGAAATACGGTAATTGATGTTTTGTTTGAGAATGGTCAATTAGAAAAGGCAAAAATAGCTGTTAGCCAACTTTGGAATTCTCTAAATGATTTAAAGACAGAGCTTCATACGTTGATTCAAGAAGTAAGAGGAAAAGGGATGATGCTAGGGATTGTCCTTACTTTGGAGCCAACAGAAGTGAAACAAATTCAAAGTGAGCTATTACAGGAAGGCATTCTAGTTGATGTCACACAACAGACGATTATACGTTTGCTTCCGCCATTAACACTTTCAGAAGGAGAGATTCAAATCTTTATTGAAATTTTAAAAAGTAAGCTTCAATCGATTGGCTTACCAAAAGAGGGCGTAAAATGAGTATGGAACCGTTTATAAACATTCGACGTGATTTACATCAAATCCCAGAATTAGGCTTTAAGGAATTTAAAACTCAGCAATATTTATTAGACTATATTGCTACATTACCTCAATCGAACATCAGTATAAAGACGTGGCGGACTGGAGTTATAGTACGAATTGCGGGCTCTTCAGCAAGTAAAATGATTGGATACCGTGCTGACATAGACGGTTTGCCGATTGAGGAGAATACATCGTATTCATTTCGCTCTGTCCATGAAGGTACAATGCATGCTTGTGGACATGATGTACACATGGCAATCGCTTTAGGTGTATTAAGTCATTTTGCAAAGGAGCAACCGAAAGACGATTTACTGTTTATTTTTCAACCGGCGGAGGAAGGTCCTGGTGGAGCAAAGCCTATGCTCGAGTCGGAGGTATTAAAGGATTGGTGGCCTGATGAAATGATTGCTCTTCATATTGCACCAGAATATCCGGTTGGCACAATTGCGACAAAGGAAGGCCTATTATTTGCGAATACTTCCGAGCTTTTTATTGATTTTAAAGGAAAAGGAGGGCATGCAGCCTATCCCCATACAGCAAATGATATGGTTGTTGCTGCAAGCCACCTTGTTACACAGCTTCAATCGATTGTAGCGAGAAATGTGAATCCACTAGATTCGGGAGTTGTTACTATTGGTGTTATTCAAGGTGGAACAAAGCAAAATATAATTGCCGAAACCGCGCGATTAGAAGGAACAATGCGAAGTCTTTCAATTGAGTCGATGGTTAGGATGAAACAACGAGTCGAAGCTCTTGCAAAAGGAATTGAAACTGGATTTGATTGCCAGATTACGATTGATTATGGTTCAAATTATTGTCAGGTTTATAATCATAAAGAATCTACAGCAGAATTTATAAACTTTACGTCTGAGCAACCTTCTGCTAATTTGGTGATTTGTAAGGAAGCAATGACAGGAGAAGACTTTGGTTATTTTCTAGAAAAAATACCTGGTTTTATGTTCTGGCTTGGTGTAGGATCTGAATACGGTTTGCATGATTCTAGATTAGAGCCAAAAGAGGAAGCCATTGTGTT
Organism: Halalkalibacter urbisdiaboli; assembly: GCF_002156385.1. Taxonomy (GTDB): domain Bacteria; phylum Bacillota; class Bacilli; order Bacillales; family Bacillaceae_D; genus Halalkalibacter_A; species Halalkalibacter_A urbisdiaboli. The sequence goes on from NZ_MVJM01000003.1 coordinate 310,172, forward strand.
TGCAATTCAGCACCTTACTCAGTTTTTACAATTTAAAATGTCTTAGTTTGAAGGGGGTCTTGTGACGCCCCTTTTTCTATTGAATACAAAGAGAATGTTTTAAATGTCCTTTTGAACATAGTAAGAGGCAGCTATTAAAAAATAGATGTATAAAATGTAAATGAAAGGGTATGCTAACCACTGCAAACCTTTTTAAATATTTTGGTGGAGGTACGTACAATGGCGAAAATTGGTGTAGAACAATCATTAACGGATGTACAACAAGAACTTCAATCTAGAGGATATGAAGTTATTCAGTTGAAACAAGAAAATGACGCACAAGGTTGCGATTGCTGTGTTATTACAGGGCAGGATCAAAATGTAATGGGAATTCAAAATACAGTAACACAAGGATCAGTTATTAGTGCAAATGGAATGAATGCTCAAGAAGTATGTGATATGGTACAAGAGAAGATAGGGCGCTAATTTAGAAAAGGATGAGTTAAAGGGTAAATGTGCGACCTTGACTCATCCTTTTTAATTGCTATATTATTGACTATTTTTTTGAATAAGGATTTGATGAGGATAGGGAATTTCAATGTTATTGGCAACAAGTGCTTCCTTTAATACTTTACGAAGCTTTCGTTCGACAGCCCATTGCTGCATATTTTCAGTTTTTGCAATGACTCGAATGACTACATCCGAATTCCCTAAACCTTGAACTCCTAATACGTTTGGCCCTTCTTTTATTGTATTATCCTCAGCTGCTATTTTATCACAAACCGTTTGCAATACAGTGATGGCTTCATCGATGTTATCTTCATATGAGATGCTTATATCAACTAGTGCTCGCATATTACCACGAGAATGATTACTCACATTACTAATTCCACGATTGGGAATATAATGGAGTGTACCATCAAATCCTCTAATTTTCGTCGTTCTTAGGCCTACCTCTTCAACCACCCCATCGACTCCACCAGTGGTTACGTAATCATCGACATCGATTTGTTTCTCAAGTAATAGAAAAAAACCGGTAACCACATCGCTTACTAAGCCTTGGGCTCCAAAACCGATAGCTAGTCCAACTACACCAGCACCAGCAATCAAGCCAGTTGGATCTAATCCAAAAATACTAATCATAATTGTGATGAAAACAAAAATTAATACATAAGAAAAAGCGTTTATTGATAATTTTTCTAATGTTTTAACTCGTCCTGGAGACATATTTTTTTGATTTTCGACTTTTTTGAAACTACCTGAAATAACTTTTTTGCCTATGGATCGAGCGATTATAAAGGCAATAATAGCTAATAGTACTTGTCCAACAATCATAAATAAACTTGTTAAAAAAGCACCTTCTGTAAATTGTTCTACCCACTTTTCCAAATGATCAACTCCTAAAATTTGCATTCTCCATTCATATATATCCGTTTTAGGGAAAATAAAACCTTTTTCTGCATTTTCCGAACAAAAACGATTCAAATCAACTATTCTGGTTATAATAATAGACGAATCAACAAAAGGTGAGCAAGATATTCGCTTTATGGTCAGGAATGAAATACAATGATAAGAGTCATAAAGTTAATGATGATATATTTGTAGTTTACATTTATTCTTATTTAACATTGACTAAAAATAAAGGTTCTTTTATAATAGAGATCGGTAAAATTTTTTAGAATATTTTAGGAGGTATGTACATATGTCAGACAAGCGTATGGTTGCAAAGCAGGCTCCACGATTTGAAATGGATGCTGTTTTACCTAATAAGGAATTTGGTAAAGTAAGTTTAGAGGAAAACATGAAAAATGATAAGTGGACTGTATTGTTCTTCTATCCAATGGATTTCACTTTCGTTTGCCCAACTGAAATTACATCTTTAAGCGATCGCTATGATGAATTTGAAGATTTAGATGCTGAAATTATCGGTGTTTCAACTGATACAATCCATACTCATAAGGCTTGGATTAATACAGCGCGTGATGAAAATGGTCTTGGTGAGTTGAAATATCCACTTGCGGCAGATACAAACCACTCAGTCTCTCGTGAATATGGTGTGTTAATTGAAGATGAGGGTATTGCTCTTCGTGGGCTTTTCATTATTAGTCCTGAAGGCGAGCTTATGTACTCAGTTGTTAACCACAATAATATTGGCCGAGATGTAGATGAGACACTTCGAGTTCTTCAAGCTCTTCAAACTGGTGGACTTTGCCCTGCAAACTGGAAGCCTGGTCAAGAAACGTTAAACGTATAATATATTGATAAGTAGAAGGTCTAGCAGGAATGTTAGACCTTTTTCATCATATTAGGAATTCGTTCCTACCTTGTTTAGCAAGGTAGTATACTTCTTGTAAATTGTGAAATATAATATGAAGAATTCATGTTTGTTATTTAAGGAGGAAACACAATGGCTTTAAAATTACGTTCACAAATGCCTGAGTTAGAAGGGGCTACTTCATGGTTAAATGGGGAAGTTACTAAAAGTGAGCTAGTTGGAAGCAAACCAACGTTGATCCACTTCTGGTCAATAAGTTGTGGTTTGTGTAAAGAGGCTATGCCGAATGTAAACGAATTTCGGGATCAATACAAGGATCAATTAAATGTTGTTGCAGTACATATGCCTCGTTCGGAAAAAGACCTTGATCTTGAAGAAATTAAGAAAGTTGCTGAAGAACATGGAATATTGCAACCTATTTTTGTTGATAGCCAGCATAAATTAACAGATGCTTTTGAGAATGAATATGTACCAGCATACTATGTGTTTGATGAAGAAGGTCAACTTCGTCATTTCCAAGCTGGCGGTGGTGGTATGAAGATGCTAACAAAACGTGTAAATCGAGTACTTGGTATTAAAGAATAAGTTCTTTTTGGGGTTGTCCCACAAGGTCAAATTGAGGACTAGAGGCCACTGAAAAAGGTAGATATTCGAGAGCACTGAAAAAGGGAAAAACACCCTTTTTCAGTGCTCTTCCTTATGGAACAGCCTTTTTATAGTTGGATGAAATATGGTCCTTTTTCATCATTTTCTGTGAATAGATCACCTTTTTGAAATGCTTGCGATATATATATATAAGTGAGGTGATCTAGATGAATATTATTGATAAACGTGGCACACTCGCTAAGCACAGTTCCAGAACGTATCGAAGACGTTCGAGAAGTGCTATCCGAAATATTGCGATACACCATAGTGCGACGACAACAGGCAGCGCGGAAGCTTTTGCTCGTTATCATGTGAATGAATTAGGGTGGCCTGGAATTGGCTATCACTATGTTGTTGATAAAGATGGGAATATTAGTCGTTGTCATGATTTAGAAGTAGTGAGCTATCATGTTGGCAATAGTAATGGATATGCTGTTGGTATCTGCATGGTTGGAAATTTCCAAACAGAGTCATTAGGAGAGACTCAAAGAAATGCTACTCTCGAACTTACAAAACACCTAATGAGCGAATTAGGGATTACGGTCGATAACGTCTGGGGTCATACTGAATTTCCAGGGTATGCATGGAAGCCTTGTCCATCCATTAATATGAACACTTTTAGAAATCAATTGGCGGAACACGGTGGTTCTCTCCCTGATGGAAACATTCAAGCTCCGACCTATGTTGCAGGAGCAAGACAAAGGACGTATCTTTCGAGAGGCGACCAAGGAGATGACGTTCAGGCTCTTCAGGAGCGTTTAGATAGACTCGGATTTATGCCTGGTCCTATTGATGGGATTTTTGGACCGAAAACATATGATGCTGTGATGCGTTTTCAACGAGCAGCTGGTATCAGTGTTGATGGTATCGTTGGTCCCGAAACTAGGGCAGCGTTACGAGATTACGAGGGAGAAGTAGAGATCATTGAACATGGTTCTCCGACCGACGAACCTGATGATAATGAGGAAATGTTTAGAAGTGAGTCTAGAAGAATGCTGCGATATATTCAGCCGATGATGCGTGGCGAGGACGTCAGTGAAGTTCAACAAAAAGTTGGTGCCATGGTTGACGGAATGTATGGCACAGAAACAGCTCAAAAAGTTCGTGATTTTCAAAGTAGAGAAGGTATTCTTGTTGACGGAATTGTTGGTCCACAAACATGGCGTGCTCTTGATAGAACTAGCTCATCACGTAGACCTCGCTATCAGCGTTTACTGTCATTACAGACCCCTTATTTACGTGGGGATGACGTTAAACAGGTGCAAAGAGCTTTAAATGTTGAAGTAGATGGATTATATGGTCCAATTACAGAGAGAGCTGTTCGGAATTTTCAAAGAAGAGAAGGAATTACTGCTGATGGAATTGTCGGACGCCAAACGTGGGCAAGACTATTTAATTAAGGAAAAGGGTTGCCCTAGAAAGGTTCACATAACCTTTTAAAGAGCAACCCCTTTTATAGTTAAACTTCCATAATAATTGGTAAAATCATTGGTTTTCGCTTCGTTCTCTCATACAAAAATGGTCCAAGTAAATCAGTCATTTCGTTTTTAATCTCGGACCATTGTGTTGTCTTTCTTTCCATAACATCTTCAAGGTGCTTTGCCAAAAGCTTTTGAGCCTCATGAATTAAATCACTTGACTCTCTCATGTAGACAAAACCTCTAGAGATAATATCAGGACCAGCTGTTACTTTAAATTCTTTCATGTTTAAACTAACAACGATGACAACTAATCCTTCTTCAGATAAGATACGACGATCCCGTAAAACAATATTACCAATGTCACCAATTCCATTTCCGTCCACATAAACCGAATTTGAAGGAACTTTACCTACAACTCCTGCTTCATCGGGATGAAGAGCGAGTATGTCGCCATTATCCATGATGAAACAATTTTTCTCTTCAACTCCACAATCTTGGGCAAGCTTGGAATGCATCTTTAACATTCGATATTCACCGTGAATTGGCATGAAGTATTGTGGCTTCATTAATCGTAGCATTAATTTTTGTTCTTCTTGTCCACCATGACCTGATGTGTGAATGTCATTTAATGAACCGTGAATGACATTAGCCCCAGCACGATAAAGCTGATTGATTGTTTTGCTCACGCTTAATGTATTTCCTGGTATAGGTGAAGAAGAAAACACAACCGTATCGCCAGGAATAATTTGAATTTGACGGTGAGTGCCAAATGAAATTCTTGATAAAGCCGCCATCGGCTCACCTTGGCTTCCTGTACAAAGAATGGTTACCTGGTTATCAGGGAGTTTATTTAGCTGTGTATGGTCAATAAATGTGCTTTTTGGAGCACGGATGTAGCCAAGATCTTGTCCAATTGATAGCGCCGATTCCATACTTCTTCCGAAAACAGCAATTTTTCGACCATGCTGTACCGCTGCTTCAACAACCTGTTGAAGGCGGTGTATGTTTGAGGCAAAGGTGGCAAAAATAATCCGACCTTCTACCTTTCTGAAAATGTTATCAATGCTTTCACCGACTTTTCTTTCGGACATAGTGAATTCTGGAACTTCACTATTGGTACTATCAGATAAAAGACAAAGTACACCCTCTTCTCCAATTTTCGCCATTTTCGTAAGGTTTGCTGGCTCTCCAACTGGAGTAAAGTCGAATTTGAAGTCGCCGGTATGAACGATGTTTCCAGGTGGTGTTTTCACAACAATACCATATGCATCTGGTATGCTATGAGTCGTACGGAAAAACGAAACAGATGTTTTCGTAAACTTCACGATTTGATCTTCGTGTATTTCATGAAGTTTTGCTTTTCGAAGTAAACCATGTTCTTCTAATTTTCCTTTAAGTAAACCTAATGCAAGTTTACCACCATAAATCGGGATATTGACCGCTCGTAGTAAGTAAGGAATTCCACCGATATGATCTTCGTGACCATGTGTTATGAATAATCCCTTAATCTTGTCTTCATTTTTAACTAAATACGTATAGTCTGGGATGACATAATCAATGCCGAGAAGTTCGTCCTCTGGAAACTTAATCCCGGCATCGATAAGAATAATCTCATCTTGAAACTGTACTGCGTAGGTGTTTTTACCAATTTCTCCGAGTCCACCTAATGCAAATACAGCTGTTTGATTATTTTTTACTTGTTTCATTTAGATTGACTCCACCTTAAAATCTTCACGACTTTGTTCATATTCCAGGTGAGCTCCAGAGATTGGTGTAATAAACTCGATATTGTATTTACGTGGAGCAAGTTTTTTTCGTACATCTGACTCGCTTTCACCTTCAACATAGATAGATTCTGTCGTTTCACGAACCGGAACTTGATCAAAATTAATTTGGTAATACACTTTAAAAATCATGAATAGACCTCTCCTTAACATTGGTTATATTTTCATTATAAAGCAATAGTCGGGTTATTTCATGTTTTTATTTTATAACCAAACTAAAGTCAGCTTTTTTTTCCATATAACTGTTCATTTTAATCAGGAGAAACAGGCCCTATACTTCTAATAAACGATTTTTCGGAAGAAGATTACGACAGCCTTTAACGAGCTTTCTTCTGAGTCGACGTAACATAGAACCATTCCTTTCTTTTTTTATGTTTTTCTTCAAAATAAATTTTTTGCGATGACCAACAAGAGTGGATTTGATATGCTTAGTATGTGTTGGATAAAAAAACGTCCTACAAGGTAATTAATGGAATGAATGTCGTTTATGAAAAAAGAGATAAATAGGAGTGGAAAAAAGTGAATAAAAAGGTTGTGTTTTTTGATATTGATGGGACTTTGTTAAATGAAGAAAAAAAATTACCTATCTCGACGAAGAAGGCAATTTCCGACCTGCAAAATCAAGGAGTGTATGTGGCTATTGCAACTGGACGTGCTCCATTTATGTTTAAAGAGCTACGTGAAGAGCTTGGCATTAACACTTTTGTAAGTTTTAATGGGTCTTACGTTGTGTTTGAAGGAGAAATGGTCGATCATACGCCACTTACGACGAAAGAATTAATCAAGCTGGAGCAGTCTGCAGAAAAGATGGCTCATTCTATGGTTTTTCTTGACCATCTCGGGGCAACCTCTAACCGTAAAGAGGATCCTTATGTGGCTGAAGGAATGGGGAGTTTAAAACTACCTTACCCGACATATGAACCTAACGGCTATCAATCGAAACATATTTATCAAGCATTATTATTTTGTGAAGAACATGACGAATTACAGTATCGCAACAAACATTCGCACTTTGATTATATTCGTTGGCATCAATTTTCGATTGATGTTATTCCAAGTGGGGGATCCAAGGCTCGAGGCATTCAATCGCTGTTAAAGCATTTATCGTTAGCGCCTGAACATGCTTACGCGTTTGGGGATGCACTTAATGACTTAGAAATGTTAGAATTTGTTGGCACAGGAATTGCAATGGGGAATGCGATGGATGAAGCGAAGGCGGCTGCTAATTATGTAACAAAAGCTGTTGATGAAGATGGAATTATGCATGGTTTAAAGCAAGTGGGCTTACTTAAATAAAGGGGGTGTCTCAAAAGCATAAAGTGTGCACAGCAATGGCTCCGTTCGCTTTCGTAAGGCTTTTAAAAGATGTAGTGACTCACTTATTGAAGGCTGTGCCAAAAGGTTAAAAAACCACCTTTTGGCACAGCCTCTTCTATATATTTATTTCTCGTTTTAATTCATCTTTAAAGTCTGCAATCCGGTCATAAAACATAATTCCGTTTAAATGATCCAATTCATGCTGGAATACGATAGCTGGAAAACCACGGAGACGAAGCGTTACTTCTTCTCCTTCGAGTGTTGTTCCCTTGATAGTTATTCGTGCATAACGAGGGACAATCCCCGGTATTTCACGATCGACAGAAAGGCAGCCCTCTCCGTTTTCTAAATGTGTTTCCTCAACTGAATGACTTACAATTTTCGGATTGAATATCCCCATACTAATCAGTTTGTCATGGTCATCTGTTGTATGTACTGCAAACATTCGTTTCGGAACACCTATTTGTGGTGCAGCTAAACCAACTCCAGGTCGAAGGTCATATTTTTCTGCAATCTCGGGATCTTGGCTATTAATAACAAATTCAAGCATACTTTGTAATGTTTCCTTATCTTCTTGTGAAGGTGGCAGGGAAACTTCATTAGCAATTTGTCTCAAGACGGGATGACCCTCGCGTACGATATCTTTCATAGTAATCATATGTTACCACTCCTTTACTTCTATACATTACTTTAAGAAGAAAAAAGTAAAATAGCAAGTGGTTTAAATGTGAGAAAGTGTGCTTTTTGCACACTTTCTCGAAAATTTATTACTCTTTCATTAGCAGTGACCGAAACGAGAAGCGCCAACGATAATTAGAAGAATGAATAGAACTACGATTAACGCAAAACCTCTGCCGGCACCGGCGACTGGAGCTGTTTGTGCTACACCAGCTACTGGAGCACCATAACCATACCCACAAGGGTCGTAACAACCTGCACCGTATCCATATCCGAACATTTTGCATTCCTCCTTTTCTCTTTACATCGCAATCTCATGCGATTCACTAATTACTTTATGCGATGGAAAGACAATTGGTTGGATGTTTGCCCATTATGTAGAAAAGTTTTTTTGAAAAAGTGGGTAAACTTGCTCATATTTAAAAAAGCGGTCTCATATACTAGCGACAGAAAAGTAAAATGTGGTAAAAAAATTATATCGCCGAAAAAACGTTGGACAAGGACTTAGGTATTATTGAAGGGGGAAAAAAAGTGTCGCTAAAAAGAGCATGGCTATTTGCGTTAATTGCATGTATCCTCATTCTCACTGCCTGTGGGGAGCAGGTAACAGAGAAAATATATGTGCATCTAGAGCAAGCAGTTGAATTGGAGGAGCAATTTGAACAGCAGCAAGAGCCGTTGCAAGAAGCAGAGGAAAAGGAGCATCAGTATTACGAAGAAATTATTCAACTTGGAATGGATGAATATGAAAAGATCGTCTCACTTGCTGAGGACGCATTAGCTTCGATAGAAGAGCGACAGAACATGGTTCAGCTAGAAATGGAAAGTCTTGAAAGTAGTGTAGATGAAATTACTCAGATTGAGCCAATGATTGAAAAAGTTGAGGAAGAGGAAGCTAATCGTATTTTAAAGGAATTATATTCAACGATGCTTGAACGATTTAAAAAGTATAAACAATTAAATGAAGTATATAACGAAACAATTGAAGCAGAACGTCAATTATTTACATTGTTAATGGATGAGGAATTAGAAATTGAAAATCTTCAAAACCAAATAAACAAAGTGAATGAAAAATATGAAGAAGTTATCACAGCAAAAGATGAATTTAATGAAAAGACGGATGCCTATAATCAATTAAAGAGAGATTTTTATGATTCAGTCAAGCTTGATGTGCATTATGAATAAATGCCATCAAGCTTTTTTTTGTATTTATTTGTTTAAGTATTGAAAACGTTATCAAAAAAAGTTTGAAGTTTTTTACTTTCTGATCTGTATTAGTTGGATGTTGATTGATCTATAACACAGTAGTGAAATTAGATGGAAAAAGTTCAAAGGGAAAGTTCTTTTAAATCGATAAGATAAAAGGATTGACGAAGATTATAATATTGAGTTAGACTAAGCAACAGAGGGAAATTGTATTACTTTTTTGTTTTTTAGACTGATACAGGTTTTAGAAATGACAAAATTATCATGTCGCTACAATCGTCAACTGTAATAAACGTAAATTTGAATAATTGGAATCAAATTTATTCGTACATTTTTAGGTTCACATATTGTTGTTTTACGATAGTTATGACAAAGAATGGGTAACCTAAAAAATGAACTTTGTTTCGATTTACAAGTGAAGTTAAAGAGACGATTGGAATTTTCGAAAAGGAAAGGAAGAGATGAACGTAGTGAGTACAAAAACAATTGAAAAAGTTGAAGAACAATTTGAGGCTTTTCAAATTTTGGACGAACAAGGTAATATCATTAACGAAGCTGCAATGCCAGATTTAAGTGATGAACAACTACAAGAATTAATGAAAAGAATGGTTTATACTCGCATTTGGGATCAACGTGCAATTTCTTTAAATCGACAAGGACGTTTAGGTTTCTATGCTCCTGTTGCCGGTCAAGAAGCTTCAATGCTTGGTTCACAGTTTGCATTAGATAAAGAAGATTGGATTTTACCTGGTTATCGCGATGTACCACAAATCGTGTGGCATGGACTTCCATTATACCAAGCTTTCTTATGGTCTCGTGGTCATTTCCAAGGTGGACAAATCCCTGATGGATTAAATATCGTTGTACCACAGATTATTATTGGTGCGCAAATTATCCAAACTGCAGGTGTGGCACTTGGACTAAAGCGAAGAGGAAAAGAAAATATTGCAATCACTTACACAGGTGATGGTGGTGCTTCACAAGGTGATTTCTATGAGGGAATGAACTATGCAGGTGCATACAACGCTCCGGCAGTATTCATCGTTCAAAACAATCGTTTTGCGATCTCAGTTCCTGTTGAAAAGCAATCTGCTGCAAAAACAATAGCTCAAAAGGCAGTTGCAGCTGGTATTGAAGGAATCCAAGTTGATGGAATGGATGTTCTTGCTGTTTATACTGCAACAAAGCAAGCAAGAGATCGTGCATTATCTGGGGAAGGTCCAACATTAATTGAAACATTATGCTACCGTTATGGTCCACATACAATGGCTGGTGATGATCCAACTCGCTACCGTACATCTGAACTTGATGACGAGTGGGCTAAAAAGGATCCACTCGTTCGTTTCCGTAAGTTTTTAGAAGGTAAGAATTTATGGAACGAAGAGAAGGAAAATGAAGTTGTTGAAAAAGCAAAAGAAGATATTAAAGAAGCGATTAAAAAAGCGGATGCTGCTCCAAAGCAAAAAGTAACAGATTTAATCAGTATCATGTTTGAAGAACTTCCTAATAATCTTCGTGAACAAATGGAAGAATATACAGCAAAGGAGTCGAAGTAACCAATGGCGCAAATGACAATGATTCAAGCGATTACCGATGCGATGCGGAATGAGCTTAAAAATAATGAAGATGTATTGGTATTTGGGGAAGATGTCGGCCAAAATGGTGGTGTATTCCGTGCCACGGAAGGCTTGCAAAAAGAATTCGGTGAGGAACGTGTGTTTGATACGCCTCTTGCGGAATCTGGTATTGGTGGACTTGCGATTGGACTTGCATTAACTGATTTTCGTCCTGTTATGGAGATTCAATTTTTCGGGTTCCTATTTGAAGTTATGGATTCAGTAGCTGGGCAAATGAATCGTTGGCGTTACCGTTCTGGTGGAAAACAAACAATGCCTATTACTATTCGTTCACCATTTGGTGGTGGCGTTAAGACACCAGAAATGCATGCTGATAGCTTAGAAGGTCTAGTAGCTCAAACTCCTGGTATTAAAGTTGTAATTCCATCAACACCTTATGATGCGAAAGGTCTTCTAATTTCTGCTATTCGAGATAATGACCCAGTTGTATTCCTTGAGCACATGAAACTTTATCGCTCTTTCCGTGCCGAGGTACCAGAAGAAGGTTATACGATTCCATTAGGAAAAGCAGACGTGAAAAGAGAAGGTAAAGACATTACGATCGTTACATATGGCGCTATGGTTCATTCTTCTTTAAAAGCAGCGGAAGAATTAGAAAAAGAGGGCATTGATGCTGAAGTTATTGACCTAAGAACAATTAGCCCATTAGATCTTGATACGATTCTTGCTTCTGTAGAGAAAACCAATCGTGCAATCGTTGTTCAAGAGGCTCAAAAGCAAGCAGGAATTGGTGCAAATGTAGTTGCAGAAATTACTGAACGTGCCATTTTACAACTTGAAGCACCTGTTCTTCGTGTTGCTGCACCTGATACGGTCTATCCATTTGCAGCGGCAGAGGATGCTTGGCTTCCTGACTATGCTGATATTGTTGAAACAGCGAAAAAGGTTGTAAACTTCTAATTTTATTAAAAGTGGTGGAGGAAAGATGATAATCTTTCCTTTTCCGTTGAATTTAAATGATAGTATATAAAGGAGGCTTTTCAATTGGCGTACGAATTTAAAATGCCTGATATTGGTGAAGGAATTCACGAGGGTGAAATTGTTAAATGGTTCGTAAAACCTGGTGATGAAATAAAAGAGGACGACATACTAATGGAAGTCCAAAATGATAAAGCAGTAGTTGAAATTCCTTCCCCAGTTGATGGGAAAATTCTAGAAATTAAAGTTGAAGAAGGAACAGTTAGTGTTGTTGGTGACGTTCTTTTAACAATTGATGCTGGAGATGCAAATCCAGCAGAAGAAAGTGCTGCGGCACCTGTGGAAGAAAAAGAAGAGAAAGTAGAAGAGGCTCCTACTGCTACAGCGGAACCTACTGAGGATGAGGCTGACGATACAAGAGTTATTGCCATGCCATCTGTACGTAAATATGCTCGCGAAAAAGGAATTAATATTAAAAAAGTAAAGGGAACTGGCAAAAATGGTCGAATTCTTAAAGAAGATGTGGATCAATTCTTAACTGGTGGTTCCTCTGAAGACACTGCTCCAAAAGCAGCTCAAGAAGAAAAGCAAGAACAAGCAGTTGCTGCAAAAGCTGAACCAGTTTCGATTCCTGTTGGTGAACTAGAAGAACGTGTTCCATTAAAAGGAATCAGAAAAGCGATTGCGAAAGCGATGGTTAACTCAAAGCATACAGCCCCACATGTTACTCACATGGATGAAGTTGATGTAACTGCACTTGTTGCTCATCGTAAGCAATATAAAGAGATTGCCGCAGAACAAGGTACAAAACTAACATACTTACCTTATGTTGTTAAGGCGTTAACATCTGCTATCCGTAAATACCCAGCTTTGAATGCTTCTATTGATGATGTAAATGAAGAAATTGTTTATAAAAAGTACTTCAATATCGGTATTGCTGCAGATACAGATAAGGGCTTAGTAGTCCCAGTCATTAAGGATGCTGATCGTAAGTCAATTTTTGCGATTGCTGATGATATCATGGATTTAGCTGTGAAAGCTCGTGATGGGAAATTAAGTAGTGACGAAATGAAAGGCGGCTCATGCACCATTTCAAACCTTGGATCTGCACAAGGTCAATGGTTTACGCCAATTATTAATCACCCAGAAGTCATGATTCTTGGTATCGGTCGTATTGAGGAAAAACCAGTTGTAAAGAATGGTGAAATAGTAGCTGCTCCTGTTCTTGCATTATCTATTAGTTACGATCACCGCCTCATTGATGGCGTTACCGCACAAAACGCGTTAAACCACGTGAAGCGACTATTAAAAGATCCACAATTACTATTAATGGAGGGGTAACACATGGTTGTTGGAGATTTCGCACATGAAGTAGACACGCTTGTTATTGGATCAGGCCCAGGGGGATATGTTGCAGCGATTCGTGCAGCACAACTTGGACAAAAAGTTACCATTGTTGAAAAAGGATCACTAGGCGGAGTTTGTTTAAACGTAGGTTGTATTCCTTCTAAGGCATTAATTTCTGCTGGACATCGTTATCATAATGCTAAGCATTCTGATGATATGGGTATTGTTGCAGAAAATGTTTCTATTAATTTCGATAAAGTTCAAGAGTGGAAAGCATCTGTTGTAAATAAGTTAACAGGTGGTGTAGAAGGACTTCTAAAAGGTAATAAAGTTGAAATTGTTAAAGGTGAAGCTTACTTTGCTTCTGAAAATTCAGTGCGTATCATGGATGAAACGAGTGCACAAACGTACAATTTTAAAAATTGTATTATTGCAACTGGTTCTAGACCAATTGAGTTACCAGCATTCAAGTATTCAGAACGTGTCCTAAATTCGACTGGTGCCCTTAATCTAAAAGAAGTTCCTAAGAAGTTAGTTGTTATTGGTGGTGGATACATCGGTATTGAATTAACGGGAGCGTATTCTAACATGGGAACAGAAGTTGTTGTTCTTGAAGGTGGAAAACAAATTCTTCCTGGCTTTGAAAAGCAAATGGCTAAATTAGTTGAACGTCGTTTAAAGAAAAACGGTGTAGCATTTAACTATGAAGCAATGGCTAAAAGTGTTGAAGAAACTGCTGACGGTGTAAAAGTAACAGCTGAAGTAAAAGGAAAAGAAGAAGTGTTTGAAGCAGATTATTGCCTTGTTACAGTAGGTCGTAAACCAAACACAGAAGAAATTGGTCTTGAGCAAATTGGTGTTGAGCTTGATGAGCGTGGTCTAATTAAAGTTGACAAGCAATGTCGTTCAAACATAAAGAACATTTTCGCAATTGGTGACATTATTGCAGGTCCTCCTTTAGCACATAAAGCGTCTTATGAAGGGAAAATTGCTGCCGAAGCCATTGCTGGTGAAAAGTCTGAAATTGATTATTTAGCGATTCCTGCAGTAGTATTCTCTGACCCAGAATTAGCTAGTGTTGGGTATGACGAAAAATCAGCAAAAGAAGCTGGCTTTGATGTGGTTGCTTCAAAATTCCCATTTGCTGCTAATGGTCGTGCACTTTCACTTAATGATACAGATGGATTTATGAAGCTAATTACACGCAAAGAAGATGGATTAGTTGTTGGTGCCCAAATAGCAGGTCCAAATGCATCTGATATGATCGCTGAATTAGGATTAGCGATTGAAACAGGTATGACAGCTGAGGATATTGCATTAACGATTCATGCTCATCCATCGTTAGGTGAAATTACGATGGAAGCAGCTGAGGTTGCGTTAGGAAGTCCAATTCATATCGTAAAGTAACTATAATCAAGAAAAGCACTCATGATTGAGTGCTTCAGACCGTAGACAAAACGCCTTTGAGAAATGACTCTCAAAGGCGTTTTCGCATATTTCCGTCTAACGCTCGTGCTTCCGAACGGACGACTTTCTTTCCAAACTTCCGCTTATTTGCATTGGCCTTGACGTGCGTTGAATCAATGAAGGCAATCTCAGGATTAACGAATCCCTTGTCCATTGCATTCCGAAGAATGCGGTAAAAGATCTGTTCAAACACATCACTTTCCCGGAATCTGCGAGCATAATTCTTTCCGAACGTAGAAAAGTGAGGGATTTTATCCTCGAATCCAAATCCTAAAAACCATCGATAAGCCACATTAGTTTCAATCTCTTTGATGGTCTGACGCATCGACCGAATGCCAAAGATATATTGAATAAAGACCATTTTCACTAAAACAACTGGATCGATACTAGGACGTCCTTTGTCGGAAGAATAAAGATCTTTCACCAAATCATAGATGAAATCAAATTCCATAGAGTGATCCAATTTACGAACAAGATGGTCTTCTGGAACTAGCTTTTCAATCCAAACCATCTCCATTTGCATCCGCTTATCTTCCAACTTTTTTGACATCATTCCCCATTCACCCCAGTCTTGTTTTCATTCATATTATAGAAAAAAATCTGTAAACTGTCTCCTATTTGCTTCGTATGAAGGATGGTTGAAGAGTAAGGGGATTCTCATGTCTCCTCTAAAAAAGCGGACGGGATGGGAGGGCCGACTCCTGCAGGAGGAAGGGCAGGTGGAAATCCACCGGCGGAGCCGGTTAGTTCCACGCCCGCCTGCGGAAAGCGTGCCCCCCATCCCGGGAGCGGATTCGAAGCGACTAATCATGGCAACCCCCTCTCTAATCACAAAAAAGCCTGTCGACGCGAGACTTTGTCGACAGGCTGAAGCACTCATGATTGAGTGCTTTTTCTTATTTAATAAATACGTCTTTTAGATGAGAGAGAATTTCTTCTTTTGTGTGTGGCCCTTCCATACGTAACGCAATATCGTTGTCTGTGACTACTAGCATTGTAGGGTAATGAGAGATGTTATAATATTTTACTTTTTCACGTTCAGTCTTTTCTATAATGATAAATGGTGGAACGTGGTTTGACTGCTGTTGTAGTTCAAGTAAAGCATCATAATAGCTATTCTCATCTTGCATTGAACTGGAATCTGAAAATAGAATGGTCATTGTTTCGGCACTACTTTGCTTTAGTGGTGGTTGAATGGTTGAAGTAGGTGTTAGACAGCTTGATAACATGAGAATAAAGCAAAAGGTTCCGATTAACAAAATCCTGTTCATAGCATGTCCCTTCCTTGCACAGTAATGTGCCATCTTTCTTACATTTTAGCATGCAGAAATAGTGAAAAGACTTCTAGTAACATAATTGTAATCAAATAGAAATATCGACAAAAATCCAACCTTTTTATAAAGCGCCTAGCCCTCCTATTTAGGAGGGCTAGGCGCTTTATAATGGTTTTTAGCGTGAGCCTTTTCTCAGGGATTCACGTTCTTTTTTTAACTTTTCACGTTCTAATTTTATCTTTTCTCTTTCAAGAAGTAGCTTTTCATGTTCAATTGATAGGGAAGGTTTTTCTTCTTTTAGTGATTTCATGATTGAAATCATCATAAAAATCATGACAATTGTAAAAGGAAAAGCTGCGATAATCGCCGTTGTTTGCAACGCGCCTAATCCTTGTTCTGATGTTAATAAGACTGCTGCCGAAGCAGAAATGATGATACCCCATACGGCCTTAACTGAATTGGGTGGATTTAGGTTTCCATTTGTCGTTTGTATCCCTAAAACAACCGTTGCAGAATCAGCTGAGGTTACGAAGAAGGAAGAGATTAGAAAAACAGCAAGAATTGATAGGAGCGTTCCTAATGGAAATTGTTCAAGAACGGCAAATAATGCTACTTCCATCCCTGCGTTTGTCATAATAGACATAATATCTGCTGTTCCTTCACGTTGCATGAAAATACCTGTTCCACCAAAAACGCTAAACCAAAACGCGCCAAATATCGCTGGCACAGCAAGAACACCAATAATAAATTCTCTAATGGTTCTACCTTTTGAAACGCGAGCAATAAAAGTACCTACAAATGGCGCCCATGAAATCCACCACGCCCAATAGAAAATGGTCCAGCCTTGTACCCACGAAGTTTCAGGGTTGTAAACATCTAGACGAAAGCTCATCCCAGGAAGGTTTTGTATATAGCTCCCGAGTCCTTGTGTGAAAACCCCCATGATATAGCTTGTTGGACCGAATAATAATACAAATATCATTAGCGTAATTGCCAAATAAATATTTGTTTTACTAAGAATTCTAATCCCTTTATTTAAGCCAGTTTGAGCTGAAATCATAAATAAAATGGTAACAACGATAATAACAAACAACTGAAGAAGAGCTTTGTTCATCGTTGCTAAACCAGGTATTAAGTAGGCTAAGCCAGCAGAGATTTGTGCTGCACCGAAACCTAGTGATGTTGCTACACCAAAGGTTGTGGCAAAAACGACAATTACATTTACTACTACTCCGATCCAGCCTTCAGCATGTTTACCAAGTAGGGGTTTGAGTGCTGCACTCATCACTCCTGGTGAATCTTTTCTGAATTTATAATAGGCTAATACGAGAGCCACAACAGAGTAAATAGCCCAAGGATGTAGTCCCCAATGGAAAAATGCATACCGCATAGCTTCACCAGCGGCTAGATTAGATTCAGGTTCAGCCGTTGGTGGAGTGAAGAAATGATACATTGGCTCGGCAACACCCCAAAAAACGAGTCCGATCCCCATACCAGCCGTAAATAGAAAGGCAAACCACGTTATATAGTTATATTCAGGCTTGTCATCTTGTTTTCCGAGCTTTATTTTTCCATAAGGACTAATAATTAAATAAAGAGAAAATAGTAAAAACGCTGTTGCAGATAATAAATAAAACCAACCAAATTCATTAGTAATAACGCCTTGTATGGTTGTTGTTAGTCTTTCTAAATTCTCGGCAGCAAAAACCCCCCATAAAATAAAAGCGAAGGCAATAGCAACAGAAATGATAAAAACAGGTGTAAGCTTTTGCAAAAAATAACCACCTTTCTTTATAGGTATATACGATGATTTGTATAACCTGCTTTCAGTAAATTTAAACTAGAGATTTCTATGAATTAATCATATTGTAGTTTTTTTGCAAATATATAATCAGGATAAGCTTGTTCTTGCATTGAAAATCGCCGTTCATCAGTTGTAATAAGAGCTAGCTCAGAGGCCACTGAATGTAGAGAAATAAGCTCTGAGCATAATTGATATAATACAGGTTGATGTTTTAAATAATTCTGTCTTATATTTTTCAGCTTCTCAATCTTTACATAATGAGAACTATCGATTTGATGAAAGGGATCGTTCATAATTAGTTTAAATGAGTGAACTGTATCATGAATGACACGAGACTCTTCTTGTGTAATCGTTTGATTCATTCTTAGGTGACATACTTTTCCGATATGAAATAAAACAAGATGCAAATAATCGAGTTTTTTTTGTAAAAAACCGAATGAGCGTCGTTCAAACTCTGTAGATTTTCGATATCTCCATTCATCATATTGAAAATGAGTAAGTTGATACGTTTTTGTTAACTCTTCATGTAACTTTCGATAAACGTGAGTACGTTCCCCTTCATGTTCATGTAGTAAATGTTCTGTTGCAAGCTGTAAACTGGTTGCAGCTTGGTTAAACAGGTTATCTACCTTATGAACAAGAATTGGTCCGAATTTCGGTGGCAGGACGACAAAATTTACGAGTGTAGAAAAAATAATACCTACTGATGTACCGGATATTCGAGTAACAAAATCTGCAAGTAAATGGTCTGTAGTTCCGGGTATCATCGCAACAGCTGTGAGAGTTGCAACAAGTGTACCTGTATCTAAATTTAGCTTTGAACATGCTACAATTGTAAGCATAGCAACAAGGGCATAGGTTAGTGCATGCTGTCCAATTAAAAGATCCAGTATAATGGCAAATGCAGCTCCAAGTGCAGCGGCTGGTAATCGAATAATTCCTTTTTTAATCGAATCCGCAGCGGTCGGTTCCGTTGTCACAATCGCGGTAATAACCGCAAACATCACAGGTAGGTCAAGTAAATGACAAACAAAGGCTGTAATGAAGACTGCTAATCCTGTTTTTAATACTCGTCGTCCAATCCATGGCTTTGTACGCATGATGCTCCCTCTTTTATCGTAAATGGTAGGATTATACGTAATAGGTTGTACATAGTATTAAACGAAGTAAAGCATGTTATACCAAGAAATGGGGGAAAGAATATGACTAAATATTTTACGAGTGTACTTTTGTTATTAACCCTTTTAACTGGATGTGGAAATAATCAAGCGGAGGAACCTGTCATAAAGGAACAACCCGTTATAGAAACCGAAGAAAATAACGAGAAAGTCAAAAATGATCCGATTGAAAAAATCGAAAGTAATGAACAAGATGAACAAGATAATAAAGGTCAACCGATGTATCGAATTAACACATCTAATTGGAAAATTGAGTCATTAGTTGATAAAGATGAAAAAATAGTATTATTGACCATTGATGATGCTCCAGATACGTATTCAGTAGAAATGGCAGAAACCTTAAAACAGCTTGATGTAGAAGCGATCTTTTTTGTAAATGGACATTTTTTAAATGCCGAAGGAAAGGAGAAGTTAATTGCTATTCATGAAATGGGGTTTGAGATTGGTAATCACACAATGAATCATTCGAATTTAAAAGAGTTGTCAAAGGAACAACAAACGCGTGAAATTGTTGAGTTAAATGATTTAATTGAAACAGTAATAGGTGAGCGCCCGCGTTTTTTTCGAGCTCCTTTTGGAGTTAACACGGATCATTCTAAACAAATAGTTAAAAATGAAGGAATGACCTTAATGAATTGGACTTACGGATATGACTGGGAAAAGGATTATAGAGATTCTGCGGCGCTTGCAGATATTATGGTTAGTACACCATATTTAACGGATGGTGCAAATTTGCTTATGCATGATAGGGAATGGACGAATCGAGCATTGGAATCAATTGTTAAGGGGTTAAATGAAAAGGGCTTTACAATAGCTCGTCCGTCATTAATTGAATAGGGATGTCTCAAAAGAAAAAAAGTGTTAGACAATGACTCCGTTTGCTACACGACCTCATCGTAGTAGCGACTTTGCTTATCGCTTCGAGGGTTTCCTAAATGGTCAAATAGACCTTTTAGGAAACCCTCTTTTTTTAGGTTTAATGAGTAGTTAGATCGGGCAAAACTTTAAAAAGATCGTTGAATCTAGATAAACAAATAAGTTAAGGCTTGTCTATATGTGTTGAAAAAAGTAGAATATAACTTTGATGACTAGTAATAGAAAGGATCGTGACCTATGAAACATATATGGATTTTGATGTTTATCTTAGTATTGCTAGGAACAGCCTGTCAACAACAAGAAGCAGCTCCTTCAGAAAATGAGAAAGTCGTACCGCAAGAAGAGAATAAAAGTGAGAATGAGAATGATAGTCTTTCGACGATTCCCGTGGACATTCACTTTGACGATGTTATGTTTCAATTAAATGATTTAATGGAAATAGTGGGTGGATCTTATGAGTTTGATGAAGTGCATCGGACGTTAAAAATTAAGATTCATGATGATGAGTATACTCTTATAGATGGTGTAAATGTTCTTGAGAGAAATGGTGAGTTTGTACCAAGAGATGATATATATTTTACCGCTTCACAAGAACATGAGATTGCGATGCCAGTAAGCTTCATTGAGCATGGTTTACAACTTCCGCTCTCTTATAAAGAGGACGTTGCTGAATTTCAATGGTTTGGTCCAACAGAGAAAGTGGGGGGGCCCCCAGCTTCTTTTGGGTTCGAGGAATGGGATGTAGAACGTATGGTAGACTATTTATCCTTCCTTGAAAAGCCAATCAAAGATGCAACAGTGAGTACCATTCCGAGCCATTTACCAGGAGCTCCTCGTGAGTATAGAAATGGGTATCATGAGGGGATTGATTGGTACGACTTCGCTTCAGGTGGAAACATTAATACAGATACACCGATATACGCAATGGCTGATGGGGTTGTAGTCCGTGTAGATCATGACTATGTAGAATATGAGTCACCTGAAGAGCGTGACAAAGATCTTATGCTTACTTCCGAGATAGGAGAAACGCCTGAATATATATTTGACCGCCTACGTGGAAGGCAGGTTTGGGTTCAGTATCCGCATGGGGTGATGAATCGCTTTGCTCATTTAGATTCTATACCAGAAGATATTAAAGTTGGTGATCGTGTAAATTCAGAAACCATTATCGGTTATGTAGGTAACTCAGGTACAAGTGATGCCGTGAATAATAAGGAAACGGCAGGGCTGCATCTGCATCAGGATTTACTCATTTATGGTGAGCTATTTTGGAAACCACTTAGCCAGGAGGAAGTAAGAGAAGTTCTAGTGCAAATTTGGGAATAAAGTAAAATTAAAAAAAGTTTCGACAATAGCCGCGAGAATGTTACAACCTTTTACAAGTGGATTTATGATAAGCTAAATTTGTTCATCCATTATGAAGTATGAAGTGTTATGAAGTTTTTCAGGTGGAGGGTTAAAGAAATGGATAAATCAGAACTACTTGATGAGTTGCGTCTTGAAGTTGGGACAGTTCCTGATTATGCACAAACATTGCATGATTTTTACGTAGGAATTGTTGAAAAACTGATTAATCGAATGAGCGATCGTTTCACAGTCTGTCTATACGAAACCACAGACAAAGCTTTTGTGTTAAAAGTTTGCGCTGGAACGGGTAAAATTAAAAAATATGTAGCATTTGGGCAGGATTCGTTAAGCATTGCAGCTATTCGAGGAGGCTTGTACTTCAGACAAAACAAATACTTCCAATTTCTTTACATGCCTTTCTACTATCAGCATCACCTTAAAGGACAATTGGTGTTTCAAGTCCCGAAAGATTTGTATAGAATAACAGAGGATGATCTTGTCTTCGTAAAAGAGGTTTGTCATTTTATTGAAGCCCAGTATAAACGTTATATGCTGAACTACTAATAACAGTCTAAGACATTAGGCTGTTTTTTTGTTTTTGAATAATTTAATAAGACATACTATTTAGTGTTGACAATGATAATGTGACATATTATTATTAGATTAAAGATGAAACGTTTACATTATATTAGCAAAGGGGTTGTCATAAATGGGAACGATAGTTTGTCAAACATGTAATAAGCCGATTGTGTTTTTTGAAGGAGATAAAGTGACGAAGCTTTATGCAGAAGCTAATACATGTAAACGTTGTCAAGAAAAAACGAAATAAAAGAAAAAAAGATGAGTGACTTTACATAGTCACTCATCTTTTTTTTTTATCGGATGGCCTGTCGTTCTTTAATGACTCTAAGAGTTTTAAATGTAGGGTCTTCTGGACCTTGTACGGGCAAACCGACATTTAAGTTTTCTTTAATGTAAGCAAGATTTTCTTCAGAAATGACTTCACCTGGTATTAAAATCGGTATACCTGGTGGGTAAACCATAACAAATTCAGCGATGATTCGACCAGCTGATTCGGAAAATGGAATTGTCTCCGTCTCAGCATAAAATGCATCGCGAGGTGATAAGGCGAGTGTCGGAATATTTGGAACGTAAATAGAAGTTGGCTTCTGCTCATCTGAAGCAGGATGTTCAAGTGCTAATTGAGACAATGCATCTACAAGTAAGGACATTTTTTCCGTAGAATCACCTATTGAAACAATACAAAGTATGTTATATAAATCTGATAATTCAACTTCAATGTTGTATCTTTCTCTTAACCAGACTTCCGCATCATATCCCGTTATTCCAAGTCCTTTTATCGAGATAATCAGCTTCGTAGGATCAAGATCATAAGTTGCTTTAGTACCTAGTATTTCTTTACCAACACAAGACAGTCCATTTATATCATTGATACGCTCTCTCGTTTCATTAGCAATCGTAATAGTTTTAGAAATTAGTGCTTTACCTTTTGTAGCAAGTTGTTTCCGTGCGACATCCAGTGAAGATAAAAGGATATAGGAGGTTGAGGTCGTTGTAAGCATACTAATGATCGATTGGACACGTTTTGCTGATACAAGTCCTTCTTTGACATTTAATACTGAACTCTGAGTCAATGAACCACCTAGTTTGTGTACACTTGTCGCAGCCATATCAGCACCAGCTTGCATAGCTGATAGAGGTAGCTCATCATGGAAGTGAATATGAACTCCATGTGCTTCATCTACGAGTACAGGAATATGGTAGGAATGAGCTAGTTCAACGATTTTTTCTAAATTGCCTGCAATACCAAAATAGGTAGGGTTTATAACGACGAGCCCTTTTGCATCTGGATGAGTTGCTAATGCCTTCTCAACAGAATCGGTTGTAATTCCGTGGGAGATTCCTAAATTAGGGTCAATCTCCGGATGAATAAATATCGGTGTTGCCCCAGAAAAGATAATGGCAGACATAATTGATTTATGAACGTTTCGTGGGACGATGATTTTATCACCAGGACTACATACAGACATAATCATAGTTATAATTGCACCACTTGTTCCTTGTACAGAAAAAAAGGTATGATCTGCACCGAAGGCTTCTGCCGCTAATTCTTGGGCTTCTCTAATAATTCCGTGGGGATGATGTAAATCATCTAAAGGTGCAATGTTAATTAAGTCAATCGAAAGCGCATTGTCTCCAATAAATGATCTGAATTCAGGGTCCATACCATTGCCTCTTTTATGACCTGGAATATGGAATTGAATCGGTTGTTTTTCAGCATGCTCTCGCACACCTGTAAACAAAGGTGTTAGATTTTGTCGCGACAACAGGGTCACCTCATTTATCATAAAATACTTGTCTCTTTTTATTAAAACAAAATTGAGTATAACAAATTTGTTCCTCACTGCAAAGATAGAAATTGAAATAATCAACCGAAGCCACTGAAAAAGATCTTGAAAGTTACACTAGGAAGCAGCAATAGCTCCACACGTTGCTCGCCCTGCTATGAGAAACCCACTCATAGCGAGGCCACTGAAAAACTACTTCTTGTAACTCAAAGAAGAAGTAATGGCTTTGCACGTTGCGCGCATTGCTATGAGAAAACCACTCATATAAAGGCTTTCAAAACCTAGGCAACGGCTCCGCACATTACTTAAAGGGCACTGAAAAAGGGAAACCCACCCTTTTTCAGTGCCCACAATCAACCTTGTTTTTTAGTGAATATTGAATGAGAGTAGACTGGCTGAACGGTTAGATATGAGCTAGTATAGACTAAGGAGGACAAAAACATGTGGGAAACAAAAATAACGTCATTGTTAGGAATAACCTTTCCGATCGTACAAGGGGGGCTTGCTTATTTGGCCTACTCTAATCTTGCTGCTGCAGTATCTAATTCAGGAGGGTTAGGACAAATAACAGCGATGTCTTTAGAATCACCAGAGGAACTGAGAAAAGAAATTAAACTCGTTCGCCAAAAAACAGCTAAGCCGTTTGGTGTTAACTTTGCAATAGGTCAGCATGGTCGCCCTTTTGAACATATGCTTGATGTGGCAATAGAGGAGAACGTTCCTGTTATAACGGTAACAGGGGGAAATCCAACCCCATTGTTTAAAAGGTTAAAAGGAACTAATATTAAAACGCTTGTTTTAGTTGCGGAAAAAAGACAGGCTCAAAAGGCAGAGGAGTTAGGGGCAGATGCAGTTATTGTCGTCGGTCACGAAGGTGGTGGACATTTAGGGCGTTCTGATACCGGTTCGATTGTGCTAATCCCTCAAATAGTAGATGCTATATCAATTCCTGTGATTGCTTCAGGAGGCATTGCAGATGGTCGAGGGGTAATGGCAGCTTTTGCATTAGGGGCGGATGGCGTTGAAATGGGGACTCGCTTTATAGCAACAACGGAATGTGTTCATGCTCACCAGCATTATAGAGATCACATTCTAGCAGCAAGTGAGGAAGACACTGTAGTCATTAAAAAGTCTCTTGGTACACCTGCTCGTGCTCTTCGAACAAATTGGACAGAGAAGATCATCAACCTTGAAAGAGAGTTAAAGAATCCAACCTTTGAAGATTTAAAGCCCTATATAACAGCAGCTGTTAATAAAGCATTTATCCATGAAGGTGATCGTTCTAGAGAGCTTGGTTGGGCCGGACAGGTCGTAGGAAGAATTCATGATATTCCAAGTGTTGAAGAATTATTTAAAAGGATTGAAACCGAATGTAAGGTGATTCAACAAAGATGGGGCAAATAAAATAAAGGAGCTAAATGATGGACATCTATTTACCTATATCATATGAGTGGTCAAAGGAAGAAGTGATTGATGTTGTTCATTTTTTTGATGGAATTGAACTAGCAAATACGAAAGGGATTGAGCGTGAAAAACTTCTTTCTCTATACAGAAGATTTAAAGAAATCGTTCCGAGTAAAAGTGAGGAAAAGCAAATATTTAAGCAAATTGATAGTGATTTTGGTTTTTCTTGTTATCATACAATAAAAAAAGCGAAAGAAGAGGAGGGAAAGAAAATCATCAAAATAGAAAAAAATAAGGGCTAAGCGCTGGAGAGGCTCGACAATTAGTTTGCCGAGCCTCATAACGATTAAAAGTTTTGAGTAGAAGGTACAGCTGATTGCTGTGCTTCTTGATATAATGGTAAAACTGTTTCATAAACTTCTTCAATTTTGGCAAGGAGCTTGTCTCCATTTGAAAGAAGTGGGTCATGTCGATCGAGATGGATTCCGCATAGTAACTCTGCTTTTTTCACATCACGTAAACGTTCGAACATAGAAGCTAATTGTTGAACAGTTAACTCATCATGCTTAAGAGCATCCGGCTTCATATGATCAATTGACCAAACAAATTCGCTAGGAATAAGCTTGGACCATTTCTCTACATCAGAAAGTAGCCTCTCACCAAATACACCTTTTGCCTGCGCTTCGTAAATAACAGCAAACCATATAAATAAGTGTGACCCAAAAAGCCCAACTTGAAAGTGAGGGAGCATTTTATACCCTCGTTTATTGTTTGCAAAAGCTACCCACGTATCATTTGGGGGGTTCACTTTACGTCTCGCGTGTTTAGCAATATGAGGAAAAATTTCATCCCCGGTTAAAACAGCTAAGCTTGGAACAATATGTTTAGATATCGCTTCAAATTTGGGTTGAATCCGTTCTTGAATTGCCTTCATTCTCGGTTCTAAACCTTCGATAGCAAACACATCAAAATCCTGTTGTGTAAAACCTTCAAATGTCATTTGTAACAGCTCCTATCAAAACTCGGTAGTTCTATCCTATCATAATTTACCCGATCGATCCCTTGAAATGCTCTACACTAAAAAGTTGTAAAAAAATCATCGAATAAGGAAGAAATTGTTTTATTCCAATTACGACATACATATGCTATAATAATATCACATCATAATTCTGAAAATTTCGTCAATGTTACCGGTAGTAAAGAGACCTATATAGATAAAGGAGTGTATGGGTATGGAACAAGTAATTCAAACTTTTAAAAGAAGTGAACGCGAAAGAAGACTTCCGGTTTTACGACTTGAAATGAACTATGAGCTAGCTACTCTTCATGATGCGATGTTAGCCGAGGATTTAGATATGATGAAACAATGTAAAGAGAAACTTGAAAGGCTTCGTGTAGAATTAATTCAACTTGAAGGTCTATAAAGAAAAATATTATGAAAGCGCAGTCATAATGGTGTACTGTGCTTTTTTATTTGCGTTTACATGAAATTCTAGTGCCTTTCTAGCAAGAGATGCAATATGAAGTTTTCTCATGAAATCACAAAAGTTTTCATTACTAATAGATTATGTCATAATAGGAAAAAGGGAAAATTTGCTTAAAATCACCTTAGGGGGCAAAAACATGTCAATGAATTTCTTAGAACTAGAACAGGTTGCACGGGATTGGACTTATGAGGCTGGTGAAAAAGTTAAACAATCACTAGAGAATCCTATACATATTGAATCAAAGTCTAACCCAAATGATCTTGTAACCGAGGTTGATAAAGCAATTGAACAGTTTTTTTATGAGAAAATAACGCAGCATTATCCTGACCACTTGTTTTTAGGAGAAGAAGGGATTGCTGAAGAACTAACTTCTTTAGAGGGGACAGTATGGATTATTGATCCAATTGATGGAACGATGAATTTTGTTCATCAGAAATATAACTTTGCTATTTCTGTAGCAGTTTATCATGAAGGTGTTGGGATGATAGGCATCGTCTACGATGTGATGAGTGATGAAATGTTTCGAGCTGTCCGCGATTCCGGTGCTTATCTAAATGATGTAGAATTGTTACCTGTTTTAGAACGTCCGTTGGAAGAATCAATCGTAGGAATTAATGCCAGATGGCTAGTGGAAGGTCGTAACCCTTATCAAAATCCACTTAGGGCCCTTGTACGTGATTTGAGAGGAACACGTTCGTACGGCTCTGCTGCCATAGAATTGGCTTATGTTGCAGCTGATCGATTAGATGGGTACATTTGTGTAAAGCTATCACCTTGGGATTACGCAGCCGGTGCAGTTTTATTAGAGGAGGTCGGGTGTAAGATTTCAACGTTTCAAGGTAAGAGGTTATCAATGCTTACACCGAATACTGTTATTGCGGGGAAACCTCAATTACATAAGGAAATGATTTCTGGCTATGTCGGAGAGGAGTTGTAAAATGAAACGGGTTGGCTTTATTGGTCTTGGGACGATGGGATTACCAATGGCTAAGCATTTACTTGATGCAGGTTTTGAAACGTTTGTTGTAAGTCGTAGCAGAGGTCCTGTTGAAGAAGCTATATCATACGGAGCTGTTGAAGCCAAGTCTCCGAAAGATTTAATGGAACAAGTGGATGTTGTCATGACTTGTTTACCTCTTCCTGAAACGGTTTTATCTGTCTATGAAGGCGACAATGGGATTATTGCCGGTGCAAGTGAAGGAAAAATTGTAATAGACCATTCAACAGTTGATCGACAAACGAATGAAAGAGTAGCAACCCAATTAGAAAAAAAAGGTGCGTATTTTCTTGATGCCCCCGTTAGTGGCGGACCGATGGGAGCAAAAGCTGGTACGTTAACCATCATGTGTGGAGGAGAGGAGAAAGCGTTTAGCAAAGTAAAACCAGTAATGAAGGCATTTGGAGAATATATTGTCCACGTTGGAGAGATTGGAAGGGGTACCGTTATAAAGCTACTTAATAATATGCTTGTCGGTGTTCACCAAACTGCTCTAGCGGAATGCTATGTTATGGCGGAAAAGGCCGGAGTAGATCCTGCAATTGCCTATGATTTAATTAAGAAAAGTTCAGGCTTTTCAAAGGCGATGGATTGGTCCGTTGAAGCAATCTTGGATCGTTCGTTTACTCCGCGTTTTGCTATTAACCTTCTGCATAAAGACATGAAATTAGCGCTTGATTTAGCCGATGATATCGATATGCCATTGGACATTGTCAAGTTCGCTGAACGCAAAGTAGAAGATGCCAAAAAGGAATTTGGTGAGCAGGATGTATGTGCGTTAATTCGTCCTTTAGAAGAAAAAACTGGAGTCATTGTTAAAAGAAAATAAAAGCGAGCCGCAATCCTGCAGCACGCTTTTTTATATGTGTTTTTTAAAACTTTTGCAAACAAAAAATTAATAATCCTGAGACTCTCGTACTTTTTTACGTAAACTAAAACCAAGTCCTGTTGAGATAATCATACCTGCAGTCGCCAGTAAAGCAATGATTATGCTTCTTTCAGCAATTGCAACACCGATACTCATAATACAAAGAACTGTTAATATTGCGAGTAGCATAAACCAAATATTTTCTTTCTTCACTTTTTGTCCCCCCGTATGAAACGTTCCATGTAGTAAGTGTACCTTGAAATGGCGAAAAGGAAAACCCTTGTATGTGACAAAAACGTTAAAGATGGTTATTACCTACAAAAAAAACGTATTGTCCTTTCTGAATTAATATGTGATATACTTAGACAGTTAAGAACATGATTAAGGAGAGAATTAAATGACACAACGTAATGATATACGGAATATCGCGATTATTGCTCACGTTGACCACGGAAAAACAACATTGGTTGACCAGTTATTGAAGCAATCAGGAACATTCCGTGAAAACGAACAAGTTGAAGAGCGCGCAATGGACTCGAATGCACTTGAAAAAGAACGTGGAATTACCATTCTAGCAAAAAACACCGCAATTAATTAC
Organism: Halalkalibacter urbisdiaboli; assembly: GCF_002156385.1. Taxonomy (GTDB): domain Bacteria; phylum Bacillota; class Bacilli; order Bacillales; family Bacillaceae_D; genus Halalkalibacter_A; species Halalkalibacter_A urbisdiaboli. The sequence continues at coordinate 339,048 of NZ_MVJM01000003.1, forward strand.
GGTGATAAACGAATAAATATTATGGATACACCAGGGCATGCTGACTTCGGTGGAGAAGTAGAACGAATCATGAAAATGGTTGATGGAGTACTTCTTGTTGTAGATGCTTATGAGGGATGTATGCCACAAACAAGATTTGTGTTAAAGAAGGCATTGGAGCAAAAATTAACACCGATTGTTGTAGTAAATAAAATTGACCGTGATTTCGCAAGACCTACTGAGGTTGTAGATGAAGTTATTGATTTATTTATTGATTTAGGTGCTGAAGAAGAACAGTTGGATTTCCCAGTTGTCTATGCTTCAGCTATTAATGGTACAGCAAGTCGAAATCCTGAGCAACAAGATGAAGATATGACATCACTATTTGAGACGGTTATTGAAACGATTCCTGCCCCAATCGACAATAGTGATGAACCATTACAATTCCAAGTAACGATGCTGGATTATAATGATTATTTAGGACGTATTGGAATCGGACGTGTATTTCGTGGAACGATTAACGTAGGTCAGCAAGTAGCGTTAATGAAGCTTGATGGAAGCGTAAAGCAGTTCCGTGTGACGAAAATGTTCGGTTTCCTTGGACTAAAACGAATTGAAATCGAAGAAGCAAAAGCTGGGGATTTAATTGCTGTTTCGGGGATGGAAGAAATCAACGTAGGTGAGACGGTTTGTCCTGTTGAGCATCAAGAAGCATTACCTGTTTTAAGAATCGATGAACCAACATTACAAATGACATTCCTTGTTAATAATAGTCCATTTGCAGGACGTGAAGGGAAGCATGTCACAAGCAGAAAGCTTGAAGAACGTTTACGTGCTGAGCTTGAAACTGATGTTAGCTTACGTGTTGATAATACGGATTCTCCAGATGTTTGGATTGTATCTGGAAGAGGAGAGCTACATTTATCAATTTTAATTGAAAATATGCGTCGTGAAGGCTATGAGCTTCAAGTTTCAAAACCAGAAGTTATCATTCGTGATATTGATGGAGTCCGTTCAGAGCCAGTTGAACGTGTTCAAATCGATGTTCCTGAAGAATATACAGGAGCTGTTATGGAATCACTAGGTGAACGAAAAGGTGAAATGGTTAACATGACGAACACTGGAAATGGACAAGTTCGTTTAGAATTTATGGTGCCTGCTCGTGGATTGATCGGTTATACTACGGAATTTCTTACTCAAACGCGAGGATACGGGATTATTAACCACTCATTTGATGGTTACCAACCGATGGCAGCTGGCCATGTAGGCGGACGTCGTCAAGGAGTACTTGTTTCAATGGATACTGGGAAAGCTAGTCAATATGGTATAATGCAAGTTGAAGACCGTGGAACGATCTTTGTTGAACCTGGTACAGAAATCTATGAGGGAATGATCGTAGGTGAGCATACTCGAGAGAATGATCTTACAGTAAATATCACAAAAATGAAACAACAAACCAACATTCGTTCAGCTAATAAAGACAATACTGTTACAATGAAAAAACCACGCATTATGACTCTTGAAGAAGCACTGGAGTATTTAAATGAAGACGAGTATTGCGAATTAACACCCGAATCCATCCGACTACGTAAAAAAATCCTAATTAAGTCAGAGCGTGAACGTGAAGAAAAGCGTAGAAAGCTTGCGGCTAAGTCTTAGGTAAAAGGGATTGGTGGTATTTGTGGATAACCAGCAATATTCTGAAGCTGATTTAGAGAATTTAACATGGTTGATGAGATGGACTTATGAAAATCCATGGAATGGACTTTATGCCTTTTTAATCATCGTCGTATTAGCAATAATTGTTTTTAATTTAGGGTTTGCTCAAAAATTACCTATTTTAAAAAAGATCGTTGTTTATATCGGCTTGATTATTGGTTGTTTTGTTTTATGGTTTCTTGAATTTGCATTTGGTGCACCGATGATTGTTGTGTTGATTATTTCTGGTGTTGTTCTTGGAATTTATCGATTCCGACTACATTTGCATCGGAAAGAAAAACAAAAGGAATTGTAATATAGTAAAGGCCGGTATGATTTTCATACCGGCCTTTACTACTATTTGTTACTACACCCATTCATCCTGTTCCTTCTGTTGGTGCTTCAATTGAAAGGATCCAGTTGCTTTTCGTTCCTCAGTGCGATACGTAATTCGTTCGTGACAATCATCACACATATAAGTGTGAATCGGTCTGTTGCGTAGACGTTTCGCTAGAGGTAGAAAATCATCAAGTTTGTCAATTTTATCACATAAAACACATTTTACTCGCATGTATAACACTCCGTTTCCAAAAAAACATTAACTAAACCTTATTCTCAAGGAGCATGTAAGCCTTCTCCTTTCCATTGTAAGCCGAAAAGGAATAAAAATAAACAGGTTTTATTTTTGCACTTAGTTCGATATAGTAGTAGTGTAAGGGAGAATAAGTAAAAATTTGGACTGGAGGTTACAAAATGGCAAATCAAGTCGAGCATGCATTAACGGATGAACTACTACCGCTTTTACAAAAAGAGCGTTATGTAACACTTTCTACAGTTGACTATGAAATGCAGACACCAAATGTTAATGCCATTTCATGGATTTTTGCGCCAACTAACAATTTTGTTCGATTTGCAATTGATAATCGTTCACGAATTGTAGAAAACATTAAAGCTAATTCAGGTGTAGTCATCACACTTATTGGTAATGGTTCTACTTTTTCTATTTCTGGTACTGCTCGCATTGCAATTGAAAAGCTTGAAGATGTTCCTCTTAAGCTTGCAATGATTGAAGTTAATGTTGAAGAAGTTCGTGACGTAATGTTTTATGGTGCCAAGATCGTGACAGAACCCAAATATGATAAAACGTATGATGCGCAAGCAGCGGCGAAGTTAGATCGTCAAGTGATGGACGCGTTAAAAAAAGCTTAGTCAAAAGAATGACTAGGCTTTTATTGTATCGTTTTCTTGCTGTTTTCCATTGTTTTAAAGATAAGTTCGTCTAAGTTGGAAACCAAGATCATACATTCAGTAATAAGAAGTCATTATGAAGAAACCATATTTATTCATAATGCATAAATTAAATAGTAAGACTTAGACAACGATACTTTAGTCAGGAGGCGGAATGTTGAAAAAAATCTACGTTTTGGACACGAACGTACTCTTACAAGATCCTCACTCCATTTTTTCATTTCAAGATAATGAAGTGGTTATTCCAGCAATTGTGCTAGAGGAAGTGGACTCCAAAAAACGATACATGGATGAAGTAGGCAGAAATGCACGTCACTTCTCGAAATTGATAGATAATTTAAGGGGGATGGGGAAGCTGCATGAAGGTGTTCCACTAGATACTGGTGGAAAGTTACGTGTAGAATTAAATCATCGTTCCTTTCAACGATTAAAAGATTCCTTTGCCGAAATGACAAATGATAATCGCATTATTGCCGTTGCGCTAAATCTCATGCTGGAAGAGCAAGAAAAACCTATTGGGAGACAAGTTATCCTAGTAAGTAAAGATGCACTTGTTCGAGTAAAAGCAGACGCTTTAGGTTTACCAGCGGAAGATTTTTTGAGTGACAGGGTTGTAGAATTTGACGATGTATATCCTGGTTTTGTGGAGATATATGTTGATACAGATGTAATGAGGCGATTTTTTTCGAATGGGGAGATTGCAATCTCGGAATTAACGAAGCATCCATTTTTTCCTCATCAGTTTATAATTATGAAGGATGCTTTAGGAAGTTCAAGTTCTGCTATCGGTAAAGTGGAACCTGATGGTAAAAAAGTAAAGCCGTTTTTAAATGAGCCTGATCAAGTATGGGGAATTCGATCACGTAATGTACAACAACGTATGGCATTTGAGCTATTATTAAGAGATGATATAAGTTTGGTCACGATGATTGGAAAAGCTGGAACTGGTAAGACACTATTATCATTAGCGGCAGGATTAATGCAGACAGAAGATTTAGGACAGTATAATAAACTCGTTGTAGCTAGACCTGTTGTTCCTTTAGGAAAAGATATTGGCTACTTGCCTGGTGAAAAAGAAGAAAAATTAAGGCCATGGATGCAACCAATTTATGATAATTTAGAGTTTCTGTTTAATACAAAGAAGCCAGGAGAATTAGACCAAATTCTTGCTGGAATGGGTTCAATTCAAGTAGAGGCGTTAACGTATATTAGAGGTCGTAGTATTCCAGATCAGTTTATCATTATTGATGAAGCTCAGAACTTAACAAAGCATGAAGTGAAGACCATTTTAACAAGGGTTGGAGAACGAAGTAAGATTGTATTAATGGGAGATCCTCAACAAATTGATCATCCTTATTTAGATGAATACAATAACGGACTAACCTATGTCGTTGAAAAGTTTAAAGATCAAACTGTAAGTGGACATGTTAAACTTATCAAAGGAGAACGTTCTGGTCTTGCGCAGCTTGCTGCAGACCTCCTTTAAGAGACAACAGATGCTCAAAGGATTGATTACTAATTGAGGTATCCTTGGAGGAACGCTCCTTTCCGGATACCTCTTTTTTGAGTTAACGTTTTACTAAAAGCCGTTTTACGTTTTTTATTGGAGCAGTTTGATTTGAACCATCTCCAAAATAAAGATGGACAGGCCCATCTTCTCTGAGGGGCTTTCCATTTTTGGAAAAACCAATAATAAAGCTAAGGGTATCCTCAAAAGGAAAGGAAAGTTTTGTGCCGTTATGTTGTTCAACAATTAATGTCGTTACATGTTCATTAGGCTTAGCATTCATTAAAAAAGGCTTCAAGGGCATTCCAAATGTGCCATTAATTAATTTTTGTTTTTCATATTTTATTTCGTTGCCGTTTGTATCAGGTCTTGGTGGAGCTGATCCTTCTATGATCTCTTTGTCCCATTGAGCTGAAATCGCCTTTTTGTAAGCCGTTTCCTCATCATCCATCGTTAAACGTTCTTCAAAGTAGGTAAGAAGGTCTACTTTACGTTCATCAAATATCCATACTGTCGGGTCAATCGTTAGTGGGTGGGATATGTCACCTTCAATAAAAAAAACAAACTCCTGCATTAGTTAGCTCCCCCTTAAATTTATCTATTCGCGTAAATCTATCCATAAAAGAACAGTGTCTACAAGAAGTATAAAGTTTTATAGGGGATTTGTCATTTGGAAAGGCTATTAATACTAGTAGGAAAAGGTGGGAGAAGGATGTTATGTCAGTATAAAAATGAATTAAAGGAAATGATTGAGGAAGTAAAAGGCTTTACGAATCAAGGAAAAGTTGCTGATTATATACCGGCACTTGCGGATGCTAATTCAAGTACGTTAGCGGTTGCTATTTTTAATGGAAATGATACATGCTTTTCAGCTGGCCAAAGTAATGAACGATTTACATTACAAAGCATTTCAAAGGTGTTGACATTAGCTTTAGCATTAATGGATCATGGAGGGGAACTCGTGTTTTCAAAAGTGGGAATGGAACCAACTGGCGACCCATTTAATTCTATAATAAAGCTTGAATCTCATGCGCCTTCAAAACCACTTAATCCAATGATCAATGCTGGTGCATTAGCTGTAAGTCATTTAATTAAAGGAGCATCTACAGAGGAAAAGCTTGAACGTTTATTAAACTTTGTCAGAAGGCTGAGTGGAAATGACAGTATTACGTATAATTCCGAGGTAGCAAAGTCGGAGTTTGAAACAGCTGATTTAAACCGATCTCTCGTGTATTTTATGAAACAGCATGGGGTTATAACAGGCAATGTTGAGGATTTGTTAGATTTTTACACAAAGCAATGTGCAATTGAAGTTGACTGCCATGATTTAGCTAAAATTGGCTATGCTCTTGCAACTGACGGTGCTGCTATGAACCAGGAGGAAGAAATAATGAATCCTTATATTGCCCGAATTGTAAAAACGTTTATGGTCACTTGTGGAATGTATAATGCTTCAGGTGAATTTGCTATAAAGGTGGGGATTCCAGCAAAAAGTGGTGTCTCAGGAGGGATCGTAGGTGCGGTACCAAATGGGATGGGGATTGGGATATATGGACCTGCATTAGATGAAAAGGGAAACAGTGTGGCTGGCATGAAGTTGTTAGAAGCCATATCCGCTCGTTATCGTTTAAGTATTTTTTAATTTTGATTGTTTTGAAAAAACAGGTAGTAAAGTTCTAATGAAACATATTGCATTTTTCTAGCTAAGAAGATACTATTAATATAAGGATATTTAGAAGTTAGGAGGGGACAACATGTCAACAGAGATGGTGACAGGACATAATGAAAAAGCATATGCCCTTCTGAAATCCGATGCGGAGAAAATCCGTCAATTGATTGAAGTGCAGATGGATAATTTAACCATGCCACAGTGCCCCCTCTACGAAGAGGTATTGGATACACAAATGTTTGGTTTGTCGCGAGAAATAGACTTTGCCATCCGCCTTAATTTAGTAGAGGAAGAAAAAGGGAAGCAGCTTTTAAGTGAACTTGAACGAAAGCTTGCTGATTTACATGATGCGTCAATGCGCAAATAAAAAACCAAGCTATGTAAACATAGCTTGGTTTTTTTATGAAAGTTTTAGGATTATCTTAAATTTTCTTATCTTATAAAAAAATTCATTGCAATCTGTGGCGATTATTCACTATACTAATAACAAGTTTTTAATTAGTATGTCACATTTAAAAAATATTAGTAAATGATGACATGCCAAAGGGACATAATACATAATATAGGAGGTCTTGTATGAACGACTTACATAAGATTCAAAAGGTATTAGTCGCTAACCGTGGTGAAATTGCCATTCGTATTTTCCGTGCTTGTACGGAATTGCATATTCGGACAGTTGCCATCTATTCGAAAGAAGATTCAGGAGCTTATCATCGGTATAAGGCGGATGAAGCCTACCTTGTCGGTGAAGGAAAAAAACCAATCGAAGCGTATTTGGATATTGAAGGTATTATTGAAGTAGCAAAGTTACACGAAGTTGATGCCATTCATCCTGGATACGGTTTTTTATCTGAAAATATTGAATTTGCAAGAAGATGCCAAGAGGAAGGAATTATTTTTATCGGACCTGAGCTTGAACATTTAAATATGTTTGGTGATAAGGTACAAGCTCGCGAACAAGCAATTAAAGCAGGGCTCCCAGTTATTCCAGGGAGTGATGGGCCTGTCGAGAGTCTCCAAGAGGTTGAGGATTTTGCTGCAAAGCATGGCTATCCGTTTATAATTAAAGCCTCTTTAGGAGGTGGTGGACGTGGGATGCGAATCGTAAAGTCTGCTAGTGAGCTACAAGAGTCTTATAATCGTGCAAAATCTGAAGCGAAATCAGCTTTTGGTAATGATGAAGTTTATGTTGAGAAATTTATTGAAAATCCGAAGCATATCGAAGTTCAAATATTAGCAGATAAGCATGGAAACATCGTACATTTATATGAGCGTGATTGCTCTGTACAACGTCGCCATCAAAAAGTTGTTGAGGTAGCACCAAGTGTTTCTTTGACAGAAGAAGTCCGAGCTGAAATAAATGAAGCCGCTGTTAAACTAGCTAAAAACGTTAACTATGTGAACGCAGGGACTGTTGAATTTTTAGCTACTGAAGATGGGGCATTTTATTTTATTGAAGTAAATCCACGTGTTCAAGTAGAGCATACGATTACTGAAATGGTTACAGGTATTGATATTGTCCAATCGCAAATTTTCATAGCGGATGGAGAAGAATTGCATGGAAAAAAACTTGGAATTCCGAAGCAAGAAGACATCATGTGTAATGGCTATGCTATTCAATCACGGGTAACGACAGAGGACCCTAGTAATGGGTTCCTGCCAGACACAGGTAGAATTAATGCTTATCGATCAGGCGGCGGTTTTGGTGTTCGGCTAGATGCGGGGAATGGTTTTCAAGGTTCCGTGATTACACCATATTATGACTCGTTACTTGTGAAGGTTTCGACATGGGCGTTAACATTTGATAGTGCTGCAGCAAAAATGCTTCGCAATTTACGAGAATTTCGTATCCGTGGAATAAAAACAAATATCGCTTTTTTAGAAAATGTTGTTCAGCATCCGAAATTTTTATCGGGTGAATATAATACATCATTTATCGACCAATCACCTGAGCTCTTTGTTTTTCCGAAACGTAAAGACAGAGGAACGAAACTTCTTTCATTTATTGGTGAAACCATTGTAAATGGTTACCCAGGACTGGAACAAGCAAAAAAACCAATCTTTGAACAGCCGCCTGTTCCAAGAGTTAAATATACAGACCCGATTCCTAACGGGACAAAGCAAATTCTTGATGAACGTGGACCTGAAGGATTGGCAAAATGGGTTAAAGAGCAAAAGGAAGTACTATTAACGGATACGACTTTCCGTGATGCCCATCAATCATTATTGGCAACAAGAATTCGTACTCATGATTTAAAGAAAATTGCCGAGCCAACAGCAAGACTCCTCCCGAATCTGTTTTCAATGGAAATGTGGGGGGGCGCTACTTTTGATGTAACGATGCGATTTTTACATGAAGACCCATGGGAGCGGTTATTAACTTTAAGAAAGAAAGCACCTAATGTGTTATTTCAAATGTTATTACGTGCCTCTAATGCAGTAGGTTATAAAAATTATCCGGATAATGTAATTGAGGAGTTCGTTGAGAAGTCAGCGGATGCGGGTATTGATGTTTTTAGAATCTTTGATAGTTTAAACTGGGTAGAAGGCATGACTCTAGCCATTGACTCTGTAAGAAAAAGTGGAAAAATAGCTGAAGCATCGATGTGTTATACGGGGGATATTTTAGATGCTTCTAGATCGAAATATGATTTAACTTACTATAAAAATCTAGCGAAAGAGTTAGAACAATCAGGGGCACATATACTCGGCATTAAAGACATGGCTGGCTTATTAAAACCAGAAGCAGCGTATCGATTGATTTCTGAATTGAAGGAGAGTATAGATATTCCTATCCACCTTCATACTCATGACACGAGTGGGAACGGTATCTTTACTTATGCACGAGCGATCGAGGCAGGAGTAGATATTGTTGATGTGGCAGTGAGTTCAATGGCTGGATTAACATCACAACCTAGTGCAAATAGTTTATATTATGCTTTAACAGGTTTAAACCGACAACCCAATTTAAATATTGAAGCTTTAGAACAGCTAGCAAACTTTTGGGAAGTAACAAGAACCTATTATGCAGGCTTTGAAAGTGGCATGAATGCACCTCATTCTGAAGTATATGAGCATGAAATGCCCGGTGGACAATATAGTAATCTTCAGCAACAAGCGAAAGCAGTTGGACTTACAGATCGTTGGAATGAAGTCAAGAAAATGTATAGGACCGTTAATGATATGTTTGGTGATGTTGTTAAAGTGACCCCATCTTCAAAAGTAGTTGGGGACATGGCTTTGTATATGGTTCAAAATAACTTGAGTGAAGAAGACATTTATGAAAAAGGTGAGAGCCTTGATTTTCCAGATTCGGTAGTTGAGTTTTTCCAGGGGCATCTAGGTAAGCCGTATCAAGGATTCCCTCAAAAGCTTCAACAAATAGTATTAAAAGGTAAACAACCACTAGAAGGAAGACCTGGTGAATCGATGGAGCCAGTCGACTTCCATGAAATAAAAGAACAACTGTTTGAAAAGCTTGAAAGACAAGTGACAAGTCATGATATGCTATCCTATGCTCTATATCCAAAGGTTTATATGGAATTTGAACAATTCCGTAAACAATTTGGAGATGTATCAGTCCTTGATACACCAACCTTTTTCTATGGTCTTCGTCTTGGAGAGGAAATTGAAGTTGAAATTGAAAAAGGTAAAACGTTAATCGTTAAGCTCATTTCTTTGTCAAAACCTCAGGAAGATGGAACGAGAATCGTTTATTTTGAACTTAATGGTCAGCCACGTGAAGTGATAATAAAAGATATGAATGTAGAAACAACGTCTATTCAAAGACCAAAGGTTGATAAAGATAATCCGAAACAAATTGGGGCATCGATGCCAGGAACCGTTATCAAAACGCTTGTCGCTAAAGGTGATATAGTAAAAAAGGGTGATCATTTAATGATTACAGAAGCAATGAAAATGGAAACGACAGTTCAGGCATCATTCGATGGCGAAGTAAAAAATGTATTTGTAAAGGATGGGGACGCGATTCAAACAGGTGACCTCCTAATTGAAATGTCTTAATTTGAAGGATGTTCAATAAAGAGGTTTAAAATAATAAAAATAGGAAAGAACTGTAATAAAAAAATGACAGCGTTTCGGCTGTCATTTTTTTCTAACGACTTCTTGTCAAAATCATTCCGATGTAACAAAGTGTTGAGAATAACAATGAAATAATAAGAGCATGCAAAAGGCCAACTTGTAGCGAATTTTCTGTAAAGACAACGAGGATTCCGCTTGTAAATTGAATGAGAACAAAAATTAAAGATAGAACACTTGCCCAAACTAGAACTTTTTCATGCTTATACTTACGTAATACCCAAATAACAAGAACTAATAGTAGCAGCAAAAGGAGCGTCGCAACAATTCTGTGAAAGTAGTGAACGCCGATTGGACCGGCCATTTCAGGAAATAGTTGGCCATTGCATGTTGGAAAACCAGAACATGCAAGAGTCGCTTGAGTATGTTTAACATAGGCACCAGAATAAATAACGGCGTAACAATAGGTAATCACAAACAGGAAATAATATTTAAATCTTGTTGAGACGATTGGTGTAACCTTGAGTTGACGTCCATCTTCAAAAGCAAGGATCATTAGTAAGAGAACTGAAGCAAGTGACATAGCGGAAATTCCAAAGTGTAAAGCTAAAATAGCTTTTGATTGACCGAATACAACGGCACCTGCACCTAGTAAACCTTGAAAAATAATAAGGAATACAGCTAAAATCGACATGAGACGAGCTTCTCTAACATGAGAAAGTTGTCGCCATGCCCAAATGGCTAGGATTATTACTAAAACGCCAACTAGTCCAGAAACAATTCGATGGCTATATTCAATTATCGTCTCAATTGCGGGGTTCGCAGGAATTACTTCACCAAAGCAAAGTGGCCATGTTGCACCACAGCCTTCTCCTGACCCGGTTTTTGTTACTAAAGCACCTTGTAATAGGACGATTGTTAAACCAATCGATGTTAAAATACTAAATAGTTTTAATCGTTTATGCATGGTTGTCACCATTCCTTCTATAAAAATGACTAAAATTAATTACGGTTTTCCTTATATATAATAGTAGAATAACGTAATTTCTAATTTACACCATAGAAAAGCGACATTCCTACTCGCAGAAAAATCGACTTTTTTTATAATCTCATATTAATTTATTTTGATATGTGCTAGAGTTAGCAGAGGATTTAACGAATCAATCTTACATCTGATCATAAAAACAAATGTTCGAAAAGTCAATTTGTTAAACGTGAATTATTTATGGATAGTTATAAATGTGAAGATAATGTGAAACTCAGGATTTTGATGAAACAAAGTAGATTTTGAGATATAATGTGATCGTGACTGATCTTAGGTGAGCTAGATCACACCTAATTGATTTTTGTAGAAATGTTTGGTCTTGGTTAATTCTACAAGGGGGGTGAAGATTGATGAATAAGACCAATACAGCGCTAAATGCGTCAGAGGTAATAAAAACTGGTCCAGATTCATCAGTTTCGGTTGTTCAGGAAAAATCGTGGAAAGACTACCTTGTTTTAGCAAAACAAGGAATTGTCACATCGAATTTAATTACGACCTTTGCTGGTATTTATTTGGCGGCAGTATATACAGGTTCAAGTATTGGGTCACATCTTTATACGATGTTTTTTGCTTTAATCGGGGCAGCGCTTGTGATGGCTGGTGGATGTACCCTTAACAATTTTATTGATAGAGATATTGATCCTATCATGGAACGTACGAAGGACCGACCATCTGTAACAGGACGATTTTCCGGTAAGCATATTTTAACAGTTGGACTTCTACAGTCAGCACTAGGTATGGTATTTCTTGCTTTGACAACTGCTACAGCTGCTGTAATCGGACTCATTGGTCTCTTTATATACGTAGTTCTTTATACAATGTGGACAAAGCGAACAACTTCTCTAAACACGATTGTTGGAAGTTTTTCTGGTGCTGTTCCTCCACTTATCGGTTGGGCAGCAATTGATGGGGGACTTCATTCGTTTGCTTGGTTGTTGTTTTTTATTATGTTTTTTTGGCAGCCGCCGCATTTCTTAGCACTTGCTATGAAGCGTGTTGAAGAATACCGTGCAGCTGGTATCCCAATGTTACCGGTTGTTGCTGGGTTTGAGATGACGAAACGACAAATTGTTGTCTATGTTGCAGCATTACTACCCGTTTCGTTAATGCTTTATCCGTTTGGAATCGTCTATACTGTTGTAGCAGCTATTCTTGGAGTAGGTTGGCTCGTTCTAGGACTTGCAGGCTTTAAAATGAAAGACGATATTAAATGGGCTCGCTTGATGTTTGTTTATTCGTTAAATTATTTAACGATTCTCTTTGTTCTTATGGTCATTGTTCATATTTAATTCGAATAGGGTTAGAGGTTCAATGATTATAAATATATTTAATTGAAGTTGAAACTTATGGATGAAAGTGAGGTTGGATTGTCAGATGAAACTTTGGAAAACTGCATGGCGTTTTCTACCATTTTCCTTACTCCTATTATTTCTGACGGGATGTTTGGGAGAAGAAAACTTAACTACTCTTGATCCAAAAGGGCCACAATCAGCATGGTTATTGGATAATATGCTTTTATCCCTTTATGTAATGGCTCTTGTATCAATTGTCGTATTTGCTATCTTTTTCATCATTCTTGCAAAATATCGCCGTAAGCCTGGTGATGATGAAATTCCTAAGCAAGTACACGGAAGTACGGTTCTTGAAATCACTTGGACTGTAATTCCTATTATTTTACTTGCAATCTTAGCTGTCCCAACAATTACAGGTCAATTTATGTTGGCAGATAAGGAGCCAGATCCTGAGGTAGGAGAAGACACAGTCTATATTAAGGTGACTGGTCATCAGTTCTGGTGGCAGTTTGATTACGAAAACGAAGGATTTACTGCTGGTCAAGAAGTATACATACCAGTAGGTGAGAAAGTTATTTTTGAACTTCATGCACAAGATGTATTGCACTCATTCTGGGTACCAGCTCTTGGTGGTAAAGTTGACACTGTACCTGGTATCACTAATCATCTATGGTTAGAAGCTGATGAACCTGGTACTTACAAAGGTAAGTGTGCTGAATTATGTGGTGCGTCACATGCTCTAATGGACTTTAAACTAATTGCTTTAGAACGTCCTGAATATGATGCATGGGTTGCAAGCATGCAAGAGGAAGTAGAAGCTCCAACAGACCCAGTATTAGCACAAGGTTATCAAGTATTTGAAGAAAACGGCTGTATTGGCTGTCATGCTGTTGGCGGAACTGGCTCTGCTGCTGGTCCAGTTTTCACTAATTTTGGTGATCGTTCTGTTATTGCTGGGTATTTAGAAAATGATGCAGAACATATTGAGGCTTGGATTCGAAATCCTCAAGAATTAAAGCAAGGAAATAAAATGCCAGCATTCCCTCAAATTAGTGAAGAAGATATGGATGCACTTATTGCCTATTTACAATCACTAAAAGTTAGAGAATAGGGGAGAAATTGATTAGAAGGAGGTAAACCCATTGGCTACACACAAAAAAGAAAAAAGTGTCATCTGGGATTGGTTAACAACCGTTGACCATAAAAAGCTCGGAATTATGTATTTAATTGCGGGGGCGCTTTTCTTCGTAAAAGCTGGGATTATGGCATTATTTATGCGTATCCAGCTTATGTATCCTGAAATGAATTTCTTAAGTGGTCAAACATTTAATGAATTCATTACAATGCATGGTACGATTATGTTATTTTTAGCAGCCACCCCATTACTATTTGCGTTTATGAACTTTGTTATTCCACTACAAATTGGTGCTCGTGACGTAGCGTTTCCTTTTGTAAACGCATTAGGGTTCTGGATTTTCTTATCTGGTGGATTTTTACTTAGTTTAAGTTGGTTCTTCGGTGGTGGACCTGATGCAGGTTGGACTGCGTACGTTCCATTATCTAGCCGTGACTATGCAGGGCTTGGCCTTGATTTTTACGTTTTAGGTTTACAGGTTGCTGGTATCGGTACGCTTATTTCAGCGATTAACTTCTTAGTTACGATCGTAAACATGCGTGCACCAGGAATGACAATGATGCGTCTACCACTATTTGTTTGGACATCATTTATTACATCAACACTTATTTTATTTGCGTTTACCCCACTTGCAGCTGGTCTTGCATTACTAATGCTAGATCGCATGTTTGATGGTCAGTTTTTCATTCCAAACATGGGTGGTAACGTAGTATTATGGCAACATATTTTCTGGATTTTTGGTCACCCAGAAGTTTATATTCTAGTATTACCTGCTTTTGGTATCATTTCTGAAGTTATACCAGCGTTTTCTAGAAAGCGTCTCTTTGGATATACTGCGATGGTATTTGCTACGATGATTATTGCTTTCTTAGGATTCATGGTATGGGCTCACCATATGTTTACAGTTGGTATGGGTCCAGTCGCTAACTCAATTTTTGCAATTGCGACAATGACAATTGCAGTTCCGACAGGTATTAAAATCTTTAACTGGCTCTTCACTATGTGGGGAGGGAAAATTACATTTAACACTGCAATGCTTTTTGCATCTTCATTCGTACCAACATTCGTATTAGGTGGGGTAACAGGGGTTATGTTAGCAATGGCTCCAGTTGATTATTTGTACCATGATACTTATTTTGTCGTGGCTCACTTCCACTATATTATTGTTGGTGGTATCGTACTTGCATTATTTGCTGGATTATTTTATTGGTATCCGAAGATGTTTGGTCACAAACTAAATGAAACGTTAGGAAAGATATTTTTCTGGACTTTCTATATCGGTTTCCACTTAACATTCTTCATTCAGCATTTACTTGGTTTAATGGGAATGCCACGTCGTGTGTTCACATACTTAGCGAATCAAGGCTTAGATACATTTAACTTTATTAGTACAATTGGTACATTCTTCATGTCTGCTGGGGTTATTATATTAGTAATCAATATTATTTACTCAGCAGTTAAAGGTGAGCGAGTAACGGTTGCTGACCCATGGGATGCTCGTACACTTGAGTGGGCAGTTCCTACACCAGTACCTGAATACAACTTTGCTCAAACACCGCAAGTTCGTTCATTAGACCCATTATTCTATGAGAAAGTTCATGGTGATGGTACAATGAAGCCGGCTGAACCACTAGCGGATATTCATATGCCAAACGGTTCAATTTTACCTTTAATTATGTCAGTTGGTTTGTTTTTCGCTGCCTTCGGACTTATTATGACGGAAATGGATAATCCAATTATGAATGGCTGGGTAGTAATGGTGATTGGTTTTATCATTACATTTGGATCGATGTTTGTTCGATCTGTGAAGGAAGACCATGGTTATCATATTCCAGTTGAGCAAGTGAAGAAAGACCTTAAGAAAGGAGGAAACTAGATTATGGCCGGAACAATTGATACTTCAAAAGGTTTGCCGTCTCATCCTGAGAGAGCGACTCTGGAAGCTAAAAATAAATTTCTCGGTTTCTGGTTCTTCCTTGGTGGTGAAACAATATTATTTGCGACGTTTTTCGGAACATTCCTAAGCTTACGTAATGGTACAGCTGATGGTCCAGCGTCACAAGATCTATTTCATTTGGATTTAGTTTTTATTATGACGATGCTGCTGTTAACAAGTAGTTTAACAAGTGTTCTTGCGATGTTTGCGATGAAGAAAAACAACTTCAAAAGCTTAATCGGTTGGATGATTGTTACCGTTCTTCTCGGACTAGGCTTCCTTGGCTTAGAAATTTACGAGTTTTATGTGTATGTGAATCATGAGGGACTTGGATTCTCCACAAGTGCATTTGCATCATCCTTCTATTCTTTAGTCGGATTGCATGGTGCCCACGTAACGTTTGGTATTGCTTGGATTGTTGTTTTACTTTTCCGTTATGCCAAAACAGGAATTACATTGACAAATGCGCCTAAGTTTTACCTTTTCAGTCTTTATTGGCACTTTATTGACGTAGTTTGGGTATTCATCTTTACTGTTGTTTACCTATTAGGAGTTGGAGGTGGAACACATGGCTGATAATTTAAGCCAACCATTTGAAAAAAGTGCGATGACACCTGAAGAAAGACGTCAAATGAAAAAAGAAATCAAAAAGCAAATTATTGTGTTTGCTCTGATGATTTTCCTTACAATTCTCGCATTTTTAGCAATTGGTAGTGACCTTGTCCCACGTTCGTTTGGTGTACCATTTGTGTTAATTTTAGCTGTGATTCAATTTATCATGCAGTTAGTATTTTTTATGCATCTTAAGGATAAGGATCATGGTTGGGCAACTGCCTTTATGATCTCTGGGATTTTTGTTACAGTTCCTACAATTGCAGCTCTTATGTTGCTTGTTGGAGTAGTAAAATATTAATGATAGACGAAGTTCTCGCTGGCTGTCAGCGAGAACTTTTTTAAGATCTTTACTTTTAAGATTTTAAGATTTGTTCATGATTTTGTAAAAGCAAATGGGCGTGTTTTAGTTACGTCATTGTTATAATAGAAGAAGTAGAAAGGAGCTGTATCTATTTTGAGACAAAGTGAACAGGATGTTTTACAAACTTCTCGTAAAAAGAGAAATTATAAACCATTTATTATTATTGTAACCATTGTCATTAATGGTCTTGTATTTATTCTTTCTGGCTTGCCACCCGTGGAGAACTTTAATGCTTTTGATGTTAAGATTCTTCCGCTTTTAAATGCGATTTTAAATAGTTTTACTTTTCTATTTTTACTAGCTGCTTTGATTGCAATTGTAAATAGAAAAATAACCATGCATCGTCGTTTTATTTATGCTGCATTTACAACGACAACTTTGTTTTTAGTTACGTATGTAGGGCACCACTTTTTATCTGAATCGACACCTTATGGTGGAACGGGTATTATGGCAGGAATTTATTACTTTATTTTAATTACACATATTATTTTAGCAGCTATTATCGTACCACTTGCACTAACGTCTGTTACTCGTGCTTGGAACATGGAATTAGAGAGACATCGCAAAATAGCGCGTTGGACAATGCCGATATGGTTATATGTGAGTTTAACGGGTGTACTCGTATACATTATGATTTCTCCATACTATTAAAAGAAAAAGCAAGTTGAGTTCAAAACTCAACTTGCTTTTTTTAGCATTTTTACATTATACGATAATTGTTTTTCTATTTATATTTTGAAATTCATTTTTATAATCCCTGCTTCTTTAGCTGAGGTAAAGGCGATAACGATAAGTGGTCCAATAATAAAGCCCATTACCCCAAAGAACATTAATCCTAAGTACATAGCAATAAGTGTAGCCAAAGGTGATAATCCAATATGATGGCCCATAACTTTAGGTTCCACTGTTCTTCTTATTATAAGTAATACAGCGGCCAGGATCAGAAGCTGTGTTCCTGTCCCGACATTACCGGCTATTAACTGAAAAATCGCCCAAGGTGCTAAAATGACAATTGAACCGATAAGTGGAATAAAGTCGACGAGCCAAATGATAAATGCCATTAAGAGCGCAACTTCAGGAGCTATGATTAATAAACCAACTAATGAAACAATGAAGATGATAATACTAACTAAAAATTGAGCTTTAAAAAAGCCCCATACAACGTAAGAAAGCCGAGATGTCATAAAGTTTACCTTGTCTTTTGTTCTTTCGGATAGGTAAGCATATATTTTCTCTTTTATTCTAGGTAATTCAAGCATAAATAAAAAGAGTGCAATAAGGTAGACAATAAACGTTACTAAATAACCAGGTATACTTGAAATGACAGAGGTGACGTCCGTTATTAGATTTCGGTCACTAATCGTTGAACGTAACTCGTTTAACGCTCTTGTTACTTGAAGATTAATTTCTTGTACTACTTCTGGTGGTAACGTTTCGTATTTTTCTTCAAGGTCACGTTGAAAGTTCAGCCAAGCCCGATTTAAATCATTTATATATTGTGGAAAGTTTTCAACAACATCGGTTCCTTGTGTAATGGCTTTTGTTGTTATAAAATAACCACTTAGTCCAATGAAACAGACGAAGATGGTAAAGACAATCATAACAGCAATGTTTCTTTTCATTTTCCCTTTT
This sequence comes from Halalkalibacter urbisdiaboli, assembly GCF_002156385.1. GTDB lineage: Bacteria > Bacillota > Bacilli > Bacillales > Bacillaceae_D > Halalkalibacter_A > Halalkalibacter_A urbisdiaboli. The sequence continues at coordinate 357,203 of NZ_MVJM01000003.1, forward strand.
CGGTGCAGTGTGTTTACAGCCGGAGATAAAATCAGTGCTGTAACCAAAGCAGCGATTAATGGAAGAGACACTGGTAAGATAAAATAGGCTGCTACTAGAAAAATAAGAATGGTTATTACGAGCACAATAGAACGTTTGGTAAAAAAAGCTGCCAATTTGAAACCCCTCTCTACTACATTAGAAGCTCTTTTTATTATAGTATGAAACAACATAGATTGAACAGGCAAAACGATTGAAATTACTAAGATTGTTCACATTTTTTCTAGAATGATCAGGTATCGGTTTATGATATAATCGTCGAAGGAGACATGATGGGAGTAATCAGATGAAAAAAACGATATGGCTGCTTTTTTTGGGAATAACGATGGTGCTGTTGGTAAGTTGTAATAATGAGCCGAAAGCTTTACTAGAGGTTTCTGATGAAGAGGCAACACTAGTTTCTAATTTTGTTACGGATTACAAGATGACAATGGTTGAAGCAGTAAATAGTGGCGATTTTAACGAATTGGAATCTTATTTAATTACCAATAATAGCTTTTATCATTCTTTAAGACGTTATGTTAGTGATTTACAACGAGATAAAGTGAAAAAAAGGTTACTGCATTTTGAGGTTAAAAATGTATTTAAAACGGAAGATGGTCAATGGTTTGCCGATGCAAATGAGAGTGTGGAATTAGACGATAATAATCATATGAAAACGGAAGAACGTTTTGTCCGTTTTGAATTGATTGAAAAGGATACTCAATCGTTCCGAATTGTAACGATTAAAAAGCAATAAAACCTAGGGCTAAAAATAGCCCTAGGTTTTATTATGCTTCTAAATTAGTTTTTAATAGTTCTAATTTTTTATTGGACTTATCGACAATCGCTTTAGGAAATGTTTCGCCCTCATATTCAACACCATGAGGATAATAGTGTTTTCCTAAAATAGGTGTCATCAGTTTTACAATAGCGTCATCATGTGGAATCTCACCCTCAACTGCATAGGCAGGAACACGAAGGTAATACACATCATCTTTTATGACCATTTTATAGTCAAAAGTTACGCGCTGGTAGTCCCACTGTCCAGCATGAACCAAACCAATTGATTCAGCGGCATGGCGTAGTGTTTCAAATCTCAATTCTTTATCTGCAATCTCAATGTGGTCAAATTTCACCAGGAACCCTCCTTATTTCAACAAACATTTTCCTCTACTAATGATAGTATGAAAAGCTTTCACTTGCAACGAATTAATGGTGAATGTTTTATGGCAAACCATTCTTTTCTGTTTTTTTTGCAGTTTTTTGCAAGATTTAATCAAATAAGGCCAAACTATTTACGAATAGATGACGTTAGGAGGAACAGAATTGAAAACATTAGTAAAATCGATGGTACTTATAGTTGTATTAACGCTACCTGCCTTTGTTCAAGCTCAAACGACGACGACTCATACAGTAGCTCCAGGTGACACGATGTGGAAAATTGCTGTTCGCTATCAGGTTGGATTGTCTGAGATTATTGAAGCAAATCCTCATATTCAAAACCCTAATTTAATTTATCCTAATCAAAAGATAACCATTCCACTTTCAGATAATGTTAAAAGATTAGAACAGCAAGTGGTCACCTTAACGAATCAAGAACGAGCAAAAAATGGGTTGTCGCCGCTTCGTGCAAATTGGGAACTAGCCCGTGTAGCTCGTTTCAAGTCAGCAGATATGAGGGATAAGAATTATTTTTCACATACTTCTCCTACATATGGCTCTCCATTTGATATGATGCGTAATTTTGGTGTTAATTATCGAAACGCTGCTGAAAATATCGCAATGGGACAACAGACGCCTGAACAGGTAATCCGTGACTGGATGAATAGTGAGGGGCATCGAAGGAATATTTTAAGTCAAGATATTACTGAAATTGGTGTAGGCTATGCTCAAGGAGGCAATGGAAGACATTATTGGACGCAAATGTTTAGACGACCATAAAAAAGAATAACAGCTATCTCGGTGTACCGCTCTAGTTATTATCGGTACACCTTTTTTATGAAAAGGATCTTTAAAGACAAGGAGGTTCTATGAAAACTGTTTTAGTTTAACAACGACATTATGACAAAGTAAAATTTTCTTATTTGTTTCCTGTATGTAGAAATTTTAAAACACAATAGAACCTTTCGACACCTTCATTTAAGCAGTGACAGAAGGTTACATAGTTAGTGAAAGGAAAAGCTATCTTTCATTGCGAAATAGTTTTGTAAGAACATAAGGAAAGAGGCGAAGACATGAAAAGAAGAATCGTTCTTGCGGCTTTTTTAGTGTTGTTTTTATCTGTTTCACTATTTGAATTTTTTTTCGAAGATAAAGTGAAAAAATGGTTTAATCAAACGAGTGATGAAAGGATTGAAGTTGAGGTAGCGGAATTGCAAAATGAAGAGGTAATGGCAAGCGTGCCAGAAACGAAAAGAGAAGAAGAGAACATTGTACAAAGACTTGAAGAAGGTGATTTAATTGGCGAAGAAAGTCAAGATATTTTAAAAGAATATGGAGAGCCTGTACGAATCGACCTTTCTGCGTATGGATATGAGTGGTGGATCTATCATTTATCTAATGAAACATTCTTTCAAGTTGGTATTGAAGATGATAAAGTAGTAACGGTCTATCTTTCTGGAAGAGGATTTGAGAAAAATTCAGTTTTGGGAGAAACCTATGAAAATTTGCAGGAAACACTAAACTTTCAACAAGAAGTAACTGTTAAAGCTGGACATGGAACTTACAAATTTGAGCTGACAGAAGATGATTTACGAATGAGACCTCTTACGAAAGATGGCGAAAACTGGGTTCAGCTATATTTTGATACGTATACTGAAGAATTAATGAGCATGCGTTTAATGAATGAAGAGGTTTTGATTAACCAGAGACCGTATTCTATCTCTTACCGTGGAACACTTCCGGAATTAAAAGAATTTAGTGAAGAAGAGTGGAAAAAGATCGAAGCAGGCAATGAAAAACAAATTTTTGAATTAACAAATATTATTAGAAAAAAGCATCAACTTGAACCTTTTGAATGGGAAGAAGAAGTTGCGGAAGTTGCTTTTGCCCATAGTAAGGATATGAGTGATGATGATTATTTTTCCCACACTTCTCCTACGAAGGGGAAATTATCGGACCGATTCGTTCAAGGAGATGTCCCTTTTAAGTTAGCTGGTGAAAACATTGCAGCTAAATATGTAGATGGACTTGCAGCGGTAGAAGGTTGGTTAAATAGTGAGGGTCACCGTGTTAATCTTCTTCATGAGGAATTTACACATTTGGGTGTTGGAGTGTATAGAGATTATTATACGCAAAACTTTATGACACCGTGGCAACCATAATTGGAATATTTAATAAGTATTTAACGCTAAAACACTTGGATATCCAAGTGTTTTTCTGATTAGATGCAGTTTTGAATGTACTCGATAAAAAAACATCAAAATTTTTAAAAATGGGCGAACAACGGACTGGGCGTCTTTGTAGACTATAGTAAGAATGTAAAGGAAGGGGAGGGTGCGTAAGATGGTACAAAAGGAAAACTTACATCCTTCTGTTAAGCAATTTAAAGAATTTGTTCATCAACACCCTTTAATTATGAAGGAAGTGTCAAACCAGAAAAAGTCTTTACAAGAGTTTTTCGAAGAGTGGTCAGTACTAGGACCAGAGCATGAGCAATGGGAGCAATACAAATTAAACAGTGAGTCAGAAACTAAAAGCGTAGAACAGCCAGAGAGTGAATCAGATTCAGAAGAAGGGAATTCTAAAGGTCTAAATGAAACCTTTGGTCAACTTTTTAACGTTCTTAAACAAATGAATGTTCAGGATTTACAAGCCCATCTCTCTCAATTTAGCTCAGTATTAGCAAACATTCAACAGGTGATGCAGTCTTTCCAACGTCCAACTTCCGACAAACAGAATCATCAACAAGATTCAGACCCATTTTCTTTCAGACGAGATTAGAGGAGGGAAGCCTAATGAGAGTAGAGGTTCAAAGATTTTTAGAACAGAAGCCGGAATTAAGACAATATATAAGGTTACACCCTATCTGGTATCGTAAATTAAGTAGAAATCCCGGCGAGTTATCTAATTTGGAAAAGGAAGCAAATTATTTTTATGGTCGTACGCTCCCACAGCGTGTGGAAAAAGTACAAAATAATTTAGGGCTAGTAATGATGTTAATGGAAATGCTACAGCAAACAAATTTCAATCAAAACGAGGGGTCAGCTCATTAGTTGAAAGTCAGCTAAAGCTGGCCCATTTTCTTTGAACTCCTTTTTAAATAGCAGTACCTTATGTATAATGATTTTTTTGACCACACATACTAACAGTCAAAAAGAGCTTAGAAAGAGGGATATAGGTGAAAAAACTCCTCGTTGTATTAACGATACTGATCGCGTTTTCGACGAATATTGGCTATGCAGAAGTGCCATTAAGGGAACAAATTGAAATTGTACCGCTACAAAGTATGGGCGTAATTAATGTTGTTGCTGGAGAAAAAGATCGTACAATGACAGTAAATCATGAAATTCGGGACGGGGACGTTTATATTGAGTGTTTAATTCATCCGTTTACGTTTACAAAAGAAAAAGTCGGACATGCCCATAAAGATGGTGAAGGGCATATCCGACTGTATATCAATAATAAACATGTTGACTCCATTTTTCGGCCTGCATTTATTATTAAAGGACTTCCTACAGGGAATCATGAAATTAAAATAGAAGTAGCGAAAAATGATAAAACTCCATACGATTTAGAAGAAACGTTTACGATTTCGATTCCTGAAAAGCCTGCTGCAAATAGTTGATTATTTTAGCTTCAGCTGAAATACCAAGTTGTTGAAATCCCTGATTCCCAAATAAAATGTTAAATTCTAAAAAGTAAAATTTGTCTCCTACTACAACGACATCAAAGCCTGCATGATTGATCCCTAGAGCTTGGGCTACTTCTTTAACAAGCTCTAGGGCTTTTTGTGGTATGTCGTCAAATGAAATTCGGCCGCCCTGAGCCACATTTGTTCGGAACGTATTTTGGTCATTAATTCGCCAATACGCTGAAACAACGTCATCACCAATTACACACACCCGTAAATCGCGTTCAATCGGTAAATACTCCTGGACATAAAAGTAAGGATTATTTTCAGTGTATTCATTGAATTGCTGATGATTTTCGATTAGGAAAACCCCCTTACCCATTGAGTTTCGTATTTCCTTTGCTACAAATGGAAATGGAAATTCTCGAAACACTCGGTCAATATTATCATGATTCCGACCGAGAATAAGGGTTCGTGGAACATTCTCTGGGCATACGCTCCACAGCGCACGTGTTACTTCAATTTTATTAAAGCCTAGCTGAATTGATTGAATACTTGGGAAGATTTGTTTTTTCATGCCATATACAAGTGCATTTACTTGCCAGTTTTCAGGGAATAGACAAATATCTGCCTCCATTATCTTCTCTCTTTCCTCAAACATGTGCTCAGGCTTTACATATTTTAAATTCGGCATTCCAATTGTTCGGAATGGATTAAATGTAACGAGTTTCATGGTAGCACCTTCTTTACTTGGACAAAATAGAATGAACGAGTGAATTATAGACGTAGGAAGGAAGAAAGTCAATGTCAACAGCTAATCTGATGGATGTACGTTTCGGGTACGTTGCAATGAGTGAGCACTTAGTGAATGCATCACCTTCACAGACAATGACAGCGAAGCAATTTGAACAACTTGCCAATAAGGAGGCAGGACTTCTGAAATTAGAGAGAATCGCAAAAACGAATTTAAAAAACTGCCTCCGATTATTAAAACATAATAAGGCTCATGATATTTCATTTTTTCGTTTATCATCGAGGCTTGTTCCGTTAGTTAATCACCCTCTTACGACAGGGTGGAAATATGAACGTGCCATTCGTTTAGAATTAGAGGAACTCGGTGACTTTGTCAAAAATGAAAAGATGAGAATTGATTTTCATCCCAATCATTTTGTTGTATTAAACAGCCCTTCAAAAAAGGTTTTTACTCAATCACTACAGACGCTGCTTTACCATTATAAGCTGCTTAAAGGGATGGGGATTGATACAACTCATCGTTGTGTCATCCATATTGGTGGGAAAAAGCACGGAAAAGAAGCTGGATTAGAACAGTTTATCGCAAATTTTGCCGATACTCCAAAGCCCATTCAACGGATGATAATGATCGAAAATGATGATGTAAACTATACAATTGAGGATACGCTTTACGTAGGAGAAAAACTAGGAATTCCCGTTGTATTTGACCTCCACCACTATGATGTCAACCAACAATCAACTGAACTTGAAGAATTATGGAAACGAGTCATAACAACATGGGATAATAGCCCTTTTCCAGTAAAAATGCATGTTTCTAGCCCAAAGGATGGACGTTTAGATCGGAGACATCATGAGTTTATTAATGCACATACTTTTGCCGATTTTTTATCAAACATTGCAGGGAGTACATCTTTACTCGATGTGATGATTGAAGCAAAAAAGAAAGATGAAGCTTTATTTCAACTCATGAAGGATTTAGTACAGATGGAACAGTTTGAACAATTGACTCAAGCAAGTATAAAGGTACGGATAAAAAATAAAAGTGTTGTATAGGTGTGTTTCCTTCGCTGACATGTTATAATCATTCTGATGGAGGTGTTAGCTGATGCTTGCTACGATGACGACATTTGAGCTACTAGATGAAGCAACTGAGCTCGGTCAAGCCATTCTATCATCTGATGTTTATCAGGGATATGAAAAGGCAAAGAAGCAGTTAGAGGCAGATGAACATGCGCAGCAGCTGATCCAACGCTTTAATGAAATGAAGGACCGTTACGAGGAGGTACAACGCTTCGGTAAGTATCATCCCGATTACGATAAAGTTTCCACTGAAATTCGTCAAGTAAAACGAGAAATGGATAGTTTACCTACTGTTTCAGCTTTTAAAAAAGCTGAACGTGAGCTTGAAATGTTGTTAAATGAAATAAGTGAAATTGTTGCACGTTCCGTTTCAGATACGATAAAGGTTCCAACAGGTAATCCGTTTTTTGATAATATGTCTTGTAGTGGAGGCTGTAGCTCTGGTGGAGGCTGTGGCTGTAAATAGAGAACATCCTTAAAGGACTTCCCTTTAAGGATGTTCTGCTTCTAGTTTTGTTATCGCTTACTTGAGTTTGGTTTTAGATATGGAAGCTATTGCTCGTTTTATGAGATCGTGCTAGACTTAGAAAAAATGTTAAGGAAAAAGGAGAACCGTTTATATGTTAAGTTCAAATCGTCAAGGTTTGGCTGTATGGTTGACGTCCCTAAAATTTGCTCGTCAGCTTAGACGTTTCGGTAATGTGCATTATGCCTCTAAAAAAATGAAATATGTCATTTTATATTGTGATCAGGATCATATAGACGAAACGATTGGGAAATTGGAATCTTTTCATTTTGTTCGCGAGGTAAAACCGTCTATGCGCCCTTTTATTAAGACGGAGTTCCAAAATGCAAAACCAGATAAGGCAAAAGAATATGATTATAAAATGGGGATATAACCAGGTGAGCGATTCACCTGGTTTTTTTGTGCCTAAGTTAGATCGAAAAAGAAAGTAGCTTGAAAAATTATGATAGAGGAGGAATAAAGCGATTCATTCGTAAGATACCAATTAAATACTGGTAGAATAAATCCTTTTCTTCGAATTTTTGGGAGTTCTTGATTTCTAGTTGATGAATCGTTTGCCCGCAATCTGTTGCACAATCCAAAAATAATGAATAGCGTTGGTTTGCTTTTTGATCCGGATTGACGATTCCTTCCCGACAAATATAGATAGGCATGAGATTACCTGGTGCTGCAGGGTTTAAAACAACGGCTGTTGAAGTCATTTTTCTTTCTCCTACTGTTGTATCCAATCGTAAAAACCTATGAATGCGATCTTTGTTGGATTTTGCGATTTCGATTAATTCGTAAATATCAGAATACCCTTCACCTAGTTCAATAAAACGTTGTATCATAGCTAACACCCTTTTTCTAAGTTCCTAGTATAACTGGAATGTAGCATGAATTGGTGGTACTTGTCGAGTTAAAGAAAGTAGGTGATTACAGTTCATGATAAAAAATCGCAAAAAAAACCTCGTAAGGAATAACCTTACGAGGCGCCCATACACATACATCCCGTATGTACTAGGCTATGGGAGAGGAGAAACCGGAGGAAGAACTTATGGGGAAACGTAAGCCTTCTCCGCGGTTGTCGCAACATTATATGAATGTTGCTAGTTCTAAGTATGAACAAAATGCTGGGTATTTATACATATTGATAAAGATTTCTAAATAAATGTTGGAATACCTGAAAATCAAAGGCATGCGTAGTATTTTGTTTTTGTGGTAGGATATAGTAGATATTTCATGATAAGGATAGGTGGCAAATGTGAGAGTCATTTCAGGAGAAAAAAAGGGGTTATCACTAAAGGCTGTACCTGGTTCATCGACAAGACCTACGACTGACAAAGTTAAAGAGTCGATTTTTAATATAATCGGACCTTATTTTGAAGGAGGTCTGGGGCTGGATTTGTATGGTGGAAGTGGTGGATTAGGAATTGAAGCGTTAAGTCGTGGAGTAGAGAAGATCATTTTTATCGATCAGGACCGAAAGGCCATCGAAACAATCAAAACAAACTTACATCTATGTGGGTTTAGTGAGCGCGCAGAGGTTTATCGAAATGATGCAGCTCGGGCTTTAAAGGCTCTAGTCAAAAGAGAGCTTGTTTTCACACATGTCTTCCTTGACCCACCTTATGCAAAGCAAAACATTGTTAGCGAAATAAGTATTATCGCGGATCATGGCTTATTAGCTAAGGAAGGGGTTATTGTGACTGAACATAGTTCAAATGTAGAACTTCCAGAAATGCTAAGTAATATGGAGAAAGTTCGAGTGGAAACCTATGGTGATACAACTGTATCGATCTTTCGATTTAACTAAAAAGGGAGGATATAATAATGAAAATTGCCGTTTGCCCTGGTAGCTTTGACCCAGTTACGTATGGACATTTAGATATTATTTCTCGTGGAGCAGCTGTTTTTGATAAGGTGATCGTAGCTGTTCTTCATAATCGAAATAAACAACCACTATTTTCAATCGATGAAAGAGTCGATTTATTAAAACAAGTAACGAAGCAATTATCCAATGTTGAAGTTGATTCATTTAATGGCCTTTTAATTGATTATATGAAGGAGAAACAAGCACATACGATCATTCGAGGATTACGAGCAGTATCTGATTTTGAATATGAGATGCAGGCTGCTTCGATTAATAAAAAGCTAGGTCCAGAGGTTGAAACATTTTTTATGATGACTAGTAATCATTATTCGTATTTAAGTTCAAGTATTGTTAAAGAGGTAGCAAAATACCACGCAGACGTAACAGATTTAGTCCCAGAGGAAGTAGCGGACGCCCTGCGCGTTAAATTTTCATAATGATTGAAATAGGGTGTCCAAGCTTTATGAATGTTGAACACCCTATAAGTATCTTATTGTTCCAATTTTAATTGTCGCTTTGTCCAGATGCTAATTGATAGTATCAACATGAATAATGTAAATAATGAACCAAATTGAACTAGGAAGAACCAACTTTTCTGAAAAAGCGAACTTGAGTGTTCACGTAAAAACACAGGAATGGCGCCCCATTGTTTCATTGATTCTTGCTGCTTCTCATATAGAGGGAACCAAAGTAATAGTGCAAAAAATGCTGCAAAAAAACCTTGGCAAATGCGGGCTATAAAAAATGGTTTAAAACGAATGTCAGTTTCGGCTAAAATGCTCGCGACTTGTGCATGAACTGAGAGCCCACTAAAGCCAAGGATGAAGCTTGTAATGATTACCTGCTCGATTAATTTAGTACTCGTTGATTCGCTCGACATTTGTGAGCCTAGCGTAATCTCAAAAAGTCCTGAGATTAAAGGTAAGCTTAGCTCGTTGGGTAATTGGAAAAAAGTTAGTACAACCGAAAAAAAGGCTGCTAGAAGAGCTGTAAATCCGATTAGACTTAAGATTTTATTTAAGACAGAAAATAAGACAATAAATCCACCGATCATTAACAAAGTCCTAACAGAGGACTGGACAGCATCACCAAGTAACTTACCAAGTGGACGACCGTCACGAACTCGCTCTTGATGTAATAGTTGAAATGCCTCAACAATAGAGGGTCTTTTCTTTTTTTCTTGGGGTTGAAAAGCTTCCTCGTCGCGACCGTGAAACCTCATAAACAACCCTACACATATATTTCCTAGGTAATGTGCTAATGCTAGAACAATCCCTAAAGTAGGATCGTGAAAAAAACCTACAGCAATGGCACCAAAAATAAACAAAGGGTTAGAAGAATTTGTAAAAGAAACAAGTCTTTCAGCTTCAATTCTTGTTAATTTCTTTTCTTGCCTTAATCTTGCCGTTAATTTTGCTCCTGCTGGGAAACCAGAAGCTAACCCCATAGCCCAAACAAAGCCTCCAACACCAGGAACTCTAAAAAGTGGTCGCATTAAAGGCTCAAGCAAGGCCCCTATAAAAGTAACAACACCAAAGCCAATAAGTAGCTCTGAAACAATAAAAAATGGAAGCAATGAAGGGAATACGACATCCCACCACATTTCCATTCCTCGAATTGAAGCATCTAAGGCTTCTTTCGGAAAAATCATAAGTGAGGCCGCTAAAAGAGTCGAAAGCGAGGCCAAAATGAACGTTTTCATCAACGATGAACGCATAGCTGTAGCGTCCCCCTTTTCTTTGTTCATAGGGACCTGTCTCCCTATTAATTTAAATATACGTATACAAGCTAGTAATAGACCATATGATTGAAAACGGGCTTAGGAAATCGTAAGATAGGAGATGATCGTATTGAATGGGGAACGTCCTAAAGTTGGTTTGGCTTTAGGTTCAGGAGGAGCGAGAGGCTATGCACATATCGGTGTATTAAAAGCATTAGAAGAAGAGAGCATTCCCATTGATTATATTGCTGGAAGTAGTATGGGGGCGCTTATAGCCGGATTATATGGTGTTGGTCATTCAACCGATTATCTAGAACGTTTTGCAACATTATTTAAAAGAAAATATTATCTTGATTTTACAGTTCCAAAACTGGGGTTTGTTGCAGGTAATAAAGTAAAAGCTTTAATTAAGATGCTAAGCAAAGGCAAACGTCTTGAAGATTTAGATCCACCTGTTGCAGTAGTTGCAACAGATATAAAAAGAGGAGAACGTGTCGTATTTCGTTCAGGAGATTTTGCCTCGGCGATTCGTGCTAGTATTGCAATACCCGGGATTTTTGTTCCAGAAAAAATTGATGGGAAGATGTTAGTGGATGGTGGGGTTATTGACCGTGTTCCGGTATCTGTCGTTAAAGAAATGGGAGCCGACCTCACCATTGCAGTGAATGTCTCGTGTTTTCGAATGGAACCAGATTTAACGAGCATATATGATGTTATCCTTCAAAGTATGGATATAATGGCAAGAGAAATGATTCGATTCCAAGAGTTAAATTGTTCTGTCATGATTCGTCCAGATTTAGAGGATGCTAGTGCACTCGTTTTTTCCGAGGTTGAGCATTTGATTGCATGCGGATATGAGGCAGCATATCAAAAAATGGACGAAATAAAGGATGCAATCGCAAATTGGAAGGGGAGCAACGGATGAAAGAGCGGCAACAACCAATGATTAAAAAGAGATGGCTTTTCTTATTTGGCATTCTTCTATTTTTACACTTTTTTCAATTACCATATTATTACTCACAGCCTGGACATGCGAAACAGTTAGAATCCATTATCGTAGTTGAGGATGGATATAACGAAGAGGAAGGCTCCTTTATGTTAACGACAATTAGAATGGGGAAGGCTAACGCTTTTTTTTATGTTTGGGCACATTTAAGTCCGTATCGGAACCTGTATCCGGAAGAACAGCTTCGCCATGAGGATGAAACCGAAGAGGAATATCAGCAACGCCAAATACAGATGATGACAGACTCTCAGGAGGTCGCTAAAATAGTGGCATATGAGAAAGCTGGTAAGCAGGTAGATTATGAATATCACGGTGTTCTCGTTTCCTCATTTATTGAAGGGATGCCAGCAGAAAAGCTGTTAGAGCCCGGAGACAGAGTTTTACAGGTAGACGGAAAAAAGGTTCTAACGGCTGAAGCATTTATGAGCGAGCTTCAAGGGAAAACAGCTTCTGATTCTGTGAAGTTAATGGTTCTTCGTGATAATAGGGAAATTGAAGTTGAACTTGGCTTTGCCTCATTTCCAGAATCAATGGGGGTATCCGATGAGCGGGTAGGAGTTGGCATCCGCTCACCAATTACAGATCGTGATGTTACCTTTCAGCCGAAAGTGGAGATTGATACGAGTGAAATAGGCGGACCTTCTGCTGGATTAATGTTTGCGTTGGAGATTTATAACCAATTAGTTGAAAAAGATATCACGAAAGGTTACGAAATTGCCGGAACAGGAACAATAAATGAACAAGGTGAAGTAGGAAGAATTGGAGGAGCAGCGCAAAAGGTTATTGCTGCAGACAAGGCTGGAGCGGATTACTTTCTTGCACCAAATGAAAAGGGTGCACCGACATCAAATTATCAGGAAGCACTAGAAGCAGCCAAAGATACAAATTCAACGATAAAAGTGATTCCGATTGATACGTTTGAGGAAGCACTAGACTTTTTAGAATCGTTACCGAATAAAGCAACATAAAAGATCCTATATAAAGGAGGGCACAGAAAAAGGGTGGGTTTCCCTTTTTCTGTGCCCTTATATAAAGGGGCTATCTCAAAAAGCTTAAAGCGTGCAAGGCTGTGCCAAAAGGTTAAAAAACAACCTTTTGGCACAGCCTATTTAATTTATCTTCTTTTTTAATAGGGACGTAGGGGAGGGATAGTGAATTCTTCTTTCATACGATTGAGCCTCGTAGAAAGAGGAGAATAGTAAATGTTTGTCACCCTCTCATCAATAACAGATAATAAACCATATGCTTGCGCCGCCCGACTAATAAGAGGGACGTCGATATCTTTTTTTATTTTATTTAAATATGTTTGCCCTAATGAGCTCATTCCAAGTAGCCGAATATAAGGAAGAGTTGGCTGGGAAGTTAATTCCATGATATCTTCTTTTGTTGTTTGCGTTAAAATATGTGTAGCATATCTTTGCAAACGATTCCTTGTATAACGCTTCGTTTTTAACAAGTTCATCCATTCTGAAAAGGAAGAGGCTTTTTTAATTGTCTCTTTTACTCGGTATTCCAATCCTTCCTCCGCTTCATAAATTTGACGAAGGTCTGTCAGGCTTGAACATAGTATTTGGTATTGTAGCAACGGGAAATAGGCTTCCCAAGTATGGAACATCTTATTTTCCAGAACGTATTCTTGGAGAAGTTTAAATGTGGAACTAGGTAATACATGTTTGACTTGGTCGAGGGCACCGTGCTCATTAAGTTTTTTTCGAATGCTTGTAGCACTAGCAATTGGTGATGCCGGAACCGTTTCCTCGTGGTAATGAGCAGACTTTCGTGTTATCGTTGTTGCATTTATCGATAATTGCATATCGCGAATTGCTTTCATATAGTGATAGCCTAGAATATTGTTTGGTTCACTAAGTGATAACATTGTCTCTGGAGCAGATAATGTTGAAAAAGCTTCTGAAGTAGCACGCGGATAACTAACTCCATTTTTTAAATTTATTTTTACTTGTTTGTTCCATTCCGCGTGATGCTGTTCCATAAAGTTAAGTAAGTCTTCAAAGGCTTTTATCGAGCCCGACTCACTTCCAAAGTTTATGGTTTGCACACCGACAGTAGCTAATACTTTCATTGCTCCCTCGGCAAATGTCTCCGCCTTTTGAGTAGAGTAAATGTAGGGGAGCTCTAATACAAGATCGATACCTGCTTCTAATGCCATCCTTGTACGCTGCCACTTCGAAACAAAAGCTGGCTCTCCTCGTTGCAAAAAAGAGCCACTCATAACTGCAATGACAACATCTGCATTCGTTTTTAGACGTGCTTGTTTAATATGGTAAAGGTGTCCATTATGAAGTGGGTTATATTCAACAACAATTCCAACAGTTTTCATTGTAGTTCTCCTTTATTAAGATTAATTCGAAACTTTACTCTAGAATCACAACATGCTACAATTGGTCTCACGCGCATTTTATAGAAGGACTTGCACATATTATAGACAAAACCGTGTAAAGAAAAAAGGTTGACAAACAAAATACGTAGATTTATAATTACTTTTGTTGCCTTATGAGGTGAGGAAATATGAAATGGACATTAGCACAACTCAATGTAGCAAAGCACAAACCGTTTTTAATCGACGAGATTATTGACTTGCATGATATTATGGATCAAAATCATGAAATTCGAGATATCTCTCCCGTTCGTGTAAAAGGGGAAGCTGTTTATACAGGACATGTTGTTACCTTTCCTCTTCATATTACTGGAGAATTGACTTTACCTTGTTCTCGAACGCTTGCAGATGTTAAGTTGCCCTTTGATTTAAGGGTATCGGAGCAATTTAGGCCAGCTGACGAGTACTATCGTAAAGAGGATGAAGATGAAGACGTGCATATTATTGAAAATGATGTCGTTGATTTAGTTCCTTATATTAAAGAGCATATTTTGTTGGAAATTCCTATGCAGATTTTTGCTGAAGAGGATGTAGAACCCCAAGCTCCTCCTGAAGGGAAAGATTGGGAGCTTGTAACTGAGGAAACTCAAGAGAAAAAAATAGATCCAAGGCTAGCGGATCTTGCTAAATTTTTTGACAAAGAATAAGAAAATCGAAGCACCGGCATTGATCGGACCTTCATTTCATACAAAACTAGGCAAAGTTCTAGGTTAAGTAGTAAGATTAGATCCTGTAAGGAGGTGGGAATGATGGCAGTACCATTTAGAAGAACTTCTAAAACTCGCAAGAATAAACGTCGTACTCACTATAAATTAGCAGTACCTGGCATGACTAAGTGTCCTGAGTGTGGAGAATTAAAGCTTGCTCACCGTGTATGTAAAGAGTGTGGCTCTTACAAAGGCCAAGACGTAATTAGCAAGTAATATGACGTAAGCAAAGAGGAAATCCTCTTTGCTTATTTTTTTTTTGCATAAAAAGATCTAGTAATAAAGGAAATGGAAGAGTTTGTAAATGTAATTTTTGAAAAAAATAGTGACTCTAAGTGGTATTCATGAAGTGTAACGAATAGATATGAAAAAAGAAGGATATAATCCCTTAATAGAACAAAGTCTATCTTAACTAGTATTTGCATACGTATAAGCAATAAGATATTTTAGGAGGGGTATAAATGTCATCTATTCGTCAAGATGCTTGGAGTACAGATGAGGATTTAATTTTGGCAGAAGTGGTTCTTCGCCACATTCGTGAAGGTGGTACACAACTTGCAGCTTTTGAAGAAGTTGGAGAACGCTTATCAAGAACAAGTGCGGCTTGTGGGTTTCGTTGGAATTCAACGATTCGAAAAAAATATGAATCTGCAATTGCATTAGCAAGAAAACAACGCAGTAAAAATAAGAAAACGAATGGTGCTGCTGATGAATCGTTTGAGGAAGAAGTAAGCTCTGAGCTAACTCCTAGAACTGAACCAGCTAAACCGAGTATTGCTATGACAGATAAAAAGGAAGACGATGCTTCTTCATTAACGATGGAGAAAGTATTGGACTTTCTTTCTGAGTATCATCGTAATCGTGAGGATAAAAGTTTAAGTGAAGAGCTAGAGCGTGTACGCCTTGAAAACCAAACACTGAGAGAGCGGTTAAACAAGCTAGAAGAAGAAAAAAGAACCATGACTGAAGATTATCGCGCCCTATTATCAATCATGGATCGGGCAAGAAAGCTCTCCATCTATCAAGATTCAAGGGATCTTGTTGAACCTTCTTCTAAATAATGAAAAGCGAGTGGTTTCAGTTACGAAACCGCTCGCTTTTTATCGTTATTTAGGCTGTTTTTTTGGTTAATCGTTCTGTAATTCTGTTACGTTTTCATTCTCAGGTTGCATTTCATTTTCAACCTGTTGCTCTTTAACACCATTTGGAAACCAAACATAAGGGCTTTCGCCACGGTCACGAGAGGATTGATATGTAATGGGTTCAAATCCTTGTTTACTCCAAAATCCTTCAGAACGTTGACGAGCATTTGTTTTAATTGGCAAATTAAAGCTTTTTGCATAATTTACAAGAGTTTCTCCATAACCTTTCCCGCGATAAGGCTCCAATACTTCTAATTTCCATAATTCTAAAAAGTCCTGAGGTGGATCGAAATAGCGGTCGTATTTTTCTTCAATTTTGTAAAGACTCATTCTGGCTACCAGTTTTTTACCGAAATAAATTCCATAGAAAGGAGATTCACTATCGTTTTCGATAATATTAGCATTTAAATCATCTTTCATTGAAAGCTCTGCTGCCCCAAATTCACGAAAGTTTTTAAACTCTTCTAAAGTTTTGTAATTTACGAGCAGGCGTTGTACTTGATGTGTATCCATTACCTTCTCCTCCTTTTAAGCCACTCAGTATTTATCCTTTTATATTTTACTACAAAATGTAGGATATCGGGAAGAGAAACAGATTTAATCCGAGGATAATCGTAATCTGAATGTTCCAAATCAAAAATCTGAAGAAGTGTGTTACAATTTGAGAAGATTTTATGTAGGGGTGTTCATGGTGAAGATTGCTATTGTAGGAGCGGGTTCAATCGGTATGCTCGTCGCATCTTTTTTTTATAGTGCTGGTCACCATGTGATTTTGCTCACTAAAAGAGAAGAACAAATGAAGGAGCTACGACAGCACGGCTTAAATTATGTCTACAAAGACACTGAAAGAAAACGTGCAATGATTGAGGTTAATCAACTTGATAACGTTCGAAAGCTAGAAGTAGATTGTACTATTATTGCAGTTAAATCTTATGAAGTAGAAACGATTCTGAACAAACTTTCAAATTTAAAAGGTTCTAAAAAAGCAATTCTATTTTTACAAAATGGGATGGGACACCTTCACATGCTTTCCAATCTTGCTTATTCGGAAGTAGGAGTAGCTGTTGTTGAACATGGTGCGCTAAGAGAATTAGATTATCTTGTTCAGCATACAGGAGTAGGTCGAATAAAGTGGGCACTATTTACTGGTGGAGACCAAATATTAATGGCGATGATGGAGTCAGTTCATCAACCCTTTTTTTTGATTGAAAGAAGGGACGATTGGCAAGAAATGCTTGAATCAAAGTTAATAGTCAATGCTTGCATTAATCCACTAACAGCTTTACTAAAAGTTGAAAATGGTGAATTGCTTCATAATCCGCATTTTTATAAGTTAATGCAACATGTATTTACAGAGGTTCAAGCAATTTTACATCTTGAGCACTCTCAACAAAGTTGGGATTTAGTAAAACAAGTTTGTCATAATACTTCTCATAATCGTTCATCCATGTTAAAGGATGTAGAAAATGAGCGCAAAACGGAAGTAGATAGCATTATAGGTTATTTATTAATTAGAGCAGATAAACAAAACATTGAAGCGCCGTTGTTAAACTTTTTATATGAGGCGTTAACGGGCAATAACTTGAGGAGGGATACAATGTGTTAACGGCATTTGCATGGTTTGTAGCAACCATCGTTACCATCCCTATTTTTGGTTGGTATTTAGTGTATATTATTACTGTGAAAATCACGAAAAATAAACGAAGGGCTGTACGATTAGCTATTGATGGTTCATGTATACTCTTCATTACTTCTGTATATTTTATTATGTACGAATTATGGCAGCGCTCTTTTTTATGGATTATCTTAACACTCATCTTTTTTATTGCTTTTATTTTTACATTTATTCATTGGAAAATTGCAGATGATATTTATGTTAAAAAGTTATTTCGAGGGATTTGGAGAACGAACTTTTTAATCTTTTTCTTTCTCTATTTTATATTAATTGGGTACGGTTTATTATCAAGGGTTTTTGCGTTATAAAACGAGGTGTAAATAATGGTGTAGAGAGAAAGACTTTGCTATGATTATGATGAAGTCTTATATATGAAGGGACGTCGCATTAATGGAAGTGAAAGAAGTTAATCTAGCACAATCAGCGTTTGTAAATGATTATTTAAAGGGGAAGGTAGAAAGTAATCAATTTTTTGATTATCCTCTTCAAGAATCGAATGGTTACCAAGAGCGGATAGATGAGCTTTCGACTCGTCACTTTAAAAGAGCAGAGCTTGTAGAACATTTACTTGACTTTCACAAACAGTTTCCAAATCAAAAACGTGTGATAAATAATATTAAAAAATTACAGAACTCTAATGCGGTAACTGTCGTAGGAGGTCAGCAAGCTGGGTTACTGACTGGGCCTCTATATACACTCTATAAAGCAATGTCTATTATCATATTAGCAAAACAGCAAGAGGAGGCATTAGGTGTACCGGTTGTTCCGATTTTTTGGATTGCCGGAGAGGACCATGACTTAGAGGAAATAAGATTTGTTTATGCGCAAAAGAATAAACGCTGGAGTAAGCATGTTTTAAATCAACATGGCTTTGAGCAAAAGACGGCATCGGATACGGAATTCTCTAAACAGAACCTATCGATATGGATCGATGATTTGTTTCAAACCTTTCCTGAGACCGCTAATACTAAGCGTCTAGTAAATCATATCCATATGTTAGCTGATTGCTCACATACGTATGTCGATTTTTTTGCACAAATGATGAATTGGTTTTTTGAAAAAGAAGGGCTCGTTTTATTGGATTCAAATCATCAGCGTATTCGAGAGATTGAAGCAGATTATTTTATCGAAATGATTGAACACGTTTCTGAAATCCAGAAGGCTCAGTTACGGGGGGTTGATGAGTTTGCATCACTAGGGTATGGAACACCAATTGAGACGGAACCGGAAAATGCTCACTTGTTTATTCAGATAGAGGGTGAGCGAAAGCGTTTGGATTTTCTTTCCGATTTCTTTCAAGTTAGAGGGACGAATCTAACTTATACAAAAAATGAATTGAAACAAATGGCAAAAGAAAATCCAAGCTTATTTAGTAATAACGTTGTTTCAAGGCCGATCATGCAAGAATTTCTGTTGCCTGTCTTGGCATTTGTTTCCGGACCGGGTGAATTAGCGTATTGGGCGACTCTTAAACATGTATTCCATTGCTTATCTCTTAAAGTTCCAAGAATTGTTCTTCGCCTACAAGCAACTGTTATTCCTAGAGAAGTACATAAATGGGTTGGGAGAAATGGTTATACCTGTATGCAATTTTTAGAAGGTGAGGGTGAACAGCTAAAGAACGCATGGTTAGCTTCCATTCAAGAATACCCAATTAATGATGTGATGAAAAAAATGAAGGTTGACCTTGCAGATTCACATCAGAAGGTTCAAGAGTTGGCGGGAAAAATGGATACGACCCTTTTTCACTTAAGTCAAAAGAATTTTTCGATTCTAAACTCGCAAGTAGAATTTATGGAAAGAAAAATGAATCAATTTGTTGAGCAGAAACATCATCATATGTTAGCAAAATTTGACGAGGTGAATTTTTGGCTTTTCCCTGAGAATCGACTTCAGGAAAGAGTGATTCACCCAGTTTTATTACTAAATCTCGTCGGCGAAGATGGTTTGCGTCGATTTATAGAAGAGGATTTCACTCTTAATGGGAAACACAAGCTTATTTATTTGTAAGATGATGTATAAATTCTGTGTCGGAAGAAGATGAGAAAAAACCTGCAAATGTTGCAGGTTTTTTTTATTTTGATGATTAATTAAAATAATAGTGGTGAAAAGTGGAGGGATGTGGTAACTTTAGGGTAATAAGTGGGGGGAGATGTGTTTTCGATGTTCATGGGGGAATATCGTCATAATGTAGATGAAAAAGGACGCATGATTGTTCCGGCGAAATTTCGTGATTCGCTAGGGGCTTCCTTCGTTGTGACACGTGGACTCGATCGTTGCTTGTTTGTTTACCCACTTGAAGAATGGAAGAAGCTTGAAGAAAAGCTAAAGACATTGCCATTTACAAAAAAAGATGCTCGGGCATTCACGCGTTTTTTCTTTTCAGGTGCGACTGAATGTGAGCTTGATAAACAGGGGAGAGTAAATATTGCATCTCCTCTTCGTGAATATGCACAACTTGAGAAAGAGTGTGTTGTTATCGGTGTCTCTAATCGTGTGGAAGTTTGGAGCAAATCGATATGGGAAGAATATTTTGATGAAGCTGAAGAATCCTTTAGTGATATTGCTGAAAACATTGTTGATTTTGACATGTGAAATGTTGATTAATTCTGAATAGCGAAATCAGCGGTTTCTATCAAGGCTTCACGAAAAGTGAGAGAGTTCTAAGGAGAAGGTGATAGTTTGTTCACCCATATTACTGTTTTAAAAGAGGAATCAGTAAAAGGCTTGAATATCCGTCCAGATGGGATTTATGTTGACTGTACGTTAGGTGGAGCAGGGCACTCAGAGCGTATTGTGCAGCAGCTAGGTGAGAAAGGCCACCTCTATGCTTTTGATCAAGATGATAAAGCGCTTGAGCATGCAAAGCAGAGACTGGCGCCATATGAAGGGAAATTCACGTTAATACGAAGTAATTTTCGTTATTTAAAAGAAGAGCTAGCTAACCATTCTGTTTATGGAGTTGATGGGGTTTTATTTGACCTTGGGGTATCTTCACCACAATTAGATGAGGCAGAGCGAGGCTTTAGCTATCATCAAGATGCGCCATTGGATATGAGAATGGATCGAACGGCGCCACTGACTGCTTTTGAAGTTGTTAATGAGTGGGAGTTTAACCGGCTTGTAAAAATCATTTCGAGATATGGGGAAGAAAAGTTTGCAAAGCAAATAGCGAGAAAAATTGAAGCCTATCGTGAAAAGCAAACTATTTCAACAACAGGTGAACTCGTTGAAATTATTAAAGATGCGATACCAGCTCCTGCTAGAAGGCAAGGGGGACATCCTGCAAAGCGAACATTTCAAGCTATCCGCATAGCAGTAAATGATGAGCTCGGTGCCTTTGAGGATGCATTAGAAGCGGCTATCAGTCTTACAAACAAGCATGGGCGTATTTGCGTGATTACGTTCCATTCTTTAGAGGACCGTCTTTGTAAGGAAGTGTTTAAAGAGCTTAGCAAAGGTCCCGATTTACCACCTGGTTTACCTGTCATACCTGAAGGTTATGAACCGACATTAAAGTTAATTACACGAAAACCAATTAGCGCAAGTCAAGAAGAATTAGAAGCAAATAACCGTTCGCGTTCAGCGAAGCTTAGAATAGCAGAAAAAAGTTAGGGAGGGTGCAACACATGAGTATGGTAGCGCGTCAAATACAGCATCAGCAACAAGAGGAAACAAAGATAAAGAAAAGAATACGAATTAGGCCTGAACGAGCAAGAGTTACTAAAGGAGAAAAAGCAATTGTCGGTGCTATCGCCTTAACACTTTTCTTATTAATTGGGTTTATAATACATAATTATGCTACCATTTATGAATTAAATCGTGATGTGTATCGTTTGGAAACATCAATAAATGAACAATCACAGGTCAATGAAGGACTATCCTTACAGGTTGTGGAACTTAGTGCGCCAGATCGTATTTTACAGATCGCAACGGAAAGGTTGAATATGTCTTTAAATGACCATCAAGTGAAAGTCGTTAAAAACTAGTTCATATTTGAACTAGTTTTTTTTCCAAGAGCTTGATGTTCGCTACAGCTTGAACGTCTCGGCGAGAATATAAAATAACGATGACACTAGTCGTATTTCTACATTTTTAATAAATCTGCTAGCATTTGGGGTGGTTATACATGGAGATAAAACGAGCAACGACGAATGTTCGAGCGGTTTTCCTTATGGGTATATTTTTATTGTTGTTTAGTATTTTGGTTGGAAGGCTTATGTACATTCAATCGGCAAAAGAGGTGAAAGGTCAGGAACTAGTGGCCATGGCAGAGGATAAATGGACAAAAAAACGAGTAATTGAAGGGAAGCGTGGGACAATTTATGACCGGAAAGGGAGCCCGCTTGCCCAGGAGTTAAATTCTTATACCGTTTATGCTGTATTAGATGAAAGTCAAGTCAGATATGTAAAGGACCCCGTTAAAACAGCAAAAGCATTGTCCTCATATATTGATATGGACGTGTCGAGATTAGAACGTCTATTATCGTCTGATCGTTTTCAAGTGGAATTAGGGTCAGGAGCTAGAAATTTAACGTACAGTCAAATGATTGAGATTAAGGACTTAGGTCTTGATGGTATTTACTTTCGGGAGGAACCCCGACGCTATTATCCAAAACAGACGTACGCTTCCCATGTACTTGGTTATACTGAAAGAAATATGGAAGAAGCAAGAATGGGATTGGAAAAAAGCTTAGACGAATTTTTACAACCAGAAGATGGAGCGATTCAGTATCAAAGTGATCGAAAAGGAATTCCACTTCCAAATCCTAATAGTCATATCATTCCAGCTAAAGATGGAAATGATGTATATTTAACGATCGACTCAAATATTCAGGTTGCACTTGAGCAAGTTATGACACAGGTTGAAGAACAGTATACACCTGAAAAAATAATCGCCATTGTCGCCGATCCAAAAACCGGTCAAATCCTTGCAATGAGTAACCGACCAAGTTTTAATCCAAACCATTATGAACAAATCACGAACTATATGAATTATGCGGTTTCTGATCATTTTGAACCAGGATCTACGATGAAGGTATTTACGCTAGCCGCAGCAATTGAAGAAGATGTTTACAACGGTGATGAAACATTTCTGTCTGGGCAGTACAATATAGGTTCAAATAAAGTAAAGGACCATAATGGTGATGGTTGGGGGCCGATAACATATGATGAGGGAGTTTTGCGCTCATCAAATGTAGGTTTTTCCAAAATTGCTCTAGAAAAATTAGGGGAAGAAAAGATCTATGAATATTTACAAGCTTTTCATTTTGATAAGCCGACTGGTATCGACTTACCGAATGAAGCATCGAGTTTAATTGCTAATAATAGTCGTTTTGACGCAGCAACAACGGCATTTGGACAAGGGACTGCGGTGACTCCTATTCAACAGATTCAAGCAATGACCGCCATTGCTAATAATGGGAAAATGATGAAGCCTTATATTATTGATCGGATTGAAAATTCAGCTACAGGAAATATTATTGAAAAGCGTGAGCCTGTTGAGGCGGGGCAGCCAATATCGGCCGAGACAGCTTCTAAAGTAAAAGATATTTTAGAGCGTGTCGTAACAGATCCTGCAGGAACAGGGCGTCCATATGCACTTGAAGGTTTTGAAGTAGCTGGAAAAACGGGTACTGCGCAAATTCCAAGTCCTAGTGGAGGCTATATTCATGGACATGGAGAGAATATCTTTTCGTTTCTAGGTATGGCACCGAAGGATGATCCGAGATTAGTCGTTTACGTAGCAGTAGAACGACCGAAACTGGAGGCACATGAGGCAGGATCGGACCCAACTTCATTAATTTTTAACACGATAATGAAACAAAGCTTACAATATTTAAACATTACGCCAACCTTTGAAGAGATAACGGAGAAGAATGAACAAGGCTATCAAATCGAAAACTATGTAAATCGCAATATTGAGGATGTTAAAGCTAGATTAGAGCAAGAAAATCTTAATGTCCTTGTATTAGGTGAAGGTTCTACCATTGAAGAACAACAGCCATTACCAGGTAAAGCAGTTCTCCCTGGTGAAAGGGTTATGCTTCGAACGAAGAGTGAATCTTATCAGATGCCCGATATTCTTGGTTGGTCAAATCGAGATGTTATGAAGTTTGCCAAAGTGATGGAATTAAACCCAACCCTGTTCGGAAATGGGTTTGTCACGGAGCAAAGTATTTCTGAAGGGACTGAAATTAACAAAGGTGAATATATTGTTGTAGAGTTTTCGAAATTGAATGAGAATCAACAAGGTGAGTTTAATGAATTTGTAGAAGAAGAGAACGAACATTCTACAGGAGAATGATATCTTAAGCCAAAGAAGCTCGTACCATGTTCTAATCCCTTTCGTACAAGCATACGTTTAAACAAGCCTACGTCTTAATGACGTCACTTGAATGAAACGAAAGCGGGAGGGTATATGTGGTGCGAGTTTCTAATGTAACCGTTCGAAAACGTCTTGTACTCGTCTTATTTTTAGGACTTGCTATGTTTATTATTATTGCTTTAAGGCTAGGTTATGTCCAATTTGCCTTAGGCGATTGGTTAACCGAGCGTGCCGAGGATTCGTGGAGCAGGGATGTACCTTTTGAAGCGAAACGTGGAGAAATTCTTGATCGAAATGATGTAGTACTTGCAACAAATGTAAGTGCTCCATCGATATTAGTAGTGCCTAAACAGGTGAAGGATCCAGTAGAAACTGCAGAAAAATTAGCGGCAGCTTTAAATATGGATCATAAGAAAGCATATGAGTATGTTACAAAAAATGAGTCGATCGTGAAGATAAATCCGGAGGGACGTAAAGTAACGAAAGAAAAAGCAAGTGAGGTTAGAGCGCTCAGACTTGCTGGTGTCTATATTGCAGAGGATAGTAAAAGGCATTACCCATTTGGAAGTTATTTATCTCATGTATTAGGCTTTGCAGGAATTGATAATCAAGGGTTGACGGGATTGGAGCTATATTATGATGACAATCTAAAAGGTGAGAAAGGTTTTGTTTCCTTTTTTGCTACGGCCAAAGGAAACCAAATGCCGAACTTAGCAGATGAATATAAAGCTCCCGAGAATGGACTAGATTTACGTTTAACGATAGACAGTCGTGTCCAAACCATTATTGAAAGAGAATTGGACATTGCTGAAGCTACTTATAACCCAGATGGAGCGATAGCGATTGCTATGAACCCAAATACGGGCGAAATTCTTGGGATGAGCAGTCGACCTCATTATAATCCTGAAAACTTCCAAGACGTTCCCCCTGAAATTTATAATCAGAACAAACCGGTTTGGATGCAATATGAACCTGGCTCAACTTTTAAAATTATTACTTTAGCAGCTGCTCTAGAAGAAGGAGAAGTCGATCTTGAGAAAGACACATTTAATGATCCAGGTTATATTGAAGTTGCTGGTAGAAATCTTCGTTGTTGGAAAAAAGGTGGCCATGGGCATCAAACCTTTCTAGAGGTTGTTCAAAATTCATGTAACCCAGGCTTTGTTGTATTAGGTGAAAGACTTGGAAAGAAACGTTTGTTTGATTATATTGAAAACTTTGGCTTTGGCCAAAAAACGGGTATTGACCTTCAAGGGGAAGGAACTGGAATTCTCTTTAACCGCGATAAAGTAGGGCCGTTAGAACAAGCGACCACTGCCTTTGGGCAAGGGGTTGCGGTTACACCGATACAACAAGTAACAGCGGTTTCTGCGGCGATTAACGGTGGTTTCTTATACCAACCATTTATTGCAAAAGAATGGATTGATCCATTAACAGGAGAAGTAGTAGACAGTCAGGCTCCGGTAATGAAACGTCAAGTCATCTCCGAAGAAACATCAAAGGAAGTACGGCACGCACTAGAAAGTGTTGTCGCCTTAGGTACAGGTAAAGGCGCATTTGTAGATGGATACAGAGTGGGGGGGAAAACAGGGACTGCCCAGAAAGCAAAAGATGGACGATACTTAGAAAATAACCATATCGTCTCATTTATAGGTTTTGCTCCTGCAGATGACCCGCAAATCGTTATTTATGTTGCTATTGATAATCCAAAGGATACATTACAATTTGGTGGTATTGTTGCAGCGCCTATTGTCGGAAAAATGATTGGTGATAGCTTACGAGCGATGGGAGTTGAAAAGCGTACTGACCAAATTGAAAAGGAATTAGCGTGGAATGATGAACCGTTTATAGAAGTTCCTGATTTAGTCGGGAGGACAAAACGAGAAATTCATGAATCGTATTATGAATTGAAAGTTGACGCAACCGGTGAAGGAGAGCATGTGTTAGCACAATCGCCGGAACCAGGTGTAAAAGTAACTTCTGGTTCAACAATTCGTATTTATATGGGTGATAAATAGTTTTTCGGCAGTAAACATGGTACAATTGAATGCTAGATGGTGTGATGATTGAAAGTTACGGTGATTGTGAGGTTTTAATATGATGAAATTAAGTGAGTTAATGACACAAGTCCCTTTTTCTTCAAAACAGGCGTATAATGACGTGACCATTCATAAGCTAGAAATGGATTCTAGACTTGTTGAAAAAGGGACATTGTTTTTCTGTATAAAAGGCTATACGGTTGACGGACATGATTTTGCAGAAAAAGCAGTTGAGCAGGGGGCTGTCGCCATTGTGGCAGAGCGCCCCATTTCTGTAAATGTTCCTGTCATCCTTGTAAATGATACAAAACGAATGATGGCAAAGCTTGCAACCTATTTTTATGGTAATCCAACATCGAAGCTACATTTAATTGGGGTGACAGGAACAAATGGTAAAACATCTGTTACCCATATTATTGAACAAATTATGAAAGATGTTGGACAGAAGACGGGTTTAATTGGGACGATGTATACGAAAGTTGGTGAGAACAAATATGAAACGAAGAATACAACTCCAGAATCAATTGTTCTCCAACAGCGTTTCAAACAAATGGTAGATGAAAATGTAAATTCTGTTATGATGGAGGTTTCATCGCACGCCTTGCATTTAGGTAGGGTTCGTGGCTGTGATTTTAATGTAGCGGTCTTTACAAATTTATCCCCAGACCATTTAGATTATCATGGAACAATGGACGCTTATTTACACGCTAAGGGACTGCTATTTGCCCAACTTGGAAACACATATAATGGAAAAGCAGCTGTATTAAATGCTGATGATCCTGTTGTAGCTGCCTTAAATTCGATGACAACAGCAGATGTTATAACGTATGGAATAAAGAACAAGGCGGATGTTTTTGCAGACGACATCATGATGACAAGTGGTGGTACTTCATTTGTCTTGCATGCATTTGATGAAACGGTTAATGTCAATATGAAACTAATTGGTAAATTTAGTGTATATAATACATTAGCTGCAATTACTGCTGCCCTTGTATCAGGAGTTGACTTACGAGATGCGGTTAGAAGTGTTGAAAAGGTAGAAGGAGTAGATGGGCGATTTGAGACAATAGATGAGGGACAGCCGTTCACAGTACTTGTTGACTATGCACATACACCTGATAGTCTTGAAAATGTTTTAAAGACTGTGAATGATTTTGCTAAAAATAAAATAACAGTTATTGTAGGCTGCGGTGGTGATCGGGATCGTACGAAACGACCAGTTATGGCAAAGATAGCTGTTGAGCATGCAGACCAAGCAATTTTCACATCTGATAACCCTCGTTCAGAAGACCCTTATGCAATTATTGAAGATATGAAAGAAGGGGTATCAGAAGGCAGTTATATCGTTGAATTGGATCGTGAACGGGCGATTCATTCAGCGATTAAACATGCAAGTCCAAATGATATCATTATTATTGCCGGGAAAGGCCATGAAACGTATCAAATTTTACGCGAAAAGACAATCCACTTCGATGATCGTGAAGTGGCGCGTCGAGCGATTAGGGAGCGATTGAAATCATGTTAACTTCATCTCTTATTCAATCTATACTGCTCTCTACTCGCTTTAGTGAAGGAGAACGGAATTTTAGCAGTGTTTCAACAGATACTAGAACACTTCAACCAGATGCGTTATTTGTTCCCTTGGTTGGTGAACGCTTTAATGGTCATACATTTATAACAACGGCTATTGAACGTGGAGCAACCGCTGCGCTATGGCAAGAAGGGCAACCTGTTCCGAAAGATTTACCGGTAAAGTTCCAATTATATTTTGTGAAAGATACTCTACATGCATTACAGCAAATGGCTGCGAAATATCGTGAACAACTTAATCCAACTGTAATCGCCATTACTGGTAGTAATGGAAAAACAACGACGAAGGACATCCTTTTCAGTTTACTTTCTTTACATGGTGACACATATAAAACGCAAGGGAATTATAATAATCATATTGGATTACCTTTAACGATTTTAGCAACGCCGTCAACTTGTCAATATTTGATTTTAGAAATGGGGATGAGTGGATTTGGTGAAATTGAGTTATTAAGTAAAATTGCTCGTCCAAATGAGACGGTTGTTACGAACATTGGCGAATCACATATGGAACAACTAGGCAGTAGAGAAGGGATTGCAACAGCTAAAATGGAGATAAGGGCGGGTTTGCAGCAAGGCGGCCACGTCTATCTCGATGGGGATGAACCATTACTGTCTCCACATATTCAACCAGATTCTTTAAAGATTGGATTCAGCGGCGATAATGACTATGAGATTACAGACGTTCAAGCCAAAGAGGACGGATACTCTTTTCTGTTAGATGGAGAATCCTATTATTTACCATTACTTGGTGAGCATAACGTAAAAAATGCAGCATATTGTATCATTATTTCGAAAAAATTAGGGCTAACCCCTGAGCTCATTCAAAAAGGCTTGTCTAAAATCTCTCTTTCAGGAATGAGACTACAAAAACAAGTTGGATCTAGTGGAGAACTTATCATTAATGATGCTTATAATGCGAGTCCAACTTCAATGATTGCAGCTGTAAAGGCCATTCAATCCATACCAAACTATCAAAATAGAATTGTAGTTCTTGGGGACATGTATGAACTTGGCTCGAATGAAGAGCAGCTTCATCGTAATGTCGCTCAAGCTGTTAAAGAGCCGATAACTCATTTTCTAGCAATTGGAGACAAGGCAAAGTGGATAGCTGATGAATGGTTAAAGAGTGTAAATGGTTCTTCAATCACGTTAAAGTCAACATCATCTATAGACGAAGCTGCTAAACTCCTAGCTGCTATTGTCAATAAAGACACGGTTATTTTATTTAAAGCATCACGAGGAATGAAATTAGAACAACTAATTGATAAGTATCAGTCTATCGGAAAGGGGGAAGTATAAGGTGTTAGAACGAGTTTTACTGATTACTTTAATTTTATCATTTTTAATAGGTGTTTTACTTTCACCGCTCTTTATTCCGTTTTTACGACGGTTAAAATTCGGTCAAAGCATACGAGAAGAAGGACCAAAATCACATCAAAAGAAAAGTGGGACACCAACAATGGGTGGCATTGTCATCGTCTTATCCATTTTGGTGACATCTCTCTTTATTTCATTTAACTATCTTTCCTTTAGTCAGGAAATTTTATTGTTATTGCTCGTAACAGTTGGCTTTGGGGTGGTAGGTTTCTTAGATGATTACATAAAAGTAGTAATGAAACGTAATCTCGGTTTAACCTCGAAGCAAAAACTTATTGGGCAATTACTGATTTCCATTCTTTTTTACTTCGGTCTTATTCAAATGGATTTTTCAACGGAGCTTTCGATTCCAGCTACAAATATATCGTTTGATTTAGGGTGGCTATATTTTCCATTAGTTATTATCATGCTAGTCGGAGCGTCTAATGCAGTTAATTTAACGGATGGACTTGATGGGCTGCTTGCCGGAACTGGAGCTATTGCCTTTGGTGCGTTTGCTGTGTTAGCATGGCACATAAATGCTTTAGATGTGTCAATTTTTAGTGCGGCCGTTGTTGGTGCTGTACTAGGTTTCTTAGTTTTCAATGCCCATCCTGCAAAAGTATTTATGGGGGATACAGGTTCTCTTGCGCTAGGTGGGGCAATTGCCGCTATTGCTATTATGACGAAAATGGAAATTCTGCTTATTTTAATCGGTGGTGTTTTTGTCATTGAAACCTTATCGGTCATTATTCAAGTTATTTCTTTCAAAACTCGTGGTAAGCGTGTATTTAAAATGAGTCCATTGCATCACCATTACGAATTATCAGGATGGTCCGAATGGCGTGTGGTTGTAACCTTTTGGTTTGTTGGAATGGTATTTGCAGTGATCGCAATTTATTTAGAGGTGTGGATATAAATGGAAGATAAACAATTTTATAAAGGGAAAAAAGTGCTTGTTCTAGGTCTAGCAAAAAGTGGGGAGGCTGCAGCAAGATTACTTCTACGTCTTGGTGCTGAGGTTACTGTAAATGATGCCAAACCATATGAAGAGAATCTACAGGCAAAAGAGTTAGAACAAATTGGTGTAAACGTCGTTTGTGGGGCTCATCCGTTGTCATTATTGGATGAGCCGTTTGACGTCATCGTTAAAAACCCAGGTATCCCGTATCAAAACCCAATTATACAGGAAGCTATGAAACGTCAACTGCCAATAGTAACTGAAATTGAGCTTGCCTCTGCTATTAGTGAAGCCGAAATTATTGCGATTACAGGCTCTAACGGAAAAACGACAACGACGACATTGATTCATGAAATGTTAAAAAACAGTGTTTTTAATCCACTTATTGCAGGGAATATTGGTACAGTAGCTTGTGAAGTTGCAGAAGAGGCATCAAAGGAAGACGTTGTTGTAATGGAAGTATCAAGTTTTCAATTACTTGGGACGATTCATTTCCATCCAAAAGTAGCTGTACTTTTAAATATTTTTGATGCACATCTTGATTATCATGGAACAAAGGATGAATATGTTTCTGCTAAAGCAAAGATAACAGCAAACCAAACACCGTCGGATTACTTAGTATATAATGCAGATGACCCTTACGTTGTAAAAATGGCAGAGCAAAGTGATGCAACACTTGTGCCGTTTTCGACTACTAAAAAATTGGAAAAAGGCTTGTGTGTAGTGAATGATTTCATCGTAAGTGATGGTGATTCACTCATTCATATAAATGAAATTGTCTTACCGGGTTCGCACAATCTAGAAAATGTTTTAGCTGCTGTTGGTGCTGCAACGATCATGGGAGCAAGCAACGAGCAAATAAAGCATGTCCTTACTACATTTAGTGGTGTAGAGCACCGATTACAATTTGTTAAAAGCTTTCAAGACCGTATGTTTTACAACGATTCAAAGGCTACTAACATACTGGCTGCTTCCAAAGCACTTGAAGCCTTTAATCAACCTGTTATTTTGTTAGCGGGAGGGCTTGATCGGGGAAATGAGTTTGACGATTTAATTCCCGCTTTAAAGGGAGTAAAAGGAATTGTTACCTTTGGTGAGACGAAAGAGAAGATTGCTGCAACGGCAAAAAAGGCAAATGTTCCTGTTCACTTTGCTAATAGGGTAGAAGATGGAGTTGAAGTTGCTTATAACCTCTCTGAGAAGAATGATATTATTTTATTATCTCCAGCATGTGCGAGCTGGGACCAATATAAGACCTTCGAAGAACGTGGGAGGTCGTTTATTGAAGCTATTGAAAAGCTTAGTTAGTTAAAGGAGGTGTCTCCAAAAGGTAGATTGTTACCTTTTGGAGACACCTCCACTTCATTGACTTTTGAGACAGGCGCTGTTCTTTATCTGTAATAATAATAATTACTGTTTTAGAAAAATAAGTTTTCTTTTGAGTGTTGGACATGTTTTCTAAAGACCATGCATACGTTTAGGAATAGAGTATTGTACGAGTTTCAGAAATTGTCCTAAACGAGGTGTCAAGAATGACAAAAATGAAAACTGCTCCTGACTATATTCTACTGGCCACGACAATCTTACTTTTAATCGTTGGGATGATTATGGTTTATAGTGCGAGTGAAGCATGGGCATCCTACCGTTTTGATGACTCCTTTTTCTTTGCAAAGCGTCAGTTGTTCTTTGCAAGCATAGGAGTTATTGCGATGTTTTTTATTATGAATGTTGATTATTGGACATGGCGTACATGGGCAAAGTTTATAGTCATAATTTGCTTTATCTTACTTATTATTGTTTTAATACCTGGCGTCGGATTAGTTCGTGGTGGAGCGAGAAGTTGGTTAGGGGTTGGTGCGTTTTCTATTCAACCATCTGAGTTTATGAAAATGGCTATGATAGCTTATTTGGCAAAATATTTATCAGAAAACCAAAAGAAAATTGTTTCCTTTAAAAAAGGTCTACTCCCTTCTCTATTCTTAGTTATGGTTGCATTTGGGATGATTATGCTTCAGCCAGATTTAGGAACTGGAGCAGTTATGGTAGGAACATGTGTTGTAATGATATTTGTAGCAGGTGCACGAGTTAGCCATTTTGTAGGTTTGGGATTAATTGGCTTACTTGGATTTGTTGGTTTAATCATTTCGGCACCATATCGAATGAAGCGGATTACATCGTTCCTTGATCCTTGGTCAGATCCCCTTGGAAGTGGGTTTCAAATCATTCAGTCCCTTTATGCAATCGGACCTGGTGGATTAATGGGCATGGGACTTGGTGAAAGTAGACAAAAGTATTTTTATCTACCTGAACCGCAAACGGACTTTATATTCGCTATCTTAGCGGAAGAACTGGGTTTTATTGGTGGGTGTATTGTCATTTGTTTATTTGGTGTTTTATTATGGCGGGGGATTCGGATCGCTCTAGGTGCTCCAGATTTATTTGGAAGTTTACTGTCGGTCGGAATTATTGCAATGGTTGCCATTCAGGTTATGATTAATATTGGTGTTGTAACGGGGTTAATGCCTGTTACAGGTATCACATTACCTTTTTTAAGTTATGGTGGCTCATCATTAACATTGATGCTAGTTGCAATTGGGGTGCTACTAAATGTTAGCCGTCATACTCGTTTTTAACCTCTTCGTGGGAAGGGGTTTTTTCATTTTTGAAACAAACTCACGATTACTCAAAAAATCACATAGGAATCGTGTATAAACCAAGCTATGTTCATGATAGAATGGTAACAATCATGTTTTTTGGAGGGGACCAATGAAAGTTGTCGTTACTGGTGGTGGAACAGGGGGGCACATTTATCCTGCACTATCTCTAATAAAAGAAATAAAAAAGGAACAGCCAAAAGCCGAAATTTTATACATTGGAACAGAACGTGGACTTGAAAGTGAACTCGTTCCGAGAGAAAATATCCCATTTAAAACAATTCATATAACAGGATTTCGCCGAAAATTATCATTTGAAAACGTTAAGACTGTTGCACGTTTTATACAGGGTGTTAAAAAATCGAAACAAATGATGAAAGAATTTAAACCTGATGTAGTCATTGGGACCGGCGGGTATGTATGTGGACCAGTAGTGTACGCAGCAGCAAAGCTTGGAATTCCAACTGTTATCCATGAACAAAACAGCGTTCCAGGTTTGACGAATAAATTTTTGAGTAAATATGTTAATAAAATTGCAATATGCTTTGAAGAAGCAAAAAAGTTTTTTCCTGAAGAAAAGGTTGTTTTCACTGGAAATCCTCGTGCATCTGAAGTTAAAGATGTTAATCCTAAAATGGGAAGAGACTCTCTTGGTCTCGTTGATGGAAAGAAAACGGTTCTTATCGTGGGAGGGAGTAGGGGAGCAAGACCGATAAATGACGCTTTACTCTCTGTAGTTGGTGATATTTCTAAGAAGCCTTATCAAGTCGTGTATGTTACAGGGACTGTTCACTATGATGCAGTTGTGGAAAAAGTAAAAGAACATAGTAACCCATCAAATGTAATTATAAAACCATTTATCCATAACATGCCTGATGTATTAAGTGCTGTAGATTTAATCGTTGCAAGAGCAGGGGCAACAACCCTTGCGGAAATAACAGCACTAGGTTTACCAAGTATCCTAATTCCTAGTCCGTATGTTACGAATAATCACCAGGAAAAAAATGCACATGCACTTAGTTCAAAGGGAGCAGCGATTCTTAGATTAGAGAAGGAAATGAGCGGAAAGCAATTAATAAAGGATATCGACTTAGTGCTGTCTGATGAAATAAAATGGGAGAGTATGCATAAGGAGGCCTTACAAATAGGTGTGCCGAATGCGGCAGCAGACCTTTACGATCTACTAAAGACGGTTTCACGCTAACTAGGCGGTTGCATATACTACTTGGTAACATGGAGAATGAAATGAGGGTTGAAAATGAAGCAGATTATAAAATTATTACAAGATGAAAATGTAGGGACTGTGAAGAGTCAAGAGTCTCTTACAAACCATACAACCTGGAAAATAGGAGGGCCAGCAGATATTTTTGTAGAGCCCAACGGTATTGATGGCCTAAAAAAAACAATGAACATAATTAATGATACAGGGATAAACTGGCGTGTGATAGGTAGGGGTTCGAATTTGCTAGTGGCTGATGGTGGAATTGAAGGGGTCGTTATTAAATTAACGAAAGGGTTTGAGCAGCTTGAAGTCCAAGGTGAAGAAATTAAAGTTGGCGGAGGCTATCCATTAATTAAACTAGCAACACTTATTAGTCGACAAGGTCTTTCAGGATTAGAATTTGCAGGTGGAATTCCTGGTTCGGTTGGAGGAGCCGTATTTATGAACGCAGGGGCCCATGGTTCGGATATTTCTGAGATCTTAAAGGAAGCGCACGTTCTGTTTGCTGATGGTACGATGGAATGGATTAAAGCAGAGGATATGGATTTTTCATATCGGACATCACGCTTACAAAAAGAGGATGCCATTTGTATTGAAGCTATTTTTACATTAAAAAAAGGGAATAAAGAAGAAATTGTTAAACATATGCAAAAAAACAAAGACTACCGACGAGAGTCGCAACCATGGGCTCATCCTTGCTGTGGAAGTGTATTCCGTAACCCACTTCCACACCATGCAGGTAAACTTATTGAGGATGCCGGGTTAAAAGGGTATCGGATTGGCGGAGCACAGATATCAGAGGTGCATGCAAATTTTATTGTCAATGTGGATAAAGCGAAAGCCAAAGACGTGTTGGACCTTATTCACTATGCAAAAGAAACGGTCAAGGAAAAATATGGGGTTGATATGGAAACGGAAGTGGAAATGATAGGTCGGATGGTTTAAGTTGCAATTAGTATAACCTTTATTCGTTAATATATGGTATAATTAAACAGCCAAAATGCGCTCGTAAATGAAATCATCTTGAGCCTTTTTCTTCTGTTTTTTTGAAGAAAAAGGTCTTTTTACAAGCTAAGCATCGGAAGGTTTTCAAGAAAGACCGCATCGCGGTTTTTCTTGAATAAACTGACAGAATCCTTTTTATCAAAAATATTGCGGGGGTTTAGAAATGAGTACGGAAAAAATCGTGACAATCAATGAACGGATCCCCTCATTAAAAGAGCAACGTAAGCGCCGAGCTAATCAGAGACTATTGTTTTTTTTACTTTTGTTTTTTGTGTTGCTTTTACTTATGGTCTATTTCCAATCTCCTTTAAGTCATATAAAGAAAATTGAGGTTCAGGGGAATTATCTACTACAAGATGAAGTTATTATTAAATCAAGTGGGCTTTCAATTGGGACAAGCATTTGGAATCTACAAGAAGAGGAACGTCAGGAAAAGATTATAGGGAATCCGGAAGTTGTTGATGCCACCATTTCACGTCAGCTACCAAATACAGTTGTGATTCATGTATCTGAGTACCCTCGTGTTGGTTACCTTCTAAACGATGGAAAATATTATCCTATTTTGTCAACAGGAGCCTTCCTAGGCCCACTAGAACGTCAGGAATTTCCAGCTGATGCCCCTATTTTAGTTGACTGGAAGCAGGGGAGTGAACTTGGGGAAATGGCAGCGGAGTTAACGAAAATGCCAGAGCAAATCAATGAACGGATATCAGAAATTTTTTATACCCCTACTGATACAGATCCTTTTTATATTACAATTCACATGAATGATGGATACGAAGTACATTCTACCATTCGAAATTTTTCGGAAAGAATGGCCCCTTATCCATCGATAATACAAGAGCTTGATCCAAAAAAGAAAGGCATCATTCATATGAGAATGAGTCCGTATTTTGAAGAGTTTTCTAATAAGGAGGAGGAAGAAAGTGAAGGTGAAGGGTAAGCATGCTATCCTATCCTTCGTTCTACTTGTTACTGGTTTCATTCTAGCATTAAGCTATGAGATTACAAACGAGAGACAGGCTGAGCTTAACCCTGGCTATGAGCGTGAATGGAAGCATGAAGATCAACTTAGAAATCAAATTATTATGGAACAAACGGTGAACTTACGCTTGCAAGAAGATTTACGAGCTTATCAAGCTGAAGTTAGGGCGCTGGAAGAGGACCTTGCAACACATGATGAGGAAAAAGAGGTGTTAGCAACTAATTTACTAGAAGATGTTGAACGTTTAAGAAAATTAGTTGGTAGTGTGAAAGTTAAGGGGCCAGGAATTGAAGTATCCCTTGAGGATTCTTCCTATGTACCTGAAGGTGCTAATGTAAATGATTATATTGTCCATGAAGCTCACGTACAGTTAGTTGTTCATGAATTATTTGTTTCCGGTGCAGAAGCAATTGCTATTAATGGATACCGCCTTTCACATCAATCTTATATACAATGCGCGGGGCCTGTTATTATGATAGACGGTAATGCTTCAAGTGCACCATTTGTAATAACGGCAATTGGAGACGCAGATAAGTTAGATTCTTCACTTGGATTAATTGGCGGAGTAAAAGATCAACTATTAAATGACGAGATTACTGTACGGATACAGAAAAAAGATGTAATCGAGCTTAATCCTTATTTATCGGAGAGAGGATGAGGCGAAGATGGATAGAAAGTGGATTTTTACGATTATTACGCTCGTCATCGGCTTTATGCTCGCTATTCAGTTCCAAACAACACAAGAACCAGTTGTTCGTGATACAAGAGACATTCGTGAATTAAGAAATGAACTTAGATTTGAGCAAGAAAGACGTCAACAATTAAATGAAGAAATTGAAAAAACGCGTTCGTTACTCTTTCAATATGAAACCTCATTAGAAAATAGAGATGACAACATAATTGAGGTGTTACAAGAGCAGATTGAATTATTACGAGAAGAGGCAGGTCTTACTGAGAAAAAGGGAAAAGGAATCGTAATAACAATTGATAGTCTTAATCAGGATTTTTATCTTAACGAAACGAGAAGAACGCCACCTCCAGCTCTTTTTCGTTATCTAGTAAACGAGTTAAACATTTACGGAGCGAAAGAAATTGCAGTTGGTGATGAACGGATCATATCGATATCGGCGTTTCGTGATGTGAACGGTATTACTCATTTAAATACAAGAAGATTACCACCATTACCGGTTGAAGTGAAGGTAATTAGTGATCAACCAGAACGATTACATAATCATATGGTTGTGTCAGAGTCTTTGGAGTACTTTGAAATCGACGGATACAGTTTTGAAGTGACCGTGGTCGATGAAATAGTCCTACCAGCTTTTGAACAAACACCCCGTGTAAGGTACATGGAAGAAGTAAAGGAGGGCTAATTAAATTATGTGGCTACCAATTTTAGGTTTATTAGTTGGGATCATTTTAGGTGTAATGACGGAATTTAGGGTACCAGCCGAATATTCAAGTTATTTATCTATTGCTGTGTTAGCCGCGTTAGATACATTATTTGGGGGAGTAAGAGCACATTTGCAGGAAACGTTTGATTCAAACGTTTTTGTGACAGGATTCTTTTTTAATATTTTATTAGCAGCAGGTTTGGCTTTTCTAGGTGTTCATCTTGGTGTAGACTTATATTTAGCAGCTATTTTTGCTTTCGGTGTCAGACTGTTCAACAATATTGCTGTTATTCGTCGCTTAATTTTATCAAGATGGGAAGCAAAGAGGACTCAACAGCAAGCTGAAAATGCTCGCTAATTCAAATGAATGAAAAATAATAAAAACAAGTGTTGAAAAAATTAAGAAAATAAGCGTTAATAAGAGGATAAGAGAGTTTCTTGTTGAATATCTCTATATCGATGCTTTAGATATTATATTTTG
The DNA here is from genome assembly GCF_002156385.1 of Halalkalibacter urbisdiaboli. Lineage (GTDB taxonomy): Bacteria > Bacillota > Bacilli > Bacillales > Bacillaceae_D > Halalkalibacter_A > Halalkalibacter_A urbisdiaboli. The sequence goes on from NZ_MVJM01000003.1 coordinate 394,890, forward strand.
AGATAGAAATTACAGGAAATCTGAATACATCCTACGCCGTAGCAGATGAAGCGCTAATTAATTTATTTAGGGAGGTGCCACAGATTGAACAACAACGAGATTTACGTAAGTTTAGACATCGGTACATCCAATGTCAGAGTTATCATTGGTGAAATGACAGGTGGGGCCATTAATATTATTGGAGTAGGAAATGCTACTTCAGAAGGAATAAAAAAAGGTTCCATTGTAGATATTGATGAAACAGTAAAATCAATTCGCAGAGCGGTAGAACAGGCAGAGCGGATGGTCGGGCTCTCAATCAAGCAAGTGATTGTTGGAGTGAATGGAAACCATATTCAGTTACAGCCGTGTCATGGTGTGGTAGCTGTTTCTAGTCCTGATAGAGAAATCGGTGACGAAGATATTTCACGAGTTATTGATGCTGCACAGGTTATCTCAATTCCACCTGAGCGAGAAATTATTGATGTCATTCCAAGGCAATTTGTTGTTGACGGTTTAGATGAAATAAATGACCCAAGAGGAATGATTGGTGTACGATTAGAAATGGATGGAACAATTATTACTGGGTCGAAAACAATTTTACATAATTTACTTCGCTGTGTGGAGCGAGCAGGTTTGCAAGTTGCTGATATTTGTTTACAACCACTTGCATCTGGTTCAATTGCTGTATCGAAAGATGAAAAGAGCTTAGGGGTTTGTTTAATTGATATTGGTGGCGGCTCCGTTACCATTTCAGTTTTTGAACAAGGTACGCTTCAATCTTCTTCTGTCCTACCTATCGGTGGTGATCACATTACAAATGATATTGCAATCGGGCTTAGAATTTCAACGGAGGAAGCCGAGCGGATTAAAGTAAAGCATGGACATGCTTTTATCGATGAAGCTTCGGAGGAAGAAAGATTCTCTGTTTCTGCAATCGGTAGCGGTGAAAGTGACGAGTTTTCTCAATATGAATTGGCACATATAATTGAACCAAGAATTGAGGAAATGTTTGAATTAATCTATAAGGAAATAAAAAGGTTAGGGTATAGTGATTTTCCAAGTGGCTATGTACTAACTGGTGGTACCTCGGTTATACCAGGCATGCTAGAGCTGGCGAAGGAAATGCTTCATGCAAATATTCGAGTGGCAATTCCTGATTATATTGGAGTACGCGAACCACAGTACACAACGGGTGTTGGCTTAATTCAGTTTGCTTATAAAAATGTGAAAATTCAAGGTAAAGAAGTAGCTGCATCTGTAAGTAATATTGAATCGGAAGGAGATTCAAACAGCAGCTATGAAAAGCAACAACCGAAAAAGTCTGACAAACCGAAAGCAAAATCAAAAATGAAAAATTGGTTTAAAGTTTTCTTTGAATAGTAAGCAGGTAGATAGTCTTATTAGGGGGACCTCACATGTTAGAGTTTGAAATGGATATGGAACAATTAGCACAAATTAAAGTTATTGGCGTTGGTGGAGGCGGTAGTAACGCCGTTAACAGGATGATTGAAAACGGCCTCCAAGGTGTTGAATTTATCGCGGTGAATACAGATGCACAAGCTCTGCACTTATCGAAAGCAGAAATTAAGCTACAGTTAGGCGGAAAGCTTACACGAGGTTTAGGAGCTGGTGCAAACCCAGATATCGGTAAGAAAGCAGCCGAGGAAAGCCGTGAACAAATTGAGGAAGTTCTTCAAGGAGCAGATATGGTCTTTATTACAGCCGGCATGGGCGGTGGAACTGGAACGGGAGCTGCACCTGTTATAGCAGAAGTAGCAAAGGATATCGGTGCTTTAACAGTCGGTGTCGTGACACGTCCATTTACATTTGAAGGTCGGAAGCGTTCAAATCAAGCTGCAAACGGTATTGCAGCATTAAAAGAAAAAGTCGATACGTTGATCGTGATTCCTAATGACCGCTTATTAGAAATCGTTGATAAGAATACACCAATGTTAGAGGCGTTCCGTGAAGCAGATAACGTTCTTCGACAAGGGGTTCAGGGTATTTCAGATTTAATCGCTGTTCCAGGTCTTATTAATCTAGATTTTGCCGATGTAAAGACCATTATGAGTGATAAGGGATCTGCTTTAATGGGAATTGGGATTGCTACAGGTGAAAATCGCGCCTCGGAAGCTGCTAAAAAAGCAATATCAAGTCCATTACTAGAAACGTCTGTAGATGGTGCACAAGGTGTGCTTATGAATATTACTGGTGGCTCAAACCTTAGCTTATATGAAGTTCATGAAGCTGCGGAGATTGTATCAGCAGCATCTGATGCAGAAGTAAACATGATTTTCGGTTCCGTTATTAATGAAAACTTGAAAGATGAAATTGTCGTTACGGTTATCGCTACCGGTTTTGATGATACAGAAACAAAATCACCACAGCGTCAATTACAGCCGAAGTCTACTAAATCGATCCCGTCACATGAGGAGGCTCCGAAAGAGAATCGTTTCGGCGCACAACCTCAGCAATCTACACCAACTTCAAATGAACCGATGGATACGTTAGATATCCCAACCTTCCTTAGAAATCGAAGAAATCGTTCAAAATAATTACTAAAAAGTACTAGTCATCTGACTAGTACTTTTTTTAATAGGCGGAACGTTTTTTGTTACGCCGGCAGCCGAGCGAAGGGAGGCTCAGTTTTAATAGGCGGAACGTTTTCCAACGGGAAGGTAAGTTTACAATATAGTAATTGCACTCGATATTTCCCTTACTAATTTCCTAAACTCTTTACATGACAGATTTTGTGAAAATCTTTCAAAATAACAGCCTTTGGCTCGTCATGAAATGACAGACTTCCGAATACAATCTAATATATACTTGTTTCAAATCAATAGATGCGAGGTTTAGTATGACCTTATATTTAGATGTCATCTGGTTTTTAAATCTATGTATTGATTATTTACTCATTGCGTTGACTGCCCTTGTTCTAAAAAGGCCTTTTGTTCAAATGCGGTTTTTGGTTGCGGCAGTATTTGCATCTCTAGTTGTTTTTTTCATGTTTACACCTTATGGTATGCTGTTCTATCAACCATGGATGAAAGCATTATATTCAGCCGTAATCGTTCTAATTGCATTTGGATTTAAACGATTTACGTATTTTATTCAAGGTTTACTTATGTTTTATTTTGTAACGTTTATGACAGGTGGAGGATTATTTGCTCTTCATTATTTCTGGCAAACAGAAGTTGACATTCTCACAGGGCTAACATCAGCGAAAGGGATGTATGGGAGTAAAATTAGCTGGGTGTTCGTTTTCATAGGATTTCCGTTAGTATGGTATTTTGCAAAGCAACGGTTTGAAACGATTGAAGTTAAACGAATTCAGTATGACCAACTAGCCTCTATTGATATTGTAATAGAAGGGTATACCTTTACAATGCAAGGATTAATTGATAGTGGTAACCAGCTCTATGACCCAATTACTAAAGTACCTGTCATGATAATTGAAGCCGAACTACTTTATGATGCCTTTGGAAAAACTGTTGTACAAGAGATATTGTCTTATACTGAACAAGAGTCAACGCAGAGTGAACAGGCTACTAAGCTAATGAGTCGTTTACGAATCATTCCCTATCGTGTCATAGGTCAATCGACACCTTTTCTAACAGCGATTAAACCAGATCGAGTCACGATTAAGCATGATAACAAGCTTTATGAAGTCACGAGAGTTTTAATTGGTATTCAGGAACGTGAACTCTCTCCGGAAGGGGCGTATCAATGTATCGTTCATCCAAAGCTGTTAATCAACCAATCCATAAGCCTTGCGCAATAATGAAAGAATAAGGAGGAGAAATATGTTAAAGCTAAAAGTTACATTATTTTGGTACAAGATGATGTATAAACTAGGAATGAAAGCAGACGAAATCTATTACATCGGTGGAAGCGAAGCACTCCCTCCTCCACTCACCAAAGAGGAAGAGGCTGTCCTATTAAAGAAGCTTCCTTCAGGCGATAAAGCTGTTCGCTCAATGCTGATTGAAAGAAATCTAAGATTAGTTGTTTACATTGCGCGTAAGTTCGAAAATACTGGTATAAATATTGAAGATCTTATCAGTATTGGAACGATCGGCTTAATTAAAGCTGTTAATACGTTTAATCCAGAAAAAAAGATTAAACTCGCAACGTATGCGTCACGTTGTATAGAAAATGAAATTCTCATGTACTTGAGAAGAAATAATAAAACACGTTCAGAAGTATCATTTGATGAACCACTGAATATCGATTGGGACGGTAATGAGTTATTATTGTCAGACGTACTTGGCACTGAGGAAGATATTATTACTAGAGGAATTGAAGAAAAGGTCGATCGTAAGTTGCTTGTAAAAGCATTACACACATTAAACGCCAGAGAAAAACAAATTATGGAATTACGATTTGGACTGGCTGGAGATGAAGAAAAAACTCAAAAAGATGTTGCAGATATGCTAGGTATTTCCCAATCATACATATCACGATTGGAGAAGCGAATTATTAAGCGACTTCAAAAAGAATTTAATAAAATGGTGTAATAACTGTACAAAAATCACTTTCAAAAGGGTTATTAGTGAAAATGGTATAGTGAGTAATTATTTAATATGAGCCAATCTCAAAAAAAAATTTTTCAGCATTATTTCGTTGTCATGACAAGCACGGAGACGAGCTATACTTTTATAGTGGCTCAGCTTCGTGCATATTTTTTCCTCACTCGGAGATACTTTACTTGACATCATCTCCCACGTTAGGAGGGAAAGAATTGACACGAAATAAAGTTGAAATTTGCGGTGTAGACACATCTAAATTACCGGTATTAAAGAACTCAGAAATGCGAGAATTATTTCAGGATTTGCAAAGTGGTGACACAAGTGCAAGGGAAAAGCTCGTAAACGGAAATTTACGACTTGTTCTCAGTGTCATTCAACGTTTTAACAACCGAGGAGAATATGTCGATGACCTATTTCAGGTTGGCTGCATAGGGCTGATGAAGTCGATTGATAATTTTGATTTAAGTCAAAATGTTAAATTTTCTACATATGCAGTTCCAATGATCATAGGGGAAATTCGCCGTTATTTACGTGATAATAACCCAATACGTGTATCACGTTCTCTTCGGGATATTGCGTATAAAGCACTTCAAGTTCGCGACCAAATGATGGCAGAGAAGAAACGAGAAAAAGAACCGACCGTTCAAGAAATTGCAAAAGTACTTGATGTTCCAAAGGAAGATGTTGTCTTTGCATTAGACGCCATTCAAGACCCTGTCTCCCTATTTGAGCCGATATATAATGACGGTGGAGACCCAATTTTTGTGATGGACCAGATTAGTGACGAGCGCAATAAGGATGTTAATTGGGTTGAAGAAATTGCATTAAAGGAAGCGATGATCCGTTTAAATGACAGAGAAAAAATGATATTGAATATGCGATTTTTCCAAGGGAAAACACAAATGGAAGTTGCCGATGAAATTGGGATATCTCAAGCACAAGTTTCAAGACTCGAGAAAGCAGCCATTCAACAAATGAATAAGCATGCCCAGATTTAATTGGAAAAGGACGAGCCTGTTAGCTTTGACAGGTCGTCCTTTTTTTCGATTATGCTCATATTCCTTTTAGACGGAAGCATATAGTTAAGCAATAGTGTGTAGGATGGAGTGATACAAATGATGAAAATATCAGAGTTGCAGGCAAAAGACATTGTAAACATGGAAAATGGAAAACGATTAGGTCATATGAACGATTTAGATATTAATTTAACAACAGGTCAAATTGAGGCGATTATAATTAGTGGTGCTGGGAGGGTAATGGGTTTTTTTGGGAAAGACGAGGGGGAGGTTGTTATCCCATGGCACAATATATTAAAAATTGGATCCGATGTCATTTTAGTACGTGTTCCTGATACGTATCGAGTACCGCGAACAAAGCCAAGACAGTGATCAACGAAAAAGAACGAATAGAAGCATGAAGAAAGGAGGGCACTGAAAAAGGGTGCTTTTCGAGGCCGTTGAAAAAACTACTTCTTGTAACTTAAAGAAGAAGTAATGGCTTCGCACGTTGCGCGCCTTTCCCCTGCTATGAGAAAACCACTCGTAGCAGGGCTTTCAAAACCAGGAAACGGATCCGCATATTACTTAAAGGGCACTGAAAAAGGGAAACCCGCCTTTTTTCAGTGCCCTCGAAGAAAGTCGTTTCTTGCCAGCGAGAAAATATGGTAAACTAGAAATAAATCATAATATGCCGAATTCAATTTATGTTTGACCTTTCCTTTCTGTGTAAAGAAAAGTGAAGTTATTTTAGAAAGGAAGTATGTCCCGTGTTGACTTTGGAACCATTTATTGAAAATGATAAAGAATATTTATTGCTTGAGCCATGGCGGCAACTACATCCTGAACTTGTTGTTGGGTTTTCGACGCGAGTAGGTGGAGTCAGTCAGCCCCCTTTTGATAGCCTTAATCTTGGACTACATGTCAATGATAGTTCAAAGGCTGTCATTGAAAATAGACGAATTTTAGCAAAGAAATTGGGGATACCCGTTGAACAATGGGTTGGATCTGAACAGGTTCATAGGGCTTCAATCACTAAAGTCACAGCAAAGGATGCAGGAATGGGGATTTTAGAATTAGATTCCGCGATCAAAGGGATGGACGGCATATATACGAATGAGAAAAACTTATTGCTCACAAGTCTTTATGCTGATTGCGTTCCTTTATACTTTTTCTCTCCAAAACAGATGTATATCGGTTTGGCTCATGCGGGTTGGAGAGGCACGGTAAAAGGAATAGGTCCCAATATGGTTAAGATCTTGTCTGAAGATGAAGGCATCCCTCTTGAAGAGATTTATGTTGCAATAGGTCCTTGTATTAGTCAGGAAGCTTATGAAGTGGACGAGGAAGTGATAGCTGAAGTTAATCACGTTTTACCTGAAAAACATCGAAAATCTTGCTATCATACAAATACTAACAAGGGGTACCAATTAAATTTACGTGAAGTCAATAAATGTCTTTTAATGGAGTCCGGGATTAAAGTCGAGAATATTCTTGTTTCATCTATTTGCACATCTTCTGACTCTAGAATGTATTCCCATCGTACAGAAGCAGGTAAAACTGGAAGGATGATGAGCTTTATTGGCTTAATCTGAAAGGAGGATCCATGTGACTATCAAAGAAAAACTAACTGCTTTACAAACTGAAATAGAAGACATTTGTAATCGAATCAATCGTGATCCAGGAACGGTACATATTGTTGCTGTTACAAAGTACGTAAGTGAAGAAAGAACAAAAGAAGCATTAGATGCCGGGATCGTCCATATTGGTGAGAATCGGGCTGAAAGTGGTGTTGAAAAATGGGAAGCGCTTCATGAACGTGGAGTTTGGCACTTTATTGGTTCTCTACAATCCAAAAAAGTAAAAAAAATTATTGATAAATTCTCGTTTATTCATTCGCTTGACCGCCTTTCTCTTGCAGAGGAATTGGACAAGCGTTGCCCAGATGGTCAAAAAGTAATATGTTTTGTTCAAGTAAATGTTTCAGGAGAGGAGACAAAAGCTGGATTGCATCCAGAAGAAGTAGTCCCTTTTATTAAGAAACTAATGGACTTTCATTCAATTGAAGTAATTGGGTTAATGACGATGGCACCTTTCGAAGATGATCCAGAGAAAACAAGACCTGTCTTTCGTGAACTTCGAAAATTACGTGACCATGTATCAGCATTGAATTTGAAGCATGCACCTTGTAAAGAGCTTTCAATGGGGATGTCAAATGATTTTCGAATTGCACTTGAAGAGGGTGCTACATATATTCGCATTGGCTCCGCATTGGTCGGGGCGGATACGAAATAAACGGAGGAGGAACGAAAATGGGGATGAAATCAAAATTCAAACGATTTTTTGATTTAGAAGACGAAGTACATGAGCTGGAGGAATATGTTGAAGATGGATTTGAAGAGGAGGAGCCTCAGCGCCGTTCAAGAGTTCAGCAGTCTAAACAACAGCAGGCTCAAAACGTTGTTAGCTTACAAAGTGTTCAAAAAGGGGCCAAGGTTATTTTACTTGAACCAAGAACATATGATGAAGCACAGGAGATTGCTGACCATTTGAAAAATCGTAAGGCCGTTATTATAAATTTACAAAGAATTTCCCATGACCAAGCTAAGAGAATAGTCGATTTTTTAAGTGGAACAGTGTATGCTATTGGAGGAGACATTCAAAAAGTTGGTTCAAATATTTTCCTGTGCACACCTGATAATGTTGACGTAACAGGAACTATAACCGAGATGATGCAGGAACGTTATGAGTAGTTACTGCAAGTGAAGGTGGTGAAATGAAAAGTGCAATCAATTGGATTACTTATTTATAATGCGCTCTATATTTATTCATTCTTGATTATCGGCTACATCCTATTATCATGGTTTCCGAATGCAAGAGAATCCTCACCTGGTCAGTTTTTAGGTAGGATTGTTGAGCCGTATTTAGAACCATTTAGACGTTTTATTCCTCCTCTAGGAATGATTGATTTATCACCGATCGTAGCTATTATCGTGCTTCGTTTAGCAAGTGGCGGGGTTCGGACGATTTTTGGTATTTAATGAAATGAGGAACGTTGATGAGTATTTATCAGCATTTTCGTGAAGAAGAACGCTCCTTTGTTGATCAAGTTCTTGAATGGAAGTATGACGTAGGGACGTTACACCAAACAAAGTTGACAGATTTCCTTGACCCGCGTGAACAGGATATTGTCAAAACTGTCATAGGGCATGATGATGATCTTAGCCTCTCTTTATGGGGAGGCTCCAGTTATTCTGAACGAAAAAGGGCGGTTTTATGTCCGTCATATCTTGATATAACAGACGAAGATTTTCAATTATCTTTGTTTGCAATTGATTATCCAAGTAAATTTGTTTCAATTGAGCATCGGGATGTATTAGGTTCATTAATGAATATCGGACTTAAGCGTGAAAAGTTTGGCGACATCGTAATTGAAGATGGCATTGCTCAGCTTGTTGTTGCGTCTGAAATTTCCGATTATGTTGAGTGGAATGTTAAACAAATTGGACGAGCAACTGTAACCTTGAATCATATTCCATTTTCTGCACATATTAATCCAAAGGATGAGTGGGATGAATCGACAGCAACCGTTTCATCATTAAGATTAGATGTTGTTCTTGCTGAAGTTTATAAATTATCTCGAACAAAGGTACTACCGTACATAGAAAAAGGATTAGTGAAAGTCAATTGGAAAGTCTCTGACCAAGCTTCTTTCCTTGTCAAGGAAGGCGATCATCTTTCTGTTCGTGGACTCGGGCGGAGTAAATTGCATGCGATCGAAGGAAAAACGAAAAAGGACAAGCTTCGCCTTCGATTTGGTCGCAAGCGCTAACTAACGTAAGTAAACAAACATTCTGATTTGTATTAAGAAAATAGACGGAGGTGGCAGTATGCCTTTAACGCCATTAGACATTCATAATAAAGAATTTACACGAGGCTTTCGTGGTTATGATGAAGATGAAGTCAATGAATTTTTAGACCAAATCATTAAAGATTATGAAGCGATTTTGCGTGAGAAGAAAGAGCTTTTTGAACGTGTAACCGAGCTTGATGAAAAGCTTGATCATTTCAAAAATTTAGAAGAAACGTTGAATAAATCAATTCTTGTTGCACAAGAATCGGCTGAAGAGGTTCGTCGTAATGCTCAAAAAGAGGCACAGCTTATTGTGAAAGAAGCTGAGAAAAATGCAGATCGAATCATAAATGATGCTTTAGCTAAGTCACGTAAAGTTAGTATGGAGATGGAAGAGCTGAAGAAACAAGCTTCGGTTTATAAAATGCGATTTAAAATGCTAATTGAAGCCCAGCTTGAGATGCTAAAAACGGATGATTGGGATAATGTAACAGAAGAAGAAGAACGTCACATTTATGAAGAACGTTCATAGAATGACTTGCGTTCAAATGATGACTATCATATAATTATTATCACTAATACAGATACGAGAAAGACCGTGATAGGGACAGTATGATTATAAAGTAGTGAACAAGCGATTCAGGGATGGTGCAAGCCTGAACACGAACGTAATCAGAACATCACCCTTTAGTTTTGTACCGAACGATGCTGAAGTGTTAAGTAGGCTACAACGATTCATTCACGTTACGAATGGATGAGTGGATAGACGTTTGTCTATTCATTAGGGTGGTACCACGGGTAGTCTTCTCGTCCCTACTTAGGGATGAGAGGGCTTTTTTTGTGTGTTTGGACTGTCATGAAAGAATGGAGGAAAAGAGAATGGATTACAAAGAAACGCTATTGATGCCGAAAACAGAATTTCCAATGCGAGGTAATTTACCTAATCGTGAACCTGAGCGCCAACAAAAATGGGAAGAGATGGATATTTATAAGAAAGTACAAAAACGCACAGAGAGGCGACCGCTTTTTGTTTTACATGATGGCCCGCCTTATGCAAATGGCGACATTCACATGGGGCATGCACTTAATAAAGTCTTGAAGGATTTTATCGTTCGTTATAAGTCAATGTCTGGTTATCAAGCTCCTTATGTACCAGGATGGGATACACACGGTTTACCAATTGAGACGGCTTTAACGAAAAGTGGTAAAGTAAATCGTAAAGCGATGAGTGTAGCTGATTTCAGAAAGTTATGTGAGCAATATGCCCTTGAGCAAGTCGACCGTCAACGTGAGCAGTTTTTACGTTTAGGTGTACGTGGAGACTGGTGGAACCCATACATCACGTTAGATAAAGAATATGAAGCGCAGCAAATCAAAGTGTTTGGCGATATGGCAAAGAAAGGCTATATCTATAAGGGGAAAAAGCCTGTTTACTGGTCGCCTTCTTCTGAATCTGCTTTAGCAGAGGCTGAGATCGAATATCATGATAAACGCTCACCATCGATTTATGTAGCCTTTGATGTAAAGGATGGTAAATCTGTACTTGATGGTGACGAAAAAATTGTCATTTGGACGACAACGCCATGGACGATTCCTGCCAACCTTGGAATTTCTGTTCACCCTGATCTTGAATATAGTGTTGTTTCTGTAAACAACAACAAATACATCGTTGCTTCTGGATTACTGGAAACGTTGATTTCAGAATTTGAATGGGAAGGCCATGAAGTTTTAAAAACAATTAAAGGGTCTGAACTAGAGTACGTTGTTGCAAAGCACCCTTTTTATGAGCGTGACTCTCTTGTTATTTGTGGAGAACACGTGACACTTGATGCGGGGACTGGTTGTGTTCATACTGCACCAGGTCACGGGGAAGAGGATTACATTGTTGGCCAAAAATATGGGTTAGATGTTCTTTGTCCGGTAGATGATAAAGGGATGATGACAGATGAAGCACCTGGATTTGAAGGGTTATTTTACGATGAAGCAAATAAACCAATTACAGAAAAACTTGATGAACTAGGGGCTTTGTTGAAATTAACGTTTATTACACACTCCTATGCTCATGATTGGAGAACAAAAAAACCAGTTATTTATCGAGCAACAGCGCAGTGGTTTGCATCAATTGAAAACTTCCGTTCAGAATTACTTCAAGCAATTCAAGATGTTGAATGGATTCCAACATGGGGAGAAACAAGATTATTTAATATGGTTCGAGATCGAGGAGATTGGTGTATTTCTAGACAAAGAGCTTGGGGTGTTCCAATCCCGGTGTTCTATGGTGAAAACGGTGAACCAATTATCACAGATGAAACGATTAATCATGTGTCTAATTTATTCCGTCAGCATGGCTCAAATATTTGGTTTGAGTGGGAAACAGAGCAATTACTTCCAGAAGGCTTTTCATCAGAGCACAGTCCTAATGGTACTTTCACACGTGAAATGGATATTATGGACGTATGGTTTGATTCTGGCTCGTCACACCAAGCTGTACTAGAAGAAAGAGAAGACCTACAGCGTCCTGCCGATCTTTATTTAGAAGGCTCTGACCAATACCGTGGATGGTTTAATTCATCGCTCTCAACAAGTGTTGCTGTTACGGGGAAAGCACCATATAAAGGTGTTCTAAGTCACGGTTTTGTACTTGATGGTGAAGGTCGTAAAATGAGTAAATCACTTGGAAATGTCGTTGTGCCAAACGATGTCATGAAACAACTAGGTGCAGACATTTTAAGGTTATGGGTTGCATCTGTTGATTATCAAGCGGATGTTCGTGTATCTGATAAAATTTTAAAACAAGTTTCAGAATCATACCGAAAAATCCGTAATACCTTCCGATTCCTACTTGGAAATTTACATGACTTTGATCCGAAAGAAAATCGCGTAAACGTGGAAGACTTAAAAGGTGTCGATTTATTTATTTTAGTCAAGCTTCAAGATGTAATTGAAAAAGTAAAACAGGCATATGAGCAGTATCAATTTTCAACTGTATACAATACGATTCACAATTTCTTTACAATTGAACTGAGTTCGTTCTATATGGATTTAGCGAAAGATACGCTTTATATTGAGCATGCGAATCATCCAGCTCGTCGTGCGATTCAAACCGTCATGTATGATGTCCTTGTTGCAATGACCAAGCTAGTTTCGCCAATTCTTTCCCATACAGCTGATGAAGTTTGGGAGCATATTCCTAGTGTTGAAGAAGAAAATGTTCAATTAACAGATATGCCAGAAGTTCAAACGTTTGGTGAAGTAACAGAATTAAAAGAAAAATGGAATCACTTTATGACTGTACGAGATGATGTCCTAAAGGCATTAGAGCAAGCAAGAAATGAAAAGGTTATCGGGAAATCGTTAACAGCTGCTATTACCCTTTATGCTAGTGGGGAAGTAAGACAGCTATTAAGCAGCATCGAACAATTAGAGAAATTATTCATCGTATCAGCTGTAAAATTAGCTGGTGAAGCGGATGAAGCTCCAGAAAAGGCAGTAATGTTCGAGAATTTAGCAATCGTTGTGGAAAAAGCAGAGGGTGAAACGTGTGAACGTTGTTGGGTTGTTTCACAAACTGTTGGTCAACACGATGAGCATCCTGGTCTTTGTTCTTCATGTGCAGAAACTGTATTGACGTATTATTAAGATAATGAAAGAACCATCACAGCTCGTGATGGTTCTTGTTATTTTGAGTAATAGCATTTTATGTTGTCTTATTTTTTAACAAATGTTGCTCCGTCTAGTGTCTCGAAGTTCGGAAATGCTATAAATAACGTCATGATTAAAATATGACGTTGTAAGGGGGAGAGACGAATGCAGCAATTTCAAAAGCAGAAAGAAGAACTTTTAGCAAGAAAAGAAACACTTGAACAATTAACGATCTCCGAATATGGAGAAGAAAAGGAATTGGCAAGAAGTGAATCGTTCTCTACAGGTGAACTTTCACAATACGACAACCATCCAGCTGATACGGCAACTGACTTTTACGAGCGTGGTAAAGATATTGCAATTAATGAACATTTACGAAATGAGTACGAGGACATTCTACATGCGTTAGAGAAATTGGATAATGGCACATACGGAATATGCGAAGTTTCGGGAAAACCGATTCCGCTTGAACGACTTGAAGCATATCCGACGGCTCGAACACTTGTCGAGTATCATAATCAAGAATTATCTCAGCATCGACCGATTGAAGAAGAGGTTTTGGACGGTTTCCGAAAATTCAATTTCGATGGTGAGGGTGATGAGACACAGTTTGATGCAGAAGATGCTTATCAATCTGTAGCTGAATTTAACGAGCTTCCAATGGTCTTTGAGGATTCCTCACTCGATGAAAATGGGGAATTAATCGGTTATGTTGAGGAGTTGGAAGGTTTTCTTTCAACAGGAATCGAAGGCTATACTGGAGCAGATCATGTTGACTTTCAACGTAATGTGCATTATGACCAATACTTGAATGGAAAGTAGGGGGGACATCCCCCCTATTTTATGCTACAATTCATAACGTATGGAAATTAGTGGACAGATCGGAGGAAAGACATTGGTATACTACTTAATTGCGCTTTTGGTCATTATCATTGATCAATGGACAAAGTGGCTGGTTGTAAAATCAATGGAAATAGGAGAAAGTATAACAATAATAGAAAATGTTCTTTATTTTACGTCTCACCGTAACAGAGGTGCAGCATTTGGAATTTTACAAGGACAAATGTGGTTTTTTTACTTTATTACGACAATTGTTATTGTGGCGATTATTTATTACATACAGAAAGAAGCAAAAAAGAGTCGTTGGTTTGGTATCTGTTTAGGCCTACTATTAGGTGGCGCTATCGGTAATTTTATTGACCGAATATTCCGTGGCGAAGTGGTTGATTTTGTTGATACGTATATCTTCGGTTATGACTTTGCTATTTTTAATGTTGCTGATTCAGCACTCTGTATAGGTGTAGGATTACTGTTTGTGAAGATGATAAGAGATGAGTATATTGCAAAAAGGAGAGCAGGGCATGACAACGTATGAGTGGACAGTAAGTGCTGAGCAAAAACAAGAACGAATAGATAAATTATTGACTCAGCTAGAAGAGTGGTCTCGAACTCAGGTCCAGCAATGGATTAAAGAAGGGCATGTAGTTGTGAATCAAAAAGCAACAAAGAGTAATTATAAAGTAGAAGAAGGTGACGTTATTGTTGTCACAATCCCAGAACCAGAGCCTCTTGAGGTGGAAGCAGAAAATATCCCGTTAGACATAGTATATGAAGATGAAGACGTAGTCGTTGTCAATAAACCAAGAGGGATGGTTGTACACCCAGCACCGGGTCATTACTCTGGAACACTTGTAAATGCCTTGATGTACCATTGTAACGACTTGTCTGGAATTAACGGTGTGATAAGACCAGGGATCGTTCATCGCATTGATAAGGATACATCAGGCCTTTTAATGGTAGCAAAGAATGATAAAGCGCACGAATCACTCGTTGAACAATTGAAAGCAAAAACAACAAAGCGGTTATATAAAGCGATTGTACATGGGATTATTCCACATCAGCATGGAACGATTGATGCACCAATTGGCCGCGATAAAAAAGATCGTCAAAGTATGACCGTTACGGAAGAGAATAGTCGTGATGCAGTTACTCATTTTACAGTGATTGAATGCTTTGACAAGTTTACTTATGTTCAATGTGAACTCGAAACAGGTCGAACACATCAAATTAGAGTTCATATGAAATATATTGGATTTCCGCTTGCTGGTGACCCAAAATATGGTCCGAAGAAAAAAACTCTTGATATTGAAGGCCAGGCATTGCATGCATCGGTATTAGGATTTGAACATCCTAGAACAGGAGAATTTATGGAGTTTGAGGCACCATTACCTGAAGATATGGTAATTCTCCTAGATCAGTTAAGAAAATAGTCGTTGACAGTGTGCGCGAATTTTGTCATACTGAAATAAGAAATGAATAGTCCTTTAAACGCAGTCCCGTGAGGCTGGAAAGGAAGCGACCTAGGCACTATGAATCCCTTCATAGTGATATTAAACACGCAACCCTTCTGTCTTCATGGCAGAAGGGTTTTTTTGTCAAAAGTTGAAAATGGAGCGGGGTGTGTTACCATGTCACGAAGCATTATGGACGAACAAGCGATTAGAAGAGCAACCACACGAATTGCTCATGAAATTATCGAGCGAAATAAAGGTGTCGAAAATTGTGTCTTAATTGGAATTAAAACAAGAGGAATTTATTTAGCAGAACGACTTGCTGAGCGAATTGAGCAAATCGAAGGTGTGAAAATAGCGGTTGGTGAGGTTGATATTACACTATACCGCGACGATTTAAGCGAAAAATCGAAAACAGAGGGTCCGATATTCCAAGGGACTGATATACCAGTTGATATTAGCAACCGTAAAGTTATTCTTGTTGATGATGTACTTTTCACTGGACGGACAGTACGTGCCGCACTCGATGCTCTAATTGATTTAGGACGCCCTGAGCAAATTCAGCTTGCCGTTCTTATTGATAGAGGACATCGCGAGTTACCAATACGCCCAGATTATGTAGGGAAAAATGTACCAACTTCAAAAAGTGAGCAAATTGTTGCAAAACTAAAAGAAGTTGATTCTACGGATGAAGTAATTATTAAACATATTCAGGACAATGAATAGGAAACATAATAGCAGAACTCAATAATTGAAGTTAAGAGTTAGAAGGGGTTAGACAATGGAAAAGACATCAAAAGATATTGGAATTAGAGAAGTACCTCGTTGGGATAAGTGGATTGTCCTTAGTTTACAACACTTATTTGCAATGTTTGGAGCAACGATACTTGTTCCATATTTGGTAGATTTAAGCCCTGCAGTCGCTTTACTATCAAGTGGACTTGGTACACTGGCATACTTGCTAATTACAAAAGGTCAAATCCCTGCATATTTAGGCTCATCCTTTGCATTCATAGCACCAATTATTGCAGCTTCGACATTAGGTGGACCTGAAGGCGCAATGATTGGAAGCTTTTTAGCAGGGATTGTGTACGGGCTTGTTGCTTTATTGATGAAATTTATAGGGGTAAGGTGGATTATGTATATCCTTCCTCCAATTGTTGTCGGACCGGTTATTATGGTCATCGGGCTCGGTTTAGCAAGTGTCGCTATAGATATGGCAATGTATGTTCCTGGTACAGACGAATATAGTACAACCCACTTTACGGTTGCGCTTGTGACATTAGCGATTACAGTACTTGTCTCCATGTTTGCGAAAGGATTTTTTGGACTTGTCCCTATTCTGTTTGGAATTATCGGTGGTTACCTTTTCGCACTATTTCAAGGTTTAGTTGACTACAGCCCGGTTCGCGATGCTGCTTGGTTTAAAGCACCAGACTTACTCGTACCATTTATTACGTACACCCCGCAGTTTTCATGGACTATTGCTTTTATCATGGTTCCAGTCGCAGTTGTAACGATAGCGGAGCATATTGGGGACCAAATGGTGCTAAGTAAAATTGTAGGTAAAAATTTCATTGAAAAACCAGGCTTGCATCGTTCGATTTTAGGAGATGGTGTTGCCACGATGATTGCATCCATTATCGGAGGTCCACCGAATACAACGTATGGCGAGAATATCGGTGTATTAGCTATCACTCGAGTGTTTAGTGTGTTTGTGATAGGTGGAGCAGCTGTTCTTGCAATTATGTTCGCCTTTGTTGGAAAAATCTCGGCTTTAATTTCAACGATTCCAGAGGCAGTTATGGGTGGGGTATCGATTCTCTTATTCGGTATTATCGCTTCCTCAGGTTTACGGATGTTGATTGATAATGAAATAAAGATTGGTTTAAAACGTAATTTGATTATTTCTTCCGTAATATTAGTAATTGGAATAGGTGGAGCGTTTATTCAAGTAACATCTACTGTTCAAATTGCAGGAATGGCGTTAGCAACCATTACTGGAATTGTCTTGCACCTAGTGTTACCTGGTAAAGAAGAGAGCTATGGAAAGCAAGAAATGTTTTCAGAGGAAAACAAATAGTAAGTAACTTCCAAATAATTGGACCCTTTAACGAGGTACAGAGAGACTTCGAAGGGGCTTTGAGAAACTTGGACTTGTTTTTAAAAAGGCCATCGTTTCTTTATGCCCTGAGAGAGACTCTCAGGGCTTATTTTTACCCTAACCTGAATGGATAGACTTGTTTAACATTATTTGAGGGGGATTGAAAATGTTGGATACATTACAAAATCGAGCAAACGGGTTACACACGGTAACTGAGCTATCGACGGTTGAAGTAGAAGAGTTACTTCAGGAGGCAGTTGAGTTCGCTAGTGGAAAAGAGTGGGTAGCAAATAAAAAGGTATTTGTAGCGAATTTGTTTTTTGAGCCTAGCACGCGTACACGCTTTAGCTTTGAAGTTGCTGAGAAAAAACTAGGATTAGAAGTATTAAATTTTGACGGTGGAACATCCAGTGTTCAAAAAGGTGAAACCTTGTATGATACGGTTAAAACGTTAGAAGCTATTGGGGCAAATGCTCTTGTTATACGACATCCTCAAGAACGATTTTATGAAACAATTAGTAGTAACTTACAAATACCTATCATCAATGCAGGTGATGGTTGTGGTCAGCATCCGACACAGTCCCTTTTAGATTTATTAACGATTAAACAAGAATTTCTATCATTCTCAGGTTTAAATGTAGTGATTGCAGGTGATCTCCACCATAGCCGAGTGGCTCGTTCTAGTGCAGAAGTGTTAACTAGACTTGGTGCAAATGTGATGATTACGGGACCGAAAGTTTGGATGAATGGTTACGATAAATTATATCAATACGTTACAATTGATGAAGCTGTTGAAAAAGCTGATGTTCTCATGCTATTACGAATTCAGCACGAACGTCATGATGGAGTCATGTCATGGACAAAAGAGGCTTATCATCAAGAATTTGGTTTGACGATAGGAAGAGAGCAGCAGATGAAAGAACGGGCGATTATTTTACACCCGGCTCCAGTTAATCGTGATGTAGAAATCGCAAGTGAGTTAGTAGAATGTCGTCGTTCACGGATTTTTAAACAAATGACTAATGGTGTTGCTGTAAGGATGGCAGTCTTAAAACGGGCATTACAGGCTTAATCATTAAGGAGGAATAAAAATGGTAACGAAACTTCAAGGTGGGTATGTTTTAACAGAAGAAGGTACTATGCAAGTAAAAGATTTGTTTATAGTAGAAGGTAAAATTTCATATGACAGCGCGAATGAAGATAAGGTTCAAGAGGTTATTGATGTTTCAGGAAAATTAATTTCACCTGGGTTTGTGGATGTCCACGTACACCTTCGTGAACCTGGTGGAGAGAAAAAAGAAACAATTGAAACTGGAACATTAGCTGCGGCCAGAGGTGGATACACGACCATTTGTCCAATGCCTAATACGAGACCGGTTCCTGATTCAAAAGAGCAAATGGAGTGGCTACAAAACAGGATTAAAGAAACGGCTCACGTACGCGTATTGCCTTATGCATCGATTACAACGAGGCAGCTTGGACAAGAATTAACAGATTTTGAAGCCCTTAAACAAGCGGGAGCGTTTGCTTTTACAGATGATGGGGTGGGCGTTCAATCAGCTGGAATGATGCTTGAAGCAATGAAAGAAGCCGCAAAAGTTAACATGGCAGTCGTTGCACATACAGAGGATAACACGCTTGCACACGGTGGCGCTGTTCATGAAGGAGAATTTTCTAAAAAGTTTGGAATTAAAGGTATTCCTTCTACAGCTGAGTCCGTGCACATAGCTCGTGATGTCCTTTTAGCAGAAGCAGCTGGTGCCCATTATCATGTTTGTCATGTAAGTACAAAGGAATCTGTTCGTGTTATCCGTGATGCAAAGCGTGCGGGTATAAAGGTAACAGCGGAAGTGTCACCGCACCACTTACTACTATGTGATGAAGACATACCAGGTTTAGATACAAATTTTAAAATGAACCCTCCTTTACGTGCAAAAGAGGATCGTGAAGCTCTATTTGAAGGCTTACTAGACGGTACACTTGATTTTATTGCAACAGACCATGCACCTCATACAGAGGAAGAAAAGTCACAATCGATGGAATTGGCACCATTAGGAATTGTTGGTTTAGAAACGGCCTTTCCTTTACTATATACAAACTTCGTAAAAACGAATAAAATCACGTTGAAACAGCTTCTTGATTGGATGACTGTAATTCCAGCTAAAACATTTGGTCTTGAGTATGGAACTTTAAATGATGGTGCGTTAGCTGATATTACGGTGATAGACCTTGAAGAAGTGACTGACATTAATAAAGATGAATTTTTATCTAAAGGCAAAAATACACCATTTCATGGTTGGACATGCCAAGGTTGGCCAATTTACACATTTGTAAATGGAGAAAAAGTTTGGGAGAAGGGAAGAGTAACTCAATGAAACGACAACTAATTTTAGCAGATGGTACGGTATTTGTAGGGGAAGGCTTTGGGGCAGATGTAGCGATGAGCGGAGAAGTGGTTTTTAATACTGGTATGACTGGATACCAAGAAATTTTGTCTGACCCTTCCTATTGTGGTCAAATCGTCATGCTAACGTATCCGTTAATCGGGAATTATGGAATTAATCGTGATGACTTTGAATCAATTTCACCTGCGATTCACGGACTCATTGTCAAGGAAGTTGAGTTGGAGCCGAGTCATTGGCGTTGTGAAGAATCTCTTCATAGCTTGCTTGAGGCAAAAGGAATTCCAGGATTAGCTGGAATTGATACACGTAAATTAACACGCTCAATCCGTGAACACGGTACGATAAAAGGGCGTATATGTTCATTAGATGTCAATGTTGATGAAGTCGTATCAGAACTAAAAGAATCAACGTGGATGACAGATCAGGTTGAAAAAGTCTCAACAAAAGACCCTTATCATGCACCTGGAAAAGGTCACCGAGTCGTACTTGTTGACTTCGGGATGAAGCATGGTATTTTACAAGAGCTTATTGAACGTCATTGTGATGTTGTTGTCGTGCCTTACAATACTCCAGCTGAAGAAATTATCCGTCTTGGAGCTGATGGCATCATGTTAAGTAATGGTCCTGGTAACCCTGTGGACGTCCCAGAAGCGATTCAGATGATTCAAGATTTACTTGGTAAGGTTCCGATTTTTGGTATCTGCTTAGGACACCAATTATTAGCACTTGCATGTGGAGCGAAAACAGAGCGACTTCGTTTCGGACACCGTGGTTCAAACCACCCTGTCCGTGAGCTTGCAACTGGAAAGATTGATATTACTGCACAAAATCACGGCTATACAGTTGTCGAGGATTCATTAGAAGACACTCGTTTAGAAGTTACGCATGTAGCAGTAAACGATGGAACAGTTGAAGGAATTAGACACCTTGATTATCCTGCATTTAGTGTGCAGTATCATCCTGAGGCTTCACCGGGGCCACATGATGCTAACCACTTATTTGATGAGTTTATTGCAATGATGGAAGCAAAGGTAAAATCAAAAGTAACGGTATAATGATGGGAGCGAATAAAAATGGGAAAGCGTACTGATATAAATAAGATTCTCGTAATTGGTTCTGGTCCAATTGTCATTGGACAAGCGGCGGAGTTTGACTATGCTGGTACACAAGCTTGTCAAGCATTAAAAGAAGAGGGCTATGAAGTCATTTTAATTAACTCCAATCCGGCGACAATTATGACCGATACGACGATGGCTGATCGTGTTTACATTGAGCCAATTACTCTTGAATTTGTTAGTCGTATCATTCGTCAAGAGCGTCCAGATGGTATTCTAGCAACTTTAGGTGGACAAACAGGTTTAAACATGGCAATGGAACTTGAAGAGTCTGGAATATTAGACTTATACAATATTGAGTTACTTGGAACGAAGTTAGATGCGATTAAAGAAGCTGAAGACCGTGAGAAATTCCGTTCTTTAATGAATCGCCTAAATGAACCAGTTCCTGAAAGTGAAATTGTTCATACATTAGCTGAAGCACAAGACTTTGTTAAGGAGATTGGTTACCCAGTAATTATTCGTCCCGCTTATACATTAGGTGGAACTGGTGGGGGGATCGCTCATAATGATGAAGAGCTTTATGAATTCGTCTCAAGTGGCTTAAAGTATAGCCCGGTTACACAATGTTTAGTTGAAAAGAGTATTGCAGGCTTTAAAGAAGTTGAATATGAGGTAATGCGTGACGGAAAAGACCAAGCGATTGTTGTTTGTAACATGGAAAACTTTGACCCAGTTGGCGTTCACACGGGTGATTCAATTGTTTTTGCACCGAGTCAAACGCTAACAGATAGAGACTATCAAATGCTTCGAAATTCTTCATTGAAAATTATTCGCGCCCTAGGAATCGAGGGAGGTTGTAATGTCCAGTTTGCCCTTGATGCTGAAAGTAACGATTATTATATTATTGAAGTTAATCCACGTGTAAGTCGTTCATCAGCACTTGCGTCTAAAGCAACAGGGTATCCAATTGCGAAAATCGCTGCGAAAATTGCGGTCGGATATAGTCTAGATGAGTTGAAAAATCCAGTTACTGGAACAACATATGCAAGTTTTGAGCCTGCTTTAGACTATGTAGTTTCGAAAATTCCACGTTGGCCATTTGATAAATTCGAGGCGGCAAACCGTTCACTTGGAACACAAATGAAAGCAACGGGAGAAGTAATGGCGATTGGACGTAATGCTGAAGAATCACTACTTAAAGCAGTTCGTTCTTTGGAGGCTGGTTATGACCATGTCTATGATGCTGATGTTTCGGCATTATCAACGGAAGAGCTTCAAGCAAAAGTCGTGAAGCCAGATGACCAACGTTTATTCGCACTTTCTGAATTATTACGCCGTGGTATTACAGTGCAAGAAATGAACGAATCTACGAAAATTGACCGTTTCTTTTTGCAAAAGCTAGAGCGTATTATTGCAATTGAAAAAGAATTACGTGATGCACCAAATGATTTAGACGTATTAAGAAAAGCAAAAGACCGTGGGTTCTCAGATTCTGCTATTGCTGGATTCTGGAATACAGAAGAAATCGACATATATAACCTACGTATGAATAATGAAATCAAGCCAGTTTATAAAATGGTTGATACGTGTGCAGCAGAATTTGAATCTGCTACTCCGTATTTTTATGGAACGTACGAGGATGAAACTGAATCAATCATTACGGATAAGAAAAGTATTCTCGTTCTTGGTTCTGGTCCAATCCGTATCGGGCAAGGAATAGAGTTTGACTATGCAACGGTTCATACGGTTTGGGCAATTAAAGAAGCTGGTTATGAAGCAATCATCATGAATAATAACCCAGAAACCGTATCAACGGACTTTAGTACGTCTGATAAACTTTATTTTGAGCCATTAACTATTGAAGATGTTATGCATGTTGTCAATCATGAGCAACCAGAAGGCGTAATCGTTCAGTTTGGTGGACAAACAGCGATTAACTTAGCAGCTGACTTAGAAGCACGTGGTGTGAAAATTATCGGAACATCTCTTGAGGATATGGACCGTGCAGAAGACCGTGACAAGTTTGAGCAAACCCTAATGTCACTTGAAATTCCACAACCACTTGGAAAAACTGCAACTTCTGTAGAACAAGCAGTAGCCATCGCAACAGAAATTGGTTATCCAGTTCTTGTTCGTCCTTCATATGTTCTTGGTGGACGTGCGATGGAAATTGTTTATAAAGAAGAAGAACTATTAAACTACATGGCAAATGCCGTGAAAATTAATCCGAAGCACCCTGTATTAATTGATCGTTATTTAACAGGGAAAGAGCTTGAAGTTGACGCAATTTCAGACGGAACGAATGTATATATTCCAGGAATGATGGAGCATATTGAGCGTGCTGGTGTCCACTCTGGTGACTCGATTGCGGTTTACCCACCACAAACCGTACCAGAGCATTTAAAGCAAAAGCTAGTTGACCGTACGATTGCAATTGCAAGAGGTCTAAACATTGTAGGACTTCTTAACATTCAGTTTGTATGGCATCAAGATGAAGTATATGTACTTGAAGTTAACCCACGTTCAAGTAGAACGGTCCCATTTTTAAGTAAAATTACAGGTGTTCCAATGGCGAACCTTGCAACAAAGGTAATGCTCGGAAAAACATTACCTGAATTAGGATATGAAACAGGCTATCATCCAGAAGCTGATGTTGTATCTGTTAAGGTCCCAGTGTTCTCCTTTGCGAAATTACGTCGTGTGGACATTACACTTGGACCAGAAATGAAATCAACTGGGGAAGTAATGGGGCGTGACAAAACGCTAGAAAAGGCACTTTATAAAGGGTTAATCGGTGCAGGGATGAACATTCCAAAACACGGTGCAGTGTTATTTACGATTGCGGATAAAGACAAAGACGAAGCGATGAGTCTTGTCGAGCGCTTCCACCGTATCGGTTATGATATTTTAGCTACTTCTGGAACAGCAAGCATGATTCAAGAAGCGAACATTCCAGTAACTGTTGTGAATAAAATTGGTGATGAAAGTCCACATTTACTAGATGTTATTCGTCAAGGAAAAGCTCAATTTGTGATTAACACTTTAACAAGAGGGAAACAGCCTGCGCGTGATGGCTTCCGTATCCGAAGAGAGTCTGTTGAAAATGGCGTTGTATGTTTAACATCGATTGATACAGCGGCAGCATTATTATCGGTACTTGAATTAATTACTTTCTCATCAGAAAGTATGCCAGCAATGCAATCGTAAGAGGAGGAATCGTGTTGAATAAAAAAGGGCGCTTAACAATTATAAGCCAGCGTCAAATCGCTGATCGAATTTATGAATTGAGATGTGAAGGCGAACTGGTTAACGCCATGACGTCACCTGGACAATTTGTTCATATTAAAGTTGATGACTATGATGATCTTTTGTTAAGACGTCCAATTAGCATTTGTGATGTGAATCTTGAGGAAAGTCAGCTCACAATGCTATACCGTGCTGAAGGTGAGGGAACCAAACGTTTATCGAAACGCTTAGTGGACCAGGAAATTGATGTGTTAGGTCCACTAGGGCAAGGTTTTCCTCTTGAGGAAACAAAAGCAGGAGAGGTTGCGTTATTAGTAGGTGGGGGAATTGGAGTGCCTCCTCTCTACTACCTTTCTAAACAATTGAAAAAGCGTGGCGTGAAGGTTATCCATGTGCTAGGGTTTCAATCGAAGAAGGATGTTTTCTATGAGGATGCGTTTAAGGAACTTGGCGATACATTCGTAACGACCGTGGATGGCTCTCATGGAATTAAGGGATTCGTTACAGATGCAATTGCCCAAGAAGGATTATCTTTTGATACGTTATACTCCTGTGGTCCAAATGCAATGTTAAAAGCTTTAACGGACCGTTTTCGAGAAAAGCGTGCGTTTCTTTCATTAGAGGAAAGAATGGGCTGTGGTATCGGTGCATGCTTTGCCTGTGTATGCCATCTTGAGGATGATCCTGATGGGGCAAGCTATCGTAAAGTATGTACAGATGGTCCAGTGTTTAAAATTGGGGAGGTGGTTTTATGAGTCGTTTAGCGATTGAACTTCCCGGATTAAAAATGAAAAACCCAATCATGCCCGCATCTGGCTGTTTTGGTTTTGGAAAAGAATATGCTGAGTTTTTTGATTTAAGTGAGTTAGGTGCAATTGCAATTAAAGCTGCTACGGCTGAGCCTCGTTATGGGAATCCGACACCAAGAGTGGCGGAAACAAAAGCGGGCATGCTAAATGCAATCGGCTTACAAAATCCTGGTCTTGAAAAGATTGTTAGTAACGAGCTAGCATGGTTAGAAAAATATGATGTACCGATTATCGCAAATGTTGCTGGTTCAGAAGTAGAAGATTATATTGAAGTTGCTGAAAAAATTTCAAAAGCGAAAAATGTTCATGCGTTAGAGTTAAATATCTCATGTCCTAACGTAAAAAAGGGTGGAATAGCGTTTGGTACGATTCCAGAAGTGGCAGCTGACTTAACACGTGAAGTAAAGCGAGTCTCTTCCGTCCCTGTATATGTAAAGCTTTCTCCAAATGTTGCAGATATCGTTGGCATGGCTAAAGCTGTGGAAAAAGCAGGGGCTGATGGCTTATCAATGATTAACACTTTATTAGGCATGAGAATTGATTTGAAATCTCGTAAACCGATTTTAGCAAATCATTATGGTGGTCTTTCCGGACCTGCTATTAAACCTGTTGCGATTCGTATGATTCATCAAGTAAGTCAAGTTGTTGATATTCCGATTATTGGTATGGGTGGCGTCCAAACGGTCGAAGATGTTATAGAGTTCTTTCTGGCTGGTGCAAGTGCAGTAGCTGTTGGAACAGCAAATTTTGTTGACCCTTATGTGTGTCCATCATTAATTGAGAAACTTCCGGCAATGCTTGATGAAATGCAGGTGGACCATATTAGTGAATTAATCGGAGGGAGCTGGAGGGCATGAATAACCCGCTAATTATAGCTTTAGATATTGAGAGTCGTGAGAAACGTCAAGCATTCCTTGACGTTTTTTCAGGGCAACCATTGTATGTAAAAGTTGGAATGGAATTATTTTATCGTGAAGGACGTCCAGTAATTGAAGAGTTAAAATCGGCAGGTCATCACATCTTCTTAGATTTAAAATTACATGACATCCCGAATACAGTTAAACGTTCGATGACTGTACTTGCCGAGATGGGTGTTGATATTGTCAATGTTCATGCAGCAGGTGGAAAGCAGATGATGGAAGCAGCTCGAGAAGGGTTAGAAGCGGGAACGAAGACTGGTGCCATTCGCCCCAAGCTAATTGCTGTTACACAACTTACGAGTACTGATGAAGCAACAATGCAAGAACAACTGTTAATTGAAAAACCATTAACAGAAGTCGTGACTTCTTATGCACAATTAGCAAGGAAAAGTGGTCTTGATGGTGTTGTTTGTTCTGCTCAAGAGGTACCATTAATACATGAGAGTTGCGGTCGTGATTTTATAACGGTTACTCCTGGAATCCGTAATGTCGATGATGAAAAGGGTGACCAAAAGCGTGTTGTAACTCCTGCTCAAGCCCGTGAGCTTGGAAGTTGGGGGATTGTTGTTGGAAGAAGTATTACATCATCGGATAATCCACTACAAACATATTTATCAATGAAATCAGACTGGGAGGGGTAAGTATGAAAGAAGTAATTGCGAAACACCTATTAACGATAAATGCAGTTAGCCTAAGTCCGAATGAGCCTTTTACGTGGACATCAGGTATTAAATCACCAATTTATTGTGATAATCGGATGACACTATCATATCCTGAGGTTCGTCGAGACATTGCACAAGGATTATCACAAATAATTAAAGAAAAATTTTCAGATGTTGATGTGATTGCCGGAACAGCAACTGCGGGAATTCCTCATGCTGCATGGGTGAGTGAAATTCTTGATTTACCGATGGCCTATATTCGTGGCTCTGCTAAAGGCCATGGCAAGCAAAATCAAATAGAAGGTAAGATTGAAAAAGGCCAGAAGGTTGTTATCGTTGAAGATTTAATTTCAACTGGAGGAAGTGTCATAACATCTGCGGAAGCTGTTCGTGCTGTTGGAGCTGAGGTTGTTGGTGTTGTCGCTATTTTTACATATGAACTAGAGAAAGCAGCAAACAATTTTGCAGAAGCTGAGTTAACGACTGAAGTTCTTACTAATTATTCAACATTAGTAGATGTAGCAAAACAATTTGAGAGAATTACTGAGGAAGAATGGACGAAGCTTGTTCAATGGCGTAAAGATCCAACTTCTGAAGCATGGATGACGATTTAAATATGACAATGAAGAAGATGGAAGCAAGTGACTTTGATTCCCTCGTCGGATTTTTTGATGCCATGGCCCAAACGCCATGGCTCTCTCACGTTCATGATGAGTTAAAGGCAATGTCTGGTTCTTGGCTTAATAAAGATGTTTTAGATGTTGGTTGTGGTACAGGAAGACTGCTTGCACGCGGTGTAAACGAGGCAAGAAGCTTAACAGGTGTCGACCTTTCAAAAGAAATGGTCAAAGCAACAACTTCACTGTTAGATGCAAAAGCAGGGGGGATAAAAACTAACGTTGCTGTAGCGGATGCATATGGCTTACCATTTGATGATGAATCGTTTGATAGCAGCATGTCAACATGTGTGATGTTTTTGCTTCCTGAGCCTGAACGTGGCCTTAGAGAATTGTTTCGTGTCACCCGTGTAAACGGAGTCATTTGTATGCTTAATCCTACACCGAAAATGAATCCTAAAGCAGCGAGTGATTATGCAAAAAGACATCAAATAACCGGTTTCGAGGAACGTGCATTATTAAGCTGGTCTACTATCTCAACAACGAGACATCGTTATGATAAACAGTCTTTTTCGGATTTACTTATAAAGGTAGGGGCAGCTAATGTTGAACATAAAGCTGTTTTGGACGACTTAGCGCTAATTACTGTTGCAAGAAAGTAAAAAAATCCGAGCTTACTCTTAAGCTCGGATTTCTTCTTAGTTAGCCTCCATTTCTAAATCATCAATACGCTTTTCTAAATACTCGGTATCCTTACGTGCATTAAAACGGTCAGCTTTTTCAACTTTTACAGCAATGCTGTAATCAGGAATACCGGCAAATTTCTCGTAACGCCCTTTTGGTAAAAGGAAGTTTCCTTCCGGGAAAAGCACGCCAAGATTTCCACGTGAAATCGATACAAACTTCGCGCGACCTTGGAAGACACCAAATTGATTGTATACGACAATCCCTTCGCCTTCATTGATGCTTAATTCTTTAGCATCATCTTCGTTTATTAACACATCGTAACGACCTGATAGATTAAATGGGTCTGTTTCACTATAAACCATCGAGTTAAATTGCTTTCCACGTCTCGTTGTAATATAAAAATCACCTGGTTTTTTATTTAAGTCAGGAATCTCAACGGAAATCAAGTTTCCTTTTCCATCTTGTGTAGGACAAATTCCGTCTTCACATAACCAAGCGCCACCCCATTGGAATACATCCCCTTGTTTTTTCAAATATTGAACCCCATCGTAATTTGGATTTGCTACAGCAATTTCGTCACGAATTGCTTGACCATCTGCGAAGTCAACTAAGTGAGCTGTTTCTGGTTTAACGCGCTTCGCCAAATCTATATAAATCTTCCATTCAGAACGAGCTTCTTTAATTTCATTTTTATTTCCCTCAATTTTTGGTGAGAAATAGACCATTCGTTCAGTAGAAGTAGATGTTCCACCGCCATCTTGCTCATAACGAGTTTTGGCAGGTAATACAATAACGGCTTCTTTGGCATCAACAAGTGTAGAGGTGTTTAAAATAATATCTTGATGAACACGAATGTCCAATTCAGATAATGCCTTTTCTACGAATTCAGGATCTGGCATCGTTTCAAGGAAGTTACCACCAGACATATAGTAAAGTTTAATTTTGCGTTCATTTTCTTCAGGTAGAACGATATTTTCTAAAGTTACCCCGACGATATCACCTTGCCATTTTGGAAGCTCAAATCCCCAAATCTTTTCAATTCGTTCGATATTTTCACCTTTAAAGTCGCCTCCAGGAAGAACAAATGGATCGGCACCCATTTCTCCGCTTCCTTGTACAGAAGAGTGGCCACGGAACGGCATTAATCCACTGTGCTTTCTTCCTAAATAACCACGTAGGAGAGCTAAATTTGCCACTTGTGAGATGTTATCTGTAGCAAAAGAATGCATTGTTAAGCCTAATGCCCAAGCAAATACGGCATTTTTACTTTTTGCTAAAAGCTCTGCTAATTCAAAAATGCGTTCCTTAGAAACACCAGAGGATTCAACAATGTTGTCCCAAGAATGATTTTGAACCGTTTCTTTTAATTCTTCATATCCATTTACATGTTCGTTCACAAAAGCATGGTTTATGGCAGAGCCATGTTCTTGTTCTTCCATATCAAACCAATGCTTCATAATGCCGTGCATAAAAGCAATATCTCCACCAATATTCACTTGATAGAAGTCATCGGCTACTTTCGTTCCAAAAATGGCAGACTCGGGAACAGAAGGAACCCAGTACTTGTCCATAGCTGGTTCTTTATAAGGATTGATTACAATGATTTTTGTTCCCTTTTTCTTTGCTTCAAGCATGTATTTTGTAGATACAGGAGATGCGTTTGAAGCAACACTTCCCCAGAACAAGAGCACATCTGTTCCAATCCAATCTTGGTAGTTCGCTGTAGATGCTCCAACACCAATGGAGCGCTTTAGTGCAGTTTTACTTGGTGAGTGACAAATACGAGATGCATTATCGATATTATTAGTTCCTAAGAACCGAGCAACCTTTGCAGCTACATAATACGACTCGTTCGTAATACCACGAGATGTTAAATAAAAAGCATATTGCTTAGGGTTCAATTTTTTCATTTTATCTGCGATCATATCCATTGCTTCATCCCATGAAATCCGAGAAAACGTTCGCTCACCAGGTTTACGGATCAATGGATAAGGAATTCGTCCCAATTTACGAAGTTCCGTACTTGAATATTTACGTAATTCATCAATATCTGAATGAAGAATGTCTTCTTTAATTGCAGGTGCTGTGTTTAGTCGTAAAACATTAAAGCGAGTTGTACACATATGTGGCCCTGTTAAAGTTTGGTCATATAACCCTGAAACACCGAGAGCACAGCCATCACAAACACCTTTTGTAATGATATTCGCCGCATAGCTAAGATTATCCTTATTTTCCCATACTGTTTTTAACGAATCACGAATATGTTTCGGTTTAACCTTACCTAAGCCAAAAGGAATTGGACTAACCCAATGTTCCGGTGCAGGCATTTTTGACTTTTTCATAGGTCCGGGATGTTTTGTTTTCCCCATGTTTATTCACTCCTAAAGCGTATATTTAAATGTATGAATCCCTAGTTTCAAAGGGTCTTATTTACATATTTATGGTTATTCTTGAAAAAAACCACCGCTCTTTTCTGTAAGAAAGAAAAGGACGGTGGTTAAGTCTTGAGCAGGGGCGCTACCAAGTGCCAAACCTTATTATTATAAAAACTTTTTTTCAATATTTTCATCAAAAACGAAAATGGACATTCCAAAATCACGTTCAATATCAATATCAACAAATAAATCAAGGTATTTACATCCTAAAAACTCTTCCATTTCAGTAGGATGATTTTTGCGATACATATCTTTAACCATTTCAGTTCTGGCTGCTCGGAGCATTTGTTTCCCATCATCTGCAGAGGCAATAAATTTTTCGATTGGTGATAAATTTCCTTCCATCTCGCAAATAGCCCAATTTTTACAAAATGTTGTATTAATTTTGCTCGGACCTTTTCCCATATGTTTTTTACGAAAAGCCCGAACTAAATTACTAAATTCCGCTTCGTATTTATTCATCGACTTCAACCCTTTTTTTATTCTAAAGAAAAGGGTAGTGTTTGTTAGTCAAAAAGTCAACTTGCATGCTTAACCGTTTTGTCCTTTTCTGCGCGGAGTTTCTTCACATCAATTGCAGTGAAAATCGAAACAATCAATGCAACGACAAACAGTCCACCAAAGAATGATAAGCTTCCTGAGTAGCTACCAGTTGTATCTTTAATCCATGCAGCGAATAGTGGACCGACAAGACCGGCTGCTGCCCAAGCTGTTAAGATATAGCCGTGGATGGCTCCCAATTGCTTCGTTCCAAATACATCACCGATAAAGGCTGGGATTGAAGCAAAACCTCCACCGTAGCAAGTATAAACGATAACAACAAAAATCGAGAAGATCACTTGACTCGTGATGGTTGGCAATAGGAAGAAGATAGGGATTTGCAGGACGAAAAATGTAATATACGTATTAACTCGTCCGATGTAGTCTGAGATTGAAGCCCAGGCAAGGCGACCAATTCCATTTGCAATACCTAACGCTCCAACTAATGTTGCTGCCTCGCCAGTAGATAAGCCAATGCTTTCCTCTGCTAATGGTTTCATCGCAGAAATAATGGCGATACCACAGGTAACATTTATAAATAACATGATCCACAAGAAATAAAAACGTTTTGTCTTTATTGCTTCATTTGCTGTTAATTGAGATAAGTCTTCTCTAACTTTTTTAGCTCCTGATTGAACTTTTTCTTTAAATCCTTCAGGTGCCCATCCCTCAGGTGGTTTTTCTAAATAAAGAGAGGATAATATCATTATAATAAAATAAGAACCACCTAAAATATAAAATGTTTGTGCAATTCCTACACTCGAGATTAATGAATTCATAATTGGGCTAGCGATAGCAGCAGCAAATCCAAATCCCATAATAGCCAGTCCAGTGGCTAGGCCTCTACGATCCGGGAACCATTTTACTAAAGTTGAAACGGGTGCGATATAGCCTACCCCTAAACCAACTCCACCTAAAACACCATAAAATAAATAGAGTAATGGCAGTGAACTCATACTTACAGCAAAACCTGATCCCGCGATTCCAATCGCAAAAAAGATTGTTGATACAAGACCTGCTTTTCTTGGACCGTGTTTCTCTACAAAGTGCCCCATAAAAGCAGCTGATAACCCTAAAAATAAAATGGCAATACTAAAGGTTAATTGTACTTGACTAGATGACCAGCCAAATTGTTCAATAAGTGGAGTTGTAAAATTACTCCAGGCATAAACAGATCCAATTGAAATATGAATTCCAACGGCTGCTAATGCAATTAGCCAACGATTTTTCACTTTTTCCATCTACTACCTCTCCTTTTCACAAAAAAACCGTCGCCTTTCCTTTTTGGAACATCGTGATCCCAAAAAGAAATTGCGACGGTTAGTATCTAGCAGGGACGCTACTATCAAACCAACAGTAATCGCTTTCAACTGCAACTTATTTGACCGAAAACAGGGTCGCTATCTCGTATCAAAATTGTTACAGATTTTTGAACTGCATTTGTATAATAACGTGAAATGGACACAAATTCAACACTTTTTTATTAAGAATTTACAGTCATCAAACACGATTCTATTTCCTTTTTAACTTGAGAAATCAAGTTTTTTA
This sequence comes from Halalkalibacter urbisdiaboli, assembly GCF_002156385.1. GTDB lineage: Bacteria > Bacillota > Bacilli > Bacillales > Bacillaceae_D > Halalkalibacter_A > Halalkalibacter_A urbisdiaboli. The sequence continues at coordinate 427,213 of NZ_MVJM01000003.1, forward strand.
TGTTTTCATAAAGCGTAAACGAATGGTTTGTATCTATAAAAAGTAGGTGTACGAAAATGGATTTATTGTCTACCCAACGCTTAATTCAGCGATATAATCATAAAGAATGGACAGAAGAATTCGATGATATTGTAAAAGAATATCCACTAACGATACATGTAAATGACCAAGAATTCGCGACAATTGTTTGTTCACCAGAATATCTAGAAGAAATGGTTGTTGGTTTTTTAGCTTCAGAGGGAATGCTCCGAATTCATGAACAAGACGTGAAAAAAATAATAATTGATGAAGAAAAGGGTTTTGCATATGTGACATTAACGAAAGACCATGTTGCGAGCCAAGATTTTTATTCTAAGCGCTTTATCGGATCTTGTTGTGGGAAAAGTCGGCAATCCTTTTATTTTCAAAATGATGTGAAAACAGCAAAAACATCCATGACAAAGACAACAATAAAAGCTGAGCGGTGTTTAGCATTGATGAAACAAGTGCAGCAAGACAGTGAAGTATTCCTAGCAACTGGTGGGGTTCATAATGCCGCAATTGCTACACAAGATGATATAATAGTGACAAGAGCAGATATTGGTCGACATAATGCGCTTGATAAATTATTTGGTCATTGCTTAATTAACCGAGTAGCAGTCCGAGACAAAGTTCTTTTGTTTAGTGGTCGAATTTCTTCTGAAGTTTTGCTTAAGGCTGCAAAGATGGGGGTGGGGATTATGCTCTCTAAATCTGCACCGACTGATTTGGCATTAGCAATGGCTGATGAATTAAATATGACAACGGCTGGATTTATTAGAGGCGAACGGATGAATGTGTATACGCACGCTCATCGAATCGTTCGATAATACTTTGCGCTAGAAGGAGGATGGAGATGATGAAACTTAAAGAGGCTAAAATGTTCGATAAGCTGAAACGACCACTTCGGGATTTACGGATATCTGTTACGGATCGCTGTAATTTTCGTTGTCATTACTGTATGCCAGCGGAACTCTTTGGCCCAGACTATCCTTTTTTAAAGAAGGATGAAGTCTTAAGCTTTGAAGAGTTAAATCGCCTTGTTTTCCTCTTTCATGAAGCAGCATCACTTGAAAAGCTTAGAATAACCGGTGGGGAGCCGTTGATGCGTAAAGACGTTGACAAGCTCATTGAGATGCTTTCCAAAACGACAGGAATTACTGATATTGCGATGACAACGAACGGCATCCTTTTACCTAAATATGCGCAGAAGTTAAAAAATGCAGGTCTGAAACGGGTGACAGTTAGTTTAGATAGTTTAGATAGTAAACGATTTGGAGAAATTAACGGTCGAGGAATCGGAATTGAACCAGTTCTTGAAGGAATGGAAGCAGCAAGTCAGGCTGGACTCGGTGTGAAAGTCAATATGGTCGTTCAAAAAGGGGTTAATGACCAGGATATTATACCGATGGCTAAATTTTTTAGAGAAAAAGGTTACATTCTTCGGTTTATTGAGTATATGGATGTCGGTAATACAAATGGTTGGTGTTTTGATGATGTGATATCCAAAAAAGAAATTATCTCAAAAATTGACGAAGAAATGCCACTTGAACCAATTGCGCCGAATTATCCTGGTGAGGTTGCTACAAGATTTCGCTACAAGGGTTCAGATGATGAAATTGGTGTGATTTCATCCGTGTCTGACGCTTTTTGTGGAGCATGTAACCGAGCACGTTTATCAGTAGAAGGTAAGCTATATACTTGTTTATTCGCAACAAAAGGATTTGATTTTCGGGAACTACTTCGTTCTGATGCAACGGATGAGGACATAAAAGCAACTTTGGTTGATTATTGGGAAAAGCGAGAGGACAAATATTCTGAAGAACGATCGGAAGAATCATCTAAAACTCGAGCGAAAATTGAAATGTCACATATCGGTGGGTAATAGAAAAGGTGTGTCCTAGGATGGGGAGCACTGAAAAACTCGTTTCACGTAGCTCTCTAAAGGCGCAACGTGCGAAGCCATTACTTCTTCTTTGAGTTACAAGAAGTAGTTTTTCAGTGGCCTTCCTATGATGGACACAACTCTTTTTGAGTGAACTCTCTTAACGACTTCTTAAAGTTAAAGCGAGGTCTTCGCTTGGGGTGACATATAACGTCGTTTGATTATCATAGATTACAAAACCTGGTTTCGCCCCGTTTGGTTTTTTTACATGTCGAATTTTCGTGAAATCAACAGGGACGGAGCTTGATTGCTTTGCTTTACTGAAATAGGCAGCTATTGTAGCTGCTTCCTTAAGGGTTACTTCGTCTGGGTCCGTGCTTCGAATAACAACATGTGAGCCAGGGATGTCCTTTGTATGTAACCAAATTTCATCTTGCCTAGCAAAGCGGTTCGTTAAATATTCATTTTGTTTATTGTTTTTTCCAACAAAAAATTCAAGGCCAGTAGAGGAGACATACTTCTCAAATTGTGGCTTTTCGTCTTTCCGTTTTTTCTTTTGTTTTTGGCGACGACGTATATAGCCTTCCTCAATTAATTCTTCACGTATCTCTTCAACATCCTTTGGTGATGCACTTTCCATTTGTTGCGTCAATTGCTCAAAGTAGTCAATTTCTGCGTTTGCTTTTTCAATTTGTTCTTCAACTATAGCAACAGAGTTTTTGGCTTTGTTGTATTTTTTAAAATAAGATTGAGCATTATCTGAAGGAGATTTCAAAGGATCAAGGGGAATATCAATCATTTTTCCTTCTTCATCATAGTAATCAATAACTTCAATTGATTTATCTCCACGCTTCACCGCATGTAAATTCGCAGTTAGAAGTTCTCCAAGTTTTTGAAACGTTTTTGCTTGTTCTGCTTGGCTAAGAGTTTGTTCGAGTTTTTTAATTTTCTTTTTGTTTTTCTGTAATTCATTTCGTAAAAAGCGTTCTAAATCAAATGCTTGCTGCTTGACACGGTCTCTTTCGGCTTTACCGTAATAGAAACGATCGAGCATGTCACTTGTTGTAGAAAATGTTTTTCGTTCGCCTTCAACCTGAGTAAGCGTAACAACTGAGAAGTATTCTTTTCCTGCAAACACGATTTCCGGTTTATAGCGATGTTGTCTAATTGGTTCAATAACGTCTTCAAAAGCCTTAGGCAAGGATTGTCGGTTAATCATCCCCGCTCTCGTTGTGATTTCCTTAGCAATCAGTGGAGAGAGTCCTGCAAATTTTTCAAGCAATTGTCGATCAATTTTGCCAGAGTTGAAATCAATGCGTTTTAGTAATTCTTCCGCATTCACATCAAGTGGATTCACTTTTTCTTGCTCCGGAGGGAGTTTATACGTCTGCCCAGGTAATACGGTTCGATAGCTGCTTTGGGCTAAACCGATATGCTTAATACTATCTAGGATGAGATTTGATTTTCGGTCAATTAAAATAATATTACTGTGACGTCCCATAATTTCGACAATTAATTGTTTGTAGGTAACATCACCTAATTCATCTTTATTCTTGACGTCAATAGTGATAATCCGTTCCATTCCAATTTGCTTAATATTCTCAATAATACTTCCCTCTAAGTGCTTACGTAATAACATACAAAACATAGGTGGTTCTGCTGGGTTTTCATATTTTTCATTAGTTAAGTGAGCTCGAGCAAAATTTGCATTGGCTGAAAGCAATAATTGATGATTTTTTCCATTTGCTCGTATTGTTAAAATAAGCTCTGTTTTGTATGGCTGATATATTTTCGAAATTCTCCCTGTTGTTAACGCATCCGTTAATTCTTTTGTAATGGCCCGCGTCATAATACCGTCAAATGACATGGTTTCTTCACCTCTCGTAATTCCAGCTTTCATGAGTATAGCATGTTTTTGCAAGTGACTGAATAAGATGGCTTGTATAAACAGGAAGTGAGACAAAATGTCACGCTACCAGTAAGAAAGGGAAGATGTGGGGTGGAGGAATGAATTGGTTTGAAATGGACGAAAAACAGGTTCTCTCTTCGACAGGAACGAGTAAGGAAAAAGGATTAACAGAAAAGGAAGTGCAAAAAAGACTTAGGGCGCATGGTGCCAATAAATTGGACGAGGGCGAACGACCTTCTGCGTTATTTGTTTTCCTTGGACAATTTAAAGACTTTATGGTGTTGGTTCTTTTGGCTGCAACGCTAATTTCAGGTCTCTTAGGAGAATACATTGATGCCATTACGATTATGTTTATTGTTCTTATTAATGGGATTTTAGGTTTTGTTCAAGAACGTAAGGCGGAGAAGTCACTTGATGCATTAAAAGAACTTTCTGCACCGCAAATGAATGTTCTTCGTGACGGTATATGGCAAAAAGTTCTTTCCTCTCAAGTTGTTCCAGGAGACATCGTGAAATTGATAAGTGGAGATCGGATTGGAGCTGATCTTCGACTTATTGAAACGAGTGGTTTGCGTGTAGAGGAATCTTCATTAACAGGTGAATCCGTTCCCGTTCAGAAGCATGAGCGCCCATTAATAGGACAGCATATTGAAATTGGTGATCAGGATAACATGGCTTTTATGGGAACCATGGTTACCCAAGGAAGTGGAATTGGTATTGTTGTTGGGACAGGGATGAAAACTGAAATGGGAAAGATTGCCCATCTGCTGCAATCAACTGAAACATTAATGACTCCTTTACAGCGAAAGCTTGAACAGCTTGGAAAAATACTTATCGCTGTAGCCCTATTATTGACCGCACTTGTTGTTTTGTTTGGAGTGCTACAAGGTCATGACATGTATACGATGTTTCTATCAGGGGTTTCTCTAGCAGTTGCCGCAATTCCGGAAGGGCTGCCTGCTATTGTAACTGTAGCACTAGCACTTGGAGTACAACGAATGATTAGGCGAAAAGCGATTGTTCGAAAATTACCAGCAGTTGAAACTTTAGGGTGCGCATCGGTTATTTGTTCTGATAAAACAGGAACACTTACACAAAACAAAATGACGGTTACCCATTTATGGAGTGGTGGAAAGCTGTGGAATGTATCAGGTACTGGTTTTGAGCCGATTGGAAAGTTTAGCGAAAATGGAAAAACAATTACACCTGATCAAAATAGAATGTTTCAACAGTTATTAAGCTACGGCCTGCTTTGTAATAACGCAACGATTCAGACGACAACAAAGAAACAAGGGATGCTACGTAAACCATCAATTGAGTATGTGCTAGATGGGGATCCAACGGAAGGAGCTTTAGTCGTAGCTGCCGAGAAGGCTGGATACAGTATTAACGGTTTAAACAAACAATTTACACGAGTAAAAGAATTTCCGTTTGATTCAGCACGGAAAATGATGAGTGTGATTGTAAAAGATCGCCAAGGACGTTCGTTCATCATTACAAAAGGCGCACCTGATGTAGTCCTTGGCCAATGTACAAAGCTCACGTATGATAATCGGGCCGAGGCATTGACAACGAAGCGTAAAGAAGAAGTCAGTGAAGTGATTACGTCACTTGGAAGTCAGGCTTTACGTACAATTGCGGTTGCTTTTCGACCTTTGGAAACAAACGAGACGTGTTCAAGTGCGTTTGAAGCGGAGCGCTCCTTAACATTAATAGGACTACAAGGCATGATTGATCCGCCGAGACCAGAAGTAAAAGACGCCATTCATGAATGCCGTCAAGCTGGAATTAAAACGGTGATGATAACAGGTGATCACCAAATTACAGCAGCCGCGATTGCTAAGCAACTTCATATTCTCCCACAAGGTGGAAAAGTTCTTGATGGTCAAGCATTATCTAGCATGAGTGTAGAAGAATTACAGGATGTTGTCGATGATGTTTATGTCTATGCAAGAGTGTCTCCTGAACACAAATTGAAAATCGTAAAAGCCTTACAAGCAAAGGGGCATATTGTTGCAATGACGGGAGATGGTGTGAACGATGCCCCAGCGATAAAAGCAGCAAATATTGGTATAGCCATGGGGATAACAGGAACTGATGTGGCCAAAGAAGCATCGTCGCTCATCTTAAGTGATGATAACTTTTCAACAATTAAAGCAGCGATTAAAGAGGGAAGAAACATTTATGAGAACATCCGTAAATTTATTCGTTATATGATGGCTTCAAATGTTGGAGAGATTCTTGTCATGTTATTTGCAATGATGCTCGGAATGCCACTTCCTTTAGTCGCAACACAAATTCTTTGGATAAACCTAGTAACAGATGGTTTACCTGCTATGGCACTAGGGATGGATCAGCCAGAAGGGGACGTTATGAAACGCGCCCCTCGTAATCCGAATGAAGGCGTATTTGCAAGAGGTCTAACATGGAAAATTCTAAGTCGTGGTTTTATGATCGGTGTTGTCACTTTAGTAGCCTTTTGGATTACACTACAAGCAAATCCAGATGATTTAACGAGGGCACAAACCGTTGCTTTTATCACACTTGTCATGGCACAACTGATTCATGTATTTGATTGTCGTAGTGAATACTCAGTTTATCACCGAAATCCATTTGAAAATCGTTATTTAGTCGGTGCGGTGATTATTTCAACCTTGTTAATGTTGGCTGTTATTTATTACCCACCTTTACAACCAATCTTTCATACAGTTTCGGTGACGGGGAGAGAGTGGTTACTAATTTTAGCAATGGCTTCTATTCCGACTGTTGTGCTCGGTGGTTTTCGTTTATTTAAAAAATAAAATGAATGTAGGATGTCTTTAAAGAGTTTACTTTACAGACATCCTTTTTCTTGTCTAAAGGTTGTAAAGTTGAAACCTTTCAGTTGGAATTTAAGTAAAAGATATTAAGCTTCCTACTTGTTGGCGAGAATAAAGTTCGTTAAAATAGAAAAGTGGATGTGATATAAAATGCATAGTATGACTGGTTATGGACTTGCCAAAATTGAAAAAGAAAATATTAAAGTTATTGTTGAAGCAAAATCTGTCAACCATCGTTTTTTAGAATGCTCCATTCGAATTCCGCATTCTTTTTTATTTTTAGAGGAACAAATTCGAAAAGTAATAAAATCAATCCTTTATCGCGGGAAAATTGACCTATTTATTAGTGTTGAGGGTGAAGGGCTTGTTTCGAAAAAACTGGAACTTGACGTTAACTTATTGAAGGAATATAAGGAGGCTGCTGCTGTAATTGAATCCGTAATCGGTACTTCAACGCCACTAGATGTGAACAGGCTTCTTCAAAATGAGCGGATTGTAGCAATGGTAGAGGAAGAAACAGAGCAAGTTGATCTTGTGAGTTCTTTAGTCTTAGCTGGGGTTGAGGATTGTCTTCAAAAATTAATGGTAATGCGGAAAAAGGAAGGAGAATTTATTCACAACAATTTTGAGCAGATACTAGTCGAATTAGAAGCTTCGGTAGCGTCAGTTGAACAGCTTGCTCCTCAGATGGCTGAACATTACAAAGAACGCCTTGAAAAACGAATGCGTTCCTTTACAAAAGATTTAGATATGGATTTAGACGAAGGCCGTCTTTTAACAGAGATTGCGATATTTGCTGAGAGAGTTGATATTTCTGAGGAACTCGTGCGGTTGTTAGCTCATATTGAACAATTTCGTCAAATTTGTAATGAGAATCAGACGATAGGCCGAAAATTAGATTTTCTTGTTCAGGAAATGAACCGTGAAGCCAATACGCTAGGGTCAAAAGCAAACCATACAGAAATTCGTCAGTGTGTAGTAGAAATGAAAAGTTTAATTGAGAAGCTTAAGGAACAAGTACAAAATGTTGAATAAATCGTAGAATTGGAACGGATTTTCGTATATAGTAAGATTAGTTTGGATAAAAATGATGAGAGTGGTAAGCTGCACTCAAGTGGGGGAAATTGGATGAATATTAAACTAATTAATATCGGTTTTGGAAACATCGTTTCAGCAAATCGTATTATTTCGATTGTAAGTCCAGAATCGGCGCCAATTAAAAGAATTATTCAAGATGCTAGAGATAGAAATATGCTTATTGATGCAACCTATGGACGTCGAACAAGGGCAGTTATTATTGCAGATAGTGACCATGTTATTTTGAGCGCTGTACAGCCTGAAACGGTCGCACAACGGTTAACTAATAAAGATGATTCTAATGAGGATGCTTAATTGATTTCATTTAATAAAGAAAACTGTATGTAGAACTCGGGAAAAAGGAAAAACTAGTCCTACTTCATCTGTTGAAAGGCTTAGTAAGTTTTCTCTGTTATACATAAGTCAATACATAATTTATGTAAGGTTCTTCGAAAAATCTAGGAGGTTTTCATGAAAAAAGAAAAAGGATTATTAATCGTGTTGTCTGGCCCAGCAGGTGTTGGAAAAGGCACGGTTTGCGGAGCGCTTCGGAGAGAAAACACCTCAATCCAATACTCCGTTTCTGCAACAACTCGGGCACCAAGAGATGGAGAAGTTAATGGTGTAAATTATTTCTTCAAAACGCGTGAACAATTTGAAACGATGATTGCAAACGATCAACTATTAGAATGGGCAGAATATGTTGGCAATTATTATGGAACACCGATTGACTATGTACGTGAAACGATCAATAATGGTCAGGACATCATTCTTGAAATCGAAGTACAGGGTGCTTTGAAGGTTCGGGAACGTTTCCCGGAAGGTATTTTTATCTTTTTAATGCCTCCAAGTCTAGCCGAGTTAAGAAACCGTATTGTTGGTAGAGGAACTGAGACTGAGGATGTTATAGATAAACGAATGACTGTGGCTAGAGATGAAATTGAAATGATGAAGAGATATGACTACGTTGTTGAAAATGATCAAGTTCATCTAGCGGTTGAACGCATAAAGGCTATTGTCACTGCTGAACATTGCAAGCGAGAACGTCTTATTGAAAAATACAAAGAGTTAGTGGAGGTCAAATAATATGTTATACCCTTCAATCGATTCCTTAATGGAAAAGTTAGATTCAAAATATACACTTGTCACCGTTTCTTCAAAAAGAGCTCGAGAAATTAAAGAAGACACGAAGCGCGGGCCACTTATTGCTCGTCCAAGCTCATATAAACCAGTTGGAATGGCCTTGGAGGAAATTGTTGAGGAACAGCTTCGTTTTGAACGTTTTGATACTGAATCAGAAAAAGAATAGTCTTTCAAAACAACCTATTTTGAATAAAAATAGGTTGTTTTCATATCAGTTTGAACAGGGAAAGGTGGGAGAGGTTTGTTAACAAATAAGAAAATATTGTTATGTGTCTGTGGGGGAATCGCAGCATTTAAAGCAGCAGCTTTAACTAGTAAGCTTGTTCAAGAGGGAGCCTCCGTTAAAATCATTATGACTGAATCTGCTAAGGAATTTGTCACGCCACTTACCTTTCAAGCGCTATCACGTCAACCAGTGTATGATTATACGTTTTATGAACCAAATCCAGAGAATATTGCTCATATCGATCTTGCAGATTGGGCAGATGTCGTCTTGATTGCACCTGCTACAGCAAATGTTATAGGCAAGCTAGCGAATGGGATAGCAGATGACATGTTAACGACGACACTCCTAGCTACGAAAGCACCTGTCTATATAGCCCCAGCTATGAATGTAAATATGTATAACCATCAAGCTGTTCAAAAAAATATGCAGATATTAAGGCAGTACGGTTATCACTTTGTTGAGAGTGGAGAAGGCTTTTTAGCTTGTGGTTGGATTGGTAAAGGGAGATTAGCAGAGCCGGAGGACATTCTCGAAGTGTTGAAGAAGCATTTTCAACCAACGATAGGGGGATTATCTGGAAAGCGTGTCGTCATTACAGCTGGTCCAACACAAGAAAAAATCGATCCTGTTCGTTATTTTACGAATCACTCTTCTGGAAAAATGGGGTATGCGTTAGCGAAAGCAGCTAAGGAGCGTGGCGCGAACGTGCTCCTTATTTCTGGGCCTGTCACACTGTCACCTCCTTATGGTGTAGAAGTAGTCCCGGTGACATCGGCAAAAGACATGTATGAAGCTGTCATGACTCATTTTGAACAAGCGGACATTGTAATAAAGTCCGCTGCAGTTGCAGACTACCGCCCAAAGGAAACGTTTGAACAGAAACGAAAAAAGCAGCCGGGGGTTTGGAGTATCGAAATGGAGAGGACGACCGATATATTACAAACGCTTGGTGAACAAAAGGACGCACAAATCCTTGTTGGCTTTGCAGCTGAATCGGAACAAGTTGAATTTTATGCGAAGGATAAGCTTAAAAGGAAAAACCTTGACATCATCATTGCCAATGATATTTCCGCCGAAGGGGCTGGTTTTAAATCAGATACGAATATTGTGACGGTGATAACACGAGATCACCGTAAAAAGACGTACCCGCAGCTTTCAAAGGATGAGGTTTCATTTAATATATTAAATGAAATTGAGTTGTATATGGAAAGGAATGCTATTAAATGATAGCAAGAGTCATTGTAGATGTACCAGCATCTCAGACGGACCGACTATTTGATTATAAAATTCCTGAAAAATGGGTTGATTTCGTTCAACCGGGTATGCGTGTCATCGTTCCTTTTGGCCCAAGGCAAATCCAAGGCTTTGTTGTTGAACTAAGTGAAGGAACGAATGTTGACAAAGTAAAACCTTTGTCAGATGTGTTAGATATAACCCCTGTTTTAACAAATGAACTTATTTCTTTAGGAAATTGGTTAACGGAACAAACACTTTGTTTTAAAATATCTGCTTATCAAGTAATGCTACCTGCTGCATTACGGACAAAGGTAAAGAAAGAACTGCATCGGTCAGTTGCTGTTGAAAAGCTTGACCCGTTTATTAAGCCGCTGTTCAGTGAGAGCGCATGTGTTGATTGGGCGAAGGTAACAGAGGCATTCCCTACTCAATTAAAAAAGGTTCAACAGCTAATTGAAAAAGGTGATCTTGAGGTTCGCTACATTGTAAAAGAAAAAGGTAATAAGAAGACAGAAAAGGTCATTTCGCTTGCCAATAAGGAAATGTCTTTGTCAGCCATTCTTGACCAAGTGTCAAAACGGGCTCAAAAGCAACGGGACGTTCTTGAATTTTTGTATGAGCAGGAGGGCCCTTTAAGAACCCAGGACTTACTTTCGCAATTAAAAATTAGCCGAGCAACATTAAAACCATTGTTAGAACAAGAAATCCTTGTAGAAAATGACAATGAAATTTACCGTGATCCATTAATGGGAATTCAACATAAAAAAACCGAACCCCTCCCCCTTACACCTTCGCAACAATCTGTTATAACACCGATTATAGCGGCGCTTGAGGAGAAAAAGCATGTTCCGTTCCTATTACATGGAGTGACAGGGAGCGGAAAAACAGAAATCTACTTACAAGCCATTCAAGAGTCATTAAAAACTGGACGTGAAGCGATCGTTCTCGTCCCTGAAATCGCGTTAACCCCACAAATGGTGGAACGATTTAAAGGGAGGTTTGGTTCTCTAGTAGCTGTTTTACATTCAGGGTTATCAATGGGTGAAAAATACGATGAATGGCGGAAAATTCATCGAGGTGAAGTGAAAGTTGTTGTCGGAGCAAGGTCAGCTATCTTCGCTCCTTTTAAGAAGCTAGGGATTATTATTATCGATGAAGAACATGAGACAAGCTATAAACAGGAAGAAAATCCGCGTTATCATGCCCGTGAGGTTGCCCTATATCGTGGGCGTTATCATCAATGTCCGGTTGTTTTAGGTAGTGCGACCCCTTCTCTTGAATCGTTTGCTCGAGCAAAGAAGGAACTGTATACATTACTTCCTCTACATGAACGTGTTGGGAATCGACCAATGCCAAAAGTAGATGTAGTAGATATGCGAGAAGAGTTAAGACTTGGGAATCGGTCGATGTTTTCTAGGGCATTACTAGAAAAATTACAGGAACGTTTAAAACGAAATGAACAAAGTGTTTTATTTTTAAATCGACGTGGGTATTCAACGTTTGTCATGTGTCGAGACTGTGGATATGTAGCAACCTGTAATCATTGTGATATTTCATTTACTTATCATCGAAGTCATCATGCACTTAAGTGTCATTATTGCGGGCACGAAGAACCGATGCCAAAGACATGTCAATCATGTGAAAGTGAGCATATTCGCTTTTTTGGCTCTGGGACGCAAAAAGTTGAAGAAGAGTTGACGAGAGTTCTTCCAGAAGCTCGAGTAATTCGAATGGATGTAGATACAACAAGGAGAAAAGGTGCCCACGAAAAATTACTGTCTGCTTTTGGTCAAGGGGAGGCGGATATTTTACTCGGAACGCAAATGATTGCAAAAGGATTAGATTTTCCAAAAATAACGCTTGTCGGAGTGTTGGCGGCTGACTCTATGCTTCACATCCCTGATTTTCGTTCAGCGGAGCGAACATTTCAATTAATGGAACAGGTAAGTGGTAGAGCGGGAAGGCATGATTTATTAGGCGAAGTTGTGATTCAAACCTATACGCCTGAGCATTATAGTATTGAGCTTGTTACATCACATAATTATGAGCACTATTTTCAGATGGAAATGCTTCAACGTAAAAGAGGTGGTTACCCACCATATTTTTATATGGTGCTAATCAATGTCTCACATCCGGAGTTAACAACCGTTATATCGGTAACGGAAAAAATCGCTCATTTTCTTAAAAGCGAGCTGTCCGAAGAGACAATGGTTTTAGGCCCAGTCGTGTCGCCAATTGCAAGGATAAAAGATAGATATCGCTATCAATGCATGATAAAATACAAAAATGAACCAAAATTGACCAAAACGCTACGCGATATACAGCAACATTACATAAGAGAAACAAATCAGGGACAACTACAAATTAGCATTGACCTGAATCCGTATTTGTTTATGTAAGAATGAAAGGCAGGATCTTAGTATGAATATTGTTTTTATGGGGACACCAGATTTTTCTGTTCCAGTTTTAAAGCAGTTAATAAATCAGTATAACGTAACAGCAGTTGTTACACAGCCTGATCGACCTGTAGGACGTAAAAAAGTGTTAACACCCCCACCCGTTAAAGCCGAAGCGTTAAAACACAATGTTTCAATCTTACAGCCGGAAAGAATTCGTGAAAGTGATGAGATTGAACACGTTCTTTCACATAAACCAGATTTGATTGTAACTGCAGCTTTTGGTCAAATCTTACCAAAAGAGCTGCTTGACTATCCTAAATATGGTTGTATTAATGTTCATGCTTCATTACTACCTAAATATCGTGGAGGGGCCCCGATTCATCAAGCGATAATTGACGGTCAACAAGAATCAGGTGTCACGATTATGTATATGGTGGAAAAGTTGGACGCTGGTGATATGATAAGTCAGGTCTCTGTACCAATCGAGGAACGCGATCATGTGGGGACATTACATGATAAGCTTAGTGAGGCTGGAGCAACCCTTTTAATGGAGACGATCCCTAAACTACTTGACGGAACGGCTTCCCCCGTAAAACAGAATGAAAATGAAGTGACGTTTGCTCGAAATATTACTCGTGAAATGGAACTAATAGATTGGGGGAAAACTGGAGAAGATTTATATAATCAAGTAAGAGGCCTCCATCCATGGCCTGTTGCTTATACCATTCTTGAAGGAAAACCTTTAAAGGTTTGGTGGGCTGAAAAAGTATCAAAGGGCCAACAGGGTGAACCGGGGACTATTTTGTCTATTGAAGAGGATGGCATGATTGTCGCGACTGGAAATGAAACAGCTCTAAAGCTCATTGATATTCAGCCTTCAGGTAAGAAAAGAATGGATGCTGGTTCCTTTCTTAGAGGAGCCGGTTCACATCTTGTAAGTGGAATGAAGCTAGGAGTGGGACATGACTAAACAAGTTCGTGAGGTAGCAGTTGAAGTGCTACTACAAATCGAGAAAAACCAGGCATATAGTAACCTATTATTAAATCAAACAGTCAATCGAACAAAGCTCGAGCGGCGAGACATTGGATTATTAACTGAATTAGTTTATGGAACAATTCAACGTCGAGATATGCTGGACTTCTTTTTGACCCCATTTGTAAAAAAAGGTCTCCATACTTTAGAAGACTGGGTCAGGATTTTGTTACGATTATCTGTTTATCAATTAGCTTACCTTGACCGCGTACCAGATCGGGCAGTTGTCCACGAGGCGGTTAATATCGCGAAAAAACGTGGGCACAAAGGAATTAGTGGTATGGTCAATGGGGTATTAAGGTCAATTCAACGCGAAGGTCTTCCAACATTTGAAACAATTACGGACCCAATAGAAAGACTTGCCATTGAAACAAGTCACCCCCTTTGGCTAGTAAAGCGCTGGGTTGAACAATATGGGTTTGAAGAAACGACTTTAATATGTCAGTCAAGTCTGATTCCCCCGTCGGTAACGGTTCGTGTAAATCGGATAAAGGCTACGCCCGAAGAAGTAATTGAGAAATTAGCACATGAAGATATTACTGCTAGAAAAGGGGAACTTTCTGAAGACGCGATTGTCATTGAATCGGGAAATGTATTTGAGACGGCGGTATTTAAGGACGGTTTTGTAACGGTTCAGGATGAAAGTTCTATGCTCGTAGGTCGTGCCCTTGGAGCTTTAAGTGGGATGTCAGTGCTTGATGCATGTGCAGCACCAGGGGGGAAATCCACTCATATTGCGGAGCAGATGGATAATATGGGGAGGCTGTTTTCAGTCGATTTGCATGAGCATAAAGTTAAGCTGATTGTAGAGCAGGCAAATCGTTTAGGACTGTCGATGATTGAAACAAAGGTGTCTGATTCTAGGAAGTTAGATACGATTTTTGAGAAAGAAACATTTGATCGGATATTAATTGATGCACCGTGTAGTGGATTTGGTGTTATTCGACGTAAGCCTGATATTAAGTGGGCAAAAAGAGAAAAAGATATTGACGCAATTAAGCGAATTCAGCAAGAGATTTTAACGGCCGTGGCACCATACTTGAAAAAAGGTGGGACGCTTGTATATAGTACTTGTACTGTGGATAAAGATGAAAATGAGGAAACCGTTCGGGAATTCCTTACAAAGCATCATGATTTTGTGCATGACGATACGCTACAGGAGCGGTTACCGGAAAAGGTCGTTGCATCCTCTAGATACCAATCTGGAATGGTTACGATTCTACCACACGATTTTCAATCAGATGGTTTTTTCATTGCGGGTTTTAAAAAAAAGTGAAATATAGAGCGAAAGGTGTGTCATTGTGGAAGAACTAAAAAAAGAAGTTGAACGACCGGAAACTAGTCAACTTCGTTCGATTTACTCTCTACAATTAGAGGAATTACAAAGCTGGCTAAAGGAACAAGGGGAGCCGAAGTTTCGTGCAACTCAAATTTTTGAATGGCTCTATCAAAAAAGAGTCGTAAATTTTGAAGAGATGTCAAACTTATCAAAGGATTTGCGAACGAAATTAGCGAATCATTTTATGTTGACAACATTAAAAACGGTCACCCAACAAACATCGTCTGATGGAACTGTAAAGTTTTTATTTGAACTACATGATGGTTTTTCTATCGAGACCGTCGTTATGCGTCATGATTATGGGAACAGTGTATGTGTAACAACTCAAGTTGGTTGTCGGTTAGGGTGTACATTCTGTGCATCAACATTAGGTGGGTTAAAACGGAATTTAGAAGCCGGTGAAATTGTTGCTCAAGTACTCGAGGCTCAAAGAGTAATGGATGAACTAGGAGAGCGTGTAAGTTCTGTCGTGGTAATGGGAATTGGTGAACCGTTTGACAATTACAATGAACTATTATCGTTCTTAAAAACGATAAACCATGAAAAGGGTTTAAATATCGGTGCTCGCCATATTACCGTGTCAACAAGTGGGGTTGTTCCAAAAATCTATCAGTTTGCAGATGAAAAAATGCAAATTAATTTTGCAATTTCTCTTCATGCGCCAAATACGGAAATTCGTAGCAAATTAATGCCAGTAAACCGTGCATGGCCTTTGCCTAAGTTAATGGAATCAATTCGCTATTATATTGAAACAACTGGAAGACGTGTTTCCTTTGAGTACGGCTTATTCGGTGGAGTAAATGACCAAGTCGAGCATGCCGAAGAACTAGCTGACTTAATTAAGGGGATAAAGTGCCATGTGAACTTGATTCCAGTAAACTATGTGTTAGAGCGCGACTATGTACGTACACCTCGGGAGCAAATCTTTGCCTTTGAAAAAATATTAAAAAAACGTGGTGTCAACGTTACGATTCGTCGCGAGCAAGGGCATGATATTGATGCTGCCTGTGGCCAACTTCGCGCTAAGGAGAGAAAAGAAGAGACGAGGTGATCGGGAGTGGAGAAAAAGTTTACGTTCAGAACAGATGTAGGACAAGTGCGCTCACATAATGAAGATAATGGTGGTATTTTTACGAACCAGATAGGCATCTTAGCTGTTGTGGCCGATGGAATGGGTGGACACCGGGCAGGGGATGTCGCTAGTTCAATGACAATAACCTTATTGAAAGAAGCGTGGGAACAGCATCCAGCTCTTAAGACGGTTGTAGAAGCTGAGACATGGTTAAAAGAGCAATTTACATTAGTAAATGACGCTCTTTTTCAACATGCAAGTGAGCATGAAGAGTGTCAAGGTATGGGGACAACGTTAGTTGCTGCAATATGTACGGATGATTTTATTACAATAGGCCATATTGGTGACAGCCGAGCCTATCTATCGAATGAATACGGCTTTTCTGTCAAAACAGACGATCATTCACTTGTTCATGAACTTGTTCGAACAGGGCAAATATCAGAGGAAGAAGCTGAACATCATCCTAGAAAGAATGTCCTGCTACGTGCGTTAGGTACAGAACGAGATATTAAAATTGATATCCTTACTCTACAAGCTGATGAATATCAAACACTGATGCTTTGTTCAGATGGGTTATCAAATAAACTAACGACCGATGAAATGAATGATGTTCTTCAGGGTGAAGGGACGCTTGAACAAAAGGCGGATTCATTTATTAAGATAGCGAACGAACGTGGTGGAGAGGATAATATCTCAGTGGCACTCATTCAATATTTGAATGAGAGTAAAAGGTGAAGCCTATGATTGGAGAAAGAATTAGCGGTCGTTATCAAATCCTTGAAACCATCGGCGGGGGCGGAATGGCAAATGTATATAAAGCATTGGATGTTATTCTAGACCGTCATGTTGCAGTGAAAGTATTACAACCACAGTTTTCAGATGACGAGCAATTTATTAAACGATTTCGTCGTGAAGCACAAGCTGCAACAAGCTTAGCTCACCCTAATGTCGTTAGTATTTATGATGTGGGTGAAGAAGGAAATATTTATTATATTGTTATGGAATACGTAAGAGGACAAACCTTGAAAGAAATGATCCAGAAAAACGGTCCTCTTCCAGTAGAGCAAGCATTGAATTTTTTTGAACAAATGATGTCGGCATTATCTCATGCACACGCAAATCAAATTGTCCATCGTGATATTAAACCTCATAACATTTTAGTTTCTGAAGAAGGGGTTGTTAAGGTAACTGATTTTGGTATTGCACGTGCGATGTCATCCGCAACAATAACACATACGAATTCTGTAATGGGTTCGGTGCACTATTTATCCCCTGAGCAAGCAAGGGGAGGGCATGTAACGAATAAATCAGATATTTATTCGTTAGGAATCGTTTTATATGAAATGGTGACCGGCACGCTTCCTTTCTCTGGAGATACTGCTGTGTCCATTGCGATAAAACATCTCCAAAATGAAATTCCATCGGCAAAAGCCATCGTCCCAGCTCTACCACAGAGTGTCGAGAATATTATCCGAAAAGCAACGGTAAAAGATCCACTTAAACGTTATGAATCCATTCACGAGATGGAAGAGGATGTTGAAACAGCCCTCGAGCCTAGACGTATACACGAGAAGCCGTTTGTTTTAGAACATGAAGACGAAGAAGCGACAAAGGCGATTCCGATTGTCGGGAAAATGACAAGCCATGATCCGGATCAAACGATTGTTAACACTCCGAAGGAAAATCGGTCGTTAGAAGAGACGGGAGCGGAAGAGAAACAAGATAAAAAGAATAGAAAAAAGTGGTTTTTTGTCCCTATAATCATTCTTACTTTATTTATTGTGTCTGCCATAGTAGCCTTCGCGTTACTGCCGAATCTTCTAAAGGTTGATGAAGTTGAAGTTCCTGATGTAACAGAGTTATCATACGATGAAGCTGAAGAACAACTTATAGCCTTAAATTTAATCGTTAAACGTGAGGATGTCCCTGATGAAACCGTCCCTTTAGACCATGTCGTACGACAAAATCCACGTCCGGGCTCAATGGTGAAGGAGCAGGCTACTGTTAGATTATATGTAAGTTCAGGTAAGGAACAGGTGAAAGTTGAAAACTATGTAGGACTGGAAATTGACCGTGCAGAGTCGATGCTCAAGTCCCTAGATTTTAATGTAGAGAGGATTGAACGTGAAACGGATGAGCAATCGCCGGGGGTAGTCCTGTCCCAATCGCCAGTTGAGGGAGAGATGGTCGTTGCAGAAGAAACAACGATTTATTTGACATATAGTGTCGAGCCGCAGATTCGCTTAAATAATCTTGAAGGTGAAACGGATGAGCGAGTACGCGATTACTTTAACCGAGTTGAGTTGCGGGGACGCTTCCAAATGCAGCATCATGACCAGGTTGAAAAAGGTCGCGTAATTTCCCAAGATCCTGCTCCTTTTACGATGTTGCATAAGGGTGATGAGGTAAAGGTAGTCATATCGGAAGGGCCGAAACCAGAACAAGAGCCGGTTCAACCTCCAGCAGAGTCGGAAGAAGAGCAAACGAGGTTGTTTGAGGTTAACCAGCCTGTTGAGGTTAAGGAAGAAGATCGTGAAGCAGGGAAAACATACACGATTCGTATCGTGTATCGCGATTTCACAACGGATGGTCAAGAGCGTCAGTTTGTCGATGAGACAATCAATGAATCGAAAAAATATACGATCCCACTTCGTGTAAGCCGAAGTCAAAGTGGTTCATTTGAAGTATACGTTAATGATGAACTAGCACATAAATCAAAGGAATATACGTACGAATAAGCCGCAGAATCTTTGTAAAAAAGAACAGGAGCACCCTAAAAGATAATGGATTAGGGCTCCTCTTCTTCGGTTCTTGTTAGTATTTGTGAATAAATAGGAGGTCATGCATGGCAACAGGAATGATTGTAAAGGCGTTAAGTGGATTTTACTATGTTCAAAGTGAAGATGGTTTTTTCCAATGTCGCGGTAGGGGGAATTTTCGTAAACGTAATATTAAACCTCTTGTCGGAGATGAAGTTGAGTTTGAGGCTGAGAATCGTACTGATGGTTACATACTCGAAGTGTTTGAACGAAAAAATGAATTAATTCGTCCTCCAATATCAAATGTTGATCAAGCATTGCTCGTTTTCTCAGCTTTAGAACCTGATTTCAGTACGCTCTTATTAGATCGTTTTCTAGTGCATATTGAGGCAAATGAAATTGAGCCGATGATTATTATTAGCAAAACAGATTTATTGACAGATGATCAACGAGCGGAGATGGTGAAGTATAAACGAGATTATGAAAACATCGGATATAATGTACTTTTTACATCAACAGTAGCAGAGGATGGAGTTGCAGACATTTTTCCGTATCTTAAGAACAAAGTCTCAGTTATAGCTGGCCAATCAGGTGTTGGGAAATCATCTCTTTTAAACAGTTTAAAACCGACACTTGAAATTGAAACAAATGAAATCTCTACCCACTTAGGTCGAGGTAAGCATACAACAAGACATGTTGAACTTTTATCCATAGGGGAAGGGCTAATCGCTGATACACCTGGTTTTAGTTCTTTGGAATTTCATGAGATGGATGCGGAAGATTTATCACTTTGTTTTCCTGAAATGGCTGAACGTGTTCCTGATTGCAAATTTCGTGGTTGTACGCATACTTCCGAACCTCACTGCGCAGTAAAGCAGGCGTTAGAGAACGGAGAAATTATTCAGTATCGATATGATCATTATCAACAATTTTTAGAAGAAGTAAAGAACCAGAAGCGGAGGTATGACAGGTGATAAAAATCGCTCCATCAATTTTAGCAGCAAATTTTGCCCAATTAGGAGAGGACATTCTCGATGTTGAACAAGGAGGGGCTGACTACATTCACGTTGATGTAATGGATGGCCATTTCGTTCCGAATATCACATTTGGACCGTTAGTTGTCGAGGCTATTCGTCCAAAAACAAAGCTCCCATTGGATGTTCATCTTATGATTGAAAATCCAGATCGATACATTGAGGATTTCGCAAAAGCAGGGGCAGATATTATTTCAGTTCACGTTGAAGCTTGTCCACACTTACATCGAACCATCCACTTAATTAAAGAACAGGGTGTAAAAGCAGGTGTAGTATTAAATCCAGCTACACCAGTATCCATGATCGAACCAATTTTAGAGGATGTGGATCTTGTTCTATTAATGACTGTTAATCCAGGCTTTGGTGGACAAACCTTTATTCATTCGGTACTAGCCAAAATTGAAGCTGTCGCTAACATGGTGAAAGATAAAAATCTTAATATTGAAATTGAAGTGGATGGCGGGGTAACTCCTGAAACAGCAAAACTGTGTACGGGCGCTGGGGCAAACGTGCTAGTAGCTGGTTCGGCGATATACAATGAAAAAAAACGAGCACAGGCTATATCTAATATTCGTGGATAAAAGGAAGAAGAGGATGATGCAGCAAACTGTCAGCATCCTTTTTTATTTAGTTAAATAGTGCTTCGGTTGTTACATAAAAGAATATTTAAATCAATGAACATTCCTGCCTGCCTAGACATATATTGACCGTGGATGCATATGTATAGTGATAAGGAGACAAGGTAGCAACTACCACATTCTCAAAAAAAAAGGAATAGTTTGTCGCCTCTGAATATACTAGTAGAAATGAGCATTTGTTTTTATCCTTTTCATTATCCGATAAGTATTTATGGAACGAAAGGATGGAGACGACTTCGCTTAAGCCATTTAAGGTGGTAAGCTAAGTTTCTTTATCATTAATCCCCGTGGTATTCACGTTGAGGAGGAGGAGCTATGAAATTCTACACTATCAAGCTGCCAAAATTCCTAGGTGGGTTTGTGCGAGCAGTCTTAAACTCATTCAAAAAAGGGTAATGCAAAAAAGCACCGTAGGAACGGTGCTTTTTTGTAAGCTTTTATTATTATACGCGCTCTACTTTACCTGACTTAAGTGCGCGTGCAGATACGTAAACACGTTTTGGTTTACCATCTACTAAAATACGTACCTTTTGTACGTTAGCACCCCAACGGCGCTTTGTTTTATTTAGCGCGTGTGAACGCTTATTGCCACTGCGAGCCTGTTTCCCAGTAATATAACATTTACGTGACATTTCATGCACCTCCTCATATAACGATGACTCTCAAATCATACTTGAATATAGTAGCATAGCCCCTATAAGATTGCAATAGGGACAACAAAAGTTTATCAAGTATTATTGCTTGACAGCTTTACAGCTTTTAAATTAACTAAGAGTATAGTAAAATAAACGATAGCCTGTTTTGAAAGGGAGGAATTTCGAAATGTCAATCGAAATGAAAACGCAATTAGGAACGGTTGATGTATCAAAGGAAGTTGTTGCAACAATTGCTGGTGGAGCAGCAGTAGATTGCTACGGAATTGTTGGGATGGCTTCTCAAAAGCAAATAAAAGATGGAATTACAGATCTACTAAAGAAAGAGAATTTTCGTCGCGGAGTAGTTATTCGTGAGGAAGAGGATGACATTCACATAGATATGTATATCATTGTTAGCTACGGTACTAAGATTTCTGAAGTGGCCTATAATGTCCAAACAAAAGTAAAATATCAACTAGAACAAATGTTAGGTCTTGATGTAGATTCGGTGAACATTTTTGTTCAGGGAGTTCGCGTCACTAATCCTTAACCTAGAAAGTTAGGAGGAACTTTTCTTGTCATCAGTTAAACAAATTGAAGGTAAAAAGCTTGCGCAAATGTTTATCGAGGGAGCGTCTAATTTATCAAAACATGTGAAAGTTGTCGACTCTCTCAATGTGTTTCCTGTCCCTGACGGTGATACTGGAACCAATATGAATCTTTCTATATCTTCTGGAGTAAAAGAAGTAAAACAAAATGTGCATGAAGATTCCAGCAAAGTTGCTTCAGCCTTTGCAAAGGGACTTCTTATGGGGGCACGAGGTAACTCTGGTGTTATCCTTTCTCAGCTTTTTAGAGGCTTTTCAAAGGATATTGAAGGAAAGAAGACGATTACAACGTCTGACTTTGCGCATGCCTTAGATAAAGGTGTAGAGACAGCCTATAAAGCCGTCATGAAACCTGTTGAAGGTACAATTTTAACGGTAGCCAAAGATGTCGCGAAACATGCAATTAAAGTAGCAAAAAAACAACAGGATTTTGTTGTTTTGATTGATGAGATAGTAAGCGAAGCAAAGAAATCGTTGAAGCGGACACCTGATTTGCTTCCTGTGTTGAAAGAGGTTGGAGTTGTTGACTCAGGTGGCCAAGGTCTTGTCTATATATACGAAGGATTTTCTGCTGTTATAAAAGGTGAAAAGCTTCCTGATTCCCTACCAGAACAACCAAAGATGGAGGAGCTTGTTCGAATCGAGCATCATTCTGCCCAAAGTCATATTGCAACTGAAGATATTGAGTTCGGGTATTGTACAGAAGTCATGGTTCGCTTTGAGGAAGAAAAGGTCGCCCAAAGACCATTTAATGAAGAGTCATTTCGTGAGGAACTAAGTGAGTGGGGAGATTCGTTACTCGTAGTTTCGGATGAAGATTTATTAAAAATACATATCCACGCTGAGCAGCCTGGGGAAGTCATCACGAAAGCGCAACGATATGGGAATTTAATCAATGTTAAAATTGAAAATATGCGTGAGCAACATACGCATCTACTTGAAGAAACAAAGGCTGTATACGGGGAAGAGGCTGAAAACGCTTCAAAAGAAAAAAGCGAATATGGCATCGTAACAGTCTCAATGGGTGATGGGATTGCTAAGCTCTTCAGAGGAATGGGCGCAGGTGTTGTTATTCAAGGTGGACAAACAATGAACCCGAGTACAGAGGACATTGTTAAAGCAATTGAACAAGTTCATGCAAAGAAAGTTATCATCCTTCCGAATAACGGTAATATTATAATGGCTGCTGAACAGGCAGCTGAAGTTGTTGATGCTGAGGCTGTTGTTGTGCCTTCTAAAACAGTTCCACAAGGATTAGCAGCGCTACTCTCATTTAACCCATCACAAAGCTTAAATGAGAATGTTGCCGTAATGACTAATACGATGGCAGGTGTAAAGACTGGACAAGTAACGTTTGCAGTTAGGGACACGAGCATTGATGGAGTTAACATTAAAAAAGATGACTTTATGGGGATTGCTGAGAAAAAAATAGTCACTTCAGGTCCAGATATGCTAGAGGTTGCCAAAACCTTACTAACACAAATGATTAAGGCTGACAGTGAGATTATTACCATTCTCCAAGGAGAAGATGCAAGTGATGCTCAAAATGAGGCTTTACTTACTTTCCTAGAAGAGGAACACCCGGAAATTGAAGTCGATGTCCATAAAGGAAATCAGCCAATATACTCTTATATTTTCTCGGTAGAATAAGTCGAACGAGTTAAGGAGAGATTTATATGTCAAAAGTGAAAATTGTAACCGATAGTACAGCTGATATTCCTAAGGAGCTTGCGGAGGAATTAAATATTACAGTTGTTCCTCTTAATGTCATATTCTCTGAAGAAGAGACCTATGAGGATGGGGTTACACTCACCTCTCAAGATTTTTATCAAAAGTTGATGGTCGAAGAGACAATCCCAACAACGTCTCAACCGACACCTTTTCAATTTGAAGAAGTTTACCGTTCTCTCGCAGAGCAGGGTGAAACCAATATTATTTCCATTCACCTTTCCTCAAAGCTTAGTGGGACGTTTCAAGCCGCTTCAATAGCAAGCCAATCGTTTGATGAAGAAATCAGCCTCCATGTCGTCGATTCAAAGCTTGCCTCTTATGGAATTGGGATTATGGTTGTTGAAGTAGCTCGAATGGCCCAGCAAGGTAAGTCATTAGAGGAGTGCTTACAACGTTTAGAGGAATTATTACAAGATACGAAACTTTATTTTCTTGTTGATACATTAGAATATTTACAGAAAAATGGTCGAATTGGAAAGGCATCAGCCTTACTTGGTTCTTTATTAAAAATAAAGCCAATTCTATCAATAAATGAAGACGGTGAAGTATATCCGTTTGAAAAAGTTCGTGGCCAGAAAAAAGCGATAAATAGAATAATTGACGTGTTAAAAGAGGAGTATGGGGATGCCCCTGTTCATATTGGATCCCCTCATGCAGTGAATGATTCACTTGCCAATGAGCTTCTTGAGCGTGCTCGTCAGGAGTTTAATGTGCAGTCAGAGGTACGAACGAATATCGGTGCTGTTATTGGGGCACATGCAGGTCCAGGAGCTGTTGCATTAGTCGTTACGAAAGCCAAATCATAGCTTTTACATATTCCTGCCTCAAGTTAGGCGGGAATTATTTTTGTTTATTTAGGAGCGGATTAGAAAGGAGGGTAGTGATTTTCAATAATCACATCAAGTATGAATGAATATATGAAATTACCGGTAACTGAGGTCAAGGGAATTGGCGATGAAACCGCAAAGCAACTTGAGGCTTTGGGAATATATTTAGTAGAAGAGCTAATTGAACATTTTCCTTTTCGTTATGAAGATTATAAATTAAAAGATTTACATGAAGTAAAACATGATGAACGAGTGACGATCGTAGGTGTCGTTCAAAGTGAGCCATCTGTAAGATACTACGGTAAAAAGAAAAATCGCTTATCGTTTCGACTTTTAGTTAATCAATTACTCATCACAGTTACGTTTTTTAATCGTGCCTTTCTAAAAAAACAATTGAGTATCGGTCGTGAAGTTACTGTTACTGGAAAATGGGATCAACATCGTTTAACGATTACTGGAACGGAATGTCGCCAAGGAAAAGAAGAACGCGACCAAACAATCGAACCGATTTATTCGGTGTCTGGAAGTATTACGTCAAAATCATTGAAAAAATTTATTTATCAAGCACTCTCCCAATTTGGTGAACAAATACCTGAACCACTTCCATTACACCTACGAGAACGGTACAAGCTCCTCGGCAAGAAAGAAGCTATTTATCGATTGCATTTTCCCCCGAACCAAGAGGCGGTTAAGCAGGCTAGAAGGAGAATTGTGTATGAAGAGTTTTTATTTTTTCAGCTGAAAATGCAAGCTTTTCGCAAGTCAAATCGTGAGCAATCAGTAGGTCAATCTTTACACATATCAAAGGAAAATATAACGGAGTTTATTGAAGGTTTACCGTTCCCGTTAACATCAGCTCAAAAAAGGGTTGTTGATGAAATAAGTAGCGATTTAGCATCAACTTACCGGATGAATCGTCTATTGCAAGGAGATGTAGGCTCAGGTAAAACAATTGTTGCAGCTACTTGTATGTATGCTGTTGCCAAGGCAGGTTATCAGTCTGCTCTCATGGTCCCAACTGAGATATTAGCTGAGCAGCATGTAACCTCATTGCAGCAAGTATTGGAGCCGAAGGGGATCCGTGTTGAACTACTATCTGGCTCTATAAAAGGAAAAAAAAGAAAAGAACGACTAAAGGCATTAGAAGCAGGGGACATTCATATCCTTGTCGGTACACACGCTCTGATCCAAGAAGATGTGGTATTTCATCGATTAGGGTTTGTAATTACCGATGAACAGCATCGCTTTGGTGTTGAACAGCGGCGTGTTCTACGAGATAAGGGTGAGCATGTGAATGTGTTGTTTATGACAGCAACCCCGATTCCTCGAACATTGGCTATATCTGTATTTGGCGATATGGATGTTTCAATTATTGATGAAATGCCAGCAGGGAGAAAGGCGATAGAGACATACTGGGCTAAGCCTGACATGCTTGAACGAGTTCTTTCGTTTACGGAAAAAGAACTAACAGCTGGAAGACAAGCGTATGTAATCTGTCCATTAATCGAGGAGTCGGAAAAATTAGATGTCCAAAATGCGATTGATGTTCATGCGATTTTACAGCAGCATTTTACGGGGCGGTACTCTGTAGGACTTATGCACGGGCGCTTGCATCCACAGGAGAAGGATGCGGTGATGGAGGCATTTAGTCGGAATGACACCCAAATTCTGGTTTCGACTACGGTAGTTGAGGTAGGGGTTAATGTACCAAATGCAACTGTTATGATCATTTACGATGCAGAACGTTTCGGACTTGCACAGCTTCATCAGCTTCGGGGGAGAGTTGGAAGAGGTGATGCACAGTCGTATTGTATTTTACTTGCTGATCCCAAATCCGAGGTAGGAAAAGAACGGATGCGAATTATGACAGAAACGAATGATGGATTTGTTTTGTCTGAGCGAGATTTAGAGTTACGTGGTCCAGGTGATTTCTTTGGTGCGAAGCAAAGTGGTTTACCTGATTTCAAATTAGCAGATGTTGTTCATGATTACCGAGCGTTAGAAGTTGCAAGACAAGATGCCGTTAAAATAATCTCGCTTGACGAATTCTGGACTGCTGAACATTATAATTTCTTACGTACATTTCTAGAGGAACAAGGAGTATTAAATGGAGACAAGCTTGATTAACTATTGAAATAAGCAAGATCGAATTATATACTACTCTTAGTACCTAGTCCTAGAAGATAGTATTTAAGTGTATAATGACAATGAAATAGGTATGAAACGATTTATAAAATCTGAGGTTTTAACCCTTTTACTAATCATTAAATTGATGACTGCTCCAATACTTCCTTTTCTAATTATGAACGTTGGAAGGTGCATAACTTGAGACAAAGAAAAAAAGAGCGACAAGCTAAGTTATTGGAAACAATTCAGAAGAATCCATTTATGACAGATGAGGCCCTTTCAGAAAAATTTTCAGTCAGTATTCAAACGATTAGGTTGGACCGAATGGAGCTTTCAATACCTGAACTGCGAGAACGAATAAAGGATGTCGCAAAGCAGCAGTTGGATGACATTAAAGCTCTTTCTCACGAAGAAGTAATAGGTGAAATCGTCGATTTACAGCTCGATGAGCGTGCGATCTCTATTTTAGATGTGAAAGAAGAGCATGTTTTTTCAAGGTCTGGGATTGCGAGGGGGCATCATCTTTTTGCACAAGCAAATTCACTTGCTGTGGCGATTATTAATGATGAACTTGCTTTAACTGCAAAAGCAACGATACGCTTTAAGCGACAAGTAAAAGCTGGGGAACGGGTAATTGCAAAGGCAAGTGTGATTGCTTTTGAGAAAGAACGGACAAATGTTGAGGTTAAAAGCTACGTTGACCAGGAGCTTGTTTTTGTAGGGGAGTTTGTCATGTTTCGTACAACACATTCAAATGAAAGACGGGAAAGGAGAGGTGACGAATGAAGATAGCACTGGATGTCATGGGTGGGGATCATGCTCCTCAGGCTCCTGTAATTGCTGCACAAAACGCAGTGAAAACTTTTGATGATATTGAAATTACATTAGTTGGGCATGAAGAAGAAATAAAGAAATACTTAACAGATACTTCTAAAATTACGATTTTACATACAACGGAAAAAATTGAAGATACAGACCAACCGACAACGGCTGTTCGTCGTAAGAAAGATTCATCTATGGTATTAGCTATGCGAGAAGTAAAGGAGGGACGTGCAGATGCATGTATTTCAGCAGGAAATACTGGAGCTTTAATGACTGCAGGCCTACTTTATGTTGGTAGAATTCCAGGTATTGATCGCCCAGCTCTTTCACCAATGCTCCCGACAATGAATGGGAAAGGCTTTTTATTGCTTGATGTTGGTGCAAATATGGATGCAAAGCCAGAACACCTTTTACAATATGCAATTATTGGTAATACATATATGGAAATGGTAGCAAAACGAAAACAACCACGAGTAGGGTTGTTAAATGTTGGTACCGAGAGCGGGAAAGGCAACGAGTTAACGAAAGCTGCATTTCCATTACTTGAAGCAGCCAACTTTCAGTTTATCGGGAATGTCGAAGCACGCGATTTATTGAGTGGTGTGGCTGATGTTGTCGTATGTGATGGTTTCGCTGGAAATCTTGTCTTAAAATCGATTGAAGGAACAGCAGGAACTTTGTTTTCTTTGTTGAAGAAGGAAATGACGAAATCCATAAAAAATAAACTTGCTGCAGGTGTTTTAAAATCTGATTTACAAGGTTTAAAAGGAAAACTTAGCTATTCCGAATATGGGGGGGCGGGTCTTTTCGGTTTGAAATCTCCTGTGATTAAAGCGCATGGATCTTCAGATGAAACAGCTGTTTTTCATGCGATTCGTCAAGCTAGAGAAATGGTTGACCAACAAGTGGTCACTATTATTAAAAATGAAGTGTCAAAACTAAAAAAAGTAGAAGAATAGAGGGGGATGTAGAGTGGGGAAAATTGCGTTTATCTTTCCAGGTCAAGGTTCTCAGGCAGTTGGAATGGGGAAAACTCTTATTGAAGAAGAGCCAGTATGCGAGGATATTTTTAAAAGAGCTGATGAAAAACTTGGTTATTCGTTAACGGATATTATGTTGAATGGTCCAGAAGAAGCATTAAGAAGGACGGAGCATACGCAGCCAGCACTTGTAACAATGAGTGTAGCTGTTTTACAATTACTCAAGGAAAAGGGAATAGAAGCTGACTATGTTGCGGGGCATAGTTTAGGAGAATATAGTGCATTAACGGCTGCTAATTCTCTTTCGTTTGAGGATGCAGTATTTGCCGTTCGAAATCGTGGACTTTTTATGGAGGAAGCTGTGCCTTTTGGAGAAGGGGCAATGGCAGCTGTACTTGGGCTTGAAAGGGATGTATTAGAAAAAGTTTGTAAACAAGTACAAAACGCGGGTGAGGTTGCGGAATTAGCAAACTTGAATTGTCCGGGGCAAATCGTAATTTCAGGTTCAGCAGAAGGGGTAAAACAAGCCTCTGAGCAGGCAAAAGAAGCAGGGGCTAAACGGGTAATCCCCCTTCAAGTGAGTGGCCCGTTTCACTCTTCATTAATGAAACCAGCTGCAGAAAAGTTACATTCAATTTTAGATACTTTAACAATTCAGGATGCGTCCGTTCCTGTTATTGCAAATGTAACGGCAGGTGAAGTTGTACAGCAAGAAGAAATTCGGAAACGACTAGTCGAGCAAGTCTATTCTCCAGTTCTATGGGAGGACTCTGTTAAGAAGCTGTTAGATTTAGGAGTCGACACGTTTATAGAGGTTGGTTCGGGAAATGTACTTACAGGTCTTGTAAAAAAGGTAAATCGACGTGTTCGAGCGTTTGCAGTGAATGACCGCGAAAGTTTAATGAAGGTTGTTGAACAGTTGGAAGGAGTGACAGAATAATGTTGCAAGGAAAAGTAGCAATCGTAACAGGTGCGTCTCGTGGGATCGGACGTGCGACTGCTTTAGAGCTTGCCCGTAATGGGGCTAACGTTGTCGTGAATTACGCAGGAAGCAAGGACCGTGCTGAGCAAGTCGTTATCGAGATAAAGGAGCTAGGTGCTGATGCCATTGCTATTCAGGCAGATGTTGCCAAGTCCGAAGAGGTGCAAGCCCTTGTTAAGGAAACGATTGAAGCGTTTGGACGTGTCGATATCCTAGTTAATAATGCTGGTATTACGAGAGATAACTTGTTAATGCGAATGAAGGAAGATGAATGGGACGATGTTATTAATACAAATTTAAAAGGTGTATTCAATTGTTCGAAGGCTGTAACTCGTCAAATGATGAAGCAACGCTACGGTAGAATTATAAATATTGCGTCTGTAGTTGGTGTACTAGGTAATGCTGGACAAGCTAATTATGTTGCTGCAAAAGCTGGGGTCATTGGTTTAACAAAGACAATGGCACGTGAATTGGCAAATCGTAATATTCATGTAAATGCTGTTGCACCTGGTTTTATTGAAACTGACATGACAGATGAGTTAAATGATGACATGAAGGCACAGCTACTAGGACAAATTCCACTTGCAACATTAGGGAAGCCTGAACAAATTGCATCGGTTGTTCGTTTTCTTGCGAGCGCAGATGCAGATTATATGACAGGGCAAACTTTACATGTTGATGGTGGAATGGTTATGCCATAAGGCGATAAAATATAATTGAGGCTTGACAGATGCTGGGGATGTCGGTAAAATTCTTCTAGCTTTTGAACCTTGAGAGGAGGTGAACGGAACATGGCAGATACATTAGAGCGTGTAGCGAAGATCGTTGTTGATCGTCTTGGTGTTGAAGAGGCAGAGGTTAAGCCTGAAGCATCTTTTAAAGATGATCTAGGTGCTGACTCATTGGATGTTGTTGAACTTGTTATGGAACTTGAGGACGAGTTTGATTTAGAAATTTCTGATGAAGATGCAGAAAAAATTTCGACTGTCGCTGATGTCGTTGAGTACATAAACAGCCGTCAGTAATAGGTAAAGTCCCATATGTTTTACATGTGGGACTTCCTTTAACTAGATCAATATTGAAAGGCTAATTTTTCTTTGTGTGGGAGGTCACAATGCCACAATCGTCAAAAAATCATCGCAAACCACGATCCAATTACTATGACCGAAGACGAAATCAAAAACGTCTTATTTTAACAGAAGACCAGAAACGTCAATTTACGGAATTACTTGAGAGAATTGGGCTGACTTTTGAAAACAGAAAGCTTTTAATACAGGCTTTCACCCATTCATCCTATGTGAATGAGCACCGTATTTATTCCTTTCAGGATAACGAACGTTTGGAATTTCTTGGAGATGCGGTACTTGAATTGGCCGTTTCGCAATTTCTCTTTAAGAAATTCGGAACAATGAGTGAAGGAGATATGACAAAGCTTCGTGCCTCGATCGTTTGTGAGCCTTCGTTAGCACGATTTGCGGAGGAACTCGAATTTGGTAAACTTGTGTTACTAGGTAAAGGGGAAGAAATGACAGGTGGTCGTACGAGACCCGCATTACTTGCTGATGTGTTTGAATCATTTATTGGAGCTCTTTATTTAGACCAAGGTTTAGAGGCCGTTTACCAGTTCTTGAATCAAACAATGTATCCAAAAATAAATGAGGGTGCTTTTTCTCATATGATGGATTTTAAGAGTCAGCTACAAGAGTTTATTCAACGGGATAATTTAGGGCAAATTCACTATGTGATTGTTCAGGAACGTGGACCGGCACATAATCGTGAATTTGTTTCAGAAGTTCATTTGAATGACCTTGCACTTGGAGTAGGGACGGGGCGTTCAAAGAAAGAAGCGGAGCAACATGCAGCTCAACAAGCATTAAGCAAGCTGAGCGAGCAAGCGTAAACGGGTGATTATTTTAAAAAAAACGTGCTCAATTTGAGCACGTTTTTTCCCCTTTATTTACGTAAGCGACCAAGCTCTGAAACAATCGCGTCAAGCTCACTTACAGAGAAGGATTGTTTTTTCTGAATCATTTCGTAAATGTCACGTAGCTCTTCATATTGCTCTGTGTCAAAACTTTTAGCGTTTAAGGCACCTGCATTTACAATTTGAAGTTTATCTTTGATACGCTCTATCATGTATTCAATGTTATCTCGGCTGTTAACAGATAAATCCATTATACCACCCTTTCTACTTGTACATTTTTATGATTTATATCGTACCATAGGAATGAGCATTTGTCGCTCATAGAAGGATAAAACCATAGTTACTTGTCAACTCATTTAATTGAGGAGCTGAGTATGGTAAAATAGGACAGTTGTTATAAAAGAATAGGGGGAAGGAATATGTTCCTCAAACGACTAGAGGTCGTAGGGTTTAAATCCTTTGCAGAACAAATTTCCATCGATTTTGTTCCGGGTGTGACAGCAGTTGTCGGCCCTAATGGGAGTGGGAAAAGTAATATTTCAGATGGAATTAGATGGGTGCTAGGTGAGCAATCAGCAAAATCACTAAGAGGTTCAAAAATGGAAGACATCATTTTTGCCGGAAGTGATTCACGAAAACCTCTTAATTATGCTGAGGTTAGCTTAGTATTAGATAATGAAGACCAACATATTCCCATTGATTACAGTGAAGTAAGTGTGACTCGGCGTGTTTATCGCTCAGGTGATAGTGAATACTTTATTAATAAACAGACTTGTCGGCTTAAGGACATTGTAGAATTGTTTATGGATTCTGGTCTCGGACGAGAAGCATATTCAATTATTGGTCAAGGGAAAGTGGAAGAAATCTTAAGTAGTAAGGCAGAGGATCGTCGTGTAATTTTTGAAGAAGCGGCTGGTGTTCTAAAATATAAAACAAGAAAAATTCAGGCTGAAAAACGTTTAAATGAAACACAAGAGAATTTATTTCGTGTAGAAGACATTTTACACGAGTTAGAGGGACAAGTAGAACCATTAAAAGTGCAAGCGTCAATGGCAAAGGACTATCTAGAAAAACGTGAGCAATTAAAGGTCGTTGAAATTGCTCTTATGGTTTATGAAATTGAAGAGCTTCATGAAAGATGGACGAAAGAAAAAGAGCAGCTTGACCAGTTACGCCTTCAATATACAGAGCGTTCTGAGAAGCTAGAAGAGATGGAGTTAGAATTAGGGAAGCTTCGTCAACGTTCATTCGAAGTTACTGAAAGTATTAACCAAGCACAGGATGAATTACTTTTAGCTAGTGAAGAATTAGAAAAAAATGAAGGCAAACGTGAAGTTTTAAAGGAACGGAAAAAAAATGCTTCACAGAATAAAGAACAATTAATAAAAGCAATTAACGAAAGAACGGAGCAAAAAAAGCAAATTGAAGTGGAATACCGGCTGCAATCGGAACGGTTAGCTGAAGCTAGAGAAACTCTTACTAAGTTAGAACAAAAGGTGAAGGAAAAAGAACAGCTTCTTTCGCTATCTGAAGCAGATGTGGAGCAGGAATTAGACAGGTTAAAGGCGGACTATATTGAAGTTTTAAATGAACAAGCATCTATCCGCAATGAAAGAAGGTATTTAGAAGAGCAACAACGTCAACAAAAAACAAAGCAAGAGCGTTTGTTATCGGAGAATGAAGGAATGCTTTCAACCCGAAAAGAAATGCAAGAAAAGCAAACTGCAGCAGTAGAGCGGTTGCAGGTAAAAGAAAAACAGTTAACGACCATTAGTGATAGGTTTCGTCAGCTTCAAAGAAGTCTAGAGCAGCAAAAAGAACGATATCATAAAAAGGAATCACAGCTTTATGAAGCATATCAGTTGATTCAAAAGCTACAATCAAGAGCAGATGTCCTTGAAGAGATGCAGGCTGACTTCTCAGGGTTCTTTCATGGTGTTAAAGAGATACTAAAGGCTCGTGATGGTCACCTACAGGGGATTGTTGGGGCAGTTGCTGAACTGATTCAAGTTCCTAAACAATTTGAGACTGCTTTAGAAGTAGCACTAGGAGGGGCATCACAGCATATAGTTGTTGAAAGTGAAGCCGATGCAAGACAGGCTATCCAATTCTTAAAGAAGAACCGAATTGGGAGAGCGACTTTTTTACCTTTACCTGTTATGAAGCCTAGAACAATTCCAGACTTTCAATTACAAGAACTAAGTAAAAATGAAGCGTTTGTCGGTATTGCCTCTTCTCTTCTAACCTTTGATAAGCGATATCATGATGTTATCTCAAATTTACTCGGCCATGTTATTATTGCAAAAGATCTACACGGTGCAAATGCGTTAGCTAGGATTGTAAATCATCGTTTTCGGGTTGTTACCTTAGATGGGGATGTTGTTAACCCTGGGGGTTCGATGACTGGAGGAAGTGTGAAGCAGTCCCAAACACCTTTACTCGGTCGAAAGCGTGAGCTAGAGGATTTACAGACGAAGCTTGTTAAACTGAAGGAATCATCCTATGATTTAGAGCAGGCCGTAAAGTTATTAAAGGAACAAGTAAAAGAATCAGAAACTGAGCTTGAGCATGTAAGGCAAGAAGGGGAAGACGCTAGAACTGAGCTTCAGGAAGCAAAAACAGTACTACGTGAATTAGAGTTAGAAGCGAATAATATGGAAGAACGATTTGTTCGTTATGATCGGGACCATGAAAGCTTTTTGAATGAGTATGAGCGTATAACAGACCGTCTAGCAGAGCTAGAAATTAGCTATGAGCATGCATTAACTGAAGCAGAACAGCTAGAGGCTGAGGTGAAGCGTCTTGAAGAAGAGCGAAAGCAGCAAAGAAGTTCTAAGGAAACATTACAGCAGGAACTCACGACTGATAAAGTCGAACTAGCTCAAGCTAAGGAAAGGTTTCATTTTATTCGCGAGCAAGTTCAAAGGCTTCAGTTAAATCAAGAGCAGAACCACAATGAACTTACTGACTTACAGGACCAATTTTCGTTGTTAGAGTCAGAGTTAACGGATGGGACAACAGGTGAACATACGTTAGCGGATCGGATTGAATTAAATCGGAAAAAGAAACAAGATTTATCTGAAAAACTGCATGCTGCACGTAAGGAACGAGAAGGGTTAGAGCAAGAATATATCGAATTAGAAAAAAAGCTTAAACAACAACAAGGTGAAGCAACGTTAATGGCAGATGAGTGTCGACAAATTGAAGTTAGAGTTAATCGTCTTGATGTTGAATTAGACAACCGTTTAACGCATTTGCGTGAGGAATATGAGCTATCTTTCGAGGCAGCCAAGCAGGAATACGAACTGACAATCGAAGCTGAGGAGGCGCGTACAAAGGTGAAGCTCATTAAGTTAGCTATTGATGAGTTGGGTCATGTTAATCTGGGGGCAATCGAGGAATATGAACGAGTGCGTGAACGTTTTGACTTTCTTTCTGAACAACAGAAAGATTTGCTTGAAGCAAAGGCAACATTACATGAGGTTATAGCTGAAATGGATGAGGAAATGACAAAGCGTTTTAAGGACACATATTCTCATATAAGACAGCATTTTCAAGTTGTTTTCCGAGAATTATTCGGTGGTGGAGAGGCCGACCTTGTTTTAACGCAACCAGATGATATGTTAAACACGGGTGTTGAAATCATGGCTCGTCCACTCGGGAAGAAGCTACAAAATCTTGCCTTACTTTCTGGTGGTGAGCGAGCATTAACTGCGATAGCACTCCTTTTCGCCATTTTAAAGGTCAGACCTGTCCCATTCTGTGTTCTTGATGAAGTTGAAGCTGCATTAGATGAGGCAAATGTTAGTCGTTTTGCCCACTTCTTAAAAGATTTCAGTCAGGCAACACAATTTATTGTTATTACGCATCGAAAGGGTACGATGGAAGAAGCTGATGTGTTATACGGGGTTACAATGCAAGAATCTGGAGTGTCTCGTCTAGTATCAGTTCGTTTAGAAGAGACAAAAGAATTAATTGAAAGCTAGGAGCGTGTGAGATGAGTTTTTTCAAAAAGCTGAAAGAAAAGATTACGAACCAAACAACGGAAGTTACTGAAAAGTTTAAGACAGGTCTTGAAAAAACGAGAGATTCCTTCGTAGGAAGAATGAATGATCTTGTTTATCGTTACAGAAAAGTGGATGAAGACTTTTTTGAAGAGCTAGAGGAAATCTTAATTAGTGCTGATGTTGGGGTTACCACTGTTATGGAATTAATCGATGAGCTAAAAGATGAAGTGCGTATTCGGAACATTAAAGATACAAAAGAAATCCAGCCAGTCATTTCCGAGAAATTAGCTGAGCTACTCCAAAAGGAAGAGGATGAAGCGACATTAAACTTACAAACAGATGGAATGACAGTTGTCTTATTTGTTGGTGTTAATGGAGTAGGGAAAACAACGACAATTGGTAAGCTAGCACACCAATTGAAGCAAGATGGCAAAAAAGTGATGCTTGCTGCCGGAGACACGTTTAGAGCAGGAGCTATTGAGCAACTTGAAGTATGGGGGGAGCGTGTTGGGGTTGATGTAATCAAACAACAAGCAGGTTCTGATCCAGCTGCAGTCATGTATGATGCTCTTCAAGCTGCAAAATCTCGAAACGTTGACGTTCTCTTATGTGATACAGCAGGCCGCCTTCAAAACAAAGTAAATTTAATGAATGAGTTAGAAAAGGTAAAGCGTGTAATTGAACGTGAAGTTCCAGGAGCGCCACATGAAGTATTACTCGTACTTGATGCGACAACTGGACAAAATGCAATGTCTCAGGCAAAAACGTTTGGTCAATCGACTGACGTATCAGGAATCGTATTAACGAAGCTTGATGGAACGGCTAAAGGTGGAATTGTGTTGGCCATTCGCCATGAGTTAGATATTCCAGTGAAATATGTCGGCCTTGGTGAAAAAATGGACGACCTTCAAGCCTTTGATGCTGAACAATTCGTGTATGGCTTGTTTAAGGATGTATTGGAGGAAGAAGAGGAAGAAGGAGAAAAACAAGAATAGAGTGCAGGTACTGAAAAGGCGAATATCAGAGGGCACTGAAAAAGGGTGCTTTTCCCTTTTTCAGTGCCCTCCGTTGCTCGGGACATACGAGCAAGGAAGTTTATTCAAGTAGTAGCGAATGCTCCTGCGCGGGGCTCTTCGGAAGCCAGCAAGGAGGTATTTCAATGCAGTTGGCTTGTTAAGAAAAAAACTTGACACTTGTTTTTTAGTAATGTATCATAATATCTCGTAAAGGGAAATCACTTAACAAGGGGATGGTTTCGTGTTAGATAAGACGCTCCGAATGAATTTTTTATTCGATTTTTATCAGTCCTTGCTAACACCGAAGCAGCGTAAGTACATGTGGTTGTATTACCTTGACGATTTCTCACTTGGTGAAATTGCCGAAGAATTTGAAGTGAGTCGCCAGGCCGTTTATGATAATATTAAACGAACAGAAGCGATGCTTGAGGAGTACGAACAGAAGTTACAACTGCTTGAAAAGTTTGAAAAGCGTTCGGCTCTTATTGCTCAATTGAAAGAAGCAGCCAAAAGCAACGCGACTCCTGAAGAGATGACAGAGCTTATCGATTCTCTTGAGAAATTGGATTAGGAGGCGACATCATGGCATTTGAAGGTTTAGCGGAGCGATTGCAAGAAACATTAACAAAAATCCGTGGTAAAGGTAAAGTAACTGAACAAGACGTGAAGGATATGATGCGTGAAGTTCGTCTAGCATTACTAGAAGCGGATGTTAACTTTAAAGTAGTAAAACAATTTATTGCAACTGTTCGAGAAAAAGCACTTGGGCAGGAAGTTATGAAAAGTTTAACGCCTGGACAACAAGTCATTAAGGTGGTAAATGAAGAATTAACAGCTTTAATGGGTGGCGAACAAAGTAAGATTGCGGTGGCTAATAAACCACCAACTGTCGTCATGATGGTTGGTTTACAAGGTGCCGGTAAAACAACAACAACCGCAAAGCTTGCAAATCATCTTCGCAAAAAGCATAATCGCCAACCGCTCTTAGTTGCAGCCGATATTTATCGACCAGCCGCTATTAAGCAATTAGAGACACTTGGAAAGCAGCTTAATATGCCTGTTTTCTCATTAGGTGACCAAGTTAGCCCAGTTGAAATTGCCAAGCAAGCGATCGCAAAGGCAAAAGAAGATCATCATGACTATGTTCTTATCGATACAGCGGGGCGTCTTCATGTAGACGAAACGTTAATGGATGAGTTGAAGCAAGTGAAAGAGATTGCCAGTCCAGATGAGATTTTGCTTGTTGTCGATGCTATGACGGGACAAGATGCTGTAAATGTTGCGGAGAGTTTTAATGAACAACTCGATGTGACTGGTGTTGTTCTAACAAAATTAGATGGTGATACTCGTGGTGGTGCAGCGATTTCTGTAAAGGCTGTTACGAATACACCAATTAAGTTTGCTGGTATGGGTGAAAAGATTGATCAGCTTGAACCGTTTCATCCTGAAAGAATGGCATCAAGAATACTCGGTATGGGTGACGTGCTAACGCTAATTGAAAAAGCACAAACAAATGTCGACGAAGAAAAAGCTCGTGAATTAGAAAAGAAAATGCGTAATAACGAATTTACGTTTGATGATTTTCTTGAGCAGCTTGACCAAGTTCGAAATATGGGACCATTAGATGAGCTATTAAATATGATGCCTGGCTTTAATAAAGCAAAAGGAATGAAAGATTTACAAGTTGATGATAAACAGATTAGTCGAGTAGAAGCCATTGTTCGCTCGATGACGAAACAAGAGAAACAAGAGCCGAGTATGATTAATGGAAGTCGTCGTCGTCGAATTGCTAAAGGAAGTGGAACATCGATTCAAGATGTAAACAGATTACTAAAGCAATTTGAAGATATGAAGAAAATGATGAAGCAGATGACAAACATGACGGCAGGAAAAGGGAAGAAAAAAGGCAAAGGCCTTGGAGGTTTCAAACTTCCATTTTAATTGGAAATCGTTTTTTCTAGTTGACTCTAGAAAAATTGATGATATTATAAATTATTGTGTGAATATTTTTGGAGGTGTCCTACGAATGGCAGTAAAAATTCGTTTAAAGCGTATGGGTTCTAAGAAAGCCCCATTTTATCGTGTAGTAGTTGCAGATTCTCGCGCTCCGCGTGATGGTCGTTTCATTGAAGAGATTGGAACGTACAACCCACTTACTCAACCAGCTAAGGTTGATATTCAAGAGGAAAAAGCAGTGGATTGGATGTTAAAAGGTGCAAAGCCATCTGATACAGTACGTAACCTTTTCTCTAAAGCTGGTTTAATGGAAAAGCTACACAACTCAAAAAACCAAAAGTAATTCTTTCGGGTTTATAGGAGTGTAGAGAATCCTATTAAGGCATGAAGGAGAATGCGATGAAAGCGTTAGTTGAACATATTGCGAAATCGCTTGTTGACCAACCCGATTATGTTCAAGTCGAGGAGCAGCAAGACGGACAAACCCTATGTTTACGATTATCCGTTCATCCTGATGATATGGGGAAGGTTATTGGTAAACAAGGTCGAACAGCTAAGGCCATGCGCTCGGTTGTTTATGCAGCGGCAACAACGCAAAACAAGCGAGTGCGATTAGACATCGTTGATTAGCAAAAAGGGTGAGGGTAACCTCTCCCTTTTTGCTTTTATGCTTGGTGGTTTTTGGACAAACTGTTGATAATACCTTTGGAGAGTGACTTATGAAACTTTTGCGAACGGTTGCAGTTAAGCATATGTTAACCGAAAAGAAAAAGGCTAACATGCTTAAAGAGTTTGAAAAAGATGTCATACAGGTAGAGCGAGAATTAGAGCAGTTGAAATTTCAGCTACATAAAGCGATAAGAGATGTTGAGGGAAACGAAGAGAGACGGTTACTTCGTGAACGTTTTAATCAAGAGATAGCATT
Source organism: Halalkalibacter urbisdiaboli (assembly GCF_002156385.1). GTDB lineage: Bacteria > Bacillota > Bacilli > Bacillales > Bacillaceae_D > Halalkalibacter_A > Halalkalibacter_A urbisdiaboli. The sequence continues at coordinate 466,340 of NZ_MVJM01000003.1, forward strand.
GAGACAAGAAAAGCTGGCAGCAGTTGATTTTAAAATTCAACAGTTGCAAAAGCTTGAAATTGGAACGGAGCTAAATGAAGGCACAGTTGATGCTATTGTTGATGTTCGTGTAGGCGACCCTTGGCCTGATCAATCAAATGAAATTGAAATCATAATAAAAGATGGCATTATTCATGAATTTCGAGAAGGTAGGAATGAGACATGACAGAATGGTTTAAAGTAGGAAAAATCGTCAACACTCATGGTGTAAGAGGAGAAGTGCGGGTCATTTCATCTACAGATTTTGCAGAAGAGCGCTATGCAAAAGGAACGGAGCTAATGATTCGTCTCGAAGACAAAGAAATACCTGTAATTGTTGCTCATCACAGAACACATAAAAATTTCGATTTATTGCAATTTGAAGGGTATCCATCTATTAATGAAGTTGAAAAGTTTAAAGGAAGCCAGCTTTTCGTTTCTGGGGAATATTTAGAAGATCTAAATGAAGGTGAGTTTTATTATCACGAGATTATTGGTTGTACGGTTGTAACAGAAGACGAAGAAGAGCTGGGAATAGTGAAGGAAATCATTGAAACGGGAGCCAATGATGTGTGGGTGATTCAACGAAAAGGTGGAGGCAAGGACGTGCTTATTCCTTATATTGAATCTGTTGTGCAAGAGGTAGATGTTGAACAGAAAAAAATTCACATTCATCTTCTAGAGGGGCTAATAGATTAATGAAAATTGATGTATTAACACTATTTCCGGAAATGTTTACTGGGGTTTTTGGTTCATCGATCTTAAAGCATGCAGAACAAAATGGTGCGGTGTCTTTCGGAGTTGTAGATTTCCGGGAGTATGCGGATAATAAACATAAGAAAGTAGATGATTATCCGTATGGTGGAGGAGCAGGAATGGTTTTACGTGCGCAGCCGATTTTTGATGCGGTTGATGCCTTAACAGAAACAATTGAAGACAAACCAAGAATTATTATGCTTTGTCCACAAGGTGAACGTTATACTCAAGCAAAAGCAGAAGAACTAGCAAATGAGAAGCATTTAATCCTTCTTTGTGGTCACTATGAAGGCTATGATGAGCGTGTACGAACCCATTTAGTAACCGATGAGATTTCGATCGGTGACTATGTTCTCACTGGTGGCGAATTAGGGGCTATGGTGATTGCTGACAGTGTGACTCGATTACTCCCTGGTGTGTTAGGTAATGAAGAATCAGCCGTTACAGATTCTTTTTCGACGGGTTTACTTGAGCACCCTCATTATACACGTCCAGCGGAATTTCGTGGTTTAAAGGTTCCAGATGTATTACTTTCTGGTCATCATAAAAATATTGAAGAATGGCGAAAGCTCGAATCTTTAAGACGAACATGGGAGCGGCGACCTGAATTAATTAATCATGAACGTTTAACGGAGGAAGAGAGAAAATGGTTACAAGAGTTGGAACTGCCTGATAAAAAATAACAACCTTGAAGAAAAACTTTTCTGAAACCTTGTGCTTCCATGTTCTCTATGCTATTATAATCTTTGTGGCTTAGGCCAGTGATTACGATGTTCCGCTGCAGAGTTACCTGATAAGAGCATCTGTATGGAAGGAGTGGAATTATATGAACAACATTATCCGTGAAATTACTAGTGAGCAATTACGTAGTGATATCCCTTCGTTTCGCCCAGGTGATACGTTAGTGATCCACGTTAAAGTTGTTGAGGGAACTCGTGAACGTATCCAGTTATTCGAAGGCGTTGTTATTAAGCGTCGTGGTACTGGAATTAGCGAAACTTTCACAGCTCGTAAGGTTTCTTACGGTGTAGGCGTTGAACGTACATTCCCATTACATTCACCGAAAATCGCTAAGATTGAAGTGAAGCGTCGCGGTAAAGTACGTCGTGCTAAACTTTACTATCTACGTGCATTACGTGGAAAAGCGGCTCGTATTAAAGAAATTCGATAAGTACAAAAGAAAGGAGCTTAGGCAACTAAGCTTCTTTTTTCATCAAAGAAGCGTTTCATAAAAAAGTTAATCTGACCCGTCCTTCAAAGAGTATGTTAAAATAAAAAAATGAAATAGAATTCATGGAGGAAACCTACATGACAAAGGCCAAATCAGATTCATGGGAATGGGTAAAAGCTGTTGCAATTGCACTTGTTCTTGCATTTGTTATCCGTTATTTTTTGTTTGCACCAATCGTCGTTGATGGGCAATCAATGATGCCAACACTGGAACACAGTGATCGAATGATCGTTGATAAAATTAGTTATGTCATTGGTGAGCCTAATCGGTTTGATATTATTGTATTCCATGCTCCAGATGGTAAAGACTATATAAAGAGGGTAATTGGCCTTCCAGGAGATAAGGTTGAGTATCGTGGCGATGTTCTTTATGTAAATGATGAACCGATAGAAGAACCTTATTTGGACGAGTTAAAGCAGGTGTATAAAGGGGAAAGTTTAACAAGTGATTTTCAACTTGTGGAAGTCACTAGTGAAACGGTTGTTCCAGAAGAACATCTTTTTGTATTAGGAGATAACCGTCGTCATAGTAAGGACAGTCGCGACATTGGAACCGTCCATATAGATAAAGTGGTAGGGAAAGCTAACGTTGTTTTCTGGCCAATTTCAGATATTCGAATCGCAAAGTAGGTGAAGAAGTGACGAAAACGATTCAATGGTTTCCGGGCCATATGGCTAAAGCTAGAAGAGAAGTTACGGAGAAGTTAAAATTAATTGATGTTGTCATTGAGTTATTAGATGCAAGGGTCCCACTATCGTCGCGTAATCCAATGATAGATGAGATTGTTGCTCATAAACCGCGTCTTATTCTTTTAAATAAAACAGATTTAGCTGATCCAAATGTGACAGCTCAATGGAAACGTTGGTTTGAACAAAAAGGGGCAATGGTTCTTTCAATTAACTCACAAACAGGAAAAGGAACTGAACAAATCGCTGCCGCTTGTCAGCAGCTTGCTAGTGCATTACTGGAAAAGCTGAGGTCGAAAGGAATGAAACCCCGAGCGATCCGGGCAATGATATTAGGGATACCAAATGTAGGGAAATCAACTTTGATTAACCGTCTTGCCTCTAAGAAAATCGCAAAGGTTGGTGACAGACCCGGAATAACAAAGCAACAGCAATGGATAAAGGTGGGTACAGAACTTGAATTATTAGATACCCCGGGGATTCTGTGGCCTAAATTTGAAGATCAAATAACGGGATTTCGTTTAGCTGCTACTGGGGCGATTAAAGATGAGTTACTTGATTTTCAGGATGTTGCTTTGTTTGTATTAAATTATTTAAAGGATGAATACCCTGACAGAGTCAAGGAGCGATACAAGTTAGAGCAAGTACCTGATGAAGGACTGGAGCTTTTCGACGCAATTGGTAGGAAAAGAGGATGTTTGCTTTCCGGTGGCTATATTGATTACGACAAAGCTGCAGAGATTATTTTGAGAGAGCTTCGTTCTGGAACACTTGGACAGATTACGCTGGAGAAGCCATCTAATTAATTGGAAGCCGTTAGAAAAACACTTTTCCGTTTTTCTAACGGCTTTTTTATGATGCCATAAAGTTTATGTTACATGATGACGATATAATAGATAGAAGAAAGGTGAGACGAATGAAGCGACTGGCAATTAAAGAAATTGAAAAACTATTAGATTATGAAACAAATATTGAAATGGGTTTTATTGAAGAATTGCGATTAGATGAACGGAAAGGTGTACAGCAATTACTTAGAAAATACGATAAGAAACGGGAGCATGTAGCAGCATTAGAAGCTATGCACGATAGTATGTGCGAACATGAGAGACAATTAAGAACAACGGGGTATAGAGCAATTGCTGGACTGGATGAGGTAGGAAGAGGCCCTTTAGCAGGTCCCGTTGTTGCTGCAGCTGTTGTACTTCCACCCCAATTTCAATTACTAGGTTTAACTGATTCAAAAAAGCTTTCAAAAGAAAAACGAGAACTATTTTACAAGGAAATAAAAAAACAAGCAACTGCATATTCCATTGCGACTGTAGATGCTCGAACTATTGATGAAATAAATATTTATCAAGCAACAAAGTTAGCCATGACTAAGGCGGTTAAGGGATTAGGTATTGATGTTGATTATTTACTTTTAGATGCAATTAATCTATCACTACCTATTAAACAACTTTCGTTAATTAAAGGTGACCAAAAAAGTCTTTCAATTGCTGCTAGTTCTGTTTTAGCGAAAGTAACAAGGGATCGATATATGGAAGAATTGGATCAAAAGTACCCAGAGTATGGTTTTTCAAAACATGTTGGTTATGGAACGAAAGAACATTTAGAGGCTATTAACCAATATGGTATTACTCCGGAACATAGACGATCGTTTCGACCAATTAAAGAGGGCTGTTAATACATATCAAAAAGGGAAGGGTGACCGAGGTGCTACATTCACAAATTCAGCATCAGAACATAAGAAAATCTGAGTGGCAATCCGTTAGGTCACTATCGTTTTCACAAGGTCAGGTTTTTAAAGGAAGGATTACCAAGCTTTATCCGAATAATCTTGCCTCATTAACAGTTCGAGGAATGGCTATAACAGCTAGACTCGAAGCGGCATTAACAGCAGGTCAAAGTTACTGGTTTGAGGTAGAGGAAAGCAGTGGGATTCCAAGGCTCAAAGTACTAGCCGACAACCGCCTTCAGAATCGAGAAGGTTCTCCAAGCCAAGAAATGCTTAAGCAGTTAGGGCTTCCACAAACAAAGGCAATGGAAGCACTAATAAAACAATTCTCGAGTGAACAAATACCTTTTACGAAAGATACGATTTTTTCAGCGGCTCAATTACTCACCAAATTAAACCGTTTTGATAAAGAGACACTCCTCCTTCTGCAAGGAATGATTCAAAGACAAATACCTTTGACAAGGGAGACATTTCTAGCTTTTCAAGCGACACAGCAGCAAGGCCCATTTAGTGAACAACTTTTTCAATTGGTTAGTGAAGCTAATCAGTTTAATCAACCGGGGGCCAAACAATTGGGAGAAGTAGTAAACCAGTTTTTAACGGCAAGCCAGCTTCCAAGTACACGTTCACCGATAAGTGAACTAATCATGATGTTTTCAAGCAATGGTTTTCCACAGCAGGTAAGAGAAGGTGCTCACACATTATTAGAACGGCTAGGGATAATTGAAGAAGGCGTTTCGAAGGAGCAAATTTACACACAATTTCGTGAGGCGTTGCTACGACCTGAAAACCGTATTCTAATCGAACAGCTTTGGCCTGATTTGGGAGGTGGAAGACAAGGACTAGATATCACTTCTTTTGATAAAAAAACGTTATTTGAGTTATTCATGTCACGGTTAACAATTCCTGCTGGGAAAGAAGCGAATGCTTCACTCAAGCTTCTTATACAATTATTTCAACCGAATCTTACAATTGAGCGAGTTCAACAGAATTGGAATCAATTACTTAATCAATCATTACCAGCTACAGAACGACTTGCTCTGCAACAGGCACTAGAAAGTACATTTACACAACAAACTCCAGGACGACCTTTAACCAACCATTTTCAAAACGTTTTACAGCTTTTAGGGTATCAACATGAAAGCGAAATGATAACCTTATTACAGGGTGATGTAAGAGAGGGAGAGCAATCCGAAAGACTGAAAGCTTCATTATTGGCAATGCAACAGGAAGAGCTTCCTTCTGGGTTGAAAGATAAATTGAATCAGCTTATTAACCGGATTACAGGTCAACAATTGCTTGCACAAGAGCAGGCAGGTCCTCTTCAACACATAGTCCTACAAGTTCCTTTGTCATTTGGGGCATTTAAAACTGACATGACAATGCACTGGGAAGGAAAAAAAACAAAAGATGGCAAACTAGATCCTAACCATTGTCGAATATTGTTTTATTTAACATTAGAAGGCTTAGAGGAGACGATTGTAGATGTTCAAATTCATAATCGAGTAATGGCAGTTACGATTTTTAATGAAAGAGAGCGGCCTGAAGGACTTATTCAGTTATTACTACCATCTTTAAAAAAATCTTTAGCAAACCATGATTACCAACTTTTATCGTTGTCCTGGAAGGAAATGAAAGAAGTCAATGCACCACAGAGTAAGGCAAAAGAAGCGTATCAGCAACAAGTAGGTTATCAAGGGGTTGATGTTCGGATATGAATGAGAATACTAAGAAACGAGCAGTTGCACTTAAATATGATTCCAAAAATAGTGAAGCCCCAAAGGTGGTTGGAAAAGGGGCTGGCTTTGTTGCAGAGGAAATCTTAAAACGTGCTAAGGAACATCAAATACCGATACAAGAGGACCCGACTTTAATTGAATTACTAGGTCAGCTTGAGATTAATCAGACTATTCCTCCCGAGCTGTATGAAGTTGTTGCGGAAGTATTTGCGTTTTTATATCGGATAGATCGAAATTTATAATTTTTGGTACTGTTAGTCTAAGCTGGACATACTAACAGTGCCGTTTTTTGATCTGTATTGTAAAAAAACGGTCCAAACAGTAAGGAGGGAAGATAGATGCAATCAAACAAGTTAGTCGTACCTGAAGTGGAGTCTTTTATTGAAACGTATAAAGAAGAAATTGCACATGAATTTGGTGTTTTTCATTCTGTGCAAGAAATGGATGCTAAGGCAAAGGACATGACAAGAACGATTTTAACGAAATCGGAAAAACGTGATTGTCATGAAAAATAAAAAGCAAGAAAATAGGCAAGCCGAACAAACACCTCTTGATTATTGGGATGAAACTATAGATCCTGCAACGATGAGTGGAGATCATTGGGTAGAATCCAACCTAAAAGCAATGGAAAATCAGCATGATCCCGCTGCTATGTTTATGCACCCAACACAAAATAGTGAGGGAAAAGGTACCGAGTAAATTAAAAAATTGTAAAGAAATTGTCGCAAGGAGGGTATTTACCCTCCCAAAATGTTTAAAACAATGCTAAAATAAAGGAGGATTTAGCCATTCGTCCATATAATACTAGAATGGCAAGGCAAGTAAATTGATAGGAGGCTGGAGAGAGAATGAATATCCATGAGTATCAAGGGAAAGAACTCCTACGCAAGTATGGAGTAGCTGTACCAAACGGAAAAGTTGCGTTCTCAGTTGACGAAGCTGTTGAAGCAGCAAAAGAATTAGGTACACAAGTATGCGTTGTAAAAGCACAGATTCATGCAGGTGGCCGTGGTAAGGCTGGCGGTGTTAAGGTTGCTAAAAACCTTGATGAAGTTCGTACATATGCTGATGAGATTTTAGGTAAAACACTAGTTACTCATCAAACTGGACCTGAAGGAAAAGAAGTAAAGCGCTTACTAATTGAAGAAGGCTGCGATATTAAAAATGAATATTACATTGGTCTAGTATTAGACCGTGCTACATCTCGTGTTGTTCTTATGGCATCTGAAGAAGGTGGCACAGAAATCGAAGAAGTAGCTGAAGCAACTCCAGAAAAAATCTTTAAAGAAGTGATTGACCCTGCTGTTGGTTTACAAGGGTTCCAAGCACGTCGTCTTGCTTTTAACATTAACATCCCAAAAGAGCTTGTTGGCCAAGCTGTTAAGTTTATGATGGGACTTTATAAAGTTTTCGTAGAAAAAGATTGTTCCATTGCTGAAATTAATCCACTTGTAACAACAGGTGATGGAAAAGTAATGGCACTTGATGCAAAGCTGAACTTTGATTCTAATGCATTATATCGTCAAAAAGATATTCTTGAGTACCGTGATTTAGAAGAAGAAGATCCGAAAGAAATCGAAGCTTCAAAGTTTGACTTAAGCTACATTTCATTAGATGGAAACATCGGTTGTATGGTAAATGGAGCTGGTTTAGCAATGGCGACAATGGATATTATCAAACACTATAATGGTGATCCAGCTAACTTCCTAGATGTTGGTGGCGGTGCCACAGCAGAAAAGGTAACGGAAGCATTTAAAATCATTCTTTCTGATGATGCTGTTAAAGGAATTTTCGTTAATATCTTCGGTGGAATTATGAAGTGTGACATTATTGCTGAAGGTGTTGTAGAAGCTACAAAGCAAGTCGGTCTTGAAATTCCACTTGTTGTTCGTTTAGAAGGTACAAATGTTGATTTAGGAAAGAAAATTCTTTCTGAGTCAGGTTTAAATATTACTGCTGCAGATTCAATGGCGGATGGCGCACAAAAAATCGTATCACTAGTGAAATAGAAAGGCGGGACGTGGAGAATGAGTATCCTTATTAACAAAGATACAAAGGTCATTGTACAAGGGATTACTGGAGCAACTGGATTGTTCCATACGAAGCAAGCTGTTGAGTACGGAACAAACATCGTTGGTGGTGTAACTCCTGGAAAAGGCGGAACAGAAGTAGAGGGAATTCCGGTATTTGATACAGTTGAGGATGCAGTAAAAGCAACAGGTGCAAATGCATCAGTTATTTATGTACCACCTGCATTTGCTGCTGATGCAATTATGGAGGCTACAGACGCAGAATTAGATCTAGCTATTTGTATTACAGAAGGCATTCCTGTTATGGATATGGTTAATGTAAAGCGTTACATGGAAGGTAAAAAAACACGTTTAATTGGACCGAACTGCCCAGGTGTTATTACACCTGAAGAATGTAAAATTGGTATTATGCCAGGATATATTCACAACAAAGGTCATGTCGGCGTAGTTTCACGTTCTGGAACATTAACGTATGAAGCTGTACACCAACTTTCAACAAACGGGATTGGTCAATCTTCGGCAGTTGGTATCGGTGGAGACCCAGTAAACGGAACAGACTTCATTGATGTGTTAAATCTTTTCAACGAAGATCCCGACACTTATGCTGTAATCATGATCGGTGAAATTGGTGGAACTGCTGAGGAAGAAGCAGCTGAATGGGTGAAAGCAAATATGACGAAACCTGTTGTCGGCTTTATCGGTGGTCAAACAGCGCCTCCAGGGAAGCGTATGGGGCATGCTGGTGCAATTATCTCTGGTGGTAAAGGTACTGCTGCTGAAAAAATTAAAACGATGGAAAGCTGCGGCATTAAGGTTGCTGAAACTCCATCGGTTATGGGTGAAACACTTATTTCAGTGCTAAAGGAAAAAGGATTACTTGAAAAGTGTATCACTCATGAAGTGGCAAAGTAATTTTTTATGAATGAGTGTTAACGCTCATTTCTTTAGGGGTGTCCCGATTTTAGTGGCACCCCTAATTTTACTTAGAAATATTAATAAAAGGATGTGCAAACATGTCGACGTTTACACAACGTATCGTTCACCTGCACAGCTGTCGTGGGTCAACCTGGCGTTTATTAGCAGCTATTTATGAAGCTGATCCATTTTTGGAGGAAATTTATACGTACCGACTTAGCGAACTCGAAAAAAAATTTCAACTGCGTTCTAATCAAGCGCAACGATTTTATTATGACCTTCATCACTACTCCCCAGAAAAGATTTATCAAACCTACGTAAGTCAAGGGATCTCAATATTAACAGTCTTTGATAAAGGCTATCCTCTTCTTTTAAAACAAATCTATGATCCGCCTTGGGTTTTATATGCAATCGGTAATTTGTCCTTACTGACCTCCGCTAAACTTCTTGCCGTTGTTGGCACTCGCTATCCAACTGAGTATGGTTATACTAGTTTAAAAAAGCTAATTCCACCTCTAATAAAGGATGGCTGGACCATTGTAAGTGGGATGGCAAAGGGGATTGATCGATTTGCACATGAACATGCAGTTTACAGTCAAGGTCACACAATTGCTGTGTTAGGCTCTGGATTAATGCAACCTTATCCTACAGAAAATAATTCCCTCTTTCAATATCTCTCAAAACATCAACTTATTTTATCTGAATACCCGCCTTATGTACCTGCCAATAAGTGGCAATTCCCGGCGAGAAATCGAATTATTAGTGGTTTGTCAAAAGGTGTCCTTATTATTGAAGCAAAAGAGAAAAGTGGCTCTCTCATTACGGCAGATCAAGCCTTAGATCAAGGGAGAGACGTATTTGCTGTACCTGGTCCAATAGACTCACAACAATCTGATGGTACGAATCATTTGATTCAGCAGGGCGCGATTTTAACAAGGACTGCAGAAGATATTATTTGTGAATATTATCATCGTCAAAAGTGATCGCAATATTCCGTTCTTTTTAACAAAATATGTCGTTTTTTGTTCTTTTCTATTTAAATAGTGGGAACTTTTTCTAACTTCTGTTTGACAAATGCTAAAAAACTGTTTAATAATGAGGAAGATTTTATTTTATCTTTCGAGAGAGGGAGTTGCTTTATGGCCGATTATTTAGTAATCGTTGAATCTCCCGCCAAAGCAAAGACCATTGGTAAGTATTTAGGGAAGAAATATATTGTAAAAGCTTCAATGGGACATGTTAGAGACTTACCGAAAAGTCAAATGGGAGTAAATGTCGAAGAAAAATTTGAACCAAAGTATATTACGATACGTGGAAAAGGTCCAGTATTAAAAGAATTAAAAACTGCGGCAAAAAAAGTAAAAAAAATTTATTTAGCAGCTGACCCCGACAGAGAAGGGGAAGCTATTGCGTGGCATCTTGCTCACAGCTTAGATATTGATGAAAATTCAGACTGCCGTGTAGTTTTTAATGAAATAACGAAGCAAGCGATAAAGGATGCATTTAAGGAACCACGTCCAATCAATATGGATCTCGTTGATGCACAACAAGCCCGTCGTGTACTCGATCGACTTGTTGGTTATAATATCAGTCCATTATTATGGAAAAAAGTAAAAAAGGGTCTTAGTGCAGGGCGAGTACAGTCTGTTGCAGTAAAAATGATAATAGACCGAGAAAAAGAAATTCAAGCCTTTGTTCCAGAGGAATACTGGAGTATTCAAGCTCAATTTGCTTTAGACAAAGAACCGTTTGAAGCAAAATTTTATGGCGTAAACGGTGAAAAAACAGATTTAAAATCTGAACAAGAGGTCCAAGCGATTCTTTCCAAAATTAAAGGAGACGCTTTTAACGTTGTTTCTGTAAAGAAGAAGGAAAGAAAGCGAAATCCAGTTACTCCATTTACGACATCCTCTTTACAGCAAGAAGCTGCTAGAAAGCTAAATTTCCGAGCGAAAAAGACGATGATGATTGCCCAGCAACTTTATGAAGGTATTGACCTTGGTAAAGAAGGAACCGTTGGGTTAATAACTTATATGCGTACGGATTCAACAAGAATATCCGAAACAGCACAAGTTGAAACGAAGGAATATATCGAAAAAAACTTTGGACCAGAATATTGCCGCCAAGGTGAACGAACTGTAAAAAAAGATAAAAAAGCACAAGATGCCCATGAAGCCATTCGCCCGACGTCAGTATATTACGATCCGAAAACGTTAAAAAGTTATTTATCAAGGGATCAGCTACGTTTATACAAATTAATCTGGGAACGCCTTGTTGCCAGTGAAATGGCGCCGGCAATTATGGATACAATGACCGTCGATTTGGAGAATCAAGGGGTTATTTTTAGAGCAACAGGTTCAAAGGTTAAGTTTGCCGGGTTCATGAAAGTTTATATTGAAGGAAATGATGATGGAAAGAAGGAAGAAGATCGACTTCTTCCAAATTTAGAAGAAAACCAATCCGTACAAAAGACGGAGATTGAGCCAAATCAACATTTTACACAGCCACCTCCACGTTACACCGAGGCTCGTTTAGTAAAAACGTTAGAAGAGTTAGGAATTGGACGTCCATCAACCTTTGCTCCTACTTTAGATACAATTCAACGTCGAGGATACGTAGCTCTTGAAGATCGGCGCTTCGTACCAACAGAGCTTGGTGAAATTGTTCTTGAATTAATTGTTGAATTTTTTCCAGAAATACTCGATGTGGAATTCACTGCTAAAATGGAAAATGACCTCGATTCAATTGAAGAAGGGCAGCATAATTGGATTGAGATCATAGACGATTTTTATAAAGGATTTGAAAAGCGTTTAACCGTAGCCGAAGAGGAAATGAAAGAAGTTGAAATAAAGGATGAACCTGCTGGTGAAGATTGTGAGAAGTGCGGGAATGAAATGGTTTATAAAATGGGGCGTTACGGAAAGTTTATGGCGTGTTCAAATTTCCCAGACTGTCGAAATACAAAAGCCATCGTAAAGGACATTGGGGTTACATGTCCATCATGTCATGAAGGAAGTATTGTTGAAAGAAAGAGTAAAAAGAGACGAACGTTTTTTGGTTGTAATCGTTATCCTGACTGTGAATTTGTTTCTTGGGATAAGCCAATTTCAAGACCATGTCCGAAATGTGAAAGTTTATTAGTTGAAAAGAAAACGAAAAAAGGTGTTCATGTTCAATGTACTTCTTGTGATTATAAGGAAGAGACAAACTAGTTTTGTTGAACTGATTTGAAAAAAGTATTATGATGAAAAAAGATTTCGTTAACATAATGGAATAAAGACTGAGTGAGCCTTCACCTACACTAGGTGAAGGCGTTTCTACGCATTCATAATCAGATCAACATTGGAGGTACGTAAGAATGAGTATTCAACACGTTAATGTAATCGGAGCTGGGCTTGCAGGAAGTGAAGCAGCATGGCAGCTTGCGAAACGAGGAATAACTGTACATTTATATGAGATGAGACCTGTTAAGCAAACGCCAGCGCATCATACAGATAAATTTGCAGAGCTTGTATGTAGTAATTCACTTCGTGCAAATGGATTAACAAATGCAGTTGGTGTATTAAAGGAAGAAATGCGTCATTTGGATTCAGTTATTATTAGTTCAGCCGATGAAGCTGCGGTTCCAGCAGGAGGAGCATTAGCCGTTGACAGACATGACTTTGCAGATAAAGTGACAAGTAGGGTTCGCAACCATCCGAATGTTATTGTGAAAACAGAGGAAGTTGCTGACATCCCAGAAGGGCCAACAATTATCGCAACAGGCCCCCTAACCTCTGAGAATCTATCGAAAAGGTTGCGCGAACTAACAGGAGAAGAGTATTTATACTTCTACGATGCTGCAGCACCAATCATTGAAACAGACTCAATCGACATGGACAAGGTCTATTTAAAATCCCGTTATGACAAAGGTGAGGCCGCATATTTAAACTGTCCAATGACAGAGGAGGAGTTTGATCGCTTTTACGATGCACTTGTTTCCGCTGAAACAGTACCTTTAAAGGAGTTTGAAAAGGAAGTCTTTTTTGAAGGGTGTATGCCAATCGAGGTGATGGCCAAGCGTGGTAAAAAGACAATGCTGTTTGGTCCAATGAAGCCAGTTGGACTCGAGCATCCTGAAACAGGAAAACGTCCTTATGCGGTTGTCCAGCTTCGCCAAGATAATACATCAGGGACTTTATATAATATCGTTGGATTTCAAACTCATTTAAAATGGGGACCACAAAAGGAAGTTTTAAAATTAATTCCAGGTTTAGAAAATGCTGAAATTGTTCGTTATGGCGTTATGCATCGAAATACATTCGTGAACTCGCCAAATCTTCTTTTACCCACATATCAATATAAACATCGTAAAGATTTGTTTTTTGCTGGACAAATAACAGGGGTTGAAGGCTATGTAGAATCTGCAGCAGCAGGTTTAATTGCCGGTTTAAATGCAGCCCGACTAGTACAAGGCAAAGACTTATTGACATTCCCTGAAGAAACAATCCTCGGAAGTATGGCGAATTACATTACAACAGCTAATTCAAAAAACTTTCAACCGATGAATGCGAATTTTGGTTTAGTTCCACCTTTAGAGGTTAGAATTAGAAATAAGCAGGAACGTTATGCGCAGCTAGCTGATCGAGCATTGAGCACAATTCAGAATTTTGTGAAAAAAATGTAAACATCATTGCCAGAGCTACTAAAATCATGATAGAATTTAGTAGCTCTGTGAGGTGGTAAAACATGTTAGTTAAAGAAGAAAACGAATGGGTTGAGAATTTCATTCGTTATTTACAGATTGAAAAAAATAGTTCCATACATACAATTAATAATTATAGTAGAGATATTATCTTTTTTCGTCAATTTATGATTGATAATGGATTATCATCATTTGTTTCTGTAACCTACTCACATGTTCGATTGTTTTTAACTAATTTATATAAACAAAAATATAAACGAAAGTCAGTTGCGAGAAAGATATCGGCAATGCGAAGTTTTTTTCGTTTTTTAATACGAGAAGAAAAGCTTACCAAAAATGTCTTTGCACAGGCTTATCTTCCGAAAAGAGAAGAACGTTTGCCTCACTTCCTTTATGAAAATGAAATGACAGTATTATTTGATTCAATGATGAATACAGAGCCATTAGATTTACGTGATAAGGCGATTATAGAAGTGCTCTACGGTGCAGGACTTCGTGTTAGTGAATGTAGTCAACTAACTTTATCAGATGTTGATTTTTCGATTGGAACGGTTTTTGTGATGGGAAAGGGTCGGAAAGAACGATACGTACCCATTGGTGCTTTTGCCTGTGATGCTTTACATGATTATATAGAAAAAGGACGAGTGAAACTTTTAAAATCGGGTAAACAAGATACAAAACATCTTTTTTTAAATAATCGTGGTGGTCCACTATCTGAACGAAGTATTCGGACGATTCTTACAAAGCGGGTGGAAAAGGCCGCTTTATCAATTCATGTAAGCCCACATGATATTCGCCATTCATTTGCAACTCACTTATTAAATAATGGTGCTGATTTACGTACAGTTCAGGAATTACTCGGACATAGGCATTTATCAACGACTCAAATTTATACTCATGTGACAAAGGATCGGTTAAGGGATGTTTATATGAATCATCATCCACGTGCGTAGATGGATAAAGGAGGAATTGAAATGGATTCTACATTTCATGCGACAACGATATTTGCTGTTCATCATAAAGGCGAGTGTGCTATGGCAGGTGACGGCCAGGTTACCTTTGGGAACGCTGTTGTGATGAAACATACGGCCAAAAAGGTCCGGAAAATATATCATGGTAAAGTATTAGCTGGCTTTGCTGGGTCAGTTGCAGATGCGTTTACGCTATTTGAAAAGTTTGAAGGCCGTCTTGAAGAATACAATGGAAATCTTCAACGTGCTGCAGTTGAATTGGCGAAGGAATGGCGAAGTGATAAAGTCCTACGTCGATTAGAAGCCATGCTTATCGTAATGAATAAGGAACATCTTTTATTAGTATCAGGAACAGGCGAAGTGATTGAGCCTGATGACGGGATTTTAGCTATAGGCTCTGGTGGGAATTATGCTCTTTCAGCAGGTAGAGCATTAAAAAAACATGCACCAGGTTTAACTGCAAAAGAAATTGCGAGAGCAGCTCTTGAAACAGCAGGAGAGATATGTGTATACACGAATTTAAATCTTGTTGTTGAAGAACTTATATAAGGCAATAATAAACCTTTGATTTGGAGTGTGATTAGATTGAAAACCGAATTAACACCTAGACAAATCGTCGAAAGGCTTAATCAATATATAGTCGGTCAAGAAGGAGCGAAAAAATCCGTTGCGATTGCTCTTCGAAATCGATATCGTCGTAGTCTTTTAGATAATAAATTACGGGATGAGGTCACACCGAAAAATATTTTAATGATTGGACCAACAGGTGTTGGAAAAACTGAAATCGCAAGAAGACTTGCTAAGCTAGTGGGAGCACCCTTCGTGAAAGTTGAGGCTACAAAGTTTACAGAAGTAGGCTATGTTGGTCGTGATGTAGAGTCAATGGTTAGAGATTTAGTAGAAACAAGTGTCAGATTAGTGAAAGAGGAAAAAATGCATGGGGTAAGACAACAGGCAGAAAGGCAAGCGAATAAACGAATTGTTGACCTCCTTGTACCATCCTCAAAAAAACAAACTAATTATAAAAATCCGTTTGATATGATTTTTGGTAATCAGAATGAACAAGAGGAAGAGGCACCGGCAACAGAAGATCAAGGGATTGACCAAAGAAAACAGCAAATGGCACACAAGTTAGCTCTTGGAGAACTTGAAGACCATATGGTAACTATCGAAGTTGAAGAGCAATCACAAAGCTTCATGGATATGTTCCAAGGTGCTGGAATGGAACAAATGGGAATGAATATGCAGGAAATGCTAGGAAGCATGATGCCGAAGAAACGTAAGAAGCGGCGTTTACCTGTATCTGATGCAAGAAAAGTATTAATAGAGGAAGAAGCTCAAAAGCTAATTGATATGGATGAAGTTACACAAGAAGCCGTATCTAGAGCAGAACAAGTAGGGATTATTTTCATTGATGAAATTGACAAAGTTGCCGGTAAGGGACAACAATCCGCAGATGTATCAAGAGAAGGTGTTCAACGTGATATACTACCAATTGTAGAAGGGTCTACTGTTGTCACTAAGTACGGACCTGTTAAAACGGATCATGTGCTATTTATTGCAGCTGGTGCATTCCATATTGCAAAACCATCCGATTTAATTCCAGAACTCCAAGGTCGCTTTCCAATTCGTGTTGAGTTAGCAAACCTAACAGTAGATGACTTTGTCCGAATCTTAGTTGAACCTGATAATGCATTGGTTAAGCAATACACGGCCTTATTAGAAACGGAGGGTATAAAAGTTTCGTTTTCTGACGAAGCTGTTCATAAGATTGCGACAATTGCAACGGAAGTAAATCAAGATACAGAAAATATCGGAGCTAGACGACTACATACTCTCTTAGAACGACTATTAGAAGACTTATCATTTGAAGCCCCCGATATTAATTTAGAAGAAATAGTAATAACACCAGAATACGTAGATGAAAAACTATCAACCATAGCCAAAAATCGCGACTTAAGCCAGTTTATATTATAGGCGGCACGGATGTGACGCCGGCAGCCGAACGTAGAGAGGCTCAAGGTTTAAAAAAGGCGGCACGGATGTGACGCCGGCAGCCGAACGTAGAGAGGCTCAAGGTTTAAAAAGGCGGCACGGATGTGATGCCGGCAGCCGAGCACAGGGAGGCTCATAATTGTATGCAGCAGCCTCCTATTACGCTTAAATGAGACTACATACAAAAGAGAATGATTTGAACATACGTACCATATTTATTAAGACTCAGGAGGAGACGAATGAAATGGATTTACTAACGAGATCAAGAAAAATTAATGAGATGCTTCAAAAGTCCGGAGGGCAACATGTTAGTTTTCGTGATATGGCGGAAACGTTAAGGGATGTAATAAGTGCAAATATTTTTGTTGTTAGTCGTAGAGGAAAATTATTAGGG
>NZ_MVJM01000003.1:483503-1082436 GCF_002156385.1 Halalkalibacter urbisdiaboli
ACATACTCTCTTAGAACGACTATTAGAAGACTTATCATTTGAAGCCCCCGATATTAATTTAGAAGAAATAGTAATAACACCAGAATACGTAGATGAAAAACTATCAACCATAGCCAAAAATCGCGACTTAAGCCAGTTTATATTATAGGCGGCACGGATGTGACGCCGGCAGCCGAACGTAGAGAGGCTCAAGGTTTAAAAAAGGCGGCACGGATGTGACGCCGGCAGCCGAACGTAGAGAGGCTCAAGGTTTAAAAAGGCGGCACGGATGTGATGCCGGCAGCCGAGCACAGGGAGGCTCATAATTGTATGCAGCAGCCTCCTATTACGCTTAAATGAGACTACATACAAAAGAGAATGATTTGAACATACGTACCATATTTATTAAGACTCAGGAGGAGACGAATGAAATGGATTTACTAACGAGATCAAGAAAAATTAATGAGATGCTTCAAAAGTCCGGAGGGCAACATGTTAGTTTTCGTGATATGGCGGAAACGTTAAGGGATGTAATAAGTGCAAATATTTTTGTTGTTAGTCGTAGAGGAAAATTATTAGGGTTTGCAATTAAGCAGGAAATTGAAAATGAACGAATGAAAAAAATGCTAGAAGATAGACAATTTCCTGAAGCATATACAGAGGGCCTTTTTAAAATTGAAGAAACTTCAGCAAATCTAGGAGTGGAAAGTGAGTTTACGGCGTTCCCAGTTGAGAACAAAGATTTATTTCCAAATGGGCTCACAACCATTGTTCCTATTATAGGAGGCGGACAACGCTTAGGGACATTAGTGTTAGCAAGATTAAATGATACATTTAATGACGATGATTTAATTTTGGCCGAATATGGTGCAACAGTTGTCGGAATGGAAATCCTCCATGAGAAAACGCAGGAAATTGAGGAAGAGGCTAGAAGTAAGGCAGTCGTACAAATGGCGATTAGTTCACTATCGTATAGTGAGCTCGAAGCTGTCGAACATATTTTTCAAGAACTCGATGGTAAAGAAGGTCTTCTAGTTGCGAGTAAAATAGCAGATAGAGTTGGTATTACTCGTTCGGTAATCGTAAATGCACTTAGAAAGTTAGAAAGTGCAGGTGTCATTGAATCTCGTTCTCTTGGTATGAAAGGAACGTACATAAAAGTATTAAATGATAAGTTCTTGCTTGAATTAGATAAACTTAAAGCGAAGTAGGAAAGAAAAAGGGTGCTGCTATTAAGTGGCGCTTTTTTTGTTGTTTTTAAATATGTCAAATAATATGCTTTTATGACAATCCATTATTTGGTAAAAAATTCGACAGTACCATGATTTACATAGCTTAATTTGTTAAAATGTGACGTAATGAATCGCGAAATGTATTATAATATGATTCAGGAACTGCAATGTTCGACATTACAAGGAAAAAAGTCTCGCATTAGACATAGTTCTTTTTGAGGGATTCTAGTTTTTTTAAAATAGATGTTAGACTTTTATAGGTATTTTGTTTAAAATTCTCATAGGTTCTTAGAGAATTATGTCGAAATATGGTCATTTATATAAAAGTATGTGAAGTGAATCAAGTAGGAAGGTGTGAGTTCTTTGGATTTATTCTCTAGCAATTCGTTTCGAGTCTTAGAGAGGGGTTTGGACGGTGCTCAAATAAAGCAGAAAGCAATTACTCAAAACATTGCGAACGTCGATACTCCGAATTATAAAGCAAAAACAGTAAGTTTTAGACATATGTTAAATGATGCAATGGGGGAGAATTCTTTTCGAGCACACCGAACAGATCAGCGTCATCTCGAATTTAGTACGCGTAAACAAGGTCCAATAATTGAATCATCGAACTCTACGATGTATAACCATAATCAAAATAATGTTGATATTGACCATGAAATGGCTGAACTTGCCAAAAATCAAATTTATTATAATGCGTTAATCGAGCGACTTAATGGACGCTTTTCGAGTATTAAAAATGTTATAGGAGGAAGGTAACGTGTCAATCTTTCATGGATTTAATACAAGTGCATCTGCCTTGACAGCTCAAAGGTTAAGGATGGATGTAGTAAGTTCAAATATGGCGAACGCTGATACGACGAGAGCTAGATTGGTAGATGGGGAATGGCAACCGTATCAGCGGAAAATGGTTGTTATGAAGCCAAATGAAAAACAACCATTTGCTAGTTTTCTCAATCAAGCAATGGGGAAGACGTCTAGTACAGTTGGCTCAGGTGTTAAAGTTTCTGGGATCATTGGCGACCAAACGCCATTTAAATTAGTTTATAATCCTGAACATCCGGATGCGAACGAAGAAGGGTATGTACAATTGCCGAATGTTGACCCGTTACGTGAAATGGTTGATTTAATGAGTGCTACTCGTTCATACGAAGCTAACGTTACGACGTTAAATGCTTCTAAGAATATGTTATTAAAAGCATTGGAAATTGGTCGATAAGGGGTGAATGCTAGATGGAAACAAATATGATTAAATCTCCATTTAATATAAATCAGCTAAAAGTTGCCACTGCTTCAAAGGTGACACCTGCAGAAGCGCAGCAAAGCTTTAAAACGGCTTTAAGCCAAGCTATTAAAGATGTTAATGAGCTTCAACAAGTTTCTGCCGAAAAAACGGAATTACTTGCTAAAGGTGAAATAGAGAATTTACATGATGTTATGATAACAGGCCAAAAAGCAAGCATTACTCTCCAAGCAACAGTAGAGGTTCGTAATAAGGTAATAGAAGCCTATCAGGAAATTATGAGAATGCAAGTTTAATAAATGAAAATGATAATTGTAGTTGTCGGACGTAGGAGGATATATGAACGAAAAACTATCACTATATAAACAGAGACTAAACGAATATTGGAGTGGTAGAACGTCAAAGCAGAAAGGGCTATTTGTCGGCTCGATTATTGCTGTGATTGCGTTATTTTCGCTCCTTGCATTTATGGGAACTAGAACAAACTATGTCCCTCTTTATCATAACCTAACGTTACAGGAAACAGGTCAAATAAAAGAAACACTTGATGCAAGAGGGATTGCTTCAACAATATCTGATAATGGAACAACAATACTGGTTCCTGAAACATTAGTAGATTCGCTAAAGGTTGAACTTGCGGCAGAAGGTATTCCGAATAGTGGTAGTATTGATTACGGTTTTTTCAAAGAACAAATGGGCTTTGGAATGACGGATAACGAGTTCTCTGTGATGGAACGTGCTGCGATGCAAACTGAACTTGGCAATTTAATTCGAAATATTAAAGGTGTTAATCAAGCTAACGTCATGATTACTCTACCGGAGGAAAGCGTTTGGATGTCTCAAACGCAAGAAGCTTCAACTGCTTCTGTTGTGGTTGATTTAGCGCCAGGATATCAGCTAGACGCAACTCAAGTAAAAGCTTTGTATCATTTAGTATCAAAGAGTGTGCCAAACCTTCCTATTGAAAATATCGTCATAATGAATCAAATGTTTGAGGATTATCGTTATGAAGATGAGAATCAATCAACATCTACACTCTCTGCTTTTGAGCAGCAGCGATCCATTCAACGTGAAATTGAGAGGGATTTAACGAGAAACATTCAACAAATGTTAGGGACAGTAGTAGGTAGAGACAAAGTCCTAGTGTCGGTTACTACTGACATTGATTTCACGCAAGAAAATCGGACAGAAGCATTAGTTGAACCGGTTGACCCGGATAAAATGGAAGGCGTTGCAGTCAGTATTGAACGGGTTTCTGAAGCGTACAGCGGTGAAGGAACCTTAAATGAAGGTGTTGTTGGTACTGGAGATGAAATAGCAAATTATCCAGGAATGGTAGGACAAGGACCTTCGGAGTGGGAGAAAACAGAAGAACGGATTAATAATGAAGTCAATCGTATTAACCGAGATATTGTTGAAAGTCCTTATAAAATCCGAGATTTAGGTATTCAAGTTATGGTAGAACCACCTGAGGGAATGGAAACACTTCCGCAAGAAAGAATGGATGATATTCAACAGATTTTAGGGACGATTGTTCGGACAAGCATTTCAGGAGTTTACGCAGAAGAATTAACCCAAGACGTAATTAATGAAAAGATTTATGTATCTTCTCAACCATTTGAAGGAAAGCTTGAATTTGAAAATACGCCTCAAACGGTTATTCCATTATGGATGTACATTGTTGGCGGTGTCTTAATTGCACTTATTCTTCTTTTATTATTCTTATTACTTCGTAAAAGAAAGCAGGAACCAGAAGAAGAGATGGTCGTTGAGAGTTTGCATGAAGAACTTCCGGATTTACCTGATGAATCAAATGGGGTATCTGGTACAAAGAAGAGACAGCTTGAAAAAATGGCAAAAGAGAAGCCAGAAGATTTCTCGAAATTATTACGTACTTGGCTAAGTGAAGACTAGGAGGGGAGACATTGGTGAAAATGACAAAAGAATTGACAGGAAAACAAAAAGCAGCAATTCTCCTTATCTCTCTTGGTCCAGATGTGTCGGCACAGGTTTATAAGCATTTATCTGAAGATGAGATTGAGCAATTGACGTTAGAGATTGCCAATGTTCGTAAAGTAGATAGTGGATTAAAAGAAGAAATTTTAGAGCAATTTCATTCTTTGGTACTAGCACAGGACTATATTGCTCAAGGCGGAATTGGTTATGCAAAAAGTGTTTTGGAAAAAGCATTAGGTGAAAATTCCGCTATGGACATTATTAATCGACTGACTTCAACTTTACAAGTTCGACCATTTGACTTTGCACGTAAGTCAGATCCGCATCAAATACTGAATTTTATACAAAACGAACATCCTCAGACAATTGCGTTGATTTTATCTTACTTGGAGTCCGTACAAGCTGGTCAAATCTTATCTGAACTGCCGCAAGAGGTCCAAGCAGATGTTGCAAAGAGAATTGCATTGATGGATAGTACCTCTCCAGAAATCGTTAATGAGGTCGAAGCAATCTTAGAGCAAAAGCTCTCCTCAACAGCGACGCAGGATTACACAGCAGCTGGTGGGATTGAGGCTGTGGTGGAAGTATTAAATAGTGTAGATAGAAGTACAGAACGTACGATACTTGATGCTCTTGAAATACAAGATCCTGAGCTTGCTGAAGAAATTAAAAAGCGGATGTTTGTATTTGAAGATATTGTTACTCTTGATAATCGTTCGATCCAACGCGTAATTCGCGATGTAGAAAATGAAGATTTACAGCTATCCTTAAAGGTGGCTAGTGAAGAAGTTAAAGAAATTGTCTTTAGTAATATGTCTCAACGCATGGCTGAAACGTTTAAAGACGAGATGGAATTTATGGGTCCTGTTAGATTACGAGATGTTGAAGAAGCACAATCTAGAATTGTTGCTGTTATCCGTCGATTAGAAGAAGCAGGAGAAATTGTCATCGCCCGTGGTGGAGGAGATGATATTATTGTCTAAACTCATTAAGTCTTTGTACACAGAATCAACGAATCTAAAGTCAAAAACAATTGCCATTCAAAAAGTATTTGACAGACAGTTGACTCCTGAAGTAGAAGATAGTAGCGATAATGTCAATATAGAAGAAATAATTTCTGAAACAGAAGAGAAAGCTCGATTGCTTTTACAAGAAGCAGAGGAAAAGGCAAGAGAAATAGTCGACAAAGCAGAAGCAAATGCCCAAGCGATACAAACTCAAATGAATGAACAACGAATGGACTTAGAGCTTGAGATTGAAAAAGCAGTTAATGAAGGTCGGCAGCATGGGTTTGATGAGGGTGTTTTACAAGGTAAGGAAGCTGGATATCAAGAGTACCTCTCTCTTATTAACGAAGCACAGGAAATGATCAAACGAGCGCAGGATGATTATAATCAAACAGTCGAACAAGCTGAGCCTGTTATTTTAGAACTAGCTGTAACTTTATGCCAAAGGGTCATTGGATCGAAATTAGAAACGGATGAGGAATTGTGGACATCCATGCTTCATCAAGTCATGTTGGAGGTTCGGGAACATGAGAATGTAAAAGTTTATGTCCATCCGATTTGGTATGAGCAAACCCTGCATCAAAAAGCTGAACTCCAACGCTTATTGAGTCATACTGAACATTTATATATCTACCCAGATGCAGGTTTAGAAGAGAACGGATGTATTATTGAAACAAAATTTGGTCGAATCGATGCTACGATTGATAATCAATTAAAGCATCTTAAAGCTCAGTTGATGGAGAAGATTAGGGAGGCTTAGCATGAAGGCAAAATCTCTCATCGAAAAAGTACCGATTATTTCTCCTTACAAATGGTACGGAAAAGTAGCGCGTGTTGTCGGATTAACAATTGAAGCAAAGGGGCCTCAAGCATCAATAGGTGAATTATGCCTTATCTATGTTGGAAAGGCTGACCAATCTCTTGTGAAAGCGGAAGTTGTTGGTTTCCGTGATGAACATATTCTACTTATGCCATTAGATGGTACATTAGACATTTCACCTGGGAGTTTAGTTGAAGCAACAGGAAAGCCACTTGAAGTAAAGGTAGGATTTGGATTAATTGGACAAATCATTGACGGTTGTGGTGAACCGCTAAATGGTAAGGAACTTCCGAAAGGCTTAACACCTTTCCCAACAGAAAATCGGCCGCCAAATCCTTTAGACCGTCCTAGAATAACTGATAAAATGAGCTTAGGTGTCCGCGCTATCGATAGTTTATTTACGGTCGGTAAGGGACAGAGGATTGGTATTTTTGCAGGAAGCGGTGTTGGAAAAAGTACACTTCTTGCGATGTTGGCTAAAAATTCAGCCGCTGATATAAATGTCATTGCTCTTATTGGGGAACGTGGTCGAGAAGTTAAGGATTTTATTGAGCGGGATTTAGGGGAAGATGGTTTAAAAAATACGGTTTTGGTCGTGGCAACATCGGATCAGCCAGCTTTAATGAGAATTAAAGGTGCCATGACAGCAACTGCTGTCGCTGAATATTTTCGAAAACAAGGATTAAATGTCAATTTAATGATGGATTCAGTTACTCGTTTTGCAATGGCCCAACGGGAAGTAGGCTTAGCTATTGGTGAACCACCTACAACTAAAGGTTATACACCGTCTGTTTTTGCCATGCTACCTAAGCTTCTTGAACGCTCTGGTACAGATGTACACGGCAGCATTACAGCCTTTTATACAGTATTAGTTGATGGTGATGATATGAATGAGCCGATTGCTGATGCAGTTAGAGGGATTTTAGATGGTCATTTAGTATTGGATCGGAAGCTTGCTAATAAGGGGCAATTTCCTGCGATAAACGTGTTAAGAAGTATTAGTCGTGTAATGACGGATATTACAAATGAAAGCCATAGGCAAGTAGCCGAAATAGTTAGAACCTTGTTATCAACATATTATGATTCTGAAGATTTAATTAATATTGGCGCCTATAAACGAGGGTCATCACGAGAAATAGATGAAGCTATTCAAGCTTACCCAAAAATAATTGCATTTTTAAAGCAATCAACCGATGAAAAAGTGACGTTAGAAGAGTCGGTAGAACAATTGATTCAAGAGTTTGGGAGAGGTGGGCAGTAAGGATGTCTTTTCAGTACACTCTTCAAAAGGTAATGGAAGTAAAAGAAAGAGAAAAGAATGATGCTCAAGCACAATATACTGAGTCTGTGGAGCAGTTCGAAAAAGTCGCGACACAGCTTTATGAGCTTCTTAAAAAAAAGGAAAACCTTGAACACGAGGCCCGGCAGCAAGTATCGAATGGGGTTTCAATTTTAAGACTTCAACAAACTGAGAATCAATTACTTCGTTTGCAGCAGGAAATAAACAGACAACAAAAAAATACACAATTTGCTCGCGAGAAAATGAACCGTAAGCAAAATGATCTAGTCAATGTTTCTGTCGAAGTGAAAAAATATCAAAAAATGAAAGAACGAAAATTCGATGACTATGTAAAAGAACAGGCTTTCATAGAAGTCCAACATATGGATGAAATTTCTGTCCAACTTTTTGCAAGACGCTGAAAATAGGTGAGTTTATGAGCGAAAATGAAAAAGCGTATAGTAAAATTCAATGGTTTTTCCTTGTTATTTTAATTCCTACAATTTTTGCTGTTATATTGTTTGCTGTCGTTTTATCTTTTATTGGTATTGACGTTGTAGAACGAGCGAAACAAGTAGGAAGCTCTCTCCCATTTGTATCAGAGTATTTTGTCGAAGAGGAAGAGGGAAAAGAGGATGTACAAGCAACAATTGCTAACTTAGAGGTAACGATAACGGAGCAAGAGGCTGAAATTGAACAATTGAAGCGTGAGTTAGAAGCAAGATTAGAAGAGAAAAGCACAATTGAAAATGAACGGAATCAACTAGAACAGCGATTAGCTGTGCAAACAGAATTAGCTAAAGAAACGCAACAAGAGTTGGATGAAATCGCTTTGACCTATGAATCTATGTCTGCTAAAAAAGCAGCAGCGATTATAACGGAGCTCGAACTGGAAGAAGCTTTATTGCATATTTCTCTTCTTTCGACTGAATCGAAGGCAGCTATATTGGAAAAGTTAGAAGGCGCAAAAGCTGCTGAAATTATGAGTCGACTAGCAAATCAATAAAGGTTGAAAGGAGGTGAAATTAGTGAACAGTATCGTACCACTAATTCAAGCAAATACGTTGTCAAATACAAAAAGCATTTCAAGTGGTACTAAAGCGAATCATTCAGCAGGTTCAGTACAAGGCGACAGTTCTTTTTTAAGCTTATTTAATGGATTAGTTGCTCAACAAGAAAGCTTGGTGGACGTAGAAAGTAGTTCGTCACAAAGCGAAGATCTTCTTTCGCTCCTTTTAGGCTTGGGTGATGAAAACCTGTTCTTTAATGAAAATCTCTTGTACTCCGAAGACGTTACAGCGTTGTTGGAATTATTACCACAGGATTGGGAGTCACTATTTACTCAATTCCTTTCTAACGAGCAGGGACTAAATGCTGAAGAATTAAATCAACTACCACTTGAGCAACAAGGAATTCTTGCTTTATTAACGCTTCGCCAACAAGATTCCATTGATTTACCTCCTAAACGCTTGGAGGCATTACAACAATTTGTGAATCGGATTTTCCCCTTTTTAAGTGAAGGGAAGTTCTTGCAAGATAATATAAAGCTTGAGAAGTTTGTTGAACATGTAAAGCTGAAACTCGAGAAGAATCCGAATGCTAATGGAAATAGCACTTCCTTTACCCAATTACTTCAGGAACGGGAAGAACCGCAAAAGCCACTCACGATTCAATTGGCAAATGAACCAACAAAGCTGCGTGGACTTCAACATCCAAATCAAGAATTCGGACAAGTGATGACAAAGGCTGAACAAGCAACGATTCACCTTGGAGAACAAGTATCACGTGAGGTTAGACAACAGCAATTTATCAAGCAATTCCAACAACTTCTGCAAAGAAGTATCTTTACACAGCAGCAAGATGGAACTAAAACATTATCTATTAAACTATATCCAGCTCACCTTGGTCGTTTAGATATTCAATTGACACAATTGAATGGGGCGATTGTTGCGAAAATATTGACTGGAACATCAACAACTAAGGAGTTAGTAGAGTCACAACTTACTCAATTGAGGCATGCCTTTGCACAACAACAGTTAAACGTTGATCGAATTGAGGTTGCAGAGCAACAATTACAAGACCAAAAAGAGGAGCATTCCCAAAAACGTGAGGACAGATATGAGGATAATAGCTCCGATAATAATGAGGAAATAGAAGAACGTGTTTCGTTCCAAGACGCTTTAGAAGACGCAACGTTTAATCAACAGGTGTAAGGAGGAAAGCATGACTACGATAAATGAAGGATTGTATTTGAATAGTAAACCAACAACAGATCAACAAAGCAGTAACAACATATTAGGGAAAGATGATTTTTTAAAAATCCTAATTACACAGTTGCAAAATCAAGACCCTTCTAACCCAATGGATGACCGTGAATTTATTGCTCAAATGGCAACATTTTCATCGTTAGAACAAATGACAAATATGAACCAATCGATTCAAAAATTTGTTAATTTCCAAATGAGTCAAAATCTTTTGCAACACAGTGAACTAATCGGTAAAAAAGTCCAATGGACGAGAGAGGTTCAAATTGATGAATTCCGTACTAAAACGGAAGAAGCTACAAACCATGTTACGTCAGTAAAACTTGAAAAAGACGGTACGTTACGTGTTTTACTTGATAATGGACGATGGATAACCAATAACCAAGTCGTCCAAATTAGCTTACCTGATAGTCCAAATAGTGAGGATACAGCTAATGGAGGGTCAGGAGCTACAGAATAGCGGGAGTGATTTCAATGGATCCAAGAATGAATATCACGCATTCTTTACAATCTCTTCCAAGACCTTTTAAAAAAGCAAATCACCAAACTGCTCTAAAAGCAGGGGAGTTTCAACGCTTGTTTACGAACGAGATCCAACAATTAAAGGTGAGTAAGCATGCCCAACAGCGAATGATAGCAAGAGGCATAGAGATTAGTGAAACGAAGTGGAGTCAGATTCACGAAAAAGTTGCTGAAGCAAAGCAAAAAGGTGTGAACGACTCATTAGTGTTAACAAAGAATGCGGCTTTAGTCGTAAGTGCTAAAAATGATACAGTCATTACTGTTCTTGACAGACAGGAAGCACAATCACAAATTTTTACGAATATTAATGGAACGATTTTAATTGATTAAATTTTATAAGCTGGACCTGACGGGAAGCTTAGGCTGCCGACCGATCGAAGCAGTCAAACTAAGGAGGAAATAGTTAATGTTACGTTCAATGTACTCTGGGATTTCTGGTATGAAAAACTTTCAAACAAAACTCGATGTTCTTGGTAACAATATAGCTAATGTAAACACGTTTGGATTTAAAAAAGGCCGTACGACGTTTAAGGATATGGTAAGTCAACAAATTGCAGGTGCTACTGGGCCAGGACAAGGCCAAGGTGGTGTGAACGCTCGTCAAGTAGGTTTAGGGATGCAGTTGTCATCGATCGATACGATTCATACTCAAGGAAGCCTTCAAAATACAAATCGAGAATTAGACTTAGGGATTTCAGGGGATGGCTATTTTGTTGTAGGACAAGCAACAGGAAATGAATGGAATGGAACTGATAAAAATATTGCCATCGATAACGTTAACTTAAACTATACTAGAGCAGGAAACTTTTACTTAGATAGTCAAGGCTTTATCGTTAATTCAGACGGCTTATACTTAATGGGGCAATCAACGAACAATGCAAATGGTGTTGATAGTGAGAATGATTTATTAGCAAACCAAATGGGACGTATTCAAATACCAACTTCTGCACAAAGTTTTAGTATTGGTGCAAACGGTGTGGTCAATTACATTGATACAAATGGTGAACTTCGAATTGGTGGAAGAGTAACCCTTGCGAAGTTTCCGAACCCAGAAGGATTACAAAAAGTAGGTGATAATCTTTATCAAACATCTGCGAACTCTGGTAATCCAAATGGGGAAGCTGTAGCGGCAAATGTTGGATGGGATGACTTTACTGCACCAGGAGCTAATGGAGCAGGATCTCTAGTTGCTGGTACGTTAGAAATGTCAAACGTAGACCTTTCTGAAGAGTTCACTGAAATGATTGTTGCACAACGTGGGTTCCAAGCGAATACTCGGATTATAACGACTTCAGATGAGATTCTTCAAGAACTTGTAAACTTAAAACGATAATTGATAGATTCATACACATGTGAAATATAGTTTAGATAAGGGGAGGTTTGGGCTAGGGTGCAAACACCTAGCCCTTCCATAATTATATGATTGAATTAATTCGTTTAAATGGTCAGCCGTTTTTATTAAATGTCCTCTTAATCGAACAAGTTGAGGCATTTCCTGATACGACAATCACGTTAGTTAGTGGGAAAAAAATCATCGTTCGTAATGATGTGAAAGAGGTCCTTAAATTGGTTAATCAACGATATCGCCAAATTGGACTAACTGCAATTCATAAAGATGTGGAGGGCTCATGATTGTTTAAAAATAAACTTGTTAATATTATGCTTATTATTATTGTCGCATTAACATTAGTAGGAGTGGTTACATTAGTCCTCGTCAATCATTTGACGAAGCAACCTGATGCAAATGCTGAACCGACTATTGATGAAATTATCGCACAGTCCATTGAAACGGAAGAGATTACAACAAATCTATTATCAAATGATTTTGTTCGAGCATCATTCCGTATTCATGTCGATAACAAAAAAGCTTTGGAAGAAATCCAAAAAAGAGATTTTCAAGTTGAAAATATCATTCTTCGGTCACTATCAGGAAAAGAATCCTCTGAACTTGCGGGGCCTGAAGGAATCGAAGCATTAGAAAAGCAATTAAAAGACCAAATAAATCATTTAATGCAGCAAGGCTCCGTTGTTCAAGTATATACAACGAGTTGGGTAATACAATAAGTCGGTTCTCATTTGACCCATTAGGAAAGCATTAAACTGAGAACAAGGCATTTAAAGAAGAGAAATGGCTCCTTGAACGTTTATGTACGAAAACATAATCGAAAGTACTGGACCCGTATATTGCTTCAAGAAAGACTGCTCTGCCGTTTTTCTTAAGAGAGATTGAGAGGTGAGGCTCATGGCTGATATTTTATCACAAGGGGAAATCGATGCGCTACTGTCGGCGCTTTCTACCGGGGAAATGAGCGCTGATGAACTCAAAAAAGAAGAGACAGAGAAAAAGGTAAAAGTATATGATTTTAAACGTGCATTACGTTTTTCAAAAGACCAAATTCGTAGTTTGTCACGTATTCATGAAAACTTTGCACGGTTAATTACTACTTTTTTCTCAGCACAACTCCGTACATTTGTTCAAATATCAGTAGCGTCAGTTGATCAATTACCCTATGAGGAGTTTATACGCTCCATTCCAAAAATGACAATTCTAAATGTTTTCGAACCGTACCCACTAGATGGTCGAATCATGATGGAAGTTAATCCGAATATTGCTTACGCTATGCTTGACCGATTGTTAGGGGGAAGAGGTACTAGCGTTAATAAAATCGATAATTTAACTGAAATTGAAACACGTATAATGTCTCAGTTGTTTCAAAGAACATTGGAAAGTTTTCAAGATGCATGGAGTTCCATTGTTGAACTAGATCCTGTTATGCAGGATATTGAGGTGAATCCACAGTTTGTGCAAATGGTTTCTCCTAATGAAACGGTTGTTGTTATTTCGCTGTCAACAACAATCGCAGAAACATCAGGTATGATAAATATTTGTTTACCGCATGTCGTCCTTGAAGAAGTATTGCCTAAGCTTTCCATCCATTATTGGATGCAAGAGAAGAAAAAGCAACGTCATCCAAAGGAACAAATTACGATAGAGAAGAGAGTGCATCAAGCACCTTTATTAATTCAAGCAGAGCTTGGTCGTTCAGAAATCACCATTCAAGAGTTTTTAATGTTAGGTAAAGGTGATGTAATTCAATTAAATCAAGCTATAAACAAACCACTGTTAATGAGTGTAGGCGGAGAACCAAAATACTACGCTCAACCAGGAAAAATGAAGAATCAAATCGCTGTCCAAGTGACAGATGTAATTGAGGAGGCAGCAGAAGATGATGAATGATGATATGCTTTCCCAAGATGAAATCAACGAATTGCTAAAAGGTGTAGGTTCATCTGATGATCAAGAAGAGCAAGTAGAAATGGAGAGTCATGAAGAAAAGGACAATTCATTACCAGTAAAAAATTATTTATCTGATATTGAGCAGGATGCTTTAGGGGAAATTGGGAATATTTCCTTTGGTAGCGCAGCTACGGCTCTGTCGACATTATTAAGTCAAAAGGTTGATATTACAACACCGACACTTTCGCTCATTAGCCGTGATAAGCTTGAGCAAGAATTTCCGCAGCCACATGTATCTGTTCTTGTCCAGTATACAGAAGGTTTTGAAGGAATGAACTTACTCGTTATTAAAACGACTGACGCAGCGATTATTGCCGATTTGATGCTTGGTGGGGATGGTACAAACCCATCAAATGATTTAAGTGAAATGCATATTAGTGCTGTACAAGAAGCAATGAATCAAATGATGGGGTCCGCTTCAACATCCATGTCCACTATTTTCAATAAAAAGGTTGATATTTCCCCGCCTGGTATAGATTTAATGGATGTGAAAAAAGAAGAGGGTATTAGTTATGTACCTGAGGATGATATACTTGTAAAGATCTCATTCCGCTTAAAAATTGGGGATTTGATTGATTCAAACATTATGCAACTAGTTACAGTTTCTTTTGCTAAACAGCTTGTCGAAGAGTTAATGAATCCAGGGGCATCTACGAGTGAGGAGCTTACAATGGACGAAACTCCTTCAGTACCAGCAGAAAGTCAACAACAGCAACATATTCAATACGAACAACCGCCAGTTCATTCTAATCAACAACAGGCTCAGCCACAGTATGAACAACGTGGTCAACAGCATTTAGGAACAACATTTCAACAACCAAATGTTGATGTACAACCAGCGGCTTTTTCAAACTTTGCTCCGCCTGAGTTATCACAAAATGAATCAAATAACTTGAATATGTTATTAGATATTCCTCTTCAAGTTACAGTTGAGCTTGGTCGAACAAAACGCTCTATCAAGGAAATTCTTGAATTTACACAGGGGTCGATTATCGAGCTTGATAAATTAGCAGGGGAACCAGTCGACATACTCGTTAATCAAAAGCTCATTGCAAAAGGTGAAGTTGTCGTCATTGACGAGAATTTCGGTGTGCGCGTAACGGACATTGTTAGTAAAGTTGAGCGTATAAACAATCTTAAATAATGGATAAGCACTTGAGAGGAAGGAAGGAATTTAATCATGTCACATAAAGTGTTAATTGTTGATGATGCGGCTTTTATGCGCATGATGATTAAGGATATTTTGTCGAAAAATGGCTTTGAAGTTGTTGGTGAAGCCAATGATGGAGCTCAAGCTGTTGAAAAATACCAGGAGCTTTCACCAGATTTAGTTACGATGGATATTACAATGCCTGAAAAAGACGGGATTACCGCTTTAAAAGAAATAAAATCGTTCGACCCAAATGCAAAAGTTATTATGTGTTCAGCAATGGGCCAACAAGCAATGGTTATCGATGCAATCCAAGCGGGGGCAAAAGATTTTATCGTTAAACCATTTCAAGCTGACCGTGTTCTTGAAGCAATTAAGAAAACGCTTGGGTAGGGAATGTACTTGCAGGAAAAGGAGTGTAGCTATCTATGCGTTTGATACAAACTATAACGTGCTTTGTCATCGTGTTTTCAGTTCTTTTTCAATCTCCTGTTGCGGCTAACCAACAAGGTGAAGATGCTTCAAAAACCGTTTTGGAGTCATTAAATCAGGAACAAGAAGCGAATCCAACTCAAGCGCCTAATGATAGTCAAGCTCCAGTTAATGATGAGAGCAAACCTGTGGAACAAGAAGAAATCGCAGAAGAACCTGGATTACCTGAACAAAGCACAGCTAAAATATTTGCACAGATGTTAGGTGCCTTGGCCTTTGTTATTTTTCTACTCTATGTGATTCTACGATTTATTAATAAACGAACGAGGGCTTTTCGTTCGACTCAATTGCTTCAAAATGTTGGAGGTGTCCCATTAGGAGCAAATCGTTCCGTTCAATTGGTCAAAGTGGGGAATCGAGTCCTTGTAGTTGGAGTCGGAGAGACGATTCAGTTACTAAAGGAAATTGAAGATGAGTCAGAGATAAAGCAACTAATGACGCAACAACAGGAACAATTTTCACAAATCGATATTCCAATTAATAAAATGACTTCTTGGATAAATCGTCGTTTGCGGGGCGAAGACTCAACTTATGTTGAAGCAAACTCATCTCCTAAAAATCAAGATGCGTTTAAAGCCCTGTTATCCAAGCAGCTTTCTGATGTTTCTAAGTCACAGAAACAAATTCATGACGCTGTGAGGGAGAGAGAAAAATAATGATATTAGAACATTTTATTATGCCAGCGATAACGACGATTCCAGGCTTCGATCCTGATTATTTGACGGACGAGCCTGCTAATGTAGCAACAACAATTCAATTATTATTAGTATTAACTGTATTGTCCCTTGCACCTAGTATTCTTATATTAATGACGAGTTTTACTAGAATAGTCATTGTACTATCTTTTGTAAGACAAGGACTAGCAACACAGTCGATGCCACCAAACCAAGTATTAATAGGACTTGCATTATTTCTTACCTTTTTCATTATGGCACCAATTTTGTCAGAAGTGAATGAACAAGCTTTGACGCCTTTTTTAGATGGGGAAATTGATCAAGATGAAGCGTTTGCTCGTGCTGCTGTACCGATGAAAGAGTTTATGGCAAAGCATACACGTGAGAAGGATTTAGCTTTGTTTATGGGCTATGCTGGATTAGAACGTCCAGAGTCTCTTGATGATATCCCCTTAACCGCTTTAGTACCTGCTTTTGCGATAAGTGAACTAAAAACGGCCTTTCAAATAGGTTTTTTAATATTTGTACCATTTCTTGTTATTGATATGATTGTGGCAAGTGTCCTGATGTCCATGGGGATGATGATGCTCCCTCCTGTCATGATTGCACTTCCATTTAAAATATTGCTATTCGTTTTAGTTGACGGTTGGTATTTAATCGTACAATCTTTGTTGTTAAGTTTTTCTTAAAAGGAAAGGGTGACTAGCGTGACGTCTGATTTTATTATAAACATCGCTGAAAATGGGATATGGACAGTTTTGTTAGTTGCCGGACCGTTACTAATTATTGCTCTTGGTTTAGGTTTGTTAGTAAGTATTTTCCAAGCGACAACGCAAATTCAAGAGCAGACTTTGGCGTTTATTCCGAAAATTGTTGGAGTATTTGTTGCACTTATTGTATTCGGACCATGGATGCTATCACATGTAACGAATTTTGCTTACCAAATATTTAGTAATGTTCACAGGTATATTGGCTAATGACAGATTATGTGAATATGTTACCTGCATTCATGCTTGTCTTTATTAGAGTGCTGGCCTTTTTTTCTGTCCTCCCAATTTATGGGCATCGTTCTATACCTGTATCACATAAGATTGGTTTGGCTGGGATACTAGCCTGGATTATGATTTTTACCCTAGACGCTCCTGAAATACAGGTAGATACAGGATTTCTATTGCTAATTATGAAGGAGATACTTGTTGGGTTAATGGTTGGATTAATTGCTATGATGTTACTTTATGCTATTCAAGTGGCAGGGGGATTCATCGATGCCATGATGGGATTTATGATCGCAAATGTCGTTGATCCTCAAACGGGAGCACAAAGCCCGCTTGTCGGGAGTTATTTATATACGTTTGCTCTGTTATTTCTTTTAGCCGTGAACGGACATCATATGCTGCTTGATGGTATTTATTATAGTTATCAATTTGTTCCGTTAGAACAACTCTTTTTGCCTTTTGGACAAGAAAATATTATTCAATTTGTAACGCAAACTTTCAATTCGATGTTTATTATTGCCTTTCAAATGGCTTTTCCGATTGTTGGTTCCTTATTTCTTGTTGATGTTGCACTCGGAATGGTGTCTCGTGCCGTACCACAGATGAATGTTTTTGTAGTCGGAATGCCACTTAAAATTATCGTTGGTCTTTTATTATTAACGGTTTTTCTCGGAGTGTTTTTTATGATTGTTCAGAAACTGTTCGATCAGATGCTACTTGCAATGAGGACATTACTCCAA
Source organism: Halalkalibacter urbisdiaboli (assembly GCF_002156385.1). Classification (GTDB taxonomy): domain Bacteria; phylum Bacillota; class Bacilli; order Bacillales; family Bacillaceae_D; genus Halalkalibacter_A; species Halalkalibacter_A urbisdiaboli. The sequence continues at coordinate 501,155 of NZ_MVJM01000003.1, forward strand.
CTATTAGGAGGAGCGTAGCATGGCATATATACGTTTAAATTTACAATTCTTTGCGGAAGAAAAAACTGAAAAAGCAACACCGAAAAAGAGACAGGACAGTCGGAAAAAAGGACAAGTTCCTAAAAGTACGGATGTAAATACGGCAATTATACTTTTGTTAGTTTTTTTGTTTATGTGGCTTTTTGGTGGTGCCATACTCGGTACAACCATTATCGATCTTTTGAAGCATGTATATCAAACCTATTTACTAATGGACATTAATGAACAAAATATAAATTTTATTTTTTTTGAAATATTGGTGGAAGTTTCAAAGGTGTTACTACCTATCATGCTTGTAGCAATGGTTGCAGGAGCGTTTTCTAGCTATATGCAAGTAGGTGCACTTTTTACAACTGAACCGTTGAAATTTAAGCTTGATAAGCTAGATCCTATAAAAGGGGCGAAGCGGATTTTTTCGGCACGTGCCCTTGTTGAATTACTAAAATCGTTGTTGAAAATAGGTTTAGTAGGGACGGTAGTATATCTAATTATTTGGTTCAATTTGGAAAAAGTAATGTTACTTTCCCAAAAATCAGTGGAGACGGGGTTTCATGTTATTGCTCAATTAGCAGCTCTGATGGGAGTTGCTGTTGCAGTATTACTGTTATTTCTAGCAATCCCTGATTACCTATATCAGAAATATGACCATGAAAAACAAATCCGCATGTCAAAAAAAGACATTAAGGATGAACATAAAAATATGGATGGAGATCCAAAAATAAAAGCTAAGCGAAGACAGAAGCAAATGGAAATGGCGATGCAACGAATGATGGAGGAAGTTCCAAAAGCAGATGTTGTTATTACGAATCCAACTCACTTTGCTGTAGCTCTTCGCTATGACGAAGAAAAAGCTGATGCACCAATTGTTGTAGCAAAAGGTGTTGATTTTATCGCTCAGAAAATAAAAGGGATAGCAGCTGAACACGAGATCGTTACGGTTGAGAATAAGCCGTTGGCAAGGGCATTATATTCTCAAACAGACATCGGACAACAAGTTCCAGAAGAATTATTTAAAGCTGTTGCTGAAGTGTTAGCCTTTGTTTATCGTTTGAAAAACCAGCGAGTTAATTAATTAGTTCGAAGTTAGGGGAGAGAGTGCCTGTGAAAGTAAGAGAACTTTCGGTTTTACTCGGCGTGATTCTAATTGTTGTCATGCTTATTATTCCATTACCATCTTTTATGTTAGACTTTTTAATAATTATTAATATTTCTCTTGCTTTGATAATTATTCTTGTGGCAATGAACACACACGATCCTCTCCAATTTTCGATTTTTCCAACTCTATTACTCCTTGTTACACTTTTCCGTCTCGGGTTAAACGTGTCAACAACACGTTCAATTCTTGGAAAAGCCGAGGCAGGGAATGTCATTGATACTTTTGGGCAGTTTGTTGTTGGAGGGAATGCTTTAGTCGGTTTTGTTGTCTTTTTAATTTTAATCATTATTCAATTTGTTGTTATAACGAAAGGAGCGGAACGTGTATCTGAGGTTGGAGCGCGTTTTACCCTTGATGCAATGCCTGGGAAACAAATGAGTATTGATGCGGATTTAAATGCAGGGATGATTTCCGACGCTGAGGCTAAAGCTAGACGTGAGAAAATTGAAAAAGAAGCAGATTTTTATGGAGCTATGGATGGTGCGAGTAAATTCGTAAAAGGTGATGCAATTGCCGGGATCGTTATTGTCATTATTAATATGATCTTTGGTTTAGTCATCGGGATGATGCAAATGGGGATGGACCTATCAAATGCAGCATCAACCTATACGCTTTTAACAGTTGGGGATGGTCTAGTCAGTCAAATTCCAGCTCTATTAATTTCAACCGCAACAGGGATTATTGTTACTAGAGCAGCCTCTGATGGTAATTTGGGCGAGGACTTATCAAAGCAATTATTAGCTTATCCTAAAATGCTTTACGTTACAGCAGGGACGATATTTTTGTTAGGTGTCGTTACGCCAATTGATAAATTATTAACATTTTCGATCGCAGGTTTTCTCGTTTTTGGAGGCTTTCAATTGTCGAGGATGGAAAAACGGGTATTAGAAGAGGAAGAAGCTCAAGAAGAAGATGAACCTACTGATGATATGAAATCACCAGAAAGTGTCGTTAATCTTCTCCAAATCGATCCGATTGAATTTGAGTTTGGTTATGGGCTTATCCCTCTTGCAGATGCAAATCAGGGAGGAGATTTACTAGATCGGGTAGTTATGATTAGGCGTCAAATGGCACTCGAACTAGGGATGATTGTTCCTGTTATTCGGATTCGAGATAACATTCAGCTTCAACCAAATGAATACACTATCAAAATTAAAGGTAATGAAATAGCTAAAGGTGAGCTACTTCTTGACCACTATATGGCGATGAGTCCAGGGATTGAGGATGAAAGTATTGTCGGAGTAGACACAGTTGAACCTGCCTTTGGTTTACCTGCAATATGGATCGGGGAAGATATGAAAGAACAGGCTGAGTTATCCGGTTATACCGTTGTTGACCCACCATCTGTTGTATCGACCCATTTAACTGAAATTATAAAACGACATGCAAATGAGCTCCTAGGTCGCCAAGAAACGAAACAGCTAGTGGATCATTTAAAAGAAACTTATCCTGCTCTTGTAGAAGAGGTAACACCAAATGCATTATCAATCGGTGAGGTACAGAAGGTATTAACAAATTTATTGAAAGAAAATATCTCGATTCGTAATTTGCCTGTCATTTTTGAGACGTTAGCTGATTATGGACCGATGACAAAGGATATGGATTTGTTAACCGAGTATGTTCGTCAATCATTATCACGTCAAATTTCAAAACAAATGACAACTCCTGGAGAACCATTATATGTAATTACGTTAAGTGGTGGGGTTGAAAAGAAAATCGCTGAGTCTATTCAACAAACGGAGCATGGTAACTTTATTTCAATGGATCCAAATGATTCTCAAAGAATTATGGAGTCTGCTGCAGTAGAGACAGATCGACTTTCTCAAATGGGACAAGTACCGATTATCCTTTGTTCTCCAGCGGTAAGAATGTATGTTCGTCAAATGTTTGAGCGTTATTTGCCGCATGTGCCGATTCTTTCATATAACGAACTTGAAGCTGATGTTGAGGTGCAAAGTGTTGGGGTGGTGAATGTAGATTGAAGGTAAAAAAATATACGGCAAAATCAATGCACGAAGCAATGAAATTAATTCGAGCGGAACTAGGGGATGATGCGGTCATCCTGAACTCAAAGGAAGTAGATATTGGAGGCTTTCTTGGCTTTTTTACAAAAAAACAGTTAGAAGTTATTGCAGCAGTTGACCCATCAATTAATCGACCTTCAAGTCGAGGGATACAGCCACGACCAAGAGTTGAAACGAACTTACCAAACCGTAGAAAAATAAAGGATAATCCAGATACCGAGCAAACAAAAGAATTAATGAATGAACTCACGCAATTGAAGAAAATGATTCAAGGAATGAATGAAAAAGACGAAACAAATGTAAAGGATTATCCTGAGCCTTTTCAACAAATTGATGACCGCTTACGTCTTCAAGGTGTTTCAGAATCGATTCGTTTAGATATTATGAAACATTTGTTAAAAGCGTGGTACAATCAAGAGGGGCATGATAAAAATCTTGAAGAGATTGAAGAACAATTGCATGATTATTTGTTAAAACTATTGTCCCCGTATGAAATGGGCGGATTAACCTTTGACAAGAAAGTGGTTAATATTGTTGGTCCAACTGGTGTTGGAAAAACAACGACCATTGCCAAAATTGCGGCTCATTGTGTTTTAAAAAAGCATAAAAAAGTGGCGCTTATAACGACAGATACGTACCGAATCGCAGCAGTTGAACAGCTAAAAACGTATGCGAAAATCTTAAACATACCATTAGAAGTTGCTTATTCTATTGATGATTTTAAAAAAGCAGCAAAACAGTTTGAACATTATGATTTGATTCTTGTCGATTCGGCAGGAAGAAATTTTAGAAATCGTTTATATGTTGAAGAACTCTCTAAAGTGATTGATTTTGAAAATGAAGCAAACACTTATTTAGTTCTTTCGCTAACTTCGAAATATGAAGATATGAAAGAAATTCTCAATCAATTTTCTCTCATCCCGATAAGGAAAATCATTTTAACAAAAAAAGATGAGACTTCAACGTTTGGTGTTATGATTAATGTTCCGATTGAACTGGGGAAAGGGATTGCTTACGTAACAAATGGTCAAAATGTTCCAGATGATATCGTTGAAGCGACAGCGCCATATATTTTGAAGAGTGTATTAGAGGTGGACTAACATGAATGATCAAGCTGAAAGTTTACGCCGCCTCACTCAGCATGCTAATGAAAAACACGCAAAAGTGATTGCTGTTGTAAGTGGTAAGGGCGGTGTTGGTAAATCGAATGTCTGTTTAAATTTTGCGATTTCGTTGTCAAAACTAGGAAATAAGGTAGCGATTTTAGATTTAGACATTGGTATGGCCAATCTTGATATTTTAATGGGGCTTTCCGCTAAATATCATATTGTAGATATGCTCGAGAATCAATTGACGGTTTGGGATATCATTGAGCAAGGTCCTGCGAATATCTCATATCTTGCCGGTGGTTCTGGCTTTTCAACATTTATTCAGTTTAATGATGAACGAATGCAAAAATTCTTTCAACAGCTTGAGTTGATTGAACAGGCTTTCGATTATATCTTTCTAGATATGGGTGCAGGAGCTACAAGGGAGAGTATTCAATTTATCTTAGCTGCACACGAAGTCTTTGTTGTTACAACACCTGAGCCGACATCAATGACTGATGCCTATGCGATGGTTAAATATATTTATACGCATGATGCAGAAAAACCTTTGTATCTTATGGTAAATCGTGCTGAATCTGAGAAGGAAGGTAAGCGAACCATTGAAAGCTTTCAACGAGTAGCCAGCCAATTTCTTAAGAAAGATTTACTCGAATTAGGCTTTCTACCAAACGATAAACTTGTCATCAAGGCTGTGAAATCTCAAACACCTTTCGTGCTTTATGACCAGAAAGCGAAAGTGAGTTCTTCTTTGCAGTCAATTGTTAAGAGATATATAGGTGATGAGTTAAACCAAGAAGGTCCAGGTAGTTTTATAAAAAAAATGCGTTCGTTTTTCAAATAAGCTAGAAATAACATAGAAGGTTAGGGATTAACGTGGAAAAGAATATTCGTGTATTGGTCGTTGATGACTCTGCTTTTATGCGAAAGGTCATTAAAGATTTGCTTGAAAGAAATCCTCAACTCCACGTTGTTGGCACGGCTCGTAATGGGCAGGACGCTCTAATTAAGCAAAAGGAACTATGTCCTGATGTCATTACCCTTGATATAGAAATGCCTATAATGGATGGGTTGGAAACCTTGAAAAAAATCATGGATACCAACCCATGTCCGGTAATTATGGTTAGTAGTACAACAAAGAGCGGAGCTCACAATACTTTACTTGCAATGGAATATGGAGCGGTTGATTTTGTAACAAAGCCATCTGGACCGATTTCATTAGACCTTTACACTAAAGAGGAACTTATAGTTGAAAAAGTGTTACTTGCTGCGAAGGTAAAGGTGCCGAAAGAGCATAAAGTAGGGACAGAACGACGACCAATGTCGCAATTTATAAAACGGGATAGGAAGCAAAGTATGAAAAAAATTGTTGCTATCGGTACTTCAACAGGTGGACCTAAAGCCTTAAAGGAAGTATTGACCCAAATTCCAGCAACAATTGAAGCACCGATTGTCATTGTTCAGCATATGCCACCTGGGTTTACTCAATCTTTAGCGCTTCGGTTGGATTCGCTTTCAGCAATTTCAGTAAAAGAGGCGACGCATGGTGAAGTGTTAAAGAATGGTGTAGCTTATATTGCACCTGGTGGATATCATATGCAAATTCTAGAACAAGGAAACGTTTTAAAGATTGAAATAAATAAAAATGAGATTAGAAGAGGGCATCGTCCTTCAGTTGATGTTCTTTTTGAATCGTTGGCTAACATACCTAATACTCATAAAATCGCTGTAATTATGACGGGAATGGGTTCGGATGGTACAGAAGGTTTACTTCAATTAAAAAAAGGTTCTTGTTTTGCTATTGCAGAATCGCAGGAATCAGCAATTGTTTACGGGATGCCCAAAACAGCTATACAGACCGATTTAATTGATGAAATTTCTCACTTAAGTCGTATAGCGTCCCATATCATTCGCAATTGTTAAAGATGAAAAGGAGAGGATAGAATGGATTTTCTTCATAGGTTAAAACCTTACCATCTAGACGTTCTTAAGGAGATTGGAAATATTGGTGCAGGAAATGCCGCGACAGCGCTTTCAACATTGTTAAATCGAACAATTGATATGAGTGTTCCTGATGTCCGTCTTGTTTCGTTTCAAGAATTACCGAATCAAGTTGGGGGAGCTGATACAGAAGTTGCTGCTATTTTTTTAAGAATTGATGGGGAAGCACCAGGCAGTATGTTTTACATTTCCTCTCTTCATGAAACAGAGCAATTAATTAGGCAGTTAACCCATAATGAATCTTTTCAATTGGACACTCCTCCATTTGATGAATTAGGAATGTCAGCACTTCAAGAGGTTGGGAATATTTTAGCCGGATCCTATCTTTCTTCTTTTTCAGACTTTACAAAGTTAAACTTACAACCGACTGTACCAGGCTTAAGTATTGATATGGCAGGTGCGATTTTAAGTTATGGTTTATTGCCACTGTCTCAAGTTGGAGATTATGCGATTGTAATTGATACTCATATAAATGAAATTGGCGACTCTGCTACCCAAACGTCAGGGCATTTTTTCCTTTTACCAGATCCCGATTCATTTGATATTATCTTTTCAGCATTAGGGGTGGAAATGGATGAGTGAGGTCATAAAGGTGGGTATGGCCGATATTAATATTGTGACTCCACCTAATACCATTAGAACATCTGGATTAGGATCATGTGTTGGTGTAGTGATTTATGATGATATTACTTTTGTATCTGGAATGGCTCATGTCATGTTACCCGATTCTTCCCTAAGTAAACAAGATAATATGAATGTAGCAAAATATGCGGATACTGCAATAATCGAATTAATGAAACAGCTTGAAAGAAAAGGTGCAAAGGCTTATTCTTTAAAAGCAAAAATTGCAGGGGGGGCTCAAATGTTTGCTTTTTCAACAGGAAATGACATGATGCGTATTGGCCCACGAAACGTTGAAGCGGTTAGGTTAAAGTTAAAAGAGTTGAGGATTCCGATTTTAGCTGAGGATGTGGGAGGGAAAAGCGGTCGAACTATAGAGTTTAATCCCTCCACAAGGAAATTACATATTCGAACTGTCAATCAGGGAATGAAAGAAATATGAAGTTAATTGGAACAATGTTAGTAAATTTGCTGTTCGGTATTTTCTCAGCTTGTATCGTGTTTGTCTCTTCCCTGTCCGCCAATTTAGCCATGACCTCTTTCGTACGAAGTTTGATTGCGTTTGTTATTGGATGGTTAATTGCATATGTTTTTCGAGTAGTTTGGTCGTACGTTACAGTTGATTTAGAGACTGCAACTGAAACCAATACAATAACCAGCGATACACAAGAGGAAAATGAGCAACAAGTAAAAGAAATAGAAAATGAACTCAGTTTGGATAAAGAAATGTATAATCCGGAGCAGGTTTCCGATTACGTAAAGGACTTATTGAATTCGAAATCATGATAAGGAGGGAATAGAATGCCCCACTTAACGACGAGCGATGACAAAAAATTGTGGGATAGTTGGCTAGAAGAACGAGACAATGACGCGTGTGATGCACTGATTCGTTTGTATATGCCACTTGTTCATTATCATGTTCAACGAATATCAGTCGGTTTGCCAAAGAATGTAGTAAAGGATGACTTATTGAGTCATGGACTTTTAGGATTATTTGATGCTTTAGAAAAATTTGAGCCTGACCGTGATTTAAAATTTGATACGTATGCCTCGTTTCGTGTTAGAGGTGCCATTATCGATGGTCTTCGGAAAGAGGATTGGTTACCACGGTCCATGCGAGAAAAAATTAAAAAGGTTGAAGCTACTGTTGAGAGATTAGAACAAGTCATGGGAAGAAATGTGACCTGTGACGAGGTTGCAAAGGAGCTTAAAATGGATAGTAATGAAGTCGCTCAAGTCATGACTGAACATTTTGTTTCTAACATGCTTTCCATTGATGAACCGACGCAAGAGTCTGAACGAAATGAAACGTATGCTGCGACCATAGAGGACAAGCGTATGTTAAGTCCAGAGTCAAAACTTGTAGAAGATGCTACTAAAAAAGAACTTGCATCAATCATATCTCAGCTTTCTGAGAAGGAACAGCTAGTTATTAGTCTCTTTTATTATGAGGAAATGACTTTAACCGAAATAGGACAAATCCTTAACTTATCGACTTCTCGCATTTCTCAAATTCATTCAAAGGCTTTATTTCGTTTACAACAAGTAATGTTGAAAGTGAAGCAATAGACGGTATTTTTATACTCTGTTTTAACCTGTGCATAGGGAGAGGTGCGAATGATTGAGTTAGATCAATTTTTTTCGATTCAGGTTGCTACAAATAAAATGGAAGCCACGCTAGTCCAAAATGAGAAATGGAACGAAGAAGATGTGTTAACGAAAGCTGACCTCCTTCATTATATAAAGGAACAAGGTATTATTAACGGAATTGACGAAGGGGCTTTAGAACTGTTTTGTTCGGATGAGAATGATATAAAAGAACAACAAATTATTGCACGTGGAAAGCCACCTGTTAAAGGAAGGGACGCACGCTTACAGTCAATTCAATTTGAGGAAAAAGGAACGGACACGGATACGTTAGATAATATAAATTTAAAAGAATTTCTTGAGATTCCTTCTGTAAGGGAAGGGGATAAGGTTGGCGAAAAAGTCAAGGCTACAAATGGAACGGCTGGTATTAATATTTACGGCGAGGAAGTTCCGGCAAAGCCAGGGAAAGATTTTAAATTAAGACCAGGTAAAAATACTAGATTGGATGAGGAAGAACAAGCATTATATTCATTAATCAATGGCCAAATCAGTATTGAAAAGAAAGTGATTCATGTTTTTCCAATATATGAAGTAAAAGGTGATTTAGATTTAAAGACAGGAAATATCACCTTTGTTGGAAACGTCGTCATTCGAGGTAATGTCCCAACTGGTTATGAAGTGAAAGCAGACGGTGATATTCGAGTTACCGGGACAGTTGAAGGAGCTCACCTAGAATCTGGAGGATCCATTTTTGTAGGAGCTGGCATTGTTGGACAAAATAAAAGCCTTATAAAAGCGAAAGGCGATTTATTAACGACTTTTATAAATGAAGGTCATGTAGAAGCAGGCGGGGCTATTGAAGTTGTACAAGCCATTCTTCATAGTACTTGTTCAGCTGGAACCTCAATTATTTGTACACGTGGAAAAGGGAATATTGTCGGTGGAAGTCTTTCTGCAAATGAATGTATTCGCGCGAAGAATATTGGTAATGATATGCAAACAAAAACAAGCATTTTTGTCGGTTTATCTGAGCATATTGTCACAAGAGAAAGAACACTAAAGCAGGATTTACTGAAATCACAAGAAGAACTTACAAAACTAAGTCAGCTCCTAAAGGTATATGTAGCAAAAGAACAGCAACAAGGCCCTTTGCAAGGTAGAGAAAAAATTTTAAAGCTAAGAGTTCAGCATTCCTTTCAAACGACTAAAGAGGTAATCGATCTTACTGAGGAGCAATTAGCGGAACTAAAAGATATTCAAACAGATTCAAATAAAGGCTTTATCAAGGTCGAGCAGGCCGTTTTTCCAAATGTTGACGTTAATTTCGGGAAATATCGCCGTAAACTAGTGATGAGACACGACAAAGCTAGAATCTCAATCATTGATAGCGAAATCAATATTTCTACCGCTTAATTAGGGGAGGTGGATGAAAATGAGTTTACGTCCGATAGAGATGCAAGGCTCGTTTCCACTGTCACAAAAAGCAGGAAAAATTCAGGAACAAATGCAACAAAGGGGTCAAGTAGGACAAGAAATTATTTCGGAACAATTAAAGCTAGAGGAAGACAAAAAAAGAAAACAAGTAAATGAAGCTGATGAATCAGATAAGACGCGTTTTCATCATGAGGATAACGAGGGCAACCAACAGCAAGAAAAACAAGAACAAAAACGAGAGAAAAAAGCAAAATTAATAAAAGCTGAACATCCTTTTAAAGGGAAGTTTGTTGATTTTTCAGGATAAGAAAGGTATGACTATGACCACATATTTAGTAGTGATTAGTTTAATGCTTCATGGTGTTACATTCCTATGGATTCTAACATTAATGCAGCGAAACGCAAAAGTAGAAGATGAGCGCAGACATGTACTGAGGTTAAAAGACGAAATTGAAGATATGCTCTTTTCTTATACAAATGAAATAAAAGAAGAAAACAAAGAGCTACTAAAGGAATTAAAACTGAGTACAAAAGAAAGCCAAGCCCGCATACGACAACAAAAGGACGTTCCTTCTAGTAAGAACAATACCTCAGAAGGAAACGTTCAACCACTCCTTAAACAGACACCTAAGAATAATGAAGTAATAGATGAGGATTATCTACCTCCTATTCTTGACGAGGCTGATAATCAAGAATCAGTTGTCTACGAACAATCAGATACAGCAAAGGTACTTGCCCTTGCGAAACAAGGAATGAGTGCAGAAGCGATCGCGAAAAAACTTAGCCTAGGTAAAGGTGAAGTTGAATTAATGTTGAAATTTTATCGGTAAATGCTGTAAACGACTTGCATCAGGCTTTCCATTGTGGTATATTAATCCACGGTGTTAATCACACACGCCTCTAATTTAAGCAATGGTGCTGAACAGTCAGTCTTGCTTAAAGATGATGAGCGCGGAGGAACAAAAAACCATTTTATAAGGAGGTGTTGGATGTGGCAGTAATCTCCATGAAGCAATTACTAGAAGCAGGGGTACACTTCGGTCACCAAACTCGTCGTTGGAACCCAAAAATGGATCGCTACATCTTCACAGAGCGTAACGGAATTTACATCATTGACTTGCAAAAGACAGTCAAGAAAGTTGAGGAAGCGTATAACTTTGTACGTGACTTAGCAGCTGACGGAGGGAAAATTCTTTTCGTTGGTACAAAAAAACAAGCTCAAGATTCAGTTAAGGAAGAAGCTGAGCGTTGTGGCATGTATTTCATCAACCAACGTTGGTTAGGTGGTACGCTTACAAACTTTGAAACAATTCAAAAGCGTATTAGCCGTCTTAAGAACCTTGAAAAGATGCAAGAAGATGGAACATTTGATGTTCTACCTAAAAAAGAAGTTATCCTTCTTAAAAAGGAAATGGATCGTCTTGAAAAGTTCTTAGGTGGAATTAAAGACATGCAAGGTGTACCAGATGCACTATTCGTTATTGACCCACGTAAAGAACGCATTGCAATTGCGGAAGCTCACAAGCTTAATATCCCAATTGTTGCGATTGTAGATACGAACTGTGATCCAGATGAAATTGACTATGTAATTCCAGGTAACGATGATGCAATTCGTGCGGTAAAACTTCTTACTGCAAAAATGGCAGATGCAGTAATCGAATCAACTTCTGCTGAAGAGCAAGAAGCAGCTGAAGCTGAAGAAACAACAGTTTAATTTCATTTGTTCTCAGACAAAAGGGTGGTAAAGGGGGGTTGCCCTTTATCACCTTTTTTGCTAGAAAGACGATATCTTTTGTAAAAGTAGTTTGTAATTAATAAAAAAGTACATACTGATATTTTAAGGAGGCGTTTTACATGGCTGTAACAGCAAGCATGGTAAAAGAATTACGTGAAAAAACAGGCGCTGGAATGATGGATTGTAAAAAAGCATTAACAGAAACAAATGGTGATATGGAAAAAGCAGTTGATTTCCTACGTGAAAAAGGGATTGCAAGTGCTGCGAAGAAAGCTGACCGTGTAGCTGCAGAAGGACTTGCACTTGTTAAATCTGAAGGAAACAAAGCAGTTATTGTAGAAGTTAACTCTGAAACGGATTTTGTTGCTAAAAACGAAAACTTCCAAAACTTAGTTGGTGAGCTTGCTTCACATATTCTTGCGAATAGTCCTGCCTCTGTTGAAGAAGCACTGTCACAATCAATGAATGGACAAACGGTTCAAGAATATATTAATAGCTCAATTGCGAAAATTGGTGAAAAGATTTCTCTTCGTCGCTTTGAAGTTGTCGAAAAAGAAGACGGTGATGTCTTTGGAGAATACTTACATATGGGCGGAAGAATTGGTGTCTTAACAGTTGTAGGTGGATCATCTGATGAAGAACTAGCAAAAGATGTTGCAATGCACGTAGCAGCTATTAATCCGACGTACGTATCACGTGACGAAGTCTCTCCAGAAGAAGTAGAACGTGAGCGTGAGGTATTAACTCAACAAGCACTAAATGAAGGCAAGCCAGAAAATATTGTTGCAAAAATGGTTGAAGGACGTTTAAGTAAGTTCTTTGAGCAAGTTTGTCTTTTAGATCAGCCTTTCGTTAAAGATGGCGATCAAAAAGTTGGTAAGTATGTTCAAAACAAAGGCGCTTCTGTAAAATCATTCATTCGTTATGAAGTAGGCGAAGGAATAGAAAAGCGTGAAGATAATTTCGCTGAAGAAGTTATGTCTCAAGTGAAAAAGTAATCCATGTAGAGGGGCACAAAGTGTCCCTTTTTTCAAAGAATGTTCAAACTTCACGTGCTGATGGAGGTCATAATGAATAATAAATACAATCGAGTGGTGTTAAAATTAAGTGGTGAAGCTCTTGCTGGAGAACAAGGTTATGGCATTGACCCAATTGTTATCCAATCTGTTGCAACACAAATCAAAGAAATTGTTGAGCTTGATGTAGAGGTTGCAGTTGTTGTTGGTGGCGGTAATATTTGGCGAGGGATGGCTGGGAGTGCAAAAGGAATGGATCGCGCAACAGCTGATTATATGGGGATGCTAGCAACAGTTATGAACTCATTAGCGCTTCAAGACAGCTTAGAGGATAATGGGATTCAAACACGCGTTCAAACATCAATAGAGATGAGACAGGTAGCTGAACCTTATATTAGACGCAAAGCGATTCGACATTTAGAAAAGAAGCGTGTTGTTATTTTTGCAGCAGGAACAGGTAATCCGTATTTCTCTACTGATACGACCGCAGCATTACGCGCAGCAGAAATTGAAGCTGAAGTTATTTTAATGGCAAAAAATAAAGTGGACGGGGTTTATAGTGCCGATCCTTCAGTAGATGAAAATGCCACAAAGTATACGAGCATTACATATATGGATGTACTTAAGGAAGGTTTAGCTGTTATGGATTCAACCGCTTCGTCACTTTGTATGGATAACAACATACCACTTATTGTTTTCTCTATAATGGAAGAAGGAAATATTAAACGAGCTGTTCTAGGAGAAGATATTGGAACAGTTGTGAGGGGGAATTAATATGTCAGCAGCAGTTTTACAAGATGCAGAACAGCGAATGGCAAAAGCAATTGAGGCATTAAATCGTGAACTTGCCAAGTTAAGAGCAGGGAGAGCAAATCCAGCACTTCTTGACCGTGTAACAGTTGAATATTACGGTGCCGAAACACCTCTTAATCAGCTAGCAACGATTTCTGTTCCAGAAGCGCGACTCCTTGTTGTTCAGCCTTTTGACAAGACGTCAATTGGTGATATTGAGCGTGCGATTTTAAAGTCAGACTTAGGTCTTACTCCATCAAATGACGGTGCTATTATTCGTATCTCAATTCCTCCGTTAACAGAGGAACGTCGTAAAGATCTTGTTAAGATTGTCAAAAAATCTGCAGAAGAAGCAAAGGTAGCCATTCGTAATGTTCGTCGAGACGTAAATGACGACTTGAAAAAATTACAGAAAGATGGCGAGATGACGGAAGATGAGCTTCGTCGCGGAACAGATGAGGTTCAAAAGCTAACTGATAAATTTATTGTTAAAGTAGATGAAGCCGCTGATAATAAAGAGAAAGAAATAATGGAAGTGTAAACAATTTCAATGTAAAATGGATAATGTAAGAGACCCTCTTATTATAGGGGGTTTTTTACACTTTCATATCATCTTTCATGCAGAGCTTTGTTTGGAGATGGAAATTGCTGTAGTATGATGGAGGGCTTACGGATGCTTGAGAAATTTTCAAAATGGAAAGCTAGCTTTTCAACGAACGAACCTATTGATTCGAAATCAGTGACAGAAATACCAAAGCATGTAGCCATTATTATGGATGGTAATGGACGGTGGGCGAAGCAGAAAGGGTTACCTCGTATTGCTGGACACCGTGAGGGCATGAAAGTAATTAATAAAATTGTACGACAAGCTAATAATTTAGGGGTAGAGATCTTAACATTATACGCATTTTCAACGGAAAATTGGAAAAGACCAAAAACAGAAGTCGATTATTTAATGAAACTTCCAGAACGTTTTCTTGGAATAGAGCTTCCTAAGCTAATCGAACAAAATGTGAAAGTGCGTTTAATGGGTAGTCTTGAGAACCTACCTGAGCATACTCTTCTCGCAGTACAGAAAGCAGTACACGAAACGAGAAATAACACTGGCTTAGTTTTAAATTTTGCCTTGAATTATGGAAGTCGTTTTGAAATACTTGAAGCAATGAAAGCCATCGCACAACAAGTTCAATCTGGTCAACTAAAGGAACAGGATATCAATGAAGAGCTTCTTAATAAGTATTTAATGACATCTGATTTACGTGATCCAGATTTATTAATTCGAACGAGTGGAGAAATTAGATTAAGTAATTTTATGCTATGGCAGCTTGCATATAGTGAATTTTGGTTTACGGATGTACTTTGGCCTGACTTTAATGAAGAACACTTTGCAGATGCTATCGCCGTCTATCAAAAACGTGCACGAAGGTATGGAGGCATTTAAGAGAGGGGCGACATTAGTTTGAAACAGAGGATTATTACAGGAATCATAGGCGGGGCTGTTTTCGTTAGTATGGTTTTATTAGGAGGTTGGTTCTTTGCTCTCTTTATAACCATCGTTGCCTCAGTCGCGATGATCGAATTATTAAAGATGAAAAAAATTGCACCATTTTCAATAATGGGTGGAATAAGTCTTATTTCAATGTGGTTGTTGCTCGTACCAACAACTTGGTTTGAAAGAGTAGTCCCTTCTCATTTTACAAAGGTAGAAATTTTTATTTTTTTAATTCTTGTTTTATTAATGTTTACAGTGCTTACTAAGAATACGTTTACTTTCGATGAAGTTGGCTTTGTTATCCTTTCATCTGTTTATGTTGGGTTCGGTTTTCATTATTTAATCATGACTCGAGAAGTACCGGAAACAGGTCTTTTTCTAGTCTTCTTTGTAATGTTTTTAATTTGGACAACAGATTCGGGTGCTTATTTTGCAGGACGAGCATTTGGTAAACGTAAGTTATGGCCTGATATCAGCCCCAAAAAGACAGTTGAAGGCTCAATTGGTGGTATAATAGCAGCAGTTATTGTTGGCTCCATATTTTATCTGTTATTCCCTGGTTTTGTATCTTATATTACAGCGCTGTTTATTATCCTAGTGGCTTCAACGTTTGGACAGTTAGGTGATTTAGTTGAATCTGCATTAAAACGACATTATGCAGTCAAAGATTCTGGAAATGTTTTACCCGGACATGGTGGCATTCTTGATCGGTTTGACAGTCTCATTTACGTGATGCCGATTCTTCATCTTTTACAGCTAATTTAAAAAAAGAAATAGACAAGATACATATTAATTAGGTGATATTTCGAACAGTAGGTGAGTATGTTGAAACATATTAGTTTATTAGGGGCTACTGGTTCAATCGGGACACAGACATTAGATGTTATTCGACAGTTTCCCGAACAGTTTAAATTAGTAGCCATGTCAGTAGGGAAAAATATTGACCTAGCTATCAAGCAAATTTATGATTTTTCTCCTCAACTAGTTTCAGTCCAAAATAAAGAGGATTATGAAAAATTATTGCTTCAAATACCTGAGCGAACAAAAGTTGTTTATGGTTCTGAAGGTTTACTTGAAGTTGCTACTTACCCTTCTTCAGATGTATTAGTCAATGCGGTTCTTGGAAGTGTTGGGTTAGGCCCAACCATTGCAGCGATTAAGGAAGGAAAGACAATTGCAATTGCTAATAAAGAAACACTTGTCACAGCTGGTCATATTGTAACGAAGGAAGCAAAAAATTATCAAGTCCCGTTATTACCGGTAGATAGTGAGCACTCTGCTATCTATCAATGCCTCAATGGTGAGAGGCAGGATGATATTGACCGATTAATTTTAACAGCCTCAGGTGGAAGCTTCCGTGATCGTAAGCGAGAGCAGTTAGAAGGAGTAACGGTAGAAGAAGCATTAAATCATCCAAATTGGTCTATGGGAGCAAAGATTACCATTGATTCCGCTACGATGATGAATAAAGGATTAGAAGTTATCGAAGCACATTGGTTATTTGATATTCCTTATGAGAAAATCGATGTTGTGTTACATAAGGAGAGTATTATTCATTCAATGGTCGAGTTTATTGATCGTAGTGTAATTGCTCAATTAGGAACACCTGATATGCGTGTCCCGATTCAATACGCACTTACTTATCCGAATAGACTTGAACGTACGGCAAGTGAAAGGTTAAACTTATGGGAAATAGGCAAGCTCCATTTTTCGAAGCTCGATTTTGAACGCTTTCGTTGCATGGCATACGCATATGAGGCAGGGCGAGTTGGTGGAACGATGCCGACAGTTTTAAATGCTGCAAACGAAGAAGCGGTGGCTGCTTTTTTAGCTAGTAAAATTACCTTTTTAGAAATTGAATATTTAATTGAGGCTGCACTTGAACGACATCAAACTATTTCATTACCTACTTTAGAAACAATTATTGAGGTTGATCAAGAAACACGAACGTTTATCCACTCAAGAATCTAGCGAAAGGTGGAATTGGTACATTGGAAACTTTACTTTCTGTCGTCATTATTTTTGGTGTTCTTGTTTTTATTCATGAATGGGGGCACTTGTACTTTGCAAAAAGGGCAGGTATTCTTTGTCGTGAATTTGCGATTGGTTTTGGACCAAAGTTGTTTTCCTTTAAGAAGGATGAAACGGTCTATACGATTCGTCTCCTTCCTTTAGGAGGATTTGTCCGTATGGCTGGAGAAGATCCGGAAATAGTTGAAATCAAACCAGGATATGAAGTTGGGTTAGTTTTTAATCATCTTAATGAAGTGTCACGAATTATTATCAATAATAAGTCGAGGCATCCTGAGGCGAGAGTCGTACAAGTTGAGCGATTAGATCTAGAACGAGAATTATTTATTGAAGCTTATAATGATATGGATGAACTCGTCAGATATCGTGTAAATGAAAAGGCCGAATTAGTTCAGGATGAGCGAGCAACACAAATTGCTCCCTGGAATAGACAGTTTGGCTCAAAAACGGTTGGACAACGAGCAATGGCTATTTTTGCTGGGCCGCTCATGAATTTCATTTTAGCGTTTGGATTATTAACGCTTTTTGCATTAATACAAGGCATGCCTGTTGACGAAGCAAAAATCGGAGAGGTTACACCAAATAGTCCAGCAGCTGAAGCCGGTTTACAAAAAAACGACCGTGTTATCAGTATTGAAAATACCCCTTTAGATACTTGGAAAGACATGACGAGCATAATCCAAGCAAACCCTAAGCAACCGATTGTGTTTGAGGTTGAACGAAACGGTCAAATCTTTAATATAGAAGTGACTCCTGATGAACGTGAAGGACAGTTGGGAGAGCCTGAAGGTTTTGTCGGAATCGGGGCCCCGACAGAGTTTTCGATAGTAGGTTCAATATTGTTTGGTGCAGAAAGAACATACTTGTTTATGACAATGATATTTGAAGTATTAAGGACGATTGTAACAGGTGAATTTCAATTAGATCATGTTGCAGGCCCTGTTGGAATATATAATTACACTGGTGAAGCGGCTGCAATGGGAATATTCGTTTTACTTCAGTGGGCGGCAGCCTTAAGCGTAAACTTAGGAATCATTAACCTTTTACCAATTCCTGCGATGGATGGTGGGAGATTAATATTTATAGGTCTTGAAGCGGTTAGAGGTAAACCTATCGATCCGCAAAAAGAAGGAATTGTTCACTTTATTGGATTTGCTTTACTAATGTTACTCATGATTGTGGTAACTTGGAACGACATAAATAAATTTTTCATGTAGATCAGGAAATGGAAAGGGTTTTTTAGATGAGACAACGTACGTATTTATCCCCTACACTACGAGATGTACCAGCAGATGCTGAGATAAAAAGTCATCAGTTAATGCTCCGTGCCGGCCTTATTCGTCAGACGGCTTCAGGAATATACTCTTATTTACCTTTAGGAAAAAGAGTTCTTCGCAAAGTAGAAGAAATTGTTCGTGAGGAAATGGACGATGCTGGCGCGCAGGAAGTATTGATGCCGGCCATTCAGCCAGCTGAGCTTTGGGAAGAATCTGGACGCTTAGGCGATTACGGCCCTGAGTTAATGCGTTTGAAAGATCGGCATCAACGTGATTTTGTATTGGGGGCAACACACGAGGAAGTGATTACGACACTCGTTCGCGACGATGTACAGTCATACAAGAAATTACCAATGAATTTGTATCAAATTCAAACTAAATACCGTGATGAACGTAGACCTCGATTTGGGGTCCTACGTTCACGCGAATTTATTATGAAGGATGCCTATTCGTTTGATATATCGCAAGAAGGACTTGATGCTAGTTATGATTCTATGTATGATGCTTATCAACGAATTTTCTCTCGATTTAAGCTAGATTTTCGTGCAGTTGAAGCGGATTCCGGCGCAATTGGTGGTACAGATACGCATGAATTTATGGTATTAAGTGAGATTGGGGAAGATACAATTGCTTATTCTGACCGTTCAACATTTGCTGCTAATGTAGAAATTGCACCAGTCGTTGCTTCTTATGAAAAATCTGATGAAAGCGTTGAATCGTTAGAAAAGGTTGAAACACCGAATGTAAAAGCAATTGATGATATAGTTTCCTTTTTAAATGTAAGCAAGGAGCGGATAATTAAATCATTGCTTTTTATTGTAAATGAAGAACCTGTCCTTGTATTAGTTCGTGGTGACCACGAAGTCAATGAAATAAAAGTAAAGAATCTCTTTAATAAAGCAATCGTTGAATTAGCCACACCTGAGCAGACGAAAGAACACTTAAATTGTGAAATTGGTTTTATTGGTCCTATAGGTGTTCCGAACGGGATAAAGGTTGTTGCTGACCATGCAGTCGCAGCGATTGTAAATGGTGTTTGTGGTGCAAATGAAAAGGATGCTCATTATAAAAATGTTAATTTAGAGCGTGATTTTAGCATTTCAGACTTTAATGACCTTCGCATAATCCAAGAGGGTGATCCTTCTCCGGATGGGCAAGGTGTTATCAAGTTTGCAAAAGGAATTGAAGTTGGACACGTTTTTAAACTAGGTACAAAATATAGTGAAGCTCTTGGGGCAAATTATCTTGATGAAAATGGAAAATCACAAACAATGATTATGGGCTGTTATGGAATTGGTATTTCACGTACAGTCGCTGCAATTGTTGAGCAGCATCATGATGAAAATGGTCTAGTTTGGCCGGTATCTGTTGCTCCATTCGATCTACATCTTGTAACGATTAATGTAAAAGATGACGACCAAAGAAACCTTGGGGAGTCTCTATATACATCTTTAAAGCAAAATTTTGATGTATTATTCGACGATCGTCCTGAAAGAGCGGGCGTAAAGTTTAAAGATTCAGATTTAATTGGGGTACCGATTCGAGTGGCGGTAGGAAAGCGAGCGGCTGAAAAAATTGTAGAAGTTAAAATTCGTCAAACAGGGGAAATGCTTGAAGTCCATGTTGACGATTTAGAGAAAACTCTTCAAGAACAATTCAAAAAGCTAGTATAATCAATTATAGTATTATTAGGAGGGTGTTTTAATCGGTTATTCATAACCTGTTAAAACACCCTCAATTATCTGTATGTAAGTTAATGTGATGTCGGGAGGGTGAATAAAGTGACTCAAGATGAGAATTTACGCAAAGAGAGATTGACATTACTCCTCCAGCAATTACAAATACCCGAGGAAGTTGTAACTCGTCATTTTGCCGAGGGGAAAATTCGCAAGTTAGTGATATCAAAGGAACAAAAATCTTGGCAATTTCATATTGAATTGCCAACAGTAGTTCCGTCAACAGTTTATGAATTATTCGCGAATCGCTTAAAGGAATCGTTTAAGCATATTGCATCGGTTGACTTCACCTTTCATTACGAAGCTTGTCAACCAGCTGACGTTAACTGGTCAGATTATTGGCCGTTAATCGTGTCAAACTTAGAAACCATTTCATCGGGACTTCGTGACTTATTACAAAATCAAACACCAAGTTTTGACGGAAAACGTTTAATGATAAATGTAAGAAATGAGACTGAGGCAGTTGCTTTAAAACGAAAGTTAGTTGAACCTTTCCAAAACACCTTAGCGAACCTTTGTTTACCGAACATCCAAATTGATGCGAATATTAAGGAGTCTAAGAAAGAATTTGCTCGTTTTCTTGAACAGAGGGAGCAGGAAGATCATGCCAAGATTGTTGAGGCCATTCTCGAAAAGAAGAAGCAGCAACAGCAAAGTGATGATAGTGCTAGTAAACAAGAACTCGTTTTAGGTTATCCGATTAAAGACGATCCAATTCCGCTTGAGGCGATTGTTGATGAAGAACGACGTATAACCGTTCAAGGCTATGTATTTTTCTCAGAGACGCGTGAATTACGTAGTGGGAGAACGCTTCTGACTTTCAAAATAACCGATTACACTGATTCGATCATGGTAAAGATGTTTTCTAGAGATAAGGAAGATATTCCGCTACTTCAATCTGTCAAAAAGGGAATGTGGTTAAAAGTTCGCGGGGGAGTCCAAAACGATACCTTTGTTCGCGATTTAGTGATGATTGCTAATGATTTAAACCAAATAAAACCTAATGAGAGAGCCGACGATGCTGTCGAAGGCGAAAAACGAGTAGAGCTACATCTTCACACGACAATGAGTCAAATGGATGGTATGGTCTCTGCGGGGCGTTATGTTGAACAAGCTGCAAAATGGGGACATCCAGCTATTGCAATTACGGATCATGGTGTTGTTCAGTCGTTCCCTGAAGCTTATTCAGCCGGAAAAAAACATGGGATTAAGGTACTCTTTGGAATGGAGGCTTATTTAGTCGATGACGGTGTGCCAATTGCATATAACGAGGCACATCGGCAGCTATTAGAAGATGAATATGTTGTCTTTGACGTAGAAACGACAGGGTTGTCAGCTGTCTATAATACGATTATCGAGCTTGCAGCAGTAAAAGTGAAGGGTGGAGAAATCATCGATCGTTTTGAATCCTTTGCTGATCCACATGAACCGTTATCTAATACTATTATTGAATTGACCGGGATTACGGACGACATGCTTAAAGGCCAACCAGAAGTTGAAGAGGTGCTTAAAAAGTTTCGTGATTTTGTCGGAGATTCAATTTTAGTCGCACATAATGCTAGTTTTGATATGGGTTTTCTTAATGTCGGTTATCAAAAAATTGGGTTAGGAGAAGCGGAAAATCCAGTAATTGATACGTTAGAATTAGGTCGTTTCTTATATCCAGAATTAAAAAATCATCGACTTAATACCTTATGTAAAAAATTTGATATTGAGCTAGTCAGTCATCACCGAGCGATTTATGATGCTGAGGCAACAGGCTATTTACTTTGGAAAATGGTCAAGGATGCTAATGAGCGTGACATTGAATTTCATGATGAATTGAATGACCATATGGGGCAAGGGAATTTTCACCGTCAACGCCCTTCACATTGTACAATTCTTGCTCAAACACAAGAGGGGCTCAAAAATTTATATAAGCTTGTTTCTCAATCGCATGTTGAGTATTTTTTCAGAACACCACGCATCCCGCGTTCACTGCTTCAAAAGCATCGACAAGGTTTACTTGTCGGTACAGCTTGTGATCAAGGTGAAGTGTTTGAAGGGATGATGCAAAAATCACCTGATGAAGTAGAGTCAATTGCGGCATTCTATGATTACTTAGAAGTTCAACCATTGTCTAATTATCAACATTTAATTGAAAAAGAGCTTGTAAAAAATGAACAAGCCCTTATTGAAATTATTTCAAATATTGTAACATTAGGTGAAAAAATTGATAAACCGGTAGTTGCAACAGGTAATGTTCATTACTTACATGAAGAAGATCATATTTATCGAAAAATCCTTATTGCTTCTCAAGGTGGAGCAAATCCTTTAAATAAACAAACGTTGCCACAGGTTCATTTTAAAACGACAACTGAAATGCTAGAGGCGTTCTCATTTCTTGGTGAGGAACGTGCCAAGGAGCTCGTTGTAACGAATACACAAAAAATAGCGGATATGATTGAGGAGATTCATCCAATTCCTGATGAACTATATACACCTAAAATTGAAGGGGCAGATGAAGAAATTCGTGAAATGAGCTACAGTATGGCAAGAAGGATTTATGGGGATGAATTACCTGAGATTGTAGAAGCGAGATTGGAAAAAGAGCTAAAGAGCATTATCGGACACGGATTCGCGGTAATCTATTTAATATCTCATAAACTTGTAAAGAAATCGCTTATTGATGGTTATCTCGTCGGTTCTCGAGGTTCAGTAGGTTCTTCGTTTGTTGCAACGATGACCGAAATTACGGAGGTTAATCCACTGCCGCCACATTACGTTTGTCCAAGTTGTCATCATTCGTACTTCTTTGACGATGGCTCAGTTGGTTCAGGTTACGATTTACCTGATAAGGATTGTCCTGAGTGTGGGACTGCGTATGTAAAAGATGGACAAGACATTCCATTTGAAACGTTCTTAGGCTTTAAAGGTGATAAAGTTCCGGATATCGATTTAAATTTCTCTGGTGAATACCAGCCTCGTGCACACCATTATACGAAGGAGTTGTTTGGTGAAGAATACGTATACCGTGCTGGTACGATCGGTACAGTGGCGGAAAAAACCGCATATGGATACGTAAAAGGCTATCAAGGGGATCATGACCTTCATATTCGAGGGGCTGAAATTGACCGTTTAGTTTCAGGATGTACAGGAGTTAAACGGACTACGGGTCAGCATCCAGGTGGGATTATCGTTGTTCCTGATTACATGGATATACATGACTTCTGTCCAATCCAGTTCCCCGCAGATGATAAAAATGCTGAATGGAAAACGACTCACTTTGACTTCCATTCGATCCATGATAATCTACTAAAGCTCGATATTCTAGGACACGATGACCCAACTGTTATACGTATGCTTCAAGATTTAAGTGGTATCGACCCGAAAACCATTCCAACCGACGATTCGGAAGTTATGAAAATTTTCAGTGGACCGGATGTTCTTGGTGTTACTGAAGAGCAAATTATGTGTAAAACAGGAACGTTAGGTATCCCAGAGTTCGGAACAAGGTTTGTTCGACAAATGCTTGAGGAAACTAAGCCAAGTACGTTTTCAGAGCTTGTCCAAATTTCAGGGTTATCGCACGGTACCGATGTCTGGTTAAACAATGCGAACGAATTAATTTATAATGGAACGTGTGAGCTAAAGGATGTTATTGGCTGTCGTGATGATATTATGGTTTACCTCATATATAAAGGGCTTGAACCATCGTTAGCTTTTAAAATTATGGAATTTGTTCGTAAGGGGAAAGGCCTTCAGCCAGAATGGATTGAGGAAATGAAAAAGCATGACGTCCCTGACTGGTATATAGGGTCATGTATGAAAATTAAATATATGTTCCCGAAAGCCCATGCTGCTGCATATGTATTAATGGCTGTCCGAATAGCGTACTTTAAAGTCCATCATCCGATTCTATATTATGCAGCATACTTTACTGTACGTGCTGATGATTTTGATTTGGATACAATGATTAAAGGTTCGACAGCAATAAGAGCAAAAATTGAAGAAATTAATGCGAAGGGCCTCGATGCTGCACCTAAAGAGAAAGCTGTTGTCATTGTTCTCGAGTTAGCATTAGAAATGTGTGAGCGCGGCTATTCCTTTCAAAAAGTGGATCTGTACCGTTCAAGTGCAACCGAGTTTATCGTAGAAGGAAATAGTTTACTTCCTCCGTTTAATGCAATGACTGGAGTTGGGACAAATGCAGCCTTAAATATTGTGAAAGCACGAGCAGAAAGAGAATTTTTATCTAAAGAAGACTTACAGCAAAGAGCGAAGCTGACAAAGACGGTTGTCGAACATCTAGATGATCATGGCTGTCTCGAAGGCTTACCAGAATCAAATCAGTTATCCTTGTTTTAATCGTGTTTAACGAACGAACGTAGATGCTATCTGTTGCAATGGTTTAGAGAGTATGATATTGTGATTATGGTAATACTTAGAATACGTCGTGAAAAGAGTGGGGAAACCCACTCTTTCGTTGTTCGTTGACCAATGTAGGATTAACTAGCTCTTAAAATGATAAAAATAAAAGGAACTCTAACAGCAAGGAGGGTACAGATTGAGTCAAAAAGTAACAGATCTAACAGCAGAACTCGTTACACCGATATTAGACGAGCTTGATTTAGAACTTGTGGACGTGGAATTTAAAAAAGAAGGACCAAATTGGTTTCTCCGGATTTTTATCGATTCAGATTCTGGTGTTGATCTAGAAGATTGTGGCAAGGTTAGTGAACAATTAAGTGAAAAGCTTGATAAACTTGATCCAATTCAGCAAGCTTATTTCTTAGAAGTTTCCTCACCTGGAGCGGAGCGTCCTTTGAAAAAAGAAAGCGACTTCGAAAAATCTGTTGGAAAAAACATTCACGTAACGACATACGAGCCAATCGATGGCGAAAAAGCGTTTGAAGGTATGCTACAATCTTATGATGGTGAAACACTTGAAATAGAAGTGAAAATTAAAACACGTAAGAAAATATATTCAATCCCTGCTAATAAAGTAGCCAGTGCTAGATTAGCGATTATTTTTTAATAGATTGTCATGTGTTATTGAATGGTATTTTCTTTTAAATTGAAAGGGGGAAAGAAATCCATGAATAGTGAATTTATGGATGCACTAGCTACATTAGAAAGAGAAAAAGGGATAGGAAAAGAAGTTATTATTGAAGCAATTGAAGCAGCTCTTATCTCAGGCTATAAACGAAACTTTAATCAAGCTCAAAATGTTCGAGTTGATGTAAACCGGGAAAATGGAAGTATTCGTGTTTTTGCAAGAAAAACAGTAGTTGAAGAAGTGTTCGATGCAAGACTAGAAATTTCCTTAGAAGAAGCAAAGCATATTAATCCAAACTATGAAGTTGATGATATCATTGAAATCGAAGTAACACCAAAAGACTTTGGACGAATTGCTGCGCAAACTGCAAAACAAGTAGTTACACAACGTGTAAGAGAAGCAGAGCGTGGTATTATTTATTCTGACTTCATTGACCGTGAAGAAGATATTATGACGGGAATTGTCCAACGTCAGGATCATCGCTTTATCTACGTTGATCTTGGGAAGGTTGAAGCCTTGCTTCCGTTAAATGAGCAGATGCCAAACGAATCTTATAAACACAATGATCGTATTAAGGCTTATATTACCAAAGTTGAAAAAACGACAAAAGGCCCTCAAATATTAATTTCACGTTCGCATCCAGGGCTATTGAAACGATTATTTGAGTTAGAAGTTCCTGAAATTTATGATGGAACCGTAGAGATTAAGTCCGTATCCCGTGAAGCAGGGGATCGGTCTAAAATTGCCGTTCATGCGGAAAACCCGGAAGTTGATCCAGTTGGTGCGTGTGTAGGTCCTAGAGGGCAACGTGTTCAAACCATTGTAAATGAGCTTAAAGGTGAAAAGATCGACATTGTACGTTGGTCTGAGGACCCTGTTGAGTATGTAGCAAATGCGTTAAGTCCATCAAAGGTTATCAAGGTTAATGTCAATGAGGATGAAAAAATGACTCAAGTTATCGTTCCGGATTACCAATTGTCTCTTGCGATTGGAAAAAGAGGACAGAATGCTCGTTTGGCTGCAAAGTTAACAGGTTGGAAGATTGACATTAAGAGTGAATCAGAGGCTGAAGAACTTGGTCTGCTAAATGATGCTAATTATGTTGAACCTCGAGGTGAGGGTGCAAATGTAAATGTGGAAGAAGATACATTTGTTCCTGATTTGGTGGAAGAGCAAGAATAAAAAAGGGGATGGGGCAAATGAAACAAAGAAAAGTTCCTCTTCGAAAATGTGTTGTGACAAACGAAATGAAACCAAAGCATGAACTCATTCGTATCGTTCGTTCTCCGGAGGGAGAGGTAACGGTTGATCCTACGGGTAAAAAGAATGGTCGAGGTGCTTATATTAGCAATAATCAGGAATGTTTTGAAATGGCGAAGAAAAAAGATGTCCTTTCAAGGCATTTGCAAGTCAAAGTTAGCCCTGAGCTTTATGACGAGCTAGAACTTGCAAGACAACGAGGTCAGAAATAATGAGTGAAGTGACCCCGAAATGGATATCCTTACTCGGTCTAGCAGCAAGAGCAAGACAGCTAACTACTGGAGAGGAGCTGGTCATTAAAGAAGTACGAAGACGTTCTTTGTATCTCGTACTGCTTTCAGATGATGCAGCTGAACTAACAAAGAAAAAGATATTGGACAAATGCAGCCATTATAGTATCCCTGTTAGAATCCTATCTGATCGTTCAACATTAGGGCAAGCGATAGGAAAGGCTGAGCGGGTCGTAATTGGAGTAAAAGATGCGGGTTTTGCGAAAAAAATGACTGCATTAATTGACCAATGAAAGTGGAGGTAAGTGTATGAGGAAAATGCGAATATATGAATATGCAAAAGAAAAAAACGTACCGAGCAAAGATGTTATCGAGCAACTTAAGGATTTAGGGGAATCTGTATCAAATCATATGTCAATTATTGACGAGGATGTGATTCGTAAGTTAGAAGGAGGAGGGGAATCTTCTTCAGGGAAAACAGCTGATCCTAAACCGGATGTCAAAAACGAAAAGCCTGCAAAGCCAAAAAATAATCAGCAACAAAAGCCTACAAACAATAAGAAAAAAGGTCAAAAGCCCCAAAACCAACAAAATCAACAGCAGCAGCGTGGAAGACAACAAAAAAACCAAGGGCGTCCGGAGCAAGCTAAACCTAAAGCATTACCAGAAAAAATTACATATTCTGGTTCGTTGACGGTAGGTGAGTTAGCTGGAAAGTTAAATAAAGAGCCGTCGGAGATTATTAAAAAGCTGATGATGCTTGGAGTAATGGCCACGATTAACCAAGAGCTCGATAAAGATTCAATTGAACTCATTGCTAGTGATTTCGGAGTGGAAGTTGAGGAAGAAATTATTGTTGATGAGATGGATATTGAAAGCTATGTTGATGAAGATAAAGAAGAGGACCTACAGGAGCGTCCCCCTGTCGTAACGATTATGGGGCACGTTGACCATGGTAAAACGACACTTCTTGATTCAATTAGACATACGAAGGTTACGGCTGGAGAAGCTGGTGGGATTACGCAGCATATTGGTGCTTATCAAATCGAGGCAAGTGGAAAGAAAATCACCTTCCTCGATACTCCAGGACACGCGGCTTTTACAACAATGCGTGCTCGTGGGGCGAAAGTCACTGATATTACGATTCTGGTAGTAGCAGCAGATGATGGTGTAATGCCACAAACGAAGGAAGCAATCAGTCATGCTAAAGCAGCTGGTGTTCCAATTATCGTTGCAGTCAATAAGATTGATAAAGAAGCAGCGAATCCTGACCGTGTTATGCAAGAATTAACGGAGTTCCAACTTGTACCAGAGGCTTGGGGTGGAGACACGATTTTCGTTAATGTTTCTGCTTTAGACGGTACTGGAATTGATGAGCTTCTTGAAATGATCCTTCTTGTTTCCGAGGTAGAGGAATTAAAAGCGAATCCTAATAAACTCGCGAAAGGAACAGTTATCGAAGCTCAGCTTGATAAAGGTCGTGGAGCCGTTGCTACACTACTTGTGCAAAGTGGAACATTAAACGTCGGTGACCCGATTGTTGTCGGAAATACATTTGGTCGTGTTCGAGCAATGGTAAATGACCTAGGTAGACGTGTTAAGACAGTGGGGCCTTCTACACCTGTTGAAATTACAGGTTTAAATGAAGTACCACAAGCTGGAGACCAATTTCAAGCTTTCGAAGATGAGAAAAAAGCGCGCTCTATTGGTGAAGCACGTATGTCTCGTCAACGTGAAGAAAACCTTGCAGAAAACTCTAGAGTTAGTCTAGATGACTTATTTAACCAAATTCAGCAAGGTGAAGTAAAAGATATTAATATTATCATTAAGGCTGATGTTCAAGGCTCTGCAGAAGCAATGCGCGGTTCACTTGAGAAAATTGAAGTTGAAGGTGTTAAAGTTAATATTATTCATGCAGGTGTTGGAGCGATTGCTGAATCAGATGTCATTTTAGCGTCTGCATCAAATGCGATCATTATCGGTTTTAATGTTCGTCCAGATGTAAATGCTAAGCGTACGGCTGAAGCAGAAAAGGTGGATATTCGTCTTCACCGTGTTATTTATAACGCGATTGATGAAATCGAGGCAGCGATGAAAGGGATGTTAGATCCTGAGTTTGAGGAGAAAGTGATTGGTCAAGTAGAAGTTCGTACGACCTTTAAAGTATCAAAAATTGGTACGATCGCTGGTTCATATGTAACTGAAGGCAAAGTTTCTCGAGACTCCACTGTTCGACTTATCCGTGATGGCATTGTTGTATATGAAGGGGCCATAAATGCCCTTAAGCGCTTTAAGGATGATGCGAAAGAAGTTGCTGCAGGTTATGAGTGTGGAATTACACTTGAAAACTTTAATGATATTAAAGAAGGCGACATCATTGAAGCTTATGTCATGGAGGAAATTGAGCGTAAATGATCATTGGTTCCGTTCGGTGTGAGCTTCTAATCTATGATGCAAATTCATTAAAAGCAAAGCGCTCCGTCCTTAAAAGCTTACTAACCCGTCTTAAACAGCGCTTTAATATTTCAGTGGCTGAGACGGATCATCAAAATGTTTGGCAAAGAGCAGAAATCGTTCTTGTAACAGTTGCAAGTGAACGTGTAATTTGTGAAAGAGAATTGCAGCGTGCTTTGGCTCTTATTGACAGTGAGACAGAGGCAGAGCGGACAATTACGGAATTTGAATGGCTCTAAGTCAGTTTTGACACTTAGATAAAATAGAGGTGAACAGCTATGAGCAATGTGCGGGCACACCGTGTTGGTGAACAAATGAAAAAAGAATTAAGCGACATTATTATGCGTGAACTAAAAGATCCGCGTGTCTCGTTTGTAACAGTTACTGGAGTTGATGTTACTGGGGATCTTCAGCAAGCAAAAGTGTTTATTACTGTTCTTGGAAGTGATGAACAGAAAGAATCGACACTTCTAGGGCTTTCAAAAGCAAAAGGGTTTATACGCTCAGAAATCGGCAAACGAATTCGTTTGCGTAAAACACCTGAGATCACATTTGAATTTGATGAATCGATTGAGTACGGTAATCGAATTGAATCACTGCTAAGTGAGTTGAATAAAGAGCAAAGATAAATGGAGAGGATAGGGGGGCTTTGGCTCTTCTATCTTTTTCTGTTAAGAGGTGAAGTAATGCAACCTTCAGGAATTTTACCGTTACATAAACCAGTTGGAATGACATCACATGACTGCGTAATGAAAGTTCGGAAGCTGTTTCAAACCAAAAAGGTTGGACATACAGGAACATTAGATCCCGACGTTAATGGGGTGCTACCGATTTGTATAGGAAAAGCAACAAAAGTAGCGCAATATATGTCTGATTACCCGAAAACATACGAAGGTGAAGTAACAATTGGCTACTCCACTACAACGGAGGATAAGTCTGGGGAAGTTGTGGAGCGAAAAGCTGTTATTACAGGTTGGAAAGAAAATGAGATTGAGGAGTTAATGGAATCTTTTGTTGGGGAAATTGAACAAATTCCACCAATGTATTCTGCCGTTAAAGTGAATGGGAAGCGTTTGTATGAGTATGCACGTGCAGGGAAAGAAGTTGAACGACCAAAACGGCGGATTTCAATTTACTCATTAACACTTTTAGGACCTATTCAAAAGCATGAGAAGACTGTAAGTTTTCGCTTTCGTGTTCACTGTAGCAAGGGTACTTACGTCCGGACCTTAGCGGTAGATCTTGGTAAAAAATTAGGCTTCCCTGCTCATATGTCTGATTTAACGAGAGTGAAGTCCGGCCCTTTTAGTTTGGATGAGTGTATCCACCTTGAAGAACTAGCCGAGATGGAAATAGGACAAAGAGGAAATCAGCTTTTGCCTTTAGAATTAGCGATTGCCCATATACCTACCTGTATTGTTGACAAAGAGACAGAAGCACAAATTAAGAACGGCTCAGTATTACCGCAAGACAAAGGATTAGAAGAACAACGTTTTACGTTTTATAATGAAGATGGTGAATGTTTAGCTATATATCAGCAGCACCCTACAAAAAGCGGATTAATTAAACCAGAAAAAATGCTTTGGACTTCAGAAGCATAGAAATTGAGTATGGGTGTAAGAGGGGAGTCATGATGGATATTATTTATTTGCAACATCCAATAGAAGCATCTACCTTAAAAAAACGAAAATCTGTCATGGCGTTAGGATATTTTGACGGGGTACATAATGGACATAAGCAGGTGATACAAACAGCTAGTCAAAAAGCAAAGGATCTTGGAGTAGATTTAGCCGTCATGACATTTGATCCACACCCGAAAGAAGTCCTACGTCAACATACAGAGCCATTACGTTTTATTACTCCTTTGTCCGATAAGATTGAACGAATTAATAAACTAGACGTAGACACGTTATATGTTGTTCGTTTCACAGAGGAATTTGCCAAGCTTACACCTCAGGAATTTGTGGATGATTATTTAATTGGTCTTGATGTTAAACATGTTGTGGCTGGTTTTGATTTTACGTATGGTGCTCTTGGGAAGGGAACAATGGAAACATTGCCCTTCCATGCGAGAAATCAATTTTCCCAAACAACTGTAGCGAAATTTAAAGAAGGGGATAAGAAAGTAAGTTCAACGGAAATACGCTCCCTTCTTAATGAAGGAAGAGTTGAGGATGTATCTCTTTTTTTAGGAAATGATTACTCTGTTCGTGGAGTTGTTGTTCACGGTGAAAAAAGAGGAAGAACAATTGGATTTCCAACAGCTAATATCGAACTGTCGGAACGTTATATTATCCCGAAAATAGGTGTATATGCAGTCGAAATGAAAATACGTGGTAAGTTATATCAGGGAGTCTGTAATATTGGCTATAAGCCAACTTTTCACAACGAAAGAGCTGAGTTGCCAAATATTGAAGTTCATCTATTTTCATTTTACGAAACGATTTATGGGGAAGAAGTTGAAGTAATTTGGAAAAAAAGAATACGCGCGGAGCGAAAATTTTCTGGTATCGATGAATTGATTACACAAATTAAGTTAGATAGGGAAAAAGCAGTGGACTTCTTTTCAACCATAAAAAATGATAGATAAACTTGCAATCTTACACAAAGCAATGTATAGTAGTCCTTGTACTTCAAGTACGCATCCGTTTCTTGGCTATACGACTCACCGACGTTTGCTAGGGAATAGGAGATATTAAAAAAGGAGGTGGACAGGATGGCATTAACACAAGAGCGCAAGAATGAGCTTATTGCAGAATTCAAAACGCATGACACGGACACTGGTTCTCCAGAGGTTCAAGTCGCTATCCTTACTGAGCAAATCAACACATTAAATGAGCACTTACGTACTCATAAGAAGGATCACCACTCACGTCGTGGTCTTTTGAAAATGGTAGGTCAACGTCGTAACTTGTTAACATATCTTCGTAACAAGGATGTTACTCGTTACCGTAACCTTGTTGACAAGCTTGGCTTACGCCGATAATTGTGATGAAAGCGGGAGATGTCCCGCTTTTTTCTTAGGTTAAAATTTTCGGGAAATATTACCATATTCTTAGTGCAAAGCAAAAGAATACTTTGTCTGATTTTTTCTTTTATTTTTCACATAGGTAGGCAATAATAAACGATAGTGAATAATTTTGTGTACGAGAGGAGTACGCGCGATGGAGCAAGAAAAACAAGTATTTACAATTGACTGGGCAGGCCGTGAATTAACGGTTGAAACAGGTCAGTTAGCAAAACAAGCAAACGGTGCAGTCCTTGTCCGCTATGGTGATACGGCTGTATTATCAACCGTTACTGCATCAAAGGAACCAAAGGATTTAAATTTTTTCCCGCTAACAGTGAACTATGAAGAAAGACTGTATGCAGCAGGGAAAATTCCTGGAGGTTTTATTAAACGTGAGGGCCGCCCAAGCGAAAAAGCTATTTTAGCGAGTCGTCTCATTGATCGACCAATTCGTCCGCTTTTCCCTGATGGTTTCCGAAACGAAGTTCAAGTGATTAGTATTGTCATGAGTGTTGATCAAAATTGTTCTTCTGAAATGGCTGCTATGTTAGGATCATCTTTGGCACTTTGCATATCAGATATCCCGTTTGATGGACCGATTGCGGGTGTTACCGTTGGACGTAATGAAGAGGGACAATTTATTATTAATCCAACTACCGAGCAACTAGAGCAAAGTGATATTAACCTTGTAGTTGCCGGCACGAAGGATGCCATTAACATGGTTGAGGCTGGAGCGAATGAAGTACCAGAAGAAGTAATGCTTGAAGCGATAATGTTTGGTCATGAAGAAATTAAACGAATGATTGCGTTCCAAGAGGATGTTGCAAAAGCTGTTGGTAAAGAGAAGAAGGAAGTTAGTTTAAAGCAGGTTGATGCAGATCTTGAAGCTGAGATTCGCGGTTTAGCTGAAGCTGATTTAAAAGCAGCTGTTCAAGTTCAAGAAAAGCATGCTCGCCAAGAAGCAATTGATCAAATCAAGGAAAATATTGTTTCACAATATGAAGAGCGTGAGGATATTAGTCTTGGTGACGTAAAAGAAACGTTACAAAAGATTGTAAAAGAAGAGGTTCGTCGTTTAATTACGATTGAAAAGGTTCGTCCCGATGGTCGTGCCATTGATGAAATCCGTCAACTTTCTTCACAAGTGAAATTATTACCACGTACACATGGTTCTGGTTTATTTACTAGAGGTCAAACACAAGCATTAAGTATTTGTACATTGGGTGCACTTGGTGATGTCCAAATTTTAGACGGTCTAGGCATTGAAGAGTCTAAACGTTTTATGCATCATTATAATTTCCCACAATTTAGTGTAGGGGAGACAGGACCTATTCGTGGACCAGGCCGTCGTGAAATTGGACATGGAGCGTTAGGTGAACGTGCATTAGAACCGATTATCCCAAGTGAAAATGATTTCCCTTATACTATTCGTCTTGTTTCAGAGGTGTTAGAATCGAATGGCTCTACATCTCAAGCTAGTATTTGTGCTAGTACCTTAGCAATGATGGATGCCGGAGTTCCTATTAAAGCACCGGTAGCTGGAATTGCAATGGGGCTTGTTAAACAAGATGAACATGTTACTGTATTAACAGATATTCAGGGAATGGAAGATGCGCTAGGAGACATGGATTTTAAAGTAGCAGGTACTGAAGCTGGTATTACAGCTTTGCAAATGGATATCAAAATTTCTGGTATAAATCGCGAAATTTTAGAAGAAGCACTTGCACAAGCAAAACGCGGACGTATGGTTATTTTAGAAAACATGCTATCTTCAATTGGGGAATATCGTCAAGAATTATCGACCTATGCTCCTAAAATCATGACAATGAAAATTAACCCTGATAAAATTCGTGACGTTATTGGGCCGAGCGGTAAAGTAATTAACAAAATCATTGAAGAAACAGGGGTTAAAATTGATATTGAACAAGATGGAACAGTTTATATTTCATCTGTTGACATGAGCATGAACGAAAAAGCTCGAGGAATTATTGAAGATATTGTTCGCGAAGTAGAAGTCGGCCAAACCTACCTCGGAAAAGTTAAACGAATTGAAAAATTCGGTGCATTTGTTGAATTGTTTAAAGGGAAAGATGGACTTGTTCATATTTCTCAACTTGCTGAGGAACGAGTAAATAAAGTTGAGGATGTTGTCAAAATTGGTGATGAAATCGTTGTTCGCGTCACTGAAATTGATAATCAAGGAAGAGTTAATCTTTCACGCAAGGTCATTTTAAAAGAAGAAAAAGAAAGACAAGAACAAAAGTAAGGCGCCGAGACTGGGAACATTGACCAGTCTCTTTTTGATCCATTATGTAGTCTTCTGATAAGTCCTTTAAGTTCTAACCTGTCCATTAACTGCATAGATTGGACTAGATAGAGGAGGGACTCGTCATGAAGAAAGCTTTGATTCATATTTCTATGTTTTGTTGTATTGTGTTACTTACTCTTGGTGCTGTTCAAAATCCGTTCAGTATCCAATATATAGATAGTTTAAAACAAGACAGCGTCACTGTGATGAAAGGAAAAGACCCGCTTTATCAGGAAATTAGTGAACGTGCTACTGAATATGAGCAAAAACCAGTTGATGCTAGGATTGATAAGGTGTGGAAAGCTGTACCTGGTTACAATGGCATTTCAGTTGACGTAGATAAATCGTATGATAAGATGAAGAAGCTTGGAGCATTTGATGGAAATCGTTTAATTTTTAAGGAAACAAGTCCTAGTGTTCATTTAGAGGACTTACCATCATCCCCAATTTATCGTGGGAATGAACAAAAGCCGATGGTAAGTTTTCTTGTAAACGTGGCATGGGGAAATGAATACTTACCTGAAATGTTAAAGGTTATGAAACAATATGAGGTTAAAACAACCTTTTTTCTTGATGGTTCATGGGTTAAAAAGAATCCATCTTTGGCTACAATGATCTTAGAAGAAGGTCATGAAATTGGCAATCACGCTTATTCTCATCCAGATATGAAAACTTTAACACAAGCTAGAATCGATGAAGAATTACAAAAAACAAACGACGTCATTAAAGCTACACTGGATCTTACCCCAAAATGGTTTGCTCCTCCAAGTGGAAGTTATAGCCAAGGTGTTGTGGAGCGTGCCGCCGCTTTTGGCATGAACACTATTCTTTGGTCAGTAGATACCGTTGACTGGAGAAAGCCGCGTCCAGATGACATGGTTACACGTGTTCTTTCAAAGGTCCATAATGGGGCGCTGATTCTCATGCATCCAACTGAACCGACGGCAGCTGGTATGGAGAAGTTAATTAAAGGAATCCAAGAGAAGGGCCTAAAGATTGGTACAGTAAGTGAGGTAATGGATGAGTCACGAATAACCTCGAGTGTGAGTGAAGATGACAATAGGGGGATAGAACTTGATACAGAAAATTGAGTTAGCAAATGGAGTTCGAATCATGACTGAGTCGATCCCAACAGTCAGATCGGTTTCTATCGGTATTTGGGTAGGGACGGGTTCAAGATTTGAAGAGAAGCAGGAAAACGGGATTTCGCATTTTTTAGAACATATGTTTTTTAAAGGGACAGCATCTCGATCGGCAAGTGAGATTGCGGAGTCTTTTGATCGTATTGGCGGTCAAGTTAATGCCTTTACATCAAAGGAGTATACTTGCTATTACGCTAAAGTACTTGACCAGCATGCTTCATATGCAGTCGATGTATTACAAGATATGTTCTTCAATTCAGTATTTGATGAGGCTGAATTAATGAAAGAAAAAAATGTTGTCTTCGAAGAAATAAAAATGGTTGATGATACTCCCGATGACATTGTTCATGATTTATTAAGTGAAGCAACGTATGGTAAACATTCTTTAGGACTCCCGATTTTAGGTACGGTTGAAACGTTAACAGCATTTAATGGAGATTCATTACGGGGCTATATGGATCGGTATTATACTGGGGACTATGTCGTCATTTCGATTGCTGGTAATATCACTGAGGAATTAATTGAAACTGTAAAAGAGACGTTTGCAAAAATCAAGCCGACAACGTATTCACTTGACATGCAAAAGCCATTGTTTTTATCGGATACGGTTGTTAGAAAGAAAGAGACCGAACAAGCTCATGTTTGTTTAGGGTATCCAGGACTACCTGTTGGTGATGAAAATGTTTATGCTCTCGTTTTGTTAAATAATTTATTAGGGGGAAGTATGAGTAGTCGGCTATTTCAAGAAATTCGTGAAGAACGCGGCTTGTGCTACTCAGTCTTCTCTTACCACTCCTCCTATCAAGATAGTGGTATGTTAACGGTGTATGCAGGAACAGCACAGCAGCAACTAGATGAACTACTGAAAGCTGTTCATGAAACAACCCATCACCTTGCAGAAAAGGGGATGACCGAAAAAGAGTTATCTAATGGGAAAGAACAGTTAAAAGGGAACTTAATGCTTAGTCTTGAAAGTACGAACAGCCGAATGAGTCGAAATGGAAAAAATGAGTTACTGTTAAGACATCATCGAACATTAGACGATATGGTCGATGAAATCAATGCAGTATCTTTGGAAAATGTAAATAGTTTAGCAAAGAAAATTCTTGTTGAAAAGCCAGCAGTTTCACTAATTAATT
Source organism: Halalkalibacter urbisdiaboli (assembly GCF_002156385.1). Lineage (GTDB taxonomy): Bacteria > Bacillota > Bacilli > Bacillales > Bacillaceae_D > Halalkalibacter_A > Halalkalibacter_A urbisdiaboli. The sequence goes on from NZ_MVJM01000003.1 coordinate 537,786, forward strand.
CAACAGGTGAACTCCCTAACACATTACAATAGTTAATAGACTAGTCTCTATATAATAGGGGCTGGTCTATTTTAATTCAGGAGTTCATATACATAAGAAAAAAGGTCAAGGGGGGAAACCAGTGCGATTAAGTGAGATTAGTAATAAAGAAATTATTGATTTTCAAAAAGGGGAAAGACTCGGCATTTTAGGTCAAACGGATTTATTAATTAATGAAGAAACCGGTGAAATTGAAGCTTTTATGATCCCTACGATGAAATGGTTTGGTTTCGGCCGAAAAGAACGAGAGGATTTGGTATATTGGCAACAAATAAAAAAGATAGGTCAAGACATGATTATCATTGATATCGAAAATCAAAACTAAGGCACAGATTTTGAACTGCACCCAATTGTTAGAAACTAACGATTCGTGGTGTAGTTTTTTTTGTCGCAAGTTCGTTCCGGTCGAACAGAAAGAGGTTTAAAGTTAAAAATATAGTTCTATTTTCCTTGAAAAATATTTCGTGAGATTCACCTATTTGCTTACGTTAACATATGCTATCGTGAATCGTTGTTGTTCATCCTTCTGTTTAAATATAAATAGATGGAAAGCTCCTTAAAAGAAAGGGGAAGAACAAATGTTAACAGATAAACATGTCGTCATTATTGGAGGCGATGCGAGGCAACTTGAAATCATTCGCAAGCTCTCTACATTAGATGCAAAAATATCTTTAGTCGGTTTTGAACAATTAGATGATGGGTTTATCGGTGCATCAAAACAAATGATCGACGAGGTTGAATGGCACACGGCAGATGCGATATTGCTTCCGATAAGCGGGATGAACCTAGAAGGAGAAATTGACACGATTTTTTCAAATGAGACATTAAAGCTTACAACGGAACAACTTAAACAAACTCCTGAACATTGTGTTATCTACTCAGGCATTAGCAATAACTGTTTAGATGAAATCACTCAAACATCAAAAAGAAAGCTTGTTAAATTAATGGAGCGAGACGATGTAGCGATCTACAATTCAATACCAACAGCAGAAGGTGCCGTAATGATGGCGATTCAGCATACTGATATTACAATCCACGGAGCAAATGTTGCTATTCTTGGGTTAGGAAGAGTAGGAATGTCTGTGGCACGCACGTTTGATGCATTGGGAGCAAACGTAAAGGTTGGTGCACGTGAATCCCATAACTTGGCTCGAATTACCGAGATGGGCATGAAGCCATTTCATACGTCCGATATTATTGAAGAAATGCGTAATGTCGATTTATGTATTAATACTATTCCTGCCCCTATTGTCTCAGCAAATGTACTGTCAGAGATGCCAATGCATGCCCTCGTCATTGACCTTGCGTCTAAGCCGGGTGGTACTGATTTTCGTTATGCTGAAAAGCGTGGCATTAAAGCATTACTGGCCCCAGGCTTACCTGGAATTGTCGCGCCTAAAACAGCTGGTCAAATTTTAGCAAAGGTATTGGCGACATTATTAAAAGAACAACAGGGCCAAAGAGGAGGAGTATAGTATGTCTTTAAAAGGGAAACATATAGGATTTGGTATTTCGGCTTCTCATTGTACGTATGAAGAGGTCGTTCCTCAAATTGAAAAGTTAGTAGAGCTAGGTGCGAAAGTGACGCCTTTCGTTTCAAGTAATGTGAAGAATACAGATACAAAGTTTGGAACGAGTGCTTACTGGCTAAACCGAATTCAGGAAGTTACAAAAGAGCCAATTGTTGATTCAATCGTAAAAGCAGAGCCATTTGGTCCAAAAACGCCATTAGATTGTATGGTACTCGCGCCGATTACGGGGAATTCAACGAGTAAATTAGCAAATGCACAAACAGATTCGCCCGTTCTAATGGGTGCAAAAGCAACTTTACGAAGCGGAAATCCTGTCGTATTGGGTATATCCACAAATGACGCGTTAGGGTTAAATGGGGTAAACATTATGCGACTAATGGCAACAAAAAATATTTATTTTATCCCTTTTGGTCAAGATGATCCAGTTAAAAAGCCAAACTCTCTTGTGGCTAGAATGGAAGCATTAGTGGATACGGTAGAGTCTGCAATAGCTGGTAAGCAATATCAGCCTGTACTAGTTGAAAAATTCAGAGATTAGCCTTTAAGCCTAGTTGCATAAAAGAAACTTTTCCCTTAAAGTTTAATAGAGGAAAAAACCCGCAACGAGGATTCGACGCACGATGTAGCATAATTGTGCTATAATCGTGTAATCATCCTCGAGATGCGTCTATTAAACTTGTTTATGAACGAAGGGAGAAAACACAATGTCAACATCAACTTATCATGTAGCGGTAGTCGGAGCAACAGGAGCAGTAGGTCAACAAATGTTAAAAACACTTGAGGAACGTGATTTTCCAATTGCAAGTCTTAAACTTTTATCATCTAAACGTTCTGCAGGTAAGAAGATTACATTTAAAGGGAAAGAATATACAGTAGAAGAAGCAACACCGGAAGCATTTGAAGGCGTTCAAGTTGCGTTATTTAGTGCAGGTGGTTCGGTATCAAAGGCTTTAGCACCAGAAGCTGTAAAACGTGGGGCGATTTGCGTTGATAACACAAGTGCATTCCGTATGGACCCTAATGTACCACTCGTAGTACCGGAAGTGAACGAAGCTGACCTTCATAACCATAATGGAATCATTGCAAATCCAAATTGCTCTACTATTCAAATGGTTGCTGCATTAGAACCGATTCGTCAGCAATATGGACTTAAGAAGGTAGTTGTATCAACATACCAAGCAGTTTCGGGTGCAGGGCTTGAAGCTATAAATGAAATGAAGGAACAAACAAAGGCAATTTTAGCAGGTGACGAACCTAAAGCAGACATTCTACCTTGCGGTGCTGATAAAAAGCATTATCAAATCGCATTTAATGCAATTCCGCAAATTGATTTGTTCCAAGACAATGGTTATACATTTGAAGAAATGAAAATGATTAATGAAACAAAAAAAATCATGCACATGGAAGATTTAGAAGTTGCTGCGACATGCGTGCGTTTGCCAATTGAAACAGGGCATTCAGAATCTGTCTATATTGAAACAGAAAAAGGTGGGGCATCTGTTGCAGAAGTAAAAGAATTACTAGCATCAGCACCTGGAATTACACTTGAAGACGATCCAGCCAATCAAATTTATCCAATGGCAGCAAACTGCGTTGGTAAAAACGATGTATTTGTCGGTCGTATTCGTCATGATTTAAATCGTGATAATGGCTATCATATGTGGATCGTTTCAGATAATTTATTAAAGGGTGCAGCATGGAATTCAGTTCAAATTGCTGAGAGCCTAGTAAAGCTAAATCTTCTTAAGTAAGCAAAAGAAGGTGGCCTATGAAAATCGTTGTTCAGAAATTTGGTGGTACGTCGGTAAAAGATGCAAGTGTCCGAAAGAAGGCAGCTGAGCATGTTTTTAAAGCCGTTCAGGATGGTTATAAAGTCATTGTAGTTGTATCGGCTATGGGACGAAAAGGTGACCCTTATGCGACAGATACACTTCTTGGCTTAGTTAATCAAGAGCGTATTTCCAAACGCGAACAAGATCTCTTAATCTCTTGTGGCGAAGTGATTTCGTCTGTTGTGTTTTCAGAGCTTCTTAATGAACTAGGCGTTTCAACATCTGCAGTCACAGGAGCTCAGGCAGGGTTTCGAACGAACGATGACTTTACGAATGCTAAAATAACGGAGATGCGCTGTGAGCACCTAAAGAGACAACTAGAGAAGCAAGACGTAATAGTTGTTGCTGGTTTTCAAGGTCAGACAGAAACAGGTGAGATAACAACGCTCGGACGTGGTGGCAGTGATACTTCTGCTACTGCGCTAGGAGCGGCTGTTGATGCAGAGTGGGTTGATATTTTCACTGACGTGGAAGGAATTATGACTGCGGACCCAAGTATTGTATCGGATGCATCCCCCTTAGATACAATGACCTATACTGAGGTTTCGAATATGGCTTATCAGGGGGCTAAAGTCGTTCACCCTCGAGCTGTTGAAATAGCAATGCAAGCGAATATTCCCATTAGAATTCGGTCCACAAACTCCGATAAAAAAGGAACACTTGTAACCTCAATGTTAACAGAAAAAACAGAACGGCAGGTTCGTGACCGACTTGTTACAGGAATTGCCCATCTTGAGAACATTACACAAATTAAAGTGTACGCAAAGGATGGGCAATTTGATTTGCAAGAAAAGGTATTCAAATCGATGGCAACTGCGGGGATTAGTGTTGATTTCATTAATATGAATCCTCATGGAGTCGTTTACACGGTCGCTGACGAGGTAGCAGATAAGGCAATAAGCATTTTAACTAGTATGGGTTATTCTCCGGAGGTTCAACGGCATTGCGCAAAAGTATCAACTATTGGAGCAGGAATGGCTGGAGTACCAGGAGTAACAGCACAAATTGTTGGTGCCTTGGCTAAAAACAACATTCAGATTCTTCAATCAGCAGATTCTCATACAACGATATGGGTGTTAGTGAAAAGAGATGATATGAAAAAAGCTGTAAATGCTCTCCATCAATTGTTTCACCTTGAAGAGGTAGGTCAGCATCAGAGAAAGAACATCAAACCCTCGTAAGGAGTTGAGCAATCATGGATTTTGGCCATATTAGTACAGCGATGGTCACTCCGTTTGATACGAGAGGGAACATCGACCTTGAAAAGACAAAACAGCTTATTGATTATTTAATTGCAAATGGAACGGAGTCACTAATTATTGCTGGAACAACAGGGGAGTCCCCAACAATTTCTGTCCAAGAAAAATTAACTCTGTTCCGTCTTGCGGTAGAACATGTAAAGAAAAGAGTTCCTGTCATCGTAGGAACGGGAAGCAACAATACAGAAGCATCCATTGAGTTAACTAAGAAGGCAACGGAAATTGGAGTAGATGGGATTTTACTCGTTGCTCCATACTATAACAAGCCATCACAAAAAGGTATATATACTCATTTTAAAGAAATCGCAGCCGTTACTCATTTACCGATTATGCTCTACAACATTCCAGGTAGAACAGGTGTAAACATGACTGCAGAAACGACCATTGCCTTATCACAAATTCCTAACATTGTAGCAATGAAGGAAGCGAGTGGTGATTTAGAGCAAATGGCAACAATTATAGAGAGTACAGCTGAGCATTTTAAGGTATATAGTGGGGATGATTCACTTACATTACTAAGTCTTGCAATTGGTTCAGCTGGAGTTGTTTCCGTTGCTGCCCATGTCATTGGAAATGAGATGCAAACAATGATTCAATCCTTTCTTAAAGGCGATATATCAAAGGCGGCAGCATTACATCGCCAGCTATTACCGATTATGAAAGGGATGTTTATTGCACCAAACCCAACGAGTGTAAAATATGCTCTATCTTTAAAAGGCATGAATGTCGGTGATGTAAGATTACCATTGATTCCATTAACATCAGCTGAGAAAAAACAGGTAGAAGCGTTATTTAATAAATAAAAGCCAATCCAGCCAATCCAATCTGGATTGGCTTTTTTTATAGGCGGACGCAGTACGCCGACAGCCGAGCGAAGGGAAGGGAGTATTTAAATGTGAAATAGATAATAACGTAAATGTAAAAAAAATTCATTCTTAATATGACTAATAAATCCATGAGTTTCCTGAGTTACATCCGTTTGGAAAATATGTTCTAACAAGCTATGTAGGAAGTTGAGTCTTGTGTTTCATTTAAACAATAAGGTATACTTGATTCAAGTGATTGTTCGGGTTGTTGCATGAAATTATAAATTACGCTTAATTAAGTTTTTTGAAACCATCTAGCCAAGGGATGCGTTGAAAAAAAGTATACCAGCGTTTTCCAAGGAGAAAACGTTTAATTCGATATGGCTATTTAGCAGAGAAATAGGAGGAACGTCAATTGTCAAAGCAACAAACAGAAAAAGTACGTGTTTTTGCGTTAGGTGGAGTCGGAGAAATCGGTAAAAACATGTACGTAATAGAAGTGGATGAGGATATCTTAGTCGTCGATTCTGGATTAATGTTTCCTGATGATGACATGTTAGGTGTTGATATTGTCATTCCAGATGTATCATACCTTGTTGAACAGCAGGACCGGGTTAAAGGAATCATTCTTACTCATGGTCATGAAGACCATATTGGAGGTCTAGCTTACGTACTAAAAAAAATAAACGTACCAGTGTACGGTACAAAATTAACCCTTGGCTTAGTCGAAGAAAAATTAAAAGAGGCAGGTTTGTTTCGCTCAACGACGTTGAAACTGATTGATGCAAATTCACGTATCAAGATTGGTTCAACAGGAGTTTCATTCTTTCGAACTAATCATAGTATTCCTGATTCTGTTGGTGTATGTATTGACACGTCCCAAGGGGCGGTTGTTCACACTGGAGATTTTAAATTTGACCAAACACCAGTTGATGGTAAACAAGCTGATATCGGAAAAATGGCAGCAATCGGTCACCGTGGAGTGCTCTGTTTGTTATCAGATAGTACAAACGCTGAACGCCCTGGTACAACACTTTCGGAAACAAAAGTAGGACAAGGGATAATGGATGTTGTTGACCAAACGGAAGACCGAATTATTATTACAACCTTTGCTTCAAATGTTCACCGTATACAACAAGTGATTCATGCTGCTGAAAAAGCAAAAAGAAAGCTAGTTGTTGTAGGGAAAAGTATGGTTCGTGTTATTACGATTGCTACAAAATTAGGCTATTTAAAGGCACCAGACAACTTAATTATTGAAATGGATGAAATGAGTAAGTACAAAAATAATCAGCTGATTATATTAACGACGGGTAGTCAAGGTGAATCTATGTCTGCATTAACGCGGATGGCTAAAGGGGCCCATCGTCAAATTACGATTACCTCTGATGATACAGTTATTATTGCTGCAAGTGCGATTCCTGGAAACGAAAAGCCTGTTTCTGCTATTATTGATCGTTTGCACCGAATTGGAGCAAATGTTGTTTATGGACAAGCAAAGGTTCATGCATCTGGGCATGGTAGTGCTGAGGAGTTAATGCTCATGCTTAATCTTATGAAGCCGAAATTTTTTATACCGATTCATGGTGAGTTTAGAATGCAACATGCCCACCGTGACTTGGCAATTAAGGTTGGGATAAAAGAGGAGCGAATTTTTCTTGTTGATAAAGGAGAAGTCATTGAATTTACGAATGGCCAAGGCCGCCGAGGTGGAAAGGTTCCATCAGGTAATGTACTAATTGACGGTCTCGGTGTAGGTGATGTTGGAAACATTGTCTTACGTGATCGAAGACTTCTTTCTAAAGATGGAATATTGGTTGTTGTGGTAACCTTAAATAAAAAAGACGGCTCGATTATCTCAGGTCCAAATATTATTTCAAGGGGATTTGTTTACGTTCGAGAATCAGAAAAATTGCTAGAAGATGCCAATGAACTCGTGAGTGATATTTTAAAAAAATGTGTAACAGAGAATGTTAACGAGTGGTCTTCTTTAAAAAGTAATGTTAGGGAAGGTCTAAGCCGTTTTCTTTTCGAAAAAACAAAGCGTCGTCCAATGATTTTACCGATTATTATGGAAGTTTAGAAATAGTATGAAGTATGATAGCCGAGCAGATTAGCTCGGCTTTTTTTATATGAGGAACGTGGAACAGTTACAGGAGTTTAAGGAAAATTTTCTATTCGTAGAATGTTTAGGTTAGCTATCGTTCATACTAGTTTAAGACACAACTGAAGGAGGACGTGACGTATGTTCATGGACAACCCTAATACGGGGCAGCCTTCTGCTCCTGAACAGCCAAAAAAAGAACAAAAAGGTTCTGGTATTTTAGACAAGATTCAAGAACTGGGACAGACAAATGTACCGGATATGGACCAATCAAACATTCACTGTATGACAGTAGTAGGTCAAATTGAAGGGCATATGCAATTACCACCACAAAATAAAACAACAAAATATGAGCATCTAATTCCTCAATTAGTTGCCGCAGAGCAAAATCCAAAAATAGAGGGTCTGTTATTAATCCTTAATACTGTCGGGGGAGACGTCGAAGCAGGATTAGCTATTTCTGAAATGGTTTCCTCTATGTCAAAGCCGACGGTATCCTTAGTCTTAGGTGGGGGACATTCTATTGGTGTACCAATTGCTGTAGCCTCAAATTATTCTTTCATTGCTGAGACCGCTACAATGACCATTCATCCGGTTCGTTTAACCGGACTTGTTATTGGTGTACCTCAAACCTTTGAATACCTTGATAAAATGCAAGAACGAGTTATTAATTTCGTTACAAAGCATTCATCTATCTCCGAGGAGAAATTTAAGGAGTTAATGTTATCAAAAGGAAATTTAACAAGGGATATTGGTACAAACGTTGTTGGAACAGATGCAGTGGAATACGGTTTAATCAATGAGGTTGGTGGAATTGGTCAAGCACTCAAAAAGTTAAATGAGTTGATTGAAGAACATCGAAGAGCTCAAGGAGAGATCATGCAATGATTTTATATACGATGATGCCTCATGAAATGATATTCCCTCAGGAAGAACAAGCATATTCGACTTATCAAACAATCCCATGTGAGGATGGTCAGCTAATCGTTGAACAATTAAATGCTTCACAATATAAAGTTGTTCGTTTAATAAGTGGAAACCCAATGAATTATTTAAATAAAAATTACACACCGGGTACAATTATTCAAGCGAAACCTCAACTTTAACAATGAAGGAAGGCATTGTCTTATGCTATAATGGATTCCATCCAAGGGTGGTTAAAGCAGCCAATTTTGGCTGCTTCTTAAATTTGTAAAGTAGTAGAGGGTGAACCGAAATGGTAAGACGAAAGAAAAAAAAGAAAACAGAGTGGAAATCGCAACTCACCTATGAACTAATTGGTCTGTGTCTATTAGTTTTAGCAGTTGTGACACTTGCAAGGTTAGGGACAGTTGGTGAAACGTTTGTTAGGTTATTTCGTTTTTTCCTAGGTGAATGGTTTATCATGATGGCCCTCGGATTACTCTTTATATCCATTTACATTATGGTTAAAAGGCAAAAGCCGAAACTTTGGTCGAGAAAAATCTCTGGTTTTTATGTCATTCTTTTATCCTTAGTGCTGTTTAGTCATGTCGGGTTATTTCATAATTTAAATCGTCACGAAGGGTTTGAGGATCAGTCTGTTATTCGTAACACATGGAATCTTTATTGGATGGAAATGCGGGGGGAAGTTCCGCCAACCGATTTGGGTGGAGGGATGATTGGCTCTCTAGCCTTTGCAGTTAGTCACTTTCTTTTTGCAGAGCCAGGTACATACTTTTTAAGTTTTATCTTATTTATTATTGGTGGTATCTTAATTACAGGTCGCTCGATAACGGAGATAATTGGAAAGCTGATACGTAAATGCTATGTATTTATTGTAGATACCATTGTACTTTTAAAAGAGGAGCTTGCTCAGATAAAAGAACGGACAAAAGAGCGAATTAGAGAAGAGAAAGAAGCTCATAAACTTCGTAAAAAACAACAGCAGGAAAAACGGAGCGATGAAAAAATTCTTAAAGCGGAAGAGGAACAAGAACAAGCGTCTGTTGAGCCTGAGATTGTTGATTTTTCTCAAAAGGCTTATTCAACTCCACCACAGCAGTCTAATAAAGCTCCTAATAAAAATGAGCCCAAAACGGGTGAGACAAAAGAGGAGAGGGTTACGAAAGAAAACGAAGACTCTACGGATGTACAAGCTCCTCTTGTAACGGCTGAAACAAATGAAGCTTACAAATTGCCTAGTGTTCGATTATTGAAATTACCTAATAATTCTGGGCAGTATAATGAGAAGCAGCAGCTCACTTCAAATGCTCGGAAGCTTGAACAGACGCTTGAGAGCTTTGGAGTAAAAGCGAAAGTTTCAAAGGTTCATTTAGGGCCTGCGGTTACAAAATATGAAGTAAATCCGAATGTTGGTGTAAAGGTAAGTAAAATTGTTAACCTATCTGATGATTTAGCATTAGCACTTGCAGCAAAGGATATCCGGATAGAAGCTCCAATTCCAGGTAAATCTGCAATCGGAATTGAAGTGCCAAATCAAGAGGTGGCAATTGTTACGTTACGTGAGGTATTAGATTCGCCGGAGTCTGAGCAGGAAGCGAATGTCCTAGCCGTTGGATTGGGAAGAGATATTTCCGGAGAGCCGGTATTAGCGCATTTAAATAAAATGCCTCATTTACTCGTTGCGGGTGCAACCGGTAGCGGGAAAAGTGTATGTATTAATGGTATTATTACGAGCATTTTATTAAAAGCAAAGCCCCATGAAGTGAAATTAATGATGATTGATCCGAAAATGGTTGAATTAAATGTTTACAATGGTATTCCTCACCTTTTAACACCAGTTGTAACAGAGCCAAAGCGGGCGTCTCAAGCACTTAAAAAGGTTGTTGCTGAAATGGAGCGAAGGTATGATTTATTTTCACATACCGGTACTAGAAATATCGAAGGGTACAATGAACTAGTTAGAAGGGAAAACGCAAAAGCTGAAGCGAAGCAACCTGAGTTACCGTATATTATCGTAATTGTTGATGAGCTTGCGGATTTAATGATGGTCGCTTCTGGTGATGTTGAGGATTCCATTGCGCGCCTTGCTCAAATGGCACGTGCTGCTGGAATACATATGATTATTGCTACACAACGTCCTTCAGTTGATGTAATTACTGGAGTTATTAAAGCGAATATTCCATCTAGGATAGCGTTTGGCGTATCTTCGCAGACTGATTCAAGAACAATTTTAGACTCAGGGGGCGCCGAAAAGCTTCTAGGAAGAGGGGACATGCTCTATTTACCAATGGGGGCAACGAAACCAACCCGAATTCAAGGTGCATTCCTTTCCGATGACGAAGTAGAAGAAGTGGTGAATTATGTGATTTCTCAGCAGAAAGCAACTTATCAAGAAGAAATGACGCCTTCTTCAGAGCCGGAAATAAAAGAAGAAGTTAATGATGATTTGTATGATTCCGCCGTTGAGCTTGTAATGGAAATGAATACAGCATCAGTCTCTATGCTTCAACGCCGCTTTCGGATTGGTTATGCTCGAGCTGCAAGGCTTATTGATGAAATGGAGTTAAGAGGCATTGTCGGTCCATATGAGGGTAGTAAACCTAGAGAAGTGTTAGTACAAAAACCTGTTGATGATGAGGCATCCTCTTCGTAAAAGAAAAGGAATGGGGGTTGGTAAAGTGATGAGCACGGAGCAGCAACCTTTATACTTACAAATAATCGACAAATTAAAAAAGGACATTGAGGACGAAGTATATAAAGCAGGAGAAAAGCTTCCTTCTGAATACGAATTATCAAAACAATTTAATGTTAGTCGTGCGACGTTAAGAGAATCTCTCCGACAATTGGAGGAGGAAGGGGTTGTGATTCGCCGTCACGGTGTTGGTACGTTTGTTCACACAAAACCTCTTTTCACTTCAGGAATTGAAGAATTGTATAGTGTGACAGACATGATTAATAGTGCCAACATGAAACCTGGGACGATTTTTCTATCGTCTGTGTTCAGAGACGCTAGTGAAGAGGACGCTCGTCGGTTTCAAAGAAACAACCTTGAAAAAATTATGGAAATGGAAAGAGTGAGAACAGCGGATGGTATTCCTTTTGTTTACTGTCTTGACCGGATTCCGAGCAATCTTGTTGAACATTATTCAATCCATGAAGCAAAATCTTTATTTCGTTTTTTAGAGGAAAATGGACATTCGATTGCCTACGCGATTACGTATATTGAACCGATTGGTTTTCATGAGAAGATTTCTGAACTTCTAGAAAGCGAACCAGAAACAACGTTGCTATTACTTAGACAAACTCATTATGATGAAATGGACACGCCGCTTTTATACTCTTTAAATTACTTTCGTGCTGATAAATTTAAATTCCACGTAGTAAGACGGCGAATGAAAGCATAACCTAAGATGTCGCAAATAACCTAAATTAAAGAACGGTTGTCGAATGTTATGAAAAAGGAGATGATTGATGTGAAAGGTTTAGTAGAACAAAACCATCAGCTACCTGGTATGCATGTGCATACTATTCAAACAGATAAATTTAAAACAAATACACTTGTTTTAATGCTTAAAGCACCTTTGACAAAAGAAACTGTTGCAAAGCGTGCTCTACTTCCTCAAATACTACAAAGCAGTACGGCAAAGTCCCCGATTCGTAAAGAGTTTCGCGAGCGGTTAGATGCGCTTTATGGGGCTATGCTTTCGACCGATGTCCAAAAAAAAGGTGAACAGCATGTCATTTCAATTCGTCTTGATATTGCAAATGAGCGTTTTTTATCTGATACCACTCCTTTGTTCCATCAAGCGATTGAACTACTAGGTGAGGTATTTCTTGAACCTAAAGTAGAAGAAAAGGGGTTTTCTCCTTCTACTGTTGAAAATGAAAAACGTGCTTTAAAGCAGAGAATTCAATCTGTTTATGATGATAAAATGCGTTATGCAAATATGAGAATAACGGAAGAAATGTGTAAAAATGAACCTTTTGGCTTAACTGCTTTTGGCGACGAAGAACAAGTAGATACCATCTCTCCGGAATCATTATATGAATATTATCAAGAATTATTAAAGACAGACAGAATTGATTTATATATGGTTGGTGCGATTAACGAGGAAAATGCTATAAAGAAAGTGGAAGAAGTCTTTTCAAAGCTTGCTCCTCGAGGCAATGAGGTAGATTCATTAGCAAGTACTCCTAGTCCAGAGGTTCAACAAGAAAACATCGTTCATGAGGAGCAGGATGTAAAGCAAGGAAAACTTCATATAGGGTTCCGCACGTACACAACTTATGCAGACGATGATTACGTTGCAATGCAGGTTTGCAATGGGCTATTTGGTGGTTTTTCACACTCAAAATTATTTATAAATGTACGTGAAAAAGAGAGTCTTGCTTATTATGCGGCATCGAGGTATGAAAGTCATAAAGGGATTTTGATGGTAATGTCAGGGATTGAATTTTCAAAGTACGAACGCGCTGTTACGATTATTAAAGAACAGCTAGCTGCGATGCAATCAGGTGATTTTACTAAAAAAGAAGTAGAGCAAACGAAAGCAATGTTGAAAAATCAAATACTCGAAACTGTTGATGTAGCAAGAGGGCATGTGGAGATTTCATACCACCAGATTGTAAGTGGTCATACACGTTCTTTAAATGATTGGTTAGAGGAAATTGATGCCGTTACAAAGGAAGATATTGAGCGGGTAGCCCAAAAAATCAAACTTGATACTGTCTACTTTCTAAAAGGTAAGGAGGAGAGTAAATGAAGCCAGTAAATTTTCAGCAATTAGAGGAAACGTTATATCATGAACAATTAGAAAACGGCTTAGATGTGTATATCTTACCAAAAGAAGGGTTTAATAAAACCTTTGCAACATTTACAACAAAATATGGTTCAATAGATAATCGTTTCGTTCCGCTTGGGGAAAAAGACCCTATCCACGTTCCCGATGGGATTGCCCATTTTTTAGAGCATAAAATGTTTGAAGATGAGCATGGCGATGTCTTTCAGGATTTTAGTAAGCAGGGAGCATCAGCAAATGCATTTACAAGTTTTACTCGAACAGCTTATCTGTTTTCAAGTACATCAAATGTAGAGCAAAATTTAGAAACGTTAATGGATTTTGTTCAGCATCCTTATTTTACAGAAGAAAGTGTAGAAAAAGAAAAGGGAATTATCGGTCAAGAAATTACGATGTATGATGATAATCCGGATTGGCGGGCATATTTTGGGGTTATTGATAACATGTACGAAAAGCATCCTGTTAAAATTGACATAGCTGGTACAATTGATTCAATTGCTAATATTACGAAGGATTTGTTGTATACATGTTATGAAACGTTTTATCATCCAAATAATATGTTGCTTTTCGTTGTTGGACCGGTAGACCCAGAAAAAATTATGCAACAAATCAAAGAGAATCAAGGAAAAAAAACCTTTGCAGAACCTCAAAATATTGAGCGTTTTTTTGATGACGAACCCGAGCAAGTTGCTAAGAAACATCATGTTATCCATATGCCTGTGCAAACACCAAAATGCTTAGTGGGTTTTAAGGAAAAGAACACGACTCTACAAGGGCAAGAGTTATTAAAACATGAACTTGCTTTAAATGTATTGCTTGACTTAATGTTTGGGCAAAGCTCAGAAAATTATCAAACCTTATTTAATGAAGGGATTATCGACGATTCATTTTCATTTGATTATTCTGCCGAATATGGGTTTGGGTTTACTGTCATAGGTGGGGACACTAAACACCCAGATAAATTAGCTCAAAGAGTAGAAGAAATGGTAAAATCATTTACGCAGAAGCCGTTAGTACAAGAAGATATCGAACGTGCCATTAAAAAGAAAATTGGTTCATTCTTACGATCATTAAACTCACCAGAGTATATTGCGAATCAATTTACGAGGTATCAATTTAATAACATGAATTTATTTGATGTTGTACCTACGCTTGAAGCCTTGACACTCGACTACTTAGAAGAGGTAATGAAAGGGCATTTTGATTTTAACCGATTTACGGTTTGCCAAGTAAAAGCAGAGGGATATGAACAATAATATGAAAACATTTTTAATAACGGGCGCATCTGGTGGAATTGGTTCAGCTATTGCAGTGGAGCTTGCCGCATCAGGGCGCTCGCTTTTTTTACATTTTAATCAAGATAAAGAATCAATTCAAAAGGTACAACGTCAATGTGAAGAAAAAGGAGCAACTGTTAAATTAATTCAAGCAGATTTATCGGTTCAAAATGGTGATAGTGTTCTTTTGTCACAAATTTCCAGAAACATCGATGTTATCATTCATAATGCTGGAATGAGTCAATACGGCCTCTTTTCCGACATAACGAACGAGGAAATTGCTGCGGTGATGAATGCTCACCTTCTTAATCCAATAAAAATTACTCGTGACCTTCTTCCAGCAATGATTCAAAAGCAGAAAGGTAAAATTATTGTCATTTCATCCATTTGGGGTCTAACAGGTGCCTCATGTGAAGTTGTTTATTCAGCTGCAAAAGGTGGATTAAACAGTTTTGTAAAGGGCTTGGCGAAAGAAGTAGCTATTAGTAATGTTCAAGTAAATGGCATTGCTCCAGGTGCCATTATGACAGGAATGCTTGCTGATTATACAGAAGATGAATTAGAACAGTTAAAACAAGAAATCCCTGCTGGTACTTTTGGTAAGCCGGAGGAAGTAGCTCATGCTGTTTCCTTCTTATGCTCAGAAAAAGCAGCTTACATAAATGGTCAAATCATTTCGATTAATGGAGCTTGGTACTGTTAAAGCTTCAAATGTTTTTAGAAAACGTGCATATTCCGTCGCGCTATTTGAAAAAATATAGACGAAGTACATTATCAAGGAGGGGTTTAAAGAATGTCTGTACTTGACAATTGGAACCAATGGAAAGACTTTTTAGGTGATCGGCTTCAACAAGCGCAAAGTGAAGGTATGAACGAAAATGTTATTAACGATGTTGCTTATCAAGTTGGTGAATATTTGGCGCAACAAGTTGAACCTAAAAATGAACAAGAGCGTGTTTTAGCTGAGCTGTGGAAAGTTGCTGATGAGCAAGAGCAGCATGCTATTGCAAACATGATGGTTAAACTTGTTCAAAATGAAGGCTAACGCCCGAACGTAGAACGCCGCTTATGATGCGGCGTTTTTTCTTCTAAATATAAAAGTAAGTAAAAATATACAAAGAATACTGAATTGTAAACATAAAGTCCTTTCAATTATAATAAAGATCCATTATCATAAAAAAGAAGGGAAATTTACATGTTCTTGTCAAATTATCGTATTTTTTGAGAGGTGTTCATGTAGGGAAGGGTGACTATTATGGCTGAAAAGGAATGGTATTTAGAATATCAAATACATAATAATCGTCCAGGATTACTTGGGGATATTTCATCTTTGTTGGGGATGCTCTCGATAAATATTGTCACAATTAATGGTGTTGATGATAAAAATCGAGGAATGCTAATGCGAAGTAAAAATGACGACCAGATTGCTAGGTTTAGGGCTATTTTAGACACAGTCGATAGTATTGTCGTAACAAAGTTTCGCCAGCCACGTTTACGAGATCGACTAGCTATAAGACATGGACGTTATATTGAACGAGATGCCGATGATCGAAAGACGTTTCGATTTATTCGAAGTGAACTTGGATTGTTAGTTGATTTTATGGCAGAATTATTTAAGCAAGAAGGCCATTTTCTCGTTGGAATACGCGGAATGCCACGAGTAGGAAAAACGGAATCCGTGGTAGCGGCTAGTGTTTGTGCGAGTAAAAGATGGTCATTTATTTCTTCTACTTTATTAAGACAGACTGTACGTAGTCATCTTGCTGAAGATGAGTTAAGTGACGACCATATTTTTATTATCGACGGAATTGTATCAACAATGCGCGCGACGGAGAAGCACAGAATGTTAGTACGTGATATTATGAGGATGCCTGCTGTTAAAGTAGTCGAGCACCCTGATATCTTTGTAAGAGAAACTGAGTATGAGTTAGATGACTTTGATTGTATTATCGAGCTTAGAAATGACGAAGGAGAGAAGATTTCTTATGAAGTAGTTGAATCTGGATTCTCCTCTTTTGATATAAGTTAAAAGTTGTAGGCAGGTGTTAACATGTCAGAATTAGGTCAACATTTAAAAGAGGTACGCGAACAAAAACAAATTTCTCTTGAAGACCTTCAAAGAACGACAAAAATTCAAAAGCGTTATCTACTCGCAATTGAGGAAGGACGTTTTGATACTTTACCGGGTCTTTTTTACGCTCGAGCATTTGTCAAAACATATGCCGAGGCAATTGGGCTTGATCCCGAGCCCTTATTTGATCAATTTCGAGACGAGCTTCCAAACCCTAGAAAGGAAGCCGTAGAACTACCTTCTCGTTCGGAACGAGCTAAACCGACATCTGTTCCTAATAAAAGAAAAAAAGTTTCCTCTTTCATGCCTGCGTTAATTTCTGTGGTTTTTATCGGGGTTCTAGTTGTCGGAGTATGGTTAGGAGCACAATGGATGGCACAGGATGATAAAGGTGTGGTTACTCCGGAAGATTCAGGTGAAAATGTAGATGCCGATTTTGGGAACTCTCCAGCTTCAGAAGAAGAACCTGTAGAAGCTACTGATCCATTAGTAGAGGAAGACTCGGTAGAAGAACAACCTGAAGAGCCGGAAGAACAAGAGCCGGAAGAACCTGAATCTGTAGCGACCCTATCGTTTATTGAGACTAAAGGTATTACTTCCTACTTTGAAATAGTAGGAACAGATGAATTCGATGTACGAGTTCAATTAAGTGGTAACTCATGGGTTGACATTAAAAATGGAAAAGGAAACACTTTTTATGCAGGGCAACCATCTGATGGTGAAGAAATTGTTGAGGATTTTAGTGCTGAAGAAGAAATTTTGTTCAATTTTGGTGCCTCTCAAAATGTAACGTTGTTTATTAATGATAAAGAAGTTGAACTTCCAATCGAAAAAAACCAACAGAAAATAAATGTTCGGTTTTCATCTCAATAGTAAAAAAAGGAGTGAACAACGTTGATGTTCGCTCTTTTTTTGGGCAAATACTATGGCTTGCTATTATTTATCATATCCGTCCATATTATGGTACAATAAAGCATAGTTTAAATTTGAATGTATTTAGTGAAAGGGTGATTAATATGGCAAAGGAGCATTCCTTTGACATTGTTTCAGATGTAGATGGACAAGAAGTTGATAACGCAATCTCTCAGGCGGTAAAAGAAATTACAAACCGTTATGATTTCAAAGGTTCAAAAAGCTCCATTGAACGGACAAGTGATGAATTAATTACGATAATTTCAGATGACGAATATAAGCTTGAAAGTGTAATTGATATTTTAAAATCAAAATTTATTAAACGTGGCTTATCTCAAAAATCAATGGAATTTGGTAAAATTGAAAGAGCTTCTGGAGGGACGGTTAGACAAGTAATTACACTTGTTAGTGGTTTAAGCTCAGAACGGGCAAAAAAAATCACAAAATTAATTAGGGATTCAGGTTTGAAAGTAAAAGCACAGATTCAAAACGAGCAAGTACGTGTAACTGCAAAAAGTATCGATGATTTACAAACAGTCATTCAGGAAATTAAGCAAAAAGATTTTGATTTTCCTGTTCAGTTTGTTAATATGCGATAAGATGGAGGAAAGAAGGGGATAGTCTGTGAACTTGCCGAATAAAATTACACTTTCTAGAATGTGCTTAATCCCTCTTTTTATGGTGTTTTTAGTTGCTCCTTTACCTTTTAATAACCTCTTAATTTTCGGTGAAACGATACCAGTTGCGCACCTGATAGCTACGGGGATTTTTATTATAGCATCAGTTACTGATTGGCTAGATGGATATTACGCTAGAAAATTAGGGTTAGTTACAAATTTCGGGAAGTTTCTCGATCCATTAGCTGATAAATTACTCATTACGGCAGCATTAATTGCTTTAGTTGAATTACAATTAGTAGCAGCATGGATGGCCGTTGTTATTATCAGTCGTGAGTTTGCCGTTACAGGAATTCGTCTAGTTGCTGCAGCTGATGGAGAAGTAATTGCAGCAAGTCAGTTAGGTAAATTGAAGACCGTGTCACAGATCATTGCAATTTCAGCCTGTATGCTACATAATTTTCCGTTTGAAATCATCGGGTTTCCTTTTGCAACACTTTCGATTTGGATCGCAACTATCCTTACGTTAATCTCTGGGATTGATTACTTTCTAAAAAATCAACATATATTATTGAAGTCGAAGTAGTGGAGGAAAAGGATGAAAGCAGAAATTATTGCTGTTGGCTCTGAATTACTACTAGGTCAAATTTTAAATACTAATGCACAATTTCTATCAAAAGAATTAGCGGAACTTGGGATAGATGTTTATATCCAAACGGTTGTAGGCGATAATGAGGAACGATTGGCTGACAATTTAACTCGAGCTATTAATAGTTCCGATTTAGTTATTTTAACTGGCGGACTTGGTCCAACAAAAGATGATTTGACGAAAGAAACTGTCGCTAAAGTATGTGGGAAATCGTTAGAATTTAATCAAGAAGCATTAACGTATATTACGGATTATTTTGAACGTCGTAAGCGTCACATGACAGAAAATAATAAAAAGCAGGCTGTAGTCATTGAGGGCAGTCATGTTCTAGCTAACCACTTTGGGATGGCACCTGGAATGGTAGTTACCGTTAACGATGGTTTGGTTGCGTTGGTACCTGGCCCTCCTAAAGAAATGGAACCGATGTTCAAAAATGAATTAAAGCCATTTTTATTGTCTAAGCTTCAAATAAACACATCGATTACTTCTAGGGTGCTCAGATTTTTTAATATTGGCGAATCTCAGCTTGAGACAGAAATTGAAGATTTGATTGAGCAGCAATCCAACCCAACCATTGCCCCTTTAGCTGGTGACGGCGAAGTAACCTTGCGTTTAACGGTTAAATCCCCTGATTCAGAGGAGGCAAAACGTAAGCTGGATGAAACAGAAGCGTTAATTACTGCAAGAGTGGGACAATATTTATACGGGTATAATGACACTTCATTAGTTGAACAGCTTTTTCTTTATTTGAAAAAAACGAACTCAACGATTTCGGTTGCTGAAAGTTTAACGGGTGGGATGTTTGCAATGGAGCTTACATCATTATCCGGTGCATCGGAAGTTTTTCAAGGTGGTACGGTGGCCTATGCTACAGAAGTGAAGGAAAATGTTTTAGGTGTGTCAAAAAATGTAATCGAGCAGTATGGTGTAATTAGCAAGGAATGTGCAATTGAAATGGCCAAAGGGGCAAAGCATTTGTTTAAATCCGATATAGCGATCGGTTTAACAGGTGTAGCTGGTCCGGGTTTACAAGAAGAGAAAGAACCAGGCACTGTTTATATAGGTATCGTAGGACCAGAACATCAAGAGCAAGTTTTTGAACTTTCCCTTGGTGGAGGACGGCATGCTGTTCGTGAGCGTACAATTAAATATAGTTGTTTTTACTTGTTGAACGAAATGAAAAGGTGGAATTTATCAGAATGATGTATTTTAAAGATTTTCAGATTTCAGAACCAGTTCAAAAAGCAATTCAAGATATGGGCTTTGAAGCGCCGTCTCCAATTCAAGAAAAGGCAATCCCTGTCATCCTTGAAGGTGGAGATGTCATCGGACAAGCTCAAACAGGTACAGGGAAAACAGCCGCTTTTGGGATTCCTGTCGTTGATAAGGTATCTTCAAACCGGCATGTTCAGGCATTGATTTTAACACCGACACGTGAACTTGCGATTCAAGTTTCTGGTGAATTACAGAAATTATCCGTCCATAAAAAGATTCGAACATTACCTATTTACGGTGGACAATCAATTGGACACCAAATCCGCGCATTAAAGCAAGGGGTACAAGTAGTAATTGGTACGCCGGGGCGGATTCTTGATCATTTGCGTCGACAAACGTTACAGTTAAATAACGTGCATACGATCGTTCTTGACGAAGCGGATGAAATGCTTGATATGGGATTTGTCGATGATATTGAATCGATTTTACGACAAGTTAATACAGAGCGACAAACGTTACTATTTTCGGCTACAATGCCGCCTGTGATTAAAAAGCTTTCAAAAAAATATATGAATTCTCCAAAAACGGTTACGATTAATAAAGGAGAGGTTACTGCCCCTTCGATTGACCAGATGTACTTTAAAGTCCTTGAACGTAATAAAATTGATTCCCTTTGTCGAATCATTGACAGTGAAGATATTGAGTTAGGGATATTGTTCTGTCGGACGAAAAAAGGTGTAGCAGAGTTAACGGAGGCACTACAGGCAAGAGGCTATTTGGCAGATGGATTACATGGCGATTTAACTCAATCCCAACGTGATGCCGTAATGAAAAAGTTCCGTGACTCTTCAATTGAGTTTTTAATTGCAACTGATGTGGCAGCTAGAGGGATTGACGTTGACAATGTAACGCATGTTATTAATTATGATATACCTCAAGATCCTGAGAGCTACGTACATCGAATTGGTCGTACGGGTCGTGCTGGGCGAAAGGGATTAGCTTTAACACTTGTAACACCTAGAGAAATGAAGCATCTTCGCTCTATTGAAAATGAAATTAAGATGAGTATTCCTTCACAAGATGTACCAACGATTGAAGAGGTAGTTGAGAAGCAGCAGAGCTCTTGGAAGAAATTAATCAGTGATACAATTGCCGCTGGTGGAAAAGAAATAGAACTGTTTGGACCACTTGTTTCAGATATTTTAGCTGACCATAAACCTGAAGATGTTGTCGCTGCTTTATTAAAGATGAATTTTTCTACGGATTCACCGAGTGACGAGGCAGGTTATAATTTCGGCGAGACTGGTGGAGCGAAAGGAATGGTTCGTTTCTTTATTAATGTTGGTCGAAATGTTAACATGAGTCCTAAAGTGCTTATTGAAGAAATTTCCGAACTGGTTGGTATTCCGGGAAAAGCAGTAGGGCGTATTGATATTTTCGAAAACTTTACATTTGTAGAAGTTCCTGAAGAAGTTGCTCCTTTTGTTTATGAAGCGTTACGTTATTCGCGTATAAATGGTGCAAGAGTTAATCTTGAACCAGCAAAACCTCGTCCGAAACGAGAAAAACGGACACCATCCCGCTCGTAATAGAAATAGGATGTCTCAAAGGTCTAAAAAATGTATTGAGGATACTGAGACATCCGATATTACTCTCTCTTCCTTTCATTCCCTATTTTATTAATTCCCAAAATGCGAATAAATGTTCGTAAAAACTCTTGGCAAATGTGTTGAAAAGAGTTATGATGAAAAAGAAGAAAGTTAGCAGAAAAATACTGATAAAAATTAGTTTTAATATAGAGGAGAGATAATCAATGAGTGATCGTAAAGCAGCTCTTGATATGGCGCTACGCCAGATCGAAAAACAGTTCGGTAAAGGTTCAATAATGAAATTAGGTGAGCAAGCGGAGCAACGTGTTTCTACTGTTTCAAGTGGTGCCTTAGCTCTAGATATTGCTTTAGGCGTAGGTGGTTACCCAAGAGGAAGAATTATTGAAGTGTACGGCCCTGAATCATCAGGTAAAACAACAGTTGCTCTTCATGCAATTGCAGAGGTACAGCGTAATGGTGGACAGGCGGCTTTTATTGATGCTGAACATGCTCTTGATCCACAATATGCTCAAAAGCTAGGTGTTAATATTGATGAACTACTACTCTCTCAACCTGACACAGGGGAACAAGCTTTAGAGATTGCAGAGGCTCTAGTTCGAAGTGGTGCTGTTGATATTATTGTAATTGATAGTGTCGCAGCTCTTGTGCCAAAAGCAGAGATTGAGGGAGAAATGGGCGACAGCCATGTTGGGTTACAAGCCCGCCTCATGTCACAAGCACTTCGAAAGCTTTCTGGTGCAATTAATAAATCAAAAACGATTGCGATTTTCATTAACCAAATTCGTGAAAAAGTCGGTGTCATGTTTGGAAATCCAGAAACGACTCCTGGTGGACGTGCGTTAAAGTTCTATTCATCTGTTCGACTTGAGGTTCGCCGTGCGGAGACACTTAAGCAAGGAAACGATATGGTCGGAAATAAAACGAAAATTAAAGTTGTTAAAAACAAGGTAGCACCACCATTCAAAGTTGCTGAAGTTGATATTATGTACGGGGAAGGAATTTCGCGTGAAGGCTCTATTCTTGATATTGCTTCAGACTTAGATATTGTTCAAAAAAGTGGCGCATGGTATTCTTTTAATGAGGAACGTCTTGGACAAGGACGCGAAAACTCTAAGCAGTTTTTAAAGGAAAATGCATCGATTACTGAAGAAATTGAAAAGTTAATTCGTGATCATCACGGCTTAAATGGTGAAATTTTAGTAGATGCACCTAATGATAGTGAATTTGAGGATGTTCCTTTAGATTTAAAATAAATAATAGTTTTTAAGAAGAAGCGCCTTGTTTAGGTGCTTTTTCTATTAAAAGGGTTATAATAGATTGCACCCTTTTCTCGATTAAATAAGATGAGGTGAGAACGTGAAGTTTCTCTATTTTACTGATACACATATTAGGGGAACAACTCCTAAAAATCGCTTAGATGTGTTTTCGGACACGTTAAAAAATAAGCTAGAAGAAATCATCCAATTGGCAAATGATGAACAGGTGGACGTGTTATTACATGGTGGTGACGTTTTTGATAGACCTGATCTCTCACCAAATATAGTTGGACAATTCGCGAAAATATTTCGAGAAGCAAAGATGCCATTTTACGGTATATCAGGAAACCATGACACGTTTGGACATAATCCAAACACGATCTCAAGAACAATGTTAGGTTTACTAGATTCTTTTGGGATTATCACGATTATCCATCCAAATGAGCCGATATGTATTGAGGGAAACGGTGTCAAGGTACAAATATCGGGTCAACCATATCATTATGACATTGACCAGCGGGATCCGAAGCTTGATTACTATCCTACGAATGACCACCAAGCTGATTATATGATTCATATCGTTCATAGTATGTTAGTTGAAAAAGCATTACCAGAAGGAATCCCTCATACACTAATCGATCACATTTGGACTACACCGGCTGACATCTTACTTACAGGGCATTTCCACGGTGGGTTTGGTATAAAGGAAAAGGAAGGTAAGTACATTTGTAATCCGGGCGCAATCGCTCGAATAAATAATCATTGGTCTGAAATCATTAGAAAACCAAAGGTCATTATTGGGACAATTACAACTTCAGGAATTGAGCTTCAAGAAAGAGTTTTACTTTGTTCTCAGAAGGGTGAAGACGTCCTTGATCGGAGTTTTCTAGAAAAAGCTGTTCATCAAGAGGAAAAGCTTCATGCTTTTGTTCAGCAGGTAAAGGAGCAATCTGATTTTCGCTCTTTAAATATGGGTGATATTATTCAAGAAATTGCGACTCTTTCAAACGTGGAAGATAAAGTAAAGCAAGAGGCTTTACGGAGAATGACTGTTGTTGAGGAAGTGTGGAAGGGAGGGGAACATGAATAATATTAAAGCGGTTCGTTTAGAGAACTTCCAATCACATTTAGACACATTTCTAGAATTTCATGATGGATTAAATGTTCTTGTTGGGCAATCTGACAGTGGGAAAACTGCCATTATTAGAGGGATTCGCTGGGTATTATTTAATCAACCGCGTGGAACAGATTTTATTCGAGTAGGTGCTGATTTTGTTCGTGTTACTGTTGTGTTCCAAAATGGAGCGTCAATTGTTAGAGAACGTACAGCATCAAAGAATCGCTATATAATCCGAAAACCAAATGAAGACGATCTCGTTTTGGAAGGGTTTGGAATTCATGTTCCTGAAGAAGTAATTGAAGTACATGGAATGAATTCTTTACGAATTGATCGCGATCATGAATTGTTTCTTCATATTTCTCAACAATTAGATGGCCCTTTTTTACTTGAACAAACGGGGTCCCTTCGTGCAAAAACAATTGGGAGAATAAGTGGAGCCCATTATCTCGATATGGCCATTCGTGATACATCGAAAGATATTTCACAGCTACAGCAACGTACAAAGCAGGGGGAAATGGAAGTAACACAATTAACAGAGCAACTAGAACCCTATCAATTTCTAACGGAAGCAAAAAAGAAAATAAATCAAGCTGATAAATTAATAGAGAGTTTAGCGAAGAAGCAAAGGAAAATGCAGCTGTTGCAAGAATTAAAACGGAGCAACAGGACTATAAAGGAAGAGATAGCAAAAGCAAATGAAGTTCTTTTATATGTTCATACCCTTGAGCAATGGGAAAATAACCTTGAGCGACTCCAACTCTTAGCGGATCGTTTCCTAACATTACAGCGAAAAAAGGAGCATACGACAGAGCTCAACCATTCAATCCATATTTGCCAAATATGGATTGATAAAACAGCTCACGTTACAAAGGCTGATCAGCTGGAGATATCAGTACGCAACCGTTTTGAGAAATGGAAAGGTCTATCAAAAATAAGTCAACAGTGGTTACAAGTAATTCAGGGAGAAGAGCAGGCAAGACGGTATATGAGTTTAACAGATTTCGTAACGAGTCCACGGATTATGAAGCTTGATCAACTTACAGACCGAGAGCAGAAGAAAGAAAAGCTTCGAACCCTAGATAGACAACTAAAAATAAATCTAGAAGAAAATGAACGTGTAAAACGGGTGCATGATTCATTGGAACAGCTAGAGCAAACGAAAGACATCGAGGGGAAAGTCCAACAAAAACTTGAGACCTATTATCGAATAAATCAATTACACACACACTTAACAGATTTAGCTCAACGAATGGAAGAAGGTTCACAATTCGTAAAAAAGCAAATACAAGACCAGGAACAGCTAGAGCATGACTATCAGCATATTTTAACGAAAGCAGGGACATGTCCAACGTGTGGTAGAGATTTTACTGAAACAACACCGATAAATTAATAAGGAGTGTTATAGATGAATCATGTGGAACAAGATTTAGTAAAGATGCGAAAAGCGATTGATAAAGCACGTGACATGCGTTATAGAGCAGAAGCTAAGTTAGAAGAGCTAGAGAATCAAAAAAAGCGATTGCTACAAGAACTAAGTGACCTTGGAGTAAAACCTGAAGAACTAGATGACGAAATACTTAAGCTAGAGAAAGAAATAGAAGAATCATTAAAAGAAGCCTGGTCACTTATTCCAAAGGAACTGATAAAGGATGGAGAATAGTAACCAAATCCCTTCATTAGAACAAGTAAACCAATTGTTAAGACAAGCGCAAGATGAGTGGACAAGACTTGATGCAAAACGGCAATTGTTAGAAGAACAGCTTGCGAAAAAGAAAGAAGAATTAGAAGAATATGTTGATACCATAGATGTATATGAGAAAGCTCGTATTCTTTTACAGCAATCTGCTGAATACGCTAGGGAGCAAGCGAAACAGCAAATGGAAACACTTGTTACCAATGCATTACAGTACGTATTTGGTCCTTTGTTTTCCTTTCAAATTGAGTTAGAGGAACATGGAAATAAAGCTGTTGCTGAATTTTATGTTGTTTCAGATTATGAAGGGGTAAAGGTGAAAACAAAACCACAGGACTCACGAGGCGGGGGAGTCGTTGATATTGTCACGCTAGCTTTACGTGTTGCATTAATTGAGACTGTTCAACCAAAACAAAATGGTCCACTTTTGTTAGATGAACCGGGTAAGCACGTTTCTGGGGAATATATTTATTATTTATATGAATTTTTGAAATCACTTAGTACAATGTTCGCACGTCAAATTATTATGATTACGCATAATCATCATTTGGCTGAATCCGGAGATAAGGCATATGAAATTACGATTCGGGATGGAGTAAGTGAGGTTAGTGAAATTGACAACACTTGACAATATATGAAACGAGCTTTACAATTGAGTCGGATGCGGTGAATAGTTTGTCATATTTAACAACCCGCACTCATCTGTATTACCTTAATACACGTTAAAAATGTATGAAAAAAAGTATGACATTGGAACCAACAATTAGATAGCAAGAGGAGGTGAAAGAGTATGGATATTAATGCCTTGATCATCTCCATTTTGCTTGTTGTCTCTGCAGGTATTGGTGCAGTTGTTGGATATCTTGTTCGAAGATCCATTGCAGAAGCGAAAATTTCCAGTGCGGAACATGCGGCGAAACAGATTGTTGAGGATGCGAAGCGCGATGCAGAGGCGAGTAAAAAGGAAGCCATCCTGGAAGTAAAGGATGAAGTTCATAAAATTCGCATTGAAGCGGAACGTGAGATTCGTGAACGGAGAAATGAGATTCAAAAACAAGAGAATCGTTTGGTTCAAAAAGAAGAGATCCTTGACCGGAAGAGTGAAACCTTGGATAAAAAAGAGGAAACTTTGGATAAAAGGGAGGAATCTCTCACCAAAAAACAACGACAAGTAGAAGAGATGGATAGCAAAGTGGAGGAAATCTTGAACAAGCAACAAGCAGAGCTTGAACGTATTTCTGGATTTTCTCGTGAAGAAGCTCGTGAAGCAATCCGCTCGGAAGTAGAGCAAGAGCTGGCTCATGAAACAGCTGTAATGGTGAAGGAGCGTACGGCCCAGGCGAAGGAAGAGGCAGACAAGAAAGCGAAAGAGGTTCTTTCTCTTGCGATTCAACGTTGTTCTGCTGATCATGTTGCGGAAACAACGGTTTCGGTTGTGGCACTACCAAATGATGAGATGAAAGGTCGCATTATTGGACGTGAAGGTCGAAACATTCGAGCCCTTGAAACATTAACTGGTATCGATCTTATTATAGATGATACACCTGAGGCTGTAATTTTGTCGGGGTTTGACCCAATTAGACGAGAGATTGCTCGAACAGCGCTTGAAAAGCTTGTACAAGATGGCCGAATTCATCCTGCTCGTATTGAAGAAATGGTTGATAAATCGCGTCGCGAGGTCGATGAAGCGATTCGTGAATATGGAGAACAAGCAACTTTTGAAATGGGTATTCATGGCTTACATCCGGACTTAATTAAAATCTTAGGTCGCCTTAAATTTAGAACAAGCTATGGACAGAACGTATTAAAACATTCTATGGAAGTAGCTTATCTTACAGGTCTAATGGCCTCTGAACTAGGTGAGGATGTTAAGCTTGCGAGAAGAGCTGGTCTTCTTCATGATATTGGTAAAGCGATTGACCATGAAGTCGAAGGAAGTCATGTTGAAATTGGTGTGGAGCTTGCAACAAAATATAAAGAGCATCCAGTTGTCATTAATTCAATCGCGTCTCACCACGGTGATATGGAGGCAACATCAATTATTGCTAATCTTGTTGCGGCTGCTGATGCGTTATCGGCGGCAAGACCTGGGGCAAGACGAGAGACTCTTGAGACGTACATTCGTCGCTTAGAAAAACTCGAAGAAATTTCCGAGTCTTTCGAAGGTGTTGAAAAGACATATGCCATTCAAGCAGGTCGTGAAGTACGAATTATGGTTCGTCCTGATATTGTCGATGACAATCTTGCACATAAGCTTGCAAGAGACATCACGAAAAAAATCGAAGAAGAACTTGACTACCCTGGACATATTCGCGTAACCGTAATACGCGAGACGAGAGCAGTTGAGTATGCAAAATAAAGTGGTGAAAACCACTTTATTTTTTTGGCATTCAACCCACCTGTATCTGACGGGTTTTAATAGAGAAGATGCGATAAAATTAAAAACAAAGGGGTTAACATGAGAATCTTATTTATAGGTGATGTTTATGGCTCACCCGGAAGAAACGTTGTAAAACAATATGTACCGAAATTAAAACAAAAATGGAAACCAACTGTGACAATTATTAATGGAGAAAATGCTGCTTCGGGAAAGGGGATTACGGAGAAGATTTATAAAGGCTTTCTTGATGCCGGAGCGCAAGCAGTTACGCTAGGAAATCATGCATGGGATAACCGTGAAGTGTTTGAATTTATTAATGAGGCAAAAACCCTTGTCCGTCCTGCCAATTATCCTGAGGGTACACCTGGAAAAGGGTATACTTTTGTGAAAATCAATCAAATCGAGGTAGCCGTTATTAATGCAATGGGACGAACGTTTTTACCAGCCATTGATTGTCCTTTTCGAAAGATGGATGAAATTCTTGAGATAGTTAAAAAACGTACACCATATATTTTTGTTGATTTTCATGCAGAAGCAACAAGTGAAAAGCAAGCAATGGGCTGGTATTTAGATGGCCGTGTTACTGCTGTCGTTGGGACACATACTCATATTCAAACTTCGGATGAACGTATTTTGCCAAAGGGGACGGCATATTTAACAGATGCTGGAATGACAGGACCTTATGATGGAATTCTAGGAGTAGAAAAAGAAGCCGTGTTGAATAAATTTCTGACAACTTTACCAGTTAGGTTTGAAGTTGCCAAAGGAAGGGAACAATTAAATGGAGTGGTCATTGATGTTGAGCCGAAAACGGGCTTAGCAAAATCAATTCAGCGTATTCTTATTAACGATGATCATCCATTTTATGAATAGTATTGTTAGAATCGTCAGAAATTTAATTTGAAAAAGCAGGAATATGAATTGATTTTGCGAAATATTATTAGATAAAGCATCATCTTGTACAAAAGGCTAGATGCTGACTTTGACCACAGAACGCCGTCGTCTGTTAGCTAGAACCGATTTGACTCGTATATGGAGGAGGTACAAGAAAATGGAAGTCTTAAAAGTTTCAGCAAAGTCCACACCAAATTCTGTCGCAGGTGCTCTAGCTGGTGTTATTCGTGAACGGGGTGCTGCCGAGATTCAAGCAATTGGAGCCGGTGCTCTTAACCAATCGATTAAGGCCATCGCCATAGCTAGGGGATTTGTTGCTCCTAGTGGTATTGATCTTGTGTGTATTCCTGCTTTTACAGATATTGAAATTGATGGTGAGGAGCGTACAGCGATTAAACTTATCGTTGAACCTCGCTAGAAATCTTCAACAACTTGACTTCTATACTATAGGTAGACAGGATTTATAGTCGCAAGTGCGACAGTAGCCGAGCAGATAGGGCTCGGCTTTTTTTATGAACAAAAACGCTGAGTGGGGAGCTTGGCGTTTTTTATATTACTACCGAGGAGAAAGTTCATCCTTTGTTGGAATGATGAAAGTTCTTGCAATTTTCTTACAGAGAGTCTATCATTAAATCGCTTAATAGTAATAATAAGATATTCAAATCATTATAAACGCAGTAAAGTCTAGTGCGTTACTCGGATTTATGCTACAATGATTTTACTATAAAAAAGCAACAGGAATGCTGCTAACACATATAGATGGCTATAGGGCCAAAGGGGATGGATAGAATGAGAAATCAATTATCATGGAAAGTGGGAGGCCAGCAGGGTGAAGGGATTGAGAGTACGGGTGAAATATTCGCATCTGCTCTAAATCGACTTGGTTATTACTTGTATGGATATCGACACTTTTCATCACGTATAAAGGGTGGTCATACTAACAACAAAATTCGTGTCAGCACAAAACCATTGAATTCGATTTCTGATGATTTAGATATTCTCGTTGCGTTTGATCAGGAAACGATAGATGTTAATATTCATGAATTACGTGAAGAAGGTATTGTCATCGCTGATGCTAAATTTAAGCCAGAGTTACCAGAAGGAAGCGAAGCACGTTTATACGCTGTACCATTTACTGAAATTGCAACAGAATTAGGGACTTCTTTAATGAAAAACATGGTGGCTGTAGGAGCTTCTAGCGCAATTCTTGGCTTATCTCCAGACACGTATAAAGATGTTGTAGAGGATTTATTTTTAAGAAAAGGTGCAGCAGTCGTTGAAAAGAACATGGAAGCCATACGTGCGGGTGCCGATTACTTTAAAGCAGAGGCAGGAGAAATCTCTACTAATCTACAATTAGAAGAAGCAGATGGAAAAAAGCGTATGTTTATGATTGGAAATGACGCTATTGGAATGGGTGCAGTTGCTGCTGGGGCGCGTTTTATGCCAGCATACCCTATTACTCCAGCTTCAGAGATTATGGAATATTTAATTAAAAAGTTACCAGAGTTCGGTGGTACTGTTATTCAAACAGAGGATGAAATTGCTGCATGTACGATGGCCATTGGTGCTAATTATGCAGGTGTCCGTTCATTTACTGCGTCCGCTGGTCCTGGTCTATCACTTATGGCAGAAGCAATCGGTTTATCAGGAATGACAGAAACTCCATTAGTTGTAGTAGATACTCAACGTGGTGGCCCTAGTACAGGTCTACCGACAAAGCAAGAGCAGTCCGATTTAATGGCGATGCTTTATAGTACACATGGTGACATTCCGAAAATTGTAATGGCTCCAAGTACTGTAGAAGAAGCATTTTATGATACAGTTGAAGCTTTTAACTTAGCTGAAGAATTTCAATGTCCAGTTATTCTAGTAACCGATTTAGCTCTTTCACTAGGAAAACAAACGGTTGAACCTCTTGACTACAGTCGAGTGGAAATTCGTCGTGGGAAATTAGACGTGAAAGAAGAATTACCTGAGCGTGTAGATGGAGCTTATTTTAAACGTTATGAAGTAACAGAAGATGGAGTTTCTAATCGTGTGATTCCAGGAATGAAGAACGGGATTCACCATGTAACGGGTGTAGAACATGATGAAACCGGAAAGCCGTCTGAAAGTCCTGAAAATCGTAAGGCGCAAATGGATAAACGTTTACGCAAGTTAAATAATCTTCCGAAGACATTTAAGGATCCTATCTATGTTAATGCAACTCATGAAGAAGCTGATTTATTAGTCGTTGGTGTGAACTCAACTCGTGGAACAATCGAGGAAGCGATGCCTCGTTTAGAAGCTGATGGAGTAAAGGTTAATTTAGCACAAATTCGTTTACTTCACCCATTCCCGAAGGATGAACTACAGGCACTAATGAACAAAGCGAAAAAGGTTGTTGTTGTAGAAAACAATGCAACAGCTCAGTTAGCTAATATCATTAAAATGAATGTTGGTGGCGAGAAAATCGAAAACGTCCTGAAATATGACGGAAATCCATTCCTACCAGCAGAATTACATCAAGTTTGTAAGGAGTTGGTCTAATCATGGCGACGTTTAAAGATTTTCGTAATAAGGTAAAACCAAACTGGTGTCCAGGCTGTGGTGATTTCTCTGTACAAGCTGCTATCCAGCGTGCTGCAGCTAACGTTGGTCTTGAGCCAGATGATCTCGCTGTAATTTCAGGGATTGGCTGTTCGGGGCGTATTTCAGGATACATTAATTCTTATGGTTTCCACGGAGTCCATGGACGTGCACTTCCAATAGCTCAAGGGGTAAAAATGGCTAACAAAGATTTGACTGTTATCGCATCTGGTGGTGACGGTGATGGATTTGCGATTGGAATGGGTCATACAGTTCATTCGATCCGTCGTAACATCGATGTGACTTACATCGTCATGGATAACCAAATTTATGGTTTAACAAAAGGGCAGGCATCACCAAGAAGTGATGCAGGCTTTAAAACGAAAAGTACTCCAGGTGGAACAATTGAATCAGCATTGAACGTTATGGAAATGGCCCTAACTGCTGGTGGAACATTTGTTGCACAAAGCTTCTCTAGTGATCTTAAGGAATTAACATCTTTAATCGAACAAGGCATTAATCATAAAGGATTCTCATTAATAAACGTTTTTAGTCCTTGTGTTACATTCAACAAAGTGAACACATATGATTGGTTTAAAGAGAACATTACAAAGCTATCAGATATTGAAGGTTATGACCCTTCTAATCGTATGCAAGCTATGCAAACATTGATGGAGCATAATGGTCTAGTAACAGGACTTATCTATCAAAACACAGAACAACCATCATACCAAGAGTTAGTAAAAGGATACGACGAAAACCCACTAGCTCACCAAGATCTAAAACTAGACGAAGAAAAATTCAACAAACTAATGGCAGAATTTATGTAAGCAAAGAAGCGTAGGGCGTTTTTCCCCTACGCTTCTTTGCGAAAGCTTGAGGTGAACTTCCCTCAAGCTCATGTTTTAGCGTAGGGCGTTTTTCCCCTACGCTTCTTTGCGAAAGCTTGAGGTGAACTTCCCTCAAGCTCATGTTTTTTAGCGTAGGGCGTTTTTCCCCTACGCTTCTTTGCGAAAGCTTGAGGTGAATTTCCCTCAAGCTCATGTTTTTTAGCGTAGGGCGTTTTTTCCCTACGCTTCTTTGCGAAAGCTTGAGGTGAACTTCCCTCAAGCTCATGTTTTTTAGCGTAGGGCGTTTTTCCCCTACGCTTCTTTGCGAAAGCTTGAGGTGAACTTCCCTCAAGCTCATGTTTTTAAGCGTAGGGTAAACTGCCCTACGCTTCTTCAATGAAAATTCTCCATCTTCTTCAATCCCCATCTTAGTAATAGGCATGTAAAGATACACGCATCCTCAGCTTGAACAAAACCCATCCGAGCATACTTAAAACGGTGCTTCTAACCTGATCTTCAATGTTGATGATAAATTTAATCGACCACTAGTTTAGCTTTTAATGAAATGCTATTAAAACCAATGGCAAGTGCAGAAGTAACTAGTGCGATTTTGATTAGATTTTATTTCATTTTCTTAAATTCGAGAATGAAACGCATGGATACAGGAAAATGTTTCAAATAAAAAGATAAATTTTCTAATCCCATTACCCAATCTTTCTTACTTTGTCAAACAAGTTTCATTGTCTTTGGTTGAAAACACACGTATAATATACTATTGAACGTTTAATGGAAGGAGAATGACCTATGAATGAGGAACAACGTTTAGGACGTCAAGGTAATACAGGAGCATCCGAAGAGGACGTAAAATCCTTGAACGGAAATGCAAAAAAAGATTATAGTAAATACTTTGATTTTTCAAATGCAAAGGTAATATCCGAGGAAGACAATAAGAAGATTATTAAAATCGGTAGTCGAGAAATATCGATTCTTGATCAGCCGGATTATAAACAAGGGAAACGACGTGGTAAGGAAGAGGTACAAGTAATTAGGCCAGACGAACTGATTCCTGCAGAAATGAAAACAATCGGAAACGGTAAGAAGTTTCTAATTCGCACGTACGGCTGTCAAATGAATACACATGATTCAGAGAACATGGCAGGTCTTTTACTTGATATGGGATTTGAGTCGACAGAAGTAACCGAAGAAGCTGATATTATTTTACTAAATACGTGTGCCATTCGTGAAAATGCAGAAAATAAGGTATTTGGCGAAATCGGGCATTTAAAAACACTTAAAGTGGAAAAGCCTGAATTAATTGTTGGGGTTTGTGGCTGTATGTCACAAGAAGAAAATGTGGTCAATCGAATTATGCAAAAGCATCAGCACATTGACCTGATTTTTGGAACCCACAACATTCACCGTTTGCCTTATTTATTACGTGATGCGATTTATGGAAAAGAAATGGTCATTGAAGTATGGTCTAAAGAAGGCGATATTGTTGAAAATATGCCGCGTGCTCGTCAAGGAAAAACTCAAGCATGGGTAAACATTATGTATGGCTGTGATAAATTCTGTACGTACTGTATTGTCCCTTACACACGAGGAAAAGAACGTAGCCGTCGCCCAGAGGATATTATCGCTGAAGTCCGTGATTTAGCACGTCAAGGGTATAAAGAGATTACACTTCTCGGTCAAAACGTTAACGCATACGGGAAGGATTTAGAGGATATTGAATATGGTCTCGGTGATTTAATGGACGAGATTCATAAGATTGATATTCCACGTGTACGTTTTACAACAAGTCATCCACGTGATTTCGATGACCACCTCATTGAAGTATTAGCTAAAGGTGGGAATCTTGTTGAACACATTCATCTTCCTGTACAACACGGAAGCTCGGAAATTTTGAAGCTAATGGCAAGAAAGTATACACGTGAGCAGTATTTAGAGCTAGCAAAAAAGATCAAAAATACGATCCCGAATGCGTCATTTACAACAGATTTAATTGTCGGTTTCCCGAATGAGACAGAAGAACAATTTGAAGAAATGTTATCGCTTGTAAAGGAAGTAGAATTTGATAGTGCCTACACGTATATTTATTCACCACGTGAAGGAACACCGGCTGCAAAAATGGAAGACAATGTTCCCCATGAGGTTAAGCGTGAGCGCTTAGCTAGACTCAATGCTCTTGTAAATGAAATATCTGCAAAGAAAAATCTTGAATATCAAGATAAAATCGTTGAAGTATTGGTTGAAGGTGAAAGTAAGAAGAATCCAGAAATATTAGCAGGTCGTACTAGAACGAATCGTCTTGTTAATTTTAAAGCACCGAAATCAGTCATCGGAGAAATTGTTTATGTAAAAGTAACGGAAGCAAAAACATGGTCATTAGATGGAGAAATGGTTGAAGTAGCGGAGGTAAAAGCATAATGGGTACAACGTATACGAGAGAGGATATCCGATTAAAGGCACAAGAATTAGCAAAGATGCTTGCAGAGACAGAAGAGGTTGATTTTTTTAAGCGTGCTGAAAAGCAAATTAATGAACATTTGCGCGTACAAGAATTAATTGCGCAAATTAAAAAGCTTCAAAAGGAAGCTGTTAATCTTCAACATTACGGAAAAGCTGAGGCACTAAAGGAGATCGATGAAAAAATTAATCAGCTTCATGATGAAATTGATCAAATTCCTTTAGTTCAAGAGTTTAAACAAAGTCAAGTAGAAGTAAATGAACTTCTTCAAATGATTTCAAACACAATTTCAAGAACAGTTACAAATGAAATTATTACATCAATGGGCGGAGATACATTAAAGGGGACAACTACGAAAAACCCTTTAATTCAAGACCCATGCTAATAAAGGATTGTTAAAGCCCTGCGTGGACACGCAGGGCTTTGGCCTTTTCTAGATAAATGGTGTACTAATTCTCTCCTTACAAACATATCGTGTTATAGATAGCGCTTTGCTTTTATCTTTTTTTTCATTTTTTGCACATTGGTTATTCGCCCTGCATAGGATGACAGTGAAGAATTGGCGGAGCGATACAGGCATTGCCGAAAGAGCAACCGACACTTGGTTTGATATGAGAAAGAGGAGGGTATTGTAACATGTCTCACAAAGATGGATTTAACTATCGCGAAATAATTACGAAAGCGGTATGTGGAAAAGGTCGTAAGTTCTCAGAAACAACGCACCAAATTAACCCTTCCCACAGACCGTCAAGCATTCTTGGCTGTTGGATTATTAATCATAAGTACAGCGCAGAAAAGAAGGGTGATAATGTCGAAGTGCAAGGTAGCTATGACATTAATGTTTGGTATTCGTATAGTAAAAATACGAAAACCGATGTGGCAACACAAACCGTTACTTACACTGATGTAATTCCGTTAACAATGAAGGATGAAAATGTACTTTCAGACGAAATGGATGTTATTGCACGTGCGATTCAGCAACCAAACACTTTAGAAGCGGCCATTTCTAAATGTGGCGCAAATGTTGATGTTCAAGTGGAGCGCGAGTTTGTCGTCGAGTGCATTGGTGAAACGAAAGTAGCAGTAGCTGTCAATCCAGATGGCTGCATAGACGACATTCCAAGCCAAGATTATGATGATGAAGTAAGTGATGAAGAGTTTGAACGTTTAGACCCGAATTTTTTACACGGGGAATTAGGTAAATAAACACGCTCTAGCCAGGAAGAGTTACTTTCTGGCTTATTTTTGTTTAAATTTTACTGCTAACTCAATCATTTTCTTCTTTCTTTGATTGTGACAGAAAAATCCCCAAATCCTCCCTTAATGCGTCACGATTTTTACTATGTTATAATAAACGGTATGAAATTAGGACGTTGGAGGATTACCATGGCACAGCTAACACCAATGATGAAGCAGTATTTAGAGATTAAGGCACAATATCAAGATGCCTTTTTATTTTTTCGTCTCGGTGATTTCTATGAGATGTTTTTCGAGGATGCAGAGAAAGCAGCACGAGAGCTTGAAATTACATTAACGGGTCGAGGTCAAGGTGAAGAACGTATTCCGATGTGTGGGGTTCCCCATCATTCGGCGGGTCAATACATTACACGTTTGATTGAAAAAGGCTATAAAATAGCCATTTGTGAACAAGTAGAAGATCCTAAGCAAGCTAAGGGTGTTGTTAAACGTGAAGTCGTTAAACTGTTGACACCTGGAACGGTGATGGATGGAAAAATGCTACGTGAAAAGGAAAATAACTATCTTTGTTCTGTGTCCGCGTTTGAGGATGGATCATTTGGAATTGCACGATGTGATTTATCAACAGGTGAAAACGCTGTGACATTAGTAGCGCATGACATAAACGAAGTCATTCATGAAGTAGCGGCTACAGGTTCAAAGGAGCTTGTCGTAAGTGCTGACCTTGAATCTAGAATTCTCGAAAAAATCAAAGCTTCATTGCAGCTAACGATTTCGTTAGAGAGCGATACAACAGTACCGAATCCATACAGGCATATGTTTGAGCATTTAGAGCAGCAGAAGCTCATAATGACATATGCAAGATTATTAAACTATTTGATCCGTACACAAAAACGATCGCTTGATCATTTACAAGCCATACACTATTACTCAACAGACTCATATTTAAAGATGGATTTACATTCAAAACGAAATTTAGAGCTGACAGAAACGCTGCGTGAGAAAAAAAAGCAAGGGTCATTACTATCGGTTGTAGATGAAACCGTAACGGCTATGGGCGGAAGACTCGTAAAAAAATGGGTAGAACGGCCATTAGTATCAGAAAGTGAGATTGTAGAACGATTAACAACCGTTTCTACTTTTATCACACATTTCTTTGAGCGTGAAGAGCTAAGGGATGAACTAAAGCATGTGTACGATTTAGAAAGACTTGCAGGGCGCATAGCCTATGGAAGTGTTAATGCAAGAGAGCTTGTTCAACTTAAACGTTCACTTCAGCGAATCCCAGCGATTAAAGAACAACTGCTTATGATGGATAAAGGCTTTCAAAACAAATGGTTTTCTGAGGAATCGGTGTATGAGCAGTTAATTGATTTGCTTGAACGAAGTATTTTAGAGGATCCCCCTATTTCTGTAAAAGAAGGTGGAATGATTCGCGACGGGTTCCATTCTGAATTAGACACGTATCGAGATGCGAGTAAGAACGGGAAAAAGTGGATTGCTGAATTGGAACAAAAAGAGCGTGAAATAACCGGAATTAAATCACTTAAAATCGGTTACAACAAAGTGTTCGGATATTATATTGAAGTGACAAGAGCCAATATTCCTCACTTACCAGAAGGTCGCTATGAAAGAAAACAAACGCTAACAAATGCAGAACGTTATGTTACGCCAGAACTGAAAGAAAAAGAAGCGATGATCTTAGAAGCAGAAGAAAAGATGGAACAGCTTGAGTATGATTTATTTGTAGAGATTCGCGAAGAGGCAAAACAATATGTACCTGAATTACAAAACCTAGCCCATGCATTAAGTGAAATTGATGTATTAGCAGGATTTGCAACGGTAAGTGAACGCAACCGCTATGTAAAACCAACCTTTTCTAAAGCACGAAACATTGTCTTAGAAGCTGGACGTCATCCTGTAGTTGAAACCGTCATTGACAAAGGTGATTATGTTGCAAATGATGTGATCATGGCCGAAGGAAGAGAAATGCTACTCATTACAGGACCAAATATGGCCGGGAAAAGCACGTATATGCGACAGCTTGCCTTAATTGCCATTATGGCGCAAATTGGATGCTACGTTCCTGCATCGAAAGCAGAACTGCCGATTTTTGATCAAGTGTTCACTCGAATTGGAGCGGCTGATGATTTAGCGAGCGGTCAAAGCACATTTATGGTCGAAATGCTTGAAACAAAATATGCCTTAACGAAGGCTACACAAGATAGTCTGATCCTACTCGATGAAATTGGACGAGGCACATCAACCTACGATGGAATGGCGTTAGCACAAGCTATTATTGAATATATTCATGATGAAGTGAAGGCTAAAACATTGTTTTCAACCCATTATCATGAGTTAACGGCTCTAGAGCTCTCACTTCCCAATTTAAAAAATGTGCACGTTTCTGCAGTGGAGGAAAACGGAAAAGTCGTGTTCCTGCATAAAGTAATTGATGGACAAGCTGATCGAAGCTATGGTATTTACGTCGCAGAGCTTGCAGAATTACCAAAGCAGGTGACAGCACGTGCAGAGGAAATATTAAAAACATTAGAAGAAGGTTCTGCGAAAGAAGCTTTGCCATCACATAAGCTTAATTCTGCCCCTGTCAACCATTCAGAAATGCAGCTTTCTTTGTTTCCTGAAGAACCTGATTCCACAGAAAAGTCTAGGGAAGGACGTACGAAACAAGAAAATCAAGTGATGAGCAAACTGAAAAAAACCGATGTTCTTCATTTAACACCAATTGCAGCGATTCAACTCATCAACGAACTACAACAACTTCTTAAGAAAGAATAAAGGGGGAGGATAAGATGGCAAAAATTATTAAGCTCGATGATCTTTTATCAAATAAAATCGCAGCAGGTGAAGTTGTCGAGCGCCCTGCTTCGATTGTGAAGGAGCTAGTCGAGAATGCATTAGATGCAAATAGCTCACATGTTCTAATTGAAATCGAAGAAGGTGGTTTGTCATCAATCCGAATTGTCGATAATGGAGAAGGAATTGATGCAGAGGATGTTGAAACCGCCTTTTACCGACATGCGACAAGTAAAATAAAAACCGACCGTGACTTATTTAAAATTGCAACACTTGGGTTTCGTGGTGAGGCATTACCAAGTATTGCTTCTGTGTCTCACCTCACGCTAGAAACCGGAACCGGAGATGGTGCTGGGGTGAAAGTAACCCTTGAAGGGGGGCAAATCATTGATCGAACAGCCGCCAAAACTCGTCAAGGAACTGAAATCTTTGTTACAAACCTTTTTTATAATACACCAGCACGTCTGAAGTATTTAAAAACGGTTCACACAGAGGCAGGGAATGTAAGTGATATTATTAATCGTTTAGCGTTAGCTCATCCTAATGTGGCGTTTGATTTTTTTCATAATGGAAAAGAAGTATTAAAAACGAATGGTAATGGCGACAAACGCCAGGTTATTGCCGCCATTTACGGACGTAACATTGCAAAAAATATGATAGCCATTGATGAAACCTCGCTTGACTATCATCTAACAGGCTATTTGGTTAAACCTGAAATTACGAGAGCTTCAAGGCAATATATATCTATCATTGTAAATGGGCGTTATATTCGAAACTATGCTTTAGCCCGTGCGATTCAGGAGGGTTATCATACGTTACTTCCGATTGGCCGCTATCCTATTGTAGTTCTCTCTATTGACATGGATCCATCACTCATTGATGTCAATGTTCATCCCTCAAAATTGGAAGTGCGGCTTAGTAAAGAAGAAGAGCTGAGTGAATTAATTACGAATGCAATTAAAAAGGCTTTTCAAAAAGAGGTGCTTATTCCGGCAGCGCAGCTTCCTAAACGAGAGAAGCAACAAAGTGAACAAGTACCTCTTTCTTTTGAAGAAAATCGCCAGGACGTAGCGTCGCCAAAGTGGGAAGTACGTGAGCAAGTGGAAGAACAGCGCCACCCTTCAGCTCAATTAACTATTGAAGAAGATCTGAGAGTAGAACCTATTACTGTAGAAGAAAACGTGAATCAGGTAGAAGAAGCGAACAACGTATCTTCTGAGCCATTTCGTAAGGTAGGGGAACAGCAAAGTGTTGAACCTAAACCAATCCATTCACGTGTACCTGTACTTTACCCAATTGGCCAAATGCACGGGACATATATCGTTGCCCAAAATGATAATGGAATGTATTTAATTGATCAGCATGCAGCTCAGGAACGGATCAAGTATGAATATTTTCGTGAAAAAGTAGCAGAGGTAGAACCACAGCTTCAAGAGCTATTAGTACCTTTTACAATTGAATGTACAAACCAAGAAGTGACGATTATTGAGGAACATAAGGACAAGCTACAGGCGGTGGGGGTGTTTTTAGAAGCATTTGGCTCACAAACGTATATCGTTCGTTCTCACCCTACTTGGCTCCCGAAAGGTGAAGAGGAGGAGACGATTCGTGAAATCGTTGAACAACTAATTAAGCTTCGTCGTGTTGATTTAGCGAAATTTCGGGAGGATACTGCGATTTTAATGTCATGTAAAGCTTCGATTAAAGCAAATCGTCATTTGCGTCAGGAAGAAATGTTTGCTTTACTTGAAACATTAAGAAAAACAAGTGATCCATTT
Source organism: Halalkalibacter urbisdiaboli (assembly GCF_002156385.1). Classification (GTDB taxonomy): domain Bacteria; phylum Bacillota; class Bacilli; order Bacillales; family Bacillaceae_D; genus Halalkalibacter_A; species Halalkalibacter_A urbisdiaboli. Next base: position 578,438 of record NZ_MVJM01000003.1, read on the forward strand.
ACATGCCCACATGGTCGTCCGATTATTATCCATTTTTCAACCTACGAACTAGAAAAAATGTTTAAACGGGTTATGTAAAGATTCGATACTAGGAGACATGAGGATGATTGTAACAACAGCACGTAAAGGTGCAGAACAACTATATGAAAAAGCTTTAATGTTTGCAGAAAAAATAGATGGCCGTTTTATCGTTAGAAAAGAACAGTCTGTCGAAGATTTGAAGGAGCTTTATAATAACCATGTGCTAGTTGTAGGAAAAGGAAAGGTGACATTGTATCATTTGGAACATAAAGAGCCCTTCTTTTATCATCCTAATTCAGCAATGTTTCGAGTAAAGCAATATTTACGAACTAATTATGATCCCCTCGTTGAAGCGGCACAGCTATCTGAGGGGAAGGATTTTTTAGATTGTACATTAGGGTTAGCATCGGATAGTCTAGTTGCTAAAGTAGCTGTCGGTAATTGCGGTCGAGTCGTCGGAGTTGAGGCAAACCCTTATTTAGCATGTCTCGTTGATTTTGGGCTCAAGAATTGGCAAGAAGGTAGTAAGGAAATGCTTGAAGCAATGAGAGGGATTGAAGTCATTCATACTAGTCATTTAGATTATCTTTCTAGCTTGCCAGATAATGCTTTTGATGTTGTTTATTTTGATCCGATGTTTGAGCAACATCTTGCTAATTCTACAGGAATTAAGGGATTAAAATGGTTTGCTTGTCATGATGACTTAAGTGAGCAAGTAATTGTTGAAGCAAAGCGAGTAGCTAAAAAGCGGATCGTGTTAAAGGATCATTGGCAAAGCACTCGATTCGATAAATATCAATTTGTAGTAATGAGAAGGCAGCATTCTTCTTTTCATTACGCTTACATAGAGGTTTAATTTTTTTCAGGAAGTTAGGTTTGAAAGCTAAGGTAAAGGGAGAAGATGATGAAGGAAAAATTAATCGTCATAGTTGGCCCAACAGCGGTAGGGAAGACTGCGCTAGGTGTTTACCTCGCGAAAGCGTTTAATGGTGAGGTCATTAGTGGTGACTCGATGCAAGTTTATAAAGGGATGGATATTGGTACAGCAAAGGTAACCGATGAAGAGCGGCAAGGGGTTCCCCATTATTTAATTGATATTAAAGAACCAGAAGAATCTTTTTCGGTAGCGGAGTTTCAGGAACGCTGTATCCCATTAATTCAGGAGCTTAATAAAGAAGGTAAATTACCGTTCCTAGTTGGTGGAACGGGACTGTATGTAAATGCGGTTATTCATCGTTTTGATTTTACGATTAAACCTGTTGATGACGTGAACTATCGGAAGGAGCTCGAAGCCTTTGCAACTAAGCATGGAAACGAGGCACTTTATCAACAATTACGAAATGTAGACCCAAAAGCTACAGAAGTTATTCATCCGAATAATGTTCGCCGTGTCATACGTGCACTAGAGGTCTATCATGTGACTGGAGTTCCCTTTTCAGAACAGCAAACGGAAGAAAACCAAGATTCACCATACGATGTTATTATGATCGGTCTAACGATGGACCGTGAAATGCTGTATCAGCGAATTAATGAACGGGTCGATTTAATGATAAAGTCTGGTTTAATTGAAGAAGTCAAATCGTTAAAAGAGCGTGGAATTAAGAATTGTCAATCTGTTCAAGCGATTGGATATAAGGAAATTTATGATTATCTTGATGGCAATTGTTCGAAGGAAGAAGCGATTGAAACATTAAAACAGAATTCAAGACGATATGCGAAGCGACAATTAACATGGTTTCGCAACAAAGCAGATGCCACCTGGTTTGATATGACATCAAGGGAAAAAGTTGAAATATTTAGCGAAATTCGTAATTTTGTTGAAGGAAAATTAACGCAACTATCGAAATAAAGAGATAGACAATTAGAGGAGGACAAACCGATGAAACAACCTATCAATATCCAAGACCAATTTCTGAACCAATTACGCAAGGACAACATTTCAGTAACTGTATTTTTACTTAATGGCTTTCAACTCCGTGGACTTGTAAAGGGGTTTGATAACTTTACAGTAATTCTTGAGACAGAAGGTAAGCAGCAGCTTGTTTATAAGCATGCCATTTCAACCTTTGCTCCTCAACGAAACGTTCAACTTAAATCTGAAACTGAAGCTTAATATCAAGGGGGAGATTTTTTCTCCTCAAACATAAGATGGGACGCAAGAAAAGAAAGTTCAACCCTTTTCTTGCGTCCTTTTTTATTTGATATAGTAGTTAAGGTCTTGAAATGTTCTTCAGACTCACATGTTAACAGGAGCAAAAATACTTTTCTAGTACGGCCAAGATTCGGTTTTTCCTACATTTTGTAGCTGTTTGATGGTAAGGAGGTAACGTTGAAGGGATAAGGGGGTGCTAAGCCCTAGTTTCTCTTGAATCCTTTGAACCGATTCCCCATTAAGTAAGCACCGTAAAATAAAGGTATTTCGAAGATGTTGGGCAGAGATCCCTTTGCGAAGCCCCGCACGCGCGACTTCGAGTCGGAGCATTTTCTGAATAGCGATGTCAGTTAAAGCTTTTGGTTGATCATTTTCATAAGACCAACGAAATGTCATTCGTTGAAAATCGAAGGCTACAAAAAAAGGATCCTGACTATAAAAGCGAGGTCTAACTGGTTCAGGAATCGTTTTAAAATATTTATACGCACAACGCTTATCTTCATCCTTCCACTCAATGCTAAATAATTGTTCCCCTTTTTCAGAACGGATTATTACCTCATTACGTTCAAAGTGAACATCATTCATAGTAAGTCGAGTAACTTCTTGGAGGGAAAGACCGTAATCTAAAAACAGCCGAATTATAGTTTCGTTTCTACCCGCAAAAAACGGTCGAGCTTCTTGCTGCTTTTCACTAAGACCTTGTACAGAATGAATAATGGAGAGTAAACGTCTTGCTTCTTTTTCAGTTACCCATTCGGATTGCTGTAAAGGTACTAGTTCAAGCTCTGGTGGTTCATATAAAAAGATGGCATGCTGTTTTGTTTTTAAATAGAAGGTAGCCAATTGACGCAGAACGGAATGAATCCTCCGAATTGTTCGTACTTTATATTGACGTTCCTCCATAAGATATAAAAAGAACTGTTCAATATCTTCTCGGCTAAGCTCGGTCCAGATAGTTAGTGAAACGGTGTTTTTATATACTGATAACCAATGAAAGAAATCCATTAGATCATACGTGTACCTTTTAATAGTTGAAGATTGTCTCCCTTTTTTCGTTAAGTGAACAAGATAATCTTTAACAAACTGTGGAAGTTGTTGTTCATTCAAGGTTTTACCTCCTTTTCTATATTTTTAGTATAACAGAATAGTCGAAATAGCTTCTATGAATGTATAGGCGTTTGTCACAATTTTCAAATGCTGGCGTATAGTGTAGTAGGCAGCGTGAACAACGAAGGGGTGAGCATCATGAGTAACCCATTGCAAACAAGGAAAAATGGACGAATTAACGTAGTGCTTAACCATAAACGGGACAATGAATTAGAGATAAATGAGCCAGTATTACTTTCAGATGAAGAAAGAGTAAAACATCAAATTCTTGAAAAATTTGAAGCAGAGTTAGCTGAGTATGTCGGTTTAGGTGAAGTAAAACGGTTAATAAAAGAAATTTACGCGTGGCTTTATATTAATCGCTGTCGGGAGACTCAAGGATTAAAAACATCCAAACAAGTGTTTCACATGATATTTAAGGGTAATCCAGGTACAGGAAAAACGACAGTAGCACGGATTATCGCTAAGTTTTTCCATGAGATGGAGGTTTTGTCTAAAGGGCAATTAATTGAATGTGAACGTGCAGACTTAGTCGGAGAATATATTGGTCATACAGCTCAGAAAACGAGGGAAGTACTTAAAAAGGCAAGCGGTGGCGTATTATTTATTGATGAAGCTTACTCTCTTTCTAGAGGAGGAGAGAAGGATTTTGGGAAAGAAGCGATAGATACGTTAGTGAAGGCAATGGAAGATCAGCAGCATGATTTTGTGTTAATATTAGCTGGCTACTCGAGAGAAATGGACTATTTTTTATCCTTGAATCCAGGCTTACCGTCTCGATTTCCAATCGCTATTGATTTTCCGAACTATTCAACGGATGAACTAATGGAAATGGTTCGACGAATGGTCAAAGAGCGGGAATATGAGTTAACGAAAGAAGCAGAACGACATGTTCGAGAACATTTACGTCAATTACGTCTTGATCAAGAGCGTACATTTAGTAATGGGCGTTATATTCGAAACATTGTCGAAGAGGCGATACGACTTCAAGCTGTTCGTTTATTGAAACAAGGTAGCTATGACCGAGATTCACTTATAACGATTGAAAAAGAAGATTTCAATTTTGATACATCTCATGTTAAGCTTAACTAAACAGCAATGTTGGTCTGTAGCCCACTATGTGAAAACATCGTTTCATAGTGGGCTTGATGTATGTAAGAATTTTTCCCATGAATTGAGATGAATCGATAGAAGATACTAAAAAAGAATGTTTATGTAAAGGATGTGATTGTCTTTGCAAGAAATACATCAGCATAATATAGAACGCGTAATCATTGTTGGTTGTAACATTCAAAAAACGGATGAGCAATTCCAACAATCGATGGAGGAGTTAAAAAGCTTAGCTGAGACGGCAAAAGGGAAAGTCGTGGGAGCCATTGAGCAAAAACGAGAACGGATAGAATCCTCAACCTATATTGGGAAAGGAAAAACGCAGGAATTAACAGCATTAATTGAGGAATTAGAGGCGGATGTTGTTATTTTTAACGATGAACTGACCTCAAGCCAAATGCGTAATCTGCACCAAATATGTAAAATTCCGATTATTGACCGGACTCAGCTAATTTTAGATATCTTTGCCTCGCGTGCTCAATCAAGAGAAGGGAAGCTTCAAGTTGAGCTTGCGCAGCTTAGCTATCTATTACCACGTCTTACAGGACAAGGACAGGCATTATCCCGTCTTGGTGGTGGAATTGGAACGAGAGGACCTGGGGAAACGCAGCTTGAAACGGATCGAAGACATATACGGCGGAGAATGAACGAAATTGAGAGACAATTAAAAACAGTCGTCGATCATCGTGAACGCTATCGAGAGCGCCGCAAAGAAAATGATGCTATTCAAGTCGCGATTGTTGGTTATACGAATGTTGGAAAATCAACGATCCTAAATCGTTTAACAGAAGCAGGTACACTTGAGGAAAACCAATTATTTGCTACGTTAGATCCAACAACGAGACGCTTAACATTACCGAGTGGACTTTCTGTTTTATTATCAGACACGGTAGGATTTATTCAGGATTTACCGACAACTTTAATTGCTGCATTTCGTTCTACGCTTGAAGAATTACAGCAAGCTGATTTTTTAATTCACGTTGTTGACTGTTCTAATCCGGATTTTGACCAACAGGAACGAACAGTTCGTAAGTTAATTCAGGAATTAAAAGCAGATGCGATTCCCCAATTAGTCGTATATAATAAAAACGATCAAAAGACTGCGAACTTTATTCCTAATCACCATGAGAAATCTGTTCAAATAAGCGCTTATAAAGAGGAAGACTTGTCTCTTTTATTATGTGAAATTGAAAATGAACTTAAATCACTAATGATCCCGTTCTCTGTGGATATTTTAGCTACAGAGGGAAAGCTTCTTTCTCAATGTCGACAAGAAGCAATCGTTGAGAAACAAGAATGGGATGAAGATGGACATTATTACGCTGTCGAAGGTTTTATGTTTGAAAAATCAGCCCTAGGGCATTTATTTTTTGAACGGATGAAAAAGAAGGAGTTACAACATGTTTGAACAGTTGAAACATCACAATACGATTGAAACACTCGTTCGAGAAGTCGAACAACAAATTATATCTCATCATCAAGAAATTGATCAGATTGCGCTCATCAACCAAGCAAAGGTGATGAGCGCCTTTAAAAGTCATCAAGTGTCTGACTTTCACTTTACCCCCTCTACAGGCTATGGCTATGATGACGCTGGTCGTGATACGCTTGAAGCCATTTATGCAACTGTTTTTGGAGGGGAATCAGCGCTTGTCCGTCCACAGATCATTTCCGGAACACATGCGATTGCAACAGTCTTATTCGGTATTCTTCGACCAGGGGACGAGCTTCTTTATATTACCGGAAAACCTTATGATACATTAGAAGAAATTGTAGGGATACGCGGTAACGGACAAGGCTCTTTAAAGGAATTTCAAATTGGTTATGATGCTGTCCCGTTAACGGAGGATGGATGGATTGATGAAGATTTCATCCGTAAATCAATAACGAAAAAAACAAAAATGATCGGAATTCAACGTTCAAAAGGATATGGGGATAGACCATCGTTTACAGTGAAGCAAATCAAGGAAATGGTCGAGTTTGTTCGAACGATTAAAAAGGATGTCGTTATTTTTGTAGATAATTGCTATGGTGAGTTTGTCGAAACGAGTGAACCGTGCCAAGTAGGTGTTGATATTATGGCAGGATCGCTAATAAAAAATCCAGGCGGGGGCATCGTAAAGACGGGCGGCTACATAGTAGGAAAGCAAGAACTAGTTGAATTAGCCTCGTACCGCCTAGCTGCTCCTGGAATTGGCGCTGAGGGCGGAGCAAGTTTATATAGCTTGCTGGAAATGTATCAAGGCTTTTTCTTAGCTCCACACGTAGTTGCTCAGGCGTTAAAAGGAGCCATTTTTACCGCAGCTTGTTTAGAAAAGGTCGGAATGAATACTTCACCGAAATGGCAAGAAAGAAGAACTGATTTAATTCAATCTGTTCGATTTACTGATTCCAAACAAATGATTGCTTTTTGCCAAGCTATTCAAGCAGCTTCACCAATTAATGCTCATGTTACTCCGCATCCAAGTGCTATGCCGGGCTATGAAGATGATGTTATTATGGCAGCAGGAACCTTTATTCAAGGTGCGAGTATTGAATTAACAGCTGATGGGCCAATCCGTCCTCCATATACAGCATATGTTCAAGGTGGACTAACATATGAACATGTTAAAATTGCAGTTATACAGGCCCTTGACAAATTACTTGAAACGGTGAATGAGGATTAAAGCTTCTAATACTATGTTAAGTTTTATGACCTTCGATTGACAATAAAACAACCATTTAGTAACATAAAAAGTGGAAGCAAAGGAGGGTAAAGGTATGAATGATTACATTCGTCGTAACATGCCACTGTTTCCGATAGGTATCGTCATGCAACTGACAGAATTATCCGCTAGACAGATTCGATACTATGAACAACACGAACTGATCAAACCAGCTCGTACGAAGGGGAACCAACGCTTATTCTCCTTTCAAGACGTTGATAGGTTACTAGAAATAAAAAACCTTCTTGACCAAGGGGTAAATATTTCTGGTATAAAGCAGATTATGCAAATGAAGCAGCAAGTTAAAGTACATTCATCCGAAGAAAAAGAGATACCTCGTCCTAAAAAACAAATGTCCGATAGTGAACTGCGAAAGCATTTAAAACATGATTTATTCATGGCTGGAAGGCATGGTAGAGCTTCTATCATCCAAGGACAATTATCACGTTTTTTTCATTAAGTTAGAATAAAATTCCCAGACAAAGGGAATTTTTCTAAATATAGTTATTGAAGGGAGATTACATAATGGCTTATACGAAAGATGATATTTTACGTATCGCACAAGAAGATAATGTTCGATTTATTCGCCTTCAATTTTCAGATCTTCTAGGTACAATTAAAAATGTTGAAATTCCAGTTGATCAGCTATCAAAGGCACTAGATAACAAAATGATGTTTGATGGTTCTTCTATTGAAGGGTTTGTACGGATTGAAGAATCAGATATGTATTTATATCCTGATTTAAGTACATGGGTTATTTTTCCGTGGACTCCTGAAAAGGGGAAAGTGGCGCGTTTAATCTGTGATGTTTACCTACCTGGCAAGCCTGGTGAAGAGCCTACACCATTTGCAGGTGACCCACGTGGTATTCTAAAGCGTGTTCTTAAGGAAGCAAATGATCTTGGATTTACAGCATTCAACATTGGTCCTGAGCCTGAATTTTTCCTTTTTAAAAATGATGAAAAAGGCGAGCCAACGTTAGAATTAAATGATAAAGGTGGATATTTTGACCTTGCTCCTACTGATTTAGGTGAAAACTGCCGTCGTGATATCGTACTTGAATTAGAAGATATGGGCTTTGAAATTGAAGCATCTCACCATGAGGTTGCACCTGGTCAGCATGAAATTGACTTTAAGTATGCAGATGCGGTTGCTACTTGTGATAACATTCAAACGTTCAAACTTGTTGTTAAGACAATTGCTCGTAAGCATGGTCTTCATGCGACATTTATGCCTAAGCCGTTATTCGGTGTAAATGGTTCAGGTATGCACTGCAATATGTCATTATTCACAAAAGATGGAAATGCGTTTTATGATGAGAATACAGAGTCACAACTAAGTACTACAGCAATGCAGTTCTTAGGGGGGATTCTCGCTCATGCTGAGGCATTTACAGCGATTACGAATCCAATTGTTAACTCTTACAAGCGTTTAGTACCTGGCTATGAGGCACCTGTGTATGTAGCTTGGTCAATGCGTAACCGTAGTCCGCTTGTTCGTATCCCGTCTTCACGTGGAGTAAGTACACGTATTGAAGTACGTAGTCCAGATCCAGCAGCTAACCCTTATTTAGCAATGGCAGCAATGCTGGCAGCTGGTTTAGATGGAATTAAGAAGAAAATGACACCACCTCCTGCAACTGACCGTAACATTTACGTGATGAGCAAGGAAGAGCGTATCGAAGAAGGTATTAATGATTTACCTGCAACGTTAAAAGGTGCAATTGATAACCTAGTTAAAGACGAAGTGCTTATTAACGCATTAGGTGAGCATGCGATTGAACACTTTATCGAAGCAAAAGAAATTGAATGGGATATGTTCCGTACTCAAGTTCACCCTTGGGAACGTGACCAATATTTCGAGAACTATTAAGAAGTTCAAACCCTTGACACTGCTGGTGTTGAGGGTTTTTCTTTTGGGGACTATCGGAGGGGAGAAAGTGGCTTATTTGATTTCCGTCCCATTATGCTTCTTTAAATCGCGTGACTCTTTAGCTTCATTATTAACCTTTTCGTGAGAGGATATTTCTCGTTCAAATATACGTCTTTGTGTCACGGTTCATGATCCATTTTTACAATCGAATGCTTTTAGAAACACGGCCATCATTAAATTAACTTTATCCCATTGCAGAGAAATCGCCTCACCTTTACACACACCATTCCCAATTCAAAAACTCTATGTTCTTGTAAGTTAACAACAATAATTAAATTTAAAAAGTATGTATTATACTTAATGGTACTCTTTATAATTGAGAATATTTATTAAAGTTTTTCCTCACTTTGGATTATTTTAGGGTTAATTGGTACATTTATTTCTAATAAGTGAAACGAAACAGCTCATAAAGCAATGTTTCCAAAAATGGATGGGTTAGGCAAAAAAGTGCTATCCCAATTCGTAAAACTTTGAAATATAAGCCTTTTTAATGGTTAAGTAACGAATGTAAGCGCGTTCAAAAAAGTGCAATAGACGGAATCTTCAGTCAGATGCTAGTATTTTAATTGGATTTGCTGATCATTCTGAATTGTCAATATGGAATAAGCTGTTGATGAAACGTACAGCTATGGGACAGAAAGGTATATATAGTCATTTATATTACCGTTTCTAATGGGCTGTACGGATTTATTAGCCTTATACTTTATGTGAAAGAGCTTATATTGTTCATCGAAGTTTGTACTGAAAAAAATTTTTTGAAATTAGTCATTCATTGATCATGCAGTCCAGTAAGGGGGGATATAACGACATAGGAGCTTATCACTTAATTGAAGTAAAGGATGTAACTTAAGGAGGGAAGAAAAGAAGCAAGACGTTTCCCAAACTAAAAAGCGGAAACAAAGAACTTTTCCCAGGGAGATCTCCAGCATGAAAACGACCATTCCTTGGAATAAACTAAAGGAGTGAAAATGAATAATGGAAATTAGTAAAAAAACAAGAAAAACTTTTTCTATACTGATTACAATCATTCTCTTATTTTCATGTCTGTCACCTGCATTAGGTGAAAGTGCTGATGAATCAAAATATCATTTGATTGCAAGCGCTGATTTTGAAGATGGTAGCATATGGGGATTTTCTACATTTGCTTCTACACTTTCTAACACTTCAGATGATGTTGGCGGCAATATCTCTCATAAGCTGCAATATAGCATAGTTGACCAGTCTGGTGGTCGTGTAGCAACAAAAAAGTTTGATTCACCTGTAAAAGGAGCACAGGTTCTTTTTGAATTTGATTGGTACCCTGGTGATGTTAATGATAAAGGGGATAAACTCGAGGAGAATGGTGGAGAACTTAGGTTCTATGATAAAACAGGTAACACTGTTTATACATTGAATAATACAAATAATGCTAATCTAACTTATTTTGCAGGCAATCAGGCTTCTGCTGAAACAAAAATTTCCAATCCGGAAGCGTGGTATCATGTAAAGGTTAACTTTGATCTTCTTGAAAACAAGGTTGATTTAAACCTTACAGATCAGGATGGTAATTCTGAAGCTTATACGTCTACATTAGAAGGTGTCGCTTTCGACGGTTCTTTTGACGCAGTAAAGCTAGTCGGTTTGCGTACTTCCGGTAATAATCTCACATGGACGACCTTCCTAGATAACTTTACTGTTTCTAATGTCCCCGTTTCTGATAACACGATAGTTCGAGTGGATAAATTGCCATATCATAGAGTGTATGTAGGTGAAACAACTGAAGAAGTTGATTCAATTGGTTTACCAGAAAAAGTAACCGTAACCCTTGCAGACAATAGTAAAGTAGATTTAGCTGTAAGCGAGTGGGCTGCAGTAGGGGCCTGGAACCCGGATGAATCAGGCGTTTACGAGTTTAAGGGTACTCTTGCTGTGACAGAAGGTGTAAAGAACGACTTTAACAGAGATGTAACAATGTATGTATATAACCGCCTTACTCCAGTTGATAACCCACAACAAGTGGAATGGCTTGACAGAGGAGTAATCGCGCTTAAATCTGAGGATGGTATATTCATCAGCTGGCGTTTGCTTGCAGATGAGTATGATCAAGATGTGAAATTTAATGTATATCGGAATGGTGAGAAATTGAACGACGCGCCATTAGCTGTTACAAATTTTGTTGATACGGATGGTACTCCGTCAGACACATTTACAGTAGAAACTCTCGTTAATGGTAAGTCAACTGAGAAAAACGATCGTTCAGTAGCAGAAAAAGATTATCTTTCCATACCATTACAAAAGCCTAAGGGTGGAACAACGGCTACAGGTGATTACACATATAGTTCAAATGATGCAAGTGTAGGGGATTTAGACGGTGATGGTGAGTATGAAGTCATTGTATTATGGCGTCCATCTAACTCAATGATGGCCTTAGAAGATGTAATAACAGGTCCAACAATTTTTGACGCATATAAATTAGATGGTACACTTCTATGGCGTATGGATATGGGAATGAACTTAACATCTGGCCCCCAATATCATCAATTTGTTGTAGGTGATATGGATGGGAACGGTAAATCTGAATTCCTTATTAAATCTGCAGATGGAACAACAGTATATGGAGCAACAAATGGTGTGTATGATAGTAGCAAGGTAATTAGTGTAATTGGTGACCCAAATGCAGATTGGGTCAATGATGGTGGTCATGTTGTCGATGGACCTGAATACATCTCCGTATTCAATGGTGAGACAGGCAAAGTGATTGATACAATTGATTTTGCGTTCCCAGTTGAAAAAGTAAAAGGAGATGGAGGTACTTCATGGGGGGATGCATTCTATAATCGTTCTGACCGATTCCTATCTGGATTAGCTTATTTAAATGGAAGTACTCCAAGTGCAATCTATGGTAGAGGCTATTATGAAAGAACAGCCTTTGCGGCATACAGTTTAGTGGATGGCGAGCTTATCGAGGAGTGGACGTTTGATTCGGACGAAGCAGGCAGAGGTGAAAGCTTGGGCAATCACAATCTTGCAGTTGGTGATCTCGATAATGATGGTTTTGATGAAATTGTAGCCGGTTCATTGACACTTGATCATGATGGCACGATTCTCTATGCTATGGATGGGGAAATGGGACGTGTACAAGGATCTCATGGTGATGCCCTACATGTAGGTGCATTTGACCCTGAGCGAGAAGGTCTACATGTCTTTGGTGTACGTGAAGAGCCAGAGGTTGCATCTTTAGAATATCATGATGGTGCGACAGGTGAAACATTACAAGCGTTCTATGCGTACAAGGACGCAGGACGAGGAGTAGCTGCAAACATCACTTCTAGCCCAGGTTATGAATTCTGGGGAACTGGTGGTAGTACTGTTGAAACAGGTGGCGGTGTTTACAATGTACAAGGACATGTAGAAGCTGATAGCTTTAGAGATATTGGCCTTCCAGTTAACTTTGTAACATACTGGGATGGAGATTTATTACATGAACTACTAGATGGCACAACCATTACTAAATATGACGAGACAACAGGTGAAGCTAATCTTATAAGAAATTTCGAAGGCGTTGTAAGTAATAACGGAACAAAAGCCAATCCAACGTTACAAGCGGATATTCTTGGTGACTGGCGTGAAGAAGTTATTTACCGTACACCTGACGATTCAGAGCTAAGAATATTTAGTACAACGATTCCAACTGAATATAGATTATATACTTTCATGCATGACCCGGTTTATAGAATGGGTATTGCATGGCAAAATACAACCTATAATCAGCCGCCGCATATTAGTTTCTACCTAGGTGAAGATATTAGAGAAACTGTTCTTGGTGGAAAGTTAGATGCAGAAAAAATCGATTATACAGCAACAGTGGGAGCTTTAAGACATACAATTAATCTTGAATTGAATAATGGGCCGTTACTTGATATATTAACGGATAAACTGAATCAGGTTCAGCATCAGTTAGATATTGAAAGACCTGACCAAGCAGCAAAGCATATGCAAGATTTTATTAAGTTTCTTAATAAAAAGAGCTTTAGTGATGAGGTTGAAGATCAAGTTAAAACCAACTTGGAGTCCGATGCTCAACAATTAATCGAGGGTTGGAAAAGTTCAGATTCAAAATAATTGGATGGGTAGGCAGGATGGCTAACGACGTAATTTAGTGGAAATAAATAAAATTATGATCTCAAAGCTTTTTATTTCCACTTGACTTTGCATTAACCATTATTTAGAATTTGATTAATATTTCAATAGCGATGAAGAAAAAGAGTAGGCTTTAAGAACGTTGCAGAGAGCGGATGGTTGCTGAGAATCCGTACGGGATTATTGTTGAATGGGTTTCTGAGCTTCTAGACTGAATTAATAGTAGGTCTAGCGGATGTCTTACCGTTAAAAAAGACTATGTATCGAAATGTTCTATTGTTTCTGTACAAACTAAGAGCGTTTATTAGCAGTAAACGAATAAAGGTGGCACCACGGGTTACTCGTCCTTTTTAGGGATGAGTGACCCTTTTTGTGTTCCTATTTAATCGGAGGTTATTATGAAAAAAACTATTTTAACTGGAATTAAACCAACAGGACAAATTCATATAGGGAATTACATTGGAGCAATAAAACCAGCTTTAGAATTAGCGAAAAATGAAGAGTATCGAGCTGCCTATTTTATAGCTGACTATCATGGATTGACAAAAATTCATAATGCTGAAAAGTTTCGACAGCTATCTTACGGAATCGCTGCGGCGTGGTTAGCGTTCGGACTTGACCCTAGCAAAGTAATTTTTTATAGGCAAAGCGATGTTCCAGAGATATTCGAGTTGAACTGGATACTTTCATGTTTTGCTTCAAAAGGTTTAATGAATCGAGCTCATGCTTACAAAGGGATTGTTGATAGTAATATACAACTGGATAGAGATTTAGACTATGGTGTAAATATGGGGATTTTTTCTTACCCAATCCTTATGGCAGCTGATATTTTAATGTTTAAGACAGAAATTGTTCCAGTTGGAAAAGACCAAATACAACATGTAGAAATTGCTAGAGATATTGCTGAAAATTTTAACAAAAATTATGGAGAAATTTTTGTGTTGCCTCAGTATGAAGTTCAAGAAGATACAGCTATATTACCTGGATTAGATGGTAGGAAAATGAGCAAAAGTTATAATAATACAATTCCATTATTTGAAGAGTCAAAAAAATTGCAAAAGCTCATTAACAAAATTAAAACAGATTCCCTGCCTCCGGAAACGCCCAAAAACCCAGATTCATCTATCTTATTTACACTATATAAAGAATTCGCCCCTCCTTTTGAAGTAGAAAAAATGAGAGAGCAATATTTGAGTGGTATTGGTTGGGGAAAGGCGAAAAAAGAATTATTTAATGTTATGGATAAATATTTAGAAGAACCACGTGCAAAATACAATGAGCTAATGGCATCGCCTAAAAGATTAGATGAAATCTTATTAAATGGTGCTGAAAGAGCAAGAGCAGTAAGTGCACCGTTTTTAAAAGAAATTAAGAGGAAAATTGGTTTTGGTGTTTAGTCGTTATTAGGTGTGTTTCGGTATGACAAGTCTGATTTTTAATACAGATTATAGCTCATAGGTTATTATGTGCGAAGTGTATTATTATGTTTGGCTAGGAGGGCATAAAAAAAGAATCATTGAACAAGTGACAAAAATCGATCCTGGATCTATAATTGTTCATTGTAACTAATACTACTAGAAAAGGGGAAAACAGATTGAACAAAAAGCTCTTATTTGGAATGATTCCGTTATTAATTGTTGGTTATTACTTATTCCAGAATTTATCGGGTAATACTGATGCAATGCTTTCTTATTTAGAAGAAAGTGGAGAAATTACTATTGAGTATAACCTTTTAACTCAGCAGGAGTCAGAAATTGAGGATGAGGAAGAATTAGTTTCATTTACGAATGAAGTATTAATCCCGACTTTAGAAGAGATTATAGCTAAATCTAAAGCTTATGGAGAAACGATTGAAAAGGAAGAACTTAAAGAAGTACACAACATTTATGATGAATCTCTAAAAAAACACTTAGACGCAGAATTCGCATGGCTTGAAGGAAAAGAAGATGAAGCAAGTATGTTTTACGAAGAATCAAGTGAAATCTACTCCAATTATGAGGTTTCTTTGGAAAAGCTCGCTAAAAAGTGGGGAGTAGAGATTGAATGGGAAGAAGCACAATAATTGATTATTCATAAGGAGTACTAAAGAGAGAAACCCTAATATTTTGTGTTAAGGGTTTTTCTCTTTGGCAAGTAGGCGTATGCCTCTAAAGATCGTCTGGCCAAAACCTACCTTCATATAATGCATCAACAAACATTATTTGATCTAAATTAATATGTACAACGGATGTTTGGACGACAAAGGATTTTTTTTGAGGTACATATAAAATAGGTGTATTGTCATGAGTATTATAAAAATAAATCTCTTTATTATCTTCTTTGGAATAGTTGATTAGTTCTTTTGTGATAATAAAAAGCTCACCCCAATAAGGAAGATATGGTTTCTTGTTCAAAGAGATGAGTGTCGTTTTAAACGTATTGTAAATTTCTGTAGGTGCTTTATTCATCGGCTCAGTCCTTAAGGTGTAATTGACCATAAAAATTTAGCATTAACGACGGACTAAATCAATGTAAAAATGATGGAAGGGGAAAAATTAGCGAATAAATAAGATAACTAGCAAGCAGATGATAAAACAAAAAAGTCCACTTCTGAAAGCGGACTTAGATTGTAGAGATTTAAACTCACCATGGCTAGTTACTAACTATTATAAAGGAACTCTATAAGGAGCTCATTCCAATCGTCTTTTTGATTTCAAACAATGGTGTATATGCAATATTTCTACTGTTTAATTCTTCCTTCAAAAGTAAAATAAGATCATGGTCTAAATTTAACTCTATTGCTTTGTAGTATGCTGTAACTAGTATTTCATCATTAATATAAGACAACATAAAACCATCCTTTAATTAAAATAAGCAAAAAATTACTTAATCTGTTTCTATTTTAACTTAATTCTACATAAATTTCATTAAGTATTAAAAATTTTTTAACTTGACAAAAATTAGTCTAAAATATTCGAAGTTAAAAAAACAAAAAAAGACGACAATTCATACAATTTTTTCAAAAGTAGGATTAAGGGAAAACTCAAACAAAAAAATCCTCACTGATGAGGATTTTAGTATCTTTTTGTAACTCCTAAGAGCCTTTTTAATTCATTAAGTCTTTTGTAGGCTGTATAATATTCGATATTAATATCGGTTACGATCGTAAACAGAATATTATGCTTATATTCACTTTTTATTTCGGAAAAGATGAACGGTTTTTTCTGTTTTAAAACGGCCATCACATCCTCAATAGGGAGATGAACGGTTGTTGTTCTTGTCCTTAAAAATGAAGATATAAAGTGAATAAACTCCGGAATAAAAGGTTTCTTATCAGGCAGTTCAACAATTAGAAAATCAAACTTTTCCAAAGCGGCTTTTAGCTCATCCTCTTTTAATGTCATTAAAATTATCACTCCTTAAAAGCTCGAAAAAAATGTATTTTTAAAGGAGTAATGCTTTTAGCAGCTGGCTGACATAGGAAATATCCTTTAGTCCCTGTAGCTTTGCGTCCTTACCTTTAGATAAGTTTGCCCCTTTATAAACACTTATAAAAATTATATCGAATCCATTAAAAACAGTAAAGGATTCTTCCAATATTATTTAAATTATGTAAGCAAGTAAAAAGCTGGTATATAGAATCTATACCAGCCATTTGACTTTTTAATAAGGAGAATCTTTGTATGGTTCCTCTCGGTCTTTGTTATCCTCATCATGAGTAGGATGGGCACCAGGAAATTGCCTTGGAAGGTCTTGGTGCATATTTCGGAACTCATAAGCAAAATTACTGTAATATTGTTGCCCATGTTTCCATGGAGTGTTCTTATTTTCAACAGGTTCATTTTTTCGAATGGGTGAACCATAAGGTCCATCAGGATACTCCTCTGCAGTTAAGAACGTTCTTTGCGTTTCAACATTTGAAAAATCCGTGTATTGTTCATCTTCTTTACCCATTAGAAACACCTCCATTACTTTTAGTGTGTCTAGATGAGCGGAAATTATGAGTTGGATATAGAAAACGGTATGGACTACAAGTCCATACCGTTTAAGCCATGTTTATTTAATTAGCGTTGCATTTGTTGTTGAGCCATTTGTACTAAACGCTTTGTGATTTCTCCACCAACAGAACCGTTTGAACGGGAAGTTGCATCAGCACCAAGTTGTACGCCAAACTCTTGTGCAATTTCAACTTTCATTTGATCTAATGCTTGTTGTACTCCAGGTACTAATAATTGGTTTGAGTTGTTATTGTTTGCCATTTTAATCCACTCCTTAGTTTTGATTTAAACTTTTTGTTTTCATATTGTGAAAAACCGAGTTAAACCTTGAAACCTATACGCCAGCATATATAGATCTATATACAATTAGGAGGATGTTTACTTCTTTACTTTATTACTGGCTACGACCACCAAGCTGTTGTTCAGCCATCTGAACTAGACGCTTCGTGATTTCGCCACCAACTGAACCATTTGAGCGAGAGGTTGCATCTGCGCCAAGTTGGACACCAAACTCTTGTGCAATTTCAACTTTCATTTGATCTAGTGCTTGTTGAACACCAGGTACAAGTAATTGATTTGAGTTGTTGCTTGCCATTCCTGCTCACCTCGCTTTCTTTGTTGTAATCCTATTGTGTGAGGCATTCAATTTTTTATACAAAAAAAACTTGGTAATATTTACTTATTAGTTTTACGGGGATTTTAAAGGCGCCCAATCAAAGCTAAGGATCTTTGCATAGCGTATTAGCGTGAAGGATATTCACAACCATAAAAAAGGAGTTGTTGTAAAATGTCAGGAGCAGTTGCAGGAACAGGTGCAGGTTACGGCGGAGGTTTCGCATTATTAGTCGTTCTCTTTATCCTTTTAATTATCGTTGGTGCTAGCTGGTATGGCTATGGAGCAGGACCGACGGCTGGCTATGGCTATGGTTACTAAGCCAACTCTATAATGAAATGCCGAATGATGCTAAATCATTCGGCAGATACATTCTCGTTATCATCGCGAATGTCAATATAGACATTTCCAAGCATGTCAATTTGAGCAACAAAAACATCCTCAAGATGTTTAACATTGTGTAAGGTTAGGATTTCGTCCACCCATTTCATATCTTTTCTAAGCACCTTTAAGCTTTTTTTGAGAATTTTCCCGTCTATAATAAATGCCTGGGGGATTCCACGGCTTGGTTCAACAGTGGCTATATCTTTTTTCATTAAATCAATGTATGGTGTTTTCTTTAAAACAGAGACTGAGCCGTCCGTTTCTAATAGCGCAGTATCTACTTGATCAAGGTAAAAAACACTCTTCTTTCGTAAATTCGCAATTAAGGAATCCATTGTCATGCGTGATTTTTTTAATCCTTCTTCTAATATTTTCCCATTTTTTACTAAGTACGTTGGTTCGTCCTCAAGTATTTTCCTACCTCTCAGACTTTTTATTGCAATAATGTTTGTGGAAAGCGTATAGAGACAAAAGATGAATAAACCTAACATCCCTATATAGATAGGGACGTCTTTCGTTAACATTGAACTAGCAGCAACGGAACCAATTGTGATACCTGCTACAAAATCAAAAAAGGTCATTTGTGAAATTAACTTCTTATTTAATAAGCGACAAAGAAAATATAGAACAATAAATGCGACGGTTGCTCGTATAAACATTTCACCAACTGTCATAAAAAAACACCTCCTTAGACTGCTAAGGTAGTATCTGCATTTTTGTACATATCATTAAAAAGTAAAAAAAAAATAACATTTAGGCATAACTAATCACTAAAGATAATACAGTAGACCAAAGAAGAGAAATATAAAAAAACGAGCAAATAACATTTGCCCGTTCTAATGAATGGTACGAAAAACGCCAATTACTTTTCCAAGTATTGTACAGTTCTTTAAAATGATTGGCTCCATTGTTGCATTTTCAGGTTGAAGGCGAATGTAGTCTTTTTCTTTAAAAAATCGTTTAACTGTCGCTTCGTCTTCATCCGTCATGGCTACAATGATATCGCCATTGTTAGCTGTTTGTTGTTGGCGGACGATCACCATATCACCGTCAAATATTCCGGCTTCAATCATTGAGTCTCCTTGAATAACTAATACATAAACTTGTTCATTACTAACAAGATGTTCAGGTAAGGGGAGGTAATCCTCAATGTTTTCAACAGCTGTAATTGGGAGACCAGCTGTTACTTTCCCGACAATAGGTGCATACAACGTTCGTTTTTCTTCTTGTAAGGATGGTAAATCATCACTGTTCATTACTTCAATTGCACGTGGTTTAGTAGGATCTCTTCGTATAAAGCCTTTCTTTTCAAGACGAGAAAGATGTCCATGAACCGTTGAACTAGAAGCTAATCCAACAGCTTCACCGATTTCCCGAACGGAAGGCGGGTAGCCTTTTTTCTTTACTTCAATCTTTATGTAATCTAGTATTTCTTGTTGGCGTTTTGATAGTTTTGTCATTTTTGACACCTCACTTGTCAATCCTATTAGTTAAATTGTACCATGCGAACGTATGTAATGCAAACATAGGTTCTAAAAAAATATTGACACAAACAGTTGTTCTCATTTATTATATATGAGAACACACATTCTCATAGGAGTGATATCAATGTTGAAAAAATTAACGAGTCAAGAAATTTTTATTGTCATTTCAGCGATTTTTACGCTTTTATTTATGTATAGTACAATTATTCTTTCAGCCGATAATGAGAAATATGAGCAAAAGGAACAAATGTTTTCATATGAAGAAAATGAGGACAAGCTCGTTAAAGATAGTTATGCTATGGTTCATTATCAGGATGATGTGGATGAATAAAGCGATTATTTATTGCCGAGTGAGTACAAACAAAGAGGTGCAACAAACTTCTTTAGATAGACAGTTGAATGAACTGGAAATGTTAGCAAAGCAAAAAAAGATTGAAGTCATTCAAGCGATTGAAGAAGTAGCAAGTGGGTATGAGATTGAACGTGAAGGAATTCTTGAAATGTTGTCTCTATTTAAGGAGAGAGCAGCATCTATCTTGCTTGTTCAAGATGACACGAGAATAGGTAGAGGCCATGCTAAAATGGCATTTATTCATCAGTTGCGAAAGCTCGGCGTTTCGATTTATACAATTCACGACCAAGGGGAACTTCAGTTATCTGAGGCTGATACAATGATATTGGATATTGTTTCTATAGTAGAGGAGTATCAAAGAAGGCTACATAATGTGAAAATTAAAAGAGGGATGGCTGCAGCTATTGAAAGAGGCTATCGTCCAGAGAAAAACCTCAAGGCAAACAGCAGTGGAGGACGTGATAAGAAGGAAGTTCCGATCGAAGAAATTTTAAAACTGAGAGATAGAGAACTCACCTTTCATGAAATCGCAGCGACCTTAAGAGGTTTTGGCTATAATGTCTCAAAAGCAACCGTACACCGACGTTATCAAGAACATCAAGCAGGAGTTGAGCGCTCAACTTGATAGCATAATAAAGCACATGATAAACTATATGGACAATTGTAAATGTAGAAAGCAGGTGCTTATTTATGCTGTCGAATGATAAAATCGCACGAATAAATGAACTATCACGTAAGGCGAAACAATCTGGATTGACGAAAGAAGAAGTGCAAGAACAACAACAGCTTCGTCAAAAATACATTCAACAGTTTCGGAAATCTTTTAAAAACCAACTTCATTCAGTAAAAGTTGTGGATGAAAAAGGAAATGATGTAACGCCTGAAAAGTTAAAACAAAGTAAAAATAACAAAAACCGAAATATGCACTGATGGAAAACTTCTACGAGTTAGAAGTTTTTTTACTTTAAAGAGGACAGGAATGTATGCTTATTAAGCAAGCTTTTTTTAAAAAAAAGTGTTTTTTTCTTAATTTTGTGCAAGTAACAGTTAATATTTTCTATGTTTGTTCTTGTTTTTCTTCTTTATAATGAAACAATCCGATAAACAATGGTATTTTATTCGGTAAAAAAATTTAGGTGGTGTGTTCGTTTTCCCTAATTTATACTCGTTTTCATATTTATTTCGTGAGTCTAAATTTTTTATCAAGCTTGAACAACTGAAGGCGGTGATTTGATGGAAACATTTAAACGGTTAGCAGGGTTTTATTCGCCATTCAAATCGTATTTTTTCTGGTCTCTAATTGCATTAATTGGTGTAACGGCAATGACAGTACTTTATCCAATGATATTACAGTACACGATTGACGATGTCGTCCGTGCTGGAAATTATCATTTAATACCTTATGTCGTTCTCGTTCTTATTGTCGTAATGGCCTTTAAAAGCTTTGCTGCATATATTCATCAATATTTAGGGGATTTGTTTGGAATAACAGCGGTACATCGATTACGGAATGCGCTGTATAAGAAATTGCAGTATCTCCCTTTTCGTTACTATGATAACGCAAAAACAGGAGACTTAATGTCTAGATTGACAGCTGATGTAGAAGGGTTTCGCTTCTTTTTATCGTTCGGCTGTGCACAGTTTGTAAACTTTATTATGCTTGTCGGTTTAAGTATGGCCGTGATGTTTTATTACTCGGTACCGCTTACACTTGTAACATTATGTGCATTACCTTTTTTAGCAATTGTCGTATCAAATTTTGATAAGCGTGTACATCCGGGGTTTCGAGGAATTCGGAAATCACTTGCTAGACTTAATACGAAGGTTCAAGAAAATGTAAGTGGCATGCACACAGTAAAGGCCCTTTCTCAGGAAGATCAAGAAGTGACAAGATTTGATGTGAATAATGAGGACTATCGTCAAAAGCATTTAGATATTTCCCGAATTTGGGGCAATTATTTTCCGTTGATGGAGTTTATCGGGAATGTGTCTGCGGTCTTTCTTCTTGCATTTGGTGGGTACTTAACGATCCAAGGTAGCATGCAGCCAGGTGAATTGGTCGCTTTTTTTAGTTTAGTTTGGTTTATTATGGGACCTATTATGCATTTAGGTTTTATCATCAATATGTTCTCACAATCTAAAGCTTCTGGTGAAAGGTTACTAGAAATATTAGATGAAGATGAACGTTTAGATGAGGGAGAAAGCGCTGGTGGTGTTTCTCGCTTAACTGGAGAAGTTCTTTTCCACAATGTTCAATTACGATATGGAAGCAAAGATAATTCTGCCTTAAAGGATATCTCATTTGAGGCAACAAAAGGGAAAACCATTGGCCTCGTTGGTGCGACCGGCTCTGGTAAATCGAGTATTGTTCAATTAATTACTCGTTTTTATGAGAGGACGGGTGGATTAATTTTAATCGATGGAAAGCCAATCGAAGAATACCCGATTGAGGAATTACGTAAGCATGTTGGGGTTGTACTACAGGAAACGTTTTTATTTTCCTCGACAATTCGAGATAACATTGCCTACGGAAGACCTGATGCAACACTGGAGGAAATTCAGATTGCTGCTAAACGTGCAGATGCGCATGAATTTATTTCTGAACTGCCACAAGGGTATGAAACGGTTCTCGGTGAGCGAGGATTAGGTTTATCTGGGGGACAAAAACAACGTATTGCGATTGCGCGAGCCATTTTAATGGATCCGAGCATCTTGATTTTAGATGATGCAACAAGTGCTGTAGACATGAAGACAGAAATGAAAATACAATCAGCCTTCCGTGAAGTAATGAAAGGGCGAACAACGTTTATTATTGCTCATCGTATCTCTTCTGTTAAACAAGCAGATGAAATTCTTGTTCTCGAAGATGGAGAAATCATCGAAAGAGGAACACATGAAGAGCTACTTTCCATTCAGAATGGAAACTACAGACGAATATATGATATCCAAAATCAAGATCAAAAATATGTGTTACAACAGGCTTAGGAGTGACAGTATGGAGCATGCAACAAAAAAAGCGCGTTTTCATTATTCATCAGATCAAGTGATAGAAAAGCCATTTAACTGGACACAAATGTACCGTTTGCTAGGCTACATGAAGCCTTATGCGAAATCACATTTGCCGAAAACCATCGTTATGATGCTTTTAGCAACAGCGGTACGTTTAATTGTTCCTATTTTTATTGGGAAATATGCGATTGATCAGGCAATTGAGACAAAGAATCTATCATTACTCTATTCTTTTGCGGCCATTGTATTAGCGTTATATGTTATCGCTTGGATTTCCAATGTTTTTAGAATCCGTTGGATGAATGAGTTAGGTCAGCACATCATTTATGATATTCGTGCAGCATTATTTAAACATATTCAACGATTATCCCATCGTTTTTTTGACCAGCGTTCCGCAGGGTCCATTTTAGTCCGTGTCATCAATGATGTAAACTCGATGCAGGATTTGTTTACAAACGGTGTTGTTAATCTGATTATGGATATCGTCATGCTTGTTGGGATCGTTATTATATTGTTTACGTTAAGTCCAGAGCTTGCCGTGCTCGTTCTCATTGTTCTTCCTATTATGTTTTTTATTTCAACAAAACTAAGAAGAAGAATTCGCCGTTCCTGGCAAGAGGTTCGACAACGTCAATCAAAGCTAAACTCACATCTAAATGAAAGTATTCAAGGGATCCGCGTAACTCAGTCATACGCACAAGAAAAAGAGAATATGGAGTTTTTCGATGATTTAAATACAGATAACTTTAAAAGCTGGAAAGATGCATCGAAAATGAATGCGTTATTCCGCCCTTTTGTTGAGATGTCAAGTGCGGTTGGAGCCGCTGTATTGATTTGGTACGGAGCAACATTAATCCAATCAGAAACGATTACCATTGGGGTTTTTGTGTCCTTTGCTTTTTACTTAGGAATGTTTTGGGAGCCAATTTCTCGTTTAGGGCAAGTATATAACCAACTTCTTGTTGGTATGGCATCCTCTGAACGAATATTTGAATTTCTTGATGAAAAACCTTCCGTTCCAGAGAAGCCTAAGGCGATTGCCTTAAACGATGTGAAGGGTGAAGTTGTTTTTGAAGATGTGGAGTTTTCATATGACGATAAGCGAAAGGCTCTACATCAAATCAACCTTCGTTTTAATGCAGGGGAGACCATTGCATTAGTTGGGCATACTGGCTCTGGGAAATCAACAGTAGTGAATTTAATCAGTCGTTTTTATGATCCTACTAATGGTCGTGTCCTTCTCGATGGTGTAGATTTACGTGATATTAAATTAGATAATTTAAGAACGAATGTAAGCTATGTGTTACAGGATACTTTTATCTTTGCAGGGACGATTATGGATAATATTCGTTTTGGTCGACCAGATGCAACAGATGAAGAGGTAAAAGCTGCTGCGAAAGCGATTGGTGCTCATTCCTTTATTGAAAAATTAGAAAAAGGATACGAGACGGAAGTGGAGGAAAAAGGGAATGTCCTTTCTGTTGGGGAAAGGCAGTTACTTTCTTTTGCTCGTGCTCTATTAGCTAATCCGAAAATCTTAATCTTAGATGAAGCGACCGCTAGTATTGATACTGAAACAGAATTAAAAATTCAGGAAGGTCTGAAGAAGCTTCTGCATAATCGTACTGCTATTATGATTGCCCATCGACTTTCAACGATTCGTGATTCTGACAATATTATTGTGTTGGATCACGGAAATGTGATGGAACAAGGAACCCATAATGAATTAATGAAAGAACAAGGCATGTACTATCATTTAGTCAAATCTCAATATTCTGCTATGACTAAGTAAAGAATAAGGGCATCTCAAAAGGTGAAAACCTATTGAGATGCCCTTTTTTTGGGGGGGCGTTCATTTAAGAAACGATTATCTTTTATTGTGCTTTTTTGAGTATTTTTACGTATTAACGTAAAAATATTGTTGATTTGTTGAAGAAATATCAATTCGACGCTTGTGAAAAACACAAAATAAGTATATGATTTAAACGAGAAATGTTTTTCAGAAAGGAAGATGAAGAAAAAATGTCAACGCAAGTCGAAAATTTAGCTATTAATACGATTCGTACTTTATCAATCGATAGTATCGAGAAAGCAAATTCTGGACACCCAGGAATGCCGATGGGTGCTGCACCAATGGCATTTAGCTTATGGACAAAGTTCATGAATCACAATCCTTCAAATCCAGATTGGATGAACCGTGACCGTTTCGTTTTATCTGCTGGACATGGTTCAATGCTTTTATACAGCCTTTTACACTTGTCTGGTTATGATTTATCTTTAGAGGACTTACAAAACTTCCGTCAATGGGGGAGTAAGACTCCAGGACATCCTGAGTACGGCCACACACCTGGTGTAGATGCAACGACAGGACCACTTGGACAAGGGGTTGCAATGGCAGTTGGGATGGCAATGGCTGAGCGTCACTTAGCATCTACATATAATAAAGAAGGCTTTAACATTGTGGATCATTACACTTATAGCATTTGTGGTGACGGTGATTTAATGGAAGGTGTGTCTGCTGAGGCTGCGTCATTAGCTGGTCATCTTAAATTAGGTCGTTTAGTTGTTCTTTATGATTCAAATGATATTTCATTAGATGGTGACTTACATTTATCATTCTCGGAAAATGTAGAAGACCGTTTTAAAGCGTATGGTTGGCAAGTAATCCGTGTTGAAGACGGAAATGACGTAACCGAAATTAGTAAGGCGATTGAAGCTGCAAAAGCTGATGAGCGTCCTACTTTAATCGAAGTGAAAACGACGATTGGTTACGGTTCACCGAATAAGAGCGGAAAGTCAGCTTCTCATGGTGCACCACTTGGTTCAGACGAAGTTAAATTAACAAAAGCTAATTATGAGTGGGTTTCTGAAGAAGAATTCCACGTGCCTAGTGAAGTTGCTGAGTTATTTGCAAACGTAAAAGCAGAAGGTGTTAAGAAGGAAGAAGCGTGGAACGAGCTATTTGAAGCTTACAAAAACGAATATCCTGAATTAGCAAAACAATTTGAAATTGCAGTGACAGGCGAGCTTCCAGAAGGATGGGATGCAGATGCACCTGTTTATGAAGTTGGTTCTAGTGAAGCAACGCGTAACTCTTCTGGCGCAGCATTAAATGCATTTGCAAACAATGTTCCACAATTATTTGGTGGTTCTGCTGACCTTGCTGGTTCTAACAAAACAAATCTAAAAGGGCTTGGCGATTTTAGTCGTAACAATTACAGTGGTCGCAACATTTGGTTTGGTGTTCGTGAATTTGCAATGGGCGCTGCTGCAAATGGTATGGCACTACATGGTGGATTAAAAGTATTCAATGCAACATTCTTTGTGTTCTCTGATTACTTACGTCCTGCAATTCGTCTAGCTGCTTTAATGAAATTACCTGTCATTTATGTATTTACTCACGACAGTATTGCTGTTGGTGAGGATGGACCTACTCATGAGCCTGTTGAACAGCTTGCTGCATTACGTGCAATTCCTGGACTTTCTGTCATTCGTCCTGGAGACAGTAATGAAACGGTTGCTGCTTGGAAGTTAGCGCTAGAAAGCAAAGACACGCCAACAGCACTTGTTCTTACTCGTCAAAACCTTAAAACGGTTGAAGGTACAAAAGAAACTGCATATGATGGTGTAAGCAAAGGTGCTTACGTTGTATCTCCAGCAAAAGGTCAGGCAGACGCACTTTTACTAGCAACTGGTTCTGAGGTTCCGCTTGCAGTGGCTGCACAAGAAGTTCTTGAAAGCGAAGGAATTCATGCATCTGTTGTAAGTATGCCGAGTTGGGATCGTTTTGAAGCACAGCCGAAAGCTTATAAAGATGAAGTCATTCCACCAGCTGTCAAAGCTCGTGTTGGACTTGAAATGGGATCATCTCTTGGTTGGGCAAAATATGTAGGTGATCACGGTGATGTATTAGCAATCGATCAGTTTGGTGCATCAGCTCCTGGCGAAAAGATTATGGCTGAATACGGCTTTACAGTAGAAAACGTAGTAGCCAAAGTCAAAGCTTTACTTAAGTAATATCAAAAAAAATCATAGCCTGAATAAGGCTATGATTTTTTTTTTTTGATACTCTATTCGACAAAAGTAGTGTAGGTCTGCTCCAGTTTCAGACAATGATTTTACAAAGTCTCGCTTATAATATGGCTAACACAATTGTGAAAGGGTGTTGGTCATGAGGCATTATGATTTGTATTTATTAGAAGAGGAGATTGCTCGTCACTATTTTGGACAAGAATCAAAGCTTTTCCATTTGTTTTTGGAACGTTCAAAAGCAACGATTGAGCAACGGCTTATTATTGATAAGCAGGTTGCGTATATTTCGAAACCACTCCCAAGCCTTTTACTACAACAAAAGCTTAAACATGCCCTCAAATTTGTTGCAAATTATCAGATGAAAAAACAAACTCACTATGTTGAGTTACATCATCCAGAAAGCTGTGCAGAGTTAATTATTTACGAAAATAAACTATCTTTAACGTCAGAAGGAAGTCTTGAAGCTGAAACATTGTTTTTTGAAGTGTTACGTAAAATTGACCCTTGTTTTTTTGCTGTGAATCTTGAAGGTTATCGTTTTGGGTGGTTAAATCCAATTAAGCAGGTAAAGCTTTTATAGTACGAATCAATGAGGTTTTCAGTATGGAACGGAACATTTTTCAATAGATGCTTTTAAAAGCTGTGTTGTTACGATATAATAAGTAAGGTTGATTCGGAATTCCGAACGGTTGATATAGTTTGAAGGAGGACGTTGGACGTATGTGGATTCATATTATAGGCTATACGGTGGCGGTTCTTGCGGGTCTTGCCATCGGTTTTTTCATTGCGAGAAAAACAATGATGTCATACTTAAAGAAGAACCCGCCAATTAATGAGCAAATGTTACGTGTAATGATGATGCAAATGGGACAAAACCCATCGCAAAAGAAAATTAATCAAATGATGAAAGCGATGCAAAAGCAACAAACAAAATAATGACTTGGACAAGCACCTCAAAAGTGGGGTGTTTTTCTAGTATTGATTAAATAGAGGACAAGGAAATGAGGTGAATGTCTTGTCAACAGTAGATATTGCAACACTCTCACTAGAACAAGTCTCCTATAAAGAGGATTTATTTATTGATGTACGTTCACCTGCTGAATATGAGGAATACTCATTGCCAAATGCAATAAATATGCCGTTGTTTAGTAACGAGGAACGTGCTCGTGTTGGGACGACATATAAACAAAAAAGCCGTCATGAAGCTATGGAAGTTGGACTATCGATTTTCGCACCAAAGTGGCCTGAATTTTATAGGCAAATTTCGAAAATGTATAATCAAAATCCGGGGCGACGTATTGTTGTGTATTGCTGGAGAGGTGGTATGCGAAGTAAAACGATGGCGGCCACTTTAGGGTTAATGAATATTCCTTGTTATCAGCTAGAAGGTGGAATACGAAGCTTTCGTCAATATGTACAGGAAGGGTTAGAACGAGAGTCAAAGAAGGAACGATCCTTTGTCGTCATTGCAGGTCATACAGGGACTCGTAAAACGGAGTTTCTAAAAGCTCTTCAAGATAGAGGATTTCCGGTTCTTGACTTAGAGGAACTAGCTGGACATCGAGGCTCTATATTTGGCCATATTGGAATGAATCCAAATAGTCAGAAGCAATTTGATTATTTACTATTACAGCGATTACAAGAGTTATCAAATGAGAAGACTTTAATTATCGAGGCTGAAAGTAAACGAATCGGTCATATCGTTCTGCCGGAGTTTATTTTAAATGGTAAACAAAAAGGGATAAGAGTTGAGCTAGATTACCCGTTTTGGAAACGAGTTGACTATATTTATCAAACATATCAGCCAGAGAAAAATGCTGAAGCGATTTACGAAGCCATTTTACATCTTCAAAAATGGTTTGATAAAGAGTTATTTAACGAAATTATAGAGTCATGGAAAGGTTGTCATTATAAGCAAGCCTTTTCACTATTGCTAGAGCATTATTATGATCCTAGGTATCGGCATGCCTTTAACCAATATAAGCACCATGCGCATGTCATTACATTTGAAACCTTCACAGAAGGTATGGGCAAATTAATAACTTGTTTAGAATCTCTAAAAAGTAGTAAGTACTAAAAAACGTCTTAGTTGAATACTAAGACGTACCTACGATCTATTTAATGTATGGTCTTTTTCTTTTTCATATTGATTTAACAATCGATCAAGTTCTTGGCTAAGTTCAAGGACTGATTTAGAGCTTAATCCTTTCGATAAACCAATCTTTATTAAATGATCTCGCTTTTGTTCAATGGCTTCTCGCAGTATCATTTCACTCATAGTAGTCCCTTCCCTTAACATCTCTTTATAATAATACAAATTTTTCAAGGGAATTACAACAAGTACATTAAAAAATTAACAAGAGCAAATAGTATTAGATAAGGTTCTCTCATCATTTAACTGAAATTGGTTTGAAAGATTTAAGTTTTTCCTGTATCTTTAAAGAAGTGCAATGAAAGGGGTGAGTAGGTTGAATGACATCTATGTCGTTATGTCATCGATCGGTGCCATATGCATGGGGCTTCTTGCAATGGTTATCCGATTAAAAGCAATAAAGCAACCTGCTTCTGCTAGAAAGATAATCCTTCCACCTTTATTTATGTCAACTGGATTTTTAATGTTTTTATATGAGCCTGCTAGACCTGCGCTGCTGCAAGTTATTGAGGCGTTTACGGTTGGAATGATTTTTTCAATTCTTCTTATTAAAACATCTAAATTTGAAGTTCGAGATAATCAGATTTTTTTAAAACGTTCGAAGGCTTTTGTATTTATATTAGTTGGCTTGTTACTTATTCGAATTCTTTTTAAATTAATCATAGGTGATACGATTCAAGTAGAGGAATTAGCAGGAATGTTTTTCCTTTTAGCGTATGGTATGATTATTCCATGGAGAATTTCCATGTTTCTCTCTTATCGTAAGTTGCAAAAGGAATTAAAAAACGGCAACGAATTTATCGTTCCCGCAAAAACATAAAAAGAAGTCGCTGATTTGCGACTTCTTTTTATGTTTATAATCCTAATAAATCACGATAAGGGGTCATGTCGATTTTCTTTTCTCTTAATTTTTTTATAAGGAATTTATGATCCCTCTTAGGAGTTGCCAGGATATATCCACGAATAATATAGTCTTGAGTGAGTGTTGGCGCCTTTTCTTCTAAAACGAGTTCACCAATTTTTCCAGCAATTTTCCCTTTCGCCACATCCCGAAAAAGTTCTGGAACTGGTTCAACTAAGTCGTTTAATAATTGTTTTTGTTCCTCATCCCATAAATGAATGGTCTTCTCGATATGGTAATCTTGCCAATCTAATATTGATTTTCCATCCTCTTTAGGTAGTCTTTTTAAAAATTTTCTAAACATAAAATAACCACCAATAAACATCACAGTTATAAGAAAAATCGTCCAGAGGACTATAAACCATGAGAACCATGTAGGCATTTTTGTTCACCCTCTTTATTTCTATCAATCCTATCCTATCATAAAATAAATGCGTCCGCTAATCTAGTGAAAAATCTTTCTACATATTTCACTCTTTTGGTATGATAGAAGGTGAGGTGAAAATATTGCTTTATATTATAAGTTATGGATTTCATTTAGTTAGTTCTTTTATCTTTTTTCTGTTGATTCCTTTACCATTTTTAATAAAAGGGACGATGGGAGAATCAGGGCGTTTTATTTTACTTCTACGTGTGTATAAGCGAATGATGTGGCTAGCACATGGGGCGTTAATACTTGCTCTCGTTTCAGGAATACTGATGTTAACGTCATGGTTTTCAATTTGGCTTCTTACTGTTATGGGGATTTGGTTAGCGATTGGAGCCTTACTTGGGTTAACTGCAAAGATGTGCCGATTAACGCTTGAACGAATAGAAATAAAAGAAGGGGCGGAAACGGAAATAACAAAGCTAAGACACTTTAGTTTGTTACTTTCACTAGCAATTATTGTGATGTTTGCCATTAAGTTTCTTCGTTATGTATAGAACAGCACCTATGCTGGGACAATATCCAATTATAACTGTTTTAAAGCCCTAACCACATGTAAGGGGGAATGAAGGATGTTAATTGGAATACCGAAAGAAGTAAAAAATAATGAAAGTCGTGTAGCGATAACGCCATCTGGTGTTTCTGCTCTTGTACAAGGTGGACACAACGTCTTGATTGAGCAAGGTGCAGGCGAGGCTAGTGGATTTCATGATGCTGCCTATGTTCAGGAAGGGGCAAAACTAGCTACTGGTCCAGAAACGGTATGGGGTACAGCTGATATGATCATGAAGGTCAAAGAACCGATTGCTAGTGAATATAAATATTTTCGTAAAGGTCTAATTCTATTTACGTATTTACACTTAGCTGCGGAACCTGACTTAGCAAAAGCTCTCGTGGATCAGGAGGTTACGGCAATTGCTTATGAGACTGTACAAGTAGGGCGAGCACTCCCATTACTAACACCGATGAGTGAAGTAGCGGGGCGGATGGCATCTCAAGTAGGTTCACAATTTCTTGAAAAACCACATGGTGGAAAAGGTATTCTTCTTTCTGGGGTTCCTGGAGTGAAACGTGGCAAGGTGACGATTATTGGCGCAGGTGTTGTTGGCACAAATGCGGCGAAAATGGCAATGGGGCTAGGTGCAGCTGTAACCATCATTGATCTAAATCCTGATAGATTACGCGAGTTAGATGATCTTTATGGCTCCGACATTCAAACGTTAATGTCGAATCCATTAAACATTGCGGATGCAGTGGCTGAATCTGATCTTGTTATTGGTGCGGTATTAATTCCCGGAGCTAAAGCTCCAAAGCTCGTTACAGAAAATATGATTCGAGCAATGAAGGCAGGATCGGTTATTGTAGATGTTGCTGTTGACCAAGGTGGAATTTTTGAAACAGTTGACAGAATAACGACACATGATCATCCAACCTACACTAAACATGATATTGTTCATTACGCAGTCGCAAACATGCCAGGCGCTGTACCTAGAACATCAACGATTGCTCTTACAAACGTAACAATTCCTTACGCCTTACAAATAGCAAATAAAGGTGTGCGAAAAGCAATTCACGAGAACACTGCACTTGAGTTAGGTGTAAATACAGCTTGTGGTAAAATTACGTATGAAGCGGTTGCAAAAGATTTAGGATATACGTATACTCCTGTAAAAGAAGCAATAAGTTAAGTTAGAAGAAACAATTCTACTTTTTGGTAGAATTGTTTTGTTTTCACTTCGCAATTTTGATTAATTTCTGATATAAATAAAATCACTAGTGTTGCATAAATGTTGATTGAATTTTCAATTTTTATATTCATGCTGTTTAGAGCCAAAAAGGTAAATACCCAATTAAAGGTGGCTCCATCCATTTGGAAAATTAATTATAATTAGACAGTTGTGACGACGACAGTTTACTTCTTAAGGAATGGCTTTTCCTTCAATATTTCGAAGCCAAATATATGCTGGCTTCCACAAAGTAGCTCTTAGGTAACGACTAATTTGTAAGGTTTTTCGCTTGCTTTTCGACTCGAGTTGAACGAGGACATGTAGGCAAAAAACGATTAATGCGATAAACACCTGATTGTGGATCGCCCATTCACTTTGACCGTAGAACTTTTTGATACTGAGATGTTGCTTAATCCATTTGAAAACAACTCAATCGCCCAGCGTGATTTATACATCTCTGAAATTTCTTCGGCGCTCAAGTCAAAACGATTCGTGAGTAACTGAAGTTCATTTCCTTTTGAATCAAGCACTCTAAGAAGACGAAAGTAATTCTCAGTACGGTTTTGAGTGGTACCAATCAGAACCATTTGATCGGACAGAACCGTCGTATCCTCGGGTATTTTAAAATCGTAGACTTCTCGTATGACTGCGTTTTTACGTAACCTAGATAGAAAAAAGTAACCATCATCTGTCATACGATCAAAGCGTTCATAGTCTAGATAGCCACGGTCAAACACATACATGTATTCCTTGTCATCTACCATGACTTCTAGTTGACCACGATCATGTTCCTTTGCCGGTGTTAGCACAGCCTTTTCAGGATAGGAATTCCCGTTTTCCATAAATACAAGACGTAAATGAAGTTTTACACCTGCTTTTGTTTTACGGAACTGTGCCCACTTATGATTGGTCAAATTAAGGGGCAATGTGCTCGAATCAATGACCTTTAAAGGCATGATGAGTTTTGTGTAGTGTGTCTTGGCATGAATTTGTGCGACTAAATCAAATAAAAGCCTTTGGAATAAATCTGGATTCATGCCATTTAATCGCCGTGAAAGCTGAGAAATACTGATCGAATCAAGGGTAATCCTTTTTGAAGCTGGTCATCGAAAAGACAATCACTCAGCGCATGTAGACTTTCTACTTCTTCGAGCTGTGCGTAAAGTAATAATTTTAAAAATGATTCCGTCGTAAGTTTCTTCGTATAGAAATCTAATTTCAATGCTTTCACCTGTTCATCAAATAATTGAAGATTTATTGGCGAAAACCATTGTCCAAATAAAGATAATTGAAGATTTCGAGTATTTTTAATATATAAATAACTTAATGCAATGCTAGTGATATTGTTAATGTTTAGTATAGCCATTAGAGTGAAATGCTAACATTTTGCTAACAACGAAAATATTATTGTAGGCTTCTCATTAATTGTCCAAATTTTTGAGAAGCCTTTTTCTTTAATTCTTTTTGTTGTGTCATCTGCAGAATGACTATGCGATCCGCAATTTGTCTCAATCCTACTTTTGATTCTGAAAGTAATATGACGTAATGAGTGAGACTAGCAATATTTAATAATCTAGCATTCTGATTTCGAGCCGGAAGAAGGTAACGCTTATCCAATTAATATTAATACAGCTGATTATGAAACGCTGCAAGTAATTACAGGGGTAGGCGAGGTCATTGCTCAACGGATTATTGATTATCGTGAGACCAATGGAGACTTTACTCGTATTGAGGAAATTAAGCGAGTCAAAGGAATTGGTGAATAAGTTTTTGATTAAACTTTATTTCAAACCAACAATGAGTGCGTGGATTGAAATATAAGACATCGATAAATATTGGTATATTAGCATTTGCAAACGAGTTTTAATCCAACTTTATTATTAAGCCACACCGTGAGCCACTAACTATTAAAAAAAGGAAGCTTAAGATGCACTAAGCTTCCTTTTTGATTTATAAATCAATTTTTTAAGTTCAAAGTGATTTCGTACTCATCTCTTGTGAGATTAGGAGATAGAAAGACAACTTTTAATATAAGCTCATCCTCAACTTTTTCTACTGTATGAAAAGTTTCACGACCAGTTGTTCCCCCTCCTCCAGTAATTGGAGGAAATATGCCCTCTAATGATATTTCCCATCCTTCAATATCAAGCAAATTAGAGGAATATAAAACAGTAGGTCTATCTTTTTGGTTATCTTTAAACCCAATTCCCTCTATAAATAGGTGATGGTCTTTAGTAAAGTTATATTCTTTATTAATGGGAATATATGAAGAACTATTTACAATTTCATCTTTGACTTTATCTTCATTCGTATTACTTGGAATGAAAAAAATAGTCCCAATAACCAGGGCTAAGGCTAAAGAAATACCAAATAGAACTTTCATCAAAAGAGAACCTCCCTCTTTATAAATACTAAATAAGAAGGCTGAACAAGCCTTCTGTATTTATATTAGTTTGGAGATACCAAAGTGTAAACCCAAGCTTTATCAACTTTACTTGAAGTTTCTCCGGAAATACCAAAGCTAATTCCTCCTGGAGGAGCTGAGATACTTGGGTTAACTGTAATTGACTTTTTAGTATAAGTGTGAAGGAATTCGGTTCTTACAGTACCATCCGCTCCATTGTAAGAACCAGTATTGTACCATCCACTATCTGCTGCTATATGCCATACAGATCCCCAAACAGTTGGCCAAAATCCATTATTGTAAGTGTAATCAGGAATATTATAACCAATTGAATTTCCTGTAAATAATTCATCGTGTTTTGAAACACGGCTGTCACTTTTATAAAGTGTTTCATAGTAAGTTTCGCCATCAGCATGAGCGTTATTATATGCAACCTGTAAATAAATTGAAGGATCATCCATAGCAATAGCTCCGCCAACATTCCAAGCAAGTGCAAGGACATCTGAATTATTATCATAGTCTGTTGTATTGACAAATGCAGGGCTAGAGTTTACTGCATTAGGTCTACTATGATATGCAGAGAATGAATGTTTTTTCTCGCTGTTGTTATTTCGATATTCGTCGTAAGCGTAAACACTTGATGTTAAATAAGTATAAGATTCTGATTGAGATGAGCTGATATTAAGTTCTGAAGATGTGACCATGCGGTCTTCCTCTTGCTCAGGGTCTTCTTCGGTAAGGAATACATTGGTATTAATTGAGCGTAGCACATATCGATGTCCCTTTTCTACTGCTTCAAGCATTTTTTCATATTCTCTTTCACTTGGGAACAACTCAAACTCTAATGGCTCATCAATAAAAGTATATGGATTGATTTCTTTAGGGTCTAAAGTTAGTTTACCGCTTTTCTCAAGTGCAATTTCGTTAACTTTTTTCGCTGAACGTTGACTATTCTTTAAAGCATCTGTGTCCTTCTCTGTAAAGAAATTAATTGTATAATTTTCAACGTATTGATCATTTCCTTCTTTTAGAGCGGCTCTAATTTCATCATTGGGATTAAATGACGAATGACTGTCGACAGTATAATACGCAACCGGTTTTTCTACCTTAAAAGTAAATAGCTAAAGGTTATGTAACTACAGAATGAGATAGTTGCGTAGAATTTGACATTTTTTAATTGTTGCATTATACTAAGATTATCCGTAGAGGGGGTAATCAAATTGAATAACAAATGCGCTGGATCCACAGATAGTATTAAAGAAATTCTTGACAATTTCTCTGCTTATCTCTCTAGCAAGGGAAGAGCAGAAAATACGATAAAAACGTATTGCGGTGTGATCCATTCATTTTTGGTTTGGCTTCATGAACGTAATCGCTCATTCATATCGATTACAAACCAGGACATTCAATCTTATTTATCATTTTTAGAGGAAGAAAAACGTAACGCAGCAACGATTAATAAAGTGTATAACTCTATTCATACGTATGCAAAGTCTGTTAATAGACTCGACTTAATGAAAGATGTTGAAAAGACAAAAGTTGAGACACACAAAGGATTACCAGAATGTTTGACAGATAAGGAAATCGAAACGTTACTAACGAACGTAAAGAAAGATAAAAATAAACGAAATATTGCTCTAGTTTATACATTACTGTATACAGGTGTACGTGTTTCAGAGCTTTGCCAATTAAATAAAGGTGACCTTCAGATTAATCAGCGTAGTCAAACGGGGCAATTACTTGTTCGAAATGATAAAGCTGAATACGAACGAACGATTCCTCTTTCGAAAGAATTAGTGCTGCAAATTAAGCAATATTTAGACTCGAGAACAGACGATGAGGAAGCACTGTTTATTTCAAATTACGAAAAGAGAATTGCGGCTCGAACTGTACAACATATGCTTAAAAAGCAGTACAACATCCATCCCCATAAATTACGACATACTTTTTGTTATAATTTAGTGAAAAAGGGAATTGATCTTTCGGTTGTCAGTCAATTAGCTGGGCATTCAGATATTAATATAACAAAGCAATATGAAGAGCTACCAGAAGATATTGTAAGTTAGTTAAAAAAGACGTTCTCATTTTAAAGAGGCCACTGAAAATAGTTGATTTTGAACTGCACCCCAAAAGTTAGAGTTAACAATCTGACTTTGGGGTGTGTTTTTTATGGCTAAATATAGTGACCAATTTAAATTAATGATAGTACATGAGTATCAAAAAGGACATTTATCGTTTGACAGGTTGGCAAAAAAACACGGTATGAATGACAGCACTGCCATAAAAAAATGGGTGAAAGTTTACGATAAATTTGGGACGACAGGTTTGATGAAAAAGAGTAAGAGGGAAACTTTTTCTGTCCAATTCAAACTCGATGTATTAAGCTTTATGAAAAGAACAGGATCTTCAGAGATGGATACCGCTATTTACTTTGGATTGTCCACCCCTTCGATGATAGGTGCATGGAAGAAAGTTTTTTTGGAAGATGGTGCTGAAGCCCTGGATAGAACGAAAGGAAGACTACCCATGTCTGATAAAGCTAAAAATATAAAAAAACAACGTACAGAAAAAGAAATGACGTATGAACAAAAGCTTGAAAGAGAGAACGAGCTCCTACGTTTAGAGGTAGAATACTTAAAAAAGTTGCGAGCTTTTCAGATGGATCCGGAGGGCTATCTCGAAAAGCACAAGCAGCGTTATCATTCGAACTCAAAGAAAAGTTCAAACTAAAAGATGTTCTACAAAGAGTCGGAATTCCTGATTCCTCCTACCATTATCATATAAAAGAGATCAAGAAGGAGAATCCGAATCAGAAACTCGAGGAATGCATCCAATCCAAGTTTGAGGAACATAATGGGAATTATGGGTATCGTCGTATCTGTTTGGAGTTAAAACAAGATGGGCTCAAAGTGAATCACAAGAAGGTTCAACGCATCATGAATAAACTTGGGCTTAAATGCAAGAAATTTAGTAGAAAGTCACGAAAATATAGTTCTTACAAAGGAACAATTGGAACTGTTGCCAAGAACCTTATCAATCGTCGGTTTCACACAAGTGTGTGTCATCAGAAATTAACAACAGATATCACAGAATTCAAGTGCTCAGATGGTGTAAAACTGTACCTAAATCCAATTATGGACTTGTTTAATGGCGAAATTCTTTCTTATGAGATAAATATGCGTCCAACCTTAGAATTGGCTCTTAAACCTCTTGAGGAAGCTTTAGAAATAGTAAAAGATTCAAGGTATAGAACGACTGTTCATTCTGATCAAGGCTGGCATTATCAACATAAAAAATGGGTAAAAACTCTAAAGAAACATAAGGTGTTCCAGAGTATGTCACGAAAAGGAAATTGCTTAGACAATTCACCTATGGAAAGCTTTTTCGGATTATTAAAACAAGAAATGTATTATGGTGAGGCACTCTGCTCATTTGAGAAATTAAAAAAGAGAATTGAAGACTATATCAATTATTATAATAACAAACGCATAAAGCAAAAATTGGCAGGCATGAATCCGGTTCAATACCGTATTCATACCAGCCAATTAGCAGCTTAATATAAAACTCTAACTTTAGGGGGTCACATCATTTTCAGTGGCCTTTTAGCAATGAGCGAATCTATTGCGCTTCAGAGAGTTTTGTGAATGGAGTTTTTACAGTGCGCTCTCGTTTTAGAGGATGTCTTTTTTTAAAATTGAAAAGTTCCTTTCGAAATGATGGATAGATTAAACGCTGAACAATGATAATCCTAGTTCGTTCTCGGTATAAAAAATGCATGAGAGGCTGCGGTAAAACTGATTTTCGGATAATAAGACATTGCATTCGGAGCGGATAAGAGAACTAAATTACAACTAGGGCCTATTTGTTCTCTAGTTAAATCAATTAACTTTTTTCCTACCCCACGCTCTTGATGTGTGGAAATGACAGCAAGGTCGGATAAATAACAGCAATAACTAAAATCTGTCATAGAACGGGCGACACCAATTAATGCTTGTTCATCCCATGCGGAAATAAGTAAAGATGAATTGTTTATCATTTGTTGAAGACGTTTTAAGTCATCATAAGGTCTTTTAATCCCTGATTGTTCAAATACATTTGCTAATTGTTGAGCTGAAATCGGGTGATTTACTTTATATGTAATAGTCATGATTTTTCGTCCCTCATTTCTATTAATGGTAGGTAACCTTTTTGCATTGCTAAAAACATTGCATGACCAATTTCGCTATTCTTCCACTCACCAGTACAAACAGCAGTACAAGCGTCTTCTAGTGAAATAAGGTGAACGTTCTTGATGTCACAATCAACCTTTGTAGCTAAAAAGGTCGTATCAGGAGCGAAATACAGATGACATTCTTCATTAGTCATGTAAGCACACCGGTAAACCATTCCTAATTTATAAAGAGTAGTGGTGGTATAACCTGTTTCTTCTTGGAGCTCTCGAACCGCAGCAAGTCTGATCGATTCGCCTTGCTCGACCCCGCCTCCAGGTAATTCATAGGTGGTGTCCGATACAGGAGTGCGTTCCTGTTCAACGATGAGAATATGACCATGATGAAGAGCTAATACAGCAACTGCTGCTGGTTCTTTTTCTTTAACAAAACATTCAGTGTCATTTAATTGAAAAATAACGCGGTCCTTATTCTCAAAAATCACATTTGCCATGGTTCATCTCCTTTTGTAAAATGTAAACAAGTCCAAAAAATGAAGCTTTTACTAAAAGAGTTTACCATATATTGTGAGGAAGTGGAGAGAAAATGACAAAAGAGGAAGCCTTAAGCATCATAAAACAGTTACGTGAAAAAGAAATCGCATCATACCGGGTAAGTAAAGATGATTTTCTACAATTTAGAGCGGCTCTAACAGAGCAGGAGGATATGAGAAGCTTTCGAGGGAATGCGCAACATGGTGGAGAAGCGATCTATACATATGAGCCGGGCTGGACAAAATAAGAATGAAAAGGTAATCACCAGTAAACCCTATACATGAGGTGATTGATATGACAAAAAATAAAAAAGAAAACAGGGTTTCTCAAACGTATGACACGGGAAAAATTGGACTTCAAAACGAGATACGCTCTAACTTTCCTTTTGATACAACTGACCGTTATGCAGGGGATTCGGTCGATAAACATAAGGAAATGGAAAATGCCAATGAAGACATAGCAAAAGAAGAAATCTCACAAATTAATAACAATTCATAGTTAAGGTCCCGTTAGCTTAGTGCTAACGGGGCTTTTTATAGTGAAGCAAAAAAGTATGATTGCTGGAAAAAGAAAACCCAAGTAAAGTAGTCAGCGGAAGGGAGAGAAGGAAATGAAAAAAGGATATGTTTGGCCAAGTGAAAATGCCCAATTTCGCGATTCCATTAGTGATGTAGTCGTGAGACAATTAACTGATTTTATGGCTCATAGCTTCCATCTTTATTTTACAAACCCTGGATGGTATGACGACGGTAAAAAACTATTACTAGGGTCCGACAGGGGAAACGGTTCCAATTTATATAGTTATCATTTTGATACAGAACAGTTAACACAAATAACCGAATTTACAAGAAAGGATCAGGTTGTGATTCAAGGAACATTTCTCAACCCGATTAAAGCGGAAGCTTATTTGATCGTTAATAAGAATATGATTGCGATTGACTTAACAAATTTTTCAGAAACTAAGTTGTATACGCTTCCAAATGGATTTAAATTCGGAAATGTTAGCTGTTTAGCTGACGGTAAAAAACTAATCTTTAGTTTAACAGAAGATTTATCATCATCGATTAATAGTAATTTAGGTAGTGGCTATGTAGGCTTTGAAGAGACAGAAGCTGCTAGACCGCTTTCACAAATTTGTTTATTAGACTTA
Source organism: Halalkalibacter urbisdiaboli (assembly GCF_002156385.1). Lineage (GTDB taxonomy): Bacteria > Bacillota > Bacilli > Bacillales > Bacillaceae_D > Halalkalibacter_A > Halalkalibacter_A urbisdiaboli. Next base: position 618,898 of record NZ_MVJM01000003.1, read on the forward strand.
GCAACCGGTCTGGTTGAAATCGTACACGAGGAGCAGCGTTGGATCGGCCATGTCAATGCTTCGCCAAGACAAGCCGAGATGATCACATTTTGTCACGAAGGTCCATGGGATAAAGTAGATCATCGTATATGGGGCATGAATCTTAAGACAAAAAAGGTGTGGCCGATTCGAGAGGGTGCAGCTAATGAGTTTGCTGGTCACGAATATTGGCATGCTGATGGGATTCATATTGGTTACCATGGCTTTACTGAGACATTAGATCAAAAAGATGGAAAGTTTTTAGGATTTGTTCAATATGACAACAAGGGGCAGGAAGAATACGATTTTCCATATCAAAATATGCATATTCATTCAAACTCAAAGGAACTGATTATTGGGGATGGGCAACAAGCAAGTGCATATCACGGTGAAACATACAAAGATTGTATATATTTATGGAGAAAGACAGAAGGGGGAATGGAAGGGCCAAGGGTACTTTGTAAGCATCGTGGTAGCTTTCACTCCCAAAAAGTACATGTACATGCTTGCTTTAATCCAGATAGTACAAAGGTGTTATTTACGAGTGATATGTCGGGGTATGCAAATGTATATCTTGTCGATGTTCCGGCTTTTGATACGCTGCCAAAGCTTGAGGAGTTACTAAATAAATCATATTAGAGGAAAGGGAGAATGTCATGTACTTAAAGTGGCTTAATCAGAAACCGAAGCATTCAAGTGGTGTAACATGGGGAGTTCCATGGAAAAAAGGGGAACGAAAAAGAGAGGATACGTTTGTAGTAAAAAATCAAAAGGGAGAATCACTCCATGTTCAAACATGGCCTTTGGCATTTTGGCCTGATGGAAGTGTAAAGTGGTCAGGGCATTCAGCCGTATTTCAAGGGAATACAAGCAACACCTACCAGCTAGAGCTTGGGGAAGCTTTTGAACTAGAGCAGAGACTAACTGTTCAAGAGACAGATGAAGAGGTTATGATTCGAACTGGTAAAGTCGACTATGTCTTAAATAAAAGTGGAGAGCACCTAATTGAAGAAATTTGTATAGAGGAAAAAACGGTCGGATCAAAAGGGAAGTTAATAGCCATTTCGGAAAGAAGAGCAGAAGAAAATGAAGTGACAATTTCAAAAAAGCAGGAACCGTTAGTCAGTGAGATTAAAAAGATTTATGTTGAGCAATCAGGTCCAATAAGAGCAGTTATTAAGGTAGAGGGAGTACTTAAAGGGGGGAACGAAAGAAAATGGTTGCCTTTTTCAGTCCGATTTTATTTTCATGCTGGGCTTGATTCGTTTAAAATCATTCATACATTTTTTTATGATGGGAATCCAGAAGTAGATTTTATTAAAGGGCTCGGAATGGAGTTTACCGTACCGTTAATTGGTGAGCCATGGAACCGCCATATTCGTTTTGCTGGTGACGATGGTGTCTATCGGGAACCAGGTCAGTTATTATTAACGAGAAGGTATCCGGATGGAAATGGACTTTATGAAAAGCAAGTGAATGGAGAGGCTGTTGACATAACAACAGAAGAACAACGTGAATTTATGAGGCATGTTAAAGATAATGCAGCATGGAATGACTTTAAGCTTATACAGGATTCTGCGGATCACTTTAAAATTCAAAAGCGGACAAAAGTGGGGCACGCATGGGTTGACGTGACACATGGATCGAGGTCAAATGGAGTTGTTTTCGCGGGTGGAAAACAGGGAGGCCTTGCAATAGGACTGCGGAATTTTTGGCAAAAGCATCCTACTTCATTAGAGATTTCTTCTTTATTAAAGGAAGAAACAAAAATAAAAGTATGGTTCTGGTCTCCTGATGTAGAAGCAATGGATATGCGACACTACGATAAAGAGACGCATGTACTGAGTGCGTATGAAGGATTTGACGAAATGAGAGCAACACCTGTTGGCATTGCAAATACGAGCGAGCTTTTTATTAACGTTTGTACAAAAACGCCTAATCAGGAATATTTCCAAAAAATCATAGAGGACGGTCAGGAACCACCACTCTTAATCTGTGAACCTGAATATTATTATCAAACAAGAGCAATAGGTTTATGGAGTCTACCTGATCGAAGTAAGCCAGAAAAAGCCTTTTTAGAGACACAATTAGATAAGGCGCTATCCTTTTATCAAGATGAAATTGAACAACGGAAATGGTACGGCTATTGGCATTATGGTGATGTAATGCACACGTATGACAAAACGAGACATCAATGGCGTTATGATTTAGGTGGTTTTGCATGGCAAAACACTGAGCTCGGACCAAATATTTGGCTATGGTTTGCATTCCTCCGTTCGGGTAGACATGATATATTTAGAATGGCAGAGGCAATGACCCGACATACAAGTGAAGTTGATTGCTATCATTTTGGCGAATATGCCGGTTTAGGTTCTAGACATAATGTTATTCATTGGGGCTGTGGCTGTAAAGAAGCAAGGATTAGTATGGCGGGGATACACAAATTTTATTATTTTCTTACAGCTGATGATCGGACGAGAGATATTTTAGAGGAAATGAAGGATGCTGATTTCGCGACAGAGAAGTTAGATCCAATGCGAGAATTCTATCCAAAGGATCAATATCCAACGCATGCTAGAGTTGGACCAGATTGGGCAGCTTTTACTTCCAATTGGTTATCTGAGTGGGAGCGAACAGAAAATACCTTTTACAAGGATAAAATTTTGCAAGGAATCAATGATCTGAAGCAACTTCCTCACCGCCTCCTATCAGGACCTACCTTTGGTTATGATCCAAAAACGGGGAAGCTTTATCATATAGGAGATGGAAATGAAGGGGGTTATCATATGGTGATTGCTTTTGGAGCCCCTCAAGTGTGGATCGAGCTAGCTGATTTGTTAGAGGATGAAGAATGGAAAGATATGCTAGCGGACTTTGGTGAATTTTACATGCTGAGTGATGAAGAAAAGAAAACAAGAAGTGACGGAAAGCTTCATAATCGCATGTATAGCTTGCCAATGCTAGCTGCCGGTATGATTTCATATGCAGCTTGGCATAAGCGCGATGCTGAACTCGCCAAAAAGGCATGGAACACGTTATTAGATGAGTCTATAAGCTTTATGACTTTACCAATTCAAATGGAAAAAGTAAAAAGTTGGCGCACTTTATCTGAAATGCAATCAAATTCCGTCGTATCGACAAATACGATTTCACAGTGGTGTTTAAATACCATTATCGCGTTAGAATTAATAGGCGAACATCTTTCAGAAAATCAAGTGCAAGAATTGATTGATTCAGTAAAATAGTAACAAAAAAAATGACTGTAAAAATTGTGAGCTTTTTGATAAGGGGAGAGGTGTATAATGCCCCTTATCTTCCTTCTTGCGAAATAGTTCTAATGGGCAAAAAAGTGATAGAATCTAAACTGTTTTTTCGAGGGAAAGGTTGATATAACAATGGTTTTGCTACTAAGGCAATGAAATGAAATACGGTACAAAAAATGAATATTGTCGGAAATATGAAAGCGCTTTATATTTTGGTTAGCCCGAATCAATTAATTGTTAAACGGGAATTCGAAGTGGGAATTTTATAGGGGGAGATGCTTCATTTGTTATGTAGTATTGTAAAAAGTAGGAAGCGGACTTAATTAATTTATTTTAGGGGGAATGTTCATGAAACGTTCAAGACTTGTAAAATTTTTAGCACCTACAGTTAGTGCGGTTCTAATGGCAGGGTTAATTGGCTGTAGCAACGAGGCGAGCCAAGAAACAAATGAAAGTAGTAACAATAATGAGGGAACTGAACAACAAGAAGAAAGATTTCCAATTGATATTATGACGATGAATCATCAGCCTGAACCACCAACACCAGAAAGTCCAGTATGGCAGGCGATAGAGGATTATACGAATACAGAAATGAATATACAGTTTGTCCCATCAGCATCTTATGAAGAGCGTTTTAATATTACGCTAGCTTCCGGTAATCTACCTCATATTATGTTGACAGAACAAAAGAGTCCTAGTTTTATTAATGCAGTTAAGGACGGTGCATTCTGGGACTTAACAGATTACCTTGATGAATATGAAAGCTTAAGTCAAATGAATGATATTGTAAAAAATAATATATCAATTGATGGACGTATTTATGGTATTTATCGTTCAAGACCATTAGGAAGAAATGCAACGATTATTCGTCAAGACTGGTTAGATAATCTAGGTATGGATATTCCTGAAACAATTGATGATTTCTATGATGCATTGTATGCGTTTACGTATGATGATCCTGATGGAAATGGACAAGACGACACGTATGGGATGGTTGTGACTGAATATGAAGGACCTTGGGATATTATGCAAACGTGGTTTGGTGTCCCTAACAAATGGGGTGAGGATAGCGACGGTAAGCTTATTCCTCATTTTATGACAGATGAATATCGTGAAGCGTTAACATTCTTTAAGAAGTTATATGATGAAGGGCTCGTTAACGAGGACTTTGCAGTAATGGATCCTGCCCAATGGTCGAATCCAATCGTCAATGGGGAAGCAGGTGTACAAGTAAACGTTGCTGATGAAGCGAATCGTATTCAAAATAAAATTTGGAAAGAAAATCCTGACGCGGATGATGTGATGGAAATTTTCCGTTCTCCTAAAGGACCTAATGGCCATTTTAATCTTCCGACGCAAGGGTATGCAGGTATGTTTGCTATTTCAAAAACGTCTGTTAAAACTGAAGATGACTTAAGAAGAGTGCTTCAATTTTTGGATGACTTAAATAGCGAGGAAGGTCAAATATTGGCTAACAACGGTCTAGAAGGTCAGCACTATAATATTGTTGACGGTGAGCTAGATCAATTCTCATTAGAAGATGATAAGTTAGTAGCAGAGTATCAGGATTTAAACCAACTTCAAATGTTTATTCCAGAAGATAGATTTCTAGTTGGTAATCAAACAAGATTAAATAAAAAGTCTGATGAAATCATCGCTGCAAACGAGGAAATTGTTGTTGGAAATCCAGCTGAACCGTACATTTCAGAAGTGTACGCTCAAAGAGGACAACAGCTTGATAACATCATAAGAGATGCGCGCATTCAATTTATTGTTGGGCAAATAGACGAACAAGGACTTGATGAAGCGGTTGAATTATGGCTGCGTTCTGGTGGCGAAGATTACATCGCAGAAATTAATCAACTTCATGAGCAAGCACAATAATTTCATTTGAGCAGGTGGTAAGCACACCACCTGCTTTCATTTAAAAAAGGAAAGGAGAGAAGCGATATGCCGAGTTTAAAAACAGAACAACGCCTTGATATGCATCCTGTACCTGAAAATAAAATTACAAAATTAGCTCAATTAAAAAGAGATAAATGGCTATATGTTTTGTTAATTCCAGGGATTCTCTATTTTATTATTTTTAAAATTATACCAATGTGGGGGGTATTAATTGCCTTTCAAAATTACTCTCCATTTTTAGGTTTTTGGGAAAGTACATGGGTAGGCTTTTCACATTTTGAGAATTTCTTTACGAATCCCGATTTCTTTAGATTGTTACGAAACACTTTAATTTTAGCACTTTACGATTTGGTTTTCTTTTTTCCAGCACCTATTATTTTGGCACTTTTATTAAATGAGATACGATTGAGTATTTATAAACGAACAATCCAAACCCTCGTTTATGTGCCGCATTTTATGTCGTGGGTTATCATTGCAAGCATCACGTATGTCTTTTTAACGACAAGTGGTGGTGTTGTGAATGAGATTATTGCGAATATTACAGGAGAAAAAGTCTCTTTCCTTTCCCATCCAGATTGGTTTCGTCCAATGATTATCGCACAAATCATTTGGAAAGAAAGCGGTTGGGGAACAGTAATCTTTTTGGCTGCGCTCGCTAGTGTTAGTCAAGAACAATATGAAGCCGCCATTGTGGATGGGGCAGGAAGATTCCGGAGAATGTGGCATGTCACGTTGCCTGCATTACGAAGTACGATCGTGATTTTGTTGATATTACGCCTCGGTAATTTCCTAGACCAAGGGTTCCAACAGATTTATTTAATGACAAACTCTTTAAACAGAAGTGTGGCTGACGTTTTTGATACGTATGTCTATTTTGTCGGGATTACCCAAGGGGCATTTAGTTATAGTACAGCTGTTGGCTTATTTAAAGGAGTTGTCGGTCTAATCTTAATATTTGGTGCCAATTATTTTGCGAAAAGATTGGGACAGAGTAGCTTATTTTAGTCATAGATAGGGGGGATAGTGATGAGTAGTAGTATTCATAAACTTCACAACACACCAGCTGGACGTGTTTTTGATGTATTTAATCATGGTTTATTATTATTAATTGGTCTTGCAGCGTTCATTCCATTTGTGTACGTTATCGCTGGGTCATTTGCAACCGAGGCCGAGCTAGCAAGGAGAACCTTTTTCTTATGGCCAGAAACATTTTCACTTGAAGCATACAAGTATGTTTTTTCAACGGGGACATTTATAAGAAGTATCGGTGTTTCAGTATTTATTACAATTGTTGGGACGATTGTAAGTTTAGCTTTAACGATGACAATGGCGTATCCGCTATCACGAAGCAATCTCCTCGGTAAGAATATGCTCTTAAATATCATTATTTTAACAATGGTATTTAGTCCGGGAATGATTCCACTTTATATTGTTGTTCGTGCTTTAGGCTTATTAGATACGTATTGGGCGTTAATTCTTCCACTTGCGATTAACCCCTTCTACTTAATAATCGTAAAAGCCTTCTTCCAAAACTTACCGAATGAATTAGAGGAAGCGGCAAAAATTGATGGTTGTTCAGAGATAGGGATATTTTGGAAAATAGTATTACCGTTGTCTAAGCCTGTAATCGCCACCTTTACATTATTTTACGCTGTGTTTTATTGGAATGATTTTTTCCAAGCTCTTTTGTATATTAGTGACAGTTCAAAATATCCAGTTCAGTTACTACTTCAGCAAATTGTGATGCTGGCAGATATGCGAATTGGTGAGGTCGATGCACTAGTCGAACCACCAGAGGAAACATTAAAATTGGCAGTAATTGTTGTTGCAACGATTCCGATTCTTGTTTTCTATCCGTTTTTACAAAAACATTTTGCTAAAGGAGTACTATTAGGCTCTGTTAAAGGATAGGAAATCACACTGCACCCAGATCATGTTTGAACTGATCTGGGTTTTCTGCTTTCGCTTAGTAATAAAATCTTATAAAAAGTAATAAAATCGAAGCCGCTGAAAAAGGTAGAAACCAACCTTTTTCAGTGCCTCTTATTAAGTAGCAATGGATTCACTTGTTGCTCACCTGCTATGAGAAACCCACTCGTAGCAGGCTTTTAAAAAGATGGAAACGGCTCCGTACATTGCTTCGAGGGCACTGAAAAAGGGAAAAGCACCCTTTTTCAGTGCCCTCATAAAATCCTTTCTTTCAATATGAGAAAATCTAATCAAGAATGAAATCTTTGTTTATTTATCCTATAATAGTGATAGAAATGGTAAGCGGTTACATAAGATTAGATAAAACAAAGGGTAGGGGGGATATAGTGTTAAAACCTCTCAAATATTTAGAGCTGTTTAGGGGTCTAGGCTGGAAAAGTCAATATTTTCGTAAAAGCTTTATTCTTATTCTATTAATTGCATTCATCCCAGGTTTAATTTCAGGGATTGGGATTTATTGGTTTGGTGTTGGGAAGGTTGAAGAAGAATTAAGAGATTTGCATCAAAGTCAAATTTCACAACGTGCTCAAAACTTGAATGATCAGTTTATGTATTTAGAAAATTCATTATCTCATTGGGCCTTTGAACCGAGGTTTAATGCTTCATTAACAGATTTGAACTTTGTTAAGGAGTTTAAAGAAACACAAGATATTGTGCGAACATTACTCGTGTTACAGGGAAGTCATCCATTAATAAGCAATGTTGAGCTTTTTGTTAATAATCAACAAAATCCAATTATTTTTAAACCCAATTATAATGTGATAAAAAATCCGGAGGAATACCGCTTTTATCAATCTATTTTGGAGAAAGATACACATGTAAGTTGGGAGCATTTATCATTTACACCACAGGGAGTAGAGTATGAGGACCGACGACCGATTCTCCTCACGCATAATATCCCAGGTATAAGCAAAAATCCATTTGGATCGATTATCGTCACAATCGATCGCTATAAACTAGCTCAGCTACTTAAAACATTGACACCGTACAATGAGGGGGCAACCCTTCTTTTAAATGGTGAAGACGTGTTAGTAGCGACAGAAAGCTCCAATAATGCAGAATTTGCTTCTGTTCTAAGAAAACAAGTATTAAAACAAAAAAATTCGAATTCAGAAGGTGCTTTCTCGGTTACATTTAAAGATGAGACTTATTCGGTTTCATATGGTGTCATGGATCGAATTAATTCAAAATGGACGTATGTTTCCGCAGCACCGATGTCGTCAATTACGTCACCGATGCTCTTTATATCAAGGGTCATTCTTTATATAAGTATTACTGGACTCATTATTGCTTTTGTTATGTCGTGGTTTGCTTCGAAGGAAATATATAGTCCAGTTGCCAAACTAGTTCGTTTAATTGATCGTGAAGGAGAGAAGCCTTCAAAAAATAAGGATGAATTTCAAATAATCGAGCAGCAAATTCAAGAGTTGTCAAAAGAGAGTAAGTCATTACAAAATCGATTGTCGACACATATTCCACAATTGAAAGTAAGTTTTTTAAATCAATTAATTGAAGGTTATTTATATCATTACAGTGAAAAAGACTTACGTACTAGAATGATAAACTATGGATGGAGCGTTCAAGATCACGAGTTTCTTGTTGTGGATATTCAAATAATTGGTTTATCACAGTCTAATGTTTCATTAATTAACCAAGATGAAAGTCTAGTTTCCTTCGCCATTACGAATATTGTTGATGAATCAGCACAAGAATGGTTTGAGCAATTTAATAGTATAAACTTTCATGATTTATCAATTGGCGTCTTAATTATCTATGCGCAAGAGGAGGACATTGAAGAGAAAGTACAGCAATTTTCAAAGCAGATTGTTGATGTGTTAAATCGCATTTTAGAAGTACAAGTAACGATAACTATTAGCGAAGTAGCTTCCCAAGTAAAACGTATTCCGCACTTATTTGAAGAAGTAAAACAAGGGAAACGTTATCGTAATTATGAGAATAAAAATCAAATTATTAATCTACAAAAATTAGACGACTCAAGTAATATGAGCCAAATCTTCTACCCGTTCGATATTGAAAAAGAAATTCTTCAAGCGATAAGGATGGGACAGGTTGATGAGGTGGAGAGACTCATTGGAGCGTTTATTGAAGAATTAACGGTTAAAGGGGTTAAAGAAATTAATATCCAGCCTGGAATGATTCAGCTATTTAGTAGCATTCAACATGAAATCCTCCACTCTGGCATACATCCGTATGAACTTTTCGACGGTAAGAACATGTTTGAAGAAGTTGCTCAAATTAGGGAGCCGGAACGGATGATTTCTTGGCTTACAAATGAAGTGATCACTCCGTATGTGCAAATGTTAGAGGGAAGAGTAAATGTTGAATTAAAACAATTAGTTGAACAAGTTTGCGCGCTGATCCAGGAGCAATACATGGAGGATATTTCTTTAGAAAGCTGTGCAGATGTAGTAGGTACAAATCCTTACACGCTTAGCAAGGCCTTTAAAAAAATGATAGGTGTGAACTTTATAGATTACGTCACAACTTTACGCATCGACAAGGCAAAGGAGTTATTGTTAAATACGAATATGAAAATTAATGACATTTCTGAGCAAGTTGGGTATCGACATAGTTATTTTAACAGAATCTTTAAAAAACAAGTTGGCATCCCGCCAAGTCAGTATCGAAAAGTGCATGCTCAAGATCAATCAATCAACCAAGGATGATGGGACAATATTCACCATCATCCTTTTTAAAATATGGATGCGTTCGTAAGTCAGAGCGACAAAAAAGTGCTAATTTGCAAAGAAGTGATCGTTTTTGTTACAGGCTCTTGGCTCTTATCGCAAAAATGTACAATTGTAAGAAAGCGTTAACATACTTACAGTTAAAGAAAAAGGGAGTTGCATACAATGCTTCATTCTTTGCAACGTGAATTTTTGTCGCCAGCAGATGAGTTTTCACCCATTCCGTTTTGGTTTTGGAATGACCGTCTTACGCATCAAGAAATTAAGAGACAAATTCATGATTTTTATGAAAAAGGTGTAATGGGGTTTGTTCTTCATCCAAGGATCGGCATTCCGAAAGACATCGAGTATTTATCTAAGGAGTTTATGGATTATGTGAAAACTGCCGTGAAAGAGGCAGCAAAGCTGAATATGACAGTATATTTGTATGATGAAGCAATGTATCCTTCTGGTTCTGCGAAGGGAAGGGTTGTGAAAAGTAACCCAAAATTAGCAAGTCGCGGATTAAAGATGATCGAGTATCCGTGCGAAGGTACAACAAAGGTAACACTTCATTTAGAAAAAGGTGAACAGCTCTTATCTGTTCAAGTTGTCGAAAAAAGCTCAGAGAATCGCATTTTTTATCGACGTACGAAACGACTTGATGTGACAGAAAACCAAATTCAATATACAGCACCAAGTAACGGAACGTGGTCAATCGTCTGTTTTATCGAAACATTTTCAAATGGTCGTATTCGTGGAATCCATGCTGGGGAAGACGACGGGGAGAAGGAGGCACCAGCTTCTGCTGACTTACTTAATCCAGAGGCTGTACAACGATTTATTGAGTTAACTCATGAGCGCTATTATACATCCCTAGGTCCGTATTTTGGTCAAACGATTAAAGCTTTTTTTACTGATGAACCGGATATACTCGGCCGCGGGGCATCATCAGATTTAAGAGCTTGGACAGAAGGTTTTTTACAAACGTTTGTGAATGAGGGCAATCGTGAATTGGATTTACCTGTACTCTGGTTTGAGGCTGGTCCCGAGACAGCTATGATTCGAAAAAATTATAAAAAAGCAGTAAATAAGCGACTGACTGAATCTTTTTATCTTCCTTTAGCTACATGGTGCCAGAATCATCGAATTTCTTTAACAGGTCATCCAGCTGAAAGTGATGATATTGGCTTATTAGCGCATTTTCAAATACCTGGTCAGGATGTTGTTTGGAGGTGGGTAGCCCCAGAAGAAAATAAAGCGGTTACCGGGCGACATTCGACTGCTGGGAAATGTTCTGCTGATGCTGCTAGGCATCGAGGAAGACGCCGAAATTTAAACGAAGTATTCGGAGTTTGTAGTAGAGGCAGTGACTGGCATTTGCCGCTCGGCGATATGAAATGGTACTTAGACTGGTTATTTGTTCGTGGTGTAAATGTGATCACACCTCACGCTTTTTATTACTCGATCAATGGTCCTATCCGGAGTCATGAACGACCACCTGATGTTGGACCAAACCAAAATTGGTGGCCGTATTATGGAAGGTTCTCAACTTATATCAAACGTTTAAGCTGTCTCATGACAGATAGTGTTAATCAAACCGATATTGCTGTACTGTGTGAAGGAGATTTCCTCCCTTGGAATATAGCTAAACCGTTATATGAAAACCAGCTTGAGTTTAACTATTTGGAGGAGTCCCTTCTTTCAACATGTGAGATTAAAGACGGGATGCTACGAATTCAACACCAATCGTATCGACATGTTCTTATAGAGGATTGCTCAAGGCTTGATCAGCAAACAAAAATGATTCTAGAGGCGTTTATAAAAAACGGTGGTCAAGTATTTATTTTAAATGGAAACTCATACATTAAGGGTGCGCGTTTCATTCTCTCGCCTCAGGTGTTATTGCAGGAGTTAGAGAAGGTCATTCAAAGAAAAGCGATATTGTCACCACCTTGTTCAACAATGCGCATGAGTGTAGTAGAAAAAGCTGGTCAATTATTTTTCCTTTTTGTGAACGAAGGAGAAGAAGAATATAAAGGCGAGGTTTTGCTTAGCCATCTAGGTACAATAGAAAAATGGAATGCTTGGAGCGGAACAATAGAGCAAGCAAATGCAACTATTAGAGAGAATGGCTTAGTCACTTCTATACAGCTTCAGCGTAGAGAAAGCATGATTATATATCTTAACCCGAACGAAACCGAAATAGTTAACGTAGCAAAAGAACGTGATTTCAGTCATCAAGAGTCTATGGAGATAACAGGTGAATGGGAAGTAACCGCCCGAAATCAAGTAATGAAGAAGAAGGTTCTTGATTCATGGACGGAATGGGAGCGAATGGCTAATTTTTCAGGAACAGTCGATTATGAACTTAATTTTGAGTTTACTAAAGAGTCTAAACAGGTTTTTCTTGAGCTAGGTGATGTATTTGAATTGGCACATGTTTGGCTTAATGAACACGATATCGGTGTGAAAATGTGGGCGCCCTATACATTTGATATTACTGAATTCGTAAAGTACGGAAAAAATAAACTTAAAGTATCTGTTACGAATTCGAAAGCCAATGAGATGGATAAAAAGCAGTTTCTTTCGGGATTAATAGGACCCGTTTTAATAACCTACTGTACTAGTAAGGAGGAAAAGTAATGTATACACACTTTGAAGAAACAGATGTTCTTTACGAAAATCCTTTAGCGAAGCAACAAGATCTAGAAGAATGGCGTTTAGAAGGAAAGGCTAAAGTCGATTTTCATACGAATCAACTTCATATTGAAAACGAACTAGACCCAGAGAAATATGGCGATGATGCACATTGGGTACTTTGGTGTCCTGAAGAATTTCCAGGTAATATTAGTATTAAATGGGATTTCCAACCATTACGTGAGCCTGGATTATGTATGATTTTTTTTGCTGCAACTGGTCGAAACGGAGAAGATTTATTTGACCCACAACTACCGATTCGTGATGGGAAATATCCTCAATATCATTCAGGGGCAATTAATGCCTATCATCTCTCCTATTTTAGACATAAATGGCCTGAAGAACGGGCTTTTCGAACATGCAATTTACGTAAAAGTTACGGATTTCACTTAGTAGCACACGGGGCAGACCCATTACCTCCAGTTGAAGACGCGATTGGCCCATATAAAATGAAGCTTATTAAAGCCCAATCGATTGTTCAATTTTCAATTAATGGGCTACCAATATTAGAATGGGAAGACGATGGTCAATCTTTTGGTCCTGTTTTCAAAACAGGTAAAATAGGGTTTAGACAAATGGCACCGATGAAAGCGGCTTATTCGAATTTAACCGTTCATCGTGTAAGGAGGGCCTAAATATGAATCAAGGTGGCTTTATGGGTGGATTTTATCGTTTCGGCGAAGTGTTCTTTCTTATGGCCTATTTAAATGCTCTCTGGGTCGTGTTTACATTACTAGGGTTTGTCATTTTCGGTTGGGCCCCAAGTACGACAGCGATGTTTGCGGTGCTGAGAAAGTGGATGATGGGGGAATCGGATCGTCCTGTATTCTCGTTATTCCGGGAAACATATCGAAAAGAATTTTTTCGAGCGAATGCTATCGGGCTTGTGTTTGCCTTTGTTGGCTATATGCTGTATGTGAATCTTTTATTTTTTCAAGTTGAAAACCAATGGATACACGTAGGTGTTCGTTACATGACAATTGCGATATTAATTATCTGTAGTATTATGCTTACCTATATTTTCCCACTCATGGTTCATTATGAAGCTAGCATCTATCAATATTTAAAAAATTCATTGCTTGTTTCATTTTTTCAACCGTTGCGCACATTTTACACGCTTGCGGCCGCATTAACCGTCTATCATATTTTATTTACTATTCCAGGATTAATTCCATTTTTGGGGATTAGTTTATTAGGATTTGTCATTATGTGGACGACATATCGAACATTTTTGAGAATGGATCATAAACAACAACTTGAGCACGCCTAATGTCGGGGGTATTTATTCATTTCCACTTCGTTTATAATACTAGGAAGGGAATGGGTAGAAAGAGGGGCTAGCATGCTAATTGAAGAACGATATAAAAAAATAGTTGACCTTGTAAACGAACATGGGAGTATGCGAGTGACACAGCTTAGTCAAATCTGTAATGTGACAGAGGAAACGATTCGAAGAGATCTAGCAAAGCTTGAAGCCGAGGAGAAACTTGTGCGGAGTCATGGTGGTGCGGTCTCTATACAGGAGAGGCAAGTTGAAATTCCTTTTGACCGTCGTGAAATCACGAATGTTGAGCAGAAAAAGAAGATTGCTGCTGAAGCAGTTAAATTAATATATCCAAACGAGCGAATTTATTTAGATGCAAGTACGACAGCTTGGTATACAGCTTCTATTATTCCTAATATACCTTTAACAGTTTTGACAAATTCAATAAAAGTTGCCCTTGAACTTAGTGAAAAAGACCGGATTGACGTAATTGTAATTGGTGGTTCACTTAGTCAGAGTACGTTATCGTTTATTGGACCTTTAGCAGAGCGTTCATTAGAAAATTATTTTGTTGATAAAGCAATTATATCCTGTAAAGGTATTGACTTAACAAGAGGGTTAAGTGATTCGAATGAAATGCAAGCACGGTTAAAGCAAAAAGTGATGTCACTTGCAGATAAGATTATTCTTATGGCTGACTACAGTAAATTTGGTGTTAACGCCTTTACGAAGGTTGGAGCCATTACGTCGATTCATTCAATTATTACAGATGAATCGACAGCCGAGGATGTTGTAATTGAATTAAAGGAAAAAGATATTGATGTTATTGTTGCTAATTAATTGATTTAAGAGAAAGCGCACTGCTTAGTGAAGCTTTCTTTTTTTTTGTGGTGACTAACCTAGTTTTATGTTAGTGTACTTAAAAAGAGATTACTATTTAGTAACATTTGGATAAAAAGGAGGAGTTAGTGGATGAGAAATATAAAGGTTTATCATGTCGACGCATTTAGTAAGGAAGCTTTTGGTGGAAATCCAGCAGGGGTCGTACCCGATGCAACGATGCTTACAGAGGGTGAAATGAAACAAATTGCAAGAGAATTAAATCTTTCGGAAACTGCATTTCTGCTTCCAACAAAAAACGATCAGGCAGATTATCGGATCCGTTTTTTTACACCAACGACAGAAATTGATTTCTGTGGACATGCAACATTAGCAACAGCTTGGCTGTTAGCTACGGAAAATCAGCAAAATCAACACTCATCAAATGCAGCTTTGACGTTCGAAACGAATATTGGAAATGTTCCGCTTGAGTTTATAATTGAAAACAATAAACTTCATTCAGTCAAGATGACACAAGTCGAACCAAAGACAAAGTCTGTAGATTTGAGGTTAGAACAAGTAGCTAGTCTTGTCGGCTTAGCTGTAGAGGAGATAAATACGAGTTATCCTGTCCGCATTGCCTATACTGGTAACTGGCATTTAGTTGTACCAGTAAAAACGAGAAAAGCGATTGACAGCGCTATTCCAAATTTGCTTGAACTAGCAAAGCACAATAAAAGAGAAGGAATTGTCACCACGCACCTGTTTACTTTTGATAGTCAAGAGGACGATTGCTTGGTTTACACCCGTGATTTCGCACCAGCTGTTGGTGTAGAAGAAGATCCCGTGACAGGATCTGCAAATGGTGCACTTGCGGGATATTTCATGTTAGAAAATGTTCTTGAAATGGAAAATAGACAATTTAAGATTGCACAAGGACATGCTTGCGGTCGACCAGGATATTGCAATGTGACAATAGAAATCGAAAATGCTCAGCCTGTCATTAAGGTAGGTGGAAGTGCGGTTGTAACAATTTCTGGAACGTTATCATTACGAGCGACAGCTCAGTAATGAGTTCCTCCTTGCAACGTATGCTTTGAAGGATGTTTGTCGAAGCTAAGTGAGGAGGAGGTGCCACATTTGAGAATAGAAACAATGATTCTCCTTGGTTCAGTCATCGTTTTTATTGCATCAATTTGGAACTGGTTTCGATATGATCGAAAACATAAAGAGCTTTCTGGATTATTAATTGAGAATATTGAACAACAGCTAGATGTTAGAAGAACAATAGCGACGGGTTTATATTATCGCTTTAAGAATGGAAAAGATTCCTATACTGACATGACCTTTGAGGAATTTGTTGTTGATCTTTTTGAGAAAACGTATGGTGGTGAACTTTTTTATACTTCAATAGCAGAAGGCTTTGGTGTCGATTTTGAGGATCGGAGAGAGGATGGCCGTTATTTTATCCAACTAAAATGCAGTCAAGAGGACGTTTCCTTTCATGATGTCGCTTTGTTGCATTCAGCCGTAGTGAAATGGGATAGTGCTGGCGGTTATATTGCGACAACTGCAAGCTTTACGAAAGAGGCTGTCGAGTATGGGGAAGGGCTTGGTATAACCTTGATTAATGGTATTGATTTAGCCGATATGTGGCTAAAGGCCTTGCAGGAACAAGAGGAATATATGATAGAAGGTCGTCCAATCCGTACATAAAGCTCCTTAGTGGGGCTTTTTTTAATGGGTAAAATCTTAAAATAAGGAAATGGTAAAAAAGGATAGCGAAGAAGCCACTGAAAAAGGTAAAAGCCAGAGGCAACTGAAAAAATACTTCTTGTAACTCAAAGAAGAAGCAATGGTTCCACACGGTGCGCGCCTTGCTATGAGAAACCGACTCATAGCTGGATTTTAAAAAGATGGCAACGGCTCCGCACATTGTTTCAAGGGCACTGAAAAAGGGTGCTTTTCCCTTTTTCAGTGCCCGCGTAGCGAATCTCTATTCAAAGGAGTGTCTTGATGGAATGACAAAGACCTATGTTAGCTTTTTTTCCATTTTAATAAAATGGCTGTTTTGGGGTAGCCTTGTTGGTGTTTTCGTAGGAACGACAACCTCCTTTCTCCTTCATACAAATGATTTACTTGGTAAAACTCGAGAAGCCAATAGCTGGCTTATATTGCTGCTTCCTCTTGGTGGTGTCGTTATTGGGTATTTGTACCATAATTATGGAAAAAAATCATCGGAGGGAAACAATCTACTCTATGAAGGGGTTCAGGGAAAGGCACAGATGTTATTAAGGACGGGGCCCCTCGTTTATATTGGAACGTTTCTAACTGTTTTACTAGGTGGTTCAACGGGAAGAGAAGGAGCTGCCTTGCAAATGGGGGGGAGTATAGCAGAAGGATTAAACAGGCTTTTTCAAATTAGTAAGATCGACCAGAAAATTGTATTGATGAGTGGGATTAGCGGTGGTTTTGGTGCGGCATTTGGAACGCCGATTACAGGTGCTGTTTTTGGAATGGAGGTTGTGGCATTAGGAAAAATGAAGTATGAAGGAATCGTTCCTTGCTTCACAGCTAGCCTCGTTGGTCATCTTTCAACAAAGATATGGGGAGTCAAGCATGAACATTTTATCATTGAAAAGGTTCCTGAATTAACAGCAGGAACTGCCTTTAAAATTATCGTAGTTGCCATATTATTTGGATTAATAAGTGTTGCCTATTGCCAATTAAGGCATATGATACAAAGGACTTCTACAACCTACATAGGAAACCCAATGGTTATTGGATTTATTGGTGGAATCGCAATAGTGATTCTTACGTTCATAATAGGTTCAAAAGATTACTTAGGGCGTGGAATTGAAACGATTTCAGCATCTTTTACGGGAGATGTTCCTATGTTTGCCTTTTTAGCGAAGCTGATTTTTACGGCCATTACCATGGGAACGGGTTTTGTTGGGGGGGAAGCTATCCCTTTATTCTTTATGGGGGCAACTTTAGGAAATACACTATCTCCAATAATGGATTTACCTATTTCATTTCTAGCTGCCTTAGGTTTGGTCGCTGTCTTTTGTGGTGGAGCAAATACACCGATAGCGAGTATCTTTTTAGGAATAGAAATGTTTGATGGAAAAGGAATGGAATATTTTTTGATGGTTTGTCTTATCAGCTATTTAACATCGGGTCACCACGGACTTTGGCCATCACAACAAATATTTAAGCCGAAGAGTCGACTATTTAGTCTACCAGTTGGGCAAAGTATTTCCACTGTTGAAAAGAATAAGAAAAAGTAACTTGCTTAAAATTTGTAAGTGTTATCGAAGGTTTTGTATAATTTAACCAGAAAGAGAAAATAAATTTGAGGAGGAGAAACATGATTTTTGATCAGTTAGAGTTTGCGCGTGCAAAAGTAATCAAGCTATTAGAAGAAATTGATGAAGAAAAGCTACGAAAAACACCAACTGGTTTTAACAATCATATCCTTTGGAATGCGGGTCATATTTATGCTGTTCAGGAAGGATTAACGTTTGGTGTGACAAAGCAGCAAACGAAGCAATTAGAAGAGCTTAAACTGCTTTTTGGTGGAGGTACGAAGCCTGCTGATTGGACGAAAAGTCCACCTTCGCTAGAAGAATTAGTATCGTTACTTAAGGAACAGCCTGAACGAATTCGACATACATTCACAAATCGTTTGGATGAAAAAATAGAGAAGCCATTATCATTTCCGGGATTAACACTAGCGACCGTCGAGGATCTCCTAAGCTTTTCTTTATTGCATGAAGGGATGCATATTGAAACAATGAAGCTATACAGTAAAATCGTTTAAGTAAAAAAACTTCTCATTCAAGGTTTTCCTTGTATGAGAAGTTTTTTTATGTCTAGGAAATGGCGGGCCTTATATTTCCCTGGCAAGCGCAAAAAAACAGAGGATTCAACAAAAAAAATAATCTAGCGTCACCATTCTATAGTGATGATGTTTAAATAATTTTAGGTAGCATTCTGTTCACAAAATGTTCACTTATGAGGGAATTTTACAGTAGCTATAATACCAAAGTATACAAAAAAAGGAGATGACTAAATTTTCCAACAACGAAGAAGGAAAGTTTGTATTTTGGAATGATGATGTGCTTTGGTATGGTTATTGTTATGGTATTTTATAATCTAGCTATTAACGGATTGATTGGTGTAATGTCATTTCATGACATTCTTATTCAGATTACTATTGGATTTATCGTTTTCATCCTATTAGATATCTTTATTGTGGGTCCAGTTGCGAAAAAAATCACTTTTAGCTTACCTTTTGACAAGTCGAAGAAAGCCTATGTAATTATTTCGATTTCGTTCTTTATGGTCGTAGGAATGGTTCTTCTAATGTCCCTTTATGCCTTAGGAGTTTCTTATGTCATGAACAGCCTTAGTACAGAGTCATTCATGTTAAGCTACTTGTTTACGGTTATTAAAAATTTCGTTTTTGCGTTTCCGGTACAATTGATTATAATAGGACCGTTAGTTCGCTATTTATTTATGAAATTTGTTAAAAAATCAAAAGTTTTAAAAGCCGTATAGATTAAAGTTGGAATAACCTTACATTTTTGATATATGTATTGACGGGTCCTATAAAAGTGTCAGGTTTTCTTTATCAAATCATCAGGAAGGTAGGGAAAACAGTGAAGTATGAACAGTTGGCTAAAGGCATCATCGAGAACGTCGGTGGCAAAGAAAATGTTATCAGTGTAGTACATTGAATAACAAGATTACGTTTCAAGTTGAAAGATGAAAGCAAGGCACAAACAGAAGCAAATCAAAAACATGGAAAGATTAGACTAATTTTTTAGGGTTCTAAGGTTTTAAAAAAAGTTGTTTTTTTGAGAGCACTGAAAAAGTTTACTTTTTTTAGTGCTCTCTCTAAGGGCTTTTTAGAAAAGAACAGTTGTTTTCGGTTTTTTAAAAGGAGAAAATGAAGCACATTGCATCAGAGATGGAACTTTATTAAAGTAAGCTGGTGAAGTATGTAAAGAAAATGCTACTGCGCTAAGCAAGGGGTTACTTTTTCAGATCTCGGAGGTTGTATGAGCATGGAGCAGCCGCTATCGGATGTTAGTGCACGTTAAACTATTTATTATCATTCATCACATCTAAATTTAGTCCCCTCTTGCATCTAAGTCCTACCTATATATTCCATTAAAGAGTCGCCTCGTATGCCCCTAAGTTTCCTAACATGTCAAACATAGAATGTATTTTTTAAAGGTGATCAACGATTCTTTCTTTTTAGCTATAAAAATAACCTTCTACTATTGATGTAGAAGGCTAAAGACGACATTTTTCCGTAACGGTCGCAATCAGTTTGCCGAGCTCGCTCTTAAATCCGACGTTGAAACCGTAGTACTCGTTATATGTAAGAGCATTAGAAAACCTTATTTTGGCGGGACTGTGTAGGAATCGAACCTACCGGAGACGGCACGCGCCTCCCGTGCGGTTTTGAAGTTGAAACGCGCTGGTTGACGGAGTTTAGGTTCCGCTCAATCATGCGTCAAATCAACGAAAATCAATCGTTGCCGCACGAATTTCCGAAAAGTACCGCTGTGGTTTACGGCTTGTCCTACGTAGTGCAATTCCTTTTGCGTAATATTAGATTAGCATATTCGGTAAAGAAAGTCTATCGCGTCACTCTCCGCGAAAACTTGACGTAAATTCGACGGAAATCTAACGCAGAAAACGTATATTAACGAAAGTAGACGTATTAATTGTTCGTTAATTATTCAAATTTATATATTTATTTGTCGTATTCGTTCGTGTTTAATTGAAGTATTGAAGAAAGGAGAAGAATTATATGGCGCGAAGACAAAATAAGTTAACGGAAAATGATTTGAGTGGTATCTCGGGATTTTTAAGTTTTGAGGAGGCGGTTGATCTATTATTACAAAACTGTAAGATAAAGAATTTAAGAGAGCATACGATTAAGTTTTATAAAAATGAATTGAGTCGCTCAAAGAAGTTATTCGATTTGCAGTCTATTAATACAAGAATAGATAAAATAACAGAAAAGAATATTCGAACGAATATAATTGATTACATGAGGTTGATAGAGGGGCGGACAGTAGTTAGTGTTAATTCGCGGTTACGTGCATTGAGAAGGTTGTTTAATTTCTTGCATGAAAACGGATATATCGTAATTAATCCAATGTATTCAATAACTCCATTAAAAACGGATAAGAGGGACCAGCCAAACTTAAACACAGAACAAATTCATGCTTTATTAATGCAACCGGACCAATCTACATTTACTGGATTTAGGGATTTCACGTTAATGTTGCTTTTTCTTGAGACTGGAATAAGAATTAATGAACTAATACATATAAAGGTTAATGATATTTTATGGGAGGAGCATTTATTACGAGTTTCACACGCGAAGAATAGGACTGAGCGCTTTGTTCCTTTCCAAGAAAAAATGAAGAAACGTCTCCTCGATTATATAAAATTACGTGGTGATGTTAAGACAGATGCTCTTTTTGTGACAATTGACGGTAAACCTCTCTCAACGCGTAGAATACAAGAATGGATTTCGGAGTATGCGGATAAAGCCGGAATACATGACGTCAAAGTGTCACCTCACTGTTTTCGTTATACTTTCGTCAAATACGCCGTCAAGGGAGGAGCAAATATCTTCGTCATTCAAGAAATACTTGGCCATAAGACACTTGATATGGTACGTCATTATTACAACGTTTATGGACGCGATAAGATTGACGAACATAAAAAATTCTCAATTGCTGACAGAGTTCTCAAGTAAATTAAATATTGAAACGCGACTAAATAAGTAGTAAATTAGTATTATTACATATTAATGGGGGTTTTGTATGAAATTAGTAGGCTTTAGAAGCAAGAAACCGTGGAAAATGGGCTGTGCGGGTTTTTTCTACGCGTTTGTATTATTAGTTATTGTTATTGCGATTATAGACCCGTCAACGGAAGAGAACGCAGAGCCGGCGTCTGCTGACGTAGAGGCGGAAGAGCCGGAAGAGGTTGAGGAGGAAGTCACAGAGCCGCAAGAAGAAGAACCAACGCCAGAGCCGGAGCCAGTCGAACTTGAAGGCGAAGCGCTACTTGAACAAATCGTTATCGACGAGCTGGGCGAAAAGACTAATAACGACTCACCGACATACGAGTCAATCGCGTTAAATGATTATGCGGAAGACCCGAATAAGAAAGTAATCCTTCTAACGTTAAACGGTAACGACAACTTCACCGCGAATATGATGAAAAAGGGAATGTGGATTGACTCTATCGGACTATTGGAGCAACTGAATGATAATTTCGATATTCAAGAAGTCGCGTTTAGATGGCAATTACCGTTAACTGACGAGTTTGGAAATACAGAGAATGGCGAAGTCTTACGCATTAATTTGTACGGAGACACTATCGACAAGATTAATTTCGACGGCTTCTTGCACGATAATTTACCGTCTGTCGCCGATGAGTATTGGGAGCATCCAGCGTTCAGCAATTAAAGCTAACAACGAAAAGACCGTCTTAATTGGCGGTCTTCTCTACGTCAATTCCTTCTCTATCCTCCGCAATATTCCGTTTATGTCGCGGTGAATACGGCTGCCACTAAACCGCACCACCCGCCATCCATTGCGCCTCAAATACGCATTCTTACGCCTGTCATGCGCTTTTTGTCGCGGACTACTATGATACGCCCTACCGTCGCACTCTATCGCTATCCGCTGCGGAACGAGCGCCAGGTCTATCCGATATTTACCGCATGGCACTTGCGTTCTTGGCACATAGCCTCGGCTCACCAACGCATCATATAAGCGACGCTCTATCGGCGACTCACATTGATGACGCGGTGACCACGTAGACGACGGCTTCGGCTTCCGCTCGTGTAGCACGAATAGGACGAGACATACCGCAATGAGTCCGAAAAAGATAACGTAGTCCATCACATAACATCACCGTTATTAGTATCGCCAATTATAAATCGAAAAAGTCGTCGGTCCTTGCATTGGGGTCTATTTCGCGAATTGCTTTCATTATTTTCTTAATTGTGCGGGCCGTTGGTTCGTGTTCCGAATCGCCAGCAGCTAGACGGCTTACAGTGTTTCGACCAAGACCTGACTTCTTCATTAACCATTCCTGAGACATTCCTCTCTTATCTAACCATTTTCCTAATTTTGAACGTGGTTTACCTCCGAATAATCCAAACATATCTATTACCTCTCTCGTATTTTTACAATCATCTTGGACAAAATAATAATATCTTATACATGTTTGGTGAAAATTTTTACTAAGTTTAGTGAAAGGTAGACAAGCAATCGACATATAACTATTAGTGAAGTAGCAACAGCAGTCGAAATAACGCGTCCGTCTATTAATCAATAGAAGTAGTTACAGAAGTTTAAAGTGCAATATGCGTTATAGCGGTTTTTGTTTGTCCAATAGCAAGTAAGTCGATAATCTGTAAGTCTGTTAATAAAGAAAAGGGGAGGAGGAAGAGAAGAAGGGGAGCGCGAGGGGAAGAAGAGAAGGAGGAACCAACAACATGAAGAGAGCAGAAACTATAAATTTTCAGAATTTTATGGATGGCTCGTACACCAAGAAAAGGAAAGTTACTAACGTGTCCCTATTATCCGCAGTGACTGTATTTAGTCCATCGTCTATCTTTAATCCTCCGCCAGCCATTGAGGCGGCCTATATCGGAATGTTAGCAATTGGTGGCTTACTAGTAGGCGTAGCTGTACTAGAACGCGTTTTAGTCATATTCGGCAAGCAAGACATTGCGAAAGATATATCGGACTTTGTAAAGACGATATTGCCGTGGGCGCTTATCGGCGGTCTGATTCTTTTTGTTATATCAAATCCGTTAATGTAGAGGTGACATCATGAAGTTATTGGCGTTATTAGAGCAGCGGAAAACGGAGAAGTTATTGCGGAAGAAGCTAGTCGAATGTTTTGGCGTAGCGGGGCTTTATTATCTATACGAAAGCGAGAAGTTTAAGCGGAAGATATATCCGAAGATTCATTCGGCGCGAAATTTGGAAGGACGCATCGAGTATGTATTTACGTTATTGAACGGAATGGACCCGAAAGAGACAAAGAAAAAAGAGTACGTCTTTTATCAAATATTCGGACGCACTCTCAAAATAGAAACGGACGGTATTAAGAAATATATTCTCACAATCTACGCGGAATCACTGGCGAAAGAGATTAAGTGGAATTGGGACGTTATTTCTCCCAATTTGAGAGGAACAAAACTCCCGATATATTGCGGCAAGGACGTCAACAACGAACATGTCGCCTATGACATGGTCAAGAATCCGCATTTATTGATTGCGGGCGAAACTGGCTCCGGTAAGTCGACGCAAGTACGGTCGGTGCTTACTACGTTGATAAAACGGACGATGTCGAACGATTTACACCTTTACCTCGCAGACTTGAAACGGTCAGAGTTTCATTTATTCAGACGCGTGGAGCATGTAAAGGCGGTATGTACGAAAGTAAGTGAGTTGAAACGTGTTCTCGCGTATCTAAAGAAGGAGACGGAGCTACGAGGTGATTTGCTCGATAAGTACGAAGTCATGCATGTTGATGATTTACCGGAACATGAGCGCGTCCCTTATATCGTGCTTTGTATTGACGAAGTGGCGCTGTTGAAGGACGAAAAAGACGTCATGGCGGTAGTGGAGGACATTTCCGCGATAGGTCGGGCGCTTGGTATGTTTTTGATTCTTTCAATGCAACGGCCGGACGCGAAAGTATTGGACGGTAAGTTAAAAATCAACCTAACGGTCCGTATGGGCTTTAGATGTGCCGATTTAACTAACAGCCGCATAGTAGGGACGCCAGGAGCCGAAAAGATAGAATCGAGCCAGGGAGGGCGTTTCTTACTCAAATTAGAGCGGCTGACGGAGGTGCAGGCGCCTTATTTGGACGATGTGAACGCGAAGAAGGAATTGGAGCCGTATAAGATTGTGCCAATTTGGCACGAAGTTTCAGTTGACAAGAATTTGACGCCTGAAAAAACGGAAGATGATTCAGTCGAGCAAGACTGCGCACCTGAAAACGAACCGACCGCCCCGCAACTCGGACTATTAGACGAGGAGGAAGATAACCATGCGTAAACGTGACCGCGACATTATCAAAGCCTTAGAGCAATTCCGCTGTCTATCTCGCGACCAAGTAGCCACCCTATATTTCGGCCATACGAAAAATGCGGTCAATAACGCTAATGTCACGCTCAAAAGACTACGCGACCGAGGCTATATTGACGCTAATGTGGAACGCCAGCCCTTCGTCTACTTTCCGAAGCCAGCCACGATAAAGAAGACCGGCAATAAAGTCGACCACTTTTTGAAAATGGCGGACGTGTATACCGAATTGGCGAAGCATGCTAAACCGCGACGCTTTGACATTGAGCCACGTTATGAAGCGGAGATAAGGCCGGACGTGTTTACGATATGGAAAGGGGCGCCGTTCTTTATCGAGGTGCAGAATAGCGTGTATAGCGCAAATGTGATGCGGAAGAAGCTAGACCGTTACCAAGCGTTCTATAATAGTGATGAGTGGCACAATTTCGACTGGCAGCCGCAAGGGAAGGAGCCGATATTTCCGTACGTACTTATCGTGAGTGATACGAAATATAAGGCGGAGGGGACCGACTTTCGCGTGTTCCAGGCACGTAGTGTTGAGGATTTCGTGAAGAGTATCGGAGCATAAAAAAGAGCCTGCCAATTATTCGGCGGGCTTTTCTCGTTTGTATATAAGAAGGTCACCTGGCGTTAGGTCAAGGCCTTCGCAAAGTTTTTCTAATGTTTCGTAATCGATTCGTTTTGACGCATTCGATTGAAAACCTTTTATTGTGTTTCGGCTGACGCCTGTTTTTTCGACGACGTCTTTATTTGATAACCCGCGTTTTTCCATAATTTCGCCAAGTCTACAATAAATCATAAAAAAAACCTCCAAAATTATCATGTCAGAATGTTGACATGTTGATAACGAGCATGTATTATGTAACTAACAGGTCAGGATGTTGACATTTAGACAAGTTAACTTTCATACACACATAAACATTTTAACATTCAGGAGGTTATTAGACTATGAAATTGTCAAAGTTGGATCTGGAATCGCTCGAAATGGATATCGCACACATGCGTCGCCTCGGCTCGGTGGACGAATATGTAGCGTCATCTAATACCGGCTATCACTCGTTATTAATCTCTCGCGTTGAACGCCTATTAATCGAATTAAAAGGAGATGCTTAATCATGAAAAAACATTTAATCGGATTCCGTTATGACGCTTCTATCAACCTATTAGGACTCGGCTCTTATGTTGTTACTCTCGCGGCTACTGGTCAGCAACAAGTTATTCCATACTCGGATTTTCAATCTTTCTTCGTCGAAACTGGCTTCGTTAGCGCGGACTCAGTTTGTGGCGGCGCATATTGCGAAGAGGAAATCCTCGAAGAATTCGACTTCGTCATTTCTGGCGCAAAAGGTGTTGCTCTATGCGCAAGCTAATCGTCGTTCCGGCTCGCTATACGATGTACGAAATGGACGGCCCTGACCAACACGAAATACATAATTTTGACGGCTATCTCGATATTGTTCACGCTCAAATCTTTTACGTACTTGACGGCGTATTACGCATGTCATCATTTGACTACGATACGTCTGACGGCGTTTATGTCGTTAACGGCCATTCGTCGGTTTATCTCATGAACGTATCTGACCCGGACAATTACAATTTTGAACGCTTCCTGACGTTTTATGACCGGCTGCATGAGACGAGCCTATTCCGTTTCTTGTTTGCGTATTACGACCGACGTAATGACGAGAACTTGCGGCTCGAACGTATGATGTAGCGCGTCTGTTATACATTTGGCGGAACTAAGGACCCGGCTAATGATGTGATTCGCCTTAGCTGCGCCAAGTATATAACGTAATCCGGTCGTGCGGTGGGCGGAGGTAACTTTTGGCGGAGTTACTTGCGCCGACAATATGACAGAGACGGTTGTAACGTGGGCGGAGTGAGCGACGAGGGATAATACCACCATTTAATAAGATGATAGTATTTTGTTTGGAGCGCTCGCTGTGCCGACGATATAACCTTGTACCGCGACTAATATCGCGAAGAGTCGGGCGGCAAACCGGCTAGAGTGGAGCGGCCTTTTGGCGGGGCCGTTCTACTTCAAAAAAAAAATTAAAGTAGATTAATTGAATAATTTTTAAAGCTTGCACCAGTCAGGCTTATTCAGTGTGCCTTCTTGTATATTATAATAGAACATGTGTTCTCATAAGTCAACAAAAAATTGAAAAGTTTTCTAATTAATTTTTCTTTCGTGAAAATTCCTCACTTGGCTAATCGAGTCCGTAAGATATTGTGAAGATGAAAATAATTGGCGTAAAAATCCCCAATTAACCATTCGAGTCTGTAAGATATTGTGAAGAAAAAAAATCAACGAAAATGTGCGAAACGGAAAGTTGCTTCGCATAATAGAGTAGGACGAAAAAAAAGTTTTCGTTAGAATTGTCCCAACACACAAGAAGTCAAGCACTATATATAAGTAACAGGCGAAAAGTTTCACGCAGACCATTAATTTCGACGATGCCGGCACGATTAAATAAGTAAGGGAGGAGATAAGGTGACCGAATTATAAAGTAAGAGTAAAAAAGTCTTGCGAAAACTGTCCCAAATTTAGGCGCGTTGTTGGTTAGTTATAGTAAGAGCGAAAAACTTCCGACAAAAACGTAAAATTCACGGACATTGAAACGTTTAAATATGTGTAGGCGATAAAATCTCGTGAACGTTAAATATTCCGAAAAAAAATTCCCCCTATTTTTTGACGATTTCGATTTACGGGGGTATAACTTATGAACACATTCCGATGATGGTCGGGCCCGCCGGAGGTTTGTACGTAACCAAACTATTAAATTACGAAAAAGGAGCGATTTAATATGGAACAATTGGTGATTCAACTTGATGAAGCCGTTAAAAAAGCGGATGAGGTTTTAGCTTACTCGATTAGTAATTGGAGGAAACTGATTACTGAGTACCCAAGCAATGAACGTGTCTTATTCCTCTCGTCGCAATCGGTGGAAATGGCGCATATCTATTCCTATATGACTAGAGCAGTTAGTGGGATTTGTACTTATGTTACGGGAGGGAATCAAGAACTTGCTTCATCCAATCTATATGATATCTTTCAAGAAATTGACAATTCGCACACGGAAACTCCTAACGAAAGGTCAAAAGTTTCTTATGAAGTTATTTTTGGTGCTATGAGCGCAGTTAAGGAAGATAACTTAGAAGATGCGAGAAAGTATTTAGGAACTATGGCACAAATTGCTGATATGACGCGCTTATCAATTCTTGAGCATATGGAAGCACTTGAACAATTGGTTGATGAGTCAGGTCTTCATTAATACTTTCGTAAGTCGTAAGTTAACTATAAAAACGAAAAAGGAGTGATTTAATATGGGATTTGAACCAGTAAATGCAGAAGGTAAATTTGGTGACTACGTTATATCAACTCGGACATCAGAACCGGTTACTCAAGAATCATTAGAAGAAGGGATTTCCGGCATATCAGAAGTTAAGCTTTCCGTAAACGAGGAATTTTTACGCGAGGGTGGTTGGGTTCCGTGCAAGGTTGAAGCTGAATTCGTAGACCGTGAAAAAGTGACTCTTACGGAATTCGATGCGCCATTTCTTAAATCGTTAACACTAACGACAGGTGATGCGCACGAATTAGCTAATGCGTTGGAATATGCAGCGGGAGAACTAAGACGGCAATACAGTGAAAACGCAAAGCTAATCGGACAAGTTTCCAGCAGTGAAATTAATTAAGAGGAGAGATGAAGAATGACTAAAAAATTATACCTATGGGTTTTTACAGGTGATTTATTATCTAAGGGACTCTTAAAAAGTGATGCTCGGATGCTTCAAATTATTATGCCGTGTAATCCGACATCTCCTAAATGTGTTTGGGCTGAAAATGAAGTCGACGCCGAAAATCTTGCTATTAAATGGTGCGAGGAAGAAATAAAGAAAAATAAGAATTGGGGAATATTGAAATCTCCACAAGTACAAGTAGGAGTTGAAGTATTCGGCGAAGCAGTAAACGTAAATTCTATTGGGAAAGTTTTGGAATTAAGCAACTCTACAATAGATTTGCGCAAATTAGTCTTTAGTACAAATCCGATAGATTATTCAATTTCCCGAACGGACGATGTAATCAATCCACAGGATGAATACGGGGTAAAGGAATTAACCGAAGATGAATTGGCGGATATAAGGCGTTCTAGTTTTACGGTTATTCATTAAAAAGGGCAAGCTGCCGGCAGACCTCCGCTGTTTGTCGGCTCCTTATTCGCAATATTCAAAATAAAAATACGGAGGTTTTTATATGTTAAACTACATCAATTTACAAGATACAGCAGTTGAAAATCAATATCGTGGCGCGGGATATGCGTTTTTAGTTGTAGAAAATGGAGTACCTACAAAATTGATCTATGAAAATAGCGAATGTCCTGCGATTGATAAAGAATTAAGCGGAGATGAAATCTTCCAATTATTCGATGAACATTCGATAGATTTTAATAAACTGGAACGTAATAAAGGCAAAATTTTTAGGGGAATGTGTAGTTGTTATCAGTTTGTATTACCGGAAATTTTCATTGATACAACGGAGGAGGAGTGTATTAAGTGACCGAGCCAGTTAAACGTGAATACACGAAATCATATCCGAATGACAAACGCGCTCTACTAGACGGCCACAATTACGAAATGTATAACCTGGACGTTATGCGGAAGGTGTTCCCGCGCATTATAAACGAAGTAGCCGTGATTCAAGGTCGGTCACAACGTAAATATCAGACGAGAGATATTATATCGATATATTTCTTTCTTCTCTCGTATATTGACGGCAATTTTGAACGGAAGGACGGGGAAATAAACGAACGATTCGGGGCGGCATTTCCAAGTTACGAGAAGATAACGGCGGACCTAAACATTGACCATCGGAGAATACGTTTGTTAGTCGATATCCTTGTCATTAACGGTCTTATCTCGGAGACGCGCGACCATTGGGAGGGGACTAGGCGTTCGAAGTGGTACTTTGTCTCATTCTGTCCGCGAATTAGTGACGATGGATACGTCGTTAATGATGACGGAGAGCGAATTGTGCCTGACTATTCGGCGATTGATTGGCGGTAGATACGTCTAACGTATATACGGGTAAGTACGTCTAATGTATCTATGCATTGGTACATCTATCGTATTAGTAAACATACCAAATGAAACATACCAAGAAGAAACATACCAACAAAAGATAGCGAGGGTAAATTCGAAGAAGAACAATGGCGGGAAGAAAACCACTTCCCTTAGACTGCGTTCGTATAACTCACTTGTCTATATACCTTCGCGCCAAGTTCTTTTATATAAAAGATAACGCGATAAAGTGAGAGTAAGAGAATGTGATGCGCCACAATTTGAATCGGAGGGGATAACAATGGCACCGAAATTAAGCAAGCGTTGGTCCACATTCGTCACGCCACAAGAAAGAGACGTACAACGCGCACTTGAAGCGTTTTGGTACGAACATTATACGAAGGAATACGATACCTCGCGCCGGAACGAACTGGTGGAAGAGTTTGCTTTCAAATGGCTCGATAATTCGAAAATAAAAGCGGACAGGCCTTTTATCCGCCATCCGGCCACAAAGAAGCGCCAGTACAACCGAGAGTATACGGTTGGCGAAATATTGGCCGACTTCATAATGCGCGTGGACCAGGTAGAAGAGCGTTCGAAAGAATATCCGATAAGTAATCCGGACCATAAACTAACAGGTGAACGAGATAGGGAGGCGCAAGAGCGTGCGATATTTTTTCAATGGGAAGAGGATGCGCTGGATAAAGAGCGAGGAGAAACGGTGCCGCCATATTCCGTGAAGGAGAGTGATTTCGCGCAAGATTGTTCGATTGAGGACATTTTATTTTCGGAGGAAGTGCCGTGCGTTAAAGCGTTCCGCGGTCGGTTGCGTAAGGTGAAGCGGTTTGCCGAGTTTTATGCGACGAGTTTCGCAGAAGAATACGGATATGATAAGCGAGAAATTTTGCGTAGAATAAGAGTGTTAAATTTAGATAGAGTTAGAGAGTGTCTAGTGTGCGGTGGTGCATTTTATGCGCGAGACATGAGGATGATTTACTGCGATTGCCAACAAGATAAGGGGAGTATTCGCTCGACGTGTCAGAGAATTGCTAATAATAGTGGCTATTTAGTACAGGAAAAGTCCATTATATAATAGGAGCCCTTTTTTAAAAGGGTGATTGTAAAATAATTTATAATATGTAAGGAGGGCTATATATGACGGGCGAAATGGTGGAGGCAATCAGAGCGGTAAAAGGACTTACACAACAACAATTTGCTGATGAAATCGGTTGTAGCTCTGTATTAATCTCTTTAGTGGAAAACGGCAAAAGGAATGTATCAAAAGGATTAAGGTATAAGATTCTTAAATGTTATGAGGTGGATGAGAGTGTTATTACGTTGATTGAAAGAGGGAAAAAACTTACTGCATTTTAATTTTTCAAGTCTGTGACAATAAAAGTGTATATTTACCCAATTTAAATATTATCATTGGAAAACGGAGGTGTCAACAGTTAATACAGAAATGTACGAACATGAAGTATTTTTCACCGAACTATACGATTACGTCGCAGCCAACGTCAATTTTCAAACGTATCACGACATGACGGAGGAGAAGCGCGAGAAACTACGAGTAAGAATGACGATTCTCGCGTGTAAGAAATTCGCACCGAAAAAGAACTACGGCATCCTACGCGAAGAGGTTTACGATTTTGTTAGCGATGTTATCGAGCATGAATATAGGGGGCGGCAGATTGAGTCTGATTAACGACATTCAACGCCTCGCCCGCAATCAATGCGCCACATTTAATGCGGCGACCGATTCCGATTGTTTGCGAGATTGTCAGTGCATCTATTTCCGCGCCGAGGGTGGCCGGTGTTCGTATTTTGAGAATTGCGTCTTGGCCGGAAATGAGGCGTTACATGCTCGCTACTGGAACGCGCTCGGAAATACGGACGTAAGCGCCGATTATTGTGTCAACTGTCGCGAACCGTATGAGCGGAAGTCCAATCAACGTTACTGTACTGATTGTGGTAAGAAAATTGCTCACGAAAAAAAGAAGAAGCGTGACAGAGAATATCGAGCTAGAAAGAGGGCAGAGAATCGACGCTTCGCCCCATAAATCAAGCAATTTAAGCACGATATTAAAGCGATAGAGCAACGTTACTAAGAGCCGAGTATGTTTGGTTGGGTTACGTTTATTTGGCGTTCAAATGCGTCGAGGGAGGCGGTCGAATGTGCGAGCGAATAAAGGTGAACGAAATAACGATTGGAGATATTCGAAACTCAATCGGGCGCACTTATGAAGCGCGGTATTGTCCCGATAAGCAAACCATTCACGAAATCAAAACGGAGGTCGAACCGATGAAAAAGGCGTTAGTACGTTACACGATTGAGCGAACAGAAAGCGGAAGTTATAACGTTATCGCGACGATTTACAACGTGGAAACAGACGTAATTGACGACAAGTGGGTGAAGGCCTATCGCGATTCCTGGTCGCTTGACCGAATCTACGAAGACTGTAGGCGGAAGCTTAACGAGCTTTGCGAACTTTTATGTTATGACGAGGCGGAACACCGTTTCGGCCAAATTAAGGAGGCGGAAGAATGTCAGACGAATCAGTAATCGGACTACCAAGCTTTGACAATAGAAAGCGAGAATATAAGCCGTGGCAAGGCGATAAGGAAATGTTAGAAGCGTTGTCCTATATCAAAGGGACACGGTTCCGATGTCCGCGCAAGCAGACGGGGCCGCAGCGCCAGCCGAATCCGAATCGATTGAAGTGGTTCAATGAGGAGGGCGGTTACGGAGTTACAGTCGGTGACGTTTTCGTTCATATAAGTAACGTTGTCGAAGGAACGCCAGTACAAGGCGCGACTGTGGAATGTGACGTCGTGGAGACAAAGAAGGGCAAGATGGGCTTGAATGTACGAATTAATAACAAAAGAGGAGTTCGATAATATGAATCAAGTAGAAATCTATATAACAGGAAGCAATGACCACGGATTAACGCCAGGCTATATTTACCCGCAAGATGAGCATATTGCTGAATCGCTTGTTAAGAACGGACAAGCGAAAAAGGTCGACTATGCTACGTTAACCGATGTGAGAACGAAAATGGACGCTATTACCGCAGAACATGAAGCGAAAATTGAGGCTGTTAAAGCTGATACCCGTTTCACTGACGAAGGAAAGGCGGAACAAATCGAAGCTTTAGAAGAGCAGTATCACGCGGAAATGACGAAGCAAGCCGAAGAGTACAAGCGGCGCCTCAACGTATTAAAAGAAACGGCGACAGAGAAGGCGCAGCAAAAAGGAGACAGCGGCATTAGTCCTGATGAGGCACGTCAGGAAGCAGGAATCAACCTCGCGAAGATAGACCGCTTGCCATTGTCTACGGTTAATAGTCACACAGATTCACTCGAATTAAGTCCGGTGGTAGCCCGTGAAATGCTAGCGAACTGGATGCAGATTAAGTCGGCAATGACTGATAAATTGAGTGCCGAGCCGTCATTACAGGAAAGACAGTCGCTACAATCAGCGCTTAACGCGATTCATAGCAAGTTAGAAAGTTTGTCGCAGACTGACGGGCAGAGAGAAGCGAGCCACGAATTACGTATGTTGGAGGCGTTAGAGCAACGCGGGACTTATACGCCAGTCCGTTCGGCTGCTAGGTCGTACTATCAACAATTAAAGGCGAAAGGTAGAGTGCGTTAGGCTTTGAAGCTTGACGCTCTTTTTATTTTCCGCGTGATGATGCGTGGGACCTACGCGCGTCGGAATGACTTTATAAAAACGAAAAGGGGAAATGAAAATGAGAATTAAAGTAAAAATAGAAGCGCACTCATTCCTGCATGGTATTGAAGACGAAAAGGAAGCTAACAACAGTGTCAAGGTTAAAATCATTCCGATTGATAATGCGGATCCAAAGATAGTAGCTATTCCGCACTCCTGTGATTCTAAAGAACTTCCATTAGACTCACTTATCTATTCAGCGTTACTTAAAGGGTTATTCTTGTTTAAAACAATGAATCCTAGTATTGAAATTGAAGATATTGAGCTTGATTTCAAAGCTACTCACGCAGATTTTTATAGTGGCAACGAGGCGGAACCGGTCGATAAGAGCCAAAAATATCTGAAAGAACTTAAAATTGCTATTGATGGAATAAGAAAAGTTCAAATTTAAATTAGGAGAGGTGCCCTTATTGGCGCTTCTTTTTATATCTACGTGACGACGCGTGGGACTTCTAGGTGGCGAAATGACTTAGAGCGTCCTTCGGGGCGCTATTTCTATTTTATCGAAGGGTGAGTGATAGTTTGTCGGAACAACACCATAACGAAGTTGGTCGTATAGTCAGTGAGATTCAACCGTTTCTTGCCGGCTATCTCATTAAGCAAGTATCCGCATGTGAAGACGGAGAAATAAGCGCCCAGGAACTTATCAATCAATGTACGTTCATCGAGCGTAAAATTGACGGAGCAGTGTCTGCATTATTTAAAGTGCGGTTTCCTCGCGTCAAACAGCGTCGGAATTTGAGCGTGTTGCGTCAGTCGTTCCTTGAATACAAGAAGGCGGCCGGCGAAGTAAAGACGGCGTTAGAAAAAGGCGAAAACAGAATGACGCAGATTGTAAGAAACCTAGAAAAAGCAAGTAAACTCGCAAATAAATATGCCGAGTTAACGTTTAAGGACCGCATGAAACATGGATAGCGGTTCTTTTTTTTTATTACCAAAGGTCAAAGTTAATCAAAGTCAAACAATGGAAGGGTGAATAAGATGGCAGACATCAGCTTCGAGATATCAGCAGTGGATAAATTTTCGAAAATTTTTGATGACCTTGAGAAAAATGTGTCCGGTGTGGCTGATATTTCGAAAACAGCAGGAACCGCACTAACCGCTATGGGCGTCGCCGGTGCGGCCGGTTTAGCAGCAGTAACAAAAATGGCGGGCGATTATGACGGTCTAATGCGTAATGTTAACACAATGACGCAATTAGGCGAAGAACAATTTAACTCAATGAAGAACGAGGTAATCGACCTCTCGAAACGTGTTCCGGAATCAGCGGGCAAGTTAGCGGAAGGTCTTTATGGCGTTGTATCAGCCGGAGTTCCAGCGGTTGACCAAATATCATTTCTTGAGACAGCCGCCAAAGCCGCCGCCGCCGGTATTTCCGACACAGGGACGGCCGTTAACGCGACAAC
The DNA here is from genome assembly GCF_002156385.1 of Halalkalibacter urbisdiaboli. GTDB lineage: Bacteria > Bacillota > Bacilli > Bacillales > Bacillaceae_D > Halalkalibacter_A > Halalkalibacter_A urbisdiaboli. The sequence continues at coordinate 653,891 of NZ_MVJM01000003.1, forward strand.
GGGGCTTATTAAAGCGTACGGACTTGAATTTAGTGCCGCGGAAAGTATCTCCGATAAGCTATTCCAGACCGTCAAACTCGGTCAAACGACATTCGACGAAATGGCGTCAAGTGTTGGAGGGGTGGCTCCAATTGCGGGACAACTCGGCGTAAGCATGGACGAGTTAATGGCCGTTTACGCGACACTTACCGGAGTTACGGGTAATACGAGCGAAGTAACAACGCAATTTAAAGGGGCGCTATCCAATATCTTAAAACCGTCGGCACAGGCTGCGGAATTGGCCGAAGAATTAGGCTTAGAATTCAACGCGGCGGCTATACAGTCGAAAGGATTCGCGGGCTTTTTGGAAGACGTGAAGACGGCAACCGGCGGAAACTCCGAGCAGATGGCGACGCTATTCGGCTCGACCGAAGCGCTAGGTCTTATGATGGCATTAACCGGCGAACAGTCAGCGGACTTTACCGCGAAACTTGAAGAGATGGCCGGCTCGGCGGGGGCAATGACAGACGCCTTCGAGGAGCAAAGCAAGAGTCTAGGCGCGCAATGGCAAGTTATGAAGAATCAGTTGTTTGCCGTCGCTGAAACATTAGGACGACAATTCCTTCCTTATGCGATACAGGCGGTGCAATGGATTTCGAATATTGTCTCGCGTATTACGGAACTTAACCCTAATCTAACGACAATGGCGGCTGCGGTTATGGCTGGCGTTACAGCGTTTGGATTAATCGTGGGGCCGATTCTGTTAGCGATTGGATTCTTGCCGACATTGACTGCGGGAATGACCGCTCTTGCTGGCGTTGTAGGTTTGACAGCGGGTGGACTTATTATCTTGTCCGCGAAGATATTAGCCGTTGTTGCGGTTCTCGCTACGATTGGAGCCGCGCTCGTTTATGCGTATAAACACGTTGATTGGTTTAGAAACGGAATCGATACCGCGTGGGAGCAGATTAAAAACGCATTCGATTCGGCGCTAGTCTTCATTAAGAACGTCGTAAATAACGTTATGACCGCCGTTTCATCATTCATCGGCGCGCAACTAGAAAAGATTACCGCATTTTGGGACGAAAATGGTGCGATGATTGTGCAAGCAACTCAGAACGTATTTAACGTTATTCGGACGGTCATAGAGACGGTGCTAGGGGCGGTATGGGCCGTAATGAAATTCGTTTGGCCGGCAGTCCAGGCACTAGTTGAGATGACTTGGAACGCAATTAAAGGCGTCATTGAGGGCGTAATTAACGTTATTCTTGGTATCGTAAAGTTCTTTGCGGCGCTCTTCACCGGAAACTGGTCGGCAATGTGGGACGCAGTTAAACAAATTGTTAGCGGGGCTTTACAAGCCGTTTGGAACTTTATTCAACTCGGTCTAATAGGACGCGTCATGGGCGTTGTTAAGACATTCTCGACCTTATTTCGCGGTGCCTTCTCTAGCGTATTCTCGACCGTGGCGAATATCGTGAAAGGGTCGATTGCTCGCGTGAAGGGCTTCATATCCGACGGAATTAAGGGCGCGCTGAACATTATTAACGGACTAAAGAATTCGTTCTTTAACGCGGGTAAAGGCTTAATCGACATGATTGTCAAAGGTATTACGAGTTCGATTAGTAAAGTAACGGATGCAATTACTAACGTAACGTCTACGATTCGTAACATGCTGCCGTTTTCACCTGCGAAAGATGGGCCGATGATAGAGGGCGACGAACAAACGAGACAGAACGCAGAAAACGGTGCAATGCTCGTCAAACACTTCTCTAACGCGGATATCAAAATAGACTTAGGTGGTGCTATGGTGATATGACGCTAGTATTAACGGCGGGGCTTGGCTCCGCTTTTTCTATTATGACGTCGGATGAGCGGATTTTATATAGGTTCGGTCGTATATCCATTCCGACGAAACAAGAAGGCGAGAAGGTGTTCAAGATAACGGAGTCTGTTTTGCTCGGATGGGGCGCTGATTTCGACCTAGCGGAACAGATTCGTTTAAAGGTAACAGACCGCGTCAAGCCCGATTCATTCTTAGAGGATTGTAAACAAGCGCTAGAAGACGTGATTGACGAACTCAGACCAAAACGTCATAAGTCGGCTATCTTAATGAGCGGATTTTATAGCAACGGTTCGAGCGGTATGATTCTTTATAATGGCGGTGAAGTGAAGGAGCTAAAACAGGCGCCAAGTGAGTATCGATACGCATTATTACCGCCAACGGCCGATTATACAGCAAAGCAGAACGACTATTTCTACTTGCCGGAGTTTTTTGAACAGGAAGCGTATGACGCGTGTTTTTCCGGATTAGATTACGGCGGATTCTTGCAGACCGCGATTCAACTTATCGTCAATAAACTCGTAATGATTCACGCGACAATATCATATCTGCAGAAACGTGAAGTGTCGCCGACCGGCTACTATTACGTCATTTATAAAGACGCGACGGGGCAATTGCAGACGTTGACTGGCGAATATGATACGGGAACAATTCAGGAGCAATTGACGCAATAATAACGAGGCTGTCCGCTTAGGTGGGCGGCTTCTCTCTTATGTTAAAATGTTTCACACCTTTTATAGTTTATAGAAGTATATTATTGTGAACGCTAGTTTACTATTTAAACAACCTTTGGTATAATATTGCCAACAACTGCATATACTATATTACCATTTACCATCATTATGGACAGGCGGTGATTAGTGTGTGTAATAAAGGGGAGAAGAGAATGATTAAAACAGCTACTGTCGCTAAACGTGTTTCTGTTCCTGTTAAAAAATCTGGTTGGAAAAGAATGGCTGAAATCGCTGAACAAAGCATGAATCAAAACAACTACACTATTGAAGATGTCCGTAAAGATTTAAGGGAGATTAGAGATAGTTACTAAACAAATTCCTCTAGTTATTCCTGATACTAATATCTTTATTAATGCTTTGTTCGGTAGAGGAATGTTTAAAAATGATTCAATGATATTAGAACTAGAAGAACGAGGAACGATACAATTTGGGTTTACCCATCATACTCAGAATGAGTTATACGTAGTTGTTTGTAGAAAGATAACTGAAAGCAGTATTTTTGAATGTAAAGAGTTCTTTGTTTTTTTAAATGAGATTTTTGATCGTTCAAAAGTTATTGATTCGGCTAGTAAGTTAGAAAAGCTGTCAACTGATAAGGGTGATCAGTTTTTCATTGAGGCAGCAGTTGAGATGAACGCTACTTATTTAGTAACCAATGATGCTCAAAACGGTTTATTGGAACTAGGAGAATATCAAGGAGTTAAAATTGTTAAGCCCGAAAAGCTAATAAAACAATTAATTAAAGTTAAGTCATAACCTCCCCCACTCAACAATGAGTCATGTGGGAGGTTTTTTAGTGTTGACACAATATATTATTGTTGATTTACAAATATTAAGAGTCTGTCTAAACAACATATATTTCTTTTCTTTTTTTTATTAATTACAGTTAAATAGCGTATATCGGAGTGATACGTATGAATAAACAACCGCCATTAGATGATCGTCATTACTTAGCGATAGAACTATTACTGACGATTGGGCGTCGTAATAAAGGATTGAACCGGGCTGCAATCGCTAAACAATGCGGCGTCTCACGAATGCAATTATATCGTTGGGAGCAGCGTAAAGACTTTCAAAAAGCGTTAAAGAAGCGGACAAAGCAAAAGCATCGGAAGATGTTTCCGAAACGGACGACTCTCGCTGAAATGGCGCTACAAGGGGACGAGAAATCGGCGCTCCAGCTACTCGAAGCTTGCGACTTGCTGACGAAGGAAAAGCGTTAAAATTGGCCGGAACGTCTACGGCATTAACCTTTTCGCGAATACGACCTAGTTACATTTCTGTATATTTTCGCGATTTTTTGTAAGCGAGGGGTCGAGACGGACGCTTTTCCGAGACTTTTTCAGAGGGAGGGATAGACGCAACAAACTAAAAAGTGTACGTTTTAAGGGATAAATACATATAATATAAGTTAGCGTAAGAGAACGAAGGGAACAACGGCAGTAATCGGACAGCGTCGTCTTTTACTCTGTAACGTATCGGGAGTAGTGTCGAGTATATATAAGAAGAAACTCGTCATTTTACGAATTATTACGGTTACGATACGTTACGAATGGGCGCTATCAGGTGTCCGTCTATGTCCGAATTACGAGCGCGTGGGGTCCGAACACTTCGAAAAGTCAGCCGAAGCCCTCCGGAAGAGACAGGCCGCGAAAACTCAGGGGGTCAAAAAAAGACGACCTACTAGGCCGCCTTAGTAGTATCATCGCCATCGTTAGTGATGAAGAATTTAATTAAATTTTCCAAAATGGTTGCTAACGCTATAATCATAACTCCTTTTAATAGTAGAGGCTGCAATTCCTCTATTAGCATTTTTTGATTAGAGTCAACTAATTTAATTTGAAAATACAAACCAACTAGTGAAACGACCTGGCCGGAGATTTTTATAAATAGAATGAGTTTAGATATAATTTTTATAATCAAATTGATCTCTCCTTCCGTTCATTTAACGCGCGATACAATGCGCCTTTACTAACGCCAGTCATTTCGGTTATTTCCGCGATAGTGTGTTTCTCCGAATCGTATAACGTTATAGCTTGCGTCAGCTTCCTCTTATCCGTCTTAGGGCGGCCACCTTTGCGACCTCTTGCCCGTGCTGCTTCAAGTCCCGCCTTTGTCCGTTCCTTTATCATATCGCGTTCTAATTCGGCGATAACGCCAATCATCTTGAACATCGCTTTACCCGTCGGCGTCGTCGTGTCCATTCCGTCTTGAATACTAACAAGTTTCGCGCCAATGTTATCGATGTGTTCCGATACTTCGATTAGTTTCTTAGTGGAGCGTGCGAGTCGGTCTAGCTTATATACGACTAGCTTATCGCCCTCTCTTAGTACGTCTAACGCGCGAGCCAGTTCCTCTCTATCGTCCTTACCTCCGCTTGCCTTCTCCGTATAGATACGTTCACAGCCGGCCTTTTCTAACGCGTCCATTTGTAGGTCGAGCGATTGGTCCGCAGTTGATACGCGAGCATAACCGATAATCATAGAACATTCCGCCTCTCATCGTTTCATTACCTTTATAGTACGGAAACGTGCGTTAAAAGTCAATAGTTTATGGAACGGCTTTCGGAATGAAAAAGGCGGCTCAAACGTTGATAGTACGACGTTACGTATTTTAGTCCGTAAACTATCGTTTTAGGAACACTTGTCGCGAGAAGATGAAAGATGCCCCCGGGGCGGTCAAGCGCAAATCGCCTCGCCTGGCGTCCGAATCTTTCTTACAAAATTTTAAAACTCGGGGTGTAACGGTATTCCCGAAAGAGGGGGGGCGGTATTCACGATATATTCGCGTCTTCAAGCGCCTCTTAAATCCGCGTATCATAATATCACTCTAAAAAGAAAAAGACGCCCAATAAGGCGTCTCCTCTCCGCTGTGCTGCGAGTAGATAATCGGGATTGAATAATAAGTACGACTTGATTTTATGTCGAATAACAAAGAATTTTTCATATAGTTGGAGGGGATTGGTGATATATGGAGAATTACTAGGTAAATAGACAAAAGAAGGTATGATAAATATGAAATTTGAATTACTAGAAAATGGGTTAGATTCTTTAAAATTTGGAATTGAATTTTACGATAGGTTTATTGATTTAGAAAACAAATATGATGATAACCCTGGTTATTTAAAAATGGCTGTTACGTGTACTCAAAATGCCCTTGAGTTATTTAGTAAAAGATTATTGAGCGGAATAAATGAGTTACTTATATACAAAAAGTTATCGGATGAGATGTTATTGAACATTATTAAAAAACAAAAAGAGGAAGAGGAAAAAGATTATTTTACAACCCCTCTGGAGATATTTATGTTATCTGACCAAGTAAATGTCTTAACAATTGGATATAAGGAATGTATTGAGAGACTCAAAATAATATTTGATTTAACAATTGAACAGTATAAAACGTTAGAAGAAATAGGGCGGCTCAGAAATAAGTTAACACACTTCGGAATAAATAAGACAATTGACTATCATGAAATATTAACTGTTCTGAATGCATCTTTAGAGTTAGTTGACACGTTTTTTCGAAGTAATTTATCAGAAAAAGACCGGGATAAACTTAGTGAATCTCTACCATCTCTTAGCGAAATGATATATTACGGAAGGGAAGAAGAAGCTAAAGCTTGGGCTTCCTTTTTGTCAGATGAGTTTGTTGAAATTAATGAAATATTTATAGATGTTTATTCGGATGATGCATTTATTGAAGAGTTGGCGCAAAGTGGATATGAGTTGGATATCTCTCAAGGATATTACAGTGATTCGGGCCAAATAGAGATAAATTTAATAAAGGATGGCAACAAAACTAGTATATTTAGCTCTTATCACCTACCAAAACTTAATACAACCGTTTATGCGGGGGAAGTCAGTAATGGACCTATCTTGTTTTTGATTGACCATCTAAATAAATATATAGACCTTCAAAAACCGAAACATTTTTACATATATAAAGATTTAACATTTTATGAGAATTTTATTAATTCAAGTACAAAGTTTTGGGAAGAACATAAAAATGAGGGGAAGTGTTATTCTACAAGCTTTACAAAAGATAACATAATAAGGGCTATTAAAAATGCAATATTAAAGTAATAGTAATTGCCTACTGGAAAATTGTCTTTTTCACAAACGTCATAAGCGCAATTAGTTTCGGATTAGTGGGTTGTTGTGCGGTTGCACGCAAAAAGGCGCTCTAGGCGCCCTTCTTATTTATCAAATAATTGCTTTAGCGGACTAAATTTATTGTGCTGAACCGTAACGTTACTCGTCGCCATATTTACATATCTACGGGTCATTGTAATATCCGAATGGCCTAGTATACGCATTAAAGAGAAAGGGTCCCCGCCATTTAATATGTAAAATAACGCGCCCGTATGTCTTAGCGTATGCGGGCTTACACGTTTATTCGTTACTCCTGCTGCGTTCCCATATTCCTTCAATATCCAACGGAAACTCGAAGCCTCTAATGGTCTGCCGTCGTAAGTCAGAAATAAATGCTCATCGTAAAAGTCCTCAATTTCCGCGAGGTATTCGTTCAGATATCGTAGTGTTCGATTAGAAAGCGGAACCGTTCGGCCTTTTCTATTTTTGGTAGAATCCGGCTCTAACGTAATACTTGCGTTTTTAACATCTACATTTTCGCGCTTAATTGATAGTAACTCAGATATGCGAACCATGGAATCTACGCTAACTAATATCATAGTGATGTCGCGGAATCCCACGTACTTCGTATCGTCAATCACACTAAGAATTCGTTGTAATTCATCGGGCGTTAACGCGTCAATCTGTTCATTTGGTTGTTTAACCGGTTTAAATTTCACATGAATCGCTTCATCTATATATTCTTCGCTATGACACCAACGTAAAAAGGCGCGTAGTGTTCTAATACGAATATTTATCGTTGAGTTCATTAGTCCTTTCTCTTGCATAAATTGGACGTAATCAAGAAATGGTTCTGAAGTTATTTCCTCATGTAACAAATCGCGAACTCCCTCGTTAACCTCCAAGAAATCGCAAAACCAATCATAGTGAGTCACATAATCGGCCAGCGTTTTTCGCGCCAATCCTTCCGTTTTCTTAATCACCATAAATTTATCGAAGAGTTGAGACATCGCGAATTTTTTTACCGCATTGCCGTTGAATTTACCTCCCGCGTATTTCCGTGTACCTTTCTTCATTTTAGGTCGCTTAAAACTCGCCTTACCTTTTAGCGCCATAATAAAAAAACCTCCCGCGTGTTAATTTACGCAAAAGGTTTACACTATGTAGTCACCGTAATAGTATCGTTGTTCCACGCGGATTCCCCGTAAAGTACCAACACGGTTTCGATAAAACTCCGATTAATCCGTTCGGGCAATCACCGTACAAATCAACGCTCAAAGCTGCGTCAAATCAGCGAAAGCCTTGCGGGGCTTGGATATTGGCGGGACTGTGTAGGAATCGAACCTACCGGAGACGGCACGCGCCTCCCGTGCGGTTTTGAAGACCGTGGCAAACACCAGTGTTGCAGCCAGCCCCATCATAAAATTAGACATGAAATAATTATGAAGGATCTTAGGGATTAAATCAAGTAAAAATGAAAAGGAATTATTTTAATAAATAGTTTTAAAAAAACCCACATTATAGGAGAAAGGGTGGGGGGTACATTGGATCAAAAACAATCTGAGCTAATTGATAAAATTAAATCGCTGAAGGAACAACTTACAGAAATGCAAAATCAGTACTGGCAGCTTTATTCTAACATGGGGACTTGGCAATTTTGGGTGATTCTTTTAATGTTTACTCTTCCGTTGGTGGCTTTATATTTTTTAATTGATCGTCGAAAAATGCTTCTATTAGGATTTTATGGATTCAATATTCATATTTGGTTTGGGTATATCAATGTTTGGGGGTATAATCGGGGATTATGGGAATACCCTTATGAACTAGTCCCATTTCTTCCAGGGAATTTAGCTTTGGATGCTTCGCTTATACCAGTCTTGTTTATGCTTGTTTATCAATGGACATTAAATCATCGTAAAAATTATTATTTATATACATTAGGACTTTCTGCTTTTTTATCGTTTATTTTTAAACCATTTCTTGTAGCTGTTCATCTGTTTGAACTTGATAAAGGGACGACGTACATTCATCTTTTTATTGCTTATTGTGTCATCTTTTTATTTTCAAAGCTAATAACCAGTATATTTTTAAAGATGCAGAAATCTTAGCAAGTGTGAAGGGAATAAAAGTGTTATGACGATTACGTCTTTCTAATGTTATTGTTTTTCATTCGAGTCATAATCGATTATAGTAGAGTTACAGCGTAGGTAGAAGGACGTGAGAGTATGAAATATTTTACAATTGGCATGGCGGGTCATATTGACCATGGAAAAACATCGTTAACGAGAGCCCTAACGAATGTAGACACCGATCGATTAAAGGAAGAAAAGGAACGTAACATTTCCATAGAACTAGGGTATGCTCCATTTAAGCTTGATGATGAATTTGAAGTTTCAATCATAGATGTACCAGGACATGAACGATTCATAAGACAGATGATTGCCGGTGTTGCCGGAATCGATTTAGTTATTCTTGTCGTTGCGGCAGACGAAGGTGTTATGCCACAAACACGAGAGCATTTGGATATATTATCGTTGTTAGGAATTGAAAGGGGAATGATTGCCGTTTCGAAGGCGGATCGAGTCGACGAGGAGATTCAAGAAATTGTTGAACTAGATATACGTGAAGCAATTGAAGGGACTTTTCTTGAAGAAGCTCCGTTTTTCTTTGTTGATAGCTTAAGTGGCAACGGGATTGATGGGTTAAAATCTGGCATCCGCGAATCACTTGTAAATGTGACAGAACGAAATGCACATGGGGCTTTTCGTTTACCAATTGATCAAGTGTTTACTGTTCATGGTCAAGGAACCGTTGTGCGAGGGACAGTTTATGAAGGAGTAATAGAGGAAGGAGACATGTTAGCGGTGCTTCCACAAGGTTACTCTGTTCGGGCAAGACAGATACAAGTCCATCATCAACAGAGAAGTTCAGGAAGAGCCGGTCAACGTGTTGCCGTTAACATTGGGGGGATTACAAAGCAATCGATTACTCGCGGAAATGTTCTTGTTGCACCGGGTTATTACGAATCAACGACGACAATTGATATATCGTTAAAAATGACAAAGACCTTAACATATCCACTTAAACAACGAGGGGCAATTAAATTACATATTGGTACAGCAGAGATTTATGGGAAAATTGTGTTCTTTGATCGAAATGAATTGCTAGAGAATGATGGGGAAATTTTTTGTCAATTAAGATTAGATCAACCCATTGTGACGAGACGAGGCGACCGTTTTATTTTAAGAAGACCAACACCAATGGAAACAATTGGCGGAGGTCGCGTGATTGATGCACATGGAGAGCGCTATCGGTTTGGGGTAGAAACCATTTCAATGTTAGCTAAAAAAAGTGAAGGTACACCTGAGGAATTGATCACAAGCGTGTTAATTGAAAAGAAATTACTGCCTATTCAAGAGCTTGCTCAACAAACAGGTTTGCAGCCAGAAACGGTTCAAACTATTATTGAAGATATGAAGGGGCGCGAGGAATTATTTCAGTTACCGAGCGGTGAGGTGACAGTGCGAACGGTCGTTCATTCACTAAGGGATGCGGTTGTACAACAATTACAGGCCTATCACGAACAACACCCACTTCGAGAAGGAATTATTAAAGCTGAGCTTATCCAAGGCCTTGCCAAAACGTTCCCAAAACGCTTGTCAGAGTGGCTTATTCAATTGCACGACGATGTCTTCCGTGTTAACGGTCCTTACGTAGCATCAAAGAGCCATCAAGCTCATCCGCCACAGCAGTGGGGAAAACGTATTGAACAAGCTGAGAAAGCTTTAAAGGAAGAGGGGTTAACGGTAACTCCTCTTGAGCAACATTTACAAGCTCAGAAAATTCCTGAAACGCTCTACTCAGATTTACTTCATTATTTTACACGGCAGGCGATTGTGTATCAGCTTGATGAGAAGCTATATATACATCAGGAACCTTTTAAAAATGCAGTTTTGCGCTTGTTTTCTAAATCAAACACACAATTTTCCTTACAACAGGCCAAGGAAGTTACCGAATTAAGTCGAAAATATTTAGTTCCGTTTTTAGAGAAGTTAGATCAATTAGAATTAACTTCGCGTCTTGAAAATGAACGAAAATGGAGAACAACCAATGTCGAACAATTTCTTAATCAATAAACAGCGAATTTTCTTTTTCACACCGTATTATAAACAAAATCGTGGCAATGCAACGACGGCGAAACGATTAGTAAAAGGGTTAAAAGAAGCTTCTTTACAAGTGACTGTTTTTGCTTATGAAGAAGAGACGTGGAACCATACATGGCAAGAGTTATTTGAACAAGCGGATTTATATCACGTGTTGCATTTACGTCGTTTTGCAAGTTGGCAAAACGAGCATCAACTAAATCTTTCAAAGCCATATGTCCTTACATCCGGGGGAACGGATGTGAATGAGGATTTAAAAAACGAGGCAGCAGCCATTTTAATGAAAGCAGTTGCTGATGAATCTTGTGCGATCACTGTGTTTAGTCTTGATGCAAAACAAAAAATTGCCCAAGCTTATCCAGAACTTGCTGCTCGTGTTCATGTTATTCCTCAAAGCATTTGGCTCCCTAATCCAACACCCGAAAATTCCGTTATGAAAGTGAGTGGATGTCCAAAAATTCTGTTACCGGCAGGGTTACGACCTGTGAAGGATGTCTTTTATTTATGGGATGCTCTTTTGGAGCTTAGAAAACACTGGCCTGAGATGTCCTTTTCGATTATCGGGGCTAAACTTGATAAACAGGTTTCTCGTGAAGTTGAAATACGAACAAAGCAGTTCAAGTGGTTTCATTATTTAGGAGAAGTCCCTCTAGAGAAGATGGCAGATATCTATAAACAAATTGACATCGTATTAAATACTTCTAAATCGGAAGGACAGCCAACCTCTTTATTAGAGGCAATGTATATCGGAAAACCGGTAGTAGCTAAAAGAATTCCAGGGAATGAAAGTATTATATGTCACGGGGAAAATGGGTTACTATTCGATTCACCTTATGAATTTTTAGAGCAAGTTAAAACGCTACTAGCCTCTCCGTCTACAAGAGAACGGATCATTGCAGCGGGACGAGAGTACGTAAAAGAACATGATTTAACCAAAGAGGTAGGGCAATATACTTCGGTTTACACTCACTGTATGAACAAAGCATCTCAATCACGCTAAAAAGTGTTTGGAGTAGGCATTCTACTTTACTTTCATGGTAGAAGGTGATAGATTCTATCCTAGACCTTATGATGTTATAAATTTATAGAAAGAACTAGGAGTGGACGATGATGAAGAAATGGTTAATTATGTTTGGTTTAAGTTTTGCACTAACAGCATGTGGCAGTGGGGAACCTGAGACAAGTGAAAATATAGAACCCCCTGCTGAGGAGGAAATCCCGGCAGAGGAAGCAACAGAAAATGATGAGGTATTTGAAGTTGCGGTTATACCATCGCAAACAGTAGGAGAAATGGAAACAGGTCTTAATAATCTTGAAGCACATTTAAGTGAACAATTAAATCGAGAAGTGAAAGTTGAGTCATACCCTAATTATAATGCTGTAGTCGAAGCGATTAATTATAATCATATTGATCTTGCCTTTCTTGGTCCATTAACGTATGTGATTGCTCACGAGCAAAGTGGTGCACAGGCAATCTTAACACAAGAAATTGATGACAGCCCTTATTACTATTCTTATATTATTACGCATCAGGATAATGAATGGGAGAATTTAGAGGGACTTTTAGAGGATAGTGCAGATGTTAATTTTGCTTTTGCAAGTATTTCATCTACATCTGGTCATTTAATGCCTGGCTTACATTTACGTAATTTAGGCTACTACGATGATGAAACAAATCATAAGTTTAACCAAATTCAATTTGCAGGTTCCCACGATGTTGTGGCGACGCTTGTTAAAGAAAAAAATGTTGATGCAGGTGCTATCGATAGTGCGATTTTAAATGAATTAATGGAGCAGGATAAAACGCTTGAAGAGAGCATTAAAGTGCTTTGGGAGTCAGATAAATTATATCAATATCCTTGGGTTGTTCCAGCTCAAATGGATGAAGAGGAAATTAAAAACATACAAGAAGCTTTTTATGAAATAACTGATGAGGAAATATTAAGAATTTTTGGCGGGGCGTCAAAGTTTGTTGAAGCAGATGATGCTAAGTACGCAGAAGTTCTTGAAGCAGCTCGTGAATTTAACATGTTAAGCCTAGAATAGGAGTCTTATTATGGTTTGGTTTCGAAGGCGCTATTTTATTTACTTCGTATTAATTTTATTTGCATTTTGGTGGAGTATGGATGTTACTGGGTTTCAATGGCGAAAGCTTGGGCAATTTTCAAATATGGTTGACATGGCCACTCGATTTTTTCCAATAGAGTGGTCACTCTTTCCTAGAATGGCCCAGGAAAGCCTAGTAACATTGGCAATTGCTTTTTTAGGGACGAGTTTTGCCTTAATCGTTGCTTTACCTTTGAGCTTTTTAGCTGCTCGAACGACAAGTGGACGGGCAATGTATACATTTATTCGCTCTTTTTTAAGCGCCCTTCGATCCATTCCAGAGATTGTATTTGGGTTAATATTTGTGACTGCATTTGGACTAGGTCCCTTTGCAGCAGTATTAGCGATTATTCTTCATAACATTGGTGTACTCGGTAAGCTTATTTCCGAACTCATTGAGTCGGCTGATACTGGACCACAAGAAGCGATGAAGGCTGTTGGTGCGACAAAATGGGTCGGCTATCTATTTTCAATATTGCCACAAATATGGCCAAATGTTCTTTCGAATTACTTTTATCGTTTTGAAGTTGCGATTCGAACGTCTCTTATATTAGGTTTTATTGGTGGAGGTGGAATTGGACAGCAGTTGTTTAACCATTTTCAAAGCTTTTATTACCAAGCAGTGGCTCTGGATATTGTCTGTATCATGGTTCTTGTTATCCTCGTTGATGTCATTGGTGGACGAATTCGAGCAGGAGTTATATAGGAGGAGAGCTTGTGTTAACAGTTTCCAATTTAGTTGTCCAATACCCTAAATCAAAAGAATCTGCGATTAATCATCTATCACTATCCATTAATAAAGGTGAGTTTGTCTGTGTGCTTGGGAAGAGTGGCGCGGGAAAATCAACATTTATTCGCAGTCTTAATGGGTTACAACGGCCAACTTCAGGGTCAATACGCTGGGAAGGGATAGAACTAACTTCATTAAGAGAAGCGAAGCTAAGACAACTGCGTTCTGAAATCGTCATGATCTTTCAACACTTTAATTTAATACCGAGAATGTCGGTGTTTCAAAATACGTTAACAGGTTCCTTTGGAAAAAGGGCTCCCTACAAAAATATCTTTGGCTTGTTCTCAGCCGAAGAAAAAGAAAAGGCTTATAATGTATTAAAGCAGGTTGAATTATCGGCACATGCGCATAAACGAGTCGAAGCATTAAGTGGCGGGCAAAAGCAGCGTGTTGGAATTGCACGTGCACTAATGCAGGAACCGAGAATGCTACTTGGCGATGAACCAGTTGCAAGTTTAGATCCTTCAACCTCGAGGAAGATATTTGAACTTTTAAAGAAGATTCATATTGAACGTGAATTAGTAACGATAGTCAATGTGCACGATGTTCAATTGGCAAAAGAGTTTGCGACAAGAATTATTGCGTTTCGGGACGGACACCTAGTTTTTGATGATTCGCCTAAACAGCTTACAGATGAAATGTTTACGAACATATATGGATAAAGAAGAAGCAATACTAAATGCTTCTTCTTTTATTTTTTATCTAAGTAGGGCGTTGAAAAAATTTAAATGCAAAAATGTATGGTAAAGCAAAAAAAGAGAAGGTAAGGATTATTATTTACCGTATTGACAATGATTTTTTAAAGACAATGCTTAATCGATGAAAAATGATATAGAAAAATCTTAGGGTAGTGACTACATTTTTTCTATAAAAATGGTAAGATAGAAGAATAGTTTATTAATTTATTTAATTAATGAGGTGAGTTTTAATGGGCAAAAGGTTATATCACGGAGCGGCCTATTATCCGGAACTTTGGAGCGAAGAGATTATTGAACAGGATATTATGCTAATGAAGGAAGCTGGTATAAATGTTGTGCGTATCGGTGAATTTGCATGGCATACGATGGAGCCTGAAGAAGGGAATATCGATTTAGATTTTTTTGTAAACGTAATCAAAGAACTTTATGACAATGGGATTGAAACGGTTATGTGTACACCGACGCCGACACCACCAATTTGGTTTACCCATGGTCATCCTGAACGAATGTATATCGATCAGGATGGGAAGGTGATGGGGCATGGATCACGACAACATGCTTGTACGAATAACGCTTACTTTCGTGAAAAAGCGAACATCATTACGGAGCATATTGCAAAAGCGGTAGGAAATCTACCAGGTTTAATTGGATGGCAGATTGATAATGAATTTAAATGCCATGTTAGTGAATGTATGTGTAAGACGTGTAAATCACTATGGCATGAGTGGCTAAAAGAACGTTATGGAACTGTTGAGAAATTAAATGAGGCATGGGGAACGAAAATTTGGAGTGAATATTATCATAGCTTCGAACAAGTACCGCAGCCTGGACCAGCTCCATTTTTACATAACTCTTCTTTGAGTACAATGTATCGACTTTTTTCAATGGAGAAAATCGCAGAGTTTTCGGATAGTCAAGCTGAACTGATTCGTAAATATTCGGATGCACCCATTACACATAACAGTAACATTCCTTTTGCTGTAGATAATGAGCGATTGTTTAAGAACTTGGACTTTGCTTCGTTCGATACGTATGCAACACAGGAAAACAAGGCGAGTTACTTAATGAATTGTGATTTGTGGCGTAATTTTAAACGTGGTCGCGATTTTTGGATTATGGAAACAAGTACTTCCTATGCTGCCTCTTTAGAAAGCTATGCCAGTCCACATGCAAATGGCTATTTAAGAGCTGAAGCGGTGGCTGCATATGCATTAGGAGCCGAAGCGTTCTGTTATTGGTTATGGAGACAGCAGCGGGCTGGTTGTGAGCAGCCACATGGCTCTGTCATAAGTGCATGGGGAAAACCGACTGTTGGTTATCAAAATGTGTTAGCTGTTGAAGAAATGAGAAAGAAAATTGAGCCTTTTATCGTAACAACAAGACCTAAGCAGCCCGAAGTAGCTGTTACTTATTCAGATAGGGCAAAAGTGTTTCTACAAACAGAACCTCATCAAGGATTAGATTATCGCGGATTAATTACGAGTTTCTATGAAAGAGTAGTTTCATTAGGAATTCATCGGGATGTGATTCCTGAGAATGCTAGTTTAGAAGGATATAAGCTTTTGTTTACACCTTTTGTTCAATATATCTCTAAGGAATACATTGATAAAGCGATAGCATTTGTTGAAGCAGGGGGGACGTGGGTTGTTGGTCCGCTTAGTGGTGGTAGAACGGGAGAACATACGATACACACGAATGCGGCCTTGGGTGACCTAGAAGAAAAAGTCGGTGTCGAAGCATTATACACGTATCCAATGGACGGAACAGGGGCAATTGGCAACGCCTTTGGAGAAAAAGCACCATTAGGTTTATGGAGTACGATTTTTGAATATGATGAAAAAACGGCAGTTGGTACAGTAGAAGGTGGTGTATCAGAAGGAAAAGCGTTTATCACAGAATATAAAATAGGTGACGGGAAAGTGGTCATGCTAGGAGCATTGCCAATAGGTGAAGCGGGAGATAGTCTATTAAAGAAAATGATAAAGCATTATTCGAATGAAGCAGATATTCCTTCACAAGCCGTGACAAATGGAACCATTGTTGCGCCACGAGTCAATGAAGACTTCGAAACATGGTTTGTCATTAATATGGACGGTAAAGGGGGAACGGTTACACTTCCTTCAAATGCGGTTGATGGACTCAGTCATGAACGTATATCAAAAGGAGAAATAAACGTTGGTCCGTACGAGTATCGTGTAATTGAATTGCGATAATAGCTACAAGCTATCAGTTGCTATCTTAATGATAGCGACTGATAGCTTGTTTTGTTGAACGGTGTCAAAAAACCATATATTTCGCAAATGATAAACAAGAAACGAATTGGTGAAGGGATAAGGAGGAAATTTCTGCACATTTATGATAATGTGTTTTTAACGACATGAATTGGAGGGATGAGAAGATGTTACCGAAAGAAATTGTTACAGCTCTAAATAATCAAATGAACTATGAATTTGAAGCAGCACACTCCTACCTAGCTATGGCTTCATACTTTTCAGCACATGGCTATCATGGTTTTGCTAATTTTTATATGGTCCAAGCTGAGGAAGAACGTTTTCATGCGATGAAGTTTTATCACTTCCTTGTTTCAATGGGAGAGCGTCCACATTTCAAAGCTCTTACTGCTCCAAATAATATGCATGAAAGTCCATTACATATCGCGAAGCAATCACTTGAACAGGAGCAAGCAGTAACCCGAAGTATTTATGCTATCATGGATCTTGCGACGGAACATAAGGAGCATGCGACGATCCAATTTTTACATTGGTTTGTTGATGAGCAAGTGGAAGAAGAGGAACTATTCCGTGATATTATTCAAAAACTTTCTGGCATAAGTGTTGGCGGTGACTACTTTATGATGATGGATAAAGAATTTGCTGAACGGAAAATGCATTAATGATAGAAACAAAAGGACGCTTGTCACCCAAGCGTCCTTTTATAATCTAAGTTACATTACTTTTATTGCATGTTCACCTTTCTCAACAACTCGTCCGATTATTGTCGCGTGCGCTTCGTCACCATGCATCGCGTTCACATAGGAGTTTGCCTCGTCTTCCGTTAGGCTAATGAGTAGCCCACCAGATGTAATTGCATCACATAAAATGCTTTTCTCCACGTCTGTGACTGTTTCCGAATAAAAAACTGAGTCGGCAAGCCAACGTTCATTTGCTTTCGAGCCCCCAGGAATGATTCCCTTTTCTGCAAGCTCTTGTGTCCCATCAAGCATCGGAACATTTTTCACATCAATTTCAAACGTGACATCACTACCTTTTGCCATTTCAAAACTGTGGCCTAATAAACCAAAGCCAGTAACATCTGTAACAGCATGAGGGTGTAGTTGCTCTAAATGTTCAGCAGCATGTTTATTTAGTAAAGCCATCGTTTCGGTTACAGCAGCTTCTTGCTCCGGTGTTACAGCTTCACGTTTAATTCCAGTAGTTAAAATACCTACTCCAATTGGTTTGGTTAATACGAGTACATCGCCCGGTTTGGCCCCGACGTTTTTAAAAATGCGGTCAGGATGGGCAAGGCCTGTAACGGATAATCCGAACTTTGGTTCTTGATCGTCGATAGAATGTCCACCGACAATAACAGCCCCTGCTTCTTTTGTTTTATCTGCTGCGCCACGTAATATATCAGCGAGCATTTCAGGTGGAAGCTTTTTAATAGGAAAGCCAACAATATTCATAACCGTTGTAGGTTTTCCACCCATTGCATAAACGTCACTTAATGCATTTGCGGCTGCGATTTGCCCAAACATATAAGGGTCATCGACAACGGGGGTAAAATAGTCGACTGTTTGAATCATAGCTAGGTCGTCAGTTAAGCGATAAGCACCAGCATCATCGGACGTATCAAGGCCAACTAATAAATTTGAGTCATGTGTTTGCTTCGGTAAATGTCGCAAAACTTGCGACAGGTCTTCAGGACCAATTTTGCATCCTCAACCAGCTTTCGTTGAAAATGATGTGAGACGAATCATTTCTTGTTTGTCCAATTAGGACACCTCCTAAGTTATCATTCAAAGAGAAACGTTTACTTCTCGATAATAGTTTGGCTATTGAGAGCGGAATTTTTGCATCCGTCCTCATATTATCCTACAATAGAGGAGAAAAATCTGTAAAGGAGTTTGATTTGAATGGGCTATAAAGTATCTGTTGAATTTTGTATGATGTGAAACTATGCACCTAAAGCCGTGAGTTTCACGGACGAATTATTGGAGCATTTTCGTGGTAAGGTTGAAGAGGTTAAACTTATCACAAGTTCTGGCGGAGTGTTTGAAGTTACGGTTAACGATGAAAAGGTTTATTCAAAGAAGGAAACAGGTGAGTTTCCTGATCCACAAGCAGTTATAAAACAAATAGAAGCGATGGACGCTTAGTAAGAGCCCTTCTTCAGTGCTTTTACTAGGCTGAAGAAGGGTGGCATTTTGTTGAATACATTATTACGTCAAATTCCAGCTATTCACGAGTTACAACAGGACTCGAGGAGTAGCGATTTATTAAATAAAGGTTTTTCAGTTGAGTTAGTAACAGAGTGGATTCAAGCGTCTGTATCCGAGCTAAGACAGGAACTATTGCAAGGTCTGTCGATTGAATCTTCACTGATCACGAATATTATTTTTGAAAAGGTAAAAGAAAGACTTACTGCTTACAATACAACGAATTTACAGCGAGTTATTAATGCAACAGGTACTGTTTTACATACAAATCTTGGGCGCGCAAAGCTTTCTCAAGAAGCGATTGACCAAGTGATTGATGTTGCAGGAAATTATTCAAATTTAGAATATAATTTGGAAAAGGGGCAAAGAGGCTCAAGGCATGATATCATCGAAGATTTAGTAAAACAAGTTACAGGTGCTGAAGCCGCAATGGTCGTAAACAATAATGCGGCTGCAGTCTATCTTGTTTTAAAAGCTCTTGCTCGTGATAAAGAGGTCATTGTATCAAGAGGAGAATTAGTTGAGATAGGTGGTTCTTTTCGCGTATCCTCAATAATGGAGGAAAGTGGTGCATCTCTTGTTGAAGTGGGAACAACAAATAAAACTCATTTCTACGATTACGAACAAGCGATCACTGAAAATACAGCAATGATTATGAAAGTTCATACTAGTAATTTCAAAACGATCGGGTTTACAAGTGATGTAGCAGCTAAGCAGTTAGCACCTTTAACTCAATCGAAGGATATACTATTATACGAGGATTTAGGAAGTGGCGCGCTATTTGACTTAAGAACATATCAAATAGGTGAAGAGCCGACTGTGAAAGAAAGCCTTCAACAAGGTGCAGACATCGTTACCTTTAGTGGTGATAAACTTCTTGGTGGTCCTCAAGCTGGAATTATTGCTGGGAAGAAACGCTGGATTCAAAAATTAAAAAAGCATCAGCTAGCACGAGTTCTTCGTGTTGATAAAATGACACTTGCTGCCCTGGAAGCAACGTTTAAGGCATATCAAGATGAAAAGCAAGCAAAGCAGCTTCCTACGATGAAGGCGATATTATTAACCGAGGATGAAATTAAAGAAAAGGCCGAGCATTTCCGTGAAAAATTATCAAAGGTTTGGAATACTGAGCTTATTAAAGATGTTTCTATGGTCGGTGGTGGCACGATGCCAGCAGTTGAACTTAATACGTATTTGTTATTATTGTCGAATGAACACATTAAAGCCCAGAATCTTCATGAACAGTTACGTATGGGAAATCCTGCTGTTGTGACTCGGTTGAAAGAGAATTGTATTGCTCTTGATTTTCGTACAATTGATGATAAGGAATCGGTTGATTTACTCGTTCGATTGCAGGAGTTTGAACCGACGAACTCGTGAAAGGGGAATGTCACCATGAAAGGTAAACCAGCTTCCCAATCAAAAACGATTTTAACTGATCTTGTGTTACCACCTGATACTAATCATCTTGGAACGATGTTCGGGGGGAATGTGATGGCGTACGTTGATAAAGTCGCTAGTATCGCAGCAATGCGACATTCACGAAGATCTGTCGTAACGGCTTCAAGTGATAGTTTTGATTTTATTTCACCTATCCGCACAGGAGAGGCAATTTGTATCGAAGGGATTGTTACGTATACAAGAAGAACATCAATGGAGGTATTTGTGAAGGTCGAAGCAGAAGATCTCCAAACTGGAGAACGGAGACTCACAGCAACGTCTTATTTAACCTTTGTTGCTTTAAATGATGAAGGGAAGCCAATCACAGTCGTTCCAGTTATTCCGGAAACGGATGAGGAGAAATGGCATTACGATCAGGCTGAAGATCGGTATCACTCAAGGAAAAAAAGACGAGAAGAAAGTTTAAAGCACCAAGAGGATAAATGAAAAAGGAACGGCACCAATTGTTAGAGGTGCCGTTCCTTTTTAGAAAGCTACATGAAAGGAATTTTTTTAGTGGCCGCCTTTTTGGTTCCTGATTTTCACTTTTTTTGAACCACTTAATGGTTCAGGCTGGCTAGCTGAATATTGACCTTTTGGTGAATTCCTTCTTTGATCTTTATATGTGTTATGCTCTGTCATGAACATTCCCTCCAGACTATTGACGTTTCTTCGTTTTTTTATTGTTTTGTCTTTGCATTTCCGTTAGTGGTTCATTACCCATCTCTTCCATTACTTGTGATGATAACCCTGTGTCTTTCCCTTGTGCTTTAGCGTCATTCATCCCCGGTCTTACGTGATTTGCTTTTTTTCTCGTCATTGTTATCACCTCCATCATACATATAGTTTGTGTCGATAAAAAAGGATCATTCGTTGCATTTGTAATATATAAGACTAGTTTGAGGAATAATGGGTGTAGACGAACGACAGTGAAGTGGGGATTTTGTTTTTCTTTGAAAAAGCCTTTATTTCGGATGGGGATTTGTCCTAATGTTCGGTTTTTCTTTCAAAAACCTTAGTTTTTTATTCTAATTGGTTTCGAAGTACTATTTTTTTCGAAAAATACAATCAATAAAATTTTAAAAATTCATTTATTCTTTTCTTGATTTTTGCTATTCTAGAGAAGGAGTGTGGCAACTATAAAGCGCTTTCTAATGTAGTAAGGCTTCATTCCAATATAGATAGATTTAGACAAGTTGTGCCGCATGCGGTATGATAGTTTTGAGAAGGAGGGTATACATATGTCAAAGAGTAATGATGTTTTTAAGGCTCGTTCGTCTTTTTCAGTAGACGGAAAAACGTATAATTATTATTCATTGCAAGCTTTAGAAGATGCTGGTATTGGACAGGTGTCGAAGCTACCATATTCGGTAAAGGTGTTATTAGAATCTGTTCTACGTCAGTATGATGATTATTTCATTAAAAAAGAACATGTAGAAAACCTAGCGAAGTGGGGAACTGCTGAGCAGAGTGCTGACGTTGATGTTCCTTTCAAGCCATCACGTGTTATTTTACAAGACTTCACAGGTGTTCCAACGGTTGTTGACCTTGCAGCACTACGTAAGGCTATGGCTGATATGGGTGGTAACCCTGACCAAATTAACCCTGAAATCCCTGTAGACTTAGTTATTGACCACTCTGTACAAGTTGATAAAGCAGGTACAGATGATTCATTAGACTTTAACATGAACCTAGAATTCCAACGTAATGAAGAGCGTTATAAGTTCCTTAGCTGGGCAAAAAAAGCATTTGATAACTATCGTGCCGTTCCACCAGCAACAGGGATTGTTCACCAAGTTAACCTTGAGTATTTAGCAAACGTTGTTCATTCTCTTGAAAAAGACGGGGAAACGATTGCATTTCCAGATACACTTGTAGGTACTGATTCTCATACAACAATGATTAACGGTATTGGTGTACTTGGATGGGGTGTTGGTGGTATTGAAGCAGAAGCTGGTATGCTTGGCCAACCTTCATACTTCCCAGTTCCAGAAGTTATCGGTGTTAAATTCACAGGTTCTCTTCCAAGTGGAACAACAGCAACAGACGTAGCGCTAAAAGTTACACAAGTTTTACGTGAGAAAAAGGTAGTAGGTAAGTTTGTTGAATTCTACGGTCCTGGTCTAGCAGTAATGCCACTTGCTGATCGTGCAACAATTTCAAACATGGCTCCAGAATATGGTGCAACATGTGGTTTCTTCCCAGTTGATGAAGAAGCACTAAACTATCTACGTCTTACAGGTCGTTCTGAAGAGCAAATTAAGCTTGTTGAAGAGTACAGTAAGGCAAATGGCTTATTTTATGTACCAGGTGAAACACCTGATCCAACATATACAAGTGTGGTTGAGATTGACCTTTCTGAAATTGTGGCAAACCTTTCTGGTCCTAAACGCCCACAAGATCTTGTACCATTAACTGAAATGCAAGATTCTTTCCGCAAAGCTGTTGTAGCACCACAAGGAACACAAGGGCTTGGACTTTCAGAGGAAGAATTTAAGAAAGAAGTGAAGGTTAGCTTCAAGGATGGTCGTGAAACAGTTATGAAAACTGGTTCAATTGCAATTGCGGCTATTACAAGCTGTACGAACACTTCAAACCCTTATGTTCTTATCGGAGCAGGGCTTGTTGCGAAAAAGGCTGTTGAAAAAGGTTTAGAAGTTCCTGAGTTCGTTAAAACGTCATTAGCTCCTGGTTCAAAGGTTGTTACAGGTTACTTAACAGATTCTGGCCTTCTTCCATATATGGAAAAGCTCGGCTTTAATATTGTTGGTTATGGCTGTACAACATGTATTGGTAACTCAGGTCCTTTAGAGGATGAAATCGAAGCGGCGGTTGCAGAAAACGACTTAACAGTAACGTCTGTACTTTCTGGTAACCGTAACTTTGAGGGGCGTATTCATCCGTTAGTAAAAGCGAACTACTTAGCGTCACCACCGCTAGTTGTTGCTTATGCGTTAGCAGGAACTGTTGATGTAGACCTTCAAAATGATTCTTTAGGTAAGGATAAAGACGGAAATGATGTCTTCTTTAAAGATATCTGGCCTTCAGCTGCAGAAATTAAAGAAGTAGTTCAATCAACAGTAACACCTGAGCTATTCCGTCGTGAATATGATGAAGTATTCAATAGTAATGCTCGTTGGAATGAAATTTCTACGACTGAAGATTCACTTTATCAGTGGGATGAAGATTCAACATACATTGCAAATCCTCCGTTCTTTGAAGGATTATCTGCTGAACCAGAAGATATTAAGCCATTATCAGGTCTTCGTGTTATCGGTAAATTTGGTGACACTGTTACAACTGACCATATTTCTCCTGCTGGTGCAATCGGTAAAGATACGCCTGCTGGTAAGTACTTAATGTCTAAAGGTGTTGAGCCAAAAGATTTCAACTCTTACGGATCGCGTCGTGGTCACCACGAAGTTATGATGCGTGGTACATTTGCGAATATCCGTATTCGTAACCAAGTTGCTCCTGGTACTGAAGGTGGATTCACAACATACTGGCCTACTGGTGAAGTAACATCAATTTATGATGCTGCAATGAAGTACAAAGAAGATGGAACAGGTCTTGCTATCCTTGCAGGTAAGGATTACGGAATGGGAAGCTCACGTGACTGGGCTGCTAAAGGTACAAACCTATTAGGTATTAAGACAGTTATTGCAGAAAGCTATGAGCGTATTCACCGTAGCAACCTTGTTCTTATGGGTGTACTTCCACTTCAGTTCTTAGAGGGTGACAGTGCAGAATCTTTAGGATTAACAGGTAAAGAATCATTTGATGTT
Source organism: Halalkalibacter urbisdiaboli (assembly GCF_002156385.1). GTDB lineage: Bacteria > Bacillota > Bacilli > Bacillales > Bacillaceae_D > Halalkalibacter_A > Halalkalibacter_A urbisdiaboli. The sequence continues at coordinate 677,958 of NZ_MVJM01000003.1, forward strand.
CAATTATCAAATGATGTTAAGCCACGTGACATCGTTAAAGTTGTGGCAACAGATGAAAACGGAAAGAAAACGGAATTTGAAGCACTCGTTCGTTTCGATAGTGAAGTAGATGTTGATTACTATCGTCATGGTGGTATCCTTCAAATGGTTCTTCGTAACCGTTTAGCATAATATAAAGAAAACAATCCGCATTTTTGCGGATTGTTTTTCTTTATAATTAAAAATTTCACGTACCGTATTAAAAATAAAAAAAGAATTCATAACTGATGAAGATTTGAGCAAGCTACCAATGAAGAATAAGAAAGTGAGGGATAGAAATGGGTCGTCAGAAAAAGGGTAATCCAAACGCACAGCGCAATAATAATGCCAAAAAGCAAGGAAAAGACAATCATCCAGAAACAGAATTTGAGACGTATGCAGATAGAGAAGCCGAAAAAATGAATCGAAACTTCAAAGGATAAAGGAGTCGGTTATGACTGTTCAAACACAAATACAGCAAGCGATAGCCTCTGCACAAAGTGTAGAAGCAAGTTTAACACAGTTTGCACTTGAAACACAGAATCAACAAGCCAAATCGATGTTTCAACAGTTAGCAGAGCAACAAAAAAACATTGTAACGATGCTTGAAGGGCGTTATCAGCAAGTGTTACAGGAAGAACCACAATTTAATCAAAATTAAACGAAGGGAAAGGTTATTATACCTTTCCTTATACGATATGATTTAAAAGCAGGTGATTCACTTGTTCGAATTTTGGACTGGATCAGAAACACTTCCAATTTCAGGTTTTCTTATTAGAGCGGTTATCGTGTATCTTTATATTTTTATCCTAGTTAAAATTATAGGGCAACGTTCAATGAATGCCATTGAGCCTCTAGACTTTATATTTGGCGTTGTCATCGGGGATATTTTAGGAGAACCATTAGCAGATGGAGAAGCACCATTAGCTGGTCCATTTTCAGCGGCAGCCTTAGTTGCTACACTGCATGTATCTCTTACACTTGTTGCACTTAGAGCTCCTCGTTTAAGACGTGTATTAGAGGATGAACCGATTATTTTAATGAGGCATGGTGTCATTTTACATGAACAATTAAAAAAAGCACGTATTACACTGGAATCATTTATGATGGATCTTAGGCTAAAAAGTGCAACCGATTTAAATGAGGTTGAGTACGCAATATTAGAGATGAACGGTGATATTAGTGTCATTAAAAAGTCTGCTTACGATTCTGTAACACCAAATGACCTTCAAATGTCAACACCTTCGAAGGGATATCCATCTGTATTAATTGAAGATGGACATATAATAGATGCAAATGTAAAGAAATTCGGTACGGTTGATTGGTTAAGAACAGAAATTCATAAGCACGGATATGCAAATCCAAAGGAAATTTTTTGTATGACGATTGATGAAATAGGAAATATTTTCATTAGTCCAAAAGAAAAAAAGAAAACAAATTAAGTATAAATTCACTCCTTTTTCGACAAAATGGTTAAAAAGAACAAGGAGTGTTTTCTTATGAGAAGAGTCAGAAAATTAACATTTGAGGAACTAGTAAGAGAAAATAAAGAACGTTTATTAAAGGATAGACAAGCGCTTGAGCGTCTTGAAGAACAATGGGAGGAACGCCATACTAAGGCAAAATAAAAACAAATAGTGGTTGGTTTAACTCTCTCGTTATTGCACAAAATAAAATCGAGGAGGGATTTTTAATGAAAAAAACACAGCATAACCATGCCAGATTCAGACCCGACCACTTAGGGACACAACCACGTGCTTCTGATGCAAATGGTGGTAAAAAGATGGCGACAAAAGGGAATCAACAGCCTGATTACATTCCTCCAAAAGGTTAATAATCGAGCTCTTCGCATTGCGAAGGGCCTTTTTTGTTTAAATATAATTAGGCTTGCTGTCGAATCTATGTTAGTAAAAACTTGTCGAGAAAAATGGCTTGTCATTCTAAGGAGAAAAGGAAATAATGGAGGGAGAAGGTGGAACAAAGGATGTGTCTGAATGATAAGAAAGCATCGGAAGACATTCCTCTATGTAATACTCGGATTATATGTCCTTGCGCTTTTTTATGTAACACTTTTTGCTTGGAATTATGGAGCTTCTCTTGGGCCTGTTGGACCTGGCGGGAGAAATTACAACCTCACTCCTTTTCGAAGTATTTATCGAATTGCAGTGTTTAGTCAAGATGTCATGGATCCTATTCGAATATTACTTGGAAATGTCATTTTATTTATCCCTTTAGGTTTTTTATTACCTTTAACTATTAGACGCTTGCAACATATTAGTGTCGTCTTTATCATTGGGTTTTCAACCTCGCTCTTTATCGAGGTCTGCCAGTTTTTATTTACCCAACGTGTTTCAAATATTGATGATGTCATTTTAAATTCATCGGGTACGTTTATAGGAACTATATTCTATTTAATCATATCATGGGTGAAGAAAAGAATTGTTGTTTTTCAAGTTTAAATAGGTTGTCCTCAAGGTGTTATGACCTTTTGGGCAACCTATTGTGTTTTGCTAATTGAAGCTTGTTAACTATGCGATAACAGGCGTAAACAATAGCTAGAAAAATCCCATAGCTAATAACAATAAAGAGTAATTGTCCTGGATTGGTGAAAAGTGTATTACCAATTACAGCGAATAATATCATCGCGGGAATTTTCCCAATTGATGAGGCAATCGTATAGCTTATGAATGAGAGTTTGCTTACTGCTGAATATATGTTCACAACAATTGAAGGGACTACGGGTAGTAAACGAAAGATAAAAACAGCCATAAAACCATTTCGTTCAAATAGGTGTGTTACTTTAGAAAGTGTTTGATAACGGGAAAGTATCGCTTGCCCCCAATCTTGGTACCCATATCTAACAAAAACAAACATCATAACTGATGCGAGGGATGACCCAAGCCATGTAATCATACTTCCTAGAAATGGACCATAGGTAGCACCTAGGATCCCTCCAATGATAGGATAGGGAATAATCGGAAACAGCGCAAATGTCATAGCCAAAACGGTTGTAACAAGGAGATAATCAGTGCCTCCTGTTCGGATCCAGTCGAGAAGACTTTCTCCATATAAATAAATTAGTAAAGCCATGAGTAAATAAGTAAAAAGTACAATGAGCTTTTTTAACATAACGTCCTCCTATCAGTATTTTCTCATATTTCTTAAATAGATAAAGCATTCTCTCTTGAATGTCAGAAATTTGTTGAATGTTGCAATGATGCATGTGTTAAAATGTTCAAAAAAGGGGGAGTAAGGGTGCATTTGACAGAAACAAAGATTGAGGTACGCTATGCAGAGACAGACCAAATGGGAGTTGTTCATCATTCCAACTATGTTGTCTGGTTTGAGCTAGGAAGGACGCAGCTAATTAGGGAAATCGGTTTTAATTATGCTGAGATGGAGAAAGAAGGAATTTTATCTCCGGTAACAGATATTCAAGTTTCCTATAAATATCCTGCAACCTATGGTGAGGCAGTATCGGTAAAGACATGGGTTGAAAACTACGATGGGATCCGTGTTACTTATCAATATGAAGTACTAAATCAAGAAGGGAAGCTTTGTGCTACTGGCTCAAGCACACACGTTTGTGTGAAAAAAGAAACCTTTCGTCCTATTTCAATGCGTAAAAATTTACCAAAGTGGCATGAAGTGTACGAGACGATAAAACAGAAATGAATAATCGTTATTTGAATTCTCATACTAAATAGGTAGTAAAATATAGAGGAGGATTCACAGTGGCTAAGCCAGATAACCGAAACGACAATGTTGAGAAGTTGCAAACAATGAAGGAACAGACAGCGCACAATATTGAGGCTGCAGAAGAAACAATGGCTAATACGGATTTGACAAAAGCAGAAAAACGAGCGATTCAAGAAAAGAACAATCGTCGTCAGCAAAGTATTGACAGCTTTGAGGCTGAAATCGCAGATGAAATGTCTGACAGAAAAAACGGGTACAAATAGTTTTTTGCAGCAATAGCCGGGTTATTACCTGGCTATTTTTTTTGCTGAAAGTATGTAAAGTGAGTTCACTCGCTAATTAAAGACGAAAAACTACAATTTAAATCAAAGGATTAAGATGAAGAAGGGGGAATAAGATGATAACAAAAAAATAAGGGGGACGATAACATGGCTATATACTCGGAGAATGATATAGAGTGGTCTAAATTTGCAGTTGTCGTTAAACAGATGAGTTCTGATAATCCACATATTCGTGCATTAGCACTGGAGTCTCTTGACCGAATGGTAGAAGCAGACGTCATGAAGCGGAAAAACGAAATAGAGAAGCATCCAGTAAAAACGCATGATGTATTGCAACGAATTCGATTAGTACAGTATGAAAAGACAGCACAGCTTCAAAGAAGAAAAAAATGGTTTAACATGGTATGATAGAATAGATGTGATAAGTTGAAAGCTGGTGATTCAAAGTGGCGCTTGGTATTAACAAAAAAGACCTTCAGCAATGGAAGGATAAAGCGTTAAGAGGAGAAATCGCCTTCCTTACTCATTATTGGTTAGATGACCGGTTTCCAACTTGCAAAACTGTTACGAAGGTAGCTTGTGCTGATGTCAGAAAGCTTCTTGCTTGGGGGAGGGCATACGGTCTAAAACAAGAATGGTTACATAATCGACACCCTTTTCCTCATTTTGATTTACTTGGAGAGAAACAACAAGATATATTAAAGCAAGAAGGGATTGAAATTCAGCTTGAGCGTTTAATAAACAAGCATTAATTTCAAGCGTGGATTAGGAGGATGAACGATGAAAAAAAACCAACAGCAAATTATTGATGATTTGAATACAAAGCCTGAAATCAATGCTCGTGAACAAATTCAACTGCGAGTTGATTTTTTAAAGGATTATCTACTTCATACGAAAGCAAATGGATATGTACTAGGTTTATCCGGTGGACAAGACTCGACACTTGCGGGGAAATTGGCACAGCAAGCTGTAAATGAATTAAATGGAGAACAGGATACGGTTGAATACCAATTTATCGCAGTACGCCTTCCGTATGGTGAACAGCAGGATGAAGCGGATGCCCAGGATGCGATAAAATTTATAGAGCCTTCTCGTGTCGTGACTGTCAACATCAAGCCTGCTGTAGATGCGTCCGTTGCTGCTTTTCAACAAGCAACAAACGAGGAGCTTTCAGTATTTAACAAAGGCAATACGAAGGCGAGAGAACGCATGAAGGTGCAATATGATATAGGGGCCCACTTTGGTTGTCTCGTGATTGGAACAGATCATGCAGCTGAAGCGATTACCGGTTTCTTCACAAAGCACGGGGACGGTGCATGTGACATTGCTCCGTTGTTTGGGTTAACAAAGCGACAAGGAAAAGCGTTATTAATTGAGCTAGATGCTCCTGAACACCTTTATAAAAAAGCACCGACTGCTGACTTAGAAGATGATAAACCAGGTTTACCTGACGAAGTTGCTTTAGGAATGACATATGAACAACTTGATGACTATCTTGAAGGAAAAAAGGTAGAAGAATCAATTAAGAACAAAATTGAAGGTAGATACAACATGACAGAGCATAAACGACATTTACCTGTGACGATATATGATGCTTGGTGGAAGTCTTAATACCTATCATCAACCTTTTCCGTATTTCATAAAATAAGTACTATCGTCAAACGAGAGACGATCAAGATAAACATCGTTGAGGAGAGGAACTGCTATGAAGGGGAAAGTGTTTGTTTTAATATGCCTTAGTTTTTGTTTAATTGGATTAATTGGATACGGGATGATCAGTAATAAGTTCTCTCAGGCCGTTACTCAGCAAACGTTAAAAGAGACTAACCAGTCTATGAGCAATGAAATAAATGGGTTAATTTTAACTGTTAATCATGTACGAACGGAGCCGAGTGAAAAGGCAGATACTCATTTTGTCATTGTTGATTTAACTATAGAAAATACACGTGAATCAGTGTATGAATTTTCGATGTTTAAGCTAACATTAGTTGATGAGGAGAATTATGCGTATAACTATTCTTCTAATATTGAAACAAAGGGGATTTTAAGTGGGCAAATTCACCCAGAAAGCATTAAACGAGGTGAAGTTGCCTTTGAGGTCCCAATTGGTACAAACTATACGTTTGTTTACACAGATCATTTACGGACAGGGCAGGTTACTTGGGATATTAAGCTTTAACTTGAAAGGAAGGAACGGATGCGAACGTTTAAAAAAAATAGTGATCTTCATATGCATTCAACAGCATCTGATGGTGGTTACTCCCCGAAAGAGCTCCTTCATAAATGTGCAGAAGTTGGCCTTGAGATTATTTCATTAACTGACCATGATACAGTTGAAGGAATCGAAGAAGCAATTATAGTGGGAGAGAATCTTGGAATTACAGTGATTCCTGGAATTGAGTTCTCGACAAAATTTCAAGGGAAAAGCGTTCATATTTTAGGCTATGGCTTTGACTGGAAAAATCAGCAACTGCGTCAAATGTTAGTGGAACAGCGTAACATTAGACGAAGAAGGCTTGATACAATGCTCGATAAACTTGAGAAAGTTGAGTTAGACGTGAAAGCTGCAGATGTATTAAAATATGTCGATGGAGGGAGTATTGGGCGTCCCCACGTTGCGAAAGCATTAATTGATCATGGTTATGTAAACACTGTATCCGAAGCATTTGAGCGGTATTTAGCGGAGGGAAAGTCATGTTACGTTGCGAAAGAAAAGGAAATGACAATTAAAGAAGCGATTGACTGGATTCATCAAACGGGTGGATTCGCGATTGTTGCTCATCCAATCTACTATGACCTAGACGATTTCATCGGTACATGGGTAAGGGATTGGGGATTAGATGGAATAGAAGTCTACCATCGTGATCATAGCGACGAGGATAAAGTTCGCTATGAATCCCTTTGTAAACAAATTGAAGAAGAACTAGGAGTAACTTTGCTTCGTACTGGTGGTTCGGATTTTCATCACGAAGATTATGGAAGGGTTCCAGAACCACTTGGTGTGACGAGACTAGAAGATACATTTGCATTACAAGTAATGGAGCGCCTTGAAAATCATTAAAAGTCATCTTGAGAAGGCCGAATTTAAGGGAATCCCTTAAATTCGGCCTTCATTTTGTGAATTTGCAATATCTAAGTGATTACCCTTGAACTTGTTCAAGTACGCTTGAAATTTCAACATTTTTTAATGCTTGCGATGCTAATTGATCCGCTTCCTTATTTAATTGACGTTCAAGCAGCTCATATGAAGGTGTTAAGCCGAGCTTTTTTACTTTTTGCTCAATACGCTCCAGCCAAGGGATGTAGTTCTCTTCAAAGCAAGGCCATTCACCAGAAGCTTGATTTACAACAACCATGGAATCTGCATGGATTACAATGGGTTGATGGTGAACACCTAGCTCCTCTAATTTATCATAGAGTAAGGAAAGCGCAGCATATTCTGCTTCATTATTATCAAGTAGTAAATCAATCTTTTGATTATGACGGATACGCCATTTTTTATGGTGTTGTGTATAATAGATAACGATTCCTAGTCCTGCCTGTTTTGACTGGATATCGAAGCCACCGTCAAAATAAGCATAGATGTCATGAGGTTCGGTTTCAAATTTCTTTAAATAGCGTAATAAATCTTTTTTTGTCCAGCTTGTATCTTGTTCGTCATAGAAGGTAAGTTCTTTTAACCGGCCTGTTTTTTCTAAATCCTCAGCAAGCTGTAAAGCCTCCCCTAAAGGAATCTGTTCACTTTTCATAAAATACTCTCGTTTACGTTTTGGCTCTCGATACGTCCATTCGATCCGAACATTCATATCATCAACTCTTTTCATCAAAATAATGATTGCGAATCCATTAAAATCATGATATTTTAAATAATTACATAGAACGTCTTCGACAATATAAAAGAATATCCTTTATGTTTTACCAAACATCGTGTATTCTTTTACGTAGCATAAAAAGACAAGCTTATGTTTTTATCTTAGTATTTGAAGAAAATAATTGTTACATACAAATAGATGACTAAGAGAGACAAAGGAGTAGAGAGAAAATGCCAATTAGAATCCCAGATCACTTACCGGCAAAAGAAATCTTAAATTCAGAAAATATCTTTGTGATGGATGAAAGTCGTGCCTACAGTCAAGACATACGACCTTTAAAAATTGTCATTTTAAACTTGATGCCGATTAAGGAAACGACTGAAACTCAGTTATTACGTTTACTCGGAAACTCACCGTTGCAAGTAGATGTATCTTTCATGTATCCAGACACGCATGTATCGAAGAACACTTCGCATGAACATCTTAAATCGTTTTATAAAACGATTGATGAAGTGAAATCGCAAAAATTTGACGGAATGATAATAACGGGAGCCCCTGTTGAACGTTTTGAATTTGAAGCGGTTGATTATTGGGAAGAATTAAAGCAAATCATGGACTGGAGTGTTCAAAATGTGACGTCCACGCTTCATATTTGCTGGGGGGCACAAGCTGGACTATATCATCATTATGGCGTTGGCAAATATCGGTTAGACCAAAAATTATTTGGTATTTTTCCACATACAGTTGAAATTCCAAATCGCAAGCTTTTACGTGGTTTTGATGATGAGTTTTTAGCACCACACTCAAGGCATACCGATGTGCGTGCAGAAGATATTAGAGAAGTTCCAGATATTGAAATATTAAGTATGTCTGAACAAGCCGGTGTATACATTGTTGCCTCAAAAAACGGTAAGCAAATTTTTGTTACAGGCCATTCTGAGTATGATGCCTGTACGTTAAGAGATGAGTACGAACGTGATGTTCAAAAAGGGTTGAATATTACGATTCCTCAAAATTATTTTCCGAAAGATGATGTAACACAAGAACCACGCCTGCGTTGGAGAGCTCATAGTAATTTACTTTTTTCAAATTGGTTAAACTACTATGTATACCAGGAAACACCGTACGATTTATCCAAATAACAGAAAGAGCAGCTTGTTAAACGAGCTGCTCTTTATCTTGTTGTATTTCTACTGAGTTATAACAATGCGTTTTTGAATGTCTAGCTGTTTACGGAGCGGGTATATAATCACTTCTTCTTATAAGCTACGCATTTAAATTCCAACAAAACAGCTTCAATTGCGGTTGTTGTTTTAAAATACTCATTTATCGTATGCATGTTGGCAATTAAAACCGTACAAATTAATCCATATAACACATGTCAATAAATATTTGGGGTGGATTGCTAGACATGTAAACAGAGCCTCCTACACCTAACATAAATATAAATGAGAATGATGAATTCATACTTTCGAGTTGCCTATATTGTACATGAGGACCATTCTAACAATATGAAAAATAAACGGCAGTGATGGGAGGTTGATGTATGAGAGAAGCAACTGAAAAAACGACGTTATATTTGCTTAATACAGATGTGTATTATGAGTTGTATAAGTGCTCTCGTCGAAGTCATGGTGTACTGTTAATGATTCATGGCTTTGTGTCATCAAGTTATAGTTTTCGAGCGCTTATTCCTTATTTACGAAAGAAATATGATATTATTACAGTTGATTTACCGGGATTTGGTCGAAGTGCAAAAAGACATGACTTTCGTTATTCCTTCGATAATTACTCGAATTTAATCGCAGCTTTTATTACACATATGGCGTTAACAAATGTAACATTAATTGGCCATTCTATGGGTGGACAGGTTGCCCTTTATACAGCAAAGAAATTTCCTAACCTAGTAAATTACATTGTTCTCCTTTCAAGCTCAGGTTATTTAAAACGTGTGAAACGCTCATATGTTTACGCAACGTATCTTCCATTTGCACAAACGTTTATAAGAAGATGGCTTCAGAAAAAAGATTATAAAAAGGCAATAAATCAAGTTGTATACAATAAAAAAATGGTGAGTGATGACGTCGTTCGAGAGTACAGCCGTCCTTTTAATGAGGAAGCTTTTTATGATTCATTAATTTGTTTAGTTCGGCAAAGGGAAGGGGATTTAACGGCAAGTGAACTACAAATGATATCGCAGCCATGCCTTATTTTGTGGGGGGAAGAAGATAAAATTATCCCAGTACGTATAGGAAAACGACTAGCAAGTGATTTACCCAGATCACAGTTTTTTTCCTTTAAGAAAACAGGACATTTAGTGCCAGAGGAACGACCAAAAGAGGTGTCTCAAAAAATTAAGCGTTTTTTGCAGAATCCACTAAAAAGGTAAATAGTGGCTTGATTAAATAGCAACGGCTTCGCACTTGCTTGGAGGGTACTGAAAGGTAAAATCAACCTTTTCAGTATCCTCTTTTTTTGCGTCACCCCTTTTAAAGGTCCAGCTTCTTTTCCATGATTATCCGAAAGTTTGTGCTATAATAAAATAGTGATCGCTTGGTTTTGGAGGTGGAACAATGGACCCGTTAGATGTCATGATGAATAAAGAAAAAGTAATTCCTTATTATCAGCCAATCATAAGTGCTGATAAACAGTTGGTCGTGGGTTACGAAGTACTTGCCCGCATGGAAACGGAAGAAGGGGTCGAAAAACTTGGTTGGTTTTTTCAAGATAAATCCATACCTGATGATTTTCGATTAGAGCTTGATGATCACATGCAAAAAAAAGCGCTAGATGCATTTTTGGAAACAGAGCAAAAAGATGTTCTTTTTTTTAATTATGACGCGAACTTATTGTTGAAAGATAATGGAGAAACGTTACTTAAACGTATCGAGCCTTATCGAGAAAAAGGCCTAAATCTAAATCAAATTGTTCTTGAGCTTAAGGAAGAAGAAGTCTCTAATCATTTAGACGATATTAAGCATTTACTCGCATATTTACAAAATATGGGTATTCGAATTGCGATTGATGATCTTGGTCAGTCTAATACGAACCTCGACCAAATTGCAATGTTGAAACCAAACATTGTTAAGGTGAACGTCACCTTTATGGAGGCTGAAGAATTACCTCATTTGTATCGTGAAGTTCATCATTCCCTAGCCATGCTTTCACGGAAAATTGGTGCAACATTGCTGTTTGAGGGAATTTCGAATTTTAACCAACTTAATTACGCGTGGCGTAATGGTGGACGTTATTACCAAGGCTTTTACTTAATGAGACCAGTTCCTAAATTTGTGAATTCTGCTATTTGTAAAGAAAAAATGCAGAAGGAGTTTCATCATTTTATTGTGTTTGAACGTAGGAAAATGGAGGCACAGTTAGCATTAAGTAATCAGTTAAATCAACAACTAAAAGCCTTAATGAAGAAAATTAGTGAACAAGACTCGTATGACGAAATGATTATGAAGGTTGCAAAAGATTGTAATCCATTTGCATTTAGAATATATATTTGTAACGAAGAGGGTTTTCAACAATCTTCAAATGCTGAAAAACGACGTGAAAATGATTGGGTGCTTATAGAAGAAGGTCGATATAAAAATTGGAGCTGGCGGCCTTATTTTCTTGAAAATATTGTACGGATGAATGTAGAGAAAAGAGGGATTCTTTCGGATTTGTACACTGATATTGATCGAGATGAACGAATTCGAACATATTCCTATCCAATCTCTGAGTCTCTGTACCTATTCTTAGACATCCCCTATGATTTTTTATTTGAACAAGATGGATTATTGTAAAAAGGAATACCTCAGTCATCTTAGATGATAGAGGTATTTTTATTCATTTATATCCTTCTTTTTTTGAGAATGTCCTTTTTATAGGGAAGGTAGCGCTGGCTTTCCTTGTAACTTGTAAATTTCGCTATACCAATTTATTTCAAAAAAAACTAGAAAGTTAAAGTGGAAAGGAGTATCCTTAGAAAGGGTGAAATATTTCGGGAATCGAATAAAAGGGGGACTACCACCATGGAATTTCGGTCTGTCTACCGGTTAATGGCATATTTATTTTTTGTCTATTCTGCGATGACCATTGTCAACAGCTACATTCCAGTTTTTTTTCGTGAAGAAGGGTTATCTGGAAGTCAAGTAGGAATGTTAATGGCAGTAGGTCCATTTGCAACAATTATTGCACAGCCGATATGGGGCTACATGAGCGATAAATATAAAACAATTAAGCGGATGATACTGTTAACATTACTCGGGGTTTTAACGACAGGATTTGTTTTTATATTTATGGATTCATTTAACGGCTACTTAGTGATGATGTTCGTTTTGTTTCTTTTCTTATCGTCTAGTACGGCATTAGGAGATAGCTTGTCTCAAAGAACGGCAAGCGATAAAAAGATTAGCTTTGGGCGGATTCGGATGTGGGGATCGTTAGGGTTTGCAAGTACATCGCTCATTGCAGGTTATATCTTAATGGTTATAGGGGTTCAACATGCGATGATCCTGATGCTCGTTATGGCATTCATTGCGTCTGTGTTAGCATTCACGTTAAAGGATATTACTGTTACAAATAAACCTGTGACAATCTTAAGTGCATTGAGAGTAGGCTTAAATCCAGCCCTACTGCTGTTTTTTCCATGTGCAATGTTAATTTCAATTAGTCATCGGACGAATGATAGTTTCTTAGGCATCTACATTATGGAATTAGGTGGACCAGAATCGTTAATTGGCTGGAGTTGGTTTATCGGCGTAGCGACTGAAGCCGCTGTTTTCGCAACAAGTGGAATGTGGCTTCATCGATGGAAACCGATAACGTTAATGATTGCTTCAGGGCTGCTTTATGGTACTCGTTGGTTTATTATGAGTGTCATTACTGTACCGTGGATGATCCTGCCATTACAGCTTACACATGGAATTTGCTTTGGTCTTTTTTATATTGGTGGGCTCCAATTTGTAAGTAAATTAGTTCCCGAACAGTTACAAGCTACTGGACACCTTTTATTTTTGACGGTTTCTTTAGGGGTTTGTGGAATTTTTGGGTCGTTAGTTGGCGGTTGGATGATTGAAGTGTTTGGTCTTCCAGTACTCTATGTTACGATCGGAACGACTGCCCTACTTGGAGCCATTAGCTTAACTGTTTTTCAAAAAATGTATAAACCTTCAATTGCGAGTGAGCACTCATTAGGAGCATAATCTGCTTCCTATCATGGGTGTTTTTTTCTGAACGAGACGGATTGATCTGATTATATGTAAAAAGGTAGGATAGAAATAGGTGAGGAGACGGTTTATGCTAAAACCCTTATGATTCGTTTTCACAAAGGAGCCGGACAGCCTGGAAGTAGAAAGAACGAACTAAATGATTAACGCGGATGATTCTTTCACGCTTCGAATAAGGACTAAATCACAGGATGCATGGTAAAATAAAACAAGGAAGGGGGTGCATTATGAATATTATTGTGACGGACCCTGCTTTAGATCATTTAAAAGGCACGATCAACGATGAACGTGCCGTGCGGATTGTCGCGAGAGACACATTTGAATGAAGTACAATGATTGAGTTTTATCTCGCTCTGGATGAGCCGAGACCGCATGATACAGAAGTATTAATCGACAAGATCCTATTTATCTATGATTTGAAAGCATATGATGAGATTGGCGGTTATTTGAAAATTGATTTTAATCCTTCACAAGGTTTAAAAATGATCAATTCAAATCAGACCCTTGCCTATGGTCTACGTTTGAAAAAATAGGATTATTTTTTAATAAAGAATGATCCTACTTGTTTAACAAGAGGGGAAACTTGATGAACGGTTTTTACGACTTGATCAACAGTGTTGACGGTTTTCCCCATATCAAATTTTCCGTCCTCTGACATAAAGGCGGATTTAAACAATGATGGCTTTTGAGGAGCCATTTGTTGATATTGCATCATCTGTTGACCTTGCTGCATAAATGGTGGATGCTGCTGCCCTGGCATTCCCCAATGAGGTGGTTGCTGAGGACGATTTGCTCCCATTTGAGGATGGGAATATAGATGTGGCTGTTGAGTATATGGCCTTTGTGGATGCTGCCTTGGTCGTTGTGGTCCAAACATAAGATAACCTCCTTAATCAATTTGAATATTTTGACGTTTGTTCGGAATTTTAATTTTTAGAAGTCCGTTACGATACGCAGCTTTCACATCCTTTTTCTCTATTGAAAAAGGAATCGGAATTATACGCTCTCGTACTTGGGTTGACTCACGCTTTTCAACGATGTCATTTTTCTCGTTGTTAATTTGAACCTGCTCACTATGATTGACTTGAATTCGAACCGATTGACGATAAATATCAAGATGTATTTGTTGTTTGTCAACACCGGGAAGTTCCGCTTCAATTAATAAATAATCACTTTGTTCATAAACTCTAATTGGAATTGGATGATCGAATAGAGGAATTTCTTGCAGGTGTTGATACGTTTGTTGAAAAAAATCATCAATTGACTTCAAGATGTCTCGATAGCCTGTCGGAAGCTTTTTTGGCTTTGGTTGCTTTTCAGAAGACATCGTCATTCCCTCCATTTCATAGTAATACATAACAGTTGTTATATCTTATATGTATGTATAGGTATTGAAAAGGTGATTCGATTTTAGGGATATAGGAGGTTGTCATATGCCCATTCAAATCATAGATACACACTGCGATGCGTTGCTTAAGCTTTGGGAAAACCCAAAGCGCTCGTTTATAAATGATCCGAAGATTGACGCAAATCTTGAGCGATTAAAACGGGGGCAAGTAAAGATTCAATGCTTTGCTCTATTTGTTGAACCATTCATTCGTCAAGAACAAAAATTTCAAGTTATTTTAGAGCAAGTCGATTTATTTAATGAGAAAGTAGTGAAGCCGAATCCCGAAATAAAGCATATAAAAAGTTGGGACGACATTCAAACGTTAAAGAGCGATGAGATAGGTGCTATTCTTACGTTAGAAGGCTTAGATGGTATTGGTGATGACTTAACAAAGCTACGAATTCTCTTTCAATTAGGGGTTTTATCTGTTGGTCTGACTTGGAATCAAGCCAATTTATTTGCAGACGGGGTCGGTGAATTACGTGGTGCTGGCTTAAGCACACTTGGAAAGCTAGCTGTGCAGGCAAATAATGATAATAAGATTCTAACGGATGTTTCTCATTTACATATAAACGGCTTTTGGGACGTGATTGAGCTTGCTGATTATCCTATTGCAAGCCATTCAAATGCTTATACACTATGTGATCATCCCCGAAATTTAAATGATGAACAAATTCATGCTCTTGTTAAAAAGAGAGGGTATATCGGGATTGTTTTTCACCCGTTATTTTTAACGGGGCAAGACTTTGCAACGATAACAGATGTTATAAAACATATTGAGCATATGTGTAACTTAGGAGCCTCAGAGCAGATAGGGTTTGGCTCTGATTTTGATGGGATATCCGTGTATGTTAATGGATTAA
Source organism: Halalkalibacter urbisdiaboli (assembly GCF_002156385.1). Lineage (GTDB taxonomy): Bacteria > Bacillota > Bacilli > Bacillales > Bacillaceae_D > Halalkalibacter_A > Halalkalibacter_A urbisdiaboli. The sequence continues at coordinate 693,237 of NZ_MVJM01000003.1, forward strand.
GGCACGCTGGACAATTTCAACATTTAATCAACGAGCTGCAGAAGCATTACTCTGAGCAGCTTGTTCGAGGTTTCGCTGGAGAGAATTTTCGAAGGCTAATTCCACAATAAATATTTGCGTATACTATGACTTCATCAGTGATTTCCTATATACTACACTTGTAAAGTGAGGTGATAACAATGAATATTACAGATAGTGCAAAAGCATTTATTGAAGAAACGATGAATGAACATTCCGTTTCGACCATTCGCGTGGTGTTTGCTGGGATGGGTTGAGGTGGTCCAAAGTTAGGGCTAGCTCTGGATGAGCCGGCAGAAACGGATAAACGAGAAATAATAAATGGCATCGAAGTTGCATTTGAGGAAAGTGTCATTTCTCATGTGGCGGATTTAACCCTTGACTACCAGAAGAATGAAGAAGGTGAAGGGTTAGTAATGGTAGGTGCTGGTCAAGATTGTTGTTAATGAAAGCGGTCCTGTATAGGGGCCGTTTTTTAATTTGAAGAGGAAGGTTTCTATTTATATAAGGATAGGCCACCGTGCCGTTTTTCTTAGAATTTTACATGTTTTTTCAAATTTAATCACCAGCTTTATGAAAAAGCGTAAAAGGACAAGGCTTTTAAGTAATTTAAGGTTTCATAAGATTACATAAATAACTTGATATGAGTTCATTTAGTCGCGTTCTTGAAAAATGATACCTCTAAATATGTTACAATGGGCCAAGTTGTAATTTAGAAAGGGGTTTTGTTTTATGAAGAAAAAAGTAGCAACAGGAATGATGATATTCGGTTTAACTTTTAGTCTAATCGCTTGTGGAAACGAGTCAGATGAAAATGTGGGAGAAACGCCAGAAAAACCGTTAACAGAAGATAGCGTTCCAGAGGATGCAGTTCCAGAAGAACAACCTGAGCAGCCAAGTGAAGCGAAATTAAATACAGATGACATTCCAGATGTTATTGCAACAGTTAATGGTGAAGAGATTAATAAGGATTTATTTGTGACATCTCTACAGCAGGAAGCAAACATGTATGCTTCACAGGGAATGGATTTTTCAAGTGAAGATGGGGAAGAACTACTTACTATGCTGAAGCAAGATATAGTTGATCGTCTTGTAAATGAACGTGTTTTAATGCAAACCGTTGAAGAGCAAGGGATCGAAGCTTCAGAGGAAGAAATTGATACAGAGCTTCAAACACAAATGCAATTAGTACAAATTGAATCAGAAGAACAGTTAGAACAAGCTTTAAGTGCACAAAATATGACAATCGAACAGTTCCGTTCGGAGCTTGAGAAACATGTAAAGCTCAACAAATATATTGAGCAAAACATGGATAAACCTTCTGTTACTGAAGATGAATTACGTGAAGCATACGATGAAATCGTTGCGATGAATCCAGAAGCAGAAGAAGCAGACATTCCTAGTTTTGAAGAATATAAGGATGATTTAGAAAGCCAGCTTCAAGATCAAAAACAACAGGAGCAACTTCAAGTCTTACTTGAAGAGCTTCGTGAAGAAAGTGAAATTACAATTAATATTTAATTTACTCTAGTAAGAGTGCATTAAAAGGAAAATACATTCTTTTGAGGGCACTGAAAATGAACTGCACCCCAAAAGTTAGAGTTAACAATCTGACTTTGGGGTGTGTTTTTTATGGCTAAATATAGTGACCAATTTAAATTAATGATGGTACATGAGTATCAAAAAGGACATTTATCGTTTGACAGGTTGGCAAAAAAACACGGTATGAATGACAGCACTGCCATAAAAAAATGGGTGAAAGTTTACGATAAATTTGGGACGACAGGTTTGATGAAAAAGAGTAAGAGGGAAACTTTTTCTGTCCAATTCAAACTCGATGTATTAAGCTTTATGAAAAGAACAGGATCTTCAGAGATGGATACCGCTATTTACTTTGGATTGTCCACCCCTTCGATGATAGGTGCATGGAAGAAAGCTTTTTTGGAAGATGGTGCTGAAGCCCTGGATAGAACGAAAGGAAGACTACCCATGTCTGATAAAGCTAAAAATATAAAAAAACAACGTACAGAAAAAGAAATGACGTATGAACAAAAGCTTGAAAGAGAGAACGAGCTCCTACGTTTAGAGGTAGAATACTTAAAAAAGTTGCGAGCTTTTCAGATGGATCCGGAGGGCTATCTCGAAAAGCACAAGCAGCGTTATCATTCGAACTCAAAGAAAAGTTCAAACTAAAAGATGTTCTACAAAGAGTCGGAATTCCTGATTCCTCCTACCATTATCATATAAAAGAGATCAAGAAGGAGAATCCGAATCAGAAACTCGAGGAATGCATCCAATCCAAGTTTGAGGAACATAATGGGAATTATGGGTATCGTCGTATCTGTTTGGAGTTAAAACAAGATGGGCTCAAAGTGAATCACAAGAAGGTTCAACGCATCATGAATAAACTTGGGCTTAAATGCAAGAAATTTAGTAGAAAGTCACGAAAATATAGTTCTTACAAAGGAACAATTGGAACTGTTGCCAAGAACCTTATCAATCGTCGGTTTCACACAAGTGTGTGTCATCAGAAATTAACAACAGATATCACAGAATTCAAGTGCTCAGATGGTGTAAAACTGTACCTAAATCCAATTATGGACTTGTTTAATGGCGAAATTCTTTCTTATGAGATAAATATGCGTCCAACCTTAGAATTGGCTCTTAAACCTCTTGAGGAAGCTTTAGAAATAGTAAAAGATTCAAGGTATAGAACGACTGTTCATTCTGATCAAGGCTGGCATTATCAACATAAAAAATGGGTAAAAACTCTAAAGAAACATAAGGTGTTCCAGAGTATGTCACGAAAAGGAAATTGCTTAGACAATTCACCTATGGAAAGCTTTTTCGGATTATTAAAACAAGAAATGTATTATGGTGAGGCACTCTGCTCATTTGAGAAATTAAAAAAGAGAATTGAAGACTATATCAATTATTATAATAACAAACGCATAAAGCAAAAATTGGCAGGCATGAATCCGGTTCAATACCGTATTCATACCAGCCAATTAGCAGCTTAATATAAAACTCTAACTTTAGGGGGTCACATCAAAAAGGCTTCCCTTTTTCAGTGCCCTTTAAGTAATGTGCAGAGCATTGCGCTTTTTAGAGAGCTACGTGAAAGGAGTTTTTCAGTGTTCGCCATTCTATTGACGCACCCTTTTTAATAAAAAATTAAAGTTTTTATTGCTCAATCGTTCTTTATTCCTATAAACTAAGAATAGATCATTAATAAGTTAACCCATATAAAGATGAAAGGTTATCTGATGGTTAGGGCTTTAAGAAAATTTTTTTGCTGGAGGATGCCTTATGAATGATGCTGAAAAAAATGGAATATTATTAGAAAGTGGTACAAATGAATTAGAAATTGTTATGTTTTCGATTGGCCGTAGTACATTTGGTATTAATGTACTAAAAGTCCGTGAAATTATTAATCCGCTTCCTGTTACTGATACACCTAACGGCCACCCACATGTTGAGGGGGTTATCCGGTTACGCCAGGAGGTTATTCCTGTCGTTGATTTGGCGAAAGTGTTAAACCTTCCACCATCTGAACATCCCGAACAGGACAAATTTATTATTTCTGAACTAAATAAGACGAAAGTAGCCTTCCATGTTCATAATGTATCTCGAATACATCGAATCTCTTGGGAACAAATTGAAAAACCGAGTGAATTGTCACAAGGAATGCAGGCACAAACAATTGGAATCGTAAAAATGGAAGAAACGATGGCATTGTTGCTTGATTTTGAAAAAATTGTCGTCGACATTAGTCCTGAATCCGGTTTAAGTGTAGAAAAGGTAAAAGCGATGGGGCCTCGTCAACGCTCAGAAAAAAGGATACTTATAGCAGAGGATTCAGCAATCCTTAGAAAACTTTTACAAGACACATTAGTTGAAGCTGGCTATGACAGCTTGCAATTTTTTGAAAATGGACGTATGGCTTGGGATTACTTAGAACAACTAAGTCATAAAACGAGCTCAGAAATTGAGAAAAAGGTAGATATCATTATTACCGATATTGAGATGCCTCAAATGGACGGGCATCACTTAACACGACGTATAAAGGAAACAAACTCCCTAACTCATATACCAATTATCATTTTCTCTTCATTAATCACAGACGATTTGTTTCACAAAGGTGAGAAGGTAGGAGCGAATGGACAAATTAGTAAGCCAGAAATTGTACAACTTGTAGAAATGATTGATCAATTCATAATCTCAAAGTAGTACGAAATAAAAAGTGAAACCGATTAGGGGATTTTGGATATCGGCTTCACTTTTTTCTTTTAGTCAGGAGATCTTTTTGTGTTTTTGTTATCATTCCAAATTTATATAAAAGATGAGCATAAAAAATCTTTTTTTTCTGGCTACTCATTGTCATCGACTCCTTTTCTACTATAAATTATTCACTTACGCTAAAAAAGTTTCCTTAGGTAAACTTTTTTAGGCTTGTCTCTCTAATAAATAGACTAGATTGATTATTCTTGTTATCATACACTTAGTACAAAGAGTAATAGGGAGTGGAATGACATTGAAAATTGAGATTACAAAACCTGCATTGGCCTGGTTTAAACAAGAGTTTGATTTGCAAGGAAAAGGAGAGGAAACAATTCGTTTTTATGCTCGCTTAGGGGGATGCGCATCCATTCAAACAGGCTTTTCACTTGGTATCAGCCAGGATACCCCTTCAACTATTGGTGTATCGCAAGAGATGGAAGGAATTCTTTTTTTTATTGAACAAGAAGATCTTTGGTTTTTTAAGCAATATGATTTAAAGGTGAAATTTAGTCGAAAACGTAATGAAATAGAGTTTGTTTACGAGGAATCTGCATGAGCATAATGACGGTTTAGTTAGTGTTTCTAAGGGGAACCTTTGGGGCACTTTTTTTATAGAGTGAGATTTATAATGGCATAACCCAAACAATTTCTTGAAGTCTTATAAAGAAAGAAGTTTTACTTGCTTGAAGCACAACGTGATCTGGCTTGACATCAGTAAGCGTGCCGCGGACACTTCCTCTACTTGTTTCAATCACCATTTTGGTTCCGATCATCGTTTTCATTGTTTGAACAAGATATGGTTCAACATATTCATGATTATCGTTATGGTGCATCTTTATACCTCCTCTTTCAACTTATTCTAATCTTATGAAATAAGGTAACAATATGATTGGGCGAATGTCTAAAAATAAGCTCAAAAATAAGTATCTTAATATAATGGATTCAACACTTTTACTTCACTAGTAAGAAAACAACAGATAGAAAAGTAGGCTCAATTAAACAAATGTATGAGATTAAAAAGGGAAATATGAATTTATTCGACAACATTCAATCAATATGTAAAAATATAAAAAAATAACTGAAATTCTATAACAACGGCTATCGTTTTTTGATATAATAATAAAAAGAGGAGACACAAACGTCTGATTTTTGAAGCGGGGAGGGAAAAGGATGAAAACTATTTTAGGGAAACTGAAAATACTCTCAATTGTAAGCGCTTTATTTATGGTTGTGCTGGTACTATTTGTTATTATCTCCGTGCAAGCTTGGACAGACACGGAGGCAGGAAAAGTACCTCCAAAAACAGCTGTATTACTTCATGCAGTTCACCATAATTTAGTTACATCTAATATGAAGACCCCAAAATTTTTGCAAAAAAAAGGGAAGGCAACGTTTACTCGTGAAAATATCACGATTCCAGTCTCAGACGGAACAGACATTTCTGCGAGAGTCTATAAACCTATTGATGATGGTCCCCATCCAATTATTTTATATTACCATGGAGGAGCTTTTATGGAAGGCTATGGTAGTATCAACACACATGATAATATCGTCCGTTCATTAGCGGGAAGAACGAAAAGCATTGTTATTGCTGTCGCGTATCGTGTGGCACCTGCACATCCGTTTCCGACAGCAATCGAAGATAGTTATGATGCTCTTCTGTGGGCAAGTGAACATGCGGAGGATTTAGGTGGAGACCCTAACAAAATTGCGGTAGTTGGTGATAGTGCAGGTGGTAATATTGCAACAGTCGTTTCGTTAATGGCGAGAGATCGACAAGGACCATCGATAACTGCTCAAGCCTTATTGTATCCTTTAACTACATTTCAGGATGTTGAGTTTTCATCACGCTCAGTTTATGACAGCGGTTATTACCTTTTATCGCGGCAAGTAATGCAACGTGCAAGGGAAGCGTATACACCTGATGAATCAATGTGGAACTCGCCTTACACTTCTCCATTAGAGGCTGAACATTTGTATCAGCTTCCACCAGCTCTTGTTATTACAGCTGAATTTGATCCTCTAAGAGATGAGGGTGAGGCTTATGCCCAACGTTTAACAGAGTATAATATCCCTGTTAAAACGATACGTTACAACGGTGTCATGCACGGCTTTATCTCATTTTATGAAGTCATGTATCGAGGAAATCACGGGTTATCACAAACAGCTGCCTTTTTAAACAAAGCTTTTAAAGATGAAATACGTTATGAAACTTATAAACTACATGTATTTGATGGGGTAGAAGGAAGAAATCAGATAAAAGAAGAAGCCGAAGCTTATGCAATAGGCAGCTTTCTCATCGGAAAGAAAGCGCTTACGTCTATTCCGTTTTTAAAGTAATCATGTTCGTTCATACACGCCTTACTACGTTTTCGCTGTAGTAAGGCTTTTCCGTTTATTGCATTGCTCGTTTTGCAAACATTTGTTCATTTTCAATTAATCCGCAAGTAGCGCATTGTATTTTTAGTTCAGGTCCTCTATAAGGCATATGAAACGGATCTAACTGACCTTCATTATATTGTTGAACAATCTCCCCGCTTTGAGGGTCTAATTTTACAGGGGTAGCAACCTGCTGAATCATATTAAAGCGAGAACGATTTGTCTTACAATTTGGACATAAATATGGACCGGCCATAGCAGTGCCTCCTTTGGAATATAAAATGATGAAAGCTAAGGGGGCTGTCTCAAAAGCTTAAAGCGTGTTTGCAATGGCTCCGTTCGCTACCCGCCTTACGATGAGAACCCCACTCATCGTAAGGTTTTAAGCGATATAGCGACTACGCTCAATGCAGGCTGTGCCAAAAGGTTAAAAAACACCCTTTTTCAATGTCTCTAAGCAATGTATGGGTTTCTCATAGTAGAACAACTTGTGGAGCCATTGCTGCTTCCTAGCGTGTCTTTCAAGGGGGTTTTCAGTGGCCTTTTTTCGTACAGCCTTTTTACAGAGTTAATGAAACTCTATGTCGATTTTCTTTTGGCTTTCGTTTGTAGCCTTCTGCATTCTAACTTCTAGAATTCCTTTTTTGTAAAAGGCCTTTACACCCTCATCTGAAATAAGGGTCGGAAGTGTGACTGAATGATGGAACGTACCGACATAGCGTTCCTGCCGATGATAGCGCCCTTCTTCCGATGAAGAGGACCGATTTACGGTACCGCTTACTGAAAGGGTACGGTTGCTAATAATATGAATATTAACATCCTCATTCCGTTCTAACCCTGGTATGTCAAATGTTACAATAACATCGTTTCCCGTTTCACGAATATCCGTACGTAATGTATGGTTTGTCTGGTCAAACATTGAGTTGGAGGGAATCGACTGAGCCAGTTCACCTACATGTTGCGTCATTGGTTCAAAATAGAATTGTGACATATCCAGTCTCCTTTTCTAACAAGAGTTATCAATGTTATCATGTCACAAGAAGTAGAAAAATATTCAAGTAATAAAATAATGAAGAGGTTGATATAAGATGGATATGACTTGGCTATTGGAGAGACCGATTGCTCATCGAGGTTATCATTCAGAGCATGTACCTGAAAATTCACTCGCTGCTTTTTATGGGGCAATTCAAGAGGACTTTATCATTGAATTAGATGTCCGCTTATTAAAAGATGGTGAAGTTGTTGTCTTTCATGATGAAAACTTACAAAGAATGACAGGTAGGGATAAGAAGATTAGAGATTGCACATATGCCGGGTTAAAGAAAATAACACTTCGGCATTCTTCGGAACGTATCCCATTGCTTAAAGAAGTTCTTGATCAAGTTAACGGAAAAGTGCCGTTGCTTATTGAAATAAAAAATAAAGGGCGAGTAGGGGAGCTTGAGTCAAAAGTCGTTGAATTACTTTATAAGTATAATGGTGTATACGCGATTCAATCCTTTAATCCATTATCAATTTCTTGGTTTAAACGGCATGCACCAACGGTTATAAGAGGTCAAATCGCAGGAGATTTAGTAGAAGAAAAATCGTTAAAAATGAGACAAAAGCATGTCTGGAATTATTTTCTTTCATTGAAAGTTAGCAAACCACATTTTATCAGCAATGATCTGTATACACCAATGTGGTTATTGAAGCGCTTTGCTAATTTTGAAGAGCTTATAAAGCTAGGCTGGACGGCAAAAACGCAACAAGAGTATGAAAGAGGATTACAATACTTTGATAATATTATTTTTGAAGGATTTCACCCTTTAACATAAATGCCGGTGTCCCATAGTCAATATAAACCTACAGGACACCGACGATTTACGTGATTATTACTGTCTAAATTGCCCAATTTCCATTTCTGAAAATCGGTTCTCGTTTACCATCTTCATATACACCGTCAATGTTCATATCCGAGGACCCAATCATGAAATCAACGTGTGTCATACTCGTGTTTAGGCCATTTTTCTCAAGCTCTTCTTTGTTCATTTCTTTACCACCTTCAATACAAAATGCATAAGCACTTCCAATCGCAAGGTGGTTTGAAGCATTCTCATCAAAAAGGGTGTTGTAGAAGATAATATTTGTATCTGAAATGGGTGATTGATGTGGGACAAGGGCAACTTCACCGATATATCGTGAGCCTTCATCTGTATCTAAAAGGCGTTTTAATGTTTCGTAACCTTCCTCAGCTTTAAAATCGACAACCTTTCCATCTTTAAATCGCAGTGAAAAATTATTAATGAGTGTGCCGCCGTAGTTTAACGGCTTCGTACTTGATACAACACCATTGACACCCGTTTTTTTAGCCGACGTAAACACTTCTTCGGTCGGCATATTAGCAACAAATTGCACACCTTCCTTACTAGTACTCCCCCCACTTACCCAAATATGAGTTTCAGGAAGCTCGATTAGTAAGTCAGTTCCTTCTGATTGATAGTGAAGCTCCTTGAAATGTTTTTCGTTCAAGATATTCATTTTTTCGTCTAATGTTGCAAGATGTGCTTTCCATGCTGTAACCGGGTCTACTTCATTTATTCTAGTGGCAGAGAAAATAGCTTCCCACAGCTTCGCGACAGCTGTATCAGTATCTTCATTTGGAAATACTTTTTTAGCCCATCCTTCAGAAGGAGCAGCGATAATTGACCAGCTTACCTTATCTGAAGTAATGTAGGAACGGAAGCCCTCCATTGCCCTTCCGCTTGCCTTATTCGCGTTTGCAACATGTTCTGGCTTTGCCTGTTTTAGCAAATCAGGGTCTGAACCGGTAATACTTAAAAAAGCAGCTCCTCGTTCGGCTAACTCTTCATAGCCTTTCGTAACCCATGTTGGAAATTCATGAAATGCATCATCAGGGGCTAAATCAAATTTTATTTTTGTAATCTCTTCATCGCTCCAGTCAACATGGACAATTTTTGCTCCTGCTTCATAAGCTTTTTTAGTGGCAAGACGCGCAAGACTCGCTGCAAACAGTGGAGCACGGATGACAAGTATTTGACCGGGCTGGATGTTGATTCCGACCTTAATGGCTAACTCTGCGTATTTTTCTAGCTTTTCTTGAAAATTTGTTGTCATAATTACCCTCATTTCTATGTAAGTTTGTCCATCTCTTTCCTACAAGAATAGTTTACCAATTCTTTTCAAGAGTGAAAAGAATAGCGACTTTCAATATATATATGGTATGATAAGTTTTGCAAGAAAATGTAGATAAAATCACATGAATGCTCATGTGAGAGAGGTTCGCAAACTCCCTCTATAAAAAACTAAGGTAGGGACTGTACGGCTTTGTGCAGTTTTTTGTTGCGTTATCGAGAGCGCTACAAGTTTTTTAGTATAGTTTCGCTTTTTTGCGTGGGGTTTTTCGAATACTCGTTCTTCTACGATGAAGGGAGAAATGAGTAAATGAAACAGGATAAAGCCGTTGTAGTTTTCAGTGGTGGACAAGATAGTACGACCTGTTTATTTTGGGCGTTAAAGCAATTTAAAGAAGTAGCTACAGTTACGTTTGATTATGGACAACGACATCGACAGGAGATTGAATGCGCTCGTGAAATCGCAGATGAATTAGGGGTTTCCTTTCATGTTTTGGATATGGGTCTCATTAACCAACTATCTGCAAATGCGTTAACTCGCTCTGATATTGAGGTAAAAGCTGGTGAGAGTGGTGAGTTGCCTTCTACATTTGTTGAAGGTCGAAATCTCCTCTTTCTGTCTTTTGCAGCTATTTATGCTAAACAAATTGGTGCTAAGCATTTAATTACCGGCGTCTGTGAAACGGATTTTAGTGGGTATCCAGACTGTCGAGATATCTTTATTAAATCATTAAATGTCACATTAAATTTAGCGATGGATGACCAGTTCGTCATTCATACACCGTTAATGTGGTTAAACAAAGAACAAACGTGGGAGTTAGCGGATGAATTAGGGAAATTACCATTTATTCGTGAAAAAACATTAACATGCTACCACGGGGTCCGTGGTGATGGTTGTGGCGAATGCCCTTCCTGTGAACTACGTCAAAAAGGACTAGATGCTTACTTGGCAAAAAAGGCAGGTGAAATACAGTGATTCAACAATTTTATCCGCAAGTTCCACACTCTTTTCGTTTTGAGCTAAACAAAGACATGCATCTGGCAGCAGCGCATTTTATTCCAGACGAACGAGCAGGTCAGTGTAAAGAAATGCATGGACATACGTATTTTATTAACGTGACAATAGCGGGAGATGAGTTAGATGAATTAGGCTTTCTCGTTAACTTTAAAGACATTAAGGAGCTTGTTCATAAGCGCTATGATCATTCATTGCTCAATGAGCATCCTGAATATAATAGTCAGTTCCCAACGACTGAAGTGGTAGCTGAACAAATTTGGAAACGAATCGAACAGCATTTGCAAAAGAGACGAAATAAACCAACGTGTATACAGGTGGTTGTGAGAGAAACCCCAACTAGCTATGTAGTGTACCGACCAAAGCCGGAGGAGCTGTAATGAAGAAAATACCGGTGATGGAGATTTTCGGCCCTACGATTCAAGGAGAAGGAAAAGTCATAGGCCAAAAAACGATGTTTGTTCGAACAGCTGGCTGTGATTACAGTTGCTCTTGGTGTGATTCTCGCTTTACATGGGACGGAACAGGAAAGAGTACGCTAATGTCAGCTACACAAATATGGGAAAGGCTTGTTGAAACCGGGGCATCTGCCTTTTCTCATGTGACAATCTCTGGTGGGAATCCTGCGCTTCACCAAGGCTTGAGTGAATTAGTGAATCTTCTAAAGTCAAAAGGGATAAAAACAGCTGTTGAGACACAAGGAACAGTTTGGCAGGATTGGCTAACAGATGTTGATGACGTAACGGTTTCACCAAAGCCTCCAAGCTCAGGGATGGTGACGGATGTTGAGAGACTTGATATGTTTATGAATTCACTTAAACCTGAACAAATGAGTATGAAAATTGTCATCTTTAATGAAGGTGATTTCAAATATGCAGAACAGCTTCGCAATCGTTATAAAGATGTTTCCTTCTTCCTGCAGGTAGGTAACAAAGATATAGAAACTACCGAGAATGAACAATTACTAACGAAGCTAATCGGACAATATGAGTGGCTCATAAATCAAGTCATTGAGTCGACAATTATGAACGACGTAAGGGTTTTGCCCCAACTCCATACACTTGTATGGGGTAATAAACGAGGTGTTTAGGAGGTCTATTAAATGGGTGGAAGAACTGATGATGAACTAAAGGGTGTTACATTACTTGGAAATCAGGGAACAACGTATACATTTGCTTATAATCCCGATGTTTTAGAGGCGTTCGATAATAAACATACTGAAAGGGACTATTTTGTGAAATTAAATTTTCCAGAGTTTACTTCCTTATGTCCGAAAACAGGACAACCTGATTTTGCTACAATTTATATTAGTTATATTCCGGATATAAAAATGGTCGAGAGTAAATCATTGAAACTATATTTATTTAGTTTCCGTAACCATGGTGACTTCCATGAAGACTGCATGAATATTATTATGAACGATTTAATAAAGCTCATGGATCCACGTTATATCGAGGTGTGGGGGAAATTCACGCCACGTGGTGGAATAAGCATTGACCCTTATTGTAACTATGGAAAGCCAGGAACGAAATTTGAGGAAATGGCGAATTATCGTTTAATGAATCACGACCTTAATCCTGAGAAAATTGATAATCGATAGAGGTCCTATAAAGGGGATAGGAAACCGTTCGCTATGCGTACGATGAAATAAGAGTCTTCTATCGTCAACTATCGGCGTAAGGTATGTTCCACCAATAAAATCCACTCGTCTTAGATGTAGAGATTTCACATAAGAGGGTGACCCAAAAGGTTAAAAATAGGAGGGCACTGAAAAAGGGAAAAGCACCCCTTTTTCAGTGCCTCTTATTAAGTAGCAATGGCTCCACACGTCGCTTGCCTGCTATGAGAAACCCACTCATAGCAGGCTTTTAAAAAGATGGCAACTCAAAAATAGGATCTGTTGAGTCACCCTCTTGTTTTTATGGTGCTGAAAGGGAAAAGCCTTGAATACAATAGTAATAACTTTTTGTATAGGGGGTTGGGGGATGGACTTACATAAATTAACTGAAAAAGAATTACAATTTGTATCTGAATTATTAGAGGACCGCATTAAAACTCAGAGAAAAGTAAATGAAGAATTAGATTCAATTGGAATTAAAGGGGAGGAAACGATTATTGATATGTGTGAATTGATTAAGGTGAAGGTCAAAAATCATTTAGGTGAGTACAATGAATAGTTCGTCTGTTAAAAAGTAGTAGCCAAAGTAAAAAAGATACTCGCTCAAGCAGGTAGTGAGCGAGTACATCTATAAATAAGTTTCTGTGTGAACTAAACGGTTCGTCAATCTGGTTTTATTAAAAAGCTTTTTACATTAAAGCGGTACAAAGACACATGAAATTTTCTTAGGAAAAATAACACATTTAACGCAGACAAGGACATTATTAGGATAGGTCTTTTTGTGAATAGATACGTATATAAATACATTTTAAAATATAAATAGGTAGACCATCCGATGTGCCACCCGTGAGCAAAGAATAATAAACCGCATTTCTTTAAAAAGACTTCTACGAATACAGAAAATAAAACCCATTTAACTGTGTATGTTATACGATGACTAAGGTTTTTGGGGAAATTGGAAAGAAACATTAGGTTAAGGATTGGCGTGATAATGAAAATATGAATACTTCTGATCCATTTAATATTCATGTAGTTTGATTTGAAGTCCCACAAACGATATTTATAAAAAAAACAATAATATAAACAGTTGCAAAGCATCAAATACAGTAAATTACCAGAGTACTTGTGAATGTTTTTAGAGAGGCCTTTTTTTATAAGAACGTATACAAAAACTATTCCTAATAATGTGTTACGCATAAGTCCTCCTTGTTTAACTTCCGTTAGATAGGTATAGCTTTTACAAGTAAAGAAAATCAATTCTGTAAATTACTGTCATTCCTTTGGGGCTTTGTTACGAAATTGTTCATAAACAAGAGGCTGTAAGGTCCTGACTTCGAGATATAATAAAGGTACATCTTATATTTAGTGAGGAGTCAAAAACAGATGAAAGTTTTTACGGATATAAAAACCTGGTTTATTTTCTTTATTACGGGTTTAATTGTAGTATCACCTTTTTTTGTGGAAGCACATGTGAAATGGTTCACAAATTTAGAGCCGCAAAAATCAACGTTAGAGGAGATAATGAGCCCTTTATTTATCGGGCTTGCTATTATAGCAGCAAGTGTATTGGCCATTCTTCCACAAATCTTACCAATCATTTCGAAATGGGAATGGTCTGAAGTGATTGATCATAAATTAGGTTCCTTAAGACCCTATTCAATGAGGATATTGAAGTATGGGACTGTGGTAGCGCTTTGTATACAAGTGGTAACAGGAGTGATATTTGCACCTGAACTTTTGATAACAGAAGACTGGGTACTATGGCTAATGTGGGTAAGTATTGTTTTATTTATCGTCCCACATGCTCTAGCCACTAGACTTTCGGCAGTTATTATGATAGGTCTATTTGGTTACATGACTTTAGAGTACGGAGTTTTCCATATGCTAGACTATGGATTTTATATCGCAATTTTTGTTGTTTTATTTATGGAACGAACGCGATTCGAAGCATTTGGTTTTCCGTTTTTATATTTAGGGACAGGTTTATCTCTTTGCTGGGTTGCAGTTGAGAAATGGGTTTATCCCGTAATGGCACTTGATATTATTACTGAACACCATGTTCCTACATTTGGATTTGAACCAAGCATCTTTATTGTCTTCACAGCTTTTATCGAATTTATTGTTGGTTATTTGCTTGTCGTAGGTATCCTAAATCGTGCATTAGCAGTGTTGGTCACTCTCATCTTTTTCTCAACAACACTATTATTTGGTTTTACTGAAATCATAGGCCATTTTATGATTCATGTATTATTACTGTTGTTCTTAATTGAAGGTACATCATTTTATAATCCTCCAGTGAAGATGCACCAACGTAAAATCGATCAAATTATTTTTGTATTTCTTAATTTTATCTTTGTGTTAGCTACCATTTTGTTAATTTTTTATCGTTTTGCTTAAGGAAATTAAAGACGAGAAGGATGTCACAGACAACCCTTCTCGTCTTTATGTCGATTTATGCTTTTACCCTTAGTTTGCTATGCTCTTTAGCAACCGAGATTTCAAAGAAACAATCATCGTCTTCATATATTCGATCTATAATGATTAAAACATCTTCAAACGAAACGGAATGATTATTGGTCTTATTTTCATTCATAAAAAAAATCATTTTTTCAATTTCTTGATTAATTTTAGTATGTAACATTTCTTCCGTCATTCGTTTACTTCTATGACAATCGTGAAAATCGATCGGATAGTTAGGCAGTGACATCATAGAACCTCCATCTAGTCATTCAAATTTCCTTCATCATAAACTGTAATGCTATTGTGAGACAAGTATAAAATGTAGGACATAAAAAGTTTTTATTTTTTAACAATTTAAGACTTAAAAAAATAGTTTACTGGCTCCAAGAATTATAAATAATATCCCAGGCAGCGTTTCTACCGTTTGCATAATGAGTTTGTTTTCGGTGATATGTCCATAAATAATACCGACCATTAAAGTGAATCCAATAAAAAAACCACCTAAAGGAGCAAGCCAATACGGTTGATTCGCTATGCCAGCTTGGATGCCATATCCAAAGCTGTCCACGTTCATAAGCAGAGTAATCATAACAAAAAAAGACCGTCGATACAAAGGCAGTTCATTAAAGAGATTGTAAATCCCTAATCCAATCATCAATAGTCCCGCAAAGGTGGAAAGGAAATGTGCAGAGATAATTTCGCCTATTAACTGTCCGAGGGCCATAGCGAAAAATATGACAAATCCAGAAAAAAAAGCAATCATAGCGAGCATCAATAGTGAGATTCTAATTTTCTTTAAGCCGAACAAAAATCCAATAAAAAAACCATCAAAACTAATTAGAAGTAAAAGCAGAAGGCTAAAAAAAAGCGGCAATGGGACGTCACCTCCAACGGATATCGCTAAAGCATGTATATGTCCCAGAAATAAAAATTAGACAAACAGGATAATAACAGAGCTTTTAATTTGGTAATTGAATAAGCTCATAATGTTGTATATAAGCTTCATAAAAAAACAATACCTCTTCCACATATTCTTCACTTTGATTATAAGAGAAAAGTGCTTTATTTAAGTCGCCTTTTGCTGCACCATGATCAGCTAAATACTTAGCAGCCGCATACGTAGCATCCTCAATATCAAATGGGTCTGCAATGCCATTTCCACTTGCATCGACTCCGTACCCTTGATGAGATTCAATTAACGTAATATCTGTAATATCTATGTTTTCATCTATTAGCCCCAGCTCACTACCAGGGTGGGACCAACCGACCCATGTTCTAGGCATGAATTGAAAGTGTCCAACTGCTCCAACAGGACTCACGAGGGGATCCATTGTTGAAAAAATTGTTTCGACACGGTGAACAGATGCAAGTAGCTCCCAAGGAATATTAAATTCGTCAGCAGCAGATTGGTATATTGGTATATATTGTTCGGGTATGGCGTGTGTCTTTAAAGTTGCCTTAAATATAAAATGTTGTACTTTGCTATTGTTTTCAAAAATGAGAAAACAGATAATGAAACCTAATATGATAAATAAATACTGTTTTTTTCTCACAAATCAGCCATCCTTTGATTTGAAATAGGTGAATGTTAAATAATTTTGATAGAACACAAGCTGTTTAAGTAAAGCCGATTTATATAGTGCTTTTATTATATACGTTCCTTCATGAATCGAACATATTGATTTTTTATTTATAATAGATAATGTTAGGTCGATTGATTAAAGATGGTAAACTAATGTATAGAATGTAAAGGAGAGGATTATTTGGAACAGATTTATTTAGATTATAATGCAAGCACACCACTTGACTCCGAGGTCGTCTCAGCAATGTTACCATATTTAACTGAGCATTATGGGAATCCTTCCACGAATCATTTTGCTGCAATTGGCGCAAAAAAGGCAATTGAGCATGCACGGAAGCAAGTAAGCTCATTAATTCATGCCAAAACGGCAGAAATTATTTTTACTAGTGGTGGGAGCGAATCGAATAATTATGTGATAAAAAATGTTTTTGAAACGTTTCAGTCAAAAGGGAATCATATTATTTCTTCTAGAATTGAGCACCCCGCTATTCTCAAGCCGCTAGCTTTTTTAGAAAAAAAGGGTGTGGACGTAACGTACGTAGGTGTTGATGAATATGGTCAAGTATCTGTCGAGGAAATTGAAAAGGCAATTAGACCAGAAACAATATTAATTTCAATTATGCACGCGAACAATGAAGTCGGTACTTTACAACCAATTAAAGAAATCGGAAAACTTGCTAAAAAACACAATATTCTTTTCCACACGGATGCAGCCCAGTCGGTAGGAAAAGTCCCAATTGATGTTGAAGAATTACAGGTTGATTTTTTAAGCATTGCAGGGCATAAGCTGTATGCCCCTAAAGGAGTAGGGGCACTTTATATCCGTGATGGAATCGATATCGGTTCTTTCATCCATGGTGCAGGGCATGAGCAAGGACGTAGAGCAGGTACTGAAAATGTATTGCTTATTGTTGGGCTCGGACAAGCATGTGAACTTTGTGAACAGAAGCAAGCAGAAAATGAACGAATCAAAGAGCTTTGTCGTTATTTTTGGAAACAATTACAAGAGACCTTTCCAAATTGTGTTAATCTTAACGGTCATCCTGAGGAAAGGTTACCTAACACACTAAATGTCAGCTTTCGCAGCTATATTGGTCAAGAAATCCTAGAGCAAATGCCTGACGTCGCTGCTTCAACTGGTTCAGCTTGTCATTCGGGTGTCGTAACGTTATCACCGGTTTTACAGGCTATGGGAGTAACAGCTGAGGAAGGAAAGGGTACCATTCGATTTAGTTTAGGTCGTATGACGACGCAAGAACAGATTAACCAGGTCATTGCACGGTTAAAGAGAATTCTTTGAGCATTATATTTTACAGCAGAATTCGTTTTTCGATAAACTTAAAAAGAAAGTAAAAACAAGGGAGTGAACACGATGAGTCGTACGACATTTGACGAAAAAATTGATGTGTTTCAAGTGATTCAAAAACGCCAATCTGTTCGGAAATATGAAAAAGGTGTTCAAATTCCAAATGAGGAGCTAGAAGCTATTCTAAACGCAGCTGCCAAAGCACCATCATCTTGGAATTTACAGCATTGGCGTTTTCTCGTTATAACGGATGAAGCAAAGAAAAAGGAGTTATTACCGATTGGTTACAACCAACAGCAAATTGTTGATTGCTCTGCAGTAATAGCGGTGCTAGGGGACGTAGAGGCAGATAAAGAAGCGGAGTCTGTATACGGTGAAGCTGTTGAGAAAGGGTTAATGCCTGAAAAAGTAAAGGAAACGTTAGTCGGGCAAATCCATGGTGCTTATAAAAATGAAGGTCCATTTCCTCGCGATGAAGCTGTATTAAATGCATCTTTAGCAGCGATGCAATTGATGCTTGCAGCGAAGGGAAAAGGGTATGATACGTGCCCGATGGGTGGCTTTAACCGACATGCATTTGTTGAAGCTTTTAAAGTACCTGAACGATTTGTACCTGTTATGCTCTTAACTTTAGGAAAGGCACAGGAAGAAGCCCATCCTTCAATGAGAAAGCCACTTAGTGAAAGGGTTGTCTACAATTCTTTCTAAGAGAGAAGAAAAATTTTTTTTTGAAAGGCCGGTATGAGTTACTCATACCGGTCCTTTTAAGCGGAAATACATAATTGAGTAATAAATGTGCACGAAAGGAGTCATGATAATGATTGATTTATTCTTTGAAACATACCAAGAATGTCAATTAACAAATATGAAGATCGTTGATTCATACCCAGTTCAGCAGTGGCAGCATTACATTGTCTCATTTTCTTCCGACGCATTACCAGCAGAGTTGGAAGATCCTGAGGCATTGATTATTTTTAGCGAGTTTGGAAATGTACTCCAGGTCGTGCTAAGGGAAGAAGGCTGTGATTCACCTCATTTTCAATTTACGGAGCTAGAGAAAAAGCAGCTGACCGATTGGATTCAAAACGAATTTACTTAAATGGATTTTAAGTAAGCGACAACCTCGTCTGGCTCATTGATCAAGTTTATGGAACGCTTTTCTAGTTCGTGTTTGTGAACATGAAGAAAATACTGCACTTCTTTCTGGATAGCATTCGTCCATTCCGCTAATTGCTGTTTTTGGTTGTCGGATAGCGCGTCTTCAACTGTTGTACAGATAAAGGACCGACACACGGCATTTTTAAAAGAAGGATGTAGAGAACATCCTTGATCGTTTTTGAAAAACTGACAAATAGAATAGGAAGTTTTTAAATCATCACGTTCTAGCTTTGAATAGGGCGAAAGGTCCAATAGATGAAAGGTCGCGTGAACTTCGGCTTCAACAAAAATAGTAAACGGATGAATCGTTGCTGCTTGATGTGAGTATAAGGAATAAAAGAAATCTTCATTTATCTTAACCATATTGTGGATTTCGAATAATGTAAATACAGGACTGTAAGAGCAGCAGCCAATAACGGGAAGTTCTGGAATAGGTGGCTGAAAGTGCTCGTCTTGACAGGTTAAACAAGCGTTTGTAAGTAATTGATTATATGTTTTATCGAAAATAATCATAATTAACACCTTTCTAAAAAAAAATCAATAAAAAAACAATAAAAATAATAGTATATTTCATGACAAAGAACTAGATTTTTTGTGACAGAAGTTTTACAATTTTAAGTTGTAGACGCTTTCTAATATTTTTGCATTCTACGTAAGAAATAGTATGTATAAATTAATTAGGAAGTCAACAAACAAATCTATGAATGATTGAAGATAACCTTTGTTTGAATGTTACAATCGTGTTAAAATAAGTGTGTAAGCGTTATAAAATGAGATCATTTATAGATTTGACTTCAAAGTAACTAGGAGGTTTTTATCACATGTCCAGCAAGGAGAACACACCAGAAGAGCCTTGGCAAGGATTTCATGGTCCAAACCTTGGCGTCGCAATCGAACTTTACGAAGAATTTACAAAGGACCCAGAGGCAGTTGATGAAGAGTTAAGAGAATTGTTTCGTGCATGGGGACCGCCACCTTCGGCTTTAGAAGATGTTTCGGTTCAAGCGACTAATGCTTCAGTAGCACCTGCTGCAGGAGCGGGCATGATGAATAAGATTGTAGGGGCGATGAAATTAGCTGATGCAATCCGTAACAAAGGTCATTTAGCATCTGATGTTCACCCGATTCACAAAGACAGAAAAAATGAGGCTATTTTAGAGTTAAGTCGGTATGACCTAACTGAAGAAGACTTAAAACAAATTCCTGTTGAGTTTATCTGTCCAGATGCACCTTCTCATGTAAAAGATGGTCTTGATGCGATTAAACACCTTAAGAATATGTACACGAAGACAGTTGCATTCGAATTTAGTCATGTTCAAGATGAGGAAGAAAGAACTTGGCTTAACAAAATGGTTGAGTCAGGAATGTTTTTACCTAATTTTTCAAAACAACAACGCGTTAACTTACTTAAGCGATTAACAGAAGTTGAAGGTTTTGAGAAATTCATTCATAGGACGTTTGTAGGTCAAAAGCGTTTTTCAATTGAAGGATTAGATGTGCTTGTTCCAATGCTTGATGAAGTAGTAAGAGAATCTGTACATGAGGGTACAGAAAATATCATGATTGGTATGGCTCACCGTGGACGTTTAAGTGTTCTTACTCACACATTAGGCAAACCGTATCATATGGTTTTCTCTGAATTTCTTCATGCTCCGACGAAACTTGCCGAACCAGAAGGTGGAAAAGGAATTAACGGTTGGACTGGGGATGTAAAGTATCACTTAGGAGCAGATCGTCAAATTAAAGATGATAATACAGTTGAAGCAACTGTTACGCTTGCGAACAACCCAAGTCATCTAGAATTTGTTAGTCCGATTGTTGAAGGTTACGCTCGTGCTGCACAAGAAGTTCGTACGTCTAAAGGTTTCCCCGAGCAAACTGTCTCAAAAGCTTATTCCATTTTAATTCATGGTGATGCAGCTTTTCCAGGGCAAGGAATTGTAACAGAAACATTGAACCTAAGTCGTCTAAGTGGATATCAAACAGGTGGTTCTCTTCATATTATTGCTAACAATAATATTGGTTTTACTACTGAAACGTATGATTCTCGTTCTACTACATATGCCAGTGATCCTGCGAAGGGATTTGAAATTCCAATCCTTCACGTGAACGCGGATGATCCGGAAGCCTGTCTTGCTGCTATGCACCTGGCTTTCCAATATCGCAAAAGATTTAAAAAAGATTTCCTTGTTGATTTAATTGGGTATCGTCGTTTTGGTCATAATGAGATGGATGAACCTGCTGTTACACAGCCTGATTTATATACGAAAATTAGAAAACACCCTACGGTACGAGTGCTTTATGCAGACCAACTAGTCGGAAAAGATGTAATTGATAAGTCTTTTGCAGATAAAATTGATCAAGAGATATTAGAAAATCTTCAGTCTGAATACGATAAAGTTGCAGGAAATAAATCTGATAGTGTTAGTGAAATGTCTCCACCAGATTTTGTTGTAAATGGTCTGCCAAAAGTAAAAACAGCCGTAACGTATAATAAATTAAAAACGATAAATGAGTCATTACTAAATTGGCCGAAAGAATTTGCTGCAAATGAAAAGCTAGAAAAAATTCTTAAGCGTCGCCTTAATGCATTTGATGAAGGTGGAAAAATTGACTGGGCATTAGCAGAGACTTTAGCTTTTGCTACAATTTTAAGTGATGGAACACCAATTCGTTTGTCTGGGCAAGATGCAGAACGTGGAACATTTGCTCATCGTCATCTTGTGTTGCATGATCGTAATGACAATACAGTGTTTACTCCTTTACAAGAGTTTAACGAAGCGAATGCGTCCTTCGCTGTTTACAACAGTCCGCTTTCTGAGCAGGCAATCGTAGGTTTTGAATATGGGTATAACGTGTATGCTCCAGAAACATTAGTTTTATGGGAGGCTCAATTTGGTGACTTTGCCAACGGAGCACAAGTAATGTTTGACCAATGGGTGTCAGCGGGTAGAGCAAAGTGGGGACAAAAATCTGGGTTAGTATGCTTATTGCCACATGGATATGAAGGACAAGGTCCGGAGCATTCAAGTGGACGTGTTGAACGCTTCCTAGTTCTTGCTGCGGAAAATAACTGGACGATTGCAAATTGTACAACAGCAGCACAATATTTCCACATTTTAAGACGACAAGCAGCGATTCTTGAAAAGAATGCAGTTCGCCCATTGATTATCATGACACCAAAGAGCTTATTACGTAACCCAGTTGTTGCTTCAACTCATGATGCATTTACAGATGGTGAGTTCTTACCTGTGTATGAACAACCGGGTCTAGGTGGGAAAGATGACAAGGTTGAACAAATCATCCTTTGTAGTGGGAAAATTTCCATTGATTTAGCTGACAAAATTTCTAAAGATACGGAAGGTGATTGGGATTGGATTCATATTGCCCGTGTAGAAGAGCTTTATCCATTCCCAAGAAAAGTAATCCGTGAGTTATTTGCACGCTATAAGAATTTGAAAGACATTGTTTGGGTTCAAGAGGAGCCTAAAAACATGGGTGCTTGGCCATTTATCGAGTCTCGCATCCGTGAGATAACGCCTGAAGGAGTATCGGTCAGCTATATTGGACGTACACATCGTTCAAGTCCAGCTGAAGGTGACCCGGTTGCACATAAAAAAGAACAAGAGCGCATTGTAAACGAAGCGTTGACTCGTAAATAATAAGGAGGCCGTACCCGTGATTGAAATTAAAGTACCGGAATTAGCAGAATCGATTACTGAAGGAACAATTGCTCAATGGTTAAAGCAAGTAGGAGACCATGTCAATCAAGGCGAATACATCGCCGAGCTTGAAACAGATAAAGTAAATGTAGAAATTACCGCAGAACACTCCGGTGTGATTAAAGAATTTAAAAGAGAGCCTGGCGATACAGTTGAGGTTGGTGAGGTTATTGCTGTTATTGATGAAACTGCAAGCACTTCAGATGCTTCAGCACCCGCTGCAGAAACTCCAGTAGCAGAAGAGCCTAAGCAAGAGGAAAAAGCAGAGGCTTCTGAAACAAACACAAAATCAGCTTCTGAGCGTCCTATTGCTTCACCAGCAGCTCGTAAGTATGCACGTGAGCACGGAATTAATTTAAGTGAAGTTTCTTCACCGGATCCACTTGGACGCGTACGTAAGCAAGATGTAGAAGCTTATGAAAAGAAGCCAGCAGCTCCTGCGGCACCAGTAGCTCAAAAGCCAGCAGCTCCTACATTCCAAGAGCAACCAGGAAAGCCAGTTGAGCGTGTGAAAATGTCTCGCCGCCGCCAAACGATTGCTAAGCGCTTGGTTGAATCACAGCAAACAGCTGCAATGCTAACTACATTCAATGAAGTTGATATGTCAGCTGTCATGGACGTAAGAAATAGAAGAAAGGATGCCTTCGTTGATAAGAATGGTGTTAAACTAGGCTTCATGTCTTTCTTTACAAAAGCTGTTGTTGGTGCGTTAAAAGAATTCCCACTTCTTAATGCTGAAATTCAAGGAGATGAAATTTTAGTTAAGAAGTATTATGATATCGGTTGTGCAGTGTCTACAGATGAAGGATTAGTTGTACCTGTCTTACGTGATGCGGATCGTCTAAGCTTTGCGGGCATTGAGCGTGAAATTGGAGAACTTGGCAAAAAAGCACGTGATAATAAACTTTCTATTGCGGATTTACAAGGTGGAACATTCACGATTACAAACGGTGGTGTGTTTGGTTCTCTTATGTCTACACCAATTTTAAATGCTCCTCAAGTAGGGATTTTAGGAATGCATAAAATCCAATGGCGTCCGGTAGCGATTGATCAAGAGCGTTTTGAAAATCGTCCAATGATGTACATTGCGCTTTCTTATGACCATAGAATTGTTGACGGAAAAGAAGCCGTTAGCTTCCTAGTTAAAGTTAAAGAGTTAATTGAGGACCCTGAATCACTACTTTTAGAAGGTTAATAATTTTTAAGTTTAAACAACCTCTTTGATTTTGATTAAGGAGGTTGTTTTTTCTTTACTTTAAAACGTTTTGATTATCGTTGTCGTTCGGTTTATAATAGAAATGACGCTAAATAGAGGAGTTGAAGGATCTTGATTCATCAGCACTGGATGAACAGTAAAACGATTCGTAACGTCGAATGCGTACATACAAACGCCAAGAAATACATGGTTGACCGTGCGCTTACGGCAGGTAAAACATACGAATTAAAAAATGAAACAGATGAGTTTTATTTTGTCATTGATAACACTGGAAAAATTGGTGGTTATTATAAAGAGTATTTTAAAGGATAGAAAATAAGTTAGCATTCCAAAAAGATAGCCCAAGGTTCTGGGTTATTTTTTTTCATAACAAGCAGCTATTTTCAAAAAGTTTATGGAAGGAAAATAAAGGCAGGTTATTTTTCTTTTAAAAAAAGCTTGACAATAAAAAAAATACAAGTTAAATTCGTTGCTAATTGTAAAAAATTGCTGTATTGTTTAGGTAATATAAGATAAGGAGAGATTGGGAATGGATTTAGCCACGATGATCCAGGTTGTTCAAAGCCATGGTTACCTTGCCTTATTTTTTATATTTATGATTGGCTTGTTCTTTTTCCCAGTACCAAATGAATTACTGCTTATGAGTGGAGGGTGGCTTGCAACTACGAATCTATTAGAGCCAATTCCAAGCTTTTTAATTATTTACCTAACCGTGTTTTTTCATGGTTCTATTTTATATGTAGTAGGAACTGAACTAAGTAAAAGAACCCATTTCTCTAAGTTTCATCACTTAATCTGGTATAAACGAGCAGAAAGAGGGAGAGAGTTACTTGATCAACATGGTTTAAAAGCAGCTTCCTTTAGTTACTTTTTTCCTTTTATTCGACATGCTGTTCCGTTTAGTGTAGGAGTTTCAGATATTTCTTATCGAAAATTTGCATTGGTTAGCTTTAGCTCTGCATTCATATGGGTAGGGTTATATTTCTTAATTGGTTTATATTTTGGGCGTTCCATTCATAATTGGACAACATTTATCGACCAGTTGTTACTAAGTTTTATCATCATTGTATCTTTTTTATTCATTTACCAAGTGATTAAAAAACGTAAAAGAAATATAAAAATGAATAAATATGTTGAATAACAAACAAATTTCTTAGCTTGAAGAGTTCCTATTTTTAGGATTCTTCAAGCATTTCTTATGTTATATGTTCTATTCATTTATAGTAGGCCATACCTTTTAAAATAACAACGTTGTTAAAGTGTTGAAAAAGGAGTAAAATAAAAGTGTTTCGAAAACAGGTAAAGGGGAAACGGTAAGATGATGAAGTTAGGGGAAATACTGTCAAAATTAAATCAGCTTGTCTTTTCTATTAATCTTATAGGATATAAGCAATGTGAACCTACCTGGTATCACCACCCAAGACAACAATCTTTTCATTCAGTATGGTTTATTGCGAAAGGAAAAGGTGAATTTGTGATAAATGGGACTAGTTATCCAGCTGAACCAGGTAAATTATTTTTTTTCGAGCCAAGTATGATTTGCGAACGGTCAACTGATTTTAATGACCCTCTAGAATATTACTTTATTCGCTTTTCATATGCTTCGGCCTTTTTAGAAAAAGAACAATGGAATTTTGAGCTAGAGAAAAATATAGATTTTCCATTGACTGGAATGTATAATGTTCAAAACATTGCTCACGTCATGAACGTATTTGAGCAATTGCAGCATTTGCGGAAAAGAAGAGGAGCGATCGTAGCAATGAAGCGTAAAATGCTATTCTGGGAGCTCCTATTAATGATTATTCAAGATTTTCGTTCTCAAAAGCTAACTGGTAATACGACGAATGCCATTGATAGTACGATTGATTTTATAACCACACACTATCAGGAAAACATTACATTAGAAAGGTTAGCGCGAATGGCAGGGATGAGTGTTAGTCATTATTCCAGACTGTTCAAAAAATTCATTGGTTATAGTCCTATGGATTATTTAAGGCATGTTCGGATGGATCGAGCAAAGGAGTTAATTGTTTTATCGGATTCTAGACTTAAAGAGATTGCACAAAGTGTTGGATACCATGATGAGTTTTTCTTTAGTAGGACGTTTAAAAAAGTTGTTGGGGTGTCACCTACGGAATTTGCCAAAAAGCATAAAACGAAAATCACACCCCAAGAAAGAAGAAAAAGCTAATTAAATGGACGGGGAAGGTACAACCGATTTACGTTTAAGTGATTCTTTGTTTTGCATCTTGTAAAGGCTGTAATAAATACCTTTTTGTCTAAGAAGTTCATGATGATGACCTGATTCTTTCACAACTCCTTTATCTAACACAATAATGTTATCAGCATGTTGAATCGTAGAGAGGCGATGTGCAACAATAATGGTTGTTCTCCCAACAGAAAGACGTTTTAGAGCATGCTGAATCAATTCTTCTGTTTGTGTATCAATATTTGCAGTCGCTTCATCTAAAATAAGAATATCGGGATTAAAAGCTAACGCACGAAGAAAAGAAAGCAATTGCTTTTGACCACTAGATAAAATAACTCCTTGTTCACCTAGTAATGTTTGAAAACCGTTTGGCAAACTTGCAATAAAGTCATCAAGACCAATCTTTTTAGTTAATTCATATACGTCTTCCTCTGTCAAATCTTCATGATGAAGGCGAATGTTATACATAACATCTCCCGTGAAAATATAAGGATCTTGTTGAATGATCCCAACTCGGGTTCTTAAATCTGATAGTTTTATCTCCTTAATGTTTAACCCATCAATTGTAATCGTGCCAGTTTGAATATCGTAAAATCGTGAAATTAGATTGATAATAGAGCTTTTACCTGCCCCGGTTGCCCCAACAAAAGCAACTGTTTCTCCTCGGTTTATTTGAAAGTTAAGATCCTTCAGTACCCACTCATTGTTTTGATAGGCAAACCAAACGTTTTTGAAGTGAATATCTCCTTTCACGACTTTTGGAAAATGAATCGCTTGCGGATCATCTGTGATAAGTGGTTGTTCCTCAAGCATCTCAAATACGCGTTCAGCAGAAGCCATGGCAGTTTGGATTTGGTTATAGCGATCTGCTAGTGCCATTAACGGTTGGAAAAACTGCCGTATATAGTGAGTAAAGGCATAGACAACACCGAACGTTAATGCATCTCCCATTATGCCAATTCCGCCATACCAAATTATTAACGCTAAAGCTATGTTTCCTAAAAAGCCAATCGTAGGGTTAAAAATCGAATTAACAATGGTTGCTCGCATTCCTGCACGATAATGCTCTTCATTAAGTTCGTCAAATTGCAAAATTTGTTTTTTCTCACGTGTGAAAAGCTGGATAATTTGCATACCTGACAAGTTTTCTGCTAAATTTGAGTTCAACTTTGATAATAATAATCTTGTATAACGATGGGCCTTACGAATTAACTTTTTATAATAAACGGTTAGAATGAGTAAAACTGGGATAACGGTAAAGCTTATCAGCGTTAATTTTACACTCATCTGTAGCATAATAATGAGGATTCCGACTAAGATAAGCACTTCCTTTATTAGGTTCACAATAACCTGAGAATAAAGCTGATTTAACGCTTCTGTATCATGGGTTACCCTTGTTACTAACCGCCCAACTGGATTCCGGTCAAAAAACTGCATATGCATCTCGGAAAGATGCTTAAATACTTTTTGGCGAATATCAAAGATAATCGATTGACCAGTAAACTGTAGCAATCGGTCTTGAAAATAGGTTAATAGAGAGGCGAAGACAATAGTTCCTAAAAAAAGCACTCCTATCATCATAAACCCTTGAAAGCTTTCACGAAAAGAAGTTTCCACAGTTAAATAATCATCAATAGCGACTTTAATCAAATAGGGTTGGGCAAGTGTGGCTATAACAAATAACATGGCTAGGATAAATGATATGAAAATTTTCTTCCAATAAGGTTTTGCAAATGAAAGCAATTTGAGTAGAAGCTGTCTATCTAAGACTTCAACAGAATCTTTTTCATCATGGATATTCATCTCTTACCTCCTTTTTGTCTTAATGGAGAGTGTGCCAAGAGGGCTCGCTTGTTTCAATGCTTGTTTTTCGTACATTTGTTGATAGATTCCGTTCTTCTTAATTAACGTATCGTGAGTCCCGTGCTCAACAATTTCTCCTTCATCTAATACGATAATTTGATCAGCATCTTTAATGGTTGAGATTCGATGGCTGACAATAATGGTTGTGCGGTTTATCATTTGCTCTCGAAGCCCCTGTAATATTTTCTCCTCTGTTACGGCATCAACAGCAGAGAGGCTATCGTCAAAAATAAGAATGTTTGCTTTTTTAATTAATGAACGCGCGATACTAATTCTCTGCCTTTGCCCACCAGACAAAGAAATGCCTCGTTCTCCTAAAGCAGTTTCAAATTTGTTAGGGAAATCAATGATATTGTCATAGACTTGAGCTAGTTTTGCAGCGTTCGTAATTTGTCGTTCATTATAATTTGCTGGATCAAAAGCAATATTATCGGCAATAGTTGATGAAAAAAGAAAATTTTCTTGTGGAACAATTCCAATCGATTGCCGAAGTGTCTTTAAAGGAATCTGATAAAGATCATACCCATCAATGAAAATGGTCGACTTTGGTGGATTATATACACGCATTAATAAGTGGAGAAGCGTCGTTTTTCCGCTACCAACTTTACCAACAATAGCCAAACTCGACCCTTTTGGAATATTAAGATTAATATTTTTTAAAACCAATTCCTCAGTATCGGGGTAGGCGAAAGAAAGGTTTCGTATAGTAATTTGACCATCTACGCTTGTAGCTGTAACATCTTGTGCATCTTTAATCTCTGGCTCTGTATTTAAAATGGTACGTAACCGTTTATTTGAAGCCCAACCACGCTGAAGAATATTCATTACTTTACCTAGATTTTCGACTGGCGCGATAAGCAATGATAAATACGTGTTAAAAGCAACGAATTCTCCGAGTGTAATCGTGTTATTCATTACAAGCATGCCACCAAAAAATATTGATAATAGGTAACTTAATCCAACAATGGCAATGCTCACGGAATTAAATAACGAATTCGTTTGAATAAGCTGCCGATTAGTATAAACATTATGTTGATTTTTAAGTTCGAATTTTTTACGTTCATCTTTTTCTTGACCATAAGCTTTAATCACACGAATTCCTGCACAAAACTCTTGTACGGTACTTGTAAGATGTCCAATTGCTTCTTGAACTTTAGTGGAACGTTCTTGAATTTGAAAGCGGAATTTATAGGCTAAAAACGTTAAACCAGGAAGAGGGAGGATGACGAGTAAAGTTAACCATGCATTAATCGTCATGCCCATTGCAATTACTGCAACCGTAATTAAAATAACAACTTCGATTGAGAGAAAAACCCCACCCATTGCAACTTCTCGAATGACGTTAACATCATTAATCGCATGAGACATTAGGTCCCCAATACGATGCTTATGATAATATTGCGAGGGGAGTTTTACCCAATGAGTAAAAAGTCTTCGGCGCACCCTTTTCTCTAAAATTCGTGATAATCGAAAAATATAGATTCGACTACATGAACGAAAGAATGCAATTATAAACCCAACAATAATGATGTTTATTAACAGCTTAATTAAATCTGCCGATGTAAGCGTCGAGTCCTGGACTCTGTCGGCAAACTGTTCCAAAAAAGTTGGAATAAGTAATTGAAATAAGCAAGAGATGGACAATAATATCACACCAAAAACGTATTGCCATTTATGTTTGATGAGGTGCTCTTTTACAATCGATTTTGATGACAAACGGAATTCCCTCCTTCAACAAACAATTTAATTGACGTAAAAATAGAATAAATCGAATTGATTATGTTAACCATGGATTTCCTTATCAGCATACATGGATTATATTGCTTTCTGTTAAAACAAAAAGTAGTTAAATTCCATAAAAGGGTTGGATTTGAAAGATTTACAAGATATAATTCTGCAATTTTTGTTGCAGAGAGCTGATGTTTGCTGTGAATCAGTACAAAGGCGATATGGAATCGGCTTCGGAGCACTCAAACCGAACTTTATTGGCGCTTTGACGGAACAGCCTCATCGTTAAAAGAGGCACTTGTTGATAGACAAGAAGAGTGGATAGTTCTATTCCAAATACTGGTGTAGAATTTTCAATGAAGGTGGTACCATGGGTCTCCCGTCCTTTTTGGATTGGGGGCCTTTTTGTTTTTTATTCTTTGAAAGGGGTGATGAATATTGGAGGATGAATGGTGGTGTCTTTCAAATTGTAGTTAATAAATGGTTGTAGCTGAGCAGAGATTAGCAAAGGAGAGCTGAGAAATGGAACAGAAAAGCATCTATGAACAACAAGGTGTTGCAATGACATGCAGGTCGTTTCAAGAGTATAAGACATGTTTCAACTGACTGAACCCTTACTGACAAAAGGAAAGATTTTAGATGTAGCAGTCGGTGCTTCATCGTTTACTGCCGAGTGCATAAAGCGAGGATATGATGTAATGGACCTCGATCCTCGCTATGCATTATCTTCAAAAAAGATAAGTGAGTTTGGATTAAAGGAGCTTGAAACGGCAGAAGAAAAGATTCGGAAACATCAGAAACGGATAGGAAGTGCTATGTGACAGGTTCACTACCGAAGCTTCCTTTTCCCAATGATAGGTTCTCTCTCGTATTATGCAATCACTTTTTGTTCCTTTATCAGGACCAATTTGATTATCGATTTCATCTCGATGCAATCGAGGAGCTCATTCGTGTAATGAAAAAGGGGGGCACGATTTGTATATATCCATTAGTTGGCTTTAAGGATGAGCGTTATCCTTTTATCGATCAACTAATAGAACGTCTAAATCAACATGTAAAAGTAACAGAAACAAAAACGAATTTCCGTTTTCTTCCGTCTGCAACGCATTATCTAAGAATCGATAAATAATTTCACATACCATAATTTATTGATTGGTTTAACTAGTATTAAAACTAAGAAAGCATATCAAAAAAGGATGATGAACGTAAGGGGTTCATCATCCTTCTTCTAAGAAACAATTATAATCAATTTATGCTTCTTGTAAAAATTCATTATAGGTCATTTGTTTATCAACTAAGCCATCTTCTGTTAATTCAATAATCCGATTGGCGATCGTTTCATTGAATTGATGGTCATGCGAGGAGAAAATTAATGAGCCTTTGTAATTAATTAATCCGTTATTTACAGCTGTAATTGATTCAAGATCTAAGTGGTTTGTTGGTTCATCAAGTAATAGGACGTTTGCTCCGCTTAGCATCATTTTTGAGAGCATGCAACGAACCTTCTCACCACCTGATAGGACACTCGCCTTCTTTAATACTTCTTCTCCGGAGAATAACATCCGACCTAAGAAGCCACGTAGGAAAGTGTCACTATCATCCTCTGGGGAATA
Organism: Halalkalibacter urbisdiaboli; assembly: GCF_002156385.1. GTDB lineage: Bacteria > Bacillota > Bacilli > Bacillales > Bacillaceae_D > Halalkalibacter_A > Halalkalibacter_A urbisdiaboli. The sequence continues at coordinate 724,539 of NZ_MVJM01000003.1, forward strand.
TTGACGAAGCCAGTCTACAAGATTTAAGTCACAGCCCTCAAAAAATTCAGAGTTGTCTTTTGGGAAATACGCCTGTGACGTTGTTACGCCCCATTTAAATGTTCCACTATCAGGTTCCATTTCCCCAGCTAAAATTTTAAATAATGCTGTTTTGGCAATTTCATTACTGCCAACTAAGGCGATTTTATCCCCTTTATTCATAACGAAGCTAACATTATTTAATACCTTTACTCCATCAATTGTTTTTGTAATACCATCGACCGTTAAAAGATCATTACCAACTTCACGTTCCGGCGTAAAATGTACGTAAGGGTATTTACGTGAAGATGGCCTTATATCATCTAACGTAATTTTGTCTAGTAATTTCTTTCGTGACGTTGCCTGCTTTGACTTAGACGCATTGGCACTAAAACGTGCAATGAAGTTTTGAAGATCTTTAATCTTTTCTTCTTTTTTCTTGTTTGCATCCTGCGCCAGTTTCTGAGCTAGCTGACTAGATTCATACCAGAAGTCATAATTCCCAACATAGATTTGAATTTTTCCGAAGTCGAGGTCAGCAATATGAGTACATACTTTATTTAAAAAGTGACGGTCATGCGAAACAACAATAACTGTATTTTCAAAGTTAATCAGAAATTCTTCGAGCCATTCAATTGCTTTTAAATCAAGGTGGTTTGTCGGCTCATCTAGAAGTAATACATCGGGTTCTCCAAACAAAGCTTGAGCAAGTAATACTTTTACCTTCTCGCCACCTGTCAGGTCAGCCATTTTTTTTGTATGAAGCTCCTCAGAAATTCCTAAGCCTTTTAAAAGAATCGCTGCTTCGGATTCTGCTTCCCAACCGTTTAACTCTGCAAATTCTCCTTCTAGTTCAGCCGCTTTAATACCGTCTTCGTCAGAAAATTCCTCTTTCATGTAAATCGCATCTTTTTCCTGCATGACTTCATATAGGCGGGCATGTCCCATAATAACCGTGTTAAGGACTTCTTCCTCTTCATACTCAAAATGGTTTTGTTTTAATACAGCTAAACGCTGACCAGGCTTCATATGAACATCACCAGATTGAGGTTCGATTTCACCAGAAAGAACCTTTAGAAACGTCGATTTTCCTGCCCCATTTGCACCAATTAACCCGTAGCAATTGCCAGGGGTGAATTTTATATTAACTTCCTCAAATAATTTGCGGTCTCCGTACTGAAGACCAACATTTGTAACTGTAATCATGTATTACTTGCCTCCAATCCCAATATCCATAACCGAATGAAGATTAGGACAATGACAATTTAATTAAAACGAGCATTAAATGACATGTATGTGCACTATTATCATTCGGTTTATATTTTTCCACGTATATAAGGATAACCTTTTTTGGCTATGAAAACAAAGGTTTCATATTTGAATTTTATAAGAACGCAAATTTACAAGAAACGTTAAATAAAAAAGAACCTACTCAATAGAGTAAGCTCTTCCCCAGTGATGAATAAACGTGGTACGATAGTGGTTGATTACAGCCAAACATTCATAAAATAAACGATCAGACCACCAGCTGTTGCTAGCATCGTAATAGATAATAATTTCATCGAATGCATTGAATAATTTACGATAATCGCACCGAGTAAAACAGCAAAATAGAGTGAATAGTCTAAAGGAAATTGACGTAGTGACACAATAAAGGAATCCTCAGTAAATAAGTAAATGAAAAGAGGAGATAGCATTACAATAGCTAGAACGATAAGACAAATTGTATTTATTCGTTTTAATGAATTATCCATTTTTGCACCTCATCACATTCGTTTTAGGGTTACTATGTCCAATTAATTAGAAAATATGATTGGGGGAATGATGAATGACGGTCACGATGAGTCATGCTGAAGAAAAACTAAAGCATTATTTTGGTTACACTCATTTTCGAGTTGGCCAAGAGCAAATCATTGACCAAATGCTTTTAGGAAATGATTCGATTGCAATCATGCCAACTGGTGGGGGGAAGTCGATTTGTTATCAGATTCCGGCTCTGCTTCTTCCGGGAATTACTCTCGTGCTATCACCACTAATTTCGTTAATGAAGGACCAGGTGGATGCATTATTAGAAATTGGTATCGAGGCAACTTATTTAAATAGTACTCTTTCAAAAGAGGAGGAAATGCAACGTTTAGCGGATATTAAAGCGAAGCGATATAAGCTGGTGTATGTTGCACCTGAACGCTTAGAGCAATCAAGCTTTACTCGTTTTTTGGCTGAACTTGACTTGTCTCTTGTTGCTATTGACGAAGCCCATTGTATGTCTCAATGGGGGCATGATTTCCGCCCAAGCTATTTGAAAATATCAGCTTGGTTAAATGAACTTATTAAAAAGCCTCGTGTATTAGCTCTTACAGCAACAGCAACTGAAGATGTACGCCATGATTTACAGCAACACTTAAATATAAAGGACGAGCAAGTATTTGTAACAGGCTTTGCTCGTGAGAACTTACGGTTTCAACTCGTCAAAGGAGTTGATAAGTGGTCTTATGTTGAACAGTATTTACAAAAACAGAACTACAGTGCAGGGATCATTTATGCATCTACACGTAAGGAAGTTGAACAAATTTTTGAACGTTTAAAAAACAAAGGTGTTAAAGTTGGCATGTACCACGGTGGAATGAATGAACAGGACCGACACCATCATCAGGAAGCGTTTATCCATGATCATGTTTCGATCATGGTCGCAACGAATGCATTTGGAATGGGAATTGATAAATCAAATGTTCGTTTCGTTGTTCATTATAATTTACCGAAAAATATCGAAGCTTATTACCAAGAAGCGGGACGAGCCGGACGAGATGGAGAGCCAAGTGAATGTATTCTTCTCTTTTCACCACAAGATATTCGGACTCAGTCGTTTTTTATTGATCAATCAGACATGCACGAGGAACGGAAAACGCAGGAGTATGAAAAACTTCAACAAATGGTCGCTTATTGTCATACGGAAATGTGTTTACAGCAATATATTTTGCGTTATTTTGGTGATGACTCAGAGGAACAGTGCCAGCAATGTAGTAATTGTAATCGAACTGGTGAAAAGGTAAACCGTACGCGCGAAGCACAAATGGTTTTCTCTTGTATGAAACGAATGCGTGAACGTTTCGGAAAAACAATGGTCGCACAAGTGCTTACCGGATCCGAAAACCAAAAAATTAAGCAATTTCAATTAGATTCATTGCCTACATACGGATTAATGAAGCAATGGACATTGAAAAACCTTTCTGCTTTTATTGATTATTTAACGGCAGAACAATATATTAAACCGACTGGGTCTGCTTACCCAACATTGCAATTAACGGAAAAAGCGCTTCATGTTTTAAAAGGAGAAGAAGAGGTTTTTCAATATGAACAACCGAAACAAGAAGAACCGCAAGAGCAGGATGATGTTTTTGAAGCATTAAGAACTTGTCGGAAAGAGCTTGCAGATGCGCATCATGTTCCACCGTATGTTATATTTTCTGATAAAACGTTAAGACAAATGAGTCAATACATTCCTTTAACAGAAGATGAGTTAGCTCTCATTCAAGGGGTAGGGGAGCAAAAGTTACAGAAATACGGTGAGACATTTTTACAGGTTTTACATCAGTTCCAAGAAAGAAAACCTGAGCACTCTGAAATTGCTATTAATACAAGCCCTACAAAACCGAAAACATCATCGGCGAAAAAAGGCAGCTATTTAGAGTCAGTAACTTTGTTTAAACAAGGTGTCTCGATTGAGGACATTGCAAAAGAGAGGCAACTAACTGAACAAACGATTTTAAACCATATTATGAAGGCTTATCAAGATGGTGAGCCGCTTGAGCTTGAAAGCCTAGTAGATAAAGAAAAGGTTACTGCGATTAAAAGGGTCGTTGATGAAATCGGTAGTGAATATCTCCGACCAATAAAAGAACAATTACCAGAGGATGTAACATACCAGGATATTCGCTTTGTGTTAGGAAAATAATAGCTACTTGTTACTGGTATGATTCATCATGGTGCGTCTAAACTATCAAGAAGGAAACAAGCGAAAATAAAGGGGATTATATTTATATGACGGTTAAAGTCGTAACAGATTCAACTGCAGATTTAACGCCAGAACTTATTGAGAAATATAATATTATCGTTATCCCACTGTCCATTTCAGTTGAGGGGAAAACGTATTTAGATGGTGTTGATATTAGTAAAAAGCAATTTATGACGTTGTTAAAAAATACGGAAGAATTACCGAAAAGCTCTCAGCCCGCAGCGGGAGTCTTTGTTGAAACCTATAATGAATTAGCGAAAGAGCCTGACACGCAAATAATTTCCATTCATTTAACAGAAGGAATGAGTGGAACGTATCATTCCGCTCGTGCAGCAGCTGAAATGTCTGATGCAGATGTTACCGTGGTGAACTCTGAGTTTATTTCACATGCACTAGGATTTCAAGTTCTAGAAGCAGCTGAAATGGCAAAAGCAGGTAAGGGGATTGAGGAAATTGTTGAACGATTAGCCAAAGTGCGTAAGCAAACTTCTTTATATCTTATGGTTGATACGTTAGAATATTTGGTAAAAGGAGGAAGGATTGGTAAAGGTAAAGCTTTATTAGGTTCATTATTAAAAATTAAACCGATTGCTTCACTAGCAGATGGTGTATATTCTCCTTTTGCAAAGGTTCGTACTCATTTGCAAATGATTCAACTTCTTACGAAAACGTTTGAAGAAGAAACAAGAGGGAAAGTTCTCAAGCGAGTCGGAATCGCTCATATCGAAGCAGAAGCGCTTGCAGGACGCCTGAAGCAATCTTTACTACAAATTGCTAACGATGCAGATATTTATATTACGGAAACGTCTCCTATTATTAGCACTCATACTGGACCGGGTGCAATAGCATTAATGTATTACAGTGAGGAAGTGTAAAAATGAAAGAAATAGTAACCGAGCAGGATTGGAACGATGTATTTGAAGCATCTGCTGAAAAGAAAGTATTTGTACTAAAGCACAGTACAACATGCCCGATTAGTGCTGAAGCTCACGCGGAGTATTTGAAATATGTCGAGGAAACTAGTGCAAGTGATAGCTTGTATTCTTATGTGAAGGTCATTGAGTCAAGACCGATCTCTAACTTAATTGCCGAACAATTACAAGTGAAACACGAATCACCTCAGTTAATTATTTTAAAAGACAAGCAAGTGCAATGGGCTAAATCACATTGGAATATTACAAAAAAGAATATTGAACAAGCATAGGCTTGAAAAAGAGAAGGGGGACGTTAGTCATCACGTACGCGTTTCTCTTTTTTTCTTGCCATTTGTACATAGGTGAATATTAGGCACCCTGTCCCTAAAACTGAACAAACGTATTGAAACACTTTCATAAGTTCCATTTAACCACCTCGATGGTAGATTATCCCTATATATAGGAGCCTATTCATATTTGGAACAGCTTAGTGAAACTTTTCCGTCTGTTTGGCGTAGAAGGAAGAGAGGTGAGAAATGATGTTGTCGCAATATAGAGTAAGATTAGAAAATATCAAAGATAGAAAACGCCAGAAGGCAAAGTGGGAAATGCACCTAAATCGAATAGAAGAACAATTAGTGATTGAACAGAATAAGCTCAGCAAACTGTCAGAACAGTTAAAACGAGAGAGTGCAGATGTCCAAAGGTTAGAAGGGCTTTCTTTTACAAACCTGTTTTATTCAGTTGTTGGTAAGAAATTAGAAAAGATGGAAAAGGAACAACAGGAACTACTTACAGCACAATTAAAGTATGACGAGGCTCGGGAAACCGTAAATGATTTACGAGAGGAAACCGAAACGATTCGACAAGAGCTTCATACGTTAGGACAGCCGGAGCAAGAGTACAAGCAATTTTTAAAAGAAAAGAGTAAGGCTATTGCAGACGTGAATACCGAGTTAAGCGAAAAATTAGCCGTTCTCTTTGATCAGGAATCTGAATTGTCTATTCAACTAAATGAATATCAAGAGGCGATTTCTGCAGGAAAGAAAGCTATTCATTCAATTGAAGAAGCAATCGCTTCACTTGGAAGTGCGAAAGACTGGTCCACATGGGACATGTTCGGAGGTGGCGTTTTATCAACGGCGATAAAACATAGTCGAATTGATGATGCTAAAGGGCATATTCATACAGCACAGCGTGATTTGCGTCATTTTCAAGAAGAGCTCCGTGACATTAATCAATTTACAAATTTCAATATTGATATTGGTCAATTTTTAAGTTTTGCGGATTATTTCTTTGACGGGTTTATTGTTGACTGGATGGTACATGGCAAAATTAAAGATTCTCTCGAACGAATCGAGCAGATGGGACAGGATGTAAAGCAGTTGCTTCACACATTAGAGCACCAAAAACAACAAATTGAACATGAAAAAGAGAAAGTCCAAGTATTACGGATTAACGAGATCGAAAGGGCTTAAGAAGACTTTGAATAGAACCCTCACGTTATTCTCAAACTAACGGTGAGGTGAGTAGAATGAATCGACCAATGCTGACAGCACTAATAACAATAGGGTTAGCGCAATCTCTAAAGATTCCGATTAAAAAAGCAACAACTGGAGAATGGGACTCGAAAATGATACTTGAAACAGGGGGAATGCCAAGCTCCCACTCAGCTGGTGTTACAGCACTTGCAACGTATATTGCCCTTGAACGTGGGGTCCCATCAGTTGATTTTGCGCTTTCCACTGTTTTTGGTTTGATTGTGATGTATGACGCACAAGGAATTAGACGGCAAACAGGTGAGTTAACAATAAAGGTGAATGAAATGGATTCAGAACTTGAGCAAATTACTGAAGAATATGACCATGAAAATAGTCATCGTCACGCAGTAAAGCTTCGTGAAAGACTTGGGCATCAACCACAAGAGGTGCTAGGAGGAGCGTTATTAGGCCTATTAACAGGTTCCCTCGGCTATTTATTAAGTAAATCAGCAAAATAGAACGTCAGAGCAATCTGGCGTTTTTTCGAGGATAAAACGTTTTTAACTTGTGAAACCTTTTACATTCAGTGAACGTTTCATATGTAAATAAAGCATCAAGACAGGGGGAAGAAAATATGAATCGAATATTAAAATATGTTGCATGTGTAGGATTGATTGCAAGTCTCGTCGCTTGTGGGGCGGTAGAAGAAGACCGGAATGAAGCTGACACTCCGCTGGAGGAGACCGAAGAGCATACATTAGAAGAAGAGCCGGTTGTTGACAACAATCAAGATGGGGAGGAAAGTGATAAGGCGGTTGATGAGCCAAAGGAGGAAGAGGAACTCCCGACTGAAGAAGCACCGGCGGACGCCATTGAACTCGCTGATGAAAAAGAAATCGATGTACATGTTGAAGGAGAAACAGAAAAAAGGTTAGCGCAATTTAACCGTGCCCCATTAGGCTATGGAATCTATATTCTCCAAGATTACACACTAGTTAGTGAAGAACCAAATTCAGATGTCATTTTCTCAAACTTTGATGAAGAGTTTTTTACACGTATTAAATCGCTTGGGAAAGAGACTGATCTTGAAGAAGTAAAGCAAACAATATTGGAACATGCCAGTGGTACCATTCATGAAAATATAGATATCCCATTAGAGGGAGCAGTGTATGCAATTCTAGAAGAAGTTGAAATCGATGGACTAAAAACCGGAATCATTCATACAGCAAAGAAGTACGAGGAGAATGTATTAAGCTTCACCGTTTATTTGCCTTTAAAAGAAGCTGCTGAAGGAATTGGTCCAAGTATGTGGGCGATGCTGGATACGATTGAGTATTAAGCTTATTGTTTGACCATATTGCAACCATAGAAAACAAGTCTCTCATCAGTTCACTAAACTGGTTAGAGGCTTGTTTTCTGTTTTAATATAGCCTTCGAATTACTAGAATCATTCAAAAGTCAGCGATAGTATAGTGGTTGTTTAAATATAAATAGCGCTAGGTGGAAATTGGAAGCGTTAGAACTAGTTATTTATGTTATTCTTTACTGTGTTGGCTTGAAATGTGTACAGCAAAAAATATACATCGCGGAAGGAATGATCCTGTGAGAAGATACGTCATATTATTAATGGTTCTTACAATCTTAGTTCTATCAAGTTGTGGTACGGAACAATTAAATCAATCGACTGTCTTAAGTAAATCAATAGAAGCTGTTAACGAGTTAGATAGTTATTCGGTTGACATGGATATGGATGTTAATATGATGGAAATGGACATGAATATGAAAATGACAGGTGATGTGACACATGAACCGGATGCAATGCATATGTTCATGAACATGGGCATGCCTGGTATGTCGATGGACTTTGAAGCTTATTTACTTGAAGATGAAGTTTATGTAAGTATGTTCGGAGAATGGCTTAAAATGGATGCAAATGAAATGGGATTGGAAGACTTTGATCAACTGAACGAAGAAGAAATGAAGAAGTTATTAGAGTTTAGTGATGAGTTTACAATGAATGAAGAAGATGGTGTTTATGTTCTTACCCTTTCAGGTGAAGGAGATGAATACTCTGTACTGATTGAAGATTATATTAAGTCGGGAATGGGCGACTTCTATGAAGATGCCGAAATGGAAGAGATGTTGGAAACGATCAAAATAAATGATTTTGATTTTCAAATTCACATTGATAAAAAGACGTTTATGCAAACCACACAAATTTTCAACGCAGATGTAGAGATTGTAGAAGGGGACTTCCCTATGTCGATGACGCTTGGTGGGACGCTTACTATTTCAAACGTTAATGGTGTTGATCCGATTGAGATACCAGAAGAAGTAAAAGAACATGCGGTTGAAGAGGATGCGTTCTATTCAGACTTTGATGAAGATTTATTAGGCTCTTATGAAGAAATGACATTAGAAGAGATCCAACATGTAGTGGATTACACAGTTCCAGAAATACATGCTCTTCCAGATGGATACACACTGACAGAGAGTAAGTTTGATGAAACGATGGACATGATCATGTTAAATTATGAAAAAGGTATCGATAATCATTTCATGGTAACAATCTTCCCAACGGATGGAGAACCATTTCTTGAATATGAATTGGTGGATGGTGAAGAAGTCACGGTACAAGGAACTAAGGGTGTACTTTACGAAATGGACGATTTCATTAGTCTAAGCTGGGAACAACATGGATTGTACTTTGAAATAGCTGGTGGCGGAGTAGACATAACAACCGATACAGTTATGAATATTGCTGAAAGTATCAAATAATAATCCTATTATATAGAAAACGGGTTTGAATTCAGGTTCAAGCCCGTTTGTTGATCGTAAAAAAATGTAAAGGAGGTTGTGAGAGGACCTCTAAGTTGAAAGGAATAACCATTTAATAAACAGTGAAGCCAGCTTTACAAATGGCATATAATTACGTAATACAGGTTTTTTTGGGGGCCACGTTCGAACCAGTGAATATTTATAGTAAAAGAAAGGAGCCTAAAGGGCCCCTTTCTTTAATAACTCGGATTCCATTTAATTTCGCCGAACTTTTGATCGTAATCAACATGAACATGAAAATCATGCTTGCTATAAAAATGGATGAGTCTGTCTAGATGGTCCCAATCACGCTCGGCAAGATCGCCTTTAATGTATTGGACGTTTTGGCTTTTGGCGTGGTTCTTTAAATAATTCATGCAAATGGACCCATAACCTTTGTTTTCCTCGCCTTTAATGTCACCGATGTGAATGGTGTGAGGGTCCTCGTATTTAGCTTGGATTGAAAAGTCCCACATTCCACGATAAGCGGATTCGCAATCATTTAACATGATTTTGCATGAACTGCCATCATCTAATAAATACACAATCACCCATTTTTCTTCTTTTGTTTGTTCTATGCCAATGACTTGCCAGCGCTTGGCAATTTCTTTAAGATTTTCTTGCATACGAAATACTTGAAATTCAAGATCTTCAAGGCTTTGCTTTAACAGTTCAGGTTTCTCCTCCAAGACCCTTTCTCTTGTTAATAGCACCAAATCCCTCCCCTATCCATTAACTTATATATATACATACAAGTATAATATTATATTCGAAATGAGTAAAAATGACAATAGCTGCGAATGATGTCGGATTGAAAAGGATAAAAACTATGGATTTCTAGACGAAGTTGATTTACACTAAAATTAGTACCAGATCCTAATATAAACTCATTAAAAACTTTAATGTGGTATGTTTTTTTGCAAGGTTGGTTATGAGCATATACAAGGACTATTTTACATTTTTGAATTTACACTTAAAAGTGAGGTATAGAGATTATGCTGCAGTCAAAAGCAAGAATTACCGCAATCGGTTCCTATGTTCCTGAGCGAGTAATGACGAACGAAGATTTAGAAAAGTTAGTTGAAACTAATGATGAATGGATCGTAAAGCGTACTGGTATTAAAGAAAGGCGAATTGCTGAGGATACAGAGTTTACAAGTGACTTAGCCTATCGAGCTGCTTTGAATTTGATGGAACGCTTTTCAAAGTCACTTGAGGACGTTGATTTAATTATAGTAAGCACGCTTACTCCAGATTACAGAACACCAAGTGTTGCTTCCAGACTTCAGGCTAAGCTTGGGATTAAACAAACAGGAGCATTTGATTTAAATGCTGCATGTGCAGGATTTACTTATGGACTTCATGTTGCAAATGGCTTAATCACAGCAGGTCTAAATAAAAAGATTCTCATAGTAGGGGCTGAAACCATTTCTAAAATTACTGACTACACAGATCGAACAACATGCATTTTGTTTGGTGATGGTGCAGGGGCAGCATTAGTTGAGTATGATGAACAAAATCCTAGCTTCCTTTCTGCGCATTTAGGTTCTAATGGTGAATCGGCTATCAATTTATATGGGACAAACATAGCGACTCAAATGGATGGAGAAGAACTTATAAGTAATGGCCATCTTGTACAAAATGGTCGTGAAGTGTATAAATGGGCTGTCACAACAGTTCCAAAAGGGATGAAGGCAGTTACAGAAAAGTTCGGCATTGATTTGAGTAATGTTGATTGGTTCGTTCCACATAGCGCTAATTTAAGAATGATTGAATCAATCTGTGATCGAACAAGCTTTCCGATTGAACGTACGTTGAATAGTTTGGTGAATTATGGGAATACATCTGCAGCTACGATACCGTTAGCTTTAGACATTGGTGTTCGAGAAGAAAAATTAAAAAAGGATGACCTTGTTCTGTTATACGGATTCGGTGGTGGCCTCGCCCATTGTGGTCAGTTAATTAAATGGAACTTGGATGAATAATATATAAAATAAGAACCTGCTATTGTAGGAAGCCACTGAAAAACCCCTTGAAAGTCACTCTAGGAAGCAGCAATGGCTTCACACGTTGCTCGCCTGCTAAGAGAAACCCACTCATAGCAGGCTTTTAAAAAGATGGCAACGGCTCCGCACATTGCTTCGAGGGCACTGAAAAAGGGAAAAGCACCCTTTTTCAGTGCCCTCCTATTGTAGCGGGTTCATATTTTTAAGAGAATGGGGATAAACAGACGGTTAATCTATGGAACAGCTTCAACAAAAAGAAACAGCAGAAGAGATCAGTTACTGATCTTTTCTGCTGTTTTGACTTTAATTTTATATGGCTCAAGTATACTAGAAATACTTTTCCCTTCAAAATCTAGGATATAATCATCAAAGTTCGTTTTTTCTAGTTCAGGAATTTCACAAAGGATCGTAGCGAGTTTTTTACTTAAAACCGCAGAGTCTTGTCCTGCGAGGAGCTTTTTCTTATAGCGGTTGAAGCTCGAATCTAACGTCTCTATCTGCTCAAAAACAGATTCAATCGTTCCATATTGTTGAATGAGGGGAAGGGCTGATTTTTCACCTACTCCGGGGCAACCAGGAATATTATCACTTTTATCACCAAGTAGCGCCTTTACATCAATCCATTGTTCTGGTGTGATACCATAATCTTCTTTAAAATTTGTGAGTGTATAGAGTTGGTCTCCTTTTTTTCCTGCGATAATCTGAGTCGTTTGCTCGTTTAGTAATTGGAGTAAGTCTTTGTCGTTACTATAAATATAGCAAGGCTGCTCTTCATATTGCTTTTTCCATAAGCAAGATATCGCCCCAATCGCATCGTCTGCCTCATAAGGTGGGGTTACTAACTGCTTAATTCCAAGCTCATTAAGAAGTCGTTCGCATGTTTCGTACTGCTGTATAAGGGCTTCTGGTAATTCACCTCGAGTTTCCTTATAGGCTGAAAAGTATTGCCTACGAACCGAATCTTCTCGTTTCACATCCCATGCAACAGCAAGGTGAGTTAGCTCATGTAAAGAAACTAATTGAAACAGCTTTTGAAAAAATACACGGAGGGCGTTCGTGTATAAGCCATCACTTGTTTTCGGTAAATCCTCTTCGTTTTTACCATATGCTGTTGCAAAATAGCCTCGACTTAAAAGGTTAAACCCATCTATTAATAATAATCGTTTTTTCTGCATTGTTTCGCTCCTTTCGATGTTCTATTTTAACATGAAACAATGAAAAAAGGGAAAATCCCTAAAAAAAACAGAATGCCCTAAAAATATAGACATTCTGATAGAAAAAGTAGCCTTAGCGAATATTTTCGTTAATAAATTTTAAAATCGTGTATCGATCACGTATAAGGTGAGCTTTTTCAATACTTTCCTGAACTAGTTGATCATCTACCCCGAGCATTTCAGAGGTAGAATCGCCTTCTAATTGGTCGAGCATCTCTTTTAATTTAGCAGGTGCAGGGATGTTTTCAATTGCTTCTAAGATCTCTTGCTTATGTTCGATGATACGATTAATATAGTCATTGTTTTTATCTGTGCGAAGCTGTTCCAACTTTTGTTCACTTAGTAAATACTCAGAAAATACGTTTTTGTATAGATCAGCAATCAGTTGGGTTGTTACGCCAACCTTTGCACCATGTAAAATAGCCGGACGGTTTTTTTGTAAAAATTCCATTTCCCAGCAATGAGAAATGTGATGCTCCCCACCTGAGGCTGGGGCAGAATGACCAATAAGCAACATGGCTAAACCAGAAGCTACCAATGCTTCAATTAATATTTTTACCCCTTCTTCATTTGCTGCAGCGATACTATCAACATGCTCTACACAGTAACTAAGTGTATCTGCGGTCACTTTGGCGGACAATGGACAATACGGTTCGCCTCCTACAAGGTGACTAAATGTCCAATCTGTAAGTGATGTATATTTTCCAATGATGTCACCAAATCCTGCTGCAATCATTTTCTTAGGGGCATTTGCGAGCACATCAATTTGTGCGAATAACGCAATCGGAGCTTGCATCTGATAGGTTTTTTTCATGCCTTTGACAACAATAGGGGCACCCATTGAATTAAAGCCATCAACGGAAGGCGCTGTTGGAATTGAAATAAAAGGTTTTCCCATTTTATAGCTAGCAAAGCGCGTAATATCGTGTATAGTTCCAGAACCGACAGCGAGCAAAACATCTGTCTCATTTGGTGTTTCTAATAGAACTTGGACAAGGGCTTGTTCATCTGCAACGACATCTCCTTGTTCATCTTGTTCAACAAAGCAAGTCGTAACATGAAGATTTGTTTTATTTATGGCGTCATTAAAAGCTCCTTGAAGAGCATGGTCGATCGTCTTATCAGTTACAATCACCACATTTTGAAAGGACTTTTCTTTTAGGAAAATTACAGCCTCTTCAAAAGCTGAATGACTGATTTCAATTTTGTCAATGGCAATCTGAAAATGTTTATTCCCACAACTACACTTAGAAGCAAGATTAGTTAATTCGGTAACATTTGTAATCATCATTTTCCCTCCAATAGTGATTGTAAATTAGCTAAAGATTCGATAATAATGTGTGGTTTTCTTCTACCAACGAGCGTATCTACTTGCTCTTTTGTCGTATTTCCGGTAAGAACTAGAGTTGTTGAAATTCCATGCATATTTCCTAATGAAATGTCTGATTCGGGACTATCACCGATAATCATACAATTCTCAGCCTGTAATTGAATTAACTCTAATGCAGCCTCAACCATAAAACAAGAGGGCTTTCCAATCACAATTTCCGTTTTTCTTCCTGTTGCTGCTTCGATTGCGCCAATCATCCCGGCAACGTCGATGGCATGCCCATCCTCAGTTGGATAGGTTTTATCAGCATTTGTAGCGATCATTCTTGCGCCGTTACGAACCGCTTTAAAGGCATTATTTAATTCTTGGTAAGTCATCGTCTCGTACAATGAAACTAGGAGGAAATCGGCTTCCTCAGGAAATTCAGCTAGTATTACGTCATGTTCAACAAGTTCTTCACGTAAACCCGGATCACTTAATACCCAAACTTTACATGAAGGATAATGTTTTTTGATAAAACAAGCTGAAACGGTTGAAGCTAATAGAATTTCATTTGCTTCAATATCAACACCGGCATTTATTAACTTCTTATGACAGGTTTTTCGCGAAATATTACCACGATTACTTAACAATACAATCTTTTTGTTTTGAGATTTTAAATAAGAGATTGCTTTTTCTGCTCCTGGAATAAGTTGATTTCCTTTCATAATTGTTCCGTCAATATCTATAAGGAAACCATCAATATTTGAAAACAAGGACAAGACCTCCTTTTGAACACATTTACTATATTATCAGGGGAACAATGGAATAACGTCAATCATTTAATTGTGTATTTTTGCGTTTTATTGATGTTTGTTGTGCTTTTTTCGGTTGTTTCTTTTAATAAATCGGTAGAATGTGGTATGATATATATATTGAAGGAAAAAACTTTTTTCCACCTAAATAAGGAGTTGTTTGCATGTGCTAGCACCAAGTCGACGAAACAGAATCATGCAAAAATTGCGTGAACAAAAACAAATAACAGTTAAAGATACAGCTCGGGAGATGAACATCTCTGTAGGTACCCTTAGAAATGATTTAAAAGTTCTAGAAGAAGAGGGGTTCCTAACGAGAACGCACGGTGGAGCGATATTACCAAAAACATTCGAGAAAGAATTTTCATTTATTTCAAGAAGTGAAACTAATATAGATGAAAAACGAGCAATAGGAAAAGAAGCGTTAAAATTAATTGAGGGTAAGAATTGTATCATTATCGATGCAAGTTCTACGGGCATGGAGCTTGCAAAGCTTTTGTTGGACTATAAACATCTAACCGTTATCACGAATGGATTAGTAACAGCGCAATTACTCTCTCAAAATCCACACATTACCGTGATTATTGTAGGAGGAGTTGTTCGAACGGGAAGTAGTGAGGTGGAAGGACTATTAGGACAATCATTACTTTCGCAAATTCATGCAGACTTGTTTTTTACGTCAGCTCATGGGTTTACTAGCGATCTTGGGATGACTGAATTTAGTATTTATGAGGCTGAGCTAAAAAAAGCAATGGGTGCTAATGCGGATCAAATTGTTGTATTGATGGACCATACGAAAATAGGCCGTAAATCGATTGCTTCTTCAATTGAGCCTTCCGATATCGATGTATTTATCACAAGTAAAAAGAGTGATTCGACTTTTCTCAATTATTTAGAAGAACAACATCAAATTAACGTTGTGACCGCAAAAATAGAATAGACAAATACTTTAATTTGTTGTAAATAGATTATAGATCCATTTAACCTAATTAGAAACGAGGGTACAAATATGCTGATAAAAAAGGAAAAGTTTGGAGAGTTAAACGGTCAGGTAGTAGATGCCTATACATTAAAAACAGAACAACTTGAAATGACATGCATTAATTACGGTTGTATTATTACAGAGCTATTAGCACCAGATGCAAATGGACAATTTGAAAATGTAGTTTTAGGCTTTGATACTATTGAGGAGTATGTAGAACATTCACCTTATTTCGGTGCCGTAATCGGCCGGATTTCCGGTCGGATTAAACATGCTTCATTTGAATTAGATGGTGTTACTTATCCTTTAGTAAAAAACGATGGGGATAACCACTTGCATGGTGGAACAAAGGGTTTTGATAAAGTTATATGGGATGTAGAGACATTTGATTCAGAGAACAAAATTGTGTTTACATATACTAGCCCTGATATGGAGGAAGGTTTTCCGGGCGAATTGAAAACAACGGTTTCGTATACACTTGTAGGTGACAAACTAGAGATTTCGTATGAAGCGACAACTACAAAACGTACGTTAGTTAATTTAACGAATCACACGTATTTTAATTTAACAGGTGATTTAAAGCGTGATATTCTAAATCATGAATTAAAGATGAAGAGTAGTAAGTTTTTAGAGTTAGGTGAAGACCTTCTTCCAACTGGTCAACAGGTTGATGTTGAAGGAACATCGTTTGATTTTCGTTCTGGCCGAAAGATTATTGATGGAACACAAACAAACGACCCTCAAAATATTTTAGCTGGTAAAGGGTACGATCATCCATTTATGCTTGACGAAAACAGTCAACAAGAAATCGAGTTAACGGATGAAGAAAGTGGTCGTAAATTGGTGATTGAAACAACTGAGCCTTGTGTCGTACTTTATGCAGGAAATATGATGGATGATTCCTTTGCAATTAGAGGAGTGGAATCGCAGAAGCATCTAGGATTATGCTTAGAAACCCAAGGTCCACCTGACGCGATTCATCATCCTGAGTTCCCGCAAACGACTCTAGATGAAGGTGAAGTCTATCAATCAAAAACAACTTACCAATTTACAACGAAATAATACGTTCATTAGGGTCCCTTTTCGGGGCCTTTTTTTAGTTGTATGGACTTGTATGCTATTAATATAAAAACCTTGTAAAATAGCATTATTTCTGAGTGGTTTTAAAAAAGTGATCGTTATTTCAAAAAAAATAGTGAAAATTTGTCCGTACAAGTATATAATAAGTTGTAGAAGGAAAAGAAAGGAGCTGACAACATGCTTGAGAATTTAAAACAAGCTGTTCTAGATGCAAACCTTGCCCTACCTAAATATAAGATGGTTACGTTTACATGGGGCAATGTTAGTGGTATTGACCGAGAAAAAGGTCTTGTCGTTATTAAGCCAAGTGGAGTCGAATACGAAGACATGAAGGCCGAAGACATGGTTGTTGTAGATCTAGATGGAAACGTCGTTGAAGGGAAGTTGAAGCCTTCATCTGATACACCAACCCATGTTGTATTATACAAGGCTTTTCCTGAAATCGGGGGAATTGTACATACACACTCTCCGGGGGCAACAAGTTGGGCACAAGCTGGTCGAGGAATTCCTGCACTTGGTACAACACATGCTGATTATTTTTATGGTGAAATTCCGTGTACGCGTAAAATGACGGAGGAAGAAATTAAAGGGGCATACGAGCTAGAGACGGGGAATGTAATTGTCGAAACATTTAAGGTGAACAACATTGATCCTAATATGGTTCCTGGTGTTTTAGTTAATTGTCACGCTCCTTTTGCTTGGGGTACGAATCCAGATAATGCGGTTCACAATGCTGTTGTTCTTGAAGAAGTTGCGAAAATGGCGACAAATACATTCACATTAAACCCTAACGTAGAAGCAATGGACCAAACGTTGCTTGATAAGCATTTTTTAAGAAAACATGGTGCGAATGCTTATTACGGACAAAAATAATAATAGGAGGGATAATTGATAAAAAAATATACAATTGGCGTTGATTTCGGAACTGGTTCTGGTCGTGCAGTTCTTGTTGATTTATCAAACGGAACAGAGGTTGCCGATCATGTGACAGAATACCGTCATGGCGTGATTGCTGAGTATTTACCTGAATCAGGAGTAAAGTTGGAACATGAATGGGCGCTTCAGCATCCACGTGACTATATTGAAGTGTTAACAACATCTGTTTCGGCAGTGATTAAAGAATCAGGAGTAAATCCTGAAGATGTAATTGGACTAGGGATTGATTTTACTGCTTGCACGATGCTTCCAGTTGATAATAAGGGAGAGCCGCTTTGCTTTAAGCAAGAGTTAGCGCAACGCCCACATAGCTGGTTAAAGCTGTGGAAGCACCATGCAGCGCAAGATGAAGCAAATAAAATCAATGAAATTGCTGAACAAAGAGGAGAAAATTTTTTACCAAGATACGGTGGGAAAATTTCCTCAGAATGGATGCTTGCAAAGGTTTGGC
Organism: Halalkalibacter urbisdiaboli; assembly: GCF_002156385.1. Lineage (GTDB taxonomy): Bacteria > Bacillota > Bacilli > Bacillales > Bacillaceae_D > Halalkalibacter_A > Halalkalibacter_A urbisdiaboli. The sequence continues at coordinate 742,574 of NZ_MVJM01000003.1, forward strand.
AAATCCTTGATGAAGATCGTGAAATTTATGACATGACGGATCAGTTCCTTGAGGCGACTGACTGGGTTGTCTTTAAAATGACAGGCAATATTACAAAAAACAGTTGTACGGCTGGTTATAAAGCAAATTGGCATAAAAAAGAAGGTTATCCTTCTAAAGAGTTTTTCAAAGCGCTTGACCCAAGACTTGAAAACCTCACTGAAACAAAGCTTCGTGGTGAGATTTTCCCACTAGGAACAAAAGCTGGTGAATTAACAGAGGAAATGGCGGCGTTAATGGGCTTAAAGCCAGGCATTGCGATTGCTGTTGGGAATGTTGATGCTCATGCTGCAGTTCCGGGTGTTGGTGTAACGGAACCAGGAAAGCTTGTTATGGCAATGGGAACATCAATCTGCCACATGCTTTTAAGTACAGAAGAAAGAGAAGTAGAAGGCATGTGCGGTGTCGTTGAAGACGGAATTATTCCTGGTTATCTCGGCTATGAAGCGGGTCAATCAGCGGTTGGGGATATTTTCGCATGGTATGTTGAAAATGCAGTTCCTGCTTATGTGAAAGAAGAAGCTGAAAAAGCGGGTGTAAACGTTCATGCATGGCTTGAAGAGCAAGCATCAAAATATCGTCCAGGACAATCAGGTCTACTAGCACTTGATTGGTGGAATGGAAATCGTTCAGTCTTAGTTGACACTGAATTAAGTGGACTACTCATTGGCGCGACATTACTAACAAAGCCTGAGGAAATTTATCGTGCATTATTAGAAGCTACAGCTTTCGGTACGCGTAAGATCGTCGATGCTTTCCATAACAACGGTGTTCCTGTTGAGGAGTTGTATGCTTGCGGTGGTCTACCTCAGAAGAACCGTCTACTTATGCAAATTTATGCTGATGTTATGAATCGTTCAATTAAAGTAGCAGATTCTAAACAAACACCAGCTCTAGGTGCAGCGATGTTTGGTGCGGTTGCTGCTGGGGCGGATAAAGGTGGTTATGACAGTATTGTTGATGCAGCAAAGAAAATGGCACGTGTGAGGGAAGAAGCGTTCGAACCAATTCCTGAAAATGTTGCGATTTATGAAAAGTTGTATCAAGAATATTCAACGTTACATGATTATTTCGGTCGTGGTGAAAATGATGTCATGAAACGCTTAAAAGCAATTAGGCAAGGCTAATACTATTTAAATTAGGAGGAAGTTAACATGTTAAAAGTGAAACCTTATGAATTTTGGTTTGTAACAGGAAGTCAGCATTTATATGGGGAAGAGACGCTAAAGCAAGTTGCGGAGCATTCTCAAAAAATCACAGATGGCTTAAACAGTGAAGGGAATTTCCCTTTTAAAATCGTATTCAAACCTGTTCTAACAAATCCCGATTCCATTCGTCGTTTATGTATTGATGCGAATACAGATGATAATTGTGCAGGGATTATTACATGGATGCACACATTCTCGCCAGCAAAAATGTGGATTGCAGGCCTGTCTGTTCTAAACAAGCCATTACTACATTTACACACTCAATTTAACCGTGACATCCCATGGGATAAAATTGACATGGATTTTATGAATTTAAATCAATCTGCTCATGGTGATAGAGAGTATGGGTTTATCGGAGCTCGCATGAATGTAGCTCGTAAAGTTGTAGTAGGTCACTGGCAGGATAAAAACGTAATTGGTCGCATTGCCGACTGGATGCAAACAGCTGTTGGGGTTACAGATGGGAAAAACCTTAAGATTGCCCGCTTCGGGGATAACATGCGTGAAGTTGCTGTAACAGAGGGTGACAAGGTTGAAGCACAAATTAAATTTGGCTGGTCTATTTCCGGTTACGGTATCGGTGATCTTGTTCAACATGTGAATTCAGTTTCTGATAGCCAAGTAAAGGCATTATTTGATGAATATAACGAGCTATATGAAATCGACCCAGAAGGTTTAAAGTCTGGTTCCTATCAAGAGTCAATCCTAGAACAGGCAAGAATTGAACTAGGAATGAGATCGTTCTTAGAAGAAGGTGGGTTCCAAGCGTTTACGACGACGTTTGAGGATTTACATGGTATGAAACAATTACCTGGTTTAGCTGTTCAACGTTTAATGGCAGATGGCTATGGATTCGCAGGCGAAGGGGATTGGAAAACAGCAGCACTTCTTCGTGTGATGAAAATCATGGCAAACAATAAAGGTACTTCATTCATGGAAGACTATACGTATCACCTAGATCCGAGCAACGAGTTAGTGTTAGGTTCTCACATGCTAGAAATTTGCCCGACTGTTGCGGCAAACAAACCTAAAATCAAGGTACACCCATTAGGAATCGGTGGTAAAGATGATCCTGCACGTATGGTGTTTGATGGTGCTGCAGGCCCAGCTCTTAATGCATCTCTTATCGACTTAGGACACCGCTTCCGTTTAGTGGTTAATACAGTAAATGCAGTTGAGCCACAGCAGCCAATGCCAAATTTACCTGTAGCCCAAGTGTTATGGAAGCCTGAACCATCTTTAAATGAGTCCGCAGAAGCTTGGATTTATGCAGGTGGTGCTCACCATACTGTATTCTCATTCGATGTTTCAGTTGATCAGTTGTATGATTGGTCTGTTATGACAGATGTTGAATGTGTCATCATTGATAAGGATTTAAAGATGATTCCGTTCCGCAACGAACTTAAATGGAGTGACGTCGCTCGCAAGTTTTAAGCTCCTCTAGATACTAGATAGTTGAAGTTGTAGCGGGGCTTTGTATGATATTATACAAAGTTCCGCTCTTTAATGTTTTACATCTTCAGTGTTTCATCACCTGTTACAAAGGTGGTAGAATGGTTGTACGGATAAGTCTTTAAGCGCATAGCGTTCAGATAGAGTAGATGAAGCATTGACGAGGTGTCACACATGCAAACAAAATACAATATGGTGAAACAAGCAATCAAATCAAAAATTTTAGATGGTTCTATTGTTCCCCATCAGAAAATTAGTTCGGAAAACGAACTGATGAAGCAATTTAGTGTTAGCCGGCACACGACACGGAAAGCAATAGGTGAATTAGTGAATGAAGGCTGGCTTTATCGCTCACAAGGTGCGGGTACATTTTGTGCTGACAGACAGCATGAAGAGGAGAGCAATAAACCTACGGATACGAAAAGAATTGCCATTATTACGACCTATATTTCAGATTATATTTTCCCTACGATTATTCGTGGTGCAGAATCTCATTTTAGTGAGCATGGTTACCAAGTAAGTGTTTTTAGTACGAATAATGATGTAGATAAAGAAAAGAGCTTTTTAGAAAGCATCCTTTCACAACAATTTGACGGAATCATCATTGAGCCGACGAGAAGTGCGAATTCAACAGCGAATCTTAATTACTTTTTTAATTTGGAACGATTAAATATTCCTTATATTATGATTAATGCCTTCTATGATGAACTTGATCCAATTTGTTTAATTATGGATGATGAAAAGGGCGGCTATATCCAAACGGAACATTTACTCAAGCTAGGACATAAGAAAATCCTTGGTTTTTTTAAGACAGATGATATCCAAGGGAAAAAGCGGTTAAAAGGTTATGTAAATGCTCATCGTCAGTTTGGCGTTCCGATCGATTCGAATAATATTATTACTTACAATACTGAAGAAAAAAAGACAAAACCAGTTGAAGAACTAAGAGAACGATTAGGTCATTCTTTTGATCGACCGACGGCTTTGATTAGCTATAATGACCAATTAGCTTTAACATTATTAGATGTCTTAAGAGACCATGATATGAAGATTCCTACTGAGATGTCTATTGTAGGCTACGACGATTCTTTTTTAGCACAAGCATCTGAGGTCAAGCTAACAACAATAAAACACCCAAAACATGAAATGGGTCAAATGGCTGCGAAAATGATTATGAAATTGATTCAAGAAAAACAATCGAGTCATAGTCGTAAAGAGAAAGTAGAATCAATTATCTATGAGCCGGAACTTGTCATTCGAAATTCTACAAGTACGGTAGAACAATGTGAGTAAAGACACAAAGGGTGAACGTCACCTTTGTGTCTTTTTGTTTATTATGTTAGTTTAAGTAACATGGAAGAATGAGGTTGTAAAAGGGAGGAAACACGATCGGCAGTTTCTAAGTCTCTCTGATTCCAAAGGTCTCTTATGCTTTTAGAGGACGCAATCCCTAGATCATTAAAGGAAACGTCTAACGTTTGTGGAGTTTCACTAAGATTAAATAAAGCTACATACGTTTCATCCGACCATCCTTTAGCCGTCCAAACAACCTTATCATCTTTTCGATACAATAGACGATTGCTGTGGCTGTTTTGATGTACAGAAAGTACCTCGCGATTAGTCAGCAATGAATGTGTCCAATCATCATTATCTCTTAGCTCTCCACCAAACATAAGTGGTGAACGAAAAATTGACCAAAGAGTCATCATCGTTACTTGCTCATCCTTTGTAAATCTCGTCCAACGATCTGCGCCTCCACCATCTACAGAACGAATACCAATATGGCCAAGTGGCAACATATCGCAATCTGGCCAATGCCCCGGTCCGACATGCTTTTCCCATTTCTCGCAACGTTCAAACATATCGTAGAGGAGATGCCAATGATCCCAATAGTCGTCTGTCATTCGCCACATATTAGCATTTTGTATTAACGACTCCGCGTATTCAAGTGGAGCTGGGCCAGGAGAGAGACTTAACACGATTGGTCGACCACAACGATCGATTGCTCGACGAATCATGATAATTTCGTCAAGATGTGTATCGTATAGTTTAGAAGCCGCAATATCATCCACTTTTATAAAATCTACACCCCATTCAGCATAAAGCTGAAATAAGGAATCGTAATAAGCTTGTGCACCCGCAACCGAAGAATCAACACCATACATATCCGTATTCCAAGGGCAAATTGAATTAGGATGTGCGATATCTCGAGCTGTTGCAGTAGTTCCAAGAATGGCTGAGTTTGCATGAACGGCCTGCCTTGGAATTCCTCTCATAATATGTATACCAAACTTTAATCCTAATGAATGGACATAATCAGCTAACGGTTTAAATCCTTGCCCATTTTTAGCTGATGGAAAACGATTCGTAGCTGGTAATAATCTAGAGTACTCATCCATTTCTAACGGTGCAAATTTGTGATAGATGGATGAATTGGCAGTTGGTTCAAACCATTGTATGTCAACAACGACATAATCCCAGCCAAACTCTTTCAAATGCTTTGCCATATAATCTGCATTTCCGCGAACTTCTTCTTCGGTTACGCTAGCTCCGTAACAATCCCAGCTATTCCAACCCATAGGTGGGGTTTTCGCTATTTCATGGTGGTTCAAAAGCATTCCCTCCATTTCTAGGACAATTTTATTCTCGTCCATTATATTAATATTATAATAAATATTTAATGTTAAAGTAAATATTAAATAATGTTAAGAATGTACTATAATTAATCTAATTGGTTTTACTCTGTTTTTATCGATGAAAGAAGGAATATTGCGGTAATAACCATTACTAGAAATAAAAATCTGAACAGCTATTTTGCATGATTTAATAATCTATGACTCATGGTTTAATTTAAATATTTTATTTTATTTATTAATCTGTTAATATTTTTATTGAATAATTGAAATTTTATTTTAGATCTAAACGACAGATAGGAGTGTTTATATGGTGAAACACGTATATAATAATCCAATAGTGGAACAAAGAGCAGATCCTTGGGTTTATAAGCATAGCGATGGTTATTATTATTTCACCGCATCGGTACCTGAGTATGACCGAATTGAATTAAGACGCTCAAAGACAATACAAGGCTTGAATGTTGCCGAACAAGTAGTAGTATGGAGAAGGTATGAAACAGGGCCTATGAGTGCAAACATTTGGGCACCTGAGCTTCATTATATTCAAGGAAAATGGTATATCTATTTCGCAGCTGGGAGAAATGGAGAAACGAATGAGGACCGATTTGACCATCGAATGTATGTATTAGAAAATGATTCAGAAAATCCGTTAGAGGGAAGTTGGTCTGAAAAAGGACAACTGAAAACAAACTGGGAATCGTTTTCCCTTGATGCAACAACATTTGAACATAATGGCTTTCGTTATTTAGTTTGGCCACAAAGAGACCCTAACATTAAAGGGAATTCAAATCTATATATTGCTTTAATGGAAAACCCGTGGACGATTACAGGTCAACAAATTATGATTTCGCAACCTGAATTCGACTGGGAGAAAATTGGATATTTTGTAAATGAAGGACCTGCTGTGTTAAAAAGGAATGGAAAGATATTTATAACGTATTCCGCAAGTGCAACCGATCATCATTATTGCATGGGTTTGTTAGTAGCAGATGAAAAGAGCGATTTATTATCTGCAGCTTCGTGGACAAAATCTGAAGAACCTGTTTTAAAAACGAACGAAGATATTCAAATATATGGCCCAGGACATAACAGTTTTACTGTTTCAGAGGATGGGACCGAAGACGTGCTTATTTTTCATGCAAGAAATTATAAGGAGATTGAAGGTAATCCACTTAATGATCCAAATCGTCACATGAATGCTATCATTTTTGGCTGGGACGAACGTGGTTTCCCTGTCTTCGATTTGCAAGAAGAACAAATTGTTAAATGATTGTGATTACAAACAAGAAGAGTGGCAAACGCCACTCTTCTTGTTTGTTTACTCTTGAACCTCTTTTGTATAAAAGAGGCGGAAAATGATATCTTGGTTATAATTCCCGAATCCTTTTCCAAATAATGTTACACCGCCGACGTTTTCTGCATTTTCCTCAACAGCGATCCTAAATGTCCATTGTTTATCTCGGATTCTAACATTATTGATAGTAATGTCAGAGATTTTATGACCGTCAACAAATGTTCCTTCTTCGGTAATTCGCAAAAACTTAAGGAGCCCGTATTGATTAATTACTTTTGGCCACCATTCTGGGGTGTATTTACCGCGGCTATCACCGAAGTCACCAGGACTTGTCCATTTTCCTAATGGAACATCATTTAGTGTAAATGTAATATCTGACGGCCAGTTCTCATTCGTGAAGGGGGCTTCTGAAGAAAGCTCCATTGAGATTTCTAGCTCATTTGGATTATGTGTCGATAATAAGAAGTTAGGAACTTTGTACTCGATATATCCATGCTTAAACCAAAGGATTTTCGCATTGACACGTTCAGGATCTAAAAAGTAGCGTGCTTCATCAAATTCACCGATGTACTTTTCTGGGGTAGCTAATCCACAGGTTGGAACTACATCAAAGTCCGTATAATGTCCAACAGAAAGCTCAGTTTCATGGTACTCTCGCAACGTTGAAGTTAAGGTAGGGAAGAAAATTTCAATTTTTTCAACGTTTAAAATACAGAGCTTCTGTACTCCAGCTTTCCCTGGAACCATTTCGGTACGAATAAGATCTGCTTTTTCGAGCTTTTTTATATGCATGGTCATTATCGCGCTACTTAGTCCTACTGCATCTGCAAGCTCTTTAATATTCATTGAACGTTTGGATAAACATTGGATAACGGTAAGTCTAACCTTGCTTGCTAATGCTTCGTATACAGGTAAAGATTGTGTGGAGATATCTAACTGCATATATGCCTCCGATTAGTTAGTTTATATATTAATCATACCTTTTCACTCCTTTTTAGACAAGGCAAAAAAAGAATGACTGAAAGCGGAATAATAAAAAATAACAATAGACGTCGAAAGGATAATTAGTTTATATTATAAACTATTCAGCCCCTAAACTTTTAAGAGGAGTTGGTGAAACAGTGAATGAAACAACACTTAACTTGCTCATTCAACAATATGAAGACACCTATGTTTTTGCAACACAACGAATTGAGAAGATAATTTCAGAGCAAATTATTCCAATGACAATAGAACAATTTGGAATTTTAAGAAAGCTCCACAAGGATGGCTCTTGTCGACCGAAGGATTTAGCAGAGTATACGGGGGTACATAAAAGTGCTATCACGCAAAAATCAGACCGGTTAGTTGCAAAAGGCTACATTAAAAGAAAGCTTGATACTAAAGATCGGCGAAATGTCTATCTGTCCATTACGAAGGAAGGGGAAGCTGTTTATCTTGAGTCGGAGAAAGCGATGAAAATGTTTATAAAATCATTGTTACTAAAACTGGACCCTATGGAAATAGAAACACTTATTCGTGTCCACCAAAAAATAAATACTCACATGGTAAATTGGAAGGATGAGATAAAAAAATGAGACAGAAACATCATCGTTGTATGATTTATTACCTCTTATATGGATAGATTCGTTTTTCGATCCATTATCGCACCTTTTGAACCACTTGTTACAGGCTTTATATATTTTAAGTGTGGAGATTGTTTCTTTTTTAGTTGATCGGTTTGACTTTCCAGTTTCGAATTTCACTCAAGTGTTAATTGTTGCAATATTATTTGGAATAGGAATTAAGGAAGAGTTAATCAAACAAGTCGTTGTCATGCTTCCGTTGTTCGTTCCTATAATGGTTCAAGCATTAGTATATAAGCTAACAGTCGTACTGCATTTTTTAGGGGGCTGTCCCAAAAAGACCTTTTGGGACAGTTCTTTTTTTATAAAATCACAAAAAATGTGGCTCTTTTCATAAAAAAGTATGAAAAAATGTGGTGGATTTAAATGGTAAAAATGGGTTAAACTTAAATGGTGGATTTACTGATAGAAAGGAGTGAAAATTTGAAAAAAAATCGAAAGAAGAGACACCATTTTGCTTTTCGTTTGAATGTCCTGTTTTTTGCGATCTTTTTATTATTTTCAGCACTAATTTTACGAATCGGTTTTGTCCAAATTGTTAGAGGAGAAGACTACGCCAGCGATTTAGCGACAACGACCAATACAACGGCAAGAATTGATGCACCTAGAGGCCTAATGTATGACAGATATGGTCATATTGTTGTAGACAATAAACTTGAGTTATCTCTTACATACACAAATCCATCGGAAGCGACTAGCTCAAAGGCACTACTTGAAATTGCCGAAAAGCTTTCGCCGCTAATTACGATGGATACAGAAAAGGTAACTGAGCGGGATAAGCGTGAATATTTACTTTTAACGATGGAACAGGAAGAGCGATATAAGCTATTAAGTATAGAAGAGAGAGAGGAGATCGATGATCGCTCCACTGAGTACCGATTGGAGCTTGATGAAATTTCAAATCAACAGTTAACGGGTTTATCAGAGGATCATTTAACAACAATTGCTATCTTTCAGGAAATGTTAAAAGGATATGCAAATACCCCTCAACGGATTAAGCAACAAATCACAGAGAAGGAAGCACATGTTATAAGTGAGCATTTAGATGAACTACCAGGGGTCGATATTTTAAGAGATTCGACTCGTTCTTATACTTACGGAGATTCTTTTCGAAGTTTTTTTGGCTCAATCAACGCCATTCCAAGTGAAAAAATCGACTATTATTTATCACGGAGTTATGACCGCTCTGACTTAGTTGGAACGAGTTTTATTGAAGAGCAGTACGAGGATGTGTTAAGAGGAAAAAAAGCAGTAGTTGAAAGCATTTCTAAAAAAGCAGGTGGAAAAACGCTTGAGCAAGAAGTCACTGAAAAAATGGGAGAGCGAGGTAATGACTTAGTATTAACAGTAGATATGGAACTGCAGCAGCGCCTTGAGAAAATTATAGATGAAGAAATTAGAAAAGCGGGACACTCTTTTATATTAGATCGTTCTGCTTACGCTGTTTTAATAAACCCGAAAACGGGAGATATTTTAGCAATGGCTGGATTCTTTGACCCTGCTGATCATGAACGTAATAGCTATGCCGATCATATAGGAAATGTAACAAAGGCTTTCGAAATGGGTTCCTCCGTAAAAGCAGCCTCGGTTTTAACCGGGTTTCATTCAGGGGTTACTGAACCGGGACGGCAGTTTAATGATCGGCCAATTCAATTGCCAGCCACACCGATTAAACAATCCTGGAATACGAGAGGGTTTGGTTGGATTGATGACCGGAAGGCTTTAGAGCAATCCTCGAATGTTTATATGTTTGAGATTGGGATGAGAATGGCGGGCTGTTATTATACAACACCTAATGCTAGATGTGGGTGGACGGGTGAATCAATCGCTAATGCTTACAATGAAGTTCGTAATAGTTTTAGTCAGTTTGGTTTAGGTTCAGAAGTAGGAATTGACTTACCTTCTTATTCTTCAGGTCTCGCTGGTGAAAATACAAATGGTGGGAAGCTTCTTGATTTAATGATTGGACAATATGATACGTACACTACACTTCAATTGGCCCAGTATATTGCTACGATTGCGAATGATGGTTATCGTATGGAGCCACGGCTTGTACGTGAAATAAGGGAGCCAGTCACTGGTAGAAATGAACAAGGTGCGGTTATTCATAAATATGAACCGAGAATCTTAAATCGGATTGATATGAGTGATGCTCATATTAAACGTGTACAAGAGGGATTACGTCGCGTCATGACTCAAGGAACAGCAGCTAAACGATTTGCGAATGCAACCTATCATCCAGCTGGTAAAACTGGTACCGCGCAAGTGAAAGTCGTTGTTGGTGAAGGGAGTCATCGACGGATTATCGAAGGAAATACACAAACGTTAGTCGGATATGCACCATATGATAATCCTGAAATTGCTTTTGCTGTAGTTGTTCCTCATGTAAAAAGAGAGAAAAATGGAGGAGCACAGGGGATCGCACAGGAAATATCTAAGTCTGCTCTTGAAGCGTATTTTGAGTTGAAAGAAAAACGAAAAGGTCCAATTCCAGTTGAAGAAGCAGCTGAGAGATGAGTAAGGTCAAACAGGGTAGTCCTTTAAATAATAGGACTACCCTGTACTGATTTAACCTTCAAACGGATATGTCCAAAATCGCTCTTCTTGTAGCCAACGAAGAGCTTCTTTATCTCCCGCAGCCCACTTTGGTTCCATGTCTTTCAACATCCATGCTGTTTGCGAATGATGAGCTCTCATCGAGTTGATTTTTTGTTCAGTAAACCGACTCACATCGACAATAACATCTGCTGCCCCAATCTTGGTTTCGTGATTATTTGAAAATGCGATGCAATGAAGCTTAGGACGCCTTGCAGTGGGAAGGCGCTTTAATGCTCTAACGACAGCCCTTCCTGTTGCGTCATGATCGGGGTGAACGGAATATCCAGGATAAAAAGAGATGACTAGGGAAGGAGAGAGTTCATTTACGGCATCTTCAACGAGTTTTGTTAACGTTTCATCGTCCTCAAATTCGATTGTCTTATCTCGAAAACCCATCATTCTTAAATCATTTATCCCTAGAGCCTCTGCTGATCTCTGTAATTCTTGTTTTCGTATTAGTGGTAAAGATTCTCTTGTGGCAAAAGGGGGATTCCCTAAATTCCGACCCATCTCTCCAAGAGTTAGGCAAATATACGTAACAGGGGTCCCTGCATGAACGTGTTTAGCAATTGTTCCTGATACGCCAAACGCTTCATCATCAGGGTGGGGGAAAACCACGAGTACATGTCGTTCTTGTTTCATTTTCGTCTCCTTTCATTATTCAAAAGGTATTCGACTTATTTCAAGACAAACAGCAAGCTTCCCTTCATAATTATGTCCAGCTAATAATAGACGATCTTGCTGATCTTCATAATGAGTAAGCCCATCAGCATATACCCAACCAAGGTCTAATTTTAGACCAACTCGATATGGACCATCGCCTGTAATTTTACCATGCTCATATGAAATTTTTGCATTGCGGATATAAGCACTTGCTGAAAAAAAAGATTGGTCGTGATGAGAAGCATAAGCACCGTTTGTCGTTTCAAGGTGTATGTATACATCCTGTTTTGAAAATTGGTCAATTAATAATTGAACAGATGTTTGGTGTATTGATTTCATCTCCTACCCTCCTGTTCGCTCCTTATGATATTCTTACATTATAAAGGAAACGATAACATTTCGATAATAATTTGACCGGCTATATCGAGTTTATAGGAGGAGAAGCGGATGTCAACTGAGCGTGAGAACGAATTAAATGATCGTGAAGACTTTGAAGAGCCTTCTTTAGAAGATTTTTTAGATGAGGAAGAGGATGAACACACGAAAGAAATGGAGCAGTATAGAATAAAGCGCCGTCAAAAGATGTTCAGACTGATTGCATTCTCAATTTGTTTGTTTTTAGTTATAAATGGTTTAAGTATTTGGTTTAAACTATATAATTTCGATTCGATTGGTTTAAACCGCGAGTCAAAGGAGCTATCAAAGGAAGAATATATCCAAAAGTATAAGGAAGCCGTTGTTATGATACAGAGAGATAACTCACGAGGTACGGGATTCGCTGTTTCTGCCAATGGGTTAATTGTCACCAATCACCATGTTGTTGAAGGAACAGGACCATTGATTATTTCTTTTCCTTCAGGTGAAAAATTTATTGGCGATGTGATTGAAAGCGATCAAGAAATCGACATTGCTCTTGTTGATGTTGATGGAAATGATTTACCTTATTTAACGTTAAGTACAAAAGAAACCAACTTAAATGAAAAAATTTATGTAATCGGTAATCCCCTGTTACAGAGTCAAATTGTGAATGAAGGGACCATTTTAGAAAAAGCCGATACATATGATGTAGTAAAAATATCTGCACCTATTTTTCGAGGTCATAGTGGTAGTCCAGTTATCTCAGAGGAGGGAGAGGTTGTTGCTGTTGTATATGCTAAAACTATTCCAACAATCTTTAACGAGGATGACAGTGCGGGTTTAGCGGTTCCGATCGAGCTTGTTCATAAAAAAATTAATGAACTCGAATAAATGAGGAAGAGGAATAGTGTTTTAAAGGCCACTGAAAAAGGGTTGTACTTTTTCAGTGGCCTTACATGTACTTGTTTTTTTGCACATAACTTTCAAGAAATTGGTTAGTTTACTAATAAGAATCTAATCTATAAGGAGGACAATTTGGTTACTTTCGTTTATATTCTCATTTTTATTTCGCTTTCAATTTTTATGAGCGTGTTAGATTCAGTTGTTTATAAACAGTCCTTCATCCAAAGTGTAATACAGCTTATGTCTTTTGAAGTTGGTACGAGGCGTACAATCGTAGTGATGAGCGGTTTGCTTGGACTCATTTGCAGTATAACAACCGACTATCATTTACATAAAAATAAAGCTAAACAAAAAGAAAATCAGAGTGAGGGTCATCAATGAATGAATACCAGAAGGAAACCATTTCGCTCGGACAGCTTTTTATTTTGATAGTTGTTTTTTTATTAGGGACAACCATCATTCTAGCGAGAGGAGCGGAGGCGAAACAGGATTATTGGATGGCAGAGCTCCTTGGAATTTTCCTCGGTTTATGTTTTTTAGCTCTTTATTTGTATTTATTACATGCATCGAAGGGAAAAAATTTATATGAAATTTTAGAAGGGAATTTCGGGAAAAAAGTAGGGAAAGTATTTATCTTTACTTATACTGTGTATTTTCTATACCAAGCATCGCGAATTACTAGAGATGGTACTGAATTATTAAAAATAACGATTTTACCTGAAACCCCAATTGAAGTAACAGCCATTGCCATAATGTTTGTAATTGGGTATACCCTTTATCTTGGCATTGAAGTACTTGCACGCCTTGTTGAAATATTAGCCCCTTATTTTTTAATTTTCTTTCTCCTAATCGGGGCTTTTCTAGTTTTTAGTGAAGCGATTGATTTAACAAATTTTCAACCGATGCTTGCAGAAGGCTTTAATCCGATATTAACGAGTTTGCCGACAATGCTCACTTTTCCGTATGGAGAATTAGTTGTCTTTACGATTCTATTTTCAATGACTTCGCGTGTTCGTTCTGTTTCAAAGGTTGGAATTGTAGGATATCTAGTGAGTGGAATTCTGCTTGTCTATGCAGATTTTATCATAATTGGTACGCTTGGAGCTGAAATGAGTTCTCGCACCCTTTACCCATTGCTAGCAGCATCTAGAGAGGTGAATCTCTTACAATTTTTTGAGAGAGCCGACATATTAGTTGTTTTTATTTTGATGACAGGAGTTTTTTTAAAGGTAGCGATTTATTTTTTTATTGCAATAAAAGGGGTAGAGCATTTATTTGGCATTCCATATCGCCAAGTTTGTTTTCCGTTGGCGTTTCTAGTTCCTTTAGTATCATCATTAGTTGCGAAACACCTTGTTGAACACAATGTTGAAGGGTTAGAAGTGCTCCCGTATTTCGTCCACATCCCTTTTCAGCTAGTCATTCCTCTTTTAGTATTACTTGTCCTAATTGTGAAAAAGAAACAAATGAATAAAAAAGTGTTGGAATCAGGAATATGATAGTTACCCTTTTCATATTAGGGTGTCAGAAAATACGATTTCAGGAGAGAGTTCCAAGATGAATACAGCTAGAAACGAAACCCTTTCACTTTGGCAATTTTTTCTTCTCGTTATCGTCTTTACGATAGGGACAACCGTCGTTGTCGGTAGAGGAGATGATGCAAAGCAGGACATATGGATAGCGGAAATAATTGCTGTTTTCTTCGGTGTGGGCCTTGTTTATTTCTATTATTTTGTCTTAAAGCGCGGGGGAGGCAAAAACTTATACGGACTATTAGTACAGGTGTTTGGAACAAAGCTTGGCTATGTTATCGTATTCGGCTATGCTAATTATTTTATTTATATATCAACGAGAAACATACGTGATTTTGGCGAATTAATAAAGGTAACATTAATGCCAGTCACCCCGTTAGAAATTATTTCGCTAAGCATGATGGGCGTAGTTTTCTATGTTTTGTTCAATGGGCTTGAAGTTCTTGGGAAAATAAATGAGGTATTAGGTCCTTTTTTGATGACGTTTCTAGTTTTGGTTGGTGTGATGATTTTCATTACAGGTGAGATTGATGTGACGAATATTCAGCCGGTTTTGGCCGAAGGAATCAAACCGATAGTTAAAGCGTTTTTTCCAACGATGTTAACCTTTCCTTATGGGGAGACTGTTGTTTTTATGGTTATGATGACATCGGTTTCAAGATTTACAGCAGCAGGAAAAACAAGTGCCGCGGCGATCGTAGTAAGTGGTTTACTTATTGTATACTCTAATGTCGTGCAAATCACGACATTAGGAGAGGATGTTAGGAATCGTTCGATTTTTCCTTTAATGGTTGCTGCAAGGGAAATTGCTCTTTTAGAGTTTTTTGAACGTGTCGATATTCTCGTCGTATTTATTTTAATGATTGGAATTTTAATTAAAGTTAGCGTATTTTTTTATGCAGGTGTAAAGGGATTAGAATTTCTATTTCATATACCTTACCGTTACTTAATGCTCCCTATTACATTGCTTATCCCTTTATTTTCCTCCTTTATTGCTGATCATATCGTGTCCCATTTTGAGGAAGGTTTATTAGTTGTTCCTTATTTTCTTCATCTTCCGTTTCAAATTGGGATACCACTTTTTTTACTAATCGTGTTGCTTATCAAACAAAAAATGAAAATAAAAGGGAAAAGAGGTGAGAAGCATGAGAATCTATAAGCAAATTATGAAGGCTAAACGAGCAAAACAGAAAATGAATACACCAAATGATTTATTAGAGCGTGGTGAACCATCTAAGGAGCTATCTCATTTTTTAGTTGATAATGAAGCGACTTTTAATGTTATTTTTGCTGAAAACTTTGATTATTACCATAAACGAGTATATGTTGGTGGAAATGATGGCTTAATTTTGTACTTAAAAAGCATGGTCGATACAAAGTCTGTGTCTGAATATTTGATGGAAACGTTAGCTGAAGCGTATCAAGGTAAGAAAACCATTCATTCAGAGGAGGATGTCCAACGTTTTCAAAAGAAAATTTTTCCGAGTAGCGACTATGCTCTTGTTCAATATGAGCATGAGGTTGTTTGGTACGTTTTATCTGGGTATTGTGTAATCTTAATCGAAGGAGTTTCGAAAGGGCTCGCAATCAACAGTACAACAAATGAAAAGCGTGCAATTGAACAATCAAATACGCAAACGATTATTCGCGGGCCGAAGGATAGTTTTACAGAAGCACTTCCGACGAATATTAGTTTAATTCGTAGAAAAATTAAAAACCCTCACCTCATTTGCGAGAAAGTCATTGTCGGATCAGATACCCAAACCGCTGTTTGTATTACATATCTTAAAAATATCGCCGATCCGAAAATAGTGGAAGAGGTTAAAAAACGGATTAATGAGATCGATATTCATGGTATTTTCGATTCTGGAAATATTGAGGAATTAATAAATGATGATATGTATAGCCCTTTTCCGACGATTTATCATACAGACCGACCAGATACGACGTCAACAAAGCTGATTGATGGAAAAATTGCTATTGTTGTTGATGGAAGTCCGTTTGTGTTAATAATGCCTGTTGTGTTAAATGATTTCTTTCAAGTAAGCGAGGATTATTATCAAGGTATTTTTATCGGATCTTTTACACGCAGCATTCGGTATTTATCTTTTATGATCGCATTGATTTTACCGTCTATGTATATTGGGTTAACAACGTTTCACCAGCAATTGATTCCAACTAATCTAGCCTTTAATCTTCAAGCTCAAAGAGAAGGAGTTCCTTTTCCAGCTGTTGTTGAACTGTTAATGATGGAAATTACGTTTGAGATACTACGTGAGGCCGGGGTAAGGATGCCAAGGGCGGTTGGACAAGCAATTTCAATTGTCGGTACACTCGTTATTGGACAAGCCGCTGTTGAGGCAGGTGTCGTTTCCAGTTTTCTAGTCATTGTTGTCGCGCTGACTGCAATGGCAGGATTTGTATCGCCGATTTACTCATTTGCCAATTCTGCAAGGCTGTTACGTTTTGGATTAATTTTAATTACCGCGGTGCTTGGATTATATGGAACCCTTCTTGGGATTATAATGATTCTTGCTCATTTGGCAAGTTTACGTTCCTTTTCTGTCCCTTACTTAGCTCCTATGGGCCCATTTATTTTAGAGGACCAAACAGATACACTTCTCAGGCTTCCTCTTAAAATGCTTAACCGAAAACCTTCATACCTTTCAAAAAGAGCAACAGATGAACAAAGAAAGGCTGATTCAAAGGAAGGTGGTAAATCTTGAGAAGTTTTCCATGTATCTTCATTTTATGTGTTGTAATGATAGTAAGCGGCTGTTGGGATCGCCGCGAAATCAATGAAATCACCTTTGTTGCGGGGATGGCGATCGGAAAAGGGGATGATAAGGGATATGAGCTAACGCTTGAATATATCAACGCAAGTCAGCTTAATCCGCAAACATCAGAACGAATGACGCCAACCTTGTCATTTTCTTTAGCGGGAGATACCATTGCCGAATTGGACGATAAGATGAATGTCGGGATCACAAGGCAATTAGATTTTTCGCACACACGTACGGTCGTTATTGATGAAGATTTAGCGAGGGACGGAGTCGCAGCTTTTTTGCAATACATCGAGCGGAATGCAGAATTTCGTAATGATTTTCATTTATTAGTTGCTAGAGGTGTAAAGGCTAAAGATATTATCAAAACGTTGTATCCAGTTCAAAAGGTTCCTTCCTTAAAATTAGACGTGCAATTACAGTCGATGGCTGAAGAATGGGGAGGTTATCCTGATGTTCAATTTACCGACTTCACATCAAATATTTCTGCAGATGGACGCCATGCAGTGGCCGCTGCTGTAACGATTCAGGGGGATCCGAAAAAAGGCGAAGATGTGAAAAATAATGATAAAGTTTCATTGGATGCAATGACAGTTTTAGATGGGTTAGCCCTTTTTGAAAAAGATAAATTAATTGGTTATTTATCGGTTGATGAAACGAGAGATTATGTGTGGACACAGGATTTAAAGAAAACAACGATTAATGCGCCCTGTGGGCCGGAACGTAAGTTTTCTGTACGGATTTACAACTCTCATACTGAAACAAAAGCTAAATACGAGGGAGACACACCTATCATTACAATTAATTTAATACTTGAAGGAGAGCTTCAGTCAACTCAATGTCCGGATGAAACGAGTAAAATCAAGACTTACGAAAAGTATGAAAAAGAATTAACAGCACAAGTTGAGAATCAAGTGAAACAGACGATTACAAAAGTCCAGGAGAAATATGGAATTGATATTTTTGGCTTCGGTCAAGATATGGAAAGACAAGATTATAACCGTTTTAAACAAGTAAAGGATACGTGGGATGAAGAATTTAAAAAGGCAAAGGTCGATGTAAAGGTCAAGGCCTTTATAAGAAGAGACGGAATTAGAAATGAAAGCTTTTTAAAGGATGTCGAAGGTAAGTGATATATTAAAGGTGCTTGTTTAGAAGGTTAAAGGCTTCTCTAATGAATAATTTCATACAGAGGAGCTTTTTTGTACGGATGTCATCTTATGTTTGCTACAATGAACATAGTAGATTATGAGTAGTACGTAGATTATTAGGAGGGGTGAAGAATGAACAGTCCGAGTCTTTTAAAGCTTGATTCAACAGAGGAACGGATTCAGTTACTTAGAAAAAAGAGTAAGCCTTTTTTTAATAGGGCTGAAAAGCATGACCGAAATGGTACCTTCCCGAAAGAAAACATTGCAGATTTAAAGGCAATCGATTACCATGCTTTAACGATCCCAAAGAAATATGGTGGAAAAGAAATCTCTCTCTATGAAATGGTGAGACTTCAAGAAACTATTGCGGAGTTTGACGGAGCCACCTCTCTCTCGATTGGCTGGCATTTAGGAATCATTAAAAATCTTTCCGAAAGAAGAAATTGGGATGAAGATACGTATGCTGAGTTGTGTAAGGAGGTTGTAAAAAAGGGTGCGCTAATTAATGCGGCTGCTACTGAACCAGATACGGGAAGTCCTACAAGGGGGGGAAGACCAACTACGATTGCTCGAAAAGTAGGCAATGAGTGGTCAATTACTGGAAGAAAAACGTTTACGACAATGTCCCCTGTCCTTGATTTCTTTCTAGTGAGTGCATCGATTGATAAAACAGAGCAGGTTGGAAATTTTCTAATTCCAAGGACAAGTGAAGGTTTAACAATTGATGAAACGTGGGACATGATGGCGATGAGAGCTACCGGTAGTCATGATTTAGTATTAAATTCTGTTCGTGTAAATGACTCCAGACTTGTTGAGTATTTGACCCCTGGAGAAAAGCCTGCAGCAGGTTGGCTATTACATATTCCAGCCTGTTATTTAGGAATTGCAAAAGGTGCACAGGCTTATGCAATTCAATTTGCGAAAAGCTACTCTCCTAATAGTATTGAAGGGACGATTTCAGACTTACCGAATGTTAAACAAAAAATTGGAGAAATCGAGTTACTTCTTCAGCAAAGTAGTCATTTTCTATATGCGATTTCGAAAGCATGGGATGAATCTGATGAACAGCAAAGACAGCAAATGAAACCCGAACTAGGAGCAGTAAAGCATTGCGTAACAAATCAGGCTATTAAAGCGGTTGATTTAGCGATGAGAATTGTCGGCGCACATAGTTTATCAAATGAACGGCCTCTTCAGCGTTATTATCGTGATGTTAGAGCAGGCCTTCACAACCCACCAATGGATGATATGACAATCATGATGCTAGCCGCTACGGCTATGAATCGAATGTAGGATGATATAACGTGGTTTTTGTCCATTTATCATAGACTGATAACAAGATACTTTTCGAAAGCCTAGAATTAGCGAAAATTAATCGAAAAAAGTCTTTAATGTGTTTAGAGAATCCCACAATAGCAGAAAATAAAATAAATTGAGTCCAAAACGATAAATGAATCGAAGGGAGCTTAAACATGCGCACTTTTATAAAACCGAAAATTGTTGTTAGCAAATGTTTAGAATTTAGCGCATGTCGGTATAACGGAGATAAAATTAATGATGATATCATTGCAAATCTACAGCCATTTGTTTATTTTATACCTGTTTGCCCTGAGGTTGAAATAGGTTTAGGTACACCAAGAGATGTTATTCGATTAGTAGCAAATGGGGAAGAGTCTCGATTAGTTCAGCCCAAAACTGGTCATGATTTGACCGAGTCTATGACTGAGTTTTCGAATGAATTTCTTGGGAGCTTGGATGATATTGATGGCTTTATTTTAAAAGGTCGTTCTCCAAGCTGTGGAATCTCTGACGCGAAAGTTTATAGTGGCTTAGAAAAAGCACCGGTTGTTCGTACAGAAAGTGGTGTTTTTACAAAGGCCATTAAAAATTCTTACCCAAACATTCTCTTAGAAGATGAAGGTAGACTAAAAAATTTTATTATAAGAGAGCATTATTTTACGTACCTTTTTACGATTGCAGAATTTCGTGAGTTAAAAGAAAAAAATAAAACAATAGCTGCACTTATGCAATTTCAAGCAAGAAATAAATATTTATTCATGGCGATGCACCTAGATAAAATGAGAAATATGGGAAAAATAGTTGCGAATCATGAAAAAAAATCACTTGAAGACGTGTTTACTCAATATGAGGAAGAATTAATCTTATTATTTGCAAAACCACCTAATGCAGACGCGCATATAAATGTTTGCCAGCACGTATTTGGATATTTTTCAAAACAATTGACTTTACCAGAAAAAGAACATTTTCACTCAATGTTGGAGCGATTTCAACAACGAAAAAGCCCATTGAGTAGTGTCCTTAGTATTTTACGTTCTTGGTGTTATCGTTTTGATAATCAGTATTTGTTAAGGCAAACGTATTTTGAACCTTATCCCGAGGAACTAATTGCAATTAGCGATTCTGGAAAAGGTCGAAACCTTTCATAATTCTGTTATAATACATATCCATCCCTTGGAAAGGTGTCAGTTTTGTAGTCTGACGCCTTTTTTTGATATTCAACCAAGTTGTGCAGTAAGGGTTTTGTTTGAATGTGTTAATACAATCCGAAAATAACATTGACTATTATAGAACAGGTACATATAATAAAAATAGGAAAACAAACAAGGTTGAAATTAAAACATCAGGAGGGGACACCATGAGAGAAGCACAGACAACTAATTCTGATAATAGAACAGAAGAGATCCAAGAAGAACAATCTATTCTTGATATGATTAACGATTATTACAGCCGTAATGAATAAGGGATGTGTAGAGAAAAGTCATTCGTTAGCTAGACATGGCTTTTCTCTTTTTTATAATCCTTGTAACTTTTTTACAAATAGGTTATAATAAGATTATGATTTAATTCTTTTTAAAAGTGAGTGCATCTTTTTTATTCAGTGGCGCGGTCATCGGAGCCGCAACGATGAAAGAGAGGTAGGGCTTTTATTGTTTGAAAGGAAAAACGGATATTCTTTCCATTATCCCATAGGTTA
Source organism: Halalkalibacter urbisdiaboli (assembly GCF_002156385.1). Classification (GTDB taxonomy): domain Bacteria; phylum Bacillota; class Bacilli; order Bacillales; family Bacillaceae_D; genus Halalkalibacter_A; species Halalkalibacter_A urbisdiaboli. The sequence continues at coordinate 763,810 of NZ_MVJM01000003.1, forward strand.
TTCTTTTAAAATACATGTTGGAGTTTATTATTCACATATTATAAGGAATAGTCACTCTTAGATGGATATTCCTCATAATATGTGAATTTTTATTTACCAAGGATTGTAAATGCGGATGGCATATTAAAGTAAATCAAATGAAGATTGGGGTTTTTAACAAGATGGTAGAACAAGGAACAGTAAAATGGTTCAATGCAGAAAAAGGATTCGGTTTTATTGAAGTGGAAAACGGTAATGATGTTTTTGTTCACTTTAGTGCAATCACAGGCGAAGGCTTTAAATCATTAGATGAAGGTCAATCAGTTGAATTTGAAATTGTTGAAGGCAACCGAGGACCACAAGCTTCTAACGTTGTAAAACGTTAAAGTTCAAATAAAAAAACACTATCCAACTTCATTTGGAGGGTGTTTTTTTATTTTACTTTCAGAGATTACCTCAATCTTTGAACAAAACTTAGTAAGAGGAATGAAAAGAGGACGATCGAGATTACCCAATAATAGGCGAGTATAATACTCCCTGATTCAACGGCTGTAAAAATCGCTGTTGGAATTGTTTGTGTTCGACCGGGAATATTTCCAGCGAACATCAATGTTGCTCCAAATTCACCAAGACCCCGAGCGAAGCCTAGCATATAGCCCGTTATAAGTGAACGCCAAGACAAAGGTAGTGTAATAAATTTAAGTACTTGATATTCGTTAGCCCCGAGTTGTCTAGCTGCTGCTTCTAATTCTGGATTAACATTTTCAAAGCCACTCCGTAGCATTTGATATACGAGAGGAAAAGCGACAACTACAGCTGCAATAACAGCTGCCCAAAACGAAAAAACAAGTGGCATTGAAAAAAGCCACTCAAACGAACGACCGACCCAGCTTTGTCTCCCTAATAAAACAAGAAGGCCGAATCCAATCACAGTTGGAGGTAATACTAACGGTAGCATTAAGAGTGTTTCTACGAATACTTTACCCTTAAAGGCAATTCGGCTCATAAACCATGCACAAATTAGTGCTAGAACAAAAGCGATGATACTAGCAATGCTAATCATCTGTAATGATATAATAATAGGAGACCAAAATGTTTGATTACTCATCGCTTACATTCCTTGAAATCCGTATTTTTTGAAAATGTTAAATGCAGCAGGTGTTTGTAGCCAGTTAAAGAATTGTTCTGCTTCATCTGGGTACATTGATGATTCCAAAAGGGCAAGCGGATAGATAATGAATTCATGGCTGTCTTCCGGAGCTGTTGAGCGAATGTCGACTGCTTCTGATTGTAGAGCGTCTGTCACGTAAACAATCCCAGCATCTACATTACCTGTTTCAACATAGGTTAATACTTGTCGTACGTCACTAGCAAATACAAGTTTGTTTTCAATGATTTCATATAAACCAGTGTATTCTAAAGTCTGTTTTGCGTATTCTCCAGCTGGAACCATTTCAGGTAATCCGATTGCTATATGCTTAACTTGACTTTTTTGCAAATCATCAAAATTATAAATAGTATTGTTGTCTTTATCGGTGATTAAAACGAGCTGGTTCCGTAATAAAGCAACATTAGGATTTGCACCATCTAATTGCTCTACCCAACGAACGGCAGCAGGTAAAAATATATCTGCCGGGGCACCTTGAGTAATTTGTGTTTTTAATTGCCCTGAAGAGCCGTAGTTTGGCGTAATTTTTATTGTAGGGTCAATTGTTTCGTATTCAGCTATTAATTCATTCATTGCTCCTGTTAAACTAGCAGCAACCATGATATGTAGTTCAGTTTTGTCATTTTGGTCTGTGCAACCGATGAGGAGCATAACGATAAAAAACAGTAAGAGTAGTGGATAGTGCTTCATGCAAATTTCCTCTCATATAGCCCAAAAATTATGTTAATGTTAACATAAAAAAAATGAAATAACTAGATATGAACATAAAAAAAGACTCCATAATTGGAGTCTTTTTGTTGTATTATGCTTTTTGTACGTTAGCTGCTTGTGGGCCACGGTTTCCTTCAACGATTTCGAATGTTACCGCTTGACCTTCTTCAAGAGATTTGAAACCTTCTGATTGGATAGCTGAAAAGTGAACGAATACATCGTCTCCGTCTTGGCGCTCGATGAAACCGAATCCTTTTTCTGCGTTAAACCATTTTACTGTACCTTCTAACATGTTGTTTCCTCCTATGTGTGTACACTTTGTACACAGTTGTATTACTATCTTCGCCATTAATAAAACTTACAAGAGGAAAAACAATGTTGAAATTCCTTCTTTCCATCTTAAAAACGAACAAAATCTAGTCTACTTATATTAGCATGTGTTTTATGAGAAATCAAGCGGAAAATTAAATAATGGATCTTTTATAAGAATACTGTAAATTATAATAAAAGCATTTTTTTTGCAGAATTAAAAGAAAACCCTTACAATACAAATCGGTACTTGATTTGCTTTAGCAAAAGAGAAAATGGAGGAAATTGCACATATGAATTACAGACGACTAGGTAAAACAAATGATACGATTAGTGAAGTAAGCTTCGGTACTTGGGCTATCGGTGGTGATTGGGGTAATGTGCAAACAGATGATGCTGTCAAAGCATTAAATCACGCAATCGATAAAGGTGTTAATTTCTTCGATACGGCAGATGTTTATGGTGGTGGGAGAAGTGAGGAAATTATTGGAGATGTTCTTCAAAAACGCTCAGAAAGAATTTACGTAGCGACAAAGTTTTGTCGCAATGGCGATATCGACGATCCGAAAACGTATTCCTATGATCGAGTAAAAGAATATGCGATAGCTAGCTTGAAGCGATTGAAGCAAGAGACGATCGATCTTTATCAAATTCATTGCCCACCAACAGAGATTTTAAAACAGGGTGAAGTTTTCCATACGTTAGACCGCTTAAAGGATGAGGGCATTATTCGTAACTATGGTGTTAGTGTGGAATCCGTTGAAGAAGGGCATATTTGCATGGAACATCCGAATGTTGCTACCTTGCAAATCATTTTTAATATTTTCCGTCAGAAGCCGCTTGAGTCATTGCTTTCTGAAGCCGCAAATAAAAATGTAGGGATTATTGTCAGGCTCCCACTTGCTAGTGGATTACTAACAGGGAAGTTTACGAAAAATACGACATTCTCGGAAAATGATCACCGTCATTTTAATCGTGATGGACAAGCCTTTAACGTTGGAGAAACATTCGCCGGGATCCCTTTCCAAGAAGCTGTTGAACTGAGTGACAAGCTTAAATGGATTGCGGAAGGTAGAGAAAGTATGACACAAGCAGCCCTTCGTTGGATATTGGATCAACCAGAAGTAAGCTGTGTCATCCCTGGTTTTAAAAATATTGAGCAGGTTGACGGTAATTTAAAAGCGCTTAGCACTCCTAGTTTTACTGATTCCGAAATGGAAAAATTAAAACAATTTTATCAAGATGAGATTGCTCATCGCATTCGTGGTAAATATTAAATTATAAGTGTAGGGGCTGTTTCAAAAGGTTGTTTTTTAACCTTTTGGTACAGCCTCTTTTTTTGGAGAGGTGCAATGAAGGAAGTCTAATCATTCATATGTATGGTGAAAATATGATACGATAGTGCTTTAAGGATAGGTAAAGGGGTTAAACACAATGACAATTGAACAAGTGTTAACAGATAAGGTTAAAGATTTAATAAATAGACAAAAACTAAATGAAGTTGAAGAGTATAGCTATCTCATCGGAAAAGGAGGCTACGTCCCTCCAGAGCAGGATTTGGTTACGGATGCGGTCGTTGCGTTATCGTTAGGGAAAAACGTTCTCTTAAAAGGGCCAACTGGGTCTGGGAAAACAAAGTTTGCGGAAAGTCTATCTCAATTATTTAACAGACCAATGCATATGGTAAACTGCTCGGTTGATTTAGATGCTGAGAGCCTACTTGGCTTTAAAACACTCAATTATGAAAACGACAAGCAGAAAATTGAATTTGTTCCTGGTCCAGTTATTGAATCAATGAAACATGGTCACTTTCTTTACATCGATGAAATTAATATGGCTAAGCCGGAGACACTGCCATTGATTAATAGTGTACTTGATTACAGAAAAACATTAACAAACCCGTTTACAGCTGAAGTGATTCATGCTAAGCAAGGGTTTGGAGTGATTGCTGCCATTAATGAAGGGTATGTTGGTACAGTTCCATTAAATGAGGCTTTAAAAAATCGTTTTGTTATTATCGATGTTCCATATTTATCAGGAGAGCTATTACTTGATCTAATAAAAACAGCAACGCATTTAGCTGATAACGGTATCATCGAACGCTTTGTCCGTTTATCAAATGACTTAATTCTTGCTTCAAAGCAAGGAAAGCTATCTGAAGATGCGACATCGATTCGAGCTTTACTTGACGCTTGTGATCTTGCAGCTCATATCCCACCGGCCCGTGCAATAAAACGGGCGATCGTTGATAAATTAGATGAAGAACGTGAAAAAGAAATCGTGGCGAACATTACCGATACATTGTTTTAAGTCCCATGTGAAAAGAGGAAGGGTCACATGAAATTTATTAGTTTTAACGATTCAAAGATCGATACTAACCTATTTCTTCAGCTTCAGGATTTGGCTAGTATACTTGCTGAGGATGAAGAGCTTGAATTTGAGTACCAATTTGGACATTTCCTTGATCGAAAAGGACATCGTATTACCGCGAGTCATTTTTGGGACAACCGTAATGAAACAGAAATGGTTGCTGGGTATAAGACTGACATTTATTTACGTGCAGTTGGTTCAAGAAAATATACAAACGAAACCGTATTAGCTGAGTATAAAGAGACTTTAGCGGAAACACATCTTAAAAAATTTGCGCAGCAGCTTTTTACATTGTTTGAAGATATACGAATTGAGGAGCTTTGTAAAAAGGAAAGACCTGGGACGAAGAAACTGTTTCGGATTAGAAGAGAGACATTAAAGAAATACTTTCGGAGCCAGGCTGTGACAAATAAGACGATGAGTTATTTTCTTGACGAATTATTTTGTCTCATTTTCATTACGGTGGAGGCGAACGCAGCTTATCAGAACATTGAAGAAGCTAATGAAAAGCAACAAACCCTTTTAGAAGAGATAAAACCTCTTATATTTGAACTATATGAGGCTAAAAGCACAGTCGATGTTGTTCGTTTATGCGAGCGTATCGTTTTCCGGTTAACCCCGGAATATGACAAGGACTCAATGAATGAGTATTTTGTTTACCCATTTTATGAACAACCATCATCGAACAACGAATCAATATTTGATGAGTTAAAACGAAAAGATGGGTTAAAAAACGATGATGAGAAAAATGTTGACTCAGAGCAAGAGGGCTCAGATGAATCGTTTTCTACATGGCATCGAGAAATTGATCCGGACGAACAAAACCAAACATTTTTACAGTTCGAACTAGAAAGTGGTACGGAAACGGATATGCTTGGAGATGGTGCTAGAGAAGGTGAAGAAGGTGACCAAGCAATGGCATCAGTTCAAGGAGCTTCCGGAAAAAGTAAGGAGAAGGATTATTCAAGTCTTGAAGCTCTTCAAGATGAACAGTCTAAAAAGCGTGCAAATGGTTCGTCTAAGTACGGTGAAGAAAATAGAGATGCGATTAAAATAGAGAAATCTCTTCGAAGACCATCACTTGAAGAGATACCAATGTATCAGGAGATTGTGACAGAAATTGACGGGTACCGCCGGAAGCTATCAACGACAATTGAAAAAACATTGGAGCATAAAAAAATTAGTCCGAGACGGGATTTATTATACGGTCGGTTATCTAAAAAATTACTACCAGTTACGTTTGAGCCTGTTCCAAGGGTCTTTTATAAAAAAAATAGTCCTTCAACCGAAATTGATGCTGTCTTTACTTTACTAGTTGATTGCTCGGCTTCGATGCATAATAAAATGGTGGAGACGAAAAAAGGGATCGCCTTGTTTCATGAAGTATTAAAAAAGCTACGAATTCCCCATTCAGTTGTCGGCTTTTGGGAGGATGCAAATGAGGTAAAAAAAGGCTATCAACCGAATTATTTTCACCGTGTCGTCTCATTCGAAAACTCGTTACACAATCGAACGGGTGTAGAAATCCTTCAACTTCAGCCAGAGGAGGATAATCGTGACGGTTATAGTATTCGCGTCATATCAGAAGAGCTTTTACACCGACGTGAGAAGCATCGGTTCCTGTTAGTTTTTTCTGACGGTGAACCTGCAGCTGACGGTTATGACCAAAATGGAATTGTTGATACACACGAAGCAGTGCTTTTTGCTCGTAAACAAGGAATTGATGTGATTGGCATGTTTTTAGCGAATGGTGAAATTGAAGAAACTGATGAAAAAACAATGGGAAATATTTATGGGAAAGAGTATGTTCTAGTTCCTAGTGTGGATAGGTTATCTGAACAATTTGCACCGTTGTTAAAAAAATTAATTTTAAAATCATTATAGTGGGGGCACGATTTGTGAGTATTTATGAGAAGTTACCTTTTACATTTGATCCGAAGCGTTCGTTTTTTGACCAGTTAAATGAATGGGTTGGTGATGTCTTTTATGATATTTTACCAGAGGCTGGTATGGAGCTTCGTGACGAGCAAATTTTTATGGCTTTTCAATTGGAAAAGGCCTTTACCGATAATAAAATTATGCTTGCTGAGGCAGGAGTTGGTACAGGCAAAACCATCGTTTATTTATTATATGCTCTTTGTTATGCACGGTATAAGAGAAAACCGGCAATTATTGCCTGTGCAGATGAGTCACTAATCGAACAGCTTGTAAAAAAGGAAGGAGATATTGCCAAACTAGCAACTATATTAAATTTAACGATTGATGTTAGGTTGGCAAAATCAAAGGAGCAATATCTTTGCTTAAAAAAGCTTGATGAACAGCGGAATTTAGATGAATATGAAGAAGTTTTTGATGATGTGTACGTTTCATTACCTCCGTTTGTAACCTCAAATCAAACACTGCAGTCCTACTATCATTATGGTGATCGGAAGGAATATGCTCATCTAACGAATGAGCAGTGGGATAAAATCGGCTGGGACACATTTCAAGATTGTTTCGTTTGTGAACATCGGCATCGCTGTGGTCAAACCTTGTCACGCGAGCATTACCGAAAATCTACGGACTTAATTATTTGTTCACATGATTTTTATATGGAACATGTATGGACGTTTGAATCAAGAAAACGGGAAGGGCAGCTACCACTTTTACCTGAAGCGAGTACAGTCGTCTTTGATGAAGGACATTTATTAGAGATAGCAGCACAAAAGGCATTAACGTATAAGTTTCGCCATGATGTTTTAGAAGAGTTATTGAGTCGCTTACTTGAAAATAATGTTCGCGAAGAATTTGCAGTTCTCGTTGATGAAACGATTTCTCAAAGTCTTCACTTTTCATTTTTATTACGGGATCATTCAAAATACGTTGAGGGTTCAGAGCGTAAGGAAATCGAAAACATTGAAGTAGTACTAGCCGAAGCAAACCGGTTTGCCGCACTAATCTCTCAGTTAGAAGACGAAATTGTTTTTGAGAGCGAACTATATACCATTGATGAATATCAATTAAAAATCGTCGAGGAACACCTTGATATGATTCATCATGCATTATCAATATTTGTAAAACAAACAAATGTTATCTCTTGGGTGACAGATGATAAGCAAGGGGTTACCCTTGTAATCATGCCACGTTTAGTTGAAGAAGTACTTAAGGAAAAGGTCTTTTCGAAACAGATTCCATTTATTTTTACATCAGCAACGTTATCTACAAATGGCTCATTTGATTATATCGCAAATAGTCTAGGTATAAAGGCTCCTCTTTCGTTTTCAGTTGAATCTCCATTTAACTATCAAGAACAAATGAAGATTTATACACCTGAAATTTCAACTGAAAACAGTTTTTCTGAGAAGCTTGATTATACAATTTCCTGTTTAAAGGAAACGGATGGAAAGGCACTATTGTTATTTACGAGTGAGGAAGAGTTGAAGCAATTTAAACAAGCGATGAAAGAAATTGATGCGTTTAGTAATTGGACGTTTCTATTTGAAGGAGATCGAGAAATCAGTCAATTGATCTCAACGTTTCAAGAAGAGGTGAACGCTGTACTTTGTGCTGTAAGTCTGTGGGAAGGACTTGACATACCCGGGCCGTCTCTTTCTAACGTCATCATTTGGTCTCTCCCATTTCCTCCAAAGGATCCTGTTTTTGAGGCGAAACGAAAGGTAGCAAAGGATCCATTTTTGGATGTGGATATACCTCATATGCTCTTGCGTCTACGTCAGGGTGTAGGTCGATTAATTAGAACGCATGAGGATAAAGGAATCGTTTCAATTGTTGATTCACAGCTGTTCATGAATGAGGCATTACTTAAAATGGTAAGGGGAATTCTTCCAGTGGAGGTTGAACGTAACACATCTTTTATTCAATAAAAAGGAAGGACAGCGCGGTGCGTTGTCCTTCTAGTTATCATGAGGTGAACCGTGAAAGGAACAGGACTTGTATTAGAGGGCGGAGGAATGAGAGGACTTTACACCGCGGGGGTTCTCGAATATTTTCTAGAACAGAAGTTATTTTTTCCTTACGTGGTTGGTGTTTCAGCGGGTGCATGCATGGGAGCTTCCTATGTTTCAAGACAAGAGGGAAGAAATAAACAAGTGAATATTGGCTTAGCGACAGATAAACGTTTCGTCTCATTAAGAAATTATCTTTTAAGGCGTGAGTTATTTGGGATGGACTTTCTTTTTAATGAAATCCCAAATCAAATCGTACCTTTTGATTTTGACACTTTTTTTACGGTGAACGATCAATTTATAGTCGGAACAACGGATTGTGAAACGGGTGAACCTGTATACTTTCATAAAAATAGCATAGGAAAGGAAATTTTACCCGTCATTAGAGCTTCAAGCTCAATACCGTTTATTGCTCGCCCCGTTAAGATAGCAGGGAGATTTCTATTAGATGGTGGGCTATCAGATCCGATTCCAATTCAGAAATCGATTCAAGATGGTAATCATAAGCATGTGATTATTATGACTAAATCAAAAACATACCGGAAAAAGCCAAGTCGTCTACGTCCATTCATTAAACGTAGCTATTATAAGTACCCGAATATTGCTAGATTGTTAAGTGAGCAGCATATTTACTATGAACGCGCTTGTTCAACAATTGAAACTGAACTAAATAAAGGAAAAGCCTTTGTGATTCAGCCAAGTAGAGAGGTTGCTGTTGGAATGATTGAACGTAATCAAAAAAAGCTAACGAACTTATATGAGCTCGGGTATGAAGATGCAAGGGTAAATTATAATAAGTTAATTGAATTTTTACATGACTCGTGAAGGAAAAAAGGGGCATATTTGATGAGTTTTGCAGTCGGAATTGATATTGGTGGAACGAAAATTGCGATAGGAGTCGTTTCAAGTTGGGGAGAGGTTGTAATAAAAGATACGATTGCGATGAATGTAGAATGTTCTCCAACGAAAATGATTGACGATGTCCTGTTATGTATGAATAAACAATTACATTCTCTTCCAAACGATATATTAATTTCAGGTATTGGGATTGGAGCACCTGGTCCGTTGAATGTAGAGAAAGGGATCATTCTTTCACCAACAAATCTGCCAACTTGGCAAAACTTTGCAATCGTTAACCAGGTGAAAATGGCATGTCCGTATCCCGTAGTGCTTGAAAATGATGCCAACGCAGCTGCTTTAGCTGAAAAATTGTTTGGAGCAGGGAAGGACTGTGATGATTTTATTTATTTAACAGTTAGTACTGGAATTGGGGCAGGGATTATTAGTGGCGGAGTTTTGCTGAGTGGTTTTCAAGGTAATGCTGGTGAGATTGGTCATCTTGTTGTCGATCCTTCAGCCGGAACATGTAAGTGTGGACAAGCAGGATGTTTGTATATGGTTTCATCTGGAAAGGCAATTGCACAAAGAGGCTCTGAAATCGTTGGCTCTCCCGTCTCAACTGAGGATGTTTTTAATTTATATTTCAAAGGTCATCAAGAAATAACACAGCTTGTTGAAAAAGCAATTTGGGGGCTAGGGGTCGGCTGTGTGTCATTAATTAACTTCATCGAACCTGAAAAAATCATCATTGGCGGCGGTGTTTCAAAGGTTGGCGAACCTTTATTTAGTGCTATTCGGTCATACGTTAAAAATCACGCGCTTCATCTATCTGGTAAACAGACAAAAATTATACCTACCTCGTTAAAACAGGATTCTGGTTTAATTGGGGCGGCTGCGCTAGTATTTCAGTAATGACGTAATGATGTTTATTAATAGATGTATGATTCTAAATCATTCCATCCATCCTAATGATGATCGGAAAAAGCATCGAAGGGATGATCGAAATGGATTCAAACTTAGGGTACTTACGCGAATCATTGTCAAATCACTTAGAACATCATGAATTATGTCAGCGTATTTACGATAGGATCGAAAATAATTCGTATAAAGATGAGGAAGAATTTGTTCGTGACTTAAATGAAAATGAAATTATGCTTCTAAATCTAATACTACGTACTGAAATTGGCTACGCAAAACAGGAACAGGACGAGAAACGTGAACGACAATTAAGTGACGTTTACGAATTGCTTATTTAAGGTATAGTTGAGGAGGCTGTGCCAAAAGGTTGTTTTTTAACCTTTTGGCACAGCCTTCATGCAATGAGCGTAGTCGCTACATCTTTTAAAAGTCTTACAATGAGAAGGGTACTGAAAAAGGGAAACCCACCCTTTTTCAGTGCCCTCACAATGAGTGGGGTTCTCATCGTAAGGCGCGTAGCGGACGAAGCCATTGCTGTGCACGCTTTATGCTTTTGAGACAATCCACATGTTTTTTATAGAGGAAATAATTATTCAGATATCGTATACATAAAATAAGGTGTATAAATTCTCCATTTTCAAGAAAAGCAGCAACTAGTAGAAAAAGGAGTTGTGAGATGAAGCAGACAGATCAGGTGTGGCAAAAAGAACAGGAAAGAGTAAATATAGTTGTCGAAAAAATTAAAGAACGTATGAATGAATTGAGAGAAAAAGTGGGTGTTGTTCAAGAAGATGTTGTTGAGTTTCGAAAAAAGTTTTGGGAGGATGTTACTGTTAATCTAGAAAATGATGACGAAGCAATTGAGACAATTGCGAGTATTAAACAACAGGCTGAGGTACTCTCGGAAAGAGAGCGAAGGCATCGGCATGATGTGAATCAGTTAAAAAGTTTACATAGATTGAAGGAAACACCTTATTTCGGGAAAATTACGTTTTTAGAAGATGGAGAAGAGGACGCAGAACCTGTCTATATCGGAACAGCATCGTTTGTTGATAACAATGGCTTTGATTTCTATGTTTACGATTGGCGTGCTCCAATTTCAAGTTTGTATTATGATTCAGGGCCAGGTAGTGCAAAGTATGATACACCAGTTGGTGAGATCACAGGAGCCATTGAGGAAAAGAAGCAATTTATTATTAGAAATGCTCATATCGAACATATGTTTAATACAGGGATTACTATTGGTGACGAAATGCTTCAGGAAGTACTAGGCTCTCAAGCTAATACGCAAATGAAAAGCATTGTCGCAACAATCCAACATGAACAAAACCAAATCATTCGTAATGAACGGGCACGGGTGTTAATTGTCCAAGGCGTTGCAGGAAGTGGGAAAACATCGGCAGCACTGCAACGTGTGGCATACTTACTTTATCGTTATCGAGAGACGTTGCAAGCCGATCAAATTGTCCTTTTTTCACCGAATCCGATGTTTAATAGTTATGTGGCGACTGTTTTACCTGAACTCGGTGAAGAAAATATGCAGCAGACAACATTTCAAGATTATATTGAACATCGGCTTGGACAGCAATTCTCGATTGAGGATCCATTCTCACAAATGGAGTATGTTTTGACTAAGCATAATTCACGAGAATATGAATCTCGTATCGAAGGAATTGAGTTGAAATCATCGATCCGTTATATGCATTTGATGGACGATTACATTAACGTACTAAAGAAAACAGGTATGGTTTTTAAAGAAATAACCTTTAGAAGTCAAACGTTATTCTCAGCTGAGACGATTACGGATTGGTTTTATTCATTTGAGAAAACTCTTTCTATTCCGAACCGAATTCAATTATTAGTCGAAAAATTATTGAAGGAAATTCGGATCATAGAGAAGGAAGAACGTAAAAAAGAATGGGTCGAACGAGAAATTGAGTTATTGGATAAAGACAGTTATTTATATGCTTTTAATCGTGTGGAAAAGCAAAATCAAGACAATGGTGACGGCCTTTATGATTATGAACGAGAAGAGGAAATATTAACAGCAATGGTCGTAAAACGACACTTTAAGCACATTCGCCGAAAAATAAAGCAATTGCGCTTTATTGATGTAACGAAAATGTATATTGCTTTTTTAAACGAACATGTTTGTCAGCTGTCCGACTTGGAAAAGGGCAAGGAAATGTGTTCCGAATCAATTAGAAACATTGAACAATCGCAACTTTTCTTTGAAGATGTTACTCCAATACTATATTTAAAAGGAAAAATTGAAGGCTTTGAGATGAATACCATTATCCGGCATGTGTTTATTGATGAAGCACAAGATTATTCGCCGTTTCAGTTTGCTTTTATAAAACATATGTTTCCGCGTGCTAAAATGACTGTTTTAGGGGACGTTTATCAATCGATTTACACTCATTCTCTAGCGAATGATTTCGCTTTCACCCTCAACGAATTGTTCAAAGAAGATGATACTGAATCGTATCGATTAGCCAAAAGCTATCGGTCAACGAAACAGATTATTGACTTTACAAGGCAGATTATTGGTGCTGATATCAATCCGTTTAATCGTCAAGGAAGAATGCCTGTATTGAAAAAGACAGACAGTTATAAGGATTTAGATGAATGGGTGCCCGCTCGTATTGATTTCATGCGAGAAGAAGGGCATAAAACGATTGCGGTTATTTGTAAAACAGCAGAGGAAAGCCAAGAAGTGTTTAATAAATTGAAGGAACAGGTAGACGCACGGTTGATGACTAAGCACTCGACTGGTTACGAAGAGGGTATTTTAGTGATTCCTTCTTATTTAGCAAAAGGGATTGAGTTTGATACGGTCATTGTATATGATGCATCAAAATATCGTTATGAGAGTGAGCGTAATTTGTTCTATACGATCTGTACGAGAGCGATGCATGTATTAGAAGTAGGCTATGTAACGACAACGAGTCCGTTTATTGAAGGGATTTCAAAAGAGACGTATGAAGAAGCATAATAGGGGGATGTCTCAAAAGGCTTGTTTTTGACCTTTTGGGGCATCCCTGAAAACGATAACCGAGTATTTTTGTGGTTGACTACCTTTACTCTTTTAACGATAATCCGATACTCGAAAGCGCTTGTTTTACAGTAACAAACGTCTTCACATCGGGCATGGTTAGTTTATCATCAACAATAATCGCAGCCATTTCTGGTCGGAAACCAGATATAAGAGGAGTAACGCCGATTAAGTTTAATGCGAGGACGAATTGGATTAAATAAGTACTAATCGTTTGATCCAATTTAGAAATGCCCGAAAGATCAATGATTAAATAATCTAAGTCAAAATCCTGACTTTTTCTCAAGGCCTCCTCTAATATAAGTTGGGCACGTTCTTCATCGATCTCACCAATGATTGGAAGGATTGAGATTTTCTCAGAAAGTCGTACAATGGGAACGGAAAGCTGGTGAATATGTTGATAAGCAATATCAACCTGGAGGACATATGTAATTAGTGAGGCCATCGTTTTAAATAATTCTATGTGTTCTTCGGTAAATGTAAAGGGTTTATTATCCATCCCACAAAGCGTACCGTATTTTGTCCCGTTTCTAAGGAAAATTGGCACACCAATTAAACAACCGCCACCATAATGCTTTGTAACAGCTAAGTCTTTTGTTAAGTCACTTTCTAATAAGTTTGGAATGACAAGTGGTTCCCGACCACTTTTAACAATCAGTATTCAAAATGATTGTTGGAAATCAATCGTAAACCCAGTTTCAAGCAATGAATATTTACGATTGAGTGTTTGGACAACGTCTACCTTTATTCCATCATTTTTTGCAATGAAAAACGTATTAATACCAACATGTTGACTCATTAATGAAAAGACTTTTTGGGAGATTTCATCAAAACTTTCTGTTTCAACATTCATAAGATTCACGTCAGCCCCCCTTTTTTTTCTATGCTAGTATAGTTACTTCATAAATGGTACCTTGTAAATGCTAGTTGGGTCAAGGTTGTTGCCGAAATTGTTTATTGGTACAGTAAATGAAAAAGGAGATAGAGTATGACCGACATGATTGTTCACCGTTCTATAAATGCAGTAAAGAAAGTTGGAAAAACTAAGCAAAGCTCAACACACACGTCTGGTCTAGTTCTAGAGCCAGGTAATTGGGAGGAGTATGACCCATTTCTCCTTCTAGCTGAAGACTGGTTTCAATCTGGAACGTTTCCCTTTCATCCGCATCGGGGAATAGAAACATTCACATATGTTATTAAAGGGGTACTTGAACATAAAGACAATCAACAAGGGGAAGGGGTTCTATATCCTGGAGATGCACAATTTATGACAGCTGGCAGGGGTGTGTTACATAGTGAGGATCCCGCTATAGGTGAAACCGTTCATTCTCTACAGCTTTGGCTTAATCTTCCAAGCGGATATAAAATGACGGAGCCTCGTTATCAAAATTTACGTGGACAAGATATGCCGATTTATGAAGAAGATGGTGTGAGGGTTAAAATATTCTCAGGCTCTTCCGCTGGTCTTGTGTCTGAAACAAAAAACTATGTTCCTTTTACAATGGTAGAAATGACTCTTGAAAAAGGGGCATATTTCACCCAAGAAATTCCCGAAGATTATAATGGCTTCTTTTATGTTCTAGAGGGAGAAGGGTTATTCGGAAAAGAGAAAGCAACAGCAAAACAGCGTGAAGTGGTTTGGCTTAAAAAGGTAGAGGTTGGAATGAAGAGTGAAGTCACAATTGAAGCTAGGGAGAAGTTGAAAGTATTATTTTATGCTGGAAAACCATTAAATGAACCTGTCGTGGCTCGAGGTCCGTTTGTTATGAATACGGAGGAAGAAATTTACCAAGCCTATGCTGATTACAGAGATGGAAAATTTGGTCAGGAGTAGAGTTATCGTAAGACATTACGTCTAAAAAGGTGAATCTTTAAGGCCGCTGAAAAACAACTTGAGAGTCACGCTAGGTAGCAGCAATGGCTCCACACATTGATTAGAGGGCTCTGAAAAAGGGAAAAGTACACTTTTTCAGAGCTCTCTAATCTTCTCCTTTTTAGACATTTCTTCACATAAAATGTTTAAATGTATGCCGGAAGCGGATCACTGAAGGCACTCCAATCTGCTTTCATCTCTTCATCGGTCAGTAAACATTGATCAAGTGATTTAGAAATGTGGGCAAGGTTCATATCAATGCCGATCAAAACTAGCTCAGTCATCCGGTCACCGTATTGTTGGTCCCATTTTTTCAATAGCTCCGGTTCTTCATTTAAGATTTGTATTCGTTCCTTTTCAGGATAAACGGCTACCCACTCCCCAGCTCCTTGGAGTGTGACAAGTGAACCTGCCTGTGAGAGAAGTCCGACCATTGTGTTTCGTGTTGCAATCCAAATAAATCCTTTCGCCCGTACAATGTCAACAGGCCAAGCTTCTAACCATATAAGGAAACGCTCAGGGTGGAAAGGCCGTCTTCGTTTATAGACGAAGGAGGAGATACCGTATTCGTCTGTTTCCGGTGTATGCTCTTCCGTTAGTTCTTTAATCCAACCAGCTGCTTGACTAGCTTTCTCAAAATCAAATGTACGAGTGTTTAAAATAGTGGATAAATCAACTTTTGAAAATGAGGTTGGGATGATTTTAGCTTCTGCATTTGTCTTTTTCATAAAAGCAAGTAATTGCTGAATATCCTCATCCTTAAGCATGTCGACTTTATTTAGTACAATAACATTCGCAAATTCGATTTGGTCAAGTAAAAGCTCGGCTACTTCACGTGTATCATTCATATCAGTTCCTTGTTTTCGATCAAGTAGGGATTCTCCACAAGCATAGTCTTCCCAGAAACGATTTGCATCAACAACGGTTACCATTGTGTCTAGAATACATGTTTGTGTTAAATCAATCCCAAGTTCCTCATCTACATATGTAAACGTTTGAGCCACAGGGACGGGTTCACTAATTCCGGATGATTCGATGACGATGTAATCAAATTGCTTACTAGCTGCAATTTCATTAACCTCTTGCATTAAATCCTCACGAAGTGTACAGCAAATACACCCATTTTGAAGCTCAATCAATTTTTCTTCTGTTTTGACTAAGTTAGTAATTTTAAGGAGCTTTGCATCAATATTCATTTCACTCATGTCATTCACGATAACAGCGATCTTTAATCCTTGTTGGTTTGTTAAGATATGTTTTAACAATGTTGTTTTACCAGAACCTAAGTATCCGCTAAGTACAGTAATAGGAATTTTTCTCATTAAATATTCTCCTTCACAAGATGATTAATCATTTTATATAGACGCATCTTACAAATCGTAAAGTTTACGATTTGTAATTTATAGTAGTACAGAATAATTCGATTGTAAAGGTGAAATTATTTACGTAAAAATAGGGGGTGTCCCAAAGTCAGAACACGTTTGGGATACCCCTGTTACATATCATCGTAAAAATATGATTCACCGATTTTTAAAACTTTAAGCTGTTCAGGAGGGAGCTTTAAGCGCCGCCATTCTTTTTGTAGTCGTTCAAGAGCCTCGGGACCTGTATCAATAGACAGTCTGAATGTTCCGTAATGCATAGGTATAAAATGAGTCGCTCCTATATCTAGATACGCTTGTATGGCTTTTTCCGGGCTTATGTGAGAGGTATGACATAACCATTCTGGTTCATAATCGCCAATGGGCATAAACACAGTATTAATCTGAAAGCGATTTCTGATTTCATAAAACCCTTCAAAGTAAGCGGTGTCGCCAACAAAGTAGAGGCAGTCATTTTCAGTTTGAAGAATCCAGCCACCCCAATGTGATCGATTGAAGTCAAAAGGATGACGTCGTACCCAATGATGTGCTGGGACAAAATGGAGTAATACCTCTTCATGCTTAAATGAATCCCACCAAGAGGCTTCTTTAACATTGGTTAACCCTCTTTTGATAAATGACTGCTTTAATCCAATCGGCACATAAAACGTTGGTTTTCCTTTTAGCTTTGTTAATGTAGAAAACTCTAAATGGTCGTAATGTCCGTGGGAAATGAGGACAATATCAATGAGCGGTAACTCATCTATTTTCATTCCCGGGCTTCTAAGTCTTTTTTCGAAGCCCATTCTTTTAGCCCAAACGGGATCAGTTAATATGTTTAACCCTTGTAGCTGAATAAGAAAGGTTGAATGCCCTATCCATGTATAAGAGGTTGTAGTATTGTTAGCTTGAATAGCAGAGATTTTTCGTTCTTTCGTATAAGGGATTTGAGTTTTTAAATCTTTTTTTGCCCGAAATTTTTCTACACTAAACTTCCAAACGTCTTGCAGTCTAAAGCGATAATTGATGCTATTGTTGTTGCTATATCGTTTTCTCAACCAGTATCACCCATTCAATGTAACGATGGTATCATTATGTAGAATAACCATTATGACGAAGAAAAACACAAAAAGGAGTTGAAACGAATGATTGATGCTCATATTCATCTAGAACAATATGATCGTATCTCCGATCAGATTGAACGATGGCGAATGGGTGGAGTTAAGAGTGTGATTGCTGTTTCGAACAATTTAGCGTCGTCCTACAGAACATTAGAATTAAAAGAAAAATATCCTGACTTTGTTTTTGCATGTGTTGGTTTTCACCCTGAATATGAACTACCAAAAGTAAAAGAACTTGAGGAGTGGAAATCACTTATTCGCTTGGAACGAAAACGGATTACAGGGATTGGTGAAATCGGGTTACCACATTATCAATTAGACAAGCTTTCCAATTCCTTACCTGACTATATTCAGTTTCTAGCTGAGTGCTTTGAAGTTGCTAATGAGCATAAGCTTCCCGTAGCTCTTCATGCTGTGCATGATAAAGCAGGGCTTGTGTTACAATTACTTAAGACGTACAAAATTAATAAAGCACACTTTCATTGGTTAAAGGCACCGGCAGATGTGTTGCAGGCGATCGTTGAATCTGGTTATTATCTAACTGTCACTCCTGAAGTTTGTTATCGTGAAAGGGATCAGCAGTTGCTTATGCAAGTACCGTTATCACAATTGCTTATTGAAACAGATGGGCCGTGGGAATATCATCATCCAATGTTTAAACAGGAGCGTACTACTCCTCTGTTTTTAGAAGAGATGGTTCAAACAATTGCAAGGCTAAAACGAATCAATACAACTGAATTGGAAAAACAGCTTACACGAAATACATTAAATTGTTATGTAGGAAAAGCTTGATTACTTGCTCGTGTGAAAATGAGCACGTTACAATAAAAAGGACTATTTAAATAGTTAGGAGAGAGTGTATGGATACATTTGAGCTATTAAAATCTAGAAGAGCAATACGAAACTATGAAAACAAACCAGTAGAAAAAGAAAAAATTGAGAGATTATTAGAGGCTGCTACATGGGCCCCTAATGATAGAATGAGGGAACCGTGGGGCTTTTACGTGGTTCAAGAGGAAGCGAAGTCAAGGTATGAACGACTAGCAAAAGAGTATCTTGAAGAACGTTTTCCTACAAAACCGCACTTGGTTGAAAGTTCGTTAAAGGTAGTTTCTACTACGCCTGTTATAATAATCGTCACGTCAGATATTGTTGAAGGCGATGAGGAAGCAACGGGTGATAACGAATATGCTGTATGCTGCGCTATTCACTCAATGTGGCTTGCGGCAAAAGATTTAGGATTAGGGTTTGTTTGGCGAACAAGAGGGGTTGGCCTTGTTCGGGATAGACGCTTGCATGAATTTATTGGTTCACCTAATCATAAAAAAATCATCGGTACCGTTTATCTAGGTTACCCGGACCAAGAATCGTTAGAAAAAATGAAGCCTTCAAAACGAACACCATTTTCGGATAAAACGACTTGGCTATAATTTGAAACGAAATGGAGGAGTTTATGGAAAAGCTGAATCATGCGACGATCCAAGAAAAGCTAGAAACCGTTGAAGGCTGGACAGTTCAGGATGAGAAATGGCTTGTGAAAAAATACCGTTTCAAATCATATTTACATGGAATTCGCTTTGTGAATAAAATTGCCGAGCTTTCAGAAAGAGAGAACCATCATCCTTTTATCGCTATTGACTATATTGTCGTAACACTTAAGCTCTCATCTTGGAAAGCAAACGGTATTACTGAGCTTGATTTAAAGCTTATCGAGGAATATGATCAGCTTTATTATAGTAAAGCATAAGTGACTATTTACTTCTTGCAAAATACACTGTAATCTTGAATTTGTGAGAAATTTCTAAGAAAGAGGGCACTATAATGATTAAAGCTGTATTTTTTGACCTAGATGACACGTTATTATGGGATCAAAAGAGTGTAAAGGAAGCATTTGTGGCAACATGTAAAGTTGCGCAGGAAAAGTATAATCTTGACTTAGAAGAATTTGAAGAAGCGGTTCGTAAAGAAGCAAGAGAGCTTTACGCTTCATATGAAACGTATGATTTTACTCAAATGATCGGAATTAACCCATTTGAAGGTCTTTGGGGTAATTTTTTGGACGATGATGACAACTTTAGAAAAATGAAAGACATTGTCCCTACATATCGTAAAGAAGCATGGACGAGAGGACTGAAGGCCCTCGGTATTGATGACCCTGATTTCGGGGCGGAATTAGCTGAGCGTTTTCCAGCGGAGCGTCGCAACAAGCCATTTGTTTATGAGGAATCTTTTCAGGTGCTTGATGAATTAAAAGGGAAGTACAAGCTTCTACTTTTAACAAACGGGTCTCCTGATTTACAGAATACAAAGCTGGATATTACCCCAGAACTCGTTCCGTATTTTGATGAAATCGTCATTTCAGGTGCCTTTGGAAGAGGAAAGCCAGATGTGACAATCTTTGAACACGCATTATCGTTAATGAATCTTAACAAAGACGAAGCGATTATGGTTGGCGACAATTTAATGACAGATATTTTAGGTGCTTCACGAGTTGGAATGAAATCGGTATGGATTAATCGTCATGATAAACAAAGAAATGAAGTAGTTCCAGATTATGAGATTAAGCACTTAGAAGAATTATATCCCATTTTAAATGAACTGAATCAAAAGTAAACTGAAGAGCACATAGTCGTGCTCTTTTTTGAATTTCATGTACCGTAATAGTGTATAAAAAAGTAGTCTATCATAATGGACTACTCAACTACTTAACTTGCTTTATATCGATGTTCCCATTTGATTCTCCATTTATTCCGTCTTTCAATGCGGTTTCCTTTATAAAGATGCTTATATTTTTTCCAATGAGTTTTCCATTCACTTCTTCTTTTTGTTCTCATAAAAAAAACTCCTTTGCTGTCTATTCTTCTATAAAGATTCCATTAGAAACACGTTACTCCTTTGACTATCTTTGTCTCTGGTTGTCTAATTCCGTCTAATTATTTATAACTTTCAATGCTGTTCTCGAATTAAAGCGTTTTGTTCCTGTAAATTTTAATGTATTGAACAAATTACGTACTTTTCACCTACGTTTCAACACATATTCGATTAGGCGATGTCATATAATAAATCTGCTTTGATAATGAAGGTTAGGAGCTGAAACAGATGAGATGGCAAAAATCACTTTTAAGTATGATTCAAAAGCAAGCAGATAAAAATATTGCATTAGCAATTGATACGTCAACGAATGAAACAAACCAAAAACTAATTAATAGCATTATTACGCTTTTTAAAGAAGTAAATCCAGACACGACCCTAGTTCAATCCGATTTTAAAATCAGAGATATCTCATCCATTCAGAAAACTAAAATTCAGTTTTTTACCCATGGAAAGTCTTCATATACTGAGGTATTAGAGTGGGGAAAAGAAGAAAAAATTGATACTCTATTTTATATTACTGATGTAACAGGATATTTCTATGAGGATTTACAAGTTGATTATGAGGTCATCTGGTTAGTTCCGAATGATTTTATTCCTAAAGTACCTTTTGGCAAAACGTTGAAAATTGCGTAAAATTTTTGGGAGGCTAATTCAGGATTCTGAATTAGCCTTTTAATGTGGTCAATTATACCAAAACGTCCAGTCGTTTCATAAAGACATAAAACGACTAAACGTATAAAATAAAAAGTCTATATTATCAATAACATACTTTATTATAAATTAATCTTTTGGAAAAGGAGGAATTTATGATGGCTAAAAAATCCATGATTGCTAAAGCAAACCGTGTTCAGAAGTATCAAGTACGCGAATATACACGTTGCCAAAATTGTGGTCGTCCTCATTCAGTATTAAGAAAGTTCAAGCTTTGCCGTATTTGTGTTCGTGAATTTGCCTATAAAGGTCAAATCCCCGGACTTAAAAAAGCGAGTTGGTAATAAGTAAAACCTAGTCCTTTTAAAAAGGGCTAGGTTTTTTTTGTTTTTTATTTTTGATGTTACGTTGTTTAAAATCAAGTAGGCAGGTTTGACAAAATCCCATTTCCCCATCAAATTCATACCATTTTCCACAGTTCAAACACCGCTTATGTAATACGTGGTTAATTACGAGGTCATAACCGTAATAGGTCACTCTTTTTTCAATTCTCATAGATAACCTCCACTACATTTGGGTTATTGTACTGTATGCACGGTGAGGGGAGGATGTGACAATTGATAAAAAATTAGTGAAATTCGTTTTTCGTTTCTAAAAATAAAAAAGATTTAACCGCGACATCAGTTAAATCTTTTTGACTTTTAATGAAAGTACTTAATATCACCTTGGTCATCTTTGTTTTTTGTTTGTCCTACGCCTTCTTCTGCAACCTTTAATCGGAATTTTTCATATAAAAAAAGGGAAAACATCTCATTGCGTTCACGGTCTGACATATCAGTAATCATTTTATTAATATCATTGC
Source organism: Halalkalibacter urbisdiaboli (assembly GCF_002156385.1). Taxonomy (GTDB): domain Bacteria; phylum Bacillota; class Bacilli; order Bacillales; family Bacillaceae_D; genus Halalkalibacter_A; species Halalkalibacter_A urbisdiaboli. The sequence continues at coordinate 785,846 of NZ_MVJM01000003.1, forward strand.
TGCTAAAATCTTGTAAAATCCCTTCAATAATAATAAAGGCATCCTCTTCATTTCCTGTTAAATGATTTTTATAAAGGGCATAAAGATCATCCACAAATTTCATCTTAAGTCCTCCTCAACTACATAAGTAGTCCATAGCTTTCACTAAAAAAAAGAAAATATTAGCACATAAGATAGTAAAATGTTGGTTAGTCTATTTAAGGAAATATGATAAATGATTTCTAGGAGGATACACAGATGTTTAATCAGATGAACTCAACGAATGTAAGTGGACAGCTGCAACAGATGTTACAGCAAATGCAGCAGATGGACAGCATGCGAACCAATTGAAGCAGGTTTCTAGCCAGCTACAACAAATTGGTCAGCATGAAAATATGGCTAGTCAGCAAATTCAACAGCTTTATGCTATGTGTAACCAATTAATACAAGAAAATCAACGATTAAAACAGGCAACTCAGTATTCAGCACAAACTCAGTTTAGTCAACAATCCCCAACTCAATTTCAGTAATCAAAACGGGGTGTTACAGAGGAGTTTCCTTTTGTAACACCTTTTTAGGTTTTATTAACATAAAAAACATGTTCAATTTCTAATGTACGTTCAATTTTAATTTTTCCGTATGAGTATTGAGCTTGTTTTCTTTTATCGGTAGCAGAACCAGGATTGAAAAGAATACAACCATTGTCAAGTTTTTTGGAGCAGGGGATATGTGAATGGCCGAAAATGACAAGGTCAACCTTTTCTTCCTTGAAGGCAGTAATGACCCTCTTTTCAGTTGTACCTTTTTGTCCGTGTCCGTGGACAACGCCGATTGTTACGTTAGCAATCTCGATCAATAACTTATCCGGAAATACTTCTTTTATTTCTACATCATCGGTATTTCCATGAACCCCCTTTACGGGAGCATATTGTTGCAATTCACGATAAACGCTCATATCATTCCAGTCACCTGAATGAATAATTAAATCTGCATTCTGAAGGTCTTGGATCAGAAATGTAGGAAGCTTTTTTGCGCGTTTAGGAATGTGGGTGTCTGATATAACGATAATATTCATCTGTTCCTACCTTTACATAGTTGAAATGGAATTTACGAATAATAGAATGAAGGTTCGAAAACTGTCTTGAATAAACTGTAAGGAGTGCGAATTAATATGAAAATACGCTACATCTTATTCATGATTTTAACAATAGTCATCACGGCATGCAATGTCGATAACCAATCAAACGGTGAAACTGAATTTTTAACGCAAAGTGATAATCAAACACCTCGACAAGTCGGAATTCCTACTATACACAACAATCCTGTTAATGAAAATAACGCGATTATGATTCAAGAAGCAAGCCATACCTCACAATACTTTACAAGGGAAGAAATCGCACAGCTTTTACCAGATCCAGTCGAATCCCTCTCTGCTGAAGAAATTGTACAATTGATCCCTAAGGGCACAATACAATTAACACCTGAGGAAATAAATCTTCTCATAAGCGAAGGTGCCCCATCAATGATGAAGCCTGAGCCGTACTATAATCAAAAACTGCTATTAGGACCGATTGAATAATCCTGTCATACAAATATCACCCCCTTATTGAGAAGTTCATGTAGGGGGTGAAAGCACTTAAAACGATGAAAGCAAATTCTTCAAAATGCCTTTAGTCTCGTTAATTTTAACTTGATTGTTCTTTTCCATATAATAATGTAACTCAGTAAGGTAGTAATCAATTTGCTGATACTGTAACTCTTTTGCTGCAATATTGTTAAATTTCTGTTGTTCGTTTCGTATTGTATTAATGTGAATTACATTTTCTAAAACATCGATAATCTTCTCACAGCTAAATTTAGCCCAAATAAGTTCAAGGTGTCCTTTACGTCGAATAAACATCAACTTATTGTTCATTTTATCATTATAAATGTTTAGAATCATTTTTCCTCGGTCGAATCCCCAAAATATAGCGAAATCTAATTTAAACACTTGTTTTACAATGTCGTTAATTTGTTGCTTCTTCACATCAATGGATAGGGAATCATAAATAAACGAATGTATCAATTTCTCTCACCTCATCCTCAAATAATGAATAGGCAATAAACAATCGTTAGCAACAAAAAAAGAAACCTCTTACATTTAGTTTACTATAATTCATAAACTTTGTGAAAGCGTTTTATTTTAATTCGCTTTGCAGTTTTTCATTAAAACATAGACGTCTGTGATAAAACCAATTATTAATTTCACGTACCGTAATTGGAATGAAATTTATAAATATAAAATAGTTAACGAATGATAATTTAAAGGGTGCCTCAATAGGCCTTTGACCTTTTGGGACACCCCTTCATGAACAAATTAATATGTTTTATTTTCTTTCGGTATAAAATAATCTCGAAAGGAGGACGCCAATCCCACCTAAACCAAGGAAAAGAATCGCTTTAATAACCATTGAAACATGAGGTAAGTCAGCTATAATCACCTTAATTAATGTTAAAAAGATAAGTGCAATTCCAAAAATCCGAACTGGTTTACGTTGTTTAACTACTCCATAAACGATGCTAGTTACAGCAAAGATCGCCCATAAAAAGGATACGGTTAAACTCGTTATACTCGCGCTGTAAGATTCGGTAAAGAGCGTTCCAACCATCATCAAAAAATGGAGCATAAACAGTCCATGAACAATAAGTAATCCTGTTATTAGACCATTAACATTAACTGAATGCTCCAGTTCCTTCTTATGCTCTTGTAATAAAAGTTTTATAAAAAAGACTGTTACAAATAACAAGACCCACGCAAATGTTTCTTCAGAAAGCAATTGCTGGATTCCATTAAAGACAATAAGAAAAATGGATAGCAAATATACCATCGTTCCAATTACTTTTTGAAGAGTAGCTTTTAGCTTAAAGCCAACGAATAACGAGGTACATGAGACAAGTAGTAAGGCAATCCCGACCATCTTATAATCAAGTAATTCAATGAAAAAGAAAGTCATCGCAATCGTTAAAATAGGAAACATGACTTGAAGAAACTCCTGATTGTTTCTCCAGAAATATATACAAGCACTACTATAAAGGAGAATTGCTGCAATTAAAAATGAGAGATACATGTCTGAGTGAATAATCGAGACCCACATTATAGTTAAGATAAAGCTTGTAAAAAGCATCGCTAGCTGATATTTCATGACATTTAATCTAATAAAAGCGATAAATAAAGTGAGATGCTGGATAATAATTGCTGTAACAACAATTGTAGAATCAGCTGCAGGACTCATTTTAAAGGCAACGAATGCAGCGTGGAATAATACCACTGAAGCTATGAACAAATAGCGAAATGATTTACGTAATGAAAACATGAGCAGTATCAAATAAAAAAATAATTCATAGCCTACAAATAAATAGACGTTACCAACATCACTTCTAATAAGGAAGGGTGCTAAAAATCCCGCAACACCTGCTAATAGTGCAATAGGTTGCGAATTGTATTGATGAGCAAGATAAATACCTAGTAAAGCCCAACCGAAATTTAAAATTAAAGCCAATGAAGATGGGATGTAACCATATAGCATGTTTCCAGCAAAAGTAGCTAAAATGAAGATAACAACCGCTCCACCGAGTAATACTTGAGCAAAGCCTGACCGGTTTGCTTTCATTTGTTTTATACCTAAACATAGTGCAGCTCCAGCAAGGACGTAGGCGAGGAGCATTCGTGCTAGTTCATTTAATAAGCCATAATCAGCTACGGCTTTAAATCCCCAAATGAGTCCAATAAGAAACACAAATAAAAAAATACGCGGAAGCCATACTTGGCCGATTTGCTTTTCCCAATCAATTTTTTTCGTTTCTTTTTTTGTAGGAGGTTTCGTTTGGTGGTGGAATGATTCACTTTTACTAGCTTGAACGGTTATTTTGGAGTTCTGTTGTTTTAAGCGTTGTACTTCATGTTCAAGTTGAGAAACTCTTTTCTCTAACAATTCATATTTTTCATCGCTCACGTCAGTCACCTTCTTTTATTCTTATCTGTTTACTATACAGCACATGTAAAAAATGGACAATTGGCTTTTTTTACTAACCGTTTACAACCGATTTATAAGATTGAGTTCTAGAAAAACAAACAAACATTCGCTACAATAATAGTAGGACTATAATGGGGTGGAACGGATGTTTAAACAGAATCTAGCACAATTATTAGAAGAACTTAAATCGAACAAGAAGTATAAGGACCAAATTGTTTATTGGCATGAAATGGAGGCAGTTGAAGCAAAGACAAAAGCCTTTCCAGTGGGAATGAATGACCGTATTAAAGAAGGGTTAAAGCGTAGAAGTATTTATGAGCTCTATACGCATCAAAGCAGTGCATTTGAGCTAGCTGTTGCTAAGGAAAATTTGGTTGCTGTTACACCAACTGCTTCAGGTAAAACTTTATGCTATAACTTACCAGTATTACAGCAAATAACAGAGGATAAAGAGAGTCGCGCTTTATATTTATTTCCTACAAAAGCGCTAGCTCAAGATCAAAAAAGTGAGTTAAACGAATTTATAACTGAAATGGATATCAATGTGAAGTGCTTCACATATGATGGAGATACAGCTCCGAATATACGACAAGCTGTTCGGACGGCTGGGCATGTTGTAATCACAAATCCTGATATGCTCCATTCTGCGATTTTGCCCCATCATACAAAATGGGTCGCATTCTTTGAAAATTTGAAATATGTCATTATTGATGAATTACATACATATAGAGGTGTGTTTGGAAGCCACGTTGCAAATGTTATTCGGCGTCTAAAACGAATTGCTGCTTATTATGGGAGTCATCCGACGTTCATTTGTACTTCGGCAACGATCGCCAACCCAAAGGAATTAGCTGAGGAGCTAACTGGTGAACCGATGCGACTTATCGATAATAATGGTGCACCAAGGGGCAAGAAGCATTTTATCTTTTATAATCCACCAGTTGTTAATCAAGCTTTAAACATTCGTAAAAGTGCCACAGTCGAAGTAAATGAATTGGCTAAGCTCTTTCTCGAAAACAAAATCCAAACAATTGTATTTGCTAGAAGCCGTGTAAGAGTTGAAATTATTTTAAGTCATTTACAGGAGCTAACAAAAAAACAACTCGGACCTCAATCGATTCGCGGATACCGAGGTGGCTATTTACCAAAGCAGCGGCGTGAAATTGAACGTGGGCTTCGACAGGGGGAGATACTTGGTGTCGTTAGTACGAATGCATTGGAGCTCGGTGTTGATATTGGACAACTTCAAGTTTGTGTGATGACTGGATATCCAGGCTCAATTGCAAGTGCATGGCAGCAAGCTGGACGAGCTGGTCGAAGACAGCATGAATCGGCAATCATTATGGTGGCTAACTCGACCCCGATTGATCAATATGTGATTCAGCACCCGGATTTCTTTTTCGAAAAATCACCAGAATCAGCAAGGATTAATCCTGATAACCTCGTTATTCTAGTTGATCATTTAAAGTGCGCAGCGTATGAACTACCTTTTAAAAGGGGAGATACCTTCGATGGGGTAGAGATTGAAGAAATTCTTGAATTTTTAGCGGAGGAACATGTCCTTCATCATCGAGTTGATAAGTGGTATTGGATGAATGATGCATTTCCAGCCCATGGGATTAGCCTGCGTTCTGCATCACAAGAAAATGTTGTCATTATTGACCAGTCCGATGTTGCTCATCCTACAGTTATCGGAGAAATGGACCGTTTTAGTGCAATGACATTACTTCATGATGAGGCCATTTATTTACACCAAGGTGTTCAATATCAGGTTGAGTACCTTGACTGGGATGAGAAAAAAGCGTTTGTAAGGGAAGTGGCCGTTGAATATTTTACAGATGCAAATCTTGCCGTCCAGCTACGAGTATTAGAAGAAGATGACCATAAATCAAGCTCTTATACGAAGGTTTCCTTTGGAGATGTAATGGTCAACGCAAAGGCTACTTTATTTAAAAAAATACGTCTTTCTACATTTGAAAACATCGGGTCTGGGCCAATTCATTTACCTGAAGAAGAGCTCCATACGAATGCAATGTGGCTAAGCTTTTCAGATGAAATCGCACATGAATTTGTTGATGAACCGCTTGATCAAGCCCTTATTGGTCTTGCGCATCTTTTTCAGCATGTAGCACCTGTCTTTGTAATGTGCGATCGTAGTGATCTCCATGTGATCCCACAAATGAAGGCGGAGCACTCTGAGGCACCTACCATTTTTATGTATGATCGCTATCCTGGGGGAATTGGGTTAGCGAAGGAAGTGTATCGACATATAGACCTTATACTTGAAAATGTTAAGCAGCTTCTTTCATCATGTTCCTGTCAGGATGGGTGTCCAGCCTGTGTGGGCGCATCAAGTGAGTTTACGGGTAATGTAAAACAGGTTGTTTATAAATTAATCAGATTGTTGCAAAGGAGGGAGGAGCATGGCGTTAAAGGGAAAGCTTAATCGGTTAAAGCAGCATATGAACTTTGAGAGGGGAGAGCATGTTCCATCTAAACCTGTGGTGGATGAACAAGAAGGTGAAAATACGATTCCTTATTTAGAAAAGTGGTCTAGCTTTGGGGCAAAACCAGTATGGTTTGAAGGGCAGTATACGATGATTCGTGATGTGCATTATCCGCTTGAACATCAACACGGTCGTTATCGTTTCTTTGAAATAAAAAAAGCGATAAAACAATGGCAAGATCATGTCGAAAACCATCCATTATCAGCGAAAGCGAGAAAACCTGAAGATTTACTCTTTTTTGATACAGAAACAACAGGTTTAAGTAGTGGTGCAGGGAATACGATTTTCCTTCTCGGTTATAGTCAAATACGGGAAAATGATGTACGGGTGCGTCAATATTTTTTACCGGGACCAGAAGCGGAGGTTTCTCTGTATCATCATTTTTTAACCGATGTCGGTCAAATGAAAAACCTTGTTACTTATAACGGGAAGTCGTTCGATTGGCCGCAGGTAAAGACAAGACATACCTTTGTTCGGGAGCAAGTTCCACAGCTTCCTAGGTTTGGACATTTCGATTTACTTCATGCATCAAGAAGATTGTGGAAGGAAATGCTGCCGTCCTGTAAGCTTTCTGTAGTTGAATCTAATATTTTAGGTTTCGAACGAAAGGATGACACACCAAGTTATTTAGTACCGATGTTGTATTTTGATTTTGTTAATGAAAGAGATCCTAGTTTTGTTGAAGGTGTTTTAAAGCATCATGAATGGGATGTACTGTCTCTAGTTACGTTATACACCCATCTATCTTTACTCATTACTGACCGAGAAAAAGCATCACTTCATCCACGAGAACTTTTTGAAATTGCGCGATGGTATGAATATCTTGGTGAAAAGGAGATTGCTAGTAATTTATATGAGCAACTTATTGTTTTAGGAGAGTCAGTTTCTTATGATGGTTTATTTTATTATGCTGGTTTATTAAAACAAAAAAAGTTAATAAGACAAGCCCTTCAAGCGTATGAAGACCTTTTACAGGCAAATCGATATCCTGTTGAAAGTGCGATTGAATGCTCTAAAATATACGAACATGGACTTAAGGACATTGAAAAGGCTCTATTTTTTGCAAAATGTGCATTAGTAATATATAAAGAACGCAGTGCTTTAATCAAAGGTAAAAAGGAAAAACTAGTAGCAGATCTAGAAAAACGGATTAATCGATTGGAACGGAAAATAAAGGGAGCATAAAATGAAGGAAATGTCTACACTTATTTCCTGGGCAAGCGCAAAAACAGCCGACTTTCAACATTTTGCAACAATTTTGTGAACAAAGCGAATGAAAACGTTGTAACAATAGAAAAGAAATTGTCAAAAATAAGGAAAGGGCGTACAATATGTACTAGAAATAGGAAAGATGAAAGAGTGAGAACTATGAACCGTGCCCTTTTAATTTTATTTTTTGTAATGATTGGTATAACGTTGCTTATTTCTGTTGAAATGCGAGATTCAGCAAGCCTAAATAGTTTACTAGACAAAAACCTAATCTTACAAAATTCACATAATTAGGTTAAACAACTAGGACACTAGGTGGATTTTGAACATAGGTTATTATTGACTCAACAAAAAAGGAGGAAATAACTTATGTTTGGTAATCCTAGACCAGTTAGATCTCGAGTAATGCCACCGGTAGTACACCCAACAAAATGTAACGTTGTTGAAAGCACATGTGAATATATTGTACCAGAAGTTCATCCGACTCATACTACGAATGTTACAAACCATGTTTATAAGCATGTGCACAGCTATCCACACACTCAATCATATGCTCAAAACATTGCACACCAGCAGTTTGTGAACCCTAACCCATACCCTGCAGGACCAGGAATGGTAGCAGGAGCAGCAACACCTCCAGCAGGGCCAGGAATGGTAGCGGGAGCAACAACACCTCCAGCAGGGCCAGGAATGGTGGCAGGAGCAGCAACACCTCCAGCAGGACCAGGAATGGTGGCAGGAGCAGGTATGCCAGGTTACGGAAAAGGAAATAAGCCTTTTCCGGGAATGGTAGCAGGAGCAGCAACACCTCCAGCGGGGCCAGGAATGGCGGGTTATGGAAAAGGAAATAAGCCTTTTCCAGGCCATGTAGCAGGAGCACAAAAGGGTTTCGGTAAGTCTTGTGGCTGCTAGTGAGTATGAATTTATAGAAGGGCGAACATGTTGTTCGCTCTTCTTCATTATAGAGTTTCGATGCGGCTAAGAGGAAAAGGAGGCGCTTATTGAAAACTATTGCAATAACAGGATATAAGGGACATGAATTAGGGATATTCGATCAAAAACATCAAGGTATTTATTACATAAAAAAAGCAATTGAACAACGAATTATTCCTTTAATTGAAGAGGGATTAGAATGGGTAATCATTAGCGGACAACTTGGAGTTGAACTATGGGCTGCTGAAGTTGTATTAAGTCTAAAAAAACAATACCCGAACATAAAGCTTGCTGTACTCACTCCGTTTTTAGGACAAGAGGAGCGCTGGCAAGATGCAACAAAGGAATACTATACAAGGATATTAAACGAAGCGGATTATGTTGATAGTATAACAAAGCGGCCTTATGATAATCCTAGTCAGCTGAGATTAAAAAATGAATTTATCATTTCTAAAGTAGATGGATTACTCATATTATTTGATGAAGACAAACCTGGCTCACCCTTGTACTACTTGGAAATAGCACGTAAGCAGCAGCAGTTCAAAGAATTCTCGATCTTAATGATCACGCCAACCGACTTAGATTTATTAGTCCAGGACGAACAAGCTGCTGAAAATTGGGACTAAAAAGATTCAAATTGACAATCTCTTTAACTTTTGAAAAAATAAAGATTGTATTAGGTTGTTTTTATTCGTTAGCAGAGGTGATTAAAATTGTATAATCAGGAAATTCGTTTAACAGCGAAAGATATCTTAAATAAAGATTTTAAATCGAGTATGAGAGGGTACAACCCTGATGAAGTAGATAAATTTCTAGATACGATCATTCAAGATTATGAGGTATTTCAGCGTGCAATTGAACAGCTTGAGCAAGAAAACCAGCAACTAAAACGTGAAGTTAAAAAATTATCTGACCGTCCACAAAGACAGGTAACACCACCGACCGTCGGTAGTACAAATTATGATATTCTCCAACGGTTATCAAATCTTGAGAAAAAGGTTTTTGGTGACAAGCTATTTGAATAGATTCATAACGAATCAAGGAGAGGATTTGTTTGATCGAGGTATATATCGACGGAGCAAGTGCTGGTAATCCAGGTCCATCAGGTGCAGGCGTTTTTATCAATTTTAAAAATGGCCAGGTGGAAGGACACTTTTTTCCATTAGGCGTCATGTCAAATCACGAAGCTGAATATGAGGCGCTAATTAAAGGGCTAGATGTCTGTCTCGAAAAAGGAATTACGACCGCTTCGTTTCGCACGGATTCAAAGCTAATTGATGATGCGATTGAACGTCGGTATGTTAAGAACAAACAATTTCAGCGTTATTTAGAACAAGCCCTTATACGTATTGATAAGTTTGATTTATTTTTTCTAAAATGGATTCCGAGTAAGCAAAATAAAAATGCCGATGAGCTCGCTAGAAAAGCGATTTCGAAACAAAGGGAATAACCAGTAATTCCCTATTGCATAGGTTGTATATTAGCGATATAATAAATATTGTCGCTTTGACATTTAAGCGTTCAGGTAACCGCTGCATGTTAATCATGTAGAGGAAAGTCCATGCTCGCACGGGCTGCGATGCCCGTAGTGTTCGTGCCTAGCCAATTCATAAGCTAGGGTAGTCTGGTTTCGACTGGATTAACGGCAAGATAAGCACCTACGTCTTTTGATATGGTGTGATGTCTTTGAAAGTGCCACAGTGACGAAGTCCGTTTGGAAACGAACGGAGTGGAACGAGGTAAACCCCTCGAGCGAGAAACCCAAAATTTGGTAGGGGAATCTTCTTAGTCGGAATTGAACGACTTCGAAGGACAAGGAGTATTCCTTGTAGATAGATGGTTACCACCTGAGTACGAGGTTCATCACCGTTTGCAGTACGAAGGAACAGAACATGGCTTATCGAATGCTTAATGATGAAAATTTACGCGACACTAACTCCCCTTTTAGGGGTTTTTTTATTTTTATCGATATTTACCCTATTATTTATTCAAATGTTAACATGAATTTGTCATGACATTCTGAAATGCGTATAATGGAAAAAGCATGTCCATACATAAGGGGTTTTGAATTCATGGAAAAAGTTACGTTAATTGCCACTGCAACGATGGGATTAGAAGCTCTAGTTGCAAGAGAGGTTAAAGATTTAGGTTATGAAGATGTTCAGGTTGAAAATGGAAAAGTAACGTTCTCTGCCGATATATCTGCAATTCCAAGGGCAAATCTATGGTTAAGAACAGCCGATCGTGTAAAGCTAAAGATTGGAGAATTTAAAGCGTTCACTTTCGACGAATTATTTGAAAAAACAAAGGCGCTTCCTTGGCCTGACTTTATTCCTGTTCATGCGGAATTTCCCGTAATCGGTAAATCCGTTAAATCGAAGTTATTTAGTGTGTCCGATTGCCAGGCTATTGTAAAAAAAGCCGTTGTAGAAAGTATGAAAAAACGATACAAGCGCGGTTGGTTTGATGAAAATGGACCATTTTATCGGATTGAGGTCGCACTACATAAAGATGTAGCAACGTTAACGATAGATACAAGTGGTACAGGATTACATAAAAGAGGGTATCGTTATTTACATAATCAAGCTCCATTAAAAGAAACGTTAGCAGCTGCGATGATTATGCTGACAACGTGGAGACCGGATCGTCCTTTTGCAGATCCATTCTGTGGTTCTGGAACATTACCAATTGAAGCCGCCATGATTGGCCAAAACATCGCTCCGGGGTTTAATCGGGAATTTGTCTCTGAACAATGGCATTGGATCGGTCAAGAGCGTTGGGACAAGGCAAGACAAGAAGTAGAGGATGTTGCTAACTATGACCAGCCTCTCGATATTCTCGGAACTGATATTGACCATCGTAGTGTGGAGTTAGCTCAAAATAATGCAATGGAAGCAGGTTTTGGGGAACTCATTCAATTTAAGCAAATGCAAGTGAAAGATTTTAGACATCGCGGTGAATATGGTGTTCTTGTTGGGAACCCACCGTATGGTGAGAGATTAGGTGAACGCGAGGAAGTCGAGCATATGTATCGTGATATGGGAAAGGTTTTTCAGGACCATCTAGATACATGGTCGATTTATGTTCTTACTTCACATGAAGGCTTTGAGGAACTTTACGGAAAAAAAGCAACAAAAAAGAGAAAGCTCTATAATGGGAATTTGAAAACAGATTATTATCAGTTTTTCGGGCCGCGTCCGCCAAGAATAGAATCATAAAAGTCGAAGTTTCATCTAAAGGTTGTTTACCTTAGATGAAACTTTTTTAATAGACAGAAAAATCAAAAATATCAAAAAAGAGAGCTATAAAGAGATTAAGCTAGGAAATTCGTGAAATACAACAATAAACAATAAATTTTGAATATTTACAAAATAAAAACTATTTAGTAATATAAACGTAAGCTAACAGAAAGGAGTTGGAAATGTGAAGGTCGATATCATGTTAACAGGAAATACATAGCTTTAGCTAATGAGAGGACGTGATTCCGATGAAGTAGCGTTAGCGAAATGTGCCGATTTGGTGCATACGACAAAATAATCCATAATGATTAAAATCTATTGAAAGGGATAGTAATAATGACTGAAGATGAAATAGGTTAAGCGGCCTTTTATCGTAGTGATAAGAGGCCGCTTATATTTACGTGTATAAAAACAGCCACCACGTATACGCTAAGAGTACATAACCTACTAGGGGTAGGGGGTTTTTTATGAAACGATTAACACAGAAATTTTATCAATGGTTTTACTCGACAATGTTTTATCGATATCTTTTTTTTGTTGTTTTTTTTCTTAGTGCGATCATTAATGGATTTCTTGTTGAAAGTTTTTTTTTATATCCTCTTTATATAATCTCCGTTATTTTATTAGGTATAGGGTTTGTAGATAAATCCTATCGTTTTCTTTTCTTGTCCGGAACTTTAGTCGTGATGAGTAGAATTTTTTTAACTCCTGAACCATTGCCTACAATCGAAACTGCTCTCCTACATTGGTTTACATATGTCATTATTATGTTTATCTCTGTTGGCTTAATGAGAAATGTAATCCTGTCCAGAAAACATAAGGATGAGCTTATTTCGGCATTAATCAATTCATTAGATTCGAGAGATCCTTACACCGCTTTCCACTCGAAAAACGTTGCACATTATGCTAAACGAATTGGTAAGGAGATGAAAATGTCAGAGTATCAGTGTGAGGCGTTATTTGTAGGCGGTCTTCTTCACGATATTGGGAAAATAGGGGTGCCAGAAAGAATCTTAACAAAACCGGGACGCTTATCTGATGAAGAATACCAATTTATTCAAAAACATCCTCGGATTGGCTACGAAACGCTTAAACACATAACAACCTTTAAAAAAAATGGCGTTTTAGATATGGTGAAATACCACCATGAGAGACTTGATGGGCGGGGGTATCCAAATGGTCTTTTTGGTGATGAAATTCCTTTTGTTGCTAAGGTCATCGCGATTGCAGACTCTTTTGATGCCATGACGTCAAAAAGAGTCTACCGTAAAGATATTGGATTAGACTACGCAGTTGATGAGCTTCAAAAAAATAAGGGAACACAATTTGATCCTTATATTACAGATTCGTTGCTTTCAATACTTGAACGTGAAGGTGAAGAATTTATTCGTTTATTATAAAGATACGATAAATATATTATGTAAAATAATTGTCTATTGTGAGATGAATAAATGAAGGTGTATGACGTAAACTAATTCTATAAGCAGATGCTTACATACGTCGATTTTGGGAGGCAATAAAATGACACATGATCAAAATATCAACACAGGTTATAATGATTTAAAGCAAGTTGAAATGGCGATCAAGTCCGCTCAGCACATGGTTGGACAAGCAACGATGAGTATGGATGAAGACCAGTTACAAGCGGCAACTGATGCATTAAACCAAGCAAAGCAGCAATTCCAGCATGCGGTTTCTCAACAAACAGGAGTAGATGAACAATTTTTTGAGTTTGCTTCGGAGTTGATTGAACGCACCGAAAAACAATTAACTGAAGCAAAGCAATAATGATGGAATGAATGCGCCTAGTTGGGCGCTTTTTTAATGAACTAAGAATTAATTGAGGCTTATTTTTTGTTGTGTGAATTCCTTATAATTATTTCTTATTAAAAAAGAGGATATCGAGGTAACTAGTCAAAAGAATAATGGAAGGAGAAAGGGGTTATGGTCATGAGCCAACGTATTAAAGCAACAGAACGTGATTTTCTTGCTTATGTGAAAAAAATTGAAGATTTTAATGAAGCACTTTCGTTACTAGCTTGGGATTCTAGAACTGGCGCTCCTAAAAAAGGAATGCACCAACGATCGGAAGTGATTGGGACATTGTCAGCTGAAGTATTTCAATTATCGACCTCAGAGGAAATGGCTAGTTATTTAGGTGAACTTCGTGAAGGGAGTGTACAAGATGAGCTGTCGTTTATTACGAAAAAGACAGTGGAAGAATGTCACAAAGCATTTGAGAGAAACGTAAAAATTCCTAAAGAAGAGTATAAGGATTATGTGATGCTTCAAGCACAGTCAGAAACTGTTTGGGAGGAAGCAAAGGATAAAGCTGATTTTGAGATGTTTCGCCCTAATTTAGAAAAACTACTTGAATATAAGAAACGCTTTATTAATTACTGGGGCTATAAGGGCCATCCTTATAATACGTTATTAGATGATTATGAACCGGGTGTTTTTGTTGATACGCTTGATAAAGTATTTGGCGAATTGCGTGACCAATTAATCCCGTTAGTAAAGGGGGTTACAGAGTCAACCAATCAACCAAAGACAGAGTTCTTATATAAGCATTTTCCGAAGTCGAATCAACGTGCGTTAAGCTTAGATTTATTAAAGGATATTGGCTATGATTTCGAAGCTGGACGATTAGATGAGACGGTTCACCCGTTTGCTATTGGTATCAATCCGAACGATGTTAGAATAACGACGAAATACAATGAATCTGATTTTCGTCTCGCTTTATTTGGAACGATACATGAATGTGGTCATGCTCTTTATGAACAAAACATTTCGCAGGACCTCATCGGTACACCATTATGTGATGGAACGTCTATGGGAATTCACGAATCACAGTCATTATTTTGGGAAAAGTTTGTTGGGCAAAATCCTTCTTTCTGGGAGCGACAATACCCATTATTAAAAAAGCATTCTTCTGGCCAATTTGATCATATTTCACTTGAAGATTTTTATTTTGCAGTAAATGAGGCCAAGCCATCACTAATTCGGATAGAAAGCGATGAACTTACCTATTGCTTACATATTATTCTGAGGTATGAATTGGAAAAGGCGTTAATAGAAGGCCAAATTGAAGTAAAAGATTTACCAGAAATTTGGAATGACAAGATGGATGAATACCTTGGGGTTCGACCTACACATGATGGAGAAGGTGTTTTGCAGGATGTTCATTGGTCATTTGGAGCGTTCGGTTATTTTCCTTCCTATGCCCTTGGTTATATTTATTCAGCCCAAATGAAGGAAGCGCTATTAACGGACCTTCCTAATTTTGATGACCTCATATTAAATGGTGAATTTAGCCCAATACGACAATGGATGACAACGAATGTCCACCAATATGGTAAAACGAAGAAGCCAGCTGATATCATTAAGGATATTACAGGTGGCGGGATCGATTCTGCACCATTAATTCGCTATTTGGATAATAAATATCGAAGCTTGTACACATTTTAAACTCAATTAAACAAGAGGATTCAACAGGTAATGACCTATTGAATCCTCTTTTTCTTTTATTCGACAGCTTCATTCAAAAAAATGTTAAAAGCAAATAAAAGATATGGTATAGTATATTTAGATTAGTAAATTAAACCTAGTTTTGTTAAATTTCTAACGAAAACGCTTACTAGTTTTTATTTATTTTTAAATGATAAGACGAATCCACTATTAACTTTTTAGAAAGGAAGTATCTATGAAAACAATGCTCAAGAAATTCACTCAATCATTTAGAAATAAGAAAAAGGATAAGCCTCCAAAAACCGATAAAAGAAAGCGTGTTCAGAAGCAGAAACGTGAACTCTCTTTCATGAAAGGTTCAAAAATTGGGAAGAAGCTCTTATTGATGTTTTTACTCTTTTCTATTATTCCGGTTGTTATTATCGCCTCTGTGTCCTATCAAGTATCCTCATCGATAATTAGTGAAAAAACGAGTGAAGTTACGGAGGAATTAATTGTTCAAGTAAGTAAAAACTTTGAAAGTAAAGTCGGTGAATTGGCAAATTTGAGCTTGTCCATTGTTACTTCGCGTGAAATCTATGATGGGTTAGATGGGTTAGACAGTGCTGAGACAGACTTTGATGTGTTTACCCTTAAAAGAGAGCTACAGGAAACACTAGCGCATCTGGTCAATACTAGAAAAGATATAGCTGGAATAAGCATTATTACAGATGATAACATTTTTAAAACACAAACGAGCTTCGATATTCAATCTCCTGAAGTTCAAGAAATGATTCAGAAAGTAAAGGATGCTCGTGGTAGATCGATTTTCTTTACGATGGATAAAGAGACTTCAACAAATGACAATATCGTATTAGGGAGAATGATTAATAGTATCTCATCAGGACAAGAGCTTGGAGTACTTTTAATTGAAGCGAATGATAACCTTCATGAAACGATAAAAGGGATTAGTTTAGGAGAAACAGGCTATGTTTCTATTATTAACTATCAAGGGGATCTTATTTCAAGAAGCCGCGAGTTTAGCGAGGGTGAGAGCGAAAATGCTCAATATATAGAAGATTTAATTTCAATGGAATTACCAGATTCAACAACGTTTATTTCTGAAAATAATGAATTAATTACAGCGAAGCTACTCGATGGAACAGGCTGGATTTTATCATCAAATGTACCGATTAGTGAATTAACAACTGAAACGAAAGAAATTGCAAAAATTTCCATTATTATTGGAGTGATTACGGTAGTGGTTTCATTTGTTGTTGCTATTTTTGTATCAAATGGGATGACTGGCGCGATTCGCAGAGTCACAAATATGATGCAAGAGGTTGAAGTTGGTAATTTAGCTGTGGTTCACGAACTAGGGCATAATAAAAAACAACGAAAAGATGAAATTGGAGAGTTAATGAAATCTGTGGCGAAAATGGTTGAAGGGATTCGGGCACTAATAGTTAGTGCATCTAGTACGGCTGAAGTTGTTTCAACATCTTCAAATAAATTATCGGAGAATTCGGCTTATAATAAGCAGTTAGCGACACATACTCAAGAGATAATCAATGAGGTCACTAAATTAGCACAAGAAACAGCAGCTAGTACTGAAGAAAGTGTTGAAGCGATAGAATCCATTACAACTGACATTCAGAAAATTGCTGAAGTGTCATCTGATGTATCAAATAATTCCGTTCACATGATAGATGAAGCGAAGCAAGGTCAAGAATACATTACAGATGCTGTTCAACAAATTGGTCAAGTAAACAAAATTGTTAATGAATCGGCTGATATGATTCAGGAATTAGATGACCATGCGAGTCAAATAGTAAAAGTGACTGAAATCATTAGTTCGTTATCGGAGCAAACAAATTTACTAGCGCTTAATGCAGCAATTGAAGCGGCTAGAGCGGGTGAAAAAGGTTTAGGCTTTGCAGTCGTTGCTGATGAAGTTCGAAAATTATCACAACAATCTCAAAAAGCGACAGAAGAAATCGGTGCGCTAATTACTAAGATTCAAAAATCTACAAAAGTTACGGTCGATAAAATCGTAACAGGAAAACATGAAGTGACTGAAGGAAATAAACGAGTTGAAGATGCTGGTAAGAAGTTTAATGAGCTTGTCGGATTAATTGAAAGTGTTGCTAATCAGGTTCAAGGTGTTTCGTCTATCATTCAACAAGTTTCTGCAAGCTCAGAAGAGGTATCAGCTACTGTTCATACAATGAGTAGTAATGCCCATAAGAGTACAGAAATGACACAAAGAGTTCAATCTGATATTAATAAGCAGCTTGATTCCATTGATCAAGCATCGAAATCATCTGAAGAATTAGAAGCAGTTTCGAACGATTTAATGAAAGACATCCGAGTGTTTAAAATTTAAACGTAATTCTAAAAGGTAGATCAACAGGTTAAACTCCGTTGTTCTACCTTTTTCTATTAGTATAAGAGAAATATATGTAGAGCTAATCAATCATTAAAAATGTTTATGCTATAATGGGGGCAGGAGTGATAATGATGATCGACTATTTAAAAACGTTTATAACGGTTGTAGAGCAACGTCATTTTTCAAGAACAGCAAAGATTTTAAATCTGTCTCAACCAAATGTTAGTTTGCATATCCGTCACCTAGAGAAAGAATTTGAAACGAAATTACTAAACCGCTCACCGAAGCAAGTACAAGTAACGGAGGAGGGGGAAATCCTTTATATCCGTGCTAAAAAAATATTATCTCTTGTGGAAGAAGTTAAACAAGAAATTAACGAACGAAAAGAAATTGTTAAGGGAACGCTTAAAATTGGTGCTAGCTTTACAATTGGTGAATATATCTTACCGAGTATCCTTGCGAAGTATGCTGCAGAACATCCACTTGTTAAAGTCGAGGTGACTGTTGCTAATACCGAGGAAGTAATCGCAAAAGTCCGAACACATGAAATTGAAATTGGTTTAATTGAAGGCGAATCATCAACAGCTGATTTAACGATGGAACCATTTATGGAGGATGAAATGATCATCATTGCGCCACCAGATCATTCATTGTCTCAGTTGCGGATAGTCAAACCAGAAATGCTTCAGGATCAAGTGTGGATATGGCGGGAAAGTGGTTCTGGTACAAGGGCATATAGTGATCAGCTGATTGCACAACTAGATTTAAACGTAAAGCATTTTTTTATTTTTAGCAGCAGCCAAGGGATAAAAGAGGCTGTCTCAGCAGGGTTAGGGATTGCCATGATTTCTAAATGGACCGTGCGTAAAGAATTACAAACAGGTGAAATAAAGAAATTAAATATAAACAATCGTACTTTCACAAGAAATTTTTCAATGATTCAAGCAAGGAATGGTTCATTAACAAAAGCACAGCAGCTATTTTTGCAGAAAGTAGAGCAAACGAAGGAAGAATTTTAATTGCTAGAGGTAGCAGGAGGTTTGTAATGAATATAGCCATTGTAGGTGCCGGAGCAGTTGGCGGATTTTTAGGTATATTGCTACAACAAACGGGACATCATGTCACATTTATCGGTAGAGGCTTGCATCTAGCGGCAATGAAGGATAAGAACTTCAGATTGCGAAAGGATGATGAAATACTTAGTGCAGACAGGCATTTTTCGTCAGAGTATAATTCTATTGAATCTGCGGACATTATCTTGTTTACAGTAAAAGGTACGGATACAGAGGAAACGATAAACAACATAAAACGCTATGTCACTGAAAGAGCATGTATTGTATCTTTACAAAACGGTGTATGTAATGAAGACCTTTTAATTGAAGCATTCGGAAAAGAAAAGGTTTTTCCGGCTGTTGCAAATATTTCCGTTCATGTCACGGAACCAGGGTTTATCGAACAACATGGCCCCCATTCTTTCTTACTCGGAAATGTATCCCCCACTCATTTGGCAAAGGCCGAGATATTTATTAAAGCTTGTAGAAATTCAGGGATCAATATGAAGTACCATGAGAACATTATGCAGAAAAAATGGGAAAAAAGTCTTTGGAATATTACATTTAACCCTGTATCTGCGATTTCAAGAGCGTCAGTCTCTGAAATGGTGGGTGACCCTTTGCTTAAAAAAACATGTAAAGACCTTTTAGCGGAGGCTGTTAACATTAGCGAAAAGGCTGGATACCCGATGAGTGAAAAAGCCATTACAGGTGTTTTTAACAGCGCAGAAAAAATCGGGAATCATAAAACATCAATGCTCCAAGACTTAGAAAAAGGCAAAAGAATGGAGGTTTATTCGCTATGCGGTTATTTTGTCGAGCAAGCAAATCGTTATAACGTTCAGACTCCAGTTTTAAAAACAGTCTACCACTTTCTCCAGCACCTGAATAATAAGTTAAAGTAAGGGGGTCTCAAAAGCTTATAGCGTGCACCGCAATGGGCTCCCGTTTACAATACGATAGATGTAGCGACTACGCTCATGAAGGCTGTACCAAAAGGTTAAAAAACAACCTTTTGGCACAGCCTCTATTTGGTCAATGGATAATATTGTCCTCATCTGCTTCAACTGCTATATGGTATGCTGCCAAAATATTTTCAACTTCCTCTTCGCTAACATCAACTAAATATTGTTCTTTGTCTTCATCTTCTTCAACACGCATTAGTAACATTTCCTCATCTTGATTAGCTGACAATAATGCGTATGATTCACCTTCCATATCAAACAGTGCTTCAACAAGAAAGTCTTTTTCTACTCCAGTATCATCTACGATTGTAATGCGATCATCTGTGTCGTACATCAAGCTTCACCCCTTTTATTAGGTTCATTTTAATTTTCCCCCTATAAAAAAAACGATACAAATTGAGCGTATTTCTTTTTATACGATGGAAAAGCTTGTTACAATAGGGAACGGATGAGGAATTACATAATACAGCTTGAACACTCTAACTTATCACATTTATTAAGAAAGAGGGAAATGGAGAACCATGAATTATAACAAATTGGGAAAAAGTGGATTATTAGTTTCTGAACTTTGCTTAGGAACCATGACATTTGGAAAACAAGTAAATAAAGAGGATTCAATTAAAATGGTTCACCAATTTTTAGATCAAGGTGGCAATTTTATTGATACCGCTGATGTATATGTTGGTGGTGAATCTGAGCGTATCGTCGGAGAAGCGATACAACAACGGCGCTCAGAAGTCGTGCTGGCAACGAAAGTACGGATGAAGGTCGGCCCACATCCAAATGATTTTGGTTATTCTCGTCGTCGTATCATTGAGGGAGTCG
This sequence comes from Halalkalibacter urbisdiaboli, assembly GCF_002156385.1. Taxonomy (GTDB): domain Bacteria; phylum Bacillota; class Bacilli; order Bacillales; family Bacillaceae_D; genus Halalkalibacter_A; species Halalkalibacter_A urbisdiaboli. Next base: position 806,404 of record NZ_MVJM01000003.1, read on the forward strand.
ACCAAAGTTTGCGTCGATTAAACACTGATTATATTGATTTATATCAATTACATGTTTGGGATAATCTTACTCCTATTGAAGAAGCGCTTCGAGCGTTGGATGATTTAATTACAGCTGGAAAAGTACGCTACATCGGCTGCTCAAACTTTTTAGCATGGCAAATGATGAAAGCCTTGTCATATAGTGATTTTAAACGGTATGCACGTTTTATTTCAGTTCAGCCTCAATATAGCCTTGTTAGTCGAGAAATGGATCGCGAAGTTATGTCCTTGTGTAAAGAAGAGGAAATTGGCGTAATTCCTTGGGCGCCTTTGGCCGGAGGATTCCTTTCTGGAAAATACAAAAGCAAAGAAAAACCAGAGGAAGGTCGATTTGCGGAGGGCTCTGGTGAGTATGGATGGGAAAACAAAGCAACCGATCGAAATTTTGAAATACTACAAGCCGTTGAGGAAATAGCTGTCGAAGTTGGTAAAACACCTGCACAAGTATCTTTAAATTGGTTATTAGGAAAGTCAGAAATTGTCTCTCCTATTTTTGGAGCAAGTAATCTTCAGCAATTTGACGAAAATATGGGAGCTGTTGGCTGGACGTTATCAGAAGAACAATGGAACAGATTAGATCAAGCTAGTCGGCTACCAGATGAGTACCCTCAACGCTTTTTAGATAAGTTTAAACGTCACATTTAACCTTGCTTATTTAGCTTCTACAGGGACATCTTAATATAGGAAGGAGGCTAAAGAAAACGCTATGTCTATTCTAAACCCATCAAATGAAGTGATAAAGGACATATTACAAAAATACAAAACAATAGCTGTCGTCGGATTGTCTAATAACCCTGAGCGAACGTCTTACATGGTTGCAGAAGCTATGCAAGCAGCTGGTTATGAGATCATTCCTGTAAACCCATCGGTGGATAAAGTACTTGGTCAAAAAGCCTTTTCTTCCCTTGAAGAAATAGATAAACCTATTGATATCGTAAATGTTTTTAGGCGAAGTGAATTTTTACCTGATATTGCAAAAGAAACCGTTGCGATTGGAGCGAAAGTATTTTGGGCACAGCTAGGTGTATCCAATCAGGATGCGTTTGACTATTTGCAGCAACATAATGTAACAACGGTCATGGATCGCTGTATTAAAGTAGAGCACGCTAAATTTAAATAGAACCTGTATAATAGAGGGCATTGAAAAAGGGAAAAGCATCCTTTTTCAGTGCCCTTTGTACAATAAGTGAAGCCGGGCTTTTTCTCCAAGTGCTATAGTAAGTGGATTTCTCACCTGTTCGGGCGAACACATTGCTGTTTCTGTACTTAAAAGGTTGGTTTTCACCTTTTCGATAGCAGCGTATAATACTAAGTTGCCTTTTCGGTGTTTTTATTTTGTCGAAAAATGACTTTTTTCTTCAAAAAAATAGAGGATTCTTTAAAAGAGGTTGCGAATACTGAAATAACAGCTACAATAGAAAAAGCGATAGTAAACGTAAAACGAGTGTTCGTGTATGCTACAATACATGTAGCGAGTGAAAGGAGTACCTGTCTTGGCAAAGAAACAGCACCTTGATTATAACGATGATGCAATACAAGTATTAGAAGGTCTCGAGGCCGTAAGAAAACGTCCTGGGATGTATATAGGTAGTACAGATGCCCGGGGGCTTCATCATCTTGTCTATGAAGTTGTAGATAATTCTGTCGATGAAGCGCTTGCAGGGTATGGTTCAACAATAAAAGTAACTGTTCATAAAGATAATAGTATCTCAGTTTCCGATGAAGGTCGTGGTATGCCTACTGGAATGCATAAACTAGGAAAACCAACACCAGAAGTGATCTTAACGGTCCTTCATGCTGGAGGGAAATTTGGACAAGGCGGTTATGCAACGAGTGGTGGCTTGCATGGAGTCGGTGCATCTGTAGTAAATGCCCTTTCAGAATGGCTCGAAGTCGAAATAAAGCGTGATGGTCACAGATATAAGCAACGCTTTGAAGACGGAGGTAAGCCTGTAACAACTTTAGAAAAGGTTGGTAAGACAAAGCAAACAGGAACGACGATACATTTTAAGCCGGATCCAAGCATCTTTAGTGTTACCACGTATAATATCGAAACATTAACAGAGCGATTACGTGAAGCTGCGTTTTTATTAAAAGGATTAACCATCGAATTAATTGATTTAAGAAACGACGGTGCAACAGAAACTTTTTATTATGAAAATGGGATCGAAGCGTTTGTTGATTATTTAAATGAAGATAAAGAAACACTTCATCCTGTTATCTTCTTCTCTGGAGAACAAAATGAGATTGAAGTTGAGTTAGCGTTTCAATTTAATGATGGCTATACAGAAAATGTCCTTTCGTTTGTAAACAATGTTCGGACAAAGGATGGCGGTACTCACGAGTTAGGGGCAAAAGCTGCAATGACTCGTGCGGTCAATGAATATGCGCGAAAGATTAAATTGTTAAAAGAAAAAGATAAAAATCTAGATGGCTCTGATATTCGTGAAGGGTTTACAGCGATTGTTTCGGTCCGAGTACCAGAGGAAAAGCTCCAATTTGAAGGACAGACGAAAAGCAAATTAGGGACAACTGAAGCACGTTCTGCCGTCGATGGCCTTGTTTCTGAAAAGCTCTCTTACTTTTTTGAGGAAAATCCAGATATTAGCTCCATGCTTATTAAAAAAGCAATAAAAGCAGCACAAGCGCGTGAAGCAGCTAGGAAAGCTAGAGAGGATGCGAGAAACGGGAAGAAGAGCAAGCGAAAGGATGTTCTATTAAGCGGTAAGTTGACACCTGCTCAATCTAAAAATCCACAGCGGAATGAACTTTACTTAGTAGAGGGTGACTCAGCTGGTGGTTCAGCTAAGCAGGGGCGTGATCGTAAATTCCAAGCCGTTCTTCCACTTAGGGGAAAAGTAATTAACACGGAAAAAGCAAAATTAGAAGATATTATGAAAAATGAGGAAATTCGAACGATTATTCATACAATTGGAGCGGGTGTAGGTTCGGATTTTGATCTTGAAGACGTAAACTATGATAAAATCGTGATTATGACCGATGCTGATACTGATGGCGCACATATCCAAGTCCTTTTATTGACGTTCTTTTTCCGTTATATGCGTCCATTAGTTGAAGCTGGGAAAGTCTATATTGCTTTACCGCCTCTTTATAAGGTGAGCAAAGGGTCAGGTAAAAAAGAAATCATCGAATATGCTTGGGATGAACGTCAACTAAGTGAGGCAACGAGAAAAGTTGGCAGAGGCTATACACTTCAGCGTTATAAGGGTCTTGGTGAAATGAATGCAACACAATTATGGGAAACAACGATGGATCCTGAAACGAGAACACTTATTCGTGTGAATGTCGATGACGGAGCGCGAGCGGAAAAACGCGTAACGACTCTTATGGGTGATAAAGTAGAACCACGAAGAAAATGGATTGAAACCCATGTTGAGTTCGGATTAGAGGAAGAAACAAACATTTTAGAAAATGAAAATTTAGTCATTGTTGAGGAGGAATAAGGGTGGCACAACAAGAGCGTTACTTAGACCTTCCTTTAGAAGAAGTAATTGGCGACAGATTTGGTCGTTATAGTAAATATATTATTCAAGAGCGCGCATTACCTGATGCGCGCGATGGCCTTAAGCCGGTACAAAGACGAATTTTATACGCGATGTATAAAGATGGCAATACGTCTGATAAGCCGTTCCGTAAATCGGCGAAAACAGTCGGTAATGTAATCGGTAATTACCATCCCCATGGTGATTCTTCCGTTTACGATGCGATGGTTCGGATGAGTCAGGACTGGAAAGTACGGAACATTTTAATTGATATGCACGGGAACAATGGTTCGATTGATGGCGATCCTCCAGCTGCAATGCGTTATACAGAGGCGCGTTTATCAGCGATTGCAGCACAGCTATTAAGAGATATTGATAAAGATACAGTTGAATTTATTCCGAATTTTGATGACTCGGAAGAAGAGCCAGTTGTACTCCCGTCGATGTTTCCTAATTTACTTGCAAATGGTTCGACAGGGATTTCAGCCGGTTATGCAACGGATATTCCTCCACATCATTTAGGTGAAATCATTGACGGGGTTATCATGCAAATGGAGAACCCGAATGTAACACTTGATCAGTTAATGACCGTTATAAAAGGTCCCGATTTTCCAACAGGGGGAATTGTTCAAGGGATTGACGGGATTAAACAAGCTTATCGAACAGGGAAAGGGAAAATCGTCGTTCGAGCTAAAACCGAAATTGAAGAAATGCGCGGTGGCCGTCAGCAAATCGTTATCACGGAAATTCCATATGAAATCGTTAAAGCAAACTTGGTTAAAAAAATGGATGAACTCCGCTTTGATAAAAAAGTTGACGGGATTGCAGAAGTACGTGATGACACGGATCGTACAGGTCTGCGTATTGTCATAGAACTTAAAAAAGAAGCCGATGCCAATGCCATTTTAAACTACTATTTGAAAAACACTGATTTACAAGTAACATATAATTTCAATATGGTTGCGATACATAATAAAGCACCGAAATTAATGGGACTGCAATCACTTATTCAGGCATATATTGACCACCAGAAAACAGTCGTCACAAGACGGTCGCAATATGAGTTACGTAAAGCGACAGACCGTCAGCATATCGTTAAAGGGCTTATTAAAGCAATCTCTATCTTAGATGAAGTCATTTCAACGATTCGGTCATCAAATGATAAAAAAGACGCGAAAGAAAACCTAATCTCTAAGTTTGACTTTACTGAAGCTCAAGCAGAAGCGATTGTAACATTGCAACTATATCGATTAACAAACACGGATATTACAACATTAGAAGAAGAAGCTGCCGAGCTTGAGCGGAAAATTCACGAGCTTGAAGGCATTCTTGGTAGTGAAAAGAAATTAATTCAAGTGATTACAAAGGACTTATTGGCAATTAAAAAGCAGTTCGCTGACCAAAGAAGAACTGTAATTAAGGAAGAAATCGAAGAAATCAAAATTAACATGGAAGTCCTTGTTCCTTCAGAAGATGTTATGGTAACCGTTACGAAAGAAGGGTATGTGAAGCGAACGAGTATTCGTTCTTATACTGCATCTAACGGAGAACCACCTGGAATGAAGGAGGGAGATCGACTCCTTTCATGTGAAGAAATAAATACAACAGATACACTCTTACTGTTCACAAGACTTGGCAATTACTTATATGTTCCTGTTCATAGTCTTCCAGATATCCGCTGGAAGGACAATGGTCAACATATTGCCAATCTTGTAAGCATTGATCGTGATGACGAAATTATCGATACGATGGTTATAAAGGAATTTACAGAAGACGAATCGTTACTATTTATTACGAAGAACGGAATGGCAAAACGGTCACAACTTTCATTATATCAAGCACAACGTTATTCGAAGCCTCTAATGGCATTAAAGCTTAAAGATGACGACGAATTGGTATCTGTCACGCGAACTGATGGAAACCAAGAGTTATTCCTTGCCACTCACCTAGGCTACGGCTTATGGTTTAGTGAAGAAGAGGTGAGCCTTGTTGGTCAACGTGCAGCTGGTGTGAAGGCAATTAATTTAAAAGACGATGATTTTGTTATCAATGCAACAACGTTCTCGCTAGATGATAAGGTTGAGTTTTTAATCGTGACTCAACGCGGCGCATTAAAGAAAATGTCGATTACAGAATTTGATAAAGCCTCTCGTGCCAAACGTGGTTTAGTCATGTTAAGAGAACTAAAAGCAAATCCTCACCGAATTGTAGGATTTATGAGAGTACTTAAACCGAACGAAACTTTTTACGTAATAACAAGGGACGGCGAAGAGGTAATGATTCATGCTGATAGCTATCGTAATAGTGACAGATATAGCAATGGATCCTTTGTCGTGGATACGGATAAAGCTGGTGCGGTAATCGAAATGCGACGGAATATAAATGATAAAGATGATGAATAAAACAATTATCTGATCTAGACATTAAAACGAGTAATTAAAAACAAGCAAGAGGGCATTTATGCTCTCTTGCTTGTTTTTTTTAATACGTTGGCCAGCCTTGTGAATCCCAATATAAATCGTTAATCAGCATTTTCGGAGTACCGTTATCCTCCGCATCATAAGCATGACGAATGATTAGGTTGTTATTGTATACATCCTGATGACCAGGTCCTCTCCAGCGGTCATTTCCTGCATCTAAAATTGTCCCACCGCCATAAAGCATATTATTGCCATTCTTGTCGTAGTAAGGTCCTGTAATATTTGTCGAACGACCATAAGCAATTTTATAGGTACTATCGACGCCATCGCAGCACTTATCAAAGGAAACGAATAAATAGTAGTAGCCATTTCGATACGTAATATTTGGAGCTTCAACTGCATCATCATTGTTTGGTCTTGCCGCAATTGAATAAAGCTGTCCCGTCGGTTTCATCGTATTTGGATCAAGTCGCGTAATTTTAATTCCGCTCCAAAACGAGCCGAACGATAGCCATGGATCTCCATTTTCATCAATGACTAAATCGCCATCAATTGCATTAAAGTTATCATTTGATGTGGAACGAACAACGAGTCCATCATCACGCCATTGTCCAGAGTTGATGCTATGTGTGGAAGTTAGACCGATAAGAGAAGTATTCGATCCGAAAGACGAAACAGAATAATAGAGCCAGTAACGACCGTTATAATACTGGATATCAGGGGCCCATTGGTTACTCTCGTGGTTTGGTACGTAGTTTCTCCACCAAGAAAGTGGCTCAGGAAAAATAGTAGGGACTGCATACCAATCTGTACCGTTATCAGAGCGAAGCACACGGATGCCATTTTCATCAACCAATCCAGTTCCAAATGTATACCAAGTACTACCTTCTTGAATGATCGAAGGGTCATGAATTAACGTATCACCCGTTAATTCTTTAAAGGCCGCTGAGGCCGAATGCGCAAACGCAAGCACCATAAACACCCCTAGAAACACTGACAACAACCGAACTTTCATCTAATCCCTCCAAGTTTAATATTTATGTTTATAAGTTAATATAAACATAAATATACTAACATGCCATTTGTGTTAGTTGTTGGAAATTTCAAAAAAATATTAAAATATATCTAAAGGTCTCGTTCTAAAGTTGTGACCGTTAAAAGCGCTTTTTTATTATTGAAAAGATAAGGATTATGTTTTTAACAATAATAATATAATAAAATACAATAATGTTTTATTGTAAAACGATAAAGTGTGTGATAAAGTCAAATTGACAATAAATAAGTGAGGTGCTTTTTATGAAACAAGTGTCAACGCTCTTTTTAAAGATAGCTGTAATCCTTATTGGAATTCCGATTCTTGCTTTGTGCATTTTTTTGGTGCCTGAGATAGCGAAATATGCTGCAGAATTGATTCCAAATATTGCTTTTATGAACTATCTCGTTTTAGTCTATTTGTATGTAACGGCGATACCTTTTTACTTTGCTCTATATCAAGCTTTTAAACTTTTAAGCTTTATTGACAAGAACAAAGCTTTCTCGGAATTATCTGTAAGAGCTTTAAAAATTATAAAATACTGTGCAATCACAATCAGTGTCTTGTATGTGATAGGCATGCCACTCTTTTATCTCATAGCGGAGGTAGATGATGCCCCAGGTATTATAATAATTGGATTGGTCGTTATTTTTGCTTCAATGGTGATTGCGGTCTTTGCTGCTGTTCTTCAAAGGCTTTTACAAGAAGCCATCGATATAAAATCAGAGAATGACTTAATAGTCTGAGGTGAATAACATGGCAATTATAATCAATATTGATGTGATGTTGGCAAAAAGGAAAATGAGTGTTACAGAACTTTCTGAGAGGGTTGGAATCACGATGGCGAATCTTTCTATATTGAAAAATGGGAAAGCAAAGGCGATTCGATTATCAACTTTAGAGGCGATTTGCAAGGCTTTAGAATGTCAGCCTGGAGATATCTTAGAATACCGAAGTGATGATGGCACCGAAAATTAAATAGGAAACATTGCAAGGTAAAGAATGTTATTTGGTGGTGAACTAGCTATACTAAGCAGGACTTGCATCTATTTTAGAAAAAAATTGGAGGCAGAAATCATGAGAGCACTAAAACAATTCGTTCGTTTTGGTTGGGAGCAGGCCTTATCATGTTTGTTTCCTGTCGTTATTTTTGCCTCTTTGGCTTTTACACAACTTATTCCTTTGCCCTTCCTACCACGGTATGACTGGCTGCTCATCATCTGCCTTCTAATGCAGTGGTGGATGGTGAACTCTGGACTTGAAACACGGGATGAACTAAAGGTTATCACATTGTTCCACCTTATTGGTCTTGCTCTTGAAATTTTCAAAGTACATATTGGCTCCTGGAGTTATCCAGAGGAAGGGTATTTCAAAATTTTTGGAGTGCCTTTATATAGCGGATTCATGTATGCAAGTGTAGCGAGTTATCTGTGCCAAGCGTGGAGAAGGTTTAAGGTTGAACTGGTTAAATGGCCATCGTTTTTGGTAGTTGTACCTCTTGCAGCTGCGATTTATTTGAACTTTTTTACCCACCATTATTGGATTGACGTCCGCTTTTGGTTATCTGGACTTGTCATGATCGTCTTTTGGCAATCATGGGTCATATACGAGGTTAATGGAACTCGTTACCGTATGCCACTTGCACTTTCTTTTTTGCTTATCGGATTTTTTATATGGATAGCCGAAAATATCGCAACGTTCTTTGGAGCTTGGGAATATCCAAACCAAACCGATGCATGGAGTCTCGTTCATCTAGGAAAGGTGAGTTCATGGCTCTTATTAGTGATTGTTAGTTTCCTGATAGTAGCAACGTTAAAGCAGGTTAAGGGGAAAAATTCCATTAGGATAGCTACTAGTCAATTTTTATAACGGTTATGAACCCTCTTTAAAAAAGTCGGAGCATGGGTTTCGATTTTTTAGATTTAATTTCTCCTAGTGCAAAAAAATCGAATAAGCTAAACAGAAAAAAGCAACGTTCGATTCTAAATTATTGATAATTATATTTATTTCGAAAATAATGCTTGATTTTTATATGTTGGGATGGTATTATCAGTAAAAATAAAGTACTTAAATAAAAAATAGCAATAAACTTCTTATCCAGAGTGGTAGAGGGACAGGCCCTATGAAACCCGGCAACCATCAAGTCAAAATAACGACTTGAACGGTGCTAATTCCTGCAAAGGTGATAACCTTTGAAAGATGAGAGGATGGTGTATATATACAACCCTCTCTTTCATTTAAAGAGAGGGTTTTTTGCGGTAAGAAGAGGTTTATTGCTCAGAAGGAGCGGATTTAAATGGAAAGAGCTGTATTTGGTGCAAGTGAATTTTTTAGTAAAGAAGCTATTACTGGTTTTCGTGGTATTGAATGTGTTCGACTAGGACATTTAAGAGGAGCCAATGTTGAAATAGTAGAAATATGGTTTAATCCTTGGAAAGTAACGTATACTGAATTATTAGAGTTGTTTTTTGACTTACATGATGCAACATGTAGAGAGGGCCATCGAAATAAAAATCAATCATTAATTTTCTTTTCTGACATTCATCAATTATCAGTTGCAAAACAAAAGAAAAATGAGCTTAATAATACATTTAAAGATGAAATAATTACTGAAATTACTCCAATAAGAGAACATATTAATAGCTTAGAAGCGATAAAATTAATCTCTTAATAAAACTTCCCAATAGGGTAGAATGTGTAGAATTTGTTCTTAAACAATTTGGACTGGAGGTTAAAATGGGGAATCTCATCTTGTTTTAGTGCAGTGTTAAAAAAATATGAGTTGGAAAAGTAGGAAAATTATGGTGAAAGAAACTGAAGTTAAATTTTGGTATGTATAACTGGCGTAACGTGGATAACCACGAGGGAGTACATACTTTATAGCCGTACGCCTGGGCAAAGCATATGAATTCATTTTCATATGCTTTTTATGATTATAGGGGGGATGTTTATGGCTAGCACCAAAAAGTCAGTGGAATCTTTACAAAAGGAACTAGACGACTATTGTACTGCGCTTTCGAAACTGGGGTATTTTAACGGTTCTGTTTTAGTAGCATTAGAGGGAACTGTATTTATTAACAAAGGGTTTGGAATGGCAAACATTGAACTTGAGGTAGTAAACACTTCAAAAACTATATTTGGGATTGGTTCTATATCAAAACAGTTTACAGCCGCAGCAATTTTAGTTTTACAGGAGAAAAACTTGATTCGTGTGACAGAACCAATCTCGAAATATTTGCCAGAATACCCTAATGGGGAAAAGATTACAATTCATCATTTATTAACACATTCTTCAGGAATACCTAATTATACAGAACTAAGTAATTTTGATGAAACAGTAAAGTTCCCAGTAACAATTGAAGAAAGAGTTAATTATTTCAAGGATGTGCCTCTCGTTTTTGAACCAGGGGAAAGGTTTGAATATTGTAATTCTAATTATGCTCTTCTAACCTATATCATAGAAATAATAACAAATAGATCATTTGAATCTATTTTGAATGATATTTTTTTCAATCCTTTAGGAATGAAACATACAGGTCGGTATGATTATAGAAAAATAATAAAAAATCGTGCATCAAGTTATGGATTATTAGGAGATATAGTGAATGCTGAATTTATGGATATGTCACATTTTTCTGGAGATGGGGGGTTATATTCCACAACAGAGGATTTATTTATTTGGGACCAAGCCCTTCACTCAGGAAAAATTCTACATAAAGAATCCTATTCTTTAATGACAACAATTCATGAAGCGAATTATGGATATGGTTTGATATTGTTTGAGGAACGGATTAGAAACAAAGCAAGAAAAGTAATAGCACATGGAGGAGGCATAAAAGGGTTTGTATGTGATTTTAGAAATTATATTGATGACAAACTCACCATTATTGTTCTTTCTAATTTTTTTACAACCCAATCTAGAAAAGTGGCAAATGCGTTAGCAAGGATTGTATTAAATGAGGAAGTATCTTTGCCTGATCAATTAGAAATGGTCCCACTTGTATACCGATACGATCATTTTATAGGAGATTATAAAGTGTATGAAGGACCCTACAATACTTACTCGGTTTCTAGTAAAGATGGCAAATTATATATATCAAATGACCTTAATTGGTATCGGGCTGAAATTATTCCTTATTCTCAAGAGGTAGAAGATATAAGCTTCTTTACGAAAGGAATAGAAGGAGGAAGTGTTACCTTTAAAAAGGGAGAAATTCATGTAAATGTATTTGGTATGTTGAGTAAAGCTACAAAAATATAATAGTTAGTTTGAGGTATGAGGAGGAATTGTATTGAAACAGGGGAAAATAATTATATTAAATGGTACATCAAGTTCTGGAAAAACTACATTGGCAAAGTCGTTAGAAAAGGTTATGGATGAACCTTATGTTTATGTATCTCTTGATGATTTGTTAGAACCAGTTACTAATTTATATTTTACAAACGTACCCCAAAGTGAGGAATTGGGTAAAGCTGGTCAAATGATTGTTCCAAAAAGTTATATCATTAATGCATAATACAATAGCAGCCCTAGCGCTGGTTGGACAAAATGTAATAGTTGATCATGTTATTAACGATAAAAAACACTTGGTAGAATGTCTTGAACTATTATCAACTTATCCTGTTACTTTTGTAAAAGTGCACTGTCCAATTGAAGAACTTGAAAGAAGAGAACAAGAGCGTGGAGACCGACCAGTTGGACTTGCTAAATCACAAATGGAAAGTGTACACGCTAATAGAGAGTATGATTTGACGGTTGATACCTCTAAGTTTAATTCACAGGAATGTGCTTTACAAATCAAAAGGGGACAGATTATAACTCCTAGTGGTTCTTTTGTTCACATGAAAAATAGTCTTTCAAGTGTTTAAGTTTCAAACAAGAAGTAAGTAGGTTATGGACGATTATACTTAAAGTAACGAGTACTTTAGTTGAACAAGAAATAGGTAAAGGAATGTCCCATAATGGGGGCATTCTTTTTTTCTAGAAAATAACTTACTTAAAAATGCCCGAAATAATAAGTGTTCAGTTTTATCGAGCAAAAACTGTTCGGTTTAGTCTAGCAGTTACAGCTTTATATGATTTGGATCGAAAACGGAATAATCGACATGGTTTATGCTATGTCTATTTCTAAACATAAAAAACTAAGCTTTTTACAGTATAAACTAAATTTTTACAGGTGGGCTAATAAGGGATGCCTTGATAAGATCACTAATGAAATCGCTTTTATTAGTATTTTTGGAAGGTGGTGGGAATTAGCGTCGTAGTAAGACTATATGTAAGTTAACTAAAAAGGAGGAATTCAAAATGAAGAAAAAAAGAATGAGGTTACTTTTAGCTATTTTAATTTGTTTTGCAATTACATTGCCTTCAGTAAACGTACATGCGGCGGTCACCAGCAATGAAACTGGCACTCATGATGGCTACGACTATGAATTTTGGAAGGATAGCGGTGGGTCCGGAAGTATGACTCTCAATAGTGGTGGTACTTTTAGTGCCGAGTGGAGTAATGTCAATAATATATTATTCCGTAAAGGAAAGAAATTTGACGAGACCCAGACACACCAGCAAATCGGAAACATATCAATAAACTACGGTGCCAATTTCCAACCAAACGGTAATTCATATTTAACTGTCTATGGGTGGGCGGTTGATCCACTTGTTGAATTTTACATCGTCGATAGCTGGGGGAGTTATCGACCGACTGGTACGCATAAGGGCACGATTAACGTTGACGGGGGCACATATGATATATATGAGACTACTCGAACCAACCAACCTTCCATTAAAGGCACTGCGACTTTTAAGCAGTATTGGAGTGTCCGTACATCGAAACGCACGAGCGGAACTATATCTGTTAGCGAACACTTTAAAGCGTGGGAAAGTTTAGGAATGACAATGGGTAAGATGTATGAAGTCGCGCTTACGGTAGAGGGCTATCAAAGTAGTGGAAGTGCTGATGTGTATAGTAATACACTTACAATCGGTGGTAGCACCAGCGGCAATGGCGGCGGTAGCGAAAGTAGCACTACGAGAGTGGAAGCCGAGAGTATGAATAAAAGCGGTCAGCACACAGGGAATATCAGCTCGCCGTTCAACGGAGTCGCTTTATACGCCAACAATGATTCAGTCAAATACACGCAGTATTTCGCGAGCGGCACCCATAGTTTTTCACTCCGTGGCGCTTCGAATAATTCCAATATGGCCAGAGTCGACTTAAAAATCGGCGGTCAGACGAAAGGTACCTTCTACTTTGGCGGGAGCTCTCCTGCGGTCTATACCCTAGACAATGTCAGCCATGGAACTGGAAATCAAGAGATTGAGCTCGTTGTAACAGCCGATGACGGAACATGGGATGCTTTTATTGATTATTTGGAGATCAAGTAAAATCCGATGAGTTTTTGATTGAATTCTAATCGTTTTTTCAAACAGAATCCTGGCGGGGATCTTCACCGCCGGGATTTTTGTGGGTATCCCCAGTATGAGTGAGATCTGTTAGGTGAGAAGGGATATTTTTTGCAATATAATTTTAAAGAGATGACACTTTTTGCATATCATTTTATAATTAAAACTGCACAATTTGCTCGCTTTGCAACTTTGTGACTAACACTTCCCAACACTAGCTCCTGTAATCGGTTACGACCTCTACTACCGAGTACAACCATTTCAAACTGATTATCATTCGCATGTTTTACAATCGTTGGTCCAGGTTCTCCTCGTAAAAATTCAACTTCATATTTAATCTCAGCAGCTTTAACCTTTTCTTCAGTTGGCTTTATTTTTTCTTTCCTTTTCTCTTGAGCTCCAATGGTATTCCAGTTGTTAAGTACATCTGATTTTGAACTATCAATGACATACACAATATGAACAACTGTATTTGGATCACATTTTGCTATTTCAATTGCTTTTTCAGTTGCTCGAAGCGCGTGTTCCGAGCCATCGGTTGCTAATAATATTTTTTTGAACATAACTTCACCCCTTTTTAATTAGTAACATGTCAGCTAGAATTAATGACCGCTTAATCTATGTCGCAGCTTATTTACTAAAAGGCTACTTGCCTCATTTAAACCAGTGATCGTAACAGTTGTCCCATTTTCCTCAAATTTTGAAATGATTTTCTCCATACCAGCTACTCCTGAATCATCCCAAATATGAGCATGGGTTAAATTAAGCTCAACTTCTTTTATGTTTTCTTTAAAGTCAAAATAATCAACGGTATCCGTAACAGAGGCAAAAAACAATTGGCCGATAATAAAATAGGTTCTTTTTTCTTTCTTATCATCTAATTCACTTTCTATACTTATTTTTGAAATTTTTGATACAAAGAAAATAGCACTTAACAAAATCCCTGCGAAAACACCTTTTGAGAGGTCATGTGTATAAACTACTACTACTACTGTAACAATCATTACAATCGCGTCAGTAGCAGGAACGATTCTTAGCGTTTTTAGAGAATTCCAATCAAATGTACTAATTGAAACCATAACCATTACCCCAGCTAGTGCTGCCATCGGAATTTGGACGACAATGTTTCCTAATAGAATGATTAAAATAATTAAAAATACACCAGCAACGAGAGTGGATAATCTTCCTCTTCCGCCTGATTTTACATTTATGACTGATTGTCCAATCATTGCACAACCTGCCATACCTCCAAAACAACCCGTAACAATATTTGCTATACCTTGCCCACTACTTTCTTGATTTTTATTACTGCCAGTGTCCGTCATGTCATCTACTATTGCAGCTGTAAGAAGGGATTCAAGAATACCGACAACCGTTAAAGCTAATGCGTATGGAAAAATAATAACTAACGTTTCATACGTTAAAGGTATTTGTGGTAATAGGAACACTGGTAAGGATTGTGTTAAAGTTCCCATATCTCCAACCGTAAAAACAGTAAGACCTGAATACATTGTAAAGGCAGTTACTACAACAATTGCAACAAGAGTAGAAGGGACTGCTTTTGTAAGGTAGGGAAATAAATAAATAATCGCGAGTGTTACTGCCGCAATAGCTAAAACAACCCAACCTTGCCCAAATAAATGCGGGATTTGTGATGTGAAAATAAGTATCGCTAATGCATTTACAAACCCAACCATTACAGACCGAGGAATAAATTTCATATAACGAGCGAGCTTCAATAGACCAAAAATGATTTGTAATATCCCGGTTAGAATCGTTGCTGCTAACAAATATTCTAGGCCGTGTTGTGCAACAAGGTCTATCATGAGCAAAGCCATCGCACCTGTAGCGGCAGAGATCATACCAGGTCTTCCTCCGACAAATGCAATTACGACAGGGATTAGAAATGAAGAATATAGACCAACCATTGGGTCTACCCCTGCAATAATTGAAAAGGCAATCGCTTCTGGAATTAAGGCAAGAGAAACGACAATTCCAGCTAGTATATCTCCCCGTATATTGCCGAACCACTCATTTTTAATCGTATCCATATCAACCACCCTTTAAGTATTTGTTCTCTTAGGGTAGGAGAAATGTTCCTATTTTATCAAAGTAAAATACTGGGTTGGTTTGAATGGAACATGTACAACATTACTATGATTTAGGAAACGATTTATATGAGCTTTGGTTGGATGAAACAAATGTGTTACTCTTATGCTTCCTTTAAAACTCCTGAAGATTCTCTATATCAAGCGCAGTTATATAAAATTGACCAAATATTTAAAAAAATAAGTTTAAACTCGGTGAAAGACTCTTACAAGCAAGTGCTTTTTTTAGGAATGGTGTATTGAATAAGTATCAAATTGTATTTCAAAAGCGGAAAATAACAATATTGAAATGACTAAGGGACTATTTGTATTGAAATGAAAATAGCTACGAATCATCTTGTAAATGAAGGAAGAACGAATGGTCCGATAACAACAAAGCCATTGCCACCTGGTTTGATATCGAGTGGCAATGGCTATCGTTTATTTGATGGGGAAAGGTCATTCATATTTATACCAATTTCAGCTTTAGTTCTGCTAGTTTTCTTTGCGCTTCTTCATATTCTAAACTAATGTTCGTTAAATAATAGAGGTAACTGCTATCCTGTTTCCTTAATTCTCTAAAAATAACCGGTTTTTCATGTTTAATTATCGACATCACTTCAGAAGCCGGAAGAGGGATGTTCTTTGTTTTCACTTTAATAAAATACTTAATAAAGTTTTTATAGACGTATAGTGAGTGAGGATTATCAGGGGTTTTTTTAATCATTATATCAAACTTCTTTAACGCTTCTTTTAACTCATTTTCATTCTGCTTCATGAAAAAGCTCCCTTCCTAAAATAGTTGCTGCCATTTACAAGAAAGAGAGTACAGACCTATTTCTATTAAGGCAGCTGGCTGACATCGGTTTCCCCTTAGTCCCTGTAGCTTTGCGTCCTTGCTTTTCAGCAAGTTTGCCATTTTCAAATTTATTTGAGAAGGCTCAATTGAAGAACCTAAAATAGTGTAATTATTTCTCATAGAATACTACGAGATGCTTGCAAAATCAATGGAAATATATTGGATTTTGTGGTATTTTGTCGAAAAAGAATGGCATCACCGAATAGATTTTCAGTGAATACAATGATTATTATTTTTAACTTTTTTTGATTAAATTTGGTACAAACAACAAACGATATGGATGAACTAAAATATAAGTGGGGGGGTAACCATGATATATGAACAATTTCTTTATGAAGTAACAATCGATTTCAACTCACTATATACAGACTTTGAAAATCATTTATTCGATGGAAACAATATTAAAACATTTGATGATTATTTTAATGAAACAACTGCAAATGAAGAGATTATGGATGAAATATTCCGTGAGGCCAGAAACTTTGGTAAAACAAAGGAGCAGTTTTTACAAGATCTTTATAGAACGGTCAAAAACTTTGATGGCCAAATCGAACAACGAATAGGGCAGATTGATGATCGAATTCAAAAGGGTGGATATGCTAAAAATAATTTATTTCATGTAAAGAAAACGATAACAATATTAGAACAATCGATATCAAATTAGGGAGCTCATATTGACTGCTGTTCTTTTTTATATTCAATTTTACAAAAAGCAAGGAGAGGAGAGACTAGCGTAATATTTTAGCAAGTTGAGTAAAAATAATATAATTAAGGTCCCAACTGTAACAATGGATTTAACCTAACTAGTTCAAATTTTTATTTCGTCTCAAAATCAGAAGTATACTTAATATTTGAGATGAAAATTGTTTTAATTTATTAACTTCCGATAATATATATTATGTAAACTAGGGGATAAAAAAAGAGAAGTGCCAAAGGTGTTAACAACTTCACTTCTCTAAGCAAACATCTCAGTTAATAGGAGAAATGTTTGTTACGCCTCATCTTTAGGCAAATCCATTTTATCAACAGCATGCCTTAAATCATCATTTCGAATATGTGTGTAAATCATCGTTGTTTGAATCGAGGAATGACCTAATTGTCTTCTTAATTTAGGCACATCATTGATTTCATTGTGATATCTAGTAGCGAAAGAATGTCTAAGCTTATGAACTGATAATGATGGTTTGCCAAATGCTGCAGCATATTTTTCGATTAATTTTTCAATTGAGCGGGCTGTGAGCCTACGTGGTTTTCCTTTAGGTCCCATAGCAGCAGCGATGAATAATGCTTTATTCGATTTATCTACTTGATATTTACTTTCTCTAATTGATAAATACTCTTGCAGGTCATCCATAGCTAGCTTGCTAAAATAGACAAATTGCTCTTTGTTTCCTTTTCGGATTACTCGGGCTGTATATTTGCTGTAATCAATATCGTCTAAATTTAAGTTTACAACCTCAGAAAGCCGTAGTCCGGAACCCAATATTAATGATACTATCGCTGTATCTCGTTCACGATTTAACAGGTGGAAATTATACAATTTTTTGTTCTCTTTGATTTGCAGACCATAATCATAAGCGATAAACTGCCGGAATTTTTCATATTCATCACCAATTAAGATTTTACCTTCGATTTTGTTAGCGATCGTTTCCATACTATCTTTTATTTCATTAAATTCGATTTTAGCCATTACATTACGTTGTAAATAGGGCTTTAAATCTCGAGTTTCAGCTATGTTTTGAAGGTAATTAAATAGTGATTTTAAAGCAGATAACTTTCTGTTAACGGTGATTTCTTTATTATTTAATTGGTATTGAAGATAGCTTAAAAAGCCTTCAGCTTGTTGTACTGTAAGTGATTCTAAAAGCTCTAACGGAACCTCGGTGATTTTACCGTTAAAAACTTCTTCATCGATTAACCAGTTAAAAAATATTTTATAGTCATGGGCATAATTAAGTAATGATGCTGCAGATAATTTTCTTTTTTTGTGATTGATGTATTCCTCAACATACCATGGTAAATCTTTTAGGAGGATTTGAAGTTTTTTATAAATTTGCTGTGATTGATTTGTCATTAAATACACCTCAATATGTATATTCTACGTATTTATTATATTCGTTATATTTAATTACGTCAAATTTATATTTTACGTAATAAAGTCAAAGAGTGCTCCTCTTATCGTTATAACAAAAACACCCTCAGCAACTGCTAAGGATGTTTTTATTACTAATTTGCTTTTACTTGATGTTAATACCTTCTTGATTAGTTAGTAATAGCATCTTCAACTCGAATTAATTTCCCTGTTTCTAATGTTTTACCGGCAGCATTATACGAGTTCTCACCAACAATTTTGACGTAAACGCGATTTTCGTAATAGCCTGTTGTTTTGGAAACTTCTAACAGCTTCTCAGGCCAATTCCCAGCCCAAGCGTAACCATCTCTTCTTTCTTTTTCGATTTCAAGGATGCTGTTTTTAATTACACCATCACGACCCGAGAAGATTGGTTTGTTTGTTTCAATGTCGTAAAAGCGGTACCAAGTAGTACTAGATGGGTCCGAATAGAAGTATTGTCCTTCTGGGTCACCCGAAACGTATTTGGTCTCTTCGACTTTACTCGCTTCAAACCAGTTTAAGGCACCTTCAATTGCCTCATTTACTTCGTCTGACGGATTAGATAAGGACATCAAATACTGGACAATTCCTACTGATTCCGAACCTGAAATAGATGGGTGTTCGTAAATACGTGCTTCTAAGGCTTCGTACGTTTCAGGATCATGCTGTGCGCACCATGCGGTAAGTACACCATTCACCTTTATTTGAGATTTTAAGATGTAATCTAACCCACGCTCTAATGCATCGCCCGTATCATTAACCATATCTTCATTAACAATGTCTGTGTTAAACGGATAGCTTTTTTGATTGACCATTGTTAATAGATTCATCACGCGAATCATTGCATTATCGTTAAATGTAACATAGTCGGAATAGCCGCCTCTTGCTGGATATGCCTGTGGCCAGCCGCCACTCTCATATTGGGCTTCGAGCAAATAATGTAAACCATTGGAGACAGATTCTCTATAACGATCATAGCCTGTTTCTTTATACATCAATGCTATGAAAAGAAGCTCATTTATCGTGGCGTTGTTATCAATCGTTCCTAATTCACCATCTTCTGTGGTGTACCAGTCAGATTTTGCTTCTTGGCCATCCCATTCTCTGATGTATTTGTCTTCCATATTTTTATACCAACCACCATTATCCAACTGCCAAGACAACAGATAGTCGGCCTGTGCAATATCCTTGTCTCGATCGCCAGTATAGTAGCCTACCTTAAGATACGGAATGTTATGAGGGTCCTCAATGTCCTCTCTTGAAATCGTTGCATCGTTGTTTAATGCTTCCTCGATTTCAATGATTGCTACTGTATTTCCGTCCTTAATTCGAGTTTTCGTATTTTTAATTGTAAAGTTAGACGTGAGCTTAGGGTTTAGTTCAGACCAATTCCCCATTGCTGCCTGTAAATCAATATCACTTGGATCAAAGTCCTTAAGCATGCTGTTAAACGTTAACTCGATTGTATTTGGACTTGTAGCCTCTGCTTTTGTGATTTTCACAGGTTCAGCTGGTACTGCATCCCCCTCCGGAACAACATTAAAAGTAACTGGTTCAGACACATTCCCTGCAGCATCAACTGCAGATATGGTGATTTTATTTAACCCAGCTTCAAGCGTTACTGTTGTATCAAACGTTAAATCGGCGGAAACCTCAACTTTTTCACCGTTAATGAGAAGGGTTCCTTTTTCGCTTAATTTCCCTGAAACCGGGTAAGGATTAAACGTCGTGTTGTAGTGATTCCCAGTTTTCTTACCTTCAAGTGGATCTAACGTGACGTTAGGTGACTCATTATCATAAGTCACTTTTAACACAACTGGAATAGCTAGATTACCATCTTCATCAACAGCCTCTACTGTAATAGTGTTCACTCCTACTTCTAACTGTACGGTCGTACTAAAGCTAAAGTCAGTTTGTAATGGTACTTCTCTGTCATTAACTGTTAAAACAGCTTCATTATCCAATTTTCCAGAAATGGTAAAGCTGGCTTCGTTTACAGATGTGTCTTGTTGCTCGACAGTAATGATCGGTGCAGATGTATCTGTTATTGGGATGATGCCTGTGCGTGTTGCATCCCAATCGTCATTTCCTTTTAAGATATTTTGAACGGTATATTGATTTGCTTCCTCTGGCGTCAGTTGCTTCGTCCATCCGTCGCGTTCTTTCGGATTCGCTCCCGGACCTTGACTATTATATTCAGAATATCTAGCTGTTTTTTCATTCGACTCATCTCCCCAGTTATCCCAGCCATCAGGTGAAATTGAAGAGTCAATCTGTGTATTGATGAAAGAAACAGCAGAATACGGTCGCCATGGTCTACCAAAACCTACATTCTCAATTCCTTCGTCAGACGTGATTTCGGAATTGAGAAAAACGTAACCAAATTCACGTTCTTGTGGTGTACTAGCAGCTGTTAACATCCCTTTATCTCGTTTGCTGTTAATTTGACAGCTATCAAAAACAGCCGTCGCTGCACCGAAAATAAAATCTACATCACCTTCGATGTAACAGCTCTTATAATAATGTCTGCCATCATTCGTATACAAAGTATCTTGGTACCCTAAAAACTGCACGTTTTCAAAATAGGCACGGTCACCTCGAACATAAGCAGCAACTGCTTGGCCGGTCCCTTGTCCTGAATCATTTTGGAATGTTAGATTTTTAGCTATAAAATCATTTGCATAAATGAAAATGCTTGAGCTTTTCGATGTACCTATCGGGTTTCCGTCCTCCCCTATTGTATTGGCGTTGTCATCATAGACAAGTACGGTCCCTTCTTTACTTTCTCCAACAAAACTAAGCTTCGTTTTGCTAGCAGGGATGGTTAGTTTTTCACGGTACTCTCCGTTTTTAATATAAATAACCTCACGCTTGGTGCTGTTGTTAGGCATTGAGTCAATGGCGGCTTGAACAGTATCAAAATCACCACTGCCATCCTTAGCTACAACCGTCACTTTTGCCGGTGTTACGGCTAGAGGTTCAGAATTGTAGCTTTCTCCATGAACATTAACGGCTGAAACCACATAATCGTAAGTCTCGCCATTTATTACATTTGTATCTTGAAAACTTGTTCCATGAACATTAGATGCAATGATTTCAAACGTATCACTATCAAATGCTCCTCGTTTAACCGTATAGGAAGTAGCATCCGCTACTGCCGGCCAACTCAATACAACCTGTGCATCACCAGCTGTTGCCTCGATAGCATCCGGAATGGCCGGTGTTCCATTTTCAGGAATAGGAACGGCTCTTACCGATTCAGAATTTGCACTTGTCGATTTCTCGTTAGTAGCTGAAACGACATAGTAATATGCTTTACCATTCGTTAGGCTCGTATCTGTGTAGTCGGTTCCGTTCACGCCACTAGCGATTACTTTATACGATTTTCCATTTTCGGTACTTCGCTTCACATCATAAGAAGATGCGCCATCGACTGAACCCCAACTAATTGTTATCTTGCTGTCAGCTGCTGTTGTCTCTAAGTAACTAGGAGCTTGTAATGGCGCCACTGCCATTGCTTGGATTTCCTTTGAATGCTCACTCTCTCCGCCAATATTTTCAGCTGTTACTACATAATAATAATTGATATTGTTATCTAAACCGAAATCGCGGTATTTCATTTCATCAATATTTGTTGCTACGGTAGTATAAGGACCACCAGGCTCTGTACTTCGTTTGATGTTATATGTTTCTTTTGGTCCAGCCTTATCCTCATCCAAGCCAAGTGCCCACTTAACAGACACATCGATTAGCTTCCAACCATCAGCTGTCACAACATCTTCTTGCCCTGCAAATAAAAATGTGGAAACTTGGCGCGCAGGAACAGGTTCACCCTGGACATTTTTTGAACCTTCTTCATAAGCGAAAATAGCCGCTTTTGTGTCATCATCCCCAACAGTTGCAATGATATCGGCCTCTTCACCGGGCGTTCCGAAGTTGATTTTTCCAGCCTTGTTGTACACCTTTATTGACCCACTTAAGCCGGCTGCAAGTGGATGACTGCTGTCAGCAATGTTTAGTGCTGTTTGATTTTCATAACTTCCAAAATCCCCTTGTTGAGCGCTACTTAAATGTACATCATCTAACGCATAAGGTTCAGCATACACAACGGGTACAGTAGAAGCTTTAAATTTATCGGCAATAAAGCCGGAGTTAGAAGACTCACCGACAAACACTAACGAATAGTCTGATTCATCGCCGGAAATCACCTCAGAATCCATAGTGAATGTAACTGAAAATCCAAGTGACTCTAAATGTTTGATCGTTTTCTCATCTGCTTCAACGCCAGTTCCGACAAATAAGATGGTTTTCCCTTGACCGAATGAATCCCAGCTTAAATCTATTTGACTATCACGTGGAATAAACGTTAACCCAGATGGTGCAGCGGGTGGATTTGGAATAACAGTCGGTGTAGCACTTACTTGATTTGAGTTTTTACTCTCACCGAAAGAATTAACTGCACTTACAACGTA
The DNA here is from genome assembly GCF_002156385.1 of Halalkalibacter urbisdiaboli. GTDB lineage: Bacteria > Bacillota > Bacilli > Bacillales > Bacillaceae_D > Halalkalibacter_A > Halalkalibacter_A urbisdiaboli. The sequence goes on from NZ_MVJM01000003.1 coordinate 829,335, forward strand.
ATAGTACGTCTGATCATTTACTAATTGACTGTCAACGTACCGGGTTTCGGATACATTAGACTGAATAATTTCATATGGACCATCTTCATTGGTACTACGTTTAATATTATAGGATGATGCACCTTTTGCAGAGATCCAATTTAATTCTACTTTTTGATCACCAATCGTAGCTGTTAGTCCCTTCGGTGAGTCCGTAGCCTCTACATATATTTGGGTATTGTCCCAATATATATCACCTACTGAAGAACCAGCTGTTTGGGCTTCAATCGCATTTAAACTCTCAACCTTTTGATAGAAAGGAATATTTCCTACATACATATCATTAATGTAAATATCAGCTGTTCCATTATTGATATCAGCTAAAATCTTAATGTGATACCATTGATACGACTCTAGCGGAATGTTTTCGTTTTCATAGGTAAAAGATTTAAAGGCTCCGTCAGGCCCTCTGTAGCCGAGATTACCGCCAGATACTTCAACGATTACACCTGTTTTTCCGTTTTCCTTGTCTTCTAGGCGTACTGGATAAGAATTTCCGATTGCCCTTGGTTCCATTACATCTAATTCTGTAACAAAACTACCCGTTTGTGGTTCAAACGTTTTTGTCACAATGGTTCTCGCGCGCTTAGATTCTGGGCCATCGTTATCGAATACCCTTAAAGCGTTTGTTGACGAATTTCCAGCGGAGTCAACTGGAACAGGCTCAACAAATACTGCACTGGTCTGGCTTGTAACCCCATCAGCTGATGCAGTTTGGATATATCCTTCAGGAAGTTCTCCAACCGTATCATATTCATAATCATCATTTACTAAGTTAGCCACAGACGGTTCCTCTGCAGCTGCTACCGAAAGAAAGCTACTCGGAAAATAAGAAAGTAAAAGCACCATAATCAAAAAAACATTGGCTATTTTCTTCATTTTTTCCTCCTTGTTTTTAGTCGCATAAATTAAAGTTCATCTGAGCAATGTTGAGAAAATTTTAGTGGAAGGTTGAATATTTGATGGTTAGTTAGATTGTGAACGAACACAGCTTTCTTCGGAGGCAGCTTCTAAGTTAGTTTTTTTTTGTGTCTATTGAAAATCAAATGGGTAATACGTTCATATCAACTCCTTTTTTCATTATCCCTAGGGCTTTTATAATAACAACGTTGTTAAAGTGAAGTGTAATCGCTTTCAAAGAATAAATCAATGAATCTAGAAAATTTGTGAATTTATACTTATGTGCTCGTTATATTCTTTTGAATTTTGACATAATTTTCACGTTCCGCTAGTTAGATAGTCTTGCGTGAATTTTCCTCTTTTTATTTTTTCATGGATATAATGTTCCTATTACTTATTTCTTTCTTACCCGAAGGTTTTTCATTTAATAAGATAGCTGATTTTTTCTTTCAAACGAAAGAACTTGTCTTTTGTTATACATTTCTTTACCTAATAAGGGGATATTTAAAACAGCAGACAACCCATTTCTTTTAAAGGAGTTTATAGTTATGTCAATTGCAGAGTTAGCCCTACGAGTTGTTATTGCATTCTTTACATTATTATTTTTAACTAGGATTATGGGGAGAAAAGAACTTTCACAGATGACATTTTTTAATTTTGTCTCTGCCATTACGATAGGTGCGCTGACAGCTGTCTTAGTAATGAATCCGAATGTAACCATTCTAAATGGTGTTTTGGCATTAGTGGGATGGACGATAATTACGATAGTATTAGGCTTTATTGATATTAAGTCAAAAAAAGCTCGTGGCATAATTGAAGGTCAACCAAGGATTCTTATAAAGAACGGTAAAATTATGGAACATGAGCTTCGTAAGGTACGTTTGGATGTGGATGCTTTAAACGCCTTATTGAGAGAAAAAGAAGTATTTGCAGTATCTGATGTTGATTATGCAATATTTGAAACGGATGGAAAGCTTTCCGTTATGAAAAAGGAGGCTAAACAATCTCTTTTAAAATCAGATTTAGGAATCCAAAACCCTTCACCTAAAATGTACCCTATATCAACTGAAGTAATAAATGATGGTCGAATCATTACTTCAAATTTAGAAAAACTAAACTTAAATACACAATGGTTAGAAAAGCAATTAAAATTAGCAGGTGTTAATTCAATTACTGACGTTTTTTATGCTGAAGTTAAAAAGGATGGTACACTCTATATTGATAATAAGAATGATGTATTACATTAGGCTTTACAAAGGCACTTTCTTCCCTTCCTTTGACGCAAGCCCTATACCTAGTAAAAAAAAGAAGCAATTGCTCATGTTGAACAATCGCTTCCTTTTTTATGGAGAAACAGATATTTTAATTAATTCTTTTGCTTCAAACCCGGCTGGTTTTTCAAAGAGATAAAGCCTTACATCTTCCCTTATTGACTAACTTCTTTCTCATCAACTGACATGAATTTACTACAAGTTTTCATCATTTCTTGTCCTTCTGCGGAGTTCATGGCTTCCATCATGTTGCCCATTCCATTCCCATTCATCATATTCATCATTCCACCGTTTTCGTTGGCTTCAGAAGTTCCTGAAAAACCTATTGTACCAACAACTAAAGCAGCTGATAAACCAAAAGAAAAGATAAGCATTTTTGTCTGTTTTTGCATGTTAAACACTCCTAACCTTTAATATTTGTCTTCCAATTTAAGTGTAGTCAATAAATTTGATGAATCTGTGAATGATTAAAATTAAGGCATTATTTTTCTTCAAATTCTGTTTCAGTTAATTCCCCTTTTGCATACCTCTCCTTTAAAATTTTTAGTGATTCATCCTGACCTTCTAAAGAAGTTGGGCTTGCTGTATCTTTATTGAAAAATTTCATGATTAGTGACAATACACCATAAATGAGTAAACCAAACAGGATAATCATAAATAACATGTAAAGTACCATGCCAACATTCATCATTCCTCCACTCATCATCATTATCGTTCCCCCTCCTACTGTTAGCTTTTGTTATTTTTAAGTGTAAATAATCAATGTGTTGAAATTATGATATTTTAGATTACGTCTGTTAAATCAAACTAAAATAGGCTTTTTAATGGTTTATCAGCTTTTTTATCGGAATACCGTATAATTGTCCGTAAGCATAGGACGCAAGGTTCCTGTGCTTACATATTCTTTAATTTTGTTTTGTCCAATACATTTCTCGAATGTCCTCGGGCATCTTACCTGGAACCTGAATTCTAAATGGAAATACACTGATGTTTCCACTTTCGTGGACTACCTCCACTTCCATGAAAATCGTCCCTGCTCCATGTAGAAAATTACCTGTAAGCTGATACTGGCCATCTCCTACTGGGAATGCTGTATTTTTCATGCGCCAAGAGGGAAACATGAAAAAGGTTGTCCGGACTTCCTTCAAGTAAGGGGCATTCTTAACATGGATGTTCACATCATTTTTTCCAATTTGAAACGGTTCAATATCAACTGATACTTCCATACCATCAGCAATTGCTACGTTAGGATATACACCTTGATCGGCATTACTGGGTTCTAAGTCGATAAGAATAGCTGCTGCGATTAGAACAAATACACCGAGAATGATTTCGATTTTTAGCCTTGAAATAAACGGCTGTATACGTTTAATTACCACTCGTTTTAGTGTACATCTCTGTTTGATAGCAAAAGCAAGAATCATAATACTAAATAATACTTTTATCGAAAGCATCGTTCCCCACTCACTTGACAACAGACTGGAAAATGTAAAGGTTGGTACATACGTGATGGTCATCAAAATCCCCGTTCCAACAATGGTGACCATACTCATGAGTGCCCATGTTGAAAAAGTGCCCCCTACCTTTTTCAACCAAGTGCCCGTTTCAGTTTTTGGTGTCATAATTACAAACGCAAATATGCCACCGAGCCATATCGATACCGCTATTACATGTAGAGCATCAACAGCAATTCCTAGCATTCCGCCATATCGTTCAGATGCAGAGTGTCCCATTAATCCCCATAAAATTACAGTAATGAAAAGGAAGAATACGTATAATCTTTCTATTTTTCTTGCTAACCAATATGCAATTGAAAGCAGAAATAGTTGAAGAATCGTCAGCCATGTAAAGCGTAACGAGAAATAATCAGTCCATGATACATAGGAATAGGTGATTCTGCGTTCGACTAATAGCATTAATAATCCTATGATTCCTAGAGCGTACAGAACTAATGATACTTTGCGCCAACGTTTCTGATTACCCTTTTGCTTAGCAATGTAAATCGAGAACCAAGTACCACCAAAGAGAGTCATAATACCGAAAAATGCTAACCAATCAGCTAACTGCTTAAAGCCTACATGTCCAAAAGACATTAAAGGGATTTTCATAGTTTGGTTTTGTGAATCGACCAATGATGTGACTTCATTGAATGCAAAATAAAAAACACCATTTTTGCTTTTATTTCCAATCGTCGCATACCAGTTCACCGTATACGTTCCTTTAGTCAATTCTTCCTCTAATATAATTGTAAAATGTTTTGGGTTGTTGGGGTCAACAATTGGTTCACTTGTAGTCACCAATTGTTGTTCGTCATCGAAAAGACCAAAGACGGATAATTCAGCTTGTTCCGTAAACCATATTTCAATTTTCTTTGGTGATGTAGAAAGAATCATACCGTCCTTTGGCTCTGATTTATTTAATTTCAAATTACGGAACTGGTCTTCTGCAGATTTTATAGGTTTCTTAATTTCAAACTGAAAACTCTCCGTTAATGGATGCCCATCAGCTGCAATTACATCAATATGAACGGTGAAATGACCAGGAGGTAACTCTTCTTTAATAGGAATCGTAATATGTCTACGCTCTCTTTCGTTCACAAAGGGCTGAGCGGTCTCATATTTATTGCCATTCTCCCCGATTAATTGAAAGGACTCAGCGTGAAGTTCAACTGAGTCAAGAAAGAGAAGCTCGATTAAAACAGGAGGCTCTTCTAACGGAATCCCTGATACAGGGTAGGATTTCTCAATAGCGGTATGTGCTTCAACCTTTAGTGATAAAGATAAGAAAAAGGTAAGAACAATTGTTAATGAGAATAATAAACCTAGTTTATTTAATTTTTTCATGAAAAAGCCTCAATTCTTTTCTAAATACTATCTATGGTACTTAACAAACGTTCACTTAAAGAAGAGTGAACGTGTTAGTTACGTGGTAACTGTCTTATTTAGATTTTTTTAATTCTTCCATTTCATTCATTAATTTTTTGTTTTGTTCCATTAACTGCTGCATATTATTTTGCATTTTTTGAGTTGAGTCATTTGCTTTATTTGTTTTATTTTCTGTCAGCATTCCTCTCATAAAGAAGAACATAATCCCTATCATCAACGGACAAGCTAAAAAGGTGATATAGTATAAGATATTTTCCATTTGCTTTTCCTCCCAATTCTATATGATAGATTAATAATTGAACACTTTGTACTTTATAATTAATCCTCTTTTTATGTTTGATCATATAACATTGTTTAACTACTTTCTTTCTTCTTTAGATCAGTTGAAGGACATTGTTGTTTTTTCCTGAATCGCTTCTGACAGCCTTCTATTATAATCCATTCATTTCATTCTCGATTGAGCTTGCTTTAAGTCCTTTGCACAGTTGTCGTTACGCTGTTTTCTTGCGACTAATACGCTTTTCCAACAAAAGAATAAACACACAGCTTTAAACACGATTAAAGCAATTAATAACATATTCAACCTAATTCTCCTCCTTTAAGGTATTTGTCTATAATGAATGTACTTCTTATAAAAGCTGTTGGTTTTGCATTTCTATTTCTGTCAGTTGACTATACAGATTCTATCTATCGGGGTCAGTTTCTTTTATTTTCCTGTTTGATTGACGCATCTATTTGAGTAGTGCAGCATTTTCCTTTTTGCTTAAGCATTCGGTTTAGACATGATAGTGTTAAAAGCACAAGAATTGCGATGAGTGTATAAGTTATAGAATCCATTTGGTAAACACCTCCTTTTGCTAAGTCTCATCTTATTTGAGTACACTTTACCAAGAGAATGTGATGGAATTGTGATGATGCTTAATTACTGAATAAAAAACCTATTAATGAAAACAAAACACCAGTAACTTAACTGGTGTTTGATGGTTATTTTCTTTTAATTAATAAAAAATACAATAAGGCTACGAGAATAGCTGGAATTCCGGCCCATAAACAAATTTTCCACAATGTTGTGAGATATGGTCCGAACGAATTTACATTACCGGTCATGTTTGCGGACATCGTTAAACACGATAACCCAATTAATACAAGGGCAATCGCGATTACCCAATCAACTACTCTCATTGTTCATCCCTCTTTCATTAATGGGAACATTAATTCAAATCTAGTTCCAGCGCCTAAATCACTTGAAACTTGAATTTTTCCACCCTGTAGTTCTACTAGTTGTTTTACTATCGCTAAGCCCAGTCCTGTTCCACCATGCTCCCGAGAGCGAGATTTTTCGATTCGATAGAACCGTTCAAAAATGTAGGGCAGGTCTTCTTTAGGCATGCCCTTACCAGTATCCTCAATCGTTATAACTACATCATGGCTCGTTGTATTCACGCTTACTTTTATGGAACCTTTATCTGTATATTTGATCGCATTATTTAACAAATTATAAATGATTTGTTCCATTCGTAGACCATCACCATATAGGAATGGAGTTCCTTCTAACCGTTGAATATCTAGTGTTAGACCTTTTTCTGTTGCTTTTAGTGCTACTCGATTTTCAACATTTTCTATGATTTCATCTATGTCAATCAGCTCTTCTTGAAGAGTGATTTTCCCTTCTTCTAGCTTTGAAAGCTCAAATAAATCCTCAATTAATCGAGTTAAGTGTTTGGCTTCTGCTTCGATAATATCTAAATATTTCTCTTTTTCTTCTTCAGTTTGATATAATTCTTTTTTTAACACATTTGCGTAGCCTTCTAAGTACGTGATTGGCGTTCTTAACTCATGTGAAATATTTGCAAAAAATTCTCTTCTTGTATCACGATATCTTTTTAAGTCGGTAGCCAAATCATTAATTGCTTGGGCTAAAGAACCAGTTTCATCCTTTGTTTTAATTGCTACCTTCGTTTCAAGATTTCCTCTCGCAATTTTTCGAGTAGCATGTTCCATTTGAACTAAAGGATCTGATAATGTACGTGATAATACGATGGTTACACCTAAAGCAAGGAAAAAGGCTCCCACACCGGAAAGGATAATCATTTGCCGTAATCGGTAAAGCGATTCGTCAATATTTTCCACTGATGATAAGACAAACACACTTCCTAAAAAAGAATTTCCTTTATAAATGGGGGTGCCTGACACTAAAAATCGCTGACCAGATATAGCATGTTCATACTCTCCTCCGATTGTAGATCCATTACTTAATAGAGCTTGTTCTTCATCTGGTATCGTCGAACCTAAAGGTAAACCCGGAACATTTGCATTTCCAATTACCTCACCTGTCTTATCAACAATATAGAGATGTTGCCCTGAAAAATCTGCCATCATTTCAATCATGCTTGTCATCATTGCGTTCTGTGAGCCTGACAGTGCCGAGGCATAGCGAGTGGATAGCGTATCAATTTCGTTTTTTACTTCTCCATAGTAAAAACTAGACACGATTTGATTTATGACAAAACCAAGAGGTAATAAAACGACGAGTAATAAAGAAATAATCGTTACGCCTAATTTGATGGAAATTCGGTTCAAATTCATATCGTTTTTTCTGGCTCCTTATGTTTATATCCTACCCCCCAAACGGTTTCAATTGGATTATAGGATAATCCTGCTTTTCTGACCTTTTCTCGAACATTCTTCACATGGGTATCTACGGTTCGCACATCACCGATATAGTCATAACCCCAAATCTGTTCTAATAAAACATCTCGACTATAAACTCGGCCTGGATGTTCAATCAAAACTTGTAATAAATCAAATTCTTTTGGTGTTAAATCAATGGAAGAATCGTGTATATAAACTTCCCGTTTATCAACATCTAAAACCATTTCAGCGACGGTGATAACCTTCGACTGCTGTTGTGCGTGTTCAACAAATTTAGCTCTTCTAAGCAACGCTTGGACTCTAGCGGATAACTCATTTGGATCGAACGGCTTAACAAGGTAATCGTCTGCGCCGATCGTGAGTCCATGTACTTTATCTTTTGTATCTGTACGAGCGGTCAACATTAAAATTGGAATTTGCTTTGTTTCCCGTATCTTTTTACAAACTGCCCATCCATCTAGTCCTGGCATCATCACGTCTAATATGACTAAATCAAATGTTTTATTATCAATTTTAGTTAAGGCCTCGTACCCGTCCTTCGCTTCGTGTACTTCGTAATTACAATTAGAAAGATATAATCGGACAAGATTTCTCATATTCCATTCATCGTCGACGATTAAAACGTTTGTTTGACTCATGCTATCCCTCTTTAGTTATGAATGTATTTACTTTTATTGGAAAAGAAACTACCCGAAAAAGAGTAGCCAGCTTATACTTGCACAAAAACCAATTTAAACTTCTTTAAGCGAGTTGAACAGACAATGAACTAAAGGCCATTTCCTTCGGTGATTGTTTCTGTTTTATTTGGAACAATTGTATCTAATATATGACCACTTTCCAAACTAGACGCATCCTCATTAGGAGAAAACCCTAGCATATATTTAGAGCAATGTATTATTCGTTAGAAGCCTGTAAACCCACCAAAAATCTCGTTCACTAAAAATGATGTCAACTTGGCTAACCAATCAAAATATAAAATAATTCCCATTGCAATCATCATGTATCCACCAAACTTCATAATTTTTTGATTGTGTCGCTTTATAAAGTTAAGCTTACCAATAAAGAAGGTCATAACAAAAAATGGGATAGAAAACCCTAAACTATATGCTGTCATAGTAAGAATACCTGAACCTGGATTTGTTACGCTTAATGCAATAACCGAAGCAAGAATAGGTCCAATACAGGGAGTCCATCCAGCTGCAAATCCTATTCCAATCAGACTCGATCCAAAATAGCCAGTCGGTCTATTTTTAATTGAAAGTTTCTTTTCCTTCATTAAAAATTTAGGTGTTATCAATCCTAAAATAACAAGCCCCAAAAATACAATTAATATCGCCCCTACTTGACGGATGAAATCACTATATATTGTGAAAAATTGTCCGATAAGTGATGTAGACATTCCTAAAACAATAAAAATGATAGAAAAACCTAATAAGAAAAAAACGGTATGAATAGTGGCTTGTTTAGATAAGCCTGTACCCTCTTCTTTCAATTTATCTACCGACATCCCGGTTATATACGAGACGAAAGCAGGGTACAAAGGTAAATTACATGGAGAAACAAACGATAACACACCGGCTCCAAATGCTAATAGTAACGTGATGTCAAAAATGATTTGATTATGCTCCTTTCTTTATGAACAGAAGTCCCTGCTCACACTGCTTTGTCTAAGCTAGGTTCCTTTATACGTTCTTTCTTGGCCCACTTGAAAAAGATAACAGCAATTGAACTAATGAATACGCCTTCTTGGATAATCTTCATTATGATGCCACCTAAACGTTGATCCTCTAAAGTAGGTAAAAAACTAAATAATTGAGGAGCTTCAAGATACACACTATATATTGGTGAAGTGCTAAAAATTATTAATGCACACACGGGAGTAATTAACGCTCCACTCATGAAAATATAACCGATTCTCGACAGCTCCCCCACCCGATTTAGTTCAGGAAGTGGAGACAGTAAGGACCACCACATTAAACTTGCTCCTATAAATAAAATAATGTGGAAAAGAGTAAATAGTGAATGGTTGGCCACTGCTGTTTCAAAAACTAAAGGATGGTGGTAAATTGAAAATAGCCCATTAAAAAAGAAAATACTTATAATTGGATGTGTGAAAAAAATCACTACCCTCTTTAGCCATTGTTTAGTTACGACTAATTTATAAACCTGCTGTGGTATCCCTAATAGTAATAAAGGAACAACGACCATATACAACATTGCTTGTTGGAACATATGAATACTAAATAGAAACGTGTGACCTAAAACATGAAGTGGGCTTCCTAGAATGACCAGTGTCACCAACAAGCCAGTTAAAAAATATACTTTTTGTTTAAGGGGGATCACATCTCCCTTTATGGTACTTTGACGATAAGGACCTACAATTGCTATATAGAAAGCTGACAAAAGTAATACTATCAATATTAATGGGAAATCCCATAATTCTGTCAAGCGATAATGCAGAAAAATTGAATCAATCATCCAACGTCCTCACCTTTGTTTTATTGTTTAGTATTGGGCTTAATACTATCTAAATAGTCCGCTATGTTTTTCTCGGTCATTCCTCCTGTAATCACTTCTGTAACGAATCCATCTTTATTAATAAGAAATGTTGTCGGTAGTGGACTCACATTATAGGCATCAATAACTTTTGACCCCCTATCAATCACAACAGGAAATGATAGTCCACCTACACGATCAACAAATCGTTTAACAGATAACTCGGGCTCATCAACATTTACCGCTAAGATTTCTACACCTTGATCTTTATAAATTTGATACTGACTTTCCATGTAAGGCATTTCTTTTTCGCAAGGTGGGCAATAAGTGGCCCAAAAATTAAGGAATACCCCTTGTCCTCTTAAATTATCTAACTCAATCCGCTCTCCGGTTAAATCAGTAAGAATAAAATTAGGAGCTTTATCACCGACTGAGAGAACATTTGATTCATTAAAAAATGCATGATAAAACGTATAACCAATGGCTCCGAATAAAAGCGTAAGGATAAGAGTTCTTGTGACTAATCGTCTTTGTTCCAACCTTCACACCTACCTATCTACCTATTTAAAATCGTTAATAAAAATCCATCCAGTTTAAGGGTGGAATTACTTCACAACTTTTTATTGCGACTAAAAAAAGATTAACACGTAAATGTGTGCTAATTGTGAAGTGTCATTTTTCGTTTAGGAACATATGAATCAAGAGCACTTTTTGGAGTTTAAAGAAGGAGTAAATGTTAAGCGTGGGGATTTGTATACTTATGGATGAGCTATCATCGTAAAAAAAGCCTGTTTCATGTACAGGCTCCTTTTTACGATTCATTATTTTTCATCTACGATTTCTTTTAAGATTTCATAAGAACGAACTTGTTTTTCTGGATTGTAAATATAAGACACAACCATAATCTCATCAACGTTATGTTGAATTTGAAATCTTGTTAACTGTTCTCGTATCGTTTCTTTGCTACCTTGTAAAGTCATACTAGACATGGATGTTGCCATTTGTTTCTCAGGCGGGGTCCAAACTTGTTCCATGTTTTCAACGGGTGGCTTTAAAGGCGTTTGCGTACCACGAACAACATTAAGAAAAAATTGCTGCATGGTTGTTGATTCAAATTGGGCCTCTTCATCACTTTCGGCCGCAATAACATTTATACAGGCGATCATATATGGAGAATCAAGGTAGTCAGATGGCTGGAACCGTTCACGATAAATGGAGATAGCTTCTTCCATATACCTTGGTGCAAAGTGAGCAGCAAAAACATAGGGTAAGCCTAATTTAGCAGCTAAATAAGCTGAATCAGTTGAAGAACCAAGAATATAAATCGGAATATTCGTGCCAACACCTGGAAACGCCTTCACCTGATTTTGACGTTCCTCGGGCCCAAAATAGGTTAATAAATCCGTCACATCCTCGGGAAATCGATACACGGGATCATTTTGGGAACGCCTAAGAGCACTTGCGGTCAGCATATCTGTACCGGGTGCTCGACCTAAGCCTAAATCAAGACGATTAGGATAGAGTGTTGCCATCGTTCCAAATTGTTCCGCCACTACTAACGGAGAATGATTAGGTAGCATAATTCCACCGGCTCCTACACGGATCGTACTCGTGTGTTCCAACGTATGCTTGATTAATATCGAAGTAGCAGAGCTTACAAGGGAGCGTGTATTATGGTGTTCTGCAATCCAATAGCGTTTATATCCAAGATTCTCACCAGCCTGCGCCAAATGTACCATCGCATCAATCGCAGCTTTTGTCCCCTCTCCTTCACGAATCGGTGCGAGATTCAATATTGAAACAGGTATATTTATATTGGCCATATTCTCTAATTCCTTTCTTTAGTAAAGATTCTGTATTAGAATATCAATTTACGCAGTCGCAGCAAAACGAAATGCTTAAAGCTTCATTCGAGCAGCCTTATTTCATTCTCTTACAAAGTTTCACTATATGATTACCTGAAAAGGGGGTCATTAACATAAATAGAGTAAGAAAATCGTAGTTTGCAACATTTGAATCATTAGTGGACGAGTTTTAATCAAGGAAAAGTCCCATAAATGAACTATTTTATGTATAATTTTACTAGGAAGGCCGAAAGGAGAAAATTAGGTGAAAGAGACAGAGACTAAAATGTTGCAAGACGAAAATCCGATACGAAAAGATTGGTTGAGGTTTGTCGTTATTGCTTTGTATGTAGCTGGTTTTATTGGGATTGTAGGTTTAGGTGTAGTAGAAATAGTACAAGCGCCTTTATCATCTAAAGAAAAGGCTGTAGAAGTTGTTAGTGGAGATGCTGGGCAAAAAATTAGTGAAAAGCCTACACTTACTACCCTTGTTATCGAACCGATTGTATCAAATCCTAAAGTAATTACAATTATAAAGCACTTGTTTTATTTACTAGTATGGATTTTTCTTTTTTTACTGTTTCCCATTGTGTTTACACGATTAAAACGACTAAAATTGTTCAATTTTGAATTCGAGCTTGAGAAAAAGGAAGAACAAGTCATTAATGTGTTAAATGTGACAACTCAAAAAATCTATTACTTGTCCGAATGGGCTGCGGAAGAAAAAACGAATCAATTCGTTCATAAGGTAAAACAATTCCCTGATGTTGAAGATGCGATTGAATTAATGGTCGTAGAAATGGCTAAGTATTATTATGATACATGGGATCATACGTTTTCGTATCAAATATTAGATAAAGAGGCTTTTCAAAAGTCTAAAAAGATACCAAAGATTGTCAGAAATACATACGATTTAGCTCACGAACGTCTGGAGGCTATTCCGATTAACAAGGAGAATAGCGATCATATTTATTTTAAAAATTACTTACTTACCTCAATCAATTACGATGAACAAAACATAGTCGTTGTTTTGTCGAGCTATAAATTAGAATTTGATGAATATGATTCGATTTTATTATCTGGATTAGTTTCATTAGCGATTCAGTACTATGAAAAGGCGAAGATGATGGGGATATTAGAAAGCTTGGATCTTGCAGAATAATATGGAAGGCATTAGAATAGAAGTAAGAGGTGATGATTATGCCCAAACTTAAAGAAGGAAACGTTAGGATTGAAGTGAAATCAGAAAATAAAGTATCGAAACAGGATCTAGAGAAATACATTCGCAAATCTAAAACAGTTTTAAGTGGACAGGCCCATGCTAACAAAAAGAAAGCTTCAGGTGTTAAAATTACTAAAGGAAGCATTATAGCAAAGAAGGCTTTACCTTATTAATAAGAAAGAGTGAGTCCCGTGTGGATTTACTCTTTTTATTTTTCTATTTTATAATAATCAGCAATCGTTCTCTTCACTCGGTCGTCACTAGAAAACCAATTTGTTGCTCTTCTTATTTTATTTGGATTCCACGGTTTCACTCGTGTTATTTCTGTTTCTGTTGCTAATATTCGTCTAGCTTTTTTAATCAATTTATCGCGTAATTTTTTTTCGTCCAATGTGAAAAACCTCCTTATTTAAGGATATAATCCCCTTTTAAAAGTATTCTATGATTAAAAAAAGCAGAAGATGAATGTCTTCACCTTCTGCACTTCCTTCTTCATAGTTAGTTGATATTAATTATGGTAATGAAATCACTTCGCCTCAGATAACGTCTTCTGTTTAAGGGAGAATGTGGTGTAATATATCGTAAAGCTGATAGCAATGGTGATTAATAAAACGACAAAAATGTTGCTATAAATTACGCCTGTTTGATTTACAACCGCAAACGGGTTCCATTTTACTCTCGCCTCTGATAAATCAAGAACTTTCCCAACTGTCGTTGCGCCAAATGCACCTGACATAAAGAAGATCAGGTTGTATAAGCCCATCCCTATTCCTAGGTTCTCTTTATTAAGTGTATTTGACACCGTGTTGGCTAAAGAAGATTGAATCGTCGAAAAGCCAATGTAGCAAATGATTAGTACTGCAGCAATCATACTGAAATGAGATCCGGCAAAGATGGACATTAAAAAATAACCAATCCCTATTAGACCAAGTCCTCCGGTAACGATTGGAACGCTCCCAATTCGATCAGCCATTCTGCCACTGACTGTTCCAAAGATTGCAGCGCTAATCGCCCCAGGAAACATAACTAAACCGATGAACATACTCGATAACCCATTTTGATCCTTGAGCATAATGGGAACGAGAAACATCATGCCAAACACAGTAGCTACTGCTAAAAAGCCAGTTAATAGTGCATTACGGTATTGTTTATTTAAAAAGAGGTGAGGTTGGATAAATGGGTTCTTCTCTTTTCTTATGTGTAAGACAAATAATCCTAAAAGTAAAAGGCCAAAAACTAAATACATCAAATGCAGTTCTGTTAAAAAAAGGAGCAAGCCTGTTATCCCAATCCCCAATAAAACCGCACCTTTTAAATCAAATGTTAATTGTGTATTTGCTTTTTCAACCGGTAAAAGTTTTCGTAAAAAGTAAATCGCTGGTAAAGAAAACAAAGAAATTAGAAACAAGTAATGCCAATTCAATGCACCCGCAACAAAGCCACCGAGGATGGGTCCTATCCCTGCACCAAAAGAAACGGTAGAGGCAATAGCGCCTAAGACCTTTCCTTTTGATTGAGGTGGGAAATAACGAGTTGCTGTAATCATTCCGAGAGCCGGGATGGCAGCAGCTCCAGACGCTTGAACAATCCTAGCAATGATAAGCATCCAATAAGTTGTTGAAATAAATCCTAACAAGGACCCGAGATTAAATAACACTAACCCGACTGTAATTAAATTTTTCACTGGGTACATGTCTGCCAATTTACCATATGTTATCGACCCAAGTGCAAAAATAACGATATAACCAGAAATAACCCAGCTTACTTCTGATGGCGTCAATTGAAACTGTTCTCCAATCGTAGGAATTGCTACATTAAACATTGTCCCGTTCATAACGGAGAAAAACACAATGAAGCTTAAGAAAAAAATTAATCGATTACTATGCAAAGCATTCGCTCCTTACTTTAATAATTGCTGCAGTCTGTTTCGTTGTCAGCGTATTGTAATATCCTTCTCCAAGTATTCTTCACCTTCATACACCCTTTCAACAAATCGAGTCTCCTGCTGATTCATAAAAAGTACCGTCGAAGACCTTGTGCCGTACACTGGTGTGTGAATGAATAGTGGAGAGAGTTTTCGTTCCCATTCAAGTGACAAACCTGTCACTGGCAATTCTTCATCAGAAGCCGGTTCAGCATTTTGTAAATTTGAAAACAAACATTCCTTTACACCTTTTAATGAAGCCTTTAGGCAACGCTCTAACCCTGCTTTGCCTTTTTGAACCTTTGGCCATGGTGTGTCTAAGAAATGATTGCTAAGCCCGTATATCCCTGGTGCTAATAATTTTATTTGGTTTTCAACATTCGAATAATAAAATAAGGAGTTCCTATCTCCAACGAGTAAGTTAAATCCAGGATAATCTTCACGCTGAAGTTGAATCCTTTTTAAATAGGTTTCCGGTAAATCATTTTCTATTAAAAAACGACTTACTAGTTCTCCCCGCGATCGTTTATTTCTTTGTTGTTCATTTGGATTACGGAAATTTGTAAGTGCCGCAAAACGTCCCTGTTTTGTTACTCCCATCCAAGTTCCCATTTTTTCTAGGTCTCTTCCAGCCAACACATGAGGGGCTTCTTCCCAGAATGATACTGGTGCTGTCGGTCTTTTATAATATTCGTCGCGATTAGCAGAAACAATTAAGTCATAGCTTGAATCGACCCGATAAGCAAAGTTTATTAGGCACATCTTATTCACCTGCTCGTGATTTCTATTCTTTCATTTATCTAAGTTCTATCTTTTATGCCATTTTCCCTTTATCAGCTAGTTTGCTACTTTTTGAAGTTCGCTTCTTAGAAATGAACGAAGCTTACGTGGTAGGAATCGGCGAATTTCCTCTTCATGATACCCAACTAACAGTTTTTTTTCATTATGGATAATTGGTCGGCGTAGTATTTTTGGATTCTCCAATATTAGTTTGTACAATTCATGTAGTGAAAGGGAATCAATTTTTTCTCCTAATTCTTGAAACGTTTTTGATTTTGTCGAAATAATCTCGTCTGTCCCCTCTTCCGTTAAAAGAAGGATAGATTGAATTTCACTTTCTGTTAGCGGATCAGACAATATGTTTTTTTCGATAAAGTCAATGTGGTTTTCTTCAAGCCATTTCTTTGCTTTTCGACATGAAGTACAGCTTGGTGTTGTATATAGTTTTATCATTTATACTCACTCCTTATGAAATTATTTGTTTAGTAATATGTTTATTCTGTAAACTTTTTTGTTACATTTAATATAAATTAAAAATTCCAGAGATTTTTAGAAAATACGAGTATCTGTAAAACAATTAAAGTGAAGGTTAAAGCAGGAGTCTTAATGCTCTTGATTAATGGAGTCAATCACTTCTTTAATTGTATATTTTTTTAAGTATTCACCAAGATGCTCTTCAGCGCCTAAGAAAATAGAAAATAACACTGTTCGCATGTTCGCGCCGACAATGCATTTTTCATTTGACTCGGGGCACTTTGGCTGCAACGCACCTTCAGATGTAACTTTATAAACATCCCAAAGCGTAACATGGCCAGGGTCCAACACAAAAATAAATCCCCCACCTGTTCCTTCCTTTGATTGAATGTAGCCATTTTTTCGTAATAGACTTAATACTTTTCGGATACGTACTGGGTGTACCCCTGCACTTTCTGCTATCGCGTCACTTGAAGACATCCGGTCTGGCTGTAAAGCAAGAAGAGTTAAACTGTGAATGGCCAGTGTGAAATTACTGTTCATTTCTTGACCTCCTAAGGAACATAATCAACATAAAACAATTGAGCCCCTTTAAAGAGTCTCGCTCTTAAGAAAGATATTCTGTAATCTTAAATGTTACAGTAAGAAATGTCAAGTCGTACTCTCCAGTAAATAGAGATTGAACTAGTCTTAGTATTTAGCCTGTACATATTCAATTATTGAATCGAATACGTTTATATAAGCACCATAGAAAAGGAGAGAGTCATTTGAAACTAATCCTAGCTATAAGCCTATTTATCATGTTATTCAGTTGGTTGATAATTGTTTCTTACGTTTATAAGCAGCAAATAAGTAAAATGGTTGGAATGGTGATAGCGATGACCCTAGCGATGGTTGTTGGTCTAGGTGTTGGGAGTTTAGCTGCAATGTTGTTCCCCTCCTCGTTTTTTGAGATTACAATGTTGAGCATGCTCATTGGAGGCTTTGTTGGTGTCACGGTAGGGTTTCCATACGCCATTGTAGCTATTTTAGATGGTCTGATCTCAGGTTTTATGGGTGGAATGATGGGGACAATGCTTGGTGCGATGATCGCTCTAGAAAACCAAAACCAATTGCTACATATCATTGGGCTTATATGTGTTGGCATTTTCTTTCTCGTTTATTTATTACAGCTCTCGGAAATAAAAAGTATTTCAACACGAGTCCGTTTATTGATGCAGCCTTCTCTATATTTTGTGTTAATTTGTTTGTTTTTATATAGCTTCCATGATTATTCCTTTGAGCGGAGCGTAAAGGAGGAAGCTCATAAAGTACATGAACATGTAGAGGAAATCGTCATTCATGCAGATGACTACCATTTTTCACCCGAAAAAATAGAAGTTTCTCAAAATGAAGAAGTTACGTTTACTTTGGTGAATGATGGTTTAGAGGAACATGATTTTGAGATTAAAGAGTTGGGTTACCATCTTCATGCCATGCCAAACGACTCAAATAGTCAAGCTGTTACCTTTACAAAACCAGGTATTTATGAAGTTCTATGTACGTTACCAGGTCACAAGGAGGCTGGGATGGCAGCAACAGTCGTAGTTGTGGAGTCATAACGCAATAAATAAAAGGCAAGATTATGTATCATCTTGCCTTTCTGCCTATCTTTTGCCTGAGAAAAATCAGTTTAGGTATTTGGCATACTTTTTTAAACAGGGTTGAAGTTCACTTTTGGTCCATTATGCATTTTAAAATGTCGACCATCCCCTTATGCTTTCAAGTTACTTATCTTGCAGGTTTTCTTTTTCCTCCTCTACTAATAGCCGGCGCAGTGTTTTACCAATCAATGTTTTAGGAAGGCTATCACGAAATTCAAACTTTCTCGGTACTTTGTAAGCAGCCAGCTTAGCTCGACAGAAGGTTTCAAGCTGCTCTATATCTAGATTCACTCCATCTTTTATAACGATAAATGCTTTTACCGTTTCACCTCGGTATTCATCTGGGATACCGACAACAACCGCATCCAATACGGCAGGATGTTCAAACAATACTTCTTCAATTTCGCGAGGATAAATATTAAAGCCACCAGCGATAATAACATCCTTTTTACGGTCAATAATATAAAAGAAGCCGTCATCGTCCATCTTTGCCATATCCCCAGTATAGAGCCAACCGTCCTTTAATGTATTAGTAGTCTCTTCTGGTTGGTTCCAATAGCCTTGCATCACTTGAGGCCCACGAATTATAAGCTCACCGACTTCCCCATAGTCTACTTCAACTCCTGTATCAGGATCGATTATTTTTGCTTCAGTATCAGGAAATGGAATTCCAATTGAGCCAAGCTTTCTTTTTTCCCATATATTATTAGCATGGGTAACTGGTGATGCTTCTGTTAAGCCGTAGCCTTCAATCAACTTCCCACCTGTAACGTTTTCAAAAATCTCCTGAAGATGACTAGGTAAGGATGCTGCTCCACTAATACATACATTTATAGACGATAAGTCATATTTGTGTATGTTCGGACTGTTCATGAGAGAGATGTACATCGTAGGTGCTCCTGGAAAAGTAGTTGGCTTCATTTTGTTTATAAGCTTTAATGATAATTCTGGTTCGAACTTTGGGATAAGGATCAGCATTCCACCTAGTTTCATAGCAAGATTCATAAGGACTGTCATTCCAAACACGTGGAAAAATGGGAGTGCAGCTAAATATCGTTCCTTGCTTTCCTCACTTCGATAGGTCCATGCCCTTGTTTGAAGGGTGTTCGCTACGAGATTATAATGAGTAAGCATCACCCCTTTGGAAAGACCTGTGGTTCCACCTGTATATTGTAAAAGCGCTAAATCTTTCTCAGGATTAATCTCAACACTAACGGGCGAGACTGGGGCTTGAGAAAGCAGGTCTTTCAATGAAAACATATTTTTCTCGTAGCGTACATTCATTGATAACCCGTCTTTTTTGACCTTTAGTGGATATAAGAAATTTTTTGGGAAGGGCAAGTAATCTTTTATAGAAGTAAAGATCGTATGCCTAACTGTTGTCTTTGTTAGTACATTCCGAACTCGATTATGCAGAAGGTCAAGTGCAATGAGGATTGTTGCTCCGGAATCATTGAGTTGATACTCAAGTTCTCTTTCTACATAAGTCGGATTTGTTTGTACGACAATGGCACCAATTAATAGTGCACCGTAATAAGTGATAACCGCTTGTGGACAGTTCGGGAGCATGATGGCGACACGATCACCTTTTTCAACTCCCAATTCTTTTAATACATGTGCGAATTGATACGTTTCATATAACAACTCTTTGTACTTGATTTTTTTTCCATAAAAGAACAAGGCTGTATTTTCCGGGTATTTTGCGGCTGCGTCTAACATGAATTGAGCCAAATTGTGCTTAGGATAATCATATGTTGGAAAAACCTCTTTCGGATATTCCGCCAACCAAACCTTATCGGTCATACCCAACACTCCTTTTTTGGCTAGAAGACGTGTTTTATAACACGCATTACAGATTCCTCTATTTACCCTTTAAACGACGTACTTTTCCGATTTCACCACACGTTCTGCTATTTGCCTTTTTAACCCGATAGTGTTTGCGGGCGTTCGGCGTGAAAGCTTCTTTAGTATCGATAGCTGCGTTTGCAGCGTATCTCCTGATGCCATAAAAGCCAATGCATTCTTCCCTAATGACTCCAAGACTTCAAAGGATTCATGAATAAATACCTTTGTCATATTAATTGCATTGGTTGAATGTTCTTCTCCTTTTGTATTTACGATTTTCATTGTTCGAAGGTACACACTTTCAATGGCGTAAACTTGGATCATAATATCAGCTAGGTAACTTAACATTTCTTGTTCTTGTTCTAATTTGACTTGATAGGTTTGGACAGCCAAACCGCCAATCATTAAGAAGATATTCTTGGCCATAGAAAGTAAATGATGTTCTTGTTCGAGCAACCCTTCAAACGTACGATTAGGTATGAGCGTGAGAAGCTCAGATTGGAGTGCTTGTGCTTTTTGTAATAAGGGCAGTTCCCCTTTCATTGCTCTTTTAATAAGCGTACCTGGAATGAGTAATCGATTAATTTCATTTGTTCCTTCAAAAATTCGATTAATACGCGAATCACGATAAATTCGCTCGATTTTATACTCTTGAATAAATCCATACCCACCGTGTATTTGAACTCCTTCATCCGCTAAAGCGTCTAATGTTTCAGAACCGAAAACTTTATTAATCGAACATTCTATCGCATATTCGGCAATTGCTTTTGCTGAAGCCATGCCTGCTTCCGGACTATTAAAATCAATGTCCTTCATACTAGAATCAATCAGGCCAGCTGTACGGTAAACCATACTATCAAGGACATAGGCTTTGATGTTCATTTCTGCTAACTTTTTGCGTATTAGTGAAAAGGACGAAATTGGTTGAGCAAACTGCTGGCGCTCATTTGCATATTTTGAAGCAAGTTCAACCGTTTCTTTTGATGCACCAAGACACCCTGCAGCAAGCTTAAACCGGCCAATATTTAAAATATTAAAGGCGATAAGATGCCCCTTTCCAACCTCCCATAACAAATTTTCAACTGGCACCTTTACATCTTCAAGAATGAGCGGACAAGTGGAAGACCCCTTTATCCCCATCTTCTGCTCTTCCGGTCCAATGCTTACCCCTTCCATCGTTCTCTCGACAATAAAGGTGCTAAAATCGGTTCCATTTACTTTCGCATAGACGATGAAAATATCGGCGAAGCCGGCATTTGTAATAAACTGTTTCGTTCCGTTTAATAGATAATGGGTACCATCCTCTGATAAGGTAGCGGTCGCTTTTGCACCTAAAGCATCTGAGCCGGAGGACGGTTCAGTTAGGCAATATGCAGCGATTTTACGTCCGCTAGCCAAATCTGGAAGGTAGTTATTCTTTTGTTCTGTTGTACCGAAATAGACGATTGGCAAAGAACCAATGCCTACATGAGCACCTAGGGAAAGCGCAAAGGAGGATGCTTTTGCGAGTCGTTCATTAATGAGTGTCGAGCTTACCTTATCAAGGCCAAGCCCTTCATATTGTTCCGGCACATCTGCTCCTAATAGACCCAAGTCACCTGCTTTTCTTAAAAACTGAATGGTGAGCTCATAATTTAATTTTTCAATCTCTTCATCTTGCGGAAGAACCTCTCCTTCAATAAAATCCTTTGTTGTTTCGGCAATCATCCGTTGCTCTTCAGAAAAATCCTCTGGTGTCACGATCGAGTTATAATCACCTTCTTCAATGATAAAACTTCCCCCAACTATTTTCTTTACCATGAAGCGTTCCCCCTTACGATAAATGTCTCAGATGCATGAAGTTTAAACGGACTACATTCATTTGTTAACGGAAGGATTTGTTGTAATCAATCTGGATAAACCTCAAACACTCCAGCAGCTCCCATCCCGCCACCAATGCACATTGAAACAACTCCGTAGCCACCTCCACGACGCTTTAGCTCGTAGATTAATGTCGAGGTTAGCTTCGTTCCCGTACATCCAAGTGGGTGACCTAAAGCAATGCCTCCACCATTAACATTCACCTTCTCGTCATCGATGTTTAATGCTCGAATAACCTGTAAGCACTGTGAAGCAAATGCTTCATTTATCTCAAAAATGTTAACGTCCTTCTCATTAATCCCGGCCATTTGTAGTGCTTTTGGGATCGCTTTAATTGGACCAACCCCCATAATCTCTGGTTCTACTCCAGCGAGGGCGAATGATTTGAAGCCTGCCAACGGTTTCAGACCAAGCTGATTAGCTCTCTCCCTACTCATAATGACACATGCTGCAGCTCCGTCACTCATTTGTGATGAATTTCCGGCCGTCACGGAACCGCCCTGCTTGAAAGCGGGTTTGAGTCCAGACAGTACATCTGCGGTTGTATGAGGCCGCACTCCTTCGTCGGTATCAACAACGAGTTCTTTTTCCAAGCGCATTCCGAGTTTATCGACGCCTTTTTGTATAATAGGAACAGGAACGATTTCATCTTTAAAATAGCCGGCCTGCACCGCAACTGCCGCTTTGTGGTGGCTCGCAGCCGCAAAGCGATCCTGATCAATTCGTGAAACGTTAAAACGCTGGGCTACTTCTTCAGCTGTAAACCCCATGCCCATGTAGACTTCTGGCATTTCCTCGACGATGTTAGGATGGGGAGAAAGCTTAAATCCCGTCATCGGCACGTGGCTCATACTCTCGATTCCACCAGCGATAACAACCTCAGCATGCCCAAGCATCACCCGCTCAGCTGCAAAGGCAATTGATTGTAAGCCTGAGGAGCAAAATCGGTTAATCGTAAGTGCGGGTGTTGTTACAGGAAAGCCCGCGTACAGACTAATAATTCTTGCGACGTTTAAGCCTTGCTCCCCTTCTGGCATGGCACAGCCAATAATCACATCCTCTACATCGTCTTTTTTTAAGCCGGGTGCACGTGCGATCACAGCATCTAATACGGTTTTCCCTAAATCCTCGATACGAGTTTGTGCAAAGACCCCTTTTTTCGCCTTTCCAACCGGTGTTCTTGCAATCGATACAATTACTGCTTCTTTCATCTTATTCACCTCTCAAATCGTCCTAATTTCTAAGCGGTTTTCCCTTCGACAACATGTGTTGCATCCTTTGCTGAGTTTTCGGTTCGCCACATAAACTTAAAAAGGCTTCACGCTCGAGGTCCAGCATATATTGCTCACTTACCATAGTCCCTGCTGGTACGTCACCCCCTGCTAATACATGGGCAAGTTTGTTCGCAATCAAATGGTCATGGTCACTGATATGCCCTGCTAATTTCATTTGATAGGCACCTAGCTGCATCACCGCTTTTCCTTCTCTTCCTACTACACGAATATCATTAATCGGTTTCGTTTCATACCTTTGAGCAAGCTGCATGGCGATTTGTTTCGCTTCATAAATTAAATGATCGTGATTATAAACAACAAAATCAGAATCACGCATATACCCTAATTTTTTCGCCTCTGGAGCACTTGTCGACACTTTAGCAGTTCCGATGGTTTCAAAAATGGTGTTTACAAATGGCTGTAAATCAACTTGGTGATTCGTGATAGAACCACTAAGACGTGAGATGAGCTCCTTACAGCCACCGCCTGCAGGGATTAACCCAACACCAACTTCAACAAGACCGTAGTATGTTTCAGCAGAGGCAACAACCCGGTCTGCTGGAAGACAAATTTCAACTCCACCTCCTAATGTCATTCGATGAGGAGCCGCGATGACGGGCTTTTCAAATTGTTTTAGCCTAGACATCGTGTTCTGGAACTTGCGAATAATGTAGTCAACTTCATCCCATTCCTCATCTTGGGCTTCCATTAAAAGCATCATTAAATTAGCGCCGACGCAAAAATTACGCCCTTGATTTGCAATGATTAGACCTTCATAATTTTGGCGAACTTCCTCAAGACTTTGTTCGACCATTAAGAGAATATCTGCCCCAATGGCGTTGTTTGGTGAGTGGAATTCAAGACAAGCTATCCCATCACCAAGGTCAAGCAGACTTGCCCCGTTGTTTGACTTAATGACTTTGTTTTGTTCTTTTAAAGTTTGAAGCGAAATGACTTCTGGGTTTTCTTCAAGCTGTTTGTACTGGCCATTTGATGAGAAAAAAACAGTACCTTGCCTTTTTGAATAAAAAGATTCATTCCCCGCAGCAATCCAATCCTTTACCCACTTAGGTACAGTGAGCCCATCTGCTTCCATTCGTAAAACTGATTTTTTTAATCCGATGGCATCCCATGTTTCAAACGGACCTAGCTCCCAGCTAAAACCCCACTTCATGGCTTTATCAATTTCTACAATTGAATCAGAAATTTCACCAGCTTTTTCTGCTGAATAAAGGAGGACGTACTTCAAAACATTCCATGCTAATTCTGAGTACTGGTCATGACCGTTTAGAAGAGCATTGAGTTTTCCCCTCGTTCCTTTCGTTAACTTTGCCGCCTCGAGTGATGCTCCGACTACTTTTTGTTGCGGACGATGCTCCATTGATTCAAGGTTTAGCGAATAAATTTTTTTATGGTTACCGTTTTTAATCTTTTTATAAAAACCTTGCCCTGTTTTTTCGCCAAGCCATCCTTTCGCTACCATCCTTCTTAAGAACTCAGGTACATCAAAAACGGCCTTTTCCCCTTCATCGGTTACTTTTTCATACACGTTATTCGCTACATATAAAAAAGTATCGAGACCAACGATGTCTAATGTTCGAAATGTTGCACTTTTCGGGCGCCCCATGATGGGACCTGTCACGTTATCAATTTCTTCAACGGTATAGCCTTTCTCCACCATTTCTCGAAGTGTGACAAGAATGCCGTATGTTGCAATCCGGTTGCCGATAAAGTTAGGAGTATCTTTTGCGATTACGACGCCTTTTCCGAGTCTTTTTTCGCAAAATTCTTGCATAAAGCTAACAACTTCCGGCAATGTTTGCTGCCCTGGGATGATTTCAAGAAGCTTCATGTATCGTGGAGGATTAAAAAAATGTGTACCTAAGAAATAATGTTTGAATGAATGGCTTCGTTCTTCCACCATGGCATTTATCGAGATCCCCGATGTATTAGAGCTTACGATGGTTCCTTCCTGCCATACACTTTCAATCTGTTTATAGACCTGCTTCTTAATAGTGATGTTTTCGACCACCACTTCAATAATCCAATCCACTTCCTTTAAACGCTCTATATGATCCTCAATATTACCGGGAGTAATTAGTGCGCTATTTTCATCAACATAAAGAGGTGCAGGCCTCCTTTTCTTTAAATGGTTAATCGCATTGACAGCTAGTCGATTACGTACCTCTACGCTTTTTAATGTTAGTCCTTTTGCTTCCTCCTCTTTCGTTAGTTGAGTTGGGACGATATCAAGTAAGTGACAGGGGACGCCGACGTTAGCTAAGTGGGCTGCGATACTTGCCCCCATAACCCCCGATCCAATTACTGCTGCATGACGAATTTGTCTTGGCATAGTTAAGCCTCCTTTTTAGATAAGCCTTCATTGTACAAGTCTTCAAAAACGGCTTGCTCTAATATTTCAGCGATGTCTTTTGCTTTTACAAGTTCATCTGTTTCCGTTGCCTTAGTCCCATCCTCGAGCATGGTGAGACAAAATGGACAGGCACTACTAATAACCGTTGGATTCAGTTGAAGTGCCTGTTCTGTTCGAGCTAGATTGACCCGTTTTCCAGCAGTTTCCTCCATCCACATCATTCCTCCACCAGCACCACAGCACATGCCATTATCACGGTTTCGCTCCATCTCTAGTAAGATTAATCCCTTGATGGATCGTAGAATATCTCGAGGCTGTTCATAAATATTGTTATAGCGACCTAGGTAACATGAATCATGGTACGTAATACGTTCGTTCACTTGATATTTAGGGGTCAGTCTTCCTTCTTTCACCAATTCACTTAGTAGCTCTGTATGATGATAAACCTCCACTCCTTCTAATCCGAAATCAGGGTATTCATTTTTTAATGTATTGAATGTGTGAGGACAAGCCGTGACAATTTTTTGGACACCGTATTTCTGAAAGGTCTCAATATTCTCCATGCACAGCTGCTGAAACAATAATTCATTCCCCATTCTTCTCGGGGTATCACCTGAATTTTTTTCTTCATTTCCAAGAATGGCAAAATTAACGCCCGCTTCGTTTAGTAGTCTTGCAAAAGAACGTGAGACTTTCAGACTTCGATTATCATAGGAACCCATTGAACCGACAAAATAAAGAATTTCAAAATCAGGATTATCTTTAACGGTTGGGACGGGCACTCCATCTATCCATTCCGTCCACTTGCTGCGGTCCTTTCGATTGATTCCCCATGGATTCCCTTGTCGTTCTATGTTTTGCATAGCACGCTGCCCTTCATGTGGGACCCGCCCCTCCATTAGAAGCAAGTGTCGACGTAAATCAATAATTTTATCAACATGCTCATTACCAACTGGACATTGGTCTTCACAGTTACGGCAAGTTGTACAAGCCCAAATTTCATCTTCAGTTATAACATCGCCAACAAGTTCAATTTCAGTTATATTTTTTTCACACGTCTTCCACATTGTTTCCTGTATGCTCATCGTAGGTAGAATGGACGTAATTTGTTCATTCCCCCAATAAACGGGCTTCTTTTGAGCAGCCGAGTGTTGAACAATATGTGAGTCGCTGCTTTCAAACGCAAACGAAGGCACCCATGGAGTTTTAGAAGTAATGGCAGCTCCTTTTTCTGTTAAATGATCACGCAACTTCACAATAAGATGCATCGGAGATAGAACCTTCCCTGTATTTGACGCAGGACAAGAGTTGGTACAGCGACCACATTCAACGCAAGCATAGAAATCGAGCATTTGATGCTGAGTAAAGTCTTCAATTTTACCAACACCGAACGATTCGGCTTCCTCATCTTCAAGATCTAGTTTCCGTAACCGACCAATAGGTTCCGTTCGTTTTAATAAAAGATTTAGAGGAGCAACAAGGATGTGAAAGTGCTTCGACTGAGGAACATAAACGAGAAATGCAAGCAGAATAAGTAAATGAGCCCACCAAAAGGTATAAAAGAAGCTGGTTGCTACGATTGCGTTCATTCCAGTAAAAGGGGCTGCGATAAGTGAGGTAATCGGGGCATACCATGAAAAGGTCGCTTCATGTAGCACTCGTTCAAAGGCAAGTGTAAATAGAACCGTGAGCATTAAAGAAAAAATAAAGTAGATTACGACGCTTGGTTTCTTCCCTCTTTTCAAACGAGGTAGTTTCTCAGCGTAGCGTCTATAGGCAGCATAACCTACGGCAAGAAAAATGAGGAGGACAGTTACTTCCTGTATGAATCCAAACACGTGATAACCTGGTAAAGGTAGTCGTTCTATTCCAAGTCCCTTTACGATAATATCTAGTGCGCCAAATTGAAGAATAATAAAACCATAGAAAATTAATACATGCATGATCCCACTTTTACGATCCTTCAATAGTTTCTTTTGACCTAACACTTGAGTTATAAAAATGTTGAAGCGTTCATGCCAGTTTTTTTCAATCTCAAACTTTTTTCCAAGCTTAATGTATAAATAGCGATGGTAGATAACTTTCATAAATAAATACAAGCTGTAAGCGCTTACAATAGAAAACGCTAAAAATTGTACCCATTGCCAAGCCACAAAAAATCAGTCCTTTCATGGATATAGCTTAATTATGTGCATAGGGAGTCTTTCCCCTACCCTCAATAACAATAAAGGTGTTATGTTGTGTTGATTTACTTATATTTAAAAAGCTTTTGAATTATGCCATTTTCTATGCAACTTAAAAATTAGTGAATGAGTAGCGAAACTCTTTCATACGATTATGTAAATGTTTTCATTTTGTTGCGTGCTAGCTAGGACGAAAATTGTAACCATTTGAAAGGAGAATGATCGATGAACATTTATGTCATCATGAAACAAACCTTTGACACCGAGGAAAAAATCATCATTGAAAACGGGAACGTTTCTGAGGATGAGGTACAGTTCGTCATCAATCCTTATGATGAGTATGCTGTCGAGGAAGCCATTCAACTAAGAGATCAATTTGGCGGTAATGTATGTGTAATCTCAGTTGGCCCTAAGCGTTCTGCGGAAGCATTAAAAACAGCCTTAGCTATGGGAGCTGATGAAGCTGTCCTTATATCTGACGAAAGAATGTCTGCAGATGAATATACGGTTTCAAATGTGTTGGCGTCTTTTTTCAAGGAGAGAGTATATGATCTCATTCTTGGCGGGTACTTTTCCGTCGATAATGGTGCTGGCCAAGTAGCTATTCGATTGGCACAAAAGCTAAACATCCCTCATGTCGGCTCAATTACAGAATTAACTATTACAAATCAAGTCGCTACCGTTCATCGAGATGCAGAGGGCGATTTAGAGAAGGTTGAAGTTGCTTTACCGGCCCTTTTTACAGCACAGCAAGGTTTAAATGAACCTCGTTATCCTAGTCTGCCAGGGATCATGAAAGCGAAGAAGAAACCTTTTAAACACTTAACATTAGATGATTTAAAGATAACCGATGCGGAATTAACCCCGAAAACAACTACTACAGCAATTTTACCCCCTCCCAAAAAAGAAGCAGGTCAAATACTAAAGGGTGAGTTAACAGAGCAAGTAAAGCAGCTTATAGAAAAGCTCCGAAATACCTCAAACGTTATTTAACTCCTTTACCTATAAATTTTACACAAGGAGGAAATCAACATGAGTAAAACGATTCTCGTCGTTGCTGAACACCGTGATGGTGCATTACGTCAGGTCACATATGAAGCAATTGAAGCAGCGAAAGTATCCTCTACTTCTCGTGACCAAATCTGTCTAGCTATCATTGGCAGTCAGCTAGATCACATCGTCACGACCCTTTCAGATTCTGGAGTGGAAAAGATATATGTCGTGGATCATGAGCAGCTGAAGTATTATCAACCGGAAGCCTATGCATCTGCCCTAAAGCAGGTGATTGATGCTTCTAATCCTAGGGGAATCATTTTTGGTCACACGGCAATAGGGAGAGATCTAGCCCCTATGATTGCAGCGAGTCTTGATGCAGGTCAAGTATCGGATGTTATTAACATTGGAAAATTAGGAGAAGAAATTGTCTATACTCGGCCAATTTTTGCAGGCAAAGCATTTGAACAAAAGAAAGTGGAAAGTTCACCCTGGGTTGTGACCATTAGACCAAATAATATAACAATAGCAGATAACAAAAATAAAAATGGGAACATTGAAAAAATCGCGTACAATGAACCATCCTCCTTGCAAACTAAAATACTCGAAGTAGTCCAAAAAACATCAGCCAAGGTTGATTTATCTGAAGCGAAAATTATTATTGCAGGTGGTCGTGGTGTAAAAAGCACGGAAGGGTTTCAACCGTTAGAAGAGTTAGCTGACCTACTAGGTGGAGCAGTCGGTGCTTCGCGTGGAGCTTGTGACGCTGGCTATTGTGACTATTCAATGCAAATTGGCCAGACAGGTAAGGTCGTAACTCCTGAAATTTATATCGCATGCGGGATAAGCGGAGCGATTCAGCATGTGGCTGGTATGAGCCAATCTCGTATTATTATCGCAATTAATAAGGATGCGGATGCACCGATTTTCAAAATCGCTGATTACGGAATCGTCGGTGACCTCTTTGAAGTTATTCCCCTATTAACAGAGGAATTTAAAAACGTGTTATCTAATTGACATTATTTGAAATAGAAAGGAGTGTATAATAACTCCTTTCTATTTTTTTTGCAATTACACTTCATATTCATACGATGAAAGTATCTCCTTTTTTATTTTGAAAACTGTGTTTTTACACGTAGTGATGAAACATAGTAGTAATATTTAAATCACGAGGCTTAATAATAAGCGAATCACCGGACATCCTAATTTTGAGCACTGTTCGGTGCTTGTCTTTCCTAAACCATTCAAAAGGGGTGTTGAACAATGGCAAGAAACAAATTATTAGTGCCAGGTTCAGAAAGTGCACTTGAATCCATGAAACAGGAAATTGCGAATGAATTAGGAGTTGAATTAGGTGCCGACACGACTGCTCGTGCTAACGGTTCTGTTGGAGGAGAAATGACCAAGCGCTTAGTTGCTTATGCGGAGTACTCTCTTCAGAATCAACAGCAATAGAAAGCAATGAGAATCCCTCCTTTCCATTGAGGGATTCTCACCTAATAATCCTAAATTTACATCGTTGCAATTGCTATTGCTTTCTCCTTGAGAGCTTTTTCTGTAACAACGAAAATCTTTTCGCTGCCTGAGAAGCATAAAGTAAGCTTACTAAGTGGACAGCCCCTTATTCCTCGTCTCTTATTAAGATGCTTTTATTATCATTATTTGGGATTAATCGAAATAAATGAACCGTTAATAGTCCTCTTTTATACGAGGCTTCAATTTTATCATTACGTACTGAAAATGGTAGGTTAATGGTTCGATTAATTACTCCTTGATTTATTTCTTCCTGAATGAGACGAAATCCTTTATATTCTAGGTTAATAGTACAGCTTATTTCTAGTGTATTCTGGTTGACTACATTCAAGCGGATATCGTCTACTTTTTTTAAGCCAGGTAAGCAAACATTACAAATTAACTCATTCTCAGATTCGTATACGTTTACTAGTGGTTGATTACCAATACCGTTAAAGTAATGATCAAATTTCCCCCAAAATTCATCATCAAAAAATCTTCTAAATGGCTTAGACCATTCATTTGAGAAATTATCCATAAAATTCACCACTTTTAAAAAAATCAATCGAAGTTATTTTTGGAAAATCATGATTGAATGGTTCCCAAATTAAATAACATTAAGAATGGCTGGTAACTCAAGTGAACTAGTTAATTTTAACCTTAACATCCTCTCCTTCTTTTATAATATCTAATGACTAACTTTAAAGAATCCTCATTATATTCTAGATTGTTTAGCACCTTTCAAATGTAATTAATAAACCATATTCACAGCTGAACATTTTCTTATCTATTTCTTAATTTATTTATGCATTGCCACCTTGGTTTTGATCAGCAACATCTGGATCAGATGTATTATTTATATTAAACCCGTTATTTGTAACGATAAAATCACCTGTATTACCACCACCTGAGCCAGAAACTACTTTATTTGTACTCTTTGGAGAAATATTTAAGGAATCTCCAAAATTCATTACTCCCTCATTTGAATTAACTTTAATAGGTCCACCAACGATTGAAGGCATAATAACACCCTTTTCATTTCTGTATATATTATAATTATTCACAATAAAAAGAAGTGTTCGGGTAAAATATATTGTTAATCGTCTAGTAATTGTCTAATATGTTTAACCCTAGATTCTGCATCAATCGTTTTTGTTGATCCAATATGCAATACACTAGATGCTGCAGTACTTATGATGTCAATATGATTTACATAGATAAATGGTGATTGATTATATTTTGTCATTTTTATATTTTCATCAACATTTGGTACTGGTATGGGATTGGTGAAAATTGAGTATTTTTCAAAGTTACCCTCGTTTCCAAAAAATAATTCCATTTCACGTTGTACAGCTAAAGCTCTAGAGCGTGGTCTAATGCCAGTTGAATCTCCAATCTCAAATATGGAGCCACTAGATACATTTGTAACGTTAATATTTTTAGTAACTGATGTCCTTTTAAACAAAGTATTCCGCTCCTTTATTCAGGGGCAAGTGGGACAAATGGACCTATAATTAGTGATTCAGGTGGTGTATCAAAAACGGAAGATAAAGCAATAGAATCAGTGTCACCGACTAAAAAGATAGACGAACTCGCGACCCCTGTAATCTGAATGTTTTCTACACATATGTTTTTATTTACCACGGTAAAATTCATAAAAAATCATTCTCCCCTCGGTAAATGTTTAATAAATTCATCATACGTTTTATGAATGTCTTCTTTTACTTTATTTATTGTCATTTCTTCAACCTCTGCTAATTTTTTCTTATCAAGATCATTGAAATTTATTTGGTTAAGGTAATATTGAATCCGATTGTCTATCTGTTTTTTTATATCTTCAATAATGTGGTTACGGTATTCATCATTGATTTGGTAATGATGTTGTTTTTCAATTGAATCAATCATCTCGTAACAATCTTCGTTTAAATACTCATATATATGTTGCCGAATGTTATCAAATAACTTTGATTGTTCGTTATTCATTGAAGGCACATTTAATTCATTTTGATTAACAGAAAAATCTTCAATTGAACCTCCCCCATTATTTGGAGTTATTCCAATATTTAATGTGCCTTCCAATCTCTCTACTTTTAATTGGTCAAACTTATATTCAACCCTTTCAATAGTTGAAGTTTGATTTTCTTTTAGCGTATTTATTTCCAATTGGAGCTGTTGAACCACTGACTCTAATTCAGTAATTCTTTGATGCTGGTAGTTCAAACAATCATAAATGTGTTGGAGATTTTGTATTATATAAGAATTGTTCCACATTAAAATCTCCTCCTTGATAAAATGTAATTATTCAAATGATGAACCAGTTGGAGGGGCAAGAGGAACAAGTGGGGGGCGTGTACCGTTTTCCTCTATTTCAGGGGCTGGCTCAGTAAAGCCTCCTGTATTGTAGAGGTTTGATAATGCTTTTATCATACCTGCACTACCGATTTGTAAAACGGAAGAGTTCGTAATACCACCAACTTTTAAATTGTGTATGACGATACTTTGATTAATATGAAAATTCATACGATACCTCCCCCAAAATCCTTCTATGTGACTGATTTGATGTTTGAATCCGCAAAATCGCTATCATAGGTATTTGTAGAACTAGAGTCATTTCTTATTTTTATATAATCTCCAGTATTAAATGAACCGGCTCCCGCAAAGGTTTTGGCTGTAGTAGCCGGAGCAATGATGAAGACGTCTCCAATATTAAAAATGCTACTACTCCCAATACTGTTTACTTTTACAGCTCCTACTATTGCTGGCATCAAAACCATCCTTTTCAGAAACAATGATTACTAATTAATACAATATGAATAATCATAGATAAATGTTCACGAAAAGTATTGTGTGTTTTTATATAGATGAATTTGATACTTGTAAGTAATATATTATCTGAAGGAAGAAAAAATGAAGGAATTAGTTATTTTCTTTCAAGTAGTATTGAATGTACCAACACGTCATCATATATAACAAGTTAAAACACGATCATAAAGAATTTGTCATCACCCTTGAAACTGCAATAAAAGCAATGAGAATCCCTCTTCTCTTGAGGCCACTGAAAAACTACTTCTTTGTAACTCAAAGAAGTAGTAATGGCTTCGCACGTTGCGCGCCTTGCTACGAGAAAACCACTCGTAGCAAGGCTTTCAAAACCAGGCAACGGCTCCGCACATTACTTAAAGGCCACTGAAAAAGGGAAAAGCACCCTTTTTCAGTACCCTCCTTCTCTTTTGGGGGATTCTCTTATCAGTTTTATAAATTATCCTAAAGCTACATCTAAAATCATCATTACAGTGAAACCGATCATTAAACTCATCGTTGCAATATCACTATTTCCTTCTTCTTGAGAGCTTGGAATAACCTCCTCGGCCACAACGAAAATCATTGCCCCGGCTGCAAAGCATAAGGTATAAGGCAAGATTGGTTGAATAAAAATGACAGCCATTGCCCCAATAATATAGAATATAGGGTGAATGGTTGCGTGCGTGTTTAGCTTTTAGCTAAGCTTATAGTAAGGAGTGTGATGTGATATGACTAAACCGATCGCCTTAACGAATATCACGATTATTCAAAAAGATACGGCTAATAAAATTCGACATGCCTTTATTGAGGGATTTGATGCACCTCTTCATTTTGGGGTACATGGAGGCGTCAAAGATTTCTACGGTGTTCACACAGAGGTTGAAAATCCTTCCACACTTGATCATATCGTCGCAGCAGCGGGTGGCTGACTGGTTGGAACCCTTTCAGGCGCGCTGGAGGCGCGTAAAATTCCAACATCGCCAAATAAAGTCGAGGCCCAAGTCCAAGGTACAATTGAAGCACCTGAGGGCGTGTTGAAAATTACAAAAATCAGTTGTCACTACTCACTTAAAGTTCCAAAGGGGAAAACGGCAGCGGCAGAACGAGCATTATCTGTATTTGAACAAGGTTGTCCAGTTGCGCAAACACTTAAGGGAGCTGTCGATTTTATTCATAGCTGGGATATTATTGAGATAGACTAATACAAAAAAACCTGCATAATATTGCAGGTTTTTTTGTATTAAATATGCGAAGGATAATGATTTAATACAAACCATGTTATTTTATAAATTTAATAAGTTTTAAGACATTTTTCATGAATTCATCAAACGTTGAAAATTGATTGTTTCGTTGATTGTACCATTTACGGACAGTTTCTAATAACCAAGAAGGTACACTTTTTCCATCAATTAGATGATAATATTCGAAATAAGCTTTTCTTAAATGCTCCCATCTAAAATCATTTCCCGGTTTAGTATATTCAGAAACATCTAGGATTTTAGCACGATCATTTTGTAGGATAATATTTTTTAAATGAATATCACGTGGATTTAATCCTTTATTAATTGCATAAGTCCTAGCATCCTCAACGTCAAGAATTACTTGCTCAGGGATTTGCACCCCTTGTAGGAGACAGTCATATAGCGTCAACCCTTCTTCGTAACTTAACACAAGGTAGTTTTCAGTTGAAGCAAAGCATTTGGAGAAATAAGGTGATTCTCCAAGTTTGTGATAGACCTTTTCTTCTATTTGAACTTTATCTAGCTTCGCACTTGCATACACTTTAAATGCATATGACGGAATCGCAACGGATTGAAAAACTGCCGCATCAGTTCCAACTCCGATACATCGTAAATCATCAGGGCTGCCACTAATTGATACTGGTTCGTTGTTGCGGTTTGATGTAACAGATATATTAGATAAGGATTTAGCTGCAAGGACCCAGTCGTTATTCATAAATTCCTCCTAACCTCATGTTATAGTCCGATTAAATAATGGCTACAGTTTTCCTTAATTAAACATACTAAAAAACTTATCTGTTATGTGTAATTATTGTTTCACAAATAGCCGAATCCACAATAACCCGTGGTTCGGCTTTGGTTTGCTTAGTCAACTTATAGTAGTAGTTTACTTCATTCTAAAAAAAGATCCACATGAATTTTAGCTTAATTATAGAAAATCTTTTTTGTACAAAAGACGCTTGAGGCAGTATTCCTTACTTTATCCACTTTATGATGTCTTTACGATCTTTTCTCGTTTTAGGACGTGGTTCATTTTCACGATAACCAAAGGCGACCATTACGGAAATATCTAGATGTCCATTCTCTAGAAGACCTTCTTCCTCTAAAAGTGTATGAACAGATTCATAATGAAACCCTTCGATTGGACATGAATCAATTCCAATTTGCGCTGCAGCTGTCATCATATTACCTAAAGCAATATATGTTTGTTTCCCAGCCCAGTCTAACATCGTTCGGTCGTTATCGAGTAAGTTTAAGTCATTTTCTTGGAAATCTTTATATCTTGTGTTTATAACGGTTTCAAGCATATCCTCTGGCATGCCTTTCACTTCTGTCATGTGTTGTGTAATATATGCTGAATCATATTTCGTATCCTTGATCGTTCTAGCTAATATAAGAACAAAGTGACTGGCTGTTAGCAGCTGCCCTTGTGCCCCCCACGTTATTGCTTTTAATTTTTCTCTTAGCTCTTGATTTTGAACAACGACAAACTTCCAAGGCTCAAGGCCAATTGAGCTTGGTGAGAGTCGTGCGGTTTCTAATATAAAATCAAAGTCCTCATCTGAGATTTTTTTTGTAGGATCAAACTTTTTCGTTGCATGACGGAAATGGAACGCTTCAAGAATTTCCCGTTTTTTCTTTATATAATCTATCATCTAATATTCGGCTCCTTTATTACACACCAGGGAACCATCCAGGTGTGTTTATTATCACATTCCATAATGGATCAGGAATATCTAAACGTTTTTGTCCTTCCTTATCTAAAGTTGTTTCAATATCGTATTCTAAGCCTTGTTCGACTTTCTGGACCCAATCTGGCTCAATAATTAATTCTCGTCCTAAAGCAATTAAGGGAGTGCCGCTTTGTTGGACTTTAACAGCGTCGTCCGCGGTTTGGATGGAGCCAACACCGATTATAGGCATACGGCCTTGAACTTTTTTATTTATTAAGTCGATTCTACTATGTTCTCCATCTATCGCCTTGCAGTAGACCAGAAATCCATTAAGGATACGTGCAGATAATCTATCGGTTGATTTGCTAATGCATCGACTAATTCAAGTGTATCTGCCATAGTAATCCCTGGTGTTTCTGGTTCCTCTGGTGAGAAACGATATCCAACAATAAAGGGTTCTTTTGCATATGTGTCCACAACTTTTTTAACCTCATCAACGATTGCCAGTGGAAAGGCTAATCGCTTTTGTAAACTTCCACCCCACTCATCTTCTCGTCGATTTGAATGAGGTGAGAAGAATTGATGAATTAAGTAACCATTAGCTCCATGTATTTCAACTCCATCAAAACCGGCTTCGATTGCACGTCGTGTCGTCTCACCGAAATCTTTAATAATGGTCCGAATTTCTTCACCTTTCAACGCACGAGGAATATGTGCATTTGGCTGTTCAGCTGGTACTGCACTTGCACTAACGATATCACCATTTGGAACTAGCTCTGGAGGACACATTCTTCCTCCATGGAAAATTTGAAGAATAGCTTTTGCACCTTGTTCTTTAATGGTTGTTGCGAGCTTACATAGCCCGTGAATCATCTGAATCTCCAGCAAATTCGCCTTTAAATCCTTTGCCGTTAGCTGAAACATAAATGCAAGCAGTAATAACCATTCCCGGCCCTTTTGAGCGACGAGCATAATATATAAGCTCATCATCCGAAACGGTTCCATCCGCATTTGACGAAAAATGAGTCATTGGTGCCAGAACAATTCGATTTTTTAATCGAATACCGTTCGAAAAGGTAAACGGTTCAAATAGTGATTGATATTTTTGATTCATGTTAAACCTCCAAGGTAAAATAGATAAGTAATCTGTAATAAAAAAAGATACATTTATGGTATAAATTAAGACCAAAACTTTTTGCGAAATGGTTTGTATGGAAAACGAATACTGTCATCTTAATTTATATAAGTTTATCCTGTCAATTAAAGAGCTTTAGGAAGGGCTGTATCAAACAGTAATGATCCATTCTTCCGCTCTTGTTCTTGCTTTTCTTCCTTTCCAGTGTCGCGGACCAATTGCGCCCAAGGCATCTACCATTGCACGAACATCATTTGCTCTTTCTTTTACTCCTTAGATTTATCTAATTGGAAAATACATACTTTTATAAAATAGAGGTACGCTAAATGGGAATAAATTGTAGGAGGCATAGCACGTGACAAAAGAAAATAAAAGTAACCGAAAGCAAAAAAAAGGTTCTGCAATTGAACAATGGCAGGAAGATCCGTTTCGAAAAGAAGCAATTGAAAAGAACAATATTAAAGATTTTGACCGTGCGTGGGAAGACGACAGACTTTAAATTCATTAGAGCTAAACTATGTTAGAAAAGAAGGAAAGTATGAAAGAAATATTACAGCTAGTAAAAGAAGAGCTTGAACAAACGTTTAATCATCCCAAAGGGGGATGACTTAAGAAATAGCATTGAACAGTTTCAGTCCGCATTGCAACAACAATGATTGAGGATACATCCGTGCATTAACATAGGCTCAACATGCAAAAAGTGAGCATGGACAAGGAGATATCTCATTGTCAGCTGCATTTGGTGAAGTGTGTAATGGTTTGTACGCTAAGAATCCATCATAATTATAACAGCATTGCACTGCACCTCTAATTGTTAGTCTAACAATTAGAGGTGCAGTTTTTTAAGCAAAAAAACAGAAGTCTTTTCTGGACTTCTGTCTCAAAGGTTGTATTAATCATGAAAGTTTGTTCCGTCCGTGACCGCTTTAATCACACCAGCACGAATGACATAATCACCAAAGTGTTCGCCTTCCTCACGCTCTTTAGAATAGCGAGAAAGTAGGGTACGAAGTTCGGTTAAAATCTCAGCTTCGCCAATATTTTCGCGATACATTTTATTTAACCGGCTACCATCAAAGGCGGCACCAAGGTACATGTTGTATTTGCCTGGTGCTTTACCGATAAAACCGATTTCTCCTAGTGTTGGGCGAGCACAGCTGTTTGGACAACCAGTCATTCGAATCGTAATTTCTTTGTCTCTTAAACCATTTTCATCGATAATTTCGTCAATTTTATCAAGTAAAGTTGGTAAATAACGCTCTGCTTCAGCCATAGCTAACCCACATGTTGGCAACGCAACACAAGCAAGTGAACTTCGACGAATAGCAGAATAATGTTTTCCATCAGTTAGATTGTATTGTTCAATCAGTTCATTAATTTTCTTCTTTTTTGAACTTGATACATTAGCGATCACTAGATTTTGATTGGCTGTTAGACGGAAATCGCCCTTATGGATTTTGGCAATTTCACGTAAGCCAGTCATTAATTTATAATCCTCATAATCAGTAATACGACCACCTTGAATAAATAATGTGAAATGCCACTTCCCTTTCACACCTTTTACCCAACCGTAGCGATCACCGTTATGATCAAAATGAAATGATTTCGCTTCATCAAGGCTCCAGCCAAGACGCTGTTCAAGTTCATTTTTCACTGTTTCTACTCCAAGTCGATCAACTGTATATTTGAAACGAGCATTTTTACGTTCAGATCTGTTTCCGTAATCACGTTGGATCGTAATAATTTTTTCAGCAACATCATAAATTTGCTCTGGTTTACAGTAACCAATAACTTTAGCAAGCTGTGGGTATGTTTCTTTATCTCCATGAGACATCCCCATCCCACCACCAATCGCGACATTAAATCCGATTAGCTTGTCGTCTTCTACAATCGCAATAAAACCTAGGTCTTGTGAAAATACGTCAATATCATTTGAAGGTGGTACCGCAACCCCGATTTTAAATTTTCTTGGTAAATAAAGAGGACCATACATAGGTTCGGTTTCTTCTTCTACTTCCGGTGTTCCAGCGACAAGTTCTTCATCGAGCCAAAGCTCATGATAAGCTCTAGTACGAGGTAATAAATCATCACTTAATTGTTTAGACCATTTAAAGACTTCAGCATGAACCTCTGATTGATATGGATTCGGATTACACATTACATTTCGGTTAACATCACCACAAGCAGCAATTGTATCTAAAAGCGATTCATGAATTTCCTGAATGGTTTTCTTCATATTCCATTTCAATATTCCGTGCATTTGAAACGCTTGACGTGTAGTAAGTTTTAACGTGCCATTTCCGTATTTTTGTGCTAAGTCATCCATTACCAGCCACTGTTTAGGCGTAGATACTCCCCCTGGCGTACGAACACGAAGCATAAACTGATAAGCAGGTTCAAGCTTTTGTTTTTGTCGTTCATTACGAAGGTCTCGATCATCCTGTAAGTAGCTCCCGTGGAATTTCATGAGACGGTTGTCATCATCCGAGATACCAGCACTTATCCGATCAATCATTGATTCTTTAAGTGTCCCGCGTAAATAATTACTTTCTCGTTTTATACGTTCTACATCACTCGGCGGGCCTTCCGGTGCTTTTAATCCTTTATTTACCATGAGTAAATAACTCCCTTCAATCAAAAATCAAAATCAATATACATCACGTTGATAACGTTTTTGTTGTTGCATATCAGCAACATAGGCTTCAGCTTTTTCACGATTCATATTGCCTTCTGTTTGAATTATCTCAATTAATGTTTCGTGAACATCATGTGCCATATGTTTTTCATCGCCACATACATAGAAAACAGCGCCTTCTTGAAGCCAATTGAATAATTCGTTACTTTGCTCGCGCATACGGTGCTGAACGTAAACTTTTTCTTCTGTGTCGCGTGAGAACGCAACATCCATTTTTGTTAGGACACCATCTTTAATCCACTTTTGCCACTCAGTTTGGTAAAGGAAATCTGTTACGAAATGCTGGTCTCCGAAGAATAACCATGACTTTCCTTCTGCTCCAATCTCCTCTCGTTCCTGCATAAACGAACGGAAAGGTGCGATTCCTGTTCCTGGACCAACCATAATAATTGGAGTATCGGGGTTTTCTGGAAGCTTGAAATTTTGATTGCTTTGAATAAAGATTGGTAACGTATCCCCTGGTTTGATACGTTCTGCAGTTAAAATGGAACATACACCGTTTCGTTCACGTCCGTGTGCTTCAAAACGGACAGCTCCAATTGTTAAATGGACTTCTTCTGGATTCGCTTCAAGACTACTTGCGATTGAATATAGCCGAGCGGGCATTTTTCTAAGCATGGAGATCAACTCTTGCGCAGTTCCTTTCCATGGTCCAAAATCGTTAATTAAATCAAGCAAGTCTCTTCCATATATATATTCTTTTATTACTTTTTCTCCACTTGATAATAGTTCTTGTAAAGCATCATTTGCCAAACGTTTTGCAGCTTGTTCAAGCAGAGGCTTTGTTAAAACAGTTATTTCAACATTTGATAGTAGAGCTTCTCTTAACGGACGAACATCTCCTTGCTTATTAACGGTAACATTCTCACTAGAATCGAATTTCAACTCGTCTAACAGCCTGTCTACAAGTTCTGGATCGTTTTCAGGATAAATACCTAAACTGTCACCAGGTTTGTAAGTTAGACCTGACCCTTCTAATGATAATTCAAGATGACGCGTCTCTTTATTTGAACCGCGACCGTTTAAGTTGATATTTTCAAGTACCTCGGCTCTAAACGGGTTTGTTCTTGAATAGATAGTCTCACTAGCTGGTTGAGTTACTGCTATCGTAGATGTTGGACTACTTCCACTTTGAGCTTTGCTTAAGCCATTAATGACTCCTTCAAGCCACTCTGCTGCCGGTTCTTCAAAATCAAGGTCACAATCCACTCTTGAGTAAAGACGTGTGCCACCAAGCTCCTCTAAACGTTCGTCAAATTCTTTTCCTGTTTGACAGTAAAATTCATATGAACTATCACCAAGTGCCAACACAGAATACCGAAGCTCATCTAATTTAGGAGCCCGACGACCATGAAGAAATTCATGAAATGATAGAGCGTTATCAGGGGGATCTCCTTCACCGTGTGTACTGACGACAATCAATAAATTTTCAACTTTCTTTAGACTGTTCGGTTTAAAATCGTTCATTGAACTTACAGTGGCATTAAAGCCACGTCCTTCAAGTGTCTTTCCAGCGTTTTCGGCAAGACCTTGGGCATTTCCTGTCTGTGACCCATATAAAATGGTAATGTCTTTTGAGATTGGTTTTGCTTGTTCAACCTGTTCAGTGGGGATTTCTGGTGTTTGCTCTACTCCTGTTGTAGTCACTGGTTGTGATGCAGCAAGATACCCACAAAGCCATACTTTTTGAGATTCTGTTAATGTCGGTAGAAGACGATTTAGGAGATCTACCTGCTCCTGATTGAACGGACTATTCGTAACCTGAAGTTGCAACTTTTCCACCTCGCATTAAAGTGATGTTATTAAAAACATATTTTACTAATTCCTTTATAAGAAAAATGATAATTTAAT
Organism: Halalkalibacter urbisdiaboli; assembly: GCF_002156385.1. Lineage (GTDB taxonomy): Bacteria > Bacillota > Bacilli > Bacillales > Bacillaceae_D > Halalkalibacter_A > Halalkalibacter_A urbisdiaboli. Next base: position 870,903 of record NZ_MVJM01000003.1, read on the forward strand.
CGTATCTTCCCATTTGTTATAAGTCAAATTGTTAATTCTTATCGCAATCATATGAAAAAATTATGATTAACTTAATTTAGTCTTTAAAGGTTTTCTAATCAACTTAATCATGGATTAATAAGATATGTTAAATGTAAAATAAAGCAATTAAAAAGGCACAAAAGCGTACAAACGCTTTTGTGCAAAGAACCTATAACAGGTTTTCGATAAAGCGAGTTAATCCTGAAGAAAGCCTAGCTACCGTTACTTTTAACGTTGATACCCTTTTTTCTTTGACGGATGGATGTCTTCGATAGGAACCATCGTTGTTGACTAATAGGCTCCCTTCGTTTATGACAGGGTCAATTTTATCTTTTAATTGACGCGCAAAAGCTTCACTATCAATCACAACCATCACTTCAGTATTTAAATATGCACTTCGCGGGTCTAAATTAAAAGAACCAACTAAGCAAATTCGATGATCGAATATAAAAGTTTTCGTATGGTGCGACTCTGAAGGTCCTTGGAATTCGTATACATCAATCCCTGAATTAACAATTTTTTTCCGGTAACGATTGTAGCCTGAGTAGGCCATTATATTTGGGCTAGCTGCAAGTGAATTTGTAAGCGCTTCGATTTCGTGAGCATTTGTATTCTTTTTGTTTAAATACCTCAACATATTTGATGTCGGAATGATGTAAGGACTTTGGATGAATATGGAGTCCTTTGCCTTTTTCATCAAGTCCGAGATTTCATACCAAATCCACGGTTCTTTATTTAATCGCTCAATTGGATTGTGAATAAACGTTACCTTGTTTGTTGGTAACGAACGTTCCTCCCAATTCAAATCAAGTTGAACCATATTAGGTTGAGAAAGTGGTAATTGTTTAAAATGCTCTCTATATTTATCGAGTACTTTCTCTGCCAATGTTTGTTGCTTGTTTGTTAACGTAGAAATTGGAATATTTGAGAAGGGATGATTCCAAACATAGTCATAATACTTTTTAATTTGAGAAAGAACGCTACCGCCTATTTCGTTCGGAGCTTTATTGATAATGACAACGTCTCGGTCATTTTTCGCTCCATTACAGCCAGGTGGTGCAAAATATTTATCCCCTATGTTACGACCACCAATCATCGCCATTCTATCATCGACAATGATCAACTTATCATGAAGCCTGTTATTCCATTTCCAAGGTCTAAGTATATCGAATGGCTCGTAAAATTTTAACTGGATATTTGGATGATAAGTAAAGGAATAGAGAATCTCTTTCTTCTTTTTCTTTAAGCTATGAAAGATTCCATCCAAATGAATCCGAATCTTTACACCCCTATCTGCAGCGTCTACAACGCTAGCAAGGAATATTTCACTTGTTGTACCAGGATGGATGGAATAATATGAGATATCTAATGTTTTCTGAGCGTTTTCGATCAGGTTAATTCTTGCAATTGCTGACTCATGTCTTTCTTCTACGAGCACAACTCGATCTTGGGAGGGTTTATCTCCATAAAAACGTTGAGAAGTATGTTCATTTTGATAAGAACTCTTTTTATGCTTATGAATTTTGAAAACAATGACGCCAGAGATGAAGGCATAGACGACATATAGACCGATGATAATCGCTGCTATGTAAATAAGAATCATAAAAGCACCTCGTTAGCTAATAGTTAACACCCTCAGTTTGAAAGCTCTTGTTTTTTACTATTCTCTTTAAGGGTGCTTTTTATGAAGGCTATGAGAAAAAAACGACACTAGCCGAGGGCATTGAAGCAATGTGCGGAGCCGTTTCCATCTTTTTAAAAGTCTGCTATAAGGAGGACACTGAAAAACCTTCTTAAGTAACTCAAAGAAGAAGTAATGGCTTCGCACGTTGCACGCCTTGCTACGAAAAAGTCACTCGTAGCAAGGCTTTCAAAATCGGGCAACGGCTACGCACATTACTTAAAGGGACTGAAAAAGGGTGAGTTTCCCTTTTTCATAGCTAGAATTAAGGAATGTCAACCGGTATTGATTCTGTGATGTTTTTCAATTTTCTCAAGTCGGTTCGATATATCCTCTTCAGATAAGTTATGCTCCTCAATAAATCGGTTTCTTGGATGCACACGACATTCATGAGAGCAGCTGCGAAGAAACGTATGTTCATTTTCTTCAGAACAAAGAATTTTTTTGTTGCATTCTGGATTGGCACAATTCACATACCGCTCACAGGGCTCTCCACTAAAATAATCTTTCCCAACAACTACATGCTCCTCTTGATTGATGGGAACACTAATTCTTTCGTCGAACACATAGCATTGACCGTCCCACAGCTTTCCTTTTACTTCAGGATCCTTTCCATATGTGACAATCCCACCATGTAATTGTGCAACATCCTCAAACCCTTCATCTAATAACCAGCCAGAAAACTTCTCGCAGCGAACGCCACCAGTACAATAAGTCAATATTTTCTTTCCTTCTAACTTATCTCGATTGTTGCGAACCCATTTTGGTAACTCGCGAAATGATTCAATATCAGGTCTTATTGCTCCTCTAAAATGTCCCAAATCATATTCGTAATCATTCCTTGCATCAAGGATAACAGTATCCGGAGATTGCATTTGCTCAAAAAATTCTTTTGGACTTAAGTACGTACCTGTTTTTTCCTTTGGATTGATGTCATTCTCTAACCTTAAAGTAACTAACTCTTTTTTGTATCGTACATGAATTTTCTTAAATGCATGTTCTTCTGCCTCATCTTCTTTAAAAACAATATTTGCAAAACGCGGATCTTCTCTAAGTGTTTTTTTATAAGTTTCGGTCTGTTCAACCGTTCCTGAAACGGTCCCATTAATACCTTCATCCGCAATTAAAATTCTTCCTTTTACACCGAGCTCTTGGCAAAATTTCAAATGCTCATGTGCAAATTCTTCAGCATTCTCAATCGGAACATACTTATAATACAGAAGCACTCGATATCGTTGATCTGTCACTTTAATTTACCACCTTTTTATTCATAATCAGGACATACTATTTTGTGTTAGTTTAACCCGTATCCAAACACTTTAAAAATGACGTTCATAACAAAAAAGCAGAAGGCTGTTTTTTCCTTCTGCTAGTGTCCTAATCCAGTTTCACGTTACTTAAACTTGCTCCTTTAGCGAAGAACCGTTTAATATTGTTTTCGACTACGGGATCTGCGATCAAAGGTGGCGCGTGATGAGGTTTTATTCGGGCATCAATGATAACATTATCGCACGCCCAATGCTTATTATCATATTTGCTGTTAACACCATATATATCATGCGAAGGGTTACTACGTGTAAAGGTAGCCCATAAAAAGTTGCTAACCGACTGGCTAATAAACTCACTATCATCACAAAGGATAACCATAGGACAAGAGGGCATCGCACCTTTCATCTGAATCGCATGACTTAGAGCAGTTAATTCCTCTTGAGCTTTTTCATACGTTGAAAAGGCTGGGCCTTGTATCGCAACTACGCCTGGCATTACTACTTGAGGCTGTTTGAACTCTCGTAAGTCTTTGAGGTTATTCGGGCTCTCTCTACATAAATCACGTTTTACATCCCCATACGCAGCAAATACTACCTTGCTGCCTGTATTTAATCCGGTTCCAGAATAGTCTAAAGTATCAATGGTCGTATTTGTTTGAAAATGAAGATCACGACGTAAATCGATTCGTTCTAAAATGTAGCTTAGGAAGTCAACTTCCTTATGTGTACTTAACGGCTTGTCCTCTTCTGCCGTAATAAACAAATATTTAGCAAGACTTAGTTGTCCTGTCCCTAAAATACGATTGGAAATGGTCAAAAGCTCTGCTGGCTGTTTTACCTTTTGATAAGGAGTGTAACGTTCGCTTCCAATCGCAAAAAGTAATGGATGGACGCCAGCCGCATCAACAGCATGAACTTCTTTTACCCCAGGTATTTCTTGCTTAATGGCATCTCCAGTTAATTCATGGATAAGGTCGCCAAAAGCTGTATCCTCCTGTGGAGGACGTCCGACAACTGTAAATGGCCATATCGCATTCTGTTTCGCGTACACCTTATGAACCCTCATAAATGGAAATGGATGAGTAAGACTATAATAGCCTAAATGATCACCGAACGGCCCTTCTGGTTTCGTTTCTCCTGGGTGAATGTCACCAGTAATGACAAAATCGGCATCATGACTAATGCAGTAACCATCAACATTACTATATCGAAAACGTCGCCCAGATAACAATCCAGCAAACGTCATTTCACTAAGCCCTTCTGGTAAAGGCATTACAGCGGCTAACGTATGAGCTGGAGGACCGCCAATAAAGATGCTTACCTTTAATGGTTTGCCTAATTTATTTGCTTTCGCTTGGTGGACACCAATTCCACGGTGTATTTGATAGTGTAAACCAATTTCCTTATTCATTTCATAATCATTACCACTTAACTGCACCCGATACATTCCTAAGTTGGCGTTCATGATTCCAGGTTTTTCAGGATCCTCTGAATAAACTTGTGGTAATGTTACGAAAGCTCCTCCATCATCAGGCCAATGATGAACTAGAGGTAATTCAGAAATTTGTATTTCTTTAAAATCATTTGGGATACCTGATTTTTTCATAGGAAGAGCCTTTGAAGCCGCAACCCCTGTAGTGACATGCTTAAATGGGTTTTTTAAAGCACTCATCGGATCATTTCTTAAACCAATCACCTGTTGGGTTGTTGTTATGGTATTACGAAAAATAAACTTACTTCTTTCTAGGTTTCCGAAAAGGTTTGAAATCGCACGAAATTTTGATCCTTTTATATTTTCAAACAATAATGCAGGTCCACCTGCTGTATGAACCTTCAAATGAATGGCTGCCATTTCAAGGTAAGGGTCAACCTCTTCATGAATACGAACTAACTGTCCATTTTTTTCTAAATCGAGAATACACTGCTCTAAGTTCTGGTACATTGTCATTACTCCTATTTCTATCACTTAGTAAGCTTATTATACAAGTTCTCGCGTCTGATGTCTTGCTTAGCTTATAATAAAAAAGGGCTGTCTCAAAAGCTTAAAGCGTGCAAGGCTGCGCCAAAAGGTTAAAAAACAACCTTTTGGCGCAGCCTCTAGTTGTATTTGTTTTCAATCAATTGCGTTAACGATACACGCTACTAATCTGAGAAGTTTGGCGGATTCCGTTTTGACCATTAATAATCCGATCTCCCCACCATGTTAAGCTATTACCTGAAAAATCATTTGCCATATCCAAATATTCTACTCCTTCTCCATTACCATGCCAGCTCCATGCTAACCAGCCTACATTTCGATTGTTCTTCGTATTTATTTTTTCATATTACATCCTCAATCGTATCGTTTGTTTTTTTGTTTTTTCTTTAATATCCTAGAATAAGGATAAGTATGTTCTTGACTCCTTCGACAAATAGTAATATTTGAAGGAGGTGTCTGCTTTGAATGCACAACGGGCTCAAGAAATTGCTTCATCGGCAAATATGGTTAGTGTAACCCACAATGGAGAGTCTATTTATATCGAGCATGTTGATCAGGACAATGGGCTCGCTACTATCCATCCACTTGATGATCCTAATCAAAAACAAAGTGTTGCAGTAACCGAATTAACGGAACAATAAAGATTTTTAAATATGGAGTCCTAAAATAGTAGGGCTCCTCTAAATAATGCAACGGATATAAGGGTGAATGATATGAATCAATTAAAAAGACAATTAAAGGAAATGAATGGAAAAGGTTATAAGGCATATAAAGATCTTCGTGGTACATACGAATTTCCTGAATTTTCATTACATATCGATCACATTCAAAGTGACCCTTTTGCAAGCCCGTCAAGAATACGTGTTTGCTATTTAGGTAACCTCTCCTTTATAAAAAAATCTTGGCTAGAGCAAAGCCATTTGAAGATAGCACTTGAAGATATGATTACTCGTTTGGTCTATAAAGAACTTGAACAATTGAAGAAATCTAAAGACTTATCAATCAGCAAGAAAATCCAAATTGACCGGCCTGGACAGGAAATTCTCTTAAGTACTTCCTGTCTCGTTCAAAAAGATTCAGTAGAATTACGTTTATCAGTTGAGCTTCCTGCCCAAGGGAGACGCATTCTTGGAGAGAAAGCGATTGAGCTTCTATGTCTTGCTATTCCGCAGCTTATCAAACGAACGTTTAACCCGTTTGATCTAAAGAAATGCGAGGAACATCTTCAGCTAGCACAACACCAATATGAAATTCGACATTTTTTAAAAGAAAAGCAGTATATCGCTTTCATCGCGAATGGTTCAATTCTTCCGAGAAAAAGCGGTGTTAGTCAAGAGCCGTTACCACTTAAAGCCGCAAAACCATTTCAATCACCTTCATCGATGGAAATTGAGATACCATTATCAGGGCGCTCCCCTATTAAAGGATTAGCGATACCAATTGGGATTACACTTATTGTTGGTGGGGGCTATCATGGAAAAAGTACTTTATTGCAAGCAATTGAACGTGGGGTCTACGATCATATTGAAGGAGATGGAAGAGAATGGGTCATCAGCGAGCAAACAGCATGTAAGATTAGATCTGAAGATGGTCGCCGTGTCGAGATGGTCAACATCTCCCCTTTCATTTCTAAGCTACCATTTGCAAAGAATACAGAAAGGTTTTCAACAGACAATGCAAGTGGCAGTACATCACAAGCAGCAAATATCGCAGAAGCACTTGAACTTGAATCTAATGTTCTTTTAATAGATGAAGATACTAGTGCAACAAATTTCATGATTCGTGATAATAGGATGCAGCAACTTGTGGCTAAAGAGAAGGAACCCATTACTCCTTACGTAGATAAAATCCGTCAGCTTTATGAAGAGCATGAGGTTAGTACGATTCTCGTTCTAGGTGGGACTGGTGATTACTTTGACGTTGCAGATCATGTGATTATGATGGATGAATATGTTCCTAAGGAAGTAACGTCAGAAGCGAAAAAGATTGCGCAAGCATACAAACAGTCTCGTCTTCATGAAGGAGGGTTAACTTTTGGTGAAGTATCCTGTCGTATATTGAGGAAGGAAGGCTTTTCTTCACAAAAAGGCAAAAAAGAAAAAGCGGATGGGCGTGGAACGAATTATGTGTTCTTCGGTTCTGAGACAATTGATCTCTCACTCGTGGAGCAGCTTGTTCATCCGAGCCAAACGAATGCAATTGCTAACATTCTTCGATACTTGTCTATAGTTAGTATAGATGAAAAAACGACTTTAAATTACCTGCTTGAGGAGTTATTTCTTAAAATTGAACATGAGGGTCTTGATTTTCTTTCTCCTTTCAAAGGGCATCCTGGAAACATGGCTTTACCTCGTAAATATGAAGTAGCAGCAGCAATCAATCGCTTACGAACACTAAATGTAAAAGTCAAATAACCTTTAGTTGTACCTGATACCTGAGGAAAACATCTTTATTAAAGAGGGTGTCGCAAAAGCTAAAAAATAGGACTTTTGCGATACCCTTATGACTTAGGATATGGAAAAATAACAAGTTCATCCCCATCTTTATAGTACGCATAAAAAATTTCGTGGATCCGAAATCCTTTTGTTATAAGCTCTTGGCTTAACCACTGTTCACTTTTTTCAATAGATGATAGATTTGTTTTATAAATTCTGCCTTCTTCTATTACCGGAATGGGTAAATGGCAACTTTTAACGTTTAAACTAATATCTATTGGTCTTACAGTGCGTAGATTTGCTTTAGGTAATACACTTATTTGTCCATTCGGTTCTAAAATGGCATAATCAATGTCATCTATGTTAAGGTATCCTGCTGTTCGAATGGTTGATAAAAGTTCCGTAAGAGAGCAACGAGTTTCATTCAGATTCTCTACAAGCAGTTCCCCCTGCTTAATTAAAACCGTTGGCTGACCAATGATTATTTGTTTAAATATTCGGTGGAAACTTAATTTTGATAACAAAAAATAGAGCAACATAATGAGAATAATACATAAAACAGCATGGAGAAAACCGTTTATTTTTACAGCGCCTAAAGCAGCATACGCTAAAAAAACAACAGTAACTAGATCATGGGCGGTCCATTGTGATAAAAGAGTCTTTCCTAAAAGACGCATCGCAATAAATACAATTAAAAATAAACTAGATATTTTTATCGTTTCAATAAACATCTCTAAACCCCACGTTGTATATTTAAGATTAGTTTCTTCTCCTTTAAAAAAATTATGTTAGCTAAAGTATTTTGACTAATGTTAATAAGCCCTCTTGTGATCCAAGAGAGCTTTATTATTATCAGCTTAAAGTGCAGTTAAATGGCGTTTTTTATTTATAAAGTATGCCCACTCTTTAAAGCCGATTTCCTTTAGCTTTTTCTTTACGATGTCAAACTCATCAGCAATTCGTTCAGGGGTATGGGCGTCTGAACCAAAGGTTGGCATTACATTATAGAATAACGCTCGTTCTAATATCTCATCAGATGGATACCAGCCACCACTATCTTTCGTTTTTCCTGACGTATTAATTTCAATCGCGACATCCTCTTCACCAATTATTTTCAATGTTTGCTCTACAATATCTGTTTGGATGTCAGAAAATGCTGGATAAAACCCTTTCATAGCATCTATATGTCCCAAAATTTGAAATAGCCCGCTTTTTGCGGAAGCTACAATGAGTTGATAATAGCGTTCCTTTACTTGAACCTTTTGTTTGTTCGTTAACTCATCGAATCTTCCCTTTTCAAAGATGTTCCGGTCATCTACATAATGAACGGAGCCGATAATGTAATCAAACGGATGTAACAAATAGTGTTCACGATAAATTTCTAGATGTTCAGGAAAAAAATCACTCTCCATTCCTAGGAGTACATGAATTTGGTCAGCGTATTTTTCCTTTAGTCTCAACACTTCTTCAATATAAGGGACGAGTTCGCTTTTCCCCATGGCGATTAATGGGTATAATTGATCGTCGTTACTATAAAAATGAGGAGAATGGTCCGAGATTCCAATATAATGCAACCCATAGTCGATCGCTTTGGTTACATAATCCTCGATAGTACCAATAGCGTGTCCACAACGGTAATGATGGGTATGTAAGTCAAACATAATAGACAAATTTGTTACTCCTCCCTATTTATTCCTATTATCTATAGTTTAAACCGCGAAACAATCACTTGCAACTCTTCGGTCATTTCGATCTGAATGTGCTGAAATGGAATATTTACAAAATATAGTTATAAAACTGAAAAATCCCTTGAAAGTCACGCTAGGAAGCAGCAATGGCTCCGCACGTTGCTGAGGGCATTGAAATAGGGAAACTCCCCTTTTTCAGTGCCCTCTATAATATACGTTTTGTTCCTTGTTTGGAAAACATTTATTGTATCTTTTTTGGCATCCTTCCCTTATAATTACCAGTTGGAGAAAGGAGGTTATTAGAGTGGCTGAGCTTAAACAATATATCTTTTTTGATTTTGAAATGTTATGTTCTCATGCAGGGATGCCTTATGAAGCGATGGAAGCGATTCGCTTAGGAGCCGTTAAATATGATATTGAAACTGAACAAATTACATCTTTTGATCGTTATATCCAACCGATATCGAACGAGCCGTTGAGTGCTTTTTGTAAGGAACTGACTGGGATTGATAATATCGATTTACAACAGGCAGAGTCTTTTTCTTCCGTATTTGAAGATTTTCTAACATGGGTTGGCGGTGTGAAAAAGTCACGCTTTTTTTCATGGTCCCCTAGTGATTTAACTCGTTTAAAGCTCGATGCTTCTACCCATGGAATCTCTAGCGCCACAGTTAAAAAAATTGAAAAACGGTATGTAGACTTTCAAGCGATATTTTCCAAACGTGTCTCAAAAACAAATCCATCTGTTGAAAAAGGTTTGAATATGTATGGTCTATCTTTTATCGGAGAAAAGCACAATCCAATGTTTGATGCTTACAACACATTACGGATTTATTTAACTTTTTTACAGCAACCTTTAATGACTGATTTAATTATGGCAAAGGCATTTATTTTTGAAAAGGAAGATTTTTCAATCGAACAAATTAATAACCAATTGTTCGAAAAAATTAAAGATGATTTATCTTCTTTGATTGGAAGCGGTGATACGTTTTCGATGAAGGACGCAACGAGATTAGTGAAAAAAACGAAGGCTCTTGTAAAAAAATACAACAACATTCTTATTAACCGTTCAGGCTTATTTAATCAAGATAATGTGATGTTAGTTGAAGAATTAGTCAACTTTTATCATGAGTTTTTGAAAACATATGAAGGTCATGTATCCTATTCAGCAAAGATATTAATTTTTGATGATTATCTTGTTAAGCAAATTAAACAGGTTCATTTGAAGCGAGGATGAAAATCTTCCTTCATACATAAAAAAAGACCATAACGTTTTATGATCTTTTTAATCTAGTTTAGTTCATATTCAAATTTAAAGCTGTTTGAGCTGTTTTCATATCAAGGGTTAATTGTTCTTTCGTATTATGTGGATGATAAAAACCATGGTCAATCATATAAGTTGAAATTGTTAGATGGAATTGAATGGCTTCTTCTAATTGTTGTGTTAATGTATTTCTCACTTCAGGAGTTGCTGCTTCTGTAATTGCAAGTGCATAATTCTTGATTTCGGCTTTTGCGGCTATTAGAATATCGGTCGCAATAACTTGATCCGTTAATGGCGCCATACCTGTTATTTTCTCAATAAGCTGATTCATCTTAATACCCCCAACTATGATAAATGATTTTGTAGCTGTTGAATATGACGTGTATGCATATCAGCATTCTGCTGCATAATCGTTTTTAAGTTTTCGTCTGTTACAAGCCCTTGCATAACCGCTGCTTTAGTAAGGCACAAGCTCTTAAATGTAACTAATTCATGTAGTTCGAGCGTTTCGTGTACTCCTAGGTTTTCTCGCATTTTCTCACCACTTTCTTAATTATTAGTTCGTTAAGACTCTTTCCGCATAGCTAATGTCTTTTTGAAGTTGTTGAGGGACATTATAGGCGTCATAAATTCCACGTTCTTGTAAAAAAACGTAAATCTGCTCATGTTGCTGGATCGCGCTTCTTAGCTCTTGTGTTAAAAAAGTCCTGATTTCTGGTGATGTTGATTCCGTAATCGCTGCAGCAAGGTCTTTTACTGCCGCTTTCGCTTCAAAAAGCATATTCGTTGCTATTGCGTGATCTGTAGGACTTAACTCTTTTTCCATTTTTCTTCCCTCCACAATTATTGATTCATTTGGGTCATAGCTTTGCTGAGTATGTCTTTCATTTGTGTTACGGATGTTTGTCCTAGTTTCATACTCTGTTCCACTAATGCTTTTAATTCTGAGTTTTCAACCGTTTTTAATCGAGTTTTGTCTTGAGCTAAGCAAGTACCCTTAAAATTGATTAACTCACGTAAATCGGTCACTTCATGAACACCATATTGATTGCTTTCCATGCTCTCACCTCCGTTTTCTTCATCGTTAGGTTTCGCCATTGTTTTACAGTTATTCCTTGAAACCATGTAAAATTTTTAAAAAAGGCTATGCCAAAAGGTTTTTTAAAACCTTTTGGCATAGCCTTGCACGCTTTAAGCATTAAGACAGTCCCTTCATGATTTATGAACCATTTTTTAAGTTTTTTAGTACTGTAGGCATGTCCGCTTTGTTTTGTTTTCTTTTTTTGTCATGTTTTGTTTGTTCCTCTGAGTTGACCGACTTAAAACGAGCTGCATCCATCCCATCAATAATATTAGTCATCTTTCATCCCTCTTTTCCATTTATGGTGTAAGTTCTAAAAGTTTTTGTGATGCTCGTTGTACGTTATCGAGCATATCGGATAAAGTATCTGTCATGTTAGAAAGTGGAGTCCCTTCTTTTTAATTTCTTAAAAAGGGTTGTCCAAAAGGTTGATATCACCTTTGGACAACCCCTGGAACTAGCGGTTATGGATGACTGGATCTTTTTCACCCTCAAGAACTCGATTCGAAACAAACTTATGGAAAAAATACTCACCAACCGCTATAACAACAGCGTTAATAAATGCAACTGACAACGGTACAGTTACCCCGTAAAGAAAAGGACCGATTAACCAAATTGCCAGTGTTGTTAAACCAAGGTCTGCTAACGTTGCAACCGTGTTATTTGTAAACCTAAGAATACCAATATCACCAATAATATAACTTGCTGCGATAATGATAATCGCTAGGGCAAATGTATCGCCAATTGGGTAATTGTAAAAAAGTGACATTATAATTAACAAAACGAAGGCCACCATGAACGTCTTTACAATGATTGCACTTAAATGTCTCATTCCAATCACCTCCTGTTTATTTGATTATCGGGCACACTTAGTATAAGAAAAGAATTTTAATTGATTCTGAAAAATATTGTGAATTAGAGTAGAATTTTTCTGTTTTTCCAATTACTCTTCTCTTAACGGAAGGTCACGTCCCTCCGCTCCCACTGATTTTTCAGTATTTAGATTACCACTCATATCGTTAAGGCCTTTTTTGTTTGTTTTTGATTTCCCGAGATAATTGGTCTTATGTTTTTCTTGGACATCAATAAACTTGTCAAAATCCTGATTAACCATGCTGCACCCCCTTTATTGTTGTAGAATAAGTATTTAATGATTTATTATTCAGTTTCCGTAAGAGGTAAAAAAATTTTGAATATAAAGTTGTTGATTTTTTGCACATTCGACTTCTTGTTTTGGAGATAAAAATACGCTATTTGTTTTTACTTACGTCCCCATTTCCTAAAATTTTGTATATTTTTTACAGAAAATCATTCGATTCGGGTTGATTCGACGAAAAACGACCTAAATAGTAATGACTAAACCCAAATATTTTTTCTGTATTTAAGAACAATATAGTTGAAGATGTATTTAGCATAAATCTTAATAAAAAGAAGGCATGTCGATGGAAAAAAGAACTGAATCTATTTTATGGAGTATTGCATTACCTGGATTTTCACAAATGTTAAATGGGAGGCTATTTAAAGGAACCGTTTTTATCTTTCTTGAAGTTTTAATTAATGTGCAGGCAAAACTAAACTTGGTCATTATTCCGAGTTTTCATGGTGACATGCAGACGGCTATTGATTTAACCAATTATCAATGGTTGATGTTTTACCCGTGTCTTTACATGTTTGCAATGTGGGATGCTTATCGAGACGTTGGTGGAGGCAAGTATTCAAGCTATGCATTTATTCCGTTTGTGGCAGCGGCTATTACATCAACTATTGGCGTAATTTATTCTCCTACTTTAAAACTTTTTGGATGTTTAATCGGGCCTATTTTTCTTCCCATTCTATTTTTACTGATTGGATTTGTTTTGGGATTATGTATTAAAGTCTATCTTCATAAAAAAAACAGCTAGGCATAAGGACATGTTTTTAATTTTTTCTAACTTGAAAAATGTAACCATTTAAAGATGGTACATACGATGTTTATCTGACTAGTTGAGGAACTAGCCTCGGAGTGGAGTTGTGGATGGATACGAATGATATTTTGGCATTCGGGCAAATAATCCTTTGATGCTCATGGGTAATGCTCTCCCAAAAAGGACACCAAGCAAATGTTAAAGTTGATTACGCTTAAGCTAGTAGTAATTTCTTACATTGCCATTCAACAATGGTAACCTAACAAATGACCGAGACTCTTATGAATTATTATAAACAAGAATAAGATGATCGTTTTTATGTAAAGTGAAACAACATCCTATGTTATATTGCGATGTTGTTTCATCCTAATTTAATGAATGACGTCCGGCTCAGGCTTCTACCACTTATAAACTCATCAATTAACATTTTAAAGTCAATTATAAAAAAGAAAATCAATTATTAACAACTTTATCTTCTAGTTAGAGCTTCCTAGAAGAGCGGTCTAGGGCGAACGACTGGGGACCCAAAACCATACCCTAATGTTCCTGCAGCTGGATAACCATATGCAGGAGGATATCCGTACCCTGTACCATATCCTAATCCACTAACAAGAAGACCTCCTCCTAAAAACCCTAAACCAGCACCAATAAGACCGGCACTTATTGGTGCAACACCAGCCCCATATCCGAATCTCCCGTACCCTACTGGTGTATACCCATATCCGTACATTTACATTCTCCTCTCGAAAATACAGATTGTTCCATAATCAATTCACTTTACAATATGTAAAATCAGCCCTATGTGTATAGGCATAGGTCACTATCTAAGAAAATTGAAATGGTGTTAATAACAAAAAAGAACCCCGTAAATGGAGTTCTTATTACTAAGATGCTATTTGTTTTCATTCACCAATTGTTGCAAACGTTCTTTACACTTAGTCACCATTTCCTGATCATTCTTTTCGAGCGCTTCATGTAAATCCATTAACACATAATCAATTTCTAATTTTTTTGTGTTTTTTGACTCTTCTCTCGATGCTGGAAGTGCCAGTTTATTAGTGTTTTCATTTCTGCCTTTTTGGATTACTTGTATTTCTTCTTCTCTCTTGTCAGCTCTACTTTTGGCTCTTGTGTAGATATTTTGAATCCCCATCTTCTTCTTTCTTGCATCAAAAAGAAGCTGGCTTAGAGTGAGCGAAAAAATCTTGTCGTGTATAACTAGTTCATCTATTGTTAGAATGTATGAATCTTGTTTTTCTTTAAACGAAAGTTCATACTCATTTTCTCCTATAACAAGTGCATGATGTTCCTCTTTTGTTAACCATTTGTACGAATGTGTTTGCTTTATTTGAGCGATAAAACAATCGACAAGTGCTTTTTCAATTTCTAATTGAATGTTTTCAAATCGACTTAAAAATTTCATTGCTTCACCTCTATATAATTATTTTTAGGAATCGATTGCAGGAGGTGACTAAGTTCAGTGAGTATTTATATACTCAATACTATCAGTATAGCATGATTAATAAGTCAATCTATCGGTAATTACTGTAAGATAGACGAAACAGGCCAATTGTTTAATGGTATTCTTACTTATGTAGAAAAGTAGAAGAAATTAAAAAAACCCTCTTTTTTAGAGGGTTTATAATTAAAATTGATTATCTGGATGTAGGTTGTTTTGCATTAATTTTTGAGTTTGGTTAATTTGTTCTACTGATGCAGGAGCGGTTTTATACCAGCCCTTTTGACTCATAACTTCATAAAGCTGAATTTGGTTGTCATTGGCGTTGTCTAACCATTGTTGGTAAATTTTGCGAAGCTCCTGATGTGATGTTTCTAGCATTGTCTGACTAATACTTCGGCATCTTCCTTTTTCTAGTTCAAGGCAAAGCTGTAGCATCTCTCTATCCGTTAAGCCACGTCCTTCAATATTATTAGGCATTTAATTCACCTCCCATTTACTGAATCATACCGGAACGATTAAAATATTGTGATAAGTCGGCAATTTTTAACTGGTGCTTTTCTGCAAGCCCCTCTAGTAACGCTTTTAATTCAGTGTCATTACATTGGGAAGCACACCAGTTAATCGTCTTCGCTGTTATTTCTTCTGCCCGGATTTCATCCTCTATGAAGGCCAATTCTTTCGTTGTGAGTTGGGTCATAGTTGCCACCTCCTAAATAGTCACTTTCGATATCCATAGTATTCTTGGATCACCAAGATTTTATCCGTTTTTGTAACACTTAAAACGTTTTTATCATTCTAGTATTTAATGTTCATTAGCGTTTCTTTGTCTTTAACCGTTGTGTAACTTGGCGATAAGTTAAATGTAGTTCTAGGTTACTTAAGAATGAGAGGTATTGATATGTGACTGTTTAATTATGAACTTTGATAACCGAAAATCCTTTAAATAAACATATTTATCTCCTAATGTTAATACACTTAAAAAAAGGACAAGTTCGTTGAAAAAGGGTGAATGACTATGATCTTAATCGTATTTCAAAACATCCATGTTTCATGCCAATGAGACATTCCGTTAAAGCTTATACATTAGTGACCTTAGGAGGAGCGTTACAAGGTCTTGCAATGGCGCTCTTCTTATTTCCTCATTCTATTCCTTCGGGTGGAGCAGGAGGGTTAGCTGTTTTATTGAACCATTGGTTTAATATCCCTTTAAGTTTCGCTTTATGGTTTGTGAATTTTTCTTTGTTGCTCTTAGCGATTAAATGGTTAGGAAATGCCAGTGCTATTGGAACGATGTTTGGCATTTCTATCACATCACTAAGTATTTATTTTTTTAATCTAAATATGTACTTGCCTCCGTCTAATGTATGGATTGATTTACTCATTGGTTCCATCATATTAGGCTGTGGAATTGGCATTCTCCTAAGGCAGGATGTATCAAATGGTGGAATGGGAGTATTAGCCCTTATTTTTTCAAAACACCGTAATATTCCTCCCGGTAAGCCTCTATTTTTATTAAATGGTTCCATTTTCGTTCTGACGGCTTATATTATTGATTGGCATATTGTTATTCAAGCACTCATCTCTCAGGGGTTAGCAACTAGGATTGTTGATTTCGTTTTCAAAATAAAATGGAAACAACCAAAACCACCACATATAATCCTCGTACGTAAAAAATAGTGTGTCTAACCCTGTTTTTCTATTGAGACACCATTTAATTGAGTGATGATTGGCGATGAGATTGTCTAATATTAAAGCCCTTCTCTCCTTTCCCTTCTCATCGGATATCCGTCAAAGGTTGTAGCAACGGTAGCGGGAGCACCAGGAACATAAAATATAATAGCCGGGATTGAAGAAGCCAGATTAAAGTACCCCGATCATGGTGTTAGTTCTGGAAGTGCTCCTATAAGGATCCAAATTGTAAGATCAACAGATGTTTCTTCCACTTGAAAAAACTAACCATATCCTACCCTCTGTAATAAAGACTAGGATATGATACTCACCCAATGAGGGATCTGTGTTTTATTCTTCTTTCTTCTTCTCGTCTCCTAGCTCGACTTTTTTGCCACCGACTGTTAAGTAAGAATATACTTCTAATTCTGGTTTAAGCTTTGTTAATCCTTGTAAGTATGGTTTTACTAAATCCTTAAAATCCTCGTACACACCTTCTTCTTCAAGTTGTCCATAAACATACATTTTTTTCTTTTCCTCTTCCATTAAAAAAGCCATATAACCCACCGGCTTGTTATCATCAGTCACAACGTTTAATACTTGTGCATCTTCCTTCATAAATTCAGGTGAAAAGTAAATTTGCATTGTAACATCCTCCTATTTATTCAGTCGTTACTTGTAAACGTTTAAATAATGTGTTCTCGTTATCGTCTTTCTTCTCTGCACCTTTTGGATTTTTTGCATGAATAAGAAGTAGACTTAATATCCCTAATAAAAGGGTCAATCCAGCAGTACTTAAGAACATGCCAGTTCTTGACCAATTCATTAACGTTTCAAATATTGGTGGTCCAGCTGCTACACCAAGAAATCGGACCGAACCGTATAAAGACGTAACAAATCCTCTAATATTTTGGCCAACAGATCCAGTGATTAAACTGTTCAAGCACGGTAGCACAAGTCCAGTTCCAATGCTACTAATAACAAGAATGGATATAAATGGAGTTAATGTTGTGAAGAACACTAACGTTGCAAACGAGATGGTCATAAACGAAAAGCCTAATATAATTAATTTTTTCATTCGTTTTAAGTCTTTCCCAATTTTACTTCCAGTTATATAAGATGTACTCATCATAAATAATAACGGAATAGCTAGAATGGCTCCTTTTAAAACTCCGTCGATTTCATATTTCGTTTCAAGAACATCTGATAGGTAAAATAAAATTCCGAAAAGAGTAAAGAGGCATGTTGCTCCGGCTAAATATGCTGTAAATAACCACCGTCCTTCAGATTTGAAGACAGAAAATAATCCTTTGGCATAGGTTCCAAAAGGAGGAGCCTCCTTCTTTTTCTTTTTTTCCTTTACAAAAAAAGCAGTTAACAGCAAGGAGATGAGGACAAAGATTGGGAAACCCCAAAAAGGCCCATACCAAACTAATAAAGCCAAAAGGGAGCCTACTATTGGTGAAAGTACTTTTCCAAAGCCATTTGAAGCTTCAACAAGACCTAACACCTTACTTTGTTCTCCTCCTTTAAATAAATCCCCCGTTAAGGCCATGGCAATTGGCGCTGTCCCCGCTGCACCGATTCCTTGTAATGCGCGACCTACCATAATCCATAAAAAAGGATTATTAAACCATGCAGCAGCAATACCAGCTAATAAGCCCCCTATACCATACATTGATAATGCAGGAATAATAATGGCCTTCCTTGAGAATCGGTCGGATAAATATCCTAAAATAGGGATCGCGATGGCCGCTGTTATAGAAAAGATGGTAATCGTTAAACTTGCTTTAAAAGCCGTTATCCCAAGTTCAGATTCCATCCGAGGTAGAATGGGAATGAGCATGGAATTCCCTAATGTCATGATTAACGGAATTGACCCAATTGCTAAAATTACTAATCCTTTTTTTGTTTTCTCGGCCATTTGCCACCACTCCTTCATTGCTCTGAGACAAACGTAAAATAAATAAGCACAAAGATAATGTACCCTTGAAAATTATTATTTATCAAAGCCAACAAATCCCACTATAATTATCGCTTGTTCGTTAAATCTAATGATTGATGTTTATATAGAAAGGAGTGAAATGTGTTGACTAATCAAAAGTCCGGTAATGACGTTGGTACTAGAGGTGAGAGCTTCCATGTTTATAGTGTAGATGCAAGAAAAACGGATTTTGAAGCCTCTTATGAATATGCAAGTGGAAATCGCACGGCAAAATCGCGTTCAAAGGTAAATGATAAGCAAAAGTAAATTTTTATGTTTTAATGTATTTATTTTACAATGAGACAGACAATAGTTTTGGGTAATCCCAAAATAAACGTTGGAGGTAACAAAGAATGAATGTAGCGGCACATGAGTTATTAGAAACATCGGAGGCATTACGAACAAAAGCAGCAGAAATTGAACAGCACGGTATGTTTGCGAACCAATGTCAGGATCAAAACTTAAAAAGTATTTTAATGAAGCATCAGCAACAAATGATTATGGCATACCAGCAAGGTGTAAACCTTATGAATGGGAAAGGTGCTCAAGTAAGTCATATCGCTCCTTCGTTCCAAGGTCAACAAACGAACACTGGGATGCACCGACAAGTAAGCATGTCAGCTCCAATGCCTAATACGCAATCTTTATCTGACCAAACGATGGCTACTTTAGCATTAAATGCACACAAAGCAGGTGCGATGATGGGAATGCAATGGGCAAACGAATGTGTGGATCCACAACTTCGTATGTACCATGTAAATGGTGCGAATCTTTGTCAAGAAATGGCATATGAAATCTGGGCATGGATGAACCAAAATGGTTACTACCAGCCTTCAACATTTAGCACGACACAAACTTCTCAAATGACTGAAATGTTTCAGCCGATGACAACAACAATGAATATGAACCGCATGAATCAAACTGGTTATCATATGCAATAATTTTATGGTTCAAGATGCTTAAAGGTTTAGCCTTTAAGCATCTTATTTTTTATAAAATGACAGTTCTCAAGCAAATGAAAACGATTCTAAATGGCTTTACCTAGTTCTACGTTTACATTGTATCGACTCTATATGTTGTTTATATTCGATAATGAGAACGCATGAAAAAGCCCATTAGAATTAATTTAATCCTAGTGGGCTACAATACTATTTTTTATCTTTGATTCTTAACAAACGTAAACTATTTAAGGTGACGATAATCGTTGCCCCCATGTCTGCTAAAATGGCAATCCAGAGAGTTAACCAACCAGGCACGACTAACAATAAAGCAAGAAGCTTAATTCCAATCGAGAAGCTAATATTTTGTTTAATAATCGCCATTGTCTTATGACTAAGTCGAATCAAATATGGAAGCTTCTTTAAATCATCCCCCATAAGAGCAATATCAGCAGTCTCAAGGGCTGTATCAGTTCCTGCACCACCCATGGCAATTCCTACAGTCGAAGCAGCTAAAGCAGGTGCGTCATTTACACCATCTCCAACCATTGCTACCTTCCCATACTCTGAGCGCAACTCTTTAACATAGGTCAGTTTATCTTCCGGCATCAGTTCTGATTGAACCGTTACGCCAATCTGTTGCCCAATTGCAGTCGCAGTACGATGGTTATCACCTGTTAGCATAATCGTTTTATGAATACCTGCAGCTTTGAGTTCTTTTATTACTTCCCGACTCGTTTCTCGTGCTTCATCCGCAACCGCAACTATTGCTAACAATTGCTGCGTTGTTCCTATCATCATCACGGTTTTTCCTTGATCTTGCATACGGAGAATGTCATCTTCTGTCGTAGAAGGTATTTTATGAACTAGTATCTCAGTCAATAAAGCTGGACTTCCGACAAAATATGTTGTCCCTTCTACTACCCCTTTTATTCCTTTACCTGTGAGAGAAGAAAAATCTTCAACCAAAACATCTTTGTATGAAATCCCTTCTTGTTCAGCTTTTTTGACAATCGCTGAAGCAAGTGGATGTCCAGAGCGATATTCAAGAGCTGTAAGGATTCGTACTATGTCTTGTTGTTCTTGTTCAGTTTTATAGACAATTAAATCTGTTACTACTGGTTCTCCTTTTGTTAATGTTCCTGTTTTATCAAAGGCAATGGCTTTTAATGCTCCCGCTTCTTCTAAATAGACTCCACCTTTTACAAGAATCCCATTTTTTGCTGCATTACCGATTGCAGTTACAATGGATACGGGAGTTGAAATGACAAGTGCACATGGGCAACCAACAACGAGGACAGCTAGCCCTTGATACAGCCAAGTGGTCCAATGTGCGTCAAAAACGAGAGGCGGAATAATCGCAATTAACGCTGCAATGATCATGATAATTGGTGTATAGTATTTGGCAAATCGATCGATAAATGCTTGGGATGGGGCACGTTCCCCTTGTGCTTCTTCAACAAGATGAATGATTTTCGCAATTGTTGTATCATCCACATGCTTAGTCACTTCTACCTCAAGAAGGCCTTCCTCATTAAGCGTACCAGCAAATACAGAGTCACCGTTCGTTTTTTCGACTGGTACAGATTCTCCTGTAACTGCTGCTTGATTGACAGCGGAATACCCACTTATAACGACACCATCCATCGCTATTTTCTGCCCTGGCTTTACAATCATGATGTCACCAATTTCAATGTCCCGAACATTTATAACAAGTTCTTTTCCATTTCTTCTTATAGTTGCTTCCTTTGGTGCGATATCCATAAGGGAACGAATTGATTGTCTTGCTTTATCCATAGAATAACGCTCAAGTGCCTCGCTTATGGCAAAGAGTATTACGACGATTGCACCTTCCGTCCATTCCCCTATAATGGCAGCACCTATTACAGCTACAGTCATTAATGTTTTCATATCGAATTGTAAACGAATTAAGTTCACGACACCTACTTTAAAAAGTGAAAACCCACCAATAACCATAGAAACAATAAAAAGAAGAATCGCGTTTAAATGGCCTTCTCCATATATAGATTGGGCAATGAATCCAAGACCTAGAAAAATACTAGAGAGAATAACGGTTTTATTTTTCTTAAGAAAAGGTTCCTTATCTAATTTCTGAGGCTCCCCTGAGTCTGAAGTGACTTTTAGTTTTTCAAAAGCTCCTGCTTTTTCTAAGTCTTTAATTGTTGTTTCTCCATATACAGTAAGTTTGGAGGCACCAAAGTTAACTTTTGCATCGGAAACACCATCCAGGTGCTTCACGTTCTTTTCGAACGTAGCTGCACAGCCTGCTCAGCTGAAACCTTGAACACGGTAAACTTGCTTTTGATCGGAACGAACATGTTCATTCTTCACGATTGTTTACCTCCTTCCCATGAATAATTGCAGTTTTAATAATGAGCCTAACATGCTCATCATCTAAGGAATAAAATACTAATTTCCCTTCTTTGCGGCTTTTCGTAATCCCCAAATTACGTAACAGACGTAAATGGTGTGAAACGGTCGCAGTTGTTGCTCCTATAATATTGGCAACATCGCAAACGCATAATTCATCTTCTTGTAATAAACTATAAGCAATCTTTAATCGCGTTTCATCAGCTAAAGCTTTAAAAATACCCGCAATTGGTGTGAGATTTTCTGCTCCCACGATTGTAGTTACTCGTTTAACCTTAGCTTCGTCATAACAGAAAACCTCGCAAGTATCCTGTATTTTTTTTGTTGGTTTATTCATACGCATACACCTTCAGTCAAATAGTTATTTGATTATTAGTTTATGCTTCATTTGACCAACTGTCAATCAAATAATCAAATGAACATTTGAATGAATTTTAAAAAAGCAGCTCCACTATTTTCTGGGAGACTGCTTTATATGTATGTCATTTAACTTAGTTCGGTTCAATTAACGCATAGATTTTTTTTTTAGCATAGCTTGATGTGCCTTTTCAATAATATCTTTTAAAACATCTCCTTTATAGACTCTACCGAATTTAGTGTTTTCTTGATAATATGTAACGATTTCATCTAATTTATCTGATGTGTCCTTATCAATCCTTACATTCAACTGGATTTTACTTTCATTCTCCACAGTTTCCCTCCTTAATACCTTGCTATCATATGCTATCATCTTGCTATCATGTTGTTAGTGGATGATAGCATCTTTCTACATTATATAAGGGATTATGTAGAATTGAAAGGTTTTCTGTTGTTAATATAGCTTCTATTTTGTTAAGATAGCACTAATTAGCACGATTGCTTGTAAATCTAGAACAAATTTTATACTGAAGGTGAAAACATGAATTCTAAGGAAATGGAAGAACAAATCATTAACAACTATCAAAAAGACGAGCATATGATGATTCTCGTTTTTGCACAATGGTGTGTGAATCATCATCTCGATCCTGAAGAATTGTATTTGCGCGCTTATCCGAATCAAGCTGTGAATCATGCATTAAAGCATGCTCTCGAATTAACAGTTCCAAAAGAGGAATCAGAAGAGATTGCAAATGAAACATTACTAGGTGTGCTCTCTTTATTTGGAAACGATGATTTGGCATTCGTTGTTACAGAAGAAATTAATAAGGACATTAAAAAGGTGTGACATTTGATTTGTCACACCTTTTTTATTTATTCCTTTTTTCCTTCTTTTGAAACATTTTTCGTATCTTTTATCTTGTGAACTTTTTTCTTTTGAGAATGATTTTGACTCTTTTTTCCTTGGTTATTTTGACCGTTTTTAATATGTTCTTTGAATTCCTTTTTATCTACATTCTTTTCATTTCCTTTATTTGATTGTTCGGCTTGTTTCTCCTTATTACTGTTTTGTTCCTTCTGTCCTTGACCAGTACCAGGTGTTTTATTATTTTGAGCATCTTCTATTTTGTCTGTCTTTTTAGAACGGTTGTTATTCGAGTTTTCTTCATGTTTATTACGTTTTTGTTCGTCTTTATCTTTCAATTTCTTATCAGAATTGCCGCGGTTTTCTTTTTCCATTTTTTTCAGCTCTGAAAGGCTTTTATTTTCGATTTCTTGAGGCGTTGTTACGATCCCCATATTTTCGAGAACTTTATATTCTTTTAAATAATTAATTGACATATTTAAACTTTTTGCTTCTTCATATAAGTCTTTCTTTTCTTGAACAACAACAACGTCTGATGTTTGATGATTTTGTTCAAGAGACGCTTCTATCGATTGTTGAAGTTTAAGTATATTTGTAGTGTCGTTCTCTTCTAATGGTACAACTGAAGTTGCTATTAGAGAGTGTTCATGGATAAAGCCTTGTTTAACAGTTTGATCGACAATTTGTTGCATAACATCATATAAATGATCCTTTGTTTGAATGGTAGCTAAAATCTGTTTGCCGTCTTCATTTAAAGCTTTCGTTCGAATGATTTGTAATTGTTCATCTGTGACGATTTCAATACTTGGATTAATGTCAACTGTTATAATAAATGCTTCTTCCGCTTGACCACCAAACGGAAACATAAATGAAGCCACTAATAAGAAAACAAAAACTGCTGCAACGGAAGCGTATTTATAAAGGGAGAACGTTCCTTTTCCTTTTTCGACATAGGTAAATGTCTGACCTATCAATGGTATATCTGATGACGATTTTGTTCTCGGTATATTTTTAAACGTACCTTCTTCGGTAAGTAGGACGATCTGTGTGTTCGTTACTTTCATTACAATCCCACTAATCGTTTTCATCTAGTGTCCCTCCTCTTTTCTTATAAATTGCGAAAGTTGTTCCCAATGTGGATTTATCTCAAGTAAGATTAGCGTTATAAGGTATTTACGGTGCCTTTCTAACAGCTTTTTGTTATAACCCATTTTCTTTGAAATCGCTGAAATCGGTAGCTTCTTTTTTCTTTGTAACTGAGTCATACATTCACTATCTGCTGCTATGTTAGAGGCTACCTCAAACAAATGCATTCTTGAATCACGATGTTTTGGACTGTGGTCCTCTAGCTCTTCAAACGAAATTTTATATGGACGGAGTGCTTCATCTAACTCAAGAATTTCTTCTACTATTTCCATTGAACGGACTTGTTTTTGAAAATGAGCGACTGATGTTTTGAATTCTTGTTCGGTTGCTGCCGTTTCTTCTTCTCCTGCTAATAGGTTTAACGAGAGATGTTTTTCTCTTTTTTCTTTTCGGAAATAATCAATGAGATCACGGTTCATTAAAAGATAAGCATAGCTTAAAAACTGTCTGCCTCCGTTGTCATCAAAAGTATCAATTGCTCGATTAAATGCTAGAAGGGCTATACTTGCTTCCTCATCGCTCCATGTAATATATCTTTTCGAGATGTGTCCCGTTGCGTTAATGATGTATGGTTTGTAATGCCGGATCATTCGTTCGCGCGCAAGTTCATCTCCTGATTTTGCCAATATTAACTCTTTTTGTTCATCACTATTCATTGTGCCAACACCTTCTCCAGTTGCGCTCTTCTATAAAGATAGCACGATAAAGAATACTAGAAAATAGGTAACAACTAGAAGCTGTTACCCATCGTCTAATTTTCTTTCGTAAGGCTGTTCAATTTCGCTATTACTTGTCTTGTTTTTCTTTCCCTTTTCCAAGCCCGTTCCCTTTTTGTTTGTCTTGTCCTTTTGCTTTATCATTCTTCACTTTTTTGCCTTCTTTTGATCTTAGCTCATCTTCTTTAACAACTGATGTAGTCTCTTCTTCTGTCGAAAAATCGTCGTCTGATACGTCCTCATTCTCTTTTTGTTTTAAAGCTTTCTTTACTGCTTTAAGTTCAGCCTTTTGAGCTTTTCTCTCTTCTTTTTCTAGTTGCTTTTGCTCTTTTCTTTCGTGTGCTAGTTCACGCTTTTGCTTCGCTCTTTCCTGATTCGCAAGAGCTTTTTCAATACCATTTCGCGCTGATTCCGGAAGATCATCACGAGTAAGCATTAATTGTAGGTTAACACCACGCATGGATGTTTTTTCAGAAACGATTTCTTCTAACTCTTCTTTTTCTTCATCCGCTTCTTCTTCAGACTCTTCAATGTTCTCTTCCGTTACAGGTACCATAAGCTCCTGAATCGCTTCAACGTTAGTATTATATTTTTCTAATAATCTGGCAGCCTCTTCGTAACGTCCTTCCGCAAGGAGACCAGTAATTTGATCAATTGTTTGAGATACAAACTCAGCTAATAATGAGACTTTTTCTTTTTCACTGTCTGTTAATTCGACTGCAACTTTTTGGTATAAATCAACAAAGTCAATTAATTCATAATCGATACTAACATCTTCGACAGTGACAGTCTCTTCTTGCGCAGTTTCAGCTTCTGCATTTGTTGTTTCTTCCTCGGCGTATGCAGTTGAGGCTAGTAATGTTGAGGCTAATAGAACAGTTATCATTTTTTTCATTCGTCTCTTCCTTTCCTTCACTTAATGTATTTCAATGTTTTTTCTGAATTCTTCTGCTTTTGCACTATTTTGTTCATATGTTTCGAGTGGTGTTAAGAATGTAACGATTAAAGTTTCTTCACCAGCTTGTTCTCTGTAAATATCAGAACGAATGCTTTCGTTTTCCCTCATTTGAAATGAAAGATAATCTTCAGATTCATCAAGTACTTTTACAAAATCTCGATTTAACTTAAGCTCTTGTTTGATTTGCTCAAGGGAGCGTTCTCCTGGAATGATGGAGACAATTGCACGAACATCGTCCCGCTTAAAAGTTGCATTAAAAGGTTCATTCGATACGACGGAGTCTAACACCCAGTTACTTGATTCATAGATTGTTAAGCCAGCCTCTTCGTTTTCAAAAAATACAACTTTTTCTTTTTCACTTGCTTTAATCACACTGTTTTGTGAACTACATCCTCCAACAGCTATCAAAACTGCTATGCATAGCAAAAACACACGTGGTTTGAACATTTAGGCACCTCTCTTCTATGTACATAGGTTATCGCAGCTGCTTACATTACTCTATACGATCCTGATTTTATTTTTAAGGGGGCTTAAAAATAATATTAAAAATAAAAAGGAGCAGGATGTCCAATTGGAACATCCTGCTGTATCTTTCAAGATTTTAAAGCGCATCTTTTATCATTTGATAGGATTCTTTATTACAGATAATATATAGCACCGCATTATCAGGAATATTTTCTTGGAGACGGCGATTAATGTCAAGATTATCCCTGTCTGCAATTAGTGTTGCTCCCTGTTTTAGCAAATCCTGAAAGGCATCATGATATGTAACCCATGTCTTCTTTTTAGCAATTTTATATAAGTCTTCCCCATGTTGACGACTAATTAACTGTGAATATACTTGGCTAACTCCTTTATATAAGGCGGAACGAACAGCAAGGCGAGAAATCGTTTCCTGTGATAAAATAAATTCATCAACTTTACTATGTGAAAAGTTGGAGACGTGACTTTCTGTCATGACTTCAACAGTCGTATGTACGGCTGGAGCTAGTCTTTCAACCGTAATAGAGACAAGTAAGGTTTTTGCATCCCTTAAAGAGGGATCTTGGATATTGTCATCTGCAAAAATAATAACTGATCTTGCTTTTTGAATATTGGCATTTCGTAAAGTCTCTTCCTCGGTTGGGTCTCCCTGTATGTAGTGAATTCTAGAATGGGTATAGTCAACAGGTGCTTTTTCTAATGTATCAATAATAACAATTTCTACATTAGGATCAGAATCAAGAATTTCTTCAACTGCAAATTCGGACTTTTTACTCCATCCGATAATCATTACATGATTTTCCTTTTGATAATTCACCTTTCCTGCCTCCCTTTTCTGTCTGAAAATCGTAAACGCTTCGACTATTTTTCCGATAACGACGCCTAGTAAGCCAATACCGAATAAATACATAAAAACAGCAAATAGCTTTCCTGCCATCGATATTGGTGAATAATCACCATAGCCTACGGTAGAAAAGGTTGTCATTACGAAATAAAAAGTATTAAGAGGGCTTTCAAAAGTTGTTGGTTCAAGAAAATACATAAAAAAAGTACAAAAGAGAATGAAAATAACGGTTGTTAGCAAGAGTGTTAGATTTTTCATTTTTAATAAGTTTAAGCCTAGTTTTAATAGGATGTGCATGGAAATCCCTCCTTTCATCGTGTTTGAAAAAAACGCAGGTTTCTCATACAGGACAAGTTGCGATTAGAGCATTGCTATGGAGGTACTAGCTTATATTGTTGTATAAGCAACAAACATTGATAAATTACCGGTTATATAACTACCTACTCTAAAAACGAGTCCACTTGGTTGACCGTTCATGACATGTGAGCTTATTAGTAGCTTCCCGGTATAAGGTCCATCCCAAGTCCCGATTGTTTGATCGGGCATCGGAAAATACTCCTGATAAATTGCACGTTGGTCTTGATAGTAATCAACGTCTTCCTCTAAGACTGTACCGTTTTGCACCACTCTAATTCCTCCACCTTCACGACCTAATACAGGTTTCTTCACATAAGAATGAAGTAATTCAGGGGACGAGTATGTTGTTAAAAAATACTTATCAATTACAGCTTGCTCGGTCCTCGTGTACCATTCTGTCTTTTTCTCTGTAATCAAAGCGAGGATTGCTTTTGATTGCATAAGCAAGGAGGCTGGTGGATTAATAATTTTCACTTTTCCTTCAATTATATGAACGAGAAATTGCTCTCCAATTGGTTCGCCTGTGTTGCTTTTTTCGTCTAGAAAATATTCAAGTGGCCATAATCGAAAAAGAAACTCGATTTTTTCTCCAGTCGGGGTTCTTAAATCTTCTTTCTCGACGACTAGCTCCTCAAGTGGTATGTATTTTGCTTGTTGAGGATATAAGCTCATTAAATAATGAACAGTTTGCTTATCCTCATCATGCCAATCTGCAGTTGTGAAATACAACGTTTCAGATGATCGGATGTTGTAATCACGGATCACTTGTTCCCATGTTTCTTTTACTTTTTGATTTATGTCCGAATTGGGATTCGTCTCATTATGCTCTTTGCAGAGAATGTCTTGGCCTGTTGCCGCTTCGACAATGCCACAAGGGGTATCAATATTGCCCTCGATTACCTTTAATCCCTTACTAGATGCGATAAAATCATACCTTGAAAAGTATGAAAATCTTGTCCGGCTTTCCATTAAAAACAGGTCCCAGAGCATCACAGGCACACCCAATTGATTTAATATTGATCGGTTTTTCTCAATTTGTTCGTACGTTTTTTTGAATATGTCGTCAACCGCCCTAGTTGCATTTTCGATTTCTCTTGCCATTGCATTGGGTACGAGAAGTATTGAATCACTCATGTATTGATTGTCTTCATAATTTTCATAAAGTGTCGCCCACGTAAAGCCTTGTGCGGATACTTTTTTTTCAACCGCTTCCCATCTTTTTAAATAGGTTTCTGGATGAAATGGTTCAACAAGTGTTTTATATGGAAGCATCGTAAGTCCTCCCTTTCCAGCTAATTAGTAGCTGATTGTCGCAGCGACGATTAAACCTACTAAAACCGACACGCCACCTAAAAATAATCCGACAGCAACATTACCGTTCTCAACCTCTTTTGCTAAATTTGTATTACGAGTAAATACATACTCAATTACAAGATGAAGCACAATTTGTACAATAATAGCGATTACGGCCCAAATGGCTAAATCAATTAAATTAATGGAATGACGAATCGCTGATTGTAATACAACAACAAGCCCAGTCATTTTCCCTAAAAGCTTAAGAGAAACGGCAATATTGCCTTGTTTTATAAGGGCACGCTCAGAGTAAGGGGTTATAAATTTAAAAATATAGGTCCCAATTAAAAATAAAACTAATGACGTAGCTAGATAAATTAAAAAATGATCGAAGGTTTGCAAATAATACGAAATGTTCATGTTATTGCTCCTTTCACTCCACAAGGTAAGAAATAGGATAAGTTATTTGTAATTTTGTCGCCTGCTCTAAAGCCAAAGGCACTGGGTTTTTCATTAATTATAAAGCTACCAATTAATAAGTATGATTTCTTCTGTCCGTTTTCTGTTTTTACCATTTTTTCGGGAAGGTCAACATATTTTTGATAAACCTTCAAATAATGTTGATACGATTCCCCTTGGGTGACAACAGCTTTACCAGCGTCCTTCACCTCGACCGTATTCCCCTCTCGCCCAAAAACAGGCTTTGAAACATACACCTCGTTTTTTTCGATAAAAGGATCTTCATCTAAATAGGTCGGTAAAAAATATCGGCGAATACTTTCTCTATCTTTTTCAGTAAAATATGAGTGTTGAGCTTCCATCATCCCCCAAATCAGAGCCATAACAGCCTTGCTTTGCATCAAAAATGCCGAAACAGGGTTGAGCATGCCGACTGCTCGTGCTTGAACAAGCTTCATAAATTCAATCCCAATTGGAAACTGATCCTCTATGATATCGTCTAGTAACGCTTCTAATGGATATGTATGCCGGTATACAATTGAGATCCGTTTACCTGTTGGATCATACACCCCTTTATTTGAGCCTTCTGAGATAATTTGTAGCTGATGTAAAGGGACAAATGCTGAATCTTTAATTTGGGCGACCTTCATTAAAAACTTCATGGTTTCACGGTCTTCAATATCTTCTTCATGAGCAGTAAAGACAACGTAAGGATGATTGGATACTCCAATTGTTTTCGCACAATGGTAGACACTGTTGCGAATAGCTCTTCCTAACTCTTCAACTTCTCCATCATTTGGGTCCTGTAACTCGAAATGCTTACAGACTAAACTGTTAATTTCAAAGAGTTCTCGGATAAAAGTAGGAGTGTCTGAGTTAAATTCAATTACTTTTAGACCCTCTTTTGTTTTTACAAAATCAAAGCGTCCAATAACCGTTTCATATGGCAGAAGCTTCATTCGTAAAAACGGAAAAGCTTGCTTAGGAAAGCCTAATTGTTCCAGTGTTTCATCAGGTGCTTGCTGGCAAACCTGATTTATTTTTTTGAAGATTGAATAGACTTCCTTTGTTGCTTTTCTTATTTCAGTAACTTCTGAATGTTCAATTTCAAGACAATCAAATAAAGCGTACTCCTGATTATAAAGCCGGTCCCAAAAGTCAGTGATTTTATTATAAAAATGATTTCGAGCTTGCTTATGGTTACCCTCCAAAGCTACCACCGCCCCCCATTCCGGAACGAGGGTTAGATCCTGGTGATGTTGATGGATTTTTTGATGGATTTGTAGTAGTTGTATCTTTATTACCGGTGTTCGGATTAGGCTGTGTGACATTTTTCTTTTCTCGATTTACCGTACCGCTGCCAGTTTTTCCTCCCATCGCACGACCAGCCATAAAAGCAGCAATTGTTGGAAACCAGCTCCCACCATAATAATAATGACCATGATGTTCCGAACCTTCCTCTGCACATTGATAGCCCTCTGCTTCTTCATCCCACTTCCACGTATCGCAGTCAGCTTCCTCGGGGGAAGGTGGTAATTCTTCGGGAGCAGCAGAGTTTGTCGGGGCCTCTTCAACAGGTACAGAAAATAAAGGGTCATTTGATGCTGTTGAGCAGGCTGTTAAACTAGTCAGAGCAAAACTAGTTCCAATTACGCCTTTAAGTAATTGATCTGTTTTAGGCTTTTTCATATTAACACCTCCATTTTTTTATTTACGAACCAAAAGTTATAAAGTTTCATATTGCTCAAGTGGTGTCACGCTTTCTCTATGTTAACATAAAAGACTAACTATTTTTACCAAGTGTTTCGTTTATTTGAGCGTTTTTCCAAAATGAGATAAGGTTTCTGTCCTCATCAGATGTTTGTTTAATTGATGCTGTTTTAACGATCTGTTCATAAAGGATGGACTCATTGTTCACACCTTCGCAATATTGATTAAGAAAATGGACAAATACGTCAAGTCTTCTGAGTTGGATTAATAATGGAATAGCCTCAATTTCGGCATTAGATAACGTAACAACCGATGAGAACCCTGAAATGAACGCTTTTGCTTTTTCCATATCAATCCCTTTGACATCAACAAATAGTTCTGCAAGACACACCGCGGGTTCCATAGCACGTAAATCATAAGTAGCAAACTCAAAATCCAAAAATGCTGTTATGCGGTTAGATTCAGCTAAACTATTCGATGCATTAATATCACCGTGAATGAGTTGATGTGGAAGGCTTTTCAATTGTGATAATGAATGTTGTAGGTTAAGAAACTGCTCTGCTATCCATTTAAGTTCATCCTCAATTGTTATAAATGTTGATGGCGGATCTGTACACCAGTTAATCACCGAATCAATTGAATAATGCTTGTACGCCTCCCCAATCTCATAGTACGGTTTATATGAACAAGGTTGTTCGATTAAGGTATCTTTCAACAAACCGACTAAATGTCCAACCTGTTGACCATAAGAAATGAGCAGTGATTCATTTTGAAGTAAGGGATTTTTTCCTTCAATAAAGGTATACACGCAGGCAATTTTATTAGTATCTTTTGTTCGGACATATGTTGTTTCACCATTCAGAGTAAACAACGGAACGGGAATCTGAAAATACGGCTTAGCAAATTTGTTGAGCTTTGAAAGGACTTCGTGTTCGAATTTCACTTTTGCTTCATCATTATGCGTTTCATATACGCGTAATAAATACGTGTTCATACCAACGTTCACGTATCGTGTTGTATTATTGTAGCCGCTTGGTCCAAAAAATACAGACCAGGTTGTTTGAGTAAAATAATGTCCTAAAATATCGTCAATTGTTTCAGTTAACATGTCGTGCTCCTTTGAATGAGAATCTGCTTTTGTAAAACAATATAAAAATGTATCTTTAGTATAATCGTTCGAGATGAAAAAAGCAGGTGAAATGTATGTATATTGGAAGTCATGTTAGTATTAAACATGGATATCTTCATGCCGCTAAAGCAACACACGCATTAGGGGGAAAAGCATTTCAATACTTTCCTAAAAACCCTAGAAGCTTAATGGTAAAGGAATTTTCCCATGATGATGCATCAGCGTGTTTGACGTTTTGTAAGGAGCAACAAATTAAGAGTGTCGCTCATACGCCTTACCCTACGAAGTTGATTCCAGATAAACGAGAAATAGAAGACAGAATCATTGATTCAATCCTCAATGATTTACACATTGCTGAGGCGTGTGGCTCGGTTGGAATTGTTGTTCATTTCGGTACGACTAAAACCATTGAAATTATAGAAGCCTATCAAAAGATGATTGAGATGTTAAATCGAGTTTTAGCCCAATGGGATGGTCAAGCCAAATTGTTGATCGAGAACAATGCAGGTGGAACAAATATGGGGATTACACTTGAGGAAATGGTTCAAGTACGTGAGCTTACTGACGATCCTAGCAAGATTGGCTTCTGCTTTGATACTTGTCATGCATTTGCAAGTGGATTATGGAATGGCGAGGATTGGATTCAAGTAGTTGAAAAAGGAGAAGAACTTGGCTATTTTGAGCATTTAGAAGTGATTCATATGAATAATTCAAAATATCCTTTTCGTTCCAGAAAAGACCGTCATGCAAATCTTACGAAGGGACATATTTCCCCTGAGCAAATTCAAATGCTTATACATTCTAAAGCATTAAAGAATAAACTCGTTATATTAGAAACACCAAAAGATGAGGGAATTACCCATCAAGACGAAATTTCATTGCTTAATAAATGGTCATTCGGGGGCCAAATGTAACATCTACTTCTGGTCCCCTCTTTTACATATCTAATTTCCCTTTAAATTTACGACGCAAAATCAGTGGAATTAGGATTAAAATAATAAACATGAGAATTGCCAGAATAATGGTAAGTGGATTTTGCTCAACAAAGCTTGCTCCAAGCAAGTTATAAGCAATCGTCCCAGGAATAATCCCAAAAAATGTAGCGAAAAAGTATGGTTTAAACCTCACGTTTGAAAATCCCGAAACATAACTAATTAAGTCAAAATTAATGACTGGCATTAATCGAAGCGCGAGAATGTAAAGAAAACCTCGAACTTTTAATTGGCTTTCAATAGTTTCTGCAACACCTGTCCATTTTTTCTTCATAAATCGAGAACTCACCTTTCTTGCTACAAAGAAAGAAAAAATAGCCCCACTCGTTGCACCGATTAAAGCAAAAATGATTCCAAACGTAACCCCGAAGGCTAGTCCACCAACAATGGTAAAAATGGATGCAGGAAATAAAATGAGCGGTCTTATCGTATATAGCACAATATAAAAGAGTGGTGCAAACCAACCGAAGGATAAAATCCAATTTCGAAATTCATCTGGATCAATATCCAAGAAAGTCAAATTAGTCCATAATAATATTAGAACAACGATGAGAGCACCGATTCCCCTAGTTATTATTTTTTTCATCAAATTGCCCCCCCTTTCCTTATACTTGTTTATTCCCTTATCCCATTTTATAAAACATTGGTTTAAAAAGAAAAGTTCACTTTTTTTCAACGGATACTTCTACATCTAAGAAAAACAATCTGTTATCATATATTCAAAGGGATTGAAAGGAAGCAAATAATGGAAAGTACACTTCATGAACATCTTAAAGTTCAGTCACTATATTGGCTTAAGGACAAAATGGTCGACCTCTGTGCCAATGAAGTAAAATTGTTTTTTCGCCGAAAACAAGTAAAGGCTGACGCAGTGGGGATTAATATAAAAAGAAAAGAATCCCGAATTATAGAGGTCAAGGTTTCACGTGCCGACTTTTTAAGGGATAGTGTTCTACATGAACCCTATGGCTATCATGCGCTTGCCGATTATGCCTACTTAATGACTCCAGTTGGACTTTTACAGTTAGAAGAAGTACCAAAAGGCTATGGTTTACTTGAAATGGACGAATACGATAATATTACCGTAAAACGGAATCCAACGAGAAATCCTAATCCGATTCTTACATTTGATACTCTTATTAAACGAACAGGGCGTGCGGCTACTAATGCTGTATTATTTCAGGAGTTATCAAAGGAGACAAAGGATTTAACGAAAGGGACTTTTTCAAACGGGGCTAAGGTTCACCTTATTAACGCGACTTGTCCTGCTTGTAAAAAACGGAAACAATATTTAGTTCGGAGTAACCAGTCTGAGGTCACATGTAAAGCACGAGCTTGTAAACAAATGATTCCACTGAATAAAGCGCGCGTTCATTTCATAACCGCTTATAACAAAACGTTTTTCAAACAATTAACAGCGTTAATGGATGAAGAGATTGATTAATGAAGGTCGTTAGAGTACATACTATAACTGCTTCAGAAAATCCATTCCAAACCATGAGGTGATTTGATGAGTTATAAAGATCAATTGGATCAGCATTCTCAACTGTTTCACCATAATTGGACGAGACCTAAGCGTACGGGATCGCAAGTAAATGGTCACACGGAGATGTCCAAATCGACCTTAATTCTTAGATCAAACGCGAAGGCTCATAGATGGTAAGGATTACTGAGCATCACAGAATATAAAAAGAAAGAAGGCATTATGTCTTCTTTCTTTTTTTGTTCGACGTTTTTACCTTAAAGGGGCAAAATTCTTTACTTGATTAAGAATCTGCTCTATTTCAGTTAAAACACCTTGTGAAAGGTTTAATTCTGTTGCTTGCACGTTTTCCTCGATCTGTTCTGGGCGACTTGCCCCAATTAAAGCTGAGCTAACTCCTGTGTGGCGCAGTACCCATGCTAGTGAAAGCTGAGAGAGCGTTACACCTAACTCACTTGCAACGTTTTCTAATTGTTGAACACACTGCAGGACATCATCTTGTAAGTAGCTTGTAATAACATTATTCACTTGATTATTTGCGGCACGGCTATTCTTAGGGATTTCAATTCCTGGCTTATATTTACCTGTGAGCACCCCTTGAGCTAAAGGTGAGAAAACAATTTGTCCAAGGCCAACCTGCTCACTAACCGGCAATACTTCCTCCTCAATATAGCGTTCAAACATATTATATATTGGTTGATTAGCTATGAACGAACGTAGGTTTCGTTTTTCTGTAATATGAACCGCATCTGTTATTTGTGCAGCGCTCCATTCACTTACTCCTGCATAAAGTATCTTACCTTGGGCAACGAGGTCATCAAGTGCTCGTAATGTTTCCTCGACCGGTGTTTCATTGTCATAGCGGTGACAAAAATATAAATCAATATAGTCAACACCAAGCCGCTTCAAGCTAGCCTCACATTGTTCAACTATATGTTTTCTTGAAAGCCCCCGCTCATTTGGCCCCTCACCCATCGGAAAAAAGACTTTTGTTGATAATACATAGCTTGACCGAGAAAATGGTTTTAACGCAGAGCCTAATGCTTCTTCCCCTGCCCCTCGGTTATACGCATTGGCCGTATCGAAGAACGTAATCCCTAAATCAAATGCTTTTTTGATACAAGCGTTCGCAGCCTCCTGTTCAGCTACCGTACCATATGTAAGCCAACTTCCTAGTCCGATTTCACTTACCTTTAACCCACTTTGTCCAACTCGTCTGTATTTCATCTTACCTATCCCCTCTAATTAAATATATAAATTGAATTACATTTATATTAACATATTCGTGATATGTTTCGTATTCTCCTGTCAAGTCGAACATTATTATCCCGCTTGGAATCATGATCCAAGCGGGATAAATTTAAATTAGAAACGATAAGGCGATAATACAAATCGAAGCATGGTAGAGAAGATCTAAAACATTATTTCGGAAACTTTTAAATATTGTGATTGCCCTGTAGCCCGAGCGAATGACAATAATAACTAATGCTATTTGAATAAGTATAGCCGGAATCATAACATCGCCTCCCTTTATTCTAAATCTATGATCGAATATGAGCTTCTAGACTACTATATGTTTGTCACGTATTGGATTCAAATGAGTACGATATTATAAAGGGTTTGAAAAATCCGAAAAATAGGGGTGATAGCTTTGGCAAGGTATCGGAGGAAACCGGTAATTATTGAAGCTGTTATGTTATCAAGGACTATAACGATTGAAACTCCCGAAGGAACGTTAACAGGAAAGGCTGGGGATTATCTAATTACTGATGTAAATGGGGAGCAATATCCTTGTAAGGCAGATGTGTTTGAACAAACTTATGAGCGAGTAAAAGATCGAGAGGATGTAAAGTTTGGCTTATGGCGTGCTTTAGCAAAAATCAAACGGAAAACAAAGGAAGTTCTAACAATAAAAGCTTGAACCTCTTAGTAGTTCAAGCTTTACAAATTATAGAACTTTTGATAATAATGCCTTCGTTCTTACATGTTTGGGTTGCTCAAACAGTTCCACGTTTCCAGCCATTTCAGGATCAAGGGCTGAAAAAGGTTGGTTTTTACCTTTTTTCAGTGACCTCCTCTAACGGTACGTTTGCTGAATAACCGAATGGGTCAGCGTCTTGATAGCCAGATATTTTTACATACTTCAACTAAGGTTTTACTTCGACTAATTTTAAAAATTTTCGAATTGTAATCCGTTTTTATTGCACATAGTATCTAGAATAAAGCAAAAAGAGATGTCACAACGATGACATCTCTTTTTTGGAGTTTATGCTTGCTCATATTTTTCCTTTAAATACGCAATGCTTTCATCAATAAATGGTTCTATTTGGTCTTCCATTAAAAAGTTAATATGTGGCTTTCTATCTTTGATTAGTTTCATGACAAAATCATAGTTCAATAAACCTTTTCCAATCGGTACAACTTTAACCGAATTATCCTCAATAACAAAATCCTTTACATGGATAATGGCAATTTTTTCACCAAACCATTCAAATGCTTTACTGAAGATCTCTTCTTGATTTTGATAATTATCAATCTTCATAAGATTTACGGGATCAAATATGACTTGAAGGTTATTAGAATCAATTCGATCAAGAACTTTTTTCATTGTTTCGATCGAATGTATCGGATGCGTTAAAGCAGCTTCGAGACCTACAACGACTCCAAATTTTTCAGCTTCGGCTACTAGTTCACGAATTGTTTCTACGACCATATCCAATACTTCTTCTTTATGGTTTTCGGTTGTATAACCAGCGCCGGGAATAATCGTTCCAGTCTCTGTTCCAATCACACTACAACCAAACTCTCTTGCATAACGGATATACTCTTTAAAGCGTTCAATCTCTTTTCTTCTTACATTTAAATCGGGGTGAACAGTATTAATATAGCAACCTAAAACTGCAATTTGTAAGTTGTTCTCTCGAAAGGTACGGCCGATATAATGAGCTAATCCAGGTGTGACTGTCCCAAGCTCGGTCCCAATATAATCAAAGGATTTAGGTAATGCTAACTGAACTGCGTGGAGACCTTTGCTTTTTACTTCTTGTACTAATTCTTCAACACTATGTTTATTAATATCATGAGCGCGTACTCCTAAGTTCATATCTCAATCTCCTTTCAAATTAAATATAATAATGTAAAAACTCAGATAAACTTAATACCGCAAGAGACTGACCATAAGGCATAGCTGTAATTTTTATTTCTTTGTAAAAATCAAGTGTATCGCCCATGCCTGTACCAACTGATACCTTTTGAACAGTTCCCTCTTCATTAATTTCTTTGATTAATCCTTGAATGGCTTTATGAGCAACTTCTTTATACTCTTGACTAATGTAGCGTTTATGCACAGATTTTAGTATTCCGTAAGCGAATCCTGCAGTTGCAGATGCTTCAAGATAGGAGGACTTATCATCAATTAACGTATGCCATAATCCACTTTCATCTTGGTGTTTTGCTAAAGCTTCAACTTGTCGATTTAAAGTATCAATCAGGAACTCCCTGAAGAAATCCCCTTTTTTCAAGTCAAGAATCTCAATAATTTCTGGAATCGCAATTGTTATCCAGCAGTTCCCTCTTGCCCAAAGTGCTTCAGCATAGTTATGATTTTCTTCAAACGTCCAACCATGAAACCACAAGCCTGTTCTTCTATCACTTAAATATTTGATATGTATTAAAAATTGTTTTTTTGCTTCTTCGATATATTCTGGTTTATTAAAGAGTTTCCCAATTTTCGCTAAAGGAAGTACCGTCATCATTAACGTGTCATCCCAAAGTTGATTCTTATTTTCCGGACCATAGGTCATATGCTGTAACCCATCTTCCTTCGTACGTGGCATATCGTACATAACCCATTCTGCCCAATCCTCTAAATAGGGGACGAACGTTTGATCTTTTGTGTCTTCATATAAATATGCCAATGTTAGAAAAGGCGCCATCGTGTTTACATTCTTTGGTGGTACCCCTTCTTCAAAGCGCTCTTTAAACCAATCTGTAACAATATCTAAAGCTTTTTGGTCATTTGTTAGTTTCCAATATTTGTAGATCCCGTATAAACCAACGCCTTGTGGCCAGTTCCAAACATGCCAGCTCTTATCATCAACAACTAGACCATCAAAGTTTAATAAAAATTCGCCGGTATTGTCCTTAATTTTTGTTAAATTATCCATTAATAAATGAATATACTGAATGACCTCTTTACGCTCAATAAACACTTCATTTTTTATCATTTTATCGCCTCCAACAATCATTTAACAACGTTATTATGATAACGCTCTCAAAAGGTTTTCTATCATTTTAGATTAGAAGTATAATGAGGTCAATGCATTTTCATATAAAACAATAAAAAACAGACAATTTCGTTGAAAAACAAAAAAGACTGTTTCTGTTTATATGGGTTAGATGAACTTCTACTAATAATGAAGAAAACCTTAGTAACAATCATGGTTAATTTACGTACGTATGATTAGTGAAATAACAGCTGTAAGAATTCATTTTACATATTTTTTTAAGTCTAGTTGCCGCATCAACAATTTGATCTGATGTGTGAAACATTTCTTTTTGATTCGTAACAACTGCAATGGAGATTGCAACAAGTGGTATTTTTTCTATACTCCCCCGCCGATTTTCAGTATATACCCCTTCTCGTTCTATATCCTTTTTATCGTAAAACAGCTGTATTCTTTCATTAAAATCCTTTATTATACTTTGACAAATAAACTCGTAGTGGTGATGCGGAAATATTACAACGAAATCATCGCCACCAATATGACCGATAAAGTCTTTTTTAGAATTGATGAATCTTTGAATGATTTTTGAAGTTTCTTGGATTAGTTGATCGCCTTTTTTAAAGCCATAAGTATCGTTATATTCTTTAAAATGGTCCAAATCAATGTACAATACACTAAATTGTTCAGCGCTTAATACTTGCTTTAATTTATCCTCAATCATGTGGTTCCCTGGTAATTTCGTTAATGGATTTAAAAAAGTTGAAAGCACCGACTGGATTTCAGCAACCTTTAATAATAATTTCTGAATACTAACGACACCAAAGAATTTTCCATTTTTCGTAACGATGACGTAATTAAACACATCCTCTTCCGGTCTATTCATAGCTAAAGTGCTAACGTTCGTTACGGAATCAGCATAATCGACAATGAGTGGGTTATTATGAAGTAATAAATCAATAGTCCTATTCATATATAAGCTGTACCCATATAAACTCCCTATCTTTTGGTAAAATTGTGTTTTTGAAATTAAGCCGATCGGAGCGTCATCATCGATAATCACGATTCCTTGTAACGATGGATACTCATTAAATAATTCATGTACATGCTTGTTTATGGATGTTGGCAATAAACAAGGCACCATTTCAGCAATTTCTCCAATAAAAGTAATCATAATGCACCATCCATATCTTTTAAACTAATCACATTATAACAGGTAATTGTTAAATTAATGTAAAGATTGATCAAAAAATCACTTCTTTGGTTTTAGGTTAAAAGTATTGCATTTAAGTTTCTCTGTCAAAAAAATTACATTCGGAGAGCATGAAATCGATATAGATTAAACCAAACACGTTGTATATTAAACGGACGAAAAGAGGCATGTTATTCATGAAAGGAGAGAGGATATGTCGTTAAAAATAAAAATTTATTCAGATTATGTATGACCCTTTTGTTTTCTGGCGGAGTTTCCGTTAAAAGAAGCGATTCAAGGTAAGAATGTCTCTTTAGAGTGGATGCCTTTTGAACTTCGACCTTATCCAACTGAAACATTGAAGCCTGAAGGAGATTATTTGAAACGAACCTGGGAACAATCTGTTTACCCACTGGCTGAACGAATGGGGGTCCATATCGTGTTACCTGATATCTCTCCTCAGCCATACACGCACTTAGCATTCGAAGGATATCAATATGCTTTTGAGCATGAAAAGGGAAATGATTATAACGCTCGTATATTACGGGCCTTTTTTCAAGAAGGATTAGACATTGGCGATATTTTAGTATTAACAAAGCTTGCCGGAGAAGTTGGTTTACACGAACAAGAATTTCAAGAAGCGTTGGAGACGCGGAAGTATAAAGAGCTTCACCAGCGTTCACTCGAGCATGCTCAAACTGAGGTCAACATTACCTCAGTTCCAACATTTGTTATAGGTGATAAGGTCGTTGCTGGGATGCGTTCAAAGGAAATGTTGGAGTCAGTTATTGATAAAGAGTTAATAAATTTATGAATGAGGGTATCTCAAAAGGTCCTGTTTTTGACCTTTTGGGACACCCTTATTTAATGTTTTAAGGATTTGTTGACCAGAGACCAGCAGACTTAATAAAGACACGAGAATTTAGTTTTAATTGAGCGACTATAAATTCGGCCAGGTCTTCTGGCTGCATTACTTTTTCTGGATTGCCGTCTGTTAAATTTGTTTCGATGGCCAAGTCCGTCGCAACTGTACTTGGCGTTAAAGCACTCACACGAATGTTATGCTTCCGCACCTCAAGCATTAATGACTCAGTTAACCCGAGCACGGCGAATTTTGATGCACTATATGCACTCGTAACGGGAGCACCTTTTTGTCCAGCTGTTGATGCAATATTAATAATATCCCCTGCTTTACGCTCGATCATTTCTGGCAGCACTACTCTTGTCACGTTATAGACACCGATTAAATTGACTTGAATAATTCGTTCCCACTCTTCTGGAGATAAATCCATAAAGCCACCAAATTTTGCGATGCCGGCATTATTTATTAAAATATTTATTTGCTGTAGCTCGTTTTTTATATAAGACACAGCTTCTTCTACTGGCTGAAGATTGGAGACATCAGCTGTTGCATATGCTGTATTGACGCCAATCTCTTTGAGCTCTTGTGCTACTTTTTCAAGATTAGCATTCGTCATCCCAATTAATCCAATATGTACGCCTTCTTTAGCTAATGCGATCGCTGTTGCACGTCCAATCCCTCGACCAGCCCCGGTAATTAAAGCCGTTTGTCCTTTCAATGAACGCATTTACATCCACTCCCTTGTAAAATAATTGAAATTATCTAACTTACATATTTTCTCATATTGAATAGTAGAATTCAAAAATAAGCTCATTAAAAAGCAGTGAGCTTTGATTACGTTAGCTCACTGCTGATATGTTTTATTTGTTTTTCGTTTTCTTAGTTTGGTGTTCGCGATCGTTATATTCTGGGTACAATTGATTTCCTTCGTTGCTTTTTTGGGCACGTTCATTGTTAGTTTTCGTTCTTTTATCTGCCATTTGCTTAGCCTCCAGTTATTATCTTCTTGATTCGCCTTCTTCTAACGAGTCGACTGGTAAATCGAATTGTTCTTCTTTTGGAGACATTGATTTAACTGTCACCATGTTGTTTGAATCATTTGTCTCCATTAGCCATACAGGTTGTCCATGATACGTAACCTCGATCTCTGCTGGTGAAGAGATGATTTGTTTTGCTCTTGTGATATCCACGGCTTCCGCTCCTATCTTAAAGTTTTTCATTTTATTTTGTAACTAAGACATAAACTTTATTCATAGTCATGAAGTAGTTAATAATTTTCGGGAAATTGTTTAACTTATTTTCTTATCTTAAAATAATTAAGTCATTTTTGAATTGATATGGCACCAATATGGTCTTACAAATTCAGGAGCATAAAGATGATTTGAAAAAATTCAAGGTTGCCAAAATTATTTGTCTATAGTATAAATTGCCTTACCTTCGTTTCCAGGTAAGGCGATTTTATTATGTTTCTAATTTAAATGACAAACTAACTCATCTGTAATACTTTGCGCTTGTAAATGTAGTACAGCACTAACAGGAAAATGGTCTGAGGCTTCACTTTCTAAAACCGTAACCTCCTCAACTTCAAAATCACAGCTGTGAAAAATATAATCAATCTGCCAGTTCTCACTATAGTACGTTTGAATCGGAATGCCTAAGTTACTTTTAGTAAGAAAGTGATTCCACTCTTGATATTCTTCTTTGTCTGGAAGGGCATTTAAATCTCCAGTTAATATAATGGGTGCATCTAATGTTTCTGTCTGATCCCTTATTACATTAATCGCTTCTAACCGTTCATCTTCATTTAAACCTAAATGTGTATTAAGAACATAAATTTTTTGTGAGCTTGTCACTTGGATTTCCGATAATAAGGCGGAACGATTTTCTCGTTTGGTCAAAAATGAAATAATTTCAGTATCATTTATAGGGAATTTTGAGAGAATTGCATTACCATAATAAAGCCCTGGAAATGACAATGATGGGTTAAATACGACATTCATGTCAAGTGCGTTTGCGATTTCTGTTACTTGATCAATGAATTGCGAGCGAATGCTATAACGTTCAACCTCTTGTAAACTAATTATATCTGCATTTAATGAATTTAAGGTCTCGATTGTCCGATTAAGATCCACACGATTATCAAGTCCTCTTCCATATCTCATATTATACGTTGTAACCGTTATCATTTTGTCGTCTTCTAAAAATTTTTCGTGCTGATACAAAGTAAAGGTCGATTTATATTCACTATGTATTAAAAAGATAATGACTAGAATACTAGATATACTCAAGAAAAAATGTTTTCTTTTGAACATAACTTTCCCTCACCCCACTATTCTTTCTTTATATTACTATAATTTCTGAATAGTTGGAATGCTATCTTTACATAAGGGGAAAATAGGAAAGGCTCACGATTGCTCGTGAGCCTAAACATTATCGGTTTTTTAAATAGGTGTCGAGTATTTCTTTGACGCGGTCCGCTTGGTCTGTTTTTACAACATAATGGTCGCCAACTAACTGATGATCGATATTTTCGATTCCTTGTTTATTTAAAAAGCTAACAACATCATCTACATCTTCTGTTTCAGTTAGAAGCACCTTTTTGCCTACATACTCTTCATTTACGTAGACATCATATGCATCATGCGAATTTTTGACTTCATTCGCATCAGAGTCGTAAAGTGCGAAGGCTAAGATAGGATAACTTGAGCTCGACCCTCCAACATTATTAAACATTGCATTATCAACTCCATTCTTTTTTTATTAGTTTGAGCGAATATATGCAATGTTATGTGCTAATTGTGTCGTTCAACTGTTTTGTTGTTTGTATCTCCACATCTTATACCGATAACGGATCGTACAGCCGATACAAAATCCGGCAAGTGCCAAGCCTGCTGCAACTGCAACCAACAAACTAAACACATGTCCTATAACATGAAAGTTTAACGTATAAAAAAGGATAGATAGAGCCAAACAAATTGTAGCTATCCATTGATTAAAAAGCTGTTGCTCTGGATCCTCTTGAATATAACTTGATGCTGTATTTCTCAGGAAGTTTTTACTAAAGTGAATAAGTGGATTTTGTTTTTTTATAAGGGTAATTATCCCTACAATTAAAGGTATGAATAAAAATCCTGTATGAATGAGAAATGCAAGTAGAATAAATAGAAGAATAAAGATTTGGTTTAGTTGAACAAGTGGTTTCGGAATACCCATCTTAGGAAGCCTCCTCTTTTTAATGATGATAACATGGTTCTTATCAAAAACATATTTCGTTCTATTTTTGTTCACTCTAATACTTAATTTTGATTAAAGTGGTGGTTTTAATGGAAAATCCGTCTTTTTGGGATCCTGCTGTAACTGAACA
Organism: Halalkalibacter urbisdiaboli; assembly: GCF_002156385.1. Lineage (GTDB taxonomy): Bacteria > Bacillota > Bacilli > Bacillales > Bacillaceae_D > Halalkalibacter_A > Halalkalibacter_A urbisdiaboli. The sequence goes on from NZ_MVJM01000003.1 coordinate 915,099, forward strand.
AGCTTTGTTCTTATCTCCTGCCCATCTTTCGACTCTGCTTTTATGTCTTATGTTCCTTGGATGGTTATTTTCACATCGAGATAAAAGTTATATGAAAACATATGTTCGATGGGGGTTGATGTTCCTTTTATTAGGTTCAGAAATTAGTATTCTTTTTTGGGCTATTTTAACAGGCACTTGGGACTTACGTACACATTTGCCACTTCAATTGTGTACTATTAGTCTTTTCCTTTGTGTTTGGATGTTGTTAACAAAACATCGAACGACCTTTGAAATCGTGTATTTTTTTGGTATTGGTGGTGCCACACAAGCGCTTGTTACACCTGAACTTTTTTATTCATTCCCACATTTTCGTTTCTTTCACTTTTTTATTGCTCATCTCGCAATTATCCTTGCTATTCTATACATGGTTTGGGTCGAACGGTTTATTGTTACAATAAAATCTTTAATTAAATCCTTTGTAGTATTAAATGTGATTGCACTTTATGTCTTTATTATGAATCAACTCCTTGGGACTAATTATATGTTTTTAGCTCGGAAGCCAACGACACCAACAATCGTTGATTATCTTGGTCCCTATCCTTGGTATATTCTCTCACTTGAGGCTGTTGTTCTCATCATTTACTTTCTTCTTTATTTACCATTTTGGAAAAAAGATAGTCATTTAAAAATGGAAAAATAAGTAACACATAGTCTTTACTACATTTTCCAAACTAATAACGCATGATTACGTATAAAGGAGACTGAAAATGTTTTATCACGTAAAAGAACTTCAGTATAATGCAAAGCCTTCACAACCTGATCCCGTTTATGCAAAGAAGCTTCAAGAAATTCTTGGTGGGCAATATGGTGAAATGTCTGTTATGATGCAGTATTTATTTCAAGGCTGGAATTGTCGTGCCGATAATAAATATCGCGACATGATATTAGATATTGCAACAGAAGAAATTGCTCACGTTGAAATGATTGCGACAATGATCGCTCAATTATTAGATGGTGCTCCAGCAGGTGATCAGGAATTAGCAGCAGTAGATCCAGCTGTACATGCTGTTTTAGGAGGAATGAATCCACAGCATACGATTGTTGCAGGGCTAGGGGCGAGACCCGATGATAGTGTTGGCTTCCCATGGACTGCACGTTATACAATTGCAAGTGGTAACCTACTAGCGGACTTTAGAGCGAACTTAAATGCCGAATCACAAGGAAGATTACAGGCAGTGCGTCTATATGAAATGACGACTGATCCTGGGGTACGTGATATGCTTTCGTTTTTAATTGCACGTGACGCGATGCATCAGAATCAATGGATGGCCGCCATTGAAGAACTAGAGCGAACACAAGGGTCGCTCGTTCCTACCGATTTTAATCGTGATTTTGAAAAGCAGGAAGTATCCTATTCTTTTATGAATTTCTCTCAAGGTGAAGCAAGTAGTCATGGCAGTTGGGCGCATGGACCATCTTTTGATGGCCAAGGGAATTTCGAGTATATTCAAAGCCCAACAGCAATGGGTCATAAACCTCATTTAAACCCGGCTCCGCCGTTTGTGCACGGAACTCCGCCGGAAGATATTAGGATGATGCAAAATGCTCGTAATATGAACATTAATCAACAAAATCAATTTCGCTAAGCATTTCAAAGAAGGTTACAAATCACGGGTGATTTGTAACCTTTACGTATAGACCATATAGCATGTTTTTATCTATCTTTTAATAACATTAAAATTTTCAGCAATCAGGAGCCAATTTTGAGGGAATGGCAAACCGAGCTTCCAATAACTAATTCCCCTTAGACCTAGTCGTTTTAATAGGTCAAACTTTGCTTGAATTGACCTAGCATCCTCAAACCATACTTTATGTGTTCTTCCTTGTTCATCAATATAATCAAAATGCGGGGCTTGAGCTTGAAAATCATATTGAATTGCTGCATTGTATTGTTTTGCTAGTTCGATTGCTCGCTGCGGGCTAACAGCACGTGCGTATTCTCCCCCTTCGACGAAAGGTAACGTCCAATCATATCCATATAAATTTTGACCCATCATAATTTTATTGGCGGGCATTTCGGTTAGAGCGTATTGAATGACCTCCTCTACCTGTCTAATTGGTGATACGGGCATAGGAGGTCCACCAGAGTATCCCCATTCATATGTCATCAAGACTACAAAATCTACAATTTCTCCGTGGGCACGGTAATCATGTGCTTCATACCATTGACCAGGTTGATCGGCTCTTGTTTTTGGTGCCAAAGCTGTTGAAATGAGAAGACCCTCCGCTCGAAGACGTTCTGCAGCTCTTCTTAAAAAGTTATTATACGCTTCCCTTTGGTCGGGAGGTAAGAATTCAAAATCAAAATGGATATCCGTGTAACGGCCGACTCTTCTTGCTTCAGCGATAACATTATCGAGAAGTCGTTCCTGAACCGCCGTACTTTGTAAAATGTCTCTGCCGAGTTCCCCACTGAATTGTCCTTCTTCGAGGTTTGTTACAACCATCATTAAAGATGCCCCTGTCTCAGCTGCGACCTCTGGAATCCCTTGTAAAGGTTGGGGATCTAGTGTACCATCCCGTCGAACCTCATAGCTAAAAGGTGCTAAATAAGTTAAATAAGGTCCAGCTGCTCTTGCATCAGCTAAAAGAGCTGGGCTTACTGTCCCGCCACGGGGCTCAATATACGCATTTGTTTCGACATTTCGTTTTGGTAATGGCGGAAGGTAAAGTCGAAAGCCAATCGGAAGTTGTTGATTTGGATCAATTCGATTTATTTCAGCTAACTGTACATAATTTAAACCAAAGCGTTGAGCGATCGACCACAAACTATCACCAGATTGAACCCAATAAAACCTTCCTTGAATTGGTATGACAAGTGCCTGCCCAACTACTAATTGACTAGGGTCGGGGATTTGATTGGCTTGAACAATTTGTTCAACAGAAGTGTTATAAGCTTGAGCAAGATTCCATAAAGACTCTCCGGCTTGAATAACATGGATTTGCATAGTATACTCCGCTCCATTCATCGTTTATTAACGTTATACCGTATATTTATGAATGGGCGTGCTAGATATTCACTTAATATCGAATTCATTCCATAATTTACAAAGAAAGCCCGTTAAATAGATGATTCCATTTAACGGGCTAAAACGTTATTCGGCTTTTGGATTCCAGCCTTTTAATACATTTTCAATCGTCCAATCGGCCGCTTCCTCATCGGTTAATAACCTTCTAGAGTCTGTCTCTTCTTGAATTGCGCCTGGGCCGTGGTTGTTATACTCGTAAAATCTAGCATCTTTGTGCGAGAAACCAGACATGTCAGTCCACCCTTGCTTGTGAATGTGATCACCAAGGTAACTGTCCATGAACACCACACTTGCGATTGCATCTGGATTACCGCCTGGATGCCATGGTCTTCCTAAGTACACGGTTCCAGGTGCTGCATCACTTGTTAATTCACAATTAAGGAACAAGTAACCATAAGGCTCTGTAATCATTGTGCTTGCAGCCGTGATATAGCCATTGTTTGTTGACGAACCTCTGTCTAATGAGTGAATGACCGTATCTTCAAAAACAGCACGGGCTCCGCCGAAGATAAAGTCGACATCACCTTCAATATAGCTCTGATAAAAATACTGTGTACCGCCATTGGTTAACAGTGTATCCTGGTTTCCTAAAAAGCGAACATTTTTAAACGTCATTCTCTCACCACTTGAGTTGACAGCTACTGCTTGTTTTCCATCTGTTTCTGTACGCTCATCAAATGAGTTTTCAAATGTTAAGTTTTCGGCAGTGAAGTCATCTGCTTGTAAAAACGCAGTTGCACTACCACTTGTGCCGAGGGTTCCGCCAACCCCATTTTCACGACCAGCATAATTGTCATACGTGATGACCGTCTCCTCTGCACTTTCACCAATTAACGTAACTTTTGGTTTATTCGCAGGTATACGAATCACTTCTTTATATACCCCATTTTTAATACGGATGGTTACTGGTTCAGAATTATTCGTCGGTATTGCATCGATAGCAGCTTGAACCGATTCATAATCACCTAAACCTGCTTGATCGACAACTAATTCATTTTCTAGCTCGCTTAGCTGCTTCGTGACGTCTTCCATCTTTTCTGTTTCACCTGCGACTAACGTTCTTCCATATTCATCTTTTGATTTTGTATTTGTTACTTGAGCATACACGTTCTTCTCAAAATAACCGGTTGATTTTGCAACTTCGAGTAACTGTTGGGCGTAGTTACCACCCCATGAATAACCATCACGACGTTCTTTTTCAATTTCTTGAATTGTTCGTTTAATTACCCCATCACGTCCAGAGAAAATTGGTTCATTGGTGCCAATTTCATAGAAACGATACCATGTTACGGCATTAGGATCTTCGACGAAATATTCCCCATTTGGATCTGCACTTACATAACGGATCCCGTCAAGCTTTACATCATCAAACCACTGTAAGGCACCTAAAATTGCTTGTTTGATTTCAGGTGTTTGTTCAGGTCGTGACATAAGGAAGCGGACAATACCAACAGCCTCTGAGCCTGACAATGACGGATGTTCATACGAACGTCCTCCTCTTGGTTCATACGTTTCACGGTCGTGCTGTGCACTCCAGCCTAGTAATTGGCCATCTACTTCAATTTGTGATTTTAAGATATAGTCGACACCACGTTCAACGGAATCCTGCAATCTTTCGACATAGTCATCACTAATTAAATCTCCGTTGAAAGGATATTGTCTATTCATTGCTGCTTCCATTAGTTCAAGGACATTAACCATTGCCTCATCGTTAAAGGTCACATGATTAGAGTAATAGACACTGCTTCCAGGAGTAGCTCGTTCTGGATAAACCTGTGGAAAGCCTCCTGTTTCAACTTGTAAGTTAAAAAGGAAGTCAATTCCCTTTATGATGCTTTGTTTTAATTCTTCGTCACCAGTTTCATTGTAGACTTGCGCTAGGAAATTTAATTCCTTAATGGTAGCATCATTATCAATCATACCAAGCTCTTCTCCATTTGGCCCTAACCATACAGAGCGTTGCTTTACCCCATCCCATGTTTGACTATAATCAATTCCCTTTGAGAAACCACCATGATCCATTTGCCATGAGACCATGTTTTCTGCTCGTTCTATTGCAGCTTCAAGGTCACCAGAGAAAGTAGGTTCGTCTAGTTCCCAGTTGAATTTGGCATTTTCATTCCATTGTTGCTTGCTTTCAAATACTAAAACAGTTTGGCCGAATTTGTTTACAGCTTGAGCGGCTTTTGTAATTGGAAGAGCTTTTAAGCCTGGGCTTAACGTTTCCCATCTACCCGTTGGTGACATGATTGAGATGTCATCAAAATCAAAGTCTTCGAAATACCCATTTAATGTTACGGTAACAATATGAGGTGATACCGAATGCACACCGACAACATTAACTTCTTTTGCTTCATTGCCTTCAACAATTCGCTCGACAATTTGTTTTGCTTCAGCAACCGTTACTGATTTTTTTGGACTAAAGCCACCGTTTTTTGGATTCATATAGCCATTACTTGCTACGGCTCCAATTGCCCCCTTAGTTTTCTCTGGAATGTTATCATCCGCAGCATCAGGGTTCGGTTCTAAGTTAAGTACAGAGGCAATCATAACAGCCGCGTCATGACGATTTAATAAGTCATTCGGTGCAACATTCCCTTCACTATCTGTCGGAAGATAGCCTGCATCTTCGGAAGCTTCTACAACATACGAATACCACTCGTCTAGTGAAACCTCTCCTACCGCTGAATCTAATTCAATATTCTTAAATGTGTCGTTCTTAGTGAACCCAAATGCATCGTTAATAAGAGACATGAATTCGATACGAGTAATAGGCTCTTGCTCTTGCTTTTGTTCAGAGGCTATTAGGCCTAGTTTATTTAGTTTTTTCATTTGTAAACCACTAAGAATTTCTGTTAGCTCAACTTCTTCTAGTTCAACAACATCCTCTACGTCACCGGATTTATTATGGATGCGAAGATGATCAATATTCGCACCACCACTAGAGGCAATTCCTGTAGCTCGAATAACATTCTTACCAGCTTGTAGTATTGTTTTCATTGTTGTTGTTTGCCATCCAGCCCAATCACCTGTCGGATCAAAAGCTAACTCAGGGTTCGCTACCTCTCCATTTACTAGGATTTCGGCAGGACGTTTATCCGTGCCTCCATGTGCATAGCGAAATTCCAATGTGTATTCATCTGTAGCTGGAATATCAACGGTCCATTCAATCCAACCACCTGGCGCATTAGGATTATAATCAGCAAAGCCTGTCCCCGTAAAGCCAATATGTTTATTATCAATGATAACAGCATGGTGTTCAGCGTCTTCTGCCTCGCTTATAATATCAACCTCTTTGTAAACATTAACATGATCGATATTTGCTCCTCCATTCGAAGCAATACCGGTAGCACGAATTACATTTTTTCCAGCCTTCAAATTTGCTTTCATGGAAGTTGTTATCCAATTAGCCCAATCTCCACTTGGATCAAAAGGAAGCTCGGCTTCAACGACTTCATCATTCACTCGAATTTCTGCTGGTCTTTTATCTGTGCCTCCATGTGCATAACGGAAGTCTAATGTATACTCGCCATCTTCAGGGACATCAACGGTCCATTCAATATATCCGCCTGGTGCATTAGGTGCATAATCGACAAATCCTGAACCTGTAAAGCCAACATGTTTGTTGTCGATAATTGCATTATGTAAATCTCCATGCTCTGCTTCATAAATCCCCACGCCTGTCATAGTTGCTGGTTCATCTTTATCAGGGCTAGGCTCTTCTTCATTAACTGGCTTTTCTTCTATAGGAGGGAAACCAGACACCGTTACATCATCAATATAATGGCCGAGTGTTTTACTATTTGGTGTAAAAGATTCAAAGAAGTCAATAATTGCTGTTTGCTGATGAAAAGGTGCACCTTCTATTTTCATTTCACCATTAATCTTAACGTCAGTCGTTTGTGCGTCTGTATCCATTACGATTTCAAGTTCATACCATTTGTTCTCTTCAACCGTAATCAATGACTCATGTGATTGATCTCCATGTCGGTACGTTAAGTTTCCTGAATTCGTTTCAATAACGACTGCTGTTTTTCCTTCACCCTTGATTCTTGCTACCTTTGTTGCACTCGTATATTCAGGTTGCATAAATTTCATTTTAAAAGTGACAACACCTGTCACAGGCTCAAAATCTTTACTTAATATGACATTCGTTTGTTCACTCGTATCATCTAAATAAACACTTTTGTTTTCGCTTTCAAGGTCCTCCGAAATTCGTACAGTCCCTCCGCTTTCAGCCACAGTATAACCAGAAGGTACAGCTCCAGTCTCATCCTGCTCGAAATTACTCTCCAACACGATTTTCAAATCTGCTTCCTCCGCTGATACCCCGTTCGGTACAGGAACCGCTGACATGACACTCATTGCTGTAAAAGCACTAATAAATGAGATTTTGCCAAATTGATTAATACGTTTTGATGGTTTCATTCTTTTTCTCCTTTCAAACTATCGATATTTAATTCTGAATATTCCGTCTATTTTCTGTTGACCACCTCCTTTTAATCGTCAGTTTTAATAAAATTTAACTAGGTTTGTTGCAGATATATCACGGTATTGTTTTGGAGTCATATGAACAACCTTCTTGAAACTTCGTATAAAATTGGAATTCGTAACAAACCCGACTCTCTTCGAAATATCTTGAATCGTCATATCTGTATTCGTAAGCAATTTTTTAGCTTCGTGTACTCGCCTCTGCTGAATATATTGTTGAATCGTTAATCCAAATTCTTTTTTAAAAAAATGGCATAAATAAAATTTATTTAAATGTAAATTTGCTGCAATTTCTTCTAAGGTCCATGATGTATCCCAAACTGAATTAAGCTCCTTCAGCACTTTTTCAAGCATAGATACTTTGTCTGAAGAAGTGTTTGAAATCGGAATTTTATTAGTAGGTGCTTTTATTTCACGACAAATAAATAAAAATAATTCACATAGATACAACTCAAGCGCATTTTTTTGTCCCCAGTTGTCTTCATGATTAAATTCAAATAATAGCCTGTCCATAATATGCTGGAATTGCTGCGCTTGCCAAGGTGAGAAATGTAAAATGTGATGAGGATATGGTAATGACTCTAGAAATACCTTTAATTCAGTCAATAAATTACTAGGGTTAGAAAAGAAGTCTTCATCAAATTGCAAAACCATACGTTCGTATGGAATATCTTGCTGTGCATGAACTTTGTGTAATTCTTCGGCATTATAAAAAAGGACCTGCCCTTTTGTCATATGATAAACCTTTTCTTCAAAAATATATTGAGCTTCACCTTTAATCATCCAAACAACTTCATAACCTGGATGAGAATGAAAGTTTATAGGAATACGGTAATCATCCTTTAACTCTATACAAAAACGATTGTGTTCAAATAATTTTTGTCGATCTTTCATAGTCATTCCTTCTTTCCTTAAACATTCACCACATAAAGAAAGCGATTACAAAGGTAATCGTAACATGATAAAAACAGAAAAAATATCCTTTAATTGTCCTAAATGTGTGCAAATATTGCTCTAATCGGATTAAATTATCTTATTTGAAAAACGGGAGTTATTTACCTAGAACATTTTACATCCTTCTCTTTCAATACCCTAGCACTACAATACTCTTACGGTTTACCATTAATTGTAAGATGGTATCAGTATAAAGACTTAAGTCCTGTGCTTTCGCTAAAAAACAACAATTTTCATAGCAATATTTACGCGTTTTTCTTCAAGAGAGGAAGTTTCACTTATTGAATTACGTTTTTTACAAAGATAATAAGTCGTAATTTGTCGATATGTGTTATGATGAGTTTAATATGCATTAAATTATTTCGATTTAACATAGGAGTTCAGTGATGAAGAAACTTAAACCTCTCTTTTACTCTAAGCTTTATACGATTGCTGTTACGTTAGTACTAGTACATATTATATTGAATGAACTAGTTTTATCCCTACTCTTATCAAGTGATAGTTTATGGGTTAAACTAATCGAACATCTAATATTTGTGATGATTATTATCCCAATTTTATTTTTGGTTACAAAAAAGGTAAATAAGATTTCCGATGAATTAAAAGTCAAAGATAAAAAGTTAAGCGAAATTGAGATTGATTTAAAACACATTTTTAATAATCCGAATGCTTGTTATTATCAAGTGAATATCCTAACAGGAGATTTAAAAATTTCAACTGGTATGGAGCGTCTAGTTGGTATATCTTTAGTTAAATTAAGAGAAAACCTATTACAATGGAAACAAGTCATTCATCCTGATGATGTTCATTCTATTGAAGTGTTCCAACCACAAGATCTATTATTTAAAAAAACAAAACAGGAATACAGAATTATAAGACCTGACGGCAATATAAGATGGGTCGAGGAACATCGAATGCCCATCTTTAATGACGCAGGTAAAATGATCAAGCTTAATGTCATCCTACATGATGTGACTGAGACAAAAAAATATCAACAAGAGCTCAAACGCCAAACTGAGCAATTAGCTGTTAGCGAAGAGAAATATCGTTCTGTGGTTGAGCTGTCACCAAATATAATTCTTATCCATCGACAAGGAAAGATCGTTTATGTAAACCCAGCGACGATCGATTTATTAGGGACTGGTGATAACCTTCTCAATCAGTCGGTAGACCAATTCATTCAACCTAATAAAGTGACTCCGACTCGCAAAGGTGGTATGCAGCTTGTCACGATTACTACTCAACATGGCCAGACATTTGATATAGAAATGGCGACGGCTGAAATAATTTATGAGGGAAATCCTGCTACTTTAAACATTGGAAGAGATATTACTTGGCAAAAAAGAAAAGAAGATAAACTGAAAACCCTTGCCTATTATGACGAACTAACTGAATTACCAAACCGACGTTTGCTTCTAGAAAATCTAAAAAAATCAATTGCTCGCTCAAAAAGGCATCATCACATGTTATCTGTTTTATTTATCGATTTGGATGGCTTCAAGCGAGTTAATGATACGCTTGGTCATGAAATGGGAGACTCTCTCTTAATCGAGGTCGGAAAAAAATTAACTGAATGTGTTCGAGAAGGTGATACGGTTTCTCGACTTGGTGGAGATGAATTTATCATTCTACTAGAGGAAATAACCGAAAGTGAAGCCTCCGAAGTATCGGAACGAATTATTGAACAATTATCAGAGCCTTTTTTGATAAATGAGGAAACTGTACAAATTTCACCAAGTATTGGTATTAGTATTTTTCCGAATCATGGTGAAACGGACGAAGATTTAATTAAACATGCAGATAAGGCAATGTACTTTGCAAAGAAAAATGGGAAAAATAACTTTAAAATCTACAACCCCGAAATTGAGATTTCTGTTCAAAAGAAGTTTGACTTCTTCGAAAAGATCGTGAGTCATTTTCAAAAATAAACAAGAGGCTGTACCAAGGTTTAATAACCTAGTACAGCCTCTTCTGTCTGAATCATAGTTGATGCTTTTTCTTTTAACTCCAACACTCTTTTATTACGCACTCTTTTCTTTTGCAGGTTCTTCTTTCTTTTCCTTTGATAAAAACCATCCCCCTAAGGCAATCAACACTAGGACAACATAAAATGTTATTTTCCATTCAGGAGACTTAGCAAAGCCCTCAGGTAAAATGGCTAATGCAGGGTGCGACATTGTGTAAACAGATAATTTTACTCCTACCCATCCAACAATAACAAAGGCTGCAATTTCAAGACCAGGTCTCGTATGAAGTAAATTAACAAAGAAGTTTGCTGCAAATCTCATAATAATTAATCCGATAAAGCCGCCAGCGAAAATAATAAGGAACTTTCCACCATCTAACCCCCCGATATGAGGAAGACCCGTATCAGGAAGTACTACAGCCAATGCAACCGCTGCAAGAATCGAATCAACAGCAAACGCAATATCTGCAAGTTCTACCTTGAACACTGTCATCCAAAAACCAGATTTTTTTGTTTCATCCTTTTGTTTAATAGATTCATCTGCTTTTTTAACAATAACTTTTCTGAAAATATGATTGCAAGCAATGAATAGTAGATATAGTGCACCAATGGCTTGAACTTGCCATACATCAACTAGAAATGAAATCGCAAAAAGTGAACCAAATCGGAAAACAAATGCTCCGGCAAGACCGTAAAAGAGTGCTTTTTTTCTCTGTTCCTCAGGAAGATGTTTTACCATTATTGCTAAGACTAATGCATTGTCTGCTGCTAAAAGACCTTCAATCGCGATCAGAAGAAGCAAAACCCAACCATACTCAATTAAAATAGCTAATTCCACGTACTATCAATCTCCTTTTTGTTTAAATTATCGTTCAACGTTATATTTATCTTTTAGAGAATCTGGTGCCATTTTGACCATTCTCTCAAAAATAAACGTTGCAATGACCAAATCATCAATGATCCCAAAAAAGGTTAGAAAATCAGGAAGGATATCAAATGGAAAGATGGCGTAGCCAACGATCAACATGACTCCAATTATTTTTTTACTTTTTGAAACCTCTTTTGAGAGAAAATAATCTTTTAAGAACGGCATAAATTTCCATACTTTAAAAATAAACGTCATTCTTTTCAATGCTTTTCGCATCTAATCACCTCAACTAGGTCGTTTTCCTTATTCGATTATTCGAATCATATCCTCGTCCCTGCTTTCCACTCCCTCATTAAATGTCAGCGTTGTTTTAAAATAATAGGAAATATGTTTGGAAGAACGTTTCGTATGTTTTGGTAAGGTAAACTGAAATGATATTTTATTCCTTTCTCCAGAATAAATCAGTTGCGTTGTCAAAAAACTTGTTGAATCAATAATTGTCTCAGTGTCATGTAAATCGTCTGACATGACTAGATCACAATCGATTCTCTTTATTTGTTGTTCGATCGTTCCCCCTTTAATAAGGTAATATCCATGAATTTGTTCGCCTGTTTTATAGGTGGTTTTCGGTAAAATTAAATCAATTTGAGCAGAACCTACCCCTATTAATGACATATATTTTCTTAATAACATCTTAAACTCACTCCTATCATCATTTAATAAAAACAAACAAAAAACCTTCACCATTGAATGGTAAAGGCTTTAAAATAATAAAGACCTTTACCAACGGTAAAGGTCTTGCTAACAACATTCGTTGCCAACAAAGCCGAGAGTAAAAGACTCCGAAATGACGACTTTGCTGTAAAAGCTACTCCCCTTTAGGAGAAACCGTATTGAATTATTTTATATAATTATCATAATCTAGCTATCTCAATAAGTCAATATCTTTTTTTGTAACAAAGGATTATACTTTAGTATTTTCAAATTTACTAAGACTGAAAACAACTAAAAACCCAACTATAAAGGATGTAACACTAAGTATAAAGAGCAAAGGGTCGTTGACCATTCCTGGATAAATAACGATAGTAGAACCGATTATAAATCCGATAATAATTGCATACGTACTTACTCGATACATATTAAATAAATACGTTATTAATTTAGTCGTCAAAATTAGACCTATCACTATCCCACTTCCTGTAAAAGCTAGTACATGAAGGTTCAATGTGGATAATGCATTTATTATCGTTGGATACACACCTAAAAGCAGCAAAACAAACGACCCGCTTATTCCTGGTAAAATCATTGCCGAACTTGCTAACCAACCAGAAATAAATAGAAAAACATAATCACTCCATTCTAAATGTTTCATGATTGGGGTCATCTTATCCTCTTTTACAATTGCCGTTGATGCGACCAAAATGGTTGCAAATACGACAAGTAAATAATGATGTAATTGAAACGATTCTTTATACTTGATTTCCTTTAATAGAGTCGGAATGATTGCGACTGTAAGGCCTAAGAAAAAGAAAAACGTAGGTTGTGGGTAATTTGATAATAACCATTCAATTAACCGACTTAATGATACTAATGCAATTCCTATACCTAAACCAATTGGAATAAGAAAAAGGAGGTGTTCCTTCCACTTCTTCGTAAAAACTCCATTAATAGCCGCAACTAATGTTTGATAAATCCCTAGTAATAACGCAATGGTTCCTCCACTAACTCCTGGAATTAAATCACTCACTCCCATTGCTATTCCTTTAAAAATATTCATCCACTTAAACAAGGTCATTCTCCTCTAGTTGTTATTCAGGTTCATTTTTGATAAACCGCCATATCCCTTCAAAAACATTAGCTTGGTGCATAGAGACAACTATAACTAAAATAACAGGACCGATGACGAGCCCGATAAAACCAAAAAGTTGAAGGCCTACGAATAAAGATATAAGTGTTGCTAAAGGGTTAAGCCCTAAACTTGATGATAAAACTTTAGGCTCAGCAAATTGTCTTAAAATAATCGTCAGTCCGTATAAAATAAGGAGCCCCACTCCTAAAAAGAGATCACCCATAACTAAACTATAAACGGCCCATGGAATGAGAATAATTCCAGTCCCTAAGTAAGGTAATAAATCAACAACCCCTAATACGAGCGCAATTGTTAAGGGGTGCTCAACTTTTAATACAAGAAGTCCTATAAAATTTAAAATCGCTGTCATACTGATCAAAATACATTGGGCAGTAATAAAGCCGATCACCTTTGATTTTAAATCTACATATACTTGAACGAATCGTTCTGTAACAGTAACTGGTAATTTCTTTTTAAGTGATAACCGGTAGTGATTCCAGTCTTTGCTTATGAAATATAATGACAAGATGATAAAGATAAAAACTGTCAGCGTAATTGGTAAAGCTCCGACAAAATGAGAGAGACTGTTTGCAATGGCTTGTCCAACATTTCCGAGTATAGACGCAAATTGAACCCCTAATTGCTGAATGCTATTTTCAATAGCCGATCTTTGTGAATCCTCTAAATGATCTATCATTCCAATCCCTTTAATCCATAACGGTAAGAGATGTTCATTTACATAAGCTTGTATGTTGATGGAGATTTGTTCGATATGCGTTGGAACAAGCCTTGATAAATACTGAAACCCGTCCACAAGCTTAAAAATAATTAAGGTTAACACCCCACCAACTAGTCCAAATAAGAATAAAATCGCGCTTAAAACAGCAAGCGTTCTTGGTAATTTACATATCTTTTCTAAAAACGTCACAAGCGGATTTATCATAAAAGCGAATACAGCCGCAATGATAAAAGGAAAAGTCAGCGTTACTACATTAAAAAAGACATACAAACCAATCGCAACCAATACTGCAACAATTAAGACCCGGAATATCATCTGAAGGATTTTATTATTGGACAAATTCGGTAAACCTCCTCAAATATCGTTTTTTAACCTAGCAACTAAAAAAGACCCTTTACCAAAAGGCAAAGGTCTCCTTTGAAACAAAGACCCTTCCCTTGGTAAAAGGTCTTGCTAACAACAACAATGTTGCCAATAAAGCCGAGGATGACCATCCTGTAATGACGACTTATATTGTACAGCTACTCCCCTTTTCGCTCATTCAATTATACGCTCATTGTAAGCTTTAGTGCAGGTGAAAACAACTACTTTTTTTCAATAAGATTAATTTCGAATGATAATGTAAATTAAATACGAAATGTAAGCAATTGTTAATAGTGCACCCTCATATTTTCCGATTGTAAAATGGGTCCTTGAGAAGGTAAGTAGAACAAATGTTAAGCCGATCATTAAAATAATATCGATAAAAATTCTCGAATCAACTTCTAATGGAGCAAAAACAGATGCTGCACCGAGGACAAAAAGTATATTAAAAATGTTACTTCCAACGATATTTCCTAAAGCAATTTCACTTTGCTTCTTTATAGCGGCTGTCACCGAAGTTACCAACTCAGGTAATGAAGTTCCAAGTGCAACAATTGTTAACCCAACTAACGTTTCACTCATACCGAACGAGTATGCAATTTCAGTACTGCTTCTCACAACGAGGTCTCCACCAAAGATAATTGCTGCAAGGCCTATAAGTGTAAGAACAATTTGTTTTGTCCAGGTTTTTGATGTAGCTTGCTGTTTTTCGCTACGATCCTCTGAGCGCTTGCTACGTGCTACTTCAAAAATATAATAGAGAAACACTGAAAAAAACAACAGGAAAATAAGGCCTTCACTGCGGGAGATGGTATTAACAGTTGCGTATTGTAAAGTAATATCACTAATGAAAATTAATAAAGCAACACTTGCAAGTAATGTAAACGGTATTTCTTTACGAATCGTTTCATTTTCAACTGTTAACGGATTCAGCATCGCTGTAATCCCAATCACTAATGTTATATTGAAGATATTACTTCCAACGACATTCCCAATCGCAACATCGGCATTTCCGTTTACCGCAGCCAATATACTAACCGTTGCTTCTGGTGAGCTTGTACCAAATGCAACGATCGTTAACCCAATTAATAATGGTGAAACATTGAGTAGTCTTGCAATTGACGAGGAGCCATCAACAAAATAATTGGCTCCCTTTATTAATAAACCGAACCCTAATAGCAGTAATAAATAGGTCATTTTACACCAACCTTATTATCTCAAGTTTTTCATGGCCATTTTTATCATTTCCTTTACCATTGTACCGCCTATTTCTCCTCCCACCTTTCCAGCATCTTTCGAACGTAATTCGCCATTGTCGCCTTTCGTAAGAGGTACGTTAAGATTTTCAGCTACTTCATATTTGAGCTTTTCTGATGACTGAGCTTGATATCCCTTTTCATTCATAACCTGACCTTTAAAATGATCTACCGCTGGGCGTGCCTCTGGTACAAGCAGTTTATTTTTTGTCATGTTTATCAACTCCTTATATTCTACGTCCCTCTTATGTTTTCCTTCTGGCTTCTTATTATGATAAGGATATGAATAATGGGAATGCTAAAGGTAATGCGTAATGAAGGTGATGCAATGATATATCAAGCGAACAACGGACAAGTTTTTTATGGTCATACGATTGGAATCTTAATGCTCGATACTTTTGTTCCAATGATTCCAGGTGATGTCGGTAATGCAACATCGTTCTCTTACCCTATTCTATATCGGACGTTACACAAAATAACCGCTAATAAAATGATGTCAAAAGAGCCGGAAGTTCTTCAAGAAATTCTCTTAAGAGGAAAAGAACTCGTACGAGACGGTGCAAAAACAATTACTGGTGACTGTGGTTTTTTCCTGTATTATCAGAAAGAACTCCGCCGAGCCTTGAATGTTCCTGTATTTCTTTCAAGCTTAATTCAATTACCATTTATACTGCATCTTCTAAGTAGAGATGAAAAGGTCGGTATCATTACTGCTGATTCAACTATGCTTACCGATGCTCTTCTTTATGAGTCTGGTGTCACAGATATGAATCGTATAAAAATAAAGGGTCTTGAAAACACCGACCATTTTTATCAAGCTTGCATAGCTGAAACCGGCACTTTAGATTCTATGCTTATTGAGCAGGAAGTAGTTGCTGTTACAAAAGATCTAGTTCAAAGGGATAAAGGCATTAAGGCAATCTTACTAGAATGTAGTTTTTTACCACCCTATGCAAAGGCGATACAAAAGGTAAGTCAACTTCCCGTATTCGATTATAAAACGATGATTGACTATGTTCACTCAACCTTTGTCAAGCCGAGATATCAAGGTTATTTATAAAAACGGAATACCGTTTGACATTTAGGAGGAATTAATATGGAAGAGATAAATCCTTTATTAGAAAAAGTGGAGGAAACAATTGAGCGCGCCTTAAATGAATTAATGGAAGTTAAAATCATTAGAGAAAATGACCCTACAGAATTTGCACTAGCTCAAAAAGAATTAGAGGAGCGAGAAGAAGAAATTTTAGGGTTACTAAGCCAAGCATCCGCTGAAGAAAAAGAAGCATTATCTAACGCCCTTGAACGCGTAAAAGGAGTTCAAAAGACGATGGTGCGCGGAATATAGGAAATAAGGTCACTTCTGGAAGTGTAGTGGTTTTTAAGTGGTATTGCATGAACTACAGAGACCTTTTTATTCCTCATTTTTCTGCTGTTTTTTGAAAATAAGTATTGTGTTTGATAATTGAATCTGTGTTCTGTTTTATTCTCCATTTAAAAAGAAAGAACGGCTAAGTCTTTTTGCTTAGCCGTTCATATTTTTACCGTAATAAATTTCATCCATTTCTTTCGTTAATCGATCAGTAATTTCCTCTATTTCTTCGTTACTTAGCTTGTCCTTCGTATAGCCGAAGAGATAATTGTTAATGTCAAAATTTTTCAGCTTGCATTTTGTATGAAAAATGTTCTCCTGATAAATATTGACATCGATCATATCAAATTGCTCTTTCGCTATATCAGGAATGTAATTTTGAATCGAACTAATATCATGATCGATAAATAATTTATGACCACTAATATCCCGTGTAAAACCTCGTACTCGATAATCAATCGTCATAATGTCTGTATCAAAAGAGTGAATTAAATAGTTTAACGCTTTTAGTGGAGAAATTTCACCACAGGTTGACACATCAATATCAGCCCGAAAGGTACTTATTCCTTCATCTGGATGATATTCTGGGTACGTATGAACCGTAATATGACTTTTATCTAATTGCATAACAACAGAATCTGGTAGTGGACCTGGAGATTCATCAAAGGATTCCGTAGGGACTTCAACTATCGGTCCTTCAGAAACTAAAATGGTCACGCTTGCTCCTTGTGGAACATAATCCTGTTTCGCTACATTTAAGACATGTGCCCCAATAATTTCAGAGACATTTTTAAGTATTTCTGTTAATCTGTCAGCATTGTATTGCTCATCTATGTATTCAATATAAGCTTCACGTTCTTCTTTCGTTTTCGTATAACAAATGTCGTACATATTAAAGCTGAGCGATTTTGTAAGGTTATTAAAGCCATGTAATGTAATACGTTGTTCAGGTGTAAGTTTCATGTTTTATTTCCCCTTACTTTTCTAGTTTTTAAACCTTTATTTATAGTGTACCCATTGCTGTTAATAAAAAACATTATTTATACAATCGAAAAGTACTAGTTAAAGATTTAGCGTCTTCTTTTTTCATTGGAGGTAAACATACAACGGTTAAACTTCCAGCTGCAATTTCCGTTTTTCCAGCGTCTCGAATCGAAACAAAATCATGCTCAAGCAAAGCCTCTAACTCCTTTTGTTTTGCTTTTAAAACGATTTTTGTCTGACCTGTTTGGAGCCAATCGTGAAAGCCTGCGTTTTTATGATAAAATAAAACTGCCTGTGTAGCTGCATGCGCTACTTGAGCCGCTACTTTACCTGCTGACATCTGTAAATCTTCGTTTACTATATAATACTGAACATATCCATTCACCAGTAACCCCTCCTTTCTGATAATTTCTTACTCATAGTAACAATTGTAAGCTTTGGGTGATTTGTTCTTTCTTCTTGACACACAGAATAGCCAAGTCTTTGATACAAATGGATATTTCTAAGTATATCCTTGCGAACCTTACAAAAGACCTGTTTAACCCCACGCTCAGACGCAAAAATCTCGAGTTGATGTACGAGTTTTTTTGCAATGCCTTTCCCCTGTTTTGTTGGCAATACCGACAAACGGTAAAAATAAAGACCCTCGTTTACATATCGAAAGCGAACCATCGCAATCGGTTCATGATCTTCGTAAGCAATAATGGCTTGTTCTCCTTGATTTAAAGCATTTTGTATTGATTCAACTGTCTCCTCTAGAGCTGTCGATGGAGGTTCTGAAGCATGATATTCTTGAAATGCTTGATGCATTAAACGATGAATGATTTGCGCATCCTCCTGTTTCGATGTTTCAAAATACACAATAATACTCCCTTTCATAAAACTACTTGTCTGCATTCCTTTTGTTTAAAACGAGAACATTCCACAATGTTTTAAACAGAGAATCGCTTTCGAGATGTCTACTGATGTCATTCATAAATGGGAAATCTTCTTCGGTTATCTTTATCCTCGCTAATGGACTTATTTTATGTTTACATATCCATTCATTAGCAACGCCTCCCTGCTCGAAATCCTTTCTTGGAAAAAGGTAAATAGTTCCCGGCGCCCAATATTCTCCCTTGTACGCCCTATTAAGTGAAAAATAATAATATCGCTTTAATCCTTTCTTTGTTTGAGCAGTAAAACACGCATTTCGTAGTGAACCTACATAGTCTTGTTTATTTACAAGCGCAAAAAACATCGACCAAACACTATCACTTGATGCAAAAACCGCCTTAACAAGCTTACCTGTAAATAATGTTTGCTCTCTCGGTTCAAACTGGGCAATTTCATCATTCTGTGAACCGTGAACAAGCACATTCTTGTTTTCGATTAAGTAATTTAAAAACATGTATTTTGGTAAGGAGCTTTGATAAATAATAGTTTCTCCTTGTCCATTTTTGACGTAAGAGTCGTAAAGGGAATCAAACTCTCCTTTTTCTTTAGTTGAAAGATGCAATTCCGGTAACGTTAAGAAATGTAGCCGATTTAAAAGAAAATGTTTTAGCATCGAGCAATGCTCCTATTCGAGTCAAGTTTCAAGGCGTATAGAGTAACAAAAAACACTTTTACGAACATTTGTTCTTATAATCTATGAATTTATGTTATAATAGTTAAAACAATAGAATAGAACAAATCAAGGGTGGTTGGCATGTTCCCCATGGAAGGGGGTGATGCTTTTGACAGTGTTTCAAACTTTGATGTTAATGATTGCGTTTGCTACACTAATTGTTGCCATACTGTCATTCCAAAATAAAAAATAATCCACCCTTGAGCTGTGACTGGCTAGGTGGATTATTTCATTTGCTCGTCGACTCCTTTATCGGAATCTATTCTATTGTTGGACCGTTGGTGTTGGCAGCACCACGGTCTTTTCTACCTATTTATATGAATATTATACTATTTATGAAGAAAGGGTGCAATTAGAATCAATCTTATGAGATGTTTCTGCGTTATTGTAATGCTGATATTAATGAATGATTCTGATTACAATACTTATGAGCATACTTGATAAATTCTTTGCAATCATTGGCCCTTTTCAACTTGCTACTATAAAGAGAATGTTTGTTCGTGAATTCTCTAATACGGATCGTTTCCCTTAAAAGTAGTTCCCACTTATCAGGAAAGGTGTATAGAACATATTTAACCGCAGCATCTTTAGAAATGATTGCTTCATTATTGAGTGAATAAATAATTCTACAGAGGGTTGTAACGGCAAATTCAACCATGTCTGAAAACAAAAAGAGATATGGCTTCTTTGATTTTTGATACCAGTATTGGTTTATATTGTATGACATTGTTTCAAATAGGTTATTCCATTCTACCTTTACGTTCAAACTAGAGATTGATGGACCCATTATTTGAATGCCGTGATTTTTTAAGAGCCACCATGTAATATTGTTCACGTCCCAATGCCCCAATTTTATTTTTCCGTTTGAACAATAAGGGTAAGGTGTTATATGATGATTTAATTTCCCAATATCTTTATAGTAGAGATACATTCCATCAAGTCTTTTGCCCCATTTTTGTTTTCTTAAATAAGAATGACAGGTTTTTAAATTCTGTAGTTCTTCATTTGTCAACTCCCGTTTAAGAAGGACGATAAAGTCAATATCACTTTTGTTCTCATTAAACGCACCAAGGGCAATTGAACCATATAAATAAACACCTTGAATAACGTCATTGAACTTATATGTTAATTCATCGGTAAATGCATGAACAAATATTTCAATATCATTTGGAATTTTCCCCATACATTTCACATCCTTTTCATGGAAAATTGTCATTTAACATAAATAAACATCATTTTACTTTTTTAATAACCAATCCCTATTAAACACCTGGTAAGTTTAGGGCCTTTAGTTTTTCTACACTATAAACAGGGGCATATTTCAGCGAAAATGAGTATCCACTTTTTTCAAAAGAAAGTACATCATCACTGTAGAGATCCTCACGGTGTCTAAGTTTCCTTTTCACCTTGTTTATAAAAGTAGGATTATTAGTTGCAAGTGATACATGTATTGTTGAAGGGAGCGCTTTCATTGCAATTGGAATCCAAGGACGCCCTTCCCATGACACAACAGCATGTGCGGTTCCGCTAATAACAAAGTTAAACGTATCCTGTGCTGGACCAGATGTTTTCATTTCGAGAACTGTATGTAACCAGTCCCTAAAGTTTGATACATTACTAACAGGAAATCCGATTTCTCTTATATACAAAGCGTTTAGTGGACCATATGGGAGAACTACCTGTTCGTTTATATAATCATGAGCAATGATTTCTAAAAGATTGCCATCACCATCACGGAAATATAAATTTACTCTACCTTTTTGTTTGTCTACGGTATGACCATCTGGCCAATTTAACACAAGAAGTCCTGAATCCTCGATGAATCTTACTGTTTCATAAAAGGTAGAAAATGAGACTTGAATAGCGAAATGAACAGGAGTAATTGGCTGATTTTTTTCTACAAATGTAAGTGTGCAACATTCAGTTATTTGAAAAGTAATTTCTTGTTGGAATTCATCCATAATCGGAAATCTTAGTAGCTCTGCATATACTTGTCTAACATGCTGTATGGAGACAGTTGGTATCGTTATCCCACTGAAATGAGTAATCATTCGTTCCCCCCTGTTTATCTATATGAAATACAGAAAATTTCTTTTTTCAAAAACAAGAAAAAAGAATCTAGGATATAAATCTAATTATAAACGAAAAAGGCAAGGACAAGTTCTTATATTTGTATGAATTTATTAGATTTAATAGTTTCTTCCATACTATCAGCTATTTCATCAGCATATAGTTGGTTACTACTTCTTAATCCATCAACAACATGTTGCTGACGAGTAATAGAGTGATTTTGGTTGTTTATCTCAAAACACCTCTTACTTGATCAATATCATGTTTCGTTGCCAATTAGTTGTTGTCATATTTTCTCCCCTTTAAAAAACTATGAACCTGTACTCTGATATTTATTAATCCCTTTACTCCAAACAAAATAGGATAATAAAATAGTAAGAACGCCTACTACCGGTGTTCCATATTGCAGAATCGGATGAAATAGTGTACTGCCTTCCTTCTCTAAAAAGAATTGTGCTGGATAAAAGTTTATAAAGGCAAACGGCAGGATAAACGTTAATAAAATTTGTATACCTTTATGGTAAATTGAAATAGGATAATTCAAAAAGCTTCTTATATCATATATGGCCATTTCGACAACCATCGTTGATTTGACGAACCAAAAACTGAAACTTCCTGATAGGATCATAATGGCTGAATGAATTAAGACGCCCCCAAAGATCAATATAAAGAACCATAGAGCATGATAAATTGACCAGTCGATATTAAGTTTTGGGATAGATATTCCAAATACAATCATAGCTAAAAGAATGTGGCCCATAAAAGTATATTCAAATTGTCTAGCAATAATATGAAAAAGTGGATTTAATGGTTTTATTAAAATACTGTCGAACGTACCATTCTGTACCATACCCTCTAAATCTAGCATAGGATGTTTAATAATCATTCCACTCAGTGCATATGTAAATAAATTTAGATTATAAAGAAACATGACCTCATAAAAGCCCCACCCTTGAATATGATTGAATTTATTTAGTAAAATCCAAATGCTTAAAAACATTAGCGAATACGTAAAAATATTTGTAAAGAGGTCCATAAAAAAAGAAAATCGATATTCCATTTTTCCTTTTACGAAAATGGCGATAAATCGGCAATAAAGTTTTATATGGTTCATTCTATCCTCCTTGAACTACCAATTTATTTACTGCGTTTTTCCATACTACCTTTTCTAGTAAAATTAATACGGTGATCCATATGAACTGTTGTAAAATTAAATAAATTGAATCGCTTACGGTTATCTTGCCAAGATAAATTGAAATGGGCGTGAAATAGATAAGATGAAAAGGTAGAACAGCTGAAATGTCCAATAAGACTTTTGGAAAAAACCAAAGAGGAACAATGGCCCCGGCAAAAAGGCTAATCAAATCGCCTAGGAATCTCTCCAAATGCCAAATAGCCATATACCAAAATGCTAATAAACCAACGATATAGGTTAATAGAAAGTAAATGATAACTGCATTTATCAATGTAATGATAAATAAAACGACATTTTCCGGTGTTGGTATTGTTAAGTTAAGGAACAAATAGCCTACTATAATTAACGGTATAAATTGGAAAATTAGTTTAAACGCACTACCTCCTAAGGAATTACTAAATATCATTAATTTAAGGTTTGTAGGCTTAATTAAATCCATTGCAATTTCTCCACTTTTAATCTTCGTTTCCATTTGTAAGATAACTTCATTTCGGATAAATAATGATATTGCTGTACTAATAACAACGTATGTAACCATCTCATTTATATCAATGGTCCCCATTTGGGTACTCGTTTCGTGCGCTCCGTTAAACAAAGCATGCCAAATAGAAATTTGAATAAAAACTGCAATGATATAACTAAACATTCGGATAATAACATTCATTCGATACGCCATATTCGCTTGAAATTCATTTTTCATAAATTGTATATATCCTTTATAGTGCATATGCGCCCCCATTAGCTGCTATTTGTGGAGCGCCATTATACATTTTGCGAATAACCTCTTCGATATCTGTTTCTCTAATAATAAAATCAACGACTTTGTATTTCTCTAAAAGCAAACCAATGACAGCAGTAGAATTTATATGATTTTTGTTATAAGTAATGAATAACTTAGTCCCTTCCTGATTAATTGCAGTTACACCTAAAGCATAGAGTGAATTTATTTCATTCACTACTTCTTCTGTCTCTACGATCATTGTTTCATCAGATCCATATGTTGCTTTAAGCTGTTCAAGCTGTCCGTCATATATCATTTGACCTTTGTCAATAACAATCACTCTATGACAAAGCTTTTCAATATCAGACATATCATGGGTAGTTAGAATAACGGTTGTCTTTCGTTCTTGATTGATTTGTTTAATAAACTGTCTGATTTTCTCTTTAACAACTACATCTAAGCCAATAGTTGGCTCATCTAAAAATAAAATATCAGGGTTATGTAGTAATGCTGCACAAAGATCCGCTCGCATCCGCTGTCCTAAACTAAGCTGACGTACGGGGACTTGTATAAATTCATCAATATTCAAGTAATCTTGGAACGTTTTGATATTCTCTCTGTATTGATTCTCCGGGATATTATACATATACTTCATTAAATTTAATGATTCAGACACTGGAATATCCCACCACAATTGCGACCTCTGGCCGAAAACGACTCCGATTCTTTTAGCATGTTCTTTTCTATTTTGATAAGGAACAATTCCGTTTACTTCTAGCTTTCCGGATGAAGGGACTAATATACCTGAAAGCATTTTTATCGTTGTCGATTTCCCCGCCCCATTTGGACCTAAATAACCTACAATTTCTCCCTCATTTATTTGTAGAGAAATGTCCTTTACGGCTTTTTTTATTTCATACTTTCGATTAAATAAACCTCGAAAAGCACCTAACATTCCTTCATCTCTTACTTGTAATCGATAATCTTTTGATAGATTCTCCACCTTAATAATCGTCACATACTTTCATCCTTTCTTTCATTGAGTGTTAGGTAGAATTAAACTGTCTTAAAACTATTTACAATTTTCATTAATTAATAATATAAATATTAACTAGTTAGTTTTTTACATTATATAACAGGGAAAAAATGAAAGTAAACTTTTTTTGAATATTTTACCTATCTGAGGGTTGAACATAACTTTCTCGAAGTATAAATAGGTAATGAATAAAGCTTTACAGCCAATCCAAATTGATAAAAAGCCCGATTTTGATGTTTACAAGTATGGATGTACTATTCATTAACGAATGAGTAATCACTTTTCTTTATGCTTTTGTACCTGAATAAAACCGCTCACGTATTTATGAGCGGTTAATATTATTATTTTTATTATTACAACAATGTTTATTCTTCTTCTTCAACATGTTTATTAAAATAAGTGTTTTCTGTCGTAGCAAATGTTACGGATTCGAGGCTTTCTTCAGACTTCAAACCATACAGTTGATTTGTCTGTTCATCTGTCTTCTTTTTGCCTTGAATCCTCCTATGTTTTTGGTCCATTATTTACTCCTTTATAACATATTTTTATGGTTAGTATGTCCAATTTTCCAAGTTTATTACTCCTTTAGTATTCTTTTTCAATGTTTTTACTTAATTAATTAACTTTCTCTTCAATATTTTTAAGCTGTCTGTTAAGGACTTATGCATTTAACCATGTAAACAATAGAAATAGGATGAAAATACCAAAAAAACGCCCTGAATTGGGCGTTTTACGAAATGTCCTTGTTAATTTCTTTCATTAATGCCTTATAGCCAAGTCTAGTTAGGTTGAACTGATCATCTATATAACTATTATTTTCTAAAAGGTGAATCGTCTCGTCATTAAGCTGAGATTGAATACGGTGCAGCTCTTTGTTTAGGTCATATATATCTTCGTTTAAGACATCCGAATTAAGAGCAGCTGCAACCTCACGCATTGGGTTTTCTTTTACAAAAATCTTCTTTGTATCAAGAAATGCTTGTTGGATTACATTTTTCGCATGCGATAAATCTAAAAGAATACCTGACATTTCATTGTCTTTTTGCTTAATTTTACTGCGGTACTGCTGCTTCTCGGCTTCGTTCAATTCGGCTTTCGTAAACAACTCCTCAAGAAGTTGCGTTCGATCAAAATCGACTTTCTTAAGTTCAATTTCTTTCTCTTTGATTGAAGAGGGTAAATAGGTTGTCGGGCTCTCTTCAGGAGGAGCCTCAAAATCCTCAACCTTTTCAACTCTTTGAAGCTCATTTAACTTTTTTATAACATAAAATGCAAACCCAGCCCAAAATAGAATCATTAATAAACGGAATATAACCTCATTAAAAATAGCTGAATATAAAGAAAATCCGGTGATTCCAGCAATTAAAATAGTAAAGCTCCATTCCTTTACTGAAGTTGGTTTTTTTATTTTCATTAACCTTACCCCTTTTTTCTAATTAAATCCTTATTTATCCTATCATACCTTTTTGCAAAAAAGACCTTCCTAAAAAAATATGAAAAAATTGCATAAATCCTCAAAAAGCATTTAGATGGAATGAAGCTATGTCCAAAAAGGTGAAGGTTAGGAGTAAGCGCTATTTGTACAAGGTTCGTTTAACAACGGATTCAAAAAAACGCCATGGAAGAAGGTGCTTTATAAAAATGGTTGCCTTTACACCTTTTCCAATTTGGTAGCGGAATTTCGGGTTATCATCGGCACATATCGAACGAATAATTTCAACAACCTCATTTGGATCGCCAGCTGATTTGGCAGAATGTTCAGCTTTTTTATAAACTTTCTTTACTATCGATGTATAATCTGAATTCTGTTTTGATTTAACCTGCTCTAATGCTTTATCCCAAATGTTTGTTTGGAAAGAACCAGCCTCGATTAAGCTGACGTGAATGTTAAACGGAAGCAGTTCAAACCGTAGTGACTCACTAAACCCTCCAAGTGCATGTTTAGATGAGACATATGGCCCCAGTCCAGGGAAACCAATTCTGCCACTAATGCTGCCAACATTAATAATTTTTCCTTTTCGCCTTTGCCGCATTACGGGTAGAACTGTCTTTGTCAGAGTAACGATACTAAAGAAATTTGTTTCAAACTGGGTCCTCCACGCTTGAACTTCAAGCTCCTCAGTCATCCCAGCTACACAACAGCCTGCATTATTTATTAGAATATCTATTTTTTTGTATTTATTTAACACATAAGAAACTGTTTTTACAATTTGTGCATGGTCATTAACATCCAATTGAACGATGTCTAATAACGTTTCTACATTATTTTCACGAGCAGCTTTTACTAATGCGCCACTTTTTGATAAATCCCTCATTGTCGCAACAACAAAAAATCCATTTTTAGCTAAAGCCAACGCTGATAAGAAGCCAAATCCACTACTAGTACCTGTAATAACTACAATTTCTTTATTCATTTAACACCTCACGGACATAAATTTTACATTACATTTTTATGCTTGACCTGCTCTATAATCGTTTGATTTTGACCTGCTCCATAGCCAGCTATAATCATAACAAGTACAATGATAAAGAATACGATAAGTGGTAAGAAAGCTGAATGAGTAAAGTCAAGAAGAAGTCCGATAAAAACCGGACCAATTGCCGCAAGTGTATACCCAACCGTTTGAGCCATTCCTGAAAGCTCAGCGGCTTGTTTTGCATTTTCAGATCTTAAACCAAATAAGGTAAGCGCAAGACTCAGTGAAGCCCCTTGGCCAAGTCCTATTAACAAGACGCCGATCGTAATAAGAAGGACTTCTCCAGACAACAAGCTGCCTAATCCCACTAAATAAAAACTACCAATCCCTAAAACTAATCCTCTCTGATCAAGAGATCGTTCAGCAAAAACAGGAATTAAAAAATTCATCGGAAGCCCAGCCAACTGCATAATTGATAGCATCCATCCGGCTGTCACAATACTTAAACCTTGATAATAAAGAATTTCAGGTAACCAAGCGATCATGCAATAAAATAAGAATGATTGCAGCCCCATAAAAATAGTCACTTTCCATGCAAGCGTTGAACGCCACATATTAGTATTGGTATGAGTCAAATGTTGTACTTTTTTTGGGGGCGAAGAAGTCTTTAATTGCGGAATCCAAACGAGTACAGCTATAAACGCTAAACAAGACCATAATAATAAGGATGTCCTCCATTCTACTTCGAAATTTTCGACTATTGGTTTACTTAGTCCGGAACCAATAGCAGCAAACACGCACATTGCCGTTGTATATATACCAGTCATCAGGCCGATTTTTTGTGGATAATGAGCTTTAATAATACTTGGTAATAGTACATTAGCGATGGCTATCCCGACCCCAATTAAAGCTGTCCCAATAAAAATTAAAGACACGAAACCACTTGAACGTACTAAAATGCCTAGTGTTAATGTCACCATCCCGATAAAAATCATTATTTGTCTTCCAAACCGGTTGCTTAATTTAGGAGCAAGAAATGAAAATAATGCAAATGACAGGAGCGGAAGTGTGGTGATAAAACCAGCGATTCCGTTTGAGATCCCGATATCCTCTCGAATTGAACTAACTAAAGGACCAACAGCTGTAATGGCTGGCCGTAAATTAAACGAAACAAAAAGAATGCCTATTAGTAGAAAGAGTTTATTCGTTGTTAGACTCTTTCCTAGATTCCTTAAAAGGTTATTCATTCCATTTTCACCTACTCTACTTTACTGCTTAACTACTGATTTAAAATTTATACATAGTAAATCTTTATTCCTTCAATGGTAAACTGATTAAAAAAGTTGTTCCTTCTTGAACTTTACTTCTCACCTCTATTTTTCCGTTTAAGTTTTCGATAATCTTGAAACAAACCATCGTACCTAAGCCTGTACCTTGATGTTTCGTTGTATAAAACGGCGATCCTAATCGGTGCATATCCTCCTCGCTCATCCCTTTACCATTATCAGAAATTTTAACTTCAACATGATTTCTTATTTGCTGGGCGTCAATTGTAATAACACCATTTTTTTCTTCAATTGCCTCAATCCCATTTTTAATTAAATTTATGAATACTTGACTAAGCTCGTTACGATTAGCGCTTATAAAGAATGAAGTGTCAATATTATTCTTTATCGTAGTACCGTGTAGTAGAGCATATGAATCCATAATTTGGACAACATTGATGATCGAATCTTTTAAATCAACTAGCTCCAAATCAGTAGTTTCGGATTTTGCTAAAGAAAGATAGTCATTTATAATTTTTTCAGCTCGAAGCAATTCACTCTGTATTAATTCAATTGAACTTACTTGTTTTGTAGTTAAATTTTGATCACTTTTAAAGATTTGAATAAACCCTTTCACTACAGTAAGCGGGTTCCGAATTTCGTGCGCGACCGATGCCGCCATTTCTCCAACTATCTTTAACTTTTCTGCTTGCTGAAGCTTTAAACTGTTCTTCTCCTTTTCCTGTAACGTCTCAATAATATAGACAACAATAGCAATCGTCACTAAGTGAGAAATGATAAAGTAAGCGAAAAAGCTAGGTAAAAGAGTCTGATTGAAATTTTCGAGAAAATATAAAATACCTATTATGACAAATAAAACATTAATGAATGTTAGCGTTAAGCTTGTATATAATCTTTGTTTAAAACTCGTCTCTCTGTATTTATTCAAATAGAGATAAATACAAAATCCTGAGGAAACATAGGCGAATAAGGTGATAAAAAAGCCATCGTCAAAACCGATAAAAAATCTATATACGAGAATAAGTAATGTTGCTACGATTCCCATTCTTAAACCTGCATAAAGAAAGGCTAAAAGCCATGGAATCGTTCGTAAATCATAGATATGACCTGAACTTAGTTCTAATGGATAACTCATTGAAATCACAATGGTTACACAACAAAACAAGCCAAAATACCAAGGTTGTTGTCTATAAGTATCTTTCTTATAAAAATATGAATAATAAATAAACAAAGGCACTAAGACCAACAATAGAGCGAATAAATAATTATCAAAAGTAAACATGTTCTCTCTCCTAGATGCAAAAAAGATATTATGAACAGTTTAGTACAAAATAAACATAATGCACAGCCTTTTAACATTTTACGTTCACAATTAATTCCTGAATAAGATTAGATTGGAATTCAAATCCTAATTGAAACAATCAATATTAAATGAACATGTAGAGTAAAGGAGCACTTATATGGATTTGAACTGGATATGGAAAGGGATTCTAATAATTTTAGTAGGAACCTTCTTATTAAGAATTGCCGGAAGAAAATCAATCTCACAAATGACACTCGCTCAAACTGTGCTTATGATTGCAATCGGCTCCATCCTAATTCAGCCAGTTGCAGATAAAAATATTTGGATCACCTTTGGCATCGGAGCGATTTTAATTATTACGTTAATTGGACTTGAATATGTTCAGTTAAAATGGGATACTTTTGAAAAAATAGTCACAGGTAAGGCGAAAGTTCTTATAGAAAATGGGGTTATAAACAAGGATAATTTACGAAAACACCGATTAACTGTTGATTTACTTGAAATGCAATTAAGACAAAACAACGTAAATAAACTAACGGATGTCCAGTGGGCAACACTAGAGCCGAACGGCCAATTAGGTTATTTGTTAAAGGAAGAAGCGCAACCAGTTACTAAGTCAGATTTGCAGCAGTTAACAAATCAAGTGCAGCACCTCCAACAACTTGTATTGAATACTGTTTCACCCCAAACCCAATTCGGTGAACTAGCTACGCAAATGAATCAATTGGACAAACAATTATATCAGCTTCGGTCGAAGTTAAATGATGATACAATATTTACTGAAGTTAAAAACAAAGGTCATAAGCAATCACCGCCAGAGCATTTGCAGTAATTTACATGGCAACAAAGATAGTTTCTTTACGAAACCTTTGTTGCCATTTTATGACTTAAATAATCTCTTTTTCTTTTACTTGATACAATTCTTTAATAACCTCTTCAATTGGAACGGAATCCATTGACATATCTAAAATTGTAAATCTTTCATTTATTACTCTAATAAAATCTTTCATAGGTAAATGTTCCATATCTAATTCAATTTCAGCCTCTACATCCGATTTTTGCTTTAAAATTTTAATACCGTTAATATTCGACCACTTCAAAGGATATTGCGTTCGTAACACAACTATTTTCTTTGCTCCAAGGAAATTTCGAAGTACTTGAAAAGACTGATCAAAAACGATTTCACCGTGATTAATTACAATGACCCTGCTTGCAAGTTGTTCAACATCACTTAGATCATGAGTTGTTAATAGGAAGGTTACACCTCTTTTGTTCATTTCGAGAATAAATTGACGAATCTTCTCTTTCGCAATCATATCCAATCCAATTGTAGGCTCATCAAGAAAAACGACTGATGGGCGGTGTAGCATAGCCATTATAAACTCACATTTCATCCGCTCTCCAAGCGACAGTTGGCGTGTAGGTTTACGGATAATGTTCTCGACCTCTAGCAATTCAACTAATTCATTTAAAGTTTCCTGGAAAGGCTCATCTTTTAAATCATAAATGGCTTTATTCATATAAAAAGCATCTAGTGGCGGAGTGTCCCACAAAAGCTGTGATTTTTGACCAAACACAGCACCAATATTTTTTACGTATTTTTTTCGTTGCTTCCAAGGGCTGTAACCTAAAATTTCAACAATACCTGCTGATGGATGAAGGACACCCGTCAGCATTTTTATAGTGGTTGATTTTCCAGCTCCATTTGGACCTAGAAATCCTACGATCTCCCCCTTTTTTATGTCAAAGTCGATACCTTTTACTGCTTGAACAACTATTTTCTTTCTATTAAATAAACTCGTTATCGTATCGATGAAAGAGGAACCTCGTTCGTAAGTTGAATAGGTCTTTTCTAAGCTGCGTACTTGAATAACCATATTAACCACCTGCGCTAGTATAATTTTTTAACATTGCATGCCAAAATAAAATCCCTAATCCTAATGAAACGACGCTTACCATTACCGTAATCTCGATTCCATCAATGGTGCGTCCAAGTAATATGGATGCTGGAATAAAACCAATCATTGCAACTGGAAAAACGTAGAGCACTAAGCGTTGAAACCCACGTGTAAAAATTGTTACAGGATAAAAGCCAAACATCGTAAGTGAATCAAAGATATCATACACTCTACTACTTCCCACCCATTTAAATAACAAGGCTGACATTATTAATGAAAATGCAAGTAAGACCATTAATGAACATAAAAATAATAGAAAAAAATACAGCCATTCAACGATTCCGGGAAATGGGAAATGGGAAAGGGCAAACCAAAATAAAACATTTCCACTTAGTAGTCTACCAAAGTCATCAATATCAAATGAAGATACTAAAGAGATAAACAAAGTAGCACGTGGCTTTAATAGAAGAATATCAAAAGTCCCTTCTCTTACCTGATTAAGAGTTAATTGAATAATGCCAAAGAAAAAAGGAAAAGCAATACCTTGCGCAAGTAAAAAAACGGCTTGAATAAAGAGAACTTCCTCTAACGTCCAACCTGGGAAAGCTGCTCCGGACCTATATATTAAATAAGTGATAAAGGGTAGCATTAAATCACCAATTAATATCGTGCTTATACTTATAAAAAAATCACCACGATATGCCATTTTCTCGGCTAGTCTGGTTTTCATTATTGTAATGTAACAGCTGACAATGGACTTCATACACCTACCCCCATAAATTTCTTTTCCCCAAAGCGAACCATTACTTCGGAAATTCCCCACATAATCATGACAGAAATCGCTTGAAGTCCTACTATTTGCGGTAGGGTTAATGAAATCCCGGCTAACTCATAGTTACCGATAAACACTTGAGCTGGAACATACACCATATATTGAAAAGGTAAAAAGAAAGATATGAATTGAATGATGTCTGGAAAAAAAGTGAGTGGGACAAAAACACCAGCTGTAACATCACGTATCAGTAAAAAAATTCTCCTAATTCCCCCAGCATTCGTAAGCCAAAAGGCGGTTAAGCCAATACAGTAATTTACAAGGAATGTCATTAAAAAACCTAAGGTAATTGATAATAGTGCCCATCCGATAAAGGGCGGAATCAAATTAATGTTGAAAAGAAAATAATAAATAAGAAAAATGGGGACAAATTCTACCCAAAAACCTAATGAACGATGCCCTACTTTTTGAGAAAGTGCAAAAAAACGGTGTGAAACTGGCCTAAGAACAAATGTAACGTATTTTCCCGTCCTAACTAACATTTGAAGATTCCAATCTGCAAAATCGAATACTAAATAGGTGATAACTGAGATTGTTCCATAGTAAATTAGCATTTGCTCTAAGCTTAGTCCATTTAAAGTTTCTCTAGTTGAAAAAATTGCATGCCATATAAAATATTGAACTAAAAAATAGATAGGTCCTACAACAATAGATACAGCCATATGAGAACGATAAGCTGCCCATTCTTTATATGTGGCTATGCCAACTGATAGCATCGTTCGAAATAAGACTCTTATATAGTTAATTGATTGATTAATATTAATAAGCAAAATATTTATACAAGCTCCTTTCAGACAAACGTAAAAGATTATTTCAAATAATGAATTAGTTTACTCTATTACCATTTCGCTTGTAAAGAAATAAATTCTTTATTTGTAAAAAAATATTAGATGATTAATATTTTTATTGAATTATTAATTTTTGTGTTTATACTATTTTTATATATGTTTACCAATATTTGAAATTGCAAGGAGGATAATGATGGATTTGCATAAAGGTTCAATCGAAGAAGCGGGAATGTCCTATAACGGGGTAGTGAATATTCATAAGACAGCTGCTAGACTTGTTGAGGAAGGAATCACTCCTGCTCAAGTAACATTAGCTGCACGTAAAGGGGTTATAGTCCACCACCAAGCTTTAGGTAAATTATCTCCCGAGTCTAACTCACCCCCTTTGCATGAGGATGCTCTTTTCCCCTTGTGTTCGATTTCTAAGCCAGTAACAGCAACTTGTATTATGATTCTCGTTGAAAAAGGTTTAGTAGGATTAAATAGACCTGTTTCAGATTATCTACCTGAATTTCAAGGTGAAGGTAAAAAGGACGTGCGAATATACCATCTGCTAACACACACTTCAGGAATACTAGATGATGATTTATACGTACATATGGAAAAGACAAAAGACAGCATGACTATACCACCATGCGATGAAGATCAAGATCCATGGATTCATGAAAAGTTATACCGAGGTTTTCTGGCACCACTATGGAAAAAACCAGGAACAGTTATGTCTTATAGTAGCTATAGCTATGAACTATTAGGTGAAATCGTTCGAAGAATTAGTAAGAAATCACTTGATCAGTTTGCAAAAGAGAACATTTTTCAGCCGCTAGGAATGAATAGTACTTTTTTCGCTGTGCCTGAATCCGAAATGTACCGGATTGTAAAACGTTCCCCTACGGCTCTTTGTGCTGAATGGTTAAATGACGAAAGGCATCCTAGCTCAACTTCTGCATCAGGAGGATTATATTCAACCGCAATGGATATTGCTATTTTTACTCAAATGTTTATTAATAAAGGGATTTACAATGGACAGCGAATTCTAAGCCCGGTTTCAGTTAAGGAAATGACTAGAAATCACATACCTGGTGTAGCTGCTGAATATAGAGATGAGTACTTTCCCGAAGCTTATTGGGGTTTAGGCTGGGCTATTAATGGTGATAAAAAAGATGGCGGTGATTTGTTCTCTCCATTAGCCTTTTCCCATTGGGGAGCTGCAGGTGTTTTTATTTGTGGTGATCCTGTATATGATACTGTCCAAATATACCTATCTGTAGAAATAGACCACCAAAAGCCATTTAAAAATATATATGCAGATTTATTTAATAATGCAGTTTTAGCTGCAATTGAGGAACATGAATAAATCTTCTATACTCTTAGCACATGTAAGAGGCTGTACTAAAAGGTTGTTAATTAACCTTTTGGCACAGCCTCTTTTCTCCTATTTAGAATTCAAACGAATAAACACAGGATTTGGGTCCGTTGGTTGACTACTTCCTCCAATTGGCTCCTTACTAACCATAATTTGTTTAAGATTATGGATCATCCCATCTTGTATATATAATTGTCCTGTTTGTCCACTCACCTTTAAAACTCCTACGTTTTTGGTCTCATTTGAAGTTTGGAGCCACGCTTGGTAATCTTGAAGTGAGATTGGGTGAAGTCCATCTACTAATAAAAGCATTTCATTAGATTCTGGGTTAACCCAAGCGTACCCTTTAACGTTATCATTATATTCTGCAAGAATTTCATATAAATCGGTCTCCTCTTGTATCATAAATGGCTCTAACACTATGCTTTCCGCCTGATTCCCGTCTTTTAAGTTTACGATAGATATCCCGAGCGCGAGGATCAATAATGCAAAAGTGAAACTAACAATGTAGGCCTGTTTAAATAGATTAAACCCTTTTTCAGACTTCTTAAGAGCCACCTGCATGACTCGCTTTTTTAAGTGTTCACTTGGTATTGTAGATGGCTCTTCAAGCGTTCGTAATCTTACTGACCACTCTGCATAAAGACCTTGACACTCTTCACAATAATGTAGATGCTCTTGTATATTTACTTGATTGTAATGACCTTTAATGAAATCAACAATGTTTTCTTCAGTAATTCCGTGCTTACATGTCATTTTTTTCACCTCTTGCTTTGGTGTTAAAATAGTGTTTCATGTTATTCATACCATACCGGACAAGAGACTTTATTGTTCCTAAAGGACGGTTTAATTGTTCTGATAGTTTTCGATGTGATTGTCCTAAAAAATAGTTTCCATAAATCACCTTTCTCTGTAATTCAGGTAAACGTTGTAGTGCTCCCATGACTAATTCTCTATCTACATTAGCTAATACTTTTTCTTCAACATTACTTGAATCGCTTATATCTGCTAGATCATTATCTGTTCCATAGGCAATTTTTTTCCGTTTTAATCGATCAAGACAACGACTTTTTGTCTTAACAGCAATCCATGCTTCTACACTACCTCTTTCTCGATTATAACTACTTGGATTTTTATAGATTTCAAGAAACACATCATGACATAAATCCTCAGCATCGTTCTTATTTTTCAAAATATTAAGTGCAATACCAAAAACAAATGAACTGTATTGATCATAAAATTGTTCGAAGGCTATTGCAGATCCATCTTCAATTTCACGTAACCACGTTTCCCCTTCTGATTTATGAATCAACATAATCACCTCTGACCATAACGTTTCACTTTTTCTCTCTATAAATATTACTTTAATTCCTTCTATTTGGATTTATTAAATTTACATAAATCCAATTTTTTTTATCGGTCGTATTTTTAAATGAAAAAACGATAAGGAGGAAAATGTATGATTAAAAAATTTGTACTCTTATTTACTCTGGTTGCTGTATTGGTGACAAATGCTACGTCAACCTTTGCAGCAGATCTTATTCTTTACACCCCTTATACAGGCATTTCTGTAACACCAGGTGAGTCAATTGACTACTCATTTGATCTCATTAATGAAACAAATAGTGTGAAACATGTATCTTTTGAAATTGAAGATTTACCAAAGGGTTGGGACTATACGATCCTTTCTTCTGGCTGGAATGTCAATCAACTATCAATTAAACCGAATGACTCGGCAACATTCAACGCTAATGTTGAAGTTCCTTTAAATGTAGAAAAGGGTGATTACCGTTTTTATGTGACGGCTAACAGTACAGATGGATTAAGTGAAAGACTCCCTATCACGGTTAATGTCTCAGAAAAAGGGACATTTAAAACTGAATTATCATCAGAACAGCCGAATATGGAAGGCCATGCAGATTCAAGCTTTACGTATGATATTTCTCTAATCAATCGAACAGCTGAAGAACAGCATTATTCTCTTACAGCTGCAGCCCCACGTGGCTGGGATGTTAATTTCCAAATCGATGGGAACAGTGTAACATCTGTAACAGCAGAATCGAATGTGACGAAAGATATTAAAGTTGCCGTGACTCCTCCCGAAGGTATTGAAGCTGGTGAGTATTCAATTCCGATAAAAGCAGCAACGAATTCAACAAGTGCTGACTTAAACTTAGAAGCTGTTATTACAGGTAAATATGCGGTCGAACTCTCTACTCCAACGGGGCGTTTATCAGAAGAAATTACAGCAGGTAAGGAGAAAACGATTGAACTAGTTGTTACGAATACTGGAACTGCCGCGTTGCATGACATCACCCTGCAAGCGAGTCAGCCTGTTGGTTGGGAAGTTGAATTTGAACCGACAAAAATCAATGTAATCGAACCAGGTAAATCAGAGAAATTAAAAGCAACATTGACGGCAAGCTCAAAAGCTATTGCTGGCGATTATGTTGTCAAGTTAGATGCAACGAGTCCGGAAGCTTCATCAAGTGCAGAATTACGTATGCAGGTTGAAACATCTATGCTATGGGGTTGGATTGCCGTTTTGATTATAGCCGGAGTTATTGTAGGTATCTATTATTTGATGCGAAAGTATGGTAGGAGGTAAGCGATGAAAGAACCGATTATCGAGCTTTCCAATTTATCAAAGCAATATGATCATGTTTGTGCCGTTAACGGTTTGAATTTAACGATTGACCGTGGTGAAGTCTTTGGTCTGCTTGGTCCAAATGGTGCTGGGAAATCTACAACAATATTAATGATGCTTGGACTTACAGAACCAACAGAAGGAACCGTGAACGTTTGTGGCTACAATTCAACAAGGGAGCCCTTACTCGTAAAACAAAAGGTTGGCTATCTTCCAGATAATATTGGCTTTTATGATGAGCGGACGGGTCTTGAAAATATCATCTACACTGCTCTCCTTAATAAAATTCCAAGAAAAATAGCGAATGAACGGGCTAATCTTTTATTAAAACAGGTCGGCCTTGAAGAGGCCAAAGATAAAAAAGCAGGAAAATACTCAAGAGGAATGAAACAACGACTAGGACTTGCGGATGTCTTAATTAAAAATCCTGAAGTGATCATTTTAGATGAACCGACACTTGGAATCGACCCAGAAGGTGTACAAGAGCTTCTTCAATTAATTCAAGTTTTGAGTAAAGAACATAATATTACCGTACTGCTCTCTTCTCATCATTTGCACCAGGTTCAACAAATTTGCGATCGTGTAGGGTTATTTGTAAATGGAACGTTGTTAGCGCACGGCAGAATTGAAGAACTAGCAAGTGAATTGTTTTCAAATGCTATGATTACAATTGAAGCTAAAGTCTCAGCTATTTCAGACCCCTTACTAAACGAGATTCAATCATTGGAACATATTATTGATGTAGAAGTAATTGGTCAACAACTTCTAGTTGTAAACAGTACGTCCGATATTACCTCTTCGCTTGCTGAAATTATCATTCATTCAGGGACAAAACTATATGGGTTGTCTATAAAAGAACATGGTTTAGATGATATTTACCATCAATATTTTAAAGGAGGGGGAAAACATGAAATTAGCAATACAGACAGTAGAGGCATCAGGTAAAGCCCTCCATCCTTTTTGGGCGATCGTTCAAAAAGAAATTGCAGATCAAGTCAGAAGCTGGCGGTTTGTGATTTTACTCATGATCATTTTACTCACCTGTTTTGCGTCACTTTATACTGCACTTTCAACGATACGAGAGGTTGCTTCAGATATTGAAACAAACGAAGCGTTTTTGTTTCTAAAGATATTTACGATATCAGACGAAAACGCAACACTTCCGCCATTTATCACATTCATCAGTTTTCTAGGCCCTATTCTAGGGATCGGCCTTGGCTTTGACTCGATCAGTGTGGAAAGGAACAAAGGAACCTTAAGTCGGATTATGGCTCAACCGATTCCAAGAGATTATTTAATTAATGCTAAATTTATCGCAACTTTAATCGTTGTATTTGTGTTCATTTTTTCATTAGGTTTACTCGTAATGGGCTTAGGAATTCTAGCAATCGGCCTCCCTCCCTCATGGGATGAGTTTTGGCGAATTTTAAGTTTCTTATTTTTTAGTGTTATTTACATCGGCTTTTGGCTTAATTTAGCGATTCTCTTTTCGATTCGTTTTAAACAAACTGCAACGTCTGCGCTAGCATCCATTGGAATTTGGTTATTTTTCACTTTGTTTTTTTCAATGATCGTCAATGCGATTGCTGCTACGCAGACAAATACAGAAATGATTCAAAACATTTCACGATTAAATCCGAGTTATTTATTCAGTGAGGTTACAACAATTTTATTAACACCATCGATCCGCACACTAGGTCCAGTTACGATGGAGCAAGCAGTTGGTGCTATTCCAAGTCCACTTCCCCTTTCACAAAGCTTATTGTTAATTTGGCCACAGTTTACAGCACTCGTTGCTGCAACCGTGATTTGCTTTGGGATTTCTTATGTCGTATTTATGAGACAGGAAATTCGTGCGTGACATTGAAGCCTCCAATTGTTAGTTCTATCTAACAAATGGAGGTGTTTTTCATTCTCCTCTGTTTTTTGTTTAACTTAACTAATTTTTGTCCCTCCTCTCTTTACATTACTTAATACTTATACCAATTAATGAACTTAAAAAAGACCATTTTATTAGAAGGAATGAACATAGTTTTGCTTTAATGCATACCGTAATAATGTATCTCGAAAAGGAGGTGTTTTACATGGCAGGTTACGCAGGCGGCGGCTTTGCATTAATTGTCGTGCTGTTCATTCTACTAATCATTGTAGGTTCAGCAGGTTACTCTACACCAACTTACTAGAGAACAAAAAGGAATGTAGGAGAACCTCAGAGGGGCTCCTACATTCCTTTGATTTATTACAAATAATTTTGTACCTCGCTTATCTATCACTATTCTATAATGATAAATTAGGCACTTGGTCAAATGAAGCACTTCCGATTTATCCGTTGAGAAAAACTGAAAATAATCAAAACACTGTTAGTTGGACACAATATAACGTAAGCTTGTTAAAAAGTATAACTATTTAGAGTGAGTGTGAATTTGTGTGAGTAAGGGACTTACTGAACAAGAGTGGGTATATGAGTATTATCATTCCGGAAAAAGAAAACCAGTGGTACTTGGATCTAAAGGAACATGGATTATCGGAGGTCAAAAGGCAATTATTCTTGTCTCCTTTAGTATTCAGGATATTAATGTGTTAAAAGACATCTATCAAATTTCAAGTAAACATCCTGTACGTACTGTAACTTATAAAAACCTAACATACTATGCGGTTAATATTATTGAGGAAAAGGCTGTAATAAAAATTATGAAGTCATTCGAATAGTAACCTTAAAATCTTTGTGTAGATCGCCTAGATAATAAAAACCTTTTCTCAAAACAAAGTCGATATCTTGACTTTTGACAAGCAATGAAAATTTCTGTTAGAGTATTTTTTTGAGTAGTTTGATAGTTTTTAACT
Organism: Halalkalibacter urbisdiaboli; assembly: GCF_002156385.1. GTDB lineage: Bacteria > Bacillota > Bacilli > Bacillales > Bacillaceae_D > Halalkalibacter_A > Halalkalibacter_A urbisdiaboli. Next base: position 955,021 of record NZ_MVJM01000003.1, read on the forward strand.
GTTTGGTTCTATTAACGTTTAAAAATAATCAAGTTTTCTTCTGCTCATACAATGTCGCTAATATTCACGCTTTATTCGAATACTCTTTCGTTTAATAAGCTAACTTATGTTATAATGAAATTTACATTTAACTCCATACTTAAGGAGGTCGTATTAATGGAGCCTGAAATTATGACCATTTCACAAGTTGCGAAATATTTACAAATTAGTGAAATGACTACATATAAACTAGTACAGGAAGGAAAACTACCTGGATTTAAAATTGGCAGACACTGGAGAGTAAGAAGAAATGACCTTGATGAGCATATTGAAAGGTTAAAAAATGGTGAGCGCCTTTAAAAAAGAACTATGTAGATATTAGAGATGATAGTCCGGATAGGCACTGTCATCTTTTAATGTTCCACGTAATCATCAATACATCTACTAGAGTTCTTGAATATATCCAGTTTAGATTGTTTAAATTAGAATGAATAAACAAGAGGTGCGCAAGTTTGCACACCTCTTAAAAAAAGAACATAAATCACTTTACAATCATTACTGGGCAATCAACACGTTTGGCAACTTTGTGAGATACACTACCCAACACTAACGTTTGAACTTTATTTAACCCCCGACTACCTAGAACAACATATTCAAACTCATCATTATTTGCGTAATCTACGATAGTGGGCCCCGGTTCGCCATGTAGGAATTTAATGGTATAACTCACTTTAGCGTTTGATAACAATGACTCAACCGGTTCTAATCGTTCTTTTCTTTTTTGAACAATTTCAACTTTACTTAAACTCTTTAATACATCTTCTTTAGATGTTGAACCATCCACAACATAAACTACTTCAATCTCTCCGTCAAAAAGTTTCACTAAGTCAATCGCTTTTTTAGTTGCTCGAAGTGAGTGATCTGATCCGTCTGCTGGTAATAATATTTTCATATTCTCTCCCCCTTATGTCTTTATCTCTATTTAATGATTAACACCGGGCAATTTACCCTTTTTGCTATTTTATGACTAACACTTCCTAAGACGAGACTTTGGAATTGATTCAAGCCTCTACTTCCTATAACGATACAATCATAATGATGTGTATTTACAAATGCAACGATTTCGGGACCTGTGTCACCTCTTAAGATGTTGACTGTATATTTCGTTTTATTAATAAAAAACAATTCCTCAATTTTTTTAGTCTTTCTCTTCTACTCTCCTTGATTTCATATTTACTACGATTGTGCAGAACGTCTTTTTTTGAATCTTTATCACTAATAACAAAAACAACATCAACCGTCTTTGAGCTATTTGCAACTAATTGTATTGCTTTTTTAGCAGCTCTAATTGAGTGTTCTGAGCCATCTGCAGCTAATAAAACTCGTTTAAACATCTCTTTACCCCTATTCTCCTCAAATAAAACAAGTGAATTATGTCTGACTGTATCTTAGCATATGTAAACTAATATTTACTCAAATATAAAAAAATTGGCCGGTACGATTACCAGCCAATTTTTGTGCATCAACTGTAACATTAATGACCTGATGCTTTAGATAAGCCACCAATCCGTTTTTTCAACTGTTGACTTTCTTTATCCAGTCCAACATAGGTTACTTGTATATTATTTTGCTCAAATTTCATTTCAATTTTATCAAAGGCACCAATTGCTGAATCGTCCCATAAATGTGCATCAGACAAATCAAGAATGACTTCTTGGACTGTGTCATCTTTATAGTTGAATTTGCTTAGCAAATCTGTGACCGAAGCGAAAAAAATTTGTCCGCGAAGCTTATATATCTTTTTTGTGCCATTGTTTTGTAAGCTTTCTTGAATATTTACTTTTGATATCTTTGCTGCAAAGAAGATCGCACTTAATATTACACCAGCAAAAACGCCTTTTGATAGATCATGTGTTATTACAACTGTTGCAACGGTAATTACCATAACTGCAGCATCAGTTCTTGGTATTTTATGAAGGGATTTAAGTGAATTCCAATCAAATGTACCAATCGAGACCATAATCATCACACCTGCTAACGCAGCCATTGGAATTTGGACAACAATTGGCCCTAGTACAATGATAAGAAACATTAAAAACATGCCTGCAACTAAAGATGATAACCTTCCAGTTCCTCCAGATTTCACATTAATAACTGATTGACCAATCATTGCACAGCCTGCCATACCACCAAAGAAACCTGTTACAACATTAGCATAGCCTTGGCCACGGCTTTCCTTGTTTTTGTCGCTTTCTGTATCTGTCATGTCATCGACGATATTGGCTGTAAGTAATGATTCTAATAGACCAACAATCGCTAGTGCTAATGAATAAGGGAAAATAATCATTATCGTTTCAAATGTTAATGGGATAGTAGGAATTAAAAAAACAGGCAAGCTTTGTGTTAATGCACCTAAATCGCCAACAGTTCGAACGCCTAAATTTGCAAAAATAGCGATTGCTGTAACAATGATAATTGCAACTAAAGTTGAAGGAACAGCAGTTGTTATTTTAGGAAACAAGTAAATAATTGCTAATGTTATTGCAACTAACGAATACATAATCCAAGATTCTCCAACAAAGTGCTGTAATTGGGAAGTAAAGATTAAAATCGCTAAAGCATTAACGAAGCCTACCATCACTGAACGTGGAACAAATTTCATAATCGATGCTAGTTTAAAAACACCAAATAAAATTTGTAATATCCCTGTTAAAATTGTTGCCGCTAGTAAATACTGAAGACCGTGTTCTGCGATTAACGTTATCATTAAAAGGGCCATTGCGCCAGTTGCTCCAGATATCATTCCTGGTCGTCCGCCAACAAAGGCGATAACAATTGCGATACAAAATGATGCATACAATCCAACCATCGGATCAACACCTGCAATAATTGAAAAAGCTATTGCCTCTGGGATAAGGGCAATGCTACAACAATACCAGCAAGAACGTCCCCCCTAATATTTCCGAACCATTGTGTTTTTACATTCGAGATATTCATTTTTCACCTCTAAAAAAATTTTTTTTGGCTTGTGACTCCCACGAAAGCCATCCGTTGTAAGCAAATGAATTATAGCACCATATAAATAAAATGAAAAACTCAATGTAAGCGACTGTCATTATCGAAATACTAATTATTACTCTTTTATTCTTTGATTATTGTCCATTTTCAACAAATGCTATCATTTAGTTAAATGACTTTAATTTAAATATAATTAAACATAACCATTTATAATCTTTTTTCACTCTTGTCTCTTTTTAGATTATTTAAAACGACGCCAATGAGCAGGTGTCCCACTCATTAGCGCCGTTTTAATGTGCCCCAGCTTACGTCAACATTTTTTCCACTTTTTTCAAACTTATTAATGACTTTTACTAGAGTGATGACACCTCGTTTTTATAATTATAAACAGACATAGATTTAATTTAACTTATTTATAGCTATTTATAATTAAATTAACTAATTTTAAATACTAAGGATATGAGAGGAAATAAAGGATAACCAATGAACTCTTACAGAAAATGAGGGATTGACAGGAAAGATAACAGTTGCCTAGCTCCTGCTAGTCGACATATCATTAACTTATTCTTAAAGATAGCGGTGATTATGGTTGTTGGAAAATACTGGTGAAAGAATCATCCCGAAAGTAATGAAGCCAACAAATGGAATGTTGCTTGAACATATAGCGCGTTACTACTTTTCGACACCATATTGTAATGGACGTGTATTAGATATTGCCTGCGGTACCGGCTATGGCAGTATAATGGTTGCCAAGACGAGGAAAATAGAGGTGTCTGAGTTAGTAGGGGTAGATATTTCTGTCGATACAATTGAATATGCGAAGAAGAACTATTTTCATCCAAAAGTCTCTTTTCAACAAGGAAATGCATTAGATGTAGCGCTTAAGGAGGAAATCGGGACGTTTGATACGATTTTATCTTTTGAAACAATTGAACACATTCCTGATGACAAGTTATTTATCCAATGTTTAGAGCGGTTATTAAAGCCGGGTGGGACATTAGTCCTTTCAACTCCTTTTGGTCAAGGAAGAGGAAAGCCTTCCACGTCACCTTTTCATTACCATCAACTATCAGAGGATGAGTTTCTCGAACTATTTGATTCATTTTATGAAGTTCAGTATTACTTTCAACGCGGTGTAACAATTGAACCAAAACGGACAGGTGTCTCCTATCCAATTGGAGTTGTTGTATGTAAAACGAGAGGTAGCTAATGTGCTGTGCACTTGGCTCCTCTCGTTTTTTCTGTTTTTAACTTTATTTTTATCAACTTCTCTCCCACCAATCCAAGTTATACATATCTATTTCACAATTAAAACAGGACTATTTACACGTTTTGCAACTTTATGACTCACGCTTCCTAACACCATACTCTGAAATCTGTTTAATCCGCGACTTCCTAGGACGACACAGTCATATTGATTTCGATTGGCAAAATCCACAATAGTTGGCCCAGGTTCACCGTGAAGAATATGAATCTTATACTCAATTCCCACTTCTAATAAGCTTTCTTCCACCTTTCGAAGCTTTACTTTTCTTTTACGCTCAATTTCACTTTTATTTTGACTGTGTAGAACATCCGATTTTGAAGTAGCTCCATTTACTACATACACAACATCAACAGTCCCCTTACTCACTAATAAAAGCGCTTTCATTTTTTCGGTTGCTCTGACACTATGTTCTGAACCGTCTGCAGCTAAAAGTATTCGCTTGAACACGACTCTCACCTCTTAAATGAGTATAAATTTGGAAATCTTACTTCATTATATTCTAGATTAAATCATACATGCCCTGCAATTATAAACAATAAAAAAGCTGACCGATGGAACGGTCAACTTTTTCATATTAATGGCCTGATGCTTTTGAAAGGCCACCAATTTTTGATTTGAGCTGTTTACTTTCATTGTTTAAACCGGTGTATGTTACCCGAATATCATTTTGTTCAAACTTCATTTCTATCTTATCTAAAGCACCAATTGCTGAATCATCCCATAAATGAGCTTCGGTTAAGTCAATTTCAACTTCAGTAATTTCTTCTCTGAAATTAAATTTTGTAGGTAAATCAGATACTGATGCAAAGAAGATTTGTCCTTGAAGCTTATAGATTCTCTTATTACCAAGAAGCTTAGACTGTACATGTACTTTGGATATTTTAGCTGCAAAGAAAATCGCACTTAATACAACACCAGCTAACACACCTTTTGAAAGATCATGTGTAAATACTACAGTTGCGACGGTGATGACCATAACGGCTGCATCTGTTTTAGGTACTTTGTGAAGGTTTTTTAACGAACTCCAGTCAAAAGTTCCGATTGAAACCATGATCATGACACCAGCTAAAGCTGCCATCGGAATTTGTACCACAATATTTCCAAGTACAATGATTAAAAACATTAAAAACACACCTGCAACTAATGAAGATAAGCGTCCTGACCCACCAGATTTAACATTAATAACAGATTGACCGATCATTGCACAACCTGCCATACCACCAAAGAACCCTGTAATCACATTCGCAATTCCTTGACCGCGACATTCCTTATTTTTATCACTTTCAGTATCCGTCATGTCATCAACAATATTTGCTGTTAATAATGATTCCAATAAACCAACAATAGCTAATGCAAGTGAATAAGGAAAAATAATCATGAGCGTTTCAAAATTAAGAGGAATTTGAGGTATCAAAAATACGGGTAAACTTTGTGTTAGTGAGCCTAAATCCCCAACTGTGCGAATACCAAGGTTAGCAAAAATAGCAATCGCCGTAACAATTATAATTGCTACAAGTGTAGACGGGACAGCTGTTGTAACCTTTGGAAACAAATAAATAATCGCTAACGTTAAAGCAACTAATGCGTACATAATCCATGTTTCGCCAACAAAATGCTGTAACTGAGATGTGAAAATTAAAATAGCTAATGCATTTACAAACCCAACCATAACCGAACGAGGAACAAATTTCATAACAACTGATAACTTAAAAACACCAAATAATATTTGTAAAATACCTGTTAAGATGGTTGCTGCTAACAGATATTGAAGGCCGTGGTCTGCTATTAGTGTAATCATTAATAGCGCCATCGCGCCCGTTGCTGCTGAAATCATCCCTGGTCGTCCACCGACAAACGAAATAACAACTGCGATACAGAAAGAAGCATATAATCCTACCATAGGATCGACACCTGCAATAATTGAAAATGCAATTGCCTCTGGAATTAGAGCTAAAGCAACGACGATACCAGCAAGAACATCTCCTCTTACGTTACCAAACCATTCTTGTTTAATAGATTGTATGTTCAAAATAACACCTCTTTATATTTAATTCTATTTTTATTGACTTTTGACTCTCACAAAAGTCACGGTCCGTTTTTAACAAAAAGAATCTTAACATGATTTATCTCTTTATGAAAACTTGATGTAAGCGTCCATCATCTTATTTTTCCTTTAAATATCTTAACATTACTTGCTATTTTATCGCTTTTCATATATTCATATAATTATACATATTTTATAGTTACTTGATCTAATTGTTCATTTTCGATTATAACTAACTATCATTTATTATAAAGTAATATAATTTAATTGATTTCAGCACTGTTAAGTGCTACTATAAAGGTCCAACTTTCTTTCTATAGGTGTTTGTATCAAACCTCTATAGAAGAAAAGGCCCTATGAGAGATCATAAGGGCCTTTTTTACTCTAAATTCTCCGAATGTAGGTGTGAACTATGATTCAACAACGATTTTCAAACTTTTATTATGGATGGGTTATTGTATTTATTGCTGGTATTGGTATCTTTTTTTCAGGACCTGGGCAAACTTACTCGAATTCTGTATATATTGATCAATATATCGATCATTTCGGATGGTCGCGTACAGAAATCTCAAGTATATATTCCATTGCTACTTTCTGTGCTGGAATTTTGATGTTTTTTGTTGGGAGATTTATTGATAAATTTGGGCAAAAAAAAATGATGATTATTGTTGGAACAATACTTGGGCTTTCTTGTTTGTTTAATAGCTTTGTCTCAAATATTTGGATGATGTCGATTGGTTTTTTCCTTATTCGGTTATTCGGACAAGGAAGCATGACATTAGTTCCAAATACACTTGTACCGCAGTGGTTTATCCAAAAGCGAGGGAGAGCACTAAGTTTTATGGCAATTGGAAGTTTTGTAAGTGCAGCTTTTTTTCCGATTGCAAATGCGTGGATGATTACTAAATGGGATTGGCAAACTTCCTGGCAAATTTGGGGCTTATTATTACTGTTTTTCTTTGTTCCTCTTGTTGCTTTTGGAGTACGTAACAAACCAGAGGATATTGGTTTATTACCTGACGGAGAAAAAGTTGCGCAGGATAAAAAACAAATACATACCACAAATAGCTCAACAGTTGAAGTAAGCTGGACTCTTCAGCAAGCTAGAAAAACACTCACCTTTTGGGCGTTATTAATTTGTGTTGGGATTCCAGCTCTCGTTAATACAGGGATTACCTTTCATCTTGTATCTATCTTTGGTGAGAACGGGATAAATGTCCAAACCGCAGCAACCGTTTTAAGTTTGATGGCAATTATCGGGTTCCCAATTTCCTTTATATCCGGATTTATATTAGAAAAAATACAGACAAATCTCTTGTTGGCACTTATTTTTGTTTTTGAAATCATGTTACTTCTGCTACTTTTAGTTCTTAATTCCGTCCCAGTTGCTATAATTTTTGGTGTTTTATGGGGTGTTGCGACTGGACTAGAAAGAATCACACTAAACATTGTTTGGCCAAACTATTTCGGGCGCCAATATTTAGGGAGTATTAAAGGCCTTGCTGTAACGGTCGGTGTTGTTGCCTCATCTTTCGGCCCTCTTCCATTTGGCATAGGTTACGATATTTTTCATAGTTACTCACAAGTGTTACTGCTTTTACTTGTCTTACCAGTTTTAGGTTTTATCTGTGCATTATATGCTAAAAAGCCTCAGAAACAAACAAAGCAATTAGCATCTTAAGAAATAGCGTAAAAATTAACAAAGAGGTGTCAAAGAGGGTTTCCTTTGACACCTCTTATTTATTAAAATGTTATTTCCATCCTCTCTGAGGCCCAGGAAGCGGACCTTCGAAGTTCGGATAGCCCGGATATGGTGTCGTTTGATTACCGTTCGGTCCAGGAAGCGGACCTTCGAAGTTTGGATAGCCCGGATATGGTGTCGTTTGATTACCGTTCGGTCCAGGAAGCGGACCTTCGAAGTTTGGATAGCCCGGATATGGCATCGTTTGGTTACCGTTCGGTCCAGGAAGCGGACCTTCGAAGTTTGGATAGCCTGGATATGGCATCGTTTGATTACCATTCGGTCCAGGAAGCGGACCTTCGAAGTTTGGATAGCCCGGATATGGCATCGTTTGATTACCGTTCGGTCCAGGAAGCGGACCCTCGAAGTTTGAGCAGGAATGTGGTGTTTGTTGAGCGCCTTTTTGATATAAGCCTAGCGGGTTGTTGTAGTTTTGCATAGTAGTTCCTCCTAAAAAATTAGTACACACTACCCTATGCACTTTCCTAGTCATTTGTTATACGTTCTGAAAATTGGCTTTTAAATTTTTACAGTGGCAATTGTTGGATAAAATAATTAAAAGGAGGGATTATCGTGGGACATATGTATTTCTATATTTTGTTTGCATTACTAATCACACAACTTCCATTAACTCGAACGTATTTCAACACAATGAATACAATGGTTCATTAATCTGGGCATGCAATAGCAGCCTTATTAACGAGTGGAAAAATTCATTCGAACTCGTTATATTCGAACTCAGAGGGAATGGCCCTAACCCAATCACGTTCGTAGGTAAGCCAATTATTATTTATTATTCTGGATATACATTCGCGAGCTTGAGTACCTTTTTATGCTTTTTTCTCATTTATAAAGAAAAACAATCCATGTTATTTTACATGATGGCCCTTCTCGCTTTTTTTAACTTGCTTTTGTGGGTCCGAAATCGTTATGGCTTGATATGGCTCGTTGTTTTCCTTGCATTGTTTTCAATTATTCACTATTTTCAGTTAACCATACTACAGGAAATCATCGTCCTGTTGCTATCTAGCGTACTTCTAATCGAATCAACGTTAAGTTCCTTTTCGATATTGACTCTCAGTATAAGAAATTCTAAGCAAGCTGGTGACGCTAGCGGTCTACAGAAATTAACCTTTATTCCTGCTCCGATATGGGGGTTGCTTTTTTTTACACAATCGCTTGTATGTAGTTACTATATTTATCAATTTTTCTTAAAATAAAATACATTGTTTACATAATAATATTATGAATACTAAGAAGTCTCAATGGTAATGAACCTTGAGACTACAGTAATATAAAACCGATTAAAGTCTCAATTTCACCGAAAAAAGTGCAAGCGGCATGTTCCGAGCATAATACGGTACAGATTTTGCTTCGTGTTCATTGATGTCATTGTCACGGTTACCCATATGTCCCAACTGTTGCAGTTGCTAAAGCCCCTGTTACCATGAACATTCCGATGCTTTGTGATTAATCACATCATATAAAGGAATTAAGACTTCTATAAGCACTGCAATTGTAGCAATTGGATGAACACCGCTCATACTCATCTTCAAATATGTAAGTTGGATGAGAATTAATGTGAGTAAGGGATAGTTACTAGTAGCCAAAAAAGGCTGTTGAATAACGTGTAAAAACGGTGTTTCATTTATACTAGAAAAAAAGCTAATCCAAAAAAAGAACATCAAAATTCTGCATCCCGTTTGTACGTGATTTCCAATTTTCCCAACCGATAATGATAAAAGTTCGCCATCTACGCATTACTATCGCCATCATAAATGAAAAGGGCAGGATTACTAAGCAAACCTCGCCTGATTTATTGCTTTCAACTCCTACCATTTCAATGAACTAAGACATTCTTTTGCCCTTGTGAGTTGTTCCTTTTCAAGTTCCCATTCTTCTAATTCGTATAGGATTTCACGAATTGAGCCATAACCACGTACAAATCCGTTCACTCTTGCTGCGAGTGTAGAATCAACAAAATGATGAAACGTGGGAAATAAGGCCCTTATTGAATCGAATGCCATCGGATATCGCTTCAATAAATATTTTTGATGGGTATCTTCAGCTCGAAAAAATTGTTGAAATGGCTGTATTTCCGTTTCGATTTCAAAATTTAGTTTTTGCTTCCACCTATCTTTTAATATGTGAGCTACCCTTTCCTGTTCTTCGTCGCGGAATAAGAGTAACGACATATATTGACGCCCTTTGTACTTTGGTCTTTGCGGGTTATGATTGCTCCAAAAAAAATCTACAAGGTCTTTGTATGCAAGGAATCTCGTGTCATAATCAACTTCGATACACTCTGTATGATCCCCCATTTGTCGATAGGTTGGTTGCTTCGTTGTTCCACCGGCATAGCCGACTCGAGTACGAATGACTCCACGAAGATGCCCGAACCGAGCATCAGGTCCCCAAAATCACCCCATTCCAAAAGTGGCTGTTTCTATATGAGTTGATTTGAAACTGTAATCGTTATCTAATTCTCTCGTCATAATTCTACTCCTCTCTATAATTGAATGACTACATATCATGTTGTGCCGATAAACGTCTATTCCTGCGCTTACCCTGGAAATATCAGCTTTTTTCACAAATGGTCTAACGTTCACATGAAAACAATCGGGTTTACTCATACTAATCTTTAGGAGGGAATAAATATGAAGCCTATTTTAATTATTCTTTTAACATTTATACCATTTCTTAATCTTCATGACCAAGCTCAAATTACATTTGAGGACAAAACGATTACAACTGTAAATCGAAAGGATTATATTGAACCTCACTTAGGACGCCCTGTAATCAACCATGAAAAGTATACTCAGCTTGTAGAAAACATTAACGTGATTGTTTCTAAACAACCCGAAAATGCTTTTATTAATTCACAAGGCGATATAGAAGCAGAAAAAGTTGGCTATGCTCTTGATCGAAAAACTTTTCAAACGGATTTTTATCAATATTTTTTTGGTCAAGGTGATGCAACAATAGCGATCAAAAGACAGAAAATCTATCCACGAGTTGATACCGAATTATTAGGAAATGTTCGGGTAAAACAAATCGGGTCCTATATAACGTATTTTAATACATACAATAAGGAACGTTCACATAATATTTCTTTAGCGTCAGAGGCAATTGACAATTTTGTTGTATTCCCTGGAGAAACATTTTCTTTTAACAGAGTCGTTGGTAAAAGAACAACTGAACGAGGCTATTTACCAGCTCCTGTTATTGTAAGAGGTGAGCTAACAGAAGGTATAGGGGGTGGAATTTGTCAAATCTCCTCAACCTTATATAATGCTGTTGATCGAGCTGGACTTAAAATTATTGAACGATACACGCATAGTCGTAGAGTTCCTTACGTTCCGCCAGGAAGAGATGCAACAGTCAGCTGGTACGGACCGGATTTCATCTTTAAAAATCCTCATAATCAACCTATATTAATTCGTTCCAAAACCAGTGGCGGACAAGTAGTTATCTCTATCCATTCATCCGAAAACATTAACTATGAACCACGCAAAACTCCTGCAGCTCCTAAACAACTTCCAAAAGAAATTCACTTATATTAAAAGGGTTGCCCTTCAAAGGTTTTATTAACCTTTTCGGCAACCCTTTTACATTATTTTGGAATCGTCTCTAATTGCCAACCTTCAGTTGGAGTATTACGCTTAACTTTAAAAGTAAAAGTTTTCTCTGTTTCGCGTTTTCCTTTTTCTTTGATCACATATGTTAATGGTAATTCGAATAGCACACTTCCTTCGATGGTTGGTGTTGGATTTGTTGTCGTGGCTCTAATAAATTCAACTTCTTCGAGAAAGGAGCGGTCTAAATCTTCATCGCTAACATATTGTAGTAGTTCAAGGTCATTGTGATTTAATGCGATGAAAAATAATTGAATAACATCAAAGGGATTAAGGGCCTTAATAAAAGAGGATAACTCTCCTGCGGCTTTATAAATCATTACTTGATGTGATAGGTCTAAACTTTTTGTTCGATGTGTTACACAATCTTTAAAATGAATACAAAAATGACCAGGAAATCCGTTAACGATTGCGCCTCCACCATGAGGCATACCATGCATAGAAGCAGCAATTGTTTGATCATTAATATGGACGAGAATTGCTTTTCGATTCCAGCTCCATTTCCCACCATATATTGCTTTCATTATTTTAGTGTCTTTTCTAGTAAGTGGCTGGACATCTGCATGGTTTTTTCCTGCTCTTCTTTGAACGTTAAACCGATAACCAGTTTCTATGTCCGTTACTTCAAACGTTGAATAACGAGGAAGTATTTTATCAACCTTTTCCCAAGGCAACAAAGCTCCATAATGCCTTTCATGCAACTGTGAGAAATATAATTTTAGTTTTTTAGCTGTTGCAGATGCTATTTTTATTTTCTCTTTTGTATGGATGTTATAAAAGTAGCCATCGTCGTCCATCATATAAATTCGGAACTGACTTCCGTCTTCCAGTAATAAATAATTGTTTGATACAGGTAATACATCAATTTTATCGATTGAATTTGCTTTAAGTATTGCTTCGACCATTGGTTCAGAAGAAATTAATAATTCACTTTGAAAGAATGCCTCCCCTGAAGCTTTTACAATGAGAGTTACTTGTTTATCAACTTCTTTTCCAAAAACGAGTGAAGGACAGATGATCAGGAAAATAATCATGTATAAAAGTTGTTTTTTTAGCATGTGTTTACCGCCTTGCGAATAATTTGTCTAGCTATATTAGATATTTGCAGGTTTGCCTTGCGATAAACACCCTTTTTTTAGGAGGTTGTACATTAATCATCGTTTGGAAAACTTAAAAAAGCAGGATTAAAAAGTGTATCAGGAAAATGTTGGTCTGTAACGTCTGTATACTGTTTAATTTCCTCCTCTATTTTTATTAAATCCTCCTCAATTTCTGAATAAGCTTGCTCTCTATTTTCTAATTGATTTTTTAACATCTGCCGTGTTTCAAACAATACATGTAGATTTTCGAGTTTCTCGACATATGATAATGGTTGTTGATCCATGTTTTTCACCCTTTGTTTACATAATATAATTACGTTCACCTTGTGTATTCTGCAGAATAAGAATTTGCACCAGCATGCACCGATAACAATGTATTCGCGTAACCTACAATTCGATTAACGACTTCATCCGCTATGGCATAAACTAATGGATAAAGCCGTTCATCGAAAAGTTTCGGGTCATCAAAAATTAGTGTTGTATTTATAAAAACATCACGATTTCCTTGTAAATCATAATGTACGATGACCTTCGCTGCGGCACCACCCGTTTTAGGTTCCGTATAGGATTTTAAAAACAGGTACCACTCTTCTGCTGTTGCTGATCTGAAATTTTTTATGAAATATAAATGTTTAATTTCTTCCTTAACGATTTTTTCCAATTCACTATTTTTTAAATCAACAATTTTCTTCACTTCATTCCCCTTACTCTGAGATTATCTTCACAATTTGGTCTTCGATCGCTTTACCGTCACTGTTATTAGTAAGATTGTTCAATAAGATAGCGAAGATCAGTCTCTCGTCTTTGTCTGTTTCAAGATATCCAGCTAACGTACTTACAGTTGAAATTGTTCCTGTTTTTGCAATAACTTTCCCTTCAACACCTTCTAATCGGTTTTGTAATGTGCCTCCAATCATATCGGAGTTTATACCAGCAACCGGTAATGAATGTAAATAACTTTTGAACCACTTTTCTTCTTGAATTGTATAAAGCAGCTTCGTTAATTGATTAGCCGGTACTAAATTAACATGGGAAATACCAGATCCATCGCGTATAACTAACGTGTCTGTGTCAATCTGAAATGTAGCTAGCTGTTCAAGAATAACTTCAAGTCCTGCTTCCCAACTGCCATCGTTTTTTTCGGTTTTCCCTAGTTCTTTTACTAATGTTTCCGCGTGTCCATTGTTGCTTAGTTTCATAAAGGGTACAAAAAGCTCAGACAATGGTATTGATTTATGAACTGAAATTATCGTTACCTCTTGTGGAGTTTTCCCTATTTTTACGTCTCCAATTAAATGAATTCCTTCGGCTTTTAACGCTTTTTTAAAAAGCTCTAAAACCATTTCAGTTGGTTCCCAAACGGCGATTGTTTTCTTGAACCCATTTGTATGAAGCGGGACAGCCCCTTTTATCGTAATTGTGTTTGTACCATGAATTCTTTCAATTATTAGTTTATTTAATTCAGATTCTGGGACTACCTTCGTATAATTTTCAATGTGTACATATTCTGTATTAGGAGAAACAGTGATGATGGCAGGGTTCCCTAGTCGATTTTGTGGCATTATATTAATCTTGACAGTCCCTGCATCATAATTTTTACTTGATGAAACCGTTAAGGCAGAAGTTTGAGCACCATACCCCTTAGTTTCATCACTCCAGACTAAATCAATGGGGTATCGTTGATTATCGTACCAAGTATCATCACCGATTAAATCACCTGTAATGAAACGGACTCCTTGATTTTTAAGTTCCTTTGCCATCGCTCTTATATCTGAGGGAAGAAGAGTCGGATCTCCTTTCCCTCTTACATATAAATTTCCATTAAGAACATTCCAACGTATCTTGCCGTCGTTTAATAATTCGGTGTGGAACGTATAGTTTTCACCTAACCGCGCCATAGCAACTGCACCTGTAATCAATTTCATATTAGATGCTGGGCGTAATCTTTTATCCCCGTTGTATTGAAATAATATTTCCCCTGTATTAGCTGAACGAACACTAATACCAACCGTGCTTCCTTTTAAAGCTTCGTTCATAAGGAAATGGGTTAATTCTTGTTTCCAATTTGTATCTACAGCATAGACCTTAACGTTTGTAATAAAAATGAACAAAATGCACATAAATAATGTTTTTTTGATAGCCATCCCTTCTTTCCATATTTCATTTTTTATTTTTACCAAAAACAGAGCTTTTACAAGTAATAACAAAAAAAGCAGCTGAAACCGAAATGGTCACAGCTGCCCAAAAATTAAGGTATGAACATTAATTTATTGGTAGTTGTACTGAGAAGTGCCTTGTCCCTGTTGTTGAGAAGGACTTTGCATTTGTTGTAATTGCTGCATTTGTTGCTGCTGCTGTTGCTGTTGCTGTTGCTGCTGCTGTAACTGTTGTTGCGATTGATTGATTTGGTGAGTCATTTGGTTTAAGACATTAAATGACTGAAGTGATTGTCCAACATTACCCAACATTTGTGTAGCCTGTTGAATCGATTGTTGAAGGTTTTGGAATGTTCTCTGTTGTTGCTGTTGAGCTTGTTGGCTCAACTGTTGCATTTGATTAATTAGTTGAGAAGATTGCTGACTGTTTTGTGTTCCATTCATTAGTGAGTTAGCTTGTTGTTGAGTCGATTGTAGTTGGTTTAACGTTTGCTGCATCGTATCTAAATGACCCTTCAATGGACTAAGCTCTTCACCAATTTCCTCACTAATCTCCTCACTTACTTCTTCTTCTAATTCATTTTCTAAAAATTCTTCACGTTCCATTCCAAATTCCTCCTCATAATTTTCACGATTCACACGTGAGATTTGTTCTGGTTGGGAAACATAGGCTGGTTCCGGTCTAGCTTGATTTCGAGACCAAGCAATTAAACCGATTGCAGCACCTACAAGTATGACGAGGAAGATCAACATTCCACCGTTCATGGCAAGCCCTCCTCTAGTACAACCGTGTTCCTTAAATGACGGAACATAACGTATTATGAACTTAAATCAGTGGTTTATGTTTTAAATTTGTTAGTAGATCTTAGAAATTCAGTGTAAAATGTGTTTTTGAAAAAAAACGGTACATTACCGTTCAAACATAATACATTTATTGAGCCCTTTTGTTCTTACTAAGTATAAAGGCTTCATCTGCTGCGTCTAATAATTTCTTCAATTGTTTGAGGGAACGCAATGCACCCGATATCGAAATCTTTACATCAATAGAGTCAACGTACCTTTAATTACAAAAAAAACCAGACCATTTATTGTAAATGATCTAGGTTTTTATTAACTAGCGTCCTTCTGCAATTGATGATTGTTGCGATTTTTTTTTACATTATGGAGTGATCGTGAAGTTGAAAAAATAATTAACGCAATCCAAATAAGAGTAAACGAAATAAATTGAACTTGACTAAATGGTTCATTGAATAAAAAGATCCCTAAGAAAAGCATAATCGTGGGACCAATATATTGTAAAAATCCAATTAGCGAAAAGGATATACGTTTAGCTCCTGTGGCAAATAGTAAAAGAGGAATTGCTGTTGCAGCTCCTGCTCCTATTAACAATAAGGTCGGATTAAGTCCACCTGCAACAAATGCGCCATTCCCACTTCCATGAATAAAGAATAGATAAACAAAAGCGCATGGTGTCATAATTAACGTTTCAATGGTTAGTCCAGACCAAGCACCGAGCTTTGTCATTTTTTTGATTAACCCATAAACACCAAAGCTTCCAGCTAGGAAGAAGGCAGCCCAAGGTATACTCCCATAATGAATAGTCATATACAACACACCAATTAAAGCAAAGAAAAAGGAAACGACTTCCCAACGTGATAAACGTTCCTTTAAAAAGATTGTCGCTAGTAATACATTCACTAATGGATTAATATAGTATCCTAAGCTCGCCTCGACTACTTTATCATGATTAACGGCATAAATAAAAACAAACCAATTTACACTTATGAAAACAGACGCTAATGTAATCGCAATAGCTGATTTTAGATTAGAAAATGTGACCCGAATATCTTCTAAAACCTGTTTGAGTCGCCCCATTAAGTAAAGAACGATAAGCATAAAAACCAGAGACCAAATCATCCGATGTGCTAATACCTCACCAGAGGAGACACCATCCAATAGCTTCCAAAACAACGGGAGAACTCCCCATATGAGATAAGCGGCTATCGCAGCGATGACACCAAGCTGCTGTTCTTTTAGTTGTTCATTCATATATTTTCGCTCCTATGAAATAGCTAAATTTGGCTTAAACGGTCATAGAGTAACATTATAGTCTCCTTTAATCTATTTAGCAATGCTTATCTTTCATCAGTCGAAATCGTTTGTAAAAGTCTCGGATCAGGAGAATCTAAAGGATGCCTTTTCATATAAACGAGAATTATAATAAGCATTAGCAATTCTGCTAATGGAATCGCAAGCCATACACCGTTTACACCTATTAGTAATGGAAGTATAAGTAAAAAGAGCAGCATTAAAATGAATTCTCGACCTACTGTAATGATTACTGCTAAGCGCACTTGAGCAATTGATTGATAGTATGTCATCATCACAAGGTTTGCTCCCATAAAAAGATAGGCAATAAAAAATAGTTTTATTGCAGAAATTGCAGTTTCTCTAATGCTTTCCGGGAAATCCCCAAAAATAGCAACAATACTACCTGCAAACAACTGACCGATGATAAAACAGAGTATTCCTGAAGTTCCAGCAACCCATAGGGCTAGCTTCACAGTTTGCTTCTTTCTTTCAATTGAAAGAGCCCCGTGATAAAAACTAATTAATGGCTGAATCGCACTACCTAAGCCTAAAAACAACATTAACATGACGGCATTTATATAATTTAAGACTGTAAAAGCAGCAACACCTTCTGTACCAGCTAACCTTGCTAAAACAACATTATGAGAGACTGTAAACAATGCAATTCCAGTTTCCGTTAAAAAGCTAGGAAAACCTAACGACATCGTTTTTTGAAACAGTTGTCGTTGAAAACAAAAACGAACAAAACGGAGGTTATTATCCTTTTTGATAAAATGTAGAGTTAGTACTGTCACCCCTAAAAACGCCGCAATGATTGTACCAATTGCTGCTCCTTTTACTCCAAGATCAAGAATATATAAAATGACATAATTTAAACCAACATTGGATACCGCAGTTACTACAAGTGCAGCCATTGCAATTGTTGGGCCACCATCATTACGAACAAATGAGCTTGTTGCATTTTCGATTGTAAAAACAAAGCCGAACAAAAGCATAATAAATAAATAATCGTAGGCATAGGGATATGTGTCTTGATTAGCACCTAAAGCATACGTTAATGGCTCACGAAATACGAACGCAGTTATACCAATTAATAGTGTGAAGCCAAAGATTAATAACGTAGAATGCGTAAAAATAAAACGAGCTCGCTCTTCCTGCTTTGCACCCATTGCTTGCGAATATAAGGTTGCTCCACCGATTCCAATCCACAATGACATGCCTAAAAATATCGTATAAACTGGTGCTGCAAGACCAACTCCCGCAAGTGCGACAGGACCAAGGCGATTTCCGACCATGATTCCATCTACAACATAATTTACAGCCATAATGACCATACCTATTAGCGATGGTATTAAATAGGAAAAAAAGACTCTACTAACAGACTGTTGCTCTAAAGGATGTACATTTGATTTTGCTTCCATATCTCACTTCTCCTATTTCCTATGATACACCTGCCCAATATACATTCCACGTCGCTTCCAACTTCCTTTTTGTTCGTTCCGCTCCACCATAAACCAACTCTACACAAATAGCATCAATAACAGCTGAATATGCGATATTTGCTATCTCTGGATTTCGAGAAATCTCTTTCTGTTCAAAGGCTTTTTGAAATTGTGGGAATAATAACGATTCTGCCCTTTCAATATGGTCATATACTACCTTCATAACTTCATGATGTAGATGAGCAGGTGGAAAAAACGAGACTCTTAACCAAAACTTTAATCTGGCGTCCTTTTCAAAACGTGTAAAAAGGTTACATAAATTGTTAAACAAGCAATCTTTGAAAGAAGTTGAAGAATGCGCTGCTATAAATTGTGAAAATAGACGTAGTTCTTCATGAGAGGTCTCTGATAGTAATTGAAGAAATAAGTCATCCTTTCCTTTAAAATGCGAATAAATCGACTGTTTCTTGATTCCTACTTCCTCACCGATTTGTGCCAGTGATGCCCCTTCATATCCGTGCTCTGCAAAACATGTTAATGCCGCTAGTTTTATTTCATTAAATGACATAGCAATCCCCTTTACGAACGTTCGTCAGTTCATTATATTCGATGACCTATATCACATGCAAGTTTCAGTTATATTTTAACAACAAAAAAATGTGTGGAAAAAAGCTCATTGCTTCTCCCACACGAACATATAATTAACGCTTCTCTTTAAGTAATGTTGCGAACTCATTGATTTGTTTATTATTTAACTCTTGGTTTCCATACCGAATGCGTTCATATCCTTTTGCTAATTTGTCTAATTTTCGTTCATCAAATTCTTTTAATGTTTTTAGATGTTCAATCGTTTGTCTAGGTGTATGAGCCTGTTTAAATTGAAAATGATGAAGCTTCATTTGCCTTTGAATAAGCTGACGGTAAATATACCGTACCTTTTGTTGATTAGATAATGCTTCAAATCGAGGAGCTATTTTCATCATTGAGGTTACGAGATGTTTTGCACGTTTTTGTTGCTCGTGTCTCCATTCCTTCCAATCAAAAATGCTTTCTTTTTCATCAATATATTCCATTGTCTCTTCACTCTTGTCAGTACGCACCAAAATTTGTTTAAGAAAATGAAGAAGTTTTGATAGGGCAAGCTTTATCCACGCTCTCGCTTTTTTAATGAAAAACAAAGCAAACGTAATGACAGCAATTACAATAACAACGTACATTACGTACGTCATTAGAGTATCCATAATTTTAGCAAATACTGAAGGCTCCACTGCTTCATCATTTGGAAGACCTATATCCATATCTAGCGCTGGTGGGCGTTCATCTGACGCTGGTGGACTCTCGTTACCAGACACTAAATTAATAAACCCACTTACCAATCCGACAAATCCATTCCAAAGTGTAGTCTTAATAATGCCCGCATTCGTTATTAACAATATGCATATGAAAGTTATGATTAAAAACAGTTGATTTTGTTTTTTAATTGTCGGGCTTACATAAGGGTGACTCTCTTTGGATAAAGTGGCTGCTTGTAAATGTTTACTGTTCGATAAAAACAATGTAATGATGATGACAGTAATCCCCAATATCGTGACGAGAGTAAGATATGGACTTAAACGTTCATAATATCGGTATATCATATATGCAACAAAATAGATTCCCAACCCACCTGTCCATAAATAAGCCACTGAAAATAATTGATGCCACATTTTACCCGCATACATCATCCCTCTATATACGACGATGGAATGCACGACACCTAATAGTAGACCTAACCAAAATAAATGATAAAAGAAAAAGCTAGAAGTAAAGCCGATTAACATCGCCAGACCTGAATAAAAATAATAGCTCTTAAACGACGAGAATTCTTTTAGAAGTAGCCCTATTAAAAATAATATTGGAATAAATAGAAGCCAAATAGCCAGAAGCGATGGATCAACTAACCCAATTCCAAATAAGAGAATAATAGGAAGGTGAAGAAGGTACTCGACCAATCCTGATAGAAAAGACCGAAAAACATTACCCTTTATCATACGTAACCTCCCCCTAGTTTGCCTTTGCATGTGACGTTAATTCTTCAAGATTTAAGATCTCAATTGCATTTCCTTGGGCCTCTAATGACCGAATATGGTCGTTCATTTTCTCAGTCACAATTGAGGTAATAATTAATATATCAGCACCCACCAAGCCCCGATCGATATCCTCCTGTAAAAAGAAAGGAAAACTCATGCTTGTTCCCATTTTCAACTTAGCCATTGTCTCCAATACGTACATAAGCTGCTGTCTGCTATTCTCTGGAGGTATTCTAATCGATTCCTTCTTCATTTCATTAAGATAGGAATTGCAGCCAAAACCTGTTGGAACACCTTTATTAATTGCATATTGTGCAATCGAAGCTGCATAGGAAATTGCTAACTCTACTTGTTCTTTATTAACGATTGGAAGCCAAATATCTTCTGTTTGATTAAAATTAACATAGAGCATCAAATGATGATCGGCCGTAAAGTCCTTTTGGCTTACTTGCAGACGATTTGTTCGCGCTGTTGCCTTCCAGTTTACGGCATTGAGTGGGTCGCCGTAAGAATAATCACGAACCCCAGAAATTAAGAAGGGATCATCGATAATCCACCGTCTTACAACAATATCCCCTAACCAGCTATGAGCTGGTAAAGGAATTTCATTCAAAGAAGTGATTTTCGGGTACACTGTGATTTCTGCTGAGGAAGGTACACTACGGAACGTTGAACCAAAGCCGAAAATGTCCCCTGTTGATAGAGAGACCTCCTCATATCGATAATAACCTCTTTTCATACAGGTCAACTTTTGCCGCCTCTTTATCTTTTGATACGGCATTAAACTAAAGAGTGTACGATGAAAATCATCTCCATCTATTTCGTTATCAGTTACAGCCTCTTTGCGGAATTTTAAATGGGTATGAATTTTCGATTCAAGTCGTAACCATGGGACTGGCAGTAGCTTTTTATTCACGATTTCGTCAATCATCTCAACTTGCTCCCCTTCATGAACTGCCTTTTCATTAAAGGACCGAGTATAGAAGATGCGTGTAAGCCCCCACTTATTATAAATATAGCCTTGAATTCCGACAATTAAAAATGTAACAAATATGACCCAGGCGATATTCATAATCCGTTTGTTCCTTTCGCAATTAGCTCCTCTGAAGGAACCGGGACCTTTTCTAGAATTTCATTTAGGATTGTCTCAGCTTGATTCTCTTTTACTCTGATTGTGTGTGATAACACGAGCCTATGTCCAAGTACTGGGTTTACCATAAATTTAATGTCATCTGGAACAACATAGTCTCTTCCTTTTAGAACAGCATAAACTTGTACTGCTTTAAGTAATGCTTGACTTCCCCTTGGACTAACACCTAATTGGATTTGGTCATGATTTCTTGTTTCTTCAATTATTGTCAAGATATATTCCAATAATTCGTCGCTTATGTATACTTGTGAATACAATTGTTGCGCTTCTAAAATATCATCTCTGCTTGCAGCGGGCTGCAAATCTTCAATCGGATTTTTTTCCTTAAACCTCTTCAAAATTTCAATTCCTTCTTTTTTTGAAGGATATCCTAATTGAACTTTTAAAAGAAAGCGATCAAGCTGAGCCTCTGGTAATGGAAACGTTCCTTGACTCTCTAACGGATTCTGTGTAGCAATAACCATAAAGGGACGTTCTAACTGATGAGTTTCTCCGTCAATTGTCGCTTGACGTTCTTCCATACATTCAAGAAGACTTGATTGAGTCCTAGGTGTTGCACGATTTATTTCGTCTGCAAGTACGATATTCGAAAAGATTGGCCCAGCTCTAAATTCAAACTCCCCTGCTTTTTGACTATAAAAATTAATACCAGTCACATCGGATGGTAATAAATCCGGCGTAAACTGGATGCGCTTACAAGTGCAGGATAATGATTGAGCTAAGGTTTTTGCTAGAAGGGTTTTTCCTGTCCCAGGAACATCCTCCAACAAGACATGTCCGGAAGAGATAAGTGCAACTAGTAGTAGATCAATTGTATCGTCTTTTCCGATAATAACATTGTGAATATTTTGTTTAACCTCATTTGCTAAATCTTTTATTGTAGCTAAGTCCATCCCTTCATCACCCTTTTACGATAAAATTATCTTATACTACTACTTAGATATCGACCCAGTAAATCCCTTTTATTGTTTAATAAGTCATCGATTTGTAATCTTTTTAATAATTTGGTCATATAACGTTTAGTTTAAAAGTGACCGGTGGTTTTATATAGAAAAAAAGAGATAGACCCAACAGGTCTATCTCTTCCCTATATTAGCTTAATGCTTCAGTTAATACTGGTACAATTTGCTTCTTACGAGAAACAACACCTGTTAGAACGGCTGTGTTGTTTTCTAATGTAACGCCATATGCCTTTTCAACTGATTGTGCTTCTTTTCCAAGTGATAATACAGTTGAGTCATTTGCTAAAATATCAGTTACAACAAATAGGAACATATCTAAGCCTTTTTCATCAATAACACTTGAAATCGTTTTTTCTAATTCAGCTTGACGAGCAAATACATCGTTTGTATCAACTGTATTTACTTGTGCAACTTCTACCTTAAAGTTCCCCATCGTAAATTCTTTCGCATCAAGGGAGATTAATTGGCTAACTGACTTATCGCTTAAATCAGCACCTGCTTTTAGCATTTCCAACCCGTAGCTATCAGCATCAACACCAGCAATTTCAGCTAATTCTTTTGCTGCAGCAACATCTTGATCTGTGCAAGTCGGTGATTTAAATAATAGAGAATCAGAAATAATAGCAGAAAGCATTAATCCCGCTGTCTCTTTACTAATTTCTACTCCATGTTCTTTATAAAGCTTATTTAAAATAGTTGCTGTACATCCAACTGGTTCTGCACGATAATATAACGGGTCACTTGTTTCAAAATTTGCAATACGGTGATGGTCAATAACCTCTAATACCTTCACATCAGCAAGGTCGTCAACACTTTGCTGGCGCTCATTGTGATCAACTAAAATAACACCTTCAACTTCATTAGCAACAGTGCTTACTAAACGAGGAGCATCAGCTTTAAAATAATCTAGTGCATATTGAGTTTCGCCGTTTACTTCTCCTAAGCGTACTGCTTCAGCTTCAACACCAATTTTCTTTTTTAACTCTGCGTATGCAATCGCTGAACAAATCGTATCTGTATCAGGATTTTTGTGGCCAAATACAAGGACTTTACTCATGTTTCCTACCCCTTTTTCATTTTTAGTATGTAAGTTTTAGCTTCCAAAAGGTATGCTATAGATAATACGTTCCGTTCCTTATTGTACTACACTATGATTAGTCAAAAAAGAGAAAGCTATTATTTTTTCTCGAAAACGTTGTTGATATCCAGCTTAATTGGATAAATCTAAGAGTAAAGGTGTTATAATGTGAAATATTTTAAACCTGATTTTGAACTTCAGCATTTTTCAGAAATCACAGCTACATGGTTACAGCAAAACAATATTCGGACAATTTTCTCAGACTTAGATAGTACACTTGCCGTTCATGATCAACATGGTGATGAAGATGTAGAGAAATGGGTCGAAATATTGAAAAAAGAAAATGTTCAATTAGTGATTGCATCAAATAACAGTCAAGAGCGTGTAGATCGCTTTTGTAAGCCTTTCGGAATAATTGGTTTTGGAAAATGCAATAAGCCTTCCCCTCATCGCGTAAATCAGCATATGAAGGACTTGCAAGCTCAACCGGAAACGAGCTTATTTTTAGGCGATCAACTATTAACAGATATTTGGTGTGGTAAACGACTTTCCATTCGTACGGCATTAGTCCACCCTATTGGTCAAGAGCATGAACCAATTCAAATCGTGTTAAAACGAAAAATCGAAGCTTGGATTAAAAAAAGATGGTGAACCATTTAAACGAGGAATGATAATGATGATTGCCGTAGTATTTGATTTAGAACTCATGAAACGATTTAAAAAAGGTCAATTAAGTGAAATCGTTGAAATTGGAGCTTGTAAAATTGACCTCGAAACGAAACAGATCATTGATCAAATTCAAATCTACATATCACCGAAACGTGGAATATCTAAAAGTACACGCAAATTTATTAAAATGAACGATGATGACGTAAAAAATGCTTTAACGTTTCATACGGGGATTGAAAGATTCGTACAGTGGCTAAACGATGATTATTATCTATGCGCCTGGGGAAAGGACGATAAGTTTCACTTGTTAAATCAGTGCTTGCGAAACCGAATGAATGTTGATTGGCTTAGAAATTACAATGATATTCAAAAACCGATAAGTAACCTTCTCAAAGCAGAACATCAACTAGGTTTAAAAAATGCATTACAGACTGTCGGAATTGAGGCGACTGGTAAAGCTCACCGTGGGATTGATGATGCCATTAATACTGCAAAGCTTTTTCTTCATTTTCAACAAGACATTACACTCGTAACAAATACGATCAGTGCAGAGGAAAGAAAGAAACATAAACCAAAATTCAAAAAAAAGAACCGAAAACAAAGACCTTTATCACAAGAAAAAACAAAGTAGAACAAAGTAAAGGTCGAAAGGCTCATTTTTGCTGAGCTTCGACCTGTTCATTTGGAAGACATTTGATTTGTTGAATGCGACTTTTTAACAACAACCTTTCACTCGCATATTCTACTTCTCCAATAACGTGCATCCCCTGCCGCTTGTAGAGAATGTTCTAACAAGATATTAAAGCATCTGCCCGACTTCAAAATATTTCCAGTATTTATATTAAAGGATCCTCCACAACTATATAAACTTCTGAGGTCGGTTCCACGACAAAAGGGATGCCCAAAAAGGTTCAGTCTTAACCTTTAAGGACATCCCCGTAGCAATGTTCGGAGTTTATAAGCCTTTTTTATCGGAAGCCTTTATGAGATAGCTCCTTTGTTTATGTTTAATTTAACAACTTGTGTTAAAGTTCACCTTATTGGCAATTTTCCACCAATGATTTCCGTCTTTCTCAAGCAATTCAAATGCTTCTTTTGGACCCATCTTACCAGCGTCATAAAAAGCAAGATCTGTTTTGTTACTTTCCCACGCTTTTGAAATTGGATCAACAAAGCTCCACGATGTTTCAACTTCATCCCAGTGAGTAAAGTTTGTCATGTCACCTAATAAGCAATCATGGATTAAACGTTCATAAGCTTCAGGTGTATTTTGTGTATCAATGCAATTATTGCAATAATTTAAGTAAACAGGAACGGTTAAATCGGAAATACCAATTTTCTTACCGTTAAGGAATAACGTTATTCCTTCATCTGGCTGTACGTGGATAATTAATAAGTTCGGTTGCATCTTATCTTTATCCTTATAGTATAAATTCATTGGTAGATCCTTAAATTCAATAACAATTTCCGTTACTTTTAAACTCATACGTTTTCCAGTACGTATATAGAAAGGTACGCCTGCCCAACGATGGCTATCAATGTGTAGCTTTCCAGCAACAAACGTTTCCGTTATAGAATTCGGATCAACATTCTTTTCACTACGGTATCCGGTAACCTCTTTATTATTAATTTCACCTGGACCGTATTGACCTCTAACAAAGTGTTCTGCTACTTCCTCTGTTGAAATCGGTCTTAATGCACGTAGTACTTTAATTTTTTCATTTCTGATATCTTCAGGAGTCAGGCGATTAGGTGGCTCCATTGCAAGTAAAGCAACCATTTGAAGCATATGATTTTGTACCATGTCACGAAGAGCTCCCGATGTATCATAATAACCACCGCGGTCCTCTACTCCCAACGTTTCACTTGAAGTAATTTGGACATTCGATATGTAACGATTATTCCAGAGTGGTTCAAAAATTGCATTTCCAAAACGAATAATCTCAATGTTTTGAACCATTTCTTTCCCTAGATAGTGGTCTATACGATAGATTTCATCTTCAGAGAAAGCTGAGCGTAATTCTGTGTTTAATTGTTGAGCAGATTCTAAATCATGGCCAAATGGTTTCTCAATAATTAGACGTTTCCAGCCTGTTGTCTTTGTAATACCAGTCACATCAAGATTTGTTGCAATTGTCCCAAAATGTTGCGGAGCCATTGCCATGTAGAACATGCGGTTTTGTGGAATTTGATGATCGTTTTCTATCTTTTCAATCAGGCCTTTTAGCTCCATAAAGGACTCTTTATTCGTAACATCAACAGATATGTAATAGAAATGTTGACAAAACTCGTTGAGTAACGATTCATCTTCCCCTTTTATTGATTCTTTTACTGTCGCACGAAGTTCCTCATTTGACCAAGGTCTTCTTGCCACACCAACAACAGCAAAAGATTTTGACAAGTGACCAGCTTTAAAAAGATTAAAGATAGATGGATACAGCTTTCGTTTAGCTAAATCACCTGTTGCACCAAAAATAACTAAGGTTGTACTAGGTTTACTTGATTCATTCATGAAGGAAAAACCTCTTTCTTTATAAAAGACTTAATATTATTTTAATTAATACAATATTATATACATTTAAGAGTAGTTTGCCTACCTGTAAAGAACGCATCCGTAAAAATTTATAAATAATTATTGATTATTTACAAAAGACAATAAAAAACTCATTGAAAATGTATAAAAAAAGAAAACTATGAATATATACTAACAAAAAAAAGAGAGCCTTACAAACGAAGTACTCTCACTTTTTATTTTTTTCTGAAAAATCAAGAGTAAATGATATAATGACGTTTAATAAGAAAACAGTTTGATCTTCTCCATATAAGCAGTGACCCATTCATTATTTTGGACCATTTGTTTCATAAAAAAGCCTTTAGCCAAATAGAGATCGATCACTTCACGATAATTCCATTCAACCATCCCTGATAAAATCACTTTTCCTTCTGGATGTAAATGCGATTTTATAAAATCTAGTAATTCTTTGTTTTCGTTCGCTGCAACATTAGCAAAGATAAAATCAAATGATTCATCAATAAAAAAACTAGGATCAATAACATTTGCTTGTAGTACTTCAATCGTGTCAATATTGTTGAGTTTAGCATTATATAAAACTTCAGTCTTAACATCCTCTATATCAATGGATACGACTCTCTTTGCGCCAACTAGTGAGGCTGCAACACTAAGTAAACCAGAGCCTGTCCCGAGATCTAATGCTTTTTGATTATTTAATTGCTCATTTAGAATCATTTTTAAGCAATCTTGTGTCGTTTCGTGTAAACCGGAACCAAACGCTCTTGGTGGTTCAAATAAAATTTCCTTTAATTCATCGTTTTGATCATCTGAATTACTTGGCGGGCGAATTTGCCATCCATTACCTAAATCGATTGTCGGGAAAGGCTGTTGCCAATCATTATGATTATCTAATTTATCATATGTAATCTCATTAGGGTGTATATTAAGTGCATTAGCAATTCTCATTGTAAAGGCATCTACCGAGCTGTTTTTGATTTCTGTGTCTTCAACAAAAACCTTTAATTCCACTGGCTCTTCCACTGTTTCTGCACCATATCCATTCGCTTCCTCAAAAATATCAAATGGTTGATCATAATATAGATGATAAAATCCTGCGATCGTTAATCGCTCTATCGCACTTTCGATTTCATCGAATGGTAAAGATACACTAAATTCATGTAACATTTCTTCTCATCCCTCTATGTTCATTATCGATAGACATTTGAATATACAGTCTGATTAGATAGTAACATAATTTTAAGAAAAATTCTTACTTCTTCGACAATGATATCGAATCTTGTAGAAATAATCTACAAAAACAAGTAGAGTTCATTTAGTTTTTATCATACAAAAAAAACTGACCGCTAATGTCTAAAAAATTACGGTCAGCTTTTTTATTGCATAGTTTACTGTAATTTATTGACTATACTTCTCGCAACCCAAACACCTGCTGCTCCAGCCTGTGCGAGACCTCTCGTAATTCCAGCTCCATCACCACCACAGTATAAACCTTCAATTTCAGTTTCAAATTCTTCGGTTAGCTTCGGACGAGCGGAATAAAATTTTGCTTCCACACCGTAAAATAATGTATGCTCTGATGCAAGGCCTGGCGTTACTTTATCAAGGGCTTCAACCAT
Organism: Halalkalibacter urbisdiaboli; assembly: GCF_002156385.1. Classification (GTDB taxonomy): domain Bacteria; phylum Bacillota; class Bacilli; order Bacillales; family Bacillaceae_D; genus Halalkalibacter_A; species Halalkalibacter_A urbisdiaboli. The sequence continues at coordinate 983,571 of NZ_MVJM01000003.1, forward strand.
TTCCACAAGGCTTTTCATTGTGTTATACGGTAAGACTAAACCTAAATCACCCGGAACGGCTTCTTTTAGCGTTGGCTCAAGAAACGACTCTTTAATTCTCTTTTCTGTTGAGCGTCGTCCTTTCATAATGTCACCGAATTTTTGGACTATCACACCCCCATTTGATAGATCATTTGCACGCTTACAGATTTCTCGTGCATATTCGTTTGGTTTATCAAATGGCTCTGTGAATTTATGTGATACAAGCAAGGCGAAATTTGTATTTTGAGAGCCGAGTGCAGGATCTTTGTAAGAATGTCCATTTGCAGCCATAACACCGCTATGGTTCTCAACAACCACATGTCCGGAAGGGTTACTACAGAACGTTCTAACCTGTGTTCCAACAGATGTATTAAAGATAAACTTCCCTTCATATAGATGCTCGTTGATTTCACGCATTACGACATCAGATGTTTCAACGCGTACCCCAACATCAACTTGGTTATTATACATTTTTAAACGTCGCTTTTTGAGAATATCCGTTAACCAAGCTGAACCGTCTCTTCCTGGTGCAATAAAAACGTACTCACTTCGAAGCTCTTGACCATTTTTTAAGACAATTCCTTCAATTTTATACTTCCCTTCTTGCTTAGCTGTTAAGATGTCACTTACTTCTGTCTTATACATCATTTCAATTTTATCTTTTAAATACTCAAATATAGACTTTAAAATTTCGAGGTTCTGTTCAGTTCCTAAGTGACGTACCTTTGCTCGAAGAAGTTTAAGACCCGCACCATAACCACGCTGTTCAATATCACGAACCTTTTCAGTTGTTGGATCTGTTATTGTTTCAGTTGCACCATGTTGTAAATTAATTGCATCTACATATTCAATAAGCTCCATAACCTTAGATGGACTCAAATAATCTGTCATCCATCCACCAAATTCTGTTGTTACATTAAATTTCCCATCACTATACGCACCTGCTCCGCCAAAACCATTTGTTATAGAACAGGCTGGCAAACACCCTGAAAAGTCTTTCTTTCCGGCTGGAGGTGGACATAATTGAATCTTTTCTTCTAAAATTGGACAAGTTCTTCGGTAAATATCATGACCTTTATCGACTAGTACAACTTTTGCATTCGGCTTTTTCAAGAGAAGTTCATAACAAGCAAAAATTCCGGCAGGACCTGCTCCAACAATAATGGCATCAAATTGACTCATGTTTATTCCCCCAATGTTGTATTACGTAAAAAAACCTAACTATAAACGGGTTTCTTTACATACCCGTTCGTAGTTAGGAATTATTTTGGTTCCATCTAGAGACCCTCAAACCATATTATTGAGGATATACGAACAAACTGATTAATTTTTATCACCATTCATTATTATAGCTGGTTTTTTGGAACTGTCAATCCAAAAAACGTATTTTATTCGCTTTTTAAGTGAATATCATCATTATTTTTTGATTATAATTGCGATAATTACTTTAAATCCGAACATTTACTTGGTGTCATGTCCTGATATCCATAATATTAAAAAATCAAACCTGTTTTTCTTTTTCAATTCTACGTTCTTTCAAATAGACAACGAGAACAAATGTCATAATCAATGCACTTAACATAAACATGCCATAGCCGCCTGTACCTTCCTGCGTCAATATTCGTAGCACACTTCGGATGAAAAACATCAGCGATAATACATATGTAATTAATAAAATTGTTTTTTTATTCATCATTAACCCCTATCATTACTTTCGAAGACATATAAATTACCGTTTTCTGGTCTCTTAAATGATGGCCCTGTATATCCTCTTTTGATTAATTCTTTTCTCATAAACAGCATTAAACCTCCGTGAGTTACAATTAGTACGTCCTTGTCTGATTTTAAGATCTCATCTAATGTTCTGCTTATTCGTTTAAAAACTTCAGCTTTAGTTTCCGGTTGAGACTTGTGATTACAAAGCCAAGCAACACGAATAAGTAGTAAATGAATAAAAAGGGGGAGCTTAATATTCATTTTGATTAACGGATTTAAGCCGATTTCTCTCAGTTCCTTCATATAAATGATTTCTTCTTTAAACGCTTTTCGTGCAGTTACTTTTGCACGAGGCAAATCACTAGAATAACAGCGTTTCCAATCTACAGCGCCTAAATCAAGTTCTGTTTCTTCTACTTCGGATTGGTCGTATTCCTCGACCCAGTTCATTAAGTCTTTACCTGTTACTAGCTTTTGAGGATAGCCTCTTTTCACTTTAAAATGGCGGATCAACCCAATTTTCACCATATCACATCCTATTGTTATGCTTGTAATAGTTTAACAGTTTTAATATGAAAAGGGAATTCTTGAATGTTCACATTATCACAAAAATGACCTGTAATGAGAAGGCTCAATTACAGGTCATTTACTCTTTATAATTATTTATATAAGTATTTGTTTGCTTTTTTTTATGTTTTCTTTAAGGGGTTCTATTGCACGAACACTTTCACGATTTGCTAAAAATTCAGGTCGTGGACTTATATTAGAAAAGGGCTTAATCAGTTTATTTTCTATACTATTAAAAACAAAGAATACGTTACTTCGTGGAAACGGAGATATATTACCACTTGAGCCATGCATCACATTACAATCAAAAAATAAAACCGTTCCAGCAGGGCCTGTCGCTCGGTCAATTTGGCCGCCAGCTTCATCTACTAACCACTTTAAACTATCATGATCGGGTACACCCAGTTCTTGCTTTTTCAATGATTCTTTAAAGTTATTATCTGGTGTTTTTCCTGGACACGATACGTACCATTTATGTGATCCGGGGATAAGCATCAACGGGCCATTAAACTCATGATTATCTGTTAAAATAATCGAGCAACTTACCGCTCTCATATTAGGCATTCCATCTTCAACATGCCATGTTTCGAAGTCTGAGTGCCAGTAAAATTCTTTTCCTTTAAAACCAGGTTTAAAGTTAATGCGCGATTGGGTAATATACACTTGACTGCCTAGAAGCTGTTGTGCAATTGACACGAGTCGCTCATTTTGTGACAAACATTTAAAGAAGTCACTATTTTTATGAACTTCAAATACGGAACGAATCTCATCGCTTCCAGGCTCACGAATGACTTCATCACCATGAACATGATCGTGTTCATCCATTACTCGCTTTAATTCATCCTTTAATACTTGTATTTCATATTCAGAAAAAAGGTCTTTAACAAGGAGATAGCCTTTCTCTTCAAAGAAATCTACTTGTGTCTCATTTAGTGCTCCGTCATTAAACGCAGCATTTCTGTGAACGACTGGGTCACGCCTTTTTAATATTTTTGCCTCTTTTCCAATTCTTGAAGGATATAAATCTGCTACCATACAAACCACTCCTTAGATAGATTAGATTGAAGGCTTTGTTAACCCACTCCATATTTTATTCAAATTGTTATTTAATACAAAGTTGATATAAAGTTATATTTTGATTTCTGCCTGCATGAGAGAAAGTGACAGCTTTTTATATCTTTTTTTCCTAATTTTCTTTCTTTTTACGCCCTTTATCATTATATTTCATTTCATATTTTTAAAGTGCCTAGAAATCCGCATAAATTAAGGTTTTCATTGCATAACCATGGATTACGAAAGACTTTTTTGATGATGCGCTCTTTCGAAAGAGTCTAAAAAGGGTGTGGTATTTTTGAAGGATGCTTCAATAAAAATAGGCACGTTTCAAAATCTACTCGAGCAAAATATGACCTTTGATCACGTTTTTTTGCGAATTATGAAATTTATGAAGCTTCAACCAAGTGGTAACTACCGACTGATGCTTGGTACAGATTCTCAAGTTCATGCAAGACATACGGTATTTATCACCGGAATTGTTATAAAAAATTCGGGAAAAGGTGCTTGGGCTTGTATTCGTAAAATAATCGTGCCCCGAAAAATGCTTCATTTACATGAACGTATTTCTTATGAAACCTCCTTAACTGAAGAAGTTGCTACAGAGCTTACAGAGGAACGAAAAAAACAGCTAATTGATATTGTTCTTCCCTATGTTTATCAAGGTTCATCTTTCTCAATTGAGGGCCATATAGATATTGGTTCAGGACAACGAAATAAAACGAGAGAATTTGTCCAAGAGATGGTTACTCGTATAGAAGCCATTGGAATTGAACCTAAAATAAAGCCGGATGCAATCGTCGCTTCAAGCTATGCAAACCGTTACACAAAATAACAACAGTGTTGAATAAACTAGAATCGCTGATGCTGCTTTCCAAAAAAAAGATCGTGTCTCGTTTAAAATGACACAATCTTTCTTCTTTTAATAATCCGAAAACGCATAATTATGTTTTCGGCGATAACGAAAAGAATGACATTCATCACACATGGAAAAAGAATGTTCCCAAGATAGTTTTTTCCCACAATGCTTACACTTTTTAGTAAGGTTACGGAGATCATTTTTTAAATAATCATGAATCACATCACTCATTTCTTCTCTTACACGTTCCCAATAAAGGGCTTCTGTTCGTTGCTCTAACCGATACAAAAACAATAAATGCAAGCCAACTGATTTGTATGCAAGCTCTAGATCCTCTAAACTTCCTTTTTTAAGCTGAGGTTCAGGTAGTTCATTTCTAGATACAATCGCCTTCATTTTTTCAAGCCATTGTTTTATTAACTCTGGTTCTTTTGAGGAAAATGGAAGATGTAAAAAGCCATATAAATCCATCATCGACAAACGTGCTTCAATTTCAGTACCTTTTACTGTTTTATATAAATCACGTTCTTCAGCTAAGGATGCTTTTTTCGTTCCTTTTGGACTCTCAAATTTATCCCAAAGCTCAAAAAAACGACCGAGGTCTCTTGAATACTGAAGAAATCGTTCAAATACTGAATTTGTTGGTGCGATCGCAAATGTTTGAATTGGATCATCCTCTTTATTTAAAAGTTGTTTCATTAATTTAATATCGGACGTAAACGCAACTTTCCCTACATCATAGATTCCTTTCCTGCCAGCACGCCCAGCTATTTGTTTGATTTCTTGTGAGGTTAATCTTCTTCTTCTTGTTCCATCAAATTTTTCGTTTTCTAGAAATACAATCCGTCTAATTGGTAGGTTTAAACCCATCCCAATTGCGTCTGTTGATACAATGACAGTTGTCTCACCTTCAATAAAGCGCTGCATTTGTTTTTTTCTCGTTTCTGGAGGCATGCTACCATAAATCATACTTACAGAGTGACCACTTTTTTGCAGTTGTGAGGCGGTTTCTAATACGCGTCTACGTGAAAAACAAACGAGGGCATCGCCTTTTTTAGTATGAGACATTTTAAATTCCTTCATTTCAACTTTCAACGGAATATCTCGGCTATAATCATACACAGTTACATCAGAGTCGCCAAGAAGCTGAATAATCATATCCTTTACATTTCGACTACCGATAATATGAACCTCATTCGCATTTGTTTTTGTAATCGCTTTGTACCATGAAAAGCCGCGATCTTTATCAGCGATCATTTGGGCTTCATCAATCACGACAACATCATAAAATTCCTTTTCATAAAACATCTCCACCGTACATGAAATATGGCGAGCCCCCTCTACTTCTTTTTCTTCCTCTCCTGTTTTTAACGCACAAGGGACCTTATCAGCATTTAACCGATCATATACTTCTAGAGCAAGCAGTCGTAGTGGAGCCAAGTAAAGGCCACTTTTAGCTGCCTTCATTTTTTCTAAAGCGTGATGGGTTTTACCTGTATTTGTTTCGCCTATATGAAGTACATATTTGATATCTCGCCCTTGAGAGGCACGATATTCTCTACCAAAAATATAGTCGATCATCCGTGCTTCTTCTTCTTTTTTTCGTTCAATTTCAGCCAATTCTTCGGCAATTTTACGTTCACGGTCAGCGATCGCTTCCTCTAATAGTTTTTTATGTGTTTGCTCGTTAAACGGAACGTCAGCTAGGGCAAGCATATTTGCTAAAATTTCTTCATTTATCGCTGTTAGAAAAACTTGATGAAGTCTAGATAATTGCTTACTAACAATCGATTCTAACGTACTCTTAGTCAACTCTTCACCAAAGCCTTCTGCGTACTCCTTTGTAATCGATGAATCCAGTGACTCGGTAACTTCTTGTGTTACTTGTTCAACCATTTCGTGATGAATAAGGTCGTTATACACGTCATGATACGTTTCATAGGCATAATAATAGCCCCCCCATTCATCATATCTCTCTACATCCCCTGTTAGCTCATCGAAAAAACGTCCAACTGTTTGATATTCACAAGATTGGAACGGACCGATTTCCATTAACCTGTCATCGGCATTATCATGCTCCACGAGTTGGTATTTGGGTTTATTATTTACATCATCAGCAAGGTGACAGGCGACTAAATATCGAACCTGTAAGTAAAGTTTGTCCTTTTGATGCTTTAATATCATTTGAACCATCTGTTCGACAGTTTGAACTGCTTTAAGTCTTAAATCGGCAAGACGTTCCTCTTCTTCTCGCTTTAAATAGGCCTGCCTAGCCGTTACATAGCGAGTGTTCCACTCAGCTTTATCATCAGCAAAACGCCTTTTGAACCACGTTACAACATCGAAGGGCTCATAGAATTTAATCTCACTACGGAATAGCTTATTAATAATTCTTCGGTCAACCCCTTCAACAACATAGCCATTTTCAGTTAAGTACTGTTTTTTATCACGTTTAGATACTTCGTTTGAAGCTTTATTTATCCAAATATTCTTCCAAATTTGTTCTAAATATTCAGCCCGCTCGAATAAGTATTGTTCAAAGTCAGGCTTCGTTTCTTTGCTTCCTAGGAAACGGTCAAGATCCTCACTTACTTTCTTTTTTGTTTGTGCAACAGCACGGGGGTAAAGTTCAGTTAATGAGTTCATAGGCAGTTTCCTTTCATCATGCAGTATAGTCTAAAGGAATAGTTCGCATCAGTTATTTCTATTAGGATTTGAACTCATGCGTATAGTTATTCTTCTTGATTTAAGGACTAAATTCCTGTAACAAATTATGTTTCGGCTATATACAAAAAAGAGGTTATTCCAAAAGTCAAAATCAACCTTTGGAATAACCCTAATTTTCTACATTATGCAACTGACTTTACGTTATGCTTAGAATTCACTATCTAAACTTTCTAACGAATCCATATGACTTGCGATCATTGCAATAATCGTACTGGCTTCTTCTTTACTAAAGACGAAATTGAATTCATCCTTTATTAATTCATCATCTTCTGTTCGAACTCTGTTAATACGTTGAAGAACCCCGTCTCCTGTATCTGGGAGTAACCCGAATTTATACGTAATTTCGACATCTTCTTCCTCGTCAATGTAAGCTGTTACTTCTGGTGTTTCCCATTCTACATCAACATCCTCGATATCAAAATCATCCTCGTCTTCTTCGACAATATACTCATCGGCCATATCATAATCATCATCATTTAGATAATCGTGGAAGCTTTCATGTACGGCATCAACGATATCCTCGATGTCTTTTAGAATCGTTTTTGAGCTCAGATCTAAATCTAAGTCATACGATTCCACATAAAATTCATTATTGTAGGGGTCGAAAAATAATGTACAAAAATATTCTCGGTCACCATCCTCAGTTTCAATAAAAAACTCAATTCTAGGATGCTTTGCCCCTTTATCAATTGTCATATGCCCTACTTGATCATACTTCTCACAAATGGAAGTTAAATGATCCTGAAGCTCCCCACTTACTCGGTCAAACCACTCAATTGTCATACGTCCCCCTACCTTTCATCGTGATATCCTTATTCATAAAAAAAGAAAGAAGGCAGAATCAATCCACCTTCTCTCCATTGTTCCCATTTTCTTAATCTCCTATAACTGCTTCAGCAATATTTACTGCGTGATCTCCGATTCGTTCAAGATTACTAACAATATCGACAAAAACAATTCCTGCATCACCAGTACAGCTTCCTTCATTCAATCGCATAATATGTTTTTTCCGTAATGTTCTTTCCATTTTATCAATTAAATTTTCTTTAGAAATAACTGTACGTGCAAGTTCTACGTCAAAATTTCTTAATGCTTGAATGGAATCATTCAAGGTAGAGATCGTTAATTGAACCATGTCGTTTAGCTCTTGTTTAGCATCATCGGAAATCTGGACACGATTTGCTAATTGGTAGTCAACTAACTCAATAATATTTTCAATATGATCTCCTACGCGCTCAATATCACGTACAGAATCAACAAGGATTGCATGTTTTTCTGATTCTTCATTCGTTAATGGTTTTGCAGCAAGTTCAACTAAATAACTTGTTATTTTTTTATCTAAATTATTAATGGCTTCTTCTAATTGTATCGCTGTATCAGCATGTTTTTTCTCATAAGTTAAGATGTAAGAAGATGCTTCATTTAATCCGCGGTGAGAATACTCTGCCATTCGAATGACTTCTTCCTTTGCCTGTTCAAGAGCAATAGAAGGAGACTGCTCAATAAATATTGGATTTAAATGCTTTGGTTTATAATCAATCGCAGAATCTTCTCCACGCACAATCTTTGTAACAACCCAAGCAAGAAGTGCAATAAACGGAAACTGAATGACTGTATTAACTACGTTAAATGTACCATGCGCAAAAGCAATCGTCATTTCTGGATTTAAGTCTAAAGATCTTTGGAAAAATAGAATCAACTTTTGATACGGTATGAGTAAAATTAAAAAGATGATTGTTCCAATTAGGTTAAACATAACATGTACTAATGCCGCACGTCTCGCGGCGATCGATGTTCCGATTGCTGCTAATACAGCAGTAATTGTAGTTCCTATATTATCACCAAAAAGAACAGGTAGTCCTGCAGATAAATCAACAGCACCTTGAGCATATAAGCCTTGTAATATTCCAATTGTAGCACTTGAGCTTTGAACAATAAGTGTGAATACAGTTCCGATAAATACTCCAAGGATTGGGTTTTCACTCATACTTAATGTTAATTCGTGGAATACTTCAAGAGAACGTAATGGCTTCATTCCTGTACTCATTAAATCTAAACCATAAAATAATGCACCAAAGCCAAATAAAACTTGTCCTAAATATTGAATGTGTTGTTTTTTTATAAAGAAAATGCAAAATGCACCTAATGCTATAATTGGTAGTGCATATTCACTAATTTTAATTCCGATAATAAATGCTGTAACCGTTGTACCAATGTTAGCCCCCATTATTACACCAATTGCTTGTCTTAATGTCATAAAGCCCGCACTAACAAGACCGACCGTTAAAGCTGTTGTCCCTGAACTTGTTTGAAGAAGGACTGTAACAAAAATCCCCGCCAAAACCCCCATAAATGGATTGGATGTTGTTCGGTCTAGGATGTCTCGTAGTCGATCTCCAGCTGACTTTTGAAGACCATCCCCCATATATTTAATCCCAAATAAAAAGATTCCTAAGCCACCTACAAATGTAAAAATTAATTCTTGTAGACTTAAATCGCTCATCTCACTCACCCCTCATAATTCGACATTTTTTTCATTCTTGTCGATAATACGACTTAGCTTATGGATTGTAAATGCTTTACTCTTAAAATTTACAATACCTTTACATTAGGATGATATCTTTACAATTATGTAACATTGATTCATACAAAAGGACAGTTAAGTTTATATTCTTAACTGTCCTTAAAATTAAATTACATCATACCCTTGATCATCAATTACGTCTTTAATTTCCTCAAGTGTAACTTCACTCGGATTAAATTCTATTTCTACTTTACCTTCACCTAAGTTAACACTTACCTTACTAACACCTACAAGCGCTCCAACGTTATTTTCGACCGCATTTACACAATGACCACATGACATTCCTTTAACCTCTAATGTTACGTTTTCCATATTACTTCACTCCTCTTATTTTTTCATTAAACGATGGACAGTTGTTAATACCTCATCTAAAACGTCCAAATCTCCTTCTTGAATTCGTTCGACGACACAACTCTTCAAGTGCCCCTCTAATAAAATTTTACTTACACCATTTAAAGCTGATTGAACGGCTGCAATCTGTGTAATCACATCATCACAGTAAGTATCCTTCTCAATTAATGCTTTCACTCCACGAATTTGTCCTTCAATTCGATTCAATCGAGTTGTGAGATTCTTCTTTACTGTTTCAGAATGATGACTTTTACGTTCTGTTGTCAAGTGACAATGAACATCCTGTTCACCCTCTTGTATTGCCTTGTTTTCCTCGCTCATTAAAAGCCCCCCAAAAAATCTATATTAATCTACACTAATGACAAATGGATAGACATTGACAGTACCAGCTTGCTTAAATTCTGCCCATAGTTTGTAGACACCTGGTTCTGGAAAAACAGTTTCAAAAATTGGTTCATCTTCATTAATAGGATGAACGTGTAAATAAGTTTGAGCTTGTTCATCTAAAATAACGACATGTCCCATCGCTCCTAAATAAGGTTCCACGACTTCAAGGTCTAAGTCAAATGCTAATTGAACTTCTTCAGCAGCTTTATGTGTGCTCATGTTTAACGTAACTTCATGTCCATTCACAGTCTTTGTAAACTCTGTATCAACCTCAAGCTCACCATGCTCATGAGCATGTTCGACCTCTCCTATTGAAAATTCAATCGGCTTAACTGAATAACTTAAGTTTGCTGGTTTAATATCAATAAATGCTTTGTAGCTTCCAGGTTGAAGCTGATGTAATACTTGGAACATTCCTTCATCAATTTCCTCAGGATGAAGATGTACATACTCATTTAAATGCTCATCAACAATAATTAAATGTAGTAGCTTTTCATGATTAATCTCGAGGTCAGTTACTGGTTGCCCTGATTGATCTGTTAAACTAATCATCATTACTTCATCATCAGCTTCAAGCAGAACCTTAACATCACTTTCTTCGTTTGAGCGATCCTGATGACCATTGTGCGCATGGTCTTCTGATTCATGGTGCCCTTCAGGTAATTCATCCTCCCCGCTGTCTTCTATAATCCCTGTAATAACAACATAACCGCCAATAATAATAATTAGATACGCTATCGCTGAAAACATCCACTTCTTCATTCAGTTCTCTCCTTATTAAGATTCACTTTTTGTAACCGCAGTGCGTTTAGTACTACCGAAACAGAGCTGAAGGCCATAGCTGCTCCTGCGAGCCAAGGGGCCAAAAAGCCTAACGCGGCAATTGGAATACCCATTGTATTGTAACCAAAAGCCCAGAATAAGTTCTGTTTAATATTTTGAATTGTTCGTTTACTCATATAGATGGCATCAGCTATACCGTTAAGATCTCCACGAATAAGTGTTACGTCCGCAGCTTCAATAGCAACATCAGCCCCTGTTCCAATTGCTATCCCGATATCTGCTGTCGCAAGAGCTGGAGCGTCATTAATTCCATCTCCTACCATAGCAACCTTTTTACCTGATTCTTGGAGCTTCTTTACTTCAGCTGCTTTTCCTTCAGGAAGTACCTCGGCAATTACGTTTTCGATCCCAACTTCCCTCGCAATAGCTTTTGCAGTTCGCTCATTATCTCCTGTTATCATAACAACCTCTAACCCCATGGTCTTTAAGCGCTCTACTGCTTGTTTTGATGTAGCCTTAATTGTATCCGCAACAGCAATCATTCCTGCAAAGTTTTGATCAACAGCAACTAGCATTGCCGTTTTTCCTTCTCGCTCTAATTGTACCATGCTCGTTTCAGCATCTAAAATTGAGATCTGTTCTTGAATCATTAATTTTCTCGTCCCGACTAAAACTTCTTTCCCATTAACTTTTGCACGTATACCATATCCAGGTATTGCCTCAAAAACAGTTACATCTAGGATTGGAATATTACGATTCTTTACTCCTGAAACGATTGCTTGAGCTAGAGGATGCTCAGATTGTTTTTCAGCAGAACCGACAAGCTGAAGTAATTCATCCTCATTAACAACATCTGTTACTATAATATCTGTTAAAATAGGTTCTCCGTTCGTGACAGTCCCTGTTTTATCAAGAATTACAGTTGATATGCGATGAGTCATTTCGAGATGCTCCCCGCCCTTGAATAAAATCCCAAATTCCGCAGAACGACCTGATCCTGCCATAATTGATGTTGGAGTCGCTAAACCTAGAGCACATGGACAAGCGATTACTAGCACTGCAATTAATTTTTCAAGTGCCCCTCCGAAATCACCTGGAGTTACAAATAGATACCATACGAAAAAAGAGAAAATCGCAAAGACAACAACGATTGGAACGAAAACACCAGATACTTTATCAGTCATTCGCTGAATCGGTGCTTTTGAACCTTGTGCATCTTCTACTACTTTTATAATTTGCGCGAGAGCCGTATCTCTACCAACCTTTGTTGCTTCGACCTTTAAAAATCCATTACGGTTGACTGTTGCACCAATTACCGAGTCACCTATTTCTTTATCAACTGGGACACTTTCTCCTGTTATCATCGACTCATCAATAGCGGAACGGCCTTCAATGATCTCCCCGTCAACAGGGACCTTTTCTCCAGGCTTTACCAATACGATATCTCCAACGACAACGTCCTCAAGGGCAATTTCCTGCTCTATTCCATTTCGTTCTACGGTTGCCGATTTAGCTTGCAGTCCCATTAGTTTTTTTATCGCTTCAGATGAACGACCTTTTGAAATGACTTCAAACAACTTCCCTAAAATAATAAAAGTTATTAATATCGCACTTGTTTCAAAATATAGTTCAACAAGATGTGTATTTGTTCCAATACTTTCAACAGAAAGATAGACACTATAAAAATAAGCCGCCGAGGTACCCAAAGCTACAAGTACATCCATATTTGCACTTTTATTTCGTAACGCTTTATATGACCCTACGTAAAACTGTTTCCCGATTATAAATTGAACTGGTGTCGCTAAAGCCATTTGAACCCACGGATTCATTAGCATTTCGGGTAAATAGATAAAAGACGTAAACTCAAAGTGACTAACCATTGCCCAAACTAATGGCAATGAAAGAATGAGTGAGAAGACAAATTTCCCTTTCTGTTTTTCGATTTCTTGATTGCGAACATCTTCAACCGAGTGATTATCATCATTTTTAATGGTGCCACCATAGCCTAGTTTTTCAATTCGTTCGACAATTTCACGTGGATTCAGCTCAGCCGGATTAAATTCGACCGTTCCTGACTCCAAAGCAAGATTCACAGTGGCTTTAGTAACACCTGATAGTTTGTTTAACCCTTTTTCAATTCGAGTAGCGCACGCAGCACAAGTCATTCCAGTAATAGCAATATCCACTTTTTCTAAGGAAACGCCATAGCCAAGTTGTTCTATTTTCTCTTGGATTGATTCAAGATTTGTTTTAGAAGGATCAAATTGTACCGTTGCCTTTTCCAAAGCAAGGTTCACATTTGCTTCTGTTACACCATCAAGTTTTGTTAATCCTTTTTCTACACGATTCGAGCATGCCGCACAGGTCATTCCAGTGATTTGTAGACTTGTTGCAACTGATTTTGAGTTGCTCATTTGACATTCTCCCTTTCGTTTGTTTCCATTAATAAAGATTTAGATTTATTTGTTATTTCTTTATTTTATTTATAGCATACCCCAGTACGGTATGTAAATAGGTATTTTTAAATTTCTACCTGTATATTTCCATCTTCATTAAAGCAGATTATAAAGAGGCTTTAATCATTTCCAATACAAGTAGGAGGAGTTTGACGAATGAAAAACAACATTTCAAGTCTTCAAACACAAAATCAATTAGCACAGGCACAGCAATCTGTTGAAAGAGCACAAGATTCTGTCAGCCAGGCTCAATCTCATCCAACAAAACAAACGATAGAGCAAGCTCAAAATTCAATTGAGACAGCGGAGCATTCCCTTCAGCAAGCGATTCATAACGACAATCAAGAGGCAGTTAACATGGTTCGTACACAACTTGAGGAGCAAAAACAAGCAATTCAAAAGCTCTCAAATCAAAATTATAGTTAAAATGGTTTATTGTGCCAAAGGGTAAAGAGATCCTCTTTGGCACAAATTTACTCTACTTGACCAACTACCTTATACAACAAAGAAGGTCAATTCCAAAAGCTCGAATCGACCTGGAATAAACCACTAATATAATCCGTTGTACGTCCTCGCCCCAAAATGCAACAGCGGCAGAATGATACCTTCCCTCATAATACATATAATCATAATCTATACCAGGTTCAACACGTATCGGTTCACCTAAACTTTCTTCAATGTCATTTGTTGAAGCATCCGGACATAACCTATCTAAGATTCATTCTGGTCAAATTTCATAAACTTAACTATGTTACTATACTAATCACATGGATCAATATGTTCGCCCTTAACTGAAAAAAAACGGTCTATTTCCATTATGGAAATAGACCTTTGCAATTATTTCGCTAGCTTATAAATGTTAACAACATCGGATTGATGTAATTTCACAAAGTTACCTAGTGGCCATCTTTCAGTACCTTTCTTAGCCATTTCTTCAAAGTGCTCTTCACCAATGTTCGCCTCGCTTAATGTTATCGGCATTCCAATTGAACTGAAGAACTGTTCCATTTTCTTAATTCCTGCTAATGCCGTTTTTTCGAGGTTATTTAGATCGATCTCAATGTCCCATACACGGTTAGCAAATTGAATAAATCGATTTACATCATGCTTGTAAACATATTTCATCCATGCCGGGAAAATAATCGCTAAACCAGCTCCATGAGCTATATCGTAAATACCACTTACTTCATGTTCAATATCATGGCTTGCCCAGTCACCGATTCTTCCTGTACTTAATAAATCATTATGAGCAAGGGTACCTGCCCACATAATTTCTGCTCTTGCAGCATAATTTGTTGGCTCCTCAATTACAGTATGAGCGTTGTTGATAATGGTTTTTAATGTTGCTTCACAAAGACGGTCTGTTAATTCTACGTTTTTCTCGTTAGTGAAATATCGCTCTAAAATATGCGCAATCATATCAGTAATTCCACATGCCGTTTGATACGAAGGCAATGTGTATGTAAGTACTGGATTTAAAATTGCAAATTTAGGTCGCATCGATTCATGACCAACTGCACGTTTATACCAACCATCCTCGTTTGTTATCACCGTACCACCGCTCGTTTCACTTCCGGCTGCAGGAATAGTTAATACGACTCCAATTGGTAAACAATCCGTCACATTCGCTTTTCCTTCAAAGAAGTCCCAAACGTCACCGTCATAGTAAACAGCTGCTGCAATTGCCTTCGCTGAATCAATGACACTCCCGCCACCAACTGCTAGAATAAAGTCAATTTGATTCTCCTTACAAATGGTAACTCCCTCTCTTACAAGACTAACTCTTGGGTTCGGTTTAACACCACCTAATTCAAAAATTTCGATACCTTGCTTTGTTAATGATTCAACAACTGTATCGTATAAACCACTTTCTTTTATACTTCCCCCACCATAATGCAATAGTACCTTCTTGCCAAAGGCCACCGTTTCTTGTCCCACCTGTAGCTCAGTTTCTTTTCCGAATATAATTTTTGTTGCATTTTGAAATATAAAATTTTGCATACTATCGCCTCCTTTTAATATAGTAAATTTTAATTATAGTAAAAGCAATCGCTTACACTTATAAACATGTCATTTTCACTCTAGCATTTATTTTTTAATACTATATAATGATTGTAGAAAATCTTACAATTTACTTTAAAGGTCGTGATTGTCATTGGCTTGGGATGTGCTAAATATAATCGGTACCATTGCATTTGGCTTAAGTGGGGCAATGGTTGCTTTAGATAAGGAATGTGATTATGATTTACTCGGTGTATATGCTTTAGGCTTTTGCTGCGCTTTTGGGGGTGGGGCAATACGAAATGTTCTTATAGGTGTTCCTGTATCTGCCTTATGGGAACAAGGTACGTTATTCTTTATTGCCTTTATTGCGATTACTCTCTTATTTTTATTTCCACAACCATTAATGAAGCACTGGAATCGGTGGGGTAATTCCTTTGACGCAATGGGGTTAGCTGCATTTGCTATTCAAGGCGCATTGTACGCTAAAGAAATTGGCCACCCGATTAGTGCAGTTATCGTTGCAGCTGTGCTAACAGGAACAGGCGGCGGTGTGATTCGAGACTTACTAGCTAGAAGGCAGCCTTTAATTTTCACTAGTGAAATTTACGCCATGTGGGCAATGCTTGCTGGCTTGCTCATTGGTTTAAATATCTTCAAAAACGGGATCGAATTATATTTATTGTTTGGGATAATTGTGATGTTAAGATTAATTTCCCTGCATTATGATTGGAAATTACCGAAAACAAAACTAAACCGGTCGCAATCTTTGCAAAATAGCCGTCAGTCTATGTGAGAGCACTGAAAAAGGTTTTTCCTTTCCAGTGCTATTAAGTAATGTGCGTAGCCGTTGCCCTATTTTAAGGCCTTACTACGAGTGGTTTTCTCGTAGCAAGGCGCGCAACGTGCGAAGCCATTACTTCTTCTTTGAGTTACTAAAGAAGGTTTTTCAGTGGCTTCCAGTCTATATGACAGCTATTTTTTTTAGTGTTCTTATAATTTAAACGTATTAATCTTTTCGTTTAACTGCTTCGCCATTTCAGTTATTTCGGTTGAACTAGTTGCTAGCTCCATAATGGATGCTGATGTTTCTTCCGTTGATGCTAATACTTCCTGTGCATTTGTAGAAATGGTCTCGTTCACTCCTTCTAACTGATTCACTAACTTCACAATTTTTTCAGATGTCGTAGTTTCCTCATGCGTTAGTGCAGATATACTGTTTATTTCTGTTACGATGTCTCTTACAGCTAACCGAATGTTTTCGAGAGCTTCACCAGTTTCTTTGACGGTTAATTCCCCCTCTTCCACATGCTGTCGACTTGCTTCAACACTTCCTACTGTTCTATCAATATTACTTGTAATTTTAGAAACGAGCTTTTCCACTTCTAAAGCTTCTTGATTTGATTGTTCAGCCAGTTTCCGAACTTCCATAGCAACAACAGCAAAGCCATTCCCATTCTCCCCCGCTCTTGCCGCTTCAATGGCCGCATTCAATGCCAACAAGTTAGTTTGCTCAGCAATTCCCGAGATGGTCTCGGCAATTCTTTGTATTTCTGAAGTATACGTACTTAACGTGCCAATGATTTGATGAGTTTCTAAGGTTGATATTTTAATCATGCTTATACGTTCGACAATTTCATCTACCTTATGTTTTCCCTTTTGAGCTGTGACCATCGTTTGTTCTGCAGTTTTTACATTATTCGTTGCTTTTTCTTTTGAGGATTGAATTAATTTCGCAAGACTCATTAACGCACTTGAAGCATTGGATGTCATACCCGCTCCTCTTGATGTACCTGCAGCTACCTCCTCCATATTCAGCGAAACTTGCTCAAGAGCGCTACTCACTTCATTTATTGAAAGTGAAGTTTCTCCTACGTTAGTACCTAAATCCCTTGAGGTTCTTTTTATTGTAAAAATAAGCTCTCTTAAATTCGTCGTCATTCTTTCTAGATTACGTGCTAAATCGCCAACCTCATCGTTACTAATATTCTTAGTATATTGTTTGGTAATATCACCGTCTGCAATCTTTCTTGTCCGTTCAATTAGCTCTGATATAGGTTTGGTTTTCTTTTTAATTAGCAAAAACGTAAAAACTGCGGCAAAAATCAATGGAATAAATCCTAATAAAATTCCGTCCATGACGACCGTCAATGTTCGCTCTTTTACAATATTTGCGTCAAAATCAATAACACTAATAGCGACAATTTCTTTCGTAGGATTATGATCTTTGAAAATAGGTGCATAACCAGAAAGTCGCTTCATACCTGCGTATTCATAAATATGTGAATAGGTGGAATGTCTCATTTCTTTTAACATATTGATTGCTTCTGAATCTATATAAAATCGATCTCCGATTGAAAAGCCTCGTTTTTTTAAGTTATCATCCATTGCTAATATTTCACCATCTAAAGATAAAATATAATGGCTTTCAAAAATATGTTTATGGTTGATTGTCCAATTCAGCTTTTCTCCAATTTCATCATTCCTAAAACCATTTATTAAATCGTCTATATCCGTTACGTCTAATAAACCCGTTGTAATATTAGCACAACCGTATGCCTCAATGCCTGCCGCCTCATATATACTATCGTAGGCCGTTTTATAAGTAGTGATAGAGGTAATTATTAATGATAAAAAAATCACCCCGATAATAATAATTCCCAGTCGCCACGTTAAAGTCCTCTTCACGCTAACACCCTCAATCACGATAAATTATTTCTCGATAATTAATGTTAGCGTAGTATTAGCCTTTTTGGCATAGGGGAATTCCCCTATTGTAACTATTTAATTCCCTTAATGCCGTTATCAAAAAAGCATCTTAAGAAATTCACTTCCTAAGATGCTGAAAATATAGAGAAAAAGAATCAAATCGTGCAAATCTCAACCGGACAATCTCCACATTGTAAAAAGTCTTTTAAAAATTTCATGTCTTGAATAATAATGAAATGATTTTCATACGCAATGATGTTGTTCTTTTTTAGCTCAACCATCATCCGGTTCACTCCTTCACGGGTCGTACCAATGTACGTTGCTAGATCTTGATTCGTCAATTGTATGTTAATTAATATCCCTTTTTTATGAGATTTTCCGTATGAATTACTAAAGCGAATCAGTGTTGAATAAAGGCCGCCTTTCTTTCCACATAAAATGAGATCACGGAATTTTGATTGAATTGATTGAGTATGAACGGCGTTCCATTTCATAAAGGCTACAGCGATCTCACCATTTTGTTTAAATACCTCTTCAAGAACTTTCGCATCAAAGCGAACAAGCTCAGCATCCTTGACAACTGTCGCTGTTACAGTTAATACCAAATTGTTAAATAAAGCCATTTCACCTACAAGGTCATCGGCTTGACATAATTTTGCCGAGAATTCTTTCCCGTCTGATGTCATTTTACTTAAACGAACGTTGCCCGTGGTTACTAAATAGATAAACGTAGGTTTATCACCTTCAGAAAAAAGGATCGTATCCGCCTTCGCTTTTAGTCGAGAGCCTTTAGATAATAGTAGTTGCTGATTTTCTTGAGTTAATTGCTGAAAAAAGCGCACTTGATGTGTATGATTCAAGAAACAGCCCTCTTTTCCATGTTTTTAACCATCCTAGCATTTTTGCAAGAGTAAATAAAGCATTTCTAAGTCAAAAAAACGAAGTGAAAGGCTCTTCCTCTTCGTTGGTACATTAAAAATATATATATACACTGTCATCATCAATGTGTACTTCGTATACTTGTACGACGCCATTATCTGGTGCTTGAACTTGCCCATCAATAAGTGAAATTTTCCAATCATATAAAGGACAGTACAAAAATTCGCCGCTCACAAGTCCATCTGATAGCCTTCCTCCTTTTGGATGTGGACTTTTATTTTCAATAGCTCGCACTTGGCCATTGGTTAAGTGAAACAAAACCAGCTCCATATGCTGAATATGGACTACTTTCCCAATTCCAACCGGTAAAACGCATGCAGAAAAAATATTGCGAAACAAATTACAATGTTATTTTTTTGACTGTCACAATACGTTCATATTATTGCCAATGTCCGGACAAAAAGCTGAGTTTCTTCTATTTATACGAATCCAATAATTTGCTCATTTTTACGGTTAATCTTCTTTTATTTGTGACCAATATCACATTCATTCCTCATTCATCTTTGTATGATTTACGTAGAAGTTAATCTAGACACAATGGAGGAATCAACATGGGTCGAATAAAAGAATGGAACCCTGAAAATGAAGAGTTTTGGGAAAAAGAAGGGAAACAACATGCTCGAAGAAATCTTTGGATCTCTGTACCGACATTAATGCTCGCTTTTATCGTTTGGCAAATTTGGTCAGTAGTGGCTGCAAGACTTAATGACATTGGATTTCAATTTACAGAAGCCCAATTGTTTACTTTAGCTGCAACACCTGGTTTAGTCGGTGCAACATTACGTTTTGTCTATACATTTGCAGTCGGAAAGTTTGGAGGACGAAATTGGGTGGTGTTTTCTACCGCTATTTTAGCATTACCTGCTTTCGGAATTGGTTTTGCTGTTCAAAATCCAGAAACCCCCTATTGGATCATGTTAGCACTTGCAGCCCTTTGCGGTGTTGGCGGTGGTAATTTCTCTTCAGCTTCAGCGAATATGAGCTTCTTTTTTCCAAAGAAAGAAAAAGGAACAGCTCTTGGCATTAATGGAGGATTAGGAAATATGGGGGTGTCTGTTGTTCAATTTGTCACACCACTCATTATAACTATTGGAACGTTTTCATTTATCGCTGGAAAAGGTCAGACTTTACCTGATGGCACGGAAATCTGGTTACAAAATGCAGCATTTATTTGGGTCATTCCTATTATTGTCTTTACAATCATCGCTTATTTTGGAATGGATAATTTACCTACTGCAAAGCAATCCGTAAAGGATCAATTTGTAATCGTAAAACGAAAGCACACTTGGGTTATGACATTACTATATGTAGCTACATTCGGGTCGTTTATTGGTTATGGAGCAGCTTTTCCATTATTGCTACGCTCTCAATTTCCTGAATATGTTTCTTTAGCCTTTTTAGGTGCTTTCTTAGCTGCAATATCTCGCCCGGTTGGGGGATGGGTTTCAGATAAGTTTGGCGGGGCTAAAGTAACAGGAATCGTGCTTTTCGTTATGATGCTAGGTGCTTTATCTGTCATCTTCTTTATTGGACAAAAAAGTTTTACAGGTTTCTTGCTTTCATTTTTAATCTTATTTATCGCGGCTGGAATGGGATCTGGTTCAACCTTCCAAATGATTCCGATTATCTTCCCGGTAAAAGAAGCTGCACCTGTTTTAGGCTTTACCGCTGCCTTTGCAGCATACGGTTCTTTCTTCATACCCCAATTATTTGGTTGGTCTGTCTCTACGACAGGAACACCCATTTCAGCTCTTTATATTTTTATCGGCTTCTATGTCATTTCTATCCTGTTAAATTGGTACTATTACCAACGTAAAAATTCCGAAGTAAAATGCTAATTTTATAAGGTTGTTCCAAAAGGTTGGTTTCAAACTTTAACTTTTTGGAACAACCTTTTCTTAACGAAGTGAATGGTTCAAAATAAAGTTCTAAGTTATCATTCTCTCAACAAAAAAGGCAATAGACTTGTTATCGTCTACTTGCCTTTTGACTATTTACATCGAAATGATTGAGTCATTTTGACTATTTCGTTTCGCTTCTTGATAATCTTCAAAAGATTTAACCCTAAGTTGAAAAGGTTTATCGATTTTAATAGCTTCAAATTTTTCATTGTCGATAACTTTAAAGTTTACTTTTTCTAATAAAGACATGATGCTTGCATTTTCCTGTTCGAGTAATTGATTCGTAATATCTGCACATGATCGTTCGTAGAGACTATGAAAAGGTTGAATCGATCCATTATACTCTGATGTAATTAATTGAAGACCCTCTTTCTTAAATGTATACATAAACAAAATAGCATCAGCTGATAAAAATGGCATGTCAGATGTTACAACCCATAACCAGTCATTTTTTGACAGTGACAATGCTGCATGTAATGCACTTAACCTTTGTGAGCCTTTAAAATAATTTGTAATCATGCGGCTCGAGTTCCCTAGGAGCGGCAAGTAATGAGAAGGGTGGCTAGTCACAAGGATGACCTCTTTACAAATTTTCTTCAATTCGTTTACTTGATGCTCTATTAATGTTTTTTGACCGATGTGAATGAATCCGGTCATTTCAGTATCATTTGAAGTATCAAGGATGACGCCTGTTATGTTCATGTTTTCACCTCCTCTACGTTTTTCTCTCTTTTAGTTTAAAACGAAAGGCTGTTCAATTCTGTTAATTTCATCACACTTCGTTTTGAACAATCATTTTGCTCCAATTGCTTAAGTGTGATTTTTATCACATTTTTATTTTGTGTTGTTGTATATACTCAAGGAGAGGAATGCTTAGGAGGGGTATTTATGATAAACGTAACAAGTGAACGGAACATTCATCAAAATACGTACCATCTTACAGATAAAACACTTCACGCATTAACGGAGATTATGTATGAACAATATGTTCAATCTGGAACTTTTTTATTTCGGGAAGGTAATACAGCAAATAAGCTGTTTTATATTATAGAGGGACACGTAAAAATTATAAAAGGAACTTCAGATGGGAAAGAATATATTTTAAATATGTTCAGAAACGGCGATTTATTTGGTGAAATGAGCAGCTTTATTAACATCTCTTATAGCTACAATGCGATTGCTGTTACCGATTGTAAGGTTGGAGTTATTCAACAGAAGGATCTAGAAATTCTTCTATGGCAGCATGGAGAAATTGCTGTAGAATTTCTGAAGTGGACGTCCCTTCTCAATCAAATAACACAATCTAAATTACGCGATCTGACCTTTCATGGAAAGCTTGGTGCACTTGCCTCCACCCTTATTCGGATGAGTCATTCTTATGGAGAGGAACGCAATGGGGCCATTCATATTACAAGAAAGATTAAAAATGCCGAGCTAGGTGAATATATTGGTGCCACAAGAGAAAGTGTAAATCGCATGCTTTCTGATTTAAAAGCAAATAACATCATTAACCAACAGAAAGGTTTTCTCATTATCTATGATCTCGACCATTTAAAGAACATTTGTCAATGCGAAAATTGTCCATTGGAGATCTGTAGAATGTAAAATATAAAAAGCTCAGCTTGTAGCTGAGCTTCAGACCGTAGACAAAACGCCTTTGAGAAAAGATTCTCAAAGGCGTTTTTACGTGATTTTGTTTATTTGTGGTTAGTGACACTGGAGGATGAGTGTTTCACCAGTGCCAATTCGCTAACTTCTTCAGGTTCATGGAAGCGAAAACAAGCATTGCCTGCATTGAATTATTTTCCAACCCTTTTAGATTGGTCCAACGCAAACCATGCTTCTGTGTTGAGATCGGCAAAGACGCGTTCGATGGTTTCCTTCCGCTTCGCGTAAATCTCTTTATTTAAATCCGTATGTCGCAAGTGTTCAGCATCATCTAAGGCACCTTGCCAAATGTGCCGTAAAACTAGCTTCTGATGGTTTTTACTTTTCGTACATTGGTGTAACACAGGACAGTCCTGACAAATGGATGGATTCGATATGTACTCTCGATATCCGTCTCGGTTTGTGGTTCGATATGGGAGAATCTGATCTTCTGGATATATGTAACAATCATAGTACTCATCATAAACAAACTCGTGTTTTCGGAAATAGCCTGGAGGCGTCATTGGACGTTTATACGGCATGACAGCTCGTGTTGCCTCATCTTTAAGTTTCTTCGCAATACTCGGTGTCTTGTATCCAGCATCTACTGCAACCACTTGAGGTTTTGTCACTTTCTCTTTTAGTTAATCAAATAATTTGTGAAATACTTGACTATCATGGACATTGGCAGGAGTCACAATCGTTCCTAAGACGAAACCATTTCGGTCACAAGCTGTGTGATAACTATAGGCAAACATCTTTTCACGTTCGCTTTTGACATAGTATCCACTTTCAGGATGCGTTGTACTCTCTTTGATCTCCCTTCTCGACTCCTTCTTCAAAGGTAAGGGCTTTTTTCCGTTTTCCGCTCTTTCAGCGTTAATTTCTTCTTCTAATTGTTTCTGGTACGCTCTCGCTACCCAACGAACAACTTTTTTTCCAAACTTTCGCTTATTCGCGTTCGCCTTGACGTGCGTCGAATCGATGAAAGCAACCTCTGGATTAACAAACCCTTTGTCCATCGCATTCCGTAGAATGCGGTAAAAAGATCTGTTCAAACACATCACTGTCCCTGAATCGACAAGCATAATTTTTACCGAATATAGAAAAGTGAGGGATTTTATCCTCGAATCCAAACCCTAAAAACCATCGATATGCAACATTGGTTTCAATCTCTTTAATGGTCTGACGCATCGATCGAATACCGAACACATATTGAATAAAGACCATTTTAACTAAAACTACCGGATCCACACTTGGACGCCCTTTATTAGAAGAGTATAAATCTTTGACGATGTCATAGATAAAATCAAATTCCATCGAATGATCCAATTTACGAACAAGGTGGTCTTCAGGAACTAATTTTCAATCCAGACCATCTCCATTTGCATCCGCTTATCTTCCAACTTTTTTGACATCATCGCCCATTCACCCAGTCTTGTATTCATCCGTATTATAGAAAAAAACCAGTCAACTGTCTCGCATTTGTGAGTATGAAGGATGTTAAAAAGGAAGTGGACTCGTATTTCTCATCTGAAATAGCGGACGGGATGGGAGGGCCGACTCCTGCAGGAGGAAAGGGCAGGTGGAAATCCACCGGCGGAGCCGGTTAGTTCCACGCCCGCCTGCGGAAAGCGTGCCCCCCATCCCGGTAGCGGATTCGAAGCGTCTTTTCATGGCAATCCCACAAAAATACAAAAGCTTGTCGACTGTCTCGTTATAGAGACTTTGTCGACAAGCTGAAGCTCAGCTTGTAGCTGAGCTTTTTTCGTTCTGCATGTATTTTACTGTGCTTTTAAAGGTACCGAAATAAAAACGAGTACATTCTGAATTTCATAAAGCCTCTTTAACACATAAGGCAAGTATAACAGCCCTTAGTGTTTTTGTAATATCGATTTTGCGATGTTAATACGCTCTTCTGTTGGAGGTTCTACGCCTTCGAGAGGATATTCTAATCCTAACTCCTTCCACTTATAAACCCCCAATTTATGATAAGGTAGCACTTCTACCTTTTGGACATTATCAAGGCTATCAATAAACTCCTTTAATTGAGTTAAATCAGCTTCGTTATCAGTTAATCCCGGAACTAAGACATGGCGGATCCAGACTGGTATTTTTTTTGAAGACAGCAATTTCGCAAAGGTTAAAATATGCTCATTCTTCATACCTGTCAAGTTCACGTGTTTACCAGAATCTATATGCTTAATGTCTAGTAACACGAGGTCCGTTAAAGCTAGTAATTTATCTAATTTCAATAAAAACTCTGGATGCTCCTGAAAACAGCCTCCCGAAGAATCAATCGTTGTGTGAATGCCAAGCTCTTTACACTTCATAAAGAGTTCTGTTAAAAAATCCAAATGAAGTAACGGCTCTCCACCAGACACCGTAATCCCACCCCCGCTGCTTTCAAAATACGGGAGATAATGTTGCAGATCCCTGATAATATCATCTACTGAAATCTCTTTACCATGCCCGACTTTCCATGTATCTGGGTTATGGCAATACTGACAACGCAAAAGACAGCCTTGCATAAATACGATATAACGTAAACCAGGTCCATCGACTGTACCACAGGTTTCTATTGAATGAATACGACCGTTCATACAAATCCCTCTTCTTCTTGAAAACGCAAATCCCCAATAATGGGGATTCCCGTTTAGTTTTTTATAGTGATTCGTGGAACGTACGGTTAATCACATCAATTTGTTGTTCACGAGTTAACTTGATGAAATTGACTGCATAACCTGACACACGAATCGTTAATTGCGGATACTTTTCTGGGTGTTCCATTGCATCTAGTAAAGTATCACGATTAAAGACGTTAATATTTAGATGGTGACCACCTTGTTTTGAGTACCCATCTAAAATCCCAACTAAATTATTCGTTTGGTCTTGGTTTTCTTTTCCTAATGCCTTTGGAACGATACTAAATGTATTAGATACACCGTCTAAAGAATGCTCATACGGAATTTTTGCAACAGACGTTAATGAAGCAAGTGCACCTTTTTTGTCACGACCATGAAGCGGATTTGCCCCTGGCGCAAATGGTTCGCCTGCTCTTCTGCCGTCAGGGGTATTCCCTGTCTTCTTTCCATAGACGACATTACTAGTAATCGTTAATACAGACATTGTTGTAACAGAATTACGGTACGTTTGATGCTTTTTAAGCTTTTCCATGAATGTTTTTACGAGCCAGACTGCCATGCTATCCACTCTATCATCGTTATTTCCGTATTTCGGATAGTCGCCTTCCATCTCAAAGTCTACAACGAGCCCTAGCTCATTTCGAATTGGCTTTACCTTTGCATATTTAATTGCACTTAAACTATCTGCCGCAACAGATAAGCCGGCAATCCCTGTAGCCATTGTACGGAGAATCTCCTTATCGTGTAAGGCCATTTCAATGCGCTCGCAGCTATATTTATCATGCATATAATGAATTACATTTAATGTGTTAATGTAAAGCTCCGCTAACCAATCCATCATTTTGTCGTAATTTTTCATTACCTCATCATAATCTAAATATTCAGAGCTGATTGGTGCAAGACTTGGCCCGATTTGTGTTTTTATCATCTCATCAACGCCGCCATTTATCGCATAGAGGAGAGCTTTTGCTAAATTGGCGCGCGCTCCAAAGAATTGCATTTGCTTCCCAATTCTCATTGCACTTACACAGCATGCAATTCCGTAATCATCCCCAAACTGTGGCCGCATAATATCATCATTTTCGTACTGCACTGAACTTGTTTTAATGGACATTTGCGCACAATAATTTTTGAAATTTTGTGGTAAATGTTTTGACCAAAGAATCGTTAAGTTGGGCTCAGGTGCTGGCCCTAGATTATCTAGAGTATGCAGGAAGCGAAATGAATTTTTCGTGACAAGCGATCTTCCATCGACTCCGACACCAGCGATTGATTCAGTAACCCATGTTGGATCTCCACTAAAGAGTTCATTGTAGTCTGGCGTTCTTGCAAATTTAACAAGTCGAAGCTTCATTACAAAGTGATCGACTAGTTCTTGAGCTTCTACCTCTGTTAGTGTACCTTCTTGTAAATCCCGTTCAATGTAGATGTCTAAGAAAGTTGATACACGGCCTAAACTCATCGCTGCACCATTTTGTTCTTTAATAGCTGCTAAATAGCCGAAATATAACCATTGAAAGGCCTCTTTCGCATTTTGGGCTGGTTTAGTAATATCAAACCCGTAAGAAGTGGCCATTTCTTTTAACTCATACAATGCTTTAATTTGTTCCTGAATTTCTTCGCGGTCTCGGATCACCTCTTCTGTCATCGTTTTACCTGTCGCTTCTAAGTCTTTTTGTTTTTGACTTATGAGAAAATCAACACCATATAATGCAACGCGACGATAGTCACCGATAATCCGTCCACGACCATATGCATCAGGTAAGCCTGTAATGATACCAGCTTTGCGCGCCATTCTCATTTCAGGCGTGTAAGCATCAAATACACCTTGGTTATGTGTTTTCCGGTATTTTGTAAAAATATCAACGACTTCGGGTTCCACTTCGTAGCCATAAGCTTGACATGCATCCTGTGCCATGCGGATCCCGCCAAAAGGTTGTAAAGAACGTTTAAATGGAACATCGGTTTGTAAACCGACGACTTTTTCAAGTTTCCTATTCAAAAAACCTGGACCATGAGAGACAATGGTAGAAACGATCGATGTATCCATATTTAACACGCCGCCATTTTCACGCTCTTGCTTGGTAAGTTCCATAATCTGCTTCCATAATTGATTTGTACTATCGGTTGCCCCCTCTAAAAATGAATCAGTGCCATTATATAATGTATAATTTAGTTGAATAAAATCGCGGACATTAACATCTTCTTGCCATTTACCTTCTTTAAAGGTTCTCCAGTAAGACATTACCAAATCCCTCGCTTTCGTAATATGAACTATTTGTGAAGTGATTCACAAGTGTTGTCAAATAGATGACTAATGTTTCCCTTACATTGATAGAATACCGTTTTTCTGAATTTATAAATGTGATTAATATCACTTTTTACCTCTCTTTTTTTTGACGAAATTTCGAACGAATGTTGTCGTTAAATTAGAAAGGACATCTAAAGGTGATTTCCCTCCTTCAGATGCCCAATAACTTTTACACACCTTTATAGGCTGCTCTGTACACTTCTACTAGTTCACTAACTAAGGAAGCTTTGGATTAGCTGTTATACACTGATCTTCAAACGCTTTTTCAGCTAAATATTCTACCTTTTTTCCATATGTCTTTTCATCCACAGCGTTTGGAGTCTAGAAGAACTGATTTTAAAAGAAAGTGACAGTAGCATCGTTTTTTTGGCTCTTACCTCTTGGTGAAATTTCACAAACTGCCAATTCAACCCTTCATTTCTAACTTACAACTTTTAGTGTGAATAACTTATAGTATTTAAGATGTGATGTTGATCACGAAATAAAAAAACTTGAGAGCTATAAATCACCCTCAAGAATTTTTTAATTCAGCAAGATATTGATAACAATATTGCTGAACTAGGTCAAGTTCCTCTTCTTCTAAATCAAAATCAAGGTACCGGTCTGTTCCTTTTTCGTATATCTGATACTGCTTCATGCTTACTTCTTGATCGTCTGCGATAATCACTCTTATATAAAGACCATGCACAGAAAATAATTCATCATCTTCTGGCACTTCAACGTTAAGATGAAACTCATACCGTTCCCCTGTTAATATTCCTGTTGGATCGTTAATTTTTTCAACTTCATGGCTAACAATTTCCATTCGTATCCCCCCGTGTTTCTTATGACTATTCTTCTTATAGAGCTTTCTCTTTCTTCATGAGATTTATGATTCAACTATGTTCTTTAAAATTTATTTTCGCATTAAATAACAAAAATAGCCATAACCTGTCTTCGATGATACGATAATAACAAATAGAACTAGGAGATGATTTAATGCCGAATGAAGCATTGCTTATTGTTGATATGAGCCATGATTTTGTTGCAGACAATGGGAATTTAACGGTTGGAAAACCCGCTCAAAAGATCATTCCATATATTATTGAGCTAGCAAACACGTTTTTAACAGATGGGAAGCTTGTTTTTATTACGATGGATGCTCATGAAGAGAATGACGCACATTTTGACCTTTGGCCTCCACATAATGTTGTTGGTACAAAAGGTCAAACCCTATATGGTGATTTAGCGGATTGGTATGAACAGAATAAAAACAACAATCAACTTCGCTATGTACCTAAAACCGACTATAATGCCTTCTTCAATACGAACTTGGCTCAACAACTGCGTGACGCTGGCGTTGATAAGGTTCATGTTGTCGGAGTTTGTACAGATATATGTGATTTTCTTACAATTGCCGGTGCGAATGCTGAAGGCTTTAAAACAGCGATTCATAAACAAGGGTGTGCGACCTTTACAAACCTAGGCGAAACGATGATGCACCATATGAACACTTGCTTTCATACAGAAATTATCGGTTAAACATTCGGGCGTCGCAGCTCTCCTCTTTAAACGCCTTACGATGAAAAAACTCTCATCGTAAGGCGTTTAGCAAATGGAGACAACACCATATATTTTGGGGAGGTTTGTTCTAGATTAATTAGATTCCAATATACTTTTCCTTATTCCTCTCTAAGCCTAGATACTTAAAAAATCGAATTATTTCCATGTCCCAAAAATCCCACGTATGGTCATAGCCTTCTGCCAGGTGGTATTGGTAATGATACGGGTTTCCTTCAAGAGCGATAAAAAATTCTTTGACCTTCTCATTTAAATCTAGCCACGGGTCAAGGCTACCGCACGCATGATAAACCCTTGGTAGCTCCCCACCATTCTTAATTGCTTCACGCCCTAAATGCTTTAGATCATTCTTCGTCTCTTTAATATCACCTTCACCAAATAAGAGAATTCGATCATAGGCACGCTTTGAGCCATCGTTTTCAAATGCGATGTCAGATTTATCTCCAGCTGAGAACGCACCGATGGCCGCATACAAATCTGGTCTTGCTAGGCCTAGCTTCAAACAGCCGTAGCCTCCATTAGATAGGCCCGAAATGTAATTGTCCTCACGTTTAGACGAGAGCCTTGGAAACATATGTCTTAGAACAGCTGGAAGCTCCTCTGTCATATAGCTAAAGTATTTTCCACCATGTGTCATGTCAACATAACAGGAATGATGAACCCCTGGAGAGATAACAGCTATTCCATACTCTAATGCATAGCGCTCAATGCTGCTCATTCGTAACCATGCAGTATGATCACCTGAGCCACCATGTAATAACCAAAGAACCGGGAGCTTCCCATCTCCTGAATACGGCTGTTTCTCTTGAGGTAATATGACATTAACCTCCATTTCCATTCCTAACACCTCTGAGAAAACATGCGT
This sequence comes from Halalkalibacter urbisdiaboli, assembly GCF_002156385.1. Taxonomy (GTDB): domain Bacteria; phylum Bacillota; class Bacilli; order Bacillales; family Bacillaceae_D; genus Halalkalibacter_A; species Halalkalibacter_A urbisdiaboli. The sequence continues at coordinate 1,013,653 of NZ_MVJM01000003.1, forward strand.
TTCAATTAAAGCCATCTAGTTCACCCCTTAGCCGTTTGTCGTACTGGCAACCAGTTTGTTAAAATATGTTCAATGCAACGGTCCCAATGCTTCCACGTGTGATCACCAGGTCCTTCCTCATATGTAAGAGGCAACCCTAGCTTCAAGGCATGATCCTTAAATCTTACATTATGCTCGTAGAGAAAATCCTCCGTTCCACACCACATATATAATTCTGGTCTCTCCTGATCGGATTGAGCAAGACGTTCTGCATTGGCAAAAAGGTCATTTACACTCCCTTTCATTGCTTCCTGGTTGCCGAAAATATTTTCAATAAATGAGCGCTCTAATAATTCTAGTCTTTCGTTCAATTTAAGGATATCCATTACACCCGAAAATGAGGCAGCTGCACGATATGTTTCAGGCTTTACCAATCCAGCTTTCATCGCCCCATAGCCTCCCATTGAAAGGCCCGCGATAAATCGATCCTCTCTCTTATCTGAAAGCGGAAACATTCTTTCGCAAATCAATGGCAATTCTTCTGTAATGAACGTAAAGTACTTGCGACCATAAGCCATATCAGTATACCAACCGAGATGCCCTGCTGGCATAATAATAGCAAGTGGTCGTCCTTCAACATATCGCTCTATGCTCGTTCGTCTCATCCAAGTTGATTGATTGTCACTCATACCGTGTAATAAATATAGGGTTTGATACGGTCCAGGATCTTTCACCGTATGCGCTCCTCCCGCAATGTGCTGAGGTAGTAAAACTTCCATCGGTACTGGCATGCCAAGTACCTCAGAATGATAATGAACATGAAGCCAAGCCATAGATACCCCTCCTCGTTAATGCTTTCACCTAATGTTACTTCTATTCTTACTCTCGATCAAAAATAAGCGTTTTTGCTACAGCGACATACTCTCTTGCCCACATTTTACCTTTAACTATAGCTGGTGTTTTTGCTGCCAACGTATATGGTTCCATTCCTAAGCGCCCTGCGATTACGGTTGCCCGATACAAATGGAAATCATTGCTAACAATGACGATAGTCGCATCTTCCTCTAGCATTGGTTGCGATAGTTTAAGATTTTCAAAGGTTGATGTTGATTGGTCTTCTTTGATAATCCGCTCTCCTTCGATTCCTTGCTCTATGAAAAAACGTTTCATCGCCTCAGCCTCTGTAATCGATTCGCCTGGTCCTTGTCCACCCGAAACAATAACCTTTGCGCCCGGATTATTCTGCAAATATTCAAGTGCAGCATGAACTCGATTTTGTAACGAAAGTGACATAGTTTCGCCATGGAGCCTAGCACCTAAGACGATGACATAATCAGCATTCTCCACAGTCTCTTGTTTTGCAGTCGATGTAATTGCAACTGTAACGAAAACAATATAAATGAGTGACATGACAAAAATGGATAGTAATACATACAGTAGTTTTCTCATCGTTAACCTCATCTCTGATGTTTCTAAGGGAATTATATCTTTAAATAGTAATGATATCCACCTCTTCTTGCTACATTCTTCTAATGCGCCTTTAACATCCCCTCATTTAATTATCCTGATTTGCCTTCTCATACATAGATTGCTTTTTGTTGGGGATTCTCATAATGAACTCAGTTATCAACTTTATGTTTGAAAGGAAGACGGCTAATGCAGGATATGACAATTATTATTCAAGAAGCAACCAAAGAACAACCGATTCAAACGCTAGAGGTGACACTTATGCAAATGAATGGGATCGAGCGTGCTCTTGTAGATATGGACGATGGTGAAGTTAAAGTTTCATACAATGAAAATGAGGTCAATAAGGACCAAATTATTACCCATATTAAGCAGCACGGTCTGCACGTACTAGATTAAATGGAGGTAAATGATGGATCAACAAGAAAAATGGAAAACGGCTGCAATTGCTATGTCAAGTGGTTTAAAAGCTCATGCCTTTAAGGCTACGTCTAGTCCCAGTAATGTAGTCGATCTTCAAACGGTTAACTCAATTATTAACGACTGGCCTGCATTATCAAAAAAATCAGCGAACCTAACGATTAACAGATACGGACCACCAAATGAAGCCATTTCAAGTAGGCTTATTTGGTATAAAAATGGACCTTGGAAGAGAACGATTGTTTATCAAGAAGAAATCCCACATGATTTCCCACAACCTCACTCGGATGTTATTGAAAATGTCATCGACTATCAGGTACCACCTGAAAAGTTTACGGAGCTTGCAAAGTTTGATGGCAGTGTCATCATCGAACGAACAAAGGGAGAGGTTTCTTCACGCTGCGATATGGAAGAAGCCAACATTATTGCGTTGAATTTAATGCATGATATTGTAACAGGGAAAATGGATGCGCAAACAGCACGTGATGTATATTGTGAAGTAACATCAGCCTTCATGTTAAACCGTTCAGCACCTTATGCAGAAAAACTCCAATTTGAGATTCCAACAAATACGAGAGATACGGATCAAATCATGATTGTTGATGAGATGGCTCGTGAAGCGGTTGAAAAAGTAAAAGACATTGTTTCAGGCGAGCAACAAGAACAGAAAAAGTATCATTAGACTTCAAAAAAACGAGCCTTCCGTTATTACCGGGAGCTCGTTTTTTGAAGCTAGTCTTCTTTTATTGCTTCGCTTTATGAACCTTTAACTGCTTACCTTTTACTGTTTTTTCTTTCATTTGTTTTAGAACGATTGAACCCTTTCCGTTTAGGATTTCTACAAAGGAGGCATTCTCTTGAATGTTAATAATTCCGATGTCATCAGCTGTTACTCCTTCAATATTAGCGATTGTCCCAACAAAGTCAACAGCGCGTAGCTTCTTCTTTTTACCTCCGTTAAAGTACAGCTTCATGATGTCTTGGTTCAGTTCTGCACTTTTATCCTTCTTTAATTCCGGCTTTGTATTGAGCTTTTTTTCAAAGGCTGCTTCATTTCTATTGACCTCGGTTTTAGAAGGAGGATTTGATTTTGGTAATTCAAAGCCAATAAAGTCTTCAATTTCTTTCACATATCTACGTTCTTCTGATGTGTAAAAGGTGATTGCCTTACCTGTTTTACCCGCACGTCCGGTTCGTCCTGTCCGGTGAACAAAGCTTTCCTTTTCTAATGGAAGATCATAATTTAGGACATGTGTGACACTATCGATATCGATGCCTCTAGCCGCTACATTCGTTGCGACTAAATAGCGAAACCTGCCCTTCTTAAAATCATTCATTACCTCAAAGCGATCATCCTGATACATACCACCATGCAGCTTATCACATGGAATATCAAGAACATCTAATTTGTTAAAGAGATGATTAACTTCTTCTTGTGTACGACAAAAAATAATACAACTGTCTGGATTTTCAACGATAAGAATGTCTTTTAAAATAGAGAATTTATTGTTTTCGGTTACTTCGATTAATAGGTGCTCAATTCGATCCGTCGTTAAGCCGCTTGACTCAATTTCGATATAGACAGGAGCCTTCATATATTTACCACTTAGCGCCTTAATATCCTCTGGTAATGTTGCGGAAAATAACATCGTTACACGCTCAGTAGGCAACTCATGGATAATGGCTTCAACTTGGTCAATAAAGCCCATGTTGAGCATTTCATCAGCTTCATCAATAATCAGATACTCAAGACGCTCAACATTCAAGGTTCCTTTTTGGATATGATCCAATACACGTCCTGGCGTTCCAACAACGACATGTGATTTTTGCTTTAATTCAAGCTTCTGACGCTCAAAGGATTGTTTACCGTAAATCGCCGTCGCTTTCACGCGTTTAAAGCGACCGATATTAATGATATCCTCTTTCACCTGTGCTGCCAGCTCTCTTGTAGGTGTTAATACAAGGGCCTGAGGCTTATTCTCCTCCCAGTCAACAAGCTCACAAAGTGGGATTCCGTACGCAGCTGTTTTCCCACTGCCTGTTTGTGATTTTACGACAAGGTCCTTTTTTGCTAAGGCTTTTGGAATGACTTGCGCCTGAACCTCTGTTGGATTGCGGAAGCCTAAGCTAGTAAGTGCCTTTTTAATTTCTTCACTTATAACACCGTTCGTAAATGGTTGTTTGTTCATCTCAATACCTCTTCTTTGCTGTGTCCTTTTTTATATCTTGTGTCAATGCGTTCCCTTTGTATGCAGATTAGGTACGAAACGACTTAGTTTATTTCTTTTTGTTCCAACCTATCATTCCATCTTTAAGGATTCTACACGTTCAAAGCCTTTTGCTTCCAAGAACTCAGTAGCCTTTTGGCTACGCGTTCCGCCTCTATTACACACAATTCGTAACACATCTTATTTAAACTCAGTAAAGCAGGTTGGCACAGACTTTTAGATGTTACGTCTGTAACGTAAACAAGACCCGCTTCGACTTCACTTAATGAAACCTTCTGTAGCACTTGTTTGACATTTGTTTCTAATGATACTACATTCTCCATAACCTTTATAGATAATCCTCACCAAAATCTGTGGTAGCCTTATCTATAATCTCACGTGTATACCGGACATCGGTAAAAAACTCCTCATTTTTGCATTCTTTTTACAAAATTGGACTTAACCCTATTTTAAGACTAAGGTTTTTTAGTTATAGTGAAGGAGTATGTACTTCGGGAATCGAAAGTTTTACGTAGATATACTAAAGGAGTCAAAACAATGATACAACGGTTTATCGAAACGGCCTTGCTCGGTTTTTTAGGAGGCTTCTTATTTAATAACCTCAATCTCCCCTTACCATGGATTCTTGGTTCATTAACCTTTGTCATGCTATGGCAAGGGTTTACGCACAGAGAAGCCTATTGGCCAAATGCGGTTAAAAATATAGGCTTAATCATTCTAGGTCTTTATTTTGGTCTTTATTTTACAATTAGTACATTTTTATCGATAGGGCCTTACGTTTTCCCTTTTCTATTTGTGACCTGTATTCTGATTTTCTCTAGTATTGCGATAAGCATGACCATTACAAAATGGATAAACGTGGATGATGTGACTAGTGTATTTGGCTCAATTCCGGGTGGCTTATCAGAAATGGTCATTGCCAGTGAAGCTCTTCACGCCAATTCCTCCTATGTCGTCATTTTTCAAACGGTTCGCTTACTTACAGTCCTGTTTGTTGTTCCAAGTGTGATTATTCTATTTTTTACTGAATCAAGCGTTGCAATCGAGAGTATAACGACACCCTTTGAGTTCGGTTGGAATGTTTTATGGTTTAGTTTCCCTGCTCTACTTGGTGTCCTTATTCGAAACAAAATTCCAGCCGGTATTGTCATTGGTCCGCTAGTATTGACAGCACTTATGAATCTAGTCTTAAATCTGGCTACGATTCCCGAGCTTCTTTTAATTGCTGGTCAACTAGCTATTGGTATTGGGTTAGGTAAAAACATTTCCTTTGCTGATGTAAAGGCTGGTGGAAAGTATAGTTTGATCTATTTCAGTGTCTCTTTAATTCTCATTTGTCTTTCTTTTTTATTAGGTGCCTTCTTTTCTTTGATAACATCATTAGACCTAGCTACGGCGATGTTAAGTGTCGCCCCTGGTGGCTTAATTGAGATGGTGCTAACTGCAGCGACTGTCGGCGCTGACCCTGCCATTGTGAGTGCTCTCCAGCTTACACGAATTCTTGTCATTCTAGTAGCAGTCCCTCCTTTTCTTAGCTGGTTTTTCAGAAAAAGAAGCAGAACAAATAACAGCACGAAGGTGAGCTAACACCTTCGTGCTGATTTGTAGTCAATCCATCGATTATTTATCATTTATAGAACAGGGAGTGATTGTATTTACTGACAAATCACTCCCTTATCACCCTTTAGTCAACCATCTTGTTAACTGCACTAAAGAGTGCTTTAACAGAGGAAGTCATAATATCAACGTCGATTCCACAGCCCCAATATACTTTGCCGTCTTCGGCCGTAATTCCGACATAGGATACCGCTTTTGATTCAGAACCTGTTTCAAGAGCGTGCTCTTTATAAGATAAATCTTTATAGTTAATTCCTAGTCTTGTTTGAAGTGCATTACTAATTGCGTCAAGTCTCCCGTTTCCAGAGCCTGAAATCTCCTCTACCTGTTCCTTGTAGCGAATCGTGACATTTGTTTGATAGTCAGCGCTTTTCGTATAACTATACTCGATAAATTCAACTGGTGAGATTAAGTTCACATATTCTTGGATAAAAATGTCGTAAATTTCATTTGGCATCAATTCTTTCTGCTTCTGATCAGAGACATTTTTGACGCTATATCCAAAACCTTCACGCATTTTTGGCGGCAGATCAAGTCCGTAATGCTGCTCTAATAAATAACCAATACCACCTTTTCCTGACTGACTGTTAATCCGGATAACATCTCCCTCATATTCTCTACCAATGTCTTTCGGATCAATAAGCAAGTAAGGAACAGACCATGTATCACTCTCATGCTCCTCGTGATATTTCATTCCCTTTGCAATCGCATCTTGATGCGATCCTGAGAATGCAGCAAATACTAGCTTTCCACCATAAGGCTGTCTTTCATGAACCCGCATCTTAGTAACACGCTCATACATTTCAATGATTTCAAGAATGTTTTCGAAATTCAACTGAGGGTCAACCCCGTGTGAATACAAGTTTAAAGCAAGTGTCACAATATCAACATTACCTGTACGTTCACCGTTTCCAAACAGCGTTCCTTCAATCCGCTGACCACCTGCAAGTAAGCTTAGTTCTGCATCAGCAATTCCTGTTCCTCTATCATTGTGAGGGTGAATGGATAAAATCACATTGTCGCGATATTTTAGATGATCGCTCATGTATTCAATTTGGCTTGCATAGACGTGTGGCATTGACATCGATACAGTTGCTGGTAGATTAATAATCACGTTATCCTCAGCTGTCGGCTGCCAGACATCTAATACCTGATTACAGATGTCTAGTGCAAAATCAATTTCTGTCCCTGTAAAGCTTTCAGGAGAGTATTGAAATTTAAAATTCCCTTCCGTTTCAGCTGCATATTTCTTTAATAATTCTGCCCCTGTAACAGCGATGTTAATGATTTCTTCCTTCGACTTTTTAAACACTTGCTCACGCTGCGCGACAGACGTTGAATTATACAAGTGAACCACGGCCTTGTTAACACCCTTAAGCGACTCAAATGTTTTTTTAATGATATGGTCTCTTGATTGAGTTAACACTTGGATCGTTACATCGTCCGGAATTAAATTTTTTTCAATCAATGTACGTAAAAATGTGTACTCCGTCTCTGATGCAGCCGGGAAGCCAACTTCAATTTCTTTAAAGCCAATTTTCACTAGCATTTTGAAATATTCTAGCTTCTCTTCTAAATTCATCGGAACGACCAACGCTTGGTTTCCATCGCGCAGGTCGACACTACACCATGTTGGTGCTTCCGTAATATATTCCTTCTCTGTCCATTTCAAGCTTGTAACTGGAGGCATAAAGTAACCTCTTGCGTATTTATTGACGTTTTTCATTGACTAACACCCTTTCCTCAATCCCTTATGTGGTTAATTTTATACACAAAAAAGCCTTCCATCTCTTAAAACAGAGACGAAAGACTTTGACATCTTACGCGGTACCACTCCGATTCACGCCAAAAAGGCGTGCACTCATGCAGATACGGGTTCTACGACCTTATATCCTCCTATTATAACGGTTAGGCTCCGTCTCCACCTACTCTGTTTCCATTTCAGCGAGCTACTTCAAGGTGAGTTCGGGTTTTGTTTACGGCTGTTTCGCACCATCCAACAGCTCTCTGGTCGTTCCCAAAAACCTACTATTCCTCTTCAACGTATTTTGTTTAAATATTGCTAATAACGTACCATATAAAATTGTTGTTATCAATAACTTTTATAAAAAAAGTTGATTTATTAGTTAGAAAAGTCACGCTAATCTCTAAACCCACCATCTGAATGAATAATTTGTCCCGTGATCCAGCTAGCTGTATCACTAACTAAAAAGGAAACTAAACGAGCCGCATCTTCTGGGACCCCAATACGTCCCATTGGAAATTTCGGCTTTAAAAATTGCTGGATTTCTGTATTCATCCAGCCTGAATCGGTCGGCCCGGGATCAATCGCATTAACAGTTATCTGATAAGGCGCAAGCTCCATCGCCAACGTTTTTGTAAAAGCTGAAACCGCTCCTTTTGTCGTAACATATGCCAAATTTCCTGGCTCGGGGCTCTTATCTTGCCCTGACACAAAGTTAACAATACGCCCCGCTTGTCTTCCTTGGAGTCGTTTAGCAAATTCAGTAGAAAGCATACACGTACCCCTAACGTTCACAGCATAATGATCATCTAAAATCATTGCTGTTAATTTACTAAAATTGACGTCCACACAATGGGTTGCATTATTAATTAAAATCGTCGGTTGACCGAGAATTCGCTCCACCTCATTTAAAAGTACAGTCGATGCATTCTCCTTCGATAAATCGAGCTCCATATGCCCAACTTCAATACCATATTCAAGCAATTCTCTTTTTAATTGTTCTGGCCACTTATCTTCTGCATCATCGTAGCCAGTTTTTTGATCATACTTAGTTAAATGCGTAAAAAACAGGTTTACACCCTGTTGTGCTAATTCTCTACAGATCGCTGTGCCAATTCCTTTTCTGCGACTTGCCCCCGTGACAATCGCAATCTTTTTATGATTCATCTATTCGTTCCTCCTTAAATTAAGGAACACGATTACATAGGAGATGTTATAAAAAAAAGCAGATTCCTCCAAAGGTATCTGCCTGGTCTGTAACCTTGCGTCCCTTGTATGGTAAAGATAGACATACTCCTCCCTTTAACGTTAAACAGGAGGCTTCTATCAAATTAATCTACCATTACAAAGTCTGCCACATATAGAATCTAGATTCCCCTCTCTTCACATTTCCGGACTTACTATAACAAAGGAAATTATCTGAAAGCAAGGAATTTTATATTACGCTTCGACAATTTCTGCAAATGCACGAACTGGGAACGTTCCAACACCCTTTAGTTTTGGTGGAACTGCATAAAAGCGAAATGGTTTTGATAATTGGTTTAAATGACATAAGTGCTCGACAATCGGAATTTCTTCACCTAATAACGTCGTATGAACGGGTCGAGCTTTTCCCGACGTATCATCAATATTAACGGAATCTATTCCGACTAAAGCAACGTTTTGGCTGACGAGGTATTGCGCAGCCTTCTCTGTCAGGTACGGATGGTTTTCAAAATACCTCTCCGTATTCCAGTAATTATCCCAACCTGTATGAACTAATACCGCTTTTTCTTTCAAATCAAGATGATAAAACGAGTCCGCATCGATCGCTTTTACTGATGAATCGATATATATAACAATCCCTTCTAATCCTGCCATTTTCGGAATGGCCGTTTCCGAGAGGTCCTTTCCTTTCACGTAACGATGAAATGGAACATCGACATACGTTCCTGTATTGGAAACCATTTCGATTTTTCCAATTTGAAACTCCGTACCCGGCTCGTAATGCTGACGCGATTCCTCTCTACTTAGATAATCACAAATAATTGGAGCCGGAAGCCCCTTATACGTAACTAAACCATTCTCAATCGTATGACTTAAATCGATATACGTTCGCTTCATCTCTTTTTTACTCCTCTCTCAAATCTATCTTTACTTTACTCCATTTATTTTAACATAAACTCCCAGTTGGGTCGTTCTGCTGGTATGATTAACCATTGAATATCGAACGCACATTCGCATATAATAGATACAAACATTAGTTCGCTTTAAGGGATGGTTTATTATGAAAGTTGTTTTTCTCGTAGATATGGAATCCTTTTATGCATCAATCGAAAAGGCAAAGCACCCAGAGTACCAAACTCGTCCCCTCGTTGTCTCAGGAGATCCCAAACGACGTTCAGGTGTCATCTTAGCCGCTTGCCCATTAGCGAAAAAACGTGGTGTGAAAAATGCCGAACGCCTATGGGAAGCTCAGCAAAAGTGCCCCGAAGCTGTTGTTGTCCGACCACGAATGCAGGATTATATTGATGTATCTGTGCAAATTACGGAGATTTTAGAACGCTACACCGATATGGTTGAACCCTTTTCGATCGACGAACAGTTTATGGATGTAACCCATAGTCAAGCGTTGTTTGGGTCACCACTTGAAATCGCTCAGAAAATCCAACGTGAGATTTATTTTGAGACCCGTGTCCGAGCGCGAATTGGTATTGGCGAAAATAAAGTATTAGCGAAAATGGCCTGCGATAACTTCTCAAAGAAAAACTCATCGGGGATTTATTGGCTAAAAAAAGAAGAATTAGCCGACACTCTTTGGAGGCTTCCTATCGATAAGATGTTTGGGATCGGCTCAAAAATGACACAGCATTTTCGCAATCGAGGTATTCGTACCATCGGTCATATTGCCGCATTGTCGGCCGAATATTTTATTAAAAGATGGGGCATCAACGGGCATGTGCTTTGGATGACGGCAAACGGCATTGACTACTCTCCTGTCACGACAGCCTCTCATGATAAACAAAAAGCCATTGGTCATGGGATGACGTTGCCTCGGGACTACGCAGCCTATGCAGAAATTAAAGTCGTTCTCCTCGAATTGTGTGAGGAAGTGTGCCGTAGAGCTCGAAACTCTCGTGTCATGGGGCAAACCATTTCTGTTAGCGTTAGCGGAGCCAGCTATGATTTCCCAACAGGCTTTCATCGTCAAACAACGTTAGCGGAGCCTTCTAACATTAGCCTCGATATTTTTCATGCAGTTGAAGGACTGTTTCTGCAGTTCTGGAATCAGCAGCCCGTTCGGCGGTTAGCCGTAAGTATCACAAAGCTAAGCCCTGATAACGAACTACAATTAAGTTTATTTGAAACAGACAAAGAAAAGAAATTTGACCTCGGCTATGTAATGGACGAAATCAATAACAAATATGGAACAACTTCGATTGTAAGAGCGTCGTCTCTTGTAAAAGCTGGTCAAGTGTTTGAACGTTCCAAAAAGATTGGAGGACATTATAAATGATTGAACCATTAAAACGTGGAAATCTCTTATGGGAAAGCAGTCGAATGTTCTTACCGGAACATAAGCAGGCCTTACTCGCTCGAAAAGAAACCTTAAAAAAAGTCCCTAAACCACTCCTTGATGATCAGGAATTGCAGGAGATCGGCTATGTTGTTATGGATTCGTTACATTACACCTTATCTATCGAAGTGGAGTATTGGGAAGACGGTTTTTTTAAGGTAGTAAACGGTATCGTAAACTTAGTCGATTATCAAATGAAGTTTATTAAACTCGAGACCGAATCTTTTGGCGTTATGAAAATCAACATTGATTGCTTAAGAAGGGTTGAACGCTTGTAACAGTTGAGGTGGATAATATCCCCTCTCCCCCACACCAGAATTCCAATATAGTATACCAAGATAACGATAAATATGAGTTCAATTAAAAGAAGGAGGACGATTCGTGGAGCCTTTTATACTTATATTTAGAGACAATAAAAGCTTTATAGATTAGCCATTTTGAAGCTATTTATTCTACTGTACAAGTTTCTGTACACTTCAAGATTTTCATATTTTGCAAAAACAGCCCCTTCTCGCCATGCTAATAATGAAGCCGTAGGGATTGTTTAAGACATCATTCTTAATGACAGAAACCAATAATTACTTAAAATAAAAGACATAAAGATATATTAATATCATTATCACAAAAATATATAAAAGAATAGCTCTTTTAATACTTTTTTTCCATAATCCAATTCCGACAATACTCGCATCAACAGCTACTAAGATAATCCCAATGACTATTACCTCATCTATTTCAAAGATCATTCCCGAAAAAAAAGTTAAATAACCGATAAGCTGTAACCCATTGAGAATAAATTTTCCGGGGGTACTTAGTTCCTTTTTTACGTCTTCTTTTTCCTCCGTAGTTAATTTGTTAAATTTTGATTTTATATTAAAAATAATAAAAACGACAAATAGGAGAATGTATAGGATTTGAATGATTACCATTACAACACGACCTAATTAAGTGTATTTTCCTTATATTAACATGTTAACCACTCCAATTGTTAAGATATGGAGATACTGTTTCATAGATTAAACAAAAAAGCACTCCTTTTATAGGAATGCCTAGCGTCTCTTTTAATAAAAGACAACCAACCTTTGGGAGGTATTAGTTAAAAACTTGATTCGATTGTGTTAATCAGCCAATGTCCATCTTTGTAATCAAAGCTAATTGAGATTTCATACTTCCCATAAAGTTCATTCGATGAATTTTGAACCAGTACATAGTGTTCGGATGATATTTCGTTTAACGCAAAATCATCCTCAACATTGACCCAAACCGGTGTTTCTGAAGCTAATAAATAAAGTCCATCATCTTCTTCAGTGAATAAATAGCCATAATACTCTTCCACGCATTCGCGAGAAGCAATATTAGAGAAGCTCTGAAAGAATTCATCTTTTGTAGCATATTCTTGAACTTTCATCTGATCATCCACAGATAGATTTAGTTTGTCAGAGAACGTAGTTAATAGGTCAGCCGCTGTCTGTTTATCAAGGGTAGCTTTTCCCTTCTCAACGGACTGGGACGAACCATTTTCTAATTCAACCATCGACGTTTCGCCGCAACCTAATAAAGTAAAAAGAAACAAAAACACGAGCATTCTTCGGAATTTTAACATTGGTTATACAACACCTTTCTGAATACATTCTTTTTATTACATAAGACGAACATTTTCGAGAAAGGTTTCATATAGAGAAAAAGTACAACCTTATACGCTAACCCGATAATTAGGTCTGAGTTTAATTATTTAATAAGTAATTTCATTTTTCTCCCTTCGCAATCGACAAAACCATGCGATTGATAAAACATATAGGATCGAGCAAACTGTGGTATAGGAGGTGTAGCTACCTCTACTCGTTTCCATTTCATTATTCTACTAAAATTACTTACCGCCGCTAATAATTGTGTTCCTACTTTCTTTGAACGATAGCTTGGACGAACAAAGAACTCTTGAATGATCCCAAATTCTCCGCCAGCATACAAAGAGCGACTTGGACATAATGAGATAAAACCTATTATTTGATTATCCTCCTCTGCTAAGAATACGATGTAGCTTTCATCCTCTAACAATTTTTTACATAACTCTAATGAATCAGAGATTTTCGGTAATTTTTGCTTAGTCTTTGTTTTTTGACCAATCTCATTTATTAAGTCATGATATAATTCAGAAATAACTCGATACTGTTCTACATTTGCTCTGTTTATTTTCACTAAAGACACCTCGTTAGAAGTTTAATAATTTTACGACATTCAGTACACTGTTGTACTTCCTTTCCTACTACTTACTTGCAACACGAACTTGACTTCCCTTTCTTTCTATTAGAATTCATTCCTACTAAATTTTTATTTAAAGAAAGACACTATACTCTTTGAAATAGCCTGTGCTTACTTCAATATTTGAAAAGTCAGGAAGAAACATTGCTTTTAAAAAATTATCCCCGATATAATTTCAAAAGCAATATAGAGTGGTACAAAACTAACTATGAATATCATGTATTTTCTCATTTTGTTTCTCTTTGTTTGGATATTCAGACTCTTTTTCAACATAACACAGAAATTGCCCTTTTGGTTAAATATCCAATATTAAAATGTCGAAAATTCAGACTTTTGTGTTCTAAACCATAAATTGATGAGTAGGAATAGAATAAGCGAGTCGATCCAAAACCTAACAAGGAGATGATAGCATGTCATCAGGATTGTTATTTATTATTGCTGTGGTCGTGCTAGTCGTGGTTGCTATTGTTTTATCGTTACGCAAAAGTAAATCATCTGCTGAGACCCATTCAGAGGATAATGAAAGAAGTTGTAAGCAATGTGGTGAAAGCATTCCTTTTGATTACGATAAGTCATTATGTCCGCATTGCAATAAATTTTTAATGTAATCGCTTAATCATTTTAAGGAACAGGTTTGCCTAAACAGAGATTAATCTCTTTAGAGCAACCTGTTTCTTTTTTATTTCTATAAAAATAAATGAATGATTTATAAAAAATAATGAATCCTAATATAGAACAATTACATCGACGAGGTAACCACGTGAGAAATTTTAATCCGACAAATAAAGCCCGCCGCTTCAAAGCCTATATTAGTGCAATAGGAACGACTCAATTGCATTTGCACAATCCGTATATTGTTGCTTGGTGGTCAGCTGCCTTCCCAGGATTTGGACACATGTTAATAGCAAAAAACCTTAGAGGCTTTACTCTGTTTCTTTGGGAAATTCTCATTAACAATATGACTAACTTGAACCTTTCAATGGTTTATTCGTTTACAGGAAATATCGAAATGGCTAAAGCTGTTCTTGAACCTAGATGGTTTTTGTTATATATTCCTGTGTACCTTTTTGCCATTTGGGACAGCTACCGTACAGCTGTTAACATAAATAGTGAATATATTCTAGCTGAACGAGAACAAGCTAGCTTCCCGACATATAGCATTGGGGCGTGGGAAATCAATTACCTTGATAAAAGAAAACCTACAATGGCAGTAATGTGGTCTCTTTTCACACCTGGTTTAGGACAACTCTATTCTCATCAAATTTTTAAATCTTTTTTTATCATATTTTGGGTCGTTATTTTTGTTTACTTTTCAAACGTATTGGTAGCCATTCATTATCTCTTCTTTGGTGAAGTTACACTTGCAACACAGGCCTTAAATCCACAATGGCTATTATTTATTCCCTCCCATATCGGGTTTGCTGCCTATGATTCGTATGTTAACACGGTCGAAACGAATAAGCTTTTTGATACTGAACAAAAAAATTATTTAATCAAAAATTATCAACAGTATCGCGTCAAACTATCGAAACGAACATGAGGTGAAGCCTTTGCAAATCTTTTCAACTTACGAACATTCCACCTATCTAGAATTAGCCATCACTGCATTAGAGAACATTGGAATTGAAAAGAATGCGATTTTAGCTGTCCCTCTCAATAACCGCGTTGAAGAAAGGCGATTATTCGATACTCTACATCGAGCAGATGGCGTAAGTCTTTTTGATAAAGGAGCAGCAATTGGAACTGCGTTTTCCGTCATTGGTGCGAGTATCGGATTTGAATTAAAATGGGGCCCTATCTATTGGGGTCTTATAGGGGCAGCAAGTGGGTTTATGCTTGGATTTATCATTGATTACATACTATTTAAGGTGATTCATAAGAGAAACAGACAAATTCGCGGAAAAAAGTCTGAAGTAGTCCTTGTTGTTCACTGTGAAAAAGAACAAGTTGAGAAAGTTGAGAACATCTTATGGGACAATCTCGCCCTAGGTGTAGCAAAAGTAGATGACGACTTCTAGGTGAACACTCAACAAGGAGGACCTTTAATGAAACCAAAAACTTATGAGCACGTAATATTATACGGACTACTTGTGTTATCATTAGGAACATTACCCTTTTTATTAAGCGGTTCATTACGAAGACAATGGTTCATGCTCTATCTCTTTAATGCTATGACAAATGGTGTTTTTGACAAGATGATTAATACACGTAACATTGTTGTATATCCTGTACGGTTATTACCAAAATGTTTTAAAACTAACATTTTATTTGATTACCTCATGTACCCCGCAATTACTGTATTCTTTAACAGACTAACCTATAATAATCAACCTTTAACGATCATTTACAAATGGTTAATGATTTCCATCCCAATGCTATTAATTGAAATATGGGCAGAACGGAAATCAAACTTAATCAAATGGAACAAAAATTGGAAATGGCATAACACGTATCTTAGTATATCAGCAAAATCTCTTTCCGAAAGGCTACTCAGCTTTTATTTACGGAAGGTTCTATATAAGTAAGTGATAATCCTTTTTTAAAAATCAATACCTTTGGTTTAAATGTAAAAAGACATGACTATCAGAGTCATGTCTTTTTGTAAATGTTAACCATTACACAATGGTAAGCGAATCTCTACCGTTGTCCCTATTTTCTCCTTACTCTTAATGGTTAGAGTACCATTATGCTTTCGAACGATTCGATAGCATAGCATAAGCCCAAGTCCGGTTCCCTTTTCTTTATTACTATAAAAAGGCTCCCCTAAACGTTGAAGTCGTTCTTGACTTATACCAACGCCATTATCAATAACTTTAATTAACAAATGCTCATTCTCCGCTTTCACATCAAACGTAATCAGACCACCATCTGTCATCGCTTCAATACTATTTTTCACAATGTTAATAACTACTTGTTTCATTTGATTCTTGTCACACATGATACGTGGTAAGTTTGGTTCAATCGTAGATGAGAACTGAACATTTCTTAAATGAGCTTCTGATTCGAGTAAGGTTTCGACTTCACGAAGCAAACGAGAAATTGAAACTTCCTTTAACTGAATTTCTTGAGGTTTAGCTAGGGATAGAAATTCTTTAATAATTCCTTCAACACGATTGAATTCAGGTAAAATGATGTCAAAATACTCATCTTTAATTTGACCTTGTTGAATAAGTTGTATAAAGCCTTTAATGGATGTAATCGGATTTCTAATTTCATGTGCTACTCCAGCGGCTAACTCTCCAACTAACGAAAGCTTCTCGGAACGCCATAAACGTTCTTCAGATTTGCGTTTTTCTGTAACATCTCTCCCGATAATCATCACATGCTCAACGTTTTCTTGTTCACCTAAAACGGCTGTTCCGACACATTCAATTAACACTTCTTCTCCCATTGAATTAATGAAACGAAACTCAATTTGTGAAGATGATTTAGCATTAATGATATGGCTGAATTGTGTGGTAACATATTCAACGTCATCTGGATGAATATGATCGATTAGCTTTTCCTCTTTAGATTGAAGCGAAAAACCAAGCACGGTATGGAAGGAAGGAGAGACGTAGATACTCTCCCCATTTGTATCAAACAGGATGATGATATCTGTCATGTTTTCAGCAATAAGTCGGTACTTAGTCTCGCTTTCACGTAAGGCTTTTTCAGTATTTTTCCGATCCGTTATATCTACACAGGAAACAATCACTTCATGGACCTCTCCACCACGCTTGATTGGACTTAACGCAGCTAGATAACAAACCCCATTTACCTCTCCTTCAAACATGACGTTGTCTTCACCATTCCAAGCCCGATAATAGCTTAACTGAATCCGGTCAGCTTCACTTTTTGGAAGAAAATCATGTAACTCCTTCCCCACAATCTGATTTGGAATAAAGCCCATTCGATACATTAATTCCCCATCGCATAAAGTATGAACAAAGCGTTGATTTATTTTTTTAAACTTATAAATCATTCCTTGCTGGAGTCGAATCGTTTCGTTTAGTTCCTCTCTTGCCTTTTGTAAGAGCTTTTCGACCCACATTTTTTCACTTACGTCTTGAGAAATTCCGTATTGCACGACTTTTTTCTCAATATCAATTAAATTATGCTCCAATTGATTAGCAAGTACAGGTTTACTTAGAAAGAATCCCTGTCCTTCGTCACAGTGGTGCTGCTGTAAAAACGCTAGCTGCTCTTTCGTCTCTATCCCTTCAGCTACTACCCGTAAATTAAAATGATGAGCCATTGAAATAATCGATTTAACAATCATTTCATCATCTGGATTTTTATAAAGTCCTTGTACAAATGATTGATCGATTTTTAATGTGTCAACTGGCAGCTGTTTTAAGTCATTCAAAGAGCTTGATCCTCTCCCGAAATCATCAATACATATTTGAATTCCTAGCCCTTTCAGCTTTTGTAAAACTTCAATAGTTTGATTATTATCAGTTGTAACTCTTTCCGTTATTTCAAGTTCTAAATATTGTGGCTCAAGTCCAGTCCGTTCTAAACTTCTCACTATTACGTCAACTAAATCTTTTTGAGTAAATTGAAGTCCGGATAAATTTACAGAGACAGTAAAATAGAAACCTTTTTCTTGCCAGGCTTTATTTTGTCTGCATGCTTCGTTAAGAGCCCATTCACCAATGGAATGAATCAATCCAGTTTCTTCTGCTACCGGAATAAACACTCTTGGTGATACCTTCCCTAAACGAGGATGTTCCCAGCGAATAAGTGCTTCTATACTTAGGATTTTTCCTGATTTCAAATCAACTTTCGGTAAGTACTGTAATGAAAACTCCTTACGCTCAATCGCCTTGTATAATTCCATCTCCATTTTAAATGGACTTAATTTCAAATCATGTTCGTTTGATGAATAGAACGTAATATCTTGCCTTCGTTTTTTCGCCTCATACATAGCAAATTCAGCATTTTTGATTAGCGCATCGGCTGTCTTAGCATCTTCCGGATAAAGACTAATGCCTATGCTCGGTGTTGTAAATACATCATAATTACGAATTCGAATCGGTTTTGAAAGAACATTTATTATTTTTCTTG
The DNA here is from genome assembly GCF_002156385.1 of Halalkalibacter urbisdiaboli. GTDB lineage: Bacteria > Bacillota > Bacilli > Bacillales > Bacillaceae_D > Halalkalibacter_A > Halalkalibacter_A urbisdiaboli. The sequence goes on from NZ_MVJM01000003.1 coordinate 1,031,972, forward strand.
CAACTTTAGAAACGATATCTCGATCCATATTCTTTAAAATGATGATGAATTCGTCCCCACTTTGGCGTGCAACGATATCATCAGCCTTTACTGTTGATTTTAAACGAGATGTCACTTTCTTTAATAAAAGATCGCCATTTTCATGTCCTAATGTGTCATTAATCCCTTTAAAGCGGTCTAGATCTATAAAAAGAGTAGCGACACCATTGTTAGTAACATTAAGCTCATTGGAAAGAACTTTTGTTAGCATCATTTGATTTGGCAAACCAGTTAAATCGTCATAATAGGTCATCTGTTCAATGACGTTCTCCGCTTCGACAAGTGTGGAAATATCCTCAGAAATACAAAACGCACCTACAACTTCACCAGCGATAATTTTCGGGATGAAGGTAACGCTTACATCTAGGCAGGAGCGATCCTTTTTCTTCAAAGAGGCTCGAAATGAATGGAGTGTTCCGATGTTACTTTTCTCAAAAAATTGTTGAATATAATCCTCTTCATAAGTAAACAAAAGTTCGGACATATGCATCGGTTTCAAAAGTTCATTTTTGCTATATCCTGATAACCGAATACAACTATCGTTACAGTCTGTAATATATCCTCTTAAATCAAGAGAGTAGATATTGTGAGGATGAAGGTGAAAAAGAGAATCCAAATGTAAACCCTCTTCATGGTTAAGTAAATCACTCCGATCATTTGCATCCTTTTTTGTTTCATTGATTATTGATTGTATTTTCATATAATCACCATCACATTGTTTCTAGAATTCACAAGACAACTTCATTACCACTTTGAGTAAATAATTACTCCCCTCATTAGAGGCGGCATAACATATGTATGGCTCTTCGTTAAAAGCTTATGAATCTCCTTTGTCTCCTAGTTTTAAAAAAGAAACCTACTTTTGCCATAGGCTTCTTTCTCTCTACCATTCGGCAACCCGGCGACCATGTCAACGATTTAGGCCCGTAGCTTTGCGTCACTCCTTTTCAAGAGTTTTGCCAATGTTATACTCTGTCCGATTATAATGTGTAATATAATACTACCTTACATAACAGGTTCATTCAATTGTTAATTAGACAAAAATGCGTTAAGGATTTGTTAAAATGATAAAACAGTTCTTTTACAGGATTTAAAAAGAGGAAATAAGCATTATATTTTAAAGCTTGTGAAATAATTGTTAAAATAAATTGAACTAATAGTCACTATCTATTAAAAAACGCATTAAACAGGAAAGTAGATGAACACTATGTCACATAAACAGCTTCGCGATATTCGCTTTTCCGTATTGGATTTAGCACCGATCCTACGTGGCAGTACTGCCGCAGATTCATTTAAACATACCGTTTCTCTTGCTCAGCATGCCGAGAAATGGGGCTATACGCGATACTGGTTAGCTGAACACCATAATATGCCTGGAATCGCAAGCTCGGCCACATCCGTCGTCATTGGTCATGTTGCTGCCTCGACTTCAACAATACGTGTTGGATCAGGTGGAATTATGCTACCCAATCATTCCCCTTTAGTGATTGCTGAACAATTTGGTACTCTTGAATCTCTCTTCCCAGGAAGAATTGACTTAGGCCTCGGTCGTGCTCCTGGAACAGATCACCAAACTGCGTATGCGCTTCGTCGTGATCGACGAAGTGATAGTCACCAGTTCCCAGAGCAGTTAGCTGAGTTACGTGCGTATTTTGGCACAGAAAATAAACGTGTACGAGCAATCCCCGGTGAAGGATTAAACATACCAATATGGTTACTCGGTTCAAGTGGTTTCAGTGCCCAGTTAGCTGGTCAACTTGGACTTCCATTTGCGTTCGCGAGTCATTTTGCCCCGGAACATACGTTACAGGCCCTTGAGCTCTACCGCTCTACCTTCCAACCATCTGAAAGTCTTGAGGAACCATATGCAATGGTTGGAGTCAATGTGATTGCTGCTAATACAGATGAGGAGGCAGAACGACTCTCAACGTCGATGCAGAAACAGTTTTTGAACTTAATTCGCAACACCCCCTCCCCACTTCAACCTGCTACTGAACATGTTGAACTTTGGGGAGAACATGAAAAACAAGCACTTGAAAGCAAGCTTGGTTCATCCGTTATCGGAAGCCCGAAGACAGTGGAAGAAAAGCTACAAACTTTCTTAAATGAAACAAATGCAGATGAAATGATTGTAAATGGTCAAATCTACGACCATCACGCACGCCTCCGTTCTTTTGAAATCGTAAGTGAAATAAAAAAGTTGTCCTAAAAGGGCAACTAAAAAGGACGGATAAAAGGTAGACTTGCCTTTTATCCGTCCTTACAAACATTCTTTACTTGTTTCTTATTTTTTTGTTTTCCCCGAATGATTGTTACGACAATAAGCAAAGAGCCAACAGTAGATAGGACACCTGCTAACTGATACGTTAATTGTGGAGAGAATGACTCCATTAACCAACCACCCCCTGCATTTCCGACAAGCCCACCTAGACCAATTGCTGCAGCAATAAATAGTAATTGGCCCGTGGCAATCAAATCCTTTGGAATTAGCTTAGTAACATACTGAAACACAGAAACAAAAAAGATTGGGAACGTCACACCTTGTAAAAGCTGTAAGTAAATTAAGACTTTTGGCTGATCCATATAACCATATAAAAACCAACGTAAAGTAAACACAAATGCTGCTGCCACCATTAGCACTAGCTCATGATAATGTTTCAATAGTATCCCTGTTGCTATAAAAACTGGAATTGACGAAAAGGTAGCTAACATCCAAGCTACCCCCATCTGTTGCTCACTTGCACCTAATTCAGATAAATAGATTGTAAATAAGCTATCGTTCATTTTATGTGGTGTTAAAATAAGAAAACTTATTCCAACAATCCAAAGATATACTTTATTTTGAAACAATACTTTAATAGAAGAAAATGTGATAGTTGAACGAGAAATAGATGCTGACTCTTCTCGCTCTGCCTCACGAACGAGAAAAATAAGAGGAATAGAAAGGCTCATCATTATTGCATACATCCAACCAAGATATTCAATTCCGTATATTGAAATAACAATCCCCAAAATAAGTGCTGAAATTCCAACTCCAAATGACCCGAACGAACGCATAAAACCATAATTTTTTTTATAGGTTCTAGCGTAATACATCGCAATACTATCGGTTAATGGGCCACACGAAGTCATAAAAAACATAAATAACGTAAACACAAATAATAGAGTCAAAAACGTTTTGACCGAGAATAATAGAAAACTAAAAGCAAATGTACAAACCATCACAATAAAAAGGACAGTTTTTGTAGAATTCAATTTATCACTTATATATCCCCATATCGGCTGACCTACAACAGATATAACCGAGCCCATTGCCATAATCCAACCAATTTCGTCCTTACCTAATCCATTATATTGCAAATATAACGGCATAAACATTAAAATCACAGCAAACGAGGAATACAAAACAAAGTAAAATACTGAAATTCTAAACATATATAACTCCTAACAGCATGATCATTAATCGTACACCTTAAATAATGATTATATTGTCAACATCCAACTTTATTAATAGATTCAATAAAAACAACAGTATTCCCGCTTTATTATTTAAGTGACACTCTTTAAATAAGGCTGTTTTCTAAAAAATTGTGCTTTTTAAAATAAAATTTGATCGGTAGAATATTGAAAAGGAGGGAGATAAAAGTGAAAGAGTTTTTACTAAACAAAGATACTGAGCGTTCACGATTGACACATTTATTATTGGCATCAACGTCATTGTTATTAGCGTTTTTTGGTGGCACCTTTTTCTTCATTTTGGCAGCAACTACTATGATACTATTTTCTAACGTAGAGAAAAGTCAAAATAATTATATTAAAGCATATGGTACAATATTATATATCATAATTATTTCGTGGTATTTATATCAACTTGGTATGTGGATTTACACTAGATTTATAATATAAGTACCAATATCTAAATTTGCACAGGTTCCAGGAAAAGACATGATAGAATTCAATATAGAGCCAAAAAAGCACAACCCTTTGGGTTATGCTTTATCACAAGTTCTACTCTCGCAGGAGGAATCCTCAAACTACCTGCTCTTCGCTTCGTCACCTGTTATTAGTAGAAAAGTGCGGGTGAAGGGAGTCGAACCCCCACGTCATAAGACACTAGATCCTAAGTCTAGCGCGTCTGCCAATTCCGCCACACCCGCATAATTATGGTGAGCCATGAAGGACTCGAACCTTCGACCCTCTGATTAAAAGTCAGATGCTCTACCAACTGAGCTAATGGCTCTTGCGTTTTTGAAGTTATTCAGATTGTGTCTCTTCCTCTTCTAGCTAAGCTCCATAGTTGGCTGCGTCTGCTTACTCGACAAGGTAAACGCTCGTCTCTACCAATTGAGCTAGACCGGCATGTATGGTGGAGGATGACGGGATCGAACCGCCGACCCCCTGCTTGTAAGGCAGGTGCTCTCCCAGCTGAGCTAATCCTCCATTTCGTGTTGGTGACCCGTACGGGATTCGAACCCGTGTTACCGCCGTGAAAGGGCGGTGTCTTAACCGCTTGACCAACGGGCCATTCTTGGCTCCACAGGTAGGACTCGAACCTACGACCGATCGGTTAACAGCCGATTGCTCTACCACTGAGCTACTGTGGAATATGGTGGGCCTAAGTGGACTCGAACCACCGACCTCACGCTTATCAGGCGTGCGCTCTAACCAGCTGAGCTATAGGCCCATTTCATGTTATTAAATGGAGCGGGTGATGAGAATCGAACTCACGACATCAGCTTGGAAGGCTGAGGTTTTACCACTAAACTACACCCGCATCTTTTTCAATTGTTACCCTCATTCATCTTACGCACATTCATGTCTCTTCCTCTTCTAGCAACTCTTCGTAGCTTGCTGTGTCGAGACAACTCGTTGCCGTTTCGACGATGTAAACGCTCGTGGCTGAGGTTTTACCACTAAACTACACCCGCATCTTTTTCAATCACAATCTAAGCTTGACCTTAAAACAATGGTCGGGAAGACAGGATTTGAACCTGCGACCCCCTGGTCCCAAACCAGGTGCTCTACCAAGCTGAGCCACTTCCCGTCACTACTATATGTTTTCATGGCGCGCCCGAGAGGAGTCGAACCCCTAACCTTTTGATCCGTAGTCAAACGCTCTATCCAATTGAGCTACGGGCGCATCTTTGGTGCCGAGGGCCGGACTTGAACCGGCACGGTAGTCACCTACCGCAGGATTTTAAGTCCTGTGTGTCTGCCAATTCCACCACCCCGGCATCGGTTTTAAGGACTTTTTATTTTTTTGGAGCGGAAGACGGGATTCGAACCCGCGACCCCCACCTTGGCAAGGTGGTGTTCTACCACTGAACTACTTCCGCATTGGCTGGGCTAGCTGGATTCGAACCAACGCATGACGGAGTCAAAGTCCGTTGCCTTACCGCTTGGCTATAGCCCATTAGTTTATGGGGCGACTGATGGGAATCGAACCCACGAATGCCGGAACCACAATCCGGTGCGTTAACCACTTCGCCACAATCGCCATATCTGGTGGCTTGGGACGGAATCGAACCGCCGACACATGGATTTTCAGTCCATTGCTCTACCGACTGAGCTACCAAGCCAGAAACGAAAAACCATTTCTACTTTTAATTGGCGGTCCGGACGGGACTCGAACCCGCGACCTCCTGCGTGACAGGCAGGCATTCTAACCAACTGAACTACCGGACCATTTTTGGTTGCGGGGGAAGGATTTGAACCTCCGACCTTCGGGTTATGAGCCCGACGAGCTACCAGACTGCTCCACCCCGCGTCGTCATATAGTAATGGATGTTGCTTATTCATGATGTTGTCTCTTCCTCTTCTCGTGTTTCAAGAAGGTCATGCGTCGAGACATGTCGATGTTTTTTCGACGAAGTTTCGCTTCATGCTCCACCCCGCGTCGTTGTATAGTAATGGATGTTGTTTTTCACTGAAGAATACATCTTCCTCTTCTTGTATTTTAAGAAGTTGATGCGTCGATGTTACTCGTAGCATTTTCACGATGAGAATGCTCGTTGCTCCACCCCGCGTCGTTTTAAAGTAATGGATGTTGTTTACTCAATGATGTAACAACTGTTTCTTCCTCTTCTCGTATATTCTGAGAAGGTAATGCGTCGATGTAGATTAGATGGCGGAGGAAGAGGGATTCGAACCCCCGCGCGGTTTAACCCGCCTGTCGGTTTTCAAGACCGATCCCTTCAGCCGGACTTGGGTATTCCTCCAAAGGTTATAAAGTGGATCCTGTAGGACTCGAACCTACGACCAATCGGTTATGAGCCGACCGCTCTGACCAACTGAGCTAAGGATCCTTTTTATAGATATAATAGTAGCGGCGGAGGGAATCGAACCCACGACCTCACGGGTATGAACCGTACGCTCTAGCCAGCTGAGCTACGCCGCCAAATTTTAAAATATGGTGGAGCCTAGCGGGATCGAACCGCTGACCTCCTGCGTGCAAGGCAGGCGCTCTCCCAGCTGAGCTAAGGCCCCATAATAAAAGGTTAATTAGTTATGCCTTGCAACGTCCTACTCTCGCAGGAGGAATCCTCCAACTACCATCGGCGCAAAAGAGCTTAACGACCGTGTTCGGCATGGGAACGGGTGTGACCTCTTCGCTATCGCCACCAAACTTTTTGACTTCAGATAACCGGCGAATTTCTTCGTCAGCTGCGTGATCTTCGGTCATGTCACGTACGGGTGTACGCTCCATTCCTTAGTCACTTGCTTCCTCGAACTTCTTGGTTCTCTTTGTCAAACTAATATTGTTGAGATGATTCTCTCAAAACTAGATAATGTGTAAACAAGTCACAATCTGAGTGTGACATATGTCAAGAATGTTATTGGATAAGTCCTCGACCGATTAGTATCTGTCAGCTCCACGTGTCGCCACGCTTCCACACCAGACCTATCAACCTCATCATCTCTGAGGGGTCTTACTGGATTAACTCCATGGGAAATCTCATCTTGAGGGGGGCTTCATGCTTAGATGCTTTCAGCACTTATCCCGTCCACACGTAGCTACCCAGCGATGCTCCTGGCGGAACAACTGGTACACCAGCGGTGTGTCCATCCCGGTCCTCTCGTACTAAGGACAGCTCCTCTCAAATTTCCTACGCCCGCGACGGATAGGGACCGAACTGTCTCACGACGTTCTGAACCCAGCTCGCGTACCGCTTTAATGGGCGAACAGCCCAACCCTTGGGACCTACTTCAGCCCCAGGATGCGATGAGCCGACATCGAGGTGCCAAACCTCCCCGTCGATGTGGACTCTTGGGGGAGATAAGCCTGTTATCCCCAGGGTAGCTTTTATCCGTTGAGCGATGGCCCTTCCATGCGGAACCACCGGATCACTAAGCCCGACTTTCGTCCCTGCTCGACTTGTAGGTCTCGCAGTCAAGCTCCCTTTTGCCTTTGCACTCTACGAATGATTTCCAACCATTCTGAGGGAACCTTTGGGCGCCTCCGTTACTGTTTAGGAGGCGACCGCCCCAGTCAAACTGCCCACCTGACACTGTCCCTGAACCGGATCACGGTTCGAGGTTAGAATGTCAGCACAGTCAGGGTAGTATCCCACCGACGCCTCCATCGAAGCTGGCGCTCCGACTTCCAAGGCTCCTACCTATCCTGTACAAACTGTACCAACATCCAATATCAAGCTACAGTAAAGCTCCATGGGGTCTTTCCGTCCTGTCGCGGGTAACCTGCATCTTCACAGGTACTATAATTTCACCGGGTCTCTCGTTGAGACAGTATCCAAATCGTTACACCATTCGTGCGGGTCGGAACTTACCCGACAAGGAATTTCGCTACCTTAGGACCGTTATAGTTACGGCCGCCGTTTACTGGGGCTTCAATTCAGAGCTTCTCCTAATGGATAACCCCTCCTCTTAACCTTCCAGCACCGGGCAGGTGTCAGCCCCTATACTTCGCCTTGCGGCTTCGCAGAGACCTGTGTTTTTGCTAAACAGTCGCTTGGATCTATTCACTGCGGCTCTCTCGGGCTTGCACCCTATCAGAGCACCCCTTCTCCCGAAGTTACGGGGTCATTTTGCCGAGTTCCTTAACGAGAGTTCTCCCGAGCGTCTTAGAATTCTCTTCTCGCCTACCTGTGTCGGTTTGCGGTACGGGCACCTCTCACCTCGCTAGAGGCTTTTCTAGGCAGTGTAGAATCAGGAACTTCGGTACTATATTTCCCTCGCCATCACAGCTCAGCCTATGCGGTAAGCGGATTTGCCTACTTACCAGCCTAACTGCTTGAACGCGCATATCCATCAGCGCGCTTACCCTATCTTACTGCGTCCCCCCATTACTCAAACGGTGAGGAGGTGGTACAGGAATTTCAACCTGTTGTCCATCGCCTACGCCTTTCGGCCTCGGCTTAGGTCCCGACTTACCCTGAGCGGACGAGCCTTCCTCAGGAAACCTTGGGCTTTCGACGGAGGGGATTCTCACCCCTCTTTTCGCTACTCATACCGGCATTCTCACTTCTATGCGCTCCACCAGTCCTCTCGGTCTGACTTCGCTGCACATAGAACGCTCCCCTACCACTGACACCATAAGGTGTCAATCCATAGCTTCGGTGATACGTTTAGCCCCGGTACATTTTCGGCGCAGAGTCACTCGACCAGTGAGCTATTACGCACTCTTTAAATGGTGGCTGCTTCTAAGCCAACATCCTGGTTGTCTGGGCAACTCCACATCCTTTTCCACTTAACGTATACTTTGGGACCTTAGCTGATGGTCTGGGCTGTTTCCCTCTTGACTACGGATCTTAGCACTCGCAGTCTGACTCCCGAGGATAAGTATTTGGCATTCGGAGTTTGACTGAATTCGGTAATCCTGTGGGGACCCCTAGTCCAATCAGTGCTCTACCTCCAATACTCTCACCTCGAGGCTAGCCCTAAAGCTATTTCGGGGAGAACCAGCTATTTCCGAGTTCGATTGGCATTTCACCCCTACCCACACCTCATCCCCGCACTTTTCAACGTGCGTGGGTTCGGGCCTCCATTCAGTGTTACCTGAACTTCACCCTGGACATGGGTAGATCACACGGTTTCGGGTCTACGACCACGTACTATGGCGCCCTATTCAGACTCGCTTTCGCTACGGCTCCGCCTTATCAGCTTAACCTTGCACGGGATCGTAACTCGCCGGTTCATTCTACAAAAGGCACGCTGTCACCCATAAACGGGCTCCAACTAGTTGTAGGCACACGGTTTCAGGATCTCTTTCACTCCCCTTCCGGGGTGCTTTTCACCTTTCCCTCACGGTACTGGTTCACTATCGGTCACTAGGGAGTATTTAGCCTTGGGAGATGGTCCTCCCGGATTCCGACGGGGTTTCACGTGTCCCGCCGTACTCAGGATACACTCAAGAGGAAACGAAGTTTCGATTACAGGATTGTTACCTTCTATGATGGGCCTTTCCAGACCGCTTCATCTACTCCGTTTCTTTGTAACTCCGTATAGAGTGTCCTACAACCCCAAGAGGCAAGCCTCTTGGTTTGGGCTGTTTCCGTTTCGCTCGCCGCTACTCAGGAAATCGCATTTGCTTTCTCTTCCTCTGGGTACTTAGATGTTTCAGTTCCCCAGGTCTGCCTCCTCGTATCCTATGTATTCAGATACGGGTACCATCCCATTACGGATGGTGGGTTCCCCCATTCGGATATCCTCGGATCAAAGCTTACTTACAGCTCCCCGAGGCGTTTCGTCGTTCGTCACGTCCTTCTTCGGCTCCTAGTGCCAAGGCATTCACCGTGCGCCCTTTCTAACTTAACCAAATTGCGGCAGATAACCTTCGTAACTCTTCGCCAGCTACGTGTTTCTCGGTCATGTCACGTACGGATGTACGCTCCATTCCTCGAACACTTGCTTCCTCGATTTACTCGGTTCTCTTTGCAATTACTTTTGGCTTCAGATAACCTTCGAATTTCTTCGTCAACTTCGTGGTCTTCGGACATGTCACGTACGGATGTACGCTCCATTCCTCAGCCACTGGTTTCCTCGAACTTCTCGGTTCTCTTTGCCAAAAACGTCTTATTTAAAAAAGTCGTTTTTGAATTCTTGACATGCTCGTTCAAACAAAGTCAGTTAAGACTCCGGTGAACAAAACATTGTTTACATTCATTATCTAGTTTTCAAAGAACCAAGTTTTGAAAGAAATAAATTCTTCCAAAACTGACCAAAAGCACAAGCGTTATATGACCTACGTCATACATCGACTAGAGTTAAACTCCATAGAAAGGAGGTGATCCAGCCGCACCTTCCGATACGGCTACCTTGTTACGACTTCACCCCAATCATCTGTCCCACCTTAGGCGGCTGGCTCCAAAAGGTTACCCCACCGACTTCGGGTGTTACAAACTCTCGTGGTGTGACGGGCGGTGTGTACAAGGCCCGGGAACGTATTCACCGCGGCATGCTGATCCGCGATTACTAGCAATTCCGGCTTCATGTAGGCGAGTTGCAGCCTACAATCCGAACTGAGAATGGCTTTATGGGATTGGCTCCACCTCGCGGCTTCGCTACCCTTTGTACCATCCATTGTAGCACGTGTGTAGCCCAGGTCATAAGGGGCATGATGATTTGACGTCATCCCCACCTTCCTCCGGTTTGTCACCGGCAGTCACCTTAGAGTGCCCAACTAAATGCTGGCAACTAAGATCAAGGGTTGCGCTCGTTGCGGGACTTAACCCAACATCTCACGACACGAGCTGACGACAACCATGCACCACCTGTCACTTATGTCCCCGAAGGGAAATCCCTATCTCTAGGGAGGGCATAAGGATGTCAAGACCTGGTAAGGTTCTTCGCGTTGCTTCGAATTAAACCACATGCTCCACTGCTTGTGCGGGCCCCCGTCAATTCCTTTGAGTTTCAGCCTTGCGGCCGTACTCCCCAGGCGGAGTGCTTAATGTGTTAACGTCGGCACTAAGGGCATCGAAACCCCTAACACCTAGCACTCATCGTTTACGGCGTGGACTACCAGGGTATCTAATCCTGTTTGCTCCCCACGCTTTCGCGCCTCAGCGTCAGTTACAGACCAGAGAGTCGCCTTCGCCACTGGTGTTCCTCCACATATCTACGCATTTCACCGCTACACGTGGAATTCCACTCTCCTCTTCTGCACTCAAGTCTCCCAGTTTCCAATGACCCTCCCCGGTTGAGCCGGGGGCTTTCACATCAGACTTAAAAGACCGCCTGCGCGCGCTTTACGCCCAATAATTCCGGACAACGCTTGCCACCTACGTATTACCGCGGCTGCTGGCACGTAGTTAGCCGTGGCTTTCTGGTTAGGTACCGTCAAGGTGCCGCCCTATTCGAACGGCACGTGTTCTTCCCTAACAACAGAGTTTTACGAACCGAAATCCTTCATCACTCACGCGGCGTTGCTCCGTCAGACTTTCGTCCATTGCGGAAGATTCCCTACTGCTGCCTCCCGTAGGAGTCTGGGCCGTGTCTCAGTCCCAGTGTGGCCGATCACCCTCTCAGGTCGGCTACGCATCGTCGCCTTGGTAAGCCGTTACCTTACCAACTAGCTAATGCGCCGCGGGCCCATCCTGTAGTGATAGCCGGAGCCATCTTTTATCCTAACGTCATGAGACATTAGAAATTATCCGGTATTAGCACCGATTTCTCGATGTTATCCCGATCTACAGGGCAGGTTGCCCACGTGTTACTCACCCGTCCGCCGCTAACTTCCAGGAGCAAGCTCCCTTCAGTCCGCTCGACTTGCATGTATTAGGCACGCCGCCAGCGTTCGTCCTGAGCCAGGATCAAACTCTCCATAAAAATGGTGAGCTGATTAGCTCGAATAAATAATAAATTGACGAGATTGGTTTAAATGAAAAGAACATTTAAACTGTCTCTCTTTTCGCTTGGCTTTTGTTCAGTTTTCAAAGAACTTATTCATCGCATCTCAGCGACAATTACTATCATAACATAATCACTTGTTCTGCGCAACAACTTTTTTAAAATATTTTTCATGAAAACTACCATCCGTTGTTGGCGACAAATAATAATATATCACATTAAATAATTCTACGCAAGTGTTTCTCAAAAAATAATTTCTCTGAACAAAATGTGAATATTTATTTCGAACAGGTTTTTTACTTTATCATAATTAAGAATCTAGATCAATCCTCGACAAAAAATTTTAAATGTAATTATCTCGAATTTTCTAAAACCACTATTCTTCTTCACACATGTAATATCATAATTCATTAAAATAGCATTCACAATTCACAAATGATACGAATAAATCTGCAAGTTAAAGAACGGAGGGCAAAAATGAAAAAAAGAGCTATTACCTTTTTTCTTATCTATAATCTTCTTACCTTATATATTGGCTGGAACGTCTGGGTATGGGTTAAAGTAGTTTCGGGATTTGAGCACCTCCTGTTATTTTGGATTGTTCTTTTCGTATCGGCTAATTCTTTTTTTATTAGTCGATTAAATAAAAGGCTAGCCCTTCTAAAGATTATCGGTGCATATTGGATAGGTTTATTTCAGTACGCAGTGCTTTCTTTTCCAATAGCAAACATCGTTTATTTGCTACTTATAAATATAACAACCTATACTCCCGACGTCCTGCTTTATTATGTTGGAATTATCGTTATCATATTTCTTTTATTTATCTTCTTTTACGGAACATATAATGCTTACAATACTGTCGTTCGAACGTACAGCATAAATATCCCTAAAAAGGTGAAAAAAATAAAAAAACTGCGAATTGCAATGGCATCAGATATGCACTTTGGGCTTTTATCAGGGACCACGCATTTAAAAAGGCTTGTAAAGATAGTCAATGAACTTAAACCTGATCTTATTCTTTTTCTAGGCGATATTATTGACGATGATCCCGACTCTTTCAAACAAAAAAACATGGGAACAATGATGAAACAAATGAAATCTCCTCTTGGTGTTTATGGAGTACTCGGAAATCATGAGTATTACGGAGGAAAAATTTCCGAATTTATAAAAGAAATGACTGACATCGAAGTAAAGATCCTATTAGATGAAGTGATATTACTCGAAGACAGTATCTATCTTATTGGACGAAGGGATCGTACAGAAAAAAAGAGAAAAACTTTAGAAAAACTACTTGAAACCACAGACAAAACTAAACCTCACCTCCTCATGGATCACCAACCTTTTCATTTAGAAAAAGCGGAACATGCAGGTGTCGACTTAATGTTATCAGGGCATACCCATAGAGGCCAAATGGCCCCAAATCATCTTATCACTCGAAAAATGTACGAAGTTGATTGGGGCTATTTAAAGAAAAACAACCTTCACACTATTGTTTCCTCAGGATTTGGTTTTTGGGGTCCTCCCCTTCGAATTGGAAGTCGCTCAGAGGTTGTTGAAATTGAAATTACGTTCAAATAATCTTTCGGTAAAATAGCTCACCCTTCACATTGGGTGAGCTATTTTATTAATGGACAGACTTCTTTACATGGAGATGCTTCACTTCGGATTCAAGTTTTGCGATAGCCTGTTTTAACATAGTTGAAGACTCTCTTGTTACCGTTTGAAGCTGAAGCAACTCACAGTAAAGTTCAAGATGTAAATGTTCCTGTTCCCTTTGTTGAGTTGTTAAATCCTTACTTTTCTCAATAAGCTGATTCACTCTTTCTTGAGTACATTTCTGCTCCTTTTTATTCTCCCTCACTTTTTCGAGCAAATCACGATAATCCAAGTTTTGTAATTGGAGCTGTTCTTCAAATTGATCCTGTACCGTCTTTTGTTCTGACTGTTCTTTTTCAACTCTTTCACTTCGTTGTTTGTATTCTTCTATCTGTTTCTGCTGTTCACTTAATTGTTCAAATAGTTCATGTTTTGCATGTTCTATTTCGGTTAACTTATCATTTACATTTTTATAAGAATCCACAAGCTCTGTTAGCTGAGTTTGAAGGACTGTTCCCTCACCTTTATATTGTTCAAAGCGACTAATTAATTCTTGTTGCATATCACCTTTCTGTTCAACCGTACGATGTATTTTTTCCTGCATTGCACTGAGTTTTTTGGCTGCTTTTTCTTGCTTAACAACTTGCCCAGTTAAATAATCAATGTTCTGGGTATGAGAGTTAATAATTTTGAATAATTGATTAATATTTTTTTCAATCCCATCGATTTGTTGATTTGAATAAAAAACATGTTGATTCCTAATTTCGTTTTCCGACTGATTTTGTAGAAATACCTTGGGCCCTAAACGATTAACATTATAAAATTGGCTGCCCATTGTAACCACTCCCCCAAATAAAGTTATGGTTAGTTTATGGATCCTAAAGGTGTAGGGTGCCTAGTCACAACTTAAATAGGCAACTGCGGAAAACATGATTAAACTTCTTCTTTCATAAAACATTTTTAAAACCTATAAAATGAGGGTGTCCCTAAAGGTCCTGTTTTGACCTTTTGAACACCCTGTAGTAACGAAGTCACTTCATGTACGATGAGTGGGTTTGATAGGCGAACACCTTACGCTGGTAGTCGGCGAAAAGAGACCCATGTTCTCATCGCAAGGAGTGCTGAGCAAACGGAGCCATTACCTTGCACTTTATTGGCTTATTGGAACAGCCCCATCCCACATTCCGTTTATCTCCTTACTCCTTTTCTTCGTTATCAACGTTTTCTTTAGTTTGAGTTGGAGCTTCCAAAGGTCTTCTTCTCCCAAATAAAATCACGTCCCAAGGATCTACAAACGTTACTTCTGTCTCCTTCGCACCCTCGACGCTATTCTTTGATTCAGCAACATTTTCAGTTACTTTCTTATTATCTTCCATTAATATTCCTCCTTATCGTAATTTTTCTATATCATGGTATTCCTTAACCTCAAAATGGATTGGGCTACGAGGAAGCTTTTCAATAATCATGGTTCTAACAAAAAAAGTTCCTCAGTTGTAGGAACCTATTATATGTAGGAAGGGGATAATCCCCTTCTTATTTAATTAATATGGCATCCAAGCTGCACCAACAATAACAAGTAGGATAAATAATACAACAATTAACGCAAAACCTCCGCCGTAAACGTGAGACATTATAACTCCACTCCCTTTTTATCCAAATATTTGTGAAGCTTCACAGTATAAATTATGCAAAAAATGAGGAGACGTACTAGTTATACGACTATATACAACAAAAATTTTATTAGGCCATACTAGTAAATAAGCCTCCTATAAAATAGAAGGCTTATTAAACACTAATTTATGTTTAAAATACATTTATAATCTCTCGTAAGGTCCTGATAGGTTAATGTAACGTTTAGCACATACTCATTACTTCTTCCTGCTGGAAAAACAATAATGATACATCTCCTTACTTGTTCTTGGTGCAATCCCAACGCTACTTACCGTTC
Organism: Halalkalibacter urbisdiaboli; assembly: GCF_002156385.1. Taxonomy (GTDB): domain Bacteria; phylum Bacillota; class Bacilli; order Bacillales; family Bacillaceae_D; genus Halalkalibacter_A; species Halalkalibacter_A urbisdiaboli. The sequence continues at coordinate 1,047,363 of NZ_MVJM01000003.1, forward strand.
CTAATAACTGACCACTCTTAGCTAATAAGGATAAATCCATTTGAAAACGATGGGAATAGACGTCGTCATTAAATAAACCAACTTGAGCAATAACCTTCTCATGATTAGCTTCATCTCTACGTATCGTTGGATAAATTTTAGAGCAAATGAACAGCATTTAATCTCAACATTTTCGTCAGCGATTACGAAAAATACACGCTTTCCTTCTTCTAGAGTTACGGTTGCGTGTACAGTTTGATTATCATGTGCATACTTTTTTAAAAGTTCTTGAAGCAAATAGTTTTTAAATGGACTTTTATAAAGAGCATTGCATTTTGAACACTTTTACGAACCATGTTACAATGACCAAGTTGAAAAGGTGGTTGATGCAATGCTTCGCTCTTATTTATTATTATCAATAACGATGATTTTATTTTCAGGTAATATTCTCGTTGGAAAAGCCATTCATGATTTACCACCTGCTACGATTACATTTGTTCGATGTTTCATTTCATTCTTAATTCTTCTGCCTATTGGCTTTCTTGAACTTAAGAACAACCGTTTAATATGGTTGAAAGAGTGGAAACCACTTCTTTCTTTATCACTAAGTGGTATTGTTATGTTTAATTTTTTTCTATATGCTTCCCTGCAGTTCACAACGTCTACAAATGTAGCTGTTATTGAAACAACGACTCCTGTATTTGCCGTTTTGCTAGGATTGGTTTTTTTGAAGGAACGTCTTAGGGGTATACAGCTATTCGGTATTCTCTTGTCACTTTTAGGAGCATTTTCGGTCATTACTAAAGGGGATTGGTTGATGTTTAGCAAAATTCAATTTAACATCGGTGACATACTTGCTATTATTGCAGTTATGGCATGGGCTGTTTATTCTCTATTAATCAAAAAGCATAATCACAAGTTTCCACTTTACGGAAGTCTTACTATTATGTTATCCATTGCCTTAATCGTCTTATTTCCATTTGCGTTCTATGAATGGAGAGAAGGGGTACTCCATTTACTTGAACCAACATTGATTATCGGCCTTTTATATTTAGGTATTTTTCCTTCTGTTATCGCACTTATATTTTGGAACAAAGGTGTTGCTGAAATCGGACCATCTCGGGCTTCTGTTTTTTTGAACTTACTTCCCGTGTTTACGATAATTGGCGCAGTCCTTTTTCTAGGAGAAACTGTCACTTATGGACAATTAATTGGTGGAGTTGTCGTAATTTTTGGGGTTTACTTAACAACAAAGAAGGTACGTTTAACTACATCTACTTATGAAAAGGAAGATTTGAAGGGGTAGAAGGAAGCAGCCGAATTTGGCTGCTTTTTTTAGCGATTGTTTTTCTTATTAGCTTGTTGTGTCTCAGTTGCATTGTGTAAACCTTGCTCACTAAATGCGTTATCACTATTTAAATCACTTTGAATGGGACTTCCGTTCATCGTGCCAGAGCGTTTATCGAGTTTGTTTTGCTTCTTTTTAGACATAAAATGGACCTCCCTCTATTTTGTAGATAAGCTATTGTCGCTTTGAATTTTGCTGTATTCTATTCAGTGCTTCTTCTACTGCTTCTACAATAAAAGCATCACTCCCTTGTAAATCGTTAATGTTCATTTCACCTGACTGCAAGCGCTCGCAAATTTCATGAATATCCTCTGAAATCGAAAGTGGTATTCTATCCTCGTTTAACATATTATTTAATTCCGTCGCTAACTGTTGTTCTTGACTCACTTCAATTACTCCCTTTCCATATCGCTTTTATTCCATATGTTCATTCTTGCCATTTTCAGTAGTACTATGTATGGATAATAAAATTGGTATTATCAAAATGGCTGGATAAGGAGAGTTAAATAAACACAATTCAATTATTGCTTTAAACTGAAAAAAACCCACGTTCGAAAATTGTTATCGTTAGCCAGTAACAAGTTTGAACATGGGAGTCTGTGATTAATGTATGAATACTTATTTTGTTGCAGATGGGCGCTCTTTTGCTTTATCCGATTCAGCAGCATTTTTGCGTGCTGCTTCTTTATTCTCAGCTAACTCTTCTACAGTTTTAACCTTAAGTCGTGCCGCCCCTTGATAATCCTTGGTTGGAATAAGCTCACCCGCGCTCAATCTTTGTTTAGCCTCTTTGATTGCTTTTGTATATTGTGGCAGCCACTTTTCCTGTGCAACTAGCATTTCATCAACTAACTGCCAAATTTCTTTCGGGTTACAAACCGCACCGACAAGCGGGTCCATCATCATCGCTTGCCGAAGCAGCATATCATCTCCGTTAACTGCCGCTTCTACAGCAAGTCTTTGTACAGAAATACTTACATTACAAACAGCTGCACACCCGATAGGAAGCTCCCCGACATGAGGTATATTCATTCCATTACGATCCACATATCCCGGTACCTCGACAATGGCATCATCAGGTAGATTAGAAATAATTCCTTTGTTCACCACATTAAAATGCCCTCGGTATACACGACCCGTTTCTAATGCTTCTATAATATAAGACCCATGCTCTTCACCACGATGATCCGCTCTGTATTCATATGCCGGTTCCTTTAACCAATTGGGAAAATCGGTCTTGAACCAATTTCGTCCCTCCGTACAAACACGTAAATACCCACCAGTTTCACCGTTTATCCAAGTACCAAGGTCGATCCATTCATTGATTTCTTCCGGACGTTTCCGATACCATGGAACATACTCACTTAAGTGGCCATTTGATTCCGTTGAATAATAGCCAAAGCGTTTTAACATATCAATACGAACCTTTTCTGTTTTTAAAAATTCCGGATGGTTTTCAAAGGCTTCAAGCACCTTCTCGGTTAAATCTTCGCCATTATGCTTCACACTAATATACCATGTTTGGTGATTAATCCCGGCACAAATGATATCCACTTCTTCCTTTTTCAAACCAAAGGCTTCAGCAATCTGCCCGTGACCACCTTGCACGCCGTGACATAGGCCAATCGTACGAACACCTCCATATTTATGGCAAGCCCATGTGAGCATCGCCATCGGGTTCGCGTAATTCAACAATAAGCAATCAGAAGCTGCAACTTCACGAATGTCTTTGCAGATCGCGAGCATTTCAACAATCCCACGTTGACCGTACATAATTCCGCCCGCACAGAGCGTATCCCCTACACATTGATCAATCCCGTATTTTAGCGGGATGTCAACATCATGTTTAAATGCCTCGAGACCTCCAATGCGAACGACGGAGAATATATACTTTGCATCTCTTAGTGCCTCTCTACGATTGGGTGTTGCCTGAATTTGAATATCTAAGCCATTTTCGTCGATATCTCTTTGACAAAGCTGTGTGACCATCTCCAAATTTTCTAGACTAATATCGGTAAAGGCAACCTCAATGTTATGAAATTCTTGTACAGCAAGAAGATCACGTAACAAACCACGTGTAAATCCAATACTTCCTGCGCCAATAAAGGCAATTTTAAATGACATAAGTGCAACTCTCCTTTTTTATTGAATAATACGAAAACATAAATAAATGTTAACACCAAAAGTAGTAAAGCGTTTTCAAAGTTGTAACTTCATAAGAAATTCTATGTATAAAATTTTAACTTTTCTACTTATAGGCAAACAAAAAAGCAGTCGTATGCAACAAACTGCTTTACTTATAACTAAACTTTTGGATATTCTGTTGCGCACATTTTCGATATGCAAGTGGTGATTGTAGCGTATATTTTTTAAAAAGCAGACTGAAGTATTGACGGCTATTAATTCCGACAAAAGAAGAAACATCGATAATCGGAATATCCGTGTCTGCCAAGAGCATTTTTGCCTTTTCAATACGGAGTCCTGTCAAATACTCCATGACAGTAACTCCCATTTGTTTTTTGAAAATACGATGGAGGTATCCTGGGTGTAAGTTCACGACCTCTGCAATCACCTGCATTCGCAATTCGCAATCATAATGATGATGGAGATACTCAATCACTTTCTTTATATAAACATTCGTTTGCTGCTGTTTATTTTTTCTCTCTTTTTCCTCTATCATAATACGTGTAATTTGAATAAAAAGCTGTGTTAAATGAAGTTGAACCATAACGTCCTTTTCATCTTCTTTTTTATCTAATTCAAGTACTAAATGCTTTAATGTATGATAGATTTCGTTTGCGTCTTTTAAGACAATATAGCCATCACAAAAGGTCAACAGCTCAACAATTCGTTTGTTTTCTGTGGCTAACTCTTTCAGAGATGGGAATATCCCCTTCTTTCCGGTAAAAGAGAATTCAATATTTAGCATTCGGCAAGGGTTTCCTTTTTCTACGAGTAGTTGATGGGCTAAATTCGCATCAAGTAGGATAAAGTCTCCTTTTTTCAACGTAATCGGTTGCTGTTCTACATTGACTACGCAGTTACCTTGAATGACATACATAATTTCTAAATCATCATGAGTATGGTTATCCATATAAAATTGCTCCAAGGTTTTAAAATAATAGGCCGTAACTTTAGGATGAAAGTCGTCTACTAGTAATTTACTCTGGCACAGACTAAAATTGCTCATTACATCCACCTCCAAGGATGGTTCTACGCTCTAAAAACAACGGTTAAAGCCGATATATCAAAAATCTCTCATTACTATTTTCATCATATAATCCAGGCAGTTGTATTTCCTTTATTAATTCAAAAGACGTATAGTTCTCCAAATAAAAAATATAGTCCTCAGATGGATAATATAAAATCAATTCCATCTCACGTTTTGTTTGTTCCATTGATCGTAATATGTTATTAACGACTTTCATGAAAACCTGAACGGAAAAAGGGTTAAAAAAGTAAAATTTATTATCTAATGGATCAATCTCATATTCTTCTGCCAGACATTGATAAAAGTAGAGGTTGGTATTTTTTACGTTGGGCTTTTTTATGTAACGTAGTTGATTGTCCATGGCTTCTTGGAAGAAACGCTCATTCATTTCGATGCCTATAACTGTTGTTCCATAAAAATAATGAAGATAAAAATTTAATCTTCCTTTTCCACAACCAAAATCAACGATGCGGTCACTACACGTTATTTGATACTGAGTAAATAAATATTCGAGTGCAGCATATGGTGTCGGCTCATAACGATGATAATGCACAGATGTAAGAAATCCCTTTTGGTTTTCACCTGTTTGAATCTGCAATACATGATCATAGTTTTTTACATTCATTTTGAACTCCTAATAAGAATAGCTTCTTTGCTCCAATAAGCTTTACCGGTTATATAGCATGAAACACAAAGGAATGAAGATTATTTCTAGTAGTCTAATATAATGCCAGCAATGGCTTTATTTTTTCTTGTGTAGGTATTTTATACACCTTTATTTTAACATACTTGTTTTCAATTCATTTGTATTAAAGTGAAAATTAGCCAACCCAAAAAACAACAAAGCCTTTTCGCTTAAGTCTTTAGTAGCGAAATTACGTAAAGGATCCAATGCATCCATTGTAAAGCCCCTCCTTCCCTCCTAATTATTCCTTATTTTCATCTTCACCCCCCCGAAAAAAGCATGTTCGTACGAATAGTTAAGGGAAAGGTTACCACTTGCTATCTCGTAAAAAGGACGGTCTGCTTTAACGAAATCTGCATACATATAGTTAAAACATACATTTTACCAAACCCTTTAAATTGGACCGATCTTCTTACGAGTACAAAATTTTCACAGAGAGGAAATACATTATGCTTTCTAATTTAACATTTATTCAACGACAACCCCTTGTGATGAAAACAAAGGAAGTCTACACAAACATTGAACAACGTAAAAGGCAACGAAACCTGTATCGTTCGGTTACCCCTGAAGAAAAGGATACAAACTCTTCCAAAAAAACGATGTATGTAAGCGGGGATGGCTACGAAGGAAAACTTTATAAAAGTACCTTTGACTTCAAAGTTTAGTTCTCAGTACACGAAAATAAAAACGGACAATATAAGGTTAACTTGAATGCACATTGATTATGAACGAATTTCTATAACTAAGAGAAGAGGTTCTAAGAGGTTAACAAACAATCCTCTTAGAACCTCTTTAAAGCCATATAATTTTTCAAAGCGGTTCCATTACAGTCTTCTTGATTACTTATATACGGTCAGGGTATACGAAGTAACTCCACCAACAAAAAAGAGCTTATTCTATGATCATCATCTAGAACAAACTCTATCGCTACTTTTTCAACTAATAGATCCATAAATTTCTCGTATTTTAACTAAGTATGAATTTCCTATCTTAGCTAATTTATGTTTTAACTTTAATGCTGGCATATGTTCTTTGTCTTTTATCTTTCTATCATAAGCCTTTTGACACATGATCAGTTGACTATTCACTTTTTCTTCATCAGCTGCTCTTTTTACATAATGATACACACCATGACAATCTTGTTCACGTGCCTTACAATTATCATTTAACATGAGTGTAAGACTTTCATGTATTCGTTGTTTTAAATGTTTTTTCAAAATTGGGAATAGGATTTCAACTCGTTTGTCCATATTTCGTGTCATCATGTCCGCCGAAGAAAGAAACACCTTGTCCAAACCATTATGATGAAAACAATAAATTCGTGGATGCTCTAAAAATGTTCCTACTATACTACGTACAGTTATGTTTTCACTTACTCCTTTAATACCTGGGCGTAAACAGCATATCCCTCTTACGATTAAATCGATTTTAACACCAGCATTCGAAGCTTCATAAAGCTCTATAATAAGCCTTTTATCTGTCAAGGAATTCATCTGAGCAATGATACGACCATTCCCATACTTTTTGTGAAAACGAATTTCAGCCTTTATTAACTCAATAAATGTATTTCTTATTCCATAAGGAGAAACAGCTAAATGGTGATATTCTGGTTTTTCCATATAACCACTTAAATAATTAAAGAAATTCGTTGCGTCTATGCCAATTTTCTGATTTGACGTTAGCAAACCCATATCGGTATATAGCCTCGCCGTCGCATCATTATAATTTCCAGTTCCTAAGTGCACAAATCGTTCAATTTTTCCTTTTTTCCGGCGGACAACAAGTGTTATTTTACTGTGTGTTTTTAAATAAGTCATCCCATAGATGACATGACAGCCTGCCTTCTCTAGTTCCCTTGCCCATTGAACATTATTTTCTTCATCGAACCTTGCTTTTAATTCTACGAGCACCGTTACCTGTTTCCCTTTTTCAGCTGCACGCTCAAGACTTTTAATAATTGGAGATTCACCACTAACACGATAAAGTGTCTGTTTTATTGCTAGAACATCCGGATCATCTGCTGCTTGTGAAATAAATTGAATAACTGGTTCAAAGGACTCATATGGATGATGAAGCAGCACATCCTGTTTCGAAATCTTTTCAAAAATATCCTGTTCTCCCTCTAAATCCAGTGATGGCTGTGGGATGAAGGATGGTGTTACTAGATGTTCATGCGTCGTTTGAATCGTTTTATAAAATGAGAAAAGAAACGTTAAATCCAATGGTGCCTTAACCGAATAAACATTTTCACAATCAATTTCTAATTCGTCAATTAAATACTTAACGACTTGCTCATCATAGCAATGATGCTGCACCTCTAACCGAACACAAGATCCCCATTTACGTTTTTTGATCTCTTCCTCAATTTCTTGTAAAAGGTCTTCTGCACCTTCCTCATGAATCGTTAAATCAGCATTTCGTGTAATTCGAAAAGGTGTGACCGACTTCACTTGATACCCTTTAAATAATTTATAAATGAATTGAGTAATAACATCCTCTAACAGAACAAAGATTCTTGATTTACCTTCTGATGGTAATTCAATAAATCGATTTAGCATAGAGGGGACTTGTACAAAAACTAGTTTTCCATTAGAAGGTAGAAATTTGGGATTAGTAGTATTCTTTTCTTCAAGAATAACCGCCAAATTTAAGGATTTATTTAGCAGCATGGGGAATGGTCGATAGGCATCAATAGCCATAGGAGTTAGGACTGCAAAAATTTGCTCATCAAAAATTTCCTCTAAAAAAGACATTTTATAAGGAGTAAGGTCTGCCAGTGAAACGAATTTGATTTGTTCATTTGCTAATTGAGGAACCAATTCCTCTAAAAATACATGATCTTGCTCTTCTACAAGATTATGTGCAATGTTTGAAATAGCACTAAGTTGTTCTTTAGGTGTTAAACCAGCTTTGTTTTCAGGTCTATTGAACCCTACTTTTACTTGATCTTGTAAACCTGCAACACGTACCATGAAAAATTCATCTAAATTAGAACTGAAAATCGCCAAAAATTTAAAACGTTCTAATAAGGCATTTCTTACATCGGTTGCTTCTTGAAGTACGCGATGATTGAAATCTAGCCAGCTTAACTCCCGATTATTGTAAAAAGAAGGATTATCTAAGTCTAAATTATTGTTTGGGTAAGTTATTTCCATGATCCTTCATCTCCCTTATTCAGATTACGACATATTGCGACTTTATGTTAATTTAAAAATATCACAGTGTTGTAAACATAAGGTAAATAGTTTGTTAATTTATTGTAAAAAAGGTATCATTTTACCCATCTTTCTATTAATTGTACTCCTAAAATACGATTTCAGCAATAAATTTATAAACGTTTAATTTAGAACAAATGCTGTATTTACAGCATTTTTATTAGGAGTGTGGACCACACAGTTTCTTTTAGAATACTCAAGAATATATATTAAACCTTCTTTACAAAATTTTTATAATTTCCAATTATAAAAAGCTTACTTACGCATTGTAAGTAAGCTTCCCCTTCAACTGAATAAATAGTATCTAAACAGTTAATAACACACAATTCTTTCCGGTGAATATTTATGTTGGTATGTTTTCTACCTATTTATGAAAATGAATGTCATCTTTATATTTAAAAAAGTTCCATTACAAAATGTAACGGAACTTCCCCAATATTAATTGTTTCTATTCTACAAATAATTTATTTACTTTAAAATTACACAATTTCTCCCTTGCTCTTTAGCCTGATAAAGAGCTTCGTCAGTTCGGTGAAGTAGCGTCTCCAGGTGGTCTCCACTTTCTAATTGAGTTACTCCTATACTTATCGAAACGTTAATCGGACCCTTTTTAGTAATAAAAATATGATTAAAAACGTTTTGTCGCATTTTTTCCCCAAACTGCTCAGCGGCTTTCCCATCTAAACCAGGCAAAACTAAAGCAAATTCCTCGCCTCCGTATCGGGCCAAAACATTTTTTTCTGGCGTGGTGCTTGAAATAACAGAAGCGATTTGTCGTAATACTTCATCTCCTATAAAATGACCATAAATATCGTTAATTTGTTTAAAATGATCAATATCAAATAAAATAACAGACAGTGGTTCTTCGTTTATCTCAGCACTTTTAAACTCTTTCTGAGCCAACTGATAGAAGTAGCGGCGGTTGTATAATCCTGTTAATTCATCTGTTACTGCCATTTTTTCCATTTGATGATATAACATAGCATTAGATATCGCAACAACTACCTGACTAGAATAACTAAGAATTATATCTGCTTCACTTCTTTCGAATCTTTTATTCTCCCTCTCGATTACATTGATGCCAATCAAATTACCGTGTAACTTATAGGGAATAACTAGGATAAAACTTTGTTCACCACTTTGAGAACATATAGGCTGTTCATCTCGTTTAAATTGCTCATAGTATTCACGTAATCGCTCAATATCAAGTTGAGCTAGTTGATGATTATCCTCTTCAGCTAAAACCTTCATGACTAAGTCTTGATTATGAATAGACCATATACTTGCACGATTGTAATCAACAAAAGCTTTTAACTCTTCTAACGCAATTTGTTGAACCTCATCAACGTCTAAACTAGAACTTAATGTATACATAGCAGATCTAAGCATCTCTGACATGTAACTTCTTTCACGCTCTGTAGCATTATCGACTTCAAGTTTATTTGCCTTCTCTTGCGCTTGCATCAATTTATCAATTCTTACTAACATTTGATTGAACGTACGGGCAAGTACTCCCAATTCATCCTTTGAGTGAATATTCATGCGGGCTTCCAAATCACCCGTTCCTACCTTCTTGATTGTTGATAAAATTACCTGTAACGGACCTGTTACCCATTTTGATAAAAAAATAATAACAAAAACAAGTGATACGATAAGAGTAGCCAATAGTACAATGAAAAACTTTATAGCCAGTTCCTTTAATGGGCTCTTTATATCCTCAATATCATCCTCGACAATAACAATCCAATCAGCCAATGGAATTTTCGAGTAACTTAAGTACTTATGGTTTCCGCCTTCATCTGTTTCTAGCGTTCCTTTTACAATAGTATCACTTGCTTTTCCATCTAATAAAGAAAGAATTTGAGGATTTTCTACCTTTGTTTTTATTAAAGATTCATCCTTAGAATGTGCCAAAATCAACCCTTCAGAGTCAATAATATATAAATTACCACGTTCGTTTACCGAAATTCCTTTCAAAGGGTCTGAGAAAAATGATGTATAAATTGAGTTTCCCATCACGCCTATTACTTGACCTGTATTATTTCTAACAGGAGCGGCAGTGACAATAATTGTTTCTCCGTTAGCCCTTGAAGTAATTGTCCCACTCACCGCTGAATGCCCTTTCATAGCTGCAAGAAAATACGTTCGATCAACTACATTTATACTACCTGTCTCAAATTTTTCTTCACTACTTGCAATAACAACCCCATTACTATCACCTAACCAAAATTTCTCATGGTTAACAGAGCCTTGAAACGCATCACGAAGGGCTTCAGTCGTCATTTTAAAGTGCTTGTTATTTGTTGAAAAATACTCATTGTCAGTAAGCGAGTTTCTCACAATTAATGTATTATGAAAGAGTGGTTGAGAAGCAAGAATTTCTGTTTTTCTAATTTCAGACGTAACTAATGCATGAATGGCTTCCCCTGTTCGAAATGCATTCGCCTTAATCTCATCCTCACTCTTACGCATCAAAAGATCAGAACTAAACGAATACGTTAAAAGCCCAGTAATCAAAATTGAGCATGTAACTAATATAACGATGAAGAGTGGTAGTTTTGTTCTTAAATTAGTCATCATATGCTCCTTTCGCTTACTATGCTATAGTAAAATCTTTTTAATTGTTTTCAAAAAAAACTGCACCGAATGGCACAGTTCTTCATGAACTAAGTTCGGTAACTTGGCTACCATAGAACTCTCATTCCTTAGGTCCAAAGCTTTGCGTCCCTTTCTTTCAAAAGGTTTGCCATTTTTCGACTTTAATCGACAAATTCATTTATTTATAATACTATACTTCTATTTTTTTGAATAGGTATTAATAAAAAGTCTAACTAAAGCAAGCACAAGATAAACTATATTTACCTTGGTAATCATTTCCCATCTAACATATTAAAAAGCCCTCTCGCTAAGCTTCCTTCGTCCTTAGAACCTCCAACTTGAGGCATCGCAGCAAATACACGACTCGCAAGCCTACTAAATGGTAATGATTGAATCCAAACTGTCCCAGGGCCCTCTAACGTAGCAAAAAATAACCCTTCTCCTCCAAATAAAGCAGTCTTTACCCCTTTTACAAATTCAATATTGTAATCTATCCCACTTGTAATTGCGACCAAACACCCCGTGTCGACTCTTAATTTCTCACCTGTTGCTAATTCTTTCCTAAGGATTGTCCCACCAGCATGTACAAAAGCCATTCCATCTCCTTCAAGCTTTTGCATGATAAACCCTTCTCCTCCAAAGAATCCAGTACCTATTTTTCGTTGAAACTCAATACCTACCGTTACCCCTTTAGCCGCAGCTAAAAAAGCATCTTTTTGACAAATAATCTTCCCACCTAATTCATCCAAATCCATTGGAATGATTTTACCAGGATACGGGGATGCAAATGAGACATGATTTTTACCTTGACCTTGATTCGTAAATGTCGTCATAAATAGACTCTCACCGGTTAGAATTCGTTTTCCAGCTCCAAAAAGCTTCCCCATTAATCCATTGGTACTCGAACCATCACCAAAAATCGTTTCCATTTGAATGTCTCCATCCATCATCATTAAACTTCCCGCTTCAGCTACAACGGTTTCTTGTGGATCCAATTCTACTTCAACAAATTGCATGTCATCTCCATAAATCTTGTAATCTATCTCATGGTTATTCATTTTTCTTTCCTCCACAACACTCGAATAAAATTCTATACTAACATTCTAATTTATTCCAATTAATTACGCTAGACTAATTTTTAACCAGTAATAATAGATATTGAGTATCTCAATAGAACCACTACTTTAATCGACTAATCCCAACTTGTCTACTATGAACCATTTTTTATGTTCTACATAAAATGAGTATGGATACAAACCTAAGGAGGTGTTTAAACTGATTCATACAGTTAAACTAGGTGAAACCCTGACCCAAATCTCAAAGGATTATCGTACGCCACTCTCTGCAATTATAAGCGCCAATCCAGCATTAAATCCTAATGTCATTTATCCTGGCCAATCAATCGTTATACCAGGCTTTCCTCCTCCTCATACTATTTCATATCAAATTGAAGTATCAATTAATAATCGTTGGTTAAGGTTATTAAAAGATGGTGTTTTGCAAAAACAGTACCCAATCGCTGTTGGAAAAATACTACACGAGACACCTTTAGGAAATTTTATTATTATCAATAAAGCACCAAACCCTGGTGGACCATTCGGCACCATGTGGATGAGTTTATCAAAAGAGCATTATGGGATTCATGGTACGAATGATCCTAGTTCAATTGGTAAGGCTGTATCAAGAGGCTGCATTCGAATGTTCAATAGGGATGTAGAGGAATTAGCAAGTATTTTACCAATTGGAACAGCGGTTTTCATTCATCCATAATTTACTTAAGAGGTTATCCCAAAGGTCGACTATGATTTTTGGAACAACCTCGATGCAATGGACAAAGTCGCTACTTTTTTAACCAACGATTCCTTTCTTAATAGGGGGATTATGAAAGGCAAATTTCAGCTTAATACTTCCTTTTTCCCTGCTTTATGTCGACATGGTTTAAATCATACCTTTAATTAAAAGGGCCATCATTTCTATAGAAATGATGGCCCTTTTAATTAATAATATGGGTATGGGTATGGGTATGGATATGGGTATGGGTAAACATAAGGTAATAATGATAATGCAGCTAAAGTAGCCAGAGGGAAAAATTGCCGTCTGAACCTTCTGAATCTTCTTGGATATCCATATCCATACCCCGCACCAAAGTATCGCTCTTCCTGTTCATTTCGATCCATAACATCTTCGCCAACTAATACATTCATACCATCTGTCCCAACGGATTCAATAATACCATCAACAGAACTTCCGTCTTTCATTGTAAGCGCCACATGATAATACATATACTTTTTGCATTGATCGTGCAGTGCTCTCATGTCCTCGTATTCAGTTTGATAACCATAACCTTGCATATTCATTTTCTCCTCTCCTTTCAAAAACATGATATTCACCTAGTAGGAGAGTGTGACACTTCAAACAAAACCCACCTGAGATTTTTTTCTCAGACAGGTTTTATCTCAAAATCATTGGTGATATTTCCCAGTTCATGATTAAGCTGATTTATGACCTCTGCTATGTTTCCTATCTCTTCTGGTGCTTTAAGTCCATGCAAATTTATTACTATTTTATCATGTTGTGTCGCCTCCAAAAGAGATGTATGCCCCGATATGCCTCAATGTCGTGATCAGAACTAACATCATCTTAATTTAGTAAACTTCTTTCCACTCATCAATATTGCTCGCATCGAAGCGGAACGGATCACCAAGCATAATTTGTGTTCCATCGCCATCTTCAACAACTTCTTTCTGTCCAAGACGTCCCGCTTCAAAAGACTCGCCTACTGCTCCTGTAATTTCACCTTCAACTAACGCATAAGCAGTCATGCCAGCACCGTAGCCTACATCAATCGGATTCCAAAGAAACATCGCTGGAGACACACCGTTTTCAATGTAGCTCGCCATTTCACTCGGTAAACCAAGTCCTGTTAAGGCAATCTTACCTTGTAAGCCTTTATCCGTTAAAACCTTTCCAGCTGCTGCAATCCCAACCGTAGTCGGAGAAACAATTGCTTTTAAATCTGGGTATTGAAGAAGTAAAGCTTCTGTTTCTGACGTACTCTTATCACGTAAGTCATCGCCGTAAGCAACTTTTACTAGCTCAATGTTCTCGTACCCTGGTTCTTCAAGCTCTTTTTTCATCCATTCAATCCAAAGGTTTTGGTTTGATGCTTGAGACGTTGCACTTAGTACTGCAATTTGTCCTTTTCCATCAATCATTTCAGCCACAGCTTGAATTTGCGAACGTCCAATTCGTTCAGGATCGGCTTGATTCACATGGACAATTCGACTGTTAGCGTTTACAGAAGAATCAACAGAAAGAACCTTAATTCCCTTATCCATTGCTTTCTTTAAGACCGGCTGAAGCGCATCCTGATCATTTCCAGTAATTGCAATTGCATCAACTTGCTGTGTAATCAACTGTTCAATAATTTGTATTTGCCCTTCAGCAGTCGGTTGATCAGGAGCACGAAGAATGACCTCTCCACCAACTTCTTTGATCGCTTCTTCAAAACCATCCATCATTTTCTCACCGTACGGATTTCCCGTATTTTTAAATACTAATGCATACGTCTTTTCATCCTTTGCCTCGGTTTCGTTTTCAGCAGGCTCCTCACCTTGGTTTGAATTTCCCTGTTGATTAGTTTGAGTCGGCTCTTGACCTCCTCCACAAGCCGTAAGCATGACAAGTGTTAAACCAACTGTTGCCCATTTTACAAAAAATTTTTTCATTCCATTCTCCCCTTTTACATAGTTTAATATATACTTGGTCAGGAAAAAGCTGCTAAAAGTTGATTCCTTCTAACACCCACTTCACTGTTAGTACCTTTTTACGATTTGTTCTTCCTTTGTAACCACTTAACATATTGTCGAACATTCAACTTTGGTATCGCGACGGATACTAGTAATAAAAAGCCGACAATAACGAGCATCATTTGGGAAGGGATATTAATTAAACCTAACCCATATTGCAGATAACCAATAATAAAGACAGCAATAATTGCCCCAATCATTTTTCCTTTTCCACCAGCTGTACTAATTCCACCTAAGGCAACCATCGCAATAACATCAAGCTCATACATCGTCGCGACATTCGGTCTTGTACTCCCCATACGTGAAGCTAAGAAAATCGCCGTAACTGCTGCCATGAGGCCTGCTAACGTAAATACAATTACTTTTACTTTATCAACTTGAACACCTGAGAACCGACTGGCTGTATCATTGTTACCTATTGCGTAAATGTGTCGACCAAAAATGGTTCGATGAAGAACAAGCGCAAATCCAATCGCAAATACCGTAAAGACAATTAAAATAAATGGAATTCCAGCTACGCTTCCCCAGCCGAAGAAACTGAACCATTCAGGGAAATTACCAGATGCCTGATCTTCTAAAATGACATAAGCGATACCGCGGTAAAGAATCATCGTTCCTAACGTGACAATCACGGCTGAAAGCTCCTTAAATTTCACAATAAGAAGACCGTTGACTAACCCACATATCGAGCCAACTAGTAAACAAATAATAACTGCTACTTCCATTGGAACACCTACATTGTTATAAAGCGTTGCCATCACAACCGATGACAGTGCTACCGTGGAACCGACAGAGATATCAATATCTCTCAAAATCATAATCATTACCATTGGAAACACAATAAAGGCTTTATCCAAGAAAATCATCGTTGCATCTCTTAATCCAGCAGCATTTAAAAAATATGGTGATAGATTCGTATTAATGATCATCACAAATAGTAAAACGAAAATTAATACCCATTCCCATTGGAAGAAAAAATTCTTTAGAGAGAATTCTTGCTTATGGCTCAGTCTTCTTTGGACATATTCGTTTTGAGATACTCTCTGCTCCATCTTTTATATTTTCCTCCTTAGTAGGTTATTTCGATCAACCCCTCGTTTAACGAGCGTATTAATGATAACGGCAATTAAGATAATCGAACCTTGAATGGCTGTTTGCCAAAACGGAGATACATTCATAAGTGGCAAAGCATTATTCAAAATTCCAAGTAAAACCGCTCCTAAAATAACTCCCGAAATCTTACCGGAACCACCCGCGATACTTACCCCACCAAGAATACACGCTGCGATTACCGTTAATTCATAGCCTGATGCTGTATCCCCTTGAGCGGAGGCAAACTTCGATACCCATAAAACCCCCGATAACCCTGCTAAACCACCCATAATCGAATAAACAATAAACAGGATTTTCGTTTGATTTATTCCGCTTACTTTTGCTGACTCAGGATTGCTTCCAACTGCATAAATTTGTCTTCCTGTTCTCGTATGATTAATGAAATAAAAGGCAATAAGATAAATCACAATTGCAATAAATACTAGCGTGTTAATTCCTAGTGTTTTACTTGTTGCGATAGAAACAAAGGTCTCAGGCATTTGGTAAGAGCTAACCCACTGTCCATCGCTTACCGTAAACGTGAGCCCTCTGAAAATATTCATCATTGCAAGAGTAGCGATAATCGGTAAAATCCCTAGTTTCGCCACAAGAAAGCCTATAAAGATGCCACAAATAATTCCAATACTTATACCGAGTAAAATTGCTACACTTGGATGTAGTTCAGGATTTGAATTGACAACTTGAGCAACAATCATTCCAGACAGAGCAAGAGTAGAGCCAACTGACAAATCAATTCCCCTAGTAATGAGAACGATCATCATACCAAGCGCTAGAATACTAAGAATTGCTGTGTTTGTAATCATATCCATCAGATTGCCAACCGTTAAAAAGCTTGCATTTCGTGTTTGGACGAAAATACAAAGTAAAACGATAAAGACGAATAATCCTAATTCTCGAAACTTTGAGATCGAAGCTAGCTTCGAAGGTTTTTTTTCGGCTGGTAGCGTCGTAGAATTTCCAACTGCCGTTTCAGTCATTTTTTCCACCTCTATTCAACACTTTCTTACCCTACATTTTTCTTCTAGATAAATCAGTCATTGCAGCCTCTAATATTTCTTCTTGCGTGACACTCTCTTTATCAAGTACTTTCGTAATTCTTCCCGCACGCATAACAGCAATACGGTCGCTCATTCCAATTACTTCAGGCATTTCAGACGAAATCATGATGATTCCATAGCCTTGTGCAGCAAGCTCATGAATAATTTCATAAATAGCTGATTTTGCTCCAACATCGACCCCTTTTGTCGGCTCATCAAGAATGATAATATCAAGCTCAGCTGTTAATAGCTTTGCAACGGCAACCTTTTGTTGGTTTCCACCAGAAAGCGAACTAACTAAATCGAAAATGCTGTTTGCTTTCACATGAACCTTTTCTGCTAATTCCTTTGCTAATGTATTCTCTTTATTCTCCTGAAGCCAACCGTTCTTTGAAAGACTTAATAATGCAGAAAGCGTTATGTTCCGCCCGATCCCCCACTGAAGCACAAGACCCTGCAACTGTCTATCTTCTGGTAAATAACCAATTCCAAGCTTAATCGCTTCTTTCGGACTTTGAATCCGGACCTCTTTTCCATTTAAAACGATTCTTCCTTTGTCATAAGGCATAATGCCGAAGAGAGACTGACACACTTCGGTTCTTCCTGCCCCAACTAGACCTGTGAGTCCTAAAATTTCACCTTGATGGAGTTCGAAGGAAACATCAGCGAAATATCCAGTTTTTGCAAGCCCTTCAACCTGTAACAGTTTTTTACCAACCGTCGCCTTCTTATCGGGATAAACCTGCGTGATTTCACGACCGACCATTGCAACAATTAAATCCTCATTTGAAATGTCATGAATGCCCCAGGATCCGATATACTTTGCATCACGTAATACTGTCACTTGAGTTGCTAAGCGATACATGTCTTCAAAACGATGTGAAATAAAAATAATCGATGCCCCTTGGTCTCGTAAGTTTTCTGCTATTTTATAAAGTTCTTCACTCTCTCTTGCCGTTAAAGCTGCTGTCGGTTCATCCATAATAATGATTTTCGCATTAGTTGAAATGGCTTTTGCAATTTCAACAATTTGCTGCTGGGCTACACTTAATGCCCCCATTTCTGACTTAGGGTCTATCGATGAACCAAGTGAGCGCAAAATCGTTTTTGCTTCTTCATGCATCTGTTCCCATAGCAATCTTCCTGTCAGCTTTTGGACTTTTTCATGGCCCATAAAGATATTCTCGGTTACTGATAAGTCAGGATAATTAGTCACATGTTGATAAATCGCTGCAATTCCCATCGCTTGTGCTTCTAAAGGGTTAGAAAATTCAACCTTTTGACCATTTAAAAACATCTCTCCTTCCTCTGGTGAATGAACTCCTGTAATCACTTTAATGAACGTTGATTTTCCTGCTCCATTTTCCCCCATTAATGCATGAATTTCCCCAGCTCTTAATTTAAAATGGACATTGTCGAGAGCCTTAACACCAGGGAAAATTTTTGTTATCCCCTTTAACTCCAGAACAAATTCTGACATTATTTCACTCCCTTACTCTAATAGACCAACCACATGCTACCGACTTGTTAGCGCTTACAGTAAGTGTAGTTGTTTTTCATTTTTATAAAAAGGAGAGAAGTCTCGGGTTTAGGGGGTGATTTTTCTGTTCTTACACATCAAATCAAGAAAAAAGAATAACCCCCAATCATAGGAGGACACTGAAAAACTACTTCTTGTAACTCAAAGAGGAAGTAATGGCTCCGCACGTTACTTAAAGGGCACTGAAAAAGTGAACTGCACCCCAAAAGTTAGAGTTAACAATCTGACTTTGGGGTGTGTTTTTTATGGCTAAATATAGTGACCAATTTAAATTAATGATGGTACATGAGTATCAAAAAGGACATTTATCGTTTGACAGGTTGGCAAAAAAACACGGTATGAATGACAGCACTGCCATAAAAAAATGGGTGAAAGTTTACGATAAATTTGGGACGACAGGTTTGATGAAAAAGAGTAAGAGGGAAACTTTTTCTGTCCAATTCAAACTCGATGTATTAAGCTTTATGAAAAGAACAGGATCTTCAGAGATGGATACCGCTATTTACTTTGGATTGTCCACCCCTTCGATGATAGGTGCATGGAAGAAAGTTTTTTTGGAAGATGGTGCTGAAGCCCTGGATAGAACGAAAGGAAGACTACCCATGTCTGATAAAGCTAAAAATATAAAAAAACAACGTACAGAAAAAGAAATGACGTATGAACAAAAGCTTGAAAGAGAGAACGAGCTCCTACGTTTAGAGGTAGAATACTTAAAAAAGTTGCGAGCTTTTCAGATGGATCCGGAGGGCTATCTCGAAAAGCACAAGCAGCGTTATCATTCGAACTCAAAGAAAAGTTCAAACTAAAAGATGTTCTACAAAGAGTCGGAATTCCTGATTCCTCCTACCATTATCATATAAAAGAGATCAAGAAGGAGAATCCGAATCAGAAACTCGAGGAATGCATCCAATCCAAGTTTGAGGAACATAATGGGAATTATGGGTATCGTCGTATCTGTTTGGAGTTAAAACAAGATGGGCTCAAAGTGAATCACAAGAAGGTTCAACGCATCATGAATAAACTTGGGCTTAAATGCAAGAAATTTAGTAGAAAGTCACGAAAATATAGTTCTTACAAAGGAACAATTGGAACTGTTGCCAAGAACCTTATCAATCGTCGGTTTCACACAAGTGTGTGTCATCAGAAATTAACAACAGATATCACAGAATTCAAGTGCTCAGATGGTGTAAAACTGTACCTAAATCCAATTATGGACTTGTTTAATGGCGAAATTCTTTCTTATGAGATAAATATGCGTCCAACCTTAGAATTGGCTCTTAAACCTCTTGAGGAAGCTTTAGAAATAGTAAAAGATTCAAGGTATAGAACGACTGTTCATTCTGATCAAGGCTGGCATTATCAACATAAAAAATGGGTAAAAACTCTAAAGAAACATAAGGTGTTCCAGAGTATGTCACGAAAAGGAAATTGCTTAGACAATTCACCTATGGAAAGCTTTTTCGGATTATTAAAACAAGAAATGTATTATGGTGAGGCACTCTGCTCATTTGAGAAATTAAAAAAGAGAATTGAAGACTATATCAATTATTATAATAACAAACGCATAAAGCAAAAATTGGCAGGCATGAATCCGGTTCAATACCGTATTCATACCAGCCAATTAGCAGCTTAATATAAAACTCTAACTTTAGGGGGTCACATCAAAGGAAAACCCATCCTTTTTCAGTGCCCTTAATCATAGGAGGTTTCACGTCATTTGTTTTTTAATTGTTTCCTTATACTTCGAAGGGAGCTCTCCGTAATGCTTTTTAAATAGCTTACTAAAATATTTCGTATCAGAGTAGCCGACTTGCTCACATATTTGATACACCTTTAAATTTGTTGTGAGTAGCAATTCCCTCGCCTTATTAATTCTAGTACTAGTTACAAAATCAAGTACAGTTTCACCCGTTTGGTTTTTGAAACACTCACAAAAATAAGTTGGGTTCATGTATACGTGGTTTGATATTTTTTCAATCGTAATGTGTTCACTTAAGTTGGAAACAATCCATTCTTTGGCTAATTCCACCTGATTCAACCCAATCTCTTCGTTCACAGTCTTATATTTGTCAAATATCATCATCACCCATTGTTTAATCTCTTGCTGTAGTTCAGTAAAGTCCCCTATTTTCTTGACTATTTTTGCTGTCTCTTCGATATTCAAAAATGTATCGTTTAAGGAGCGAGGTGTACGTTTTAATAAAAAATTGATTAATTGAATATTAAGAGATTGTACAAAAAACTCAATCTCACTTAGTTTACGGATGCCTTTAAGTTCATTCACAAACTTATTTAATTGATATCGTAATTCACTCTCAGTCTTTTGCTCAAATGCACGGATCAACTTTTGAATTATTTTCGGTAACTCTTCTGCTAGTTGCGTATTTGTCTTCTTTAAGAAGTTACGTTCCGGCATATCAGGATGAAAAATCGTATTTGCACCGAAGATAAGTCGATGTTGTATAAGTACAAGTAAATCTTTTGAAATGGTTTGTACTAAAGGTAGCTCAAAAAAAATTTGACTGATCGCAATCGAAGACGTAAGTGGTGTGTACTCTCTAACATTTTTCTGAAGCGTATAAGCAAATTTAACAACTTCATCTTTAAAGCTTTCTTCACAGCCTTCCTGACTATTGAGTAGTAACCAAATGGACGCATCTTCTCCTTTCCACTTCCAGCTATGAAGCTTCCTGTATGCTAGCATTTCTTCTAAAATATTTTCATAAGCAAAATTCCACGTTAACCATTCATCCTTTGAGAACAATTTTGAGTAACGAAACGCTTGGTCAATACTAATGTATAGTAACGAATAAATACCTTCTGGGAAGAGGTGTTTCCATTCAGTATTGGAAACATCTAACTCATATCCCTTTGTTATTTCAGATAATTTTTCGTTCTGTCTTAGTTTAATAGCCTGCTCCTCGATACGTTTTAATGCAGCTTGTTCTTGCCATTGTTTGTTAATTTTTTCTTTTATTGATGCTAATTGAGATTTAAACTCTTCTCGATCAATTGGCTTGATTAAATAATCAAGCGCCCCTTCTCGTAGTGCGGTTTGTAAATAGGAAAAATCATCAAACCCACTAATGACAATCGGATTAAATGTCGTTCGATTTTTCATTTCTTTGATTAGAGACAGTCCATCTACTAATGGCATTCTGACGTCCGTAATAAGAACGTCAAAATCAAATTGCTTTAGTTCATAAGCATCAAGTAATTCCTGACCATCTGCAAACGTAGCAATAACATCCCATTCTTCTCCACATGATTTCACTAACCTTTCAATCCCGCGACGGATTCTCGCTTCATCATCGACTATAATCGTCTTAATTCGTTTTACGTTCATGGTGACCTCCCCCATAGTCATCCTTAAGAACTGGGATTCTCAATTGGACTTCTGTCCCTTGATTTTTCGTACTTGAAACCCCTAATCCGTACTGTAGACCAAAATTCATCACTATTCTAGCATGAACATTTAGTAACCCAAAACGAGAATCACGCTTTGCCATCGGGTTAGATTTCAGCTGCTGATGAATCGTCTCTAAAACATCTTGCTGAATACCTGGACCATTATCAATAATCGTAAAAACGATTTCCTTTTTTCCGTTCAAATCCTTTTGTAAATCAACCGTAACTTGAATCAACGTAACTCGACCATATACAAACCCATATTTTACAGCATTTTCAACTATCGGTTGTAAAATAAACTTAGGCGTGTAATACATTCGTGTGTCAATTTTTTCATTAACTTTAAAGTCTATTTTGTCTTCAAAGCGAATCTTTTGAATCGTTAAATAATCCTTCATATGCAAAAGCTCATCAGCTATTGGAACCATCGTTTGCTTGTTACTAATCGAAAAACGAAGCATTCTCCCTAGCAAGGTAACCATTTGAACAACCGTTTCTTTCTCATCGTCCTCTACAGCCATTGCAATTGTCTCGAGGGTATTGTACATAAAATGAGGGTTAATTTGCGATTGTAAGGCGTATAATTCAGCTTCTTTTTGTTTTAATTCAATTTGATAGTTTTTGTGGATTAAGTCTTTTATTTCTGTCACCATTGAGTTAAAGCTATTGGCCAGTACCCCAATTTCATCTTTCGTATGAATGGATAAATCAACATCGAAATTTCCTTTTTCTACCCGCTTCATTAGCTTCGTTAATCGATTGAGCGGCCTTGATACATTCCAAGCTAGTAATATCGATATTCCAGTACTAATTACGACGAAAATGATAAAAACGACAATAGTCACATTGCGTACTAAATCGGTTCGCTCTGTTAAATGTTTAGCCAAAATACTATGCGCTAACGTCCAATCGGTATCATGTAAACGATTAATACTAATCAAGCTCGTTTTTTCCGCTACTGTTGTTCTAAAACTTCCATTCACCTTAGGGTAATCTTGAAACTCCGCATCAATTGTGCCGATAAAATTCGGATTTGTATGATAGATGATTCGTCCCAATTCATTCATCATCCACACATCCGCTTTCTCATCATCATTAAGCTTCATTAGCACGTCCTTTAAAAACGTAACCTCAACAGCAATTAACATCGTTCCTAAATTCGTTCGGTTTTCAAGATCAGTAAGCTGCCTCATTAATAATATAAAGGGTGGATTCCCTTCGAATGTTAATGGTGTTTCATGTGGCAATATAAAGACATCTTCTTTTCCTTGAAGTTCAATATTTTGGCCATAAGGAAGCATTCCATTCGTTATATCAAAGCCAGAATACGGAACCTTCATGCTATGAAACACCCGATTTTTTGATAGGATAAATACGCCTAAAATATCAGAATGTCCGCTATTAATATACGTTCGAGATAAATAATTATTAACCGTAAACTGGTCTTGAAGGAGCATAGACCGGCTTTGATGAGAGTCCTTTCGCAACACACCAACAACTTGACTAGAATTGTAAAGCAAATCAGGTAGCCGTCTTATTTCTCCTACTTGGTTAGCAATATTTTCGTTTGCCTGTTGCAGGAGCTTGGGAATATACTCACCAACCTGTTCTTCAATCGAGGCAGTGTATTGACTGTACGCAATATAACCTAATAATGACATGGGGATTACAGTTAGGAGAACATACGTCACAATTAACTTTGTTCGAAGCTGGTAATTTTTAAATTTTCTAAATTTAGAAATCATACTGGTCCACATTTTCTTTCGTAAAATCAATCGGTTCACCCATAATGACCGTATCTCCCACCATTCGAATTATCCCAACTTTCGGAATTTCTTGCCGATCATAAGGCTCAATCTCTTTACGGGCATTTTTCGCTAGCGCTACTGTTAAATAGCCTAATTTCTTTGGGCTCCATAACGTTACAATTTGAGAAGAACCATCCTTTAAATATTCATTCATCGGATTTGGAGTGGAGACCCCAACGACTGCTACTTCCCCTACTTTACCTAACTCCTTTACAGCTTGTGCTGCAGCAGGTGGTCCTACTGACGAATTCCCAATAATTCCACTTAAATTCGGATAGTCTGCAAGTAGCTTCTTCGCTAGAATATAAGCGAGGTGTGAGTCATCATCGCTCGCCACAACATCAACTAATTTCATTTCCGGGTAATATTCCTCCTGATGAACTTTAATCCATTTCAACCATTCATTTAAGTTTGCAGCTGCTAAAGAACCTGTCAATACAGCAAATTCTCCTTCTTCATTTGTATTCCACGCTAACATATCCATTAAGTGACGTCCTAATGTTTCAGGGTCTACCATATTAATATAAAAGTCCCTTGCATCTGGTAATGTGTCCGCGTCCCAGGTGATGACTGTTATCCCACGTTGTTTTGCTTCAAGTAATGTCGGTGCAAGCTTCTCTGGATCATTTGCGGAAACGGCAATCACATCAACTTGTTCTTCTATTAATTCTTTAATAATGTTTATTTGCTGGTCTGCATCTGCAAGAGTTGGCCCTGTATAAATCACTTCAACACCTAGGTCTTTTCCAGCTTCTATAGCCCCCTCTTCTACGGCATTAAAATAAGCAATATTGATAAGTTTCGGTACAACCGCAATCGTCATTTCTTGATTCCGGTTCAGTCCCACCTCTTCATCATTCATACTATCGATTGAATATACTATTTCATATTTCTCATTGCTACCTGCCCCCATCGCACAACCACTAACAAAGAACAATGTACAAAATAAACCGAATATTTTCATGACACTAAAATTCCCCTTTCTTTGTTAGAGAATTGAACAAAGGTAAATTTGTAAGCGCTAACAATCTAATTTTTATTTTAGCAGATAGTAGTCAATTAATCCCGATATTTTCTTGGTTCACACTCGATATGAAGAAGGAAATTCAACATTGAATTCCCTTGTGCATTAGATTTTGACAGGTTTATAAGGAGCCGCATCGCAAATGTGAACCACTTTATCAATTTATTCACGCAAAGAAAAGGAATGACACCATTGTCTAATCGAAAAACGTAGCAAAGACCAAAAGGCGATTACCTTAACATAATCGCCTCCTTTCTTCTATTACACAAGACCAACTAAATTAAATGTTTTGTTTCTGTTTAGTCTTCAATTTTCTTTTTAAATTCTTCAATCACCCTATTAATCAAGAAACCATTCACCTTGAGCAAGCCTTATCACTCTACCACCAACACTAACATTAATAACTCCGTTCACTTTTCTAGCTTTTAAAAATAATAATGATCGTCTATTCATTTCGTATCCTTGTTCAACACGAATGTTTATTTTATTTTCGTCAAAATATTTATATTTAACTAAATAAGAAGCTAAACAACCATTGGAACTTCCTGTTGCGGCATCTTCAGGAATTCCATAATAATAAGCAAAATCGCGAACATTTAAATCGTTTTCAGGGCTATACGTTTCAGAAGAAAAAACCATTATTGCCTTTGCTTCACAGTTTTTAATGAACTCAAAATACTTAGATCTATTTATATTAACTTTTTTAACTGCTTCTAAGGATTTCAAGGGTACAATAATGACAGGTAGCCCGGTAGAAACCTCTTGTATTGGAAACCTCTCATCTATATAGTTTTTATCTATATTTAATATTTTGGATACGTTTCTTGACTCAAAATAACTACCAAAAATCGGCTCATTTTGTTTCATCCAAATAATCTCATCTTCATTATCAAAAAAAACTGGAACTTTTCCACCTTTTAAATTTAAAACAAGTTTAGTAACCTTTTCCTTTAATAAGTCATTTTGAATAGTAAATGCCGTACCAAGTGTTGGATGCCCAGCAAAAGGAATTTCTTCATTAGGTGTAAAAATTCTCACATCATATTCATGTTCATTTTTTTTATTTATAAAAGAAGTCTCAGAAAAGTTTATTTCTTTGGCAATTTGTTGCATTTCAAAATCTGATATGTTATCAGCAACCTTAAAAACAGCAAGTTGATTTCCCGAATATTTACCTTGTGAAAAAACATCAACAATTACAAAATTTATCTTCTTCATTTACTTTCTCCGCTTCTAAATAAATTAGTCAAAAATTACATATTTACCGAAACACATATTACATTAATCTAAAAGAGTCAAAGTTTCTAGATATTCTAGCTATTCCAATGGTTTTATTCCGCTATTTTTGTTGTCGTATTCCACTTTATTCTCTGGAAAAACAAAACTTGTAAATGCAGCTACGAATAATAACACAATAGCAGAAATCAAAGCAACAGTATATCCACCGGTCTTATCATAAAGCGCACCCGGTAAGAATGCTCCTAACGCAGAACCGACTTGATGAAATAACGACAATAAACCTAAAACTAAACCTAAGGAGTGATTTCTAAAAAACTCTGAAGCTAGCATAGTTGTGGGAGCGACAGTAGCAAAATCTACAAGCCCAAACAAAATAGCAAAAATTATTAACATTAGCGCTTGATCTATCATTAATAAAAGTAGAATGGTTAAACCTCTAAAAAGATATAAAAAAAATAAGAATTTCCTATTGCTAAAATAATCTGCAATCTGTCCCGAAAATAATGTTCCAATTATATTAAACACTGCTAATAAGCTTACTGCAGTTCCTGTTACATCCATCGAAAAGCCATGGTCATGTGATAATGGAATTAAATGTGTGTCCATAAGCCCTGTAGTTGTATAGCCACAAATAAAAAAAGGGAAAGCTAACAACCAAAAATTTCGGTTTTTAAAAATAAAGATTGTCTTTTTTACTTCATTTTTTGAAATATAAGATTCCTCTCCATCTTGTATAACTCTAATATCCCCGCCATGACAATCACTTTTTCCTGAGGTTGGTGTCCTGAAAAAGAAATGCAATAACGGAAAGATAACTGTAATTAAAAAACTCCCCAACAACATAACAGTCAACTTCCAATTAAACCATTCAATAAAAAATAAACACAATGGAACGATTACTAGTTGTCCCGAACTCATACCCGCAGTCAAGATTCCTATGGCCAGTCCCTTTTTACGCTGGAACCATTGATTAACAGCAACTGAAGCAGCTACATTTGATGCTCCTCCAAAACCAATCGATGATATGATGCCATAAAGGAGAATAATTTGCCAAAAAGACGTTACAAAAAATGATAATAATGTACTTATTCCGACTAGTAAGGTACTAAATGATAGTATTTTTCGTACTCCAAATACATCGATTAATTTTCCTAGGATCGGTTGAGAAATACCATATATAATAAAACTAAGTGTTGCAATAAGTGATATAGTTCCCCTTGTTGTATTGAATTCTGTTTCCCACGGTTGGATAAAAGCACCAAATGACAAACGAACTCCTTGTACCGAAAGTAACGTAAAAAAACAAAGGTAAAGAACAAACCATCCATAATGTTTTTTTTCCATAATGTGACCTCCTAACTTGAATGAATTTGATATCACTACTCCATTATCCCAATATCTCATCTCCAATATTTGGTATAATCATTTTATAAACATATTGTCTCTTTAAAAAGTTACAGTTTTTATTTATTTTATGGGTACAGATCAACCATTTGAAAAAAGGAGTAGAATGATGTTAGAAGTTACACCAATACTGAATACTTCAAATAAAAAACCATTGTACCAACAGCTTTACCAATACATTAAAGATGAAATTGTTTCTGGTAAAATTCAAACTGGGGCTCGTCTTCCATCTATTCGCCAATTATCTAAACACCTTGCAGTAAGTCGTAATACAGTGGAAACTGCTTATCAGCAATTAATAATGGAAGGTTATGTAGAAAGTAAACCACGCAGTGGACTTTTCGTCATTGATATAAAATGCGAACTGCCTCTACTCCAACCAAGACATAATCCAATTATTGAAGAAAATAAAAATGTTCAACAAAATATCGATATCGATTTTCGTTATGGACACGTGGATTCAGAACATTTCCCTTATGCAATTTGGAGAAAATTAACGCTAAATATTTTACATCCTAATGAAAAACGCTTATTTTCGTATGGAGACTCTCAAGGTGAATATGAATTACGTTTAGAATTAGCAAAATATCTTCGTCATTCTCGAGGTGTGGAATGTTCACCAGAACAAATTGTTATTGGGGCAGGGATACAACCGTTAATAAGCATAGTATTTCATCTGATTAACTCTGAGGGAACCACAGTTGCGATGGAAGAACCAGGATACGACGGAGTAAGGGCCGTTTTGGAAAATCATAGGTTGACAGTAAAAGCTATTCCCTTAGATAAATATGGTATAAATATAGATACTTTATACAAAAGTACAGCAAATGTTGTTTATATAACCCCTTCACATCAATTTCCCTCTGGGTTAATCATGCCCTTTTCTAGAAGACTACAGTTACTAAAATGGGCAGAAACACAAAATGGCATTATAATTGAGGATGATTACGATGGAGAATTTCGATATGTCGGTAAACCAATTCCTGCTTTACAAGGTCTTGATACAAACAATAATGTAATATATATAGGGAGTTTATCTAAATCACTTCTCCCATCTATTCGTTTAGGCTATATGATTCTTCCCCTCCCCCTTTTAAAACGTTATAAACAAAGTTTTCAGTTATATGATCAATCTGTTTCTACTATTCATCAAATGACATTACACCAATTTATTAAACAAGGCTATTGGGAAAGACATTTACGAAAAATGAGAAAAGTTTATCAAAGGAAACAAACTACTCTTATAACCGAAATTAAAAGGCGTCTAGGACAGCGAGTAAGTATAACCGGTACAGAAGCAGGATTACATATTCTATTAGAGGTTAAAAACGGAATGTGTGAAGAGGAATTAATAAACCAAGCATTAAAATTCAAAGTTGGTGTCTATCCTGTTTCGAGACACTGGAGAGGCAATTCAAATCGACAATTAAACATGGTTCAAATTGGTTTTGGTGGGGTAACAGAAGAAAAAATCATAGAAGGAATTAAACGACTTGAAAAAGCATGGTTCATGAAATAGAATCACCCTTATTTCATTTAATCTATTTACATTTGTGTGCGGACATTCTAAGCAATCATATTTTTGTGGTTCTCATGTTACATACAAAACGAAGCGACTTCGGGTGATAAGCATACTGCTTTGTAGCATCACCTAAAGTCGCAAAAATAAATCTAACCACAACAGCTTACCTTATTTTCTAACATTACCTTCAGTAACGTTACCACTTCCACCTTCAATACTCACCAAGGTCCCATCTGTATCGATGATATTATGAAGAATGTCATTGTTGTTAGATGAACCTGTTAACCGAATCCCGATATTCGAAAACCCATTGTAGGTTTCGATTTCATTTCCTATTATGTCATTATGACTTCCTGGTGCTAGTCGTATGATTGATTCAGGCGCTAATGAAGAATCTAATTGTTGGATTATGTTTTCTCTAAACGTATTGTTATTTGCTTGAACAAGAATCCCATGAATCCTTGAATCTCTAACAGTGTTATTTGAAATCTCATTATATTGCGCACCTGTTAACACAAAAATGCCTCTTGGGTAATTTTCGATTAGGTTATTCTCAACGATGTTGTATTCTCCACCGTTTGGAATTCGAATCCCCCCATAAGAGTCAGCTTGCTGACTCTTATTAATAATTTGATTATAGGTAACCGTACTATACGTAGCACGTGAAAGGTTAATCCCACTACCTCCGCTTGAGTTAGTGATTCGATTATTTGTTATTACATTATGTCGGACATCTCCAACTGCGTGGTTCTCACTGCCAAAAGCAATCGCATGACCACTTGTGTTATCGAAAATGCTTTCTTTAATAAGGGAATTTTTTAATCTCCTTAATAGAGCGCCAATCGTTGCATCGCGAATTTCAACTCGTTCTAATGTTAAGTTACTAACATCGGAATCAATATTAATACCCCCTACTAGGCCCAATCCACGTGCTTCTCGGCTCGTACGGTCAGCATCAATTGTCAAATCAGAGACATTTACATTTAATTCATTAGAGTTGCTACTAATCAGTGGATTTCCTACTACATAATTAGGGCTTGTTCCTACTTTCTTTAAAATCGTTTTTCCTATCCCATCCCCTATAAGATTCACATCAGAATGAAAACGAATCACCTCGTCAAACGAATAGGTTCCAGCAGGGATATAAACAGTTCCTTCGACTCCTCTATCGTAAAAATATTTCATAGCAGCATGTAATGCATCAGTTTGCGATTCCTCTACTCCTGCAGTTACGCCAAAATCTCTAGCGTTAACCACTTCATTCGCTTTAACTTCATTGCTTAAAGCTAGTAATAGTAAACTAGAAATCAAAATCAGCAATGCTACCTGTCTGCTTTTTAATACATCAAAGTTCGTCATCCTCTTCCTCCCCAAATTATTTGAACTTATAAACATCACAAATATAAGAGAAGCCGCCATAAGACGGCTTCTAACTGCTTACGGTTGGACTACACCTACACCAGCATATTGAGTAACAATGGATTTTACATCCTCCACTGGAGTTAGAGTGTAGTTATATGGCACGGTATAGTTTGTTGTTGATGATGTCGGCTGGCTTCCTGTACTATTTACATAAAGATTATTTGATACGTTCCAGTAGCCAGGTTTGCTACTATACCAATAGCCTAACGGGTCCTTTGAGTTTTCGAAAAGGTTGTTTTCAACTAGAAGCTCAGCCCCCATACGTGCATTAATCCCTGTGTCAATAATTCCTTCAAAATAGTTGTTATACAAGTGACCTTTTCCGTAGCGGAAACTAGGGACACGAGAGTTTAGATTTTGGAAATGATTATGGTGAAAGGTAATGTTTCTTTCAGCGTTGTCACTATCAGATGACCCCATTAACATCGCTTTCCACCCATCATGAACATAGTTCCAAGAAAACGTAATATTATAGGCGTCACGCTTTACATCGAATAGTCCATCATAATAATCTTTATTCACATCTAAACTGGCATATAGTTCATTATGGTCGACCCAGATGTTATTAGAAGGGCCTTCAATACTTATCGCATCTTTGTCCCCAGTGTTGACTTCATGGATCGTGAGGTTGCGAATGATAATGTTATTTGCTCGCCAAACTTTTATGCCTATTCCATCGAGTTCACCATTTGTACCGACACCTAAAATAGAAACATCAGATACATCTTTAATGTTGATTTTACTATCAGACGTATTATTCGGAGTAATTGTTCCATCAACATAAATCGTTAACGGTGTATAATCATCCTTGTTCTTTAATGCCTGGATAATCTCGTCCCCTGTTTGAACAGTGACCGTCTCTCCACCTTCGCCACCAGTTGTTCCACCATCGAATGTCGCAAAACCTGTCATGCTAAAATCGGGCGTACTAGCAGAGACCGATTGTAAGGACAAACCAACAATTAAAGTAAACACTAGACTAGACACAATCATTTTCAACCAGCTTTTTCTCATCTTTACTCACGTCCTTTTTAAAATTTTGGATTCATAGAGTAAATCTTAAGAAGTAGATTCGCCCCTCCTTTCTATTAAGTTACTAAAAGCGTAACATGTTTCAGACATCAAACAATAATCATCTTTTCATATATTATACTCTTTAGTTATTTTTTACCAAACTAATCTTGTTAATTGCAAAATATTCATACTATTCTAATACTTATGACTGATTATTATACAAATTTTCAAAATATCAAAAATCTTTTTTTGTGACTTCTTTCATACTATCCGTAACAAAATCTAACATAATGATTATTGGTATTTAACAACTACCACTTTAAAAGTGTAATAAAATTAGCCCCAACAAGGTATCATTACCTTTTGAGGCTCTTAGTCGTGTATTTAGTTATGAAGCGTTTCGTCCAATCGCGCCCTTACCTTGTTCAATTTTCCTTGCGCCTCATATTCTATTAATTCCGGTTGATGATGTAACATCAAACAAATAACATCCTCTCAAAAATACCTAATGACTAATCTCTACTGTTTTTTTAAATAAAAGTCCAAGATAACGATATGTGATGTTCACGCTGTTAATCGTACTATCAACGACATTTAGTCCATAGCTTGTATCCTCTTCCGTTGCCGTTCCATTATTTAAATTTTCAAATTGGGTCAACGGTGTTGTATCAGGCTGAATCGTCACTTTTTCAATACTGCCCATATTGTTCAATTACCGAATTACGAAAATCATCTGTTACGTTAAACCCTTTTAAAGGATTACTTACCTATATTGTTACGTTTTCTGGTTGGTCATTACCATTAACAAACACTTTTTCAACCTTAGCTTGACTAAACCCTTTACCCGCCAATTTTTTTTAATTATTCAAGTAGTCTTCGCTACTCTTCAAGTGGCATTTGATTCGCAGTTCATCACGGTGCCTCCAACACATTATTCTAACTAACTATTTAAAGCGAAATAACTTAAACTGAAATAAAAAAATTGCAACAAGCTACGACAATAAATCATTATTTTGCTTCTATTTTGAGAACCATCTCATCCGTTCCATCAAAGCCT
The DNA here is from genome assembly GCF_002156385.1 of Halalkalibacter urbisdiaboli. GTDB lineage: Bacteria > Bacillota > Bacilli > Bacillales > Bacillaceae_D > Halalkalibacter_A > Halalkalibacter_A urbisdiaboli. The sequence goes on from NZ_MVJM01000003.1 coordinate 1,079,796, forward strand.
ATTGATTCATAAAGGTTTCTAGCATGTGATGATGCTAATAACCGAATCGTTTTTATTTCCTTTTGTGTCATCCATTCTATGACTAAATTTGTTAAAAATCTAGCATACCCTCTTTTTCTAAAATCTGGCTCGACATACACATCCCCAATAAATCCGTACTCATTTTCTTTGTAAAAGCAATATGGGATATCCTCTTTAATAAAGGCACCTGCACAAGCAATGATTTGATGATTGTTTTTAATGATAAAATGCTGTGCCTTTTCAGTTTCATATAATTCTTTATAAGTCGTTACAACTTTTTCTAAAAAATCATCTCTTAAGATTAATTCCATCTCGACATCCTTAAACATTTTATATTTTAATAAAGCAATCGCAGTAATATCTTGTATACTCGCAACGTTGTTCATATTCATCCCTCCAGTGATGAAAACTGTGTTTAGAAATTTCTAAATACTTCTCTTATTTTCTGGCTTTCCTATAAAACTAAGAAGATCTATATCGACTAAAGGTTTATCATTAAAACGCGGAATAACATGCAGGTGACAATGCGAGAGGTACTGACCCGAAGCTGTATTCGTATTCCAAGCAACATTATATCCCTGGGGATTAGTGCTTTTGATCCAAATATGCCTTCACGGTTTTCTATATATCAAATGTAGCATTCTTCTGTTAATTCATATAGATTTGCTCGTTGTTTATTGGGGATAATGAGTCTAGAACCAATTAATATTTCTTGCGCATTTGAGTGAAATACAGTGCTCATTACAAAAAATAACTTTTTGTCTTACTTCTAATTTGTAGTTACAAAGTACAATCATTTCGAATATCTATCACTCTCTTACCTTCCATGATCCCGCTCTTTTCTATAGATTTAGAATCTCTACTAGTTCGGACAAATCGTTTACTATATAGTCCGCCTTAACGTTCGTCCATTGAGGAGCTTTTTTCCAAATCGCTTTCATACCAGCATTTTGAGCACCTTGAATATCATTATCTGGATGGTCGCCAATGTATACACTATTAATCGAGGCAACGTTTAACTTTTCTAAGGCTCTATGAAATATTTGGGGGGCTGGCTTCTTAATCCCTTCCGTTTCTGATACTAAAATAACATCAAAATATGCTTCAATTCCTAAAGCTTGAATATTATCCATCTGAAACTGCCTCTTTCCATTTGTTATCATTCCTAATCGAATGTTATTACGTTTTAATTCATCTAACATTCCAATAAGATTTGGAAAGGGGACGCAGTAATGTTTAAATTCTCGAATATAATCTTCGAGTAGATATTCCCATGGTAATCCTTTAATTTCAAATTCTTTTACTAGTTCTTGATAGACTTTATCCTTCCACACATAGCCCCGCTCATCTAACTCGATAAACCTTGTGATATACTGTTCTTTCGGAATATGACATAAAACTTTATTCAATCTTTCATATTGATGGTCAACGAATCGTTTTACTGATTCATCACGATTTAATAACGTGCCGTCTAAATCAAACAGTACCGCCTTATACATATGAGTCACTCCAATAATTTGCTTTTTGTTATGAATTAATATTTTAGTATAATAAAAAGAATCATTATGTTTGTTTCAAATCATATTCCATGAGTAGCGCTGTTTGAACCGCCCTTTCTTTCCCTAATAATTTTCCGACTACATACAAAGACATATCGATACCTGCGGATACACCCGCTGAAGTAATTATTTTACCATTGTCTACATACCGAACTGATTCAACTATTTCACATGAGTTTGTAGCCGCTTTTTTTAATTCTTCAATAACTAGTCGATTCGTTGAAACGCTTTGATCTTCTAATAGATTTGATTGGGCTAAAATTAAAGCACCTGTACAAACAGAAAGCACCAGCTCAGCTTTATGAGATACCTTGGTTAGCGACTCAGTAATTGTTTTATTGTTCATTTCTTTTCTCGAACCCCACCTCCCGGAATTAATACGATGTCCGGATCCGGGCACGTATCAAGTGAATAGGTAGGATTGATACTAAGATTACCTAAAGCTTTTTACAGAGGTTGCATGCTGAGCTACAGTATAAACGTTGAAATCTTTTCCCGAACGACTTCCTACACTAAAAACCTGAAAAGGACCTGTGAAATCTAAAATTTCAACATTTTCATAGATTAAAATCGCAACATTTCTAGGTTTGATTTCGTTTTCCATCTTCATACTTCCCATAAAACAGGAAAAAGCATTCGGAAAATCCAAATGCTTTGCCCAGGCGTGGGGCGAATTAAGTATGTACTCCCTCGTGGTTTCCCACGCTACGCCAGTTATACATACCACATATTATCTATTTCTACTTTTATCATAATTTTCAAATTGTTTCAATTAATTTTCTGTTTATTTTGCCATCTGATTATTTTCCTTTGAAATGTTTTCCTGCTATTAATTAGAAAAATGAATGTAGAAGACTTTGGTTCGATCGCTTCAAGTGAATGAGATAACTAAACTCAAACAGGATTAAATATGTGCATACTAAAAAAGCATAACCCAATGGGTTATGCTTTATCTGCCTGGCAACGTCCTACTCTCGCAGGAGGAATCCTCCAACTACCATCGGCGCAAAAGAGCTTAACGACCGTGTTCGGCATGGGAACGGGTGTGACCTCTTCGCTAT
>NZ_MVJM01000004.1:1532-124770 GCF_002156385.1 Halalkalibacter urbisdiaboli
ATAGCCGAAGCCATCTTTTATGACACAACCATGCGGTTGCATCTCTTACCCGGTATTAGCACCGATTTCTCGATGTTATCCCAGTCTAAGGGGCAGGTTGCCCACGTGTTACTCACCCGTCCGCCGCTAACGTCATAAGAGCAAGCTCTTAATCAGTCCGCTCGACTTGCATGTATTAGGCACGCCGCCAGCGTTCGTCCTGAGCCAGGATCAAACTCTCCATAAAAATGGTGAGCTGATTAGCTCAAATAAATAATAAATTGACGAGATTTGATTTTATCGAAATAAAACAATCTCTTTTTCGCTTGGCTTTTGTTCAGTTTTCAAAGAACTCTTTTGTCGACTTCCTTAGCGACTTAACTACTTTAACATGCATTCTAAGATAAGTCAACATATTTTTTGGTGGGCCTGAGTGGACTCGAACCACCGACCTCACGCTTATCAGGCGTGCGCTCTAACCAGCTGAGCTACAGGCCCGCTAAAAAGACATAAAAAAAGCACGTCCCACCAAATATTTTGTTGGAGCGGGTGATGGGAATCGAACCCACGACATCAGCTTGGAAGGCTGAGGTTTTACCACTAAACTACACCCGCATATTAGACGATTAAAAAAAATGGTCGGGAAGACAGGATTTGAACCTGCGACCCCCTGGTCCCAAACCAGGTGCTCTACCAAGCTGAGCCACTTCCCGTTTCTAAAAAGTAAAAGTTGTTAGATGGCGCGCCCGAGAGGAGTCGAACCCCTAACCTTTTGATCCGTAGTCAAACGCTCTATCCAATTGAGCTACGGGCGCACTTTGGTGCGGTTGAGAGGACTCGAACCTCCACGGGGTCAACCCCCACTAGGCCCTCAACCTAGCGCGTCTGCCATTCCGCCACAACCGCATAAGCGTTTATCAGAACTACTATTATCATTAAATTAAGTGCGGGTGAAGGGAGTCGAACCCCCACGTCATAAGACACTAGATCCTAAGTCTAGCGCGTCTGCCAATTCCGCCACACCCGCGGATTTTCAAAAAATAAATGGCGGTCCGGACGGGACTCGAACCCGCGACCTCCTGCGTGACAGGCAGGCATTCTAACCAACTGAACTACCGGACCGTAATGGTGGAGGATGACGGGATCGAACCGCCGACCCCCTGCTTGTAAGGCAGGTGCTCTCCCAGCTGAGCTAATCCTCCATTCTATCAATTGAAAGGGATACGAACGAGATTAGAAACTCCAAATCTCAATCAACATACTATATTTAAAAGTGACCCGTACGGGATTCGAACCCGTGTTACCGCCGTGAAAGGGCGGTGTCTTAACCGCTTGACCAACGGGCCATCATGAAATTCGATGGCGGAGAAGGAGGGATTTGAACCCTCGCGCCGCTCGCGCGACCTACACCCTTAGCAGGGGCGCCCCTTCAGCCACTTGGGTACTTCTCCGTGGCTCCACAGGTAGGACTCGAACCTACGACCGATCGGTTAACAGCCGATAGCTCTACCACTGAGCTACTGTGGAATAATTCGACCTTTAACATTATATTAGAATCATAATCTAAAGTCAATATCTTTCAAAAAAAACTTAATCACCCTCGTTCAGCGACTTCTATAATATATCACAGGACTATAATCAAAATCAATACTTTTTTATATAATTTTTTTCAGCTTCCCTTTACAACTCCCACACACATAACGCTTTACATCTATTCTTCTTTTACGATTAAAAATGAGCCCACATTTTGTGCAGCTATATTGATGCTTTGTTGTTACTTTATTCCTTGTACCCTCTATTAGTTGACAATTCTTTAAGCCACCAACTTTTTGTAAAAGCTGCTTAAAGTCTGAATCCTGATGCTTATAACCTTTATTTTGAATATGCAAATGATAATGACAGAGCTCATGCTTAATGATTCCGATAAGCTCTTCCTCACCAAAAGCTTCAAATTGTTTCGGGTTAATTTCAATATCATGCGAACGAAGGAGATACCTCCCCCCCGTCGTTCGTAAACGATTATTAAACCTTGCCTCGTGTAAAAATGGTCTCTCAAAAAAAGTGATAGAGATATCCTCCACTAATTTTTGCAATTGTTCTTGTTTCATCTTCACCTTATCCTTTTGTTTAGCAATAAAAAACGCACAACATTGACAAACACCCATACATATAATGAATATACTACCACACTCATTAAGGAGTTGGCTAACCATGCCCATTTGGTTAAGAAAACAACTAAAACGTGCATACGCAGAGAAAAACCGATATCAAGTGAAAATTCTAAATCAATGTTGGTTTTATTATCAGAGGAAAGAAAAGAAAGGTAAAAATGCATAGAGTGGAGTTTCACATACACAAATATCTAATTAGATCTTCTTTAAAAAAGGATGCCCAACAGGCTCAAAACTCCTGTAGGGCATCCTTAAAAATCTAATCTTTTATTAAATAGCACCTTAAGATATTTGTTTTTCCGGCTTTAGCATAGTTAAAGCAACCCGCCCCTTTTTCAGATCAACATCATCAACCCAAACCGTAACAATTTCCCCAACCGCAACGACTTCTAGTGGATGCTTAACAAAACGGTTTGTTAGTTTCGATATATGGACTAAGCCATCCTGCTTTACTCCAATATCTATAAAGGCTCCAAAGTCCACGACGTTACGCACAGTCCCCTGAAGTTCCATCCCTATTTTCAAATCCTCTAATTGTAAAACATCTGTTTTTAACAAAGGCTTCGCAACCTCGTCACGAGGATCACGTGCAGGTCTAATTAATGCATCAAACATGTCCTTTAATGTTGGGATTCCAATACCAGTCTCTTTCGCCACTGCTTCTAAATTAAGGGTTGCTAATTTCTCTTTTAACTCCCCGGATCCAATCTCCGATAGTTCAGCCCCTACTCGATTTAGTATATCTTTTGTTTCCTTATATACTTCTGGATGAATCGCTGTAGCATCTAATGGGTTTTTGGCTCCCTGAATTCTCAAGAAACCAATACACTGCTCATATGTCTTCGCTCCAAGACGCGGAACTTTTTTCAATTCGGCCCGATTCGTAAAACGGCCCTCTTCATCCCTTCGCTTTACAATATTTGTTGCAACGGATTTTGACAAACCTGCAACATATTGCAGCAATGATACAGAAGCCGTATTTACATTCACCCCTACTTGGTTAACAACCATTTCAACAACAAAGGTAAGTTGTTCATTTAATCGCTTTTGAGAAACATCGTGTTGATATTGACCAACCCCAACAGACTTCGGATCAATTTTCACTAACTCAGCTAGCGGATCTTGCAGACGTCGCGCGATAGAAACAGCACTTCTTTCTTCTACCTGTAAATGAGGAAATTCCTCTCTACCTAACTCCGACGCCGAATACACGCTGGCACCCGCTTCATTAACGATTAAATAGTAAAGTGATTTCGGAAGCTCCTTCATCAAATCTGCAATAAATTGTTCAGTCTCTCGAGATGCTGTACCGTTTCCGATGGCAATCATTTCAACTTGATGCTTTTCAAGTAACCTTTTTATTACCCCCTTAGCTTTTTCCGTTTCGTTACGTGGGGGGGTTGGATATACGACAGCAATATCTAGTACTTTACCAGTTGAATCTACAACAGCTAACTTACAGCCTGTCCGATATGCCGGGTCAACTCCTAAAACAACTTTATCTTTCATTGGGGGTTGCAACAGAAGATGGCGTAGATTTTCTGAAAAAATATGAATCGCTTGTTCTTCTGCTTTTTCAGTTAATTCATTTCGAATCTCACGTTCAATCGAAGGTTCAATCAACCGTTTATAGCCATCCTCGATCGCTTCTTTCACATAATCTACCGTAACAGAACCGTGCCTTGTAATGGTTTTATTCTCAATACGACTCAGGATTTTTTCAACCGGAAAAACTAAACCAACTCGTAAAATCCCTTCCTTTTCACCACGGTTCATTGCTAAGATTCGGTGGGGAACAATTGATTTCGTGGCCTCTTCATATTCATAATACATTTCAAAGACACCTTTTTCATCCGCTTCCTTATCTTTAACTGCAGTTGTAATCCTTCCTTCTCTAAAGCCCATTTCACGTATAAGCTTTCGCAGGTCTGCATCATCAGATATCCATTCAGCGATAATATCTTTCGCACCATTCAACACATCTTCGACTGCGTTAAGTTCGTGTTCCTGAGACAAAAACTCCTCTGCCTTTTTCTCGACATCCCCTTCACGAGGTAGTGAAAACAACCATTCCGCAAAGGGCTCTAGCCCTTTCTCCTTGGCGACCGTTGCCCTTGTCCTTCTTTTTTGTTTATAAGGACGGTACAAATCTTCCACTTCTTGAAGCTTACCGGCTTTTTCAATACTACCTTTAAGTTCAGGCGTTAACTTGCCCTGTTCTTCGATTAAACGAATGACTTCACTTTTTCGAGTATATAACTGATTGGCATACTCCCATTTTTCTACAATCGTACGTATTTGGACCTCATCTAACGCCCCTGTTAACTCCTTTCGATAACGAGCAATAAAAGGGACTGTATTTCCTTCTTCAACAAGGCTAATTAAATTTTTTATGTATTTTTGAGCTACTTTCATCTCATTAGAAATGGTTTCAATCATTTTTTCCCGAATCATCTCTTCCATATCGCCACTCCTTTAATATGTATATCAAATATCATTACCATATCTTTTTTTACAAGTATCACTCACTAAATAAACGAAATACGGAGTATATTATGAACCCGCTATGAGAAACATTCATAGCGGGCTAAAAAAGTGATGTTACTATTAAGAATACTATAATATACGAATTATTTAAACTTCCCTATCAGTAACGTTAAATCATCGTTACTAAGTGCTTGATATTCCGTTACATACTCATTTATTTGATTCTCAGGTGATTTCATTTCCAGCATGAGTTTATTCGACGGTGGCTTTTTCACTCCGTCAGAATACAACACAAATGACGTTCCACGGTAAATTTGATAGCATTTGCTTGAGATTTTTTGCATGCGTCCGGAAAGATATCCTCTTACAGGTATCGGTTGTACCGTCGTACCATCAGGCTGATACAAAACAAAACCAACGTTTCCAACATTACAATAGCAAAGTGTGTGCTGTTTTAAATCCACTTTTATAATGGTTAAAACAACACCCCTTTTATTAAATAAAGCTCTGTTACAAGCCTCAACTATTTGCTCTACATCCTTATCATGTTCATTCTTGATAACCTTCGTCGCTGTTTCTGCGGAATGATTCGCCCATTCTCCACTTCCTAAGCCATCAATAACTGCACAAACAATATAATCCTGCTCCTTAATGACAATATGCGCATCACCACAATAGCTTTTCCCTGACTTCGCTTCCTGAAAAGCAACAATATCAATCTGGTCATGTTCATAATTCTTAATCATTCTAAAATCTCCGAAGGTTTTACTCTAATCGACTCACGAAGCTTATCTAACGCTCGTCGCTGCAATCGAGACACATGCATTTGAGATATATTTAGTTTTTCGCCTGTTTCTTTCTGGCTCAGGTTTTCGTAGTACGTATAATGAAGAATCTGTCTTTCACGCTCATTCAACACACTAAAAGCCTTCTGAAGTAACAATTGCTGTTCTGTTTTCCCATAGCCATCATCTACATTTCCAACTAAATCAAGAAGCGTCACTTCTCCTCCCTCTTGATCAGCATCTAATGTCCGATCAACAGAAAGTGCCTGGTAGCTTTTACTCATTTCCATCGTTTCCAAAACTTCTTCCTCTGGAACATTTAAATATTCAGCAATTTCATGTACTCGAGGAGAACGTTGTAACTCTACCGTTAATGTTTCCACAGCTTTTTTAATCTTTGGGCCAAGCTCCTTAATCCGCCTTGGAACATGCACACTCCAAGTCTTATCTCTAATAAACCTTTTAATTTCTCCAACAATAGTTGGAACCGCAAACGATTCAAAGCTACGCCCAAATTCATTATCAAACCGTTTTAAAGCCGCTAGTAGTCCCACCATTCCGACTTGAAATAAATCCTCGTCATAATCGCGTCCTCGTGAAAATTTCCTCGCCAACGCACGAACGAGTGAGTCAAAATGTTCAACAAGCTTAATTTGTGTTTCCTCATCATTGTTTTCTTGATAGTATTTAATCCATTGGTATACGTCATCCTTGTTCTGGTTGTGCGGAAGAGAACCCGTTGACACTCTGCTCCACCCCATCTCGTTGCAGGAACTTTGTCATCATTAAGACAACACCTGATTCATCACTGATTTCAACTTTATCCATCAATGTATTGATAAGAAATAAACCAAGGCCACCTTCTTTCAGGTCACCGACTGGCTTATTTGAATCAACAGGACCAAGTCTTTCACGAATACCTTCCATATCAAAGCTTTGTCCTTTATCGGCAATGACAATTTCCATACGATTGCTGTGGAGATAAAATGAGACTGCAATCATCCCTTCGTCTTCATATGCATGTGCGACAACATTCGTACACGCTTCTGCAACTGCGATTTTCATATCCTCAATATCGTCATACGTAAAACCAACACGATTCGCAATCCCAGAAACAGTCAAACGTACAACGCCTACATATTCTGGTTTGGCAGGTACACTCATCTCGATGTGATCGGCTTGATGAAGACTCATTTTGCTTCCTCCCTTTTCCCAGCTTCAATCTCAATCACTTCATCCAATCCAGTAATAGAAAATAACCTCTTAATCCGCTCCGATAAACCTTTTAATTTCAGTGAACTTTCATGCTGGTGCGTTGCCTTGAGGACACCAATAAAAATACCTAACCCCGTACTATCAATATAGTTAACTTCTGTTAAATCAGTAACAATAACTTGTCCTTTCTTTTCAGCAAGAGGGATAAGCGCTTCTCTTAACTGTGGTGCTGTATAAGCGTCAATTTCACCTGTCAAATATACAATATCAATTCCGTCCTCTGGCTCATGACGAATCTCTAAATTCATACATTTACCTCCTCAGTTCACACTTTTATAAATATACACATACCCCAAGATTTAAGTTTTAAACGTTTCTTCTTAAAATCACTAACGTAAAATCATCCCTCATAGAAAAACCTTGAATTGTTGCCAAGTCTCTATAAACTCCCTCTACCATTTCTTGAGCAGGAAGTTTCATATACTTTCTTATTAACTTTACAACATGTTCACGTTCAATAAACTCATTATCTACCCTTCCCTCAGTCACTCCATCAGATAAAAAGACAATAAAGTCACCCGGATGTACAGTTCTATGGTACTCACGAAATTTGACCCTTCTCGACACGCCAAGCACGAGACCTTTTGTTACAAGATCCTGAAAACTATCCTCTTTAGCATCATAATAAAAACCAGGCTCGTGTCCAGCGCCAGAGTAATGGAAATCATGTGTTCTAGGATCATAAGAACCATACATCATCGTAATAAACATACTATCATCAACATTTTGCTCGACAACGCGATTAAGATTTTCTAAAAGCGCACCCGGTTGCAAGCGTTGCTCTGGCAAACTGTCCATCGCATACTTAATCATTGACATACACAGAGCAGCCGGCACGCCCTTTCCGATAATATCAGCAATCGCCACACCGATACACTGATTATCATCTTTAACAAAGTGATAATAGTCACCACTCATCTTATTCGCTGGTACACTGACCACGCCAATATCTAGTCCTTGAACATTTGGTATTTCCTTCGGTAATAATGTTTGTTGCATATTAGCCGCGACATCAATTTCAGTTTCAATTTCCTTCTGACGGTCGCGCAAGCTTTGGTGCTCTCTATAAGCTAGCCCATATCCCATCATCACCTCAAGGAGTAAATCGAAAGAATCCTGAACCCCTACTGGTAGCGAAGGAAACAATTCTTCTAATGCAGCCCGATGAATACTAACGAATTCTTCCGGTGAGACCTTGTGTTCAAGAATAGTCCTACTAAATTGTTCAGCTTCATATAAGCCTTGTTCTGTCTTGCGATGAAGAAAGGTTCGGAGAATGCTTTTATAGATTATCTCTAAATTCTCAACCGTATATTTCACAAACGCCCTCCTTTATCGGAGCCATTTCGTAGTTTCAATAACTGTCCCTTCCCCTACTTTGGAGTCGATAGTAAATTCATCCATCAAGCGTTTCACTCCCGGGAGACCTGCTCCTAAACCATTTGAAGTTGTGAAGCCATCTACCATAACTTGCCTTAAATCAGGAATACCTGGACCTTTATCCTGCGCAACAATTTTTATACCTTTTTTCAAACCAACTTTACTTGGTTTTTCCACAATCTCTAAACAGATTTCTCCCTGCTTTGCATATAAATAGATATTTCTCGCTAATTCAGAAATGGCTGTAGTTATCCGCGCTTGATCCACACTCCCAAAGCCAATTTCTTTTGAAAGGGTTCTCCCTGCTTGTCTCGCAGCCACAATCCCCCATTCATTCTTTACTTCCACACAGGATTGGGTTTTCATTGTTATCCCTCCAATTCCTGTTGCAATTTCTCTAGACCTTGTTCTAAGTCTAGTGCAGTTGGAACGGAATCTAATGTAATACCCATATCAATTAACGTAATCGCTACAGCCGGTTGTATACCAGTTAAGACAACTTTTGCTCCCATTAAGTTAGACATATCTACAACGTCGCCTAATACTTTTGCAATGAACGAATCAATCATATTTACTGATGTTAAATCAATGACCACACCTGTTGCTCCCTCTTTATGTATCTTATTAAGTAGATCTTCTTGAAACTGTAATGCAGTTTGGTCATCTAATTCTACTTGAATACTAATCAATAAATATTGCTTTAGCTTTAATATTGGAATTCTCATAATACCCCCTACCTTACAAATCAATCATTTTTTTATTTGTTAACTCAAGTGCCGTTGCCATCCCTTTACGCAACGTACTTTTTGTTGGAAATTTACTCAAGTCAATACCCAAATTAACAATCGTTTGTGCGATTTCAGGACGAATTCCTACGAGAATACATGTAGCCCCAACAAGTCGAACAGCTTCCGATGCCTGAATAATATGGTGAGCAACCATTGTATCCACAACTGGTACACCTGTTATATCAATTAACACTACATGAGAGCGGTTCGCAATAACACCTTCTAGTAAATTTTCCATAATTAGCTTCGCTCGAGCTGTATCAATTGTTCCAATAAGCGGCATCACTGTAATCCCTTCAAAAACAGGAATTAAAGGTGCTGATAGCTCAAGAAGAGAAAGCTTTTGCATTTCAAAAATATCTTCCCATGTTCCAGTATAATCATTAACTAGCTGATTAATGATCCCATCAATCCAAGATTCAATATCCTTAAATAATAGAAGTAATTTTTCAACATCCTTCTCATTCTCTGAAAACTCTGCTAAAATCACTCTCCGAAAAGCCTGAAGCCCTTTAGTAAAATAAGCCAAAGGCCAACCACTTTGAATATACCGTTCTGCAAACGCACTCAAACGCTCATTAGCTTCTTCTTGATTCGCATCCACATTATCAAAAATAAATTGCATAAATTCGCGATTAGTATTTTCATAAACTGTCGGTGAAATAGGTTTTAGATAGTTTTCTTTCCCTACGTTTATAAGCTCCTTCTCCCAACGCTCAATTAATGTCTGACGTTGTTCAAGGATGAATGACACGATGTAATCTTGCATGCCTTATTCCCCCAGTTTTTTAGTTTCCTTTTATTATTTCACGAGTTGACTTTTGTTGCAAAGACAATCCTCTAAAATTCAATCAACAATTATGTAACAAATCACCGATCAAAAAAAACTCCGCTCATCGGAGTTTTTCGTGATTAAAAATCAATTAACCCAAGACTAATAAACAGAGCATCATTCACTCGATTCATCATATCATCATCAAGATGGGTAATCTTGTCGGTAAGACGCTGCTTATCAATTGTTCGTACTTGCTCTAACAAAATAACCGAATCACGGTCAAAACCGTAACGCTTTGCATTGATTTCAACATGAGTCGGTAATTTTGCCTTCTGAATTTGTGCTGTAATCGCAGCCACAATAACAGTTGGGCTAAATCGATTTCCGATATCATTTTGTATCACGAGTACAGGACGAACCCCGCCTTGCTCTGAACCTACAACAGGTGAGAGATCCGCAAAGTAAACGTCGCCTCTTTTAACAATCAAACGCTACACCCCACTTACTAAGCGATCGAGGGTATTCTCTGCTTCCTCCTCGGCAAGAAAAGCTTCTGATGCAAGGTTTAAATTAATTTTTGCCATTTCCATATAACCTTGTTGCATCGTTTCGCGAATTTGAGACTTTTTTCGTTCACGAAGATACATTTTTGTAGCTTTCGAAATAATTTCGCTACGGTTTACATTCTCCTGCTTGATCAAACCGTCCACCTCGTTCAATAAATGTTGTGGCAAGCTTACTACAATACGCTTTGTGTTTTGATCTGACACCAACATCCACCCCCGGCATTCCAACGACCTGAATTGTTTTCTTTAACATGTAGCCTAGAAATTTAATATCCAAAATAATCATAGCACTACAGTCTTTGATTTGCAAAGGTCTATTGAACTTGTTTTAAAATTAATGCCTTTCCGACACTTAATACCAAGTAATGGATTCACCTTCACCTCCATATTTCCCCATTGTATTTATAGACCCGAGGAACGCGCCCACCAATGATACACGGAATTTCATAATTTATCGTTTTTAACCTTAATGCCACTTCATCCATGGAAACAGACTCCTCTCCATCAGTACCAACCAAAGTAACAACTGTGCCTACCTTCATCTCCCGTGGTAAACGAATCATACATTGGTCCATGCAAATTCTCCCTACAAAGGGTGCTCGCTCTTGTTCAACTAACACTTGCCCGCCTGAACTACTATGGGCTCGAATCCACCCATCCCCATAACCGATAGGAATAGTTCCAATCCATTCTTCACCTACCGTTTGGTAAGTAGCTCCATAACTTATATGTTCTCCCTTTGGCAATTTCTTTACTTGAACAAGTTTACTTTTTAATGAAAAAGCCGGCTTTAATTTGATAGGTAACTTGGTTGTTATGTCCGGTGAAGGCGTTAACCCATACATTGAAATACCGAGTCTAAACATATTAAAATTCCGCTCCGGGAATCTTAATCCAGCTGCACTATTCCCACAATGAATATAAGGAACAGAAACATCCCATTCCTTTAACCAATCAAGCACTTGCAAAAATCGGTCATACTGCATATGAAAGTAGTCTAAGTTTAGGTCATCTGCTGTCGCAAAATGAGTAAACACACCTTCTATAAAAAATGTTGTTGAATCCTTTGCGTAATGTAACAATTGCCTCGATTCTTCTTTGTCAATAAGTCCGATGCGCCCCATCCCAGTGTCAAACTTAATATGAATTTTAAGATTTTTTGAAGGACCAATCATTCTCTCAACTTCTTTAAGCCAATCCAATTGAAAAACAGTTAAACTAATATTATGCTTTATCGCCAATAAAGCTCCTTGTGGCTTCACACGACCTAACACGAGGATTGGTGCATCAATTCCGGCTTCCCTAAGTTCTAATGCTTCATCTAATACTGCTACACCTAGATAGGTTGCACCGGATTGAAGTGCCATTTTCGCCACTTCAACTGCTCCATGACCATAGCCATTTGCCTTCACCACAGCCATAATATTCATGTCTCGTTCTTTATAGAACTTGCGAATGGAACGAACATTATCTTCTATTGCATTAAGATCGACTTCCACCCACGTATCTCGATAAAAAGAATCCATAACACACTCACCATCCAAAACGACGTTTCATGTTTAAAATTATGATTTTCTCCCTATCGCTTGTCAATTGAATTCTTATGATAGGTTGTTCCTACAATGTTAAGATCATTCATTATTACGTAAATTTTACACATTATTTAAGAAAAGGCTCAGCATCGATATCCGAGCTGAGCCTTGAAAATAACTGCATTATTTTTCAGTCGTCCCGTAAACAGAGCGAGCAATTGACATCATCTCTTCTTCATCAAGCTCTGATGAAGCAAGAAGGAAGTCCACTCCGTCATAAGACCACATAATTGATTCATCTGTCATTACTCCGATTGTAAACCCTAAATCAACCGGCTCACCTTGACTCATGTTCATTGGCGTCGAGGCTGGAACCACCTGACTCTTTTCCTGAATAAGTGTAAATGGCTTCTCACCTTTATATTGAAGTACCACACGTTCACCATTCTCAGACTCAATATTTTGAGAGCCTTCAAGCTCCGTTCCTTGCGGTGTATACATCGGATAGTGAACGGTCATTGCCTCCGAAGGTTCTGCTAGTGTTGGTTCAGCTTCCATTTGTGCACCAGTCATATTTCGTTCCATATCAAAGTCCCCTTCGTTAAAGCTAGGGTCTAATTCAAAGGAAGAAAAATCTAGCTGGACCAAAACTTCTAAATCGGCATTCATAATTTTCACCTGTGTTGGTGATAAGTCCTTTTTGCTTAACGTGATTTCTTGAGAATTTAAATTTTTGTTTTGATAATTTGTATTTGTTTGGAATACATATTCGTCTTCTGTAGCCGTGAAAGAACGTTCTGGATCCATTAAGATGTCACGAATAAGTGACTCATACAAATACACTTGACTGCTGTTTGTCGGCCAATCGCTTTGAAAACGGAAGCTTTTGTTTAAAGCTGGCGTTAATACAAAAACACCATCATCGTTTCGAAGAATGATTTGACTCTGATCTTTGTTTTGGTTTGTTAGGGCTACACGGTAGTAGCTTTCACGTTGAAACCAAACGTCCACATCATACATTTGTGGCTCTTTACCTGTCTCTAGAGTCATTGTTGCTTCAGCCTTATAACCAGTCATTTCTGATAATTTTGTGTCTAAGTCATTAATAATGTCTTCTTGCGTTTTCTCTCCGCAACCCACTAGCATAATTGATGCTAATAATCCAAGGGCTACGAACCAACATAATTTTTTCATCCTTTCACCCCTTTGTCTCATTTGACGCCAGAGAAGAGATGACTCACTCAAGAGACGGCTTTCTTCATGATCGTAAGTCAAGAGAGTTAAGGAATACGGCTAGACTGGCAATAACCTATTTCTTCTTACTCTTCTTGAACCTCGTGCTGTTCGTTTTTATAGACCTGACTCTGCTTGAATGGTGCCTTCTCTCCCATCCGCACTACAACTATATGAGACAACTTCGGGCAATATGCAGACTAGCTTGACAAGCGTTCAAGAATTACTTGCGCAACCGCATAAGAATCGCTATGTGAGATTGAAAGATGAATCTCGCAATCCGTTGCTGCATAAAGGATTGGCTTCCCACTCGTTTCATTTAATATTTCTATATCATGCCAACTAAATGATTTTGAAATTCCTGTTCCAACTGCTTTTACAAACGCTTCTTTTGCGGCAAAACGTCCAGCAAGATACTCAACTTGTCGACCTTTTGATAATGTTTCATATTTAGCCTTCTCGTTTACCGTTAAAACCCTGTCTACAAACCTCCCCTGCCTTTCCACTAATGTTTCTATTCTTCTAAGCTCAACTAAGTCAATACCTATTCCTATTATCATCTAAAATCTCCTTTTCTTTAGATGGTTTACATATTCTCTTCGTTCCTATCGTAAGCTTTGTTAAGCGTTCTTTCTATCTTTTGTTATAATAATTCCTATACTAGTCTTGAGGAGGTATGTAATGTTTATACGAAATGAAAGTTTTTATTCTTTTCGAAAGAATTATCCCGTTATTACCGTTCTTGTTGCGATACATTTTATCCTCTTTCTTTGGATGAATCTTCTCCCAGGGGGTAGATTTATTGCTGAGATTGGAATCGGTTATAATCTAGCCGTTGCTTATTACGGAGAATATTGGCGGTTAGTTACACCAATTTTTATGCACCTTGGACTAGGTCATGTTCTATTTAATTCATTTTCCCTTGTCATCTTCGGTCCAGGTTTAGAAAAAATGCTCGGAAAAGTAAAATTCCTTACCCTCTATTTATTTGCTGGAATCATTGCTAATATTGCAACGTTTTATCTTGGGGGGCTTTCTTATCCACAACACCTTGGTGCCTCTGGTGCTATTTTTGGTTTATTCGGAGCTTACGTTTATATTGTTTTAAATCGTAAGAATCTAATTGATCGGGCGAATTCACAGCTTGTTATGACAATTTTAATCATTGGACTTGTCATGACGTTTGTTAATTCTAATATTAACATTCTTGCCCATCTATTTGGCCTAATTGGTGGAGCAGCCCTTGCACCAATTCTACTAACTGGTGTGAGATCATTTTCTATGTATCAGCATGTTCACGAGCCACAAAGTGTATCCTTTAACCCAAATCGGTGGGCCAGACATCGAAAAAATAAAAAACTCCTCGTTAAATCGGCTTGGATTCTTTTTATTATCTTTGTATTATTCGGCCTAGGCAGTCGTCTTTTTTAATTTCCCTTAGAAAAAGGAGGCTGTTTCGGAAGCTTAAACTCCCTTTCGAAACAGCCTCCATCAATTTTTAATTTATTTTCAAACCACCGATAAATGTATGGACATTATGCTCCATCATTTTTATATACGTTTCAGCCCCGCTTCCATCAAGGCCAACCGCATCGGTATACACCTCTCCCGCTATAGTAACACCTGCATTTTCAGCAACTGTTTCCATATACCTTTGATCAACTGTTGTCTCAACAAAGACAGCAGGAAGCTTTTTCTCTTGTATTAACTCAACAACACGTGAAATTTGCCCGGGTGTCCCTTCTTCATGAGAATTTAACTCCCAAATCCCAATCGTTTCAAAACCATAGGATTCACCGAAATATTTATAGGCATTCTCACTAATAACAAGCGTTTTACGTTCTTCAGGGATTTTAGAGGCCTCCTCCTCAATCCAATTATCCAACTCACGTAATGCTTCTAAATACGCTTCTGCATTTGCTTCATATATTTCCTTTCCCTCAGGATCCCGCTTAGATAAATCATCACGAATATTTTCTACATACACCATGACACGTTTAACATCTAACCAAGCATGAGGATCTGCCGCATCTTCACCTTCAATTGGGATTGTCGTAATGCCAGAGGAAACTTCCACTACTTCTACTTCTCCCACGTTATCAACTAACTTTTGTAGCCAGCCTTCCAAGTCAAACCCATTTACATAAAATACGGTTGCATCACTAACCTTTTGAAAATCACTTGGAACAGGCTCATACTCATGCGGCTCCTCTCCAATCGGCACGACATATTGAACCTCAGCCCGTTCCCCAGCTACGTTTTCAATCAAATCAGCAAGGATTGAAAAGCTCGTAACAACCTTAACCTCCTTACTTTCTGAGGTAGGTGCAGCTTCTTCTACTCCACATGCTGCAAGCAACACCACCGTTAACAATCCCGTTAAAAACAAAGCAAGCTTCTTTCCCATCGTTATTCCCCCTTTAATGTCGACTACTCTGAAATTAGTTGTAAAAAGACAACCTTTTTATATTCAGTAAAATGTTTTTACCCTACGCAACTTATTTTGTCATATTCTACTTCTCCTGTCTAGACGTTATCAATTTTTTTTAAAATTGGGACTAGATCAAAAAGGAATCTGAAAAAACTATTCCTAACCATTACCAAGAGAATCGTTCTCAATAATAGCCCGAAATCAATTGACAATGATTATCATTATTCGATATACTAATGATAATTAATCTCGAATAGGCATATCATAGTGTAGTAATTTAATTCAGGGAGGAAGCAGCTCATGAAAAAAGTGATTATCCACGCACTGAAGGATATTCATACGGTGATTACAAACAAACGTAAAGTCGGTGGGGCAGTTGAAGCTAAATCGATTCGATTACGTTCCGGTGAAGAATTTACTTTTCCTGTTTTCACAAGTTTAGAGTTAACGAACGGTCACTATCACTCCATTGGATTTATGACAACAGAAGGCGAACAATTCCTTGTTCATGTTGATGAGATTTCACTTATGAGAGGGTTAGAACATAAATTAATATGTCAACTTGAGAACAGTTCTGCACGAAAATACTTATTAACTGATACCATTCATTACTTAACTCGACTATGTGAAGTAAATGAAGGCTTCGTAACAGCTCCGTTTAAAGAGGAAGTTGAAACGCTCATTACGGACATTAGTGTTTCTGAATTAAAAGAACGCGGTTATGAAAATACACTTCCTTTCCTAGAGGAAAATGTAATCTCATTAAAAAAGAGCATGCTCGCTTAATTGCGTTCATGCTCTTTCTTCTTACTCTATTCTTTTTCTTGGCTTTCTAACGTACAAATAGCAGACGGTCTTTTAATCCTCAATGCAAGGGTTTCATAAACACGGAATGGATGATTCATTCCTTCTTCTCCTAAATAAGCCGTATCGAAATCTTCGGAAACTGCTAAGTCTAAATTATGTGGACCTGTATTCACGACAACACCTTTTTTACCCTTTAATACTGGTGATTGGAATACGCCACCTGTAATTAATTCTCTAACATGGTCAATCTCTAATACATTTGTTTCTTTATGAACACGATGTAACAATGCATAAAGCTCAGGTGAAACAATTAACGCATAAGGTCCATTATGTCCCATTTGCATTAATTTATTTCTTGCTTCAACTATATCACGAAAAGCATGGCCTGATTCGTACCAGTTTTCCATTAAATGTGTCAGACGTCCTTTTACATTCATAATACCTGGGATATCGAACTCCTCGGAACCGTGGAAGATCATCGCATCCTCCAAATAAGCAACCTGTCTTGCGGCATTTGCAGCTGCTGAAAAGTCAACCGGAATTCCCAACGTTTTTGCTTGTTCAACATCACGCCAATACAAAACAAAATCTTTATAAAGCATCGGTAACGTATAGCTTACTCTCTTTGTTGCGCTTTCTACCCCTTCATTTGTACCTTGGAAGTCTATCGTAGCTTGGCCATCTTCTAAGTAAATATCAGTGTGAATGCTTTGAACCCCTCTTCCAAGTGGGCCATGTAACGAAATAAAACGACGTCCCACTAATTGAGAACGAGCCATTTCAATTACTGTTTGATCAAGTTGAGTAAATTCCTGTTCATTTAATGGTGCATCTGGGAAGCGATTTGTTTTCGTCATCTATACACACTCCTTCATCTATAATAAACTTCCGACTGTAAATGCTGGTGAATCTATATTATCTGATATTATTTTCGAAGAACCCTCGTTACCCTCATTATATTTCGCTAATATCTCTTTTACATGTTGATAATGAGAATGTGCTTGTTCAAGCATTCCATTTAATAAAGCCTGACGCTCTTCATCTTGAAATCCATAAAGTGCAAGGTTCAAATGTTCAATAAAATGACGCAGCCCGTATGTTTCTAAATATAATGCTTGTAGAAAATGATTAGAGGGCCAAGGCCTTAGTGATTCGGGGGTATCATCTTGCTGGAAATTAGCAATAACATCTAATAGTTCCTTCACCCTACCTAACCGTTCCTCTTCCTCATCATATATGTGACGGTGATATAGACGCTCGTAATCACTTTGGGCGCTTTTGATTACAGGAGCTAATATTGCTAAAAAATCTTCAATCGCCGCTTTTGCTAGAAGCATGCTTTGATGAAGTTCAGCAAGTTCTTGCTTCAAATGTACTCACCCTCTCATAGAACGACTTCATTTAGTTTATTTTACCATACCCTTATTCTTATTCAAACTAACTTTAACTTTCTTTAGTCCATACAGTTTTCTAAAAATGAACAACTCAAACATGGAATGTCTTCGATGCTCGAAAGCTGTTCGTTTTGTTTTGGTAAATGTATGTATCGATGGGCCCGCTTCAAATCAAATACTTCAATTTGCTCTGGTAAACGTCCAAACGTTTTAACAGAAAAGGCTTTAACAACATTCCAATAAGCAGGTAATAATGTTTCATCGGTTTCACTTAATATTTTTTTTATAACAAAAGAATGCTCTGTCCAATTCCCTACATCAAATAGTAATGTGGCATGGTCCTTTTGTTCTTCAAATAAAAAGACAGGCGGCTTCATCCTTTTCTCTGATAATAAAAATAGCAATAGATGGTCCGATACAAAGGCAAATGTTGTTACATAATGAGCAACATTATGAAAGCAGTCTCGGTTCACTTTTCCCCAATGCCTACCTATTAGATGAAGGACGTTGAGACTTGTCCTTTCATTAAGAGACAACTGAAAGTATTCCAATACAATTTGGTTTATCACATTTTGAACGACATGTTGCCAAGTTAACTGTAATGTACCCAAATTCTTTTGGAAATAAAAGCGGTATGGACAAGCAATAAAATCATATAGTAGTTCTTCCTTTTGTAGTATTGTATGAAGATTACTTGTCATTCATGACCTCCTAATGTCCCTGTCTAGCTTGATAGTATTGGCATTCCTTTCTTTTCTCACATCCGTATTCACAGCGATCAATGGCTTGATATATCGAACACCATGAACGTTTAGCATAACAAATCGGTATCTCTTGTTCTGTTGCTTTCCTTTTTAGTACCGACGTTAAATTATGATTAATAAAATCGGTTAAAACAAGAATTAAATCAATGTGCGTTGGAATTTCTTTCTTTACCATCTGTGTTTTCCGACCACTTATATGAATGATTTCGCTAAAGCCTAACTCCTCAAGTTTTTTAGGAATTGAACCTAACCGGTCTGCTCCAACAATCATTAATGAAGACATCTATGTCACTCCTTTTATTGCGATGTGATAACAATTCTCATTATCATTGTAAATGAAATTCATTCTCAACGTCAATAGCATTTATAAATATATGGTAAAAAAATCAATTCAATTCTTAGATGTTTTATTGCTTGAAAAACGGGTATGTTGTATTGTTATATTCGGTAACCTAATAAAAAAACTGTACATTACGCATTAGAATACTCTTCAAAGTGAGGTGAATGATTTGATTGCAAACATGACAGAGGATCAACTTCTCGTACTCGTCATTAAATACATAAAAGAAGCAAAACGTGGCGCTCTGCAACAATTACTTGACGAATTACACCCCTATGATGTGGCTCAGCTATATCGTGGACTTCCAGAGAAGCACCACCACAAATTTTTAACTTTTTTAACACCTGACCAAATTGCAGATTTAATTCAAGAGCTTGAATATGAAATGCAAATGGAAATTTTACATAGGCTCGGTATCGAACGTTCATCTAAAGTCATGAACTTAATGGAAAATGATGACTTAGCCGATTTATTAAATGAGTTATCTGTTGATAAAATTCAAGAGTTTTTGAATGTCATGAAAAAAGAGGATTCCCAAAAAATCCGCTCACTTTTAAGCTATCCAGCAGATACAGCTGGTGGTTTAATGACAAACGAATTTGTATGGATACGCGATGACCAAACCGTAAGACAAGCTGTTGACAAATTAAAGGAGTATGCCAGCTTTTCCGAGAACATTTATTACCTATATGTAATTAATGATGATAAAAAGTTAGTCGGTGTAGTCTCTTATCGAGATTTATTAATTGCTGATGTTAATGATAAAATTGAGGATTTAATGTTTAGCAGGGTTGTATCTGTTCAAGTTGATACAGATCAGGAGCAGGTCGTTCAAATTATTGAACGATATGACTTCATTGCTGTCCCTGTTGTTGATGAAAATAATACATTACTTGGTATTATTACGGTCGATGATGCCATTGATGTTGTAATCCGAGAAGCAAATGAAGACATTGAAAGAATTTCCGCCGTTGGTCGTGATATTGACTTTAATACTAAGGCTATAACAGCTTCCGTACGACGTTTGCCTTGGCTTATTTTACTTTTATTTATCGGCCTTGTATCTGGTAGTATCATAAGTGGATTTGAAGAAACGTTGGAACAGGTTGTGGCGTTGATTTTCTTTATGCCTATGATTGCAGGTATGACGGGGAATACGGGGACGCAATCCCTTGCCGTGGTTGTCCGTGGTATCGTTACTACGGATGTTGATAGAAAAACGGTCATTAGACTAGTACTTCGTGAATTACGAGTTGGGATTATAATCGGAATTACATGTGGAATTTTAATTTCATTTATTGCTTTCTTTTGGAGACAGGATCTCGTTCTCGGCTTAGTGGTAGGTTCTTCTCTACTTTTAACGTTAATTATTGGAACGCTTGCTGGAACCATTATTCCGCTAACACTTTACCGCTTTGGAATTGATCCTGCTGTCGCTTCCGGTCCTTTAATTACGACGCTAAATGATATCTTCTCATTATTAATTTATTTTGGTATTGCAACCACATTCCTTCATCATCTTAGTGGGATGTAACCCGAACATATTAATTATCATCTGTTTAAAAAAGCATGGGATTCCATGCTTTTTTCGTTTCCTGACATGAAAAGGAAGCCCTTCGCATATAATCGAACAGCTTGTCAAAAACAGTGAAGGTGATATTGTGATAAAAACCTTGCTCTACCTTATCATTGGTTGTCTCATTATTGGTGTCGGGATTAATATGTTCTTTGTATCCTACCACCTCTTAGATGGGGGAATTATTGGTCTAGGTTTAATCGCCCATTATTTATGGGGAACCCCAGTCGGTATAACATTTATCGTTATTAGTATTCCCATTTACCTCTATGCTTGGAAGTATTATCGCTCCTTCTTGTATAACAGTCTTGCTGGATTACTATTATCGGCAGTATTTATTGATTGGCTTTCCCTATTTAAGTTGCATACAATAACAACGGATCCTTTAACAAGCGCTCTCCTTGGGGGAACTTTGCTCGGAATTGGCGTAGGCCTTATGTTTCGAGTAGATATTAGTACAGGGGGGTTAGATTTACTTGCCCAAATGACGGCAAAAAAAATGGATTGGAATGTTGGGATATTGGTCTTTATTTTTGATTTACTTGTAGTCTTTGCCGGCCTTGCCACCATTACTTGGGATGAGTTGATTTTATCAGTGATCGCAGTTGCTGCAACTGGAGCCGCCACCATTTTAATGACCTTATCCTCTCCACAAAAAGTTCATGTATAACAGATAAAAGGAAGAATCACTCTCTCTTGATTCTTCCTTTTTTATCGTGTTATATAGTCCCCTATTACCCAATACAAAAGACCGTATAAAGCCGTAATCGTAGCAATTAAAATAAATAATTTTTTATTTGAAAGCCTCAATTTCTTTTCACCTACCTCTATATCCTAGCCATATTATAACAAGGTTTATCTTCATTTAAACAATAACTTGTGACAACCTCATAAACTTTCCATTTACGATTTCTTGATTTAAGAACATACTTTAGGCACTTCCCCTATTTAGCGGCTACTTATTTAAATTCAAAACTTGTGGTAAACTAAAGATACTGAGGTGAAGAACATGGATTATAGCCAAATGTGTCCAAAGTATGAGATGGCAATGGAGCTATTAGGTAAAAAGTGGAATGGTTTGATTATTCGTGTCTTACTTGACGGCCCAAAACGCTTTAAAGATATTAAATCACAAATACCGGAAATGAGTGACCGCATTCTTACCGAACGAATGAAAGAATTAGAGTCTGCTAATATCGTTGAACGAACGGTCTACCCTGAGAAGCCTGTTCGGATTGAATATTCATTAACTGATAAAGGAATGGCTTTAGAATCGGTTATTGAATCCATCCAATCCTGGGGTGAACACTGGATTTAGAAAAAAACGAATGCCCAATGACTAGGCACTCGTTTTTTTCTTTTTGAGGCAGGCTAACTAAGTACAAGCCGCACCAAGTAAGGGAAACACCTTTATAATATAACCACCTGTTAAATTGTAACCAAAGGCAATAAGAAGTGGACCCAAGTCTTCCAAAATAGTTTGACCAGAAATCGCTAGGCAATTTCCTCCAAAACCCTCAACGCCCCCCGAGAAACAGCAAATAAAAAGAATGTGGCTGAAACGGCGCCTTACGTTCTAACATATTTTCCCCCATAAAATTCATTATGTTTAATCTCTACTCATCTTACCATACTAAAGAAGAGCTTTTGTAAACCATGCAATTCCCCTTGTCTTACAGTCTCTTAGAAAGGAGCTTGATCCATGCAGGTTGCAATTAAACCTTTTATTTTACTTTTGCTACTCACGACTATCCCTACACAAATTCATGCAGATTCGATAACTCAGGAAGAAGTGAACGGTGTAACCTTTATTGAAACGATCATCTCTCTTCTTGATATCGATTTACAGGAACCGTTTATTTCAAACTCTAAACAAAATCCTTACATAGAAGCTGCTTACCGAACAAAAATATTAACGAATGGGGAGCAAATAAACTTGCAACGTACAATTACTCGAGAGCAAGCATACGCACTAGTGATTCGTAGTTTAAATCTTAGCAACCAATATTCGCGGAGCTCTTTATTAAGAAAGGTAAAAGATCATCATCAAATCTCTTCCGAATATCTCTCTGAGCTAACAGCTGCTGTTGAACTAGGATTAATTACGACAGACCAGTCGAAGAATTTCCGCCCCAAAAAGCCGTTAACAACTAAAGACCTTGCAGAGCTTATTTCTACCTTTAAAGAAAAGCTCACCTTTATCCCAATTATCCATACAAATGATTTACATGGGCGAATTTTACATCAAAAAGCAAATGGCGAGTTAGGACTTGCAAAGATTTCAAACATTGTTAATCATGTCCGCTCTTCTTACTCACATGCCTTTGTATTTGATCTAGGAGACACATTCCATGGAACAAATCTTGTTAATTTCAATAAAGGAAATGTTGTTGCGGAAAGCTTAAATACCATTCAATACGATGCAATGGTACCGGGAAATCACGATTTTAATTACGGAACTCGCCACCTTCTTACGTTAAGAGATTCATTATCATTCCCGCTACTTGGGGCAAACGCCATTCATAATGGTGAAGCACTATTTCAGCGTTACACAATCATGGAAAAAGCGGGAAAAACATTTGCAGTTATCGGTATTCTCGCAACAGATACAGCGATAAAAACAAGCCCTTCAAACATAAAGGGTATTACATTTGAAGATGAGATTGACGTAACTAAAACCATTGTAGAAGCAGTAAAAAAAGACGTCGACCATGTGATTGTATTATCTCACGCTGGTTTAAAAATAGATAAACTCATTGCAGAGAAAGTTGAAGGCATTGATATTATCCTAGGAGGCCATAGTCACGATACGATTGAAACCCCTTTAAAAATTAAGCAAACCTTTTTAACCCAATCAGCTGAATATGGTAAGGCGGTAGGACATACAAATTTAATTTTTCACGGCGAAGAATTGATAGGGATTAATGGATTTCTATATCGAGATCATCCTTCAAAAATGAAAGATCCCAAAATTGAACGTTTAATCGACGTATACAAACAAAAGGTGAAACAATCACTAAATGAGGTAGTCGCAACCATTCCTATAACCTTACATGGGAAACGGGAACTTGTTCGAACAAGTGAAACAAATTTAGGTAAATTGCTTGCTGATACAATGAGGATAAAGGCCGATACAGATATTGCATTTACAAATGGAGGGATTATTAGGGCTGACATTAAAGAAGGTGAGGTTACCCGTGATGATGTTTTAACAGCTCTCCCCTTTGATAATAAACTTGTCCAACTAACAATTACTGGTAAAGAATTAATGGAGTGTTTAGAGCATGCTGTTCGATTATACCCTGAGCAAAACGGTGGCTTTTTACACATATCCGGCTTTCAATTTTCCTTCAACCCAAGTAAACAACCAGGAGACAGAGTCTCTAATGTTGTGATTGACGGGGAACCACTTGATCCACAAAAAAACTATTCTGTTGCGACAAATGATTTTATTGCAAGCGGCGGTGATGGTTTCACTATGCTTGATGTTATAGAAAAACATAAGAGCGGCGAAGCCTTAAGCAATATTCTAGCTGACGGCTTACAATCTCATGTGCCAATCCCTGCTGATACAAGGATTACTGTAAATGATTAAAAAGCAGGAGAAAGGGGTTATCTCAAAAGCATAAAGCGTGCACAGCAATGGCTTAGTCCGCTACTCTCATTGCATGAAGGCTGTGCCAAAAGGTTAAAAACCAACCTTTTGGCACAGCCTCTTTCATAAAATTTCTTTTTTTTCGCAAACTATACTTGTTAGGATAACTAAGCTAAGGGAGTGTTTTGATGTCTAGTCAAAATCCATTTGAAAGCGTGCAAAACAACGGTCAGCCGCCGCAAGCCCAACAAAAGCAGCCTGGGCTTGAGTCTGAAATGAAGCCAGCACCTATTTTTGATGATCCTACCTATGTAGGAAGTGGCAAGCTTAAAAATAAAGTCGCTTTAATTACGGGAGGAGATAGCGGAATTGGTCGTGCTGTTGCAATTGCTTATGCAAAAGAGGGGGCCAATGTTAGTATTGTCTATCTTGATGAGCATGATGATGCACAAAAAACAAAAGAGCTTGTTGAAGGATACGGCGTTCAATGCTTATTAATTAGCGGCGATGTTGGAGAAGAATCCTTTTGCTATGAAGCGGTTAAAAAGACAGTCGATACCTTTAATAAGCTCGATATTCTTGTTAACAATGCTGCTGAACAGCATTATCAAGAAAAAATCGAAAACATTACATCTGAGCAGCTTCACCGTACATTCAAAACAAACATCTATTCCTATTTTTACTTTATTCAAGCCGCTATGCCCCATTTACAAAAAGGAAGCTCGATTATTAACACAGCTTCAATCGTTGCATACAAAGGTCAGCCTGTCTTAATGGACTATTCAGCAACTAAAGGTGCCATCGTTGCCCTTACCCGCTCATTATCAGAAAATATTGTTTCAAAGGGCATTCGTGTGAATGGTGTTGCACCAGGACCAATATGGACACCACTTATTCCCGCATCCTTTCCGGCTAATCAGGTCGCAAACTTCGGTACAGACACACCGATGGGCAGACCAGGACAGCCGGCCGAGCTTGCTCCATCTTATGTCTATCTGGCTTCAAATGATTCAACGTACGTATCGGGACAAATTCTACACGTAAACGGTGGGAACATCGTAAACGGCTAATATTAGAGCCAAGAAAAAAGGGCTATCCCAAATGCTCAACTTTTTTGGGATACCCTTCTTTTCTACTACGTCAATAATCTTTGTGTTTGGACAGCAGTCTCTTGTAAGTCCGCTGCAATTTGTTGATTATCGTCATTTAGATTTTCAATCGTTGCAGAAATTTGCTCCATACTTGCTGTCTCTTCTTCTATTATTGCTGCCAATTCAGCGGTTGCTTCTTCTACGATTTTTGACTGTGCCTCGGTTTTTCCTGTTAGCATGTCAACAACACTAAATTTCTCAGCTACACTCTCAAGGGCTTGAGTTAACTGACTAAAATAATCGGAAACAGTTGTCGCCATCTCAACACTTTTATTCATCTGCTCTTTACTTGCTTCCATGTTTTCAATAGCCGTTGCATTTGCCTCGTTTACTTCATCTAAATTACTCGTTATTTTTTTCGTTGTTTCACTCGTCACATCAGCAAGCTTTCGAATTTCATCTGCTACGACAGAAAACCCTCTGCCTGCCTCCCCAGCACGTGCTGCTTCAATCGATGCATTTAACGCAAGTAAATTTGTTTGTTCCGTAATTCCACGAATGCTATCGGCAAAATCATTCGTTTCATTAATCTTATTTGTAAGAGTAATAAACGTTTGATTTAATTGTTTCATCACCTGTTGAAGCGATAACATATCCTCAGAAAGAAAATGCGCTTGCTCCGATCCTTGTGTAGACAAATCTTTCGCTACCTTCGTTTCTTCTTGCACCTCTTTCGAAGCATGATGAAGCTCCAGCATCCCTTTCAATGTCTCACTTGAACTCTCGACAATTTCTTGTACTCGCTCACTTTGATTTGTGCTCGCAGAAGACATTTCTTGGATAGCAACCTTTATTTCCTTCTGTGCTGTCAAATTATTTTGTACTTGGTTATTAACCGTCGTAAGCTTGCTTCCAATTTCCCCAACACTACTCTCAAGGTTTAAACGATTTCGTTCATTAACTTCCGCAGCATTTGTTAATTCTAATAACATTTGCTCAATTTGATTAACTTGCTTTTTATTTAGCTTAATTAGCCCTATTAACATAAGATTAAACAGAACAAAAACAATCATCACAGTCGGAAAGTTTTCAGTAATAACATCGACTTTCGGCTCCATCTGTAAATGATTAAATATAATAGCGGATAAACCAAGTCCACTTCCATAAAAGTAAACTTTCCACGTATAATAACCAGCTGAAAATAACACGAGAAGAAAAATGATAAACGTCATTGCTAAACTTCCATTTAAAAAGGCAATTGAACCAATAGATAAAGAAAAAGCTATCGATAAAAAGAAGTACCCGAAAAGCTTATCTAACTTTTTCGATTTCAGAAAAAAATAACCACATGCAATGATCGCAATTTCACTCGCATAAATGTAGGTATGTATCGTATTTTCAACTAGTATTGCTCTTATAAGCCCTAACAACAATGAAATTGAAAATGTAATCATAATAAGTTTATTTTTACTTTGTAAGTCACTTACCCTAATCTGTTCAATGGTATTCATTTTTCCGCTCCTTCAAGTTGTTAATATCTATATCTTAATCACAAAATCGACAACATTCAACGTTTTTTGACAAAATACTTGTATGAATGTTTCTTCCAACTTATTTTTGAGTAAGATAACGTTTTTATTTTTGAAAACCTCATTTTTCGTTTATGCTTAACCTACATACTTTTTTCAATCATTGTTTAATAGGGGAGGAAAAAATGATACGCTTTTGTGTAATCGGAACAAACTGGATAACCGAATCATTTATTGCAGCAGCTAGCCAGATTCCTGACTTTGAATTATCTGCTGTTTATTCACGAACAGAGGAACAAGCAAGAAAATTCGCTGAGAAATACGAAGTACAAACCACCTACACAGATTTACAAGAGATGGCGCACAGCTCCTTCATCGATGCGGTCTATATTGCAAGTCCAAATTCCTTACATGCTGAACAAGCCATTCTACTTATGAACCATGGCAAACATATTATCTGTGAAAAACCGGCAGCATCTAATACTAGAGAGTGGAAACAAATGGTTGACACAGCTAAACGAAATCGCGTCGTATTAATGGAAGCACTAAAAACGACACTTCTGCCAAACTTTAACGTCATTAAAGAGAATCTCGCTAAAATTGGAACCGTTCGTCGGTACGTTGCAAACTATTGCCAGTACTCATCACGATACGACGCCTATAAGGCTGGTACCGTTCTAAATGCTTTTAATCCAGCATTTTCAAATGGTGCGTTAATGGATATTGGTGTTTATTGCCTCTATCCTTTAGTTGTTTTATTCGGAAGACCGTTAGAAATGAAAGCTACTGCACTGCTACTTGACTCCGGCGTTGATGGTGAGGGAAGCATCCTCCTAAAATATGACGATAAAGAAGCCGTTGTATCCTATTCAAAAATAACAAATTCATCTATTCCTTCTGAGATACAGGGTGAGGAGGGAAGTATTCTCATTCACAATCTAAATCAGCTTGAAAAGATTGAACTGCACTACAAAAATGGAACCGTTGAAGATCTTACTCAACAACAAGAGGACAACACAATGTATTATGAGGCAAAAGAATTTATTGATCTCATTAAAACGAATAGATTGGAATCGTCAATTAATAGCCATGCCCATTCCATGCTTACACTAGAAATAATGGATGAGGCTAGAAAACAAATTGGTCTTGTATTTCCAAATGACCTAAAATCCTAAATACGTTCCTTACTTTAATAGCGCTACAATGCCATTTTGTTGAAATTGCACTCTCTAACATACCGTAACTTTTTATCAAGGGCAGTGAAAAAGGGAAACCCACCCTTTTTCACTGCCCTCCTTTTTATCCCTTACTCAGTTAACAAATATCTACATTTTTGTTAACTACCTTTACAAAGAGTGTATAATGAAGTTAACAAATAATAGGGGGCGTAGTTATGAAAGTAACGAAGCAAGATAGTTGGAATGCTCATTTGTATGATGATAAGCATATGTTCGTTACAAAATTTGGTGAATATTTATTCGATGTGTTAGAGCCTAAAAAAGGAGAATCTATTTTAGATGTTGGTTGTGGTACAGGTGATTTAGCCGCCAAAATTGCAGAAACAGGAGCAGAAGTAGTCGGAATTGATTATTCAACAAATATGATTCAGCAAGCACAACAAAAATATCCTCACATCTCTTTTCTTGTAGAAGATGCAGCTTCCCTACCATTTGTACAACAATTTGATGCAGTATTTTCAAATGCTGCCCTGCATTGGATGAAGCAACCTGAGCACGTTCTTCAATCCATTTTTCAAGCACTAAAGCCGGGAGGGCGCTTTGTTGCTGAATTTGGAGCAAAAGGAAACGTTCGTTTAATCTACGAAGCAGTATTCGAGCAATTTCGAAACTTAGGAATCACTTTTCCAGCCACCCGGTTCCCCTGGTATTTTCCAAGTATCGGTGAATACACATCTTTAATGGAGTCCGTTGGGTTTGAGGTTTCATTTGCCCAGCAGTTTGCCCGACCAACCCCATTACAAGGCGAGCATGGATTAAGAAACTGGCTAACTATGTTTGCATCTAGTTTATTTGAAGGATTAGATGAAGAACAAAAAGAGGAAATTATCAAAGCCGTTGAACTTACATTAAAACCAACTATGTTTGTAAATGAACAATGGGTTGCTGATTATCGTAGGCTTCGTGTCGTTGCAACCATACCAAATCAACAATAAACACTACGGCCTCACAATAGATTGTTTTCATTGTGAGGCCGTAGTGTTTCCTAATTAGCCTTGTAATATATGATTAATCTTTTCTAATTCCTCTTGTGAAAAATCAAGATTATCTAACGCACGAACATTTTCCTCTATTTGACTTACCTTACTTGCACCTATTAAGGCTGTTGTAACTTTTCCTTCTCGTAAAACCCATGCAAGTGCCATCTGAACTAGGCTTTGCCCACGTTCTAGAGCTAGCTCATTTAAACGCTGAACCTTGCTTACAACTTCCTCTGTAACTTGGTCTTCTTTTAAGAAACTATGATCCTTTGCCGCCCGTGAGTCTTTTGGGATCCCAGATAAATATTTATTTGTAAGTAGTCCTTGAGCAAGCGGACAAAAGGCAATTGAGCCTACCCCGTTATTAGAAAGCACATCCTGTAGACCATCTTCAATCCAACGATTAAACATCGAGTAATTTGGTTGATGAATAAGTAATGGGGTTCCTAACTCGTTTAAAATTTTTACCGCTTTCTCAGTCTGTTCGGCACTATAACTAGAAATCCCTACATAGAGAGCCTTTCCTTGACGAACCATTAAATCTAGAGCACCCATCGTTTCCTCAAGTGGCGTATTAGGATCTGGACGATGCGAATAAAAAATATCAACATAATCAAGTCCCATACGTTTTAAGCTTTGATCTAAACTCGCCATTAAGTATTTTTTCGAGCCCCAATCACCGTAAGGGCCATCCCACATATGGTAGCCTGCCTTTGAGGAAATAACCATTTCATCCCGATAAGGAGCAAAATCTGTCTTAAGTATTTTCCCAAACATCTCCTCAGCTGATCCTGGCGGCGGGCCGTAGTTATTAGCAAGGTCAAAATGGGTAATTCCAAGATCAAAGGCGCTTCGAAGCATGGCTCTACCATTTTCAAATGAATCGACCCCTCCAAAATTATGCCATAACCCTAATGAAATCGCTGGTAATAATAAGCCTGAATGACCACACCGGTTATACTTCATTGTTTGATATCGCTCTTTGCTAGCTAAATATGTCATAGATATTCTCCTCCTTAGCTCAGCTTTATGTAACCGTTTTAATGTACCATAAAATGAGACAAAATGTTATTTATTTGATTCAATATAAAATGTAAAAAATGAGGATGACGAAAAGCTCAACCTTTTGTCATCCTCTCTATTTTATATTTTAAATGATTTTATTTGTTTATTTGCCTCTTCACTCATTTTTAACAATATTTCTGCTGCCTCTGCCACACTGTTCATTGCTTGAAGCTGTTCATCAGCTGAAGCACTAATTTCCTCACTAGCTGCCGCTGATTGTTGCATCCCATCTGTAATTTGATTCAATCTCAACATTATACTATCTTTCTTTTCATTCATACTTTTAATATCAGAAGAGATAAGTACCATAGAGTGAGACATTTCCTGGGTTACATTCGATAATTTATCAAATAACTCTTTTGTTTTTGAAACGATTGTTAATTGTTCCTCACAGGAATCCTTCATATCGTTCATAGAAGTAACGGTACTAGCAGATTCTTGCTTTACATAACCGATTTTTTCGTAAATTTGATTTGTTAGTGCGCTCGTTTGCTCAGCAAGCTTTCTTACTTCACTGGCAACAACCGCAAACCCTTTACCCTCTTCACCGGCACGTGCTGCTTCAATACTAGCATTTAATGCTAATAAGTTCGTTTGTTCTGAAATTCCTTGAATAGCGGCAATTACACTCTCAATGTTCTGGATGTATTCAGACAACTGATTGACTCTCGTTTCTGTGACCTCCGCTTGCCTTGAAGATTTTAATGACACTTGCTCTAATATTTCCATTTGCTCTAATCCTTGTTTATACCCACCATCCTGTACCTCCGACATTTGATTCATCGACTCAACCTGTGTGGTGAAGGTTTCGATGGATTGTGCCAACTCTATCGTGGAAAGGTTTGTTTCTTCTGTTTTTTCAGATACAACCGATGATGTTTCTGCGACGTCACGAATCGCACGATTGATTTCCTGGCTGGATGCCATTGTTTGCTCCGACGTTGAACTGAGCTGTTCAGATGATTCACGTAATTGATACATTGTCCTTCCCATTGCTGTTATTAACAGATTCATATCCTCAACCATTTTATTAAACTGCTTACCTAGCAACCCAATTTCATCATTTGACGTAATCGATATATCTGCTGTAAGGTCTCCCTCGCTTACACGTTTTATTTTTTCGGTTAGAGCTTTTAAATTTCGTGTGAGACGGTTCGAGAAAAAATAAATAATAAGTACAGCAATACCAGCTATCACAAACGTATAAACGACCATTTGAATCATTAGATTTTGCAGTGGAGCATGAAGAACTTGATTAGGAACGGCTAATACGAGAGACCATCCAGTTGTCCCAAACTCTTCTATAAATAGTTGATGAGGTTCATTATTATATAAGCCACTCTGTACCTTCCCTAACGAAAAGGTTTCTAAGATGTTCCCCTCAAATTCGTTTGGATCAGTTATTGAAGCATTCATGACTTTTTCATGATCAGGGTGGGCAATGTATTGTCCGTCTGATCCTATTAAAAAGGTGTAGCCATTTCCGTTTAAATTGGCTGAACCGATTAATGCTTGCAATGTTGTTAAATCAATATCCGCCGTAACGACTCCAGCTATTTCATTATTCTCATAAAACGGCATCGTTGCTGTAAGCATTGTCATTCCGCTCTCATCATCATAATAAGGTTCTGTCCACGCAGTATCATCAATTTCTGAGACGCCTAGCTGATACCAATCAGTACTTGGGTAATCATAGGCAGGGTCTTCATATGCATCTGTAAAAACTGCGTGTTCCCCGTCCTTATATACGTAAGGGCCTACGTATCTTTTTTCACTATCATATTTAAACGGTTCATACCAAACCCCTGCTCCTAACGTTTCTTCATTGCTCCAAATAATTGTTTCTAACACTTCCTGCATATCCTTCTCGCTAATCGTTGGAGACATAACTGTCATAAATGATGACAGAGACTCAACAATACGTTGATGACCTAGAAATTGTTTTTCAATAGATTCAACGATTTCTCCGCTTCTTGCTTCCATCGCTTCATTTAATGCCTTCTCTAATTCAGCTTTCGAAATTAAAAAAGAACTTATCGCTAATACAAAGCCGGATAGCAAGATAAGTGGAATAAAAATAATAAGTAGCTTCTTTTTTAATGTACTAGTCTTTCTCATATGAGCCTCCTCTTTTTTTAAATTATATCTTTCTATAAACAAAGAGACTCGTAGTAATTGTTACCACTTGAATGAAGACATTTATTCTCTATTACCGTTTATTATGGTTGTGTAGTAAGAAAAAAACAGTGCCTATGAGTTATACACTCATAAAACACTGTTCTTGTTACAGCTTATTCAATAACGCCATCAATTTGATTAACCATCTCTACCACTGATACTAAACCACCACCTGATAGATACCAGAACTCTGCATCAAGGTAAATAATTTTATCATTTTGAGCTGCGTTGGTTTTGTTTACTAACTCGTTATCAAGCACTGTTGCAGCGGAAGATTCACCGCCAATAGCTGCTCCTCTATCGATAACAAACAATAAATCTGGGTTCATTTCAGAAATATACTCAAAAGAAACATTTTGTCCGTGCGTTGATACTTCGATGTTTTCATCAGCAGCTTGGACACCAAATACATCATGAATGATACCGTACCGAGAGTTTGAACCATACGCACTTACACTACCGTCATTAACTAGGACAATTAAGCCTTTTTCCCCTGATGCTGCTGCTTTCTCTTGAAGGGCCTCAATTGTTTCATTAATTGCTGCTAACTCAGTCTCAACTTCTGCTTCTTTCCCAAAAATTTCCCCAAGCGTTTCCATGTTAGCTGTAAATGAGTTCATGTAATCAGCAGTATCAACATTCATATAAAGTGTAGGTGCAATTTTTGATAGCTCCTCATATGCCTCGGATTGACGGGCAGTGATAATGATGAGGCCTGGATTAATTTCACTAATTTTCTCAAAATCTGGCTCTTTTAAACTACCAATATTTTCATAAGTGGATTCTGCATACTTTGATAAATAAGACGGAATAACCCCAGCTTGAGGAACACCAGCAACCTCAACACCTAATTTGTCTAAAGAATCTAACACACCAAAATCAAAAACAACGACATTTTCAGGATTTTTAGGAACTTTAATCTCACCTAATTCATGAGTAATTATCACATCTTCTTCAGCTACTGGCTCAGAACTCACTTCTTCTTCTCCAGCGGTTTCGACCTCAGCGTCTGTTGTTTCCTCAACTGATTCTGATGAACTTTCTTCAGCTCCGCAAGCTGCCACAACAAATGCTAATAATAATGCCATCAACAAAAAT
Organism: Halalkalibacter urbisdiaboli; assembly: GCF_002156385.1. Taxonomy (GTDB): domain Bacteria; phylum Bacillota; class Bacilli; order Bacillales; family Bacillaceae_D; genus Halalkalibacter_A; species Halalkalibacter_A urbisdiaboli. The sequence continues at coordinate 34,590 of NZ_MVJM01000004.1, forward strand.
CCAAATTTCTTCATTAAACTTCACCTCTATAAGTATTTTTTCTTTATATTACATACAGATATTTCTAGACTCTCCCACTACTGAAGCTCCTTAATGTTTCAAAGTCCACCCCTTCACCGTAGTATGTTCTCTCCAACAGTAGTGATCGTTGTCACCCAAGAACATCTGTATATTGAAACTCTATGAAAAGTAAACACAAATTTTATTACAATTAATGTTTTGGATATCGATATCCATGTCATATACATTTTTCAATATTGAACGGTCAATCATCTTATCAGTTGAACCTTCATGAATGACCTTTCCATCCTTTAGAGCAACAATATAATCGGAATAACATGAGGCAAAATTAATATCATGGATAACGATAATGACGGTTTTCCCCAATTCATCTACAAGTCTTCTTAACACCTTCATAATTTGAACGGAATGCTTCATATCTAAATTATTTAAAGGCTCATCAAGTAGAACATACTCCGTGTTTTGAGCAATAACCATTGCAATATACGCTCGTTGTCTTTGCCCACCACTTAATTGGTCGAGGTATTTATCCTGTATATCCTCAAGCTCCATATACCGAATTGCTTCATTAATATGATTCCAATCCTCTTTGTTCAATCTCCCTTGGGAATACGGAAAACGACCGAAGCTTACTAACTCTTTTATCGTTAACCGAATATTAATATGATTTGATTGCTTTAATATCGAAATTTTCTTTGCTAATGCATTGCTTTTCGCTTCAGTAATATCAAGACCATCAATCAAGATATCACCAGAATCCTTGTCAATTAGACGGCTAACCATCGATAATACTGTACTTTTCCCTGCACCATTTGGACCAATAAGTGAGGTGATTTTTCCTTTTGCTATTTTCATTGAAACATCTTCAACAACCTTTTTTTCACCATACTTCTTCGTCAGTTTTAAAACCTCTACCATTTTTTACTCTCCTTTAATAGCAGATAAATAAAATACGTTCCGCCAATAAAATTGATGATGACACTTAGCGTTGTCGTAAATGTGAACACTCTTTCAACTAGTAATAGCCCCCCAACTAAGGCAATAATACTTATTAGCATGGATCCTGGTATTAAATACTGATGCTTATACGTTTTAAAAAACTCACGAGCAAGGTTAACGACAAGCAGTCCTAAAAAGGTAATTGGACCAACTAAGGCTGTGGATATCGATACTAGAATCGCGATAACAATCAGCATTTTTTTAACGACATTGTCATAATCAATGCCTAGGTTTATCGCTTGCTCTCTCCCAAGAGACATCACATCGAAAAACTTACTATACCGATAAACGTAAATAGCTACGACTAACGTCACAATCACAGATAGTAGCAAAATATCTGTATTTATATTATTAAAACTAGCAAACATTCGATCTTGGACGATTAGGAACTCATTAGGATCGATAATCATTTGCATAAAAGAGGACAAACTTCCGAAAAAGCTACCCAAAATCAATCCAACTAACAGTAAAATAAAAATATTTTGGTCCCGCTTAAAAAGAAATTTATAAAGGATGGTCGAGAACACAATCATTAATCCAACAGAGAGTGCAAAATTTACATTTTGATTATTAAACGTTAAATTTGCTGAGCCAAATACAAAAATAATAAAAGTTTGAATAAACAGATATAACGAATCCAAACCTAATATACTCGGTGTTAAAATACGATTGTTTGTAATCGTTTGAAAAATCATCGATGAAAAGGCAATCGTCCCACCTGTTAAAATAATGGCAAGAATTTTCGTTGCACGTCTTGGTAGAACATAATCCCAATTATTACTGCTTAGCTTTATTAACAGAAACACTGCAATTAAACCTGCTGCTAAAATGGTGAGGAAAATCATTTTACGTCTATCATGCATAGGTCTTTCTCCTTAACAGTAAGTACAGAAAAATTCCACTGCCTAACACCCCGACGATGACACCGATTGATATTTCATACGGATAAATAATGATTCTTCCTAAAATGTCACAAAACAAAACAAAAACGGCTCCAAGAACAGCGGTATGTGGCAAACTATTTTTTAAATGATCGCCTCTGTATAAAGAAACGATATTCGGAATGATTAATCCCAGAAACGGAATCATCCCAACGGTAAGAATAACAACAGATGTGACTAGTGCAACAATGACTAACCCAACATTTACGACCGCTTTATAATTTAAGCCAAGATTTTTTGAGAAATCCTCTCCCATCCCAGCAATCGTAAATTTATTTGCATATAAAAAGGCAATAATAACGAGTGGAATACTTATGTATAAAAGCTCATATCTCCCTTTTAAAATCAATGAAAAATCACCTTGCAACCATGATGACATGTTTTGCACCAAATCTTCTTTTAAAGCAAAAAAGGTTGTAACTGAGCCTACAATGTTTCCAAGCATAATTCCAACTAGTGGAATAAAGATTGTTCCCTTATGCTTAAGTCGATTTAATATGGCCATAAATAAAAATGTTCCTATTAACGCAAAGGTCGCCGCAACAGCCATTTTGACTATCGGACTTGCTGTCGTAAACAGCATTAATGAAATGAGAATGCCCAACCTGGCCCAATCCATCGTTCCAGCGGTAGTCGGTGAAACAAATTTATTTCTCGTAATTTGCTGCATGATTAGTCCGCATATGCTCATACTCATGCCAGCAATAATAATACTTATTAATCTAGGAATCCGACTAACTAGTAAGATGTGTGCTTCATCTTCAGTGAGATTAAATAAACTGAAAGGAGTAATATTTTTCACACCAATAAAGACAGAAGCAATTGAGAATACAAATAGTGCAATAAGTAGGTATCGTAACTTTAACATGTCTTTTTAACACAACAGAAAGTCTGTGCTTACTCCCCTCCTAAGACACCAAATGAGGCATCCTTATTGATATTCATTATCAATCTCATTGAGAACAGTTTTCATTTTACTTACTATTTTTTCAACCGTCAACCATTATTTGAGAATTTCACTCGATTTTTTTCAAATAAAGAATATGTGTTTCACTATATGAAACAAATTGCAATTTTATATTTCTTGACCTTCTCTTGCTTAACGCTTATATTTATATAGACCAGTTGTTATAATTTTCGTGGAAGGACTCCCCTGAATGACTACAAAAAATGAAACTCGTGAAAAAATTCTTGAAACAGCCTCCCGACTTTTTCAACTTCAAGGCTATCATGCTACCGGTTTAAACCAAATAATAAAAGAAAGCGGCTCTCCTAAAGGCTCTCTCTATTACTACTTCCCTAACGGAAAAGAAGAGCTTGCTGAGGAAGCGATTATTTTTACAAAAGAAACCGTTACAGGATATTTAAGAATGGAACTTGAAAAGGAGCCAAATTCAGTTCTTGCTATTCAAACCTTTATCAAAAAGTTTTCCATTGAATTTGACAAGGTTAAAAAATTTGAAGGGGCTCCAATAGGACTCTTAGCATTAGAAACTTGGTTAATGAGTGATCGCTTAAGAGAAGCCTGTCGCCTTACATACGAGAGCTTTCAAAAAGTTTTCGCAGAAAAATTAATGGCCGATGGGGTTCATGTAAACGAAGCAAACAGACTAGCTTTAGTTATTTCAGCCATGATTGAAGGCGCATTAGTACATTGTGTTACTAGAAGAGACGGTCAACCACTACTAACAATTAGTGAGCATATTCCATTATTATTAAAAACGAAAACGATACTGGAGGAGTAATCCATGCAATCTGCACAAACTCAAAATCAACATTTTTCACAACCCAATGAAGATGTAAAAGTGATTCCGATTGTCGTTTCTCTAATTATTGGTGCCTTTTTTGCGATATTAAATGAAACGCTACTTAATGTTGCTTACACCGACTTAATCCAAGAGCTACAAGTATCACCTGCGACAATTCAATGGCTTTCTACAGGCTTCTTACTCGTAGTAGGTATTTTAATTCCGGTGTCAGCTTTAATTATTCAATGGTTTACAACAAGACAAATTTTTCTAGGTGCAATGGGGCTATTTGCTATTGGAACAATTATTTGCGGAATTTCTCCAAACTTTCCGATTTTACTTTTAGGTAGGATTTTTCAAGCGGCTGGGACAGGTTTACTGATTCCTATCCTTATGAATACGGTTCTTGTCCTTTTTCCACCAGAGAAACGCGGGGGTGCAATGGGGATGATTGGTCTTGTTATTATGTTTGCACCAGCACTTGGTCCTACCATTTCCGGAATTATTGTCGAGACATTACATTGGCGCTGGTTGTTTTTTAGTGTGCTTCCTTTTATCGTATTTTCAATTGTCTTTGCTTCAATCTATTTAAAAAATGTGACACCTGTAACAAAACCAAAAGTAGATATTCTATCCATTGTTCTTTCTACTTTAGGATTCGGCGGGATTGTATTCGGCTTTAGCTTTGCTGGTGAAGGACATGGAGGTTGGGTTAGTATTCCCGTAATTTTGACTCTCCTTATAGGAATGGTTTCTCTTACTCTCTTTGTTTTACGTCAATTAAAGCTACCTGAGCCTATTCTTGATGTTCGCGCCTTTAAATCACCAATGTTTTCTTTAACTACGGTGCTTATTATCATCATGATGATGACGATGTTTTCTGCTATGATTATTATGCCGATGTTTTTGCAAACTGGTCTTGCCATGACAGCCTTTGTAGCTGGTCTTGTCCTGTTGCCTGGTGGTATTCTTAATGGGTTTATATCACCCATTTCTGGCCGTTTATTTGATAAATTTGGTCCAAGGGTGCTTGTCATTCCTGGTACAGCGGTTATTGTAATCGTAATGTGGTTTTTTACAAATGTCTCACAATCAACAACGTTACTTTCATTTATTATATTGCATACATTATTAATGGTTGGGGTGACTCTCGTCATGACGCCGGGGCAAACGAATGGTTTGAACCAATTACCACCGAAGTACTATCCACATGGTTCAGCGATTATTAATACACTTATCCAAATTGGTGGAGCTATCGGTATCGCATTCTTCATTAGTGTAATGAGTGCAGGCCAAGGACGTTATTTAGAGAGCGTTGCAGACCCTAGTTCACCGCTAAATCAATCTGAAGCGATGATTGCTGGAGCACAAAGCGCCTTTTTTGCAGGATTTATCTTTGCGATTATCGGATTTCTTCTTAGTCTATTTATTAAAAAGGCTGTTCCTCCTACTGAAAATGTCTAAACTTGTTTAAGATTTCAATAAAACTAGTATATAAAAGCAAGTAAGGCGATATAGCCCTTACTTGCTTTTTACTTATTAAGCTTTGGATGACTTTCGATATTGGGAAGGTGTCTCCCCACAAATTCGTTTAAAGGTATTGCTAAAGTAAGCGATATCATTATAGCCCAACCGGTCAGCAATTTCGGAAATTCGCAATGATGTTGTTACAAGTAATTTTTTTGCTTCCTCCATCCGTAACTGCATGACGTAATCCATGAATTTCATTTGCTTTTGTTCCTTAAATAGTGAGCTTAAATAGCTAGGATTAAGGTGAACAGCAGCTGCTGTTTCCTGAAGTGTTACTTCTCCGGGCATCTTTTTATGAATAAAAGCTAAAACTTGCTCAATTGTAGAACGTTCTTCCACAGGAATAGTAGCTAAACCGTTATCTGATTTAGACTTTAACTCTTCTTGTTGTTGTTTATACGATAAATCATCAATCAATTTAGTTAAACACTCATACATATCTTCAATCATAACAGGCTTGAGGAGATAATCTCTCACACCCAATTTTACCGCTTGCTGTGCGTACTGGAATTCATCGTGCCCACTAACAATAATGGTATCAATTTTACTTCCTTGTTGCTGAAGAGAACAAACTAATTGCAAACCATCCATAATTGGCATACGAATATCTGTAATGATTACATCAACATGATGATTTTTCACAAAATCGAGAACTTCTAAACCATGAGACGCTTCGTACTCAACTTGAAAGGGTAATTCGGTGCGTTCGATAATTTTTTTTAGTGAAGCTCTAACCCATCTTTCATCATCAGCTATTAAAACCGTATACACACAGTTTCCTCCTTTCTCTCACTGTTTGAGAGGTAACCGAATTGACACCTTCGTCCCTTTTTCTCGTTCACTCTCAATCCAAAGTCCATACCCCTCACCAAATAAATATTCGATCCTGCGGTGTACGTTCACAATGCCAATTTGTGAGCCACCCTTCGTAACATCCTTAAATTGCAAATCATGGTGGATCGATTGAAGTACGTTTGGTTGAAAACCCGGGCCATTATCCTCTACTTCTAAAATATAATAATCATCTGCTTTTTGAATCGCTCTTAGTTGAATACAAGTCTGGCCAAAGCTATGATCAACCCCATGTTGTATACTATTTTCAATAAGTGGTTGGAGCGAAAATTTTGGTATTTGTTGTTGTAAAGCCCACTCTGGAATATCAATTTTAAAATCTAAACGTTCTTCAAAACGGTACTTTTGAATTTTTAAATAAAGTGTACAAACCTCAAGCTCATCCTTTATGGAAATGGTATGAGCTGATTCCTTTAAGTTATACCGCAGTAATTTTGATAAAGCAGAGCTCATAGACGCAATATCATCCATGTCTTTTTCTAACGCCATTCCCCGAATCGTTTCTAAGGAATTATAAAGAAAATGAGGATTCATTTGCGATTGCAAAACTCGTAATTCCATTTCTTTTTGTTGTAAGCTCATTTCAGTCTCTTTCAGCTTCGTATAATATATCTCATCCAATAATTGTTTTAAGCGGATAACCATGCGATTGAATCCTTGTTGTAGCGTCCCAATTTCATCTTTTGATTCGACGTTAATTTTTTCGTTAAAATCACCGTTTTCAATCTTTCGCATATACAGCTGAAGTCGTTTGATTGGCTGGATAATACTAGAAGCAAAAGCAATACCAATTAAATAGGCGATAATGAGCGTAATAATTGTGACACCTGCAATTGACTTACGTAACGTGATACTTCCTTCTGTTAATTCATCGTACGGTACTAGAGTAAGCATCGTCCATCCTAAGTTGTCAGAATGGCTGAATGTTAGCAATTCTTTGCGGTGATTTTCAACGATTAAAGATCCATGTTTTTTATTTAAGATGGAGTCACTTAGATTCTGTTCCGCCTTTCTCCCTAAGTAACGGATATCCGGATGGTAAACATAGTGACCTTGCGAATCTATTATACTCATATACCCTGTTTGCCCCATTGTGACCATTTCTGTAAATTCACTAATTCGATTAAAATTCACGTCGGTAATAATCATCCCAATTGGTTTTAACGTTCTTGGACTAATTAACCTTTTTACAATGGAAATGACAGGTTCATCTCGTTCTTGATAACGAATAAAGCGACTTATTATTAATGATTCACCATTTTGTGGGACATCCTGATACCAATATTCGTTCATATAATTATCTGCAGGAAGATATTCCTTGACCCCAGCTGTATCAATCACTTGGAGGTCATCTAATATAACTGTTATTCCGGTAATATCACGACGGGAATAGGCGGCATTATATAATACTTGTTGAACTTTACTTCGTATCCCACTTTCATCAATTTCCTCAACATCAGTCATTGACATAAACTTATACATGTCTGGATGATTCAATATTTTTAACATCGAGATTTCAAAGTCTAAAAAATAATACTCCATGTTTTTCTTTACTTGTTCAATGATTTGCCAGCTATATTGTTGAGTCTCTTCTTCAAGTACTTCAGAAGAATGAAGATATGAAATATAGCCAACGACAATCATTGGAATCACAACAAGATGTCCGGAATAAATAAGCATTTTAGTTGTAAGCGAAAAATCTCTTAATAATAAATAACGTAATAACCATTTTGTCCGCTCTTTCAATGCCTTCATCCAAACACCTTCTTTGCTATCGTCTACTATAAAGTATAAAGGAAGAGACTAAAATTAGCCCCTTCCTTTTAGAACTTTTTATTTCGCCGCTTCAATGGCATCTAACACTTCGCCATAATCAGCACGGTATTTTTCAATAACTGGTTCTACTGCTTCCTGCCAAGGTTTAATATCATCAACCTCTGTTATTGTCGAACCTGCTTCGCGAACTTTCTCTTCCGATTCCTTTTCATAACGATTCCACTCATTTATTTGATAGTCAATCGCTTCTTGTGCAGCCTCTTGTATAATTGCACGGTCTTCCTCATCTAATTTATTCCATGTTACAGTACTAACTAGTAACACTTCTGGTACACGCTGATGTCTATCAACTAAATAGTATGGGGCTACTTCATAATGCTTTGAAGAATAGTAACTCGGATAATTATTTTCAGCTCCGTCAATAACACCCGTTTGAAGTGAACTATACACCTCACCGTAGGCCATTGGGGTTGCATTGATTCCTAGGGCATCCATAATCTCAACGTTTACTTCATTTTGAATAACACGAATCTTCTTCCCTTTTAAATCCTCAAGTCCCGTTACGAGTTCCTTTGTATAGAAGCTCCGAGAGCCTGGATCCATATAAGCTAGTCCCTTCATTTTTGAATCTTCTAGACTACTTAATAATGATTGCCCATTTTCCCCATTTAAATAGTTCCACATATGCTCTTGGCTTTCGAAAATATACGGTAAACTAAAAACTCCAAAATCCTTATTAAAACCAGCTAAAATCCCTGAACTTACACGCGTAAACTCAATTGCTCCAAGCTGCACTTGCTCTACAACCGCTTTCTCTTCACCTAATTGTGCTGATGGAAAGACGTCAATTTGAATACGACCATCGGACTTTTCTTTGACTAATTCCGCGAATTTTATATCCCCTAATGTTGTTGGATAATCAGGCGCATGAGTTTCAGCTAAACGGAACGTATAACTCGGTTTTTTTGATTCTTCAGCTGGTGCTTCCGTATTTTCTGAGTCATTTGAATTGTTCTCACTCGTTGTTTGCTGATCTCCCCCACCACATGCAGCTAATAGACCGACTAATAGTAAAACTGAAAGAACGCAACCTAACATTTTTACATATTTGTTCATTTTCTTCTCCCCTTTTTTAAATATAGTTGTAACCTTAAGCTGTTCTCAGTATAAATGAAAGCGCTTTTATTTGGAATGTTGTATTTTTTATATAAATTTGCACTATTTTTAGAATTTCATCTCCTAAATCTACTTGCTCATTAAATTCGGAAGCCATAATACAATTTCTGGTACATATGTGAGTAGTAACAGCACGCCAATCATAACGGCATAAAACGGTAATAGCGCCTTACTTGTTTTCCAGACAGACGTCTTTCCTATCGCACACCCAACAAACAAGACCGTTCCTACTGGCGGTGTTAATAAGCCGATTCCTAAGTTTAGAATCATAATAATACCAAAGTGAACAGGATCAACTCCTAATTCTAATACAACTGGATATAAAATCGGTGTCATAATTAAAATGAGTGGAGCCATATCCATCGGTGCGCCTAGAATTAACAGTAATACATTTAGCATTAATAAAATTAAAATTGGATTATCTGTAAACCCTAAAAACGAGTTTGTAATCATCCCAGGAATTTGTAAGTAAGAAATTACCCACCCAAATGCACCCGAAGCCGCGATAAGAAAGAGAACCATCGCTACAGTACGGAACGTTTTCTTTAAAATAATAACAGTATGTGAGAGCGGAATATCTTTATATACAAAGAATGTGATAATAAAGGCATAGACACAGGCAATGGCACCAGCCTCTGTTGCCGTAAACCAACCGCTGAAAATACCTCCAAGAATGATAACCCCCATCATCACAGATAGTAATCCTTCTTTAATAATCCTTGGTACGTCTTTTAAAGGAATTGGCTCACCCTTTGGATAATTGCGTTTTCTCGCAATAATATAGGTTGTTGTCATTAATGCCGTTAATAAAATTAAACATGGGATAATTCCCGCCATAAATAATGATGATACGGATACGCCACCTGCTGCTACAGCATACAAAATCATATTATAGCTCGGAGGCATAACAACCCCTTGAATAGCAGCAGATGTTGTTAACCCAACTGTAAATTCTGGATTATAGCCTCTTTTTTTCATTGCCGGAATAAGGACAGAACCTACAGAAGATGCGTCTGCCGCGGCTGATCCTGAAATATTTCCGAACATCATACATGCCACACAAGTAACAAGACCTAATCCACCACGTACTGCACCGACAAACAATTGAGCTAGGTTGATTAATCTAGCAGCTAAACCACCTTCACTCATAATAGCACCTGCGAGTATAAAGAAGGGTATCGCCATTAATGTATAAGAATCTAAACTGCTTATCATTCGTTGCCCTACAACAACCCAAGGAACATCTAAGTACATAATTGTTAATAATGCGGAGCCCGCAATCGTTAGCGCAATTGGAAAACGTAAAAGAAGCATGATAACAAAACTTGTGGCTAAAATAATGGTAGCAATAGTCGTCATGGTCATGTTAGTTCTCCTCCTCTAAGCTCTTATGCCTTCTTGTATCGATACCTAAGATGGATAGAACGCTATACACACAAATCATGACTCCTGTAATTGGCATGACAAGATAATATAAGCTATTTGACCATCCCGTTGCTGGTAGTGTTGTATTTCGTTGATCTAATGTGAAAATCCATCCGTTTACTACTAAATAAATACCGAATGCAAAAATTACGATAGCTATTACAATGTCCCAAATTTTATTAAATCGTTCACCGAACATGTCTGTTACCGCATCCATCGCAATATGAAACTTCTCTCGAAAACCGATAGCAATACCCATAAAAGCAAACCAAACCATTAATAATAATGTGATTTCTTCAGACCAAAAGAAAACAAAATTAAATAGTTTTCTAGTAATAACTTGTAATGTTACAATAAACGTCATCAATGAAAGCGCCGACAGACAAAACCATTCAAAAATTGAGTCAATTGATAAAGCAAGTTTTTTTAACGTTTTCACACGTCATCCCCCCTTAGTCCCTTCTAACCTGGTTTAATTGTAAGGGTTTACAATCTTTTTTTTAACGTTACCTGTTTTAGATTTTTTTGTGTTTTTTTTAGGTATTTAATAACCCACTTCTTTTATGATAGATACTTGACAAAAGTAAGTGTTGAAAATACCATACTATTAATAAGTAAGTAAGGAAATATAAAATACATCCATTTTAATCTATTTTCCTTCGTTTTAACCTATGGAAGATAGGGAACAATGATTAAGGAACATCATGATTTAACCATATATTTAAATTTTTTAGAAAAAGGAGATTAAACCATGTCAATCAAGTTAGCCGTTATCTATTACAGCTCTACTGGAACAAACTATCAATTAGCTAAATGGGCAGAAGAAGGCGGAAAAGCCGCTGGTGCTGAAGTAAAGGTATTAAAGGTTCCTGAACTTGCCCCACAAAGTGCGATTGACTCGAATCCTGCTTGGAAAGCCCATGTTGAAGCAACTGCAGATGTGCCTGAAGTCACTTTAGATGATTTAGTATGGGCAGATGCCATTGTGTTTAGCGTGCCTACACGCTTCGGTAACATGCCTGCACAAATGAAGCAGTTCTTAGATACAACTGGCGGTCTCTGGTTCGAAGGAAAGCTTGCCAACAAAGTCGTTAGTGCAATGTCTTCGGCAAGTAATGCGCACGGTGGCCAAGAAGCTACAATCCTTTCTATATATACAACGATGTACCACTGGGGTGCTATTGTTGCATCACCTGGATACACGGATCCACTATTATTCGCTTCTGGCGGTAACCCGTATGGAACGAGTGTTACTGTTAATCAAGAGGGGAATATGCAAGAGAATGTCGAAGAGGCTGCAAAGTATCAAGCAAAGCGTACTGTTCAAGTTGCTGATGCTCTTAAAAAAGGAAATCAATAATCAATATGAGGCTGTGCCAAAAGGTTAAAAAACAACCTTTTGGCACAGTCCCTTTATATATTGTACTCTATTTCACGCTCTGCCATTAACCCCTCTAACCATGCTGAGTATTCCTCTAGCAGCCGCTCATCAAAGAGAAGCTCTTCAATTTCTTCGCTCCTTGATTGTGTCGAGTTGATGTCAATGCTCAGTTAATAAGTAAAGTTTCTGGTAAGACTACATTAAAAAGCAAAAGTGATACAACTTAAAAAAGGTGACCTAAAGCTAAAAGCTTACTTAAGTCACCTTCCCTACTATTTAACAATCATCACTGGGCATTCTGCACGCTTCATTACTTTATGGCTAACACTTCCTAACACTAACGTTTGAAATTGATTCAAGCCACGGCTTCCTATGACTATACAATCATAGTTTCGTTCATTAGCGAATGCCACAATCGTTGGCCCAGGTTCACCATGAAGAACGGTTGTTGAAAAAGGGATTTCTTCATTTGTTAATTTTTCTTCAACTGGCTTCAATCGTTCTTTTCGCTTTTTATCAATTTCAAATTTGCTATCGTTGTGTAAGACATCATACTTAGACATCGAGCCATCAATAACATACAAAAGATCAATGGTCCCATGATATAGCTTTGCTAGTGCAATCGCTTTATCAGTTGAACGTAGCGAATGCTCCGAGCCATCAACGGGTAGTAATATTTTTTGAAACATGTATGTTCCCCTCCATATCCATACTTCTATCTATTTTTCTATTATTTAATAATCATCACTGGACTTGTTACGCGCTTGGCAACTTTGTGGCTAACACTTCCTAACACCATGCTCTGAAGTGGATTCAAGCCACGACTACCTAATACCACACAGTCATAGGAGCCTTTATTTGCGAATTCAACAATGGTCGGTCCAGCTTCCCCATGGAGGATATGAACCTGATAACCAATTCCACTTGCTTGAAACAAGTCCTCAATTCCCTTTAGTTTCTGCTTTCTTTTTTCTTCGATTTCAACCTTACTGCTACTTCGAAGAACATCCGACTTAGAAGTTGCACCATTTACAACATAAACAAGATCAACCATTCCATTGCTTGGTTTAATTAGAGCGATTGCTTTCTCAGCAGCCCTCATTGCATGTTCCGAACCATCAGCAGCTAATAGTATTTTTTGAAACATGTCCTCACCCCTTCTAAATTGAATAGCTCTTTCTTCTATAATCATACTATATTCTGCAGCTCAAAGGACATGTCCTTTATATTTTCATATAGAATAAACGTTCCTCCGCCTTAAGGATGAGATACAATTCCTTCCAAAATAGGATTACTCCTTCCCCTTATCCATCTATAATTTGGTTGTACCTGGAAAACAGGAAATTATGTAGATGGAGGAATAGGATGTCTTTATTAAAATTTTTACTACAACGAAAGCTTATTGTTGGCCTCTTGATTGTGTTTGTCCTTTTCATTGGTCTCTACTCAACTACGAAACTAGATAAGGAGCTAATGCCACCTGTTACATTCGATGGTGCAATGATATTAGTTGATGCAGGGGACGTCGGTGCTCTAGACGTTGAGCAACGAATAACAGAACCGATTGAGCAAATGTTACAAGGAATCGATGGGGTCGTTTCTTATCAATCTACCTCTTCAATTGGCAATAGCTCACTTTCAATTGAAATAGCGGAAGGACAAGGAGATGATGTCTTTAAGGAAATTGAAGCAAGCTTAAATGAACTCCAGCTATCCGGTGTTAAGGACGTTTCCACGTTTCAATATTCATTAGATAATAACTATGAGTTCTTCATGGATATTTCTGAAGGCTCAAAAGAAGAGATGACGTCATTTGGCACAGACATCTTAGAAACTCGACTTGAAGCCCTTCCTGAAGTAAGGGATGTTGAGCTAGTAGGTGTTGATAAAAAAGAAGTCATCATTGAGCTTAAGCAGGATAAGCTAGATGAATATGGGATTCAAAGCGAACAATTAATTTCAGTACTTCAACAATCAAATCAAGAAGTCGCTATCGGAGAATTAGCCGGTGAACAGAATGAACCTACGTTAAGATGGGACACTTCATTTGAAACCATAGAAGATTTAAATAAAATGACCATTTCCACACCGGTTGGAATGAAAACATTGTCTGACTTTGCAACGATTGAAGAAGTCTCTCAACAGCAAACGGCAGGTACTTGGAAAAATGGACAATCAAATTTTATTCTCGTTCAAGTAGGGCGTGTTTCTGATGTCACTCAGATAGAAATGGCTGCTGCCGTTCGCGCAGAAGTCGAGAAAATAAAAGAAGAAGGTCTCGTATCAGGATTCCAGCTTGAAGAAATTGTTGCCCAAGCGGATTATGTTCGTGATTCGATTGATGGGGTTTCACAAAACGTTTTAATCGGTGGAGTCATTGCCATTATCATCCTGATGCTATTTTTACGAAATGTAAGAGCAACCCTGATTATCGGCTTATCTATACCGGTTTCGATCCTCTTAACATTTACAGCGATGTGGTTTTTCGATTATAGCTTTAATATGCTGAGCTTAATTGGTTTAGGGTTAGGAATTGGAATGATGGTTGATGCGTCAATTGTTATTTTAGAATCGATCTATCGTAAGAAAGAACAAGGGCTCGAAAAAATGGAGGCCGTTATCAAAGGTACAAAGGAAGTAGCAACAGCTGTCCTCGCATCCATGCTAACGACGATTGTCGTGTTTCTGCCAATGGGGATTTTAGGCGGAGAAATGGGCAAATTTATGATTATTTTATCTGTTGTTGTCTGCATTACGTTAATTAGCTCTGTTGTCATCTCGTTTACGCTAATTCCGACATTAGCTCATCGCTTTTTAAAGGTTAAAAATTCGGGGCAGCAACGTAAAGAAGGTCCCATTCTGCAAAGCTACGGTCGCTTAATTGCTTGGATGAGTGGAAAAAAGCGTCGTCGTTACAGCATCATTACCTTATTCATTCTCATTTTTGCTAGTTCTCTGTTTCTGGTTACAAAAATTCCGATGACGATTATGCCAGATGTCTTTAATCGTTACGCTGAGCTTAATGTTCAGCTTGAAAGTGGTGTAACTCCGAGCGAACGTGAGGAAATTGCTCAAGCGATTAGTGCTCGTCTAGAAAACATACCAGATGTTTCGAATAACATTATTCTTGATAATGTCGGCTCTATGTATGCAATTGTAAATATGACTCCAGCCGAGGAAGCCACTTTAGAGCAGAAAGAAGTAAACGAACAAATTCTTTCTTCTTTACGCGAGCTAGAAGAACATTATCCGATTATGAGTATTGGCTCAGTGATGGATGGTGGAGGTGGCTTTCCGATTACTCTTGAAATTCAAGGAGAGGATTTCGAAACGTTAGCTAAGGTTGGGTCCAATCTCTCAAACGAACTCCAAGAGATTGAAGGCATTGTCTCAGTCAAAACGACAACAGAAAAGATGTCTGAAGAGCAACAAATAACGTTAAAAGAACAAGCTTTAGAAGATGATCAACTTTCTTCTCTTAGTCTCTATCAACAAATCCAACATGCATTTACAACCATTCCAGTTGGAGAAATGACGGATCAACAACCCATTATGGTAACATCTGATACAACGATTGAAAATAAGGCTGATTTTCTAGCTACAGAAATTATATTACCTACAGGAGAAAAGGAGAAACTCTCCACCTATATTACTTTAAATCGAAGCGAGGTCCCTACTCAAATCGAGCGTAAAGATGGAAAACGATATATTAACGTAATGGCTGATATCGAAGGACGAGATTTAGGTTCCATTAACCGAGATATCCAAGAGCTATTAAAAGGTTTCGACACACCTAACGGCTACACTGTTTCGACTGGGGGAGACTTAGAAACCCAGCAGAAGGCTATGTTAGAAATGGCCATGATTTTAGGAATTTCCCTTTTTCTTGTCTATGTTGTGATGGCGATTCAATTTAATAGCTTAAATCAACCAATGATTGTCATGTCAGTTATACCATTAACAATTACTGGGGTTATTTTAGGACTTCTACTAACTCAACGAGAACTAAGCATTATGTCAGGTATGGGGATCATTATGCTTATCGGGATTGTTCTTAACAATGCGATTTTACTCATTGATCGTATGAATCAACTTCGCGGCGAGGATGTACGATTACAAGAAGCGGTTGTAGAAGCAGGGAAAACAAGAATACGTCCAATATTCATGACAACTTTAACAACGATTGGTGGAATGTTACCTTTAGCTTTAGCCACCGGGACAGCAAGTAGCTATCAAGCACCAATGGCCACAGTTGTGATTTCAGGGCTTTTATTTGCTACTTTTATTACGCTCGTATTAATTCCTGCTGTTTATCTCCTATTTGAGGATATAAAAACAGGCTTAAAGAAATTCGGCAGAAGGAAAAGAGCTGTCAGAACGAAAGACGAGGCAGCTTAACTTTAACAAAGAAGAGGAGCTATGCATTTGGCCCCTCTTCTTCCCTTTTTCATCGAAATTCGCTCGCACTGTAAATGCGAGCAGAAACAAACTTCCCCAATGATCGTAATCAGGAACTCATTCCAAAACACATTCCATTTAACTACTCTCCATTACTAAGCTTTAAAAGCTGTTCTCGCCAAATTTGGAATGTACAATGATAAGAATAAGGACCGTGAAAAACTAAACATCACAAAAGCAAACCATACACCATGGTTCCCAAATACAGGTACAGTCAAAAAGAGCATACCGAAAAAAACTAGCAGCGAAAACAGAATTGAATTTCGAATCGAACGTGCCTCAGTTGCTCCCGAAAAAATCCCTTCTAACTGCAATCCCCAATAGCCTACGATAGAATAAGCCATTAACCAAAGCACATGCTCTGATGCAACATCTTTTACGTTATCAAGAATTGTAAAAAAACCAACTAAACTACTTCCAAAGAAAAGGATCACGCCTGTTAAAAAGACAGCAGCAATTCCCCCCCATTGTCCCGATAACAGACACGCTCTTTGAAAAAGTGATTGATTCCTCTCCCCTATCGCCCGTCCGACCATAATACTTGAGGCATTGGCAAAACCACTAAAAAAATAAGCCATAAAATAATGGATTTGCAAAATGATCGCATTAGCAGCTAAAGCGACTTCCCCCATCTCTGCCCCTTTAGATGTAAAAACCGTTGTCATCGTTAGTAAACAGACGGTGCGTAAAAATAAGTCTCGATTCATCGATAACATCTTCAACAATGGAGCAGCTTCAAAAAGGGTGAGGATTGTTTTTTTTCGAAATGCGATTTGCTTCGATCGAATCAATAAGACGAAACCTAGCAATACAGAAAATAGTTCTGAAATTAATGTTGCAATCGCAACTCCTGCAACACCAAAATCCATACCTAATACGAACCATACGCTAAGAAGCATATTTAACATATTCATTGAAATTTGGACAGTCATTGAAAGACGAACCTTTGTTAAACCCATTAGCCAACCGATTATGACATAGCTCATTAACGCAAAAGGGGCTCCCCAAATTCTTATCGAGAAATACGTATGAACATGGCTCGTAACAAGATCACTTGGACCGACCATCCACAATGCACCAAGTAGAATCGGATATTGTAAAACAATAAATAAAAGACCGAATATAATCGCCATTGTCATTGGACGCAAAAGAGACAGCATCATCTCTTTTTCATCTTTTGAACCATGCGCCTGTGCCGTGAAACCAGTTGTACTCACACGTAAAAAACCAAATAACCAGTACATAATATTAAAAATTAATGCACCTACCGCGACGCCTCCAATATAAGATGGATCTGGTAATCTCCCAACAACAGCTGTATCTACAATCCCTAAAAGTGGTTGAGTTAGATTAGAAATGATTAACGGAATCGCTAGAAGTAAGTATTGACGGTGACTCTCCGAATACCGCTGTTGTTCCAAAACAGTTGTTGTTGCTACTTTCATTATTCTCGATCACCTCTACATACTAGCTTCTATTAGTTTTTTTGTATAAATGTTTCGTTCCATTGTTGCTAACTCGGCTTGAGGAAATTGTTCTATAAGCTGCCCATCCTTCATCACCATCATCTCATCACTCATAAAAGCAACCGCACCGATATCATGACTTATGAAAAGATAAGACATCCTTAATGTTTCCTTCAGTTCTTTTAGTAGGTTCAATATTTGGGCTTGTATCGAGACATCGAGGCTTGAGGTAGGTTCATCACAAATAAGTAGCTCAGGGCCTAAGCTAATCGCTCTTGCTATGACAACACGTTGCTTTTGCCCACCACTTAACTCATGAGGGTAACAATTTAAATAGGAAGAAGAGAGACCGACCATATTTAACAGCTTCGTTGCTGCTGCCCTTCTTGAATGCCTGACTTCCTTTAAAAAAGCAGGGGTTACCTCTTTAAAATTATCTAAAGGCTCCATGACTGCATCCATTATTTTAACTCGTTGATTAAGCGATGCAGTTGGGTCCTGGAAGACTAGCTGCATGCTTTTTCGAAGCTGCCGCCAAGGCTCCCCTTTCAGCCTATCTATCCTTTTTTGCTGAAAGTGAATTTCTCCATGTGTAGGTTTTTCAATGACTAAAATCAACTTAGCCAGCGTACTCTTCCCACTTCCGCTTTCCCCAACAATTCCAAGGCAGGTTCCTTTTTTTAATTGAAATGAGAAGTTGTGAACAGCTATAACATCTTTTCCATATTTCTTTTGCACATTCCGTACATCTAAAAGAACGTCCATCTAGTTCACCTCACTTACATACCCTTTTGATTCTTTCTGATCATATAAATGACAGCACGCTCGGTGGTTTTCGGCGAATACCGTCTCACGTAACGCCTCAACATTGCAGCGTTCGAGTCTATTTGGACAACGGTGAACAAAAGGGCAACCAGCCGTTGAAATCTGTCCAGGCTCACCTGGAATGACCGGTAAACGTTCCAATTGATTTCCAATAGAAGGCTGCGATTGAAGAAGTAGCTCAGTAAAAGGGTGTTTAGGATGTTGCTTTATCCTCTTCATCTCCCCATACTCAACACGATGCCCCCCGTATAAAACAGCGACTTGATCGGCTCGCTTTAACACATCACTAATATGATGCGTAATAAATAACACCCCACAGCCTAAATCACTTTGTAACTCTTTGATTAAGTCAAGAATACGTTCGCCCGTTAACACATCTAGTGCTGTCGTAGGTTCATCTGCAATTAACAGCGATGGCTTCAACATCATTACCATAGCAATTGCTACTCGTTGCTTTTGACCGCCGCTTAGCTCAAATGGGTAGCTCGAAAACACCCTCTGCGCCGGTAGCTTAACACGCTCTAGAAACTCTACCACCCGCTCGTTCGCTTCTTGTTTCGAGCACGATTGATGGGTACGAATGGTTTCAATCATTTGTTTTCCTATTGAATAGAACGGTGTTAAACTGCCATTATAGTCTTGAAAAATCATCCCCAGCTTCTTTCCGCGTAACCTTTGATACTGCCTTGGATGAAGCTGTTGAATTTCCTCTCCTTCAACATAAATTGTACCTTGATTTATGAAAAGGCCTTTTGGGAGCAACCCCATAATGGCTGATGCCGTTAAACTTTTCCCACTTCCACTTTCTCCTACAAGTCCGAGCATTTCTCCTTTATGTACCGTTAAATCAAGCCCATGAAGTAGCTGTTTGTTATTTTTTCGGTTTGTAATCGAAAGCTTATTTGTTTGTAAAACAGGCGTTGCCATCCTTTAAACACCTCAATTATTTTTTAATAGCTAATCCTTCTCGAAGTCCATCCCCAATTAAATTACAGCTTAAGACGACTAGCATGATTGCGATTCCTGGATAAATCATTAAAGCGGGCATTGATTGAAAGTAAGGTCTACCTTTATTTAAAAGCGCTCCCCACTCTGGTGTTGGCGGTTGTGCACCAATTCCTAAATAGGATAACGAAGAAATAATTAAAATAATTTTCCCTAAATCAAGGCTCGCTAAAATAAAGACATGAGATACTATTTGTGGGGCTAAATGTTTAACAATGATCTTACCTGGCCTACTTCCACTTAACCTTGCAGCTAGTACATAGTCTTTTTCTTTCTCCGCCAACGTACAGCTACGCACAAGGCGAGCATAGCTAATCCATTTGACTGCAATAACAGCAATTAAGACATTCAGTAGATTTGGACCTAGAAAGCCTGCAATCGCAATCGCCAAAATAAAGTCTGGAAAAGCAAGGAACCCATCAATTATTCTCATCAATACCGCATCGACTTTTCCACCAATATATCCAGAAACTAGACCAATAGGAATACCAATTACTAGTGTCACAATAAGAACAGCAATAGCCATTCCTAACGTTACCTTTGCTCCTTCAATAAGCCTTGATAATAAACACCGACCAAAAAAATCTGTACCTAGGGGATAGCTTAAACTCGGGGGCTGTAACCTATTACTCATGTCCATGTCATAAGGATTATAGTGAGGAACAAGAAAAGGTCCGAAAACAATCAAAGTGATTATGACGATCATGATCGATATTCCAATTAACAGCATTGGGTCATGTCTGACTGTTTTCAACATCCTTTTTCTCTCCATTCCCTATACGAATTTGCGGATCTAGCAACCGATACGATAAATCAACAATAAGATTGACCATAACTACAGCCACGCCAGTAAACAAAATATATCCTTGAATGACGGGATAATCGCGTTTAAAGACTGCATCAACTACCATTTTCCCTAGTCCCGGATAGGAAAAAATCATTTCAACAACGACGCTACCGCCTAATAAACTACCAAAGCTCATGCCAAACATCGTCACGACAGGAAGTAAGGCAGAACGTAACGCATGCTTTGTGACAATGGTCCATTCACTCAAGCCCCTTGCTCTCGCTGCACGAATGTATTCTTGAGAAAAGCTTTCAAGCAAGCCTGAACGTAATAATCTTGCATAAACAGCAGCCATACCAAGACCTAATGTTAAGCATGGGAGGACCAAGTGTTTCATACTTCCAGTTCCTAATGCGGGCAACAAGGAAAGTTTAAAAGAGAATAAATAGATCAATAATAAACCAAGCCAAAATGTCGGGACAGATGCTCCAACAAAAGCTAGTATTCTACTAACATGGTCAATCCATTTATTTTCGTTAACTGCTGAAAGTGTCCCAAGTAGGATAGCAATGCACATCATGACAACTAACCCACCAACGGTTAACTGTAGCGTTGGTATAACTTTTGTTGAAATTTCAGTGACAACGGGCTTATTACTAATATAAGAATGACCTAAATCCAAGCGAACGACATTCATTAACCAAGTAGAGTATTGCATAAAAAGCGGCTGATCAAACTGTAGCTGTTTTCTTAACTCTTCCTGTTCTTGCTGACTAACCGCAATTTCATCCGTTTGTAGCATCGTTCGAATAGGGTCTCCAGGTGCAATCTTCATTAGTCCAAACGTAATAAGCGACAATAATAGTAAAACGAAAGCCAATTGGACTAGTCTTTGAAATATAACGGTTTTCACCTAGTTCACATCCAATGTATTTGTAAACATGTAATACTCTTCTGCTCCCGGTATCCAATTTGATACTCGTTCATTGATTCCAACAATAACGTGAGGATAGACGATATAAGAATGTGCTACATTCTCTTGGATAATCTCAACTGCTTGCTTTTGTAGCTCTATACGCTTCTTTTGATCACTAGTTTGATTTAGCTCATGAATCACTCCATTTAATTTAGAAATGGCAATCTGACCTGGATTAAGTGACCCATCAGGTAGGAAGGCAACATTAAAGAAATAACCTCCATCGCCACGTGGTGCTGTCAAATTACTATATGTGACCAAATCCCAGCCTTCAGGTTGTTCATATAAAAAACTATCAATATTTTCTACATTCACAATTTCGATATCAATTCCAATTTTTGAGGCCTCTCCTTGGAGATATTGCGCAATCATCGGTAACTCTGGTCGTGCTTGATAGGTTGCCAGCTTTAAAGAAAGGGTTTCTCCATCCTTTTCTAGCTTCCCTTCATGATTTAATTTATACCCCGCATCCTCTAATAGTTCTTTTGCATATTCTGGGTCAAATGCTGGAACAGTTCCCTTATTTCCAAAAGAAAAAGATGGATTAAATGGACCGTTCGCAGCCGTTGCATGTCCGTTCATGATCTGATCTGCAATTACTCGACGATTAAGCAAAGCGTCTAGTGCTTGACGTACGTTTTTATCCTTCAAATGAGCATTTTGGAAATTATAAAGAAGGAAATGCACTCGCAAGCTCGGAAACGACTCAACACGAATGTCTTTTGTCTCCTCCAATGTTTCTACGATTTCAGGTGATAGGTGATAGGCAATTTCAGTATCTCCAGACTGAAGACTAAGTGAGCGTACATTTGCATCAGAATTAAACGTAAAGAAAGCCCGACTAATCGTTGCAGGTCCGTCCCAATATTCAGCAAAACGCTCAACTTCAATTTCTACATCTTGAGAATAGGAAACGACTTTAAATGGTCCCGTTCCAATCGGTTTATTCTCTATGTCATCTGCATTTACTTGAGCTACTGACGCACTCGTATGAACTAATTCTGAGATAAAGGCCGGATATGGCTCGGTCGTTTTAAACGTCACCTCCTGCCCACTCGCCTCAATCGATTCAATTTTTAACAAGCTTTGCACCGCTGAACTAACATCTATGGCACGCTCAAACGATGCCTTTACTGCATCCCCATCTAAAGCTGTACCGTCATGGAAGGTGATGTTTTCTCGAATCTTAAACACCCACGTCTGATCATCGATCTGCTCCCACGATTCAGCTAGCCATGGTTGAATGTCAAGGTTTTCGTCAATTTTAACTAACGTCTCGGTAATACCGGCACGTACCGTAATTGATTCTATGTGCGGATCAAGACTAGTTGGTGAAAAACTAAATAAAAGGGATATTTCCTTTTCATTTTCTATTCCATCTTGATGAGCAGATTCTTGTTTTGGGTTCGAATCTGCTTCCTCTATTGTTGAACATGCCGTACTAATGAACAGTATACATATAAGTATAGATAGCAAACGTGTCATTGTTTTTCCTCCTAAATTAACAAATCGTAACCATTACTATTTACATTAGACAAGTATAGTTAGAATCATGTTTAGTGTCAATACATATTTTGGAACTGCACCGACTTATCCCCAATAAAAAAAGCCCTTTCCGAGTAGAAAGAGCGAAAACGACCTGGTTAAAAAACATGCTAAAATAAGCATAACCCGCCGTCTCACAGTCTCACTCCCCGAAGAATGGAAACTACTGAATATAGGCAGGTCTCCTGACTTGTGCATCCTCCTCTATGAAGCCTTCCCATACTTGGATTCGTTCCGCGTACAGTGGTTTTCTCCATATCGTCAACACTAACAGTTGCGGGGACAGTTCTGGAATTTCACCAGATTCCCTATTATGCCATAACGGCACCTATATTCTAAAATAGATGTAATTAATTTCTATGAAACTAATAGTATATAGAACGAATTAAAATATCAAGATATTTCGCAAATTTATCCCAACGTTTTATCGGAATTTGAATATCTACAGAAAAAACATTAATCCTGCTTGAGTCTACCTCTGCTATTTAACGAATCTGAACCGACGTACTCCTTGAACTATTTACATACGAGTTTTCCATAGTAGAATGAGCATTAACTTGATACGTCCCTTTAGCTGTCGCTCGTTTCGTTACCATTGTGATAAACCCCTAAGCTTTGCGTCCCAAAGTTTCCCTCGGTTTGCCGTTTCTAATATACCTCGCAAAAACGTTGTAGTGTGACCTATTTAATCGTTTATTATGATTATAAAAACTTAACACAAACTGCTTCCGGCACTTGAATATCTGATTGTAAAAGGGTTAATTTCCCACTTAACTGATCTCTTGAAAACAGCACGAGGTTACCTGTTTCCTGATTAGAGGCAATCAGGAAGGCTTCTGTCGGATCAAGAACAAAGTCACGTGGCCACTGCCCTTCTGTTGACGTATTCTCAATAAACGTTAGTTCATCAGAATCCTTTTCAACACTAAAGATTGCAAGACTATCATGTCCACGATTTCCAGCATAGACAAATTGACCATCAGAAGAAATGTGAATCGCGCTACCTTGATTATTTTCAGTAAAGTCAGTAGGAATTGTTGAAATATACTGCTTTTCCGTAAAACGACCATCTTCTTCATTGTAAGCTAATACAATGACCTCAGAGCTTAACTCCGTCATGACGTAAGCTGTTTTTCCATTAGGATGGAATGCAAGATGACGTGGGCCACTTCCTGGTTTTACCGATAACGTTTGGACTTTTTCTAATGCTCCATTATCGATAGCATATGTAAAAATTTGATCGCAGCCTAAGTCAACGCCGATAACATACTTTTCATCAGGCGTAAATCCTGCATAGTGAGCATGTGGTTTTTCTTGTCTCTCTTTGTTAGGTCCTGACCCTTCGTGCTGCATAATCGAAGTGACAGGGGCAATTGCACCATCTTCTTTTAATAAATATGAATCAATCGTTCCTTTATGGTAATTTGCCGTTACTAGCTGGTGATTTTCGCGATCTGTACTCACGTGACATGGAGAAGCACCGTCCATAAGCTGGTGATTGATTTTTGTTAGTTCCTTATTGTTGTCAATGGCATAAGAAGCAACACCGCCTTGGTCTCCCTCTTTTCCAACAGCATAAAGATAATTCCCATCATGGCTAATTGTTACATAAGTAGGATTATCAAAAGTGGCAGCTACCTGAACATCACGAATTTGTTTTGCTTCAGTATCTAATCGAAAACGATAGATCCCCTTACTTTCTTTCTTTGTATATGTACCTACATAACCGATAAACGTTTTTTCACTCATAAAAGACAATCCCTCCCAAAAAAATGAATATTTTTATTGTATCATAGATTCTTTCTATTTCTTTACTCGTCTATA
The DNA here is from genome assembly GCF_002156385.1 of Halalkalibacter urbisdiaboli. Classification (GTDB taxonomy): domain Bacteria; phylum Bacillota; class Bacilli; order Bacillales; family Bacillaceae_D; genus Halalkalibacter_A; species Halalkalibacter_A urbisdiaboli. Next base: position 59,325 of record NZ_MVJM01000004.1, read on the forward strand.
CGAAAACCAAGAAGCATTTTTTTATAAAAAAGAGAGTGAGACGAGGCCACTGAATAACTACTTCTTGTAACTCGAAGAAGAAGTATTGGTCCCCTCTAAACAAAAGATGACAAAGTTTAAACTTTGTCACCTTGTCTGATCTAATAAGATAATAGTTTCGTATGAATGTGTGTAATCACGTCCTGCATGCTTGAAGAACCACCAAGATCTCTCGTTTTAACACCCTCAGCAATAGTCTCAGTAGCGGCTCTAAACAATAAGGTACCTAGTTCATGTAGCTGAAGATGATCCAACATCATTTTTGCCGTCCATAGCTGTCCAATTGGGTTCGCTATGCCTTGTCCGATAATGTCAGGAGCAGATCCGTGTACTGGTTCAAACATCGATGGATATTTTCCATTTAAATTAATATTCGCTGCTGGTGCAATCCCGATACTTCCCATAACAGCTGCACCTAAATCTGTTAGGATATCACCAAATAAATTACTAGCGACAATGACATCAAAATGTTGTGGCTTTGACACAAGGAAAGCACATAAAGCATCGATATGATTGCTTTCTGTTTGAATGCTCGGAAAGTCATTACTGACTTCTTGGAATACTTCATCCCAAAACGGCATGCTATGTACAATCCCGTTTGATTTTGTCGCACTCGTTACTTGGCCTCTTCGTTGTTCTGCTAAATCAAACGCATAACGAATCGTTCTTTCAGTTGCCTTCTTTGTAAAGACAGCATTTTGAATCGCTAACTCATCTTCGCCACTATGAATTCTTCCACCAACTTCACTATACTCTCCCTCACTATTTTCACGAACAACAATAAAATTAAAGTCATTTGGCTTCGCTAGTGGTGACTTAACACCTTGGATATATTGTGCTGGTCGAACGTTAATAACCTGTTCACACTCACGACGAATCTTAATAAGCAATCCCCATAACGAAACATGGTCAGCGACAAGTTTAGGATTGCCGACAGCTCCTAGGTAAATGGCGTCGGTTTGATGTAATTGCTTCATTCCATCCTTTGGCATCATTTCACCGTGCTCTAAGTAATATTCGCAGCTCCAAGAATGGCTTTCATACTCAAAACGAACTCCTCCATGAATATCCGCTAATGTATCTAAAATTTCTAAAGTAGCTGGAACAACTTCTTTACCAATTCCATCGCCCGGAATCACTGATAACCGAATTTTACTCATAATGATTCTCTCCTTTTACAATACAATAGGACCTAGTCTACAATGCTACTAGGCCCTATCGTTGTCAGTGATTTTACGCTTTTATAGATGTACCACCTGTAGGAATACCATCGTCTTTTTTCACTAGCATTAATTGAACAACAACAGCTACTCCGATAATTGCTAATGCAATTAAATCAGATACATAACCTGAGTAAATAGAGCATAAAGCAGCAGCTACTAACAGGATTCTAGTAATAAGCGTTGCCTTGCGTCCTACAAACCATGCTTGAACACTCGCAGCTAAAAGATAGATACCAATCGATGCTGTAATAACTGCAATCGTAATATCTAATCCGCTACCAACCATCAATATTTCTGGACTGTAGATGAACATAAATGGAACGATAAACGCCGCAATCCCAAGCCTAAATGCTTGGACCCCTGTTTTCATCGGATCCGTACCGGCGACACCAGCCGCCGCATACGCAGCTAATGCAACTGGAGGCGTAATTGCTGACATAACAGCATAATAGAAAACAAACATATGAGCATATAGTGGCTCAATCCCTAAATTAATTAAACCTGGTGCTACAACTGAGGCTGCTACAGCGTAAGCAGCAGTTGTTGGCATCCCCATTCCTAGTAAAATCGCAATAAACATCGCAAACAATAGCGCTAAAAACTGACTGCTTCCTGCAACAGAGAATAGCATGGAGCTAAAACGTAAGCCAACACCAGTTAATGAGATAACACCAACGATTATACCTGCACACGCGCAAACAGCAAGAAGCTGGATTGTATTTTTCATCCCTAGCTCAAGTGCGCCAATAATTTTCTTAATACCCATTCTTGTTTCTTTTCTAAATAAACTTACAATTAAACAAGCGATAATACTATATGTCCCAGACATAATGACTGAATATCCATTAAGAAGCATTCCTATTAGAAGGATAATCGGTAAGAATAAATACGACTTCTTTAAAATCATCTTCAAGCTTGGTAAATCTTTTCTTGCGATTCCCTTCATCCCTTTTTTAATAGCTTCAAAGTCTACCATTAAATAAACAGATAAGAAATACAATAACGCTGGAATCGTTGCTGCGATAACAATTTCACTGTAGCGAATACCAGTGATTTCAGCCATTAAGAAAGCACCAGCACCCATAATCGGGATCATAATTTGACCACCAGCGGACGCTGTAGCTTCGGTAGCAGCTGCAAAACGGCCATTATAACCAACGCGCTTCATTAACGGAATTGTTAATGAACCGGTTGCAACCGCATTACCAGCAGACGTTCCATTCATCATTCCCATTAAACCACTAGAAATAACCGAAACTTTCGCAGGACCCCCACGCATACCACCTGCGAGCGAGAATGAAAAGTCAATAAAGTATCGACCTACACCTGACATTTGTAAAAAGGAACCGAAAATAATAAATAGTAGAATGTACTTCGAGGAGACATCAAGTGTAACCCCAAAAATACCATCTAACCCGTAAATATATGTCGTAAAACGCTCAATACTATATCCACTATGATTTAAAATACTCGGTAAATAAGGTCCTAAAAATGCATACAAAATAAAAATTCCCGCTAATATCGGTAATGTCCATCCACTTGTACGACGCGTAAGCTCAAGAACGAGAAGCACTCCAACTAAAGCAACTACAAAATCCATTGTCGTCGGCATAACACCGAAACGGAATAGAAGCTGTTTTAAGTTCATGGCAATATAAATAAACGTTCCAATACTCGCTAAAATTAAAAGCCAATCAACGATATGAATTCGATTTGATGCTTTTTTCCAACCTGGAAACAGTATAAACCCGAGAACAGCACCAAAAAGTAAATGTGTACTTCTAAATAACCACGGGTCAATCGGTTTGAAATTTAAAATATATAAATGGAATAAAGCACCCGCTACGGCGATAATTGTAAAAATCCACCTAATCCCACCTGAGAGATTTCTAGCTTCTGATGAGCTTTCGACTTGTTCCTCATTATTGTCGTTTTCATCTAGCATACTACCTAATGATTTTGTTTCAACTTCCTTAGCGCTGTTTACATCTTTGCTCATAATTACCCCTCCTTGCTAGAATCCCTATCCTCAATATCGAGGATAGGGTCCCGGGTTTGATTATTTCTATTATTCCCACTCAGCCGGGTAAACCGACTCTGGTAATTCAATTCCAATTTCTTCATAGTACTTAATTGCACCAGGGTGTAATGGTACGCTGTCGTTAATTGTGATTGCTTCAGCAACCGCTTCCTCCATTGAAGCATGTGTTCCAATTAACTCATCCTGGTTCTCATGATACGCCTTTACTAAGTCATAAACGAAGTCAGGGTTTGCATCTTTATGAACGATACCAAAGTTAAACATTGCAATTGTTTCAATATCATGGTCTAGCGTTGTATACGTATCCGCCGGAATCGTGAATGGGAAGAAGTATGGGAACTCCTCGATGACTTTATCTCTCATTTCCCCATCGATACCGAAGAAATTAATTTTACGTTGAACTTCGATTTCTGATACAGCTGAAATTGGAATACCAGCAGCATAACCGATGATATCTAATTGTCCATCCATTTGCTGAGAAGCCATGTCACTTGCCCCAGCTTGAACGTTTTCCGTATCAAGACCTAACACATCATGGATTAAAGGTACGTACGTACCAGAAGTTCCACCAGCTGGCCCTACACCAACACGTTGTCCAGCAATCTCTTCAATTGAATCTACTCCCGAATCCTCTAATGCCCACCAGTGAATTGGTGTTGTATACATTGGGAACGCAATACGTACATCTTCCATTTTGTTACCCGCTGTCCATTCACCAGTTCCTGTATACCCTTCATAAGCAGGTCCTAACGTTACGAAACCAACATCTTGGTCACCAGCTTGTGTTAATTGCATGTTATGAACTGGTCCACCCGTTACCTCAACGTTTGCTGTTACATCTAGCTCATTCTCAAGTAAAGAAGCTAAACCTCCACCGACGATAAAATACGTTCCACCTTGAGACGCTGTTCCAACTTTAACTGTTTTCGGATAGTCCTGATAGCTCACTTCCTGTGATGCTGCTTCTCCACCTTCATTAGCGTCTTTCTCTTCACTTGTTGATGTATCACTACCTCCACAGGCTGCTGTAAATACTAGTGATAAACCAGCAACTAAACCTAATGTTTTCTTCTTCCAGTTCCAACTCATTCTATATTCCCCCTTAAAGTTATCTATCTTTTATTTTTTGGAAGCTGACGAATATATTCAGTTCCAAACTTGTACTCAACCTGTTGATATACTGGCTCAAAAGCCTCTTCCCATAGACGTTTTTCATCAGCTGTTAAGTGATGAATATCGATACAGTTGCATTTCTCTAACTCTCTAAAATTCAAACTGTTTAATTCCTGGGCAATCATTCGTTCCCATACAGCTACTTCGTCCATTGTTTCCTGAAGTAAGCTTTGAACATCCTCCGGAAGGCCATCCCAAAACGTTTTGTTCATTAAGACAACATATCCTAGGTAGCCATGATTACTAACTGTTAAGTAATTCTGAAGTAGTTGAAGATTTTTACTGTAAATGTTTGAGAAGGTGTTTTCCTGACCAACAATCTCCTTGTTCTCAAGTAAATGAAAGACTTCATTAAATGAATTTGATTGAGTCCTAGTATTCAATTCGGAAAACTGAGCTTTTAACACTGGGCTTGGCATTACTCTAAGCTGCAACCCCGAAAAATCCTCTATCTCTCTAAGGGGATGACTTGAATTCGTCATTTGCTTAAACCCATTATCCCACGTACTAACCGGATAAAAGCCTTTGGCTTCAAGCTTTGTCATCAGCCTGTTTCCAATTTTCCCTTCTAGGTAATCATGAACCTCTTCTACATTGTGAAAGGCAAACGGTAAATCAAGGATTTGCCACTCTGGGACGATATTCGTAATCTTGGAGGTAGCAGGAGCAATCATTTGGATATCGCCTTTTTTTAGGGCCTCTAGTTCCTCTCCATCCTTATAAAGATATCCATTTGGAAACACCTGTACTTCGATATAACCATTCGAGCGTTCCTTGATTAGCTTCGCAAATCGCCTTGCAGCAAGCCCTTTTGGTGTTTGTTCACCGACAATATGCGAAAATCGAATAATGATTCGCTCATCTTCACTAAGCTGTTCATGATCCTCAGGATAACTCTTAGCTCCACACCCAGTAAGTAATATGAAAACAGTTAGCACAAGAATTATTGTCATGCGAAGGTATCTCCGGCTAGTTTGACCGTTCACTGGAATCCTCCTGTCTATCATTTGATTTATAGCATTATTCTGCTCTCTCTAAGCTTAAACCAAACAATGTATGAACATTTCTTGTCTAAATGTTTACAAGTTTGATTATAAAGCGCTTTCAAACAGACAACAATTTAAGTACTTACTGCTCTTTTTGGTCTTTTAGGTCTCGGATATATCCATATCGTTTTAACCTATATTTTCGCCCGATGACAAGGGAATGTAAGTTATCCCTTTGCTGTATCAGTCTAGTAAAGCATAAGTAAACAAATGCAAAGAGTTTAAGAAAAGGGGAGATTTCAAAGAAAGGGGAGTAAATAAAAAAGCGCAGTTATGAACTAAACCCCAACTGTTAAATTCAGTTGGGGTGTGTTTTTCAAAGAAATTACCATCAAACATGCTTGGAATAACGATTAATAATTAGAATAGGATTTTAATTTTATAGCAGTCTTGAGGAAGTATCATCTTGGCTCTAGTCCATGTCTAGCTACTTAGTCTAGTTTGTTTATCCGCTTCAATATCAGTAGAAGGTTCTTTTGAAATGAAGAAAATTCCTGCCAAGACAAAACTTATACCTACAAGGTGATACCAATATAACGATTCATTTAAAAAATAATAAGAGAAAATAACAGCACTAATTGGCATAACTGCTGTAAGAACCGCAGCAGAATTTCCAGAGATTCGCTTCATACCTTGATTCATTAATAATACCGCAATCACTGTAACTACAACACCAGAGTATGCGATAAGTAACCAGTCAATTGTAGTAACAAAACGAAAGGAAAACGAGCTTGCTTGATAAATAGAGAATGGCAAAAATAGTATTGCTCCAATTATTGCTGTCATTGTAGTAATAAAGAGAGGGCTTATTTTTGATGAAACAAGTTTTCCGAAAGTAAAAAAGATTCCTTCACCAATAACTGCACCAAGTATTAATAAATTTCCTATCAACGAATTGATTGTCCAATTTGTATTAGATATGACACCAAAAACATTAATAACAATAGCACCAATCATTGCAAGAAGAATTCCTGCCCCCTGGTTTAAAGACAGTTTTTCTTTAAACAGTATATAAGAAATAATAGCGACTATGGCAGGTGTAGTACTAGTAATGATTCCACTTTCTAAAGCAGTGGTTAGTTTTAATCCGTATAGCATTAGTACACTAAACATAAATACCCCAAGTAAGCTTTGCAGGAATAATATAAAAAAGTCTCTTTTTGATAATTTAGGAAAACGTTTTTCTCTCATCAAAAGTAGACCTGTTAAAATGGCAGCTCCAATTACCATACGCAACTCTGATGCTATAAAAACAGGAAAACGCTCGATAATTAACTTACTCACAACAACAAAACTTCCAATAATAATCATTGCTAGCGTTACCTGAATATGGGCTTTTAAATAATCTGACATTGTCTTCCTCCTCTTAGATAAGTCCCATACATAATTTAAAACGAAATAAAAAATTTAAATAACCTTAATGAAGGTTATTTAAATTTTTTAAACATGACTACTAAAAGTAGTACTAGTATACGATATTTCTTTTCAAGTATTGTATATCTAATACTTTTTCTGACAAATAACTTACAGCCGAATCTATTTCCTCTGGAAGTAAGCTTGGATTAATACAGATTCGAATTGAACTATTACTATCGTTTTCGTTTAAGCCAATTGCGGTTAATACATAAGAAGGTTCAAGGCTATCTGAATTACATGCAGAACCTGATGAAATAGCAATATTACGCAAACCATTGATTAATTCCTCTGCCCTTACATCCTCAAAGCGAAGATTAACAATATGAGGAACACTTACTTCAAGATCTGTATTCAAATTAAATTTTATTCCGCTATCCTTTAACTTTTCTAACAATCTATCACGTAATAAAGAAGCATTTTGATAGTTTGACTTTATAGCTTTGAACGAAAAGTCACAAGCCAAACCAAGCCCTACTATTAATGGAGTTGGAAGTGTTCCACTACGTAAGCTATTTTGCCCACCACCAAATAAAATCGGGCGAATTTGTTTACGTATCTTAGAATCAACATATAAGGCACCAATACCTTTTGGACCATATATTTTATGACCCGAAAGTGAAAGTAAATCGATCCCAAGACTTTTAACATCTATTGTTAGTTTACCAATAGCTTGAACGGCATCAACATGGAATAGAATATTATGTTCCTTACACAAGCTAGCAACTTCCTCGATAGGTTGAATAGTACCTAACTCTGAATTAACGTAGTTTATACTAACAATCCTAGTATGTTCGTTCATTTGTTCTTTTAAAGATTGGATAGAAATACGACCATTATATTCAACATCAACTTTGTTAACAATAATCCCACGTCGAGTCAATTCTTTCCCGATATCAACTGTAGATTTATGGTCAACTGGAGAAATAATAACATTAACTGGCGCCTGTTCATAATAATCCAAACTTCCAAAAATAGCTAAGTTATTACTTTCTGTCGCTCCCGATGTAAAAATAATCTCCTCTTTTTCAGCACCTATATGATTTGCCACAGCTTGAGTCGCTTGTTCAATAGACTTCTTTGCTCTTTTCCCCATAATATGTGGAGAGGAGGGATTGCCAAATTCATGATTCATGAATTTGGTCATTTCAGAGACGATTTCTTCTCTACAAGGCGTAGTTGAACAGGTATCTAAATATATTAAATCCATCATTATCATTACCTTATCTTTATTTTTTTACGAATTGAAAACTGAGAAGTTAATAATTTTTTCATAAATTTCTTGAGTAGAATTTTCACCACTACCGCCTGGATCAGCAATTATTATCTTCATTCCGTCTAATGCATATAGGTTCAAAGCAATTTCTATACCAGTACGTACAGGAGAATAACATTCCCCCGGAGCAAAAATTAACATAAGTCTATGCCCCAATTTATGAACTTCAGATATCATTTCAGTTACTTCACCAGCACAACCAGTTATTCCACAACTAATCAACGTTTTATAATTTCCATCTGAATCTACGAATGTGACTTCAGACTGATTGGGTCTATCTTCAATCATCTTCTTTTCCAACTTACCTTCTTTGACCAATTTTTTTGCACTTTTTTGAAAGCGATATTTTAACCAAGTTTCTGGAAAAGCCACTGGATGTTTCCGACTCGCTAAGATATTTTTCTCGTCAAACACATTACTTTCATCAAGTAATTGCTTATAAATCTGAGGAATTTCAGTGAATTTTTCATAGAACGCTTGTCTAAGTTCGGTCGCTGTTGAACCTCCATCAGGAACGTATTGCCAATCATTTATTAATAGCAAAAATTTTGTTTCATCGAATTTATCCTTAAATTCTTTTCCTATCTCAATACCAAGTTTCCACGTATATGTTGGGAAAATCCCAACCCTCCGAGATATACGATTTGTCATTAATTCTGAAGACTGTTCCTCAATAATTCCAGGTTTCAGGCAATTACTTTCTTCATCATTAAATAACATAAAATGTCCAGCCATCACCACGAGTTCTGCTTGTTCAGCAGATTCTAATTCATCTCGAATTAAATTTAATAACTCTTCTTCTGAGGAAACCATGTGATGATAATTTCTTTTTTCCGTATTTACCTTCATTCATCTACACCCTTTCTTTTTTTAACATAAAACCCTACCTATACTTCCTAATATTGCAAAAAATTTAATTGGGTAGGACGTTATGATTATTCATTGACCCTTGAAGTACAACTAAGAAGCGATAATTGAATTAAGTAATAAAAATTGCAGTCTTTTGACTTACTACTTAGCCATACTGCCGTGTTTTAATAAATACAAGGATAGAATCATGAAGTTATCAGGGTGAAATTATAATTCTGAAATTCTGGGTTGTTAAGAGGCGGTACCTGGAATCGAACCGAGGGATAAAAGATTTGCAGTCTTTTGCCTTACCACTTGGCCATACCGCCATGTTACTCCAATTAAACTATAAAGGTTTCAAAATTCCGTTTTTTTCCACCTAACCAACGAAATTAATCATATTTCTTTAAGAAGATTTAATCAATAGGACAATTTAACTATATATGTAAATAAATGGTTCGTACTTGGCATTCGGCTACCGGCGTACGTTGGCCGCCTATCAAAAAAGTCATTATTATACGTAATAATAATGACTTGGACGACCTACATTTCCATATTGAATTTGTACTCGAATTTGGCCAGATTGTTCAAGATAATCCAAATATCTACGAACGGTAACTCTTGCCATTCCTAAATATGAGGCTAGTTGTTCTGCTGTAACCGGCTCTGATTGCTCCATAAGATTCATTAAGATTTGCCGTAATGTTGTTTCACTTAATCCTTTCGGCAGGCCAACTTTCTGTAGACTCACCTGTTTTAACTCATCGATATCCTCTTGGTTAAGGATTGATACGTCACTCAGCTTTTTCCACATCTTTTGATACGTTTCTAAAGCCGTTTTAAAGCGATTAAATCGAAACGGCTTTACTAAGTAGTCGACTGCCCCTAATCGAAATACCTCATGAATCGTAGTCGCATCTCGTGCTGCTGTTATCATAATCACATCACAATGAACTTGATTCATACGTATCCATGATAATACTTCTAATCCAGACCCATCAGGTAAGAACATATCTAACAAAACTAAATCAGGCTTCTTTTCTTCAATACTCTCTATTGCCTGACTGCTATTCAACGCGGTTCCACATAGCTGAAAAAGTGGGATCTTCTCTAAAAAACCTATATTTACATCTAACACCATCGGATCATCTTCAACGATAAATACCTTAATCATCTTCTATACCTCGATTTATTTCAATTGATATTTCAGTCCCTTGTCCAACTTCCGAGTCAACCTCAATAGTGCCTTTTTGCGCCATCACAATCTGATTGACTAATGCAAGGCCAATTCCACGCCCCTCTTTTTGCTTTGTACTATACCCGTACGTAAAGATTTTACTTTTCTCTTCCTCAAGCATACCTTTCCCTTCATCACTAACACTAATAAATAGATAGCGATTATCTCCTTGAATAAAACATTCAACGTTTTTATTCTCTTTCTCTTTCGGAAAGGACTCAAATGCATTTTCTATTAAATTTCCTAAGATAGTGACAACATCTCCTGCACTAAGCTCATCAATGATTTGCTTCAAATAACTATCCGTATTAATCGATAATTTTATTCCTAACTCACGTGCTCTTGAACGTTTCCCAAGCAATAATCCAGAAACAGAGTAGTCATTGATTCGGTCTTTTAAAAATTGAATCGTCCGCTCCTCGTCCGTCGTCTCATCAATGATGATATCAAGTGCTTCCTCTGTTCGCTCAAGTTGAATCAATCCAGCGATACTATGAAGCTTATTCATATACTCGTGATTTTGGGCTCTTAGCGCGTCGACGAGTGCTTTCACTCCCGTAATTTCCTCCGCTAGTCGATTTGCTTCTGTTCGATCAACCATCGTCATAAACGATCCAACTAGTTTTCCTTTTACATGAATATGATGTAAGGACAAAAGATATGTTTTATCAAATAGAACGATATGACGATTAATTAAGTCTGTTTTTTGACTTAATAAACTCTCCCATGAATTTGGAAAAATATCTTTTAAATGTTCTTTCCTTTGTATCGTTTCATTACACGTATAATGCTCTGCCAGTCGGTTCATAAAGGTGATGTTCCCTTGCTCATCTAATGCAATAATCCCCATCTCCATTGCCTGCATAACAGCTGAACGTTCTTCTGCCATTTTAGCAATTTCATAAGGCTCTAACCCAAAGGTTTGCTTCTTAATGTTATGAGCTAAGAGTAACGAACCTAGTAACCCGATGAGTAACCCCCAAATTAAAGACAAAAGAATATCTTTACTATATTCGGCGATTAATGATTGGAAGGAAGGTGTTAGAATTCCAACTACAGCTACCCCTACCTGTTGGACCCCTTCTTCATTCATAATCGGCACAAACGCTCGAACAGAATTCCCTAACGTCCCTTGAGCTTTCGAAACATATTCATGCTCAGCTAAAGCTGCTGCTTCATCTCCGCCAACGAATGTTTTCCCAATCATACTTTCAGAAGGATGCGAGTAACGGATTCGATCCATATCAATAATAACAATATAATCTACATTTGTTGCGAGCCTCGTCCGTTCGGCGATCGGTTGGATTTCTGCTTCCCCTCCAGGCATCCCTACCATGTTACGAATATTAGGCATTTGCGCAACCGTTCTGGCAATGGCAATCGCTCTTTCTCCTAATTCTCTTTCAAAGGCATCCGTAATGCTATATACCATGATCCAACCACTTGTCACAATTGATATTGAGACAACAACAAAGGACATTAATAACATTTTCATACGTAAGCTTATTCTCATTGATTGTCATCCTTACCCTAATCTATGCCGAAACTAAGAAATCCCTAGCATCATACCATACTACCTTCCTCGAAAAAAAGTCAATAGCAACTAGCTGATGTTTAGCTTTATCTTTGTTTCATTACAGATTGTTTCGATTAATTCGTGAACGGTTTGCATTTTAGCCAGCATTGGACTTTGACCAGACCATAATGACATAAAGTCAGGTATCCCTTGAGAAGAAGCCGCCCCTCTTAGTGCCTTCGTTAACGTATTTTGAATCGGAAAGCCAGGTAACTGCTCCTCGTTTCCCTTCATTTCTGCAATGAAACGATTATCAATGCCTCGTGCCCATTTTCCTGAGAATGCACGTGTTAATACAACGTCATCTGCACTGGCCTGAAGAATCGCTTCCTTGTGTACCTGATTTGCCCCACTTTCAACACATGTTAAAAAAGCTGTACCCATTTGAACGGCATATGCTCCCAAACATAACGCTGCACTTACTCCCCTCCCATCCATGATTCCACCTGCTGCAATAACAGGGATGTTAACGCTATCAACTGCTTGTGGGATTAAAGACATTAGTCCGATGTAGCCGTCTTTTGCTTCGTGTGAAAACGTACCGCGATGTCCACCAGCTTCCGTACCTTGCATTACGACCATATCCATTCCAGCAGCTTCATTTCGTTCTGCTTCTTCTATTGTTGTTGCTGTACCAATTAACGTAATTTTATTTTTCTTTAGCTCCTTAATTTGCTCGACAGTTGGGAGTCCAAACGTAAAAGAACAGATGGGAACCTGTTCCTCAATTATAAGTTGAAGCTGTTCCTTAAAAGTTGCGACTGTCTTTTCCTTTGTTGGAAGCGAAAACACCTTCTCCTCTAATCCTAGTTCTTTATAAAAAGGCTTTAACAATGCTTGTGCGGTTTTAACCTCTTTTTCACAATGATGAAAATCATTTGGGACAAACAGGTTAATACCAAAGCTTTTTACTGTTAATTGCTTAAGCTCTCTTATTTGTTCACGGGTTTGCTGTGGGGTCATATAGCCTGCACCAATCATCCCTAAACCACCCGCATTTGACACAGCTGCAACTAATTCAGACGTAGTTACCCCGCCGGCCATCGGCGCTTGAATAATCGGATACCTAATACCTAATTGTTCCGTTAATGAATTTCTCAATACTATCCCCTCCCATTTTTGATCAACCCTTTACCTTTTACTTTCTTCGATATTTTTGAAATGTGCAAGGACAAACTCTCTAAACTGCTCCACTACCTTAGGAACAAAAGCGCGTTCCTTCCATGCGAGACCGATTGTTCGACTACATTCCACATCTACGACCGATAATTTTTGAATAGCGTAATGCTCTATTCCAATTCGCTCAGGCACTAATGCGACTCCAAGTCCGGCAGAAACGAGGCCTGTTATTGTTCCAACCTCTTGTCCTTCAAATGTTAGCCTTGGGGTAAAGCCGACTTCCTGACAAAGATGGTCCGTAATTGTCCTAAGTCCAACCCCTTTCTTAAAACCGATAAACGACTCCTCTGCAAGTTCACTTAACTTCACCTCCGTTTGGTTAGCAAGGTAATGTGAGTCGGGCACAATTACATACAAACGTTCCGAAAACAGTTCAATCCAACAAATCTCAGGGGTTAGTTCTGATACAGTCGTTAAGCATAAGTCAATATCGCCAGCTTGAAGTTGATCCATTAAACGATTTGCTGTGTTTTGAAACAATTGAAACGTAACTCCTGGATGCGTTTCTCGATATTTCCCAATCAACTCTGGTACAAGCTCTGAGCCAAGTGTATGCATAAAGGACAGAGCGATATTACCCGACTCTGGACTTACACGTTCCTTTATTTCCTGCTGACCATCTTCAATTATCTGTAAAGCGACATTTACCTTTTCTAAAAAAAGCTGTCCATATCGATTGAGTTGGACTGAGCGTCCTTGACGTTCAAATAAAGGAACGCCTAACTCCTTTTCTAACCTAGAAATTGACCGACTCAATGCAGGCTGAGAAATAAAGAGTGATTCAGCTGCCTTTGTAAAATGTTGAAGTGTTGCGACTCTTTGAAAATAAGCAAGTTGTTGCCACTCCATTGCATCTCCCACCAATCTATTACATTTATGCATTAAAATTATAAAAATTATAAATTGGAAGTTATCACTTGTCAAAAGTATGATAAGGATATCTACTTAACTTGTAAGGGTGGTTTAAAAATGGAGTATTTCAAAACGGGGCAGAAAAGCTATCGGAAGGCGTTGGTCGCTTTGTTTGTTGGAAGCTTTGTAAGCTTTATGATTTTGTACTCAGTTCAAACACTTTTTCCACTCTTTGCTGAAGAATTTCATGTAACGCCTGCAGTCGCTAGTTTATCGTTATCCGTATCAACTGGATGTCTAGCTGTTACTATGCTTGTAGCCGCTACATTATCGAATACGATAGGACGAAAACAGATCATGACCTTCTCCTTAGTGCTGTCATCATTTTTGTGCATTCTTGCTTCCTTTAGTCCTAATTTCGCCATACTAATTACAACACGTGCTTTACAGGGGATTGCTTTAGCCGGATTCCCAAGTATTGCGATGACCTACATAAACGAGGAATTCCATCCAAATCACTTAGGATTGATTATGGGTATCTATGTAAGCGGAAATACAGTTGGAGGGTTAGCTGGCAGGTTTATTTCAGGTTTAATGACGGATTTATTTTCCTGGAGAAGTGCATTACTTATTATCGGGGGCACGTGCTTGGCATTAAGTATTTGGTTTATCAAGACCCTTCCTGAACCTAGGCACTTTAAGCGTACGACTCTTTCTCCGAAAACATTTTTCCCATCTTTATTGTACCAATTAAAGGATGTACGGCTTCTTTGCCTGTTCGGGCTATCATTCGTGTTAATGGGAAGCTTTGTTACCGTTTATAATTACTTAGGCTTCAGACTCACCTCATCACCCTTCTATTTATCTCAAACGCTTATTGGATTTATTTTTTTTCTATACCTTGTTGGTACCTTTAGTTCAACATTTATGGGTAAAGTGAGTGATGCAATCGGTAAGCCGAAAGCAATCCTTACTAGCATTCTGATTATGCTAATTGGCGGATTGCTCACACTTAGTCTGCAGCTACTTATCATGATCGTAGCATTAGCTATTTTTACATTTGGGTTCTTCGGCAGTCATGCGATTGCAAGTAGTTGGGTCGGGCAGTTAGCCGAAAAGCATAAATCACAAGCAGCTTCCCTTTACCTATTTTGCTATTACCTAGGATCGAGTGTTATCGGCACAAGTAGTGGGTGGGTCTTTGGTGGATTTGGATGGAATGGGATTGTTCTCTTAATTTCCACTCTTATTGGTTTCGCTTTTCTCTTTGTTTCGTTAATTTTAATCTGTTATCGTAGTCATCAAAAGGTCATATATAATAACATTGAAAGCTAAATCATTACACTGTCACACATTAGAGACTTGAAAGGGGTTCGAAATGAGCACATCAATAAAAGCCTATGTATTTGACGTATATGGAACACTTTTTGACGTTTATTCAGTTAAAAAAGTATGTGAGGATCTTTATCCAGGAAAGGGCGAAGAAATTAGTGTTTTATGGAGACAAAAGCAGCTTGAGTATTCCTTTTTGCGTCAGTTAATGGGCCATTACACAACATTCTATCAAGTTACAAAGGACTCACTGCGATTCAGCTTAGAAAAACTCCATCTACCATTTTCCCCCAAACAGGAACAACAATTAATCGAAGAGTACAGACGACTGTCTCTTCATCCCGAAGTTAAGAATGTAGTAGAACAGCTTTCTGACAAACAACGTGCCGTCTTTTCAAATGGCTCTCGTGATATGCTTGAACCACTTATCCACCAATCCGCCATTTCAGGTACTTTTGATGCGATCATTAGTGTCGATGATATTAAACAATATAAGCCTACCCCTGCCTCTTATTTTCATGCAATGAAAGCATTAAAGCTTGAACGAGATGAAGTTTTATTTATATCGTCAAATGGGTGGGACATTTCCGGAGCAAGAGCATTTGGATTTAAAACCGCCTGGATTAACAGAAGCAGCCAACCGAATGAACATCTAGATTTACAGCCGCATGCAACGTATAACGATTTGACTGGAATTCTAGAGTGGCTCTGAAACGAATGAAAACCCTTTCAAAAAATACTAGATGAATGGTGTGATTTAATATATGATAGTCACATGTTCAATTTAGGAGGGAGCTAAACCAATGGATATCCGCCAATTAGAGTACTTTTCAGAAGTAGCCAAAAATTTAAGCTTTACAAAAGCGGCTACCACCTTGCACGTGTCACAGCCTTCTATTAGTAAAGCGATTCAAAATCTCGAAGGTGAGCTCGGCGTTCCATTGTTTTACCGTTCCCCAAAGCAGCTTGAACTAACTGATGCGGGAAAAGCAGTATTGATTAACGCAAAGCACGTATTAGAAGCCTTTCATAATCTCTCTTCTGAATTAACAGACATGATGGATTTAAAAAAAGGTGAGATTCGCATTGGTATTCCTCCTATTATCGGAGCGGCTTTTTTTTCAACCTTGATTAGTCACTTTAAAGAGAGTTATCCTCTTGTGGACTTAATCTTAACCGAAGTTGGCACGAAAAAAATCCGTGAAGGAGTTGATGACGGATCACTAGATATCGGCCTCGTCTGTAGCATTCCAGTTCAAAGTGAAAACTTTCATGTGATCACCCTATTAGACGATCCATTAATGCTCGTTGCCCATTCTGAAAATCCGTTATCATCCAAACCTTTTGTCCATTACAAGGATTTAGAAGAGGAATCATTTATTTTATATCGCAAGGATTTTTCATTACACGATAAAATTATTGAAACGTGTACAAAGCACGGATATTATCCGTCTGTCGTTTGCGAGACATCACAAAAGGATTTTATTATTGAAATGGTATCAGCCAAATTAGGCATCGCTCTTCTTCCTAGCAAAATCGCCATGAATATAACCGAACAACATCTTGTTTCCATCCCTTTTAAACAACCTGAGATCAATCTCGAGCTAGGGATGATTTGGAAGAAAAATAAATATCTTTCCTTTGCGGTTCGAGAGTTTATTGAATTAAGTAGGAATAAACTGGCGTTATAAACAACAACCAAAAAAGGGCTGTGCCAAAAGGTTAAAAAACAACCTTTTGGCACAGCCCACTGAAAAACCCATTGAAAGTCACGCTAGGAAGCAGCAATGGCTCCACACGTTGCTTAGAGGGCACAGCCTCTTTTTCACCTGTTTTATTAAATCATGCGGGTCGTAACCATACCCTCGATTTGACTGATTTTCTCCTCTAAACTAGGTATAATTTCACCATTTACGTCATTCTCAATATCAATCATCGTATATGCGTACTCGCCGCGGCTTCTGTTCACCATATCAGCAATGTTTAAATTAAAGTTTGAAATAGCAGATGTAATCTGCCCTACCATATTCGGGACATTTTTATGGAATGCTGCCACACGGCGCTTTCCTGTATAAGGAAGAGACGCATTCGGGAAGTTTACTGAGTTCTTAATGTTTCCTGTCTCTAAAAACTCCTTCACTTGGCGAGCCGCCATAATCGCGCAATTCTCCTCTGATTCTTGTGTAGAAGCACCAAGATGCGGAATCGGGATGACATTATCCATTTTCAACACATTCTCATTCGGGAAGTCTGTAATATACTTACCAACTTTTCCGCTTTCAAGTGCTGCTTGCATATCCTTTTCGTTTACAAGCTCACCACGTGAGAAATTCAAAATATGAACACCTGGCTTCATAAGGCTAAATGTTTCAGCGTTAAACATTCCACCTGTATCACCAGTGAACGGAACGTGTACCGTAATAAAATCAGCGTTCGCATACAACTCTTCAATCGACATCGCACGTTGTACAGTTCGAGACAAGTTCCACGCTGTATCTACAGAAATGAACGGGTCAAATCCGATAACATCCATTCCTAAATCAAGAGCATCATTCGCAACAAGCGCACCAATTGCACCTAATCCGATAACACCTAGCGTTTTCCCCTTAATTTCTTTTCCAACAAATTGCTTCTTCCCTGCTTCTACAAGTTTTGAAATTTTTTCTCCTTCATCTTGTAACGTCTTTGTCCATGCCACACCAGCAAACAGGTTACGAGAAGAAGCCATTAATGTCGTTAGTACAAGTTCCTTTACTGCATTTGCATTGGCACCAGGTGTATTAAAAACGACAATACCTTGCTCAGTACATTTTTCGACCGGAATATTGTTGACTCCTGCTCCAGCACGTGCGATCGCTTTTAAATTATCACCAAACTCTAGTGAGTGCATGTTAAAACTACGAACAACAATAGCATCAGGATTTTCACTATCATTATCAATCGTATAGTTGTCCTTAAATACTTTTAACCCACTTTCTGCTATATTATTTAACGTTTTAATCGTTTTCGCTTTTTCAAAAGTAATTGTGCTCATTTTATTCTCTCCTTTTTCAACCTTTGTTTTTTTTAATTCTTCTTCATATTATAGTCTAAATCGTTTCGTCTACCTTATCAGTAAACAGAAAGAGGTAAGAGATTAAAGAATCCCTTACCTCTGCCCAGGCGAACGGCTAAGACGAACTATATGCTCCCTCACGGTTATCCGCGTTCGCCAGTCACACATAGTCTTTGAATTTGTTTCAATTTTACCAAATTTCTAACCAACCTTCAACCTTGAATATTATTTATTTAATAGATATTATGCCCAATCTACTTCGGATGAATGACATTGTCACATATCTTTCAAAATAAATGACTGAAAACTCCCATAATTTCAATTCAAAAACTACTGCGAGATTTATTGCTGTGATATGCTCGTTTAAAGAGTAGTTAATAATATGTGCTTGAAACGAATCAAAAAAGGAGCCATTGATATGAACTTTAACATGAAAGAAGCAATTGAGATTCTAGAACGTACACCACAAACACTAGAATCTTTCTTGATAGGATTATCTGTTGGATGGTTGCAAACAAATGAAGGCGAAGGAACCTGGAATGTCTCTGAAGTGATTGATCACCTTATCGAGGGCGAGATACATAATTGGATACCCCGGTTAGAGCTCATCCTCCAGGAAGGAGAACGGAAATCATTTCCCCCATTTGATCGTCATTCACACTTAAATAAAATATCGGAAAGCTCGATTGAACAAACGTTACTCGAGTTTAAAGCGATTAGAACAAAGAATCTTACCAAACTAAAGCTTCTTTTTAAAGATGAATCAAACCTTGAATTAACAGGTTCACACCCTGCATTTGGTATAGTGAAAGCAAGAGAATTACTATCTACGTGGGCTGTTCATGATTTAACACATATTGCTCAAATTGTAAGAGTAATGGCCGAAAGATACCGAAAAGATGTTGGGCCCTGGAAAGAATATTTAGGGATATTGAATTCATAACATTTTATAGTAAAACAAAAAGAGCGATGCCCTTGGCTAAGTATCGCTCTCTCTAGTTGAACTTTATTCTAAATAATTCGCTATTATTTCGGTAATACTTTTTTTCTAGATATTAACTCAAAGCTTCGCATAAAAAACCAAATGAAACCAGCATAGAAGCCAAGCAATGGATTCTTTAGCGCTCCTGGCTTATTCTTTTCAAAGTAAAAGTGGCCTATCCATGAAAATACGTAATGTAACAGCGCAAAGTAAAGGGTTACAAACCAATTAATAAACAAAAATACCCAAGCAATACAAGCAAACAAAAAAGCAAAATAATGTAGGAATTGGTTCCACTTATTTTGATGTGCTTGTTGATACTGTATTAAATCATTCTTTAACCTCTCATTCATTGTTACACCCTTTTTCACTCGATTTTATATTTATTTAAAAAATGTTATTTCACTGTTGATCCTGCTTTCGCCTTCGCCTCTAACCGGCGACGATGTAAAATTGGCTCGGTGTATCCACTAGGCTGTTGTCGTCCTTCAAAAATTAATTCACAAGCCGCTTGGAAGGCAATTGAATTGTTAAAGTCGTTTGCCATTGGTTGATAGTTAGGATCTGCTGCATTTTGTTTGTCTACAATTTTTGCCATCCGTTTTAATGTCTCTAGTACTTGTTCACCGCTACAAATGCCGTGATAGAGCCAATTGGCTACATGTTGGCTAGAAATCCGAAGCGTTGCACGGTCTTCCATGAGTCCTACGTTATTAATGTCTGGTACTTTCGAGCAGCCAATTCCTTGCTCGACCCAGCGAACGACATAACCAAGAATTCCTTGCGCATTATTATTTAGTTCTCGTTGAATGTCATCCGACTCCCAATTAGGCTCATTTGCCACTGGATAGTCTAGAATATCATCTTGATACTTCTTTGTTATTTTTACAAGCTCATTTTGAATACTTGTTACATTTACTTCATGATAATGCAACGCATGTAACACGGCTGCTGTTGGTGAAGGCACCCACGCTGTATTTGCTCCAGCATGTAGCTGACCAATTTTTTGCTTCATCATTTCTGCCATTAAGTCTGGCATCGCCCACATGCCCTTACCGATTTGCGCACGACCTTGTAAGCCTGATGATAGACCATTGGCTACATTTGATTTTTCATAAGCTTGTAACCATGTTGAGCTTTTCATCTCATGTTTACGGATCATTGGACCTGCCTCCATCGACGTATGCATTTCATCCCCGGTTCGATCTAGGAAGCCTGTATTAATAAAGACGATCCGTTCCTTTACCGCATGTATGCAATTTTTTAAGTTTAATGAAGTCCGTCTTTCCTCATCCATCACACCAATTTTCAAGGTATAGCGGTTTAGTTCTAGTATATCTTCTATTCTGTTAAATAGTTTATTCGCAAACGCTACTTCTTCTGAACCGTGCATTTTTGGCTTGACGATATAAACTGAGTCCTCAGTGGAGTTTTTATAAAGACCGTTGCCTTTTAGGTTATGGATGGCAATAAGACTAGTAATCACACCATCAAGAATCCCTTCAGGAACCTCTTGCCCATTCTCGTCAAGGACGGCGTTGATTGTCATTAAGTGACCTACATTACGCACAAACATGAGAGAACGTCCCCTTAATGTAAAAGGTGTTCCAGCAACTGCTGTGTATTCGCGATCTGGCGCTAACGTACGCGTGATCGTTTTCTCTCCTTTGTTAAAGGAAGCGGTTAGGTCGCACTTCATTAAACCGAGCCAGTTTCGATAGACTTCCACTTTGTCCTCTGCATCAACAGCAGCAACGGAATCCTCACAGTCCATAATTGTCGTTAACGCTGCTTCGATTAAAATATCCTTCACACCGGCCTCATCGGTCTTACCGATAGGATGTTCGCGATCAATTTGTATTTCTACGTGTAATCCATGATTTTGAAGTAGGATGGCCTCTGGATCTACTTCGTCCCCTCGATAGCCTACAAGCTTTGAAGTTTCCATCAAGTCTACTTCTTGGTCATTTCGCAGAGTAGCCATTAGGTGACCGTTTACTAGTCGATACTTCCTAACCTCACCGTGAGAAGCTTCTGCGTTTAATGGAGCAATGCTATCGAGAAACTTTTTCCCAAACTCAATGACCTTTTGACCACGTAACGGATTAAAAGAAGAACCTCTTTCACATCCTTCCTCCTCGGAAATAGCATCGGTTCCATAAAGAGCATCATATAAACTCCCCCATCTTGCATTTGCTGCATTTAGAGCGTAGCGCGCATTATTAACGGGAACCACGAGCTGTGGACCTGCTTGCTTCGCAATTTCTGCATCAACACCTGTTGTCGTTACTTCAAACTCTTCTACTTCCTCTTCTATATAACCGATTTCCTCTAAAAAAGCTTTATATTTCTCGAAATCTCCGTCTCTATGTTGTTGATGCCATTGATTGATTTGTTTCTGAAGTTCCTCTCTTTTCTCTACTAAACGCTTATTTTCAGGGGCTAGTTCAGTGACTAAATCTTGAAAACGCAACCAAAACTCTCCAGCTGAAATACCCGTCCCAGGAATAGCCTCTGCATTAATAAATTCATAAAGATTCGCTGCAACCTGTAATTTCCCTACCTTTACATAACTAGTCATTGGTTCATCCCCCTTTACCTTCTTGCTACTTATTATAAGTTCAGTATCTAGTATAAATGAAATACATTTTTCGAATGTCGGATATTCCTTTTAGTTATAAACTAGGCAAATGCCCTTTTCTGTTTAGACATAGTTCCAATCCCACTTCTCTGAATAGCTTAAAAAGGAATAATTATTAGGAGGCAATGAAATGGATCATCAACAACCAAATCACTTAGCTTGGCACGAAACGTTAGAAATTCATGAATTAGTCGCTTTTCAAGCAATTGGCCTTATGAAATGTAAAAAAACATATTCTGATATTACTGACCCCGCACTAAAAGACTTATATAAAGAAGCAATCGAAGGATTAAGTGCAAATATTCGCGAATTAATTATGTTTTATCCAGTTACCGCCAGAAGCGAGGACGAGGACGACTCTCGCAATGACGAAACTCCTTTTTATGCCGGGGACCTACTTGTGTTCATGAAAACCTCAGTTCGAAATTATGCTATTGCCATTACCGAAACTGCAACCCCTGCTCTACGTGACGTTTTAAAGCTACAATTAATGGCAGTAATCAATCTCCATGCCAAGGTCTTTTACTACATGTATGGAAAAAGCTATTATCCATCCTACGATTTAGATAAGCTCTTACAAAATGATATCAATTTAGCAAGCAAAGCATTAAATCAGTCATTATAGCCCCAAAGTAAACGTAAAAAGGGTGTCCCAAAGTCGCTTATGACTTGGACACCCAAAAACAGATTACTCCACATTACGTCGATTATGTTTCCCTTTAATAAAACGGTACGTCACATAAGCAATATAGAGTGGTGTAGCGATATAAATGAGATATGGAAATTGTCCATACGTTCCACGATAGATCAAAAATAACAAACAACCTAAAAACACAGTTACAATCGTACCATACTTCGGAAGAGGCACTTCCTTTAAACTTGGAATTCTAATTTTACTAACCATTAAAAAACACATTGCAGTAAAAATAACCGTTGTCACAATATCAGGTAGGTTATGTCGAAATAATGTCAGGAGCGCTAAAATACCACCTGCAGCCGTAATCGGAACACCTGTGAAATAATTCATCGACGACTTTGTCGCATTGATATTAAATCGAGCTAAACGATAAGCACCAAATAACGGAAATAACCCTGCGATCGCAAGCCCTAATAAACCGAATTGAAAAAAGTATGTATAATAAACGAGAAAAGAAGGAGCTACCCCGAACGTAACGATATCTGCCAAGGAATCTAATTCCTTTCCTAAATCACTATCTGCTTTTAACATACGAGCTAAACGGCCATCCATACTGTCTAACATCATCCCAATTAATATTAAAATCGCAGCATTGCTAAACTGCCCGTTTGCCGCAAAGCCAATCGATAAAAACCCGCAATACAAATTTCCGAGCGTGACCATGTTGGGAATACTTTTAATAAGCCTCATTTTATCACTCTTTCATCTTTCCATTCTTCCCCTATTATACACAATCACACTTCATTTCAGAAATTCTTGTAGAAAGTAGCATTGAACAATAAATAATCGAAACAGTTTTTAGATTCATTCACGCCTAATCCATTTTGATTAAGCCAAACGCAAAAATCGTTTTACGACTTCTAGCTACTATTTCTTCCCGATTACGAAAGCTACTTCTAATTATGATCAATACGTCGATCATCATACGTAAAATTTAGTCATAAAGTTATAACCCTAAAAGTTTATAACTTTATGACAGATTATTTGTAGCCATCTAATCGTTCATTATCTTAAGCCTTCTTGTACTTTAATGTACGTTCATCCAAAATAACGCCATCCCAATTCAATCCAAAAAAAATCCAATTTTCTCCATTTATACATATGCATTCAACTCACTCTTATATTAATAGCCCTAATTATATAGGTATAGGTGAACAACTTACAACGTCATTTCACTTCCAAATTCGTTCATTTAAAACTTAACGATTGCACATCATCATAGCCCCATCTACACATTTGAGAACCTCCGACTAAATTGGCCGTAATTTTTACATAAAAAAGAACCTGCCTTCATCACAGCAGATTCCCAAAACAGTTACATATTCAACTATATAAATTGACACAGACAACTTCGTTCCTCCGACAGTATCAGCCCCGCCTTCGCTTGATACCATGGCAGCCACAGTTGCTACCCGACCTACCTTCAGTATAACTGAAAACGCTTACAAATTCAAGTTTTTTCTAGGTTTATTATTATGTGACCATATTAAAAACAGCTAACCGGACCGGTTAGCTGTTTTTCTTTTTATTATTGATTACCCTTTTTAATCCATCCTGCAACCTGAACGGTACGCTTCGCTTGATATTTCGCTGCTTCCTCCACATTTTCCTGCATCTTGCCATCTTGACCAACAGTTACACTGACACCGTATGGATTTCCACCTGAAGAGAATTGGATCGGATCCGTATAACCTGGGGAAGCAATAATTGCTCCCCAATGGTGCATGGTAGTGTAAAGCGATAAAATCGTCGCTTCTTGACCACCATGTGCATTACTTGCTGATGACATCGCACTTACCGCCTTATTCGCAAGCTTACCATTAAACCAAAGCCCGCCAGTCGTATCAATAAACTGCTTCACTTGTCCTGGCAGATTTCCAAAGCGTGTTGGCACACTGAAAATAATTGCATCTGCCCATTCAAGATCGTCTAATGTAACTTCTTGGACATCTCTAGTTTCCTCTACATGCGCTTTCCATGCTGGGTTTGAATCAATAGCAGCTTGTGGCGCAAGCTCAGGAACTTTTAATACTTTTACTTCAGCACCAGCTGCTTTTCCACCTTCCTCTGCCCATTTAGCTAATTGATAGTTCGTACCTGTAGAGCTGTAATAAATTACCGCTAATTTAATCGTTGACATATTTGTTTCCTCCTTTGACTTTCCAAATAATTTAGTTAAAAAACTCATGTTAACACCTACCTTTTTAACATTATTTAAGAACTTACTGTTTAGAACTTCTCTATATCGAGATAATTAAGCTGATTTTGTAAACGAACTTGATTTCTCTTGCCCTTTAAAAAACAGCTGTCCTAGTGCATAGAACTTACTTTCGTTTAGTAAAAGATGTAAGGAGATTGCTAATAATACTAGGTCATACGCATACCCATCTAAGAAGCCAGTTGCTAATTTCACCTTAAAAATGGCTCCAATTAAGATTAATCCTAATAGTGCTGATATAACTCTTGTTCCAATTCCTAAAATTAGCGCAATCCCACCAACTAATTCAAGTGTCGCGACAACATAAGCAAACACACCTGGCAACCCGATACTATCGAACCAGCCTACAATATTTTCAATTCCTCCTTGAAATTTTGCAGCTCCGTGTGCTAAAAACACAATACCTAAGATGACACGTAATATAAAGTTACCTACTTCTTGTTTATTCAACATCTTTTTAATACCTCCACTTTTTTATCATTTCTATCTGTATAACATACTATCATACAGTATGTTACTTATCAATTATTATTTACTCTACTTTAGTAAGTATTATAAAGAGCCGCCAATTCACCTCTATAATACTTAATTAATATATTATGGATTCGAGATATATACTTAAAAAAATTATTGTTCCTGTGCGTAATAGCCTAGTTTTTTAAGCTGATGAATCATAAATTCTTTTTCTCCTGAATCCAGCCCACCACATATTTTTAAAATAGCTTCTTTATGTTTCGGAAAAACTTCCATCATTAACTCATCACCAGCTGTCGTCATTCTAGCATACGTAATCCGACGGTCTTTTGGACAAGGCTTTCTCTCTATTAACTTTTTCTTTTCTAGCTTGTCAACCACATACGTTATACTGCTACTTGCAATCAAAACCTTTTCGCCAATTTTTTGAATCGGTTGGTCCCCTTTGCTATGAATTAACTCTAGAACCGCAAACTCAGTCGGATTAAGCCCGTAGCTCTTAATATCTTCTTCAACACGTTTTTTAATTGACTGTAATGCCCGGGATAACACAACAAATAATTTTAATGATAAATCCTCTTCAACTTGAATTTCATCTCGATTATCCATCTAATCATTCCTTTTTATAATTACCTCGAATTCGAGATAATTATATCGAGTTTATTTTATCCTGTCAACAAAGAATACACTTAAAATTACATGGAAAACATGGCATAATATTAACAAAAATGAGATAATTTCAAATAAACAGGTTTTTACATAATAGGAGCGACTTATATGAGCACTGTACTTATTCATGAGATTAAAACATCACAAAAGGCAGTTGCATTTACATTTGATGATGGTCCTAACCCTCTATATACACTACAAGTATTAACGATTTTTCAGGAGGTTTCTGGTAAAGCGACGTTTTACATGATTGGTGAACAAATGATTAAGCATCCTGAAATCGTAAAAAAAGTAATAGACCAAAACCATGAAATTGGTAATCACACCTTTACGCATCCAATGTTAACGCAAATGCGCTTAGATGATTGCCTTCATGAGATTACAAAAACAGACAAGCTTATTAAGGACATGACTGGTGAAGCGCCCACAACCTTTCGCCCTCCTTATTTTGATTTCAATGAATTCATTTCGTCTGAGATAAAAGAGTTGGGTTATAAGGTAATAGGTGCTTTAAATATCGATGCTCTAGACTGGGAACAGCCAGGTGTTAATCATATTGTGACAAAAACGCGTAACCATATTAAAAATGGTAGTATCCTTTTATTTCATGATGGGTTTGGAGATCGCTCACAAACGATAGAGGCTGTCCGAACGTTAGTTTATGAACTAAAGGAACAAGGCTACCAATTCGTTACCGTAAGTGAACTGTTACAGCTCGCAAACCGCGAAAACTAAAATAAGAAAGAAGGTTTTGTATGCTACTTGAACAAGGACAAACATTTTTATTTATTGGTGATTCTATTACAGACTGTGAACGAACTAGACCTGAAGGCGAAGGACTGTTTGGGGCGCTCGGTAAAGGATATGTCTCTTATGTTGATGCAATGCTCCAAGCCGTCTACCCAGAGCTTGGCATTCGGGTAATCAACAAAGGTATAGGTGGCAATACTGTGCGTGACTTAAAGGGAAGATGGCAAGAAGACGTCATGAATATGAAGCCTGATTGGTTATCGATTATGATTGGCATTAACGATGTTTGGCGGCAATATGATACTCCATTTATTAAAGATTATCATGTTTACATTGATGAATACGAGGAAACACTTGAGAAACTTATTATCGAAACAAAGCCACTTATGAAAGGGCTCATTCTCATGACTCCCTTTTACATAGAAAGCAACGAACAAGACGCGATGCGTCGCACGATGGACCAATATGGTTTAGTTGTTAAAAAGCTTGCAAGAAAGCATGACTGTCTTTTCGTTGATACACAAGCAGCCTTTAATCGTGTACTAAAGGAGTTATATTCGGCTACACTTGCTTGGGACCGGGTTCATCCAACAGCTACTGGTCATATGATTTTAGCGAGGGTTCTCTTGAAGGAGCTTGAATTTGACTGGAATCGGTCTTAATTTTCGATAGTCAATTAATAAGGGGATGTCCCAATAGGTCGTACTTAACTTTTTGGACATCCCCTTTAGTTAAAGTAATTGAGCTTTCTCGAGTATAACTTTTAGTTCCACTACCTTATCTTCAGTTAATGTTTGTGCTGGTGGGAGTACATACGTCGATTCAATAAGTCCACGTAGCTTCATTGCTTCTTTAATAACATTAACAAAAGGCGAGTCTAGCTTATACATTAGCGGTAAATACGCAAGGCGTCGATGCAATTCTATCGCTCTCGTATAGTCCTCATTAACAAAAGCTTGATAAATACCAACTGTCAATTCTGGAGCAAAGTTTCCGCTAGCTGAAATGACGCCATCTCCACCTAGGGATATCGTATTCCAAAGATGATCATCAAACCCAGCCAAAACAGAAAAATGAGGATGCTTTGTTTTCACTTTTAAAATGATTTCACGAATATGACCTGCTGTATCGACCGTATCCTTTATCCCGACAATGTTTTCGTGATGATCCACTAATTTCAAAATCAAGGCTGGCGTTAATTCCTGTCCTGTTAGGTTAGGAAAATTATATAGCAAAATAGGGATGTCAACCGCTTTAGCAACACTGCTGTAATGCTCATATAAATTGGAGTCGGACAAAGTCCAATAATACGGATTCACAATGACAACGCCATCCGCGCCAATGCTTTTACTATGTTCAGTTAATTCGATGACTTCCCGCGTATGAACTGCACCTGTTCCAATTAATACAGGGACTCTCTTATTTACATATTGCGTGGCAAACGTTGCCAATTGCTCTCTCTCCGCTAAAGTCATTTGACTAAATTCCCCCCCACTTCCTAGGAAGAATAGTCCGTCCACTCCTGATTCAATTAAATAGTCAATCAGCTTCCTCATACCAGCTTCATCTAATTTTCCTTCAGATGTAAAGAGAGTAGAAACAGGTGGAATCACCCCTTTAAACATCGGTTCCTTCACCGTCACGACTTCACCACCTACTCCTTCGTCTTTAAGGTTACCTTCTCCTTAACTTTTACGTTAAATAAGTACGTCGGGTAATATCCTAATAAAACATCAGCTACATTTTGAGCGGTTTTTCTTTTAAGCTCTAGCTGCGCTTCCTCGGAGTACCAAGCAACATGTGGGTTTAAAATAACATTGTCCATCTTCAACAACGGGTTATTCTCATTGATTGGCTCTTCTTCCACAACATCAAGACCAGCCCCAGCAATTTCTCCTTGTTCAAGTGCCGAAATTAATGCTTTTTCGTCAATAACCGGTCCTCTTGCTGTGTTAACGATGAAGGCCTCTTTTTTCATTGCTTTAAATTGCTCCTTACTTATCATTCCTCTTGTGCTCTCAATTAAAGGAGCATGGACTGAGATAAAGTCTGCCTGCGCACATACTTCGTTTAACTCTAATAGCTCAACATTAAGGTCCTTTGCCACTTCCGGTGCGACATATGGATCAAATGCCACGACGTTGATTCCAAATGCTTGAGCTTTACTGGCCAATGTTTGCGGGATTTTCCCTAGTCCAATTAAACCGAGTACTCTATCACGTAAACGATAGATCGGAACACTCACTTTATAATCCCAGTTATTCTCTTTAACCGCTTGATTTAAAAGAACAACTTTTCTTGCACATGCCATGATAAGTGCAAAGGCATGGTCTGATACTTCATCCATACAATAATCAGTAACGTTTCCTACGATAACTCCATGCTCTGTCGCTGCATCAGTATCAATCGTATTGACACCTACTCCATAGCGGGACACAACCTTTAATTTAGGCAGACTCTCAATAACCTTCCGCGTAATTGGAGCATATTGGTTGATTAACGCATCTGCGTCCTTAGCTGCTTCAATCACATCCTCTTCCGTTTTACATTGAACTGCTACAAATTCAACACCATCGACTTTGTTTAGTACCTCTTGTTCTGGTGCTAATGAAGCAAATTCATAATCTGTTACAACGACTTTAAATGTACTCACTGTTTTTTCTCTCCTTTATCATTACCCTAAAATAGCTAATAACACCGTAATTGTAAAAATACTAATTAACGTTGTGATTAATGTAATACTGGAGACAAGCTTCGGTTCGGTATTAAATTGAACGGCATACATGACAATCGTTGCTGCTGAAGGCATTGCAGCAGATACAATTAATACCTTAGCAAGAAGCGGATCTAGCGGAAACATCATCACAATCCCTACAGCAATAAGCGGCGAAATGAACAACCTTAAAATGACACCATAGGTAATATGCCCCCAATTAAAATTGTCCCACTTAATTTGCGCTAATTGCATCCCTAAAATAACCATCACGGTCGGAACAGTTGCTTCTGCAATAATATCAATGGTTAAAAAGAGATTATCGGGAATCTCCCAGTTGACACTTTTCAATATCAACGCGAGTATAACAGCATAAGTTGCTGGCATTTCAAACACTGATTTTACAGCAACTCCTATTCCAGCCTCTCCTCTTGCCGCATAGTACACACCAAAAAAATTCATTATGATCGCTTGAAGAACAAGAAAGGAGACTGAATAAGCAAAGCCCATGTCTCCATATGCAAATAAAATAATTGGGGCTCCGTAATTCCCTGAATTCATAAAAGCCGTTGATAAAATCATCCCGCTCTCTACCGATTGAGAATAGCCTTTTAGTTTCGCATACCATTTATTTATAACAATTAAAGCGAATAATAGAATAGCGGAGAAAATAACCATATAAAAATATTGCATATCTAGCTCCGCTGTATAAAACGTTCTAAAAACAAGACATGGAGTCATAATATAAATGGCTACCGTTGAGATTGCCTTTATATCAATCTTCTTCCACTTTTGAACCCCAAACCCGATTAAAAAAACGAGTAATACGGGTAAAACTACATCAAAAAAAATTGTCATCTTTATGTTCCACTTTTCTATTATCTAATTACCATTCGGCTACCGTACCATCCTTATGACGCCAAACTGGGTTTTTCCAGTTGTGGCCTTTTCCTGCCATTTCCTTTACAACCTCTTCATTCACTGAAATCCCTAAGCCGGGGCCTTGAGGAATTTTCACATGCCCATCTTCATAGTTAAAAACAGAAGGATCGCTTAAATAATCTAATAAATCGCTACCTTGGTTATAGTGAATTCCTAGACTTTGTTCTTGGATAAATGCATTATGTGCTGTAGCATCCACTTGGAGACACGAAGCAAGTGCAATTGGCCCTAGTGGACAGTGAGGTGCAACGGCCACATCATATGCTTCTGCCATAGAGAAAATCTTTTTACACTCTGTAATTCCCCCAGCATGAGATAAATCTGGTTGAATGATATCTACGTATCCATCCGCTAATAACTGTTTAAAATCCCATCTTGAGTACATTCTTTCTCCTGTTGCAATCGGGATATGAGTATGCTGTGCTATTTCCCGTAGTGCCTCATTATTTTCAGGAAGGACAGGCTCTTCAATAAACATCGGGCGGAATGGTTCAAGTTCTTTTGCTAAAATCTTTGCCATCGGCTTGTGAACACGGCCATGAAAGTCGATTCCGATACCAATATAATCGCCTACCGCTTCTCTTACCGCAGCAATTCGTTCGACTACGGCATCAATTTTTTGATAGGAATCAACATATTGAAGCTCCTCTGTCCCATTCATTTTTACAGCTGTAAATCCTGCATTTACAACTTCCTTAGCCGCTTTCCCAACGTCACTAGGACGATCGCCTCCAATCCAGGAATACACTCGAATTGAATCACGACATGCTCCACCTAGTAATTGATAAACGGGTGCATTAAAAAATTTCCCTTTAATATCCCATAATGCTTGGTCAATCCCAGCTATCGCACTCATTAAAATCGGGCCGCCTCGATAAAATCCCGAGCGATATAGAACATTCCAATGGTCCTCAATGCGAAGAGGGTCCTTACCAATTAAGTAGTCACTTAACTCTGCTACTGCCGCCTTTACTGTACTCGCTCTTCCTTCGACTATTGGTTCCCCCCAGCCTGTAATTCCCTCATCAGTATCAACTTTTAGAAAACACCATCTTGGTGGAACAATAAAGCATTCTAGTTTTGTAATTTTCATTGTTAATCCCCCTCTTATTTAGAACGTGCAGCTCGGATCGCCTCTACATATTGTTTTGATTTCGCTGTTAACTCTTCAAAATAAGCTTCATCCATTTCGTGTTTCGTATCAACAAGGGCACTTCCTAAACCAGCAGCAACCCCGCCTGCTTTTATGTAATCTTGAATATTTGATAGATCAATACCACCCGTTGGCATTAGAGGAATATGAGGAAGTGGTCCGTGCACATCCTTTAAATACTTAGGACCGAATACGTTAGCCGGAAACACTTTAATCACATCAGACCCATTTTCATATGCCGTCAGAATTTCTGTTGGTGTTAATGCTCCTGCAATACTAATAATCCCGTACCGTTTTGTCAGACGAATCGTTTCGACATTGACAGTTGGAGAGAAAATAAATTTTGCTCCTGCCATAATCGCAGCTCTAGCGGTTTCAGGATCTAAAACCGTTCCCGCTCCAACAATTACATCATCCAATTCCGTTGATACTTGCTCAATTAGTTCTAGCACTCGTGGTGTTTCAACCGTAATTTCTAATGTTCGAACGCCACCTTCACGCAAGGCTTTCGCAATAGAAAGAATATTTTCTGGTTTTGCACCACGTATAATCGCCACAACACCATTTTCCTGAATTTGTTGTAATAAGCTCATATTCTCCTCCTTAAATTACCGACTTACATCATCGTCTGGTTTGTTAATAAATCTTTCAATTTCATTTCGCTCTGGTAACCCTTCAACATCGCCGTTCACCGTTGTAACGATAGCGCCGACTGCATTTCCACGTCGAACAGCTTCGGCAAGCGGTAGGCCATCTAGTACTCCCGACATAAATCCAGCCGCAAAACCATCTCCAGCTCCTACTGGATCAACCACCTTTTCAACATAAAAGCCTGGAATAAGCTCACTTTTCTCAGAGGTAAAATAGTAAGCCCCTTCTGCTCCTACTTTTAAAATGACTGTGCTTGCTCCGAGTTGTAAAAACTTTTCTCCTAAAACAGCTGGATCAGTTTCACCTAATATAAACTCCCCTTCTGAAATCCCTGGAAGGATGATATCAGCTTGTTTCGCAATTCTTAGCAGCACTTCTCGTGCCCGTTCTTCGCTCCACAATTTCTTTCTTAAGTTAGGGTCAAAGACAATCTTAAGATTATTTCTCTTTGCTATCCGTATGGCTTCAAAAATCATTTCCTCACAATTCTCACTTAACGCTGGAGTAATCCCAGAAATATGTAAGTATTTCGCCTTTGCAAGGTAGGCTTCATTCAAATCTTCTTTCGTTAATTGACTAGCAGCAGAGCCTTTTCGGTAATACTGAATGCGCACATCAGAAGCACTTCGAATTTCTTTAAAGAAAAGTCCTGTTGGAGCGGTTGGATCTACCTTCACTTCACTCACGTCTACACCCTCACCACGGATAAAGGCAAGCATTCCTTTCCCTAATTCATCATCGCCAATCGCGCTAATCCAGCCTGCCTGATGACCAAGTCTTGAGAGGCCAATCGAGAAATTCGACTCTGCGCCTCCATATCTTTTTGAAAATACATTTGCATAGCGGATAGGTCCTGAATCAGGAGTAAATAAAGCCATCGTTTCACCAATTGTTACAACATCCATCTCAAAATCCCTCACTTTTGTTCGTTAGACAAACCGTATTAATTCCATTTAAAAAAAGAGGGAGCCTAGACTTTGACATGTCCATGAACACAATAAGAGAAACTCATATTATGTCGCTACAGTCAAAAAGAACTTGGTTCCCCCTTGATGTTTTAAGTTAAAAATTTAATTACTTCTTTCAGAGCACTTTCGCTATCTTCACCAACAGCACGTACCGTTAAACGATCACCATTTTGAAGTTGTAATGTAATAAGACCTAAAAAACTTTTTAGATTTACTTCCACTACAGTTCCGCGGACCAACTTTTTCAAGAAAATCTCACAATGATAAGGTTGTATCAATTGACTAAGTCCTGTGATTGTCTGTTCTTCAGAAATGTTCACGGTAATTTCTTGTGAGTGTCCATGCATACGTCTATCTCCTTTTTATGAAATACTAATGCTTACCTTAAAAAGAACAAGGATATTTGTGGAACGAAGATAACAATAATCAATGTCAGTAACATCGCAAAGAAGAAAGGTATAATCGCTCGAGATAACGTTTCAATCGATAATCCTGAAATTCCAGAGCCTACAAATAAATTCACCCCTAAAGGTGGCGTTATAAAGCCAATCGCTAGGTTTAATACCATAATAATCCCGAAGTGAACGGGGTCGTAGCCAATATTGAGTGCAATTGGTAATAAAATTGGCGTCAAGATGATAATCGCAGCAAGCGTATCCATAAAACAACCGACGATTAATAATAAAACCGTAATAAGTAAAATAATGACAATTGGATTTTCTGAAACAGAAAGCATTGCTTGAGCCACTTGATAAGGAATTTGCTCAATTGTTAATAGCCGTCCAAATGCCGTTGCGGTGCCGACGATAATTAAAATGGTCGCCGTTGTTAATGCAGAATCTGCGATTACTTTTGGAAGGTCTTTGATTTTGAGTTCCTTGTATAACAGAAGCCCTGCAATTAAGCCATAGACAACTGCAATTACTGCAGCTTCTGTAGGTGTGAATACCCCGCCGTAAATACCACCCAAAATAATAACTGGTATTAGTAATGCCCATTTTGCATCCCAAACCGACCTAGCAATATTTGATATTGATGTTTTTTCTGTAGTCCCGACGTAGCCCTTTTTTCGTGAATAATAATACGTCCAAACCATTAATGATAGCCCTACTAATAGACCTGGAATAATACCTGCAATAAACATTTCTGCAATCGACACACTTCCTACAACCCCGTAAATAACCATTGGGATACTTGGGGGGATAATAACCCCAAGGGAACCTGCAGAAGCAACAACTGCTGTTGCAAATTTCTTATCATATCCTTGTCTAACCATAGCAGGAATCATAATTCCACCAATTGCTGCAACAGTTGCCGGTCCTGAACCAGAAATTGCTGCGAAAAACATACACGTAATAATTGTAGCTATAGCAAATCCACCTGTTTTATTCCCAACTAAAGAGTTGGCGACACGGAAAAGGCGATCGGAAATTCCACCCTTCCCCATAATTTCACCAGCTAATATGAAAAAGGGAACTGCCATTAAAGGAAACGAATCAACAGATGTGATTAATTCCTTTGACAAAAACTCTAATGGTAATGAACCAGAATAGATGATTGTCACCAACGTTGCTAAGCCTAGAGAAATCCCAATTGGAACACTTAAAAATAGAAATATCGCAAAGGCTCCAAAAAGCACTGCTGCAGTCATCTTTTCAACCTCCTTTTACTCCGTTATCTCATCTTGGACTTTTTCTAATTCAGTTTTTATTTCAGTACCGCCTTTGCCTAATAACGCTTTAAACTGCTTTATCAGATTTTGAATCAATCGTAGGGCTGTTAATCCCATTCCAACTGGTGCTGCCATGTAGATATAACCCATTGGAATTTGATTAGCCGGAGAACGCTGTCCAAAAGCAAGTAACTTTGAAGCAATGTCATAACCATATCGAATCACAAAAATAGCAAACGCTAAGAATAATAAATTGGCAATAATATTAAGAATAATTCTTCCTTTATCTTTGAATGCGAGAAGCAGGAGGTCTACTTTAATATGTCTTTGCTTTTTGACTCCATAACTAATCCCCACATAGACAATCCAGATAAAGCTATATCTAGCAAGCTCCTCAGACCATGATAACGAGCTTCCAAATACATATCTCATTACCACCTGGAGGAAAATCACACTTACCATTACTATTGAAAGGACTACTAAAATGACCTCTTCTATATGATCATCTAACCACTTAAACACCTTCATCGTTGTTACCTCTCTCTCGTTTTTAGTAAAGGAAAACAGACTATAACATTAAACTATTTTTATGTTTATCTTTTGCTTTCCTTTATTAAAACTGTCGTCCTCACCAAACTCTTTAGAAAGTAGGAAAAGGCTCGAATATCCAAGCCTTTTCCCTAGATTCCTTCTTATTGTTGCGCTGCTTCAATTGCATCGTATACTTGATTCACTAAATCAGAACCGATCTTTTCTGCGTACTCATCAAGTACTGGACGAATACGTTCAACCATCTCTTCACGAGCTTCTGGAGTGATTTCTGTATATGTCATACCTTCAGCTTGTAAATCCTCAAGATATTGTGCGTTTGCTTCACGATTAAGTTCACGTTGGTATTGACCTGCTTCAATAGCCGCTTCTTGAACAATTTGTTGTTGCTCTTCTGTTAAATCATCAAAGAATGACTTACTCATCAAGAATACGAACGGGCTGTAGATATGGTGTGTATTTGACACGTGATCTTGAACTTCGTGGAACTTTTGAAGGTAAATTGTTGCATATGGGTTTTCTTGACCATCAACCGTACGTTGTTGTAATGCTGCGAAAAGCTCTGTAAATGCCATTGGTGTTGGGTTTGCACCTAGAGCACGGAATGCATCCAAGTGTAACTCATTTTCCATTGTACGAATCTTTAGACCTTTGAAATCCTCTACTGTTGCAACCGGTCTCACACTGTTTGTTAAATCACGGAATCCATTTTCCCAGTAAGCTAAACCAACGAGGTTCTGTTCTGGAAGCATATCAAGAAACTGTTGACCAACTTCACCATCCAATACAGTATCGGCAACTTCTTCACTTGGGAATAAGAACGGGAAGTCAAAGACACTGAATTCTGGAACAAAGTTTGCAATTGGTGCAGTTGAAGGAATCGTTACTTCTTGTGAACCAAGTTGAAGACCTTCTGTCATTGTACGGTCATCGCCAAGCTGTCCACTATGATATGTTTCAACTACGATAGAGCCTTCTGTTTTTTCTTCAACAATTTCTTTAAATTTAAGTAATCCTTTATACTGTGGATGTGCATCGTTCAAACCAATCCCAGCACGAATTGTTTTCGTTTCAACCTGTTCAGTAGCTTGGTCTCCACCTGTTTCTGGTGCAGGCTCTTCAGTAGCTGTATCCCCACCGCCACCACCACATGCTGTTAGCATTAATGCTAATGCTGGAGCTAAAAATAGTGATAATTTACTCTTTTTCATAAATAAATCCCCCTAAATATTTTTTTATTGTCCCCTTAAAGAAAGCGCTCTAAATGAAAACTTCACTTAAGGGATAACCTCTAGGAGTCGTTTGTCTCCATCA
Source organism: Halalkalibacter urbisdiaboli (assembly GCF_002156385.1). Taxonomy (GTDB): domain Bacteria; phylum Bacillota; class Bacilli; order Bacillales; family Bacillaceae_D; genus Halalkalibacter_A; species Halalkalibacter_A urbisdiaboli. Next base: position 96,009 of record NZ_MVJM01000004.1, read on the forward strand.
AGGTTCTATACCTTTTCCCATTCAATTCCTCAAATTATTTAAGAAGCAAGACTAAGTATTAGTTCAAATACAAGTAAATTCATATTAGCCTGAACCAGAAGTTCTATAACTTGAAGGAATGAAGATGAAAAAAGTTATTCAACCTTAAAATGTTCATTTCTTCGGCTCTTTATACAAATAATGTATCCCCTTTCATTTCCCCCGAAGAAAAAATATTTCTTCTTGATTATAGTTCGAAAAAAATTATTTTTCAATGGTTTTGAAAGAAATTTTTTTCGAACTAAATATAAATGGAAATTATTTTTATTTATGTGTGTCTACTACCTGTACCTCTGTGGGGCTACACCCAAAAACCTATTCGAGTTACCTCAGCTAGTTTTTCTCCGTATCATGACCCCCAAATTCATTCCGAAGAGCCGCAACGACCTTACCTGTAAAACTATCGTTATCTAATGACCGATAACGCATTAATAGCGACATCGCGATAACAGGAGTTGCTGCTTGTAAATCTAGAGCTTCTTCAACAGTCCACTTTCCTTCTCCAGAAGAATGCATGACCCCCTTTATTTCGTCTAATTTCGCATCTTTAGAGAAAGTCCGCTCAGTTAATTCCATAAGCCATGAGCGAATGACCGAACCATTATTCCAGACCCTTGCTACTTTTTCATAATCATAATCAAATTCACTTTTCTCTAATATTTCAAACCCTTCCCCAATAGCTGCCATCATCCCATATTCGATTCCGTTATGAATCATTTTTAGATAATGACCACTCCCTGCTTTCCCTGTATACAAGTAACCCTTTTCAACGGCTAAATCACGAAAAAGCGCCTCAACAGTAGTCCACGCCTCTTCATCTCCGCCAACCATAAAATTGGCTCCATTACGTGCGCCTTCCATTCCACCTGAGGTTCCTGCATCCATAAAGCTTATTCCAAAACTTTTTAATTGATTGTATCTGGAAATCGATTGTTTATAATGTGAGTTACCTGCTTCAATCACAATGTCCCCCTCTGACAGAAAAGGTGTAATGTCATCTAGTACAGGATCAACGACTTGATGAGGAACCATAATCCACACAATTCTCGGTGCATCTAAAGAGTCTATTAACTCTCGGTAACTACTAGTTTCCTTTGCCCCATGCTTTCCAACTTCTTTTACAGCGTGTTTATTTACATCGAACGCAACGACCTCGTGATTATGCTCCATTAAGTTTTTAGCAATATTAAAACCCATCTTTCCTAAACCAATTAATCCAATTTTCATAATTAATACCTCCATTTTTTAATAACCAATGTTTAAAAAACAACTCCGGCAGCCTGTATTTTCTACCTCTAAGGAAAATTTATTTCACTTTAACAATTATATTTAGAAAAAAATTTTTTTCAATGTTTTTTTATTTCCTGTTTTCGTTTATGCTTAGAATATAATTAAAGCCAGCCATTAAGACTAAGCACTAGGAACGAGCGACTTTCGCAATAGTTATTTCTTGAAAAAACAAGAAGGATTATACATAGTTCGTTCTTTACTCTTGCTTTGAAATGTTACCGCTTAACTAAGAAAGGATGTTAAGAATGCCCCCAAAACATTATGTAATTGGATTAGATATAGGAACAACAAGTGCAAAGGCCATATTATTTACTAAAAACGGTGTCGTGCTCGCAGAAAACGAAGGAACATACCCTGTTTACCACCCACATCCCTCCTGGGTTGAGCAAGATCCGTATGAAATTGAAGAAGCTGCAATTGCTGCTATTTCGGGTGCCGTACAAAAAGGTGGAATTAACCGAAATGAAATACTCTGCGTTGGGATATCTAGTGCCATGCATTCACTAATTTGTGTAAATGATCAGCATGAACCACTGTCTCCTTCTATTACTTGGGCTGATGGGAGAAGTGTAGATCAAGCTAAATCAGCAAAAGCAACATTTGGTGAAAGCCTTTATTTAAAAACTGGAACCCCTATTCACCCTATGTCTCCTTTAAGTAAATTAATTTGGATGAAAGAAACAAACTATCGTCCTTACCTAAATGCAGCGAAATTTATTTCGATTAAAGAATTTTTACTTGTAAGATGGTTCAATCAATCAATTGTTGATTATGCAATTGCTTCTGCGAGTGGCTTATTTAATATTCATACGTTCGAATGGGATGAAGAGGCTCTTTCTGTTGCAGGCATTACGAAAGAACAGCTATCAGAACCGGTCCCTTCTACTTCTATTTGTCAAGGACTTACTGGTCAGTTAGCAGATAAGCTTCATTTACCAGCCGATATTCCGTTTGTAATCGGGTCTAGCGACGGACCACTTGCAAACCTCGGAATCGGGGCAATTGCTCCTGGTGATGTTGCGATTACGGTTGGAACAAGTGGCGCAATTAGGCAAATGGTGTCAAAGCCGAGAACAGATAAGCTTCAGGAAGTTTTTTGTTATGCTGTTACTCAGGATCTCTGGATTATGGGAGGACCGACGAATAATGGTGGGATTGTGTATCAATGGCTTAAAGAAGTGCTCGGGGAAATGGAAGTCCAACAAGCATTGGAACAAAACAGCGACCCATATGATTTGCTTACAGCACTTGCTAGTCAAGTAAACGCGGGTTCGAATGGACTTTTATTTCTTCCATTTCTAAATGGAGAAAGAGCACCTTATTGGGATGCAAATGCAAGAGGTAGTTATATTGGCTTAACTCTTTCTCATAAAAAACAACATATGATTCGAGCGGGATTAGAAGGTGTCATTTTCAGTTTGTATAGTATCGGTGAAACACTTGAACGTTTTGCTGGAAAGCCCGCATCTATCTTTGCAAGTGGGGGATTTGCTCGTTCACCGTTATGGCTGCAAATCTTAACAGATATATTTGGACAGCCAGTCCATGTACCTGTTAGTCATCAAAGTTCAGCATGGGGGGCCGCATGGTTTGGTCTATATGCACTTGGAGAAGTTCGTTCCTTAACGGATATTAAAGATTCAATTCCAATGAAAGAAACCTATGTTCCGAATCAAAACAATCATCTCGTTTACCAGGAATTATATAAAACGTATCGTGAACTTTACTATGCCCTTAAACCACACTTTAAAGCTCTCGCTACTTTTCAAAAAAATGAACAAAACTAAAAAGTAACAGGGGTTGACTCAAAAGAAGACCTTTGAGTCAACCCCTGTTTTGAGATTTGTATCGAATCGATAGGAACTAGTAGATAATGATGGCAAGTAATAGAACAATGATAAATCCGACAAGGCCGATAATTGTTTCCATAACGGTCCACGTTTTTAATGTATCTTTTACATTCAGCCCTAGAAAACGTCCGACTAACCAAAAGCCCGAATCATTCACATGGGAGAGAACGGTTGCACCCGATGCAATCGCAATTACTAACAACCCAAGTACCGGACCTTCTAAACCGAGAATGGATATGAACGGTGCCGTTAACCCAGCAGCCGTAACCATCGCAACCGTCGCAGAACCTATTGCAATTCGAACAACTGCTGCAATTAAAAAAGCAAGGACAATGGGTGGTAAAGTTGTATTAGCCATCATCGCCCCCATGACTTCCCCAACACCTGAATCGATTAACACTTGCTTAAAAACACCACTAGCACCAGTTACTAAAATAATCATCCCTGCTGGTTCTAAAGCTCTAGAAGCAATATCTTGAAGTTCTTGACGAGAATACCCTCGTTTCGTCCCAAGAAAAGTAAACGTTAGAATCGTGGCAATGATTAAAGCAACAAACGGATGTCCAAGAAAGGTTAAACTATCACGTAGAACAGTTCCTTCTTCTAGTATTAAAGCTGAAAATGAATTAAGTAATATTAATACGATTGGAATTAATATTAACGTGGTCACGAGTTTAAAGCTTGGCAATTCTTTTTCATATTCCATTTCTTCTAAATTCATAAAGTCTGGAACATCAACATGTATTTTTTTCGAAATAAACTTAGCAAATAATGGTCCTGCCACCGCCATTGCAGGGATTCCCGCTATGATGCCAAAAAGAATGACCCAGCCTAATTCAGCACCGAGCAAATTAGCCGCAGCCATTGGTCCAGGTGTCGGTGGAATAAAACTATGTGTGACGGCTAAACCAGCTAACAAAGGCAATCCATAATATAATAATGACTTACCCGTTTTCTTTGCTAGTCCGTATACAACCGGTATTAAAATGATAAAACCAACATCAAAGAATACTGGGATCGCAACAAAAAAACCAGTAACACCAAGTGCCCACTGTGCTTTACCTTCACCAAACCTTTTAATCATCGTTCGAGCGATACGTTCAGCTCCACCAGAGATTTCAATCATATGACCGAACATTGCGCCTAAGCCGACTACAACAGCGATAAAGCCTAGAGTCCCAGCCATCCCGGCTTGCATAGAGGTGACAACATTGTTTAATGGCATCCCAGATAAAACACCAACAATTAAGCTAACTAATAACAATGCTACGAAAGCATGTAATTTTACGCGAATAATTAAAAATAAGAGAAGAAAAAAACCCGCTAAAGCAATGAGAATTAACAATTGATTTGACATGTAGGTTCACTACCTTTTTTTATTAAATGGTTTTCTTAAATATAAATAAAGCGACTTCCATCCTTCCTTCAAAAAAATTTTTTCCTTAACTTTAACATTAAAAAATTTTTTTACGGCAACACTTCTAGTATAATATAAACAAAGCATTTACAGGAGAGATGACGGATGAAGAAAAATCAACAGCTATGTTTAGCCAGTGTTCGCTCACACTATCCTAAATTTAGTGTAACGGAAAGAAAAATTGCCGACTATATATTAGATAACCCAACAAAAATTATCCATTTTTCAATTAATCAATTAGCTGATGCCTTAAATGTTGCTGATTCTACAGTCTTTCGTTTTTGTAAACGGATTGGATTTAAAGGTTATCAGGCTATGAAAATTGCTCTTGCTTCCGAAGTCGTGACACCACTAACGGATATTCATGAAAAAGTAAATGAAGACGATACGTCAGATACAATCGCTACTAAAGTATTTCGCTCCAATATGAAAACCATTGAAGATACTTTAGCCGTTTTTGATGACGAACAAATGATGTTAGCTGTCAACGCAATCACAAACGCAAGCTCAATTGAATTTTTCGGAAGTGGGGGCTCAAGTATTATCGCTCTTGATGCTTATCACAAATTAATTCGTACTGGTTTAAGAGTTAATGCGGTAACAGATAGTCATTTCCAGCTATTAGCAGCCTCTCAAATGACCGAAAACGATTGCGCAATATTTATTTCCCACTCTGGATCAACAAAGGATATTTTGCATATTTTGAATGTCGTAAAATCTACTGGCGCAAAAACAATTGCGATCACAAACTATGCTAAGTCTCCTTTGAGTAGTGCAGTCGATATTCCTCTCTATACCGTTTCTGAGGAGACCGATTATCGTTCTGAAGCGTTATCATCACGCCTAGCCCAACTTACACTTATCGACGTACTGTACGTGAACATCTTATTAAAAAGAGGAATTAAAGGTCAAGAGGCTCTTAAAAAAATGCGTGAAGCGATATCAGTTAAACGAATCTAATTACAGCCACAATAATAACAACGTTTTTAATAACCAATAAAAAAGAATCCATTTGCTGAAGTTAAAATGGATTCTTTTCGATTTTAAAATCCGCTATCCCTTACTGCTACCGAGAGTCTAGGTCGACTAGCTCTATACCACTGCAAACATAGTATAAAGATTAACATGACATCAATCGTATCTCCTCCATAGTACATTAGCATACCACCTTGTTCAGCATCCGCCTTCGTTACTCCGATTGGCGGATTAGCATATATATACTTTGATAAAATCCCATGAGCAGCCAAAGCAGTAACTAAGACGATCGAACGGTAAACATAGCTAGTCCTATGAGGAATTGGATCAATATAAATGATTGAAAGTGAAAAAACATATCCAGCCAAAAAAACATGAAAGTGAATCAATACATAAAGAACAACATTCTCATGCATCACTTCAAACAATCTAGTTGTATAAAGGATCCAGAGTCCTCCTACATTAAGCAAGGACGCTACTATCGGATCCGTTATCACCCGAAACAGTGCACTTTTCAAGATTTTTGAAAGACGTCTTGCGTTCGAAACAGGTAGCGTTCGCAAAAAAAGAGTCATAGGAGCTGCTACTACCATTAGTAGTGGAGCAAGCATTCCAAGAAATATATGATTAAGCATATGGACTGTGAAATCTCCATGCGCCATCTCTGCCAATGGACCAGCTACCGCAGTTATCGCAGAAAGAACACCGGCATTCCAACAGATTGTCCGAGAGATAGGCCATTGTTTATGTTTGCGGTTCGATAAGATAACCGCTACTAAGTAAATGACAGCCGCTATTAAAAAGGGAAGAAACAAAACAAACTGCGGTACAAACTCAGTCACCGTATGTATGTGGTCGGTATGACCACTATGTTCATGCATGTTCACTTCGAGTCCCGCCTTCTCTTTGTTTTCTTGTACGATTAAGGAGAAAGAGTCCTACTCCTATCATAACAATAGAAAAGACATTCCAAATGACATCATAGATGATCACATTTTCTACATACCGAATCTGGTGTATTCTCATAAGTTTATGTTGAACAATCCCATCGTATAATTGGAAGAGACCTCCCCCAAGAAATATACCTCCCCACCATCTCATCAGCCACACCCCGTTTCGACGCCTAAGGTCCGCAAATAGAAATAAGCCTGCAATGGTCGCAAACCAACTAAAGGCATGGAACACCCCATCTGAAATTAACCCAATACTTGTTGTTGATTTATCGTAAAAATGATGCCAATGCAGTAGCTGATGAAACACCATCTCATCAAAAAAAGCGACCAGTCCAAGTCCAAACAAAACACCTGACCAGAGATTACGACTCGATTGCTGACGTTCATTTAGTAAATTTGAAGGTCTATCTAGCTTCACTTGTTCACGCTCCATAGAAGCCCCTCCTCCCAGTAATTAATATTTTTCCACTAACACAACCAGTTTATCCCAATCGCATTTTGTGTAATCATTAGGTTAGAAATGAAAAACGTAATAAAGCACATAAAAAAAACTATTGTGAATAACCACAATAGGTTTTACAATCGAAGGCGTTCACCATCCAAGTCTTAGATTTAACTATGTATCTTCGTTTTCTCTACCCTTAGCCCCACCATCGGCGTTAACGTTTTCTATACAAAAAAATTCTAATTTAATTATATCATCTAACATTAGGTTTCTAGATTGAATACCACTCCAAGAAGTGGTATCACCTTTTGATTAATAAATATTTTAATTAGCTAGAGACTTCTCAATTTCCCTAGCTGTATTGAGTACATGTACACTGAATTTCTCGGATGGTACATTTCCCATCCTGGAGATTGGTCCACTAACACTTACAGCGGCTCTAAGAATTCCGTTTCCTGAAAAGATAGGCGCACTAACACTTGCAACCCCATCTTCACGCTCTGCAACACTTTCGACCCATCCTTGCTGACGTATAGCATCATACATTCTATCGCCTTTCGGATCACAATCCCATACTAAGAAGACCTTCCCCGCCGAACCAACTTCTAATGGGAACACAGACCCGACTGGTACTGTATTCGTTAAACCAATTTTTGGTTCCACCGAGGCAATGCAAATACGTTTATCTCCCTCTCTCACATAAAGCTGGCTACTTTCTCCCGTGATTTCTGTTAATTTTGTTAGTTTTGGTTTGGCCAGTTCAACAAGACTCTTCGAATATGAGACTTCTCCCCATCCAGTTAATCTTGATCCTAATAAATAACCATCGTTATTTTTCATAACAAGATGGTGACCTTCCATCGCTGTTAATAATCTGTGAGCTGTTGAACGTGAGATTTTTGTCTCCTTTACAATTTCATTAAGATTAGCTGTACCCCTTTCAACTAAAAATTCCAAAATATAAACAAATTTATCTAAAACACCTACACCACTATTAAATTGACTATTTTTAGCTTCGTTTGTATTCATAATATGGTTATTATATCTCGTATTTCGGGATTGGTAAAGGAACTAAAACAACTCATGCCCCCCTTTAATTTCACTCGAATCAACTAAAAGATCCAACTGAAGTTATTTGATTGCCTTTTAAGTCTGTAGTATTGTTACCGACGGAATTAATAATTGTGGTACAGGTATCACCAATAGAATCAAATATTTTTTCTAATTCTTTATTAATAATTGATTCACTTATCGATACTTAATGAATAACCAGAACCATATATTTGGTTATTACTTTTAACCAAATATCCACTTGATTGAAAATCAATTGTTAAAATATCTTCTAAGAACATTAACGTAGAGCTTTCCGTATAAACAGGAATCCAATTTGTTGATATTTTGACATAGTTACTGGGTATAGTCATTATCAACTGCAAGCGAATAACACCATCAAGTGGACTACCGCATCCGCCAACCTCATAAATTAAACATAAATAATACGACCTTGATTTCAATTGATTCAATAATTTATTAATTGCTTGTTCTGTAAAATGAATTTCCATTGTTTTCTCCTTTCTCATTTAGGATTGAATGGTGAATAATTCAAAAAATCCCATGAGTACTTTTGTACATTCTGGTTTTCTATTACACCTGATATGACATACTCTATTAACCTCTTTGCGCCTGGATATTTTACTTTTTCTTCTTCCGTTAGATCCCAAATAATTTTTGAATCTCCAGTTAGTTGCAAGGTATGTCCCTCTTGAAAATCGATGAACAGCAATCCTGTTTTGGAATTGTCAAAAATATTACCAAGTGTGTTAAACATCATATTACCAACGTAATCAGGGAAGAGTAGAGTCATTTCATTTAAAACATTTACAAAGCCAGCTTGACCTCCTCTATGAGAAACATCTGTTTTTCCTAACGAATTTGAACTAGAAATAAAAAATGTATCCGCCCACTCTATCCACGTCCTCTGGTTATTATTTAAATTCCTACCGTATAACGTTAATGTTGTTAAATCATCTACATTATTTAACTTGATTTGTCTTGATTGAATATATTTTGGGCAGTTACCATAAACCTGCTCTGTTTTTACTTCAATGGTTTCATCATCAAGAATATTAGCAACCCCATTGATCCTAATCCGAATCCTTGTTGAAAATTCAATGACAATAATTCCAACGTTCAAATTAGACTTTAGATTAGAGAACAACAAATCATTTTCTTGTTCCTTAATATGAATCCTTATAGTTCTATCATCTATAACTCGAATAAAACCACGGTCACCACAAACTAAGGAACTCCATAAATACCCTTCCGTATCAGTAGACCCTATTACAGCCATTGGCTGTGATTCCATAAAAAATTGAAAAGATTCCTTAATAAATGGTTGAATCACTCGTCCAACTAAATTGGCACTTTTGCTTACACCTAGTATAGACTGCACTTTTCGTTCTCCTGAATGAAACATTTCCACCCCTTTTTTAACCCCCAATCGTTATAACTAATCTCAATTTGGCATTATTAAATTTAATTAACCACTAAATCTTATAGTTAATGGTTAATAATATACATCATCACAATTAACCTGTCAATGGTGATACAACAGGTTAAAGAAACTTTTAAATTACGTTTCTTTTTATTAGGTTTTAAAAAGAAAAAACGGCTGTTGCAATTTCCATTATTTTCATCTATACTGACGATATATTCACTATGTGGATAATAAATCCCGTATAGTGGGATAAGGAGTTGTTTTCATACTATTTTAGATGAGGTGGAAAAATGGATAAACCAAAAACGTTGTTTGAAAAGGTTTGGGAAAGACACGTAGTCAAAAGCCGGGAATCAGAACCAGACTTACTTTATGTTGATTTTCATTTAATGCATGAAGTTACCTCACCACATGCGTTTAATATGTTAAGACAGATGGGCAGAAAGGTTCGTAGACCTGATTTAACACTCGCTACGATGGATCACCAAGTACCAACCACTAACTTAGACAAACCTGTTCAGGATAAAATTGCGGCTGAACAAATGGATGCGTTATATAAAAACAGTGAAGAATTCGGGGTTAAAATGCTACCTTGGGGCTCTAAAGGGCAAGGGATTGTCCATGTAATAGGACCTGAAAGAGGTTTAACTCAGCCTGGAATGGTTATTGTTTGTGGGGATTCCCACACTTCTACTCATGGTGCATTTGGTTCTTTAGCATTTGGTATTGGTATAAGTGAGGTTGCTCATGTTCTAGCAACTCAAACATTACCTCAAAGAAAACCTAAAACAATGGCCGTGAATATTGAAGGGAAATTACCTAGTGATGTAACGGCTAAAGATTTAATTTTAGGAATCCTTCAGCAGATTGGTACGGATGGCGGCGTCGGCCATGTTATTGAATATCGTGGCGAAGCAATTCGTTCTCTTTCAATGGAAGGGAGAATGACCGTATGTAATATGTCGATTGAAGGTGGAGCGCGTGCAGGAATGATCGCACCAGATGAGGTCACCTTTGAATATTTAAAAGGCAGATCTAATTCACCAACAGGAGAAGATTGGGATGAAGCCGTTTCTGCTTGGAAGGAACTTTACTCGGATGAAGAAGCAGTGTTTGATAAAGAAATTTACATCGATGCAAGTAAATTAAAACCATTTACGACTTGGGGAACGACTCCTGCACAAACGATTCCATTAGACAGTAAAATCCCATATCCAACAAATGAAACAGAAAAACGGGCTTTAGAATATATGGGGCTTAAACCGGGTATATCGATCAAAGATCTTGAGGTAGATGCTGTATTTATTGGTTCTTGTACAAATGCTAGAATTGAAGATTTAAGAGCAGCCGCTACAGTCGTGAAAGGCCATAAAGTAAAAGAAGGGCTCCGTGCTATTGTTGTACCTGGTTCCATGAATATTAAAGAACAAGCAGAAATTGAGGGCTTAGCTGATATATTCATTGATGCTGGATTTGAATGGCGCTCAGCTGGATGTTCAATGTGTGTTGGAATGAACGATGATATATTGCAATCAGGACAACGAAGCGCCTCTACAAGCAATCGAAATTTCGAAGGTAGACAAGGAAAGGGTGCAAGAACTCATTTAGTTAGTCCTTCAGTAGCCGCTGCTACAGCAGTTATTGGTCGATTTGCGTCCGTTACAGATTTGAACAAAGAGGAGGTAACCCAATGAAAGCAGTAAATAAAGTTGTAGGAAAAGCGTTACCATTAGGCTACTCCAATGTTGATACCGATCAAATTGCGCCTAGCGATGCAATGAAATTTTCAAAACGAACAGACTTTAGCGAATTTTTATTTCGAGATTGGCGTGAGGACCCTAACTTTATTTTAAATCGGACTGAATATCAAGATTCTAGTATGATCCTTGCAGGTGAAAATTTCGGATGTGGTTCAAGTCGTGAACATGCCCCTTGGGCATTACAAGATTACGGTTTTAAAGTTATTGTCGCCCCATCTTTTGGCGATATTTTCAAAAATAACTGCTCAAAAGTAGGTCTGGTCACAGTTGAGCTATCATTCAGTGTAATAAGTGAATTAATTGAGATTGTTAAGAACCACCCTCAAGTTGAAATAACTGTTGATCTTGAAAACCAAACATTAAGTTGTGATCACATTGAGATAGAGTTTGAAATTGACGATTTCACTCGGTACCGACTAATTAACGGACTAGACGATATCGATCTTACGTTACGCGACAAAGAATTAATACAACAGTACGAAGATGCTAGACCAAAATATTTACCAAAAGTTAACTAATTACTAATGGCCGGTAAATGTGTCTTCCTTTAGGAGAATACTTTTACCAACCCTCACCATAACAAATAGAGCTGGGATGTTTATTTGTTATGGTGGATTAATCATAATGACAGCTTTTTTCTATATTGTGTAAGAAAAAAGTAATACATAAAAATACAAAAAATACAGAAGATAAATTTATCAAGATAAAGCAAAGGGTGTTTAATTTGAAAAAAATGAAGGCAATTATTATCTTAATGACAATTTCACCTTGGCTCACTGTTCCTTTTTTAGGTGTAAATACACTAAGAAGATTTCTACCCGCATCCTTATTTATGAGTTTATATCTTATTGCTGAAGGAAGATTTGCTGAAAAGAAAAAATGGTGGTGGTTCCCATTTAATATAAAACCGAATGTATTAGGAGAAATGCCCTTAATAATAGGCCCATTTTTAGTTGGTTCGCTTTGGATACTAAAATACTTCTACGGTAAATTTAATTTATATCTTTTAATAAATATTATCGTTGACTCCCTTTTCACCTACATTGGAATTAATTGGTTCAAGAAAATAGGATATGCCTCTTTAGTTAGACTAACTAAATTTCAATTATCATTCGTATTTTTAATTAAGACATTCATATTATATGGATCTCAGATTTTATATGAAAACTATTTTAGCCAATCAGCTTCGTCTTCAGATAAATAATTTGGTCTTTAGGTCTATTATTTAGGATTTGTAATGAAACCGATATGATTTCCTCAAATATTCTAAGTATTTTTGGGATTGCTGATCAAGATCATCTTCTGTTTCCATTAAATCCGCAAACGTTTTAAATATGGGTAATGATTTGGCTCTAATGAAATTACATGTTGCATAAAAAGGAGCCATAATTTGTTCAATGGTATGCCTATTTAGACCATCATAACGATAATCTTCTGGCGTAAAAGCCGAACTTATTGCTACTCCAAACTCCTTCCCATTAAGTGCATGCCGCCCTTTAAATGCCCAGCCACGTTCTAGCACATCATCAAACCATTTTTTCAGAAGAGATGGATAGCTATACCAATAGTTAGGAAATTGGAAAATGATTCGTTCATGTTCCTCCAGAAGACGTTGTTCTCTTTTTACATCTATATTTTCATCAGGATATTCCTTATATAATTCATTAATTGTGATATCAGGCTGTTTTAATATTGCACTCTTTAAATGTGCGTTTAACTTAGATTGTTCAATGGATGGGTGTGCCAGAATCACTAATATCTTCACAAAGAATTCCTCCCTCTTATTATTTAACTTTTAGTGTTCCACATTAATTTAACCATATTCCTTTTTAAACACTACAGAAACGAAAAAGACGGTCACTAATTGACCGCCTTTTACTTCCTACTATATGAATTAAAAAATCATTTTTAAATTATAATCTGTGACATAATTATTTTTAATTTATGACAAGAGCATTTATAAATGAAATAAAGTTTGATTAAAAACACCTTACAAACCCTTATTTTACGGTAAATAAGAAGAATCCATTTTGAAAAAAAGTTTGATCAAAATGGATTCTTCTCTAGCATATTTAAGTTTCGATTTTATAAAAAAGTTTGATCATTTTCTACCTTTGATATTAAACAATAGCTATCCTATCGCAGAAGGTCTAAAACAATCAAACTTATAAAACCTATAAATCGTCCAATAACATCCGAATATCAGAAATCATTTCAGGAATCCACTCACGTGCAACCGGGATAGCTTTAACCCCATAATCTAAAAGCTGACGAAGTACATGAATTGTCCAACAGATACCACCTATGTTTATTTGCCATTCAATATCACATGACAAATTATCAGCAATTTCCTCACGATACGCATAAATCAAATCGGTTGGTGCTATATTATTGTCTTTTGCGGAACTAATCAAGCAGTATAAATCTCCGAGATGGGGACTAAGATATGCTGATGCCCAATCAATAATAGCTATTCCCTCATTGTTTTTTATTATATTTTTGGAATGGTAATCATTATGTGTAAGTGTTATTGGAAAGTTTTTATATAACTGACCGACATGATACGGCAATACGTTTAGAGCTTTCTTTAAAAACACACTTTGATCAGTTTCTATATATTCACTTTGTTGGCTTATATACATTAAATCGTCTATTATATTTTCTTTTGAAATATAGTTCGCTAAATACGATTCATTAGTAAGTTTCCCCTCTATAATTCCTAACCTGGCCTTGTTGCGAGTTTTTGCTAAGGTTTTCGCAGCTTCAACAAAATCTTTATGCTGAGGGTCATGTTCTAATGTCTTTCCCTTTAGATCTTTCATGATTAATAAGCCAATATCCTTATCCTCATAAGCTTTATAAATTGTTGGTATACCCAATTCAAGTGGAATCAATAAATTTTTATAAACTGAAACTTCACGAGAGTTTTCTCCTATTCCCTTTTTGACAATGAGGGAACCTCCATCCAGCTTACCTACTCTCCACACTTCGGAAAGTGACCATTGCCGCAGAAGTTCCCAAGAAGTTGCCTCTTTCAAACTCGGAAGTAAGTCTGTGTATTCAACAAACGATTCAGGTATTTTGCCCATTCTTCTACACCTTTCTAAACATTATTAACTCAACTTTCTCAGTAAAACTTCAGTCAACAGAATTTTACGTACCCGATGGACCCGATGCTAATCATCCCTTTTGGCTCTATTTCTACCAACGATTATTCGTGTAAGGACAAAGGAAATAAGAACTGGAGAAGCAATTATTGCAAGCCTCACAAATTCATTTAGAGAAGAATTAAAATACCAAAGTACCCCCTCTATTATTACTGCCGATACTACATAAATTGATAATGCTATTAGTAAATGTTTCCCAATATTCATACTGTCTCCTTAATTCACTCTTAAGCGCTGATGCACCTCTTACTTTTATTGTCATTCACTCCATTCCTTGTACTGGTTCGTCAAGTTTTTACTAATGCTTCCTTCACTTTCTTTGCAAAATGCGTTGTGTTCGTTGGCTGCGATTCAAAGTTTCTTCTAACGTCCTCTCAGTAGTCCATAGAAATCGAGTAGGAGGGGGGTTCACACACAAGAGAAGATGATGCTTTCGCTGTAAGGATCTCTTTAAGAAACAGAATTGAGACAGGAAATTAGAATCCATTCAGCGATAATTAAATCCGAAAGTATGTATACAAATTTAGAAGATAAACTAGATGGATTTAGAAAATATCAAGCTGATATTTTAAAATTATTCTACAACAATATAATAAATAAAAACACGGATTTTTAGATATAAAAGGGAAGGAATTTGAATTGATGTGACCCCAAAAAGTTAAATTCTTACTCCAATTTTTGGGGTGCACCACAAATTCCTCCCCTTTTTTTCAGATATTTTAACTGAGACGAATTTTTTTGGTGTTGATAACAGTAGAAGAATATTAGATACATATTCCATCCATATGGCGATGAACTTTCTAAGTTAATTAATGCAAATATAAAATATGCAGCTTTAAATGGTACAGGTCGTACTATTGGAAGAGAGCTATACTCTCTTTTCGCATATGAAAACGGTGTAAGTGAAGTAAAAATAATAATTCAAACAAGTGATTATATAAACAAAAATAGAAAAGATGCAGACATGTCAATATTACTGAAATTTGCACTGGGAGACGATGAAGGAAAGCGATTTGCTGGACAAAGTTTACTAACAGAAAAAGAGCATATTGTACACCTATCCTTCTAGATTTCTTATCGATTGCTATGTTTTTGAATTTTTTGAAGAAAATTATTCATTAACAATGGCAAGGAGATAAGGATTGGTGGATCGTCTAGTCGTGGAGGATAGAGAATTACATCTTGATGTGGGACGGAGGAACCCGATTCTACGATGATTGGCTTTTTCGATCGCGTCCGTAAGGTTTTTTGAGGAAGCAGAAAGTCCATGGTCTGCATTTCCCAAGAGACAGAGGTAGCCATTAAGTAATAAACACCTGGTTTGACATCTATTATGTGAAAGTCTCCTAACGAAGAAACGAGTGTTCCATGGATCGGGAGCCCTTCAGGTATTGGTTTAGCAAATAAACCTATTAGAACCAATCCCTCAAAAGGAACAGTCGCTTTAACGGTTCCTTTTATGGTCGCTTGTTGATCTGTGGAAATATGAGAATCAGACCAGTCGTTAAGCTTTTGTAAAGAACGAAAATGATTCTCCGATCTCTGTACTGAGTCCCGAAAATCGGAAGGTGTCATGCCTACCCGTTCAGTAAATCGGGTCGTAAATGTTCCTAAACTTTTTTGACCGATTTCCAGTCCAATATCCCGTACTCTCAAATTCGTGTGCAGTAACAAATCCTTTGCCATTTGAAGACGTAAAGCCGAAATATAATATATCGGAGAGATACCCATTTTCTCTTTAAAAATGCGAGTGAAATGGTACGGGCTATAGGCAGCATAACGAGCCAACTCGGAAAGTGATAACGGTTCGTATATATGCTGATGAATATATCCAATCACTTCATCTATTTCTGGATAACTGTCAGTCATTATTCCTTTCCCCTTCCTCCAAACATTTTATTTTCATTGACTTCTTCTTATAATTAATTCTTCTTTTATCAATCTGATACCTCCTCCTTTGCCCTTTTATTAGGCTAAGCAAATACTCATAGGTTGATAATGAAGAAAGACAACCTCAGAATCAGAACATCCGAACTTCTTTTGGTACCTACTACATTTCGGAATTTTGTACGCTACTCAGTTTTTTAACCGAAAAAAGCTGTTCCACTAGCGTGAATCGACTTTTTAAATTTGTCGTGTTTTACAAGGATAATCAGTTTGATTTGTTACTCAACTGAAGTGCTCCGTTTAAGGTATAATTTAAGATCATAAAAAAAGTATCGTTTGCTGTTGGTTGTTCAAGATAGCAATCGAAAAGAAATCAAAGAATTATTCATTTGCTACAATTGATAAGAAGAATAAATTAAGGAGTTGACCGATGATGACAGTAAGAATTACCCCTTATTTAAATATGGAAGGGAACGCAAGGGAAGCTATTAAGTTTTATGAACAAGCAATCGGCGCTGACGTCCTCACAATTATTACTTACGGAGATATGCCGGAAATGCCTAATACTTTCACCGATGATCTGAAGAATCTTGTGGCACACGCAAAGTTACGAGTGGGTGAAACGGAGCTCATGTTTTCCGATGCTCCAGGTGGTTCGACTATTGAAAAGGGTAAACAGGTGACAATTTGCATTTCAACGAACGACGTCGAAAAATCAAAACAAATTTTTGAAGCCTTGCAGCAAGACGGTCAAATCAATATGCCGTTTGGAGAAACCCCTTTTAGCCCAGCTTTTGGTGATGTAACGGATAAATTCAGCGTGACCTTTCAAATTTTTACTGAAAGTCAAAACTAAAATATAAAATGGAGTGCTTGCCTTTAAGCCTGCACTCCATTTTTACTGTTGAGGAACTTCCGGAGAAATTCGACATGAAAATGAGAATTGATGCTGTAGGTCTTATTCCCGAAAAATGGGAATTCGGTTTTCCAGTAAAGCAATCAAATGAAGTATCTGTAGTAAGGCCACAGGAAATGAAAATAATAGAAGGGGCTGAAGTTGAAATAAGTAAAAAATACCCAATCCAATATATATTGGATTGGGTATTACAGGATAGAACTTTTTTGTGAAGGATACATCTTTTTTATTAAAGACAGAACATTTTTGTCAAATAACATAAATTAAGAAATCATGCTCTTATCTATTCAACTGTTACACTCTTTGCTAAGTTACGAGGTTTATCCACGTCACATCCGCGGTGTAGTGCTGCGTAATATGCAATCAATTGTAGTGGGATAACAGAAGCAAGTGGTGTTAATAGCTTATGAACAGTCGGAATTACGAATGAGTCATCGTCTTCTTCCATGCCCTTCATCGAAATGATGCAAGGTGCTGCGCCACGAGCTGCCACTTCTTTTACATTCCCACGAATGCTTAGGTTTACATGTTCTTGTGTTGCAAGAGCGATAACAGGTGTGCCTTCTTCAATCAAGGCAATCGTTCCGTGCTTTAGTTCTCCGCCGGCAAAGCCTTCTGCTTGAATATAAGAAATTTCCTTAAGCTTCAATGAGCCTTCTAAACAAACAAAGTAATCTGTTGCACGACCGATGAAAAAGCAGTTGCGTGTTTCAGATAGGAATTCACTCGCAATTTGTTCAAAGCGCTCCTTCTGGTCACAAAGTGTCTCCATAACAGTCGCAACGATACCTAGCTCTTGAAGTGGATCAAAGTCGAGTTCGATTCCTTTTGCTTTTGCTGTATCAACCGCAAGCAATGTTAAAACAGCCATTTGGGCTGTATATGCCTTTGTTGAAGCAACCGCAATCTCTGGACCGGCATACGTGTGTAGTGTGAAATCTGCTTCACGTGAAAGTGTCGAACCTGGCACATTTGTCACCGTTAGTGATTGATAGCCTAACTTCTTAACTTCTACTAGTACACCACGAAGATCCGCCGTTTCTCCACTTTGAGAGATAAAGATAAAGAGTGGGTTTTCTGATAATACTGGCATGTTATACAAGAACTCACTAGCAATATGCACCTCAACCGGGCATTTAGTAAGTCGTTCTATTAATTGCTTCCCAACAAGTCCTGCATGGTAGCTAGTTCCTGCAGCAATAATGTAAATGCGATCTGAAGACGTAACAGCCGTACGAATATTATCCTCTAAACGTACAGAACCATCTTCATTTTGATATTTTTGAATAATGTTTCGAATGACAAACGGCTGTTCATCAATTTCTTTTAACATAAAATGAGGGTATGTTCCCTTTTCAATATCGCTCGAATCAAGCTCTGCCGTATAAGGTTTACGGGAAATCACTTTGCCCTCAAGTGTCTTGATCGTTACATTATCACGAGTCACAATGACTAGCTCTTCGTCCATGATTTCTAGGAATTGATTCGTCACTTGTAACATGGCCATTGCATCAGATGCGATCACATTTGCCTCTTCGCCGACCCCGATTAATAACGGGCTTTTGTTTTTCCCGACATAAACCGTATCTGGGTCTTGCTTATCAATAATCGCTGTTGCATACGATCCTTTTAAAAGAGACAATGTTTTAGTAATAGCTGCTTCTACTTCGCTCCCCTCAGAAACAAAACGGTCAATAAGCTGAACAATGATTTCTGTATCTGTATCACTTTTCATTGTCATATCAGCTAAATATTCTCGATTTAATTGCTCATAGTTTTCAATTACACCGTTATGAACAAGCGTAAAGCGTGCTGTTTCACTTTGATGAGGATGCGCGTTTAGGCGGCTTGGTGGTCCGTGCGTTGCCCAACGTGTGTGCCCAATTCCAACCGTTCCACTCACACTTGAATCAACGACGTCGCGTAAAGCTGCAATTCTTCCTTTTTCCTTGAATACGTGCACCCCTTCGTTATTCACTAGGGCAATTCCCGCCGAATCATAACCACGGTATTCAAGCTTTTCTAGCCCACGCAATAATACTTCTTTCGCATCTTCTGCTCCAATATAGCCAACAATTCCACACATATAATTTGTTACCTCCCATAATGGAGGCAAGTCACCGTCGAGGGCTTTCTTGCCCCCACTCTCTAGTTTTAATTTACTCTATTATTTACTTTTCGTTTGCATGTAGACTTCTGATTTTGTGCAAAGAGTCACCTCTTTGTTTTTTACAGAAGTTTAACGGCTGTCATGCTCCAACCGGAGGGCATCCGCCGAAATCTCGATAAACCCTCTCCTCGTCAACTACCCTTATCGCAAAGGCGTAGTCCTGGCGCTTTATGATTTTGTCTCCTATCCTCCTCTCATTACAAATCAGATCAATCATACTAGATTGTTAAATAAACGTCAATTACCGGTAAAAACTAACAACCTTTCACCTCTGCCAAACAGAGTATAATAAAAAATATGCATAAGTAACACCAAATGTGCTACTTATGCATCTATTTTTTTTTATACTTCTGATAAGCCCATCTCAGTTTTAACTACCTCTGCGATATCGTTCACATATTTTTCACATAAATCCACTGTTTTCGCTTCAACCATCACACGTACAAGTGGCTCTGTGCCAGAAGGTCTTACTAATACACGACCTTCCCCATTCATTTCAGCTTCAACTTTTTCAATTGACTGGCGTACTACAGCATTTTGTTCAACTGCGTACTTATCGGTCACTCGAATATTTACTAGCTTTTGCGGGAAAGTTTCCATTTGTGCAGCGAGTTCAGATAATGGCATATTTGTCGCTTTCATAATGTTTACAAGCTGCAATGCAGAGAGCATTCCGTCTCCAGTTGTAATATGGTCGAGGAAAATAATATGACCAGATTGTTCGCCGCCAAGGTTAAAACCGCCTTTGCGCATTTCTTCCATGACATAACGGTCACCAACTGCTGTTTGTTTCGTATCAATCTGATGTTCCTCTAAGGCTTTATAAAAGCCTAAATTACTCATGACCGTGGAGACGACCGTACCGTGTTTAAGCCACCCTTGTTCTTTCATATATTTAGCACAGATGAACATGATGTGGTCACCATCGACAATTTGACCTTTTTCATCCACTGCAATTAAACGGTCAGCATCACCATCAAAAGCAAGACCGACATCGGCCCCTTTATCAAGAACGAGCTTAGCTAATTCCTCTGGGTGCGTCGAACCACAGCCCTCATTTATATTTAACCCGTTCGGAGACGTTCCCATCGTCGAAATGTCAGCTTCTAAATCAGCAAACAAATGTGGAGCTAGAGATGAAGCTGCACCGTGAGCGCAGTCTAATACAACATGAATACCTGAGAAATCTTCTTGGACTGTTTGTTTTAAGAATTGAAGGTACTTTTGACCGCCTTCAAAATAATCATTCACTTGCCCAAGGGCGCCTCCTGTTGGACGTGGAAGTTGGTCTTCGTTGTCGAGTAACTCCTCAATTTCTTTTTCTTGTTCATCTAGTAGTTTAAATCCATCTGGACCGAAAAATTTAATTCCATTATCAGGTACTGGATTATGAGAAGCTGAAATCATAACCCCTGCATCTGCACTTAGCGCTTTCGTTAAAAACGCTACACCTGGTGTTGAAATAATTCCTAAACGCATAACTTCAGCACCGATTGATAACAGGCCAGCAACTAATGCACTTTCAAGCATTTCACCCGAAATACGTGTGTCACGTCCAATGACGATTCTTGGCTTATCGGTTTGTTTCGTAAGGACATAACCGCCCATCCTTCCTAATTTAAAAGCCAGCTCAGGTGTAAGCTCTGTATTTGCTACTCCTCTTACACCGTCCGTACCAAAATATTTACCCATGAATAATCTCTCCTTCAATATCCTTACTCAGAACGTGATGTTACTGAAACTTTTGCCTTTTCTTTTTCTGAAACAAAGCGTAAATTTGGTGGACCATTAAATTGTACTGGCAACTCATGGTCGCCTATTGATTTATCACTTACATCAATAAATGCTTGAATATCATTAAGTGTTAATTTGTCGAGTAACGTTTGAGAGCCATAAATCGTCACACCCGTCATAGGAGCTTGATCTTCAGCAAAATTTACATTTACATTTTGATTCGCCCCGATAATCTCAATTGGAACGTCGGTCCACTCAATTGATTCTTCTTCTGCTACCTCTATTGTCACTTGAACTTTTTCGGGATCTATACGTTCAACACCCTTTGGTACTGGAAGATGGACATCGATTGTTTGGCTTTCTGTGATTTCATTTAAGTTAATTGTTGTACCTTCAATCACATTAATCTTATCGATTACTTCACTTGGACCGTATATTGTTACTTCCGTCGGATTAATCTCAAAGGATTCAATACTTAGTCCGGTTGGTAACGTTCCATCCCTGGGTACTTTAACTGGAACTCGCTTGTTTGGACTTGTAATTGGAATTTTCACATCGACTATCGAAGGATTCACATTTAGGTGAAGCTCATTTCCAGCCTCATCAAACAATTTGACAGGAACAGCTTCCTCCATCATTTTGTCTGCTCCTGAAACATCAACATATGCCTTAGCACTAGCTACAGAAGCGATAACTTCTCTTGCAGCCGTCACCTCTACATTCATTGGTGTAACAATGGGTGTTCCAACTGTATAGCCTTCTTCTATTTCGTTTGAATTAATTAAATCGACATGTACAGGTAAAGAGATGGTCTGCTTTTCCTGAAGTTCGACCCTAACAAATTGAGGAACAACTGAAACCGTTAATTCACTCGGAAAACCACGGTGCTGCACACTTAATGTATGGACGCCTGCCTCACGCTCTGTCACGTCTACGAAAATTTCATAGGTTGGCCGAATGAGCTGAAAATACGTTAAAACACTTTGCGGACCTCTTAAATTAACTTGCACATGCTCCGTTTTATCCGTAACAGAATAGTTCTCTTCATCATAGAGAACCGTTAACTCGACTTCCTCTAATGTGTAAGAGCCTTCACTTAGTGACGGTAACACCCCAGGTTGACTACTAATATTATCCAAATTTACCATTGTGAAGAGCATAAGCGCAATAAAAAATGAAATAATTTTCACAAACCAATGGCTATTAAACAATTTATCCATTTCGCTTACCTCCCCATTGCCAACGAGAAGTCGAGGTTTGTTTCGTCTCTGTGAGTAGCTCTTTCTCAAGTAATGTTCTTAATTGCTCCTCGTCTAAATCCCGGTGAAGCTCGCCATTTTTCGTTAACGATATATGTCCGGTCTCCTCCGAAACAATAATTGTGACACAATCTGTAACCTCACTGACCCCTAGAGCTGCTCGATGCCGTGTTCCGAGCTCCTTTGAGATAAAAGGATTTTCTGATAATGGTAAGTAACAAGCAGCGGCCAATATTGTATTTCCTTTTAAAATTACAGCACCATCATGTAATGGTGTATTCGGTATAAATGTGTTAATTAATAGTTCAGATGTTAGATTGGCATTCATTTGAATCCCTGTTTCAACATAGTCACTCATACCTGTTTCGCGCTCCATGGACATGAGCGCACCAATTCGTCGTTTACCCATGTATGTTGATGCTTTAACGATCGCATCAATCGATTTTTGAACAATATCATCCTCAGGTGCAGTACGACTTGAGAAGAAACGACCTCTCCCTAGTTGTTCAAGAGCTCGCCTGAGTTCCGGTTGAAAAATAATAATAATAGCTAATAAACCATATGTAACAGTTTGAGACATCATAAATTCTAATGTTCTCAAGCCAAAAAAGCTGCTTAATAACCAGACGCTTAATATCACGGTTATCCCTTTGACTAACTGAACAGCTCTCGTACCTCTTATAAGCATTATCCCTTTATAAACAACATACGTTACGAGCAATATATCTACAATTTGCCCAAAATAATTTAGCAAACCAAAGTCCTCAATTGGAAACATGCCCTTTCCTCCAAATCCTTGGCATCAAAAAACATCGCTCTTTTTTTGAGAGCAACTATCACCTTATTCTCTAGTTTTCACAGAAGCTTTTAAATACAAACATTAACTTGTTGTATTCTTTACCTTTTTCATTATATCACAAATAATAAGAAAAGCAGCTTGAGAAGGGCACTGAAAAAGGGTGGGTTTCCCTTTTTCAATGCCCTTTAAGTAATGTGCGGAGCCGTTTCCTGGTTTTGAAAGCCCTGCTATGAATGGTTTTCTCATAGCAAGGCGCGCAACATGTGGAGCCATTACTACTTCTTTGAGTTACAAGAAGTAGTTTTTCAGTGGCTTCAGCTTGAGGCCTTCTTTGTTAATCTTCAATAAAATGGTCTAGTAAAAAACCTCTCTTACCAAAAAGAAGAGTAGACTTCTTTGGGCCAAGCGAGGTTAGCTATTTATTCTTTATCAAAAAAAGGGACTGCTTTGGTAAAGAAATGCTTGATATGATACCATATCCATTCTAGGGCTTGGTTCACCTCAGCAACTTCGCCAGATACATGACCCGCAGATGCATAGTATGGCTCACTGTTAACGAGTAGTACATTCCCGCGGACCTCACCTTCAACAAGTAGTTCACCGTTTCTTACGATAAGATCTCCTTCAATCACTTCACCTTTTGGAACCACAACCCGTCCGCTCTCTCGGTCAATTTGTACATTTCCTGAACCAGTCACTGTTACCTGTTCGTCATGCCCCATCCATAATGATGAAACACTAGCAGACATAAGCATGATGAAAATAGCTGCGGCAACGGCAATTGGATGTTTTTTTAACCACTTCTTCCCTTTTGAGGTTGCCTTTTTCTTTGGCAACTTGCTCATTACGCTATTTGTAAAATTTTCCGGGGCCTCAATATGAGAAGAGCTTTGGATAAACGCAATTGCTTTTTTTAATTCTTGTACATGTTGTTTACAGGAAGAACAGGTGGCTAAATGCATCTCTAGCTCTCGCTTTTCTTCCCCCGATGCATCACCATCTAGATATTTATGAATTAAATCAGAATAGCGATGTTCACAGTTCATAGATGCCGCCTCCTTTCTACACATGACGCATTCTTTTCCTTAGCGCTTCACGCCCACGATGAATTCTAGTTTTAACAGTTGAAACTGGCATATCAAGAACCTCACTTATTTCTTTCAATGAAAGATCCTCAATATATTTTAATATAATCGCCGTTCGATATTTTAACGGTAGTTGGTTGATCTCATGTTGAATCCATGCTTGCATCTCTAATGTCACAACCTGTTCTTCAGGAAGCTCCTGATCAGCAGCAATCTGAGTTTCATACGTAAGCCCATCTGCACCACTTATCTCATCTTGTAATGAAAAATCAGGCTTTTTTTTTCTTAATCGATCAATTGCTACATTGGTCGTAATTCGGAACAACCAGGTGGAAAATTTACGTTGTTCATCAAATCGCTCAATATTTGTATATGCACGGAGAAAGGCTTCCTGAGCAACATCCTGTGCCTCTTGCACATTCCCAACCATACGATAAGCAACTTGATACACCTTATCTTTATACAGTTCAACGAGTTCGCCAAATGCCTCCTCGTCTCCTCTTTTTACATTTTGGATGATACGCTTCACAAATTTCTCCATGACTATACCCCTGATTTTTATTCCCATATTAGTATACGGATACGAGCTGATATCCGTTTCACTTCTTTGATCTATTTTAACATGAATTTACAGTAAAAACGGAGAAAATATGTTTTGTGTAGCCTTATTTGGGTATAGTTTAATCAAGAATTCATTTTTAATAGGTCTGTACTACAATGAAGGGACGTGGCGAATAGTGGAAAAAACGAAATCAGTTACTAAATTACTTCATGACATTGAAACGAATCGTCAAACCTTAAATGAATTAGCCATGACAGAAAAGTTACAATCTCAAACATTGCTTATCCAAAGTCAAAAGCTGGACGAGCTCATAAATGAATATCAATATATCACTAAAAAGCTCTAGTAATCTCAAAAAAAGCCTTAGATTTCAAATCCAAGACTTGGTCATTTAATATTGGTGGAGCCTAGCGGGATCGAACCGCTGACCTCCTGCGTGCAAGGCAGGCGCTCTCCCAGCTGAGCTAAGGCCCCTTTTAATTGGAGTGGAAGACGGGATTCGAACCCGCGACCCCCACCTTGGCAAGGTGGTGTTCTACCACTGAACTACTTCCGCTTACAATAATTTGTTCACTACTAAGTATGAGCCATGAAGGACTCGAACCTTCGACCCTCTGATTAAAAGTCAGATGCTCTACCAACTGAGCTAATGGCTCTCAACATCTGTTAAAATACATCGCTTCTACTTAAGCTTTGTATCACAGTTGGATAATAAAAGACCTACTATTGAATATGCTAATAAATAAAAAATGGCTGGGCTAGCTGGATTCGAACCAACGCATGACGGAGTCAAAGTCCGTTGCCTTACCGCTTGGCTATAGCCCAATAATGGTGGAGGGGGACGGATTCGAACCGCCGAACCCTTAGGGAGCGGATTTACAGTCCGCCGCGTTTAGCCACTTCGCTACCCCTCCACTTATATAATAGAAATGGTGCCGGCCAGAGGACTTGAACCCCCAACCTACTGATTACAAGTCAGTTGCTCTACCAATTGAGCTAGACCGGCATAATATATATAAGATTCAAACCTTATGCTTAGTTATGTCTCTTCCTCTCCTAGCTAATCACCGTAGTTGGCTGTGTCGATACAACTCGTTGCTTACTCGACGAGGTAAACGCTCGTCTCTACCAATTGAGCTAGAATGGCATAATGGTGGAGGATGACGGGATCGAACCGCCGACCCCCTGCTTGTAAGGCAGGTGCTCTCCCAGCTGAGCTAATCCTCCATTTAATTGGTGACCCGTACGGGATTCGAACCCGTGTTACCGCCGTGAAAGGGCGGTGTCTTAACCGCTTGACCAACGGGCCAATACATATTATTTTGACTGACAAAAAATATTATAACGAATTTAAACCGATAAGGCAAGCCTCTTTTTTTTCTTTTTTTTTCACTGTTTTTTACCCTTGAAATACAGAACATACATTCGCTATAATGAAAGAAAAAATAGGGGGGGGTTCTTTTGAAACACCAGGATTTTTCTCACCAACTTCTTCCTCTTCTTGAACAAGTTCGTTACCAAGCTAAAGAAGAAATACGACTTGAAGTCGCTGAATGTATGTTAGACTATGGCATTGATATCAAATTAGTTGGTGCTATTACTGGCTTAAAAATAAATAAAATCTTGCCGAGCTCCTTAGCTAAAAAAAAGGCTGCCCAAAAAGAATAGCGCTCTTTTGGGTAGCCCAGTATTATTATACACTCATTGTCGGACCAAAAAATTCCACATGAATGTTTTCATCAGCTACGTTCATATCCACTAATGCTTTTTTTACTGCCTTCATAAAAGGAACCGGTCCACATAAATAATAATCTTTATTTATTGGATTTTGAATGATCTCTTTAAGTATTGATTGGTTTAAGAGACCTTTAAACTGATATAGACCAGCATCCCCTTCATTCGGTTGTTCGTAACAATAGTAGGCTTTTATGTGTTCATTTCGCTGCGTTAATTCAGCAACCTCTTCTTTAAATGCATGATGTTTCCCATTAATAGCGGCATGGATGTATGTTATATCGTTTATCGACTCTTCAGAAGCTAGTTGATGAAGCATTCCAATAAAAGGTGTTTGTCCTACACCGCCACTAAGAAGAACAATTGACTTATTTGAAGAAGCCTCTAACGTAAAATTACCAGCAGGCGAAGTAAGCTCTAATATATCGCCTTCCTTAACAGAATGATGTAAGAAAGACGAGACAACACCTTCTGGCTTATCTTGCTTAGCATCCTCGCGTTTGACGCTTATACGAAATTCTTTTTGATTAGGTAATGCGGATAAACTATATTGTCTTAAATGAACAAATGGATCCCCATGTCTCTTACATTTTACACTTACATATTGACCAGCATGAAAATCAGGTAACTCACCTTGATCTGCAGGCTCTAAGTAGAAAGAAGTGATGACGTCACTTTCCACAACCTTTTTAGTTACAACGAAAGACCGGAAGCCTGCCCATCCCCCGTGCTTATTCTCAGCTTCTTGATACATTTCTTTTTCTACTCCGATAAACACATCAGCAATGACCTGGTACGCCTCTCCCCACGCATCTAATATTTCGTTTGTTGCAGCATCCCCTAATACTTCTTTTATTGCTAATAATAAATAATTACCAACAATAGGATAATGCTCAGGAAAGACGTTTAAGCTTCGATGCTTATGAGCAATCTTTTTAACTACAGGTAAGATCGCTTCAAGTTGATCGATATGTTGAGCTGCTGCGTATATAGAATTTGCTAAAGCTTGTGGCTGCTTCCCCTCTTTTTGATGAGTTTGATTAAACATGTTAAGTAATTCTGGATGCGCTTCAAATAACATTTGATAAAAACGTTTTGTTATTGCCTCTCCATGAATAGCTAAAACCGGAACTGTTGATTTAACGACCTTGACTGTTTTCTCTGTTAATAAAGTAGTCATTATTACATCTCCCCTTGCAGTTGTATTATTAAAGATATATTTAAAATACATCTTTAATAATACAGGGAGTGCCCGGTTAAAACAATAGATACTCAATGTTTTCATGAATTCGTCATTTTATCTTTTTGACCTATTTTATGTTAAGATTGAATAAGGTTTTGCGGAAGAGACGGAGGGGAAATGGACATGCAATTAACAGCATATACAGATTATTCATTGCGTTTACTTTTGTACTTAGGCAGTCAGGATTCAGGTAAAAGATCTAGTATTAAAGAAATCGCGGAAGCTTATCAGTTATCTACTAATCATTTAAGTAAAATTGTCCATGACCTTGGCAAAAAAGGGCTAATTCATACTGTAAGAGGGCGCAACGGTGGAATTGAATTAGCTTTAAAACCGAGTGATATCAATGTTGGTGCTGTTGTTAGACAAACAGAGGACCTAACATTAGTAGAGTGCTTTGATAGAGAATTAAATCAGTGTGTTGTAAGCCCAAGCTGCTTTTTAAAGCATGTTTTATATGATGCAACTGAAGCGTTCCTCTCGGTGCTCGATGAATATACGTTAGAAGACATGTTAAAAAATAAAGAGCATTTACAATTTTTGCTTCAAAATAATTAATTTATGGATGTGTATGGTCTACACATCTTTTTTTTATAAACATTTTCCGGGAAATTAGCGCGGTAATGTAGTGAAGTGGTAAATAAAAAAACACCTTTTAGGTTTATCTAAAAAGTGTTTTGTATTTTAAGTTTATACTAATAATAACCGTCGGCTGGAGCTTCCAAGCGGATTCGAACCGCTGACCCCTACCTTACCATGGTAGTGCTCTACCTACTGAGCTATGGAAGCATAAAAATGGCTCCACAGGTAGGACTCGAACCTACGACCGATCGGTTAACAGCCGATTGCTCTACCACTGAGCTACTGTGGAACGAATGCCTGGCAACGTCCTACTCTCGCAGGGGGAATCCCCCAACTACCATCGGCGCTGAAGAGCTTAACGACCGTGTTCGGCATGGGAACGGGTGTGACCTCTTCGC
>NZ_MVJM01000005.1:0-40256 GCF_002156385.1 Halalkalibacter urbisdiaboli
GTTTACACATTATCTAGTTTTGAGAGAATCATCTCAACATTCTTAGTTTGACAAAGAGAACCAAGAAGTTCGAGGAAGCAAGTGACTGAGGAATGGAGCGTACACCCCGTACGTGACATGACCGAAGATCACACAGCTGACGAAGAAATTCGCTGGTTATCTGAAGTCAAAAAGTTTGGTGGCGATAGCGAAGAGGTCACACCCGTTCCCATGCCGAACACGGTCGTTAAGCTCTTTTGCGCCGATGGTAGTTGGGGGATTCCCCCTGCGAGAGTAGGACGTTGCCAGGCGATAAAGCATAACCCAAAGGGTTATGCTTTTTTAGTTTCATAATAGGGGAATGATACCAGAAGCTTTTATATTAAGATAATATTACGCGTTGAAAAGGGAAATAACATAAAAATTAGTTGGTTAAGAAAGTATAACTTAGTTCAATAATATAGAAGTAAGGAGGCGGGATAAATGAGTCAACAAGAACATTTTAAACATTTGCAGTCCTTAAAGTCGGAGATCGACAGAAGCTATATGGACTATTGGCATAAATTTTCTGATTTTAGCTCATGGCAATTTTGGGTTATTTTAGGGATGTTATTTATCCCTTTGATTATTTTGTATTTGAGAATTGATCGGAAAAATATATTTTTATTAGGTTTTTTTGGTTTTTCAATACATATGTTAACTGCTTATACTGATGCATTAGGAATGAGAAAGCTATGGTGGGATTACCCTTATACAGCGATACCGCAACTACCTGAAGGTATTAGCCTGGATGCCTCGCTCATCCCTGTATATTTCATATTATTGTACCAGTGGTGTTTAAAGAGGGGAAAAAATTATTGGTTGTATGGAACGCTCTCTGCCTTTGGCTTCACCTTTATTTTAAAGCCGATTATGGTGTGGTTACATTTATTTGAACTAGACATAAGTTGGTTTGGATTATTATTAGCTTATTTGTTTGTTATTTACTCAGGTAAAATTATTACAAATATTTTTATAAAAATGTCGGGTATTAATCACATAAAATGATATTTTATAAAAGTGATTTTGTTATAGGTTCCACGTCTGATTGAAGTGTCTCCGCTACCTTTGCTAGTTCGAAGGCGCTGTTTGAGATTTCTGTTACGGTTGCGGATTGTTCTTCGGGCGATGCAGCCACTTCTGGGGATGCTGCGGCCGTCTCTTGAGTGATGTTTGCGATTTGTTCTGTTGATTTGAGAACATCTTTGCTAAAGGTTTCTACGTTCGCAAAGAAATCTCTAACCTTATTAGCATCACGTTCAGTTGATTGAACCTGTTCAACAATTTGCTGTAATGTTTGTCCGTTATCTTGAATGAATTGAACTTGAGTTTGTACTGCCGATGAACTATCAAGCATAAGTTGAACGGTATCGTTTGTTTCAGCTTGGATGGAATTTGATTAAATTACTAATTTTATTTGAATTGTTACTAGCCTACTCTGCAAATTTTCGCACCTCTTCTGCAACGATCGCAAAGCCTTTGAAATTAACAAGAAACAGAAAAATAGATTGACATATAATATAACCACATATAAAATAAGGAAAATTTAAATAATTAAGTAAACACAATGATTGGGAGTATTAAGGAGTTTTTATTGTTTAAAGAACTTTGGTGAAAGCCAGTCAATAAAGCCCCCAAGTCGTCCATGAGTGGTAAGGCTGAAAGGTAGGACTTAACGGTTGACTTCCGTAATCGGTCTTTAAGTGTATTTGTCTTTTTAAACAAATCAAAAAGAGTAGTACCACGTAGGTAATGCCTGTCGTCTCTTAGGGGATGATGGGCTTTTTTTATAAAAATAGAGGAGGAGTTAACGATGACTATGTTTGAAACAGCAAAAAACAGAGCAAAATTAAAGAGTTCAGGCGTTATTGATAGTCGAACATTAGAAAATTCTCATAAAAGATTAAGAGAAATCATAAGGCCTGGTATGACAATACTGGATGTTGGTTGTGGAACTGGGGCCATAACTTCTGGTATAGCAAAAGTTGTTGGGGTTGAAGGAAAGGTTGTTGGAATGGATAATAATCCAGAATTAATTGCAAAAGCTCGTGAAAAGTATAAAGATACACCTGGATTAACTTTTCTGGAAGGCGATATTTATAATTTACCTTTTTATAATGAATTTGATGTAGTTACTTCAGCGAGAGTGCTTCAATGGTTGGCTCAACCACAGGAAGCTTTAAAAAACATGGTTAAGGCAACTAAATTAGGCGGCAAGGTTATTGTGCTTGATTATAATCATGTGAAAATCAAATGGGAACCAGAAGTCCCAAAATCAATGAAATATTTTTATGATGCTTTCCTAAGATGGCGCTCAGAATCAGGAATGGACAATACTATTGCAGATAAGCTCTCGGGTATGTTTAAGGCAGTGGGTCTTGAAGAAGTAAAAATAACAGCACAACATGAGGAATCAATGAGACAAGATAAAGATTTTCAAACCCACATTGCAATTTGGGCGGGTGTTGCCTCGGTAAAGGGAGCACAAATGGTGAGTGAAGGCTTTATAGAAGAAAAACAACGTGAGGTTGCTGAATGTGATTATAAAAAATGGATTGAAGAAGAAGCCAAAAGACAATTTATGTATTTATTAGCTGCGGAAGGTGTAAAGGTTTAAATAAATAGAAACGCTATGTCATTCAATCGAATATGTCGAAGAAATCAAAATCTAATGCATTCGCTAAAATTAAGAATCTATCAAAGCGCTTCAAAAGAAACCATGTATAGAAACGGTTTGGCATTATAATAACGTTGAAATGGGTATTATAAAGCAGTCACTCAAATCACAAATAACCTAAGTGAGTTAACCTCCTACCTTGACAAGACTTTATATAATTGACTAAAAAACCCAATAAAATCAAGATTGGAAAATAAAAATACAGGTAAATGGGTTAATATCAGGTTAGGGATGGCTTCTTTAATCTCCAGAGGAAGGGGACTAATTCGGTAAATTCCTTATTCAGTTATCTATCGGATTGCATTTCTGCAATAAAAGCAGGAATGATTATTTATTTTGTAGGCTATAAAAGATTTCTTGCCTTGTTAAAAAACGGCTGGGTGTATAACCTTTAATAAGATTATGCAGATATCGTTAAGAAAGGAATGTTTACGTGAGGCTAAGCATTTTAGATCAATCACCAATTGGGATGGGGAAATCAGCTCATGATGCATTAATGGCATCGGTGAAGCTGGCCCAACTTGCGGAAAAATGTGGATATACACGATATTGGATTGCTGAACATCATGATATGGCCAGCCTTGCTTGCTCAGCACCCGAAGTCATGCTTAGTTACATTGGTTCGAAAACGAATCATTTACGTATTGGAGCAGGCGCGGTTTTGTTACCACATTATAAGCCGTATCATGTAGCAGAAACGTATAATCTCTTATCAACGTTATTTCCGAATCGCATCGATCTCGGTATCGGACGAGCTCCTGGAGGGAGTGCAGAGGCGACGCTTGCTCTTTCAACTAATTTTTTAGAAAATGTTCGGCATTTCCCGAATGATGTAAAGCAACTTTTACAGTTCTTATACGGTGATATTCCAAATGAAGAGATGTTTTCGAAAATAAAAGCTACACCTGTACCTGAAGTTCCACCAGAACTCTGGTTATTAGGAACGAGCATGAAGAGTGCTAAGCTGGCGGCGGAATATGGATTGGCATACGCATTCGGATTTTTTATGAGCGATCAAAAAACGGAGGATATTTTTCATGAGTATCGGCAACATTTTAAGGCTAGCAGGCAGCTTAATCAGCCTAAAACAATCCTAGCAATTTCAGTAATTTGTGCAGAGACAACAGAAAGGGCAAGGAAGTTGGCTTTATGGTACGCAAATATGATAACCCGTAAAGAGCTTGGTGTATATGAAAAAGTCAACGAGCAGAGAGTACAAGAAAGAATAATCGAAGTTCAAGATAAAATGGTGATAGGTAACCCGAGTCAGGTGAAACAACAGCTACATCAATTTCAACACCAGTTTCAAATTGATGAAATCATGATTGTAACGATAACCCCTACTTATGAAGACCGATTAACATCTTATCAATTGATTGGTGATGTTATTGATTGAAAGCATACGAAAAAACGAACCGTTCCAATAAGGGATTGGTTCGTTTTACTGTATAATAGTTTATAGTTTTTCAAATAAACCTAAAGTTAGAATCTCATCGATACCTTCTGTGTTCTCACTATCTCGCACTTCAAGTTCGATCTCTTGACCTGGTTGAAGAGAGAGTGCAAGTAATCCCAATAAGCTTTTTGCATCAATAACCCAATGTTCTTTTTTGATTACAATTGTGTCTGGATACTTACTTGCTACATTTACTAAATTACTAGCTGCTTCTGCAAAAACTGGCTTTAAAACTTTTACGCGCATTCATGTCACTCCCTTATCGTAATACATCCATTATATACTAAAATGAGAAAAGAATGTTTCAATCCGTCAAATAATTCAGATAAAAAGCTAACGATTTTTCGACAAGTTTCGTAATTGTGGTAATTGCTACTATGGCTAAGGGCAGGTTAAAGTTATAATGATAAAAGAGATATTCGTAGCATTTGTTTTCGAAAGAGAGGGAAAGCATGGACAAAATGAAAAATAAAATGAAAGTTTTCGCATTAAATTCGAATGTGGAACTTGCAAACGAAATTGTAACGCATCTTGGTATTGAAATGGGTAAGAGTGTGATAACGAGATTTAGTGATGGGGAAGTCCAAATGAATGTCGAGGAAAGCGTGCGGGGGTGTGACGTCTATTTAATTCAATCTACTTCGCAGCCTGGAAATGACTATATTATGGAGCTCCTTATTATGATTGATGCGATGAAGCGAGCATCGGCAAACTCAATTACTGTCGTTATGCCATATTATGGCTATTCACGCCAAGATAGAAAAGCGCGTTCTCGTGAGCCAGTAACAGCAAAGCTAATCGCAAATTTACTTGAAACAGCAGGAGCAACGGGACTAATTACCGTTGATTTGCATGCGACTCAAGTAGAAGGCTTCTTTGACATCCCAGTTGACCAAATTCATACGGTGGCGTTTCTATCTGAATTTTATAAAGAGAAAAATCTTGAGGATATTGTCGTTGTTGCTCCAGAAAACGCCGGAGTTAAACGCGCAAGGCAATTGTCGAGCCTCTTGAAAGTCCCGATCGTTTTTATGGATAAACAACGTGGTCCGACAGCCGATGATGTAAAAATAGACATAATTGGGGATGTAACTGGTCTAAATGCAGTCATTATTGATGATATGGTAGCGACTGGAAAAACGGTAACAACTGCGTCTGAAACGTTAATAAAAAAAGGCGCGAAATCCGTCTATGCATGCTGTACACATCCGGTTCTCTCAGGACCAGCGATTCAACGGATTCAGCAATCTCCTATAAAAGAACTTGTCGTAACTAATACAATTGAATTGTCTAATGAAAAAAACATTGAGAAAATCACCACATTATCCATTGCACCCCTCATTGCAGATGTAATCAAAAGGGTCCAAAACAACCAATCAGTAAGCACGTTATTTACATAATAAATAAGGGCGTGTTTGAAAATCTAAACACGCCTTAATCATGCTGACTGATATGTTGAAAGCCACTTACTCTACTCAGTTTATGAGAAGTCAAATATATCACGATATAGATAGGGATTGAATAAATAATTGCCCAATTTATAGCTTTATAAAAATGAAAAAAAGAAAAGATCGGTTCAAAAGCCGTAGCTAGAAGAGCAAAAATCACCGCCTTTTTAATTGGGGATACTTGCGGTCTGATTTCTATAAGTGACATAACCAATACAGGAATTAACGTCCAATCCCAAGGAACATAGGCTGGTAGCCAAGGAAAAACATCGTAATAATATCTCCATAATCCCAATTGAACTCCTAAAAAATCTAAAAAAGAACTTATCATACTAACATAGAACCCTACAAATAATAATCGATATCGCTTTTGCCGATGATGTAGTTTAAACCAGATTAGCCATGGAATGATCGTTAGTCCTACTCCGACCCACCATTGGGGAGTAAATAAAATAGACTCCATCCAAACTTCTGCTTTTATGTTTTGAGCCTTGTGTAATAGTTGATAGGACTCATTTATTTGATGAAATACCTTCTGCTTGATAAACATAAGCAACATTCCCTCCAATAATTATCTTCTACTTTTCTCGTGAAATTATCCTTTGTTGGAAAATAACATAACATTCTTCCTGAAAATTTCTATATTGTTAACCTATTGACAATTCGAGTTGACGATATTAGTATCTGTATTGTCAACCTAAAAAATATTAAGGTTTACATAAAAGGAGAAACAATATGCAAGAGAACTATAGCATTAGGATGAGGGCGGCTAAAGGAGGCGGCAAAGAAAATGGAGGCAAACATATTTCAGGGGGAGAAATGCTTGTACCGCTTGATGGCATAAAGGGTGCAATAACAACGCTAGTAAACAAGGCACTTACCCATTCGCGAGGCAAGCCGGACTTTATGCAAATCCAAGTTGACCTAGTTACGGAATGTTTTCAATTTCTCGAACCATTACATAGTCAGACAAGCCAAGTTCCTAGCTTACGGAAGGGACGTCAGTTAGCTGTTCATCTATTAAAAATGTGTGAGATTGATAGGGACACGATTGATAACGCGATAGCTGTTTTATCTAAAAATGGTGGCATGAGAGGTGCAATGATAATTGACATTCATACCGGAGAGCGGGTAGACATGCGAGGACAAAAAGGAATACGTGTGTCACGAATGGATTGGGAGCAGCAAAATTTTGAGAGATGGGCAGCGACGCATCAGTTACCTCTCAGCTTGAGAGTGAAGGAAGCGATGACATTAGCAACAAAAGTAGCCAATCACCCAAATACGGTTGCCGAGCTATGCTGGTCAGATGATCCAGATTATGTAATGGGCTATGTCGCTAGTAAAAAGCTAGGCTATCAACGAATTTCAAAACTAAAGGAATTCGGGGATGAGAGAGGGGGACGCGTTTTTTTCGTTAAAGGCTGTGAAGATATCGAAGCGTATATCGAGTACCTTGAAAAAAAGCCAGTATACCTTGTTTGGGAGGCGGAGCATGACAGAGTTAATTGAAAAAAGTAAAAAACATTTATGGTTACCGTTCACACAGATGAAAGATTACGAACAAGACCCGCTGATTATCGAAAGTGGCGAGGGAATTAAAGTGAAGGATATTCATGGGAAAAAATACTATGATGGCTTTTCGTCCGTTTGGCTAAATGTTCATGGTCATCGTAAGAAGGAATTAGATGAAGCCATTAAAAATCAGCTAGAGAAAATTGCCCACTCAACTTTATTAGGCATGACGAATGTGCCAGCAACAGAGCTTGCAGCAAAGCTGATTGAACTGACACCAGAGAATGTAACACGAGTGTTTTATTCAGATAGTGGTGCTGAAGCGATGGAAATTGCTTTAAAAATGGCCTTCCAATATTGGAGGAATATCGGAAATCCTAAAAAGCAAAAGTTTATTTCGATGCAAAACGGATATCACGGGGACACAATTGGTGCAGTAAGTATAGGGTCGATTGACCTTTTCCATCATGTGTATGGGGCTTTGATGTTTGATTGCTTTAACGTCCCTTATCCTTACGTTTACCGTTCAGATAGTGGAGATGCTACTGTTTGTCGTGATGAGTGTTTACAGGGACTAGAGGAATTATTAATGGAACACCATGAGGAAATAGCAGCACTTTCAATTGAGTCGATGGTTCAAGGGGCGGCAGGAATGATTGTCATGCCAGAGGGCTTTTTATCAGGAGTTCGAGCACTTTGTACGAAATACGAGGTGCTAATGATTGTTGATGAAGTGGCCACAGGCTTTGGGCGGACAGGGAAAATGTTTGCTTGTGAGCATGAGCAAGTTCAGCCGGATATCATGGCGGCCGGGAAAGGAATAACGGGAGGCTATTTGCCGATTGCTGTCACCTGTACAACGGAAAAAGTATATGAAGCTTTTTATGATGACTATGAAAATTTAAAAACCTTTTTCCATGGACACTCATATACAGGCAATCAACTTGGCTGTGCTGTTGCTCTTGAGAATTTGCGACTCTTTGAAGCTGAAGCGATTGTCGAGAACGTCGCACTAAAGGCAGAACAGCTAAAAGAAATGCTAGGTGAGCTAGAGTCATTGCCTCATGTAGGCGACATTAGGCAGTTAGGGATGATGTGTGGAATTGAGCTTGTGCAAGACAAAGCAACAAAAGCTCCTTATCCATTTGAGAAACGAATTGGCTACCACGTTTCGTTAAAGATGAGAGAGCTCGGGATGCTCACAAGACCGATGGGGAACGTCATTGTCTTTATGCCACCGCTTGTTAGTACTAATAGGGAGCTTCAAATCATGGTGAATATTATGAAAGAAGCCATTGAGGTCATTACAAAGGAGGCAGCCTTGATTGGAGAGGACGTTTGATTCTTGGTTGTCGGAAAGAGTGACAAAAGTAAAAGAAAAAGGCTTACATCGTACTGATATCGATGTAAATCAGCGGAAACGGCTTGTTTTTTCCTCAAATAATTATTTAGGATTGGCTCGTGATGAACAGTTGATTTACGCAGCTGAAACGATACTTCATCAGTATGGTACGGGGAGTACTGGCTCTAGATTGACAACCGGAAATACGAGATGGCATGAGCTGCTTGAAAAAAAGCTGGCCTCCTTTAAACAAACTGAAGCGTCTCTGCTATTTTCAAGTGGGTACCTCGCAAATATTGGTGTACTTTCTTCTTTACCTGAAGCAGGAGACGTCATATTAAGTGATGAGCTAAACCATGCAAGCATTATTGATGGCTGTCGACTTTCAAAAGCGAAAACAGTCGTCTACCAACATATTCATATGGATGATCTCGAGCGGAAATTACGAGATGCGCAATCGCATCAGCGACGCTTTATCGTGACTGATGCTGTATTTAGTATGGATGGTGATCTTGCACCATTGGATCAAATCATGCTTCTAGCAAAAGCGTACGATGCTTATGTCATTGTTGATGATGCCCACGGGACTGGTGTGTTAGGTGAAAGAGGGAGGGGAGCGAGTGAACATTTTGGCGTAAAGCCAGATGTGATGATTGGAACATTAAGTAAAGCCGTGGGGACAGAAGGAGGCTTTGTTGCTGGCTCCAAGCTGTTGCGCGAGTTTTTACTTAATCATGCTAGAACATATATTTTTCAAACAGCTCTATCACCAAGTATATGTGCAGCTTCCTACGTGGCGATTGACCTAATTGAGCAAGGTATTGAAACGAGGAAGTCACTTAAACTCAGGGTGAATGAGGTTAAGACTCGTTTAAAAGAATTAGGCTATGATGTGAAAGGCGATGAGACACCGATTATTCCTGTCATCATTGGTGGCGCCGAGGAGACGGTTTCATTTTCTAAAAAGCTTCAAGACCTTAATATTTTCGCCCCAGCGATTCGTCCACCTACTGTACCGGATGGAGAGTGTCGCATTCGCTTAACTGTCACTGCAGAGCATTCTGAAGCCGATATTATTAAATTAATAAACGCATTTAAATTGATAAAAGAAAGCAAGGTGAGCATGTGAGGGGCGTCTTTGTGACCGGTACGGATACCGACGTGGGGAAAACCGTCATTTCGAGTGGAATTGCGGCAGTTTTAAAGGAACAAGGAATCGATGTTGGAGTGTTTAAGCCGATGCTAAGTGGCATTAAACGTGAAGAACCTGAAAGTGACACTTATTGGCTGAAGCGGATGTCTGAAACGTCCTTAACGCTTGAAGAGATTACCCCCTTTCAGTTTAACGCCCCTTTGGCTCCTGGTGTTGCGCAAGAGCTTGAAGGCACAAACATTGAACTGGAACAGATTATGAAGCATTGGGAGTGCATTCGGTACAAGCATGAATTTTTCATTGCCGAAGGAGCAGGGGGGATTTCTGTACCACTTGGGAAAGATTTTGTAGTTGGTGATGTCATAAAAGCGTTAAAACTTCCGGTTGTTATTGTGGCAAGACCGAATTTAGGGACGATTAACCATACATGTTTAACCGTGGAGTATGGAAAGAAAATCGGTTTATCGATACACGGAATTATTATTAATGGCATAAGCGAAACGCCAGATTTAGCAGAGAAGACGAGCCCAAGGGTCATTGAAGACATGTGTGGAGTACCAGTTTTGGGCGTCACACCAAAAATGCAGAATTTGAACGCAGAGAATAGGAAGCGTTTAGTAGAAAAATATGTTGATTTAACGGTATTTACAGCTAATTGGAGGGGTTAAGATGATGAACTGGCGGGAGCTTTCAGAAAAAGTGTTAGAAGGACATGAGTTAACGAATGATGAAGCGTGTTCAATTCTCGAATGTCCTGATGAGGAAGTCTTATTATTAATGCATGCAGCGTACCAAATTCGTAAGCATTACTACGGTAATAAAGTGAAATTGAATATGATTATGAATGCCAAGTCAGGACTATGTCCAGAAAATTGTGGCTATTGTTCCCAATCGTCTATATCCGAGGCGCCGATTGATTCGTATCGAATGGTCAATAAAGAAACCCTCCTAACAGGTGCAAAGAGAGCACATGATTTAAACATTGGTACGTATTGTATCGTCGCAAGTGGGAGAGGGCCGTCCAATCGTGAAGTAGACCAAGTTGTTGATGCGGTAAAAGAAATTAAAGAGACATATGGATTAAAGGTGTGTGCCTGTCTTGGCATCTTAAAGCCGGAACAAGCGAAGAGGTTAAAAGAAGCTGGTGTTGACCGCTACAACCATAATCTTAATACGTCAAAGAATCATCATGATTCAATCACAACTTCTCATACGTACGATGACCGTGTGAACACCGTTGTAACGGCAAAGGAATCAGGTCTTTCTCCGTGTTCAGGTGTGATTGTTGGAATGAAGGAATCAGTCCAGGATGTTGTGGATATGGCGAAAAGCTTAAGAGCACTTGATGCAGATTCAATTCCGGTTAACTTTTTACATGCGATTGATGGGACTCCGTTAGAGGGAGTGGATGAGCTTAATCCATTATACTGTTTAAAAGTTTTGGCACTGTTCCGGTTTATTAATCCATCAAAAGAGATTCGTATTTCCGGTGGGAGAGAAGTGAATCTCCGTTCCTTACAGCCGTTAGGACTTTATGCTGCGAATTCAATTTTTGTAGGTGACTATTTAACAACAGCTGGCCAAGAAGAGTCTGCTGATCATAAGATGCTACAGGATTTAGGATTTGAGATCGAAAGTGTTGAAGAAATGAAACTAGCAGCAGAATAATAGGGTCTAAAACGGAGGTATAGGATGAACCAAAGCAAAAATGTATCACTGAATG
The DNA here is from genome assembly GCF_002156385.1 of Halalkalibacter urbisdiaboli. Classification (GTDB taxonomy): domain Bacteria; phylum Bacillota; class Bacilli; order Bacillales; family Bacillaceae_D; genus Halalkalibacter_A; species Halalkalibacter_A urbisdiaboli. The sequence goes on from NZ_MVJM01000005.1 coordinate 11,333, forward strand.
AGCTTATCAAAAATCCGTATCCTTTTTATGAGGACATTCGCTCAATTAGTCCGGTTTATAAGGGAAGCATGTTTAAATATCCAGGGTGGTATGTGACAGGGTATAAAGAAGCAAGCTTCATATTGAAGGACAGTCGTTTTCAAACGCGTTTACCTCTTCCGGAGACAACGAGAACATACGAACATTTGAAAAGCATTCTAAATGATATGATGCTATATAAAAATCCCCCTGACCATCATCGCTTCAGCAAGCTAGTTAGGGGGCATTTTACTCCAAGAGCGTTAGAAGTACTCCATCCATATATCGAAGAGCAAGCGTCTCTCTTGCTTCAACATGTAAAAAATCAAAATAAGCTCAACGTTATTTCAGATTTTGCCTTTCCTTTAGCAAGTACTGTAATTGCAAAAATACTAGGTGTACCTGAAGAAGAGAAGAAACTCTTTCGGAAGTGGGCCCTTTCGTTAATTCATTCAATTGATTTGACACGTTCAAGAGAAGAGGTAGCAGCTGGTGATAAAACGATTAGAACGATGGTTCCTTATTTTCGGGAGCTTATCCGTAAGCGTAAAGAGGAGCCAAAGGACGACCTCATTAGTTTCTTGTCAGATGAACCAGAAGAAGAATTAGTATCAACCTGTATATTGCTAGTAATTGCAGGGCATGAAACGACGGTTAATTTAATAGCGAATTCAGTTTACTGTTTGGTTACAAACCGGGGGCAACTTAATATGTTAACTGCTCACCCGTTCCTTATCGATCCGGCTATCGAGGAATGCTTACGGTATGAGAGTCCAACGCAACTGACGGCACGTATCGCCTCGGAGCAGGTGAAAGTCGGTTCAACGGTTATTCATCAAGGAGACCACGTCTATGTTATGATTGGAGCAGCGAATCGCGACCCAAAGCAATTTAGCAATGCCACTGTTTTTAATATTTCAAGGCAGCCTAATCCACACCTCTCTTTTGGCGCTGGAATTCACTTTTGCTTAGGGGCTACTTTAGCTAGGATAGAAGCAAAGCTAGCCATTCAAGCGTTTTTACAGAATACAACGAACGTCCAAATAAAGGTGGCCAATGTAGAATGGAGACATTTAGTAGGATTTAGAGCACTGAAGGAATTACACCTCGTCTTATATTAAATAAACAACCTTGTCTTTTTCGGGCAAGGTTGTTTATTTAAATTATACATATCGCAAGCCCCATACACATAACAAGCTGTGCATATGAATACGATGTAAAACGCTAGGTAACTGAGGAGGAGATTGCGTGAAAATCACGGAATCATTACACTTCATACATGAAGATAAAGCCTTTTTAAAAAGGCAATTTAACATTACGCGATCATATTTACACAATGCTTATGACGGGATACGTGAGGCGATTAAGTGGTTGAAAACCTCAGCGTTTCAAACAGTCGTCAAAGATTTATCTATTTATATTACAGATGAACCGATAAATTTCCCTGGTGAATTGGCACTAATTGAAGGAGTGACGTTTCAGCCGATTGTTTATATTAATGTGATGTCCATCACGGAGGACTTTCAAAATGAAGAATATCGATATGATTTGAAAAAGGAACATGTCACTTGCTTTGAGTACGCTGTTTTTGTTTTTCTACATGAGGTTGGGCATTATGTGCATGCCTTAATTGGAGGTAGAGGTGCTAGTAGAAAAGAGAAAATTTTTGACTATTTTGACCGGGGCGAATATCATTACCAACGTTTTGTTGAGACGATGGGAAATGGAGAAACGAATCAAGAAAAAAAGCGTTACAGAAACATCCCTCACGAAAAAGCCGCAGACCGTTTTGCAAGACAGTATACAGCTAATGTACTCCAAAATTTTCATAGAAAGGAAGGATAAAAGGCCTTGTCTAAAGGGGGGACGCCTTTAGCTGCTAGGCTTTTTTTGATATAATAATAGGGGAGGTGGAGAAAATGACGAAAAAATATTTTACAGTACAAGAAGCTAATGCACTATTACCGACATTGGAATTCGAAGTGCGTGAACTCCAACAATTACGTAAAACATTTAAAGATAAAATGAATCATTTAAATAGATTAAAAGAAGCGAACATGTTTCAACTTAAAACAGAGACAGAAGAAATCTTCACAATGGAAACTGAGTTGGATTTTATGGAGCTTCAAGCGGAGCTACACGTAAACAATATCGAATCATGCGGGGTACAGTTCAAAAGCATTGATATGGGCCTATTGGATTTCCCTTCAGTCATTAATGGGCAGGAAGTGCTGCTATGCTGGCAGCTAGGCGAATCAGAAATTACGCATTACCATGGATTACAAGAAGGTTTTGCTGGTCGAAAGCCATTATACTAGGCAATCCCCCTAGGTAGTGTATAGAACCTGCTTAGGAGGGCTTTTTTATTTTTATGACAAAAACGCTTGAAGCTCAAGCGTTTTGCCTTTTACATATTAGTCTTGTTCAAAATAATTTTCGAGTGCTTGTTCGTTTTTAACTTTACCTTCAAAATAAGGATTATCCTCGGAAACATCCTCAGAATCAAGATTGGTTTTCATGACAAACATCGGACTCGTTGGAGGTTCGTTAATCACGCGATCAGTAAGCTTATCGAAATCAGGCATTTGATTCTTTTTATCCATCATCCACACCTCCTCGTCATTAGAATGCGGATTCGTATGAATAATATGTAAAAAAATAAAAATGCGAACAGCTGAGCACTGTTCGCAAGAGGTTATTCTACGACAATGTATGCGATCATCGGTCCATTATTCTCGATAGACGCATGTGCCGTGCAGATTAAACGATACGTACCTGCCTCGTCAAAGTTAAGCTGTACCACGGTTTCTTCTCCTTTTTTTACGGAGCCTTTTATATCCGTTCCTTCAATCACAAAAGGATGCTCCATGCCGTTAACACCAAAAATGCGGAGTTTAACATTTTCTCCTTTAGGGATATGAATGGAACCTGGATCCCAGCGGTATGCTTCAATCTCTTTACCATCCTCTGTCTTTGTTTTGAACTCACCAGTTACCATATGTAGCTCAAATTCTTTTTCAGAGCCGATAACTGGAATTGATGCAGGTTCGGAAGTAAATATAAACGCTCCAATCCCTAGTGTTACCCCAAGTGCTGCTACTACAAGCCATAGCTTTTTAATGATAATAAACTTCATTAAGACGACCCCCTTTCTACTATCTATCTCTATGCGGACAAACCTAAAATATTTGTAAAGAACGGAAGAATTCTGGCCTGTTTTTGCAGGAGTAAGCCTAAGAAAGCGGAATGTTATAAATGTAATGCTGAAAGGAGAGTGAATGATGACGAAAGTAGAGAAACTAGTGCAACGTCTAGAGAGCCGTCATCCATTACCGCTGTTATGTCCGAATGAAGCTTGGGATGCTGACATAACGAAACAAATTGAGCAACTGTCTATCAAAGAATTGACGGGGAGAGACGAGCCATCAGAATTAGCGGCTTTGGCAACGAAATCGGCTCTGCTTTTATGGAACGATGAATTAGACAAGTCACATACAATTTCACAAGGGTTACAACAGGAGCTCGGTAGCTACTTACATGGCTTGATGCATCGCCGTGAAGGTGATTTTAGCAACGCAAAATATTGGTATTCGTTCGTTGGCGATCATCCGATGTATGAAACGCTTTATGAGAAAGCGGCATCGATTTCTGAGCAAGTACGCTCATGGGCAAAGTGGGACCCTTATCAGTTTATTGACGCTGTTGAAAAGGTAGTGAAACGTAAGGTTGAGGAAACAGAAGAGGCAGAACAGCTTCGCCGAATTCAAGTAATCGAACTAACATTGCTTTTACAATATTGTCAAAAAGCTTAAGGAGGATGCACAATGAAATATCGTAAGCTCGGAATAACAGACTTAAACGTATCAGTCGTAGGGGTAGGTACATGGCAATTTGGTGGAGAATGGGGTAAAGATTTCAAACAGGAAGAGGTTAACCTAATTTTAGACAAAGCAAACGAGGTAGGCATCAATATAATTGATACTGCGGAGTGTTATGGAGATCATTTATCCGAGGAATTGATTGGCCGCTATCTTCAGCAAACTCACAGAGAAGATTGGATAGTAGCTACAAAATTCGGACATCAGTTTCATGATCATTTGAACCGAACAAACCATTGGTCAGCTGAAGAAGTGCAACAGCAGCTTGAAGATTCATTGAAAGCACTTCGTACAGATTATATTGATCTTTATCAATTTCATTCTGGTGACGATGAAGCATTTGATGATGATGAATTATGGACGATGCTTGATAAACAAGTACAGGCTGGGAAGATTCGTCATCTAGGAATTTCGATTGGCAGCAATGATAATCTACATCAAACAGAGCGTGCAACCGAAGTGAACGCAGGAGCAATCCAAGTTGTGTATAATCGTTTAGATCGTGTGCCGGAGAAGCGTGTGTTTCCTTCCTGTGAAAAGCAAAACCTCGGGGTGCTCGCACGTGTTCCATTAGCTAGTGGTTTTTTAAGTGGAAAGTATAAGCCTGGTGCGACGTTTACTGAAAATGATGTTCGCTACAGTCATGACCAACAGAAGCTGCGAGAGCAATTGCAGCTAGTGGAAAACATTAAGCAACAAGAAGTTCCAGAAGGCGTAGACATGGCACAGTGGGCGCTTGCATGGTGTCTGCAGCATCCAGCTGTTTCGACGGTGATTCCGGGCTGTAAAAATGTTGAGCAAGTTGAGCGAAATGCAAAAGCGGCTGAATTAGATATGGTTAAAGACAACCATCCTCATGCTGTAACGAACATTTAATAACCTGACACCTCTTGATTATTTGAGAGGTGTCTTTTTGATGAAAAGTGAACAATCTAAATTAAATAGGGTTGATAATAATAATAAGGGGGAGGAAATCGATGGAGCGTAAACAAGCATTTAAAGCATTGGTCGGCTCAGTAAATTATAATCTTGCAACACCTGAGTCAGACAAAGATTACAAAGTATTTGTGATTCCAACGTTTACGGATTTGTATCACCGTACGCTTTATTCGGACAGTGTCGTTGGGGCAGCAGTCGATGAGGAAATCCATGATATCCGTAAGCTTGTGAACCTTTTTTGGAAGTCGAATGTGAACTTTGTCGAGGTGCTCTTTTCGAAGGAAATCATAATTCAGGAAAGTGACTCGGTGAAGCAGTATATTCATAACCTTATAACGTTGAGGAATGAGATTGCAGCAATGAATCTTCCGTATCTTTATAAAGCCTGTAACGGTATGTATGTAAGTAAATCAAAGCTTATTGAAAAAGGAAATGAAGGAACTCGTCATTTAGTAGATGAAATTGGATATGATACGAAATCAGCCATGCATGCGTACCGTATTTTAGATTTTATAGAACGATTTGCTGCGAATGATTTTTCCGATTTTAAAGCAGCAATTGAATATGATAACGCAGGAAGAGATTTCATGCTTGGAATTAAGCATGGGGCTCTGACGAAAGAAGCTTACGATGAGCTTGTTCAGGGAAAATTGATGAACTTTAATAACTTGAAAGCTACATATTTAAGCAAACCTCTTAAGGAGGATGTGAAAGCAGAACTAGAATGGAACCTTATCGAGCTTGTTAAAAAAAGGATTCATCAAGAATTACAGGGGCAACTGTGATGAATCGCCCCTCATCTATCATCGCTTATTAAAACGTATACGCAGACCCAACAATGATTAGTAGGATAAATAACACAACAATTAACGTAAAGTTAGTTCCAGTAAAGTGACTCATGAAGAATTCCTCCTTTTTGAGTGACTACACGATATCCCTATGTGGGAGAAGGAAAAATGAGTGGGCGAATGTCCCTGGGTGAGTTGAAATGAGGCAGGTGCCTAACGAACATAAGATACAATGACTAATTCTTCCGATAATTGATAATTATTGTTTAGAAAAAGTTTAGAATTCCTTTATATGGATGTTAGAAATGAACTTTAGGATAAAAAAGGAAATAACATAACATCCATTTGTTTCGGAGGGAGAAAGAGTAATGAAAAATGTTCTTGGGAAAATTGGAGGCTCGATTGTTAAATTTCGTTGGTTTATCCTGTGTTTTTGGGTGGTCGCTACAATTATTGGAGGTGTATATGGTTCACAACTGGCGCCTGCTTTAACGGGAGGTGGTTGGGATGTTCCCAATGCAGACTCGACAACTGCCGCAAGCTTAATAGACGACCATGTTGAAGGTAGAAGTGAGACTAATTTGACTTTTGTAATAAAGGATACACGCTATCAAGTTGGGTCAAATCAATATGAAGAAAATTTAGAAAAGGTCAAAAAATTTTTACTAGATGAACCGGAAATAAGTCAGGTCGTTACGATCTTAGATGTAAGTGAAGAAATGAAATCACAATTTCAAGGAACTGACGCTTATACAAGTTTAGGCTTTATTGAAATGGATATTGACGCTGGTTTTGCACAAAAGGCTCTACCTGACATTCAAGAAAGGTTGGATCAAAAAGCTGAGCAATTAGCGATAGAAGTTGTTTTGTTAGGTGCACCCGCATTTTGGGGAGAAATTAGTAAAATAAGTCAAGAAGGGCTTGAGCATGCCCATCTTTATGCGTTGCCGATTATCGTCGTAGTCCTTCTGTTTGTATTTCGAACAGTTATTTCTGCGTTGACTCCTCTTGTGTTATCGATTACATCGATCGTTATTACGTCTGGCTTACTATTTGGTATAACTCATTTAACTGAGCTTTCGGTGTTTGCTCAGGATTCTGCGATGATGATTGGTCTTGGAGTAGGAATTGATTTTGCTCTTGTATTTGTTATGAGGTTTAAAGAGGAGATAGCTAGGGCTACAGTTAAAGATGCAATAGAGAAGACTATGTCGACAGCTGGTCATGCTATTCTTTTTTCAGGGATTACCATTATAGGGACGATGGCTATGATTCTATTTGTTGAAGTAGCGGCAATCCGTTCAATTGCTCTTGGAATTATTGTCGTAGTATTTCTGTTATTACTTACAAGCTTAACCCTACTACCTGCATTTTTAGCTATAATAGGAATAAAGATTAACGCCCTTAAAATCCCTTTTCAAACAAGTAAAGGGGGTGGAGGGAAATGGTACCGATTGTCACGTCGGGTCATGAGGCGGCCTATTCTGTATTTAGCAGGAGCCGTATTCGTATTACTTTCGTTATCATGGCCAGCCTTACAGTTAGAAACAGCCTCATCAGATGTAAGGATTTTACCAGATGGTTCGAATATAAAACAAGGTGTCGAACAGCTACAAGACGGTTTTGGACTTGGATACACCTCACCAATTCAAGTTGTCGTTCATTTAGAAGATAAAAAGGCAACGGATGTAGAGGTGTTGCAACAAGTCGACTCGTTAATTAACAGAATTCGTTTAGATGAAAATGTGGAAGGCGTGACGTCGATATTATCTTTTTTTGAAGGAGTAGATAAAGAGTTTATTCGCTTAGCTCTCGATGAAGGTCAGATTGATGAACATACGAGACGCCAGCTGCAAAGATATGTAAATGAATCACAAAATACGTTGATTATTGAAATTGTTACAAAGCATTACGCTTCTAGTGATGAAACTAAAGCACTTGTAACTGAATTAAGAGAGAACATGGTTCCTAATGCAATAAGCGATGCACTCGTTGTAGTCGGCGGGGAAACAGCTCAAGGAATGGATACAAATGAGTCACTCAGTCATAGCTTGAAGTATGTCTTAATCTATACGTTAGTTTTCATTTTTGTCGTTCTAATGATTACATTTAAAAGCATTTTATTGCCTTTAAAGGCTGTTATGATGAATTTGCTTTCTTTAAGTGCAACCTATGGAGTCGTCGTTGCTGTGTTTAATTGGGGTTGGGGTGGTGATCTATTAGGTTTTGGTGATTATGGGATGCTCCAGGAGCTAGTCCCAATTCTCTTATTGGGTTTATTGTTTAGTTTAAGTACGGACTATGAAGTTTTTCTTTTAGAACGGGTAAAAGAAGAATTTGAAGAAAGCAACAATAGCGATGAGAGTGTTGCAATTGGTCTTGAGAAAACGGCCCCTATGATATCGGGTGCAGCTCTTATTATGGTCGCTGTGTTTGGCTCCTTTGCCTTTGCTGGTATTTTACCGATGCAGCAACTAGGTTTGGGTATGGCAGTTGCCATTGCGCTTGATGCAACGATTGTACGATTATTTCTTGTTCCAGCCACAATGAAATTACTTGGCAAGTGGAACTGGTGGTTCCCAGGTAAAAAACAAAGCTGGGAAGAGAAGATTGCAAACAAAGCGGTTAGTTAAAATAGGAGGAAAATGCAAATGTCCATCCGTTTTAAGCTACTTATATCATATATTTTAGCAATTCTTGCGCCAATCATTCTCCTTTCGTTATTTATTCTTCTAACGATGAACATCTTTAGTGAACACCTTTCTGGACTAAAGAATTTTTATAATATAGCTGAAACGGATACATTTGAAAGCTTTTTAAATGATGAGTTATTTCCGATTGTAAATGTTCAAAATGAGGTGCGACAAGACCCGGACCACTTATTAACAGAATCCTATTTAAGTTTGTACACTAGTCAGTTAGAAAAGAGGCAGGCCGGTTTTTTTGTGATAAAGGGGACAGAATTCATTTATCAATCAGATCTTTTTACTAAAGCTATTACTGAACAGCTATCCAAACCTTATGGGCCATCTATCTATCATACCGAAGCTATTACGATGGATGGTCGTAGTTATCAAAGCTTACGGATGGCGGTCGAATATGGAGACGGTACGCCAGGTGCGCTTTATTTAGTCATTGAAACGAGTCCGATTGTAAAAATACTGAATACATCCTTACCGACTGTCGGTCTCCTATTCCTCTTTTCTGTTATTGTGACAAATTGTTTGCTTACTCATTTTATTTCTCGAAGTGTTATTAAAAGTTTACAAGATCTAAAAGGTGCAGCAGAGCATATAAAAGAAGGGAATTTAGATTTTAGTTTAGAGACGTGTCACTGTAAAGACGAAATTGGGCAAGTGGTCGATGCATTCGAGGAGATGAGGATTCGGCTAAAAGAATCGATCGAAACAAATCTTAAAGTCGATAATAATCGGAAAGAGCTCATTTCAAACATTTCGCATGATTTACGAACGCCGGTGACAGCAATAAAAGGCTACGTAGAAGGTATTCGTGACGGTGTTGCAAATAATCCTGAGAAGCTTGACCGCTATATTGAAACGATCTATAAAAAAGCGAGTGATTTAGATAAATTAATTGACGAGTTATTTTTCTATTCAAAACTTGATTTAAAACGCGTATCGTTTCATTTTGAAGAAGTAAATAGCAACGACTATTTACAGGATTGTATTGATGATTTACGAATCGATTTTCGTTGCAAGAACGTACACTTTAACTATGAAAATAACAATTTATATGAAACAACGGTTATGGCCGATAGAGTTCAGTTAAAAAGAGTCATTCTCAATATCATTGAAAATAGCTTAAAATTTATAGAAAAAGAAGAAAAAAGAATTTCTGTTACGTTAAAGGAAGAAGCGGAGTATGTCGCAATTGAAATAACCGATAATGGAATCGGGATCTCCTCCGAACATCTTCCCTTAATTTTTGACCGATTTTATCGGGAGGACTCCGCCAGATCAAACGAAAATGGTGGAAGTGGTCTCGGATTAGCCATTGCAAAGGAAATCATCCTTGCTCATGGTGGAAGGATTTGCGCTGAAAGCAAGCTTGGAGATGGTACGACGATACGTTTTACCTTAAAGAGAGTTCTTTCTGACGACGCTTATGCAAAAGAAAAGGGAGGGATAGAGTGAAAAGAATTTTAATCATTGAGGATGATTTAAGTATAGCCGAACTTCAACGGGATTATTTAGAAATGAGTGAAATGGATGTCGTGATCGAAACAAGAGGTGATCTCGGTTTACAGAAAGCATTAACCGAAGCATTCGATTTACTAATTCTTGATTTAATGCTCCCGAATATGAATGGTTTTGATATATGTAAACAAATTCGCTCCCAAACCAATCTCCCTATTTTGATGGTATCCGCTAAAAAAGAAGATATTGATATCATAAGAGGACTTGGCTTAGGGGCTGATGACTATATGACAAAACCTTTTAGTCCAAGTGAGCTTGTTGCCAGAGTGAAAGCTCATTTAGCTCGTTATGAAAGGCTTGTGGGACAAGAATCTAAAGTGAAAGAGGAGCTTTGCATTCGTGGACTTATCATCGACAAGAGAGCAAGAAGAGTTTATGTTAATGAAAAAGAAGTGACGTTAACCTCGAAAGAATACGATTTGTTGATGTTTCTTGCGATTCACCCAAATCAAGTATTTACAAAAAACGATTTATTTGAACGAATATGGGGGATGGACTCAGCTGGAGATATCGCAACTGTCACCGTTCATATCGGAAGAATTCGGGAAAAAATAGAATTGACATCAGCAGAACCTCAATATATTGAAACTATTTGGGGTGTTGGGTATCGTTTTAAAGCATGATGGGCTGTGTGTGAAATGGTTGTCAGGCTAAAATGTTGGAGATAATATCATTGGCTTTGGTTCGTATCATTACAAATATATGACAGGCATGAAGGTGAAACGAGACGCGAAGAATTAGTAAAGGACTTTGTGGTAGGGCTTGTGTGTATATTAATAAAGTACCAGATATTAATATTGATGTGCTAAAGCTACTTATTATGCAATCCGATAAGTACTCAATTAAAAAAAGAGACTGGCCAAAGGTAAAAATCTGAAGGTCAGTCTCTTTTATCTTAAGATTCCTTAAAAAATGCTAATTGGTTTTTTCCGTGTCCTTTCGCTTTATACATAGCCTGATCCGCATATTTTTTCAGTTCTGATAAAGTCGAGGCATGCTTAGGGTACATCGAAATACCAAGACTAGCGGTTACCTTTAATTCCTCACCACGAAATACGACAGGCTCTTTCACTAGTCCAATAATATTCTTAGCGATTTCTTGGACAGAATCTTGATTGTCTTTCCGAATAATAAAGGCAAACTCATCCCCACCTAATCGAGCGACCATGCCAATATCCTTCACACAATCCTGTAACCTTTGAGCAACCTCAATTAAAAGCTCATCCCCAAATGAATGTCCATGTGTATCATTAATTTCTTTAAATTCGTCTAAATCGAGAATCATAATAAAAAGAGATTCATCAGTCATGACAGAATCAAAATAGTTTCGTAAAAGAAGCCGGTTTGGAAGCTTTGTTAAATCGTCATGATAGGCTAAAAAGTAAATTTTCTCCTCGTCTCTTTTTTTCTCTAACGCAATCGAAGCAAGTGCGGAAAAGTTACTTAAGCGCTCAATTTCTTCATTTGAAGGTGAGGTTGGCTCTTTGTAATAAATAGCGAATGTTCCAAGTACATCATGATTTGATGCAAAAATTGGGAAGGACCAGCAGGATTTTAACCCTTCTGCTACAGCAAGTTCCTGATAATTCTCCCACAAAGGATCATGTTGGATATCCGTAACAATGACATGTTCTTTTCGATAGGCCGCGGTTCCGCATGATCCCTGTTTTGGACCGATTGGTACTTGGCGAAGTAGGTGTTTATAGGTATCCGATAAAGTTGGTGCTGACAATAGCGTTAGGATATTCGCTACAGGATCAGAGCCAAGAATGGAACAGTATACAGCTTGATTTAATTGTTCTACAGTATAGCAAATTTGATCTAAAATACCATCCAAGGAGCTTCCTTGGGCAATGGCTGTTAAAATTTTGTTATGGTCATGTAATTCTTTTTGCGCTTGCTCTCTTTTAAGAATTTCTTCATCAAACTCCATTAAGGTTTTTATATAGTCCGCCATACTTTGAATAAAGGAGATATGATTCTCGTTAAAATGGAATGGAATTGAATCAACGGCACAAAGTGTTCCAATGATCACACCGTTTTTTGCCGTTATTGGTGTTCCAAGGTAACTTTTTAAGCTTTTTGATATTTCCAATTCCTTTGTCATAGGATGAAGGGTTAAATCAGGTATCGCTAGCGGTTCACGACCGCAACCAATATTAACTTTTCATAAAGAATCCATATATAAATGTTCGGAGCCCTTAACAACTAAAAGCTCTTCTTTATTAAAGGCTTGAACGATACGATTTGTTTTGCCATCGTTTAAAGCAATATAAAAAGTATTTGTCCCGATAAAATTAGCCATCATTTTAAACACTTGCTTTGCCGAGGTCATTAATTTTGGTACATTCATGATAATATGCTCCTCTGTAAATTATGCTAAATTATATTGTAATAAAAAAAGTGGACAATGAGTAGTAAAGAAATTTGAAAAAGAAGATCAGTAGCGATCTGTTAGGGTAAAAAATGTAGTGATAAATATTCCAAGAAAACTCAGAGTTAAACTTGTCATTATTTAATATCGGGTGGCGTTATTGAGGCTATTGAAGGTGCAAAACAAAGCTTATATACAATTGAGGTATCAATGATTAGATTAATTGAAGTCAATCCCGAGTTAGCGGATGATCCCTACGTTCAAACGGTACTAGGAGGAGCAGTACAATAACTTTCGGGTGGAGATACTGATTCATGCTTTATTTGCAATCACGAAAAGGAACAGATGTTATGAAGAAATAGTAAATAGATGGTGAGTTGCCTTCAAGGGTATTTGGAGGCATTTTATTTATTATTTGATTATCTCTTACGAAGTTGTAGAGAAACGACAAGGGGAGCCCTTGTCGTAGGTAATTATCTATTAAACGATATAATCCGACCTACAATTACGAGTAGGGTAAATAACACAATGATTAATGTAAAGTAGCTTCCTGTTACGTGACTCATAAAGAATAACCTCCCTTTTTGAGTAACTACACGAAATCTTTAAGTAGATATGTAGTTAATGGGTGGGGGAATGTCTCGTTTCCCTAATAAATAGGTGAGTGTCCCCGATTGCTTCTATCTATAGAAATGTTTCCTGTTTTTTTCTAAGGAGTTATTGTCTTTTTCGTGAAGTTATGTTAGATTATTAAATCTAGCCGCAAAAAAATATCTCAAAAAACACTTGCGTAGAACTTTATAACGTGATATATTATTACTTGTCGCTGACAACGGACTTGAATAGTCCTTAAAAAACTTTTAAAAAGTTGTTGCGTAGAACAAATTATTATGTTATGATAATAAATGTCGCTGATGAGTGACAAACAAGTTCTTTGAAAACTGAACAAAAGCCAAGCGAAAAAGAGATTGTTTTATTTCGATAAAATCAAATCTCGTCAATTTATTATTTATTCGAGCTAATCAGCTCACCATTTTTATGGAGAGTTTGATCCTGGCTCAGGACGAACGCTGGCGGCGTGCCTAATACATGCAAGTCGAGCGGACTGATTAAGAGCTTGCTCTTATGACGTTAGCGGCGGACGGGTGAGTAACACGTGGGCAACCTGCCCCTTAGACTGGGATAACATCGAGAAATCGGTGCTAATACCGGGTAAGAGATGCAACCGCATGGTTGTGTCATAAAAGATGGCTTCGGCTATCACTAAGGGATGGGCCCGCGGCGCATTAGCTAGTTGGTAAGGTAACGGCTTACCAAGGCGACGATGCGTAGCCGACCTGAGAGGGTGATCGGCCACACTGGGACTGAGACACGGCCCAGACTCCTACGGGAGGCAGCAGTAGGGAATCTTCCGCAATGGACGAAAGTCTGACGGAGCAACGCCGCGTGAGTGATGAAGGATTTCGGTTCGTAAAACTCTGTTGTTAGGGAAGAACACGTGCCGTTCGAATAGGGCGGCACCTTGACGGTACCTAACCAGAAAGCCACGGCTAACTACGTGCCAGCAGCCGCGGTAATACGTAGGTGGCAAGCGTTGTCCGGAATTATTGGGCGTAAAGCGCGCGCAGGCGGTCTTTTAAGTCTGATGTGAAAGCCCCCGGCTCAACCGGGGAGGGTCATTGGAAACTGGGAGACTTGAGTGCAGAAGAGGAGAGTGGAATTCCACGTGTAGCGGTGAAATGCGTAGATATGTGGAGGAACACCAGTGGCGAAGGCGACTCTCTGGTCTGTAACTGACGCTGAGGCGCGAAAGCGTGGGGAGCAAACAGGATTAGATACCCTGGTAGTCCACGCCGTAAACGATGAGTGCTAGGTGTTAGGGGTTTCGATGCCCTTAGTGCCGACGTTAACACATTAAGCACTCCGCCTGGGGAGTACGGCCGCAAGGCTGAAACTCAAAGGAATTGACGGGGGCCCGCACAAGCAGTGGAGCATGTGGTTTAATTCGAAGCAACGCGAAGAACCTTACCAGGTCTTGACATCCTTATGCCCTCCCTAGAGATAGGGATTTCCCTTCGGGGACATAAGTGACAGGTGGTGCATGGTTGTCGTCAGCTCGTGTCGTGAGATGTTGGGTTAAGTCCCGCAACGAGCGCAACCCTTGATCTTAGTTGCCAGCATTTAGTTGGGCACTCTAAGGTGACTGCCGGTGACAAACCGGAGGAAGGTGGGGATGACGTCAAATCATCATGCCCCTTATGACCTGGGCTACACACGTGCTACAATGGATGGTACAAAGGGCAGCGAAGCCGCGAGGTGGAGCCAATCCCATAAAGCCATTCTCAGTTCGGATTGTAGGCTGCAACTCGCCTACATGAAGCCGGAATTGCTAGTAATCGCGGATCAGCATGCCGCGGTGAATACGTTCCCGGGCCTTGTACACACCGCCCGTCACACCACGAGAGTTTGTAACACCCGAAGTCGGTGGGGTAACCTTTTGGAGCCAGCCGCCTAAGGTGGGACAGATGATTGGGGTGAAGTCGTAACAAGGTAGCCGTATCGGAAGGTGCGGCTGGATCACCTCCTTTCTATGGAGTTTAACTCTAGTCGACAGACAACTTCGGTTGTTTGACGCTTGTGCTATTTGTTCAGTTTTGAGAGAACTCAAAACTCTCAATTATAATTGGAAGGATTTACTCCTTTCAAAAATTTGTGTCTAGTGTTATAGTAAATAACCTAGCCGTAAATATGGTTCTTTGAAAACTAGATAATGAATGTAAACAATGTTTTGTTCACCGGAGTCTTAACTGACTTTGTTTGAACGAGCATGTCAAGAATTCAAAACGACTTTTTTAAATAAGACGTTTTGGCAAAGAGAACCGAGAAGTTCGAGGAAACAAGTGGCTGAGGAATGGAGCGTACACCCGTACGTGACATGACCGAAGACCATGCAGTTGACGAAGAAATTCGAAGGTTATCTGAAGCCAAATGGTTAAGTTAGAAAGGGCGCACGGTGAATGCCTTGGCACTAGGAGCCGAAGAAGGACGTGACGAACGACGAAACGCCTCGGGGAGCTGTAAGTAAGCTTTGATCCGAGGATATCCGAATGGGGGAACCCATCATCCGTAATGGGATGGTACCCGTATCTGAATACATAGGATACGAGGAGGCAGACCTGGGGAACTGAAACATCTAAGTACCCAGAGGAAGAGAAAGCAAATGCGATTTCCTGAGTAGCGGCGAGCGAAACGGAAACAGCCCAAACCAAGAGGCTTGCCTCTTGGGGTTGTAGGACACTCTATACGGAGTTACAAAGAAACGGAGTAGATGAAGCGGTCTGGAAAGGCCCATCATAGAAGGTAACAATCCTGTAATCGAAACTTCGTTTCCTCTTGAGTGTATCCTGAGTACGGCGGGACACGTGAAACCCCGTCGGAATCCGGGAGGACCATCTCCCAAGGCTAAATACTCCCTAGTGACCGATAGTGAACCAGTACCGTGAGGGAAAGGTGAAAAGCACCCCGGAAGGGGAGTGAAAGAGATCCTGAAACCGTGTGCCTACAACTAGTTGGAGCCCGTTTATGGGTGACAGCGTGCCTTTTGTAGAATGAACCGGCGAGTTACGATCCCGTGCAAGGTTAAGCTGATAAGGCGGAGCCGTAGCGAAAGCGAGTCTGAATAGGGCGCCATAGTACGTGGTCGTAGACCCGAAACCGTGTGATCTACCCATGTCCAGGGTGAAGTTCAGGTAACACTGAATGGAGGCCCGAACCCACGCACGTTGAAAAGTGCGGGGATGAGGTGTGGGTAGGGGTGAAATGCCAATCGAACTCGGAAATAGCTGGTTCTCCCCGAAATAGCTTTAGGGCTAGCCTCGAGGTGAGAGTATTGGAGGTAGAGCACTGATTGGACTAGGGGTCCCCACAGGATTACCGAATTCAGTCAAACTCCGAATGCCAAATACTTATCCTCGGGAGTCAGACTGCGAGTGCTAAGATCCGTAGTCAAGAGGGAAACAGCCCAGACCATCAGCTAAGGTCCCAAAGTATACGTTAAGTGGAAAAGGATGTGGAGTTGCCCAGACAACCAGGATGTTGGCTTAGAAGCAGCCACCATTTAAAGAGTGCGTAATAGCTCACTGGTCGAGTGACTCTGCGCCGAAAATGTACCGGGGCTAAACGTATCACCGAAGCTATGGATTGACACCTTATGGTGTCAGTGGTAGGGGAGCGTTCTATGTGCAGCGAAGTCAGACCGAGAGGACTGGTGGAGCGCATAGAAGTGAGAATGCCGGTATGAGTAGCGAAAAGAGGGGTGAGAATCCCCTCCGTCGAAAGCCCAAGGTTTCCTGAGGAAGGCTCGTCCGCTCAGGGTAAGTCGGGACCTAAGCCGAGGCCGAAAGGCGTAGGCGATGGACAACAGGTTGAAATTCCTGTACCACCTCCTCACCGTTTGAGTAATGGGGGGACGCAGTAAGATAGGGTAAGCGCGCTGATGGATATGCGCGTTCAAGCAGTTAGGCTGGTAAGTAGGCAAATCCGCTTACCGCATAGGCTGAGCTGTGATGGCGAGGGAAATATAGTACCGAAGTTCCTGATTCTACACTGCCTAGAAAAGCCTCTAGCGAGGTGAGAGGTGCCCGTACCGCAAACCGACACAGGTAGGCGAGAAGAGAATTCTAAGACGCTCGGGAGAACTCTCGTTAAGGAACTCGGCAAAATGACCCCGTAACTTCGGGAGAAGGGGTGCTCTGATAGGGTGCAAGCCCGAGAGAGCCGCAGTGAATAGATCCAAGCGACTGTTTAGCAAAAACACAGGTCTCTGCGAAGCCGCAAGGCGAAGTATAGGGGCTGACACCTGCCCGGTGCTGGAAGGTTAAGAGGAGGGGTTATCCATTAGGAGAAGCTCTGAATTGAAGCCCCAGTAAACGGCGGCCGTAACTATAACGGTCCTAAGGTAGCGAAATTCCTTGTCGGGTAAGTTCCGACCCGCACGAATGGTGTAACGATTTGGATACTGTCTCAACGAGAGACCCGGTGAAATTATAGTACCTGTGAAGATGCAGGTTACCCGCGACAGGACGGAAAGACCCCATGGAGCTTTACTGTAGCTTGATATTGGATGTTGGTACAGTTTGTACAGGATAGGTAGGAGCCTTGGAAGTCGGAGCGCCAGCTTCGATGGAGGCGTCGGTGGGATACTACCCTGACTGTGCTGACATTCTAACCTCGAACCGTGATCCGGTTCAGGGACAGTGTCAGGTGGGCAGTTTGACTGGGGCGGTCGCCTCCTAAACAGTAACGGAGGCGCCCAAAGGTTCCCTCAGAATGGTTGGAAATCATTCGTAGAGTGCAAAGGCAAAAGGGAGCTTGACTGCGAGACCTACAAGTCGAGCAGGGACGAAAGTCGGGCTTAGTGATCCGGTGGTTCCGCATGGAAGGGCCATCGCTCAACGGATAAAAGCTACCCTGGGGATAACAGGCTTATCTCCCCCAAGAGTCCACATCGACGGGGAGGTTTGGCACCTCGATGTCGGCTCATCGCATCCTGGGGCTGAAGTAGGTCCCAAGGGTTGGGCTGTTCGCCCATTAAAGCGGTACGCGAGCTGGGTTCAGAACGTCGTGAGACAGTTCGGTCCCTATCCGTCGCGGGCGTAGGAAATTTGAGAGGAGCTGTCCTTAGTACGAGAGGACCGGGATGGACACACCGCTGGTGTACCAGTTGTTCCGCCAGGAGCATCGCTGGGTAGCTACGTGTGGACGGGATAAGTGCTGAAAGCATCTAAGCATGAAGCCCCCCTCAAGATGAGATTTCCCATGGAGTTAATCCAGTAAGACCCCTCAGAGATGATGAGGTTGATAGGTCTGGTGTGGAAGCGTGGCGACACGTGGAGCTGACAGATACTAATCGGTCGAGGACTTATCCAATAACATTCTTGACAGATGTCACACTCAGATTGTGACTTGTTTACACATTATCTAGTTTTGAGAGAATCATCTCAACATTCTTAGTTTGACAAAGAAAACCAAGAAGTTCGAGGAAGCAAGTGACTGAGGAATGGAGCGTACACCCGTACGTGACATGACCGAAGATCACGCAGCTGACGAAGAAATTCGCCGGTTATCTGAAGTCAAAAAGTTTGGTGGCGATAGCGAAGAGGTCACACCCGTTCCCATGCCGAACACGGTCGTTAAGCTCTTTTGCGCCGATGGTAGTTGGAGGATTCCTCCTGCGAGAGTAGGACGTTGCCAGGCATAACTAAATAATTTCTTATTATGGGGCCTTAGCTCAGCTGGGAGAGCGCCTGCCTTGCACGCAGGAGGTCAGCGGTTCGATCCCGCTAGGCTCCACCAAATAATTCATGCGGAGGAATACCCAAGTCCGGCTGAAGGGATCGGTCTTGAAAACCGACAGGCGGGTTAAACCGCGCGGGGGTTCGAATCCCTCTTCCTCCGCCATCAAATCTACAACGACACCGGGTGGAGCATGAAGCGAAACTTCGTAGAAAAAACATCGACATGTCTCGACGCATGACCTTCTTGAAACACGAGAAGAGAAAGAGACAACATCATTGAGTAAACAACATCCATTACTATATGACGACGCAGGGTGGAGCATGAAGCGAAACTTCGTAGAAAAAACATCGACATGTCTCGACGCATGACCTTCTTGAAACACGAGAAGAGGAAGAGACAACATCATTGAGTAAACAACATCCATTACTATATGACGACGCGGGGTGGAGCAACGAGCATTCTCATCGTGAAAATGCTACGAGTAACATCGACGCATCAACTTCTTAAAATACAAGAAGAGGAAGATGTATTCTTCATTGAAAAACAACATCCATTACTTTAAAACGACGCGGGGTGGAGCAGTCTGGTAGCTCGTCGGGCTCATAACCCGAAGGTCGGAGGTTCAAATCCTTCCCCCGCAACCAAAAATGGTCCGGTAGTTCAGTTGGTTAGAATGCCTGCCTGTCACGCAGGAGGTCGCGGGTTCGAGTCCCGTCCGGACCGCCATTATAAATCAAATATGGAGGGGTAGCGAAGTGGCTAAACGCGGCGGACTGTAAATCCGCTCCCTAAGGGTTCGGCGGTTCGAATCCGTCCCCCTCCACCACTAATAGGGGCATAGTTTAACGGTAGAACAGAGGTCTCCAAAACCTCCGGTGTGGGTTCGATTCCTACTGCCCCTGCCAGTTGATGATTTATGGCGATTGTGGCGAAGTGGTTAACGCACCGGATTGTGGTTCCGGCATTCGTGGGTTCGATTCCCATCAGTCGCCCCATAAACTAATGGGCTATAGCCAAGCGGTAAGGCAACGGACTTTGACTCCGTCATGCGTTGGTTCGAATCCAGCTAGCCCAGCCATTTTTTATAAGTAGTCTACCATTATTGTTTCTTGGCGGCATAGCCAAGTGGTAAGGCACAGGTCTGCAAAACCTTGATCCCCGGTTCAAATCCGGGTGCCGCCTTCACACCAATTGCCGGGGTGGTGGAATTGGCAGACACACAGGACTTAAAATCCTGCGGTAGGTGACTATCGTGCCGGTTCAAGTCCGGCCCTCGGCACCAACATGCGCCCGTAGCTCAATTGGATAGAGCGTTTGACTACGGATCAAAAGGTTAGGGGTTCGACTCCTCTCGGGCGCGCTATGAAAACATATAGTAGTGACGGGAAGTGGCTCAGCTTGGTAGAGCACCTGGTTTGGGACCAGGGGGTCGCAGGTTCAAATCCTGTCTTCCCGACCATTGTTTTAAGGTCAAGCTTAGATTGTGATTGAAAATAGATGCGGGTGTAGTTTAGTGGTAAAACCTCAGCCACGAGCGTTTACATCGTCGAAACGGCAACGAGTTGTCTCGACACAGCAAGCTACGAAGAGTTGCTAGAAGAGGAAGAGACATGAATGTGCGTAAGATGAATGAGGGTAACAATTGAAAAAGATGCGGGTGTAGTTTAGTGGTAAAACCTCAGCCACGAGCGTTTACATCGTCGAAACGGCAACGAGTTGTCTCGACACAGCAAGCTACGAAGAGTTGCTAGAAGAGGAAGAGACATGAATGTGCGTAAGATGAATGAGGGTAACAGTTGAAAAAGATGCGGGTGTAGTTTAGTGGTAAAACCTCAGCCTTCCAAGCTGATGTCGTGAGTTCGATTCTCATCACCCGCTCCATTTAATTACATGAAATGGGCCTATAGCTCAGCTGGTTAGAGCGCACGCCTGATAAGCGTGAGGTCGGTGGTTCGAGTCCACTTAGGCCCACCATATTCCACAGTAGCTCAGTGGTAGAGCAATCGGCTGTTAACCGATCGGTCGTAGGTTCGAGTCCTACCTGTGGAGCCAAGGAGAAGTACCCAAGTGGCTGAAGGGGCGCCCCTGCTAAGGGTGTAGGTCGTTTACGCGGCGCGAGGGTTCAAATCCCTCCTTCTCCGCCACTTTTATAAATGGCCCGTTGGTCAAGCGGTTAAGACACCGCCCTTTCACGGCGGTAACACGGGTTCGAATCCCGTACGGGTCACCAACGAAATGGAGGATTAGCTCAGCTGGGAGAGCACCTGCCTTACAAGCAGGGGGTCGGCGGTTCGATCCCGTCATCCTCCACCATATATTCCGGTCTAGCTCAACTGGTAGAGACGAGCGTTTACCTCGTCGAGTAAGCAACGAGTTGTCTCGACGTAGTCAACTACGGAGCATTACTAGCTAGAGGAAGAGACACAAGAGCATAAGGTTCGATTCACATAATAGCATGCCGGTCTAGCTCAATTGGTAGAGCAACTGACTTGTAATCAGTAGGTTGGGGGTTCAAGTCCTCTGGCCGGCACTTTTATATTATTAAACTTGCGGGTGTGGCGGAATTGGCAGACGCGCTAGACTTAGGATCTAGTGTCTTATGACGTGGGGGTTCGACTCCCTTCACCCGCATTTCAAAACTGAGCGCCCTTAGCTCAGCTGGATAGAGCAACGGCCTTCTAAGCCGTCGGTCGGAGGTTCGAATCCTCTAGGGTGCGCCATTTAACTACATACCTTTCAAGGCACGAATCATTTCTTAATGTTTCGTGCCTTTTTGTTAGGGGTTGTAGTTAAAATATGGTATGATTTCCTATATTAAAATAGAAATGAGTAGAGGTCTTAAAATGGCTAACGTAATATTATTTGATTTAGATGGTACGTTATTACCGATGGATACTGATTCATTCGTAAAACATTATATTAAAGAACTAGCACCGAGAGTAGGGCATATTCTAGAACCGAATTTATTTGTGAAGGCCCTATTGGCAGGAACGGATGCGATGATTCATAATCTTGATTCTAAAAAGACAAATGAACAAGTGTTTGAAGAAACTTTTTTAAGATTGACAGCTTTAAAAAGAGAAGAGATTTGGCCGACATTAGATGATTTTTATGAGACGGTGTTTCCGACTTTTTCTAGCTTAACTCAACCAACGCCACTAGCGAAGAGTCTTTTAGAAGAAGCAATTAGTCAAGGCTATAAATTAGCGATTGCTACAAATCCAGTCTTTCCAAAGGTAGCGATATATCATCGACTTCAATGGGCTGGAATTGCTGAGGTACCATTTGAGCTTATCACGGTGTATGAAGAGAGTTCGTTTACGAAGCCTCATCATTATTATTATGAGTCGATTTGTGAGCAATTACATACAAAGCCAGAAGATTGCATCATGATTGGAAATGATATGCAAGAAGATATGGTTGCAGGAACACTAGGAATGAAGACGTTCTTAGTTGAAGGAAATGTCATTGATCGTGGTACATCAAACTATCCAATTGATGATCACGGTACATTGGAAGAACTCTATCAAAAGCTACAAAAGCAAGAAGGGATTTTCGCTAAAGCGTGAAGGCATATACATTCATTTTGCTCTGACCACTGCCACCATCTAGTTGTTGCAGCGACTAGTTTTCGTTTTTCTACGGAAAACATCCGTCTGAGTGTACCAAAATAGTATTGCATAAAGGTATTGTCAATCCGGTTTTGTTTATATTGAAAGACCGTTTGCTTAAACGTTTTGATAATCGTTGGCAAAAGAGATTTAACAGGAGTGCTCTCATCAAAGTTAGCGCCGTAATACGCTATTTAGGTTTTCGTCCATAATTCGCAAATGGTTGATGCTTGATTGAAGGTTGAAAGGGTCGGGGATTGAGTCGGGGACGAATGTGAAATCGAGTTCTGAATGGTTATCTAACGTTGACGTATCAAGACGTTTAGTATATTTCTTTTTATCTTTCTTTAGAAAAATGATGTTCGAAAGTGTCAGAGCTCACTCCATTGATTCGTAAATTCTTTTACATTTGAAAACTGAATTAATTGAGTGAATTGTTCAATATTTCTTGATTTCATTTTTTTATTCCTCCTTAGTACGTTGCTTCATTTTATATATACATATAAAAATATATATTTAAAAGGAGTCATGAAATGGAACACAATGGTGATTGGAAAACGTTGTCCAACGAAGCATTAACAAAGGAGGAAAAGCTAAAATGGGCTAAAGTCTGTTATCCTGAACTGGTTCAGCTTGTACAGTTGTTACAATCATCCACATATACAGTAGTACTGACTGGTGCTGGAATGTCAACGGAAAGTGGAATTCCAGACTTTCGCTCTCAGTCCGGTTGGTGGAAAAACATTGACCCGCGGAAAGTGGCAACAGTAGATGCATTAGAAGAACATTACTCCTTGTTTCAGGAATTTTATCAAACGAGGGTTAAGGCGCTAGAAAACATTGAACCCCATATTGGACATTATATTCTTGCAAAATGGGAAAAGAAGAACCTGATTCAAGCAATAGCCACGCAAAACGTAGATGGGCTACACCAAAAATCAGGTTCAAAGACAGTCTATCCTTTACATGGTTCGATTCGCTCGTTTCGTTGTCATCATTGTGACCAAGCGGTTAAAGAAGAAGTGTTTATGAATGAGGACTCCTGCAGTATATGTGGCGGAAAGCTTCGGCCAAATGTTGTGTTGTTTGGGGAAACTTTACCAAGTGACGTATGGGACTCCGCTTATCAAAGCATCGAGCAAGCAGATTTAGTCATTGTGATTGGAACAAGCTTAGAAGTGTATCCAGTAAATGAACTACCATCATTGACGAAAGGGAAAACCGTATTAGTAAATGTCGATGAGGTAAGTGGGTTTTATCCCTTTGATGTTATCGTTAAAGGTAAAGCTAAGGAAGTGTTAGAAAAGCTTAATGAGCTACTTGAATTATAGAAATTTTTGTTACATTTCGTGCGTAATCGTAGGGGGATGCCTTTTCTCTTTCACCACAGTAATAAGTAAGAAAATAAAGATGCAAACATAAACGACGAAGGAAAAAATGGCGACTCCAATAATGAAAGAAAGCTCAAAAATGGATTGACCTAAGAGTGTTTGTATGGCAATAGAGATAATAGCAATCGTCCATACAATACCACAAATGTGAATAAGACGCCTTCCATGTATTTTCTGCTGTTGTTCAAGTAACCATGCGAT
The DNA here is from genome assembly GCF_002156385.1 of Halalkalibacter urbisdiaboli. Lineage (GTDB taxonomy): Bacteria > Bacillota > Bacilli > Bacillales > Bacillaceae_D > Halalkalibacter_A > Halalkalibacter_A urbisdiaboli. The sequence goes on from NZ_MVJM01000005.1 coordinate 35,047, forward strand.
AATGGGAATAAACTGAAGCCCGTGAAATCCAAAGCCATGGAGCCAAATGATATTACCGGTATCACCCGTAAATCTACTTTGAAGAACACTTATCCATATTCCTGCGGCAAAGGAAAGCATTGTCGTTAACATCCCATAACGAATCGCTATAATAATACCGCGACGTCCTTCTGTCAATTTATTTTTTTTGAAAAAGTGACTCGCAAAAACGATGTAAAAACCAATCATCGTAAAAGCTACCAGGCCGAATATCATGGCAAGGATACTATCGATAGGGCTACCAATTTGTGTAAACCTTGGATCGATCCCACGCAAATGCTGTATCGTTTCAAGACCATAGCTATAAAGTGCTGCCACTACATACGCCCATCTAAAGGTAATAAGCATTCGTCTAGACAATTGGGCAAATCCAATAATGAGTGCTGTCGTTATAAGAAAAATCCCAAGTGAAACATTAAAAGAAACAGCCTTTGACAGATTCCCTTCAGCACCGGTAGTAGCGCCAAAGATCATAATATAGATTTGACAAAACAAACCTAACAACAGGCCAAGTAATCCAGTTACCAATAAAACCTTTTCTTTTTTTAAAAGCGAGATCATTTCTTGCATTCGTTATCCTCCTTCTTCAAGATATCCCTAATTTTAGGCTATTTCTTTCCGGAAGTCTCTAGTTTTAAAAAAAAAATACATAAAATTAATACGACTGAAGACGAAACTTCTTATCATATCGAGTCGTTAAATAATGAATGGATGGATAAAGCGAGGAGGTGAGGAGATGGCAGTGGGTAGTTTGGCGCTCTTTGCTATTTTAGCGTTAGGTGTTTTTCTATTGCTTTTAGGAGTGAAAGGTGTAAGCAAGTCAAAAGAAGAGGAGCGAGAAGAAATGGTGAAGCTTGTTTATCATTATGCGGTTGCCTTTATTACATTAATTATGGTTATTGGCGGTGGGGTTTTTGCATTTATGGCTGTAGCAGACTATGTATCACCTAATACGTATATCGAATCATTTGAAGACTACAAAAATATGTACGTTCATCAACCGAAAGAGCAGGTGGAAGCAGGGGGAATCGAACATAAAAGTGACGAAGAATTAAGAGAGCAGTATGTAACGATGAAACAGCAACGAATTGAAAATGCAAAACAACAAGCGATTAATAGTTTAATTAAGAGCTTAGGCTGGATTATTATTCCACTCCCAATCTATTTAATTTTTCAACGTCGGATCAGCCGAGAGAAGAAAGTAATCTAGACTGTTAGGTTGATCATTTACAATTGGTGTTAATAAGAGAGCAACTAGCAAACATATGGTGGGTAGGATAAAGTTGGTGCGACTTACAAATTGTTTACATGGATTATTCCAATAAAACCGGTTACAATAAGAATAGTTAAGAAATGGTCGCAATAGACGGGGAGGTAGCGGTGCCTTGTAACCTGCAATCCGCTAAAGCAGGGTTGAACTCCCACTGAAGGTCGGATGATGTGAAGACTGCCCTATTGATTCAATGATGAAGAAAAAGTTTCTAGCAACGAAAACCCAACGAAACTGGTCAGGTCTGGAAGGAAGCAGCCATAAGTCGGTACCCTTTCGTGTGCTGGAGGTCCTTTTTCTGAGTTGAAGACATAGGTAACGTTTAGGTCATTCAATCATAGGTGGGTTTGTGGCTTTACATAGAATAAAGAGCGAAATCCCTTTTGTGAGGGATTTTTTTGTTGTTTAGGAAACTATAGATAATTGGTTTGTAGGTAAGTGAAAGCATAATCGAAGAAGGCAATGGCTCCACACATTGCTTTAAACAAACCGCTTTGCGGATTTATTCTTGACGAAAAGAGTAAGGGCGATCAGATTTCATTTAAAGAAAAATGTGAAAGCGATTTTTCTTATTTTACCTTCCAATTGCAATGGTATATGATAGAGTAGGTAAGAAATTACATAGCTATGAAGTAGTCAATTTCATATCGGAAGTGACGAAAGATGGTTTTAGGGGAGGAAGAACGTCTGTGTTGGAACAAAATGTGACGAGACTTACTGTTGATGGGAAGGAGATTATTCTTCTTGGAACAGCTCATGTATCGAAGCAAAGTGCTGAGCAAGTAAAAGAACTGGTCGAAACAGAAAAGCCTGACACGGTTTGCATCGAGTTAGATGAACAACGCTATCAATCGATGATGGATCAGGATCGCTGGAAAAGCATGGATATCTTCAAGGTCATTAAAGAAAAGAAAGCAACGCTATTATTAATGAACCTCGTCATCTCCTCCTTTCAAAAGCGAATTGCCAAACAATATGAGATTAAGCCCGGACAAGAAATGATTCAGGGGATTGAATCAGCTGAAAAAATTGGTGCAAACCTTGTTCTAGCTGACCGGAACATCCAAATTACGTTTGCACGAATTTGGAGTGGGGTAGGGCTGATGGGAAGAGCTCGTCTTCTTATGGAGATTATCGGCAGTATCTTTAGTAAGGACGAAATCACAGAGGAAGAATTAGAAAAACTTAAATCAGAAGATATGCTTAATTCGATGCTTCATGATTTTACTGTGAATTTCCCTAAACTTAAGGTACCTTTAATTGACGAGCGTGATCAATTCTTAGCACAAAAAATTAAAGAAGCACCAGGTAACAAAATTGTTGCTGTATTAGGAGCAGCCCACGTTCCTGGTATAAAAGAAGAAATTAAGAAAGATCATGATTTACAAGCATTGTCGGTTAGACCGAAAAAATCAAATGCGCCAAAACTGATTGGCTGGTTGATTCCGATTTTTATCCTAGCGATTATCGGCTATGCCTTTTTAGCTAATCCGGACGCAGGTGTCGATTTAACGATGAGCTGGATTCTCTGGAACGGTTTCTTTGCAGCACTTGGAGCAGCCATTGCATTTGGTCATCCACTTACAATACTAGCTTCCTTTATCGTTGCACCTTTTACCTCCTTGTACCCATTATTGGCAGCAGGGTGGTTCTCGGGAATTGCCGAGGCCTACTTCCGCCGTCCGAAAGTAGCCGATTTCGAAAACCTATCGGATGATGTGTTTACATTAAAAGGATTTTGGAGTAATAAAGTAACCCGGATCCTTCTCGTTGTGGTCTTAACGAATGTAGGAAGTACGTTAGGAACAGTCATCGGTGGGGCTGATGTGATTCGATTGTTTATTAAAAATATTTTAGGAACATAAATGTGAAAGCTGCCTTCAAATAGGTGGCTTCTTTAAATTAAGAAAGATGCAATAAAAATAATAATAATAGTAATTTTGGGAGGTGCCTTGAAATGAAAATAGCACTTATTTTAGTGTCATTATTTATCCTAATTCTATCGAGTTGTTCTTCTTTTGACAATTGTGTTTGTGCTGACGAAGAAGAGTCACAAAGTGAAAGGTATGTACAACCTTAAACGGCTCTCACTGATTGTTGATCTTACTGTCGAATCTCTATTACATTAATCTTATCATTCTACACGGCATACATAATCTACCCACCGATAGATGATACATAATCCGATAAGGCATAGCATTACTCTAAGAAAAAGGCCTTAATTAGATAATTGGGCAAAAATGGAATGGCAGAGCTATAATAAAAAAAGACTATTTTTAACAGAGGTGACCTATGGATAATGAAATGATTGAAATTTTTGATGAATATAAAAAATCATTAGGTGTAGCAAGCCGGAGAGACGTTCATAAAAACGGCTATTGGCATCAAACGTTTCATTGTTGGTTTGTTGGTGTAGAAAAAGGAGTCGAGTATATCTTTTTTCAAATTAGAAGCGATATGAAAAAAGATTTCCCAACACTTTTAGATATCACTGCAGCCGGGCATATTTTAGCTCATGAAACTATGGATGATGGAATCCGAGAGGTTAAAGAAGAATTAGGTGTTGACGTTTCATTTAATGAATTAACTGAATTAGGTGTTATTGAGGATTGCATAATAAATGATAATTTTGTTGATAATGAATTTGCTAATGTTTTCTTATACCGAAGTAATAAATTAAAAGATAAATATATCCTACAAAAAGAAGAAGTATCAGGAATCGTTAAAACAGAATTTAAAGATTTTTATAATCTTTGCTTCGGATACATAGATGAAGTATTAATTAATGGATTTAAGATCGACACCTTTGGAAAAGAGATACCTATTGAAAAAAAGGTTAATAGATTAGATTTTGTACCACATCCAGATACATATTTAAAAAAAGTTGCAAAACTAATTAAAGAGAGTTTGTAGATTGTGTTAGTTTTGCACAATTGCTTCAAGAAACTAAATTGCGATGCTTCAATACGAGGAGAATCGCTTTCCTTGTTTAACTCGTTGTAGTTGAATAGCACCTAATTCCAATTAGTGGTATTTTAATAGGGAATCGAGCTGTAGATATTGATGATGTCTTGTTAAATACAATGGGTGGATTAGTTGGAATTCTGTTGTTTGTCATTTATAAAAAGTTGATTTTAAACAATGTAAATACAAAGGTTTTCACATCGATTTAGTCTAACGTTTAAGATTTGGAAAATCCTTTATTAGCAAACAAAATGCATGAATTCACAATAGCAGCGGTGAGTTTTCATAGGCTTATTCTATCAACCTTTTTCTTTGGTGATTAAATAATGGTCATAATAGTTGGACATGAGAGAATTATAAATTATGGTGAAGGTTAATTAATTTTGTTTAGGTAATATAGGCAATTGCTCCAAAAGAGTTATCGTTGGTAACGTCCAGTTTGTTTAAAGAAGAATTTCAGTATTTTAACATTTTAGTACATCTTGTACTTATAGTAAGTGGGTGGTGTAATTGTTGGTTTTGTAAAAAGTTTGAGCAAAATGGTACTGATAACCTTGATAAACGAACAAAAAGAAAAAGCTTGTTTTGAAAAAAACAAGCTTTCAGACCGTAGACAAAACGCCTTTGAGAAATGACTCTCAAAGGCGTTTTCGCGTATTTCCGTCTATTGTCTGTTGGTGACGCTGGAGGATGGGTGTTCCTCCAGTGCCAGTTGGCTAATTTTTTTAGGTTCATGGCAGTGAAAACAAGCATCGCCTGCATTGAGTTTTTTTCCAACCCTTTTAGGTTGGTCCAACGCATACCATGCTTTTGTTTGAGATCGGCAAAGACACGTTCAATCGTTTCTTTACGCTTGGCGTAAATCTCTTTATTTACCTCTGTGTGTCGTAAGTGTTCGGCTTCATCCAAAGCATCCTGCCAAATGTGTCGTAAAACC
>NZ_MVJM01000005.1:40266-101493 GCF_002156385.1 Halalkalibacter urbisdiaboli
ATGTCTCCTCTAAAAAAGCGGACGGGATGGGAGGGCCGACTCCTGCAGGAGGAAGGGCAGGTGGAAATCCACCGGCGGAGCCGGTTAGTTCCACGCCCGCCTGCGGAAAGCGTGCCCCCCATCCCGGGAGCGGATTCGAAGCGACTAATCATGGCAACCCCCTCTCTAATCACAAAAAAGCCTGTCGACGCGAGACTTTGTCGACAGGCTGAAAGCTTGTTTTGAAAAAAACAAGCTTTAGTATAAGTTAATTGAATCATTTTTTTATAATAAAGTTTGATCATTTACTACCTGTGCTCCTCCACAATTGCGCCCAATTACGGAATAAGAATAACATATTTCTATGTCTGCCTATTTTATATAATCATATTCTTTAAGAACACTAAAATATTTCATTTCTAAACATTACCTTATTTACATTATGTCTTACGGTATTATGACCGGCTTTAGTACCTTTACCAATAGCTATAAGCATAACATCTAAATATCTTTCAGAAATATTTAAGATTGCTTTTAATTTCTTAGAATCATAGCCAGACATGGTAATCGTTTCAAAACCAGCTTCATTTGCTAACAAAATTAATGACATTGACGCAAGGCTTACATCTCTAGTTAATTCTAGCTTTAGATCTTCATTTGATTTATTTTCATAATATTTTATTGCAGCATTCGCTAGATAATCTCTTAGCGATTCATCAAAAAAACCTGCTTGAAAGCCTTCTTCATGTATTTTAATAATATTATTTTTATCAAACGCTTGATAATCACCCAACATAACAATTAAAGTTGAAGCTTCTACCACTTGTTGTTGATTAAAAGCTATAGGTAGCAATAAATTTCTTAAGTCTGGATCATCAATAATTAGGTATCGAGTTGCTTGAATATTATTTCCGTTAGGTGACTTACTTGCACTTTCAATTAATGAGATTAGAATTTCTGAACTTATTTTATAACTTGAATCATAATGTCTAACTGAACGTCTTTTTTCTAAAATACTTTTTACACTCATTATATCAACTCCGAAAAATTTTTATTTATTGCTTCTTTAATTATAGTTAGCAATAATAAATATGAAAATAACGCACAAAAATGTGGTATAGCCACTTTAAAGTGCCTATTCAGGAGGGTCAGTACATGGTTAACTATAATACGGGAATCAACATTTTTATGAACATTGCAGGTGGAAAATGGAAATGTTTAATACTCTTTTTCTTGAGTCAAAAGTCAGTAAGGACAAAAGAGTTTTACGAATTAATACCTGGGATTACACAAAAAGTCTTAACAGATCAATTGAAACAGTTAGAAAGAGATGGACTTGTACGAAGAGAAATATTTAAAGAAGTACCACCAAAAGTAGAATACAGCTTAACTGATCTAGGAAGATCATTTGTACCAGTATTAAACACAATGTGTGAATGGGGTAATAAGTATGCAATTATAAAAGGAATAGATAACGATCAACAAATTCATTGTGATCATAATTAAACCTAAATTTCACCTAATGGTTTCCCTCTTAATAATTTCAAAGTCAATTATTAAAAATAATTTTTTTAGCAGGTAAACAAATCGAAAACTATATGATAAGAATGGTGTCAACCTTAAATCGTTTGTAAGAGCGATAAATTAAAACGAACATAAGGATAGTGGAAAAGAATAAAAAGGGGACGGACTGGTCCCCTTTTTAATAAACTATTGATTATCCGCTTTTTGATGGGATGGATTACGATATTAGCATACGATTACATATTCTTTTGAAGTCTTGTTCATTTATCTCTATATGACCAAATCTGAAGAGGTGTCCCCAACGCTTTTTATTTTTTATAAATGAGAGAGATGGTATAAGTGGATGGATTGATGTTTCTGTACAGTTCATAAACATTATATTTCTCCTGAATGGTATAAAACCATTTCCCATATCAAATTGGTAAACATTATCGTCAACCACTCTTCCTACAGCAGTAAATTTCTGATAAGGTATGTTTTCTTTCAACCGCTCTTTAGGAGAATAATAAAGAATCCAATCACCAGCACTCATCTTTCTTAAAGGTTTTTCCTTACCGTGACATAGTTGTGCAAATCCTCCCTCGACGCCTTTGATTACGTGATCACGAGAGGCTACTCCAATCCAATATCTAGTATTCATTTGCATTGAATTAACATCCACAACTGTCAATATCTGCTTGGTTTGCGCCTTGCATTAATTCTGAAACGGGAAAGTTCATTTCTTGCCAAGCGGCAATACCACCAGCTAACTCTTTGACATTATAATCTCTTTCTAATAAGAGTTTTGCTACTTTTGCTGCAGTATTGCACCAAACATCCCAGCAATAAACAATAATTTCTTTCTCTTTTGGTATTTCATTTAAACGATGTTGGAGTTCTTGTTCGGGTATAACCTTAGCACCTTTAATAGTTGTATTTCTTAATTCTTGTGGACCGTTTCTTACGTCAATTAAGAAGTGTTTTTCAGGATTCATTTTAGCCGACTTTAAGTAATCCATTGGACTAATTGTTGCTTGTAGACGTAAATTAAAATAGTCAAGTGCAGTCATAAAATTTACCTCCTTGATTTTGTAATGAACTCCAAACCTTTAACAGTGTAATCTTAAGTGATTGTTTTTCCTGTTCGTTAAGGGTGAACAAAACTTCTGATTCAGTATTTAATAGAAATCCCCAACAGGTCTCTAAAACACTATTTCCTTCCTCGGTAATTAGAAGACTGTAGGCTCGTCGGTCATTAGGGTTTTTAGTTCTTTCAACAAATTGTAATTTTTCTAGGTGATCAACATGGCTCACCATTGTTGTTCGATCGATATGTAGTTTTTCAGCAATAAGTTTTTGTGTTGAGTAAGGATTTTCTTTAACAAATAAGAGTACCCCATATTGTCTTGCATCGATATTAAAGGGGGTCAGCGTCTCAGCAAACTTATTTTCCATCTGTTGTAGAATTTTCCCGAATAAAAATCCATATGATTGGTTTAACTTCGTCACAAAAATCACCTCCTTAATTAGTCAGTATAATATATAATCAGTATAACTGATCAATTACCGAAAAACAACCTAAGTATTATAAGTGAATATACAGAGTTACAAATAAATTAAGGTACGTTCCTGAACAGGGACGCATTTTGATAAATCTCACCGTAGGAAATAAATGTTAACATAGAAAAAAGAACGGTGTATTCAAACTATTGATACAGGTGGAACGACAATAAAATATAAAGCACTAAAAAGGCGGAGGCTGATTAAAATGGCAACTGAAAAGACTCTTAAAGAGCGTTTAAAAGTATTGGAGGAAAGTCACTTAAAACCAGAAATCCGTACATCTAGTCAGAATTTAGATGAATTATTGACAGATGATTTTTTTGAAATTGGAAGTTCAGGGAATATTTATTACAAAAAGGATTGTGTTGGTAAGGGTGGCGTAGGTGTTCGAGAAATGTACCTTCATGATTTTGAAATTCACCCTTTGGCTTGTGACGTTGTGTTAACCACATACCGAATTAAGGATGAAACACGAAAACAGGACACTTTACGAAGTTCAATTTGGAAAATGATAGAAGGTAAATGGCAATTGTATTTTCATCAAGGAACGATCACTAAAACATAATCATCGCACACCATTTAAAGTAACAGGTTGAATCGTCATCAAGTTTGATTTATTTCGCTGGTAATATACTCCTTTTCTAAGGTGCTGACTATTTATATTTGGATTCATAGATATTTTAAAGTCAAGGTTGAGAGCGTTTTTACAAGGGAAATTGATTTAAACTATTTATTCTAGAAGACCTAAATCTACTCATTTTTTATCTATCAATCTCTTTAAAAATCATGCATAATATGTCTAAAGATAGTTTTATTGTCGCCATTTAGGGGAACATGATACAAAACAACTTAGTAGAGTAGGGTATTCATCATGTTAAATAATCGACTAAACGACCATTTACAAAAGATCATTCAAGCCAGCCCTGATATTATTGTCTTAAAAGATGTGGAGGGTCGCTGGTTACAAACGAATAAACGTACGCTTGAGATTTTTAGTATTGATGAGAATCGCTATAAAGGGAAAACGGAACTAGAATTAGGAGAGATGTTTCCTAAGTTAGCGAGGTTTGTTCCGACCTTTATCGAGTCTGATCGTCTAGCATGGGAAAAAGGCGAGAAAATTCAAAGCGAAGAATTAATATCGATTGATGGAACAGAGTGTGTGTTTGAAGTGGTAAAGGTTCCTATTTACGATAAAAATGGAACACCTGAAGCGATAGTCGTTCTAGGTAGGGACATCACAGAACGGATGGAAAGTGAGCAACGCTATAAATCATTATTTACACAGCATCCAAACGGGGTATACTCACTTGATTTAAATGGTCACTTTTTAGATATTAACCAAAAAATTGAACGATTAAGTGGCTATACAAAAGACGAGTTGCTTGGAGCTAACTTTTCTCCGTTGATTGCGCCTGAAGACCTTCAAGTCGTATTAGAGTTGTTTAATGAAGTGAAAAAAGGGTATGCACAAAAGCACGAAGTTCAAATCGTTCGTAAGGATGGTCAAAGACGAGAGGTCTATTTAACAACGATTCCAGCAATATTGAATGGGAAAGTAATCGGTATCCAAGGCATTGCCCAGGATATTACTGAGAAAAAAAGGGCGTTTCATGAAGTAGAAGAGTTAAAACGAGTGTTACAGGAGACTGTACGCCAGCAACAAGGCTTGATTTTTACCTTTATTAAAAAAGACAATCTATTTATCCATACTCTCTGTGATGGAGAGCTTCTATACAAAGCAGGGTTAATCCCTATGGATGTGGAAGGGAAGACATTGGAGCAATTCTTAGGGGCAGAAGAGGCAAAAGTTAAAGTAGATTATTATGAGCGTGCTTGGTCTGGAGAAGAAGTCACGTATGAAGGCTGTATCGGAAATGGAATCGTCGAATATTTTGCATCCTTACGCCCGATATATCGTAATGGTGAAGTCGCCGAAGTGATTGGATCGGCAATCGATATTTCGGAACGGAAACAAGCTGAACGCGCATTAAAAGAAAGTGAGGAACGTTACCGAATCATTGCTGAAAACTCTTCTGACATGATTCGAATTATTGACCGAGAGGGATCCTTAGTATACGCCTCACCAGCCAATCAGCGGATATTAGGCTTTCGTCCTGAACAGCTTGTCGGAAAAACGATCTTCCCAATTATTCATCCCGCCGATGAAAAAGCGGCGCGTGCTGCCTTGGAGCAAGTTTTGTCTACTAGAGAAAGTGTCTCAGCAACGTGTCGATATCAAACCGTGAAACAAGAGTGGAAATGGCTCGAAAGTACATTATCCCCAGTCGTAGAGGGAGAGACGGTTACTTCAATCGTCGTCGTGTCTAGAGACGTAACCGAACGTAAACGGTTAGAAGAACAACTCCGACATATGGCGTATCATGATACATTAACAGGGTTACCAAATCGCCGGAAATTTGATGAGGATATTCAACGTGAAATCGAAATGGCAAACAAGCAAAACGAAAAACTTGCCTTGCTTTATTTTGATGTGGACCGGTTCAAAGTAATTAACGATACCCTTGGTCATAACACGGGAGATTTACTTTTAGCTGCCGTCGCAAAAAGATTGCAGGTGATCATACGTAAAGAGGATCTATTTGCTCGAATGGGTGGAGATGAATTTGCAGTATTAATTCGCAATGTGCCAAATATCGAGTTTGTTAAAGAGACGGCAAATCGAATTTTAACGTTGCTAAGGGATACCTTTACCATCGAAGGAAACGAAATGAATGTCACCACAAGTATCGGAATTAGTCTCTTCCCTGAGCATAGTGAGACGCAAGAAGACTTGTTGAAACAGGCCGACCGAGCGATGTATCACTCGAAGGAGAAAGGAAAAAACAACTATCAATTTTACGCAGTAGAAGAAAGTAAGAAACAGCGGTTAGGTAACCTTTATCTTGAAAATGATTTACGAAAAGCGATTACTAATCAAGAATTGTCGCTTGTCTATCAGCCGATTGTTGATGCGAAGACGAATCGAATGAGCGCTTGTGAAGCGCTTCTGCGGTGGTCGCATCCGAAATGTGGCATGATCCCTCCTGATGAATTTATTGCGATAGCCGAGGAAAATGGTCTCATTATCCCAATAGGCGAGTGGGTAATACGAGAAGTGTGTAAACAATATAAGCATTGGGAAACAAAAGGCTATCCTCCGATTCGAATGGCGATTAACCTCTCCTTAAAGCAAATGTTGAATAAGGGATTTTTGGAACTAGTTGACTCTATCTTAAATGAATATAACGTTAATCCAGCAGTCATTGAATTTGAAATCACGGAAAGTGTCATGATGAAAGAGTTAGATTCAACCGTGAAACTTTTAAAGGAGTTTAAAAACAAAGGAATTTCTTTTGCGATAGATGACTTCGGCACGGGTTATTCGTCACTTGCGCGTTTAAAACGGTTTCCGATTGATATCATAAAGATAGACCGGAGCTTTATAAAGGATATATGTGTGGACAAGGACGATAAAGCAATTACAGCATCGATTATTTCGATGGGAAGGCATTTAAATTTAACCATAGTTGCTGAAGGTGTAGAAACAAATGAGCAATTGGCATTATTGAGAGAAATGGACTGTGACCGATACCAAGGCTATTATTTTGCTCGACCGTTATCAGGAGAGCAATTAGAGCAACTTTTTATCACACCTGTCGATAAAGGATAATATCCAATCGACAGGTGTTTTTTCGATTGATAAAAAGCCTGATATACTATATAGTAAGGCGATGCAAAGGAATGAGGTCTATGGAAGAAAAAGTATTAATTGTTGAAGGGAAAAGCGATCGGAAACGGGTTAACCACGTCTTGGCTGAACCTGTTTCGATTATTTGTACGTATGGCACATTAAGTGAAGAAAAACTAGAAACATTGATATTACCAATCGAAGACAAGGATGTTTACATTTTAGTGGATGCGGATGACTCGGGGGAAAAATTAAGAAAGCAGCTTAAAAGGGAATTACCAAACGCAACTCACCTTTACACACAAAAAGAATATGGACAAGTGGAAACAACGCCATTTGAATATCTAGCTGCTGTTTTAAGTGAGTATTTTGATGTAGCGCGAATGGAATAAAGAAAGCGTGTCAGTTATTTAATAAAGACAGTTCCATATAAGAGGGAAAAAATGTTAAAATAGCGCTTAGAAGCAAAATGTGAAAATTTTTGTATGTGTTAGACAGTTTTGTCATTAAGTGTTATTGAGATTAAGGCTTTTACATTGTAAGTATTATAACAATCAAAGAGATCAAATTGTGCAACCGGGATCAGCTTTTTACTTAGGTTCATAAATCAAATTTGGGAATCAATTGGTTGCTAGATTTAATACAATGTTCATCGTTGGAGTTAGGTGGGAAATAGATGTTTAGCCTAAAACAAGAATCAGATAAGGCTATTATTGTTGTTCATGAAATATACGGAATTAATCAGCATATGAAACAAATATGTCAAGCCATGTCCGAATATAACGTTGATGTTTTCTGTCCGAATTTACTTACAAGGAATATTTCTTTTGATTATACAGAAGAAAAAATCGCTTATCGTAATTTTACTGAAAACATAGGTTTCCATTATGCTTCAAATAAAATTAAAACGACCATATCTCTACTAAAAGACGATTATAAAAAGGTATATATGGTTGGTTTTAGTGTTGGGGCAACGGTTGCGTGGTTGTGCAGTCAGGAAGAGTGTCTCGATGGAATAGTCGGATACTATGGTTCACGTATTAGGGATTATTCTAACATACATCCCTCCTGTCCAACAATGCTATTCTTCCCACAAACAGAGTCCTCGTTTATTGTAGATGAGTTTATTCCAACCATAAAGGACAAGAACGTCAAAATACATAAATTTAATGGTAAACATGGTTTTAGTGACCCGTATTCTCCATATTATCATGAAAAGTCAGCTCAACAGGCCTTTCATGAAATGGTCAACTTCTTTCAGAGATGACCATTAATGGATGTGAACAAGGTTAGTATGTTTACTACAAGGTATAAATGTTAAGAAAGGTGGGCTACAATTGCGTAAACGATGCACATGGGTTCCAATAAAAGAGCCTTTATATGTTGCGTACCATGATAAGGAATGGGGAGTTCCTGTCTATGATGATAGAACTTTATTTGAAATGCTCTGTCTCGAAGGAGCACAAGCAGGGCTTAGCTGGTGGACGATTTTACAAAAAAGAGCAAATTACCGAAAAGCCTTTGATAACTTTGATGCGGAAAAGATTATCCATTATACGGATGAAAAAATACAATCCTTAATAGAAGATAAAGGGATTGTTCGGAACAAACTGAAAATTCGAAGTGTCGTAACGAATGCACGTGCTTTCTTGAATATTCAAAGAGAATATGGCTCGTTTTCTCATTATATTTGGAGTTTTGTCGAGAATAAACCGATGATAAGCCAGTGGGAGACGATAGATGAAGTCCCTAGTACAAATGAAATAAGTGATAAAATGAGCAAACAGTTAAAAAAAGATGGCTTTAAATTTGTAGGTAGTACAATTTGCTATTCCTTTATGCAAGCGGTGGGGATGGTCAATGATCACACGTTGGATTGTTTCTGTCACCCTTCTCATCAAAAATGAAGAAAGTAAGTGTTTTGGAAGTCGGAATAGGATTATAGATAGCGTTCTTTACTGCTATAAGGGGAGAAAAACATGATATTAGAAGCGGTTATGTTACAGGTTAAGAAAGGTATGGAAAAGGACTATGAGGAAGCGTTAAGCCAGGCATCGAAAATTATTTCTTCTATGAAAGGGTATGTATCTCACGAATTACAGCGCTGTATGGAAGTTGAGGGGAAATACTTACTCTTAGTACAATGGGAAACGTTAGAAGACCATACAGTTGGATTTAGACAATCAAATGAGTATCAAGAATGGAAAACGCAATTACATCATTTTTATGATCCATTTCCAACAGTAGAACATTTTGAACAAGTAAATTTAAGGTAGATAGAGTGAACGTTGTACGTTAACCGTCTCAATTATAGCAAGTGCTTTATCCTTACCTAATCATTAATAAGGATTTATTCATTCTATCAAACATCAACAAATAAGGAAGAACTCAACATGACAGTTCAACAAACAGGAGCGTTTCTGAAATCAAGAATGCTCGTTTTCTTTTGTTAGGGATATATATACGAATAAAATTGTTGAAATTGGCATGGAATACGAACGATAACTGTTTACACAATATAAAAGTTCGTTTATAATACCAGATGTAGCATTCGTATATTCTTAGTAATATGGTCTAAAAGTTTCTACTAGGAACCGAAAATTCCTAACTACGAATGGGTGGGATCACTCTACCCAATTGTAGTTAGGAATTTTTTTTAGTTTAGGGAGGATTATATGGAACGATTATTTAATTTACGTGAATTAGGAACGAATGTTCGAACGGAAATTTTGGCGGGGATTACGACTTTTTTAACGATGGTTTATATTATTATTGTTAACCCAGCTATCCTTTCAGCTGCTGGAGTGCCGTTTGATCAAGTGTTTATCGCCACGATAGCATCCGCTGTTATTGGAACACTAATTATGTCATTGTCTGCAAAGTATCCAATTGCGATTGCTCCTGGTATGGGAATGAATGCATACTTTGCGAGTGTTGTTGCGACAAACGGTGTTAGTTATCAAATTGTTTTAGGTACGGTTTTTTTAGCGGGGATTCTGTTTCTATTACTATCCTTTACAAAGTTTCGTGAAACGCTTATTCATTCAATCCCTGCTTCTTTAAAATATGGGATTACTTCAGGGATTGGACTTTTTATTGCTTTTATCGGCTTAAAGATGGCCGGGATTGTTGTCCCTAACGCTGAAACCATGGTATCGTTCGGTGATTTACATCAACCTGTTACGATCTTATCATTATTTGGGTTATTTATTACGCTTATTCTAATTGCCCGTAAAATAAACGGAGCTTTGTTTATCGGAATGCTTGTCACCGCAGTTATCGGTTATTTTTCGGGACTTTTACAGTTTGATGGCATTGTCGCAGCACCACCACCACCCGTTTTCTTTGATTTTGATATTGGTGGTGTGTTTTCAAATGGATTATATACAGTTGTATTTGCGTTTTTACTTGTGACTATTTTTGATACGACTGGAACTATGATTGGTGTGGCGGAGCAAGCTGGATTAATGAAAAACGGAAAATTCCCAAGAGCAAAGTCCGCACTTATGGCAGATGCTGTTGCGACTACGGTTGGGGCATCATTAGGAACAAGCCCATCTAGTGCGTATATTGAATCGTCTACTGGTGTTGCGGCAGGAGGGCGTTCAGGTCTTACAGCCTTTGTTGTAGCCATTTTATTTATGATTGCCTTATTCTTTTCACCATTTGTGTCCGCCATTTCCTCATTACCAGCAATCACAGCTCCGATTTTAATTATTGTTGGCTGTTTTATGATGGAAGGACTAGCGAAAGTGAATTGGAAGTCCTTTGATGATGCCTTTCCAGCATTTGCGATTATTTTAACGATGCCATTAACATCAAGTATTGCAACAGGTATTGCGATTGGTTTCATCACATATCCGTTAATGAAGTTGGTTAGCGGAAAAGGGAGAGAGGTTCATCCAATTCTTTACGTGTTTGGTGTGATTTTTATTATTCAGATGATCTTTTTTCCTGCGCATTAAAGGGAAACGAGCTGCTTAATGTAGCTCGTTTTTAAATATAGAAGAAAAGGCGAGAGATTAGTAAATCGAAATGTAGCCTGAATTAGTAAGGCTCAATGTTAAGATTAAAATAGTCAAGGACGATTCCCTCACTATTTTAAAACCTTACTACTACTCATGTTCTTACGAGTGAAGAGCTTTTCATACATCATTTGAAATCCATACATCAGAACAGATTTTAGAAGAAATAAAAGTGATAATTTAGGTTTTGTAAGTCGTACTAGGTTACCATACCCTATATTCTTAAACCAGTTAATACCGAGGTATGTAAAAATAGAATCAATGATCAGATTAATGAGAATATACAATTTAAAGTTTCCAAAGGTGTATTTCAGTATCCAAAGCGAGCCTACAAAAAAGGGGCCTATGATAAGCGGCATTTCTCCTAATACATTAGGTTTTACTTTTATTGGAAACCACCACCATTTTTTCTTTTCAGCGATGATCCCTTCAACGGTAACAAATAATGCCATAAAAAAAGCGCCTGGGAAAAACCGTTTAAATGAGTTTGAACGAAGAAATGGTGTTGTCGCCCATGGTAAGAACGCCATTAAAAAAATGATTAATTTAACCTTGTTGTTCATTTTATGCCCACCTTTAATATATCCTTATGAATAATTTTCCCTGATTAAACAAAGTTATGTGTAATGATTTTGAAAGATAATGTTAGTTATTTTCACTAAACAAATGTTCTTGTTGTGTGTATATTATATTTGTAATAAACAACCAAAAGTGGTGTTATCCTTATTATCCGAAATCAATCTACAAACAAAGCTATGAATGAAATATCATAGATAAGGTGAAATTTGTTACAACAAAGCCTCTGGTTGACAAAGAGACGCAAGTAAATGAAAAGCGAAGGAGAAGTAAAATGAGCGCACTATTAAGAGTTGGAACGACGTATATTCCTGTTGTGAACGTTGAGATAGCAACAGATTGGTATGTGAACAAATTAGGTGCAGAATTAAGCTATCTAGATGAGGATAAAGCCATTTTGAATTTTGCGAATCAGAGCTTTTTTCTTGTAAAGGCTAAAGACAATCAAAGCGCGAATTTTTATGACCACTACGGTAAAGAGCACTTTTCATTAACGTTTGAAGTGGACGGATTACAGACTTTAGAAGAAGTACATAAAGAGTTTCTTTCGAAGCATAGTAAGGGAAATTGAAGACAGAGGCCACTCAGGAAGGAATTTTGTGTTTTGCGACTTAGACGGGAATGCTTTTGATGTGTGGAGTGAGTTAAGTCCGAGCTTCAAAGAGAAATATAACTAGTTGAAGTTGCAAAAATGTAGAGTACCATATAAGTGGGTACTCTCTTTGTGTTGAATCATTCACATGTCATTGATCAAGATGTTGAATGTTAAAAAGGAGTGTGTAATGGCTGAAACGAAACTTGTAAGAGGCACGATGTTGCTAACAACAGCAACATTTTTATCTAGATTATTAGGATTATTCTTTGTTATTCCTTTTACCGCCATTGTAGGACAAGCTGGTAATGCTCTTTATGGCTTTGGATTTATACCATACACTGTTCTTTTAAGCTTAGCTACGTTAGGTGTTCCGATGGCGGTATCAAAATTTGTTTCAAAATATCAGGCGTTAGGTGATTATGAGACTGGGTACCGCCTGTTGAAATCAGGCCTCTTCTTTATGTTGATAAATGGAATTATTGCTTTTAGCGTATTATTTTTTTCTGCTCCACTTGTTTCAAACTGGATAATTAGCGACCCTAGTGAACTTCATGGAAACACGATGGAAGATGTTGTATTCACTATCCGCATGGTTAGTGTTGCTTTGTTCGTCGTCCCGATGATGTCCATTATGAGAGGGTACTTTCAAGGACATCAATCGATGGGCCCAACATCCGTGTCTCAAGTAATCGAACAAATTGTACGGATTGTTTTATCCTAACTTCAACCTTTGTCATCATTCATGTTATCGATGGTACGTTAGGGAGGGCGGTTGGTTTTGCGACGTTAGGTGCGTTTTTTGGAGCAGTAGGTGGAATGCTCGTGCTTTTATTTTATTGGTTTAAGCGACGAACGTTTATCTTGAAGCAAGTGAACGCTAGTAGAGTTAAATACTCACCTTCTAAAGTTGAGATGTATAAAGAACTAATAAGCTATGCATTACCACTAGCCTTTGTTGGTTTAGCAATTCCGTTGTTTCAACTTATTGATTTGTTTACTGTGAATAATGCCTTAATTCGAAGCGGATTAATGGACAAGGGGGAGACATTAACTTTTTTTGCTGTTTTTACACAAACGGCTCATAAAATTATTCTGATTCCGATGGCACTTGCTACGGCTTTTTCCATTACACTTATTCCTACGATTACAACCTCTTTTATTTCTAACGATACGAGGACGTTGCAGCATCAAATCACGAAGACATTTCAAATCATATTATTAATAACCTTACCGGCTTCATTTGGAATGTCCGTTTTGTCTTCCTACATATTCGGTACACTCTATGGACTTGACAGTGTAGGGATGGGCGGAATGGTGTTACAACACTATGCCCCTATTGCTTTGTTCTTTTCCTTATTTTCGATATCAGCAGCCATTTTACAAGGGATAAATAAACAGAAATATGCTGTCATTGCACTTACGATTGGACTGCTTGTGAAACTGTCATTAAACTACGCTCTACTGTACAAAATTGGAGCACTTGGCGGAATTTTAGCAACGTATCTTGGTTTTGCTACTGCTGTATTCATAACGATGTGGGGGATACGAAAATATGCAAACTATCCATTCCGTTTACTAAAAAAGCACGTCAGCCAAATGGTCGCTTTTTCTTCAATAATGAGCATTACCCTCTATTATTTAACAAATTATTTGCAACTACATTTTCCTTATACATCATGGGAGAACGGATTGATTATTTTAGTAGCTGGGGTTACGGTCGGAAGTATGGTTTATGTTTTTCTATGCTATCAGTTTGGATTAGTAAGTACGGTCCTTGGGAATCCATTACGGTTGTTTAAAAAGAATGTAAAAAGTAGTGAGGGGTAAGGCATGTAAGGAGCGATGTGAAAAGCTCAAAAACACCTACAATATTGCAGGTGTTTTTGAGCGGATTTAAGAAATGACTCATGTATATAGTTAACTTTTTTTACATTTAATAATCATGGTAGTAGGAATAAAACGTGCTTTCTCGTATGAATACCATTCATTCGTGTGTCTTTGAACATCTTCATCTTTCAGGGTAACATCTTCGATCATTTTTTCAATTTGAAATCCGTTGTTAATTAATGAGTTGATATAGGTGCTTACTTTAAATTGTTGCATAATTGCAGGATCCGCCCAAGCTTCATGTTCATATGGGCCTTCATGATGATATGATTGCTCAACCGTTAAAATACCGTTTTTCCCACGGATTCGGTTATACAAGGGGTGTTCCCAGCTAAAGACAAATACGCCTCCAGGCTTTAAATAGCTATGAATGTTTGCTAGTGTTTGGTCAAGATTTGTTGTCCAGCCCAGTGCATAAATGGAATATACGACATCAAAGTAATCCTTTGGTAACCCAGGGTCGTGTTCCATTGGGGATTGAAATAGTTTAACTGGGGAATGACAGTTTATCAATAATGCTTTGGCCGCAGCAATTTGTTTACTTGATAAATCTAATCCCCAGAGTTCCCCAGCTTTTTGACTATCCATATATTTTAGTGAATGCCCACTTCCGCAACCAATGTCTAACACCTTTAAATGAGTTACATCGCCAATTAATTGTAAATTCTCTTCATTCGGTGCGAGTGGACCGTATTCTGGAAAAGGATTTCTTCCGAAAAAACGTTCTGCTGCTTTTTCCCAGCTAAGTTTGTTGATGTTAAGTGATTGTAGGGTCATATCGAAAACCTCCAAATTATTTAATAGGAACATATATTCTGTATCGGCTGTTTGTTTTCCTTCATATTTCAGTGAGTTTATTAAATTTTGGATAAACTCTAGTTCAAATTTTCACGAAGAAGTATAATAATTGGCGTATAAAGGGGAATTTGTATAACTATAACAAATTTTGGAGGAGAAATGATGGTTTGTGTACTGTATATAGAAGATGACAAAGAAATCGGAAAATGGGTGACAGATTTAACGAAAAGAAAAGGAGAAAATCCAATCGGAGGCATAGTGAGGAACATAAGGTGTTGTGAGGGGTATCTTACGTATCTGTGAAAATCCATGCTCACAGTTGGAGTAGAGGCAAACTAGGAGGGTTTAATCAAATGAGTGCACCTAAGCATATTGTTTCAGCAGCAACTGTTGTCATAAATGAACATCATGAAATTTTATTGATTAAAGGTCCACGGAGAGGCTGGGAAATGCCTGGTGGACAGGTTGAAGAAGGAGAATCGATAAGAGATGCTGCGATTAGGGAAGCAAAGGAAGAGTCAGGGATTGATATTGAAATTATAAAATTTTGTGGAATTTTTCAAAATGTGAGCGCTTCCGTTTGTAACACATTATTTGTAGGAAAGCCGATCGGTGGGGAATTAACAACGAGCGCTGAAAGCTTAGAAGTAGGATTTTTCCCGATTCAGCAAGCGTTAGAAATGGTGACGTGGAATAATTTCAGGCAAAGAATTGAGTTATGCCTAGATGATAGCAATCAGCCGTTTTTTATAGAGTTTTAAGTCGCTTCGACCTGATTTCACATAGTTTATTTTGGCTCACATCTTTGAAAAAGGACAAATAATTCCCTGATACAAAAAACAGGAATTATATGGAAGTTGAATAGCAGTAGGAGTATGTAATAAAAAAAGCCTGTATCACTAATTGATACAGGCTATTACTAACGATCCTTATCTTAAAAGTTGAAACTTTAATTGTTGTCCAACATTAATTGGGCTATTTACATTTAATTGATTCCAATCAACAATCAGCTGAATGGTTACTTGATTTGCTAGAGCAATTTTCCATAAGGTGTCACCAGCTTGAACAGTATAAAGTTTGTATGATGGTTCTTGAGCTGGAATGATTAACGTTTGTCCTACCGCTAAATGATTGTTACTATCTAATTTATTTGTAGATAAAAGTTGATTGACCGTTACCCCATGTGCTAGAGCTATCTTCCAAAGAGTATCGCCCAACTTGACAATATAACTGTTTTGTTGGGCTTCTTCTTTTTGGTGCTCAGATGGTATTGTAAGCTTTTGGCCAATACGTAAATAGTCTAATGCTGACAAGTTATTAGCTGATAGGAGAGCATCGACGGTTATTTTGTACATTTGCGATATTTTCCAAAGTGTTTCCCCAGATTGGACAACATGCGTTAGTTGCTCTCGTTCAATTTGTTCATCTGTAGTCGGAACTTGTAAAACCTGTCCAACGATTAACGACTTATTAAGATCTAAATGATTAAGTTGGACAATTTCATGAATGGTGGTTTCGAACCTTTGGGCAATTTTCCAAATGGTATCTCCACTAACAACAGTGTACGTTGAAGTTAGTATAGGCTTAGTTGGAATTGTTGGTTCAGAATCAGAAACGGATTGCACTAATTCAACGTCTGAAGCCTTTACTTTTCCAGGTACCCCATTTACCAAAACGTGATAGTATCCATTATCAGCTGTTTCGGAAACTAATGAAAGTAGCTCACCTTTGACAGCCGTATACCCTTGGTTCATTGGATAAATCGTCATTTGTGTCTTCTCTGGTAGTACCTTCACTTGTTTTTCTGGGGTTAAAGGTTGAACAGCTGTACCATTACTTATGGTTACAGGATTGTCGAATGTGATGTATCCATGAGAGCCAGAGTTTTCAGAAACACTGATTTTAATGTAATACTCACCATTAATTGCTTTGCTATCCATCATATTTTTCCCATTCCATGTAAAAGCGTGGGTTCCAGGTTGAAGCTGTGATGATGTAAAGACATTAT
Source organism: Halalkalibacter urbisdiaboli (assembly GCF_002156385.1). Lineage (GTDB taxonomy): Bacteria > Bacillota > Bacilli > Bacillales > Bacillaceae_D > Halalkalibacter_A > Halalkalibacter_A urbisdiaboli. The sequence goes on from NZ_MVJM01000005.1 coordinate 56,892, forward strand.
TCATATGGCTTCCTGCAGCAGTAGCAATGTAAACGGTGATTTTTGCCGATTCGGTTATTGTTATTTTACCAGTTACTGTCCCGTCGCTTTTAAGTGTTGTCGAATCGAATGAAGCACTGCTAATGATTTCCCGTAGTCTCCATTGAGGGATTTGACTCTCGCCATTTGCGACTACGACTTTTCCAACCTTTGATACGGTTTGCGTGAAGGCAGGGTAATTGTAAGCAAGTTCAATTGCTTTAAAAACGATATCGTATTCGCCATCTCTTAAAAGGGCGCCTTTTTCATCTTTTCCATTCCAATCAAAGCTATGTCGACCCGAATGGAGTGTCATTTTTTTTGATTGGAAATAATCAACACCGTCTTTTTGAATGGCAATTTGAACTTCAGCAGGACGGCTTAAATTGTAAGTGAAAGTCGTTAAACTCTCATTACTATCATACTTGGGTGAAATATTAGCATTGGAAATCGTTAAAAGTTCTATAAGTGCCTTTGGATTTGATTCGTTTAAAATAGCAATTTGTCCAATCGGAAATCCTTGAGCTGAATTATTAGAAGTATCATTTAAATAAGTCTTTAAGCGATACGTCCCAGGCGGAAGTGGTTCTCTCTTTTCATCATCCCATGGTACCCAATTTACAACATGCTCTGTTTTAAAAGTATTTAAATTAATTTTTGCTTGACGACCATCATCTCTTACAGCAAGAATATATCCGCGAGTGGGCTCATTAGTCGTTAAAGTAATTGTTACATAGCCCGGAACTGTATTTCCTTGATAGGCGATTGTATTTGTTGATATGTCTGTATTTATAACTTCGGGCGGCTCAAGATCAGCGGCAGCCTGAGTCATTAAATTATTAAAAAACAAGGCAAATATCAAAACTGAAAGAATTGTAATCGATTTTTTTTGCATTGCTTCACCAGCTTTCTACAATGTAAGAACACCAACTTATGATAATTCGATATTGGAAAGTGGGCAATATGAAGTTATTGGAAAACATCTGGTATTTTTAACCGAACTAAAATGTGACAACTTAAGAACCATCAATGTAATGCCTTAGTTTTAAACTAGATTAATGTTTGTACAAGTGTGGAGTAATAGAAAATTAACCGTTGGGTATACTAAATGTTGTTAGTGTTTACATAAATATAGGAGGAATCAAATATGGCTAATGAAATACAGAAAAAAATGGAACGCCTTTGGGAGAATACGTGTGGTTCATGGGAAAACTGTACAGAGACAACGATTCAGTCTTTTTTAGCACAATGCCGTGAAAGCAGTATAGACCCTCAATATTGTATGGGTTGGGTAGAACAACATAGTGAACAAATACCAGATTGGCCTGCAGTATCAAAAGTATCACTTGACTGGGTAAATGAACATACTTCAACAGGTTCACCAATTAATGGTGAAGAACCTCAGTAAAAGAGGAGAGGGATACGTAAACTCTCCTCTTTTGAATGAAAGATAAGCACTCGTTTATTTTTTCGGTTCACTAAAGAATTTCTAACAATGGTGGAGGGAATGCTACATCCTGTTTGCATGGCGTTCGTGTCCTTATGTGCCTAACTAATTACAACTTCTTTTGCCATCTTACATAAGAATTAGCGGTTACTGTCTAAAGTGTTACATGCTTTTTACAGGGAAGATTTTTTTAAACATCTCCATTATGGTGATTAAACAGAGTTTACGAGTTTCACGAAAAAAGCGCTGATTCAACATGGGTCAAGCCTTTTCTTTGTTAAATAGAGAGTTTTGCGAAAAAATGGGTAATCGGATAATTGTATAGCAGCTCATTTTAATAATTATATATTCGAATCATTCATACTACGGATTATCGTGTGGTATACAAACAACTGGGAGATACTTCACCGAATGCTAATATGCCCACTGAACGTTTGTGACATATTAGTTATCTCACACATGTTTATTTAGTACATTTAAAAATGCTTTTAAGTTAACTGAAACCCATTTGTCTTTATGAAAAGCTGTGTAAATAGCAATGGGCTTTTCCATCAAATCAGTTTTAATTTCTTTAAGTTCTCCTCTTTCAAATTCATCTTTTATCGAAAAAAAAGGAAGCATTGATTTACCCAATCCGCATAATACACATTTTTTTATTGCTTCGATGCTTGGCAATTCAATTTTGGTAACAGATGTTTTCCCCTCAATTTTTAAATAATCTTCGATAATGGGGCGCCAGCTGCATGAGTATTCAGTGACAAGTATTGTTTCTGAAATAGCTTTGTTTATTTTTAGTGACGATTTGATAAGAGATAGCTTTTCATCTCTTATCTTTTGAATTGTTAACTCTTTTGATTTCCAACTGGATTTTTCCACTAAAACCGCAGCATCTATATCGCCCTTCTTTAATTGGTCTGATAAATTATCGTAATCAATCGGTTTAAGTGTTAATTCAACTTTAGGGTAATTCTTCATAAAATCAATAATTACATTAGGGAGCCAGTATATCATCAGGGATTCACTCGCACCGATTTTTAATTCCCCTGATGGTTCATCTGCATCTTTAATAACCTCTTTTGATTTAGAGTAAAGTCTAATAATTTCCAAAGCATAGGGAAGAAAACGCCTTCCAGCCTCTGTCAATGTGATACTCTTACCTAAACGATCAAAGAGTGGATACCCCAATTCTTTTTCTAGTTCTTTTATATGAGCAGTGATTGAAGATTGGGCATATCCTAATTCATCTGCTGCCTTCTTAAATCCCCCTGCATCGACAATTGTTCTAAATGTTGTAAGGTGGCGAAGTTCCATTCTATACTCTCCTATCATTTTTAATGAACATTATTATTCGAATTATCTATTTTACTGAATCATATAGTTATTATAGACTTTAGATACGTTAATAATCAAAAAATTATGGAAAGAGGGGAACAAGATGAAAGTATTAACAGTAGTCACACATCCGAGAACAGATTCGTTAACCTTTGAAGTTTCAAAGCAATTTATAAAAGGTCTTAGAGATGCAGGACATGAGACTGAAGTATTGGATCTGTATCGCAGTGGCTTTAACCCTGTATTATGGGAAGCAGATGAGCCTGATTGGAAAGCAAAACTTCAACGCTTTTCTCCCGAGGTAGAAAAAGAGATTAAGCGAATGAAAATGCACGATGCATTAGCTTTTATTTTTCCGCTTTGGTGGTGGAGTATGCCAGCCATGTTAAAGGGGTATATAGACCGCGTTTGGAACTATGGATTTGCCTACGGTCCAAACAAACTTAAACATCAGCATGTTTTGTGGCTTAGTCTGGCCGGTGCTCCAATTGAGCGTTTTGAAAAAAGAAAATACGACAAGATGATGACTCACTACTTTAACGTTGGTTTAGCTGATTATTGCGGAATACCAAATTCGAAATTTGAACTTTTTTACGACACTATTAATGTTAAGCCTAGATATATTGATGAATGGCTTAATAAAGCTTATAATCTAGGGCTTAATTATGGGAATGATTAATTTATTCGTCTTGAATATCTTATAACCAATCTAAAAGAAAAGCAGTCTTAAGGAATACATCTAGCTTATACTTAAATTTTGAGTGAAAGAAATGCTTTAATGCTCCAAAAATCAATGGAAATTTCCGGGGATAATGGCAAACACCTTTGTTATTGATATAGATGAAAGGAACACAATAATGATAGTGAATATCCGCCTATCGACTCAATCAATCTTGGATTGCAGAAATTCCAAAGAAACTATTACCATATTTTGATCCAACCATTAAGTCCATGACCAATTAGGAAGAAGAGATTTTCAATTACTTTAATTCGTATCTATAACAAACGCTTATACAGAGTCACTGAACAATCTAGTTAAGATAACGAAAAATATTGGTCGAGGCTACTCATTTGAAGCTCTAAGGGCCAAGGTACTTTTCACAGAGGGATATCGTAAGGCGAAGAAGAAAAAAAGTTCAAAGATGTCAATGCTTCATTCGGAAAACTACTCGATCACCCGTTACAACTTCAACCACTTGCTTTTGAATGGGTTTATGAAAAAATCTATGGTGCTGACATTTCCACACTATTATCCGATTACCCAAAAAAACCCAAAACATTAATTCCAGAAAATAAGATGAACAGGTTTAGTTTAAATCCTTTATTTGGGCGAATGAATTTTTGTAGACTATAAATGGAAATAAATGTTAAAGTAAAGTGGGTATGTGATCATGATTAACTTAAATAAAACAATAGTGTAAAGGAGATATTAATTGAATCGATTTGTTTTATTTTGGAGGATTTCGGTAATTGTGATTATAGTTATGCTATTTTTAACGAAAGTGATAAATCAATTTATCTTCTATTCATTTCTGTTTGGCATTTTAGTCTTCTATGGTATTCCTTGGCTATATGCAAAGGTAAAGAAGAAATAGCAGTTAATTATTGATGTCGATACGTATCGATTGGGGGAAGAACTGTTATTAAAGATTTAAAGACTTAATGGCTAAGTATAGAAGGGGGAAGTATGTATATAGACCTTACACAGCTCATAAAGGATGGAATGCCCGTTTATCCTGGTGACTCTGAGTCCAAATTGGTTCAATCAAGCTTTCTTGAGAAGGATTTTTACACGAACCATGAATTAACCATCAATATGCATACAGGAACACATATTGATGGTCCGATGCATTTAACGGATACAAATGTGTATATAAACGAGTTTCCGTTAGATACATTTATAGGGGAAGGATGCTTGCTAAATGTTACTGGTGAAAAATCAATTGATTATAAAGAGGTTTATGAACAACAAATCAAAGAGAAGCAAATTGTCATTTTATATACAGGACACAGTAAGTATTTTGGTCAAGAAAAGTACTATAATGAATATCCTGTTTTGACGAAAGCCTTTGCGGATTTGCTAGTTAGAAAACAGGTCAAAATGGTTGGAATGGATACACCGTCACCTGATCAATACCCATTTGACATACATAAACTTTTTTTTCGAAACCAAATTCTTATCATTGAAAATCTAACAAATGTTGCTAAATTAGAGAATGCAAAGTCCTTTGAAATCATGGCATTGCCTTTGCATATTCAATCAGATTCTTCTATTGCACGAGTTGTAGCTAGAATAAAATGAAGTCCCATTTAATGGAAAAGTTTTGTTATCTAGCGAATAAATAGAGAAAGTAGAAGACTAATTGCCGAGGGCACTGAAAAAGGGAACCACACCTTTTTTTCAGTGCCCTCTAATTGCCACCTTTTTATTGAAATAATAAGTAGTAAAATAGGACTCTTAAATGCTTGACGTAATTTTTACCGTTAATTCAAAACACTCTTCAACTGCTCAATAATCGTCTCCAATAAATCTGTAGCCTCTTGATGTGTATCACATAAAACGCCAGCTACATTAAGCCTTCCATACCCACCATATTTTTTAACGACATCTCCTAAATTGATGAGACTATTCTCTTTCCAAGGGTTGCGACTTAATACGATTGCAAAGTGAGTGTACTTTCTATAGATGGAACAAACATAGTCTACTTCAGGGTAATAATAGTACGGCAAATACCGTTGAAAAGGAATGGACACATCGCTTTGATCATAGACACAGATGTTGTCTAATAGTGTGGTCTTTGTTTTAAAGTTTTCTACGATTGTCCGTTCTTTTTCTATTATCTTTGCTAATAAATCATGATTTTTTTCTAAGTAAGAATGGATTTGATGCTTCATGATGTACGGTATTATTTCAATTAGCCTTGTTTTGTCTTGATAGTAGTGTGAAATCAGTTTATTTAAATGTAAATAGGGAGACCGATTATCGTAAATTTCTTGAGGTGATTGGTAGTCAGCATTGTCAATAATATCTGACCATTTTAATAACTCATCAAATGGTTCAAAATCAAAGACGTCTTTAAATTTATACCTTAAAATAGCTGGGGTTGATTTAAATGACGTATCGACAAAAGTATTCTGCGTCTCCTCATAAGCTTCAGCCTGACTCGATTCTAAAAAACTAATGGAATGATGATCATAATAGTACGTGGCATCCTGATGATAGAAAAAATCTAGGACGGCCGCTGGCTTTTCGAGTGATATCGTTAACCAATTATCTTTCAAGTCATGATCGACTGGATAATACTCAAATGTAATATCTTTATATTTTTTTGTGAAAATAGAACTTAAAATGGCTGCCGAAACCATTCCGTCAAAATCTTTATGAAAGTAAATTGATAATTTATCCATAAACAACTAATACTCCTTTTGCTTCGATTCCCTTTTTCAAATTTTATGCGTTTTTTATTTAGATTGCTAGTCTACGATAAAAGGAATATAATGTTAAATTGTAATTGTATTTTTTGGAAAAGTGAAGTTATGAAAAAAGAAAAAGGTGATTGTTTGAACAATATTAGTGTAATTGGAACGTTTTTATGGTGTTTTCTAAGCTTTATAATTGGGATTCTCATACTGGTCATGTTGGATATTTTCGTCGGCATAAATGTCCAATATGACTGGTTATTATCATTAACCATTCTTTTGCCCTTTTTTACGCTAGTCTGGAGGCTAAAAAGGAAACAAATATTGATAGAGCCTATTTGTGGAGATGTGAGAAGCTTTCCAAATAGAAGAAATTGGTTGAAGATATTAAGTACAGAAATGTTAATAACGGTTTTTTCTTTAGCGTTTATCATGGCGTTATTATTCATTTTCTCTAACCTTTTCCCGGACTATATGATTGATTTTATTAACAGCATTTCGGAAGTGGAGCAAAAGGGTTCGATACTGTTGCATATTATCACTTTATCGATTATTGTGCCAATTACAGAGGAGTTTATTTTTAGAGGATTTCTGTTTAGGAAATGGTGTGAAAAGTACGGATTATTAGCAGGGGCTATGTTATCTTCTATTATTTTTTCAGTTTTGCATTTAAACTACGGAATTGCAGGTCATTTTCTCTTTGGAATTTTTATGTGTTTTTTATACGTTTCTTTTAATAATTTATGGGTACCCATTGCTGTTCATGCCCTTCATAACTTTGTTTTATCAACTACTAGTTATATGTTAGAACGTTCTTCAGACGGTGGTGAAATTAATATAGAGGAAACGCTAAACGAAATTGCGCTATTTGGTACGGTTGGCGGCGTTATCGCTATCATCACTCTTCCTATCGTCATTTTCATTCTCCGAAAGTACTACTTAGCTATCAGGGTATAGTCGAAGCAACCTTGGTAGCGGATGAAAGGTTGCTTTTATAAGACATAAGGATGTCTTATTTTAATCTTGAAATCCAAAATCCGACGATAACGACTGCTAACCCGAGCGCTGTTTTCACGTTCGGTACTTCCTTCATAAATAGGTAGGCAATCAGGATCGTTACTAAAATTTCTAATCCTTTGGCAAATGTGAGTGTAAAGGTCAAGCTCCCAATAACCTTGTGTGTAAATTTAATCCCGTAGCCAATTAAAATATTGGCTATGAAAAAGAGCGGAAGCATTTTGGCCTGATACCAAATTGTTGTCCAAAAAGCAGGATCAATATGCTTACTTTGATAGGCAAAGACAGAATTGACAACGAATAGTCCTGCAAGCAATAATGCAATGGCGTATATGAGAAGCATACGGACCTCCTATGCTTTTGAAAGTTATTCATTTCATATGGTTCCCATAGTGACCTATTTTAAACAGGGAGCGTTATTGCTCTTCGTAAGATCACCCTCAAGTCCTAGGTAGAGCCAGATGGACTCGAGGGGAGTTGATTGAATATTATTATCGATTATTCACATTAATGATAGTTAATCCTAAATGAACAGATTGCTATATTTTCGTTAATTTATCTGGATTCACAATCAAATAAATTTGTTCTATTTTGTTTTCGCTAAGTTTAAACATCACGACGCTATGAACGGCTCCATTTATTGTATTAACGATGCCTGGTTGCCTATTAATCATCTTGATTTGATACGAAAATCCACTAGGTGTTTTTTTCATAAGCCCTGTAAGAAAAGCTGCTACTTGTTTTGCTGAAATAATCGGGTTGATTGCTGCTTTAACTTTACCGCCACCGTCGGAATAAAGGATAGCGTCCTCGGAAATTAACTGTAGCAATTTTGGTACGTTTCCGTGGACTAGTGAATGAATAAAGGCTTCAATTAGTTCTTGGTTTGCGTTTGAGTTCGTTAGCGGTGTTGCACCCTCAAGCTTTTGCTTTGCTCGCTGTACGTACTTACGACAAGCGGCATTAGACTTATTTAAGATAAGCGCAATTTCGTCGTGTCGAAACTCAAGCACGTTGTGAAGGAGAAAGGCTGCTCGTTCGTAGGGGGTCAGTTTTTCCATCATCAAAACGTACGCATACGACATCGATTCATGCTCGACTGCAAATTCAGAAGGGGATGGCAGATTCTCAGTCATGATTGGTTCTGGAAGCCAAGGGCCAACATACACTTCACGCCTTTTTCGGGCAGACCGTAGCATATCGATGCAGCGATTTGTTGTTACTTTACATAGGAAGGCTTTTACGTTTTCGATGTTTGCCTCGTCTACTTTCATGGCCGAGAGAAAAACATCATGGACAACATCTTCTGCGTCTGAAACGGAGCCTAACATTTGGTATGCCAATGACAATAATAGTGGTTTATATTCGAGATACGCGCTTTTTGATAACTCCAAGAGAATCCTCCTCATTAATAATCTGCATTGCTGCTTGTTTTGCACTTGAGATTGAACCATCGGCTAAAATGGAAGTCGGAGAAATCCAGTCTCCTGCGACAAATAACCCACGTACATGAAAGCTATTGCTGAAAAACTGATCTTGCCTAGGCTGTGGAACTCGTTGATAGACAGTTAATGTCGGTAAAAACCTACTAGTGACAACTTCTTTTTTCCAACCGGGTTGTATTCTATCTATATACCATTCTAATTCATTTTTGATCGTAGCAGAATCTATTTTTTCTTCTTCATTTGTAAAATAACGAAACGCATGAATCACTTGATGAGCTTTATTTTTTGATAAATGTGCTGCATTTGAATGATTTGAATAATACAAAGGCTGTTCAAGATCCATCGCAAAATGAAGGTTTGGACGGGGCAATCGTTTAAGAGCTAAGTCTAATGCTGCCCCTTTTACGGGAATACTTGCCTTTAGCATCGAGTCTAACGTCGGTGTTGCGTACTGCTTGAAAAGACGACCTGTTTCAGAGGGGCTTGCAGTGCAAATAATCGTACGCGTTAGAACGGAATCCCCATTAGAAAGACCGACGTGAAAGGTAGGGTACTCACCATGAATAGAGGCGATGTTTTGCCTAGTTAATATGGTCACTCCCTTTAAGGTAGCTTGCTCGTTAAGCTGTTGTATAATCGTACCCCATCCTTCATTGATATACTTGACTCCGCCTTGGGAGATTAGTAGTTGTCTTAGTACCGCTTTTGCGCTCAACAAATGAGGAGAAGCACAGTATGTCGCTAATCTCGTTAACGTATAGATGAGTTGCTTTACGATTTTAGAGGTGACTCGTTTATCGACCCATTCAGTAAACGTTTGTTCTTTCACTAGCTTAAGATCAACTCTGCTTACTTCGCTCATGATTCTCACAAACTCTAGTTTCTCCTTAAAAGAAAGGAGGGAAGAAGTAAGAAGCGAATAAGGAGAAAAAGGAGCTTTAAACATCTTCTTGCTCGTTGTTACGATCCCATTAATGGAAGCAGCGTTCCCTTGTAATGAAATATTTAATTCATTTAAGCATTTAAAGCCTTCTCCTTTTATATAAAGTCCGTGGGGGCCGAGATTAAACTGGCAGCCTTTCCTTTCAATTGTCATGGCACGACCGCCAACATTAGCTGATTTTTCAAGAATAAGAACCTTCAATCCGTCATCCGCCAAATAGTTTGCAGCAATAAGACCGGCAAGACCAGCGCCGATGATAACCGTATCATAAGAATTTCTTTGTTTTTGATCAAACATTTATGTCACTCCTTTTAACATTTACCCTTAAGACGATATAGGGTAGAAAAGTGTGACAATTAAAATGACTGCTTGGATAATAATTACATCTCTCCTTTCATACACATGAATCAAAAGGAGGGGTGTTCGGATGAAGGATGATTCTAAAAGTAAGAAGAAAAACCTGAAAAATCAACAGCTTGACTATTTTCGTGTTGATGATAAAGGGAAAAAGCTAACGACGAATCAAGGATTAAAAATGGCGGAAGATGAATTTTCATTAAAAGCAGGTGAGCGTGGACCGACGTTAATGGAGGATTTTCATTTCCGTGAAAAATTAACTCATTTTGATCATGAGCGCATTCCTGAGCGTGTCGTTCATGCACGTGGGTTCGCGGCTCATGGTGAGTTTCAGGTGTATCAAAGCATGGCGAAATATACGAAGGCAAAATTTTTACAAGACCCAACGAAAAAGACGCCTGTTTTTGTCCGGTTTTCCACGGTGAATGGCTCGCGTGGCTCCGCGGATACGGTTCGCGATGCGCGTGGGTTTGCGACGAAATTTTATACAGAGGAAGGGAATTATGACTTAGTTGCTAACAATATTCCTGTTTTTTTCATTCAGGATGGGATTAAGTTTCCGGATGTGGTTCATGCGTTTAAACCGGAGCCTCATAATGAGATTCCACAAGCTTCAACGGCGCATGATACGTTTTGGGATTTTGTTGCAAACAATCAAGAATCGGCCCATATGATTATGTGGATTATGTCTGACCGGGCGATTCCACGAAGCTTTCGAATGATGGAGGGCTTCGGTGTCCATACGTTCCGCTTTGTGAACGATCAAGGTGAGGCCTTTTTTGTGAAGTTCCACTGGAAGCCTGTATTAGGGACGCACTCAATCGTATGGGAGGAGGCGCAAACGATTGCTGGAAAAGACCCTGATTATCATCGACGTGATTTATGGTCGGCAATTGAAAGAGGGCAGTTTCCTGAATATGAGCTAGGCGTTCAAATTCTTCCTGAAAAAGATGAGTTTGCGTTCGACTTCGATATTTTAGATGCTACGAAGCTATGGCCTGAAGAAGATGTTCCGGTACATATTATCGGAAAATTAACATTAAATCGCAATGTTGATAATTTCTTTGCGGAAACAGAGCAGGTTGCTTTTCATCCCGGTCATGTCGTGCCAGGCATTGACTTTACAAATGATCCACTTCTTCAGGCAAGGTTATTTTCTTATACGGATACGCAGCTGCTGCGTTTAGGAGGACCTAATTTCCATGAGATCCCGATCAATAAGCCTATCTGTCCGTTCCATAACAATCAGCGAGACGGTTTCCATCGTCAGACGATTAATGTTGGAAGAGTCGACTATCATAAGAATTCACTAGCGGGAAATACACCAGCTCCGGCAAGTCCAAAGGAAGGTGGCTATACGCATTATGAAGAAAAGGTCGAAGGACGCAAAGTCCGTAGTCGAAGCGATAGCTTTAAAGACCATTTCTCACAGGCGACATTGTTTTGGAATAGCATGACCCTGGTAGAGAAGGAGCATATTATTGATGCCTTTACGTTTGAGCTCGGTCATGTAAAAAGTGAATCCGTTAGGCAGCAAGTTGTTGACATGTTTGCGAACGTCAGTCTTGATTTGGCGATTCCAGTCGCCAAAAACATCGGAGCGAACATTCCTAAAAGTGGTGGGTCAACTGTGACAAAGGCATCACCTGCCCTTAGTCAGTTAAACAGTCGGAAAAGTCCGGCGACACGGAAGGTGGCCGTTATTCTGACAGATGGCTTTAACGATGCTGATGTAACGTATGTATTAAAAATGTTCCTGCACTATGGTATTCTTCCGGAGTTTATTAGTGAAAACTTAGGAACGGTAACAGGAAGCAGCGGTACAACCTTTGATGTTCAACATAATTTCCTAACGACAGATGCAGCCCTTTATGACGGGGTGTATATGGTAAGGGGCAGTCACGAAAACGTTACATTCAATAAGGATGCCGCCTCCTTCATTAAAGAAGCCTTTAATCAGTATAAACCGATCGGTGCTACTCATGAAGGCAAACGATGGCTTGAGGTTGACGGGATAGGAAACAGCCCAGGTGTTGTAATGGCTGATGATATGGAGTGGTTTGCGCAAGCCTTTATCCAAGCGATGGCAGAGCATCGTTATTGGCAAAGGGAAAAAGTGTAAGCCCTTATAAAACCATCGTCTTTAAGAGAGACGATGGTTTTTTTGCATGGTTAATACTTTTATACATAAGTGGAGAATAATGACAATAAGTAGCTGTTAATTTAATTATGACAACATTGTGAATGACAAAATGCTCTTTTCTTTAAATTGATACCGCTTTATTTCAGGCTTATCATAAGACTTGTAAGGTATTATTTTAGAAAATAAAAAGGGTCAACGAAAGGAGAATAGAGATGGCAAAACAAAAAACATCAAAACCGGATTATCGTGTAAAGATTCAACGTTTTGGTAGTTATTTAAGCGGTATGATTATGCCGAATATTGGTGCATTCATTGCATGGGGAATTATAACTGCATTATTCATTCCTACTGGTTGGCTTCCAAATGAAGAGCTAGCACAGCTTGTTGGGCCAATGATCACTTATTTACTGCCATTATTAATCGGGTATACCGGGGGGAAAATGATTTACGATGGCCGTGGTGGTGTCGTAGGTGCAACCGCAACAATGGGGGTTATCGTCGGATCGGATATTCCGATGTTCCTCGGTGCGATGATTATGGGGCCACTAGGTGGTTGGTTAATTAAAAAGGTAGACCAATACATCCAGCCTAAAGTAAGACAAGGATTTGAGATGTTAGTAAATAACTTCTCAGCAGGGATTTTAGCAGGGATTTTAACCCTTATTGCATTTGTAGGAGTTGGACCAGTTGTTGTTGGGCTAAATCAAGTATTAGCCGCCGGGGTTCAAGTGATTGTTGCTGCTGGATTACTTCCACTAGCGAATATTTTTATTGAACCAGCTAAAGTATTATTCCTTAACAACGCAATTAATCATGGAATTTTAAGTCCATTGGGAGCGAAGGAAGCAGCAGAAGCAGGTAAATCAATTTTATTCCTGCTTGAAACGAACCCTGGGCCAGGTCTTGGAATTCTATTAGCATTCATGATTTTCGGTAAAGGAACAGCAAAACAAACATCACCAGGAGCGATTATCATTCACTTCTTTGGTGGGATTCATGAGATTTACTTCCCGTATATTTTAATGAAACCGTTATTAATCCTAGCAGCGATTGCGGGTGGCGTAAGTGGTGTATTCACCTTCACATTATTTAACGCAGGCTTAGTAGCACCACCATCTCCAGGAAGTATTTTCGCACTTATGGCGATGACACCTAGAGGCGATCATATTGGTGTCATCTTAGGAGTCATCGTAGCTGCAGCAGTTTCATTCATTATCGCTTCGTTGATTTTAAAAACTAGCAAAATCGCGGGCGAAGAGGATATCTCGAATGCCGCTTCGAAAATGGAACAGCTAAAAGGCAAGAAAAGCTCAGTAGCAGGTTCATTTGAGGCGAATACAGAGAATACAATTGATGTAAGTAATGTAAACAAAATCATTTTCGCATGTGATGCTGGAATGGGCTCAAGTGCTATGGGAGCTTCGATTTTGAAAAACAAGGCGAAAAAAGCTGGATTAGAGATCGATATTACGAATACGTCCATCAACAATATTCCAAATGATGCCGATATCGTGATTACCCACAAGGATTTAACATCTCGTGCAAAAGAGAAGCATCCGGGTGCTCAGCATATTTCGGTTGATAACTTCTTAAACAGTCCGAAATATGATGAGTTAATTGATGAATTACTATAACTGTTTTACATGAGACTACTCTTTTTAGAGGCAGTCTCATTTTTTTCATAGCAAACAATTAAATGATGGCAACAATTGATGTGACGAAAATGTATTTTCCTCTTATTGAGATAGCGTCTTACTCGTTCTATCATAAAAGGTGTAAGAGCGAATTATTTATATTTGTCAGCAACTTTGCTAATAATAGAACATTAGCGTCATCATAGTGGAGTGGATATTATGTATATTTCGGCAAGGGAACGAAAAATACTTGAGTTTTTACTTAATACAAATGAAGACCTAATGACGGTAAAGGATGTAGCGGATGAATTATCCGTCAGTCCGCGAACCGTTCATCGTGATTTAAAAGGGGTAGAAGAGACGTTAAGAGAATATGGTCTTGAATTAACTAAAAAATCAGGCATGGGCATTCAAGTAACTGGTGATGAAGAGAATATTGATAAATTAAAAATGTACCTGTTTAATTTAAACCATAATGAATACACACCTGAAGAACGCCAAACGATTATTTTCTCGGAATTACTTGATACGACAGAACCCGTGAAACTAATCGCACTAGCTAATGATTTAAATGTAACGATTGCGACGATTAGTAACGACCTTAATAAAATCGAAGACCGTCTTGCAGGAGTTGATTTAGCATTAGTAAGAAAACGAGGCTATGGTGTTGAAATCATCGGGTCAGAATCTGCGAAACGCAGAGCGATGAGTAAGCTAATTACCGAAAATATTGATGAATTTGAGTTTATCTCAATGATTAAAGAAACAATTCAAAAAAAATCCTCACAAACCGTTGATACGGTAACGGATCGGCTTCTCGGGTTAGTGGAAAAAAAGAAGCTTCATATTATTGAAAAGCAAATTGATCTAATAAAAAATGAACTCCCATACTCCATTGCAGACAGTGCCTATATTGGTCTTGTTGTCCATCTAGCACTGGCGATTGAACGGATTCTCCAAGGAGAAGATATTAATTTTGATCACGAGTATTTAAATAGTTTAAAGGATACAAAAGAATTTAAGGTTGCTGAAAAGATCGTTGCAGGTTTAGAAGAAGTGTTTCGAATCAAAATCTCCCACGGGGAAATCGGCTATATTACGATGCATTTAATGGGAGCCAAGCTGCGTAATGATCATGATGACCTGCTAGAGGATACGAGTCTACAGATCGGCTTGTTAGCGCAGCACCTCATTCGGTTTGTTAGTCGAGAGCTGAATCGTGACTTAACGAAGAACCAGCCTTTATTTCAGGGCTTAGTTGCACATTTAAGACCAGCCTTGTATCGAATAAAGCAAAAAATGGGGATTTCAAACCCTCTTCTTTCTCGAATTCAAGACGATTATCAAGAGTTGTTTTCGATTTTAGAAAAAGGAGTGAAAGAAATCTTCACAGAGCTCCACGTACCAAAAGAAGAAATCGGTTATTTGGTCATGCATTTTGCTTCAGCTCTTCTAAATAAGGGTGAAGGAAAGGATGTAAACATATTAGTCGTTTGTTCAAGTGGAATTGGCACGTCTAAAATGCTTTCAACGCAATTAGAGCGAGAGATTCCTGGATTAAAAACAGTGAGTGCGTCATTATTTGATTTAGATCGAATGAATGTAAAGGAATTCGACACAATCGTATCAACGATTCCTTTAAAAGATTTGAACGAAAACTATGTAATCGTGAGTCCACTGTTATCGAAAGAGGAAATTGCTAAAATTAAGCGTTCCCTCTTAAACAAGGAAGCAGTGATTCGAACAAACACCAGGGGAGATGAAGGAGAATTAAAGCCTCTCGATAGCAACATTTTTCTTCAAGAAATTGAAAGAACGAGGAATTATACGAGTGCAATTTATCACCTGTTACATGGTTTCAACATATTCGAACTTCCCGAACAATTGATAGAAGAATCTTTAAAATACCTGTGCGAGCAGTTATACGAGCAGAATGTTGTCACAAACGTTAAAGGTGTTTTAGCAGACCTGTTAAAACGAGAGGAAATCGGTGGGCTTGGCATACCAGGAACAACCCTTGCTCTCTATCATACGAGAAGTGATGACATTCGTATTCCAAGTTTTATTATTGGGAGACTTGCAAACACCCAAACCGTAAAAGCGATGGATGATTCCGACCTAGCGATTAATACGATACTACTTATGCTTTCGCCAAAGACTATTGATGATGAGACATTAGAAATTCTTAGTGGTATTAGCTCACTAATTATTCGAGATGAAGCATCAATTGAACATTTTCAATCTAGTTCAAAAGAGGAAATTTTAAAGCTTTTAGCAAGTGAATTAAAAGAGATATATCAAACAAAAGGAAATAAATAAGGAGTGGAAATGATGACAAAAGAAATTTTATCAACAGAAAATATCGTGTTAAATGCAAGCTTTTCGACTAAAGAAAAAGCCATTCGAAGTACAGGTCAAGTGCTAGTAGATAAAGGCTATGTTGAACGTGAATATATTGATAAAATGCTTGAACGTGAAGAACTTACCTCTACTTATATGGGGAACTTTGTGGCGATTCCACATGGTACGGAGGATGCAAAGAAATCTGTCATTACTTCAGGTTTATCTATTATTCAAGTCCCTCACGGTGTTGACTTTGGTGATGGGAATGAAGTGAAAGTGTTAATCGGCATCGCAGGTAAAGACGGTGAGCATTTAGAGATTCTTTCGCAAATTGCGATTGTCTGTTCAGAGGAAGAGAACATTCAAAAAATTGTTGAAGCAAAAACAGCAGAAGAGATTTTGAACCTATTTAACGAGGTGGTTTAATGTTAGCCGTACATTTTGGTGCAGGTAACATCGGAAGAGGATTTATCGGTAGCCTTTTATCTGATGCAGGCTACGAGATTTGCTTTGTTGATGTAAATACAGAGATTGTTGATTTATTAAATGAAAAGCAAGCCTACCGAGTCGTGCTAGCAGACGAGAACAACGAAGAAACAACTGTAACAAATGTAAGAGCGATTAATAGCATTCAGCATCCAGAAAAGGTAATCGCTGCGATTGCTGAAGCGGATCTTGTTACAACAGCTGTTGGCCCTAATATATTAGTAATCATTTCTGAACTCATTGCCAATGGGTTAAGAAAGAGACTAGAACAAACAGAAAAGCCATTAAATGTCATAGCTTGTGAAAATATGATAGGTGGCAGTGCTTTTTTAAAAGAAAACGTTTATGCAAAACTTACAGACGAAGAGAAACAGCGGATTAGTCAAAAGGTTGCCTTCCCTAATGCAGCAGTAGACCGAATTGTGCCAAACCAAGTAAATGAGGATAAACTCATGGTCAAGGTTGAACCTTTTTTCGAGTGGGTTGTTGACAAGTCTTGTATGATTGGCGACACTCCTCATATTGATGGGGCGACATTTGTAGATGATTTAACGCCGTTTATTGAACGTAAATTATTTACCGTTAATACAGGACATGCGGCTGCAGCGTACCTAGGATATCAGGCGGGTATAAAGACGATTAAGGATGCTATGGAGCATAATGAAGTTTCTGAAGCGGTTATTAGCACACTTAAGGAAACAGGTGCAATCCTAGTACAAAAATATAACTTCAATAAAGACGATCATACAACCTATTTAAATAAAATCGTTGCACGTTTCATGAATCCGCATATTAATGACGAAATTCCAAGGGTAGCTAGAGGCCCGATTCGTAAATTAGGGCCGAATGATCGCTTAGTTAGCCCAGCGCTTCAATACTATGACTATGTAGAAGCTCAGCCAGAAAACTTAGCCGCTGTCATTGCTGCAGCACTAAAATACGACTTTGCTGAAGATGATGAAGCTGTTACGCTTCAAGCTCAAGTTAAAGAATCAGGCTACGAGCACGTGCTTCACGACATTTGTCAGCTCTCAAAAGGGCATCCACTAGTCGAGCTAGTGTTGCAAAAACTATAAAGATTATGAAAGCATCCAGTTAACCCTTTGAAAGTAAGGGAGCTGGATGCTTTTCTTTAGTGTTTGGATATCATTCAGTTGAATGTATGGAATAACGTAAAAGAACATCAATAACTGGATATTTATGTTAAAATATAATAGAGGTTGGGAAGAAATGTACAATACTATTAATAGCTTTTATCTGTTTTCGAACAATACTATTATAAGAAAGTAAAGTGATTTTATTCAAATCAAGAAGCTAACTATTTGGCTACAAATTCATTTGTCCTGGGATCATTTGGTGAGTGTTATGACCATGAAGGTTCATATAGTGTTGTTCAAGCTGCATGACGCAATTAAAGTGAAGTCGATAAAAGTGCATATGCTTTTGAGGGTCAACATACTTATACCGTTCAGCAAGTATTACATATAAGCTTGCTGAACTTAAAAGGTCTTTGCATTTTTGACCCAAATGCATTGAAAATCCTCCCTTTATCTAGGTTTATTATAAGGCTATTCATCTATCTACGGTTGGTGACCGAAAATAAAGTGCATGGCAAAAACAGTTTGCATGAAAGGTGGATAGGTGAAAACTGAATAAGGGTGTCTTAAGGCAATGTATAACCTTTGAGACACCCTACGTTTTTTTTCACTTTCTGTACACTTTATTCCTTTTCAAACCACAGAGGCTCATTGTCATCAACATCGCCATTATAGTTAATAAAAATTTCTTCGCCAGCCTTTATATCTTTGTACGCATAGTAATTAAACACATGCTTGTCAAAATCAATTTCATAGGTTGCATTCGGCTGATGCGAATGATTAAATAACATCCCGTAGCCCAAAATAACAGCTGAGTGATTAATCCCATACTCATACACGTAATCAGCTAGATCCGTTTGCTCAATAAATTGATCCTGTTCATTTGGATAAGGAACAGCTGGAGCAACATGGATAAGCTCGCCTTCTTTTATGTCTTGAGAAGCAAAGACTCCTCGATTGAACTCGCCCTTACTTACACTAGAAGTTTTAATCTCAATCATGTTCGTCACCTTCGTTTTTCATCTTTTTTTTACTTTCATCCAACTATAACATGAATTGCTGCTAGAGAATAGAGCGGCTCAGGTTGGATGGACGGAGGATAGATGATTTAAAACAAGCTGGGCCTCGTATAAATCATGAGACTTCAGTTCAATGCTATACTAGTTAATATGAAATGGAGGGACATACTAATGTCAGGAACGATTAGAGGCAATATAAAGCAAGGAACGAAAGTGAAAGTTGTTCAAAAACAAGACCAACGCTCAGGAAAATTAACAGAAGGTGTCGTCGCAAAAATCCTTACAAATTCGGCCACACATCCACATGGTATCAAAGTTATGCTTGAAAACGGAATCGTTGGGAGAGTGAAGGAAGTAGTGAACTAAACTAACATGTTTCATGTTAGTTTAGGATAAATGACGTATTTATTTTTCGATTTCATGACAAGGAAACAAGCAAAAAATTATGATGAACATAAAATGAACTATCCTTCTATAAAGGAGGTGTTCATCATGGGTGCAGGTAAGCATACTGGAACAGGATTCTTTTTAATTGTTGTCCTGTTTATTCTCTTAATCATCGTTGGTGCTGGTGGTTACGGTACAGGGTATTAATCTAGTAGTCCCCAAAAGGGCGGGTCGGATGATCTGTCCTTTTTTTGTAACAAGCTCGATTTCCATGACAACGATTTTACTTTCGATATCAACGAAAACTTCTCACTTCCCGATGCCTCATTATTAATATGATCCCGACCGCTACGACTAGTGCAAATTGTCCAATATGTCCGAGCAAATAAAACCTATCTAAATAGAGAACACCTGTAAACACGAGTAAATCGCGTACCATAAATCCCGCCATTGCCATATAGCCAAGCGCAAAAAGTTTCCCTTCCATGCTTTTTAGAAAGAGTCGAATGACAATGATGAACGCAATGAGTACTTCAAATGCTGACAGCTTCTCAAAAACTCCTTTTGTGTACGTAAAGAAGTCTGGGTTCACTAAAGACAAAATAAACGCAATAGTAGCTAACGTAACGTGCAGTTGCCATATACGACGGACGATCTTTTTATAGCCAGGGCCAAACAATTTATCGATAACGAAGAAATCAAAGGCTGAACGGAAATAGACCGCAAGCTGAAACACATAAATCCAAATGTAAGAATAGTCAAAAATCAATTGCTTCGAACCTGAAAGACTCAAGGTGTAAAGAGCAGCGCAGAGGGCCATGGCCGCAAAACCGAAATACAAACCAGCAAACCTCTTAATAAAGAAGAATCCTAACGCAGTGAATGCAATAAAAACTAAAATTGACCCAATGACGATTTTATCAAAATCATCCTGAAACATTTGCGTTAAATAGGCGGAGTAAGAGCCAATTGATACGGCGCCAGCAACACCTATTAAGTTCCCGTTAGAGTAGGAGCGTATCGTTATTTGATTCGAGGGTGATGCTGCATCAAGCTCAATGAAATGGCGGCGGTTATACCCTTTATAGGTAATCGTCTTTGTCTCCGGTATTGCACCGTACTTATATACGAGCGTTTCACCTTGATACACCTCAAACGTCCCGTACATAAACGAAATAAACAATGCTGGGTCCTTCCAACCATTACTAGGAATGGTGTTTCGCAAATAAAGGATTTCACTGCTGTTTCGTGGTTCATCTAGTTCTTTGACGTTATCGGTTGATAGCCAACCAGTTTCGGGAATTCCTGTATCTTCTGTAAGAGAATCCACCCATTGATATTCCCAGCCTTGCTCAAGACGCATAATGGAAGGAATGGCTGTCTCCGATTGACTAAAGGTTGAATAGGAGAAAAAAAGTGTGTTTATAATGAAAATAAATAATAATATTAGAATGGCTTTAGCTTTCATATAATCCTCCAGCGGTTTATAATAGCAAGAATATCAAATGACATCTCTCATCATTGTAATACAGAATCTCCTGACATGTGGAAAGAATAAGGTGACTTTTTTAAATTCCTTCTTTTAATCTCATAATAAGTTTAGTAAAATAATTAATTATTAAATAAAGATATTAATTGATTTCGTAATACATTAAGCTAGTAACTATCAACGAGAAAGGGTTCTTTATGACATCTAATGTAAAAAAATTATCGTTAATAGCTGTGACATGGCCGATTTTTGTCGAATCACTCTTACATTTTTCATTACGTACAGCAGATACGTTTATGCTAAGTAAAGTCTCTGATGAAGCTGTTGCCTCTGTTGGTGTGGCCAACCAGCTTATCATGTTTATGTTCTTTCTTTTTCAATTTATCGCGACAGGAACATCCGTCGTTGTTGCTCAATATCTTGGTGCCAAGAAATTTGATGAAATTAAAAAGTATACCGGGAATGGAGTTTTAATTAATTTCGTTTTTGGGCTCGTCGTGGCGACTGTCATTATCGTTTTCAGTCGGCAATTGCTCCAGTTATTTCAGCTAGAACCAGAGCTGTTTGAGCAAGCAAGAACCTTTCTAATGATTGTTGGGGGAGCCCTTGTGTTTCAAGCGATGAGTGTAACAATGTCGGTAATTATCCAAACACATGGCTTTACAAAAGAAACGATGTTTGTCAGCGGCGCGATGAACATCATCAACATTATCGGGAATTATCTGTTTATTTATGGGGCTTTAGGATTTCCGCAATGGGGAGTTCCAGGGGTTGCGATTGCGACCGCATTTAGTCAATTTATTGCGCTCCTTGCCTTTGCATGGGTGCTTTACTATCGCGTTAATTTAAAACTAACATGGAATGACTTAATCGACATACAAAAGGAACGACTTAAAAAAGTATTAAGCATCGGCATTCCGTCATCGGCGACGATTATCTCTTATTCTAGTAGTCAAATCGTCACAACTGCGATTATAACGCTACTTGGTACACAAATGCTGGCAACGCGAATATATAGCTTAAATGTTCTCTTTTTAGTCATGGTGTTAGGAATCTCACTCGGTCGAGGCTCACAAATTATTACCGGGCATTTAATAGGAGCGGGTAAGATGGATGAAGCATTTCAAGCAGGGGTACGTAATACGAGGTGGAGTATCCTGTTGGCGTTAATAATGACCGCCATTATCGTTTTAGTTCGAGAACCGTTGCTAGGATTCTTTACAAATGATCCAGAAATTATCAAAATGGGAGCAATTCTTCTGATTATGGGCTTTCTACTAGAGCCAGGCAGATGCTTAAACCTCGTATATGGGGCTACACTACAAGCTGCTGGTGATGCTAGGTACTTAATGATTGTCTCTGTCATCGTCATTTGGGGCTTTAGTGTTCCGATGTACTATTTGTTAGGGATCCATTTTGGCTGGGGATTAATCGGTATTTGGTTTGCATTCATTGCCGATGAGTGGGTTCGTGGTATTGCACTATGGGCGAGATGGAGAAGTCGAGCTTGGGAGAAAAAGGCGCTTGTAAAGCATAAGAAAGAGGAGAGCGTGGAGTCGGCTTAATGTTGTGTCCGTCAAAGATAAAAGAAGTAATTAGTATTATCAACCCTCAAGAGAAACGAACTTTTGAGGGTTTTTTTTGATTTTTCTATTGACTTTTAAAAAAGCTTTCAGTTAAAGTGTAAATAGATTAAGAATAGTATGAAAATTGACTAAAAACTCCTCAAGGTAAGATGAATATACCTTCTGTAGCAGTTAAAAAAATCAGTTCTGTTATCGGATTGTCATCATATAAATATTTTACACGGAGTGAAACGAAAACCGAGTTTTATAATGTAAAACAATTTAAAGCCGTCGTTTCAATTCTAAGTTTGAAGTTTTTCTACCCCAACTTAAACGTCAATATTAGCTAGCATTTATGAATACCCTCAACTAATGACGATACCCAATGAATATTGAAAATATCACTAATAGAGTAATAATCAGAAAATGTAAAGAGGTATTAAAGGATTTTAAGAAGAATAAGTGTTAATGTCATTCAACAGAAAAATCACATAATTATTTTAAAACTGTGTTTTATAATATAAAACATTTAGATTAGAAAAAGGAGGCGAGTATTTTTGTTAAAAAAACAAGGAGGTTTAAGAATGAGAACAAAGATTTCTAACTTACTCATGCTTTTCTTTTTAGTCTTTACTTTAGCGGGTTGTGGAGGTGGAAGTAATAGCACTTCTTCAGAAATAATTGACGGTGAACAAAATTCAGACACAGCGGAGCCAATGGAGAGTGAAAATGAAAGCGTTTCAAATGTTGAAGAAGAACAGAGAACGCTTAGAATCAGTATTGGTGTTAATGATAAGCACCCAGAATATGAAGGAGCAATGAAATTTAAAGAACTTGTTGAAAGTAAAACAGATGACTTTAACATTGAAGTCTACCATTCGGGGCAGATAGCCGATGATCGATCAGCAATTGAAATGCTCCAGTTTGGAACGTTAGAAATTACGATTCCGTCTACCTCTCCCTTAGTAAACTTTGTGAGGGAATATGGTGTCTTTGACTTACCATTTACGATATCCAGTGGTGAGGTGGCTGACAAAGTGTTAGATGGACCATTCGGAGATAAGATGCTTGAACTTGTAGAGAGCCAAAATTTAGTAGGGTTAGCTTGGTGGGAAAATGGCTTCCGTAATCTGACAAATAGCGTTCGCCCCGTTGAAAAAGTGGAGGATCTAAAAGGTCTTAAAATCCGTACGATGGAAAATGAAATTCACTTAGATGCATGGAGAGAGTTGGGTGCGAATCCTACTCCTATGGCTTTCACAGAACTTTTTGCAGCGATGCAGCAAGGAACGGTTGATGGCCAGGAAAATCCATATCCAACTATTGAATTAAGTAACTTCTATGAGGTCCAAGATTATCTATCAGGTACAGGGCATGTATATACTCCGTTTATCTTCTTATTTAGTAAATCAGTTTGGGATGAACTAACGCCAGAGCAACAAACCATTATCAGTGATGCAGCTGTGGAAGCTGGAGAATTTAACCGCATCCGAAATCGTGAAGCAGCAGAGGAGAGTTTAGAAGCATTAAAAGGGTTTATGACGTTCAGTGAAATTTCACCAGAAGAGCATAAGAGATTTCAAGAAAAAATCCTTCCAGTTATTGAAAAACATAAAAGTAATATAGGAGAAGACATTGTAGAAGAATTTTTAACAGAACTCGAAAAGTATCAATAATCGATTCGTTCAGATTACCCTAGGGGCAATGAGAGGCGCAGATATATAGTCTTTCGCCTCTAGGCTTCTATGAAAACGTTTAATAAGGGGGAGAAGAATTGACAGTACTAAAATGGCTTGATGAACATATAGAAGAAGTTTTTCTTGTAATGTTTTCAGCTGTTATGGTTGTTGTAATTTTTTTGCAAGTTTTTATGCGTTATGTAATGGGAAATTCTCTTTCCTGGTCTGAAGAACTAGCTCGGTACTGCTTTATATGGCTCGTATACATTGGCATTAGCTATGGAGTAAAAAAGCAGCGCCACATTAAAGTTGATGCCCTTTTATTATTGTTTAAAGAAAAAGGAAAACTAGTGTTTAATATGATTGCAAATTTACTTTTCTTAAGCTTTGCTATGTTCATTGTTATTTACGGTTATGATATGGCTGAGAGACTTTTACAGTTCGGGCAAACATCACCAGCTTTACGGATACCAATGGGATTTGTCTACTTAGCTGCTCCTGTTGGTATGGCTTTAACATCCATTCGCTTAATCCAAAACTTACTAAATCAAGTGAAAACTTTACTTGGGAAAGGTAATTTCGAAGTGAAAACCGAGTTTGATAGGCTTGTAGATGAGGAGGGCTAGAAAGGGATGATATCACTTATCTTGTTTGGTTTATTTGCCCTATTTCTGTTCCTAAGTGTCCCGATTGGAATCTCACTTGGTTTAGCCACATTAGGTACTTTACTCTATATGGGAAATTTACCGATAGAATTCTTGACAAAAGAGCTTGTAACATCAATCGACTCTTTCCCATTAATGGCTGTGCCTTTTTTCATTCTAGCTGGTGAAATTATGGGGAAGGGTGGGATCTCGGATCGTCTTTTCCGAGTTGCTAACTCCATTGTCGGTAACAAAACTGGTGGTTTTGCGATTGCAACGATTATAACCTGTATGTTTTTTGCAGCAATTTCAGGCTCTGGCCCTGCAACAGTGGCTGCTATTGGAGGAATTATGATTCCGGCGATGGCCCGTCAAGGGTATGATAAGAGATTTGCTACAGCTTTAGTTTGTGCTGCTGGCTCGTTAGGTGTAATTATTCCACCAAGTATTCCGATGGTCATCTATGGGGTAGCAGGGAGTGTGTCAATTGGTGACATGTTTATTGCAGGAATCATTCCAGGACTTTTGGTTGGATTCGCGTTAATGGTATATGCTTATTTCCATTCACGTAAAATGGGCTACACTGGAACAGCTGAACGCACATCGTTCATGTTCATTTTAAAATCAATCTGGGAAGCAAAATGGGCACTAATCATTCCAATTATTATTTTAGGTGGTATTTACGGTGGGGTTTTTACACCAACTGAAGCTGCCGTTATCGCTGTTGTATATGGGTTATTAGCGGGATTGGTATTTTATAGAGAATTAAAACTGAAAGAGCTTCCCAAAATATTAGCGGATGCCTCTTTAACAACCGCAACGATTTTAATTATTGTTGGTACGGCAACGGCATTTGGAAGATTACTAACCATTGAACAAATTCCAAATCAAATTGCTGAAATGATGCTATCAATCTCTGAAAGTCCGATTGTCATTATTCTACTAATAACAATCCTATTATTGATCGTTGGTTGTTTTATGGATACATTGGCAGCCATTATTATTTTAACCCCAATCCTATTACCAATTGCTATAAATATTGGTTACGATCCGATCCATTTTGGAATCATTATGATCGTCAATTTGGCAATAGGCTTTATCACACCTCCATTAGGAGTAAACCTCTTTGTCGGTTCGGGAATTTCTGGGCTGTCAATAGAAGTTTTATCAAAAGCGATTATTCCATTTTTTATCGCAATGGTAATCACATTGTTCATTATTATTTTCTTGCCGCAGCTCACTCTCTATCTTCTTCAATTTAAGGGCTAGGCTAATTTCTAAAGTCCAGCTTTACAGGGAAAAAGCAATGTAGGAGGGATGAAATGGGTAAAAAATTGAAGTCGGGATTATCACCGCCGTATACGAATTGAAATTTGGGTGGGTTGATTGAATTTTTTAAATTAGAAAGGTGGAAGCTGAGATGGAAGTTAGATTTCCGAAAATTAATAACAAGGTAAACCCATATCGTGACAATGTCCAAGGAAAAGCGAATGAACCGATAACGGTAGCTGGATTACTTGACCGTTCAAAACAGATTCTAGGGCCCTTATATAAAGGCTCAGCTCCTGATTGGACATTGGAAGAAATTTATAATCGTTTAGAGGACAACGCCCCAAGGATTGCCGTTATTGGAGGCTCGTCGGACCATCCGGCTCATATTATGGATTTTAAAACTTCTGCTCATGCAGCTATTAGAATTTGGGAGAACGGCGGTGTACCCTTTTACTTTTCAACACCTGTTATGTGTGATGGTACGGCACAAAGCAATCAAGGGATGAGCTATTCTCTTGAGAGTCGTAATGCTGTAGCAAAAATGGTCGTTAATCAAATGGAAGCTCATAGCTATCATGGCGCCTTTATCATTCAAGGCTGCGATAAACAACCCTTAGGTGTTGTTAGCGCTATGGTTCATCTTGATAGAATTCGTCAATATCGTGGTGAAGCCCCCGTTTTTGCTACATTTGCACCAGCTCACGTATTACAAGGTGGAACCATTCCTGACGACCTTTTCAATGAATTAGAGGAACTAGCTATTTTAGCTGATCATAAAGGGGCCCCAGACATTGCGTATGACTTAAGAGATGCCCTTGCTTATATCCTTCAATGTTCTTCTAATACGGCTTTTCAAGGTGTGCTTGAACGTGCCACTGAGCGGGGGCTGATTACAAAAGCTCAGCATAAGGATTATGAAAAACGTTTAGCAGTCGCTACATGTGATGGCAGTGGAGGTGTTTGTGCGTTTAATGGAACAGGCAATAGCTCCAGACATCTAGTTGCTGGAATGGGGTTGGTTCATCCAAGTCTAGAATTATTAACGGAAGCGCCTAATCAAGCGCAAGTGAATGGTGCAGTAGACAGTTTAGCAAACATGATAAATAATCCTGTTTTCGGTGCAGCGAATATAATGGCATCCAATATTCGAAATGCGATTCGAATTCATAGTGCCTCGGGAGGTTCAACGAATTTAATGATGCATATTGTTGCAGGGATGCTTTACGGGGGCTATTCATTTAGTTTATGGGATTTAGATGAAATTCATCATTCACACCCTATTCCTGACCTCTTTAATTACAGTCTTACCGAGGGGCGTGATATTTTCTCATTAGCAATCCAGTGCTGTGATGGTGAAAGTCGTGGAATGGAAACGTTATTTCATGAGTTAATTGAAAATGGAGTACCTATGGATGTTGAAGCCCCAACGGTTACGGGGACTACATGGAAGGTGCGATTAGAAAATAAGGAGAGTCTTTCAGCAGATAACGTCAAGGATAATCCTGTTATTCTCTCAAAGCCTAGACGGGCTTTTAGCGGGGTAGATGTATTGACTGGGAATTTCTTTGAAAGTGCTGTTGTCAAAATAAGTGGGATGCCGACGCCACAACTAGATCAATTCGATAATAAAGTTGCTTTTGTTCTTTATTATGAAAATGAAGAGGAGGCCAATCGGAATTTACTAGATCCTAATTTACTAACAAAACTAAAAGAGTCCCGTAGTTTTAGTCATGAAAGCATGGTCGCCATGTTGAAAGAAAATGCACCGACCTATGTTGAAGCTATGAAAGATTTAGATTATAACACGCTATTTGAACAGATGGTTGAAGAAGGCATTATTAAAATTGCGATTATTGTTGCGGGTCAAGGCCCTGTAGCCTTTGGAATGCCAGAAATGTTTACACCGATGCAGCATATAAATGCAAACCGTAAACTAAAACGAATAGCAACGTTAATTAGTGATGGACGGTATTCAGGTGTAACGTATGGAGCTGCAATTGGCCATATGACACCTGAGGCCATTGAAGATGGTGGCATTCTCTATTTACAAACCGGTGATGTCCTGTTTTTAGCGCTGCGAAAACGAGAAATACAAGTGGTCGATGAAGAAGAACTTCACGCTGGAAAGCTAAGCTTTGCCTTTGAGCCTCTTAGAGAAAGTAGAGTAGACCTAGCAAAAGAGCGACTAGATAGAATTTTCCAGCGCCAGCGCCTAGTAGCTCCTAGCAATCTGTTAGTCGGGCATACTGATGCAGCGAATGGCGTCGTTCCAATGATGGTTAAACAAGTTGCTAAGTTAGATTATAAGAAAGATATACAATTACCAAATACATCTACTAATGTTTAAGGAGGAATTAGAATATGGAACAAACACGTAACTTTATTGAAAAACTGGGGTTTCCTCCAGGTGATTGTCACGACTTGCCTACATCTCAGAAACGCTTTCCAGACGGAGCACAATATCGAGTTGAAATTCCGAGTGTAGAAGGACCACAATCGTTTGAGGCTGTCATTGAGGCATGTGAACAGTACCGAGTGAATATCCATCGCGTCTCACAAGGAAGTGGGATCATGTTAATGACGGACGAAGAACTACAACAAATGGCTGAAATCGGAAGACGTGAAAAACTTGAAGTTAGCTTATTTGTCGGTCCACGCGGAAGCTTTGATATTACCCCGATGCAAATGGCGAGTGCTGGCAAAATAGCAGGGCTACGTCATCAAGGAATGGACCAACTAGTTTATGCGATTGAGGATATTAAACGAGCTTGCTCCTTTGGAATTCGTAGTATTTTAGTTGCTGATGAAGGGTTACTTTGGCTTGTAAATGAATGTAAAAAGATGGGTGAGTTACCTGAAGATTTAATCGCTAAAGTCTCCGTTCAAATAGCACAGTCGAATCCAATTTCCATTAAATTAATGGAGCAGGCTGGTGCTAATACGTATAACGTCCCAACTGATTTGACGCTAGCTCGTTTGGCAACGATACGCCAAGCGATTGATATTCCAATCGATATTTATGTCGAGGCACCTGATGACATAGGTGGGTTTATCCGTCATTATGATATACCAGAAATCATTCGTGTGGCGGCCCCGGTTTATATAAAATTTGGCTTGCGGAATTCACCTAATATTTACCCTTCAGGAACTCATCTCGAATCTACATCGATTGCATTATGTAAAGAACGGATAAGACGAGCAAAGATAGGTTTAGATTTATTAAAAAGGTACGCACCGCATTATACAACATCGAATAAAGGTGCAAAAGGGCTTGGAGTTCCTGTTGAAACATTAAAGGTATAATTGCTCGTGTTATTATTATCGGACGAATGTATGTTAAAATAATCTATAAAATTGAGATTATAGCAAAGGATGAACGTTAAATGCCAATTATTCAAGCCGTAGAGCGTGCTCTTAAAATACTTGATTTGTTTGATGAATTTGAAACCGAGTTAAAAATTACAGATATAAGTGAACGAATGGCGTTACACAAGAGTACTGTTCACTCTCTTTTAAAAACATTACAAAAGCATCGATACATCGAACAAAATCCTGAAAATGGTAAGTACCGCTTGGGCTTGAAGTTATTTGAAAGAGGAAATTTTGTCATTCAAAGCATGGATTTACGAACGATTGCTAAGGACTATTTACAAAAGCTTTCTAAAGTATCTGGAAAAACGGTTCACCTTGTTGTTTTAGATGGTAAAGAAGGTATCTATATTGATAAAGTAGAAAGTGCGAGTGCAACTATTTTGTACTCAAGAATTGGTAGACGGATACCCATTCATTCTAGTGGTGTAGGAAAGGCTCTTGTCGCGTTTCGATCAGATGAGGAAATTGAGCAAATCTTAAATCATTACCAGTTTAATCAGCATACACCTAATACAATTACAGATAAGAAGCGTTTTCTTGAAGAAATTGAAGAAATTAGAAAACGTGGTTATGCTGTCGATAATGAAGAAAATGAACCGGGTGTTTTTTGTGTAGCATATCCAGTGAGAAATCATAATGGTGATATAGTTGCTGCGATAAGTATGTCAACGACTGTTAATCGGGCAAAGGAAGAAGGCGTAGAAGAAACAGTTAAAATGCTAATAGACACTTGTCATGAAATATCATATAAACTTGGTTATGGATTTCAGAACATTCATTAAATGAATGTTTCTAACTCCTTATAAATAAGAACGAGGTTTTATAATATAAAACAAAAGCGAGGAGATTTTATGCGTATCATTCGTTATTTACATGATAAACAACTCGTTTTAGCAGCATTAACAGACAGTGGAAAGGTTTATAATCTGCCATACCAAGAATTTTTAGAGCTAACTAGCTTAGCTGAAAAAAGGAAGATGACTGCTTTAAAACTGGTTGAGGATGTTATTGCAGATAGTGTTCCTCTTGAAGCATCGATAGAAGAGCTCCAGTTAACCGTGCCGATTGATGCCCCGGAAGTATGGGCATCAGGGGTTACTTATTTCAAAAGTAAGGAGGCTAGAAACTATGAAGCTACTGATGGAAAGCTAGATGCTACAACGTTTTATGACAAAGTATATGATGCCGCTCGCCCTGAAATATTCTTTAAATCAACGAGTGAACGAACAGTTGGTCCGAACGATCCCGTTTATCTTCGTAGTGATTCAAAGTGGCAAATTCCTGAGCCGGAATTAGGCTTAGTCATTAATAATCATGGAAAGGTTCTTGGATACCTTGCTGGAAATGATATGAGCTGTCGCGATATTGAAGGAGAGAACCCGCTCTATCTTCCTCAAGCAAAAGTGTGGAGAAACTCCTGTTCGGTTGGTCCTGCTATTCGTCTTGCTGAAACGGTAGAAAATCCATACGACTTCGAAATTTCTTGTAAAATCTTTCGCGATGACATCATCGTATTTGAAGGGAATGCGAGAACAGATCAATTAAAGCGTTCATTTGAAGAGTTAATTTCATACTTACTGAAGGACAATCAAATCTTTGAGGGAACGATTTTGCTAACCGGAACGTGCGTTGTTCCACCAAATGAATTTACATTAGCAGACGGAGACGAAGTTGAAATCGAAATTTCAACTATCGGAATGTTGAAAAACTCGGTAAAGAGCCTAGTGAATCAGAGAGAAAAAAGTTACTAAAAGGAAGGACGATTAGTATGTCAACGAAAACAGAATTAAAAACATATTTAAATTATGTAAATGGAAAATGGGAGGCGAGTTCAAACGAACAAGTCGATACGAGCATCAATCCAGCTAATAAAGAAATAGTCGGTTACGTTCAAAAGTCATCATTAGAAGATTTAAATGAAGCTGTCGCAGTCGCAAAAAACGCGCAAAAGCAATGGGGTAAGCTAGCGGGTTCTGAACGGGGCGATTATTTATACAGAGTAGCGAATATGCTTGAAGAAAATTTAAATGATATTGCTGAAACGATGACGAAGGAAATGGGAAAAACACTACCAGAAGCTAAAGGTGAAAC
The DNA here is from genome assembly GCF_002156385.1 of Halalkalibacter urbisdiaboli. Classification (GTDB taxonomy): domain Bacteria; phylum Bacillota; class Bacilli; order Bacillales; family Bacillaceae_D; genus Halalkalibacter_A; species Halalkalibacter_A urbisdiaboli. The sequence goes on from NZ_MVJM01000005.1 coordinate 88,092, forward strand.
AGCTCGCGGTGTCGCTATTCTTCGCTATTACGCAGGAGAAGGGCTGCGAAAGACTGGGGATGTCATCCCATCTACTGACAGCGAAGCTCTAATGTTTACTACTAGAACCCCATTAGGTGTTGTAGGAGTAATTACCCCTTGGAACTTTCCTGTAGCGATTCCAATTTGGAAGATCGCACCGGCACTGATTTATGGGAATACGGTTGTCTTAAAACCGGCTCAAGAAACAGCGATTACAGCTGCAAAAGTAATCGACTGTTTTGCAAAAGCCGGCTTACCAGATGGTGTTATAAATATGGTAACAGGGCCTGGTTCTGTTATCGGTCAAGGAATGATTGACCATCCATCGATTAACGGTATTACGTTTACTGGTTCTGACAAGGTAGGAAAGCTTGTTGGTCAAGGGGCATTAGCACGAGGTGCCAAGTATCAGTTAGAAATGGGGGGGAAAAACCCTGTAATTGTGACTGAAGATGCCGATCTAGATTTAGCCGTAGATGCGACGATTAGTGGAGGGTTAAAATCTACCGGGCAAAAGTGTACCGCCACAAGTCGTGTTATTATCCAAAGTGGTGTGTATGAGACGTTTAAAGAAAAGCTATTAGCAAAAGTAAAACAGATTAAGGTCGGCAATGGACTTAACCCGGAAACATGGATGGGGCCTTGTTCGAGTGAAGCACAGTTTAATACAGTTCTATCTTATATAGAAAAAGGAAAAGCTGAAGGGGCGACTTTGTTGTTTGGAGGAAAACAGCTTACTGATGAAGAATTAAGAAATGGATATTTCATTGAGCCAACGGTGTTTGAAAACGCCACTAATGATATGGTAATTTCACAAGAAGAGATTTTTGGACCCGTGTTAGTATTATTAAAAGTGAATACAATTGAAGAAGCACTAGAAGTTGCAAATGAGTCAAAATTTGGTTTGAGCGCTTCAATTTTTACAACGAATATATCAAATATGCTGTCGTTCATAAAGGATATGGATGCTGGGCTTGTTCGTATTAATGCTGAAAGTGCTGGGGTTGAGCTTCAGGCTCCATTTGGTGGCATGAAGCAATCAAGCTCACACTCAAGAGAACAAGGCCAGGCGGCAATTGAGTTTTTCACTTCAATAAAAACGGTATTTGTTAAAGAGTAATCATCTATCCCCCCTCCAATTAATACTGGGGGGACTAATTATAATTTGTTTTAAATAAGAGGAGAGACACTTAAGATGAAAACTGTGATATTTTATCAACATAATGAGCTTCGTTTAGGGGTGAAATCTGGAGAGAAGATTATTGATGTTAAAGCAGTAGCTGAAGATTTTCCGCAAATGGAGCACGTCCCCAATTCGATCGAGGAACTGATATCAGGTGGCGAGCAAAGCAAGCAAGCGTTAGAGCTTCTTGTGAACAAAGTAAAGCTGGAAGCCCCCTATGTTTTTGATGAACAATCTCTACATTTGGGGCCATGTGTTCCTCATCCTCAGAAAATCATTTGTGTCGGGTTAAACTACAAAAAGCATGCGGACGAATGTAACATGCCTTATCCGGAAACACCGATCTTATTTAGTAAATTTACAAATGCTCTAGCAGGGCACAACGACGAAATCGTGCTTCCGCAAGCAAGCAAGCAGGTAGATTACGAAGCCGAGCTTGTAATTGTAATCGGAAAAGAAGCTAAGCAAGTATTGGAAGCCGAGGCGCTTTCCTATGTTTACGGCTACTGCAATGGGAATGACGTATCCGCTCGAGACTTGCAATTTGTTTCAACTCAGTGGCTACTCGGAAAAACGAGTGATGGCTTTTGTCCAATTGGACCATACTTGGTAAGTAGGGATGAAATTGCAGACCCTAATGATTTATCGATAAAATTAACGTTAAACGGCGAGGTTCGTCAACACTCAAATACTTCGGATATGATTTTCAATTGTGCTGAGGTCATCAGTTATATTTCAAAGCATATGACCTTATATCCAGGTGATATGATCCTAACAGGAACACCAGAAGGAGTTATAATGGGCAACCCTGAGGATAGTCAGCAATGGCTAAAAAGCGGGGATAAGATAACTGTATCGATTGAGAAATTAGGCTCCTTGACGAATGTGATGAGGGAAGACGAGGTGTCGCAAGAATAAAGTCTTCATATAGAATAATATCTATACTACATGCATCTTTTATGTAAGCTTTCCTGACCAATTCCCTTACAGTGCTCATGATCCTTGTTATGATTGATTTAACAAAGATGACACAGGAGGTTATGGTCATGAAAAAACAGAAGCTTAAGAATCCAGGAGTTTTTACTTTAATCGTACTTACACTTTCGGTCTTTTTTTCATAAGTGGTTGAATCCAATATTTAAACACACAAGTGCTGTCTCAAAAGCTTAAAGCGTGCACAGCAATGGCTTCGTTCTCGACGATTAGAACCCCACTCATTACTCTCATTGAAGGCTGTGCCAAAAGGTTAAAAAACAACCATTTGGCACAGCCTCTGTGCGTTTTCTTATGCTTTCATTTACCTCGACCCACAAGATAAAAGCTACTCATGATCGAAAATGAGCCTAGCGCACCTACTATAAATAACTGTGATGGAGGTAGCGCTAAAAAACCTGCACTAAAAGAACCGACAATAACTCCAAAAGAGAAGCATGCATAAAACAGCCCAAAGGCTTTTCCGCGTTTACCGTCTCCGGAACTTTCAACAACGGTTGCACTTGTTGACGGGAAAAGCAGGCAAAACCAATCCCGTAGACAGTCATTGCAAATAATAAATGCAAGAATGTAGCAGAAAGAGATAACCCTAACAACGCAAGAGAGATCGTAATCAGCCCAATTGTCATCAGCTGCATGTTCTTCATTCGGTCATAGAGGCGATTGGTCGGAAGAATGAAGAAAAGAATAGCGACAATCCCAAATACACTTAATAATGGTCCCGTTAATTCGGACGATAAGTTGAGCTCATCTACCTTTACAGGTAAGGCGAACGTAAGAATCCCTAGGGTGAATAATAACGAAAAAATCGAGATGTATGCGTAAATAAGCGCTCTAGTGATTGAAAGCGGTTTGGACTCTTGCGGAACAAGACTCTTCTTATCGCTCAGCTGTTCTTTTGTAAAAATCATAGCTAAAATGGCAAAGACAAGTATGATGACTGTGATAAAATAAAACAACCAATTATATCCAAACCGTCCACTGATGATGGCCCCAATAGCAGGTCCGATTACGGCTGCAGCTCCGACAGACGCCCCTGAAAAAGCCATAACTTTCCCTTTCGATTTTTCAGTTTTCATAGTCCCTAAAAACGTAAAGGCAGCGGGGACTATTAGTCCGCCAGCAAAGCCATGGAGAAATCGGATAATAACTAATTGCTGCGGGTTCGCAGCAACAGAATAGAAAAACAAAATTACGCCAACAGAAAGCATTCCAACCGAAAGAACCTTTTTCGGACCAATCCTGTCAATCCAAAATCCTGATACGATATTTCCAAGAATATTTGAAAATGAGTAAAGCCCGATAATTATTCCTACTAGCATTGGGCTCGCTCCTAAGCTGCTTGAAAACGGAGCAATAATCGGAAGCTGGGAGAACGTATCTATGAAAGCAACAGTAATAATTATGTAGATTAATGGCAAGATGCTCACCTCAAAGGAAGAATGGACCTACCATTTGATTAAATCAATAAACACTTGCTTAAGCAATGTTTAAACGATAACGTAAAAAATTTAGACAGAACTTTAAGGAGGTAAAATGAACATCTGTCAATGCGGATTTGGAGTATGGTATACTTCCTACTAGACAAGATTTGGAGCTGAATGGATTTGAGGAAAACAATGATAGCTATGACAATCATTCTTTTTATTCTCGTGATTGGATATGGATTAGTTGGGAACTATTTTTATAACTTTGCTTTGAATGTAGACCGTGAGAAAGAGTTTTTAGATGGCAATCCTCATTTGGCTGAAAGTGAAGCTGTTTTGGCTAATGTAGCAGAAGCTGCTGAAGTAGCTGATTATGCGTTTGAAAAGACGCATCAGCCTACAATAATGAACGTCGTCTCGACTGATAAGCGACAATTAAAACTACACGGATATTTATATGAAAACGAGGAACCGACTCATAAGTGGGCGATTGTTTCTCATGGCTATAACAGCAATGCAACGGATCTAACGCGTTGGGTACGGAATTTTTACGAGCAAGGCTATCATGTGCTTGCCCCCGACCTTCGTGGACATGGAAAAAGTGAAGGCGACTATATCGGCATGGGCTGGCATGACCGTAAAGATATACTTGTATGGGTTAATGAAATCATTGAAAAGGACCCTTATGCTGAAATTGCACTGTTCGGAATCTCAATGGGGGGAGCGACGGTTTTAATGACATCGGGTGAAGACTTACCTAATCATGTCAAGGTCATTGTCGCAGATTGTGGCTACTCTTCAGTGAGCGAGGTGTTCGTCTATCAATTAAAGGACTTATTCGGCCTGCCAGAGTTTCCAGTCATGCATGCAGCCAATACAATCACGAAAATACGTGCCGGCTACGACTTATATGAAGCCTCCGCTGTGGCGCAAGTAGCAAAGAGTCAAACCCCGATACTTTTTATTCACGGTGATGCAGATACCTTTGTACCATTTGAAATGGTCTATGATCTCTATGGTGCAGCAACGGTTGATAAAGAAAAATTAATCATTCCAGCTGCCGGCCACGGAGATGCAGAAAAGGTAGATCCCGCATTATATTGGCGTACGGTTTGGGAGTTTGTAGATCAGTATATTCATAACAGTCCCGTTACAATGTAACGGGACTTGTTGTGTGTTGGAAAAAGACTAATTTTTTACTGACTTTTAGTTGCATTTATAAGGTGTTGATTGAGAAGTTGTGGAGATATAATAAAATCCGACAACATAGATTGGGTTGAAATGATAGCGTTTTCAATGTTTCGGTAAAGAGGTTATTAGTACGTGAAAATCAATGACGATGAAGGAGGGAAACTATGTTTAAAAATCTCGTAAAATCATTCGCAATTCTCGGTTTATGTACTGTCATGGTGTTTAGTGGATTTTCTTTTTCAACAATAGTGGATGCTAAGACAAAAGCTAAAAAAGAATCCTATGAATGGGGGCGAGCAAAGGTTGTTGGAGGAGGGTTTATACCAGGCATTGTTTTTAATGAGACTGAGGAAGACTTGATTTATACTCGGACTGATATTGGCGGTGCCTATCGCTGGGATCCGGACACAAATTCATGGATCCAATTGATGGATTTTGTAAGCTTTGATGAATGGAATCTAGCGGGTGTTGATAGTTTAGCAACGGACCCAGTAGACCCAGACCGAGTTTATGTTGCTGCAGGAACATATACGAATGATTGGACAACTATGAATGGTGCTATCCTACGTTCACAGGATCGTGGTGACACCTGGGAGAGAACGGATTTGCCCTTCAAAGTAGGCGGTAATATGCCAGGGCGTTCAATGGGAGAGAGACTAAGCATCGATCCTAATGACAACAGCATCTTATATTTTGGTGCACGCGGTGGTCATGGCCTCTGGCGGAGCACAAACTATGGTGAAACGTGGGAGCAAGTAGAGAGTTTTCCTGCCACAGGTAATTATCTCGATTATTACGGTGGTGAAATTGGCGTAGTGTGGATCACCTTTGATCCGAATAGTGGCTCAAAAGGGGAAGCAACACAGACCATTTATGCTGGGGTTGCTGATACGGAGAAAAGCATTTATAGAAGTTTAGATGGTGGTCAAAGCTGGGAGGCACTTCCTGGTCAGCCTCAACAAGGGTATTTACCACATCACGGTATTTTAGCTGTAAATGGTGAGTTAGTTATTTCCTATAATGAAAATGAAGGTCCATATGATGGTGGGCAAGGGGGTGCTGTATGGAAATACAACACAAACACAGGGGAATGGACAGATATTAGTCCAGTTCAAGGTGAGCCCTACGGTGGCTTAGCTGTCGACGCTAAAAATCCCGATGTCCTTATGGTAGCGACAATGAACCTTTGGTGGCCAGATGACCAAATTTATCGTAGTACAGATGGCGGTCAAACATGGAAACCGTTCTGGACACTTGATTGGGGGGAAGACCTACCACGCAAAAATCATTTCACAATCGATTATTCAGTCGCCCCGTGGCTTGATTGGGGACAAAAAGGCAACGCGATAGAAGCGCAAACTGGAGCAGAAATCCAACCGAAGTTAGGCTGGATGATCGGTGATTTAAATATTGATCCACATAATTCAGATCGGATCATGTACGGAACCGGAGCAACGCTTTATGGGTCGAACAATGTAACGGCGCTAGACGACGAAGGGGGCACGGTTAATCTTTCGGTTATGGCTGAAGGAATTGAAGAAACGGCAATTCTTGGATTAATCAGTCCACCGTCAGGCGCTCCACTATTAAGTGCAATGGGAGACATCGGCGGTTTTCGCCACGAAGATGTAACCAAGGCCCCGGAGATGATCACGAATCCGTATAATGGAAATAGCCCGGACATTGATTATGCTGAGAATAATCCGAATATCGTCGTTCGTGTCCTAAACCATGACGGGAATCGTGATGGAACTGAACCACGTATCGGTATTTCGACAGACAACGGCATCACATGGCAGCCTGGCTCAAACGCCTGGGAACATCAACAAGGCGATCGAACAAACGGAGGTTGGATAGCTGTTGGAGCAGATGGTGATGTATTAGTGTGGAGCCCTGAAGGTGGATCTGCACAAGCACGCCCTGTGAGCTACTCGACGGATCTTGGCCAGACATGGATAGAATCAGAGGGGATACCTGAAGGAGCTGTCGTCTCATCAGACCGGGTGAACCCGAATACGTTTTATGGATTAAAGGATGGTGTATTTTATGTAAGTACGGACGGAGGAGCAACGTTCACTGCATCGGCTGCAGAAGGGCTTCCTAGCTTAACAACGAGTAAATTCAAAGCCGTACCTGGAAAGGAAGGTCATATTTGGATTGCAGCAGCAGCAGATAATCGTGATGCAGAGAGTGAATACGGGTTATGGCGTTCAACCGATTTTGGATCCACCTTTTCAAAGGTAGATCGCGTAGAAGAAGCCGCAACAATTGGTTTTGGAAAAGTGGCCCCAAAGAGCGACTATATGGCCTTGTATAGCTACGCACGAATTAACGGTGTTATGGGGATTTTCCGCTCCGATGACGAAGGGAAAACATGGATTAGAATTAACGATGACGACCATCAATTCGGTGCGGCCAACCGTACAATTACAGGAGATCCAAACAAGTACGGAAGGGTCTATGTCGGCACGAACGGATTTGGAATAGTAATCGGCGACATATCAGCGACGAAATCGAAGAAAAAGAAAGACATCCTAAAGCCAAAATCATAAAGGAACCTATGTAACTTGTTAGAGGGGCTGTCTAAAAAGCTTAAAGCGGGCTCTATTCGCTCGTAGGTGTAGCGACGTTCAATGAAGGCTGTGCCAAAAGGTAAATAAACAACCTTTTGGCACAGCCTCATATATTGGCGTAATGTCGGAGATGAAAGCCTTGGATGATGAAGTTTCATGAGTGAGAATCAATGATACCGATTTTTCGCTTTATGAATCAGGTTTAGTGCTAGTGAAAAATAAAACTCAACCTCAGATTGCGAAGTCGCATTCAATATTTTTTCTCGATAATCTAGAAAGAGTCGGTATTCATCTTCACTCAAATTCATATTTCTGCTCGGAAACGGGATCGTTTTATCTTCCTTCAACTCACTACCCCCTCTGCTATTCCTATTAATAAAATATGAACATGTAGAAAAGCTGTGCAGGGAATTGTACGGTCTTCATAGTGAATGAAGCAGTCACTATTTTTGCTCAGGTATCATACAGTATCATAGGTAAAACGCCTAGACTCAAATAAAGGAGCGATTCTGTTGATTAACGAGCCAAATCTGGATTATACTCAGACTCTCGCGCAACTAGAATCGGTACACAATATGACCCATTATAATCAACTCACGCGACATCAATTTGAAAATAGAATACAAGCCACTCCTACTCGGCAAACATTACAATACCTTCGGAGAGGCGGTTACATTCTTTATTCGAGGCATGCAGAAGCAACGGTGGGTGACCAGCACCAGGAACGAATAAGGTAATTATCGGTCATAGTTTTCCCCTTGGAATTGGCTTTGGACGAATGGATAATATGGAAACGGTTGTAGTAAGACCATATGGACAGGGAAATGGATTTGAAGTGGTCGCACAATTGACGTTGGAAGAGCTGGCGTGACTGCAGTAAAAACGCTGGAAATTGAATGTGAACTGGAAAAGGTGACTCAGTAGGCGTATAAAGCGACCGAATCGGGTCACTTTTTTGTTAGTTTTTAATTAAATTTCACATACCGAATTGGACTTATCATCATTATTTTGAAGGTTATCATCATTTTTTCAAATTTATCATCATTCGCAAAAATAAAGAGCTTAAAATTACGGTTTAATGGTAATCGTTGCTCTAAATTTTTGAAGCTAGTTTAATAGATACCTTGCCTATTTGGTTAAATTTGGATTAAGATAAAAAAGGAACATAAGTTCTTATTGAGAAGGGGTGAATGGTTTATGTGAGAAAGTATTGAAGGAGCTTCTATTTACACTTAAAACATCGAAAGGTCAGGACAGTTTTATCAATCTTTGGGTATAACAAAGGCTTGGGAAACATTTCAAGATGAAGAAAAAACGTGGACTCTTATTGGTATGAGATTTCCTCAAGGTAATACAGAGTTAGTATTAAAGAACAACCCTAACATTCTTATTGGAGTGCAAATATTAAATAAACCATTTCGAGGGAGCTTATGTTTGTAGATTAAATGATGAATACTTATCTTTACCGCTATTAGAGTTAAGAAATGGGGAAAAAGGGTAGAGTTCATATCAACAGCAATCACTTTTTCGTTATTGAAGCAATTGCGTCTTTGGTTAACAAGAAATAATTTATTTGTAAATGTATTTTCAAGGAGGAGGCTTACAGAGAAAATGAACTTGATAATCATTTTCGCAGGTTTGAAATGACTGGTTCGATTAAAACCATGCTTTTGGGGATGGCAGTTATGTTAATAGGGATATACATTCAAGGAGAAGCAAGTATAAGAATGGGAGATTTAGAGCTATTTTTCATTATTATAGGTTTTATCATTACAGTATCTGCCTATTTTAATAGAGGTAAGTCAAGTCATGATTGAATAGCGCTAAAATAATATAATAAGGTCCCGTTTCAACTTTCATAAAAATATAGTCCGATAAGTTAGATTATCGAGGAGATGATTTAGGTGAGTGAACAAGAGCTAGAAAAGTTTGTTGATCGTATTGATGCGGTATTTCTTCCTGTCAAAAATCTTCAAGAATCGTTGTTATGGTATCAAGAAGTATTTGGTTTCGACTTGCGTTGGCAAAACGAAAGAATGTGTGGCCTTGCAATAGCACCTAATTGTGGATTTCACCTAGTTCAAATTCCAGATTTCCAGCCAATTGATAAATACACTCCGTTTAATTTTGTTGTTAAAAATGTTGAAGAAGTTAGAAATAAGTTAATAGAAAAGGGTGTAACGGTTTCAGAGTTAAGAGCCGGCGAACCTAAACGTTTTGATTTGTCTGATGTAAATGCAAATTGGATCAGCGTTATACAATTATAATATACCGATAATAACCTGGTAATCTAAAAAGAACGCATTAAAACAAGTGAGAGCACCGAAAAACTCCCCTTTCATGTGCTCTTTAAAGCGCAATAGTTTCGCATGTTGTAAAAGGCCAATGAAAAAGTGAAAATCTACCTTTTTCATTGGCCTCAAAATAAGTGGCGGTCTTTTTTTTATTTAGGAACCATTACTCCCAATCAACGGCTTTAGCCCATAATAGTCCAAAGCCTCATTAACCACATCGATATCATAACGTTCTTTCTCTAAAAAAAATTGAATAATTAAATCAAAGGTATCACTGTCTGACAAAGCGTAGCCAGCAGCACTTAGTAGCTCCTCGGTATCGTCCATATTCAGTTCAAGTGCAAATGTGAGAGCGAGTGTCGTATTTTTCCCAGGGCGATAATGAGGGGTAGAGCGTATTTTTGAAAAATGTCTGCGGTCCATGCTAGCTTTTTTGTAAACCTCTGAATCTTTCATTCCTTTTCGATCGATAAACCGAAATAATACTTGATTAAAGGTTGGTTTTTGTTTATTTTCAATGAATTCTTGTAATTCAAATGTATTGACATCTTTAATCGTCTCTTCGTGAAATTGCTCGTGAATATCGAACGAGAGCTGATGCAAGGATAGTTGAACGTATCCCTGTAATTCTTTCAAAAGTTTTTGATCAAGCATACAGCTCATCTCCCAAATTGTCGCTTTTCAGGCGACCATATCATCAGTAAACTTCGCTATTATTATACCATGAACAGGGAGGATGATAATGATGAATGAGCAAGTAACCGAAATTATATTTTTACTTGATAGAAGTGGTTCTATGGCTGGGTTAGAAGAGGATACGATTGGTGGATTTAATGCATTAGTTGAAAGACAAAGTCAACTAGATGGAGATACACTCCTCACCGTCGTTCTCTTTGATGATAGCTATGAAATCCTCTGGAACGGCATTGATGCCAAAAACATCAAGCTTACAAATCAAGAATATTATGTAAGGGGATGTACGGCATTACTAGACGCTATAGGGAAGACGATTGTTGATGTGCGTGCCAGAATAGCAAAAGCAACGGACGTTCAAAAGCCAGGGAAGGTACTTTTTGTGATTACAACGGATGGAATGGAAAATGCGAGCCGTGAATTCACCTATACTAAAGTGAAACAGTTAATACATCATCAAGAAGATAAACATAACTGGGAGTTTATGTTTATCGGCGCAAATATGGATGCAGCAAGCGAAGCAGATCATATCGGGATTAACATGGAACATGCATACACGTTTGAAGCATCTAGTTCAGGTGTTGAAAGCATGTACTTAATGGTTGAGGAAGAATTAACAATGAGAAGGCAGAAACCGTAATGAGCTGCGAAAAACACTATGAAAATTTCACGTACTGTATTAAGTTGTACGTACAATAAACGAAAGCATGTTTAAGTAAAAGAATTTAATTAATTTCACGTACCATATTTAGATTACATTTTTACTTTATATCATTATAGAAAAAACGAACAAAAAATACCGCATTCGCGCTCCGGTCAGTGGTACAATAATCGCTAGGCAGTGTGACAAACTTTTACTGCCTATTAATAATTAGGTATTTCAACAAAACTGCGCTAAAATAGTATGATGATAATCTGAAAAAGCGACTATTTTGAAAGATATCATCATTTTTTTTGAGTTATCATCATTTTTTTTAAGTTACCATCAATAATGAGTTTTTATTATCAGTTTAAAAAAAATCATAAAATCGTTAATTTGTGAGGAGCACGATCAATGAATAACACCAATACAGTTAACTTTGCTATAAGTAAGGATAAAGAAGACCCTCTTGAATGTTTTAAGGAAGAGTTTTACATAGGAGATAAAATCTATTTGGATGGAAACTCACTTGGGTTACTTTCGAGGCGAGCTGAACGTTCGTTAATGGATGTGTTCAACACGTGGAAAGAATATGGAATAGATGGTTGGCTAAAAGGGGACCATCCGTGGTTCTTTATGGCGCAAGAGCTTGGGGAGAAGTTAGCACCACTCGTTGGAGCGAATGGAAATGAAGTGCTCGTAACAGGTTCAACAACTGTAAACATTCATCAATTGGTGTCAACCTTTTATAAGCCAACGGCAACGCGGTACAAGATTTTAGCGGATGATGCGACATTTCCTTCAGATATTTATGCGCTAAAAAGTCAGCTTCAACTAAAGGGATACGACCCAACAGATTCTTTAATTAGAATAGAGAGTATACACGGCATGTTAGTCGAGGACGAAATTATCGAGAATATGAATGATGATGTGTCCCTCATTTTTCTACCAAGTGTCCTTTATCGGAGTGGTCAAATTCTTGATATGAAACGCTTAACGGAGGAAGCCCACAAGCGGGGAATTACAATTGGGTTTGATTTATGTCATTCGATTGGAGCAATTCCACACTATTTAAATGAATGGGATGTCGACTTTGCCGTATGGTGCAATTATAAGCACATCAATGGCGGACCAGGAGCAGTAGGAGGGTTATACGTGAATCAAAAGCACTTTGGCCAAGAGCCAGGATTGGCTGGGTGGTTTAGTTCGCGAAAAGATGTTCAATTTGATATGAAACATGAATTAGAAGTTGATGTTGATGCCGGAGCTTATGAAATTGGTACACCACATGTTTTAAGTATGGCTCCTTTACTAGGGGCATTAGAAATTTTTAACGAAGTCGGTATAAATCAGATAAGAAAGAAGTCGTTAGCATTAACAAATTATTTAATCGAGCTAATTGAGTCTGAACTACAAACATATCATTTTCGTATCGCTAGTCCATTAGATGAATCAAAAAGAGGAGCGCATATCTTACTAGAACATGAACATGCAGCAAGTATTTGTAAAGCGCTAAAAAGTCATCGTATTATCCCTGACTTCCGAGCTCCCAATTTTATAAGAATTGGTCCTGTTGCATTATATAACTCCTTCTATGATATTTGGAAAACTGTTGATACATTAAAGAATATTATGGAAGAAGAACAGTATAAAACATTTGAAAACACACGCGATATTATTGGGTAATATGTAAGAGCGATTCCTGATAGCGTAGGAGTCGCTCTACTCAGGGTGATGGATTTATGGAGGATGTATTCGAGCCAATTAAATATCTTATTTATAATGCATTTAATTATCGAGGAGAATATTAGTATCCAAGCAAGGATTATTCAGTATAAAAATGTCCACTCCCAGTATTTTAAAGTGCTGGGGGTAGGTTGTGTGCCTGTCAATTTGTTAACTTTTTAAATGCTATGACCAACTAAAACAATTGGTGGAGAACAAATAGTTTTTTTCGTGGTGAGCTTATATAATAATGAAGGTTTTAGACCTAACTAATATTATATCGGAGCATAGGAGTGAATGATATCTAAATGGATTGCTTTTATCTTTGATATATGATAGATTATTTAATCTAGCCGCTTAAAATAATTTTTAAATTAACTATTGCGCAGAATTTGATAACGTGATATATTATTACTTGTCGCTGACAACGGATTTAAATATTCCTAAAAACTTTTAAAAAAAGTTGTTGCGCAGAACAAATTATTATGTTATGATAATAAATGTCGCCGATGAGTGACGAATAAGTTCTTTGAAAACTGAACAAAAGCCAAGCGTAAAGAGAGACAGTTTAAATGTTCTTTTCATTTAAACCAATCTCGTCAATTTATTATTTATTCGAGCTAATCAGCTCACCATTTTTATGGAGAGTTTGATCCTGGCTC
>NZ_MVJM01000006.1:0-1659 GCF_002156385.1 Halalkalibacter urbisdiaboli
TGGTGAGCTGATTAGCTCGAATAAATAATAAATTGACGAGATTTGATTTTATCGAAATAAAACAATCTCTTTTTCGCTTGGCTTTTGTTCAGTTTTCAAAGAACTTAATCGCTTCTCTAAAAGCGACTTTTCTAATATAACAAGTTTAGTTCATCTTGTCAATATTTTATTTGGTGGAGCCTAGCGGGATCGAACCGCTGACCTCCTGCGTGCAAGGCAGGCGCTCTCCCAGCTGAGCTAAGGCCCCAAATAATGGTCGGGAAGACAGGATTTGAACCTGCGACCCCCTGGTCCCAAACCAGGTGCTCTACCAAGCTGAGCCACTTCCCGTTTAAAGAGAAAATATGGCGCGCCCGAGAGGAGTCGAACCCCTAACCTTTTGATCCGTAGTCAAACGCTCTATCCAATTGAGCTACGGGCGCATTCTTATGGTGCCGAGGGCCGGACTTGAACCGGCACGGTAGTCACCTACCGCAGGATTTTAAGTCCTGTGTGTCTGCCAATTCCACCACCCCGGCACGGGGTAAAAAGGACTAAAGATATAACTTGGAGCGGAAGACGGGATTCGAACCCGCGACCCCCACCTTGGCAAGGTGGTGTTCTACCACTGAACTACTTCCGCATATCATGCGGGTGAAGGGAGTCGAACCCCCACGTCATAAGACACTAGATCCTAAGTCTAGCGCGTCTGCCAATTCCGCCACACCCGCAAAATATAATGGTGAGCCATGAAGGACTCGAACCTTCGACCCTCTGATTAAAAGTCAGATGCTCTACCAACTGAGCTAATGGCTCTTAATAAATAATTTTTTATTAAAACAGTGCCGGCCAGAGGACTTGAACCCCCAACCTACTGATTACAAGTCAGTTGCTCTACCAATTGAGCTAGACCGGCATAATGGTGGAGGATGACGGGATCGAACCGCCGACCCCCTGCTTGTAAGGCAGGTGCTCTCCCAGCTGAGCTAATCCTCCATATTTAGGCCTGGCAACGTCCTACTCTCACAGGGGGAATCCCCCAACTACCATCGGCGCTGAAGAGCTTAACGACCGTGTTCGGCATGGGAACGGGTGTGACCTCTTCGCTATCGCCACCAAACTTTTTGACTTCAGATAACCGGCGAATTTCTTCGTCAGCTGCGTGATCTTCGGTCATGTCACGTACGGGTGTACGCTCCATTCCTCAGTCACTTGCTTCCTCGAACTTCTTGGTTCTCTTTGTCAAACTAATATTGTTGAGATGATTCTCTCAAAACTAGATAATGTGTAAACAAGTCACAATCTAAGTGTGACATCTGTCAAGAATGTTATTGGATAAGTCCTCGACCGATTAGTATCTGTCAGCTCCACGTGTCGCCACGCTTCCACACCAGACCTATCAACCTCATCATCTCTGAGGGGTCTTACTGGATTAACTCCATGGGAAATCTCATCTTGAGGGGGGCTTCATGCTTAGATGCTTTCAGCACTTATCCCGTCCACACGTAGCTACCCAGCGATGCTCCTGGCGGAACAACTGGTACACCAGCGGTGTGTCCATCCCGGTCCTCTCGTACTAAGGACAGCTCCTCTCAAATTTCCTACGCCCGCGACGGATAGGGACCGAACTGTCTCACGACGTTCTGAACCCAGCTCGCGTACCGCTTTAATGGGCGAACA
>NZ_MVJM01000006.1:1669-2105 GCF_002156385.1 Halalkalibacter urbisdiaboli
CGTACTCCCCGGCGGAGTGCTTAATGTGTTAACGTCGGCACTAAGGGCATCGAAACCCCTAACACCTAGCACTCATCGTTTACGGCGTGGACTACCAGGGTATCTAATCCTGTTTGCTCCCCACGCTTTCGCGCCTCAGCGTCAGTTACAGACCAGAGAGTCGCCTTCGCCACTGGTGTTCCTCCACATATCTACGCATTTCACCGCTACACGTGGAATTCCACTCTCCTCTTCTGCACTCAAGTCTCCCAGTTTCCAATGACCCTCCCCGGTTGAGCCGGGGGCTTTCACATCAGACTTAAAAGACCGCCTGCGCGCGCTTTACGCCCAATAATTCCGGACAACGCTTGCCACCTACGTATTACCGCGGCTGCTGGCACGTAGTTAGCCGTGGCTTTCTGGTTAGGTACCGTCAAGGTGCCGCCCTATTCGAACG
>NZ_MVJM01000006.1:5244-67116 GCF_002156385.1 Halalkalibacter urbisdiaboli
ATAGCCGGAGCCATCTTTTATGACACAACCATGCGGTTGCATCTCTTACCCGGTATTAGCACCGATTTCTCGATGTTATCCCAGTCTAAGGGGCAGGTTGCCCACGTGTTACTCACCCGTCCGCCGCTAACGTCATAAGAGCAAGCTCTTAATCAGTCCGCTCGACTTGCATGTATTAGGCACGCCGCCAGCGTTCGTCCTGAGCCAGGATCAAACTCTCCATAAAAATGGTGAGCTGATTAGCTCGAATAAATAATAAATTGACGAGATTTGATTTTATCGAAATAAAACAATCTCTTTTTCGCTTGGCTTTTGTTCAGTTTTCAAAGAACTTGTCCATCGCTCAATGGCGACTTTATTAATATAACATACCGACAATTTGATGTCAACACTTTTTTGTTATATTATTTTATTTTTCCTCGCTGTTTTAGCGACAAGAAATAATATACCATGCATATGAAATAAACGCAACTGTTTTTTCGAAAGTTTTTTTCGACTTAATCGCCTGTCTTTTATTATACGGATCTCTATCAAAAAATAAAGAATAATTTTATATAAGAAATAAACCGTGTCACCTAAAAAAAACAACCCGAATAAATCGGGTTGTTTCAAATAAGATTACTCTCCTTCACGATGTCTCATTTGCGGAAACAATAACACATCACGAATAGAAGGTGAATTTGTTAATAACATAACTAATCGGTCGATTCCGATACCGAGCCCACCAGTAGGAGGCATACCGTACTCAAGTGACTCTACAAAGTCCTCGTCCATCATATGAGCCTCATCATCCCCTTGTTCACGTTCAACAAGCTGTTGCTCAAAACGTTGACGCTGATCAATCGGATCATTTAACTCCGAAAATGCATTAGCATGCTCTCTGCCAACAATAAATAGCTCGAAACGATCAGTAAAGCGTCCATCCTCGGGATTTTTCTTAGCCAAAGGAGAAATCGCTAGTGGATGTCCATAAACAAATGTAGGCTGAATTAATGTCTCTTCAACAAAATGCTCAAAAAACTCGTTCACAACATGTCCGTACGTCATCGTATTTTTAACAGGTACTTTGTGTTGCCTCGCTAATTCTCTAGCTTCTTCGTCGTTCATCTCTTTCCAGAAATCCACACCTGTCTGTTCTTTAATTGCATCAACCATATGAACTCGTCTCCACTTTGGTTCAAGGTCGATTTCTTCCTCACCATACGTAATTTTAGTTGTTCCAATTACTTCCCTAGCAATATGTGCAACTAACTCTTCCGTTAGTTCCATAATATCATTGTAATCCGCATATGCTTCATACAGCTCTATCATTGTAAATTCAGGATTATGACGCGTAGATACTCCTTCATTACGGAAAACACGGCCAATTTCATAAACCTTCTCCATCCCACCAACAATAAGACGCTTTAAATGAAGTTCAATCGCAATCCTCATGTATAACGTCATATCAAGTGCATTGTGATGAGTCACAAACGGACGAGCCGAAGCACCACCAGCAATAGAATGCATCGTCGGTGTTTCTACTTCTAAGTAACCACGATCATCTAAATAACGACGCATAGACTGAAGAATCTTACTACGCAATATAAATGTATCACGTACTTCTGGGTTCACAATTAGGTCAACATAACGTTGTCTATAACGCTGCTCTACATCCTTTAAACCATGGAACTTATCTGGAAGAGGACGTAATGATTTTGATAATAACTGAAAATTTGTAACTTTAACTGATAGTTCTCCTACCTTCGTCTTAAAGGCAACCCCACTCACACCGACAATATCACCAATATCGATCGTATCAAACACATCATATTGGTCATCACCAACTGCATCTTTTCGTACGTAAATTTGCACTTGTCCAGTTAAATCTTGAATATGAGCAAAACCGGCTTTTCCTTTTCCACGCTTTGTCATAATACGTCCAGCGAGCGTTACCTTTTGTTCTTCCTCTTCTAATTGCTCCTTCGTCTGTTCACCAAACTGCTGTTCCATTTCATTAGCTGTGTGAGTACGCTCGAACTTACCACCGAAAGGATCTAATCCTCTTTCCTGCAATTGATTAAGCTTGTCCCTCCGCACCGCTAGTTGGTCATTTAATTCTAGTTCCTGGCTCATCGCCCGCTCATCTCCTCTATATCATATCATTCTATGTAGTAACCTTCTTATGTAGAAAAACTGCCAGTGACACACTGGCAGTACGAATAATCTCACACGCATTATATTGAAGTCTCTTGCAAAAGTCAAACGACACTAGATTCTTCAGCCAGACTTGCTTCAAGCTCATCGACATACGTATATAGCGTTGTCGCTACATCATCACGTGTTTCAAAGCTATTAATTTTGTCACGAATACGACCATTGCCACGCAAACCTTTTAAATACCAAGCAGCGTGCTTTCTCATTTCACGAACAGCTACGTTTTCACCTTTTAAATCAATTAAACGGTCTAGATGAATCATGCATACATCAATTTTTTCACGAGCAGTAGGTTCTGGAGCTAATTCCCCGTTTTCAAGATATTGAATCGTACGATAAAGCATCCAAGGGTTCCCTAATGCAGCGCGACCAATCATAACTCCATCGACACCGATTTCATCAAGCATCCGGCGTGCATCCTGAGGAGTGGTAACATCACCATTTCCGATAACCGGAATGTTAACTGCCTGTTTAACTTCTTTAATGATGTTCCAATCTGCAACACCTTCGTACATTTGAACACGAGTACGGCCATGTACAGCTACTGCACTTCCTCCTGCACGCTCAACAGCACGTGCATTTTCAACAGCATAAATATGATCTGAGTCCCAGCCAATTCTCATTTTTACGGTAACGGGTTTATCAACTGCATCGACGGTTGCCGCAACCATTTCATAGATTTTATTTGGATCTAACAGCCATTTTGCCCCTGCATCACATTTGGTGATTTTCGGAACAGGACAACCCATATTAATATCAATAATATCAGCGTTTGTGTTTTTATCAACAAATTTAGCTGCTTCAACAAGCGTTTCCTTTTCTCCCCCAAAAATTTGTAGGCTTAAAGGCTTTTCACGTTCATCAACATACAGCATGCTTAAAGACTTTTCGTTTCCGTGCAGGATCGCCTTATCACTCACCATCTCTGCGCAGACAAGTCCCGTTCCAAATTCTTTCGCAATCAAACGAAAAGCTGGGTTACAAACACCAGCCATTGGTGCAAGCACAACTTGGTTCTTCATTTCGATATTACCAATTTTCAACATATCTATTCACCTCCATACATTCGCATGTTTTTATTTATATGACATTTCATTTCTTGAAACTTGTAAGACCGTTGTCATCCGGTCAATTAAGTGGTCATCAGGTTCACGACTTCCACGCTCGATTTCCCCTAACACCGACACCGATACGCCGATGGCTTTAGCAAAGCCCTCCTGCGTATACCCTTTTAATTTTCGGAAGGCTCTAATCCTTCTCCCCCAATTGTTCGTTTCCATACGATCACACCTTCTTTATCCGGTAATTCCTTATATACTTCTGCTATTGATTTATTTAATGATTCGGAATATAAGCTCGGATTTAACTGCATTAATGGCACGACAACGAATGCACGTTCCCACATTCGCGGGTGGGGAATACATAGATTCTCCATCTTCATATTCTCTTCATCATAGAGGAGAATGTCAAGATCTAATGTTCTTGGTCCCCAATGTATATCCCGCTTCCGCCCGCATAATTGCTCGATCGCTTGAGTTTCTGCTAATAATTTCTGTGGCGATAAATTTGTTCGTATATAGATAACCATATTTAAAAAAGCCTGTTGTTCGACATATCCAATTGGCTCTGTCTCATAAATGGAAGAGGCTTGTTTCACTTCAATTTGCGGATGAGCGGATAACTCACGAATGGCTTTTTCTAAATATGCTTCCCGATCACCAATATTTGAACCTAGTGCCAGATAAACGTCCTTCATAACTTTGACCTCGTAATCTCAACAGCAACTGAACGATAATGTCCTGGAATAGGTGGATCTGGCTTCGTTACCTTCACTGTACAACGTTCAAGAAGATCAAAATGTGATAGTAATGTGGATGCTATTTTTTCTGCTACAGCTTCTACTAGCTTATACGGCTTTCCCTCTACGATTGCTTTTACTTCTTCATACACATTACCGTAATTAATCGTTTTTTCTAAATCGTCGCTTTTTCCAGCTTCCTTTAAGTCCAATTCTAAGACTAAATCAACATAAAAACGTTGACCCAGTTTCGTCTCTTCTTCAAAAACGCCATGGTAACCAAAGAAAGCTAATTCATTTAAATAGATTTTATCCACGATTCGTTGCCCCTTTTCCTAACATCGCATCCATCATCTTTGCCATTCGACTCATTTCTTTTACATCGTGAACACGAATGATGTGACAGCCCCTTGCAATCCCGAGGCAAACCGTTGCTCCAGTACCTTCGACCCGTTCATCGACTGGTAAATTTAATGTCTTTGCTATAAAAGACTTTCTCGATGTTCCAAGTAAGATAGGATAACCAAGTTGAACCAGTTCATCAAGACGTCTCATCGCCTCAAGGTTCTGTTCATAGGTTTTCGCAAAGCCAATTCCAGGATCGAGAATAATGTTTTCTTTTTTTACTCCTTGCTTTAAGCAAATGTCCACACTTTCCTTCAAATCAAGCTTCATATCCTCGATTAAATCGTTATACTCTTTATTATCCCGGTTATGCATAAGAATAATTGGAACTTGATAGGCTGCAGCTACTTTAGCCATATTTGGATCAGCTTTTGCTCCCCAAACATCATTAATATATGAGGCCCCAGCTTCAATGGCTTGCTTTGCTACCCCTGCTTTATACGTATCAATTGAGATCGGGACATGAACCGCTTTCGATATGGCTTTAATGATCGGGATTACTCGGGCTAACTCCTCTTCTTCTGATACCTTTTCTGCACCAGGCCTTGTTGATTCTCCACCGATATCAATCATATCAGCACCCTCTGAAACCATCCTTTTTGCATGTGATACCGCAGCTTCAATTTCGTTAAAACGACCACCATCGGAAAACGAATCTGGTGTGACGTTTAAGATACCCATTACAATGGTTCGTTCTTTTAGTACCGATAAATCAATTGTTTTTATTAACGTCTCTTCCATACAGACCTACCTCCTTATAGCTCATCCTTGCTTATAAGAAGCTTTCTTGCATGAGCGTACTGTTTTTGTAGCCATGTTGTGATTGGATTATTTGTTGGAAATTCTATGTGATTACACGAGGTTAATGATAAGACTTCTTGAATCGAATTCGTTACAAAGGCTTCATCTGCCTCTAAAAGAGCCTGTTGGTTAAAAAGTCCTTCCACATACGAAATGCCTTCCTTTTGCAATAGCTTTAATATAAATTGTCTCGTAACGCCATTAAGAATCCCCGTCTCTAACGACGGTGTATAAACTGTGCCACCCTTCACCCAGAATACATTTGAAACAATCCCTTCTGCTACATAACCATCCTGAGATAAAAAGATTCCCTCCACATTTACGTTATCGCCTATTTCACGTTTTGCTAAAACATTATTTAAATAGTGATGTGATTTAAGGCGAAAGCTTCCTTCAGGTGTATTCCGACGAATATCAAGAATTTGTGCCTTTTTATGCTGTGCCATAGAGGATGGCAAAGATTTCATATAGACAACAGTGGTCGGCTTTTCATAAATCCCTGTATATAAACCTAGATCCTCTACACCTGCTGAAACATTCCATCTTACATAAGCATCATGAAGTTTATTCTCTTTAAGAAGCTGCTCTAGAACTGTATATACAGCCTCTTTTTCCATACTCCATTGTATACCAAGCTGCAGAAGTCCTTCCTTTAAACGTCGAAAATGGTCATCCAAAAGAAATGGATGACCGTCATAAATACGAAACGTCTCAAATATACCGAGACCATACATGTAACCATGGTCAAAAACGGAGAGTTTCGCCTGTTCAACAGGAAGCACGGAACCATTCATGTAGACGAACATGATGATTGTTCCTTGTTATATGTTTCAATAAAATTCCGTAAAAGCAATTTACCTGCATCAGTCATAATTGATTCAGGATGAAATTGAACCCCTTCAATCGCAAGCTCGCGATGACGCAGTCCCATAATTTCACCTTCCTCTGTTTCTGCAGTAATTTCGAAGCATTCAGGCAAAGTATCTCGTTTTACAATAAGGGAGTGATAGCGTGTTGCTGTAAATGGTGATGCAATTCCACTAAAAATCGTTTCCTGATTATGTTTAATCGCAGATGTCTTTCCGTGCATTAAGCGCTCAGCACGAACAACATCGCCCCCAAAAACTTGAGCAATTGATTGATGACCCAGGCATACACCGAAGATAGGAACTTTTCCAGCGAAATGTTCGATTGCCTCTAAACTGATTCCCGCTTCATTAGGGCTACAAGGTCCTGGAGAAATCATTAAATAATCTGGATTCATCTTCTCAATCTCAGCAATTGTAATTTGATCATTTCGTTTTACGACTAACTCATGACCCATCTCACCTAAATATTGAACTAAATTATACGTAAAAGAATCATAATTATCGATCATTAAAATCATTTTTCATTCCTCCTCAGCTCAGCTGTACATTTTTTTCGTCATCTCTTCTTCACTCAACTCAAGCGCACGCCAAAGGGCTTTTGCTTTTTTCAATGATTCCTTATATTCATAATGCGGATTGGAATCTATGACAATTCCGGCCCCCGCTTGAACATAGGCAATGTTATCTTTACACACCATCGTTCGGATTGCAATGTTAAGCTCCATTTCGTCATTGAACCCTATCCACCCGATTGACCCCGTATAAACGCCTCGACGAACAGGTTCCAATTCCTCGATTATTTCCATCGTCCTCACTTTTGGTGCTCCGGTAATCGTTCCTCCTGGAAACGTTGCACGAATCACATCATAATGATCAACATCTTCTCTCATCTTACCACGAACGTTTGAAACGATATGCATCACATGTGAATACTTTTCAATAACCATTAACTCATTAACTTCGACGGTACCAAATTTACACACTCTGCCTAAATCATTTCGTTCAAGGTCTACGAGCATCACATGCTCGGCACGTTCTTTTTCATTTTCAATCAAAGTCGCTGCTAACTGATGATCCTCTGCTTCATCTTTCCCACGCGAACGCGTCCCAGCTATCGGTCTTGTGCTCACTTCATTCCCTTGCTTTTTCACAAGTAATTCCGGAGAAGAACTTACAAATTGGAAATGCGGGGTCTGTAAGTAACTCATATAAGGTGAAGGATTTAACGTACGAAGCACATCATACACATGAAATGGCTCCGTAATCATTTCCTTTGCTTGTCTTACAGAGAGATTGACTTGAAATACATCTCCCGCTGAAATATACTCGCGGATTTTTTCGACAGCCTCAGAAAAGGCTTCCTCACTTAATGATGGGCTTAGTTCAAGATTTATTTTAGGAAATTGAATCCAAGTTCGTTCCTTACCAGTTGCCGTCCAGAGCTTCACATATTCGTTCATCCGTTGCTCTAGAATCTCTTCCGTCCCCGTTTCACCGTGAACAATCACCCACATCTTCTCAGCTTCATGTTCATAAATGAATACATCATGGAAAAGCATAAAATAAAGATCTGGTAAATCTAGGTCGTCCTTTGCCTGTAGAGGTAACCGTTCAATTTCCCGTACGATATCGTAACTAAAATAACCAATCGCCCCGCCTTGAAAAGGGGGTAAGCCTTCTACCATTTTTGTTTGATAAGGTTCAAGGGTTTCTTTCATTAGCGCTAACAATGAGCCGTGCTTCGTTATTGTTTTTTCGTTTTGCTCTACTGTTAGCTTGTCCCCTTTCCCTTCAATAACAGCGAATGGGTGAAGACCTATAATGCTATATTTCCCACCTCGACCACTTTCAAGTAGTACATGATGAGGATACTCAACTGATATTTGTTTAAAACGTGAAAACCAAGCTCCTTCAACGATCGGGAACGAGGTCGCTTTCGTTACCCACCTGTTTTTCATTTCCTGTTGCAACAGCTTCACTCCCGTTCAACCCTTTTCGTCTATTCTACATGACAACGAAAAAGAAGAAAAGCAGTCCTATTCATTTAGGACTGCTTTTTATTAAGATTCATTAATCTTCAAAGTTATAAAGTGGTGTACTTAAATAACGCTCACCATTTGAAGGGATGATAGCGACAACCTTTTTACCCGCTCCAAGCTTTTCAGCTAATTGCAAAGCAGCATAAATGGCAGCACCTGAAGAAATACCACCTAGGATCCCTTCTTCTTTTGCAGCACGACGAGCATATTCGAATGCTTGTTCAGTCGTAACTTGAATTACTTCGTCATAAACTTCAGTGTTCAAGATTTTTGGAACAAAACCGGCACCAATACCTTGGATTTTATGTGGCCCTGGGTTTCCACCAGATAAAATTGGAGAATCGGCTGGTTCTACAGCAGCAATATGAAGGTTCGGGAAATGTTCTTTTAAGAAACCACCTGCACCTGTAATCGTTCCACCTGTACCAATCCCTGATACAAATCCATCAATTTGACCTTGAGCTTGTTCAAGAAGCTCTTTACCTGTTGTTTCACGATGAATCGCAGGGTTTGATTCGTTTTCAAATTGTTGAGGCATGAAGTAGCCTTCTTCTTCTGCAAGAGCAGTCGCCTTACGGATAGCTCCACCCATTCCTTCAGGTCCTGGAGTTAGTACAAGTTCTGCACCGTATGCGCGAAGAAGATTACGACGCTCTAAACTCATTGTTTCAGGCATAACAAGCTTTGCTTTATAGCCTTTTGCCGCAGCAACCATCGCTAGACCAATACCCGTGTTACCACTTGTCGGCTCAACGATTGTATCACCAGGTTTAATTTTACCAGCTTTTTCAGCTGCTTCGATCATCGCTAGACCGATACGATCCTTAACACTGCTTCCTGGATTCATGTATTCTAACTTTAAGTAAACATCAGCATGCTTATCAGAAACAAGACGATTAAGCTTTACTAGTGGTGTTTGACCGATTAAATCTGTAATAGAATTTACAACCTTCATCATTCAGCCTCCTAATTCCAAGTAACTTTATTGGTTTTAATAAAATTATGATAACAAACGTTTTCATATACGTCAATTGATAGATTAAAAATTTACCATTTTATTTTGATACGGCGTATAACTCCTCTAAGTCCTTTGCACTAAAGCGATAAACTTCATTACAAAAATGACACTGTGTTTCTGCACCGCCATCCTCTTCAATCATCTCGCGAATCTCTTCCTTACCAAGTGTAATAATAGCATTTGCTACCCGCTCTTTTGAGCATTGGCAAGAAAAAGAAATTTGCATTTCCTCTAGAATCTTTACGTTATTTTCACCAAGCAAGGTATGAAGCATTTCTTCAGGTGTTAAACCCGATTCAACCATTTTAGAAACTGGTGGAATTGAACTTAGACGCTTTTCAATCTCATCAATAATTTGGTTATCTGCCCCCGGCATTAGTTGAATAACAAAACCACCAGCCGCTAATATTGTATTATCTGGATTAACGAGCACACCGACACCTACCGATGAGGGCGTTTGTTCAGAAGAAGCAAAATAGTACGTAAAGTCCTCTCCAAGCTCACCAGACACAAGTGGAACACTACCAGTAAAATGCTCTTTTAAACCTAAATCTTTTACTACTGATAAATAGCCATTTGTACCAACTGCACGAGCAACATCAAGCTTTCCTTGAGCGTTTAAGTCGAAATGTGTCTGAGGATTTGTTACATAACCACGTGTTTCACCTTTTGTATTACTATCAACAATAATAGCTCCAATTGGGCCGCCTCCTTCAATTTTCACCGTAAGTTTTGCATCACCCTTTAACATTGTTGCCATCATCGTACTAGCCATCATTGAGCGACCAAGCGCAGCCGATGCAGTCGGCCAAGTTCCTTGACGACGCACTGCTTCGTTCACCATATCTGTTGCTACTAAGGCATAAGCTCGTACCTTACCTTCATAGCATGTTGCCTTAATTAAGTAATCACCCATATTACCTCTCCTTTGCCCTTACATTCTTTTCATAAATCATTTGCAATCCTTTTAAAGTTAAAAACCGATCAACAACATCAATCGAAGTCGTCTCCTCCGCTATAAGTGTTGCTAGTCCTCCTGTTGCAATGACAGTAGGATTTGTTTTCGCTTGTTCCTTTAATCGATTTACGATTCCATCTACTTGACCGACATATCCATAGAATATCCCTGCTTGCATTGCGTGAACCGTGTTTTTCCCTACAATTTGTGATGGTTTAGCAATTTCAATTCTTGGCAGTTTCGAAGCTCTTGTATAGAGTGCTTCAGTAGATATTGAAATACCCGGAGCAATTGCACCTCCTAAATATTGTTGCTCTTCATTAACATAGCAATACGTTGTGGCTGTCCCAAAATCGACAATAATTAATGGACTTCCATATAACTGAATAGCTGCAACTGCATTGACGATACGGTCTGCTCCTACTTCACGAGGATTTTCATATTTTATGTTCAAGCCGGTTTTTATTCCTGGGCCAATTATCATCGGTTGTATATGAAAGTATTTTTTACACATTTGCTCCAAAGAAAACATTATTGGTGGTACAACCGATGAAATAATAATGCCTTCAATCATATTTAATGTTAAACCTTCATGGTCAAAAAAAGCCTTCAACGTCATCGCATATTCATCTTCTGTTTTCTGCCTGCTTGTCGCTATACGCCAATGATGTAGAAGCTCTTTCCCCTCATAAACACCGAAAACAATATTTGTATTTCCAACGTCAACTACTAAAATCATTGTTCTCACCAATCTTTATAATTTCGTTTATCGTTATTATGAATGAAAAAAAAGAGGATGTCGATTCAGACACCCTCTCTCTATCCTTAATCCTTTTTCTTATCCTCTTCGTTTGAGGACGGTTGCTCAGATGACTCTTGCTCTTCATCTGCTGCTTCGTCTTCATCCTTCTTTGAATGAATATTGACTTTAACATCAGAATCCTGATCATTCTCATCTTTATGAGCATTCGAGTGATGGTTTTCCGGAAGCTTACCTTCATTAATTAATGATTTAATTTGCTCGGCATCTAATGTTTCTAGCTTAAGTAAGGTTTCTGCCACTAAATCAAGGCTTGCTTTGTTTTCCGTGATAATTTCCTTACAACGCTCATAGCACTCCTTAATAATACGTTGTACCTCGAGGTCAATTTCATAAGCAATTTGGTCACTATAATTTTGTTCGTTTTGAATATCACGACCAAGGAATACTTGACCACCTGAACCTGATACAAACTGCATCGGCCCAAGCTTATCACTCATTCCATATTCAGTAACCATTTTACGAGCGATTCCCGTTGCACGTTGGAAGTCATTATGGGCACCTGTACTAACTTCGCCAAACTGAACTTCTTCAGCAACACGACCACCGAGTAACCCAATAATTTTATCTAGCAATTCTGGTTTTGTCATAAAATAGCGATCTTCCTTTGGAAGCATGACAGCATAACCGCCAGCCATTCCGCGTGGAACAATCGTAACTTTATGAACCATGTCTGCATTCTCAAGCTTCACACCTACAACCGTATGACCTGCCTCGTGCCAAGCAACAATGTTTTTCTCTTTAGGAGAAATCACACGGCTCTTCTTGGCTGGACCGGCAATAACACGGTCAATTGCTTCTTCGATATGGATCATATTAATTTTCGTTTTATCATTTCTAGCAGCAATGAGTGCAGCCTCATTTAACAGATTTTCCAAGTCTGCCCCTGAAAATCCTGGAGTACGAGTTGCAATCGTTTCTAAATCAACATCATCTGCTAAAGGCTTATTTTTCGCGTGAACCTTTAATACATCTTTACGACCATTGACGTCTGGGCGGTTAACCATGATTTGACGGTCAAATCGTCCTGGACGTAATAAAGCTGGGTCAAGAATATCAGCACGGTTTGTCGCCGCGATAATAATGATACCCTCGTTAGCACTGAAACCGTCCATTTCAACGAGTAACTGGTTTAGTGTTTGTTCACGTTCATCGTGTCCACCACCAAGACCGGCACCACGTTGACGACCAACAGCATCAATTTCATCAATAAAAATGATACATGGTGCATTTTTCTTTGCATTCTCAAAAAGGTCACGTACACGTGATGCACCAACCCCGACAAACATCTCAACGAAGTCAGAACCACTAATTGAGAAAAACGGTACACCAGCTTCACCTGCAACTGCACGAGCAAGTAAAGTTTTACCTGTACCAGGAGGACCCACTAACAGAACCCCTTTTGGAATCCGCGCACCGATTGCTGAGAATTTACGAGGGTCTTTTAGAAATTCAACAACCTCAACCAATTCCTGCTTCTCTTCATCGGCACCCGCTACATCTTTAAATTTCGCCTTCTTTTTATCATCATTAACCATCTTCGCCTTGCTCTTACCAAAGTTCATAACACGGCTACCGCCACCTTGAGCCTGGCTTAACAAGAAGAAAAAGAGAATGAAAATAATAACGAAAGGAATAATTGACGTAAAAAATGTAACCCAGCCACTTGTCTCATCGGCACCTTCAACATCAAGTTCAGTACCTAAAGCACTTTGGGCATTTGCAAGAAGCTCAGCAGTTTGCTCACTTCTTAATAAACGTGTTTGAAAAAACTCATCTTCTCCCTGATCTGTAAATTGACCTGTTACCAAATAAACTTGGCGGTCAGGCTTAACAGTTAGGGAACGAACTTCACCTTGCTCAAGTCGTTCAGTAAATTCACTAAATGTTACTTCTTCGGTTTGTGCCTGGTCTGAACTAAACACACTCACAATTCCTATAATAACGAGAAAGATGAGTAAGTAAAAAATCGTATTTCGAAATATCCGATTCATTCGTGACCTCCTCCCACGTGCAACAAAGCTCCGTTTATCGTACCATATTTGTTCTTTTGTTCACAAATGTTAACTCTCATAGATTTCTGGTTTTAACACACCGATGTATGGGAGGTTACGATAACGCTCCGCATAATCAAGTCCATAACCTACAACAAAGGCATCCGGAACAATAAAACCTGCAATATCAGGTACTAAATCAACTTTTCTTCCTTCCGGCTTATCAAGCAATGTAACGACCTTTACTGATTTAGCCTTTCGATAATGGAACAACTTAATGAGATAACTTAAAGTTAAGCCACTATCAATAATATCTTCAACAATAATAATGTCCCGGCCTTCAACAGAAGTGTCTAAATCCTTTAAAATTTTCACTTCTCCCGAAGAGACCATTCCCTTCCCATAACTAGAGACATCCATAAAGTCCATCTCTATATGTGTGTCGATTCTTTTAACCAAGTCAGACATAAATGGCATGGCGCCTTTTAACACACCGATTATTAATGGGAAACGTCCCTCGTACTCTGCTGTAATTTGGTTTCCTAATTCACGTGTCTTTGCTTGAATTTCTTCCTCAGAAATAAGAATTTCTTTAATCTCGTCCCTCATCAAATTGATATGACCCTCCTGTGTTAACCATTCATACTTTATGATTTTAAAATCATGTCTTCAGGTTCAAATGTAAGAATAAGCTGTTGCTTCGTTTGATCGTAAACATTTGCCAAGCGGCTGCGTTGTAACAGCGGAACCCAAAGGATGTCTCCATTTGCATCAACGATAACTGGCCAAGCCTCTCTTAAGTGTTTACTTATTTTCCGATCAATAAACAAGCGACTTACTTTCTTTGCCCCTGTCATCCCATGCACATTTACCCGATCTCCCGGCTTTTTCGTTCGAACAACGAGCGGCATCGCGACCCTCTCTGCATCCAGAATAAGTGTCGTTTCTCCTTCTTCATAAGGATGACTGTTTGAAGAATAGTAAGCCTTTACAACACCTAACTTCGTCTTAACCTCTCCCGGAATGAACATTTGTGTACATTCATCCATAACGGTATTCATTTCTCCAAAGGAAAAATGACAATACTGATAATCCCGATAGACAAAAAGATCGTTTGCTAAATGCAGTTCCTTTGATGGAGCACTCATTTGGAGCAAAGCGATAACTTGTTCAATATGTATAGATGGTGTAATTGGCGAATTTTTCCCGCTAATATACTTTAATATTAGATGAATCATTCTCCTTTGTAAAGGGACGCTTGTTTTGAGAAAGGCTTCTCGTGAAATTGTTATCTTTTGTTCACTTTTTTCTACAATCACCAACCGCAATCTTTCTTCTGCAAGCATCATTAAATAGTGTTGATCATCCTCTAGCCACTCACTTTGCCGCTGGAAATGAAGATGTGCTTGTTTATTTTCCTGCTTGATAAATGGGAGCATTTGAAATCTAAAACGATTTCGGGTGTAAGAAGTGGATTCATTACTTGAATCTCTTCGTGGAATTACTCCTACTTCACTACAATAATGCTCAATTTGTTCCTTCGTTATTCCTAAAAAAGGCCGAATAATGATACTATCCCTTATTTTTCGCTTTACCGCGATTCCTGTGAGCTGAAATGGAATGGACCCGCGAATAAGCTTCATTAAAAATGTTTCAATTTGGTCGTCGCCGTGATGCCCTGTTGCAATATAACGGTTTGATAACTCGGGTAATAGTGAATCTAGCCAGTTATATCGGAGTTCTCTCGCTGCAGTTTGAATACCAATACGCTTTTGCTCGGCGTACTCCTTAACTGATAATCTTGTTTTATATAAAGGTATACGCAATTGCTGACAAAAGGTTTCAATAAATCTTTCATCTTTATCGGCCTCGGTCCCTCTTAGCTGATGATGTGCATGGGCAGCAACAATGTCTATTCTATACTCTTCCTTCATCGACCATAAATAATGGAGCAACGCCATCGAATCAGGACCGCCAGACACGGCGACAATAACTGTTTCACCACCAGCAAATAGCTGATGTTCCTGAATAAACTTATGAACGTCTCGTTTCATAACGCTGTCCGATGCCCCCTTTGCCAAACGAAAAGATTGATAGAGCAAAAACAAGGCCAGCTGCAATAGCACCAGCCTGTAACATCGTTTCAATACCGAGCTGTAAGCCTAGGAGGTAATCTCCATCTACAAAGGCTAGCATTGTGAAATAAGCACGACTTCCTGGTACTAGCGGGATGATACCTGGAATACTAAACGTTGTTACCGGAACACGATATCCCTTTGCAAGAAAATGTGAGCACGTTGCGCTAACAATTGAAGCGATTGCTGTAGAAAAAATAACCGATACTCCAACGACTGGTAACGTTGTGTTTAAAAACCAAGCTAGAGTCCCAACGAGGCCACCTAACCAGACAACACGTTTAGGTACATTAAAAATAACACCAAATGCAACTGTGGCCATAAAACAAAAAATTAGTTTAAGTAACATGTTCAATCCTCTTCTTTCTCGTCATAATAAGAGCGCAATTGCTAGTGCAATTCCTGTTGCTATCGAAAGAGCCGTTATGATAGCTTCAGCGCCGCGACTAACACCAGCTAGCAAATCGCCAGACATTAAATCTCGGACAGCATTCGTTAGCGGAATCCCCGGAACAAGTGGCATAAGCGTACCGATAATGACTTGATCGAGGTTTTCTCCTACTCCTAATAAAACGAGGCAGATAGCGACTACACCACCTAGAAAGGCCGACATGAACTCAGCGAAAAATTTCACTTTCATATATTCCTGTAAGGTCACAACACACCAGCTTGCAGAGAAACCAGCTATAAATGCAGGAAGAGCATCTGCAAGTCCTCCTCCAAATAAATAGGAGAAAGCCCCCCCTGCGATACCTGAACAAAAATGAAGCAAAAGTGGTGGATAGTTTAAGGGAGCTTTCGCAATTGCATGCAATTGACTTAATGCTTCCTCTTCATTTATCATTCCACTCACAAACTCACGTGACACTTGATTAACGAGAGACACCTTGTTCAAATCCTGCATCCGGTCGTCAACCCGTATCATTTGCATAACATCTCCTACGTCCTCATCTTCAAAGGAAAGAAAGATGCCCGTTGTCGTTACAAAACTATGGACGTGCTTAAAGCCAGCTGCTTTCGCCATCCGTTCAAGCGTTTCTTCTACTCGGTATGTTTCTGCTCCGTAAGTAAGCATAATTTCGCCTGCCAACATGCAAATATCCGTCATACGATATGCATTCATGTAAGGCCCCCATCCATTTTGGCTTTAACGCCTACATCATTTGTCCAAATAAGTATAGGATATACGCTAATAGAAGAAAAGAGAAGAGCAGAAAGAATTCAATGAAATAGGATGACTTTTTCTTTTTTTGTTTTACCTTCTTATTTACTTTTTTCTTTGAAACATGTTTATAGCTTGAGCGGTTTGACACCGCTTCTAAAATATCTCGTTTCATCTCTGCTGCCTCTTTATATTTCCCTTGAAGAGCCTTCATAAGAGGGAGCCGATAAGGGATTAATTCTTGATGTGACTCAATTTTCTGCTTCAGCTGCTGTAACGGTTTATCACCTTGCTTATCAAAGCGTTTTGGATAAGCACAATTTATTAAAATCATCGCAACAGCAAACAAGTCATAGCTTGGCTCGGCCTTTCTAGTACCTAGCCCCCAATAGCCACGATCATAAAATTCTGTATATTCTTTTATTGAGCGACCGAGGAGTGTAGTTCCACCAACATCGAGCCAGCGGACACGTGGTGGTGGGCCGACAACCAGTAAATTATCAGGCTTCAAATCGCCGAATACCCAACCTTCGCGGTGTAAACGGTCTAAGTCGCCTAATAATTGAATAACTATAATTCCAATCCATTCAGATCCGCGATTTTTCGTATATTCAATGAGGTTTTTTCCTTTTAAATATTCCATAGCGTAAAACGGAAATGTTCCTTGTGGCGTTACCAAATCATCCACATCCAATAAAGAAGGCCCAAGAATTTGACCTTGGACCTTAGAGAAGTGCTTTAGCACATTGACTTCGGATGTTATCGCCATATTGTCCTCACCGACCTTTAACGCTACCTGGCCAACATCTGTTTCAGCAAGATATACTGTCCCAGTAGCCCCCGATCCGAGTATCCGAATAATTCTGTAAGGCTTTTTATGCCATTTCCCAATAAATTTGCTGCCGGCTTGGAGCTTATAGGCCTGATTCTTCGTATAGCTGTTCTTCATCACCAGCCATCAAACTCCTTCTTGAAGTAGATTTTGAAAACTTTTGCAACGCCGCTTGTAGAGCGGGACCTGTTGGCGTAATCCCGCCAGAAGAAAGTTTATGAAAAATACCGGTTAATGAATTTAATTGTGGAGTCCAATCTAGTAAACGATCAATTTCTTTTCGTTTCCCAGGAAATGAATAGAGCGAAAAGCGATTCTCACCCATTCGTGACGTCAAGCTAATCGAAAGGTCTGTTAATGCTTCTTGTACCATTGGTAGTTTGTTTGTCATACTAGCACTTGTGTCAACTAAAATTAGTACATCGAGATGAATCGTTTCCCCTAACTCATCGACTACTTCCATTACTTGCCCTCTCTTTTCAGGTGAGAGGTCTTCCATCTCTTGCTCTTTTCCAAGGATTTGCTGTAGCTCTTTATTAACGACACCATGAAGCGTTTGGGTCATAGCCTTTCTTGTAACCATCTGCACTGTTTTAGCTAATTGCTTGGCATAAACAATTTGGCTAACTCCACCTCCAGCCATTGCAATTGCTTCAATTTCTTCTATTCCTTGTTCATTTAAATGATTTCCATCGACAACACCAATGACATTAACTGTGATCCCCTGTTCCTTTGCTAGTGATGCAATTGCAACCGGATCCTCACCTTGATTTGAATGACCATCTGTTAATAATAAAATTTGCTTTAACGTTCCTTTTGCCATATTCATCCCCTCCAAAAAGTACGAATGTTACCATGATTGACCGTTGGAGGGTCATTTATACCTAGCAGTCTCTTTTTTTCTCATTGTGCTCGTTTTCGTAAAATATTTGGTGACTTATAGAGTGGAATTGCAGCCCATTTCGGTGTATTACGTTTCACTTTGGCAACAATGACCGTCATGTCATCATTAATGCTGCCTCGATCAGAGCGAATCACCTTCTCTAGCATTGTATCCGCTATTTCTTGTGGATCGTCAGTATCTAGTTCAGAAATCATTCGCTTCATCCACATATCTTTATTTTCAACATGCTTTGGCGCTTCAAAGATACCATCACTCATCATAATTAATAAGTCACCAGGCTTTAGCTGTTCGCTAACAACTTCTACATCAAACTCTTGAATAATTCCCATCGGTAAATTGCTAGCTTCAACCTTAATAACCTGGTTCCCTCTCTTAATGAAACTTGGGATAGAACCTATTTTTAGAAATTTTGCTGTTGCATCCTGTAAATCGATCATCGCCAAATCTAAGGTTGAAAAGATTTCATCGGTTGTACGTAATGAAAGTACGGAATTAATTGACTTGATGGCAACCGTTTCTTCAATTCCTGATTGTAATACCTTTTGTAAAAGCTGCAACGTTTCATTACTTTCTAAATGAGCTCTCTCCCCGTTGCCCATTCCATCACTAATGGCAATGGCGTATTTTCCTGCTCCTAGCTCAATCGTTGAATAACTATCACCAGATACCCATGCCCCACCCTTAGCAACATTGGCCACTCCAGTTTCAATGACAAACTGTTTAGCCGAGCTAAACGAGACATGACTAAATCCATTCGGATAGAAGCCTGGTTCTTCACGCTTCACAATAATAGTCTCTTGTAAGATATCAGATAAAATAGGGGCAATGATTTTCTCACATTGACCATTCCCGTGGTCAGTGGATAGACTCATTTCAATTTCAATATTGCCTTTTTCAAGACTATAAATATCGACATGGCCCACTTCTAAGCCAACATCGCGTAACGCCTCAAGCATCTGCTCCTCTTGATAATGGTGAGCTTCCTTTTCTCTTTGAATTTCCTTTGCAAAGTCACCCATCACACGAGATACACCTAACAGCTGATCAGCAACAAGTTTACGGCTCTCTAAGACTTGTCTTTTTAACTTTTGATTCGCTTGATAATGGCCATGCTCTTGGCCAATCGATTGAATCACTTTTTCAGGCTTTATACAGTGCTTCTTCCACTCGGCTAGCAATACTTGATCCTTAACATCACCGTTTTTTTCAGTCTCAGTCATAATTTTCTGCATAGATTCATAAGTTTTATTAAAGTTCTCAACCCAACAGCGCTCTTTCTTGAAGCAGGTTTGGCACGTTTTCTCTGTTACGTTGCTCAAAAAATAATCGATCTCTCGTTCATCATCTTCACTTTCTACCTGTTGAGAAGGTGTTTGAAAACTATTAGATAATGTTTGAAAAAGAGTTGAAAATTGTTCAACCCGTCCTGCTGTAATATCACGAATTTTTCGTAAATATTGTTGCTGCTCTTTTGAATATTCTACAGTCCCTGGAATATAGCGAGCTAGTTTACTGATTAAATCCTTTGGTGTTAGAAGGAATACAGCAATAGCAGCTAAAGACTCCATCAAAGTAATTGATACATTTGTAGCCCCTTCACCATACATTCCAATAAGTAAAGTCCCGACAAGTAAGCCTAGACCAACACCAACCTTTTTACCTTCCTTCAGCAACCCTCCGAGTAAACCAGCAAAGGCTAGTAAACTCATCTGATAGAGACTTGCAACACTTGCTAGACTAAGAATTAAACCTGTAACAACACCAACCGTAGAACCAATTGCTGCACCACCAACAAAAGCAAATAATAATACTAAATATCGAGCTAGTACATGCTCAACTGTGATTTCATACATAACCCAACCAACCGTACCAGTCATAATGGATGCAAGTAAAATGATTAGGCAAACAATCTCTTCGTTTCGTAACGGTTGCTTTATTTTTCTAGACGTAACTAGTGGCACACTTTGAAGAAAAATCATCGTAAGGATAAAACTCAATCCAGCCTCTACAGTAGCCATCATTAACGCATAGTTTGTGACCGTCCCCTCCGCGAAAAAGACTAGCATGAGTCTAGTTCCTATACTTGCAGTGAAAACCGTATATGGAAGGGCTTTAGTTGTTTCATTTACGAATCGTGTGACGACTTTTTGCATACAAACATAGACGATAATCGCTGCAAACACATAAGCAACTTCACCGTGATAGCTAGTAAAGGCCCCTGCTAATAATGACAATGCGGCAAGACCAGCCCGTTCACGTTTAATCATATATATTGCCGCTAAAAACGGTAATATAAACGGTGTCAATTCGGATAATATCATGGCACGTCCTAATAGAAATCCAATAATCGCTACAAGCAGTCCCCAATGATAAAAAGCCTTGTTCAGAAGATTTCTTGTCTTAAGTACAGCTTGTCCTAACGACATTTGAACCTGCTCAATGACTTGCGAGGTCCGTTCCGTTTCTGTCCATGCTTTCGTTTCCTTTCGTATCATCTCTAGTCCACCACCCATTCTTAATCGTGGTTTCATTATAAACAGAACTAACTCACAGTTTTTGTCAAAATCACAACGTCGAATCAAAAAATTGTTCGACTTGATTCGGCTAAAACAGGAATGAATACACACGACAACGCAAAAAAATCAATAACTTGAGTAAATTTAGTGAAGAATCCTTACATATGTTGAAGAAACATGATGATAAAAAAATGGATTACACTCCGGTTTCCTTCGATAAGCCGTTTGGACTTAGTTTTAAACACTTTACTTTCCAAAACAAAAAAACCCTACATTCCAAAGAATGTAGGGTTGCGTATGTAATATGGTAGCGGCGGAGGGAGTCGAACCCACGACCTCACGGGTATGAACCGTACGCTCTAGCCAGCTGAGCTACACCGCCATATTAATTGCGACAAGTATTAATATACTATGAATCCATAAGATAGTCAAGCTCTTTAACAAAAAATAATCTTCTATATCCGAATAACCGTTGATGAGAGGTTAAATTAAAAAAAGAAGACAAACAATGCTTGTCTTCCTCTCTATACTTTGATAAGCGAGCAACAAGTTATCCTCGGCGCGCGCCACGACCACCACGCTTTGATTCCGTTTGACGTTTAATTGTTGATAAACGCTCTTCACTATCTTTTAAAAAGCGGCTCATTTTATCTTCAAATGAAACCACTGAACGGCCGCCACTATTTGTACCACGCGGTCCGCGATTACCACCTTGTGGACGTGGTGGGCGTTGAGCATGATTCGGACGAGCAGGTCGTTCAGGTCGAGCAGGTCGTTCTGATCCCGCTGGGCGTTCTGGACGGTCCTTTGCTTTACGAATGGACAAACCAATCTTTCCATCCTTCTCGACATTTACAACTTTAACTAGGACCTCATCTCCAACCTTGAGAAACTCGTTAATATCCTTAACATAATTATCAGCTACTTCGCTGATGTGGACAAGGCCTGTAGAACCACCCGGCAGTTCCACGAATGCTCCAAAATTAGTGATACCTGTAACCTTACCCTGTAACTTGCTGCCTGCTTCGATTGACATGAAAAAATAGATCCTCCTTAAGAAATCTGTAAAATGTTCCTTTGTAATATATTATAACTGAACGAAAAATTTGGTGTCAATCTGATGATTATTCTGGTAATTTAAAAAGTGTTTCACCCGGCTTGGACAAGTAATAATCTCGCCTTGCAATTTCAGCAATATATTCCAAGTTATTATAATTCTCAATTTCCTGTTCGAGATTTTCTTGCTCTAACTCAAGTGTCTCCAGCTGATTTTGAAGAGCCACTCTCTTCTGTTCCTTCTCCTCAATCGTATTAGCTTGGGCATAAATTGTCACAAAAGCGATACAAAAAAGACTAAGACTAAGAATACCCAAAAGCGTTAGGCGACGGATTAATCCTCGTCTTTTTCTAGATTGCGTCTCCATTTCCATCTCTAGTTGTTGCTTATAGGTCGTATCCATTTCCTTTACCATGGAAGAACGTTTTGTGACCATTCTTATCACCCCTTACTCCTTCTTTTTCCTCACTGATTCTATTATTCCTTTAACTTTTTTAAATAGAGGTTGATACCTATTTACGACTTTATCTAGCCTCGTGAGTCGATAGATTAGTAGAAGGAACCATTTAATTGGTTTCCAAAAAAGGCGTAATATCCATAAACTAACCGCTAGAAGAGCTGACAATATCATAATACATAAGGAATAAAGGAGTTGCAATACGTACTTAATCGGTTGATAAAGTAAAACGATAAATAATCTCTTTACAAATTTGTAAAAGCCAATCGAAAATTGAATCATTCGGTCTAAAAAAAGTTGAAAATAACTTCGAAATATTGCTTGATAAGCCGCATAACCACATAATAGCGCTAAAAATATATAAAAGCGAATTTCTCCATTATTTATTTTTAAAAGGACATAAAATACCACCAATCCTTGAACAATCCAAAATAGTATATCATTCAAGGCTACAAGCAAGTGGAAGGAAGGTCTTTTTTTCGAGAAGCGACCGTATGTATCAATAGCTGCTCCGAGCCATATTCCCATTGCAGCCATTGATAACATCGTATAAAGTTGAATACTTAAACTCACTTGAACAACTTCCCAAAGAATCCTTTAGTTTTATCTTGTTGGTTTTGATCTAAATAAACAAAGTCATATATCTTCCCTTCGATTGAAACTAGACCCTGTTCCACATTTAAATTTTTCATGTGTAGATTTTGTCCTCGAATGGAGAGAAAACCCATGACGGTCTCCAATAAAAACTCTTCATTATCAAAACTTTCAACCTGCTTAACGCCAGTAATATCAAGCTGTTTTCTGCCTCTCATTGTTACATCATGATCATTGTTCTGCCGCTCGCGTCCCATTGGTGTTCCAAATTCGTAGTCCATGTTCATTCCTCCTCCTGTGCTTTATTTCATGTTTATGAAACGTTTGAAGGAAATAGAACAAGCTTAAAATCAGCTTACGTAGACAAAAAAATTCCCAACCTAATTTGTTGGGAATTTAATAAATCAATTAGTATTCTTCACTTTGACTCATTTTCTCCTCTTTTACAATCGTATACATCATGGCCGCCTCTTCTTTTCGGCTCATTTCTTTTACTTCATTAATTTTTACGGTTACAAGCTTTTGACCGAACCGCACAATAAGTTCATCACCTGGTTTCACATTAGAACCCGCTTTGGCTACTTGGCCATTAATTGTAATTCTTCCTTGATCGCAAACTTCCTTTGCTAGCGTCCGTCTTTTAATTAACCTTGATACTTTCAAAAATTTATCTAATCTCATTTAACGTTCCTCCTCATTTAAAAAACGCTTTGCTTTGCTCCCACTTTTCATCAAGCTTATCTAACGTCAAATCAGCCATTTGTTTCCCTTCAGCCCAAACATCCTTTTCGATATATTGAAAACGCTTTTTAAATTTCTGATTTGTTGAGTGTAATGCTTCCTCCGGATCAAGTTTGTAAAATCTCGCCAGATTTACGATAACAAATAAAATATCTCCCAATTCCTTCAGCATCTTTTCTCGGTCATTCTGCTTTACTTCCATCATAAACTCCCCAAGCTCCTCCTGAAGCTTCATCCACATTGGAGCAGCATCATCCCAGTCAAAACCAACTTTACCCGCTTTTTTCTGTAATTCAAATGCAGCCATTAACGCCGGTAGCCCTACTGGAATTGAATCTAACTGCGACTTCTGTTCTTCTACACCCTTTTCCTGCTTCTTCATTTCCTCCCAATTAGCAAGAACCTCATCTGCATCGTTTGCAGTTAAATCACCAAACACATGAGGATGTCGCCGTATCATTTTTTCAGTAACGGCTCTAATAACGTCTTGAATCGAAAACCAGCCTTCGTCCTCGCCAATTTGTGCATGTAGCATCACCTGTAACAGGACATCCCCTAACTCTTCAACAAGATGCTCATCATCTTCCTCATCAATCGCTTCTAGAACTTCATAGGTCTCTTCAATTAAGTATTTTTTTAAAGATTTATGTGTCTGCTTCCGGTCCCATGGACATCCATTTGGACCTCTTAACGTAGCAATAACCTCTCGCAGTTGACTAAACTCCTCATAAAGAAGCATTTCTTCTCTAACTGGCGGCACGTACACAGCTGTTAAATTATTTAATGTAGCCACACGATCCAGCTCGTATAAAGGCACTCGCGTAATTTCTTCTTTTTGTGAACCTACTGCTGTTGCAATGACGACTTCATAGTCATCGGGTAGCCGTTCCATTAATGTCAGCTTAACCTCAGAAGCAATCATCGCATCGTACACCTGTACAATAATTTGATGATGACGTAATTCAAGCTCATCCCGCTTAAGTGCGGTGCCGTCGACAATTTGACAGCCTTCGATAGGATCAATTTTCAAGGCCGTATACATCGCATCAAGAAAGCTTTGCCCCCCTAAAAAGGAAAGTTCAACATTTTGAGCTGGAGCGTGCTCAATCAATAACTGAATTGTCCGTTCAGCGACAAACGGGTGACCAGGAACAGCATACGTTAACGATTGCTGTTTCGCCTCAGCTAAAAGCCTTTCAACAATCGCTTTATACACATCTTCAAATTGGTCATGCTCTGTATAGATATCATCGAACGAATGAAAGATCAATCCTTCATTCTTCAATTCATGAAGAACAGGATGATCACTCGTTCGTACATAGAGATTCGGTTCCTTTTGAATATGTCGATATAAACCTAATGGCATTTGATTTAAATCCCCTGCCCCTAGACCTAACACATAAATAGTATTCATAATTCACTCCTTATTTTCTTAAGATAAGGCGACGAAAACGGGAAAGCTTAGGAATCGCCGCAAATTCCGTTTCATCCAAAATATTAAAACGAAGAAGACAAAGGAGTACGGTCAAACCTCCAATGGCAACCGTTGACAATGCCAACACGCTATCAGAAAAGCGGCTCGGTTGTTCAAGTTCAACAATGGTTCTCCAAACCCATGTTGTAATAAATAAGCAACCTAATGTTAGCAACACAGCTCGATAAGCAGTCAGTCTCATGAAAAGCTGTCCAGTTAATCGTTTAAGCATGAAAAGTTGGATACTTACCATTACAGCAAATGAAAATACCGTCGCCATCGCTGCCCCTTTTGTGGCGAAGAGAGGAACAAATAAAACGTTGCCAACTACTTTAATGACAAGTCCAATGAGCAACGTAACAGCGGGCAGATGCACATACCCGTAGCCTTGTAATATTGCTGATAGCGTAACATATAATGTACTCCCAATAATAGCCCAAGATAAGATACTTAATACATCAGATCCTAATCGATCGGTAAAGAGCATATGATTAGTCGGTTCAATAATGACAAATAATCCAATCGTTGCTGCACCGCCCATTAGTAAGGTTAGCCTTAAAGCTAAATCATGATAACTGCGAGCTACTTGTAACCGTTTCTCTGTTACAGCTTTAGCTAAAAGCGGAACTAACGTTAGCGAAAAGGTTGTTGTAACCACCATACCTAGTTGTAACAACGGTTGCCCACGGTCATAAACACCTTTTGCTTGAAACGCTGCCTCCTGCTCATATCCATATACTAAAAGTAGTCTAATAAGGGAAAACACATCGATAAATTGAAATAATATAAAGACGAGTGCACTTAAACAAATAAACAAGCTTTGTTTAAACACATCAAAACTTTTTTGAACCAAAAGCGCCAGTGGAATCTTCTCTAATACAAACCATTCACGATAATTTTTAATGTTCCTTATGAAAAAAAACAACAACGCAACAGAGACAATTCCTCC
Source organism: Halalkalibacter urbisdiaboli (assembly GCF_002156385.1). Classification (GTDB taxonomy): domain Bacteria; phylum Bacillota; class Bacilli; order Bacillales; family Bacillaceae_D; genus Halalkalibacter_A; species Halalkalibacter_A urbisdiaboli. The sequence goes on from NZ_MVJM01000006.1 coordinate 30,964, forward strand.
AAGTAACGAACCGTAAGCTGCTCCTAAACCCGCACCGTATGCACCTAGTCCCATTTCAAGCAAGAGATACGCAAATAGCAAAATCGCACACACCCGTACAAGCTGTTCAATAAGGTGAGAAACAGCAGTCGGTTTCATATTCCCAAAACCTTGATAATAACCTCTCATACTACTAAGAAATGGAAGTAATAGTAACGTTAAACTAACTGCTCTTAATGGCCCCGTAAGTTGAAGGTCACCTATCCATCTTGCTAAAAATGGAGCTCCTAAAAAGAGCAAAACGGTTGAACCGAACGAGAACATGATTAGTCCATAGAAAGAAAGTGAAAAAAAGGTCTTAGCTCCTTCTTCATTTCCTTTGGCACGTTCTTCAGCTATGTATTTTGAGATAATCACCGGAAACCCGTACATCGCTAAAATCATCACAAATCCATAAAACGGGTAGATTTGCTGATAAACATAATAACCGAGATCTCCCGCTATATTTTGATAGGGGATACGATAACCGGCACTTAAAACTTTCGCAAATAGAGCAGTTAATGATAGCAGCATCGCACCCTTCCAAATTGATTGACCTTTGTCATTCTCCAAAACGGTTCCCCCTTAAACTCTACCCATATCATACTCAATTCTACAACCGTAGCCAAGTCATACCCCATTTACTGTAAAGCAATCATTAACAAAATTAGAACAATTTTTTATAATTCACTTTATGTTCTCTTTACATTTCATCGGTAAAATTTGGCTTGTACAAGTGAAAAAAGTTGATTTTCTGAGGGTTGAGAAAATGAGCAAACCGTCGGACTCACTCGATAAAGGGTTAACACTGGAAAAAACGTGCCTGATTTCTCGAGTGTCCTGTTTCGGTTTGCTCTTTTCTATGAATTTGCAACTTCCTAATTTCAACATCCCTCACTATCAAAAATAAGGAGAGAACACACTATGGGAAAAAGCAGACTATTATTCATGATGTTATTAATGCTAGTCCATGTCTTATTTGCATGTTCCACTTCACAAGAAGAGACCTCAAGTCAAGGTACTTCTAATCCTGAGGGAATGGCGAAAGCGGAAATAGAAAATAAGGATGAACAAATTGAGCTTGAATTTTATTATCCAATTGCCGTCGGTGGTCCATTAACAGAAGTAATCGAAAAGTTAGCCGCTGACTTTCATGCTGAACACCCTAACATTAAAGTGAATCCTATCTATACAGGAAGCTATGAAGATACCATGATAAAAACACAAACGGCCGTTCAAGGAGGCAATGCCCCAGATATTGCTGTGCTTCTTTCAACTGAGTTATTTACATTAAAAGAGATGGGCGCTATTGTTCCTCTTGATGAATTTATTACGGAAGCTGGTGGAGACGACTACATAAATCGTTTTTACCCCGCTTTTTTAGAAAATGCTCAGGCAGAAGGTAGCACGTGGAGTATTCCCTTCCAACGCAGTACAATTGTACTCTACTACAATAAAGAAGCATTTGAAGCTGCTGGGCTCGATCCGGAACAACCTCCAAAAGATTGGGACGAGCTTATTTCTTATTCCAAACAATTGAAGGAGGCTGGCGTGACCGATTGGGGAGTTGAAATTCCGACATCAGGATTTCCTTATTGGTTATTTCAGGCTTTTGCCTTACAAAATGGGGAAAATTTAATGAATGGTGACGGTACAGAAGTTTATTTTAACAATCCCGGAAATATTGAAGCTGCTCAACTATGGGTTGATTTAGCAAATAAATATGAGGTCATGCCAAAGGGGGTTATTGATTGGGCAACGGTGCCTTCTGATTTTATCGAACAGAAAACTGCGATGATTTATCATACTACCGGAAACTTAACAAATATCGCTAATAATGCTGGATTTGATTTTGGTGTCGCCTACCTACCTGCAAGTAAGCAGTTCGGTTCGCCTACCGGGGGTGGTAACTTCTATTTATTTGAAGATACAGATCCTAAAAAACGACAGGCAGCTTGGGAGTTTATTCACTGGGCAACCCAACCTGAACAGGCTGCCCAGTGGAGCATGGATACTGGATATGTCGCTGTGACTGCAGATGCTTATGAAACCGAACGGTTGCAAAAGTATACAGCAACTTTCCCTCAAGCAACGGTAGCCCGCGACCAATTAGAGTTTGCTTCTGCCGAATTATCAACCTATCAAAACGGTAAAGTGTATAAAGCCATTAATGACCATTTACAAGCGATTATAACAGGCGAAGAATCACCGGAAGATGGACTTAAAGCTGCACAAGAAGAAGCCGACCGGATTTTAGCTCCTTATAACAACTGATGAGAGAGGCGGGGAACTATGGAGAATGTAACCGAAATAAGTATAGAAAAGAAACGTCAGACAAGGATAAGCGTTCTGTCACGTTCTTTGAAAACAAATATGTATGCATGGCTACTTCTCCTTCCTTCCCTCATTTTTTTGGGACTGTTTACATTATATCCAATTGCGCAAACAATCTATGTTAGTTTTTTCCAAGGTGGTCTTGGGGCGACAGAGCGGTTTTTTATTGGATTGCAAAATTATCAACAGTTACAAAATGATGAAGTGTTTTGGAAGGTTATCAAAAACACATGCTGGTTTGCAATCGGAACTGTACCGACTAGTATTATCATTGCTTTAGGAATGGCCCTCTTTGTGAATAAAGCTCTTATCGGCAATACCTGGCTTCGAGCGATGTTTTTTTATCCAACAATTATCCCAATGATCGCTGTAGCGAATATTTGGCTATTCATTTATACACCTGATTACGGTTTGCTAGCCCAGCTATTACAGTCGTTTGGTTTTCCTCAAATAAACTTGCTAGGCCAGTCATCGACGGTTCTACTAGCGATGATGATCATAGCAATATGGAAAGAAGCCGGCTTGATTATGATATTTTATTTAGCTGGCCTACAAAACATTTCCAAGGAGCTTTATGAATCTGCCAAAATGGACGGGGCTTCAAGCTGGCAAGCTTTTGTTAATATTACATTTCCACTACTAATGCCGACAACGATGTTTGTGTTTATTATTACTTTTACGAATATGTTCAAACTTGTCGACCACATCGTCATTATGACTCAGGGTGGCCCAAATAATTCAAGTAATCTATTGCTCTATTATATTTACGAGACTGCCTTTAAATTCTGGGATCAAGGAATGGCAGCTGTACTAACAGTAGTCTTATTGACGATTTTAGTTGTTTTAACAGCCGTTTACTTCTTTGTAGTTGATAAAAAAGTTCATTACAGTTAGGAGGATTTCCTCATGAAAAGACTTATTCATATTGGAATGATTACACTAGGGATTTTATGGGGGATTCCTTTAGTTTGGGCCTTTGTAACGGCGTTTCGCCCCAGAAACCTCGCAACCTCTAGTGATTTCCCTCTTACGTTTACAACCGATAACTTCATACATGTTTGGAATGCTGTACCATTTGGCCAATATTATCTTAATACACTCTTTATCGTTATCGGAATTCTTATTATACAAATGATTACTATTACGCTAGCTGCCTATGCCTTTGCGCGAATGAATTTCATCGGGAAAAATGTACTCTTTATCCTTATTCTTCTTCAACTGATGGTACCAGCGGAAATTTTGATCTTTCCAAACTATAATATTTTAAACGATTTATCTTTATTGGATTCGAAGCTTGGCATCATGATTCCTTACTTCGCCTCCGCATTTGGCATTTTTCTTTTACGTCAAACATTTAAAGTCATTCCAATTGAACTTGAGGAGGCTGCCAAACTTGAGGGCAGTAATTTACTTCAAATTATTTGGAGAATCTATGTTCCGCTTGCAAAACCAACATATATTGCCTTTGGTTTAGTTTCAGTTAGTCATCATTGGAATAACTTCCTATGGCCTTTAATTGTCGCAAATTCCGTTGAAAACCGCCCGCTTACGGTCGGGCTAGCCATTTTTGCACAATCATTCGAAACCGGTGCACAATGGGCTGAGGTGACAGCGGCAACTATAATGGTCATGCTCCCACTGTTACTCGCCTTCTTTATCTTCCAAAGACAATTTATCGAAAGCTTCATGCAATCCGGGATTAAATAAAAGCAGCATTGCCGCTTTTTAGGAAGCAACTTCTCATGTCTGAAGGCGAACCTTTGCGCTCCTCTTTGGTTCGCTGTACAGCGTGCGTAGTCATTGCTCTCTTTGGAATTCCTCCACAAAAAAAACTCGCCCTACAAAGGACGAGTTTTTTTCCGCTTATTGCTCCATTTGACGAGCTAAAAAACTTGCTGCTGTTTCAGCCATTTTTTGTTCCAATGCTCCCGAAAGAGCTTGATCTTTACTAAAAATTGTAACGGCACCAATTGGATCACCATTTGCAATGATTGGTGCAACCACGTAACCTTTTAATTCATCTGTATGATCTCCGACAAGATTATACTCACCAGGGTTTGATTCTAATTTTGACTTTCGGTCATCCATAACCGATTCAACAATTTCACCGATGCTTTTATTAGCAAATTCCTTTTTTGAAGCACCCGCTACCGCAATATATGTATCACGGTCTGCGATAAGCACATGATGATTTAAACTATCGTATAAAGCTTCTGCATATTCCTTTGCAAAATCGCCTAACTCAGAAATTGGTGAGTATTTTTTAAGAATGACTTCCCCATCTCGATCTACAAAGATTTCTAATGGGTCTCCTTCACGAATTCTTAACGTTCTGCGAATCTCCTTAGGTATGACAACGCGTCCTAAGTCATCAATACGTCTTACAATACCAGTTGCTTTCATAACTAAGATGCCTCACTTTCTTATGATGTAATAACTTGATGATTTGTGAACTTTTTTTGTTAAATCATTTCGTTTCTTACCTCTATTATCCTTCTTTACAAAAGAACTATTCACCATTTTATGAATTTGTTTGTTCACCTTATCAGTCAAGTTAAATAAGAAAGTGGGCTCAAGACTGTTATGACATGGTTTGAGCAGCCTTTCCTTCTTTTTTAGATTTTGGAATGTTTTCTACAATATTTTCAATTGTTTTCAACAATGTCTCATCATCTACATTTTTCGTTTTCACCGAAAATTTAATTTGTTCCCCTGCTGTTCCAAGTGAGACATTCCTTCCAAGCTTATGTGCAATTTCAAATAGTTTGGCGCCATCCATTTTTTGTGATGTTTCCAGTGATAATAAAATCGAAACCGTATCCTTTGACTCCACGATTTGTTCAATTTTTTCTTGATTTGCATGTAATTTGATTTTGGTTAGTCGTAACAAATAGTCAACTTGTTTCGGGTATTCACCGAATCGGTCAAACATTTCATCCTGGAGATCCCTCAATTCCTCAAGCTCTTCAATCCCTTTAAAACGTTTGTACATTTCAATCTTTTGCTTTGCATCTGCAATGTACGATTCAGGGATATAAGCGTCAACCTTAATATCCATCTCAACTTGGAATGCCGGCTCCTTAGGTTTATCTCCTTTTCGCTCTTCAATCGCTTCCTTCAGCATTTGTGAATATAAATCAAAACCTACAGATTCAATATATCCATGTTGTTGTGCACCAAGAAGATTACCCGCTCCACGAATCGTTAAGTCACGCATCGCAATCTTAAATCCAGATCCTAATTCAGTAAATTCCTTTATTGCCTGCAATCGTTTTTCAGCAACTTCTGTTAACACTTTATCACGTTGGTACGTAAAGTAAGCATAGGCTACTCTGTTTGAACGTCCTACACGACCACGGATCTGGTATAGCTGGGACAATCCCATCTTATCCGCATCATAAATAATAAGCGTGTTTACATTAGGAATATCGACACCGGTCTCAATGATAGTCGTCGTAACCAATACATCACTGTTACCCTCAAGGAAATCAAGCATTATTCCTTCTAGTTCTCGTTCGTTCATTTGTCCATGGGCAAATGAAACACGTGCATCAGGTACGAGCATTGAGATTTGTTCAGAGATACGCTCAATATCCTCAACCCGATTATAAAGAACATATACTTGACCTCCACGTGTAAGCTCTCGTTCAATGGCTTCTCTTACAAGAGAACCATTATATTCAACAACATATGTTTGAACTGGAAATCGATTTTCCGGTGGAGTTTCAATGACGGATAAATCACGTACTCCTAGCATCGACATATGAAGTGTCCGAGGGATTGGCGTTGCCGTTAATGTCAATACATCTATGTTTGCTTTCATTTGTTTTATCTTTTCTTTATGCGTTACACCAAAGCGTTGCTCTTCATCGACTACTAAAAGACCCAAATCTTTAAATACAACATCCTTTGATAAAAGACGGTGTGTACCAACGACTAAGTCAACTGAACCAGCTTTGACTCCTCTTAACGTTTCATTTTGCTCTTTACGTGAGCGGAAACGACTTAATACACCAATATTTATTGGGTGATCCGCGAATCTCTCCTGAATCGTCTCATAGTGCTGCTGTGCAAGAATCGTTGTTGGCACAAGGATGGCCACTTGTTTTCCATCCATAATGGCTTTGAAGGCTGCCCGGATGGCCACTTCGGTTTTCCCATATCCAACATCCCCACACAATAATCGGTCCATTGGTCGTTCCCGTTCCATATCTTCCTTTATCTCTGTAATAGCTCTTAGTTGATCCTCTGTTTCTTGGTATTGGAATGAAGATTCAAATTCTGCTTGTTCAACCCCGTCTTTCGAGAAGGCATAGCCTTTGCTTGCTTCACGTTCAGCATACAGCTTAATGAGGTCATCCGCGATGTCTTCTACCGAAGATTGAACTCGACGTTTCACCTTCTTCCAGTCATTTCCACCCAACGCGTAAATTTTAGGGTCCTTCTCTTCCGAACCTACATATTTTTGAACTTGATCAATTTGTTCTACTGGAACGTATAGCTTATCATTTCCAGCATAACGAAGATGTAAATAATCTTTATGAATACCATTAATCTCAAGTGTCTCAACCCCTAAATACTTACCAATCCCATGGTTCGTATGGACAACGAGGTCACCCACCTTTAGCTCAGAATAACTTTTAATTCGTTCTGCATTTGAAATTTTCTGTTTTCTTGGCGTGCGCTTCGTTTGCTTAGCAAAGACTTCTTCTTCCGTAATAACAACAAGCTTTTGCATCGAAAGTTCAAAGCCGCTATGCAACTGTCCAAGCATAATATGAACATGGCCATTAACTAACTCAGTTGCCCGCTCTACTACACGAGCATGAATCCCTTCATCTTCAAGATTAAGAGACAATCGATTCGCTCGATCCTTTGAGCCTGCAATAAATACAATTGCATTTCCGGCCTTTTCCCATCTTTTCACCTCAGATTGAAGCAGCTGCATTTGACCATGGAAGCTTTGCATTGATTTGCACGTAAAGCTTAAGACATTTTGCGGATTTGTAGAAGCGACATGCTTAAGAAATAGTGATAAATAGATAACCGGTGAGGGTGCTTGTTTGATCGTTTCAAATACATCAAGTGACATTGTAACGTCATGTACTACTTCCCCCTGCTCCAGTAAAGCTGTATTCCACTCTGCTTCCTCTTTTTGTAGATGGTCTTCCATTTCTTTTACACGACTCATCTCATCGATGATAATGACAGTATCGTCAGGTAAATAAGATAAAATTGAATTCTTTTCTTCATAATACAAGGACATGTATTTGTACATCCCTTGAAAACTAGACTTTTGTTTTAACTGTCCAATTTCATACGAGATATTTTGAGAAAGCTTTTCCTTTATTTGCTTTGCTTTAACCTTCTTTAAGCTATTCGTCAGACTCTCTGATAGTTTTAAAGCTGCCTGTTCATAATGTTTTTGTAATAAGATAATTTCTTGAACTGGACTTATAATCACGCTTTTTAATTCTGCTTTTGAACGTTGATTTTCAATTGTAAAACTGCGTATTGAATCAATTTCCGTATCAAATAACTCGATACGAATCGGATCCTCCTCTGTTAAAGGAAATAAGTCAATAATTCCCCCGCGTACACTTACTTCACCAGGAGATGAGACCATATCGACTCTCTGGAAGCCTATCTCGATTAGCTTCTCAATGAATGATTGAATGTCCCCGATATCTGAGCCAACCACAACATTCAGCAAAGAATTCCTCCAAAGCTCTTTCGGAGGTAAAAGTCGCCTTACTCCTGCTAAAGGAACTATGACAATCCCATTAAACTTATGTACAAGATTATTTAATACCTCAATTCGTTGAGCCTTCATTTCAGGGCTTGCGATCGCAATTTCCGAGGAAATCAGTTCATTTACTGGATATAAAAATACGTGGTCCTCACCTAATAAATCTGTTAAATCATCATATAGTTTTTGAGCTTGAAATAAATTATGTGTGATGACTAACTGCGTTCGTTTCGTCTCACGAAACAAAGAGGCCATCACTAACGTTCGAGCTGACCCTGTTAAACCGGAAAGTAGCTGTTCCTTCATATTTGATTCAAGAGCAGTCGAAACCGCTTTAATTTCCTGGCTAGACAGAAAATAATTTTGTAATCCTAACATACCTTTCCCCCTGCTATGATCATTCTAGTTAGTAGAGTCTACTTTTAAAGTTACATATTAAATATGATTAAAAATACTCCAGTTTCCCTAATAATATGTCTTAAACATCGTCTTTCCGTTCAGTTAAAAAACCTCATCTACCCTAAATTCTTTGAAAATGCGAAAAACCCTCTTTTAAATTAGAAAATCACTAGCTCCTTTAAAAAATTAACAACAGAAAAATGCTTTGGCCTGCTAAGCCAAAGCTCTCTTGCTTATGACATTATTGAATAAAAGATTCTAATTCATAAAATTCAGGATTTCTCGTTAACGCTTCATGGCAGTCTTCACAAATTACTTTAACATGAATATCACCATTTGCTTCATATGATACCATATCCGTACGTTCTTCGTTATCTAAATGATGAAAACCAAGAGCATCAGCGTCAACATGTTCTGTTAACTGACCAACCGATGTACCACAATGACGGCATTTGTAATGAATAGACATTAATTATTCAACCCTCCCTTACGAGGTAGAAGTTCACATTTGTAGTATGGACCATACAAGGAAGGGGTATACAAATTAATTAAACTTATTCATGACTTCGAGAAACGGCGTCGTAATCCAAGCTTCAATCGCCTTTCCAGATGTAATGATTGACTGATGAACCGATTCTTTTTCTTCTGGATGATAACGACCGAGTACATAGTTAACAATCGGTTCACCATTTTTCGGGCGATCGATTCCTACACGAATTCGATTAAATTCCTGTGTACCAAAATGCTGAATCAATGATTTAATGCCATTATGTCCACCCGCACTTCCTTTTTGGCGAAGTCTTATTTTTCCAACAGGCAGGTCTAAATCATCATAAACGACAACAAGATCTTCTATGTCAATTTGAAAATAATCCAAAAATGGACGCACTGACTCCCCGGATAAATTCATATATGTAAGTGGCTTTAATAAAAAAACTTTCTCTCCATTTATAACTGCGGATCCAAAGACCCCTTTAAACTTCGTTTGATTTAACTCGATGTTTAACTCACTTGCACAATGGTCAATGATGTCAAAACCGATGTTGTGTCTCGTACCGCTATATTTCTCACCTGGGTTACCTAGACCGACAATTAATTTCATCCTCTTCCCCACTTTCACTATCCGTCTTTTCTTTTCTGAAAGAGGCTGTGCCAAAAGGTTGTTTTTAACCTTTTGGCACAGCCTTCATGCAATGAGCGTAGGCTACATCTTTTAAAAGCCTTACGATGAGTGGAATTCTCATCGTAAGGCGCGTAGCGAACGGAGCCATTGCTATGCACGCATTAAGCTTTTGAAACAGCCCCTTCGAATCTATGTTATTCGTTTTCCGTTTGTTCTTCTTCGGTACCTGATTCCATTTCGGCCCCTGTTTCTTCTTCCTCTAATTGTCCAGGCTCCTGTTCGGCAGCTGGTGGTTGAATGGTTACGATTGTTTCCTCATCTTCTTGATTTATTTCAACACTTACAGCTGAACGGATGTCTCCTACTTGAATCGAATCACCAATATTTAAGTTGGAGATATCGACAGTAATTTCCTCAGGAATGTCAGTCGGTAAACATCTGACGGATAGATGATATAACAAATGTGAAACAATCCCGCCCTCTTTTTCACCAGGGGCTTCTCCTGTTAACCTTACTGCTACATCAACATCAATTTCAGACTTCATATCAACTTCAAAAAAGTCAATATGGAGGAATTCATTTTTTAAAGGATCGCGTTGTACATCATGAATCATTACTTGATGCTTGTCCTTACCGTTTAACTCCAATGAGAACAAACCATTTATCCCATTTTCACGCACTGTTTTAAGAAATTCAACACCTTCTACAGAAACAGGCTGGCTTTCAATCTTATTACCATACAATATTCCAGGAACATACCCTTCCTTACGAATTCTCCTCGTTGCTGAACCTCTTAGATCCTCACGCGGTGCTGCTTTTAAGATTGTTGCCATGATTACTCACCTCTATTTAGAATTCAACTCTCTATATCTTGTCTTCCCCTAAATAGAAAAAATAAACGTTCGAGTATAAAAATGGGACAAATTTTGCGCTTCTATTTTTTTTCATTCCACATAAACTTAATCAAATAATGTACTTACTGATGCATGCTCATGAACACGAATAATTGCTTCCGCCATAAGCTGTGCAACTGACAAAGTCCTGATTTTATCGATCTTTTTATCTTCTTCAAGAGGGATTGTGTTTGTAACAACCAATTCTTTAATTTTTGAATTTTGGATACGCTCAATTGCAGGTCCTGATAATACCGGATGCGTACAGCATGCATACACTTCTTTTGCACCGTATTCAACAAGTGCGTTCGCTGCTAACGTGATTGTTCCCGCTGTATCGATAATATCATCGATGATAATACATGTTTTCCCCTGTACATCACCAACTATATTCATAACCTCTGATACATTTGGCTTAGGTCGACGTTTATCGATAATAGCAATAGGTGCTTTTAAACGATCCGCCATTTTTCGCGCACGAACAACACCACCATGGTCAGGCGATACAATAACAACATCTTCAAGCTGTTTTTCCTTAAAGAAATCGGCTAAAATAGGGACACCTACAAGTTGATCCACTGGAATATCAAAGAACCCTTGGATTTGTGTTGCATGTAAATCAAGAGTCAAAACACGCGTCGCCCCAGCTGTTTCAATTAGGTTTGCGACTAATTTGGCCGTAATCGGCTCACGAGCACGTGCTTTACGGTCTTGTCGACCATAACCGTAATAAGGCATTACAACGTTAATCGTTTTTGCGGAAGCACGCTTTAAAGCGTCAATCATAATCAAAAGCTCCATAATATGCTCATTTGTTGGAGCTGAAGTGGATTGAATTAAATAAACATCACATCCACGAATACTTTCCTCAATATTAATTTGAACCTCTCCGTCACTAAAACGAGTGACGGAGCTTTTTCCCATTGAAACGCCAATTTTCTCAGTAATTTCGTACGCTAAATCCTTATTAGAATTTAATGTGAAAACCTTTAAACTTGGATCTCCATATTTAGCCATTTCTTTTTATTCCCTCCGCATTTATTGATCGCTTAATTATTTTACGTATCCTTCTTTATTTGTTTGTCGTGCACGAGCAATCGATAGTGCTTCACCTGGTACATTGTCAGTAATCGTTGAACCTGCAGCGACTAATGCATGCTTTCCAATTGTCACAGGGGCAATTAAATTTGCATTACAGCCAATGAAAGCACCATCTTCAATTTTCGTTAAAAACTTATTTTTTCCATCATAATTGACAGTAACCGCACCACAGCTAAAATTCACATTTTCACCAATATCAGCATCGCCAATATAGCTTAGATGTGAAGCTTTACTTCCTTTTCCTAAAGTTGATTTTTTCACCTCAACAAAGTTGCCAATTCGAACATCATCGCCAATTTCACTGTTTGGTCGAATGTGTGCAAATGGTCCAATCGATACCTGACTCCCTACTTCGCTATCATAAACAACCGATTGCCTAATCACTGTGCCATTGCCAATTTTACTTTGCTTAATTTCAGTTTGTGGCCCAATGATACAATCAGAGCCAATCTCTGTTTTGCCAATTAGGCTCGTGCCAGGGTATATCACTGTATCCTGGCCAATTGAGGCTTCTACTGAAATATACGTTTGTTCTGGATCAATCAATGTCACGCCATTTCTCATCCACTTCTCATTGATACGACGTTTCATAATCGCCTCTGCTTGAGAAAGTGCAACTCGATCATTCACCCCTAAGGTTTCCTCAAACGAAGAAGTTTGATAAGCGGCAATTGTTTCACCAGCTTTTTTTAGAATTTCAATGACATCTGGTAAATAATACTCGCCCTGAGCATTATCATTTCCTACTTTTTTCAATGTGTTAAAAAGAAATTCATTATCAAAACAATAAGTACCCGTGTTAATTTCCTTGATTTCTTTCTCTTCAACCGTAGCATCTTTATGCTCAACAATTCGTTCAACAAGTCCTTCTTGGTTTCGAACAATTCTTCCGTACCCTGATGGATCTTCTGCATGAGCTGTTAAAACAGTGGCTTTGGCTGATTCCTGCTCATGATGGGTAAGTAAATCTTGGATTGTCTTTGCTGTTAACAACGGTGTATCGCCACAAAGGACAACCGTCGTCCCTTTTTTCTCTCCTAAAACAGCTTCCGCTTGCATTACAGCATGCCCTGTTCCAAGTTGTTGCTCTTGGACCGCATACTCTACTTGTTCACCAAGCTGCTCCTGTACCACATCTGCACCGAATCCAACAATTGTTACAATTTCATCAAAGCCTAACACAGAGACTTGATCAACAACATGTTGAACCATAGGTTTTCCACACACAGGATGGAGGACTTTATATAATTTTGACTTCATCCTTGTACCTTGACCAGCTGCTAAAATCACCGCATAACGATTGCTCATGGTTTCCCCCCAGGTTCATTTTTCCCTTACGAATATATCCTAAAATGCTCACCATTTCAAGGATCGAAAGGATAGATTTATAGAAGTTATGTCGAGTTCATGAATTTCCTTACTTAAGATTTCAATTTATTTCTTTATCACGAAAAAAAAGAAGCCCCACGTTTTCGTGAGACTTCTCCTCTTTTAGGAAGCACCTGCTTCTTCGAACTCTAACTCTTCATAATCGCCAACTCGCTCATATTCTTGCAAAACAGCTGACTGAATCTTTTCTCTAGTTTGTGAAGAAATAGGATGTGCAATATCTCTAAATTCTCCATCCGGTGTTCGTTTACTTGGCATTGCTACAAATAAACCATTATTTCCGTCAATTACACGGATGTCATGAACAACAAATTCATGGTCAATCGTTATTGAAGCGATTGCGCGCATCCGACCTTCTGTATTCACACGACGTAACCTTACATCTGTAACTTGCATGATGTCCCACCACCTAATAGAATGTTTTTCATGATATACCAATTCTCGAAAAAAACCAAAATTCCTTCTTATAAAACAAAAAATTTTTAAAAAGACGCTTTTTTTTCAAAATATTTTGAAAAACCTTATTGGCAACGCTTTCAACTATGTATTTTTCTATTAAACTACTTCTTTATTACAAAAAAAGAACGTATCCCAAAAGGTCGGTTATGACCTTTTGGGATGAACATTACTTCACAAGAGCAATAACCTCAATTTCTACTAAAACATCTTTCGGTAAACGAGCAACCTCAACACATGAGCGAGCTGGCTTATGCGTATTAAAGTACTCTCCGTATACTTCATTGATAAGTGGAAAGTCGTTCATATCCTTAATAAACACTGTTGCTTTTACAACCGTTTCAAACGAAGCCCCAGCTTCAGTAAGAACCGCTTTAAGGTTATTAAATACTTGATGTGTTTGTTCTTGAACATTTCCCTGTAAAAGCTCACCTTCTGCCGTTAAAGGAATCTGTCCTGAACTATAAAACATATTGTTTACAACGATTCCTTGTGAATAAGGGCCGATTGCATCTGGTGCTTGATTAGTATGTACAACTTTCATTACATTTCATCCTCCTTAAAATAAACAGTTAACTGCTCTAATACGTTTCCAGGTTCAACTTTTATCGTTTTTTCACGTACATTCACATCGGACAAACGTGTCAATGACATATAGTCATCAATTAACCGTTCCTCTACACCGACAGATTCTACGAGTACACCAATTCCAACTAGGTCAGCCTGAAATTCTTCCAAAAGGTCAATCATCCCACGGATGGTCCCTCCTGCCTTCATAAAATCATCGACAATAAATACACGGGAGCCAGGGGATAAACTACGCCTTGCAAGGGTCATTGTTTGTATCCTTTTTGATGAGCCACTAACATAATTAATACTCACCATTGAGCCCTCTGTTACACGATGATCACGTCGAACAATGCTAACAGGAACATTTAAAAACTGACCGACCGCATAAGCCAAAGGAATTCCTTTTGTTGCTACAGTCATCACAGCATCGATCCGCTTATCTGCTAAAACAGCAGCAAATAACCGTCCAACTTCATGAATAAAACGTGGATTACCTAGCAAATCCATCATGTATAAATAGCCACCAGGCAAAATTCGTTCAGGAACAGCCAATTTATCAATGAGGCCATCTACAAGCTCCTCAGCCTCTGCTTGTCCCATTCTCGGTATGTATTTTACCCCGCCACTTGCACCAGGAATAGTCAATAACGAGCCGTATCCTTCGTCTTCAAAGATTTCTTTAACGATAACAAGATCTTCACTGATAGAGGATTTTGCAGACTGATAGCGTTCTGAAAAATGCGTAAGTGAAATCACTTCATGTGGATGCTGTAATAAAAAATAAGTCATATCAACGAGACGCCCACTACGCTTAAGTTTTTTCATAATACCTCCGCTAAAGCCGAATATTTACATATAACATAACACTTTTGTACGGTTTTTAGCAAGTGTTGTTCGAACGTATAAGCCGCACTGCATAAACATGGCTACAAAAACCTCTTAAGCCATTATAAACACGGTGAAGTCTTGATTCACGTTCAACGAGTCCAAATACCGTGGGGCCACTTCCACTCATGAGGACTCCATCTGCTCCAAATCGCTTCATTTGCTCTTTAATGTTGCGTACTTCTGGATATAAATCAAGCGTAACTGATTCAAGAACATTATGTAGGTTTTGACAAATCCCTTTGAAATCCTGCTTTGTGATTGCATCAATCATCGCTTCAGTATTTGCATGCTCTACATTAGCCACATTTAACCTTTTATAAACATCTGCGGTTGATACCCCGATTGGCGGTTTTGCTAAGATGACCCAGCACGGCGGTGGTGAATCGATTTGCTGAATAATCTCGCCACGTCCTGTTGCAAGGGCTGTCCCCCCATACACACAAAACGAAACATCAGAACCTATTTCAGCACCAATTATTGCAAGCTCGTCCAATGATAATCCGAGCGACCATAGCTCATTTAGCCCTTTTAATGTCGCTGCAGCATCACTGCTTCCACCAGCCAAACCAGCAGCTACAGGAATACGCTTTGTAATATAAATAAATACACCCTGCTTAACATTAAATCGAGCCTGTAAAAGGGCAGCAGCTTGATAAGCCAGGTTTCGATGGTCATTTGGAACAAAGCCCTCTGAGACGTCTACCTTTATCGTTCCATCTTCTGTTACTGTTAAATCAATTCGGTCAGCTAAATCGACCGTTGTCATAATCATTTCAACTTCATGAAAGCCATCATTTCGTTTTCTCAAAGCATCGAGAGATAAATTTATCTTTGCTGGTGCTTTTATTGAACATTTCACACTCGTCACCTTCTATAGTTTGCTTACGTTATTTTATCACTTGTGGAGCAAACATACCACATCAAGGCATATTTTCCTTATTTACAAAGTCCTTTTACTTAATTGCAACTGACTAAAAAAGTGTCTCAAAAGGCCTTAACCTTCCGAGACACCCCTGTTCATCGTTATCTATTTTGTTTGCTGTTGGTTCACTAATTGTTGCTCAGCTAATTGAATGGCTCGTTTAACCATGTTACCAGCATCCTTAGAACGAATACCACCCCAACCGTCTTGTTGAACGGTTTCATAGAACCCGAGTTCCTTCGCTAGCTCTTCCTTAAAGCGTTCCGACATGACACCCCGTCTTCTGCTCATTGGTCAACAACTCCTTTGTAGTAACGATGACCATCTTAGTGTTTGCAAACAAACATAAAATATGACCTCCTCTCAATAAAAGGAAGTCACTTTATTACTGCTATGCTTTAATAACAGAAGCACTTTCTTCTTCGTCACAAAGCATTAATTCAACGGTTTCGGTTAAAATATCCGCGTAACTATATGATACACGTTCGAAGGCATTTTGTTGTTCATCTAACTTAACGATGAAAACTGAAGGGTATGTCTCTTCAAGAAGCCCGGAACGCTCCATCGTTTTCCGACGTCCTCCGTTTGCCTTAATCGTGATCCGTTTCCCTACATTGGCATCTAATGCACGCTTAATGTCTATTAACGTTTTTCCCATTAATACACCCCACCTCACTGTATAATGATTATAGCACGCTACACGTTTTTTGTCAAATAAATAAAAAATTATACCAACTGTGCAAGATGATTGTCAATAATTTCGACTAAATATGTGTGTGTATTTTTTTTATTCGTGCTATATCCTATATTTTGTCTAACTTTGACAGATAATATGTAAAAATTTTAAAATTACTTTGTCACATACCGCATTAAGCCCCATTATGCTTTCATAATGGGGCAAACTGGTAATTATAAACTAGTCATACTTCATTGGCATTCCGCGCCGCATTACACCTTTTGTTTCAACGCCACCTAATCCTTTATCTCCTGTAATTGTATTTCTTAAAACATCCCATAGCTCAATGCGATCCATAAAGGATGTCATGCTTACTTTTGACGCAATATAAACAGGATCAAGTGCATGAATATTAATTCTGTCAGGAGAGCTTGCAAAATTTGCTCCTGCCTTAATTAAGGTTTCAAAATGTGACTGACATGCACCAGCAAAAATGATTAAATTATCACGGTTTGCAACATGCTTCCTTGCAATTCTAACGCATTCTGCAAAGTATTTTGTATTGCGGTACGCCCTCAGGTCTCCTTCTTCTCCTCTAGACTTTAAATAAGCGTCATGCCCTGTCACAACGACAATATCTGGCTGTACCATTTCTAGAAGTGAAGCGATTTGCTCAGGCATTTCCTTTTCATGTAGATGCACACCATATACAGGGACCCCTAAGCGCTCATAAAGCTCAGTACACTTTCTCAAATAGAGTCCATCACCATCTATGTGCAGTACGCGCCCTCTTAGCTCAAAAAAAGAAGCGTCTGTCGAATAGCCCGATGAGACATGATAATCATTTCGTTGTTTCATTAGCTTGGCATCTTGACGAAATAAGCGATACGATTGTTCTTCTTTTTCCTTTGCTCTCTTCCGTCTTTCTTCTTGTTCCTTCTCTGTGATTACCACTATATCGTCTATAGGAGCATCGGCAAGTAGACGCATCTCTTCACCCGCCAATTCTACATATCGACCTTCGATGGAAACAACACGAAATAATAAATCACACTTATAGGAAAGACGAGCCACAATATCTCCTGTACTTAATTTCATCGGCACTCCTCCTCTTCCCTTAGCCTATGTAAGAAGGAGGGTACAGGTGCTAGCCTTGTAAAGATTTATATAATGAATCACTTAGCCTTGCAAACTCTTCAATGGAGAGTGTTTCACCACGACGTCTCGGGTCAATATTCGCTTCGGCTAACGCCGCTTCAATTTCAGCCTTTTTCTCTTTTGGACCAAGGTTATGAACAAGATTATTTAAAATCGTTTTTCGGCGATTCGCGAAGCTAGAATGAAATACTTTAAAAAAGTATCCTTCATCCAATACATCAACAGCTGGCTTTTCACGAATCGTTAATCTAAGCACAGCAGAATCTACTTTTGGCTGTGGAACAAATACACTCGCTGGGACCGTCATTACCTTCTCTGCAACTGCATAATATTGGGCAGCAATCGATAATGAACCATATTCCTTCGAGCCAGGCTTAGCCGCTATACGATCAGCAACCTCCGCCTGAATCATCACAACAATCCCTCGTATTGGTAACTTTTCTTCAAGTAGTTTCATCAAAATGGGCGTCGTAACATAGTAGGGCAGATTAGCAACGACCATCAGATCTTTTCCTTCAGAAAATTGCTCCTTAATAACTTGATGTATATTAGCCTTAAGCACATCCGAATGAATTACGTTTACGTTAGGATACGGGCTTAGCGTATCTTTAAGAACCGGGAGAAGACGCTGGTCAATTTCAAACGCTACTACCTGATCCACACGTTTAGCAAGCTGCTCCGTTAATGCGCCAATTCCTGGTCCAATTTCAATTGCACCAGATTCTCCTGTTACACCTGCAGCATCAACAATATTACGAAGAATATTTGTATCAATGAGAAAGTTTTGTCCTAAGCTTTTCTTAAAGCTAAACTTATACTTCTCTAATATTTGTTTTGTGCGAAGCGGAGTTGCTATATCTTTTATTGTCATGATTCGTTTTCCTCCTCAAACACTTGCTTAATCGCTTTTGAAAATTCATCTTCACTAATTTGAAACATGTGAAGACGTTTATGCAATTGCTTTCCATTTGCATAGCCAATATTTAATAAATGACCTAGCTTTTCACGACGTTCCTTTGACCTCTCACCTGCTATTAACCCCGCAGCATGAAGGTCCTGCCACGTTACGACTTCCACAGGTTCTTCTATGAATTCTTTTTTTACATGCTTTAATGCTTCTCTTATGGCTTCTGGAGAGGCATTTTCTATCCCTAAGTCATCGCCTTTCTTTGAAATCGCCTCATGTTTTGGTAGAAATGCATGCTTGCAACCTGGCACTTTCGTACTTACGATACGTCGAATGCGTTCTCCAGGATAGTCCGGATCAGTAAGAATTATCACGCCTCTTCTCTTTTGTGCTAACGCGATTCTAGCAATTACTTTTTCATTTACTGCAGAGCCGTTTGTTTCAATTGTATCGGCATCCACTGCCCGTTTAATAGCTACCGTATCGTCACGCCCTTCAACGACGATCATTTCTTTTACTTTCATCGCTCGCGCCCCTAATCTAAATTTGTCCTCTTATTGTAGCCCTTTTTTAGTCAAAAAAAAAGCACAGAGCGATTTCACTCTGTGCATATAGAAGAACTATTCTAATATCGTGATCTTAACCTGTTTACGGCCCCAACGACGAGCTTCCGCTTGTGTTGCGACATGAACATCAATTTTATTACCTTTAATTGCGCCACCTGTATCCCCGGCAATTGCATTTCCATATCCTTCCACATAAACCCGCGATCCTAACGGAATAACGTTCGGATCAACAGCAATTACCTTGGCATTACGATTATTATTAAGATTAATTCCAGTCGCAGTAATACCACTACATCCGTTACAAGAAGCTGTATAGGCAGTTGCTGTAACAGTAAATGTTCGGCCTTTCTTGCCTTCAGCAGATTGTGTTGGACTTGAACCACGAGAGACACTAGGTGCAGTTGGTCTCGTACCGACGGCAACAATCTTATCTTGGCTCTCGCGAACAGTTTCTGTTTCAATAAGCTCCCGTGACACTTCTTCACCATCTTCAAGGATGACTTCATAGTGCTTGTTCACTTGACCGGCTTCTCCAGCCTGAACTACCTTCTCTTTCCCGTTGTCTAAATTATTATCCTTTCGAGTAACCGTACCAAAAGCAACGGTCTCTTCCACCACATCGGTGACTTTTTCTACGCGAATCACTCGAATATCTGTTCCTTCGTTTACTTGCTCTTCTGGCGCCGGTTCGACGCGATCAAGTTCTCCTAACGAAACATTTTCTCTCTCTAAAAAGTCAGCGACAGTCGTCGAAGTTGTCCAAATCTCACGTTGCTCACCATCACTAGTTAACTCGACTTGAAAAGCAGATTCATAGACTATATCCATTTCTTCGGATACATCTGTTGAAAGTGGCGGTTCAATCTTATCATGTTTAGAATAAGCAATCTCTAGTTCATCTATTAGTTCTTTTACTGTATCTGCCGTTGTCCAAACGACTTGCTCCTCACCTTCGATAGTAACATTGACTTCCTTTGCAGGCTCCCAAGAAATCACCATATTTCCAGCAATCTTTTCATCAAGCGCTGGCTCAATTTTGTCATGTTCCTGGACATTCCATTCTTGCTCCATCATGAATTCAGCAACAGTCGATGCATGTGTTTGCACCGTATATTCTTCCCCTTCTAGTGAAAGTGTAACCGTTGCCTTCGTCGTCTCGTATACAGCGTAAATCATCACGCCTACGAAGAGAATGAGACTTATGACGGAGATGACTAACCTCTTTCCAAACACTTGCCTGGGAAGAAGCTTGCGTATGTTCGCTTCCATGTCATCAATTCCTCCTTCTCAACGAACCGAATTATAAACACTGTACCTCCCTTTGTCAACTTTTTAATTTTTTTCAATTGGCGCAATAGTCTTATTATCCATGATGCTAACGCCAAATGAAATAAAATCTTCTCGACACGTCCAATCTATGCAGCACGTTCCTCGTGTAGAACAAAAACGAATCATAAAAAAGTTAGACAAGCTTCGGCAACGGTCTTCATGATTCTTTGTCAAACAATGCCAAAAAGTTTTTTTGCATTGTTTCTTGTTGCTATGGCTAATTGTTCATAAGACATCTCACGTAACTCCGCAATTTGCTCTGCTACTAGCTTTACATAGGCAGGCTCATTCCGTTTTCCACGATTGGGGTGAGGTGCCAAATACGGGCAATCTGTTTCAATGAGCAGACGATCAAGTGGGATGTCTTTCGCCACTTCTTTTGGACGTTTTGCATTTTTAAATGTAACAGGCCCGCCGAAGGAAATATGGAAATTTAAATTCAAACAGATTTGCGCGATTTCTAAACTTCCTCCAAAGCAGTGCATGATGCCCCCTACTTCATCTGCCCCTTCTTCCTTGAGAATATCAACAATATCTTGGTCAGCATCGCGATTATGAATAATAATTGGCATCTTCACCTTTTTTGCTAAGCGGATTTGCTTTCGAAACACCTCTTTTTGGACCTCCTTTGGCGACTTATCCCAATGATAATCTAGGCCCATTTCTCCTAAGGCAACAACCTTAGGATGCTGCGAAAGCTCCTCAATCCACTCTAAATGACTTTCGGTCATATCAACTGCATCAACAGGATGCCAGCCAACTGCTGCATATAGATTTTCGTAAGCTTTAACTAATTCCAGCGCACGAGTAATGGTCTTTTCATCAAAGCCTACGACAACCATTTCCCTTACTCCTACCTCCACAGCACGTTTCATCACGTCCTCTACATCTTCTTCAAATTGATCAGCATTAAGATGGACATGAGTATCAAATAACATGTCAACAACCTCCTTTACAATTATTCCGGAATAATATTCAACAAAACAACAGGAGGGAGAAACTCACTCCCTCTGTTATTTTACTTGAGCTCCATTTGGAAGGCTGCCATCAATCGTTGCAAGCTTTAGCTTCTTACCTTTAGAACCAGCTAAAATCATCCCTTGTGATAACTCACCCCTAAGCTTCACTGGCTTTAAATTTGTTACACAAATGACTTTTTTTCCAACTAATTCATCTGATGAATAGTATTTTGCAATACCTGAGACTACTTGACGCTTCTCAAAACCAAGATCGAGCTGAATCTTCAATAATCGATCCGCCCCCTCAACAGGTTCAGCCTTCAATATCTCAGCGACTCGCAGCTCTACCTTTGAGAAATCATCGATTGTAATCTCATCTACCTCTGGAACGTCCTTACTTTTTGTTTCAGTTGCTTCTACTTTTACACGGCTTCCACCCATTTGCTCAACAATATAATTGACCTCTTCTTCTGCATCAAGACGAGGGAAAATAGGCTCTCCCTTTTGAACCGTTGTATTTGCTGGAATTTGAGCAAAAGACTGTAATGATTCCCATGTTGTCTGTTCTTCTTGTAAACCTAGCTGGTACCAAATTTTCTTTGGTGTTTCTGTCATAAATGGTTGAATGAGAACTGAAACAAAGCGTAGTGATTCAGCAAGATGATACATGACTGATCCAAGCTCTTCCTTCTTCGTCTCATCCTTTGCAAGCATCCAAGGCTGTGTTTCATCAATGTATTTATTCGTCCGACTTACTAACTGCCAAATCGCTGTTAAAGCAACTGAAAACTCCATTTCCTCCATTGCCTTTTCAACCTTCTCAACCGTTGCATCGACAAGCTCTAATAAAGATGCATCAAACGGTGTGGCATCTTTAATATAGACTGGCATATTCCCGTCAAAGTATTTATTAATCATGGCCACAGTACGATTTAATAAGTTTCCAAGATCGTTTGCTAAGTCGTAGTTCACGCGCTCAACAAACCCCTCAGGTGTAAAGACACCGTCAGAACCAAACGGGACCTCGCGAAGTAAGTAGTAGCGAAGGGCGTCCAATCCGTATCGGTCAATAAGAGGCACTGGATCCACGACATTCCCTTTCGATTTCGACATTTTTCCGTCCTTCATAAGGAGCCAACCATGCCCAAAAACTTTTTTAGGTAATGGTAAATCAAGCGCCATTAGCATAATCGGCCAATAAATGGTGTGGAAGCGAACAATTTCTTTTCCAACTAAGTGTACGTCTGCAGGCCAAAATTTATCATATAGTTCACTATTGTCTCTTCCGTAACCCAGAGCGGTAATGTAGTTTGATAGTGCATCTATCCATACATAGACAACGTGCTTAGGATTACTTCTAACCTGAACCCCCCATTTAAAAGAGGTGCGTGATACCGCCAAATCTTCTAATCCTGGTTTAATAAAATTGTTAATCATCTCATTTTTTCGAGATTCCGGTTGGATGAATGAAGGATTTTCTTCATAAAATTTTAATAAACGATCCGCATACTTACTCATCCGGAAAAAGTACGATTGCTCACGAACCTTTTCAACAGGATGCCCACTATCCGGACTCTTTCCACCAATAACTTTCCCGTCTCCATCATGGACTGGGTCGACGAGTTGACGCTCTGTATAAAAGGTTTCATCAGGAATGGAATACCATCCCTCATATTCGTCTAAGTAAATATCCCCTTGTTCTAGTAAACGTTCAAAAATTTCCTCTACAACTACTTTATGACGCTCTTCTGTCGTCCGAATAAAGTCATCGTAGGAAATATCGAGTTTCTTCCAAAGCTTTTGGATACCACTTACAATTTCATCAACAAACTCCTGTGGTGTTTGCCCTTTATCTGATGCCTTTTGTTCAATTTTTTGACCATGTTCATCTGTTCCTGTTAAATAAAGAACCTCATAGCCACGTAATCGTTTATAACGTGCCATTGCATCCCCTGCCACTGTTGTATACGCATGACCAATATGTAGTTTGTCACTTGGATAATAAATCGGTGTCGTGATATAGAAAGTCTTTTTTTCGTTAGTCACCTTAATTCCTCCTTTTTTTCATTTAAGCCTTCCTCCGGTCGGCTGCCGGCGCGCAAAGAACGCACGCCTTTTCAAAACCTTGTGCCTCCTTCGTCGGCTGCCGGCGCGCAAAGAACGCACGCCTTCTCAAAACCTTGTGCCTCCTGCGTCGGCTGCCGGCGCGCACAGAACGCCCGCCTTTTCACAACCTTGTGCCTCCTGCGTCGGCTGCCGGCGCGCACAGAACGCCCGCCTTTTCACAACCTTGTGCCTCCTGCGTCGGCTGCCGGCGCGCACAGAACGCCCGCCTTTTCACAACCTTGTGCCTCCTGCGTCGGCTGCCGGCGCGCACAGAACGCCCGCCTTTTCACAACCTTGTGCCTCCTGCGTCGGCTGCCGGCGCGCACAGAACGCCCGCCTTTTCACAACCTTGTGCCTCCTGCGTCGGCTGCCGGCGCGCACAGAACGCCCGCCTTTTCACAACCTTGTGCCTCCTGCGTCGGCTGCCGGCGCGCACAGAACGCCCGCCTTTTCACAACCTTGTGCCTCCTGCGTCGGCTGCCGGCGCGCACAGAACGCCCGCCTTTTCACAACCTTGTGCCTCCTGCGTCGGCTGCCGGCGCGCACAGAACGCCCGCCTTTTCACAACCTTGTGCCTCCTGCGTCGGCTGCCGGCGCGCACAGAACGCCCGCCTTTTCACAACCTTGTGCCTCCTGCGTCGGCTGCCGGCGCGCACAGAACGCCCGCCTTTTCACAACCTTGTGCCTCCTGCGTCGGCTGCCGGCGCGCACAGAACGCCCGCCTTTTCACAACCTTGTGCCTCCTGCGTCGGCTGCCGGCGCGCACAGAACGCCCGCCTTTTCACAACCTTGTGCCTCCTGCGTCGGCTGCCGGCGCGCACAGAACGCCCGCCTTTTCACAACCTTGTGCCTCCTGCGTCGGCTGCCGGCGCGCACAGAACGCCCGCCTTTTCACAACCTTGTGCCTCCTGCGTCGGCTGCCGGCGCGCACAGAACGCCCGCCTTTTCACAACCTTGTGCCTCCTGCGTCGGCTGCCGGCGCGCACAGAACGCCCGCCTTTTCACAACCTTGTGCCTCCTGCGTCGGCTGCCGGCGCGCACAGAACGCCCGCCTTTTCACAACCTTGTGCCTCCTGCGTCGGCTGCCGGCGCGCACAGAACGCCCGCCTTTTCACAACCTTGTGCCTCCTGCGTCGGCTGCCGGCGCGCACAGAACGCCCGCCTTTTCACAACCTTGTGCCTCCTGCGTCGGCTGCCGGCGCGCACAGAACGCCCGCCTTTTCACAACCTTGTGCCTCCTGCGTCGGCTGCCGGCGCGCACAGAACGCCCGCCTTTTCACAACCTTGTGCCTCCTGCGTCGGCTGCCGGCGCGCACAGAACGCCCGCCTTTTCACAACCTTGTGCCTCCTGCGTCGGCTGCCGGCGCGCACAGAACGCCCGCCTTTTCACAACCTTGTGCCTCCTGCGTCGGCTGCCGGCGCGCACAGAACGCCCGCCTTTTCACAACCTTGTGCCTCCTGCGTCGGCTGCCGGCGCGCACAGAACGCCCGCCTTTTCACAACCTTGTGCCTCCTGCGTCGGCTGCCGGCGCGCACAGAACGCCCGCCTTTTCACAACCTTGTGCCTCCTGCGTCGGCTGCCGGCGCGCACAGAACGCCCGCCTTTTCACAACCTTGTGCCTCCTGCGTC
This sequence comes from Halalkalibacter urbisdiaboli, assembly GCF_002156385.1. Lineage (GTDB taxonomy): Bacteria > Bacillota > Bacilli > Bacillales > Bacillaceae_D > Halalkalibacter_A > Halalkalibacter_A urbisdiaboli. The sequence goes on from NZ_MVJM01000006.1 coordinate 56,137, forward strand.
GGCTGCCGGCGCGCACAGAACGCCCGCCTTTTCACAACCTTGTGCCTCCTGCGTCGGCTGCCGGCGCGCACAGAACGCCCGCCTTTTCACAACCTTGTGCCTCCTGCGTCGGCTGCCGGCGCGCACAGAACGCCCGCCTTTTCACAACCTTGTGCCTCCTGCGTCGGCTGCCGGCGCGCACAGAACGCCCGCCTTTTCACAACCTTGTGCCTCCTGCGTCGGCTGCCGGCGCGCACAGAACGCCCGCCTTTTCACAACCTTGTGCCTCCTGCGTCGGCTGCCGGCGCGCACAGAACGCCCGCCTTTTCACAACCTTGTGCCTCCTGCGTCGGCTGCCGGCGCGCACAGAACGCCCGCCTTTTCACAACCTTGTGCCTCCTGCGTCGGCTGCCGGCGCGCACAGAACGCCCGCCTTTTCACAACCTTGTGCCTCCTGCGTCGGCTGCCGGCGCGCACAGAACGCCCGCCTTTTCACAACCTTGTGCCTCCTGCGTCGGCTGCCGGCGCGCAAAGAACGCACGCCTTTTCAAAACCTTGTGCCTCCTTCGTCGGCTACCGGCGCGCAAAGAACGCACGCCTTTTCAAAACCTTGTGCCTCCTTCGTCGGCTGCCGGCGCGCAAAAAACGCACGCCTTTTCAAAACCTTGTGCCTCCTTCGTCGGCTGCCGGCGCGCAAAGAACGCTCGCCTTTTCAAAACCTTGAGCCTCCTTCGTCGGCTACCGGCGCGCAAAGCACGCCTTTTCAAAACCTTGAGCCTCCTTCGTCGGCTGCCGGCGCGCAAAAAACGCACGCCTACTCAAAACCTTAAGCCTCCTTCGTCGGCTGCCGGCGCGCAAAGAACGCACGCCTATACAAAACCTTCCCCCTCCTTCGTCGGCTGCCGGCGCGCAAAGAACGCTCGCCTTTTCAAACCCTTGTGCCTCCTTCGTCGGCTGCCGGCGCGCACCTACCGCACGCCTTTTCAAACCCTTGTGCCTCCTTCGTCGGCTGCCGGCGCGCACCTACCGCACGCCTTTTCAAACCCTTGTGCCTCCTTCGTCGGCTGCCGGCGCGCACCTACCGCACGCCTTTTCAAACCCTTGTGCCTCCTTCGTCGGCTGCCGGCGCGCACCTACCGCACGCCTTTTCAAACCCTTGTGCCTCCTTCGTCGGCTGCCGGCGCGCACCTACCGCACGCCTTTTCAAACCCTTGTGCCTCCTTCGTCGGCTGCCGGCGCGCACCTACCGCACGCCTTTTCAAACCCTTGTGCCTCCTTCGTCGGCTGCCGGCGCGCACCTACCGCACGCCTTTTCAAACCCTTGTGCCTCCTTCGTCGGCTGCCGGCGCGCACCTACCGCACGCCTTTTCAAACCCTTGTGCCTCCTTCGTCGGCTGCCGGCGCGCACCTACCGCACGCCTTTTCAAACCCTTGTGCCTCCTTCGTCGGCTGCCGGCGCGCACCTACCGCACGCCTTTTCAAACCCTTGTGCCTCCTTCGTCGGCTGCCGGCGCGCACCTACCGCACGCCTTTTCAAACCCTTGTGCCTCCTTCGTCGGCTGCCGGCGCGCACCTACCGCACGCCTTTTCAAACCCTTGTGCCTCCTTCGTCGGCTGCCGGCGCGCACCTACCGCACGCCTTTTCAAACCCTTGTGCCTCCTTCGTCGGCTGCCGGCGCGCAAAGAACGCTCGCCTTTTCAAAACCTTGAGCCTCCTTCGTCGGCTGCCGGCGCGCAAAAAACGCACGCCTACTCAAAACCTTAAGCCTCCTTCGTCGGCTGCCGGCGCGCAAAGAACGCACGCCTTTTCAAAACCTTGAGCCTCCTTCGTCGGCTGCCGGCGCGCAAAGAACGCACGCCTATACAAAAAAAGCCCTCATCCGCATCGGGACGAGAGCTTTCTCACGTGGTACCACCCAAAATTCCCTTTATACTTTGCAGCAAAAAGGCTCATGAAGTCTGTGACTCCTATCTGTTAACGCCAGCAACGTTGTCCCCTTATGTTTTAACACACTCGAAAACAAATCCTCCCAGGACCATCTTCCAATTCTCATCTATACCGGTTCTCAGCTCCCCCGGCTCTCTGATCTAGCATAAAGCTATATAGACAATAAATTGTACTCATCCCTTCAACGGATTTACTATAGGTCTTCATACATTTTGCTCATTTACTTAGTTTTTCACAAATCTATCCAAAATATACCGAATTGAACTGGTCACTGTCAAGGGCGGTCATACAACGTAGCAAAAGGAGTTTTTTGTTTTTTTAATTTCCCTTGCTCACATAACCGTTCAAGCTCGCTTTTCCATGTTGAAACATCCCATGATTTCCCTGATTGTTTATTAATATCAGTCAAATGATTCATTAAACTAACTTCGGCAAGAGGTAAATACGGTTCAACTGCTGCCAACACGTCTTCATCGCCTTTTGTTTTCATTTGCTGAAGCTCATCAAATGGGTTTAATGTATGAGGACTCGTTGAATGTGCCAAGCGAATTCGAACAGCCATTGTCCTTCCCATGATAGCAGAGGATACAAATACATCACCTGAGCGTAAATACGGAAGTCGTTTGCCTTCTTCCGCAGTTAAATCGGTTTCCTCTTTAATTGTTTGAATATCGGTGCCTCTTACTGTACGGAAAACAAATTTTGAATTCAATTGGGCTGTAATCGTTTCATCCAGTAACGTTGGCCGTTGTGTCGCAAAAATGAGAAAGGCTCCGTATTTTCTCCCCTCCTGTGCAATTTCTTTTAAAACAGATTTTGCCGGCGCATCATACCCTTTTGGTGCAAAATTATGAGCTTCATCAGTCACAATTACAAAAGGTGGGAAAAACTCCGCCTGCTGATGTTGTAGCTTAGCATCTTTATATGCTCTTCTTTTTCCGTATAGAGCCCCTATCACATAGCTCGAAAAAACTTGAAGAAGCCAAACAGCACCTTGCACAACAACAAGCTGGCCAGCATGAATCCCTTGTTCTATCGCACGAATGTTTTGTTGAAATAATCCTGCCTGATGCAGACGGTTTACCCGCCATTGTATGCCCTTGACTGACGCTAATGGCAGACTGCCAAATTGATCAAGAAGCTTTTTAAAGGTCCCGTACCGTTCAATCTCTTCTCGAGTCATTCCACCATCATTTACAATGCCTTCTACCTTTTGCTTCCCCATTTCCAATGCTTCTGCTAAATTCGCGACTCGATCACTAAAAGATTGGTAGCTATCCCGTCTTTTATGAATACTTTGAATGACATTGACCATTGATTCAGTTAATGAGCCCGCAGCTGATAAAAGTCGTTCAACATCCCTTGTACTTAATGCGGAAAAATCAACACCTACATCTCGACCAATTTGGACGACCATATATTTATCTCTATATGAAGGTACATCACCAACCCCTTTTGCACTTGCCGCAAAATTCATTTCAAAATGCGGATCAAATACAAGGGTAGGAATCGATAATTTCATTAACTCCTCAAGCATCACGCGAAGCCCAAATGACTTTCCTGAACCCGATCCCCCAAACACGCCGATATGAGGGTATTGCTGCATCGCCCGAATATCAAATATGAAGGGGACACCATTTTGCTGACGAACCTGGTCATTTTCCTGCATATGAAATAGTTGCTGCAGCTGTGCTGGAATTGACTCTGCAATAAAATCAGTTGATTTTACTTCACCTAATACCATCCCTTCGTGCGGAGAGGCTTTTACTAGCAAGCCTTCAATCTCCTCAAAGGACGGATGTCGAACGTGCGCACCTGTTTGAATGGGCTGTGTCGCTTCTTCAAACAAACGGACCTTCGCTAAATGAATGTCATCTGCTCCTATATCATAGCCGATATGTTCTAATGTTTTTAACACTTGATCATCGACTAAACCTTTATCGAAACCCATTGGTATATATCGGTTATAGGAAAAGGTTTCAACTACTTCACCCTTTGGCTCATTCAATTGCTGATCTTCAATGACGAACATTTCATTCATTCTAAACTTATGAGTTTTTGAGGCTACATACACTTCATGCTGTGTGGTTACGCCAACAATTTGCATTGATTACTCCTCCTCTTCCTCTCTACTCCCGCTTGGCTGCCGCCGCTTCCTGCGGCTCTCTAATAAGGGCGTTCGGTGCGTTTTCTTGTGAAAAAGCGTTGTCTTGTTTCAGGGTCAATGTATTGTTCAATTAGGGCTTCTACTAGCTTGTCCGTTACACGAACATCCCGGTCTATATGGTCGAGCCATAACGGGATTCCTCTACCTTCGCTTGGTGTTAACGTATATAAAAGATCTGCAACTTCATTTTTATGCATGGCCTGTTCCTCTAACATATCAAATCCAGTAATGGCAGGGCTCGAGCTTGGGCGCATCCAAACCGACTGCAAACCTGCCTTTTGTTGAATTTCTTCAACAAACAGGGTTTCCCCCTTATCTAATATACCAAACAGTAAATCTCTATCATAAGAATAGGGGCGTTTTTGGAAGGATGAAAAACTTGGTAGCTTTACTAAATTTTCTGTCGTAATCTCTTCAGAAACACCGACTAATAAGACATTTTGTTCTAACGCTAATATTCTAAGCCTATCCCACTCTTTTGGTGCGTCAATTCTGTAGTGATACAAAGCACCATCCATCATCATGAATGCTATTTCCTGACTTTCGATTAATTTATAGGCTACTTCAAGTTCTAGCTTTGCTAGCAAGTGAGCCCGCCACTTTACTGGTTGTGTAGCTTCTTCCTCATCCGTTCGTTCCTCTAATAAAGGAGCGTAAACATCCGAGGCACGACATTCCTGTCCATTCGTTGTTTTTGCTAACGCCTGAAAAAGATAAACAACATGGGGGGATTCACCTTTCGTTTGATTAACAGATCCATCAACCGCTGCTAGCTGGCGCCCATTTAAGTATTTCGACAAATCCTCATGAGAATAACGGTACATTTGTCGAAATACTGCAGAAGACTGCTTTAATTTTTGTCGAATTATCTTTCTTTCCTCTGTCGATATTTGGTACGTTTGACGAAGTGATTCTCCTAATTTTTTTACCTTTTCAACAAAATCTGGTGCGAGTTGAAACATTTTTTAACATCCCCCTCCAAAAAACCTATATATATCAACACTTACACAGTTTCCATAAATTACACTGTTATTTGGTTAAATAAATAAACAAAAAATAATTGACTTGTTTTGGAAACGCTGGTATTCTTAGTTCAGATAGAAAAATGTCGAATAATGACACAAACAAATACAAACCTATGCATAAGTCTGAGAGGAGACACATTATTATGAAATCTACTGGTATCGTTCGTAAAGTTGATGAATTAGGTCGCGTTGTTATCCCAATTGAGCTTCGTCGTACACTTGATATTGCTGAAAAAGACGCCCTAGAAATTTATGTTGATAATGATCGCATCATTCTTAAGAAGTACAAGCCAAACATGACTTGCCAAATTACTGGTGAAGTTTCTGATGACAATCTTTCAATTGCTGGTGGAAAAATTATTCTTAGCCCACAAGGTGCTCAAGAGATCATTAAAGATCTTCAAGAATATGTTTCTCGTTCTCAAGCATAAGAACCTAATTTAGTCAATATGGAGGGTGAGTCTATCGGACTCACCCTTTTCCATTTACTTTTATGTATGAAAAGCTTGATAAACCTCTCTTTTCGGGATATCTCTATCAACTGCAACCTTCTTTATTGCTTCTTTCGATGAAACACCGAGGTTTATATAATGTTCAACATGCTGGTTTAAACTTAAACTATCCCACCACTGATCTTTAATCTCAACCTCAGTAGCCCCTTCGACAATTAAGCAAAACTCTCCTTTTATCGTTCCTTCTTCACACCATTCTACTGCATCCTCTAATGTTCCACGTTGATACTCTTCAAATTTTTTCGTTAATTCTCGACATATACAAATGTTACGACTCCCTAATACTTCATACATCCCCTTTAACGTATCCTTCAATCGGTGTGGTGCCTCATAAAACATCAACGTTGCCTTGAGTTCCTTTATCTCGTTTAATGCATCAAATCGTTGTTTTTTCTGACGTGGTAGGAAACCAACAAATTGAAATTGGTTCGTTGATAATCCCGAAGCAATTAAACTCGTTAAAGCAGCATTCGCACCTGGAAGCGCAATAACAGAAAGCTCTTCCTGAATGGCAAGTTGTACGAGATCATAACCAGGGTCTGATATAGCTGGCATGCCTGCATCACTAACAAGGGCAATGCTCTTACCATTGTTCATTTCTTCAATTAACATAGGACCAGCCGTCTGTTTATTATGCTCATGATAACTAATGAGAGGCGTATCAATCTCAAAATGTCGACAAAGCTTCATCGTCTGCCTCGTATCTTCAGCAGCAATCATATCGGATTCCTTTAACATTCGGATTGCACGAAAGGTCATGTCTTCTAAATTTCCTATTGGTGTTGGAACAAGATATAGATTCCCTTTATTATTCTTCCGTTGATAACTTTGTTGTTGCTTCATTACCCTCACCTCTTATAACGACTCATGATTCAAATCTTCCATTCGCTCACCTTCATATACCTGTTTAAATGCCTCTGTATACGTTCCAGTCGTGCTGTAAACTGTAATAGGATTCAAACATATCATACCCGACCGACCATCCTTAATCCCCTCAAGTAACACCATATTAGCGTCCTTTCCTTCTTTCGGGTGAACAAATTGGACTCTTTTTGGCTCAATCCTATATTTACGCATGAGAACAATCATATCAGTTAAGCGTTCAGGTCGGTGCACAAGAGCCACTTTTCCTTTAGATTTCACACATTGACTACTTACCCGAATAACATCCTCTAGTGTACAATGAATTTCATGGCGGGCAATTGCTAAATGTGGGTTACGATTTCTTTCGTTCTCCGTAATTGTTTCGAAATAAGGCGGATTGCATGTAACCGTATCATAAAAATTTCGCTTCAACGTTGAAGGTAAATGATTAATATCCGCATGTAAAAAGGATATATGATGATCTAACGAATTAAGAGCGTTTGACCGCTTCGCCATCTCATACAAACGTTCTTGTATTTCAACACCTGTAATTCGTGCTTTACTCCGTGTTGCTAATATAAATGGTATGACTCCATTGCCCGTACATAAATCAAGAAGGTGGCCCTTTTGAATCGGGACATAAGCAAATCTCGCGAGCAACACAGCATCAATCGAAAACGAAAAAACGGAAGGGCTTTGGATAATTTTTAAATGACTTCCTGCGATATAATCTAGACGTTCATCATTGCAAAGTTGCACATTTTAAACCCCTTTTCCTGCAATATGTAAAAGCTAAACTAAGCAGACCTTGCTTGGTTTACTATGTAAAAAGGCCTTCCGGCTGTACGGAAGGTCCTTTTTTATTACTTTTGATGTAAGAAGGAGAGGCAGAATAAACAATCATCACCATCTGAGCGAATGCTTCCATAATGCGTATTGCATACATGAAAACCTTCTTGATACAGACGTGCTAAATTGTCATAGCCTTCTCCAACCGCCGGCTTCTTCTTTTCTTGCGAAGCCGTTTCATCAGATGGCTCTTCTTCAGGTTCAAGCCGTTCCCTTAAATTTTCATTTTCAATATGCAAATAATGATTTTCTTCTATTAAATAGGCGAGCTGCTCCTTTAAACCACGTAATTCATGATGGAGTTCACCAAGCCGCTCTTCAATTTGACTCACCTGCGTAAAGATTGCCTTTTTATCCACGTTGCTTCCACCTCATCATTCTGTGGATTCAGTCGCCAAGGTCTCCTTTTCCATTAATTCATCAATTGTAAAATCGAGCACGCGCTCTCCTTCACCTAATTCTACTTGAACTAAGCGTTCTAATAAATTCAAACCAACGACTTTCCCATTCCCGAAAGGTGTTGATATTCTCTTGCCTACATCGGGTAATTCTTGTTTTGCTGATTCGTACATATCATTTTCATACTTAAGACAACACATTAACCTTCCACATAACCCAGAAATCTTCGCTGGATTTAATGATAGGTTTTGGTCTTTTGCCATTTTAATCGAAACCGGTTCGAAATCTCCCAAAAATGAGGAACAGCAAAGAACGCGGCCACATGGACCGATGCCACCCAACATTTTTGCTTCATCTCGAACACCAATTTGTCTAAGCTCAATCCTTGTCCGAAAAATAGCAGCCAAATCCTTCACCAAATCGCGGAAATCAATCCGCCCATCGGCAGTAAAATAGAAGAGTACTTTATTCCGGTCAAATGTATATTCAACATCAACTAACTTCATATCTAGTTCATGTTCATGTATTTTTTCATTACAAACCGCAAATGCCTTTTGGGCGGCTTCACGGTTTTCTTGCACCTTAAGCTTGTCCTGTGAAGTCGCAATCCGTATGACTTGCTTTAATGGAAGAACTACGTCATTTTCTTCAACTAACTTCGTTCCGATCACGACTCGACCATACTCGACTCCTCTAGACGTTTCGACGATGACAGCTTCTCCTTTTTCCAAATCAAAGTTTCCTGGGGAGAAGTAATAGATTTTGCCCGCTTTTTTAAAACGGACGCCTACAACTTGATGCAATCGTCTATCCCTCCTGTATGCTGAGCAACAGCTTCTCCATCAAAAGCTGAACGTTTACATTCGCGCTTAGATGTCGTTTTGCTTCTAAAACGGCAGACATATTTCTACTCATTTTTTCTTGCGAAGTAGAGAGTGCTTGTTGTTCCAGTTGATTTTGTTGGTCAATATATGTTAATTCATCATATTTACCAACCTGTATATATAAAAGGTCTCGTAACCATAAGAGGATCAAATCAAGACCAAGTTCTTGTTCTCGCCTATCTTTAAAAAGTGGCAACCATTTTTCTTGCAGAGTAAAAAATACTTGACTTGGTCTGTCATGGAGCTCTTCATATAATTGTATCACTACGCTTCGTGCTTGTGCAATCCAATCTCCCTCAGTTAGCCCAATTGCTTCATCAAAACTTGTTGTTAAACTTGCCAACACACTGGAAATTACTCTCGATATCCCTTCCTCTTCCAACTTTTTCATAAAAGCATCTCTTGGTAATGGTGCAAATGTTAAATGCTGACTCCGTGAATGGATCGTCGGTAAAATCTTTGAACCTCGTTCTGTTAAAAGAATAGCAACTGTTGGTGCTGTAGGATCCTCTAAAAATTTCAATAAACTATTTCCAGCACTTGCTGTCATTTTATCGGCATCCTCGACAATATATACCTTTTGTGCTGACTCCATACCACGATACGAAAATTCTTTTTGTAAATGCTCAACCTGTGCCTTTTTTATAGATTGTCCATCAGGTGTTATAAAATGAATATCCGGATGATTTCCATGCTCAATTCGTTTACAATCCGAACATGTTTGACAAGGCTCTATTCCTAGTCTTTCTTTACAAAAGAAGCTCTTCGCTAATTGAAGAGCTACTTGTTTTTTTCCTGTTCCTCTACTACCTTCAAATAGATAAGCATGGGCTAATCTATCTTTCTCTAAGCTTCTTTCTAACATTTTTACAACTAGCGGTTGTGTTAATTTTAAATCTAACCACGTATTCATTTGCTCTCACCCTTAAAACTGCTCAAAATGCTCCACCGGTAAAATAAATACAGTTGCTCCCCCTACCTGTACTTCTACAGGATACGGGACATATGAATCTGCATTTCCACCCATTGGAGATATTGGAGCAACTAGCTGGTCTCGACTTTTACAATTTTCTTTAATTAAGCTTAACACAGACTCAATATGTTCATCCTCTGTTCCAATTAGGAAGGTTGTATTTCCTGCCCGTAAAAAGCCTCCCGTACTTGCCAGCTTTGTCGCTCGATAATTGGCCTTCATTAATGCATCGGATAATCGATTGCTATCTTGGTCTTGGACAACAGCGATAATTAATTTCATCCTCATCACTCCTCGCTATTTTTCAGGTGTAAGCGACCCTTTAAAACGTACAGTGCATCATCGAAAACATTCTCTAGCGCTTGGTTGGCATTAATTCTAACAACGCGGTCTTTATACAGGTCACTTACTATCTCAAAGCCTTGTTTCACTTTAACGTGAAAGTCCATTCTTTCCTTATCTAGACGGTTAACCTCCCTCTCTGCATCACTAGAGATTCTCTCCATTCCAACCTCAGGTGGCACATCAAAATAAAGCGTTAAATCGGGATAATAGCCTTCAATTGCAAATTCATTAATGGATAAAACTTCTTCAAAGCCAATTCCTCTAGCATGACCTTGGTAAGCAAGACTACTGTCGATAAAGCGGTCACATAACACTACTTTGCCAGCTTGTAGAGCTGGTATCACCTTTTCGACTAAATGCTGTCTTCTTGCCGCCGCGTATAAAAGTGCTTCCGTACGAGGGTCCATTTCCGTATGATCCATATTTAAAATGACTTCTCTTATTTTTTCTGCAATCGGGATCCCACCAGGTTCACGTGTTCGTATGACATCAATGCCTTCGTTTATTAAATATGCTTCTATTCTATCTAATACCGTTGTCTTACCGGCACCCTCACCGCCCTCAACCGTAATAAATAACCCCTGCTTCATGACTAGTCCTCCAACTCTACAATGAAAATTCCTTCATTTATTGATGAATGTCCTTGAAAATAGGCACCTGCTTGTTCTAGTTCTTGTATCTTTTTAATTATCTCTTGTTTTATTCGTTCTCCTGGAAGGATAATTGGTATCCCTGGTGGATAAGGAATAATAGCCTCAGCAGCAATTTGCCCTACTGCTTGATGAAGAGACACTTTAGTACGTGAATACCTTTGAAGCTCTTCCGATGATAATACTAACTTTGACACCTTATCCCCTTGAAACGACATATCATTCTTTTGTTTTATCATAACTGAATATGAGGATAATGCTGAAGTAAGTTTTTTAATAATGGGTTCTATATTCATTAACTCTTCTAATCCAAGAACGAATAAAACATGATCACGATCTGCTAGTTCTGGATATACCCCTACTTGGTTAAAGGCGTGCTGCAGCT
>NZ_MVJM01000006.1:67126-71454 GCF_002156385.1 Halalkalibacter urbisdiaboli
ATCTAATACCGTTGTCTTACCGGCACCCTCACCGCCCTCAACCGTAATAAATAACCCCTGCTTCATGACTAGTCCTCCAACTCTACAATGAAAATTCCTTCATTTATTGATGAATGTCCTTGAAAATAGGCACCTGCTTGTTCTAGTTCTTGTATCTTTTTAATTATCTCTTGTTTTATTCGTTCTCCTGGAAGGATAATTGGTATCCCTGGTGGATAAGGAATAATAGCCTCAGCAGCAATTTGCCCTACTGCTTGATGAAGAGACACTTTAGTACGTGAATACCTTTGAAGCTCTTCCGATGATAATACTAACTTTGACACCTTATCCCCTTGAAACGACATATCATTCTTTTGTTTTATCATAACTGAATATGAGGATAATGCTGAAGTAAGTTTTTTAATAATGGGTTCTATATTCATTAACTCTTCTAATCCAAGAACGAATAAAACATGATCACGATCTGCTAGTTCTGGATATACCCCTACTTGGTTAAAGGCGTGCTGCAGCTGATAACCCGTTAATTCACATGCTGTTTTAATTGTAACCTTTAAAGGATCACATTGATAGGATTGTGGCCATTTAATCACTTCGATTTGCTTAATGGTAGCTAATTCGCGTTTAAATGTATTTACTCCTGCAAGAATCGAGATAATTCTTTGTTTATCTAATGTTTCTGCATAGGCTCTTGCTCCATCTAATGATGCCATAATCAAATAGGAAGGGCTACTTGATTGGAAAATACTCAAACTCTCTTGTAGCTGCTTTACTTTATTTCGTAGTCTTGAATGAACATGTAAAAAAGAGCCCATCGTAAGTGCCGGCAGCATCTTATGGGTTGATTGAACAACAACGTCTGCCCCTAACGTAAGAGTGGAAGTTGGAAATGAATTAGAAATTTGAAAATGGGCGCCATGAGCCTCATCGACAAGTACATAAAGACCATGCTCTTTTGCAACTGAAATTAGCTGTTTTGGATTCAATCCAACACCATAATAATTAGGAAAGGTTAACAATAATGCTTTAGCATTAGGATAAGAACGTAAGGCTTCTTGCAACGTTTCTAGGGCGATTCCAATGGGATGCCCTGTTTCTTTATCATATTCAGGAGTTAGGAAAATGGGTGTCACTCTAGCTAATTTTATTGCATGAAAAATTGACTTATGGGCGTTTCGCTGTACGAAGACGATATCGCCTGGACGACATAATGCAAAGACCATTGCTAAATTCCCGACGGTCGAACCCCCTACTAAAAAAAAGGTATGACCCGCTCCGTAAAAGCTTGCTGCTAATGTTTGTGCCTCTAAAATGGGCCCTTCTGGACTATGTAAATCATCCAAACCTTCAAGCTCTGTTACATCATACTGGAGAGCTTGTTTAAAATCGTTGTATAACATTTCCGGAAAGAAAGAACCATTTTTATGGCCTGGAACATGAAAAGATATAGGTCGCTCTTTTACATGTGTTTGTAGTGCTTGTACGAGAGGAGCTAATGTTTGCTTCATTTTTTTTCACTCCTTTCTTGTATTATAAATTGGATTGTTCTGATAATCACTTCTTCTTTAAAAATTCAGGCGATATTTTCCACTAAAATAAAAAAAACAAGCCTTAAATGACTTGTTTTTACTTACTCTTTATATATTTGCTTAATTGCTTCACATATTTATCGTAAATTAAATCGGCTGCTTCAGCATGTATCAAATCTTTCTCACAATGTTTACAAACAAAGGAATCTAGAAAATGAATGCCCTCAGACTCTTTTTGTTCACATAGAATACAAGTTTCATTTAGCCGCACTTGGATAACTCTAGTTTTTGTCATAATGACCACCCCCAGCACCATTGTCGGCAGCTTTTCAGCTTTTTATACATTTTATCTTAAGTAACCTCTCACTTTACTATTCTATTCAGTAAGGCCTGAACAGGTGCCCATGATTATGAAGGAATTTCAAAAAAGAAAACTTTACAATCGAAAAAAGCCTATTTTAATTTCGTAAAGGCACCATTGGGCAAATAGGCGAATATAGTACCTTGAAAATTGTTTAAGATAGTAAAACTGATAGGAGGTATCCATGTCCATAACGATTTATCAAGGTAATGAACATTCCTTACCACCATCAGACATCAACATTGTTATCGACGTTATACGTGCATTCACCGTTGCGCACCATGCATTTTTAAAGGGCGCAAGCAACATTTTACTCGTCGAATCTGTTGAGGATGCCCTGTTACTGAAAAATAAACACCCTCACTACCTCCTAGCAGGAGAAGTGAATGGTTTAGCAATCAAAGGATTTGATTTGGATAATTCCCCTGAACGATTCGCAAACACAAACCTTTCAGAAAAAACACTCGTTCAAAAAACAACAAATGGTGTAAAGGCTACATTAAATTCTTTGAATACTAAACAACTTTTCGTTACAGGCTTCTCGAATGCGAGAATGACAGCAAACTATATCCGTAAGCTTTACAAGGATATAGAGAATCTCACTATTCACATTATTGCTTCCCACCCAACGGGGGATGATGACCTTGCCTGTGCTGAATTTATAAGAAACATCCTTACCGGAGAAAGGGACGTAGCATCAGAGACCAAAAGGCGAATTATGAACTCAACAGCAGCAAAGAAATTTTTTGACCCACAAAACCTAGACTTTAATCGGGAGGATATACGACTTTGCACTAAAGAATTAAATCATCCTTTTATCATGAAAGTGAATAAAGAATGTAAAATACCAATGATTGAGAGGATTGACATATGAAGACTTTACCTTTTTTTGGACTCGAACTCCCAATTAGACAACCGAAACCGAGAGCTTGTGGTCAAACAATTTTAATTGATAACGGTACCTCTTTACAGCAATTTAAAGATACAATTAATAGCTATCCAGAACTCGTTGATTTTGTTAAATTTGGTTGGGGAACTTCCATTATCACAAAGCAGTTAGAAGAGAAAATTACCTGTTTACAGCAAAATAACATTCACTACTTTTTTGGTGGGACCTTATTTGAAAAGTTCCTAAGCCAAGGAAAAATTGAAAACTTCTATGATTATTGTAAAAAGTACCAGTGTAAATATATCGAAATATCAAATGGAACGATTGATTTACCAAATACCGAGAAGGCTCTATACATTTCAGATTTTTCAAAGGAGTTTCATGTTTTAAGCGAGGTTGGTAGCAAAGATTGCGAAAAGTCCAACCAATTCTGTACATCAGAATGGATTGAGCACATTCAAGAAGATCTCGAAGCTGGTTCGAATAAGGTTATTACCGAATCGCGGGAAAGTGGAACAAGTGGAATTTGCCAAAGTAATGGTGACATGCGCTACGATATTATCGATGATATCCTTTCATCAGGCATCCCAATAGAAGACATGATCTTTGAAGCACCTAACAAAAAGATGCAAACATATTTTATCAAAAAAGTCGGCCACCAGGTCAATTTAGCAAATATCCCCTTCACTGATGCCGTACCTCTTGAGACACTCAGATTAGGCTTACGTTCGGATACATTTCATTTTTTTAATAATGAGGAGGATTAAAAATGAGAGAAAGTAATAAAGTATTCCACCTTGCGATCCCTTGTAAAGATTTAGATGAAACAGCCGATTATTATCAAAAACTCGGTTGTCAACTCGCTCGTAGATATGATGATCGTGTTACCTTTAATTTTTTTGGCGACCAAGTTGTTTGTCATTTAAGCCCTGAAAATATCGATGAAAAGCCCTCCATGTATCCTCGACATTTTGGCGTGACATTTACTGATAAAGAGGAGTTCGATCGCTTATTAGATGCAGCAACTGGCAATAAGCTCCCTTTCTTTCAAGAACTTATGACCCGCTTTAAAGGCAAACAAGAAGAGCACATTACGTTCTTCCTTATTGATCCAGCAAATAACTTATTAGAGTTTAAGTATTATCATGATGTAACGATGGTTTACTAAAAATAATGAATAGCAAGCTTTCATAATTCTTCTATTCCCCCTATGAATGGTTACCAAACCTTTTTAGGGGTTTTCTATTCTCTTCTTCGGGGATGAAGAGGCATGGTGTTTTGTTACATTGTTCATTCATAATGTTTCACGAAGAGAACCGTCTCGTCTATGATGTCTTTTCTGGGAAGCTTATTCACGTTGTTTCCATCGGCTTAGTCAATGAAGAGCCTACATGCGTAATCCTTGTATAAATAAAAAAGCATAACCCTTTGGGTTATGCTTTATCGCCTGGCAACGTCCTGGCTCAACGGTTCTCTTCTACGGGGATGTGATGCATGCCGTTTCGTTTCATAGTTCAGTCATGAAGGGGTACGAAGAGAACCGTCTCGTCTC
>NZ_MVJM01000007.1:0-61023 GCF_002156385.1 Halalkalibacter urbisdiaboli
AAATGGTGAGCTGATTAGCTCGAATAAAAATAAATTGACGAGATTTGATTTTATCGAAATAAAACAATCTCTTTTTCGCTTGGCTTTTGTTCAGTTTTCAAAGAACTAGTTTATCGCATCTCAGCGACAATTACTATTATAACATAATAATTTATTCTACGCAACATTTATTTAAAAGTTTTTTTATGACGACTTTAATTTATTGTTGGAGACATATAATAATGTATCATACAACAAAGTTCTGCGCAAGAATTATTTTATTTATTTTTCAAGCTAGATTTATAACTTTATCATACCCTTCGACAAAAATCAACACCTCACTTCTACAAAAAATAAACCACGCTCGCGTCGAACGTGGATTTCTTTAAAAATCGTTTTCCATTAAATTAAGAGATGCTTACTCCTAAAAATCAATCTTCTCTAAATACAGCCCATTGGGTTCCGCCATTCGACCTGTTTTATTTCTTTCTTTTGATTCGATGATAGCCGGTATCGATTCTGCCTCCATTGCTCCTAATCCAACTTCAATCAATGTTCCAACCATCTTTCTAACCATATTATAGAGAAAGCCATTTCCTCGAATTCTAATCTCAATGAATCCTTCATTTTCTCCTATATGTATTGAATGAATTTTGCGTACCATCGACTTTTTCTTTGATTTCGCATTGGAATATGCCGTGAAATCATGCTCACCGACAAAATATTCAGCCGCTTTTTTTACCTTAACTATATCCATCTTTTTATCAATATGCATACTATACTTGCGCATAAACGGATTCGGATGAGGTTCATTCCATATTTTATACAAATACGTTTTTTCCTTTGTATTATATCGAGCATGGAAACGCTCAGGAACCGAGATAACCTCTGTCACACTAATGTCTTGAGGTAAATATTGATTTAAATAACTCTTCACTTTAGATTCTGTAAACTTTTTATCAATTTTAACATTTGCAATTTGCTCAAAAGCATGAACGCCTGCATCCGTTCGACTAGAACCAATAATCTCAACATCGTCCCCTACAAGTTCAGATAGAACATACTCAATCTTTCCTTGAATCGTATTTTCTCCTTTACCGAGGCGTTGCCAGCCCTTATAGCGTCCGCCATCGTATTGAATAGTTAATTTATAATTATTCATCCTTATCTCCTTACCTCTAAATAAATGCTTTCTTAATTGTCCCATTGTAGCATATTTAATTCGTTCAAAGCACGTACCTAAAAGTTCGCTGCAATCATTTTATAATATACTCTACATTTATTATGCTATCACAGAGCTTAGAGCGTAAACCTCTTTGTAACGATATTCTATACGCTCGCTAAATTCACAATACTTGCAAAATCTAAGTCCTATATGTTTAATCTATTATAAATCTCTTGTTTCTACTCTACATTTCCATAGATAAATTCCATGGCAAGATCGTATATCATTTCAGGACCATATAAATAAATAGAGTGTGAGCCTTTGATTTTTATTACTTCTGATTTAACTAATTGTTCGGCCGTAGCTTCATATTTTTTGTTTTTTTGGATAGTATGATGAGAATTTTCATCTTGATCTGTATACGCAGACAGGAATAGGATAGGAGTATCGTACGGTAATGGAAGGGCGACTGATTTTAATGAATTATCATAGCTCTGTAAAATCTCTCGCTCCATATCATTGTTAAAAGCTTTTTTAAAAGAAATGGCTTTAAATATTTCTTTTTCTTCATCTGACAAAAAGGATTGCTTGATTACTTCAGGGTCATAGGTAGCAGTAGGGAATAATCTATGAATTCCTAAGCTTGTAACAAGATTCATTCCTTTTATAAATAACGATTGACTTATACCTAGTTTATTTTCAACGTACTCCACAGGTAAACCAATATCTAACGCAATGATACCCTTAACCTCTTCTGGATATTTTTGCGCCCAGTAAATAGCTTCTATTCCTGATATAGAATGCGGCACCAAAACATAAGGAGGCTTATTTCCACTTAAAAATAGCGATTTTCTTGTTTGGTCTAAAATTGTATCAATGTCCCTGTCATCATAATAAATATCACTATATCCATAGCCAGCTCTTTCAACCAACGCTATCTTATGCTCTTGCGAAAACTTGCTGTACAAATCCTTCATTTCATAAATCGGGGCAGCTATCCCTGCTCCAGGCATGAATACATAGGTATCCTTCCCGTCTCCCTCAACATAAACATTTAGCTTCTTTTTATTAACCTCAACAAGTGTTCCTTTATTCGTAATTAAATCTGATTCCAAACTTAGTTGATAATGATGGTAAGAAAAAATTGAAGTTGTAATAACAACCGTTATCACAATACTAAATAAAAAAATTTTCTTTACCCATTTAGATGCTTTTTTCATAATAAGTTTCTCCCTTCTCATTATATAGAAAGGATATAACAAAAAAATCGATTTGTAATAAATTTCCTTAAATTTAATTATAATTTTCACATCATTGGTATGATTCTCACGGAATGAGATTGTCTAAGTCTTTTTGTCAGTTCTTTATATAATAGATTCATAAAAAAATAACCCACCTTCAACCACAACTGAAAGTAAGTTACTCATCTTAATCCCTAAATCAAATAAATTAGGTTACTGCGTTTTTTCTGTAATATATTTGATAAATGTTTCACGATGCATATCGTTTTCAATTATTTTTTGGACATAGTATGGATCTACTAATAACCCTTTTTTCTTATTGTCTATAATCCACTTTTTTGTATTTGGATTTTCTAACAGCTGTTTAAACCAATCCTGATTCTCAAGCTTAATCCAAAGATCGTTCAAACTCGGCTCTTCTTTTCTGAAAATAACCTTTTGAAATAAATGAATAAAAAAAGCTCCTCCAAGTAAGCATATAAACAATAAAACAAGCACGATGCTATCCCCTTCACATCAATACACAAACGATTCCATTATAAAAAGAGCAAATTCATTATTTTCGCCCCTTCTAATACGAACCAATGCAACTAACATCTACCACATTTCGGCCTCAATATACATTATCTCAGGAAAAACTCCCGAACATCTTGCCAATTGTTTACCCTCACATAACCAGTTACATTAACATTGAGATGAGATGTGAACAATATTCCCTGACCCGAAAAGCGTTTGAAATGTCTTGCATTGTCATCAATTAAATAATCGGCATTAATAATACTTTTGTCTCCACAAAAAACAAAATTCATATCATTTAAAAAGCCAAAATGCTCCTTCAACCATTCATATTTCGCAGTAAATGACGCAGGAACCTCCATTGCTGCTGTTGTAATAAATATTTCGTACTGTTCACTTAATTCCTTTATCACTTGTTGACTATCCTTCATAACTGGTAAATCACGAAAAAAGGAAGGGTCACTTAAGTGTTTCGTCAACTCCTCTTTTAAGTGTGGTCGTATTAATCTAAGTCGGGTACCATGCAAATCTTCTATTGTAAGTTTTTCTTGAAAACGTCGATTAAAATAGGCTAAATGCTTTGGAACGAAATCCGCCATTACTTCGTCCATATCTATCGCAATTCTCTTCATAAGGACCTCCTTCAACTTCGTACACTTTCTCGATATTAACCCTTAAATTAAAGAATTCATCTATTCTCATTATAGTTGATGTAAATTTAATAGAAGATGCGCCAATAGTTGAACCATTATCCATTTTATCATTAAAATTGGCTTTTTATTAGGTAAATAACTAAAAAATCATTGGAGTTTCTTGTTACACATTCATTTAGTATAGTTCAGATTCATTCCCACCCCATCTTTGATTCTATTTTTTTACACATCTGGATTAAACGTTTGCCCAAATAACAATATTTAGCTATGATTATGTCAACACAGCTGCTCTAACATGAAAGGTGGAAATTATGAAACTATCTAGCATTATTAGCGACGGCATGGTTATACAACGTAATAAACAAGTAACCATATCTGGAAATACGAAACATTTCCAGAAAGTGTGTCTAACTTTTCTTGAAAAATCATACGAGACAACTTCAGATAGTAACGGAGATTGGTCGATTAACTTAGAGAATTTAGAACCAGGCGGCCCCTATCATATGGAGATTGTCGCAGAAGAAAAAATAGTTATTCAAGATATTTTAATCGGTGATGTATGGGTGCTTGGAGGGCAATCCAACATGCAGCTGCCTATAAATCGTACACTTGACTTGTTTTCCGATGAAATAAAAGATGCTAATGAACCTTTTATCCGTCAATTCTCTGTTCCTCAGAACTACAATTTTCATAAGCCAGAGCAATATTTAGTAGGTGGAACCTGGACGAGCGCGACTCATCCTGATGTCATGAATTTTAGTGCAGTTGGTTATTTTTTCGCAAAGGAACTATACGAAAAGTATTGTGTACCAATCGGGTTAATTCAGACAGCCGTTGGTGGAACACCTATTGAGGCTTGGATCAGCGAGAAAACCTTACGAAAGATCGGAGGTTACGATGCGGATTTAGATTATTGTAAAAATGATTTCCACATTGCCGAGAAAAAGCGTAGCGACGAAGAACGACATGACCTTTGGTATAAGAATTTAAATGCCAAAGATCCAGGGCTGAAGGATATAAGTTGGTATGATTCCACCATGAATGTAGATGATTGGGATGAGTTTGAAATCCCGAATTCTTGGAAAGACAGTAACCTTGAAAACATCAGAGGTTCTGTCTGGTTCAGAAAAGAGTTTAACCTTCCTTCTTCGATGCTAGAAAACGAAGCAAAATTGGTGCTAGGGACGATCATAGACGCAGACGAAACTTATATCAATGGTACATGTATTGGAACTACTGGCTATAAGTATCCACCTAGACGCTACCTTATTCCAGAAGGGTTATTAAAGTCTGGTACAAACTCCATTACCGTCCGTGTAATTAGCACACAAACAACTGGTGGATTTGTAAAGGGTATGCCTTATAAGCTTATTGCCAATGGTAAAGAACTAAACCTACAAGGGACGTGGAAATACAGGATTGGTGCCATAACAGAAACTCTTGAACCGCCCACTTTTTTTCAATATAAACCAGCAGGTGTTTACAATGGAATGATTGCACCACTCGGAAATTATTGTATGAAGGGCGTCCTTTGGTACCAAGGGGAATCAAAT
Source organism: Halalkalibacter urbisdiaboli (assembly GCF_002156385.1). Taxonomy (GTDB): domain Bacteria; phylum Bacillota; class Bacilli; order Bacillales; family Bacillaceae_D; genus Halalkalibacter_A; species Halalkalibacter_A urbisdiaboli. The sequence goes on from NZ_MVJM01000007.1 coordinate 5,108, forward strand.
ACACAACATCCCAAAGGCTACAGTAGACTTTTTAATGCGTTAATGAATGATTGGCGAGAAAATTGGAAGAGCGATGCAGTTCCATTTATCTATACTCAGCTTGCAAATTTTGAGACTAGTGATACGAATCCAGACGAAGCAAACTGGGCAGTGCTTCGGGAAGAACAACGCCTGGCTCTTAATACCTCTAATACGGCAATGGCTGTGGCAATTGATATTGGAGAATATAACGACTTACATCCACAAGATAAGAAGACGTTAGGAAAGCGCCTTGCATTAGGTGCCATAAATAAAGCTTACCATGAGGACATTGTATATAGTGGACCACAGTATAAAAGAATGGAACATATCGGAAATTCCATTCATCTATCCTTTGATCATGTAGGGAGTGGTTTAACTGCACGTGATGGTAACCTAAAGTATTTCACCATCTGTGGCACGGACGGGAAGTTTGTTCCTGCTAATGCATTTTTACGTGACAACAAGGTCATCGTTAGCCATGAACAGATTAAAGATCCGTGTCATGTTAGGTATGCATGGTTAGATAACCCTGAGGGTGCAAACCTTTATAACAAAGAAGGTTTACCAGCATCTCCGTTTACTACAGAAAGTAAATAGAACATAAAGAGACAAACCCATTACCACGTAATTGGGCTTGTCTCTTTATTTTATTAAAATAGTCTAAAGGAAGCTATCGTTTTAAGGAATGGTTTGGACTAAATACAATATCAATTTTTTAGAGTTTGCAGTTAAGTATGATACGCTTTACTGCACTCTCTAGCCGCAAATCTTTAAAAAAGAACCTTCAATCCAAAGTAGATCAAAGGTTCATTGTTTTAGTTCCAATGAGTAAATGTTTCATTTTATATCTGTATTTTTCAATCCATATTATTATTAAAACAATTCGTTCATTAATGAATCTTGATGCTTAAACTTTTTCATTCAATACCTTTGCTTCTTCATCCAAAGAATGAACTAATACCTGTTCTTTTTCGCTTAGACCAAGAATCTGCGCTGTTGAAGTATGAATTTCGTGGAGAAGCTCTGGGTTTTCCATTAATGAAACGCCATAAGAAGGAATCATTTCTTTGATTTTCGGTTCCCACTCTTTCATATGTTCAGGGAAACATTTTGTCATGACTTCAAGCATGACGGAAACAGCAGTAGAAGCACCAGGAGAAGCACCAAGTAATGCTGCTATCGAACCATCAGCGGCACTAACCACTTCCGTACCAAATTGAAGCGTTCCTTTGCCACCAGCTTCAGTATCCTTAATTACTTGCACACGTTGGCCCGCTACTACTAAATCCCAATCCTCACTTTTTGCATTCGGGATAAACTCGCGTAGCTCTTCCATACGTTTTTCTTTTGATAACATCACTTGCTGGATTAGGTATTTTGTCAATGACATGTTTTTTGCACCTGCTGCCAGCATCGTTAAGAGATTATCCGGTTTTACGGAAGTGATTAAATCAAACATTGAACCGTGCTTTAAAAACTTTGGTGAGAAGCCGGCAAACGGTCCAAATAGCAATTCTTTTTTATTGTCAATAAATCGTGTATCAAGATGCGGAACAGACATAGGCGGAGCACCAACCTTCGCTTTGCCATAGACTTTAGCATGATGCTGTGCTACAACATCCGGATTATTACATACCATAAATATTCCGCTTACCGGGAACCCACCAATAGCCTTCCCTTCAGAAATACCGGATTTTTGAAGTAAATGGAGACTTCCTCCTCCGCCGCCGATAAAGACGAACTTCGCAGTATGTCGTTCGACAGTACCGCTATCCTCATTCCGTACCTTTAATTCCCACATGCCGTCACTAGTACGTTTAATACTGTTAACAGCATGTTTGTAGTTTATATCAACATTTTTATTCTCTAAGTGTTCAAATAACATGCGTGTTAAAGCGCCAAAGTTGACATCCGTTCCTGAGTCAATCTTTGTTGCTGCTATCTGTTCATTTGATGCGCGTTCTTGCATAATAAGCGGAATCCATTCCATCAGCTTTTCCGGCTCATCGGAAAACTCCATTCCATGGAATAGTGGATTATTTGACAGCGCTTCATAGCGTTTCTTTAAAAATGTTACATTTTGTTCACCTTGCACTAAACTCATATGAGGCAATGACATGATAAAGTCCTGTGGATTTTGGAGCAGATTGCTGTTTACTAGATAAGACCAAAACTGCATTGAAACCTGAAACTGTTCATTAACACTTATAGCTTTACTAATATCTATAGAGCCATCCGGTTTTTCGTTCGTGTAGTTAAGCTCGCAAAGTGCAGCATGCCCCGTACCTGCATTATTCCATTCGTTAGAGCTTTCCTCCCCTGCTTTTGCAAGCTTTTCAAATACTGTAATTTCCCATTCTGGTACTAATTCTTTCAAGAGCGTCCCTAAAGTCGCACTCATGATTCCGGCGCCAATTAAAATGACGTCTGTTTTCGTTTCTCTATTGCTCATTTTTACCAACCTTTTCACTAAATTTTATGTAGGCGTCACACCTAGCTAAGGCGCGACCAAGTCACACATCTTTTCTGTCTATTATCATATATTGTTTATTATAATTATTTATAGATTAATATATCTACTATTATATGATAATTATAAATTATTTAAAAGCTAATAAAAGTAGAAGTCCGACCAACGACTAGAACCACACATAAACTAGAGCCTTAAAATCAAGCTCTTTGTAAGGGTTAAGGCTTGGGTTTACCGTTAAACCATCAACCCCTAATTTTCGCCTTTACTTATCATAATCCTCATCAATAGTTTAACGAAATTATAAAAAATTGCAGCCTCCCTCCCCAAAAATCAATCTAAAACATCAAGATAAGTATTCTTATTATTAGTTCACGATGATAAAAAAATCCAAATTAAATAAAGTAATATTGATACTTTTCGATTATACTGAACATACTACGATTGTAAGCAGTAGAGAAAGGAACGTCACAATGACAGAACAAAATTCAACCGAAACACCTAAAAAGAAAATTAGTCTTCAAGAAGCAATCAAACAGCAACTTGAAAACAAAAAAAAGCAAGCTTTATCAGAAAAACAAGCAAAACATCACTCACATGCCACGAAACAAATGAAAAGCCAACAAACAAAAAAGCAAAATAACCAAAGAAAAAGAACAGGCGTGTAAGAACATCAAATAACAGACTAAACAGTTTGTTCAAAGTATAAGTAAGCAGAACCCTCCCTTTTAGTAGCAAATTTTTTTTAATCTAGTTACTTAAAGGGAGCTATTAACTTTAGACTATTTTCTTCATTTCAATTAAATCATCTATTTCCAAACATATTAAATAAAATAAACGAATAAATCCAATTGTCTCAAATCCTACCTATGTAACACCGAAGGACGGTAGCAAACACACCCTTACCCCAGGTTACGAGCAATTATTGATATATTTCTAACACTTTTATCAAAAAATCATTCCTTTCGTTCTTTACTTTTATCACTCTTTCTATCGTACCATATTCTAATTTCACATTTTACCATTTTACGGAGATTTTTTATTGTCGTTAACATGCAATAACAAGACGAAAATCGATGTGATTTTCGCCTTAACTATTTCGATTGTGTATTGGATTAGAATATGAACGTAACACCTACATATAAGACGGACGTAATTCCAGCTGCAATTAATGCTGGTTTTAATTTATATTTAGCGTAATCCATAACTGAAAGACCTAATATTTTTGCAATTGTATTCGTATCATCACTTAACGGCGAAGCAAAGGCACCGAAAGATCCACTTGCAAAAACAGCACCGATGACTAACGGAAGCGAAACATCCGCAACGGTTGCAAGTGATAGGCCAAGTGGCATTAAAATCCCCCAAGTCCCCCACGCCGAACCGATAAAATATGAAACCGCAGCACCAAATATAAAAATGAGCGGAGCAATGAACATTTGTGGAATCCAACCTGAATGTGCTGTAACAAAAGCAGAAAAACCTAAATCATCCGTGACAGCTGAAAGACCCCAAACAATCGATAGCAATAAAATGACCGACATTAACTCATTTCCACCCTCAATAAATCCACCGACAAGTTCGTCTAACTTAAAGCGTTGAAATAGATAGAACGCCATCGATACTAACACGGTAATAATAAGTGCAATCACCATCGCATCAAGGACATCCGCTTTAATAAATGCTTCCAAAAAACCAAAGCCTTGAACATGGCCATCCCACCATGTTAAAAATAACGTCAAACCTATAACTAAAACCAAGGGAAGCAAAAGGTTCATCGGTTTTATCGGTAATTCTTTCGCAACCGAAGGATGACAATCATGCCAATCCTCTAATTCTTCTTCTACTTCCTGCTCGTTAATTTGCATTGGAGCATTTGATTTTTCTTTCGAATGATGGAAAAAGCTTAAATATACCCCTAAAACAATGGTTACAATCGAAAAAAAGTTAAAAGGAATACTCTGGATAAATAATGAGTAAGGATCAGAAGTAATCCCTTGGTTATCTGCTGCTATTTGAATAATCGAAACCATATAACCTACAAATGCCGTCGCTACTGGGATGAGAACGATAATAGGTGTAGCTGTTGTCTCAATTACAAAACCTAGTTCCGCTGTCGTCATTTTTACTTTTTTCAGCAACGCTCTCATAATTGGCGCGATCGTAACAAAGCGAAAGGTAGGAGCAACGAAGGTTCCTATCGTTGAGACATATGTAAGCATAAGCGCTTGTTTTCGTGTTTGGATTCTTTCCGCTGCTTTTTCAACAAATCCTCTAATTCCTCCCGTCATTTTAATCATGCCCACAAGCCCAGAAAATGCATATAAAAAGACAATAATTTTTATATTATTCGTATCAATCAATGCTTGAACAACATAGACGAACATTGATTGGATCCCGCCAAGAATAGTCGGTTCCATCAGATAAGCCCCCACTAACAAGCCAAGAAATAGACCGGGTAGAACTTGTTTTGTATAGATGGCAACAGGAATAACGACTAAAAATGGGAGAATCGATAACCAGCTTGATTCCATCAACATCACCTTTATTGTATCCGACTTAAACATTCATACTGTCTTAGGTTGTGATGGAACCGGAATAATATACTTGGACTATTTTCATAATCTAAATAAAACAAAGGCTGTGCCAAAAAGGGTGTTTATTAACCTTTTGGCACAGCCTTCATCTCTAATTACACTTCAATTATTATCGGTAAAATCATCGGCTTTCTCTTAATTTGTGCAAAGAGATATTGTCCTACTGATTTTTTCACGGCTTGTTTAATCGCATTCCATTGATGTTTATCCGCTTTAGTTAAATCATGAACGGTTTTTGAAATAAGGCGATTGACATCTTGTAAAAGTTCCTCTGCATCTCTATTATAAACAAATCCACGAGAGATAGTATCAGGATCTGAAACAAGCTTGCCATCTCGTTTACTCATTGTCAAAACAATCACTAACATGCCATCCTCTGAAAGCTGCTTACGGTCACGTAACACAATTTCACCTACATCCCCAACACCGACACCATCAACATACGTATTTCCAGCGTGCACGTGACGAGTTTGTCTTGCCACAGAATGTTGAATGTCGACTACGTCCCCATTTTTCATAATAAACGTGTTTCCTTGTTCAACCCCAACAGATTCAGCTAGTAAACGATGGTGGTGCAGCATTCGATATTCCCCGTGTATAGGGATTAAATATTTTGGTTTCATTAATGTAAGCATAAGCTTTAAGTCCTCTTGGTAGCCGTGGCCAGAAACATGCATTCCAGATGAGCTACCCGAACCATATATCACATTCGCTCCAAGGGTAAATAAATTATCGACGATTCGTGTAATTCCTCTCTCATTCCCTGGAATTGGGCCTGCCGCAAAGATAACCGTATCTCCAGCCAGTACATCAACCCCTCGGAAGTTCCCCGTAGACAAACGCGATAACGCAGCCATCGGTTCACCTTGACTTCCCGTACATAAAATCGCTACGTTCTCAGGAGCCAGATCGTTAATTTGATTTTGATCAATCAACATACCATCAGGAACAGTTAAATACCCCCGCTCCATTGCAACTTCAACGACATTAACCATACTTCGACCGAGTAAGACAAGCTTTCGCCCTGTTTTCCATGCAGCATCTATAACTTGTTGAACACGACTAATATTTGAAGCAAACGTAGATACAATAACTTTACGCTCGGCTCTTATAAATGCCTCTTCAACATGCTTTCCAACCATTTGCTCAGATGGAGTTAAGCCTGGTCGTTCAGCATTTGTACTTTCTGAAAGAAGAAGCAACACACCTTCTTTTCCGAGTTCAGCCATTTTGTGAACATCTGAATGCTCCTTCGTCGCAGGGGTCAAATCAAATTTAAAGTCTCCTGTATGTACGATATTTCCTTCTGGAGTCCGAAAAACAATCCCTAAACAATCAGGAATACTATGATTTACTTTAAAAAATTCAACACGAATATCATCAAATGTCAGATTCGAATTTGAATCAATCTCAATTAATTCAGTCTCTCTTAACAATTTATGCTCCCTTAGCTTTAATTCAATTAAACCTAATGTAAATCGTGTTGCATATACAGGAACATTTAATTTTTTCAAAAAGAATGGGATTCCCCCAATATGATCTTCATGCCCATGTGTAACAATTAACGCTCGAACTTTTTCTTTATTTTCAATAAGGTAACTAATGTCAGGAATAATTAAATCGATTCCTAATAAACTTTCATCAGGAAACTTATTCCCACAGTCAATAATGAATATATCATTCGCATATTCGATGGCATACATATTTTTTCCGATTTCATTTAAACCACCTAAAGCAAAAATGGATACTACATTTTCTTGTGTACTCAAGATTGTTGCCTCCCTCTTTATATACTACTTTTTAGTATGTCCCTTATTTATTTTCTTTATAAGGAAGGGGGGATTATGGAGGCCACTGAAAAGCCCCTTGAAAGTCATAATAGAAAGCAGCACTGGCTCCGCACATTGCTTCGAGAAGAATCAAAACAGGTAAATTCTTAAAAATACTAGATTAAAACAAAATTTCTGAAATTTTTTCTTGCCCCCTTAAAACAGGCTGTCCATTCGTATAGAGTGACTAAGGACCTTCTTCCTTTTTATGTGCATTTTTATTGGGTGGTCGGGGTTGAGCCACCCAATAAATAATAAACAGCGGAATATTTGTTTTAATATAAACTATTCAATTTTAAAGGATGTTATCAAAACGAAAAAACATGATTTCCTATCACTTTAGAAACCGTCCGACTCCGAATCCACTGATCATCGGTTTTGTCCGGATTAAAAAAATAGAGAGAGCCGTTTGTCGGATCCTCACCTCGTATTGCTCGTTTTGCTGCTTCAATACTCTTAGCATCGGGTTCAGCAGAATAGATTTCGCCACTTGCTGCTGGACTAAATTGATAGTGACCACCATGTTCCTCTAATATGACGTCTTTTACACGTTCAGGAAACTCTTCATGTTCTATTCGATTTATAATCACTGCACCAACAGCAATCTGCCCCTCGATTGATTCACCTCTCGCCTCACAATAAATCATTTTAGCAAGCCATTCGAGATCATCTTCATCCATTTCAATTTCTTTTTCGGTTCGTTCCGGAATCACTATTGACTCTTCCAAATTCGGCAGTTTATTGATTTCAGACAATAGATTATCTGTTTCTTCATAAGGCTGTAAGATGTCTTCAATATCTAAAGACGCATCTGTTAAGAGAGACCCTTCATCCCCTTCTATTGAATCGGTCATAGAACGCTCAGCGCGCTTCTCATCCTTAACAGTTAGTAATCGTTTATCCTGCTCGGTTGCATCGTCTGTCTCAGCTGTAACACTTTTCTCTGTACCTAACACGAAGGAAGTCACTAGCAAAGCTCCTCCCATTATCTTGACAACGCCTTCTTTTAAGTCAGGGAGTTTATTTTTTATAAAACGAGTAGCTTCTTTCTCAAGCGTTTCTTTATCTTCAGCCCGTCTCCCTAACTCCTCCGAAATCTCCTCATAGGATTGACTCATATACAAAAGTACGTCACATCCATTTTTACTTTCTGTTACTTTATAATCACTAAATGAATACAAGTGAACACCCCCTTTTAAACTTACTCTCCCCAATCTTGAGCTTTTCTAAAATATGTGAAATGTAGCACCTAGAAAGAACATTTGACTAAATTCACTCTATAAACCTTGATAAAACGCCAAATAGAAAAAGCGTGTTCTGAAAAAAGATTGCTCAAAACACGCGTAGTATATTCATTTAAAGCTTTATAAAAAAATGCTCATTTCTATCAAGTTCCGGCAATGTTGACTGTTCGATAACGACTGGAAGAAGCCTTTGACGACTCTTCTGCCAGTTCTCTAAACTCTTTGGATTCCTCTGGTCTCTGTATCCATTTCGCTATTGGAGAAATTCCATTTTCTCACCATTTAATTTCCAAGCTTCTAGACCACAGATTTTCACATAAATATATACAAGCCTTAATTCTTATGGAGGTTATCATGAAGCTTTTCGACATGTCTTTACTGACTAAACGACTTGAACTAGTAGGATCTTTCTCTACTCCTAGAGCAATATTAAGTTTAGCTACAGTATTTATACCAATTACGTTAATAAATGAACAATTTTTAAGCTCTGTTTATTTGCAAATACTCATTATGTATTCTTCTATTACAATCCTTGGCTTTCTAATTGGCGGACAGGACTTATTAAACTACCTACAAAAAGTTAATTATTCATGGAAAAAAACCTTCAAAATAGCAATTATTATTTACGTGGCAAATATGATTTTAACCTATTTAGGAATTTTATTAGTCGGTTCAGATCCACAAGGAATCGCTGGAAAAGAAGATAGTATTTATGTTTTCTTTAAGAACCTATCCCTTCTTCCCTTCATTGGATTTGGAGAAGAAATATTTAGACTGCTTACCTTTCTTGGCTTTTTCTCATTATTGCTAGGAAATATTTATGTTAGATTTATTACAGCAAGCGTATTAACGTCGTGTCTTTTTGGCCTTATGCACACCTTTGATTATCCACTGGCAACATTTCTCCCACTCGCTTTAGGTGCTATACCAGTTATTGTGTTAACCATTTACTATAAAAGTGTGTTACCAGCAATTATTCAACACCTACTATTGGACGGATTAAGTTTTCTAGCACACCTTGAACAAATTGGCGAGTGGTTAGCTGGTACAATAATACTATTTGCTGTATTCATTTGGATATTTAGAAAGTATTTCATTAAATCCAAGGATACTACATAAAGCTTCGATTAATTCAAAAAGGTGCTATCTAAAAAACTTAAAGCAAGTAAGGCAGTGCCAAAAGGTTTAAAAAAATCTTTGGCACTGCCTCTTTTTTGCTTAGAAACGTCTGGGCTCAACTAAGATAAGTGCATTTATCATGCTTTACAAAGAAACAGTCTCATTATCTCATTTTCATAGATGTAATGTTATTATAACTCACCTCATAACCTCACCTTAAACCAACGTTAATAACTGAATATACAGGAGACCCACTAAAAGAAGCATCACGGCAAACAAAATATTTGTACGGAAGCCATTATCAATTAAACTTCGTCCGTTTTGACTACTAATTAATAGTAAAGGAACAGTAACAGGTGCAATAATAATTGTCACAGAAACACCAAGTAATAATGACAATGCTACTAAATCAGTCGGATAACCACCTGGAACTCCACTTAAAATTCCAGAAAGTAGCACCATCACCGGAATAGGCGGAAAACCACAAAAGCCGAGTAAGATCACAACGAAAGTTAAACCAACTAGGATATTTACGTTCAACCAGTTGATAGCTACTAAAAAGAATGAAAATAATTCCTGCCCATAACCTGTTTCCTTTAGGGTTCCAACTAAAACGCCTGCAGAAAAATTAGGAGCATTTCCTTTTTCTTTTTCCCTAAATCCTCTGTCACTAGACGAATCCACAAACGTTTATACTGTGCTACGTTTCGATTACTAACAAAATAAAGCGTTGTAATTACAACAATAATAACAGGGGCCGAAAGCAAAATGTTTATGTTTAGCCATTGTGTCATAGCTAAAATCCCCCCCATAAGAAGCGCAACCCAAAACAAAAATTTCCCAACAAGCCCATCGAGGCTTTCATCAGATCGTGCTGAGAGATCAGGTATGACCTCAAAGGTAATTTGCTTCCGATTCAGTTGCAAACGGTACATAATTACACAAAGAATAAAGCCGACACAAGCCAAACCAAACCCCTTTACCATTGTTGGTAATAACGGAGCATTTGTACCTGCAATCACATAAGCAAACGCCGGATGGACAGCCGTCCATAATACTGTTAATGTAAAACCCCTCATAATTGCACTACTTAAAGTAAAATCCCATGCCTCCTTTACAGCTGACTCTTTTTTCGCGTTACGAAACATATGATACACAAAAGGAATCCCTCCAACTGTCATAAAGGAAGAAACAAAGTGTGACAAAGCCGCAACAAGAGTATAAAACCGAGTTGGCGTTGTAATATATTGTTTACCACAAATCAAAAGAGCTTTTACATAAGGCCGGTCGCCAATTATCCAACTGACAAGACTAAACAAAATAACAAGCGGGATAATCGAACTCATCTCGCGCAGTCCTATCCATAAAACAACCGGAGAGGAAGAAGTAACTCCCAAAATAACAATTGAAACAGTGATTAAACAAACAGGGAGAATCATACTCCGTTTCGAACTTACAAAAAAAATAGATAAAAGCATCAATAAACCCGCACCAGAAATAAATTCCCCCAGAAGAGTTAGGTTCCAGACTGTTGAAAGAAAATATAATAGAATAAAAGCAACGAGTGAATAAACAAAAAGTTTATTTATTATAAAAGATAGCATCTTTCTCTCTCCTTAGAGCACCATATAGTTCCTTCTTTTGAGTTTGTGATGAATATTGAAAACCTTTGTCAATCATACCTGAGTTTATAAATTTTTACTGATTATATGCTTACTTCCAAAAACTTTAATGGAAATAAAGCAGTTTTATTAAAATTCTTACACAGGACAAGCTTTTTGCCGTCACAAATATCTTACGGACACATCTTTTTCACCACCTACACGCAATTTTTGTACAATTCAAAAAAGCATAACCCGATTGGGCTATGCTTTATCTGCTTGGCAACGTCTTACTCTCGCAGGAGGAATCCTCCAACTACCATCAGCGCAAAAGAGCTTAACGCTCGTGTTCGGCATGGGAACGGGTGTGACCTCTTCGCTATCGCCACCAAAACTTGTCCGCCGCATTCTAGCGACAGGAATATTAATCATTTAACAACAAGTAACTTTTTCCAAACCTTTTTAAAGCCACATTTGCCGTTTCAATCATCGAGTTTCAAACCACCACTTCTAAAAGTGGGTGTTTGCAGAACTGTTTCAGACGTCCTCTAGCGTTCAAGGCTTGTCATCCACAATACAATGTAAAACTCCCGATATAAGCTTAAAGGTTGAAACATGTATTTACACGAACAACGTAGCCTGTATAAAAGAACTTGTTCGTCGCATCTCTTATTGACATTTATTATCATAACATAATAATTTATTCCACGCAACATATTTTATGATATTTTATATATATAAATTAAATTATATCTAATATAAACTTTTAATAATGTACCACACTAATTAATTCTACGCAATTGTATTTCCGGGTAATAATCTACAGCTAGGTTTAATAATTTATCATAATCATAGTTTAATAGCAACCGTTCATTCTCCTATAATCGAAATTCTTTTTTAATCATTTGGGCTGTTTCTTCTGGACTTAACGTTGTGTTATTTATTTTCATATAATTCTCTTTTTGAATTTCTCCTTCATTAGAGTTTAACCTGTACTTTTGCATACTGTTTTTCAATTCAAGTTCCGACTGTTCGATATTTCTCTTTGTTAGCTTATGTTCTAGCCTATATGGACTTCTATTTCGCTCGAGTCTAGCTTCTATCTCTGCCTCAAGTTCAACAAAATAAATCTCACCTCCATTCGATTCAAAGATTTCACATACCTCCTCTACAAAATCCCAGTCCTCCTGTTGATCAAAAGCCCAAACAAAGGTAAAGATGAGGCCATTAATTGTATTATTTTCAGAAACAACTTTAAATATTTCTTTTCGAAATAGCGTTGATAATCGCCAAGTTTCACTACTGAAGCCAAAAAACGGATAGAGTAGTTCAAGCGTCATATGATTATGGAATAATTTTAATCCTGTTACGTTTTCTAATTCACGGCCTACCGTCATTTTCCCAACGGCTTGTGGTCCAAAAACAATAATAACCTTCATTTATTCACTTCCTCTCAATTGATAAAAGCCGGCTTCATCTTTGAAAGAACACGATGGACCTCAAGAACATTCACCTTTTCAAAGTATGTTTCAAAAAGAAAAAAACCCACGAAAAGCGGATTTTCTTCTTGTACTGTGTCTTATTTTTTTAAGTCTGAAGAATCATCATAATCATAGCGAAAGCCGTCTTCTTGGACGGATTTCGCTTGTTTTGCTTCCGCATTATCAACTGCACTTTGTACTGACTGTTGCTTATTGCTCATTTTTTTGTTTTGTTCTTTATCCACGTGAATACCTCCTAGAAACTTAATTCTCCACATTTATTATCTCTAGAAGTTAAAATTGATATTCACCATGTTCATTCTTCAATCTTTCTTAGTGGCACTTAATAGCGGAAAATGCATAATAAAGGTTGTCCCTTTATCAAATTCACTATCTATCTTTAGTTTTCCTCCCATTCCTTCAATCAAACGAAACGACCATCAAAATGCGGCATTCATTTTTCTGATCAAGAAAAAGGGCTTCCGACTCGGTATGATTTTTCAAAATCCTATATTTTAAAAAGCGTTGATGGGATCCTAACAAGACTTGGTATCGACTACTTAGATATTCTCTTACTCCACCGTCCTGATGCGTTAATGGATTCACATGAAGTTGGAGAAGCCTTTCATGAGCTAAAATCTTCTGGTAAAGTCCGCTATTTTGGTGTTTCCAACATGAGTGCGGGGCAAATCAGATTGTTGCAGCAGCACTGCAATGAGAAAATAATCGTTAATCAATTAGAAATGAGTTTACATAAACTCGGCTGGCTCGATACTGGTGTCCACGTAAACCAAGCAGCAGCTCGTAATAACGTATTTCCTGAAGGGACACTCGAATTTTGTCAAATGGAAAACATCCAGCTACAAGCATGGGGCTCTCTTGCACAGGGCTTGTTTTCCGGAAAAAATATTGATAACGAACGCGACACAGTTAAAAATACCGCTGCCCTTGTAAAGCAGCTTGCCGATGAAAAACAAACGTCACTTGAAGCGATTGTCCTTGCTTGGCTAATGAGACACCCAGCTGCGATTCAACCCGTTATCGGTACGATCAACCCTGCTCGTATTAGAGCATCCGCCGAAGCCATGAACCTAACCTTAACTCGCGATGAATGGTATAGCTTATACGTTCAATCAAGAAGTGTCGCATTACCGTAAATACTTAGAAAGCCTGCTAGTAATGCAGGCTTTTTCACATCGATATCATCATTTCTCTGTTTTTATCATCATTTTTATCGATTTATCATCATTTTTTGAAAGTTATCATCATTTTTGCGCCTGTTATCATCAAACTTCCCACCGAGCTATCTCTTCACGAACCTCACGCAATCGTTGTGCATGACTGATCACCTTACCCGTTTCGGGGTCTGGCGTTGTTTCAACAAAAGTACTTACACCAATTTCCACAAACAATTCCTTCTACTTTAGGTCCGTTTTCGATCAGTTTTATTTTAACTGACCAATTTCTTTTTAACAAAATTAACGTATCCACTGTCTTAATGTACAGCAAAAAACCCCAGGTAGCCCTGGAGTTTAATCGTTCTTATGAAACATGGAGTTAAGCTCTACGATACATCCAACTATTTAAATAGAAGAAAACGGTCGGTAAGCCTCCGAATTTTATAAACCGCTTTGCAGTTTTCTTTAGCTCTTTTTGCACTTGAACCTTTTCATCGGCTAAATAGAGTGCAATAAGCCCCTTGTTTATCATTTTGTGAAACTTCCAATCAGGGAGGCTTCGAATGCTTATTTCCGCTTGTTCTTTTACATATTTCATTCGTTCGACCATTTTCTCTTCACTTTCATAGTAAAACATAAAATTGAGGTCATTCTCTTGTCGGTCTTCTTCTTGATCGATAAAATAGTCAAGCATAATATGCAGACCTTGAACCCAAGGAAAATAACCCTTTTTCAACAAGTTTACACGTTCTCGGTCCAATACACTATTCGCAGCATAGGCAGCAAAGCAAAAAATCCCTAAAGTCGAGCCGGCGCAAGCTGAGAATTCATACCACGTCATCTCAGGCCAGTCGTGCTTATGTCCATCAAACCAATTTTCAAGCAATTCGACTCGTTTACTCTTTTCTACATGCTTATACACCTGTAAATCCACATAGTACTCCGCTAACTGCAACATTTCAGATTGAGCATGTTGAAAGCCTGGCAACTCCATAAGGACCTCCTGACAAGTCGTAACAAGCGAAGCTAAATATCCACCGTCATCCTGCTCGTCCCGGTAACGATAATAATTCATTGTGCTCTTTCCGGGGGTTAATGCATGAAACATCGATGTATGCAGCTCTCGAAAGTCATTCATATCTAAAGAAGTACTTCTGTCACACAAATTATCTAAATAATCACTAATCGTTTGATACGCAACAATAAAACGAATAATTTTTCTGCGATTTTTTCCAGCCAATAGTCCATAAACCGCCCCACCTTCACAGTGAAAGGCTTTATCTTTAATACTGGCAAGTGCCTGTTTACGAAGCTCTAGATCGGGAATCGTCTTTGCCTTTTCTCTCCATTTGTCTAATTCTTTATGTGAATCTGGCAGAACATCTCGGTAAATGTTGAATAACAACGTCCACGGTTTAGTCGGTACTTTCAATCGTTACCCTCCTATTAAGAAATTTTCAGCATAATAATCAGCAACAAGCTTCCAATCTTCAAAAAATAGAGACCGTAAATTAGGGCGCCGCCTCACAGCTAATGGATGATACGCGACAGCAGTTTGAAAGCCTTGAACATTATGAATACGGCCCCGTAACGATTTTACATCCTCATCTGGATTCCTAAAAAAGGATTGAACAGCCACGTTTCCTAAGCAGAGAATTAAAAAAGGTTGTTTCTTTTCAAGTTGGTCATAGAGATGCTCCATACATGCTTGTCGTGCATGCTCCTTGTCGTAGGTGCGTACTGGCTTTCTTTTTAAAATAGATGTTATGTATAAATCATTGTTCGACAACCCCACAGCATGCGCAGCCTCTTGTAACGTTTGCCTCGTCCCACACACAAATGGTTGGTCTTCACGATCTTCACGTGCACCTGGGTTGTCAAGGATGACCATGATTGGCGCTTCTGGATTTCCTTCTCCCCAAACCATTCGTGTACCATGTTGATCTAAGCCACATTCGCTACACGTTATAAGATTGTCAGGCGTTGGTTCCTCTGGCCAGATAACCGGACAAAAATCAGTCAAACTATCCCGCCCCCCAGATTCATTTTTTACATTCCTTAGTATGTCCTTTTATGATTTTCAATACTTTATTAGGCCAAATAAATCACTAAAATTTCTCTAAAGTTAAAAATGGCTAAACTGTGAACAAAATAAGCCAAAGATATTGACAAATTTGTGAAATGATTTGATAATTAATGGTAGGAGGTTGATTGATATGGAAACAAGAGCTAAGCTTTTAAATGCTGTTAAATATATAGGTGGAACCGTTCTTTCTATTGGAATTTTGATTTTTTTAATTGGTTTTTTCGGAAACGATTACACGATTTTAACATCCATCGGGGTTGGCACGATTGTTGGAGCCGTATTTATCTTTTTAATGGGCGTATTCTTTGTTGTAACAGAAGAAATGCTTGAAAAGACGTATAAAGGCGAAAAGGTACTACCAAAACTAAACAAATAAGGAGCATCTTTTGAGATGCTCCTTTTTTCGTTCGTATATCTAAAAATACCCCCAGCTCATTGCTAGTAATGTCCCGAAAACGGTGACGATCGCAATGAACACTCCATAATAAATATTAGCGTAGATTGACTTACTATCCTCTGTTTCACCTGCATGCATGAACACAATTAACTGAACAGCGGCTTGCGTAAATGCCGTAACAAGCAAAATTGACATCCCAACCGCAAATGACATATCTAAGAAATAAACACTAAGTGCAATCACGGTCAAGAGCAATGAAAACACAAAGCCCAGGATTTGTTTCATTGGAAATAATTCTTTCATCTTACATCATTCCTTTCAAATAGACGAAGCTGAAGATGAAAATCCAAACAACGTCTAAGAAATGCCAGTATAGAGAGAAAATAAACGATTTATTAGCTGTTTGCGGTGTCAGCCCTCGTTTTTTTACTTGCATGATGATGAAAATTCCCCAAAACAAACCAAAGGTAACGTGCGCCCCATGTGTGCCAAGTGTCGTTAACAAAATCGCTGAGAACGCACTCACCTGCAATCCTGCCCCGACATGAACATAATGGATAAACTCATAAATCTCAAAGCCTAAAAAGCCAGCCCCTAACACAAGCGTTAGCACAAAGAACGTAATCATCGCCTTTTTGCGGCCAAGACGCATCGCGTGAATACCTAGACCAATTAGAAAGCTACTCGTTAAGAGCAAGAGCGTTTCAATAATAACCGGAGCAATTTCAAATATCTCCGCACCAGTGGGTCCACTTCCTGTGCGATCAACTAACGTAAAATAAGAGGCAAATAGTGTTCCGAACAGCATAATTTCGGCACCAAGGAAAATCCAAAAGCCTAATATCTTTAAACGATTTTCTTCAGAACGATATTCAAGTGGAAGCGAGTGATCTAGTTTCATTATTTAGCACCTCGCAATTCGATTTCTGTTTCTTCAACCTCTTTCACAGAAATATGATATCCATGGTCCTCTTCAAATGAGGAGTAAATCATACACGCAAAGATTCCTAGAGTCGTGATAATTAATAGTGGCCATAATGCGAACACAAAGGCAAATCCCCAAACGAAGAAAATACTACTCATAATAAATGGGATGCCACTATTATTCGGCATATGAATTTCTTCATAATCCCCTTTGAACAATTGATGCCCTTTCTTTTTTGAATCCCAGAACGCTTCACTTGAGTTCACCTCTGGTACAATCGCAAAGTTATAGGCTGGTACTGGATTGTGTGTTGCCCACTCTAGAGAACGAGCATCCCACGGATCAGCACCGATATTTCTTGAAGCGAAACGTGTACTGTAATAAATGTTGTATACTATTAAAGCGAATCCAACTGCCAGCCCAAGTGCACCGATAAACGAAATCATATTCCAAATGCCAAAGCCAGTCGCTTCAGAGTACGTATACATCCGACGTGCCTGCCCATCTAATCCTGAAATAAACATCGGGAAGAAGGCGACACACGTACTAACGGCAATAAACCAAAACGCCCAGCGACCAATTCGTTCATTCAACAGGAAGCCAAACATTTTTGGCCAATAATACGTGAGACCTGCAAGTAAGGCAAACACAACACCCGGGATGATCACTAAATGAAAGTGCGCCACTAAGAACATCGTATTATGATACTGATAGTCGGCAGCTGACATTCCAAGCATAACCCCGGTTACCCCACCAATTGTAAAAATTGGAATAAATCCGATTGTATAAAGCATAGGAACCGTAAATTCAATCTTCCCTCTCCATAACGTGAACAACCAGTTAAAAATCTTAATTCCCGTTGGTACGGCAATTGCCATCGTTGTAATCGAGAAGATACTATTCGTAAGTGCTCCCTGCCCCATCGTAAAGAAATGGTGAACCCATACTAAGAATGAGAGGAAGCAGATGATAACCATCGAGGCAACCATAGATTTATAACCATATAGATTTCGTTTCGCAAACGTAGAAATAATCTCACTATAAATCCCAAATGCTGGTAATATTAAGATATATACTTCAGGATGTCCCCAAACCCAAAACAAGTTTGCCCAAAGCATATCCATTCCACCATTTGACGTTGTAAAGAAGTTCGTCGCAAACAAGCGGTCCATCGTTCCCATCGCCAGTGCCACCGTTAAGACGGGAAAAGCAAACACGATAATAATGTTCGTAATTAATGAAGACCACGTAAACATCGGCATTTTCATTAACGTCATACCAGGTGCTCTCATTTTTAAAATCGTCGTGATAAAGTTAATCCCCGTCATCAACGTCCCGAACCCGGCAATTTGCAAGGCAATCATGTAATAATTTGTTCCAACCGAATGACTAAACTCTGTCCCGGCTAATGGGAAATATGATGTCCATCCCGCGTCAGGAGAACCACCGATGACGAACGAAATGTTAATCAGCATCGCGCCCATGAAGAACAGCCAAAAGCTTAAGGCGTTCATCCGCGGAAAGGCAACGTCACGTGCCCCAATTTGTAAGGGAATGACAAAGTTCATCAATGCCATAATGAACGGCATCGCCATAAAGATAATCATAATTATCCCGTGAGTCGAAAACACCTCGTTATAATGCTGAGCATCTAACACCGTGTTTTCCGGTACAGCCAGCTGCGCTCTCATCATCAGTGCATCGACACCACCACGGAATAGCATTAGTAAAGCTGAAATCAAATACATAATCCCAATCCGTTTATGATCAACCGTCGTCAGCCATTCACGCCACAGATAGCCCCATTTTTTAAAATAGGTTAAGCCGAAGATAATTGCTATCGTCGTAAGGGCAATCGCAACCATTGCCGCGTAAATCGCCGGACTTGGATGAGGTATCGCAAATCGTTGAAAGAATTCCATGCTTTTTCTACTCCTCTCGAAAGGAAATAATAAGACACTATGAAAGAATGAAACTATTCATGATGACTGTGATCCGTAGCCTCATCTTCTGAATGAATAACAGAATCACCGTGATTATGACCACCATGCTCAGCTGAAGGAGGTGGGAAAAACGATAGCTGAGTACCTGTGTATGTTAACTGGCCTAAATGGCCTGGCTCTAGCAGCTTCGTAAATGTATCCTCTGTTAACGGCTTCGCTGTTGCTTTCACTTCTTCGACCCAATCTTCAAATTCAGCTTCTGACATCGCAGCCACGTTAAATGTATTTTCAGCAAACCCTTCCCCGCTAAAGTTCGAATTTCGTCCCATAAATTCACCCGGTGAATCAGCTGCTAAATGCAACGTGTTCACCATGTCAGCCATTGCATATTTCTGTCCACCAAGTTGTGGAATCCAGAAGCTCGTAATGGGCCCATGCGAATAAAGTTTGAATTCGAGCGGGCGTCCCGTCGGAATATACAAATAGTTTACCGTTTCAATCTCTTGCTCTGGGTAACTAAAATGCCACTTCCAATTCGAGGATGTCGCGTAAATAACCAAAGGCTCCTTATCCTCATACCCTTGCGGTGGTGCTTCGATTTTGTAATTACTCTGAACATTAACAAATGAAAGGAATGCGACAATTAGAACCGGAATCCCAACACAAATCCATTCAACAATCGCATTTCCCTCAATGTGAGGCGGTTCATAATCCTCACTTTGCTTAGAAGCACGAAATTTTATTAACATAAAGACTAAAATCGCCAAAACAACAATCACAACAAACAACATCACCCACATCGATAATACGATGTCATTAGCTAGTACTTGAGCTTGAGGACCCTTTGGATCCAGAACCATTAATGGTTCACACCCTGTAAGTACCGTGAGTATAGTGAAAACGATTAAAATAAAAGCCCATCTCATTTTCATAGAGGAACCCCTTCCTTCTGTTCAAAAAGTTTAAAGCTGGGAAACAATCATCTAAGATAACCGTGTGGACCTTATATTAATACGTACGATTACTTTAAACAATTATTTATAATAATTATCACAAATTATTCACGAAGTGTTTGTGAAGTTTGTCACAAATTGTTCAATGAATCCTGCCAAACTCCTGTTATATATGGATTTTGTAAAATTGTCGAAATGAAACCGTTCAAATCGAATCACTATTTTGAACGGTTTCTTGTGACTGCCTTTCATTTTATCAGCGATTTTAGAGGATTTTTCAGCGAATTTGCATTTGAATACAGCGATTTCACTAACTTAATCAGCGATTTCACTATTTTTAACAGCGTTCCTAACTTGCTGTTATAATAAGGAACAGTTAAACTAAAATTTGTTCTAAAGACTAGTGAACTAGTATTTGGCTATTGTTAAATAGCTTCAGGAGGTAAGAAAAATGAACGTAATTGAAGTTCAAAATTTGCGCAAAGAGTTTAAATCACATTCAAGTCGCTCTGGTTTATCAGGGGCATTCCGTGACTTATTTACGAGAAATTATAAAGTGCTTGCGGCGGTTGATAATATTTCATTAACCGTCAAACAGGGAGAAATGGTAGGCTACATCGGTGAAAATGGAGCTGGTAAATCAACGACCATAAAAATGTTAACCGGAATCCTCACACCAACTTCCGGCTCAGTTATCGTAAATGGGATGGATCCACATAAAGAACGCGAACAGTTCGTTCGCTCCATCGGCGTCGTTTTCGGTCAACGCTCCCAATTATGGTGGGATATTGCCGTACAAGAGTCCTTTAAGTTATTGAAAAAAGTATACCGCGTTTCGGATGAGGATTATGAGAACCATATGGGCCATGTCATCGACACCTTAGAAATTGGTCCATTATTAGACAAGCCCGTCCGAAAGCTTTCACTTGGACAACGAATGCGCTGTGAATTAGCAGCGGCACTTATTCATAATCCCCCCCTCCTCTTTTTGGATGAACCAACGATTGGCTTGGATGTGTTAGTAAAATTAAAGATTCGAAAATTCCTTAAAGAAATCAATGAAACCTATAAAACAACGATTCTTTTAACAACACATGACTTAACCGATATTGAAGCCCTTTGTGAA
This sequence comes from Halalkalibacter urbisdiaboli, assembly GCF_002156385.1. GTDB lineage: Bacteria > Bacillota > Bacilli > Bacillales > Bacillaceae_D > Halalkalibacter_A > Halalkalibacter_A urbisdiaboli. Next base: position 26,078 of record NZ_MVJM01000007.1, read on the forward strand.
CGAGTCGTGCTACTGGACGAAGGAAAAATCATTTATGATGGCAAGTTGAATCAACTTCAAACACAAGCTGTTGAAGGAAGAAAACAAGTAGAATTTGAATTCCTAAAAGAAGTTCATGATATCGACTTACGAGGTACTGCAAACGTTCATTGGGAACAAAAGGATGCGACGACGTGGCTTGCCTACGTTAATGGTGATGAACGATTTGTTTCCGAGCTCATTAGCGATGTTGTTCAAAAGAACCCGATTAAAAATGTCCGGATCAATGAAATTTCCACAGAAGAAATTGTTCGAAAGATTTATGAAGAAGGAATGGCAATCACATGAGTCAATACATTGAAATGATTCGCATTCGTTTTTTAATGATGCTCGCCTATCGGACGAACTATTATAGTGGAATTTTAATTTATAGCATTAACATTGGGGCTTATTATTTTTTATGGTCTGCGATTTACGGAGGAAAAGAAGAAATTCAAGGGCTATCCGTTTTACAAATGACCACTTATGTTGCTGTTGCTTGGATGGCACGAGCGTTTTATTTTAATAACATCGATCGAGAAATCGCTATGGAAATCAAAGAAGGTAAAGTTGCGATTGAGATGATTCGACCATACAACTATTTAGGGATGAAAACGATGCAAGGTCTCGGAGAAGGACTATTCCGATTGTTGTTTTTCTCTGTCCCAGGTATGGTTATTGTGGCCCTCATCTTTCCTATCAGTTTTTCTGCGAGCTTGGCAACATGGGGTTTCTTCTTCCTCTCGCTCGTGTTTAGCTTTATCGTCAATACACAAATTAATTTACTTACAGGAATTATGACGTTTTTCTTATTTAATAATTCTGGGTTGATTCGAGCCAAGCGTGTCGTTATCGACTTATTTTCAGGTCTATTACTCCCAATCTCGTTTTACCCACTTTGGGCTCAATCTGTCATGACGTATTTACCATTTCAAGCGATAAGCTATATTCCTAGTATGATTTTTACTGAGGGATTCGTAGGAAAAGAGATTTATACCGCTGTCCTATTGCAAGCATTTTGGGCACTGATTTTACTCATTCCGATTCGTCTGTTATGGGCTCTCGCAAAAAAACAATTAATCGTACAAGGAGGCTAAGAATGTTTTATATCTCAATTTTCTTTCAATACGCCTCTCAATATTTAAAAACAAGATTAACCTATCGTGTTGACACCGTAGTCGAAATTCTATCGGACTTATTATTTCAGGCTGTCAATTTAATTTTTATTTTAGTCGTTTTCGGTCATACGACCTTGCTAAGTGGATGGAGCCGTGAAGAAATTATCTTTATTTATGGATTTTTCCTCGTTCCCTACTCAATCTTTACATCCTTTTTTAACATTTGGGATTTCAATGATCGCTACATCGTCAAAGGTGAAATGGACCGTGTGTTAACCCGACCGATTCATAGTTTATTTCAAATCATTATGGAACGAATGGAGTTAGAATCATTATTTGGTGTCATTACAGGGTTAGTGATTATGTTTTATGCCGGATCGAACTTAGGATTAACACCCGCTTGGTATGATGTATTAATCTTTCTTGCCATGGTTCTTGGTGGAGCGTTTATATACGCGGGGATTTTTATTTCGATAGCTTCGATTGGTTTTTGGTCAGATAGCCGAACCGACATTATGCCAATGATGTATAACATCGGAAATTACGGTCGTTATCCGGTTGATATTTATCACCGTGTCATTCGGTTCGTTTTAACATGGATTTTACCATTTGCCTTTGTAGGCGTGTATCCCGCAGCTTACTTTTTACAAAGAGAAGAGTGGTATGTTTATGCGTTCCTAACACCTGTCATGGGAGCCATCTTTTTAACACTCGCAGTGCTGTTATGGAATGCCGGGGTTAAGAAATATCGCGGGGCTGGGAATTAAAAAACACAAAAACTCCAGGTTATCCTGGAGTTTTTTTAGATCTACTGCAGCATAGGGTGTGATGTATCAGCGTTTTTTGGCTGTTTATCATCATTTTTTTGTGTTTATCAGCGTTTTTTACAATTAATTCAGCGAAAATGGCACTTTTATCAGCGAATTATATAAAAAGGCATCTACTCTCCAAGTGGGAGTAGATGCCTACAGGATTACAGTACAAACTTTGATTTTAAATAATGATAAACCCCATCTTCATCACATGTAAACTCAGTTACGTCATCCGCCACTGCTTTGATGTGGTCTGGTGCATTTTTCATCGCCACGGCAAAGCGAACAAAGTCCAGCATCGGCAAATCGTTATCACTATCGCCAATCGCCATAATATCATTCGCTGACAGCTCAAAACGGTTTAACATTTGTTTAATTCCAGTAGCTTTATTTACGTTCGCCACCATGAGCTCGACATTATAAGGAGAAGAAATAGAGGTCGTAAAGTCAACTTCTTGCTTTAGTTGCTCAAGCTCCTCTTTCCATTCGTTAATATGCTCTTTCGTTCTAGCAAAGAAATAAAATTTTGAGAAGGCAGTCCCCTCTATTTCTTCCTTCCAGGCAATTTCTTCTTTAATCGCTTGTTTACGTGAAAGCCACTCATTAATCCCAACATTGTCAGGCTTCGGATCACTAATCTCAGCCTCTACATAAGACTGGTCTTGCTTTAATGTTATCCGAGGTGCACCATAAGGAAAAAGCTCATAATACACTTTGTTGATTCTTGCTCTGTGAATCACCTCGTCCACTAATTCACGCGAAAGAGAATGTTCAAATACGACTTCATCTCCTATGTACCCTGCCATTCCGTTTGAAGAAACAACTCCATCGACTAAAAAGCCCTTAGGTACAACTCCGTCAATTTCATCAAAGGAACGGCCTGTCGCGATAAAAACAAATAGTCCCTGATTGCGTAATTCATCAATGATTTCCTTTGTATGAATACTCACTTGATTATGATGATTTAGAATGGTCCCATCCATGTCTAAAAAAATGGCTTTCGGTTTAAATTCCATTTTTGTTCCTCCATTTAATTTTAGTCGCGGCATTATATTACCAAAGTAGTATGTAGAAAAAATACTCATTATAAATATACTTAACTCACTGATACACAAGGTACAATTTCCCACAAAAAAAGGACTCAATAGAGTCCTTTCAATTAATATGCTTTGTTTACGTTTGTAGCTTGAAGTCCACGGTTACCTTGCTCTGTGTCAAATGTAACTTTTTGGCCTTCGTCTAAAGATTTAAATCCTTCGCCTTGGATAGCTGAGAAATGTACGAATACATCATCTCCACCTTCAATTTCAATAAAACCGAATCCTTTTTCAGCGTTAAACCATTTTACTGTACCTTGTTGCATATGTGTAATCTCCTTATGTGGACTCAAATCCACGTTTTATTACTATCGTTGCTCAATTAGATATCAAAGGCGAAAAGTTTAATACTTAACTTTTAATATAGACCGAACAAAAATAACTTCTTAATAATATCATATAATTTTTTGGAAAGCAACCTTTCATTGGATTTGTTACAAAAGAAAGATGCTGTGCCAAAAGGTTAAGAAACAACCCTTTGGCACAGCCTTCATGCTTTAAGCTTTCGAGACAGCACCTTCCATTAATTAGTTAGTTCATTAACTGCTCAGCAAATGCAATCAAATAGTCAGCCTGTTCATTAGTTAATGCTTTGTCTATTTGAACTTCGACTTGGTTAATAAATGCTTGCAGTTGACCATCTCTTGCTTTTGTATTGCCTTTTTCCTCAGCAGCTTTGGCTGCTTCTAATTTTGAAACGAACGAATTGGCATCCTTATTTTCACCATTTTCTGTTGAAAATTGCTCTGTTAAGCTAGCCAGCTTACGATGATGGTGATTGCTGTATTCCCTGCTTTGTCTACTGCTTCTGCTTCAAATATATGCTCACCTGCTCCAAGTTCATACGCAGAATGTTTTTAGCTTCCAACCGTTGAACAAACCACCCGTGAGAACAGGTGGTTTGTTCAACGGTTGGAAGCCTTTGTTACTGACCAGACCCTAAAGGGCCACTGAATGGTTCGCCATGTGTACTACTTTTACTGGCCAGACCTAAAGGGCCTCTCTCTACTTTATTTTTTCTTCTGTTCTTTTTTACCTCCTCTCCTGTAAATGGATCTATATATTCTAATAAACTTAATTGTTCTGCGATTATATCATCTTGTATTTTACTGTAATCATACATATATTAAACTATCCTAACTTATTGGTTATATTTGTTTACATAATAAATTTATAAACAACTAATGTAAAAACAGACCGAATTCTGTGCGAATTGGTCTGTTTAATCAGTAAATTAAAGCAATGCCGTACTCTTAGCTAATTCAACTTGAGCGCCGCCTTTTACTTCAACAATCCTCTCATCAACACTTAGCCATACGGACATGGCAGAAGGATTATAAACAAAATGGCTATCGGCAGAAAACTTCAGATGTTGAAACGCCTTTATGTAATCAACGATTTCAATGTTTGTCGCATACCAGATGTCGTCACGATTGCCGATATATTTGCAAAACCCTTCAATCAAATCCCAATTTTGGTCGTTGTCAAATTCATAGCTGTGCCCCCACACATACATCATATATAAATACTGCTTTTTGTGGAGGTTTACAAAATCCTCCGCAATATTCATTAACTCCCGCTTATGATGACACGTCGGATTCCATTCTAAGAAATCATCAGGCATCGAAAAGTTACCCGTACTATTCACGGTTCTAGAATACTCGATACCCAAATACGGCAATAAGTCCTTAATATAACTGCTATACGATCCGTTTGGATACGAAGACCCTCTTACGGTATAGCCAACGATGTTCTCTAAATTTTTGCGGTCCTCCACAAATTCTTCAACAAGCTGTTCTTTCGGGGAGCGAGCAATTGTCGGATGAGTAACTGTATGAGTCGACACCTCATGACCAGCGTATAGTTGGGCAATTTCCTCCTTTGGAATCCGATCACCTATGCCAAGTAAACCTGAGTTAATATGAAACGTTCCTTTTACCCCATTTTCGTTAAAAATCTTAACCAGTCTCCTATCAGCAGCCTTCCCATCGTCATAACTCATCGTCAGCACCTTATGCTTTCCTTCAGGGAATGTCATAATTACTTTTGGCATAACCTTCATCTCTCCTCTTTTTTCCGTTTTTTTATTAATTGGTCGTGAAACGGTGAATGAGCTTTAATAAAATACTCATAGTTAGAGAATTTTTTTAAGCTTAACTCATCACGCATCCATACCCAGTCGTTCATTTCTGATTGGGTTTGATGGGCGCGGTATGCTTGTAATTTGTACGGAAGATAATCCTTTACCTCAATCTTCGTTACTTGCTGTGGTAAAAGTCCATATTGGTGCGGGTTATTTGCAACATGACCATTAGAGACATAAAATAAGGTCACATCGGTATTCCCACGTTTTTCGTACAGTTCAAACGCTTTCGTTGTAGCAAGTCCAATTGCACAGTGATCAGGGTGCCCGCCCAGCGATTCATGAAACGTAACGACGGTATCTGGTTGGACATCCGTCATTTGCTCAAGAATCATTTGTGTCAACGTTTTCAAAGGTTGAATTTCAACTAATTTGTCACGAATCCCCAAAAATCTCAAACTATCAATTCGTAACGCATTGCACGCGCTTATTAATTCTTGTTCACGAATGAGTGGAATATCTTCACGCGTTGCAGTTGGCGGGACCCCCATCCGTCGCCCCATTTCCCCTTTTGTTGCGCAAATCAATACAACACGATGACCTTCATATGCGTATTTTGCGAGCGTTCCACCACAAATAAAGGTTTCATCATCTGGATGTGCAAATACTGCTAATATCGTTGCCATATGTAGAATCCCTTCTCTTTGTTAAAAAGTTAGATTGGAAACGGCCGAGAACTGACTTCCAACGTCCGCGCTAGTCGCCCATGCTCATCATAAGCTGTAACGATCACCAGATCATCTGCTAAACGCATATGGGTCAAATGATCAACATGAATGATCGACGCTTGTTCGTCTAATTCTAAAAAAACACGAATTGACTGCTCACCTTTTACATGCACTTGATGCAAAGATGCTTTGCCGTTTCGAAAATAACCGCCCGGATTCACCTCAATATGGACGTAAATATTCGTCCCAATCCAATGTTGAAGCTTTTTCAACAGCAAGTCCCTGGATATCTCTTCCAAGCTCCACCCCTCCTCAGATTTAATGGACTTTACGATGTGTCAACATGATGGTATACAGTATTATACAACTTTGTAACCCCTTTCACCAACAAAATGGCCTGACCTCCACCACTGCGATTAATTTACTACAAAAAAACTCATCCCCAACAAAAGATGAGTTCCATGCAATTATTATCCTTCCTTCCAACACCCTAACGCCAACAGCCGCTTCGAAATCTCGCCCCACTCTTTCGAAAGGTCGAGCGTCTTTATTTGGATGACATTGTCTCCTATTTATAAATAACTAACCCGAACATTCATTCTATCAAATACCAAATTTTATGTTATAATTACAATGTAATAGAATATGGTTTCTTAAGGGTGGCGGCACATCCCCATTAGAAAGGGGGTGATGCCTATGATGACAGTGTATGAAGCATTAAGGTTAATGCTTTTATTTGGTATGTTTGTCATTGCCTTGCTGTCGTTTAAAGACACAAAATAATCCACCCTTAAGCTCCCTAGGCTGAGGTGGATTATTTTCCCTTACGGCCGCCCCTCTTAAGGGCACTCTATTGCATTAACCGTTGATGTTCCCGCATCAGCGGTCTTTTTATCTTACACTTATAATAATTATTTTATGCGACATTGTCAATTAATGGTGCCTAACCCCTGTCGTTTTACCTCTTTAATTACACTTTATATAAGGTACCTGACCCCTTCCCTACTAATCCATCAAATGGTATAATCGACTACAAATTTCGTTTGAAAGGACACTGATTATGCAATCATATGTAACGCAGAAGGATGGCGTGTTTCCATCAGTATGTTCCCTCGACTGTCCTGACCAGTGTGGATTACTCGTTCATAAGAAGGACGGAAAAATCATCAAAGTAGAGGGCGACCCAGCTCACCCTGTTACCAAAGGTGCGATTTGCAACAAAGTAAGACATATGACGGAACGAATCTATGATTCTAATAGATTAACGACTCCACTAAAACGAGTTAGTGCAAAAGGCTCAGGCCGGTTTGCTCCCATTAGCTGGGAAGAAGCGATTGAACTAATTGTGTCCAAATGGAAAGCATTGATTGACGGGCACGGTCCTGAGTCGATTCTTCCTTATAGTTTCTATGGAAACATGGGTAACCTGACTGCCGAAGGGATGGATCGCCGCTTTTTTCATCGCCTCGGCTCGAGCCAATTAGAGCGTACGATTTGTTCTGTCGCTGGTGGAGTTGGTTATTCATACACAATGGGCTCGGCTGCTGGAATCGACCCCGAAGAAACGATCCATTCAAAGCTATTTATTATGTGGGGTATTAACGCTGTTAGTACGAACATGCATCAAATGACAATTGCCCAAAAAGCACGCAAAGAGCATGGTGCCAAGATTGTTGTCATTGACGTTCATAAAAATCAAACAGGTCGCATGGCAGATTGGTTTATCCCGATTCACCCAGGAACAGACAGTGCGCTCGCGCTTGGCATGATGCATATCCTTTTTTCTGAACAGCTCGTCAATCACAATTTCTTGAAAGACTATACAGTAGGCTATCAACAACTAGAAGAACATGTGAAACAATACGACCCAAAAACCGTATCGTCGATTACCGGTGTCCCTGTTGAAGATATTTATAAATTAACACGTATGTATGCCGAAGCTTCCCCCTCTTTCATTAGAATTGGAAACGGCTTGCAGCATCATGATAATGGGGGCATGATTGTTCGAACCATTGCTTGTCTGCCTGCATTAACCGGGGCTTGGCTCGAGCGTGGGGGCGGTGCTTTGAAATCGAGCAGCAGTATTCTTGCTTATAACGTAAATGCCCTCCAAAGACCGGACCTCTTAGAAAACAAACAGACTAGAAGATTTAACATGAATCAATTAGGTCAGACCTTACTAGAAACGGAGCCACCTGTTTACTCTTTATTTGTATACGGGACGAACCCGGCGATTGTGGCGCCGGAGAGCAATAAAGTACGCCAAGGACTTGAACGAGAGGATTTATTTACCGTTGTCCATGATCTGTTCCTAACAGAAACAGCAAAATATGCAGATGTCATCTTACCCGCAACATCTGCCTTTGAGAATTTGGACTTTTATACATCCTACTGGCATCACTACTTACACCTGCAGCAACCTGTTATTGAACGATACGGTGAGAGCAAATCAAACACAGAAGTCTTTCGCCTACTTGCAGAAGCAATCGGCTTTGATGACGAAGCCTTAAAAGACTCAGATGAAGAATTAATCCGTCACGCGCTAGATTATCCAGAAAATCCATATCTAGAAAAAATAACGTATGATGCGCTAGTGGACGAAAAATATATAAAAGCCAATCGCTCGGACGACTTTCTTAAAAATCTCCAAACCCCAAGCGGAAAAATTGAGCTTTACTCAGAGCAAATGGTGCGTCACGGCTACCCTGCCCTCCCGACGCATACACCGTTAGTTGAGGATGGACACTTCCCGTTCTTATTTATACCTGGGCCAAACCATAATTTCTTAAATTCAACATTCTCTAATAATGAAAAGCATCAATCGTTAGAGAAATCAGCAAAAATTCACCTCAATCACGAAGATGCAAAACAACTAGGAATAGAAGATGGTGAGGTCGTTAGAATTTGGAATGAGCGCGGCGAATGTGAAATCATCGCGTCCGTTGGTGAGAATGTTTTACCTGGGGTTGTCGTGAGCCAAGGCCTCTGGGCCGACATGCCAGGGAAAAAGCAGTTAGTGAATGCACTCGCACCAGACCGACTTGCAGATATGGGCGGTGGCGCAACATTTTTCTCTGGACGTGTGAATGTGAAGAAGCTCTCTTAACGATGATGATCCTGTTCCAACTTCGAACAGGGTCATCTTATATTAAAGAATTGCTATGAATATCTGTATCAAGTAAGTCACTTAACCAAAACTGCTCAATTCCTCCGCTGCTATCTTGTTTTCCATACGAAATTTTTTGTAGACCACTCCTTTATCCGTTTCTCTCTAATGTCATGAGCTATTGCTTTATATTACCAAGCCATAGCTTAAGCTTATTAATTCATTAAACAATGCTCCATGTAAGGCATTGCTCTATATTTTTAAATCTTGAAAACTTCATTTATATTATTAGTAGGTTTTGTACGAAAACAGCATAAATAAAAATTCATAAGCTTTGACAGCTTCTCTGAAGGCTGTAAGCCCCTCATCCAAGGTCATTACTCATTTAGCTCATGGGACAAAAAACAGTGAATTCAGATGGTGGTTTGATAGTTTTTTCAAGGAAGGTGGTAAAACAGATGTTATTGGTGCATCATTCTACCCTTATTGGGAAGGTAAACCGTATTGGGAGCTGATGGATGCTTTATCCTACAACTTGAATGACATGGCTTCCCGTTATAACAAGAACGTTATGGTTGTTAAAGTAGGCGGTCACGAAAATAACCCTACAGATACTTATTGGACAATTTATGAAACGATTAATATAGTGAAAGCAGTTCCAAACGGAAAAGGGACTGGCGTATTTTATTGGGAACCTGAGGCTCATTCAAATGTACTTCCAGATAGCTATTCATTAGGAGCAACTAGCGAAGTATCTACGAATGTCTTACAGTATACAACTGCTATCGATGCCTTCAGTGATGTATTCTCAGGGTCAACACCACCTCCCTTATCTGAAGAAGATAATCTTGTTTCAAATCCTGATTTTGAATCAGATGGAGCGACACAGAATCCATCAGGTTGGACGACTTGGTCAAATGGAAATGATGATGCTAATTATACCGAAGCTGGTGGATATTCAGGAAGCTACAGGTTATCCCATTGGAAAAACAAACCATATCAAATCAGTACCTACCAGATTAAAACAGGGCTTACAAATGGCACGTACACCATGAAAGCATGGGTGAAAAGTAGTGGTGGCTTTAAAACAAGCCAAATGTACGTCAAAAACTTTGGAGGAACAGAAAAAAATGTTGCTATTCCCGCAACAAACACCTGGACTCAAATTACGATAACAGGAATTAATGTTACAAACGGGCAAGCTGAATTCGGTTTTTGGACTGATGCAAATAGAAATAACTGGATTAATGTTGACTACGTGGAGTTTTATATAAATTAAAATGAAGGAATGAAAAAAAGGAATCAATTATTTTAGATTCCTCAGGTTGTAGAAAGGAGTGCGCGGAGTCGCTACATGTTTTAAAAGCCTTATGATGAGAAGGCCACTGAAAAACTACTTCTTTGTAACTCAAAGAAGTAGTAATGACTTCACACGTTGCGCGCCTTGCTATGAGAAAACCACTCATAGCAAGGCTTTCAAACCATGCAACGGCTCCGCACATTACTTAAGGCTCGTAGCGAACTCGCCCTACTGTAGTTTAAAGACGCCTTAAGCAGTCTTGGTGAATGATTTGCCAACAGCCGACCATAAAGGGCAGTTCTATTCATTGACCGTTGATATATTCGCATCAGCGGTCTTTTTGATAATTTTATTTTATACAGTGTTGTCGACTTGTTTATTCGTGCCATGCAACGCATTAACGCAGCATGGGCAGGCACCCGCAATTACAGTTCAGCTGCTTCCTTCCATTTTCCCCGCCACTTTCCCCGTTCTTGCTCCTCTATTTGTTTTTCAAGTGTATCATCCCAGCGTTCGAGCCACGTATTCCAGACACGTGCATAGAAAATGTCTTGGTCTTTATTGTACAGTTGAAATTCCAGACATGGTACATGTTTGACTGTCTGTTGCTCAAAGCTCTTTACGTCAGCCACGACCGTTTGATAGCCATTTTCGTCCAACCCATTTTCACTATCGGAGAGAACCTGCACCATATGGTCCGTATTGATACGCTCCTGATTATTCGCATAGCGATACACCGGCAATTTCCCCTCTGTTTCGTGCTCAGCTACGGTCATCTCCGGCCAGTATTCATCATGACTTGGACTATAAAAAAGCTCTGTCCATTCTTCTTCCATTTCCTCTTCAATGATACCTGTCTTCAACTGTTCATGCCCTTTTGGTGTAAGCTTGTAGATGGCTTTTTCCAGCCGAATTAAGCCTGTTCGCTGCATTTTTTCAATCAAATCTGCAATGAACAGCTCCTCTACTAGAAGCATTTCGGACAAATTGGCTGCACGACGGATTTCTGTTTCCTCAAAAGTAATCAGCAACATTTTCATGAGAATATCCATTTTAGACCTCTTGACCCGGTTAAATGCCACTTGCAATGTCATGACCGGCAAATACCAACTAGCAGACTCTTTGATTTGAACAGCTGGATTTTCAAGCAAGTTGGCCCGTAAACGTTGTGTCAGCTTATCCATGTTACTTCACCTCTTCAAGCATTCGCAGCCCTTGTTGTTTTTTTACAGTTTCTAATACGTGCGTATACATGCGTTTCGTATCGGCGTGCCTTGTCCGTTCTGTAAACATCTTTGTGCTTCCTATTAAAACGAGCAGCTCTTTCGCTCTCGATAGGGCAACATTTAGCCGGCGGTAGTCTTTGGCAAAGCCAATATCGTCGTGCTTATGATCATGATTGCGCACCATACTTAATAGGATAATGTCCATTTCCATCCCTTGAAACTTGTCCACTGTCCCCGTGCGAATCGCCAAGTGGCACAGAGATAGCTCTTGATGAATCATGCGGTCGATTCTTTTTACTTGTTCCCCGTAGAAACTGATCACGCCAATGCTTTTTTTCTCGTCTGCTTTCATTCTTCCGGCTTGCTTCGCCTGTTCTGCCGCTTCGTTCATTTCCTTAAGCAAGCCACCAATCTCACTCAATTCAGCTGGGTTATACAGGCTTTTTCCGCCTTTCATTCTTTCTTCAAAAAATGCGGGCTCATTCGGCATATCCAGCCATACTAAATGATCGTCACGCTGAATACGTGCTGACTCTAACAAATGGTCCCGTACCGAATCGGAATCGGTCAGGCCACATTGAAGCCGTTCGTTTTCCTGCTCATAAAACGGCGCAATTGTTGCCATAATGTTTTCATGCATCCGATACTGAAGCGCAAGCATCGTTTTATTGCTTTTCGGCAAGTTTTTATACAATCGTTCAAACAATGATTCTTTTAACAGCTTTTTTAATTCCGCTTTGCCTTCAAAGTCTTCGCTTTTGTCCGCCATTTCCTGCAGCGTCTCTTCTAGCGTATCGTTTCCTAAAAGAGGTGGCAGCTGGTGATGGTCACCAACTAAAATGATTTTTTTCCCTTTCAACATCGGTAACAGTAGCTCAGGCGGGGTTGCTTTTGATACTTCATCAATAATCACGACATCAAAAACAGGGTAATTGTCGATAAAATCTTTTCGTGCCGATGCCACACATGTCGTTCCGATCACGTTCGCATGCTTTACATAAAGCTTGCGAATTTCATCTAGGTCATGGTCATTTGCTTCTTCAAGCAACGAAAGCCACTTCCCTTGGATGGACTGGAACAACGGGAGTTTCTGCTGTTCCTGCTTTAATGACTCCCGATTAAATGACAAACTCGCGAGTTGCTTTAATAACTGTTCATGTTCTAGTTCCGGTTGCATAGACAGAATCTCCTTTAAAGATGTCTGTTCTTCTTCCAGTTGCTTAATCATGTGATACAACTCGGTTAATCGAACCTGATTTTGGTCGAGTTTCTGTTCCTGTTCCTGCAGCTGAATCGTTTCTGTCTCACGTTTTTCGCTATTTATTTCAACGCGCAGCTTTACTTTGTCATACTGTTCTTTCTTTTGCTGCAGTTCAAGAGCTTTTGCTTCTTTTTGAACGAGTAATTCTGTTGCGTTTGGAATCAGTTCTACTGATGCCGTGATTTGCTTATACTCGCTTTGAAGAGCGTGAAGCTCACTGCTCTGCTCTTCCAGCATCCGCAGCCACTTTTGATGCGATTGTTTGTTTTCATGCTGCTTATGCTCAAGTTGTTTTATCATTTCTTGCTTCAACAGCTGAAATGCTTCCTGCGCCACTTTTTTATACGTGTCAAACGACTCTAGTCGTTCTCTTTTTTGCCATATAAAGAGTCTCCTACTATATAAGCCTTTGAGAGATTCAACTAGCATCTTTGGGTAGATGTTTGGTCTTCTTGCTAATTTGCTTCTAAGTTCAGTTAGATATTGATCAATTTCCTCAGCTGTATAAACGGCTGACCGATTCATTTGACGCAGTTGCTCAAATGATACGCGATTCTTCACTAAAAGCGATTCAATATATGAAATTGCGTTAGTTAGTTTATCATTATACTCTTTTAATTTTTCCAGCTGGTTTATAGCTCCACGAATGTCCTCTAGCTTGTCGATTAATTCCTGAACTTGTTGAGGTCGTTCCAAATTTTGTTCAAGGATGATCCATCTCAAGCCGTCGATTTGTTTGACGGCTGTTATTTTTGCGATTAAAGCATCCATATGCTTGGTTGCCTCTACCCATTTTTTACGTTCGGCAGTCGTATGCTCGATCGTTTGTTTTCTATCATTTATCTTGCTTTCTAGCTCATGACACGCAATGCTGTGCCGCAATTGCTGTATAACTTGTTCGTTAGCATCCCACTCTTTTTGAATTGCGTCAGTATCCGGCCCGCTACGAAGAAAGATTTCATCTTCTTCAATCGATAAAAGCAATGAACGAAGAGATTCTCCGAGTTCCTCGACGTGTTGCTTAGCCTTTTGCTTCTCCTGCTCGGTAACATCGACAGTCTGTTTTTGCTCATGAATTATTGTCTCAATGTCGCTAAATCGTTTTTCTGCATTCTGTTTCGCTTCAAGCTCCGCCTCTACCCGTGCAAGCACCGGCTCTAGCTGCTCTTGCTCCCGTTCATTCACTGCCCATTCCGCTTCGATTTCTATTTTTCGTTTTTTACGAGCTTCATCATGAGCAAAGACTTCTTTTAACGTATGCTCTTTCCAATACTGACCGACATTTTCTTCAATGAATCTTTTGCCTTCTTCTTCAATGCTTTCCGTACGCCCGACGCGAAGAATGCGAATGTCTTTATTCTCCAGCAATCGTCCAAGAGCATTGTCGACCGCCAAATTGGACTGCGAAGCAACCAATGTCCGCAGTCCTGCCCGCGCATTTTGCAAGCAAATTTCAGAAATGACGGTTGTTTTTCCGGTTCCAGGCGGCCCTTGAATGACGTATAAATCTTCAGCCGATATCGCGCCTCTGACCGCTTCTTGCTGGAACTCGTTCAAGCGATTGTGAAACCGAAGTAAGGCTTCGTTTTTCGACGCTCGAACTGGTGGCTTATTTTCAAATAAAAGCCGCTCAAGATCAGGATTTGCAGCCAATCCGTTTTCTAAATGCTTAAACCCTTGCCGCAATCTTTTCACCTGACTCAATGCCGCAAAATTACTGAAGATAACTTCTTTTTGCTTCATGTCGAATTGCTGCTGCCGGGCCCGTTCCTCCATATACCCGTGCAACTCCACTTCAACTGATTGAGCAGAACGATTCGCTTTTAGCACCTTCCCAACATCCTGGTCAATCCCTTTGAGTTTCACGCTCAAATCTTTAAGTGATTTCCATTCCTTATCACGCAATTGGCAGCCGGTAATCGTCATCCGACTGAAATCACCATTGAACGAAAGTCCTGAATAACGAGAGGTCATGTCTGGGATATCCGCAGAACGCTCTTGAATGTTCAAATAACCTTCCCAACTCGCTATACGCTTTTTCACATAAAGTGAACTTTCCTGTGCAACTGGCATGTCGTGAATCACGTTCAACAACTCAATCGGGACCATCCCTCCCCGCTGTACATTCATATCAAACGTGATATCCACCGCTCGTCGCCAATTTGTTTGAACTGCTGCTTGCGCCGTTCTCGTCGTTACATTCGTCGTAATGAATCGGTCCTTTTCCACTACACAGTGCAGAATGACTACAAGCTCACTGTATGTATCGGACATTCTCACATTCTTCTTATTGTCAATAAATAATGCGACTGAAAGAGGGCGCTCCACCGTTTGTGGATACTTTTCTATATAAACGTGAAGCGATGTCTCCAAAGAAAAAAACGAGTCCCCATCAAGCCCGAGTTCCCGCATCTTGTCCTTCGCCTTATTCGTCAAAGTTACCGGACATCGATATGTCGTACGATGTTTCTTCATGTGTTCACCTGCTTTATTCAGCACCACTAGTATGAATGGTTTTCTACCAAACTGAATTATAGCATACTATACACGTGCTTTTAGTAGAAACAAGCAAACCTAATTTTACCTATTGGCATTGGATGTGACTGGACATTCATAGCGTTGATAGCCGGAGACTTCATGTTAGTAGAGGGTTTTCTCCGTAATTTTGTTGCAGTTTTCGCTTTATTTCCCAAAAGGATTTGCTGTCCCTTTCTATCAGTTTAAAAGATGATTTCTGTATCGAACACAGGTCATTTTTTTCTATAATGTTGCTCCAATCAAAACTCGATGAAAAGGCTGAATTTTCATATCATTTAAATATTTTCATATAATAGCTCTCATTACTTCCCCTTCATTCACAATCGACAACTTTCGTGTTAAACTAGCAATTGTGTCTTAAATCACAGAATCGCTTTACGTATTCTTATATTATGATAGTATTACCAAAATTCGGAGGGAAGTAATGAAAAATCTATTCCACAAATGGAATCAAATCAGCCTAGTAAAACGAATACTTGTAGGGATTGTTATTGGTATTCTTTTAGCTGTGACCATTCCTGATGCAGCAAAATGGGTGACCATTTTCGGTTCTTTATTTGTTGGAGCTTTGAAAGCAGTTGCTCCAATACTGGTTTTCTTCTTAGTAATGCATGCCATCTCTAAACATCGAAGTGGCCAGAAAACAAACATGAAAACGATTATTATTCTGTATGGTGTAAGTACATTTTTAGCCGGATTGGTCGCCGTTGTTACTAGTTTTCTGTTTCCAGTACGTTTATCCCTTGTGACAGGCGCAGAAGGCCTGACTCCTCCTAGTGGGATTGTCGAAGTCCTTCAGACATTGCTGTTTAACGTTGTTGATAACCCGATCCATGCACTCTTAAATGCCAACTATATTGGGATTCTCGCATGGGCGATCCTACTTGGCATAGCACTAAGACATGCGCCTGATACAACGAAAAACACGCTTGCTAGCTTTTCTGATGCGATTTCCAAAATCGTGAAATGGGTGATCCATTTAGCGCCGATCGGGATTATGGGTCTAGTCTTTGACGCGATTGTCTCAAATGGCCTTTCAGCGTTGCTTGATTACGGAATTTTACTATTCGTATTAATTGGATGTATGTTATTTATCGCTCTTATCATTAATCCAATGATCGTCTATATGACGATTCGTCAAAATCCATATCCACTTGTCTTTAAATGTTTAAGAGAAAGTGGGATTACAGCCTTCTTTACTCGTAGCTCAGCAGCCAACATTCCAGTCAACATGCGTTTATGTGAAAAGCTAGATTTAGATAAGGATACGTATTCAGTATCGATTCCATTGGGCGCCACGATTAATATGGCAGGTGCAGCAGTTACGATTTCGGTCTTAACGCTTGCAGCCGTTAACACACTCGGCATTCAGGTCGATATCGGTACGGCACTTATTCTCTGTGTTCTTGCAGCTGTATCTGCTTGTGGAGCATCAGGTGTTGCCGGTGGTTCGCTTTTACTCATTCCTTTAGCAAGCAGTCTATTCGGAATTCCAAATGAAATTGCTATGCAAGTCGTTGCGGTCGGTTTCATCATCGGTGTGTTACAAGACTCTTGTGAAACGGCGCTGAATTCATCATCAGATGTCCTTTATACTGCAACAGCTGAATATGCGAAAATCCGTAAAGAAGGAATTTCGTAAAAGAGCATCATACTTTTAGAGATTTATATCGTTAAACGCAACAGCGCCTACAAATCGGAAGTTTGTAAGGCGCTGTTTTATCATTTCCAGTCTAAACCTCATTTTTACACCCAAACGATATAACCTTTCAGTTCAAAAAAGATTTTGTATGTTCTTTCATTATCTTGTTACCTACTCCCTTGCTAGTGTTAAATAAAAAAACGCGACAGGAGATCCATCCCCCATCGCGTTACAAATACCGAATTATTTACTTAAGATTGTCAATCGCCGCTCTTTCGATTGCAAGTCCCTTCGTATAACGTTCCATAAATTGCTCAAAGCCCTCTACATCCTTAGGATCAGGAGACATCGTATCGCCTTCTTTTCCAGCAAAGACGTTTTGGTTTAAATACTCTTCTAGTGTTTCATTATCGCCTTTGTTAATCATGTAAGAAGCAAGCAACGCGATCCCCCATGCGCCACCTTCTCCTGCTGTTTCCATTACAGACACAGGTACATTAAGAGCACCAGCCATGATGCTTTGTCCAACACCTTTCGTCTTAAACAAACCACCGTGACCTAAGATTTCATCCAGTTTAACTTCCTCTTGTTTAAGCAAGATATCCATTCCGATTTTCAACGCACCTAATGCTGTAAATAAATGCACACGCATGAAGTTAGGAAGATTGAAATTGCTATCAGATGAACGAACAAACAATGGACGACCTTCTTCAAAGTGAGTAATATGTTCACCAGAAAGATAGCCGTAAGCCAATAGACCGCCAGCATCTGGATCTCCTTGAAGCGCCAGATTGTAAAGCGTTCCATACAACTGATTCATGTCAACGTCCATACCCATCGCTTTTGAATATTCAGCAAACAATCCAACCCATGCATTCAAGTCTGAAGAACAATTATTAGAATGAGCCATCGCTACTAGGTTACCAGTCGGCGTCGTCACAAGGTCAATTTCAGAATAGACTTTAGACAGTTCCTTCTCAAGAACAACCATCGCAAATACAGACGTTCCAGCAGATACATTACCAGTACGCTTCGCTACACTGTTTGTTGCGACCATACCTGTTCCTGCATCACCTTCAGGAGGACAAAGCGGAATGCCAGCCTGTAATTCTCCAGTAACGTCAAGAAGTTTTGCCCCTTCTTCAGTAAGGACACCGGCGCTTTCACCCGCTCCTAAAACATTAGGCAGAATATCTTCAAGTTTCCACGGTAAATTCTTAGGTCCAATCAATTCATTAAATTGATTGATCATCGATTGATTATAGTTTTTCGTATTCAAGTCAATTGGGAATACACCAGATGCTTCCCCAACTCCAAGAACCTTCTCTCCTGTCAATTTCCAATGAACATAGCCAGCTAGAGTAGTCTGGAAAGAAATATTAGCAATATGCTCTTCCTGATTTAAGACAGCTTGATACAGGTGAGCGATACTCCATCTTTGCGGAATGTGGTAGTTAAACAAACCTGTCAGTTCTTTCGAAGCCTGTTCGGTAATATTATTACGCCATGTACGGAAAGGAACGAGAAGCTCTCCATCTTTGTCGAATATCATATAGCCATGCATCATCGCACTGAAACCGATGGCACCTACTGTCTGTAGAGTTACTCCATATTGTTCTTTCACATCGCTAGCCATCTTTTGATAACTATCTTGTATACCCTTCCAAATATCTTCGACGCTATAGGTCCAGACATTGTTCTCAAAGCGATTTTCCCAGTCATGGCTACCAGATGCAATTGGTGCATGATCCTCTCCAATAAGAACGGCTTTAATCCGGGTTGAACCTAGTTCAATCCCAAGTACAGTTTTGCCACCTTGAATGGCAGTTTTCACATCAAGACTCATGTAATTTTCCTCCTATAATAGCTAAAATAATGTATGTAAAAAGTGAAGCTTTGTTAGAAATTTTAGATATAACTAGACTAGCATACCTACGTAAAATTTAAAACGATATTTCTAATAACAATCAACTTAATCGTCATTTTTCATAACCTTTACCATTATATCACATGTAAAAGGCTATCGTTTATATATTTGTGAAACTTTCGTAATTTTGTTTATTAAATATAGCTTAAACTACAAAAATCGTATTCCGTATATATCTCAATAATTAATGAAGTAAGGGTAATGACTCCGTTCGCTACTCGCCTTTATGAGGATAAAACCACTCCTCATAAGGCTTTCATTGCGTCGGGGTCGTGTAAAATGGTAAAAGCCTACCCTTTTGACACGCCCCCGACATTTTTTCTTAGTTTTTATGATTAAGTTGTCTCAAAAAGAAAGAATAAGATTTCCACATTTATTGATACCTGTACATTTTTTTCTATTAAATGAGTCCTTTTGTTTAATTGTTTAGGATTTTATACATTTATCATTTATCAATTCACCCTAAAAAAGACCTCTTCATTGATAACATAAATCTACTCTTCACATCATATGTAAAGAGTAGGACATGCTCTTCTTCTCTTTTTCCAAATCGACTTTCTTCTACTATTCTTTTGATTTAATAGGGAGTTTTCGTTTTAATGTAAGGCCTTGGCTTGCCTTAGGTACCATTCCTTCTCCTGTCTTACTCTCCTTATCTTCATAATTTATTTAATATTTTTCGTAAGTTTTAAACATTTATTCTTTCTTTTTAATAAATAGTTTATTATAATAATTCTAAGAGAATAATTAATGTCATTTAGTTACAAGTTTTAATAACTTATTGGCATAATTATTTGCTATATTTTACTTTGAAGGGAGAAATAATAATGCAATCTAACGACAATTCAAACATTGGAAAGTGCCCAGTTATGCACGGCGCTGCTACTAGTCCAAAATCTAGTGGTACGACAAATAAAGACTGGTGGCCAAACCAGCTCAACTTAAACATTCTTCACCAGCATGATAGAAAAACGAACCCTATGGGAGAAGAATTTGATTATGCAGAAGAATTTAAAACATTAGACTACCAAGCTCTTAAACAGGATCTTTATGATTTAATGACAAACAGTCAAGATTGGTGGCCTGCTGACTACGGTCATTATGGTCCACTCTTTATTCGTATGGCTTGGCACTCCGCAGGTACGTATCGTACAGGTGACGGGCGTGGTGGTGCTGGATCAGGCACACAGCGTTTTGCTCCACTTAACAGCTGGCCTGATAACGGCAACCTTGATAAAGCCCGTCGACTGCTATGGCCGATTAAGCAAAAGTATGGCAACAAGATCTCTTGGGCCGACTTACTCGTACTAGCAGGAAATGCTGCAATCGAATCAATGGGCGGTAAGACATTTGGTTTTGGAGGAGGACGCGAAGACGTTTGGCATCCAGAAGAAGACATTTATTGGGGTACTGAAACGGAATGGCTAGGTGATAACCGTTACACAGGCGATCGTGAGCTTGAGAATCCACTTGCTGCGGTACAGATGGGTCTCATCTATGTTAACCCAGAAGGTCCAAACGGAAATCCTGATCCATTAGCAAGTGCTCGCGACATTCGCGAAACCTTTGCACGTATGGGAATGAACGATGAAGAAACGGTTGCACTAGTGGCTGGTGGCCATACGTTTGGTAAGGCACACGGTGCAGGAGATGCGGCTCTTGTTGGTCCAGATCCAGAAGCTGCTCCTCTTGAAGCACAAGGCTTAGGATGGCTAAGCAAACACGGTAGCGGAAAAGGGCGTGACACAATTACAAGCGGGGTTGAAGGTGCTTGGACAGCGAATCCGACACAGTGGGATAATGGTTTCTTTGACCTGCTTTTTGGATATGAATGGGAGCTTACAAAGAGCCCTGCCGGTGCACATCAGTGGAAGCCTGTCGATCCTGTTGAGAAGGATCTTGCACCAGATGCCGAAGATTCATCTGTTCGTGTTCCAACGATGATGACTACAGCAGATATGGCCTTGCGAATGGATCCAGACTATGAAAAGATTTCTCGTCGTTACCATGAGAATCCAGAAGAGTTTGTAGATGCATTTGCTCGTGCATGGTTCAAACTGCTTCACCGTGACATGGGTCCTCGTGCAAGATATTTAGGCCCAGAAGTTCCAGCAGAAGATCTAATCTGGCAAGACCCTGTACCATCTGTTGATTATGAATTAACAGATGAAGAAGTAGCAGAGCTTAAAGAAAAGATCCTTAACTCAGGACTTACAGTCAGCGAGCTCGTAACAACTGCGTGGGCTTCAGCTAGTACGTTCCGTGGCTCAGATAATCGTGGTGGCGCAAATGGTGCCCGTATCCGTCTTGCTCCACAGAAGGATTGGGAAGTGAATCAACCGGAACAACTTTCTAAAGTACTTACTGTGCTAGAAGGCATTCAAAAACAACTAGATAAGAAAGTCAGCATCGCTGATTTAATTGTCCTTGGTGGTAGTGCTGCAGTAGAAAGAGCTGCTCAAGATGCAGGCTTTGATGTAACGGTTCCGTTTGCTCCTGGGCGTGGCGACGCAACTCAAGAGCAAACCGATGTAGAAGGCTTTGAGGTGCTAGAACCTATCGCTGATGGTTTCCGCAACTATCAGAAGAAGCAGTATAGTGTGAGTGCAGAAGAGCTCCTAGTTGATAAGGCACAACTACTTGGCCTAACTGCACCAGAAATGACTGCGCTAATTGGCGGTTTGCGTGTTCTAGGAACAAACTACGGTGGTACCCTACACGGTGTATTTACGGATCGTGTTGGTACACTCTCTAACGACTTCTTTATTAATTTACTTGACATGGGCGTTGAGTGGAAGCCTGTGGACGGGACTGTATATGAAGGACACAATCGCAAAACAGGTGAGCTTGTGCATACAGCAACGAGAGTTGACCTAGTTTTCGGTTCAAACTCTGTTCTACGTGCTATTGCAGAAGTTTATGCTCAAGACGATAACAAAGGGAAATTTGTGAAAGACTTTATCGCAGCTTGGGTTAAAGTCATGAATGCAGATCGTTTCGACCTTAAGCTTAAGAAATCTCAACTAACAGGTAATTAAAAAGTATAAACCGCCGTCTGTTTATGGACGGCGGTTGTTTTTACATAAAATATCAAGCTAATTATCAGTGATAATAAAATTGTTTAATTTCAATGTTATAAACGAGCCTGATTGTGGAAGAGTACAACCTTTCATATAGAAAGACACGTTACTATAACAGAAATGCGTCTGATACAGGAATAGAGTTGTTCCACTCACGCCCTCGTTAGTGGATAACAGGAGGTGCCAAACCAACTTTTGTTAAACACACGATAGTAACCAAGGTTTTTTTCAGATTTATAATAAGTTTCTTTCGTAATGGAAACGAAGCAACTCATCTCTATGTTCCAACAAATCAATTAAGAAATAATAATACCGATTATTATAAAAGTTTCCTTGAATAGAGGAATGGGCCTCATTTAATATTCTGGATGTCGTTTTACCACAAAAAACTAGTTTCACGGTAGAAACGAATTTTTTGATGACATCGCATTGGCCTTAAAAAGAAATAAATGAATCTATCGAAAATACACGAACAAACATTCTTATCCATTGAAGATTCTGCTATAATACCAATGTAATAGAATATGGTTACTTAAGGGTGGCGGCGCATCCCCGTAAGAAAGGGGGTGATGCCAAATGACAGTATTCGAAACACTCAAATTGATGCTGCTTTTCGGAACGTTTGTCATTGCCTTGCTGTCGTTTCTAGACAGAAAATAATCCACCCTTAAGCTTTTGCCGGCTAGGTGGATTATTTTATCCCATCATTTGCCGCCCCTTTATAGGGCAGTTCTATTACATTGACCGTTGATGTTCCAGCATCAGCGGTCTTTTTATCTTATTCTTATCTTATTTTTTTCATACGTTGTTGTCAATTATCTAATACATTACCCTCTTCGCTCAAAATACCGTTGCAATCGATACTCACATACTTCCCTTGTCCTCCTAAACAATATCCTCATTATACATTTCCTTCACGTCAAAATTCATTCGATACTGACCATCAAATGTTATTATTTCACAGTCTCCCCTAGATGCATCGTTCATTTTTCCAAACCCTTTAATAGGAAATAGCTCTTATTGAATCTTTTCCTTTGCATATTATTTCTTGTTTAATGAAGATACTTTTACGTTTGGGATCTGTGGTCTTCAGTTTTTATCAAAATATTCTATTCCATTAAATTGGCACCACTTAATCGCAATCTCTTTCAGTCTCTCTGTACGAAAAGCATACCACTGGTCTTCAATCGTAAATTCCGCAATTGTATCCTTAAACCTTCTAAAGGCACCCTTTCCCCTTATGGCTCTTAGTAAGATGTCTTGTTTACGTGCATCGTTCATAGAAAGACAAAACTCTTCTATGATTTCATATTCATCGATATCCTCTTTTGCTGGTAATTCTATATAATCATCCTTATTCTCGATAATATCAATGGCAGTTTCCCTTATCTCCTGTTGCCACTCTGGTAAATGCTCGTATGGTTCATCATCTTCAGCAGCACGTAAATCCTCCGTAAAAACATTTACAATATCACCTGTTTTCAGATGAAAAAATGAACGGCCCTCTTCCATTTGTATTTCTAGTTCCTCGATTAGTTGGTTAAAGTTTATTTTTGCCGACATTTGCAGATCACCTCTTTATTTAACATTTTATAATAGGTGCCTGACTCACGCCACTGTACAGCTTTAAAGCACTTCTGGTTAGGTACTGAAACTTCTTGTCGAAATTTCTTAGTTTTTTTTTTATAATCTCTTGATATTTTAATAAGATGTTGTTAATCTAGAGAAGCATTAATTTGGAAAGCTAAAATTTACAGCATCAGGTCTTTCCAAGCAGATAATTTTGACCACTTACTTATGTAAGTTAAAGCCATACGGACAGCTGGGTCAAATGCCGACTGGCAACTTTGTTGCCTTATTGATTGAGTTAAAAGCTCAAATTTTATAAGTTGGTTACTTTACAACCAGTGCATTTGCACACAACTTGTGAAACGGTCAATAAGAGTGCTAAGAAGTAATTATTTGCTATATAGACTCTGATCCTATTAAGATATAGTTAATATTAAAGAGCTTTCTATCATAAATTTCCAGACTATTTGTGATGTAGTTATATATTAAATGGTCTTGGAATTACTTTGTCTTTTTAATATTGATAATTGATCTTAACAAGTGTTGTGCGCGATATGCGTTTTGCACTTGTTTTTTTGTTGTCGTCTTTTAAGCCGTTTATTTTGCTTAAGACATTCTCAGCGGGTAAGCTTGTGCTAATTGAGGTTGTTCGGACTTCTCACGCATGTTGCAAAATATTTTAGTTGGGGGTATAGATACTATGGGAAAAGCGCTTATTATTGGTTGTGGTGGTGTGGCATCGGTTGCCATCCACAAATGTGTACAGAACAGTGATGTATTTGAAGAGATTTGTATCGCTAGCCGTACAAAATCAAAATGTGATGATTTAAAAGCGAAACTTGATGGCGGGAAAACAAAAATTACGACTGCCCAAGTGGATGCGGATAATGTGGATGAGCTTATTGCGTTAATTGAAGAAGTTAAACCAGATATCGTAATGAACTTAGCTTTACCATATCAAGATTTAACGATTATGGATGCTTGCCTAGCAACAAAAACACATTATATGGATACAGCGAATTACGAGCCGGAAGATACGGCGAAATTTGAATATAAATGGCAGTGGGACTACCGCGAGCGTTTTGAAAAAGCTGGGATTACTGCTCTATTAGGCAGTGGCTTTGATCCTGGTGTGACAGGTGTATTTTCTGCCCATGCCCTAAAGCATCACTTTGATGAAATTGAATATATTGACATTCTTGACTGCAATGCAGGCGATCACGGCTATCCTTTTGCGACGAATTTCAATCCTGAGATTAATATCCGTGAAGTATCTGCAAACGGACGTTACTGGGAGAACGGGAAATGGATCGAAACGGATCCAATGGAAATTAAACGTGTTTATAACTTCCCTGAAGTTGGGGAAAGAGATATGTATTTGTTGTATCATGAAGAACTTGAATCTCTTGCTGTTAATATTCCTGGTATTAAGCGAATTCGTTTCTTTATGACATTCGGTCAAAGCTACCTCACTCATTTAAAATGTCTTGAAAATGTTGGCTTAACTTCAATTGAGCCGATTGAATATGAGGGACAACAAATTGTTCCACTTCAATTCTTAAAAGCATTACTGCCTGATCCAGCTTCACTTGGCCCTCGTACAGTAGGAAAAACAAACATTGGTTGTATTTTCAGAGGGAAAAAGGATGGCAAGGAAAAAACATACTATGTTTACAACGTATGTGACCACCAAGAGTGCTATAAAGAAGTTGGCTCACAAGCCGTTTCTTATACAACGGGTGTTCCCGCGATGATTGGTGCGATGATGGTCATGACGGGTCAGTGGAACAAACCAGGTGTATACAACATCGAGGAATTCGATCCAGATCCATTCATGGAAGCATTAAACAAATGGGGTCTGCCATGGCAAGAAAGCTTCGATCCAGAGCTTGTTGATAGCGAGCCTGTCAAAGAACCGGAGACTGTGCGTTAAGATGCGGTTTGAAGAATTACCAACACCTTGTTATGTAGTAGATGAAAGCCTGTTAGAGAAGAATTTAAAAACCTTAAATGGAGTCATGGAACGGACAGGTGCGAAAATCTTACTCGCACAAAAGGCCTTTTCAATGTCCGCAATGTATCCACTTATCTCCAAATATTTAAGTGGGACAGCCTCAAGTGGATTATATGAAGCACGCCTCGGATATGAGGAAATGGGCAAGGAAAATCATTGCTTTGCCCCTGCCTACCGTGAGGATGAAATTGATGAAATTATCACCTACTCTGATCACGTAATCTTTAACTCCTTTTCACAGGTTGAAAAGTTTAAAGACAAAGTGCTTCAAGCGGGAAAAAAGATTGGTCTGCGCATCAATCCTGAATGCTCCACACAGGTTGGGCATGCGATCTATGATCCATGCTCACCTGGTTCCCGTTTTGGTGTAACAATTAAGAATTTCCGTCCAGAGCTGCTTGATGGTGTGTCGGGATTCCATTTCCACACTCTTTGCCAGCAAAACTCTGACGATTTAGAAACAACGCTTCATGCAGTTGAAGAAAAGTTTGGCCCTTGGCTATCACAAATGGAATGGATTAACTTTGGCGGTGGTCATCACATTACGAGAGAAGATTATAACATTCCATTATTAGAAAAATGTATTAAGCGAATGCAAGATAAGTACAATTTAAAAGTCTATCTTGAGCCAGGAGAAGCGATTGCCCTTAATGCTGGCTACTTAGTTACGACGGTTCTTGATACGCTTGAAAACGGCATGGAGATTGCAATCCTTGACACTTCTGCAACCTGCCATATGCCAGATGTATTAGAAATGCCTTACCGCCCTCCTCTTCTAGGATCAGGCGAAGCAAATGAAAAGCCATATACGTATCGACTTGGGGGGCAAACGTGTCTTGCCGGTGATGTTATTGGAGAATACTCGTTTGATCAGCCGTTAAAAAACGGAGAACGATTAGTGTTTGGTGATATGGCAATCTATACAATGGTGAAAAACACGACGTTTAACGGTATGCCCTTACCAGCTATCGCCTTGAAAGAAAAGGATGGAGATTATCGTATCGTGCGTGAATTTGGCTATCAAGATTTCAAGGTGAGACTTGCTTAATCGAAAACGAACCAGATTCGAAAATACGAATCTGGTTTTTTTAACTTAGAATGATTAATATTTAGACTCACTCTAGGTGGATTGGTTATAATATTTTTAAAAAGTGTTAAAAGAGGCTGAACGTGTGTTATACAAGAAGATTGAGTTTAAAGATATTACAGGACAGAAGGTTAAAGTCACTGAAATCCTGTATTAAGCTCAACGGATCGTTATTATTTTATGATTCAAGCACGTTTGCAAATCTTTATCTCCTCCCTTTACAATAACCCTCAGGAAAAAAGATGCTCTTCCTTTCGAGCGTATTTAAAACGAAAAATACGATGGTCTGATTTCGAGGATTTATATTATGAAGTTAAAAACAATGTATGAGTGTCTTTTTATCAAGGGAGCAGACACTATATGAAACTTCATTATCTTGACGAGTAACTGCCCTACAATTTTATCATTCACTTCTCCTAGATTTACTCCTTCAATTGTTGTAGCTACAAAAAAGATTCCTCCCCCCACCACTTTAAAAGCACTGGGAGACAGGAACCACAAAATGACACTTATTACGATTGCAACATTTTAAATACTTGGTCTACGTCCTTATCCCCTCTTCCGGAAAGGTTAACAATGATAGAATCTTCTGGATCAAGTTCTTTAGCTAACTTCATTGCATAGGCAATCGCATGTGCACTTTCTAGTGCAGGGATTATTCCTTCGACTTTAGAAAGAATTTGAAAAGCTTCTAACGCTTCTTGCCCTGTTATCGTAACATACTCTGCACGATTTATTGTTTTAAGGTGACTATGCTCCGGTCCAATTCCGGGGTAGTCAAGTCCCGCTGCAATTGAGTAGGTTGGTTGCGGCTCTCCATTTTCATCTAAGAGGGTCAAACATTTAAATCCATGGATGACTGCTGGCACTCCCTTTGTTAAAGATGGAGCCTCTGCCGGTTCAACACCAATTAAGCGAACAGAATCCTCGTCAATATAATGAGCAAATGAACCAATCGCGTTACTGCCTCCACCTGCAACTGCGACAACTGCTTTTGGAAGCCTTCCTTCTTTTTCGAGGATTTGCCGCTTTGACTCTTCACTAATAATCGATTGGAAATGCTTCACCATTGTAGGAAACGGATGTGGCCCTACAGCTGAACCTAAGAGATAGAACGTATGTTCATAGTTAGCAACTAAGTCATTTAATGCCTCGTCCACTGCATCCTTTAATCTACCTTGTCCCTTTTCAACAGGAACGACCTTTGCACCTAGCAGCTCCATTCGAAACACATTTAAAGCTTGTCTTTCTGTATCTAGTTTCCCCATGTAAATGGTACAATCCATCCCTCCAACGATTGCACATGCAGTTGCAGTCGCAACCCCATGCTGCCCGGCACCAGTCTCTGCAATAATTCGAGTTGCTCCCATACGCTTTGCTAACAAAATCTGGCCAATTGCATTATTGATTTTATGAGCGCCTGTATGGTTTAAATCTTCTCGCTTCAAATAAATTTTCGCTCCGCCAACCTGCTTTGTTAAATTTTCTGCAAATGTTAACGGATTCTCGCGACCAATATACTCTTTCATATAATAATTAAATTCATCTACAAATTCAGGCTCATTCTTAAATTTTTCAAAATTTTCATCAAGAATACCTAATACTTTTTTTAAGGAGTCGGGTACGAAACTACCACCAAATTCGCCGAAATAGCCCTTTTCTTCAATTCGTTCTGTCATAAGAATTACCCCTCTATTCATTAGATTATATCATTTATTTGTATTATATCACTTTTCTGAATATTTCAACGAGGTATAAAACGTTTTTTCCTACATTCTCTAGAATGAGCCCTACTCCTTTTTTGGCCCTCATTACATAAACATGTCTATTGCCTTTAGTTAGACTTTGCAAATATCATGTCCTATTCGTATCCAAAGTCCAGTTACAACTTCGTAACCAGACTTTGTAATCTATTGTAACCATTTTGTAATACTATTCTTTTTGATTCTTTCATAGGAATAGAGTGAGATAAGAGCTCAATAAACAAGATTCACTAGGAGGACATGCTATGAAAAAACTAATTTTTTTCCTAACATTATTAATCGCAACTCTAATTTTTACGACACCTACGTTTGCTTATACAGTTGAAAAAGGTGATACCATGACGAAAATCGCACGAGAGCACGGCTTAACAATAGATGAATTAGCAAAGGCTAACCCACAGATTAAGAATCTCGATCTTATTTTTGTCGGTCAGCATATACATACACATAACACAAACAACTCCCCTGAACCAGATTTAGAAGTTAGCAGTTCAAAACATATAAGTTTTTCGAAAGAGGACATAGATTTATTAGCTAGAATCGTAAGAGCCGAAGCCCAAGCAGAACCTTTCGAAGGAAAAGTCGCCGTAGCTGATGTTGTTTTAAATAGAGTAGAAAGCCCTCAATTTCCGAATACAATAAAAAAAGTTATTTA
This sequence comes from Halalkalibacter urbisdiaboli, assembly GCF_002156385.1. Taxonomy (GTDB): domain Bacteria; phylum Bacillota; class Bacilli; order Bacillales; family Bacillaceae_D; genus Halalkalibacter_A; species Halalkalibacter_A urbisdiaboli. The sequence continues at coordinate 55,102 of NZ_MVJM01000007.1, forward strand.
TGAACGAGGTCAATTTCAACCGGTTGCAAATGGACAAATCAATAAACCTGCTGATAAAGAGTCCATCAAGGCAGTGTATGCCGCATTATCAGACATGAGAAACATAACGCAGAATTCATTATTCTTTTACAACCCGAAGATAGCAACAAATCGGTGGTTAGATTCAAGAAAGACAAGCGTTGTGATTGGACAACATGTATTTAAATATTAACTGCATTTATATTAAGTTTGTTCCTTTTAAGGACAAACTTTCCGAGTAGCAATAAAGTTTGAGCAATAAGCGCCCTTCATCCCTTATACAATTCCAAAAGAAAACCAACACTTTGAAAAAAAGATTGATCAAAATGTTGGTTTTTTTTTATAAAAAGAATACCATTTTTTGATATAAAGCATCGATGATGTAAGAAAATTCTTTGATTCCTTTTTTAAATAATAATGCTTAAAATCTCTACCTACATTATCTATACTCCTGAACACTTGATAACCATTCTTTTCACAGAAATCCAATGCTTGAAAACTCAATGTATCTACTTTTATGAAGTCACATTCTTTTTCTAAAGCTACTTTCTCTAGTTCTAATAATAATTTAGTTCCATATCCCGATTTTCTTATATCCTCATCTATCATAAAAGTATGTATCTCTAACCAATTCCAACATATTTCACTAAGGATACCGCCACGGACAATGCCATTATCGTCCTTAAGAAATAAGCAAATTTCTTCATATCTACCTCCCAAATCTATTGGGAAATTGTAAGTCTTCACAAGCTTAAATTCAAAAGGCTGTTTTCGTAAAGATTATTGCTAATGGGGTTTATTTACTATTTTATGGTGCCATTAGATGTCGATTTCTTCTTCAACTAACGAGGCAGCTTAGAATGATATCGGGTTAAACAATCCCAATAATTTACAATTTGTGTTAAAATTAAAATAAATAAGTTATTTTAAGGAGGGCGTATGGGTTCTTATAAAAAAGGTGTATTACTTTTAAGCTATTTAACAGCGTTCTACGGCTTAATAGCTGTATTATGTTACTTCAACGGATTTGGCGGTTTAATAGGTGGAACATTTTTTTCAGATTTGAATTCAGTTAAGGGAATTGGAGATGACGTTCCATTAGCAATAGCCAGTGGTCTTGTTTTTCTTTGGTTACTTTTTGGGGCTTTCTATGTTGTAAACAAATATTTTTCTTCCTACAACGTTGTTGATTACGAGACCGAAAACGTTAAAAATCTAGTCGCTGCCACGAACGAAGATGATAGGTTTCACAAAATAGGAACCAACAATGGACCGAAAAAAGCTAATACGGAAATGGTGTTGTATGTATTAGGTCTTTTCATTTTTTGTGGTTTATTGTTTACCTCAATTATTGATGCGAGCTTCTATATTGAAAAATATTCAACGTACACATTGTGGGAATTCCGTATTAGCACTATTCTCATTGCCATATTATATTTTCTTATTGTTTATTTTTATCATAAGAAATCCAATAAATTGTTAAGTGTACTAGCCACTATGAACAAGTATAAAAAGAGTTCATAAAATCATTTTGTGAAAGATTACACTCAAACTCATGTGTTAGTTGAATAACGAGTGCAGCCGCTTCCTTTGGGGAGTGGCTGTTTTTAGACCTCACGCAAAAATTTGACCGTAATCAAATTGGATTTCTGACACGCACTTAAAAGCATTTGGTTTACTCGTTCTTTGGTCGCCATTTTCTTGCTCTGTTGAAGAAAGTTAAACCAATAGAGGTAGTTGTCCAAATATTTTGTTGCCGCGCCTTGGAACCGTTGCATCCAGTCCTTCAATCGCTTACGGTAACTGTTTACATGTTGAAGATGGTATATACCTTTTTTGACATATCCCTCTTTGCTTAGGTGAATCGTCTCGTGTTTAAGCTCCTTGATAAGAGAAAACTTCTTATAGTTTGTAGCCGTATCTGTGCATAACCAAGAAGATGGGTCTATATAATTCCCAATGACCGCATCAATTTCTTCTGCTCTTACACGACCAGTACCTGTTTTTTAGCAATAACTTGTCCATTGCGGTCTTGTACTACCACAACAGCGATTTTGAGGTTACTTATCCCTCTCTTCTTATCATTCCCACCACGTTTTTTAGGCTTTCTCTCAACCACTTCACGCCCTTTAAAGACTCCTTAAAGAAGGTCTCGTCACTTTCAACGATACCTTTTAAGGTTTGAAATCCTAATGAAGAAGGGCGAAAAGTACCTTGTGTCGCCAGTAGAATGCAGTAGAGAGATGGATACCCATCCTTTCAGCAATTCTCGGCAATGTATATGCCTCAACCATTAAATGAAAGAAGGTAGACCACTTCCCAAGATAGCGAGTTCCCGATATAGGGGTGTTTGTAAGGTCGTTGAAAGACTTGCCACAGCCACGATAAAGGATACCTTTGTCTGTCTCTGTATTTGCCGTTTCGTTTCACCTTTACACTACCACAATGAACACAACCTAGCCCTTCGTTGAAGCGTTTCTCTCTAATGAATGTAAACGCATCTTTCATATCTTCATCCTCATCAGAGAAGAAGTCTTCTTTTATAAGGTTAAACAGCTTTTGTTGTTCTTGTTTGGGTAAATCCATGAAATCGGTATAAACGTCTTCCCACATCCTGAAACCCCTCCTATGGCAGGATTTTAGCACCTAATAGGAGTTTGGTCAAAATAGCAACAATCTATATGAAAACAGCCATTCAAAAGGATTCGATTATAATCCCTTTGTCTTAATAACCCCAAACATTCATCGTCATTATCCATATACCAATTTATGCAGCCGGGAACTTCCACTACTCATTTTATGCTTGTGACGTTAGGGGATGTTTAAATTGTCTTGGAAAATGATTGTTACCACTTGCTTTTACGAACAATACATCCGTGCCATTAAATACATTACTTACTGTTTTCATACCTTCATAGTCTGGAGTAAAATGATAGACTATTTTATTAGTACCTCCATCAGCAATTTTTGAAAGAATAACATTAATATCAATTTCTTTTTTAGATATAATATCAAAAATATCAATTTGTTTATCTTTCTTCCTATAAATTACGATAACATCCTCACGCTCTAGATAGTAAATATCATTGCTAAAAACATACATACAGTAGAACATTAAAATTCCTTGGGTATTTAGTGTTGAAAATAAATTGGAAACAGGTAATCTTTCGGTTGCGAAGTTATAAATCAACTTAGCATCCTCGCTATTAAAACATTTGAGTTTACGAATACCGTTTACATCCGACTTATCCAATGTAAAGTCCATTGAAAATTGATTTTCGCTAACTGATTTAAAACCAAACTTAGGGTAGAAATCTAAAACAGTTTGATTAGCAAATAAGTACATAAAATCGTACTTGTTTTCATATTCATCTATTACTTTGTTCAATAAACTAGAAGAAAGTCCTCTCTTTCGATAATCTGGATGTGTCATAACTGTTCCGATCTGTAACGCATTATATTTCTCACCATTAACAACTAAATCTAGAATATTTACTGAAACATTTGCCACAACTTTATCTCCATCAATGTAAGAAAAAGGAATATAATAGTTATTCCAGAATCCTCTTTGATACCAATCTTCAAAATTTATACCAAATATCAACGTAGCAAGTTTATTGAAGCTTTGTCTAAGCTTATCGTCATTTTTATAGTCTTTTATATATTTTAACTCTTTCATTGCTGTTCCTCCCGATGTTTGTATGGTCTTTATGTATATTAATTGTAGAACACTAATACAGTAAAAGATACCGCAAAAATGGTTATTAATTGTTTTTTAGGGAATAAAAGGTGACTAATTTCAGAGAAATTAATCACCTTAAACAAATAAATTTAAATGTTAACGTTCTTTTGAACATAGACAATTCTTTCAATGCTTTTTTTAGAAAGACAATAACTTACTGCCAATTCTGACATTGACTTCCCAGCAGCATATTGAACAAATATTTCTTGATTTCGAATTTGAAGATTTTTTTTCGTTCCGTTCCCTAAAGAAATTCACCATCTATATAATCCTGTACTAATTTTAAAAGGTTATCAGGTAACACCTTTTCGGCTTTTAAATATCGCATATTTATCTTTGCTCCTCCTTATAAGTAAATAAGAGATTAGCAAAGACTACTATCATTTAAGATTTATTAAACACCAATAGCAATCTTTGTTATTAGTAGTAAATTAATTTTCTCATATCAAAACCCCCAACTAAATAATGTCAGCTCTTTTAGTTTATCAGAAACCCAAAGGTAAATAAAACAGCTACTAAAAAATGAATATTTATTCCACAGTGTATGAAAGCACTTGTTAGTTAAATAATTTCTTTAAACGATAATAGCGATTACATCTCAAAGCTTAACACATATAGCATCAATATCCATCGTTACTATTGTTGAAAAAATATCCCCCATATTGCTGTCGAAAGTTCAGGGCCTCTTGAAAATTTAACTACGTATACAACAAAAAAACATAATCCCCTTCGCTTATGCTTGATGGCCTAGCAACGTCCTTGCACCACTATTCTTTTGTACGATTCGTTTTACCATTCACGGAAACTCCCTCGGCTTTTAAGATGAACACTACTCCTTCAACGAGGTTACTTAGCTGAGATTTCCAAGGAATGATGATAAAACCGAAAAAATGATGATACTTCCCAAAAAAATGATGATAACTCTTAAAAAACGATGATAAATCGTAAAAAGTGATGATAAATACGTCTACCTCCTTACAAATCCCTCCTTCTAGGTAGGGGACATGATGTCTTTATCAGCTCGTGCGCCTACGTGCGTAATTCTTATACAAATAAAAAAGTACAATCCAATGGATTGTACTTTATCTGCCTGGCAACGTCCTACTCTCGCAGGGGGAATCCCCCAACTACCATCGGCGCAAAAGAGCTTAACGACCGTGTTCGGCATGGGAACGGGTGTGACCTCTTCGCTATCGCCACCAAACTTTTTGACTTCAGATAACCGGCGAATTTCTTCGTCAGCTGCGTGATTTTCGGTCATGTCACGTACGGGTGTACGCTCCATTCCTCAGTCACTTGCTTCCTCGAACTTCTTGGTTTTCTTTGTCAAACTAAGAATGTTGAGATGATTCTCTCAAAACTAGATAATGTGTAAACAAGTCACAATCTGAGTGTGACCTATGTCAAGAATGTTATTGGATAAGTCCTCGACCGATTAGTATCTGTCAGCTCCACGTGTCGCCACGCTTCCACACCAGACCTATCAACCTCATCATCTCTGAGGGGTCTTACTGGATTATCTCCATGGGAAATCTCATCTTGAGGGGGGCTTCATGCTTAGATGCTTTCAGCACTTATCCCGTCCACACGTAGCTACCCAGCGATGCTCCTGGCGGAACAACTGGTACACCAGCGGTGTGTCCATCCCGGTCCTCTCGTACTAAGGACAGCTCCTCTCAAATTTCCTACGCCCGCGACGGATAGGGACCGAACTGTCTCACGACGTTCTGAACCCAGCTCGCGTACCGCTTTAATGGGCGAACAGCCCAACCCTTGGGACCTACTTCAGCCCCAGGATGCGATGAGCCGACATCGAGGTGCCAAACCTCCCCGTCGATGTGGACTCTTGGGGGAGATAAGCCTGTTATCCCCAGGGTAGCTTTTATCCGTTGAGCGATGGCCCTTCCATGCGGAACCACCGGATCACTAAGCCCGACTTTCGTCCCTGCTCGACTTGTAGGTCTCGCAGTCAAGCTCCCTTTTGCCTTTGCACTCTACGAATGATTTCCAACCATTCTGAGGGAACCTTTGGGCGCCTCCGTTACTGTTTAGGAGGCGACCGCCCCAGTCAAACTGCCCACCTGACACTGTCCCTGAACCGGATCACGGTTCGAGGTTAGAATGTCAGCACAGTCAGGGTAGTATCCCACCGACGCCTCCAT
>NZ_MVJM01000007.1:64174-70174 GCF_002156385.1 Halalkalibacter urbisdiaboli
AGCCATCTTTTATGACACAACCATGCGGTTGCATCTCTTACCCGGTATTAGCACCGATTTCTCGATGTTATCCCAGTCTAAGGGGCAGGTTGCCCACGTGTTACTCACCCGTCCGCCGCTAACGTCATAAGAGCAAGCTCTTAATCAGTCCGCTCGACTTGCATGTATTAGGCACGCCGCCAGCGTTCGTCCTGAGCCAGGATCAAACTCTCCATAAAAATGGTGAGCTGATTAGCTCGAATAAATAATAAATTGACGAGATTGGTTTAAATGAAAAGAACATTTAAACTATCTCTCTTTTTCGCTTGGCTTTTGTTCAGTTTTCAAAGAACTTGTTTGTCACTCATCAGCGACATATATTATCATAACACAATAATTTGTTCTGCGCAACAACTTTTTAAAAGTTTTTTTAGGATTATTAAATCCGTTGTTAGTGACAAGTAATAATATACCACGTTATAAAGTTCTGCGCAATAGTTATTTTAAAATTATTTTTTGCGGCTAGATTTAATAATCTATCATACTTCATAGACAATAGCAACATATTAATATCTCACTCCCGCTGCTTTCCTAATATAATTGTTTTCTAATTTATTTATATCAACATAACAATTAAAGAAGGCAACTTTTAGTTAGGTACCATCACTTAGTACTTACTAACGTTATAACTGGTATCTATACTACACTTCCCCCACAAATTTTAGTAAATAGATTCTTTCTTAAGCATATATTTTTTGGATTTTGAATTTATAATACGGAAAGATTTTTGGTTCGTGTCAAAACATGAAAAAACCCCTAAATAGTTTGGTATTTAACTGTACTGGTTATACCATTTAGGGGTATTTATAGATCTGATTAACTTAACTGCTTAGTGTTTGGAGACTTTTTCACTGAATCTGAACCGTCCCCTTACTTCCAAGCCTTAATTAATAAAAGAGCATCTGCTTTCAGCTTAGATTTCACATCATCGTTCAAACTGCTTTTTTCGAGGTGTTTAATAAAATCCTTCATATGCTTGGAAGCCTGGTCTGGTCTTCCATTGTTTAATTGGTGCTGTGCCTGACTAAGTTTATTCTTTAATACAGTATCCTCTTGATCAGTTAATTCAAGATTTACAGTATGCTTCATCGAATATAGACTTGCTGTGTACTTGACACTCGGCGCATCTAATTCCCCACCAAGTACCGCTTCTCTTTTATCTTCACCTAGATAGAAACCGATATGAGGCGGCTGGTTGTAGCCTGAATTCTGCCACGCAATTCCCATTCTATATACTGAATCGTGCATCAGCGTATAGAGCCTATAATCAGTAGGAATAGTGGTACTGAATATTCTAAGCTCTGAACTATCCGTTGTAGGTAGGAGAACCTCTTCACGCCAGTCTCCAATGATATCTGCCTGTAATGTTGGCGTCGCTTTTGTTCCATTATTACTTACAACGCCTTCAAAATTTCTAACAAGCTCTGATTTACCTGTTTCTTCGTTAAATTTTGTAATTGACGTGTCATCGAGTAATTCTCTTAATAGGTCTCCATCCCAGTAGGTAGCAAAGTTAACAGAAAGACCAGCATCTCTAAAGCTGTCAGCTACAACATGCCCCTGTACATTATAGATTCCTCCACCTGTTTCAACATCTGGACCTCCAGTTCCCCAGAACTCGTATCCAGGTTGAGAGGTAATGTTTGCTGCTACTCCACGTCCAGCGTCCTTATAAGCAAAATACGACATAAGAGTTTCCCCTGTTGCTCCATCATGATACTCAACAGAGCCAACTGCCGGAACTTCGTGGACAGCAAAAACATGAAGACCTTCACGATCAGGGTCAAACGCACCTACATGAAGGGCATCACCATGGGACCCGTTTTCACGTCCCATTTCACCATCCATCGCATAAAGAATCGTACCGTCATGATCAAGCGTTAAAGAACCTGCGATAATTTCATCGAAACCATCATTGTCGACATCGCCAGTGGCAAGACTATGGTATCCTAAACCACCACCTCGACCTACTTCGTCTGAATCAAACGTCCATTCCTCTATTAGTTCACCATCGACTAAACTATATGCTACAAAGGTTGTTTTAGCATAGTAACCTCTACCATATATTGCACTTGGTTTCACTCCGTCAAGGTAAGCTAATCCAGAAAGGAATCTGTCTGAACGATTGTGCCATGTATCCCCCCATGAAGCAACGTCTCCAAGTGGAAATGCATAATCAATCGTATCAATGACTTCGCCTGTTTCTCCATCGAACACAGACATATACTCAGGTCCACCGTAAACATGGCCACGCTCATTAACCCATTTTCCGTCATCTTCCGGGTTTCCGATAACACTTAATACTTTACTGCTATCGAACGTACCACCTGTAGTTCCGTATGACGTTGTTCCATCTGCCGTTTTAATAAGGAATTCACTCTTACCATTCGCATCAAAATCAGCTATAACAAATTGGTGATAATGGGCACCAGATGTAAGATTATGCCCCATATTTATACGCCATAAAAGTGTACCATCCAATTTATATGCATCAAAAATCGTTGGACCTGTCATTCCTTCTTGTGAGCTATCAATAGCATTAGACGGATACCATTTTACGATAACCTCATACTCACCATCACCGTCTAAATCGCCTACACCGGAATCATTTACATTATATGTGTAATCACCTGTTGCAGTCGTTCCACCCTCTGGCTGTTGCATTGGGATTGATAGATAATCTGTACCTGCTGCATCAACTTTATGCTTTTCAATAGATTTACCTTTTACTAGTGTTTCAACTGTATAAGTATCTCCAGCAACACCTTCTGGATCAACGAAATTTGTCACAGTTAAAGGTTCAGCAGTTAGTTTCTCTTCATCACGATACACATTAAATTTCACATCTTCATCATATTCATCTGCTAATAAACGCCAGCTAACAAAAATTCCATCCTCCGACTTGAGAGCGATAACGCCTCTATCAAGCCATTCTGTTTGACGTTCTGTTTCAGGTGGAGTCAAACGATTGTAAACATAGATCTTTGCCGATCTGTTAAAATCATTCTCTACACCGTCTGTTTCAGCAAGAGTCCCTACAAACTCGTATACCCCTGCTACACTTGGATTCCATTGCTTCCCAACTTCTTCCCATTCACTGACAGCAATTTCTTCTTTACTATTATCTGCAAGCGTTACAGAAACTGTTTCTGGTAAGCCGATTGAAGCAATGTCTCCAGTTGTTTCATCTACATAAACTCGATGGTAAGATAATTTATCTACCTTTGTAATCGTATTATCAGAAATTGGTACACTATAAACTCCGAAATTATCAAGGTACGTCGTCCACGTATGATTATTACCAGATGTACGGATACCTACTAGTCTTACAGTAGCTACAGAACCATCAAAAGCAACACCTTCTAGAGAAGACACATGTTCTTCGGTTTCACCTGTTTCTTTCTCTGTGAACGTTAACGTTACCTCATTACGAACTAAATCAATCGTAACCTCTACACCATACCATGCTTCAGGCTCTGTAATTCCTGTTTCAACAGGAACCTGAGCACCTGCAAAATACGTTAAAGGCACATTATTCGTATTGTTTATCGTAAATACTGTATTACCCGAGCTATCAATGATTCTAAATTCGCCACCATTTTCATAAGCTCTTTCACCTTTATCATTGTTCTTCCCTGGATACCAGTCAAATTTAACTAGAATCTCCGAGCCTTTTACATCTGAATCAAAATTCTTTGTAGCAACACGGCCGCCAGATTGATCAACGATGCTATATTCTAGCTTCGACGTGTCATTTCCAGCAATATCATCCTTATTAATGGAAAGAGTAGCAGCAGCAGTCGTAAATCCCCAGTTTACAGGAGTGACTTCAACCGTGTCACCAAAATCACTGTAGTAAACACCTTCATACCCTTCAACCTTAGGCATATCAGTAGCTTCAGCAACCGTTACAGTCACATTGGCTTCAATGTCGTTTGCGTTTCCGACGTTCGGAACATTCTCCGTACTTAATGCACCCGTAAAAGTATATACACCTAATTTAGTTGAATCATAATCAGTACTTTCCCAGTCTACGTTCACCTCAATAACAACATCATTCTCAAGTTGCACATCAAATACGTTCGGAAAAAATGAAATAACATCTTCCTTTACTACGTCTTTAGGAATCGTTAACTCTGTTTCATACTCCGATACGATCGAATCAATGTTTTGTTCTCCTTGATCCGGTGCCTGTTCACCCGATCCGTAAATTGAAACATTATCTAATCCAGTAACAAAACTGAGATTATTGCCGCTAGCTCGATTACCGTTGATTGAAATTTCAGCTAGATTGTTTACATAGTTTATTAAGCTAAAATCAATACCGGAAGCAGTAAAGCTCTTTGTTTTATCATTTTTATCATGAACAGTCAGTGAAGCGCTTTCATCATTAAAATCAAATAATACTTCGACAGACAACCAGCTCCCGTCTGTACTTACATTCGTTACAGACTCAGCTCCTGTTAGATCTGTGCCATTCGTTCCAACCTCATACTTAATTTCACCATCTGTTCCACCAGCTTTAACCAGTCGAAAAATGGCATTCCCGTTAATATCACCGAATGTAATTTCACTGGAATTTAAATCCGTAGAAACATTCTCCGGCTTCCAGTCAAAGGTAAATAGCACCTCGGAATCTGCCGTAGGATTATCTAAAGTTTTTGCGATCGTACGATTTCCACTCCCATTACCAGTAGCTTCTAAGTATTTATTCCCATCTTCTTCAGCCTCTACTTCAGCAGTCGTTCCTCCCCCTGGTAAAAAACCCCATGTATCGTTATCTTCAAAATCAGAACTTGCTAATATGTGAAAATTACGATCGATGCTCGTATTCAGATCATTCGCTATGGCAAATGACAAATTGGAAAAAATAAGACAAAATGTCAGAATAACAGAAAAGATTTTTCTCGTTTTTTTGTGATTTCCCACTTATTCATTTCACTCCTTAGACTATTTTGTATCAAGGATGAATTTTCTTGCTCCGTTCTCCTTAGAATGCTACAACTTACTTTCCATTATGGCTTGTTTGTCATCGAATCTTTTGGTGAATTAGTTCAAACCGCAGTAAGATCACCACCTTTGAAAAACAGCATTTAATGGTCAGTAATAACGTTTCTTCCGAACAAACAAGATGATGTTTTAGTAGAAGACGAGTTTAAACAACCCCCGATTTCTTTTGTAAGCGGATTCAAAAAATACATTTTAAATAATACAGGGTATTGATTGAAACATCCTGCTTCGACATTCGTTTACCCTCTCACCCCTTCTATAATTTATTTGTTGTTCGGTAAAAAGTCGACCAATCTGGTACATAGTAGCACCCGACCAATCACCTGTCTATTGGACTTTTTTGCAAATGAAAAATCCTTGCAATTCAAGGTTTTTGAAGACAATAGTACTTTTTTGACCGAGTATTCTATTTTTGAAATCCTCTGAAAGAAAGATACAATTTTATTCCAAGCAATCAATATGTACAAATAAATTTTTTTGTACAACAAAAAAGCATAACCCAATCGGTTATGCTTTTTCTGCCTGGCAACGTCCTACTCTCGCAGGGGGAATCCCCCAACTACCATCGGCGCAAAAGAGCTTAACGACCGTGTTCGGCATGGGAACGGGTGTGACCTCTTCGCTATCGCCACCAAACTTTTTGACTTCAGATAACCGGCGAATTTCTTCGTCAGCTGCGTGATCTTCGGTCGTGTCACGTACGGGTGTACGCTCCATTCCTCAGTCACTTGCTTCCTCGAACTTCTTGGTTCTCTTTGTCAAACTAAGAATGTTGAGATGATTCTCTCAAAACTAGATAATGTGTAAACAAGTCACAATCTGAGTGTGACATATGTCAAGAATATATTGGATAAGTCCTCGACCGATTAGTATCTGTCAGCTCCACGTGTCGCCACGCTTCCACACCAGACCTATCAACCTCATCATCTCTGAGGGGTCTTACTGGATTAT
>NZ_MVJM01000008.1 GCF_002156385.1 Halalkalibacter urbisdiaboli
GGGGATTCCCCCTGTGAGAGTAGGACGTTGCCAGGCAGATAAAGCATAACCCAAAGGGTTATGCTTTTTAATTTGTACAAACGATTAAGCAGAAAGGCGCTGAAGAGTCTGGTCCGGAGGAACAGCGTCTAAGCCGATGGAGTCATCGTGAGTAAACATCGAAGAAAAGCAACATGCCCCCTGTGAGACGAGACGGTTCTCTTCGTACCCCTTCATGACTGAACTATGAAACGAAACGGCATGCATCACATCCCCGTAGAAGAGAACCGTTGAGCCAGGACGTTGCCAGGCAGATAAAGCATAACCCAAAGGGTTATGCTTTTTAATTTGCACAAACGATTAAGCAGGAAGGCAAAGGAGAGAACAATGAATTGATAATAGGAAATTAGAGTACTATTAAAGCAAAGAAAGAGTCATTTATTTTGTAAAGGTATATCTAAAAAAGTCGAAAATTAAAGTTTACGTAAAAAATAGGCGGGACATGGTTATACTAGCCGATGTAAAGGATTGCGGAATGATAAGAGTTTCTATATAATATACATATAGTCAAAGATAGTCAAAGTCAACATAGGTGAGAGGGGGCGTATTCTTGAAAAATATTTCAGATGTCATTGAAAATTATTTAAAAGCCACCTTAATGAAAAGTGAACAAGACCTAGTAGAAATAAAAAGAAGTGAGCTTGCGAAACAGTTTCAATGTGTACCTTCACAAATAAATTATGTTATAAGTACACGTTTTACTATCGAAAAGGGGTACATTGTTGAAAGTAAACGAGGTGGCGGAGGGTTTATTCGGATAATAAAAGTAAAACCACATGATAATATGGAGCTTTTTGACGAAATGATTCATATTATTGGTAGAGGAATTGACCAAGGTACTGCCGAAAATATAATTATGCGTCTTTTTGAGGAAAAGGTCATTTCAAAACGTGAGGCTAGTTTAATGATTAGTGTTGTCGATCGAACGTTATATCGGTCTAACATTCCGCACAGGGACGAAATTAGGGCGAATATATTAAAAGCGATGCTTGAAACACTAAAATATAAAGATAACCGTTGATAGAACGTTGAGAGAGGTGGTATGCGATGAAGTGCCAAGATTGTGGTCAAAGGCAAGCGACATTGCATTTTACAAAAATCATTAACGGAGAGAAAACGGAATTTCATATTTGTGAGCAATGTGCAAGAGAAAAAGGTGAACATTTTCCAGGCTCAAATAGTTTTTCCATTCATCAATTATTATCAGGACTTCTACATTTTGAGCAACCGATGAAGACGGACCAAGAAAAAGCAACACCTGATCGGGAGTTTTCCTGTGAAAAATGTGGAATGAGCTACGAACAATTTACAAGAGTCGGGCGTTTTGGATGTGCTCATTGTTACGAGAGCTTTTCTTCAAAGCTTGATCCTTTATTAAAACGAGTTCATAGCGGAAATCATTCACATGCTGGAAAGATTCCGGTAAGAATAGGTGGAGGAATTCAACTTCAAAGAAAAATTGATTCTTTAAAAGAACAGTTAAAGACTCATATCAATCAAGAGGAATTTGAATTGGCTGCTGAAGTAAGAGATGAAATTCGAGCGTTGGAAAGACAAAAAAATAACCAGAGGGAGGGATAGGAAGTGTCACTCCAAAGGTTTATTAACGAGGCTATTAGTCCTTGGATGAAAAAAGATGGCGCTGATTCGGATATTGTATTGAGTAGTCGAATAAGATTAGCTAGAAACCTTGAAGAATATAAATTTCCGCTCCTAGCTTCATTAGAGGAATCTCATGCAGTTGTTAAACATATTGAAGATGCCCTGGTAAAATCAACTACTGATTCTATCGGCAAAATTGAAATGGTTTATATGGATGACATGAAGGCAAATGAGAAACGAGTGCTTGTTGAAAAGCATTTAATTAGTCCTCATTTAGCGGAACAGTCAAAGCATGGTGCAGTCCTTTTAAGTGAAGATGAATCAATAAGCATCATGATCAATGAAGAAGATCATTTAAGAATCCAATGTTTATTTGCCGGCTTTGAGCTTACAAGAGGACTAGATATTGCTAGTTATTTAGATGATTGGATTGAAGAAAAGCTTACGTATGCCTTTGACGAAAAGCGTGGATATTTAACGAGTTGTCCTACAAATGTCGGGACGGGTTTACGAGCATCAGTGATGATGCATCTTCCAGCTTTGGCGATGACACAGCAACTAAGCAGGATTTTACCGGCAATTAATCAATTAGGATTAGTTGTTAGAGGAATTTACGGTGAAGGTAGCGAAGCTTTAGGTAATCTATTTCAGGTTTCAAATCAGTTAACGTTAGGAAAAACTGAAAAAGATATTGTTGAAGACTTGCGTGGGGTTGTTTTACAACTGATTCAACAGGAACGAGCTGCACGTGAAGTACTAATGCAAAATTCAAAGCTGCAGTTAGAAGACCGTGTATATCGTTCATATGGAATTCTCTCAAATAGTCGAATTATTGAATCGAAGGAAGCCACGCAAAGACTTTCCGATGTTCGGCTAGGAATAGATGTAGGGTTAATAAAAGGAATTTCAGGGAATATCCTTAACGAGTTAATGATTTTAACACAACCAGGATTTTTACAGCAATTTGCGGGTGAGGTGTTAGCCCCTGAACAACGTGATGAACGAAGGGCAGCTCTCATACGTGAGCGACTAAAGTTAGAGAACGAGACCACAGAATAATCATGGAGGTGGACGTCAATGATGTTTGGACGTTTTACAGAGCGAGCACAAAAAGTATTAGCTTTAGCACAAGAGGAAGCAATTCGTTTAGGGCATAATAATATCGGAACAGAGCATATTTTACTCGGTCTCATTCGAGAAGGCGAAGGCATTGCTGCAAAAGCATTACAAGCTTTAGGCTTAGGATCTGAAAAAATTCAAAATGAAGTTGAAACGTTGATCGGTAAAGGTCAAGAGGGTTCAAAAACGATTCATTACACACCTCGTGCAAAAAAGGTCATTGAGTTATCAATGGACGAAGCGAGAAAGCTTGGTCATTCCTACGTAGGGACAGAGCATATTCTTCTCGGCCTTATTCGAGAAGGCGAAGGGGTCGCTGCTCGCGTTTTAAATAACCTTGGTGTTAGCTTAAACAAAGCTCGTCAGCAAGTACTTCAACTTCTAGGAAGTAATGAAGCAGGAAGTTCATCTCAACAAGGTAGCAGTGCCACTCATGCCAATACACCCACTCTAGATAGCTTGGCTCGCGACTTAACTGCAATTGCGAGAGAAGAGTCACTTGATCCAGTTATTGGCCGTAGTAAGGAGATTGAGCGTGTGATCCAAGTATTAAGTCGTCGTACGAAAAACAACCCAGTTCTTATTGGGGAGCCTGGTGTTGGTAAGACAGCGATTGCTGAAGGATTAGCACAAGCAATTATAGCAAATGAAGTTCCTGAAACACTTCGTAATAAGCGAGTTATGACATTAGATATGGGAACGGTCGTTGCTGGTACAAAATACCGTGGTGAATTTGAAGATAGATTGAAAAAGGTGATGGATGAAATTCGCCAAGCTCAAAATGTAATTCTTTTTATTGATGAACTTCATACGTTGATTGGTGCAGGTGGAGCTGAAGGTGCAATTGATGCCTCAAACATTCTCAAACCTTCTCTAGCACGTGGGGAGCTTCAATGTATTGGGGCGACAACACTTGATGAGTATCGTAAGTACATTGAAAAGGATGCTGCGCTTGAGCGTCGTTTCCAACCGATTCAAGTTAATGAGCCAACATTAGATGAGTCTATTCAAATTTTAAAGGGGCTACGTGATCGTTATGAGGCCCATCACCGTGTGACGATTACCGATGATGCCATTGAAGAGGCAGTAAAACTATCGGACCGTTACATCTCGGACCGCTTCTTACCAGATAAAGCAATTGACTTGATTGATGAAGCAGCTTCTAAAGTAAGACTTCGTTCGTATACGGCTCCACCAAATTTAAAGGAGTTAGAATCTCGTTTAGAGGAAACACGTAAAGAGAAGGATGCAGCTGTTCAAAGTCAAGAATTCGAAAAGGCTGCATCATTAAGAGATTCTGAACAACGTTTACGTGAAGAGCTTGAAGAAATGAAGAATGAGTGGAAGCAAAAGCAAGGGCAAGAAAATACAGAGGTTGTTGTTGATGATATCGCGCAGGTCGTTGCAAGCTGGACGGGAATTCCTGTCTCCAAATTAGCAGAAGAAGAAACTGAACGTCTATTGAAAATGGAAAGCATTTTACACGAACGCGTGGTTGGCCAAGAAGAAGCGGTTAAATCCATTTCGCTAGCGGTCAGACGGGCTCGTGCTGGCTTAAAGGATCCTAAGCGTCCGATTGGGTCATTTATTTTCCTAGGACCAACAGGTGTAGGTAAAACAGAACTTGCACGTGCCGTTGCTGAAACATTATTTGGTGATGAGGATGCCGTTATTCGTGTAGATATGTCAGAGTATATGGAAAAGCATGCTACGAGCCGTCTCGTTGGTTCCCCTCCTGGTTACGTCGGCCATGAAGAAGGTGGGCAACTAACGGAGAAAGTACGTCGTAAGCCATATTCTGTTATTTTATTAGATGAAATTGAGAAGGCTCATCCAGATGTCTTTAATATTTTACTTCAAGTTCTTGAGGATGGACGATTAACGGATTCAAAGGGACGTACGGTTGATTTCCGTAACACAGCGATTATTATGACATCAAACGTTGGTGCAAGCTTACTCAGAAAGAATAAACACCTTGGGTTTACAACTGGAACGGAAGACCAAGAGCATAATGATATGAAAGGAAAAGTCATGGGTGAATTAAAGCGAAGCTTCCGCCCAGAATTCCTAAATCGTATTGATGAAATTATTGTCTTCCATTCATTAGAGAAGAAGCATGTTCGTGAAATTATTACATTAATGGCAGATCAACTGAAAAAACGTTTAATTGAGCAAGGTATCGAGTTCGAGTTAACAGAAGCTGCAAAGGATAAAATTACGGATATCGGCTATGACCCAGAATATGGTGCACGTCCTTTACGTCGCGCCCTTCAAAAGCAGGTTGAAGACCGCTTATCTGAAGAGCTTCTAAAAGGGACAATTGTAAAAGGGCAAAAAGCGATTATTGATGTTAATGACGGAGAACTAGTCGTTGTAACAAAGGAAAATGCCCAAGTATAAGGATTAGAATAGGGGCTTCGGCCTAGAAAAAGCCGAGGGAGAGTCATAATCCCTTGGCTTTTTACCATACATATAGGTAATACCGACTTTGACATAAAACTCTGTTAAAATAAGAAGAGACGTGTTAAAGGAAGCGGTGAATACAATGGCAAAGAAAAAAACAAAATTTATCTGTCAAGAATGTGGTTACGAATCACCAAAGTGGATGGGGAAATGTCCCGGTTGCCAGGGGTGGAATACGATGGTCGAGGAATTCGAACCTTCTGCTAAACAAGCGAGTCGAAGTTATGTTACTTCCTCTCTTACAGGTTCAAAGCCACAATCAATAACGGAAGTAGTAAGTGAAAAGGAACCACGAATAAATACGACGATGATTGAACTAAACCGTGTTCTGGGTGGAGGGATTGTTCCTGGTTCTTTAGTTTTAGTTGGTGGAGATCCCGGTATAGGAAAATCAACATTATTATTACAGCTATCGGCTAAGTTAGCTGAAACGAATCAAAAAGTTCTATATATTTCAGGTGAAGAGTCTGTTAAACAAACAAAGCTTCGAGCTGACCGACTGGGTGTCATTTCTCCAAACTTATATGTGTTGGCAGAAACTGATTTACAATTTATTGAAAAGGCTATAGATGAAGTGGGTCCTGCTCTAGTGATTATTGACTCGATCCAAACGGTTTATCAAGAGGATATTGCTTCAGCCCCAGGAAGTGTGTCTCAAGTAAGAGAATGTACAGCTGCATTTATGAGGATAGCGAAAACGAGGGGCATCGCAATTTTTATCGTAGGACATGTAACGAAACAAGGCTCAATTGCTGGTCCAAAGCTTTTAGAACATATGGTTGATTCCGTTCTATATTTTGAAGGGGAGCGTCATCATACGTATCGAATTTTAAGAGCTGTAAAAAACCGGTTTGGGTCAACCAATGAAATGGGTATCTTTGAAATGAAGGAGCTAGGGTTAGAGGAAGTTTTAAATCCTTCAGAAATCTTTCTAGAGGAACGTTCTCAGGGAACGGCTGGTTCGATTGTTGTTGCTTCAATGGAAGGAACTCGTCCTGTGCTTGTCGAGCTACAAGCTTTAATTTCGCCCACAAGCTTCGGAAATCCAAGGCGTATGGCAACAGGAATTGACCATAATCGTGTCTCACTATTGATGGCTGTTTTAGAAAAGCGTGTCGGACTCTTGCTACAAAATCAGGACGCTTATTTAAATGTAGCTGGTGGAGTGCGCTTAGATGAACCTGCCATTGATTTAGCGATAGCACTTAGTATTGCTTCAAGCTTTAGAAATCAAGTCACAAATCCAATGGATGTAGCGATTGGTGAAGTTGGGCTGACGGGTGAAATTCGTCGGGTTTCACGTATTGACCAACGTGTGAACGAGGCAGCAAAATTAGGATTTAAACGCGTCATCATCCCTGAGAAAAATCTTGGTGGTTGGACGTATCCTAAAGGAATTGAAGTAATAGGTGTGCCAACCCTTGAACGGGCGCTAGAGGTTGCATTAGGAGGCTAAAATATGGATGACAGAAAGAAGGGTGCATTTATTCAAGAAGTATTGAAGCTCGTCGCTCCAGGGACACCATTGCGAGCTGGAATTGATAACGTATTACGTGCAAAAACAGGTGGTTTAATCGTATTAGGATATAACAACGAAATGATGAATATCGTTGACGGTGGGTTTTTTATTAATTGTGACTTTTCACCAGCTTATCTGTATGAATTAGCGAAAATGGACGGCGCCATCATCTTAAGTGAAGATGGAAAACGGATATTGTATTCAAACACACAGTTAGTTCCTAATAATGGGATTGAATCCAATGAGACAGGAATTCGTCATAGAACGGCAGAACGAGTGGCGAAGCAAACAGGAAATCTAGTTATTTCGATATCACAACGGCGAAATGTCATTACACTTTATCAAGGAGAACATCGCTATTCACTTAAAGACATCGGAGTCATTTTAACAAAGGCCAACCAAGCGATTCAAACATTAGAAAAATATAAGGTTGTACTTGATCAAGGGATTACGAATTTAGGTGCATTAGAATTTGAGCAATTGGTTACCTTTCACGAAGTTACGCAAGTGATTCATCGTGTTCAAATGGTGCTTCGTATAAAGCGGGAAGTTTTGAATTATATAAATGAACTCGGAGATGAAGGGCGTTTAATCACAATGCAATTAAATGAACTTGTATCGAATATTGAAAAAGAAGCCATTTACTTGTTAAAGGATTATGTGAAGGATAAAAAACAAGATGTTTATGACACGCTAAAGGAATTAACGAAATTTCAAACCGAAGAATTACTCGATGAACAGGAAATCGTAAAAGTACTAGGATATGGGAAGAATATCAATGTTCAGGAACAGTCTGTATCTCCAAGAGGATATCGTATTCTACATCGAATCCCACGATTACCATCTGTTATTATTGATAATTTAATCGAGAAATATGGTGATTTAACAAGTATTATGTTTGCAAGCATTCAAGAGCTAGATGAAGTAGAAGGAATAGGAGAAGCTCGGGCAAAAATGATTAAAGACGGGCTTAATCGTATCCAAGAACAATTGTTTGTTGATCGCCACATTTAACATAATCGTCATCATGTTTAAAATTGGCATTTCAAGATGATTTGTTACGTTTATAAGAAAAAATCATGGAATTTTATGTGAAATTTAGTTTGCTAGGTTTTGATTCCGGATTCTTGTCTATAATAAATGAAGGAGGTGAATATGGATGCTAAAGCGAATAGTGCAGTTGTTTTTTGTTTTAGTAGGGGGAACCCTGGGATTTTTATATATTCCTGATTTAATCTACGTTATGAATTTTGGTAACATTCCTACGTGGATCATGAGTCCATATGTAGGTGTAGTCATTGGAGCTATTATTTTATATGTAACAACTTTTTGGCTTGCAGATTATATTGTGAATTTTATGAAGCTAATGGAAGAGGCCATTGTAAGGGCACCGGTTACAGATGTATTATTTGGATCTATGGGATTAATTATTGGACTTATTGTTGCTTACTTAATTGGAATTCCTCTTAATGCAATTCAGATTCCGGTTGTGAGTACGGTTTTGCCGATTTTTGTTACAATCTTTCTAGGGTATTTCGGTTTTCAAATTGGCTTTAAAAAGCGAGATGAATTAATTCACTTATTTACGATGACACGTAATTTTGGAAAAGACAAAAAGAAAGAGGAAGAAGAAGCTGCACAAAAAAGCGGACATGAGTTAAAAATTCTTGATACAAGTGTGATTATAGATGGTCGAATCGCCGATATTTGTAAAACTGGATTTCTTGAAGGGACACTTGTCATTCCTGAGTTTGTATTAGAAGAACTGCAGCATATAGCGGACTCATCTGATGTATTAAAAAGAAATCGTGGTCGACGCGGACTCGATATCTTAAATAAAATTCAAAAAGAACTTCCAATTAATGTTGAAATTTATGATGGTGATTTTGAAGATATACAAGAAGTAGATAGTAAATTAGTAAAGCTAGCTAAGCTATCTTCTGGAGTCGTTGTGACAAATGATTTTAATTTAAATAAGGTTTGCGAGTTACAAGGTGTCTCTGTGTTAAATATTAATGACCTTGCTAATGCCGTTAAACCGGTTGTTCTTCCGGGTGAAGAAATGAGTGTTCAAGTAATTAAAGACGGTAAGGAACATCATCAAGGCGTTGCTTATTTAGATGATGGCACGATGATTGTTGTTGAAGGTGGTCGTGATCATATTGGCAAGCATATTGAAGTAATTGTCACAAGTGTGCTACAAACGAGTGCCGGTCGAATGATTTTTGCCAAGCCTAAATTACTTGAAAAAGCGTTGTAGCTCCCCTGTCTTCATTAGATTGGAACAATGCTCTGTGCCAAGCGCCAAACTCTACTTAGTAGATATGGCGCTTGTCTTATGTTTGGACGGTTAAGACAAGCTATATTCTATTAAGTATGCGAAAAGAGTAGAGAACATGCTAAAATATAAACGGATGAACGTAGCGATTGGGGAGAGAGGTTATGAAATATAGTGTTGTAATTCCTGCTGCCGGGCAAGGAAAGAGGATGAAGGCTGGGAAAAACAAGCAGTTTATTAAGTTAAAGAACGAACCAATTATTATACATACTATTCGTGTTTTTGAAGCGGATCCTTGGTGCCACGAGATTATTCTTGTAGCTAATGAGCAAGAATGTGAAACGATGAGAGAGTTAATGAAGGCCTATCAAATAGACAAGGTTTCAATGATTGTTGCTGGTGGCCAGGAGCGTCAACATAGCGTTAAACGAGGGCTTGATGCGGTTGAAAAGGCTGAAATTGTACTCATTCATGATGGAGCTAGGCCCTTCATAAGACACGAGACGATTCATCAACTAGTTGACGAGGCAATTGAAGAGGGCGGTGCCATTGTAGCTGTACCTGTGAAAGATACGGTTAAGCGAGTGAAGGATAAAAGAGCTGTTGAGACGATGAATCGCTCAGAGCTGTGGGCTGTCCAAACACCTCAAGCTTTTCAATTATCACGTATAAAGGAAGTACATGAGAAGGCGGAAAGGGAGAAGAAAATTGGAACAGATGATGCTAGCTTGTTTGAGTGGTATGGTTATCGCGTCTCTGTTGTTGAAGGAGATTATCTAAACATTAAGCTGACAACACCTGAAGATCTGATTTTTGCCGAGGCTATATTAATTCAAAGGGGGAAACGGTGATGCGGATAGGACAAGGGTTTGACGTTCATCAATTAGTAGAAGGTCGCCCACTAATCATCGGTGGTATTACGATACCATATGAAAAAGGTTTATTAGGTCATTCTGATGCCGATGTTTTATTACATACAGTAGCAGATGCAGCATTAGGTGCAATTGCAGAGGGGGATATTGGGAAGCATTTTCCTGATACAGATCCTAATTTTAAAGATGCAGATTCCGCGAAACTTTTAGAGCATGTATGGGATTTGGTAAAAAACAAAGGTTATCAACTAGGTAATATAGACTGCACAATCATCGCACAGGCACCAAAAATGGCACCTTATATTGAGCAGATTCGTAGTCGGGTTGCCGAGCTACTTGAAGCAACAATGGATCAAGTAAATGTTAAAGCTACGACGACAGAAAAGCTAGGTTTTACCGGTCGTGGTGAAGGAATCGCAGCGCAAGCGACAATTTTACTTGTGAAGTCATGAACCAAGACTTGACCAGTCAATTCTTGGTGCTAAAATAAAGAAAGTGAAAATAGGCATTTTTTACAATGCGAAGAAATGGAAGGTGTAGACAATGGGAAGTGATGTACGAGTTCGTTTTGCGCCAAGTCCAACAGGACATTTACATATCGGTGGTGCGCGTTCGGCACTATTTAATTACTTATATGCAAAGAGCCAAGATGGAAAATTCATTTTAAGAATTGAAGATACGGATCAGGCAAGAAATGTAGGTCAAGCAAAGGAAAAGCTATTAGATAGTTTGAAATGGCTTGGTGTTGAATGGGATGAGAGTATTGACGTCGGAGGAGAATTTGGCCCATATAGCTGTATGGAACGACTCGATATTTATTCAAAGTATATTCAAAAGCTGCTTGATGAAGGTAAGGCATATTATTGTTATATGACAGAAGAGGAACTTGAAGCAGAACGTGAAGCACAAATCGCACGTGGGGAAATGCCAAGATACAGTGGACGTGACCGTAATTTAACGGAGGAGCAGCGTCAAGCTTACGAAGAAAAAGGTTTAAAGCCTGTTGTTCGTTTCCGAGTTCCAGAGGGAAAAGTCATTAAAATTGATGATGCCGTTCGTGGAGAAGTAACCTTTGAATCCGATGGAATAGGCGATTTTGTTATCGCCCGAAAAGATGGCATTCCAATGTATAACTTTGCCGTTGTCATTGATGATTATTTAATGAAAATTTCACATGTTATCCGTGGGGAAGAACATCTTTCAAACACACCACGTCAGGTTATGCTTTACGAGGCATTTGGTTGGGAAGTACCGCGTTTTGCTCATGCGTCGTTAATTTTAAATCCGAACCGTCAAAAGATGAGTAAGCGTGATGAATCGATTATTCAATTTGTTGAACAATATAAAGAGCTTGGCTATATGCCAGAAGCGATTGTGAACTTTTTAGCGTTACTTGGGTGGTCGCCAGTTGGAGAAGAAGAGATTTTTTCACTTGAGGAACTAGGGCAGCAATTTAGTCTTGAGCGTGTATCAAAAGCGCCTGCGGTATTCGATACAGACAAGCTTGCATGGATGAACAACCAATATATTAAGAAAGCTGACCTTGAAATAGTAGTTGGTTTGGCACTGCCACATCTTGTGAAAGCAGGGAAGCTTCCTGATGACATGAACCAAGAACAACGTGAATGGGCGACACGTCTCGTTGGACTATACCAAGACCAACTTCAATATGGAGCGGAAATTGTTGAGTTAACAGAGTTGTTCTTTAAGACGGAAATTGAGTATAATGAGGATGCAAATGAAGTTTTACAAGAAGAACAAGTACCTGAAGTATTAAAACAATTCCTTCAAGAAATTGAAGGCCTTGAGGAATTTACAGCAGCGAATATTAAGGCCGCTGTAAAGGCAACACAAAAAGCAACAGGACAAAAAGGGAAAAAATTATTTATGCCTATTCGTGTTGCTACGACAGGACAAACACATGGTCCAGAGCTTCCGGATTCAATTGAGCTTTTAGGTAAAGAAGTAGTTACTGCAAGACTACAAAAATTAGTTTAAAGGCCAAATAAATATAGATGATCGTGTTGAGAGGGAAAAGTAAGCAGCAAGGTTACTTTACAGAGAGAACCACCATCGGCTGTAAGTGGTTTAAGTAACGGCTCCTGAACATGCACCCTTGAGTCTCTTTCTGAACGGGAAACATAAACAGTAGGAAGGAGCGAGTAGCGTCGTTATCGGCTATGAAGATAAGTAGAGAATTCTACTTAAACAGAGTGGAACCGCGCCTTTGCGCCTCTGTGCACATGCTGCACAGAGGCTTTTTTTTATAGTCGCATTGGGCGATGTTACCCGAAGGAAGGTTGGAAGGCTAATAGAAATCTATCGTTTATAAAGAGGCTCCAATGTGTAAGTTTCTTTTATAGGGGGAAGAGAAGCATGAGGAAGGTATTTCGAACACTACTAAATGATGTAGATGTCGTTTTTGAGCAAGATCCGGCGGCTAGAAGTCGGCTAGAAGTCATTTTTACGTATTCAGGTGTTCATGCGATTTGGTCACATCGCTTAGCGCATTGGCTATGGAAGAAAAAGCTGTATTTTTTAGGTAGACTCCTTTCCCAGATTAGTCGGGCGATCACTGGGATAGAAATTCATCCAGGAGCTGTGATTGGGCAACGGTTATTCATAGACCATGGGATGGGTGTTGTGATTGGAGAAACCTGTGAAATTGGTGATAACGTCACAATTTATCAAGGAGTTACACTTGGAGGAACCGGGAAGGAAAAAGGGAAACGTCATCCGACAGTGAAAGATGGTGTCCTTATCGCGTCAGGAGCAAAAGTACTAGGCTCTTTTACAATTGGTGAAAATGCAAGAATAGGGGCTGGCTCAGTTGTATTAAAAGAGGTGCCGCCAAATTCAACGGTCGTTGGGATTCCCGGAAGAATTGTGATTCAAGATGGGGTAAAAGTAGAAAATGGATTAAATCATCACATGCTCCCAGATCCCGTTTCAGATAAATTAAAGGAGCTTGAAGAAGAAATTAAATTATTACGTAAAGAATTAGAAAAACGAGAAAATTCCTCACGTAGCTATTAGTCTTACACATAGCTTATAGAGAGTGATGCAAGGAGGAGTCAAAATGGCGATTCAACTATACAATAGCTTAACAAAGAAGAAAGAAGCCTTCGTACCAATTGAAGAGGGTAAAGTAAAAATGTATGTGTGTGGGCCGACGGTTTATAACTATATTCATATTGGGAACGCTAGACCACCAATTGTCTATGATATGGTTCGTCGTTATTTCGAATATCGAGGCTATGATGTCACATACGTTTCTAATTTTACAGATGTTGATGACAAAATTATTCGAGCTGCTCATGAACTTGGGGAAGATGTGTTTGAGGTAGCAAATCGCTTTATTGAAGCCTATCATCAAGACACTTGTTCATTAGGTGTAAAAAAAGCAGATATTCACCCACGTGTAACAGAAACTATCCCGGAAATCATTGATTTTATTTCGAAATTAATTGAAAAAGACTATGCGTATGAATCTGGTGGAGACGTGTATTTTCGCACAAGAAAATTTAAGGAATATGGAAAGTTATCATCTCAATCAATTGAAGATCTCCGTTCAGGGGCGAGAATTGAAGTCGATGAACGCAAAGAAGATTCACTTGATTTCGTTCTTTGGAAAGCTGCAAAAGAGGGAGAAATTTCTTGGGAAAGTCCATGGGGGCATGGACGTCCAGGCTGGCATATTGAATGCTCAGCTATGGTAAAAAAATATCTAGGTGATACGATTGATATTCATGCAGGTGGCCAGGATTTGTCCTTCCCTCATCATGAAAATGAAATTGCTCAATCAGAAGCATTAACCGGAAAACCAATGGCAAATTATTGGTTACACAATGGCTTTATTAACATAAATAATGAGAAAATGTCGAAATCACTCGGGAATTTTGTTTTGGCTAATGAGATTATTCGACAGCATTCTGCAGAAGTCGTTCGCTTTTTCATGCTGACTGCTCACTATCGTAGTCCGATAAATTTTAGTGATGAATTACTTGAAGGAGCAAGAAATGGTTTAGAACGATTAAAAACATCGGTATCAAGTTTAAAACATCGGTTAAACGAATCCGCAGATTATGGTGAAGTTGGAGATTGGCTTGATACGATTTCAGGCTTCAAGTCTCGTTTTATCTTAGAAATGGATGACGACTTCAATAGTGCCAATGGGATTGCCGTATTATTTGATTTAGCTAAGGAAGCCAATCGATATTTACGAGAAGAGCAAACATCTAAGAAAGTGTTAACGGCGTTTATTGAACAGTTTCAGGAATTTGCAGGTGTACTAGGTTTGGAATTAGAAGAACAAGAAACCCTGTTAGATGAAGATATTGAAGCACTTATTGAGAAGCGGAACCAGGCTCGTAAGGAACGGAATTTTGCTTTAGCAGATGACATTCGTGACCAGCTAAAAGAACAAGGAATTTTGTTAGAGGATACGGCACAAGGTGTACGTTGGAAGCGAGGCTAATAATGAAACTAATTGAAGCCACTACAGATTTGAGGCAATTAAATGCATTAGCCTTAGCGTATATGGGCGATGCGGTGCTTGATATGTATGTTCGTTACTATTTAATTGCACAAGGGAAAGTGCGCCCGCATCGCCTCCATGTTGAGGCAACAAAGTATGTGTCAGCTAAAGCACAAGCAGTCGTAGTTCGGACGTTAACAGAAGAGGCGTTTTTCTCCGAAGAGGAAGAAGCATTAATTAAAAGAGGGCGTAATGCAAAATCAGGTTCCATTCCGAAAAATACCGATGCAGCAACTTACAGCTACTCAACGGGATTTGAGGCATTATTAGGATTTCTTTATCTTCAAGAAAAAAATGAACGGCTTGATGAGATTATAAAACGTACATTTGCCTATATTGATAAAGAGAGACAAGCATAGAAAGGAGGAGATAACCATGAAGCAGGAGTTTATTGTTGGAAAAAACCCAATCATTGAAGCACTAAGAGCGGGCCATTCAATTAATAAGATTTGGATTGCAGAAGGCTCCCAAAAGGGTCAGATGTCAAAAGTGGTTGAACTGGCAAAAGAGAATGGGGTCCTTATTCAACATGCACCTAAGAAGAAACTTGAACAACTAGTTGATACGACAAATCACCAAGGTGTCGTTGCGTCAATTGCAGCGTATGAATATGCTGAAATTGACGATCTTTTTACAAGTGCAGCACAACGAGGAGAGGAACCATTTTTTCTAGTTCTAGACGAAGTAGAAGACCCGCATAATCTAGGATCAATCCTACGAACAGCGGATGCAGTTGGGGCGCATGGGGTAATTATTCCTAAGCGTCGTGCAGTAGGTTTAACTCAAACCGTTGCTAAAGCATCAACGGGCGCAATTGAGTATATCCCAGTTGTGCGGGTAACGAATATAGCAAGAACAATGGATGATTTGAAAAAACGAGGTATCTGGTTTGCTGGTACGGATGCAAAAGGCAGTGACGATTATCGCCGTGCCGCATTTGATATGCCACTTGGGCTCGTCATCGGTAGCGAAGGTAAGGGCATTAGCCGTTTAGTCAAGGAAAAGTGCGACTTTCTCATTCAAATCCCTATGGTTGGAAAAGTGACTTCATTAAATGCATCGGTGGCTGCTAGCCTACTTATGTATGAGGTTTACAGAAGGCGTCATCCATTAGGAAGCGAATAAGATGAAAGATATATTACTTGTTGATGGTTACAACATGATTGGCGCTTGGCCAGAGTTACGTGCGTTAAAGGATCGGGATTTAGGGTTAGCACGAGATCGTTTAGTTGAGGTTTTGGCTGAATACCAAGCATACACCGGATATGATGTTAAAGTAATATTCGATGCTCATATGGTGAGCGGGATTGGCAAGAAGTACAATAATTTTCGTATTGACGTCTTGTACACGAGGGAAAACGAAACTGCTGATGAACGAATTGAGAAGCTCGTTCATGAATTGAAGCGGATTGATACACGAATCCATGTTGCAACATCGGACTTTACGGAGCAATCGTTAGTGTTTGGAAGCGGGGCTTTACGAAAGTCAGCTCGGGAGCTTTTAATCGAAACAGAAGTCGTCGAAAAACGGATTAATCAAGATGTCGAATCACGGAAAAAGAAGCGCAATTCGACAAAAATTCCACTTAGTGAAGAAATTTTTGAAATTTTTGAAAGATGGCGTCGAGGCCAGTGATGTGTGGTTGACCTGCTGGAAAACTGTGCTATATAATGTTCCTAACTAAGCCGAGGTCAGGGGGATTGTCGTGAACATAGAACTGCAGGAAACCGTAACGAAGCCTAATTTTAACCAAGTCGATGATGATTACTTAGTGGAACAGGTGCGCAGTGGAGACAGTAGTGCCCTTGAATACTTAATTAACAAGTACAAAAACTTTGTAAGAGCAAAAGCACGATCTTATTTCCTAATTGGTGCTGACCACGAAGATATTGTCCAAGAAGGAATGATTGGCCTTTATAAGGCAGTCCGTGATTTCAAAGGGGACAAGCTATCGTCTTTTAAGGCATTTGCTGAACTTTGTATAACCCGTCAAATTATCACAGCAATTAAAACGGCTACAAGGCAGAAGCATATTCCACTAAATTCTTATGTTTCTCTGGACAAGCCTATTTACGACGAGGAGTCAGATCGGACGTTACTTGATGTTATTTGTGGGACACGTGTAACCGATCCGGAGGAATTACTTATTAACCAAGAAGAATTTGAAGATATTGAATTAAAAATGGGTGAAATACTTAGTGAGCTTGAACGACAAGTATTAATGCTTTATTTAGATGGTCGCTCGTATCAAGAAATTTCCGTTGATTTGAATCGTCATGTAAAATCAATTGACAATGCACTTCAGCGAGTAAAACGCAAGCTCGAGCGTTATGTTGAATTAAAAGGAGTTACACTATAAGGACCGAAAACGGTGTCTAGCTAAAAGGTTAGACGCCGTTTTTTCGTATGATATAGGGAAGGATGTAGCTAACTGTAACGGCCTCCTTATTGCTTTATGAAAAGGAGGCCATGCCGAAGCCACTGGAAAAGGTAAAAATCAACCTTTTTCAGTGCCTCTTATTAAGTAGCAATGGCTCCACACGTTGCTCGCCTGCTATGGGAAACCCACTCATAACAGGCTTTCAACAAGATGGCAACGGCTCCGCACATTGCTCTAAGGGCAATAAAAAAGGAAAAAGCACCCTTTTCCAGTGCCTTCGCCATGCCTTCTTTTCGTATTTGACACTTTTTTTTTCATATGCTAGAGTAAAATAGTGTGTATACAGAAGAGTGGGGGTGACTCAATGCGGACGAAAATTGTACTAGCCTGTGAAGTTTGTCAATCACGAAATTATTCAACGCAAAAGAATAAACTTACTCAGATTAACCGCATTGAGATGAAGAAGTTTTGTAAAACTTGTCAGGAACACACTCTTCATCGTGAAACGAAGTAGAATGTAGCGGTTCTTTTTTATTGTTGAAAAATAGCTACTAAACTTAAAGCTACTTAAAAGAAAACGCGTTCATGGTGCTCAAGTAATTTTTAATTAACGGATAGTCACGAAAAGCTTTAAAAGTTTTATAGCTTTTTGTGAATAAGTGTTAAAAGAAATCGGCTTGACTTCGAATAGATGCGCGAACATTTGTCTATATTGATTGGTGCTGGAGGTGTCTGTTATGGCTGTGAAGAATGTTGGGAAATTCCTTGGAGACGTTGTCTCAGAAATGAAACGTGTGTCGTGGCCAACACGCAAAGAACTTACACGTTATTCATGGGTGGTACTTGGAACGGTCGCGTTTATTACTGTATTTTTTGCTATTGTTGACTATGTGATCACGTTTCTTATTCGTTTGATTAACGGATAAATTTTTGTTGCGTTCTCAAAGGCTTTTTTAGCAGCCTAATGATGAGCATAAGACCGAAGAGGAGGGAAGGACAAAACCGTCCTAATTTGAATGGAAAAAAATTGGTATGTAGTCCATACGTATTCGGGGTATGAAAATAAGGTTAAAACGAATTTAGAAAAACGTCTAGAATCAATGGATATGACGGATAAGATTTTCCGTGTTCTTGTACCTGTCGAGGAAGAGACAGAAGTGAAGAATGGAAAGAGTAAGTCTGTAACACGTAAAGTGTTTCCTGGTTATGTGCTTGTAGAGATGATAATGACCGATGATTCTTGGTATGTTGTTCGAAATACGCCCGGAGTAACAGGTTTTGTCGGCTCTGCTGGTGCGGGATCGAAACCGACACCTTTGTTGCCGGATGAAATAGACTCTATTTTAAAACAAATGGGTGTCGAGGAGCCGAAAGCCGAAGTTGATTTCGAGATTAAAGAATCTGTGAAAGTGAAAGAAGGTCCTTTTGCTAACTTTGTGGGTACGATTGAAGAAATTCAAATTGATAAGCAAAAGGTAAAAGTTCATGTCAATATGTTTGGACGTGAAACCCCTGTTGAACTTGATTTTACACAGGTTGAAAAGATTTAATTGAAAAAAACTTGATATCTGATCGTGAAGGTGATAAAATCTTCATGTTCGATAATGGTTTCTAACATGAGCCATCGGGTGCATGAATGCATCCGTTTTTTGAGTGGGAGGGTGTAGAACACCCGGATAACCACATCACGGACTAAGGAGGTGTGTCACGTGGCTAAAAAGGTAATTAAAATGGTTAAATTGCAAATTCCAGCTGGTAAAGCAAATCCAGCACCGCCGGTTGGTCCTGCACTAGGACAAGCGGGTGTGAACATTATGGGATTTTGTAAAGAATTTAACGCTCGTACTTCAGATCAAGCGGGTCTTATCATCCCGGTAGAAATTACGGTATTTGAAGACCGTTCGTTTACATTCATCACAAAAACTCCACCTGCTGCTGTTCTTCTAAAAGTAGCTGCTGGTATCGAGTCAGGTTCTGGTGAGCCTAACAAGAAAAAAGTTGCGACAGTCAAGCGTGATAAAGTACGCGAGATTGCTGAAACGAAGATGCCAGACCTAAACGCTGCAGACGTTGAAGCTGCTATGCGTATGGTTGAAGGTACTGCACGTAGTATGGGTATCGTGATTGAAGACTAATTTGTAAGCTTACGGGGGTTGCAAGCCTATTTTGTAGGTTCGCAACCTTTCATAGTGGGAGGTCCTACCGCTAAAACCACAATCGAGGAGGAAATAGTATGGCTAAGAGAAGTAAGAAGTATCAAGACGCTTTGAAACTTGTTGACCGTGATACAGTGTACCAAGTGGAAGAAGCAATTGAACTTGTAAAAAAGACAGCTACAGCTAAGTTCGACGAAACGGTTGAAGTTGCTGTGCGTTTAGGTGTTGACCCTAAGAAAGCAGACCAACAAATTCGTGGTGCTGTTGTTCTTCCAAATGGTACAGGTAAAACACAACGAGTTTTAGTATTTGCAAAAGGTGAAAAGGCGAAAGAAGCTGAAGCTGCTGGAGCAGATTATGTAGGTGATGAAGATTTCATCAACAAGATCAACCAAGGTTGGTTCGAATTTGATGTTATCGTTGCAACACCTGATATGATGGCTCAAGTTGGTAAGCTTGGTCGTGTTCTTGGACCAAAGGGCTTAATGCCTAACCCTAAGACAGGTACAGTTACATTTGACGTAGAAAAGGCAGTTAATGAAATCAAGGCTGGTAAAGTAGAATACCGCGTTGATAAAGCTGGTAACATTCACGTGCCGATCGGTAAAGTTTCGTTTGAAACAGCTAAGCTTGTTGAAAACTTCAAAACAATTATCGAAACATTAGTGAAGGTTAAACCTGCTGCTGCAAAAGGTACGTATATGAAAAACGTAGCTGTTGCATCAACAATGGGTCCTGGTGTACGCGTTAATGCTTCTGCTTTTGCAAGATAGTCATTGACTTTCTGAATAAAGTTGATTATAATCTTAAGAGTGTCTTGAAGACATTTAACATTATATTTAATCATACCGTAGACAGTAGGTGCGTACTCGCTTAATTTCCTACCGAGGTAAGCTATAGATTCAAGGTTTGATTAATTTGAATCCGTATGCCCTCATGTCTACTACATGGGGGCTTTTTATATGCTTCTAAGTCGGGTATGGTATCAAAACCACGGGAGGTGTAAGGATGAGCGTACTAGAACAGAAAAAACAGGTTGTATCGGATATTGCTGCTAAATTACGTGAAAGCAAATCAACGGTTGTTGTTGACTACCGTGGATTAAATGTTGCTGAAGTAACTGAGCTTCGTAAACAACTTCGTGAAGCTGGCGTTGAGTTTAAAGTTTATAAGAACACTCTTGCTCGTCGTGCAACAGCTGAAGCTGAATTGACTGAATTGGATGCGAATCTTGTCGGTCCAACAGCGATCGCGTTCAGTAATGAAGATGTAATTGCTCCTGCAAAGGTACTTAACGAATTTGCGAAAAAGCACGATGCTCTTGAAATCAAGGCTGGTGTTATTGAAGGCCAAGTTGCGTCTGTAGCAGAAATCAAGGCTCTAGCTGAGCTTCCGTCTCGCGAAGGTCTACTTTCTATGCTTGCAAACGTGCTACAAGCTCCAATGCGCGGATTCGCTTTGGTTACAAAGGCGGTTGCGGAACAAAAAGAAGAACAAGGTGCTTAAGCCTAAGTGCTTAAATGCCAGTTAGATAACGTTTTAAAAAATAAAAAACAACAAATAGGAGGATTTAACAATGACGAAAGAACAAATCATTGAAGCGGTTAAAGAAATGACAGTTTTAGAACTTAATGACCTTGTAAAAGCAATCGAAGAGGAGTTTGGTGTAACTGCTGCTGCTCCTGTAGCTGTAGCTGCTGCTGGTGGCGACGCTGGTGCTGCTGAGCAAACTGAGTTTGACGTAATCCTTGCGTCTGCTGGTGGTTCTAAAATCAATGTTATCAAGGTTGTTCGTGAAATCACAGGCCTTGGTCTTAAAGAAGCAAAAGCACTTGTTGATGGTGCTCCTGCTCCAATTAAAGAAGGTGCTTCTAAAGAAGAAGCTGAAGAAGCAAAAGCTAAGCTTGAAGAAGCTGGCGCATCTGTAGAAGTTAAGTAATGATTGAAAAATAGACTCGCGTCATGCGGGTCTTTTTTTGACAAGATTTGAAATGGGCCTTGTTCTAATGTAAGGTTATGTTGAAATAGAACGAAAGGGGAATGGAGATGTCCGACCACTATTATTCAAACAAACCAGGTGTAGAAAGTGATGAACGGACGTGGACATTCGTTTTAAGAGGAACCACGCTAACCTTTACATCAGATCGAGGAGTTTTTTCTAAAAAAGAAGTCGACTTTGGTAGTCAAGTCCTTATTGAATCTTTTCGTTTTCCAAAGTGTGAAGGGGATTTGTTAGATGTAGGCTGCGGTTATGGACCAATTGGGTTGTCTCTTGCGAAAGAGGAAGAGCAACGAATGGTTCACATGGTTGATGTCAACGAAAGGGCGCTGCACCTAGCGGAAAAAAACGCTCAACAAAATAAGATAAAAAATGTCTCGATTTATATGAGTCATAGTTTTGAGAAAGTCGAGAAAACTGATTTTGCTTCTATTATTACAAATCCGCCAATTAGAGCAGGAAAACAAGTTGTTCATGATATTTTTGAAAAATCGTATGAACATTTGAAGTCTGGCGGTGAATTGTGGGTTGTTATTCAAAAGAAACAAGGTGCACCTTCCGCGATAGAGAAATTAGAGGGATTATTTAAGGAAGTAGAGATTGTAGAAAAGAAAAAAGGCTATTATATTTTATGTGCAAAAAAAAATTGACTGACTATCGCTTTTGTGATATTGTTATTTAATGCGTATGACTACCTATTTTTAGAGCGAATACTACGAAAATGTCAAGTGGAATTTGCTGTATAATGTAGATGTTTTTTGGTTATACTTATATAATCGAACGTTTTAACGGAAAAATTTGGTTTTAACAGCCATTTTTTCTTTTTGTACGTAAGGGTTTATCGCTTGTAACCTATGGTGCAAGCAGGCATTTAATCTATAAAAATGCTTCGTCTACTGGAGTTGTATGTTTGTTTTATATACAACACTAAGTACGATGTGTTTTTAGATACTATAACGCGAGATTTGAGGGGTGAATCAGTTGACAGGTCAACTAGTTCAGTATGGACGCCACCGCCAACGAAGAAGCTATGCACGTATTAATGAAGTATTAGAATTACCAAATTTAATCGAAATTCAAACAGCTTCTTATCAATGGTTTCTTGATCAGGGACTTAGAGAGATGTTTCAGGACATTTCCCCTATTCAAGACTTCACAGGGAATTTAGTTTTAGAATTTATTGATTACAGTCTTGGGGAGCCAAAGTACCCAGTTGATGAATCGAAGGAACGTGATGTAACGTATGCAGCTCCTTTGCGTGTAAAGGTTCGCTTAATTAATAAAGAGACCGGTGAAGTAAAGGAACAGGAAGTATTCATGGGAGACTTCCCGTTAATGACAGAAACAGGTACGTTTGTCATTAATGGTGCAGAGCGTGTTATTGTTTCACAGCTCGTTCGTTCTCCAAGTGTTTATTACAGTCAAAAGACTGATAAGAATGGGAAAAAAGGTTTTACCGCTACTGTTATTCCAAACCGCGGAGCTTGGTTAGAGCTTGAAACTGATGCGAAGGATATTGTTTATGTTCGTATTGACCGTACAAGAAAAATACCGGTGACGGTTCTTTTGCGTGCGCTTGGGTTTGGTTCTGATCAAGAGATCATTGACTTATTAGGGGAAGATGAGTATCTGCGCAATTCGTTAGAGAAGGATAATACAGATAGTGCAGAAAAAGCTCTCCTAGAGATTTACGAAAGATTACGTCCAGGGGAACCGCCAACTGTCGATAACGCTAAGAGCTTACTTGACTCTCGCTTTTTCGATCCGAAACGCTATGACTTAGCGAATGTTGGTCGTTACAAGATTAATAAGAAACTTCATATTAAGAATCGCCTCTTTAATCAACGATTAGCTGAAACGTTAGTTGACCCAGAAACAGGAGAGGTAATTGCTGAAGAAGGAACATTACTTGATCGTCGTACACTAGACCGTATCTTGCCTTATCTAGAGAACAACGTTGGCTTCCGCGATGTTCGTGCTGCTGGTGGAGTAGTGGAAGATGATGATATTCAGCTACAATCAATCAAGATTTATGCTCCGGATGACCAAGAAGGAGAACGTATTATTCGTGTAATTGGAAATGGTATGGTAGAGCGAGAAGTGAAGCATATTACGCCTTCAGATATTATTGCTTCTATTAATTATTTCTTTAATCTATTACACGGTGTCGGTGATACTGATGATATTGATCATCTTGGAAACCGTCGTTTGCGTTCAGTTGGTGAGTTATTACAAAACCAATTCCGCATCGGTCTATCACGAATGGAGCGTGTAGTTCGTGAGCGTATGTCAATCCAAGATCCGAATATGATTACACCTCAAGCGTTAATCAATATTCGTCCCGTGATTGCATCGATTAAAGAGTTCTTCGGTAGCTCACAGCTTTCACAATTCATGGATCAAACGAATCCGTTAGCTGAACTTACACATAAGCGTCGTTTATCAGCATTAGGGCCAGGTGGTTTAACACGTGAGCGTGCCGGATTTGAAGTGCGTGACGTTCACTACTCTCACTATGGACGTATGTGTCCAATTGAAACACCAGAGGGTCCGAATATCGGGTTAATTAACTCCCTATCATCCTATGCAAAGGTAAACGAATTTGGGTTTATGGAAACGCCATATCGTCGCGTAGACCCAGAGACAGGTAAAGTAACGTCTCAAATTGATTACTTAACTGCTGATGAAGAAGATAACTATGTTGTTGCTCAAGCAAACGCAAAGCTTGCAGATGATGGTTCATTTATCGATGATAATATCATTGCGCGTTTCAGAGGGGAAAACACAGTGGTTCCTCGTGAACGTCTTGATTATATGGATGTATCACCTAAGCAGGTTGTATCTGCGGCGACATCTTGTATTCCGTTCTTAGAAAACGATGACTCAAACCGTGCATTAATGGGAGCGAACATGCAACGTCAAGCTGTTCCACTCTTAGTTCCTGAGGCACCACTTGTTGGTACAGGGATGGAGCACGTGTCTGCGAAAGATTCAGGTGCAGCAATCGTATCGAAGTACCCTGGTGTCGTTGAACGTGTAACAGCAAAGGAAATTTGGGTTCGTCGCTTAGAGACGGTTGATGGTCAAGAGGTTAAAGGTGACCTTGATAAATATAAACTTCAAAAGTTTATTCGTTCAAACCAAGGAACGAGCTACAATCAACGTCCAATCGTATCAGAGGGTGATATTGTAGAAAAGCGTGAAATCCTTGCAGATGGACCTTCGATGGAGAAGGGTGAAATGGCATTAGGTCGTAATGTTCTTGTAGGTTTCATGACTTGGGAAGGTTATAACTATGAGGATGCGATCATTCTTAGTGAACGTCTTGTAAAAGATGACGTGTATACATCTGTTCATATTGAAGAATATGAATCAGAAGCGCGTGATACAAAGTTAGGGCCAGAGGAAATTACTCGTGATATCCCGAATGTCGGTGAAGATGCATTACGAAATCTTGATGAGCGTGGAATTATCCGAGTAGGTGCAGAAGTTAAAGACGGCGATATTCTCGTTGGTAAGGTTACACCTAAAGGGGTTACAGAGCTTACTGCAGAGGAACGTTTACTTCATGCTATCTTTGGTGAAAAGGCACGTGAGGTTCGTGATACGTCATTAAGAGCACCGCATGGTGGAGATGGCATCGTCCTTGATGTTAAAATCTTCAATCGTGAAGACGGCGACGAGTTACCTCCAGGTGTAAACCAGCTTGTTCGTGTTTACATCGTACAAAAGCGTAAGATTCACGAAGGAGATAAAATGGCTGGACGTCACGGTAACAAAGGGGTTATCTCGAGAATTCTTCCTGAAGAAGATATGCCTTTCTTGCCAGACGGAACACCGATTGATATCATGTTAAACCCATTAGGTGTACCATCGCGTATGAACATCGGACAAGTGCTTGAGCTACACTTAGGTATGGCTGCACGTAAGCTGGGAATTCATGTGGCATCACCAGTATTTGATGGGGCGCGTGAGGAAGATGTTTGGGGTACGCTTGAAGAAGCTGGAATGGCTCGTGATGGGAAGACGGTCCTTTATGATGGACGTACAGGTGAACCGTTTGATAATCGTGTTTCAGTTGGTATCATGTACATGATCAAACTTGCGCACATGGTTGATGATAAGCTTCATGCTCGTTCGACTGGTCCATATTCACTTGTTACGCAACAACCATTGGGAGGTAAGGCTCAATTTGGTGGTCAGCGTTTTGGTGAGATGGAGGTTTGGGCGCTAGAAGCCTATGGTGCGGCTTACACACTTCAAGAGATTTTAACAGTTAAATCGGATGACGTTGTCGGACGTGTGAAAACATATGAGGCAATTGTAAAAGGTGAAAATGTACCAGAGCCTGGAGTGCCCGAGTCATTTAAAGTATTAATTAAAGAGTTACAATCGCTAGGTATGGATGTAAAGATGCTCTCAAGCAATGAAGAGGAAATTGAAATGAGAGAGCTTGATGATGAAGATGAGCAAACAAGTGAGAAATTAAACCTTAACTTCGAATCGAATGAATCAAAGGCTTAAGGTAGGCAATAGGGGAGCTCGTTCACGTAGTTCCCTGTTGCTGTCTCCTTTTTTGAGACAGGATTATTTGTTGGCATTTGCGTTGGAGATATGGAAACCAAAAGGGAGGTTGACCCCTTGATAGATGTAAATAACTTCGAATATATGAAAATTGGCCTTGCTTCTCCGAATAAAATCCGTTCGTGGTCAAGAGGGGAAGTTAAAAAGCCAGAGACAATTAACTACCGTACGTTAAAACCTGAGAAAGACGGTCTTTTTTGTGAGCGTATTTTTGGACCAACAAAAGATTGGGAATGTCATTGTGGGAAATACAAGCGTGTTCGATACAAAGGCGTTGTTTGTGATCGCTGTGGCGTAGAAGTAACACGTGCTAAAGTTCGCCGTGAGCGCATGGGGCATATCGAGCTAGCTGCTCCAGTTTCTCATATTTGGTATTTTAAAGGGATTCCGAGCCGTATGGGGCTTGTATTAGATATGTCTCCTCGTTCTTTAGAGGAAGTTATCTATTTTGCGTCATATGTTGTAACAGATCCTGGTGATACGCCTCTTGAAAAGAAGCAATTGCTTTCTGAG
The DNA here is from genome assembly GCF_002156385.1 of Halalkalibacter urbisdiaboli. GTDB lineage: Bacteria > Bacillota > Bacilli > Bacillales > Bacillaceae_D > Halalkalibacter_A > Halalkalibacter_A urbisdiaboli. Next base: position 26,063 of record NZ_MVJM01000008.1, read on the forward strand.
AAAGAATATCGGGCATATTATGATAAATATGGTCGCTCATTTACAGCACAAATGGGTGCTGAGGCGATCCGTAAGCTTCTATCAAGCATTGAACTTGAAAAGGAAGTTGATGGTTTAAAGGAAGAGCTACTAACAGCGCAAGGGCAGCGTCGTACAAGAGCGATTAAGCGTCTTGAAGTATTAGAGGCATTTCGTCATTCTGGTAATGATCCGTCATGGATGATTTTAGACGTGCTCCCAGTTATTCCGCCTGAATTACGTCCGATGGTTCAGTTAGATGGTGGGCGTTTTGCTACATCAGATTTAAACGACTTATATCGTCGTGTTATTAACCGCAACAACCGTTTAAAGCGTTTATTAGATTTAGGTGCACCAAACATTATTGTTCAAAATGAAAAGCGTATGCTACAAGAAGCAGTTGACGCTTTAATTGATAATGGTCGTCGTGGTCGCCCGGTTACAGGACCAGGGAATCGTCCGCTTAAATCGTTATCACATATGCTTAAAGGGAAACAAGGCCGTTTCCGTCAAAACCTACTAGGTAAACGTGTAGACTATTCTGGTCGTTCTGTTATCGTAGTAGGGCCAAACTTAAAAATGTACCAATGTGGGCTTCCGAAAGAGATGGCTCTAGAGCTATTTAAGCCATTTGTTATGAAGGAGCTTGTTAGCAAAGGCTTAGCTCATAATATTAAGAGTGCTAAGCGTAAAGTAGAACGTGTTCAGCCAGAGGTTTGGGATGTTCTTGAAGAAGTAATCCGCGAGCATCCTGTATTATTAAACCGTGCACCTACGCTTCACCGTCTTGGTATTCAAGCATTTGAGCCAACATTAGTTGAAGGTCGTGCAATTAAGCTTCACCCATTAGTTTGTACTGCATATAATGCGGACTTTGATGGTGACCAAATGGCGGTTCACGTACCTTTATCTGCTGAGGCACAAGCTGAAGCTCGTATTTTAATGCTTGCTGCTCAAAACATCTTGAACCCGAAAGATGGAAAACCAGTTGTTACACCATCACAGGATATGGTTCTTGGTAACTATTACTTAACAATGGAACGTGAAGAAGCAAAAGGCGAAGGTTCCGTATTTAAAGATACGAACGAGGCGCTTATCGCTTATCAAAATGGCTATGTTCATTTACATAGTAGAATTGCGATTCCAGTAGCTTCTCTTGGAAAATCAACGTTTAAGGAAGAAGAGAATGAAATGCTTCTTCTTACGACAGTTGGAAAACTAATTTTCAACGAAATTTTGCCGGAGTCATTCCCATATATGAATGAACCGTCGGAAACAAACTTAGAGGTAGCTACACCAAGTAAATACCTTGTACCTAGTACGACAAATGTAAAAGAGCATTTTGCGCAAAGTGAAACAGTACCACCGTTTAAGAAAGGCTTCCTTGGGAATATCATCGCTGAAGTATTTAAGAAGTTTAAGATTACGGAAACATCTAAGATGCTTGACCGTATGAAGGATTTAGGATTTAAATACTCAACGAAAGCTGGTATTACGGTTGGTGTAGCTGATATCGTTGTATTAGCAGAGAAGAAGGAAATCATCGGAGAAGCAGAACAAAAGGTAGAGAGAGTCTTAAAGCAATTCCGTCGTGGTTTAATTACGGAAGAAGAGCGTTATGACAGAGTTATTTCTATCTGGAGTGAAGCGAAGGATGTTATTCAAAATAAGTTAATGGGTACATTAGACCGTCGTAACCCAATCTTTATGATGAGTGACTCAGGTGCCCGTGGTAACGCCTCAAACTTTACACAGCTTGCCGGTATGCGTGGTTTGATGGCGAATCCGTCTGGCCGAATTATTGAGTTACCGATCAAGTCAAGTTTCCGTGAAGGTTTAACGGTATTAGAGTACTTTATTTCGACGCATGGTGCGCGTAAAGGTCTAGCGGATACGGCTCTGAAAACTGCCGATTCAGGTTATTTAACTCGTCGACTTGTAGATGTGGCACAAGACGTTATTGTTCGTGAGACAGATTGTGGAACCGACCGTGGTCTAGAGGTTAAAGCGATCAAAGAAGGAAATGAAGTCATCGAAGGACTTTATGATCGTCTTGTTGGACGTGTGGCCTTTAAGACATTACGTAATCCAGCGACAAACGAAGTCATTGTAAGAAAAAATGAGTTAATTGATGAAGATATTGCTAAGCATATTGTTGATTTAGATATCGAAGAAGTAACAATTCGTTCTGTATTTACATGCGACACGCGTCATGGTGTATGTAAGAAATGCTACGGACGTAACCTTGCAACTGGTAGTGATGTAGAGGTTGGTGAGGCAGTCGGAATCATTGCTGCTCAGTCAATTGGTGAGCCGGGTACTCAGCTTACAATGCGTACATTCCATACAGGTGGGGTAGCAGGGGACGATATTACTCAAGGTCTTCCACGTATTCAGGAAATTTTTGAAGCGCGTAATCCTAAAGGTCAGGCTGTAATCTCTGAAATTGAAGGTGAAGTTATTGACTTTAAGGATGGAGACAAACGTGAAATTACTGTAAGAAGTGAAATGGAAACTAAGTCATATGCGATTCCATATGGTGCTCGTATAAAGGTTTCTGTTGGAGATCAAGTTGTAGCCGGACAAAGTATTACTGAAGGTTCAATTGATCCGAAAGAGCTTCTTAAAGTTAAAGGTATGAATGGAGTTCAAGAATATCTCTTACGTGAAGTTCAAAAGGTTTACCGTATGCAAGGGGTAGAAATTGGCGATAAGCACGTAGAGGTAATGGTGCGTCAAATGCTTCGTAAGATTCGAGTTGTGGATGCAGGTGAAACAAATGTGCTTCCTGGTTCATTAATTGAAATTCAACATTTCAATGATGAAAATCAACAAGTTCTCCTTAATGGAAAACGTCCAGCAACAGGTCGACCTGTTCTACTTGGTATTACGAAAGCATCTCTTGAAACAGATTCATTCTTATCTGCAGCATCCTTCCAAGAAACGACTCGTGTTTTAACGGATGCAGCGATAAAAGGTAAGCGCGATGAACTATTAGGCTTAAAGGAAAATGTTATTATCGGGAAGCTAGTTCCTGCTGGTACAGGAATGTCGCGCTATCGTAATCTAAATATTGTTTCAAAGTATGACGAAGCAGATGCTGAAGTCTCTGAAGATAAAATAGTAGAAGAAGCTTTAATCCACGAATAAAATTTGATAGAAGATTTTATTGACATTGAGTTTTCACGGTGATAAGATATCAAAGTGTGCCTGAGAAACCCTGTTGCTTTGGAGGATGAATGATGTCTTATGAAAAAGTATCGCAGGCTGAAAACCTAATTATAGGGACGAAACAAACGCTAAAGGCGCTTGATAATGGGGAAGTTGCAGAGTTAATTGTCGCAAAAGATGCGGAATACCGTATTATTCATAAGGTGGAAGCATTAGCAATAACGAAGCGCGTTCCAATTCACTATGTTGACTCGATGAAAAAGCTTGGAAAAGCTTGTAGAATTGAAGTCGGTGCAGCCACTGTTGCTTTAAGAAAGTAATTGTGTTTTTGCCATTCGGAGCGTACCGTATGGCAAAAACTTTACTTTTGCCAAAATATGAACCACCAGGATCAGTGGTCTTATCTTTTGAAGAAGGGAGGAGAAAAAATGCCTACTATTAATCAGTTAATTCGTAAAGGTCGTGAAGCGAAAATTAAGAAGTCTGACTCACCAGCTCTTAATAAAGGCTATAACAGCTTTAAGAAATCTCAAACGGATTTATCTTCACCGCAAAAGCGTGGTGTTTGTACTCGTGTTGGTACTATGACACCTAAGAAGCCGAACTCGGCTCTTCGTAAATATGCGCGTGTACGTTTAACAAATGGTATTGAGGTAACTGCATACATTCCTGGAATCGGCCACAACCTCCAAGAGCACAGTGTTGTTCTTATCCGCGGCGGTCGTGTTAAAGATTTACCAGGGGTACGTTACCACATTGTTCGTGGTGCTCTTGATACTGCAGGTGTTCAAAACCGTATGCAAGGTCGTTCTAAATATGGAACAAAGCGTCCAAAAGACAAAAAATAATATAAAACGTTTATTTAATGAAAGGAGGGGAAATTATGCCTCGTAAAGGTCCAGTCGCTCGTCGTGATGTGTTACCAGATCCTATTTACAATTCAAAGCTTGTAACTCGTTTAATCAATCGTATTATGGTTGATGGTAAGCGTGGAATCGCTCAAACGATTTTATATAACGCGTTTGAACTAGTGAAGGAACGCAGTGGTAAAGATCCTATGGAAGTATTCGATCAAGCTCTTAAGAACATTATGCCAGTTCTTGAGGTAAAAGCTCGTCGTGTTGGTGGTGCAAACTATCAAGTACCGATTGAAGTTAAGCCTGAACGTCGTACAACTTTAGGACTTCGCTGGTTAGTAAACTATTCTCGTCTTCGTGGTGAGAAAACGATGGAAGAGCGTTTAGCTAATGAAATTCTTGATGCTGCTAACAATGCAGGTGCATCTGTTAAGAAGCGTGAAGATACACATAAAATGGCTGAAGCAAACAAAGCGTTTGCTCACTATCGTTGGTAAGATTTTTGATATCCTAAATAAATTGTTCGAAATAGGAAGGAGAAATAAACTATGGCAAGAGAGTTCTCCTTAAAGGATACGCGTAATATCGGCATCATGGCTCACATTGATGCCGGTAAAACGACTGCAACAGAACGTATCTTATTCTACACAGGTCGTACACATAAGATTGGTGAAACTCATGAAGGGGCTTCCCAAATGGACTGGATGGAGCAGGAGCAAGAGCGTGGTATCACGATTACTTCTGCTGCAACAACAGCTCAATGGAAAGGTCACCGTATTAACATCATTGATACACCAGGACACGTAGACTTTACTGTAGAAGTTGAACGTTCACTTCGCGTATTGGACGGAGCTGTGGCAGTACTTGACGCACAGTCAGGTGTTGAGCCTCAAACAGAAACAGTTTGGCGTCAAGCAACAACTTATGGAGTTCCACGTGTTGTATTTGTTAACAAAATGGATAAAACAGGTGCTGACTTCATTTATTCATTAGGAACTCTTCGTGATCGTCTTCAAGCGAATGCTCATGCTATCCAATTACCAATTGGAGCAGAGGATGAGTTTGAAGGAATCATCGACTTAGTAAGAATGAAAGCTTATTTTTACGAAGATGATCTTGGAACACGTACTGAAGAGAAAGAAATTCCTGATGAGTATAAAGCTCAGGCTGAAGAGTATCGCGAAAAGCTAGTTGAAGCTGTCGCTGAACTTGATGAAGAGCTTACAATGAAATACTTAGAAGGTGAAGAACTTACTGAGGAAGAAATCAAGGCTGCAATCCGTAGAGGTACTTGTAACGTTGAATTCTATCCAGTAATTTGTGGTTCTGCATTTAAGAACAAAGGTGTTCAGCTTATGCTAGATGCTGTTCTTGACTACTTACCATCACCAATTGATGTACCTGCGATTAGAGGGATTGTTCCTGAAACTGAAGAAGAAGTTGTACGTGAGTCTGGAGACGACCAACCTTTCTCTGCATTAGCGTTTAAGGTAATGACGGATCCATTCGTAGGTAAATTAACATTCTTCCGTGTGTATTCAGGTACCCTTGAAGCTGGTTCATATGTAAGAAACTCAACGAAAGGTAAGCGTGAGCGTATCGGACGTATTCTACAAATGCACGCAAACTCTCGTGAGGAAATCTCAACGGTTTACTCTGGTGATATTGCTGCTGCTGTAGGTTTAAAGGATACAACAACTGGTGACACTCTATGTGATGAGAAGAACCTTGTTATCCTTGAGTCTATGGACTTCCCAGAGCCAGTTATCTCATTATCTGTTGAGCCTAAGTCAAAGGCTGACCAAGATAAAATGGGTATGGCGCTTGCTAAACTTGCTGAAGAGGATCCAACTTTCCGTACAGAGACAAACGAGGAGACTGGTCAAACAATTATTTCTGGTATGGGTGAGCTTCACCTTGATATCATTGTTGACCGTATGAGACGTGAGTTTAAAGTAGAGGCAAATGTTGGTGCACCTCAAGTATCATATCGTGAAACGATTCGTCAATCTGCTCAGGTTGAAGGTAAGTTCGTACGTCAATCTGGTGGACGTGGACAATTTGGTCACGTTTGGGTAGAGTTCTCTCCAAATGAAGAGGGAGCAGGTTTTGAATTTGAAAATGCTGTTGTTGGTGGTTCGGTTCCTCGTGAATACATCGGTGCTGTTGAAGCTGGTATCGAAGAATCACTTGCTAATGGTATGATTGCTGGCTTCCCGGTTATCGACATTAAGGCTAAACTATTTGATGGTTCTTACCATGATGTCGATTCAAACGAAATGGCGTTTAAGATTGCTGCTTCTATGGCACTTAAGAACGCTAAGGCGAAGTGTAATCCAGTTCTACTTGAGCCATTAATGAAAGTAGAAGTTGTTGTACCAGAAGAGTACATGGGTGATATCATGGGTGATGTTACTGCACGTCGTGGACGAGTTGATGGAATGGAAGCACGCGGAAACGCACAAATCGTTAGAGCATTTGTACCTCTAGCTGAAATGTTCGGTTATGCTACTTCACTTCGTTCTCGTACACAAGGTCGTGGTACGTATTCAATGGTCTTCTCTCACTATGAGGAAGCACCTAAGAGTATCGCTGAAGAAATCATCAAGAAACAAACTGGCCAATAATTTCTAATATTAATTGTTTCAAGGAACAATTTGTTGTAAGCTAAGAAAGGTACAATTGACATATGGATATTTTACCTTTCTTATCCATAAAATTTTTAAATTGTCTATATTAAGGGAGGAAATGAATCATGGGTAAAGAAAAATTCGATCGTTCGAAAACGCATGCCAATATCGGTACAATTGGACACGTTGACCATGGTAAAACAACTTTAACTGCTGCAATTACAACAGTTCTTGCTAAGCGTTCTGGTAAAGGTACTGCAATGGCATATGATGCTATTGATGGTGCTCCAGAAGAGCGTGAGCGTGGAATCACAATTTCTACTGCACACGTTGAGTATGAAACTGATAACCGTCACTATGCACACGTTGACTGCCCAGGACATGCTGACTATGTTAAGAACATGATCACTGGTGCTGCACAAATGGATGGTGGTATCTTAGTAGTATCTGCTGCTGATGGTCCAATGCCACAAACTCGTGAGCACATCCTTCTTTCTCGTCAAGTAGGTGTACCTTACCTTGTTGTATTCCTTAACAAGTGTGACATGGTTGATGATGAAGAATTACTAGAATTAGTAGAAATGGAAGTTCGTGACCTTCTTTCTGAGTACGATTTCCCTGGTGATGACGTTCCAGTTATCCAAGGTTCTGCTCTTAAAGCACTTGAAGGTGACGCTGCTTGGGAAGAAAAAATCATCGAGCTAATGGAAGCTGTTGACTCTTATATCCCAACTCCTGAGCGTGATAAAGAAAAGCCATTCATGATGCCTGTTGAGGATGTATTCTCAATCACTGGTCGTGGTACAGTTGCTACTGGTCGTGTTGAGCGTGGACAACTTAACGTTGGTGATGTAATTGACATCATCGGTATCACTGAAGAGCCTAAGCAAACTACTTGCACAGGTGTTGAAATGTTCCGTAAGCTTTTAGATTATGCTGAAGCTGGAGATAACATTGGTGCACTTCTTCGTGGTGTAAGCCGTGATGAAGTACAACGTGGTCAAGTACTTGCTAAGCCAGGTACAATCACTCCACACACAAACTTCAAAGCTGAAGTTTACGTTCTTTCAAAAGAAGAAGGTGGACGTCACACTCCATTCTTCTCTAACTACCGTCCTCAGTTCTACTTCCGTACAACTGACGTAACTGGAATCGTTCAACTTCCAGAAGGCGTTGAGATGGTAATGCCTGGTGACAACATCGAGATGACTGTTGAGCTTATCGCACCAATCGCTATCGAAGAAGGTACAAAGTTCTCTATCCGTGAGGGTGGACGTACTGTTGGTGCCGGCGTTGTTGCTTCAATCCAAAAGTAATTATAGTTACAAAAGAGATATCTCTTTTTTGAGAGATATCTCTTTTTTATTGATATTTATATTTTAGCAAGTATAAAAATGACTTGCATTCACTAGTAAGTATCTATATAATAGTTAAAGTGTGACTGAGACGATATTATACTTGATTTATTATAAATATCTATGTATAATGTTGAATGTTGGTCATTGACAGCGATGATGCGGAAGGTTGCTGACACACCCGGCCCCATTGCCATGGTGGGGTGTAGGAAATTTTCGCGGAGTATGTCTGTTTATAAAATGGACGAAAAAGGAGGGGCTATTATGGCAAAGCAAAAGATTCGCATTCGTTTAAAAGCGTACGATCACAGAGTTCTAGATCAGTCTGCAGAAAAGATTGTTGAAACAGCAAAGCGTTCAGGTGCCAATGTTTCAGGACCAATTCCACTTCCAACTGAGAAGTCGGTTTACACAATTTTACGTGCGGTACACAAGTATAAAGATTCTCGTGAGCAGTTTGAAATGCGTACTCATAAACGTTTAATTGATATTGTGAATCCAACACCACAAACAGTGGATGCACTTATGCGTTTGGATTTACCATCTGGCGTTGACATTGAAATTAAACTTTAATTAAAAGTTACTTATAATTTAGTGTGAACACATATAAGAAGTATATGAAAATGGCAAAAAATAAATTCGTTTTTTATAGGAGGTGTAACGGATGACCAAAGGAATCTTAGGTAGAAAAATCGGTATGACACAAGTGTTTTCTGAAAATGGTGAAGTCATCCCTGTAACAGTTATTGAAGCAGAACCTAACGTTGTTCTTCAATTAAAAACAGCTGAATCTGATGGCTATGAAGCAGTCCAATTAGGATTTGCTGACCAGAAGAAAGCAAATGCAAACAAACCAGCTCAAGGCCATGCTGCGAAAGCAAACACGGCTCCTAAGCGCTTCATCAAGGAAATCCGTAACGTTAATCTTGGCGAGTATGAAGTAGGTCAAGAATTAAAGGTTGATACATTTAAAGAAGGTGACGTAGTAGACGTAACTGGACAATCTAAAGGTAAAGGTTTCCAAGGTGCGATTAAGCGTCATAACCAATCTCGTGGACCAATGTCACATGGTTCTCGTTATCATCGTCGTCCTGGTTCGATGGGGCCAGTTGCTCCAAACCGTGTATTTAAAGGTAAAGCATTACCTGGACGTATGGGTGGAGAACAAATTACAATTCAAAATCTTGAAATCGTAAAGGTTGATACTGAGCGTAACTTGCTTCTAGTTAAAGGGAATGTACCTGGAGCTAAGAAAAGCTACGTAACAGTTCAAAGTGCGGTTAAAGTAAAATAAAGACTGAAAGAAAGGAGGACACATCATGCCGAAAGTAGCGTTATTTAACCAAGCTGGTTCACAAGTAGGAGATATTGAGTTAGTAGATTCGGTTTTTGGTATTGAACCGAATGAAAGTGTACTACATGAAGCTGTTGTCATGCAGCAAGCATCTCTTCGTCAAGGTACACATAAAACAAAAGGACGTTCTGAAGTTCGCGGTGGTGGGAGAAAGCCATGGCGTCAAAAGGGAACTGGTCGTGCTCGTCAAGGGTCAATCCGTTCACCACAATGGGTAGGTGGTGGTGTAGTATTCGGTCCAACACCGAGAAGCTACAGCTATAAACTACCAAAGAAAGTTCGTCGTCTAGCAATTAAATCTGCTCTTTCTAGTAAAGTAAAAGCAGCGGAAATTGTTGTATTAGATGATTTGAAATTTGATGTAGCAAAAACAAAGGATATGGTTAAAGTCCTTTCAGATTTATCAATCGATAGTAAGACGCTTGTTGTAACAGCTGATTACAATGAGGCAGTTGCATTATCTACTCGTAACTTACCTGGTGTAAGCTTTGTTACAGCTGATGGAGTAAATGTGCTTGATGTGCTTAAGCATGATAAGCTTGTCATCACTAAAGAAGCAGTTGAAAAGGTAGAGGAGGTGCTTGCGTAATGTCTAACGCTCGTGATATCATTAAGCGCCCCGTGATTACAGAACGTTCAACTGATCTTATGGCTGAGAAAAAGTATACGTTTGAAGTTGACGTACGTGCGAATAAAACTCAAATCAAAGATGCGGTAGAAGAAATCTTTGAAGTGAAGGTTGATAAAGTTAACACAATGAATTATAAAGGCAAAGCTAAGCGCTTTGGACGTTACACGGGTTTTACTGCTCGTCGTAAAAAAGCCATTGTGACATTATCACCAGATAGCAAAGAATTAGAATTCTTTGAAGGTGTATAAGTTTAAAAGCGAAGGAGGGAATTAAAGATGGCGATTAAAAAGTATAAACCAACCAGTGCTGGTCGTCGTGGTATGTCCGTATCTGATTTTGCGGAAATCACAACGGATAAGCCGGAAAAGTCGTTACTTGCTCCTTTACACAAAAAAGGTGGACGTAACAACCAAGGTAAGCTAACTGTTCGTCACCAAGGTGGTGGACATAAGCGTCAATACCGTGTTATTGACTTTAAGCGTAACAAAGATGGAATTCCAGGACGCGTTGCTACGATCGAATATGATCCGAACCGTTCAGCGAATATCGCTTTAATTAACTATGTTGATGGTGAGAAGCGTTATATCTTAGCTCCAAAAGGTCTTAAAGTAGGTACAATGATTGAATCTGGTCCGGAATCAGATATTAAAGTAGGTAACGCATTACCACTTAAAAATATCCCAGTCGGTACAGTTATTCATAACATTGAGTTAAAGCCTGGTAAAGGCGGACAATTAGTACGTTCTGCTGGTACTGAAGCTCAACTTCTTGGTAAAGAAGGAGACTACGTATTAGTACGTTTAAATTCAGGTGAAACTCGTTATATCTTATCAACTTGCAGAGCAACAATCGGTCAAGTTGGTAACTTAGAACATGAACTTATCAATATCGGTAAAGCAGGTCGTTCTCGTTGGTTAGGTAAACGCCCAACTGTTCGTGGATCTGTTATGAACCCGAACGATCACCCACACGGTGGTGGTGAAGGACGTGCTCCAATTGGACGTAAGTCACCAATGTCACCTTGGGGTAAACCAACTCTTGGTTACAAAACACGTAAGAAAAACAAAGCTTCTGATAAGTATATTGTACGTCGTCGTAAAAAATAACGGGATTGAGATGCGGTTCTTAGATAGAACCGTTCCCCAATCGCGAAGGGAGGTTTTCTCATGGGTCGTAGCTTGAAAAAAGGGCCTTTTGTCGATGATCATTTGATGAAGAAAGTTGAAGCAATGAATGAAACTGATGACAAGCGAGTGATTAAGACATGGTCTCGTCGTTCAACAATTTTCCCTGAGTTTATTGGTCACACAATCGCAGTATATGATGGCCGTAAGCATGTACCTGTATATGTTTCTGAAGATATGGTAGGACACAAACTTGGTGAGTTTGCGCCTACTCGTACGTACAAAGGCCATGCTGCTGATGATAAGAAAACAAGACGTTAAGCGGAGTTAGAGAGGAGGTCTAGGCTATGCAAGCTAAAGCTGTAGCAAAACAAGTTCGTATTGCTCCTCGTAAAGTGCGTTTAGTTGTTGACTTAATTCGCGGAAAGCAAGTTGGTGAGGCGATTGCAATTCTTCGCCATACACCAAAAGCTGCTTCTCCTGTTGTAGAAAAGCTTTTAAATTCTGCAATTGCGAATGCAGAGCACAACTATGAAATGGAGCCAAACAATCTTGTAATTAGTGAAGCGTTTGTTGATGAAGGTGTTACTTTGAAACGTTTCCGTCCACGTGCGATGGGTCGTGCAAGTCGTATTAACAAGCGTACTAGTCATATTACATTAGTTGTAACAGAAAAGAAGGAGGGATAACGCGTGGGTCAAAAAGTCAATCCGATAGGACTTCGTGTTGGAGTCATTCGTGACTGGGAATCTAAATGGTTCGCAGAAAAAGATTATGCAGATTTACTTCATGAAGACATTAAGATTCGTGAATACATTGAAAAGCGTTTAAAAGATGCTTCTTTATCTAAAGTTGAAATTGAACGTGCTGCTAACCGCGTAAACATTACAATTTCTACTGCTAAGCCTGGTATGGTGATCGGAAAAGGTGGTTCTGAAGTTGAAGCTTTACGTAAAGCACTTAATGAACTAACTGGTAAACGAGTTCACATCAATATTTTTGAAGTGAAGCAAGCAGATTTAGATGCAAAATTAGTAGCTGAAAATATTGCTCGTCAATTAGAAAATCGTATTTCGTTCCGTCGTGCAATGAAGCAAGCAATCCAACGTACAATGCGTGCAGGTGCAAAGGGTATTAAAACTCAAGTATCTGGTCGTCTTGGCGGTGCGGATATCGCACGTGCTGAACACTACAGCGAAGGAACTGTTCCACTTCACACTCTTCGTGCTGATATCGATTATGGTACAGCAGAAGCTGATACGACTTACGGTAAATTAGGGGTTAAAATCTGGATTTATCGTGGTGAAGTCCTTCCAACGAAAGGAACGAAGAAAGAGGAAGGAGGCAACTAATCATGTTATTACCAAAGCGTGTGAAATATCGTCGTGAACATCGCGGTAATATGCGTGGTCGTGCAAAGGGCGGTACTGAAGTACATTTCGGTGAATTCGGTTTACAAGCTTTAGAAGCTTCTTGGATTACAAACCGTCAAATCGAATCTGCTCGTATTGCAATGACACGTTATATGAAGCGTGGTGGTAAAGTTTGGATTAAAATCTTCCCTTCTAAGCCTTACACTGCTAAGCCACTTGAAGTTCGAATGGGTTCTGGTAAAGGTGCTCCTGAAGGATGGGTTGCAGTAGTTAAGCCTGGAAAGGTTATGTTTGAAATTGCTGGTGTTTCTGAAGAAGTTGCTCGTGAAGCGTTACGTCTTGCTTCTCATAAATTACCGGTTAAATGTAAGTTTGTAAAACGCGAAGAAGTGGGTGGTGACGCAAATGAAAGCTAATGATATTCGTAACTTAACCACTGCTGAAATTGAGCAAAAAACGAAATCACTTAAAGAAGAGTTATTTAACCTTCGCTTTCAACTAGCGACTGGTCAATTGGATAATCCAGCCCGTATTCGTGAAGTTCGTAAAGCAATTGCTCGTGCAAAGACAGTTTTGCGTGAACGTGAGCTTGGAATTAACAACGGCTAAAAAGGAGGTTTGCTAAATGGAACGCAACCAACGTAAGGTTTACACAGGGCGCGTCGTTTCAGACAAGATGGATAAGACGATTACTGTTCTTGTTGAAACTTACAAAAAAGATCGTTTATACGGTAAGCGTGTAAAGTATTCTAAAAAGTTTAAAGCCCATGATGAGGAAAACAGCGCGAAAATTGGCGATGTTGTTAAAATCATGGAAACTCGTCCGCTTTCAAAAGATAAACGTTTCCGCTTAGTTGAAATCGTAGAAGAAGCGGTAATTATTTAATAGAAGTTCTCTAGTTGAAGGGAGGTAAGATCGCATGATTCAACAAGAATCCCGTTTAAAAGTAGCTGATAACTCTGGTGCTCGTGAAGTTTTATGTATTAAAGTACTAGGTGGTTCAGGTCGTAAAACTGCTAACATTGGTGATGTAATTGTTTGCTCGGTGAAACAAGCAACACCAGGTGGCGTTGTCAAGAAAGGTGAAGTTGTTAAGGCGGTTATCGTTCGCTCTAAGAGTGGCGTACGTCGTAACGATGGTTCTTATATTAAATTTGACGAGAATGCTGCGGTTATCGTTCGTGATGATAAGAGTCCACGTGGAACGCGTATTTTCGGACCGGTAGCACGTGAACTTCGTGACAACCAATTCATGAAGATTGTGTCTCTTGCTCCAGAAGTTCTTTAATAGAAGATTACGGAAAGGCCCTGTCAAGGAGGTGCGAACATGGCGAAAATGCATGTCAAAAAAGGTGATACTGTAAAGGTCATCTCTGGTAAAGACAAAGGGAAGCAAGGTGTGATTCTTGAGGCATATCCAAAAAAGAGTCGCGTTCTTGTTGAAGGTGTTAATGTAGTGAAGAAGCACGCGAAACCTTCTCAAGATAATCCACAAGGTGGAATCTTGAACCAAGAAGCGCCAATTCATTCTTCAAACGTTATGCCAATTGACCCTAAGTCAGGTGAACCTACTCGTGTAGGTTATAAAGTGGAAAACGATAATAAAGTACGTATTGCAAAGAAGTCTGGCGAAACTTTAGATAAGTAGTCAGAGTGTGAAAGGAGGTCAATCGTATGAACCGATTAAAGGAGAAGTATTCAAAAGAGATCGTTCCTTCTCTAGTTGAGAAGTTTAATTACTCATCTGTAATGGCTGTACCTAAATTAGAAAAAATCGTTGTGAATATGGGTGTTGGTGATGCTGTTTCTAACGCAAAAGCTTTAGATAAAGCTGTTGAAGAATTAACCGAAATCACTGGTCAAAAGCCTCTAATTACAAAAGCGAAAAAGTCTATTGCTGGATTTAAGCTACGTGAAGGTATGCCAATTGGAGCTAAAGTAACATTACGTGGTGAGCGTATGTATGAGTTTCTTGATAAATTAGTTACTATTTCATTACCACGTGTACGTGACTTCCGCGGTATCTCAAAAAAGGCTTTTGATGGTCGTGGAAATTACACACTTGGTGTTAAAGAGCAATTAATTTTCCCGGAAATTGATTACGATAAAGTTGACAAAGTTCGTGGAATGGATGTTGTTATTGTTACAACTGCTAACACTGACGAAGAAGCTCGTGAACTATTAACTCAAATGGGAATGCCATTTCAAAAATAATTTAAAAGTCGTATCGAAGAGGAGGGAAAACGTTGGCGAAGAAATCAATGATTGCAAAGCAAAAACGCACACAGAAGTATAAAGTACAAGAATATACACGCTGTGAACGTTGCGGTCGTCCTCATTCAGTATTACGTAAGTTTAAACTTTGCAGAATTTGCTTCAGAGAACTTGCTTACAAAGGGCAAATTCCTGGTGTGAAAAAAGCTAGTTGGTAAGCCTAAGAACGGGAAGGAGGTAAATACACATGGTCATGACTGATCCAATTGCAGATATGCTGACTCGTATTCGTAATGCGAACACAGTTCGTCACGAGAAGTTAGAATTGCCTGCTTCAAAGGTAAAGAAGGAGATCGCTGATATTCTTAAGCGTGAAGGCTTTATCCGTGACTACGAATATATTGAAGATAATAAGCAAGGTGTTATCCGCATCTTCTTAAAATATGGAGTATCAAATGAAAGAGTAATTACTGGTCTTAAGCGTATTAGTAAACCTGGTCTTCGTGTGTACGCGAAAGCAGGCGAGCTTCCACGCGTACTTGGTGGACTTGGAATTGCGCTTGTGTCAACGTCTAAAGGCGTTATGACAGACAAGGATGCACGTCAACAACAAATCGGTGGCGAAGTATTAGCTTACGTTTGGTAATACAATCCTTGAAATGAATGGAGGTGTACTAGAATGTCTCGTATTGGTAAAAAGCCTGTTGAGGTTCCAAGTGGTGTTACAATTACACTTGACGGAACACTATTAACGGTTAAAGGTCCTAAAGGTGAATTAAAGCGTGAACTTCACCCTGACATGAAGATTAACATTGCAGAAAATGAAGTAGTGGTAGAACGCCCTACTGATAATAAAGAGCACCGTGCTCTTCACGGAACGACTCGAAGCTTAATCAACAATATGGTTGAAGGCGTAACGAAAGGTTTCGAACGTGGCCTTGAACTTATTGGGGTAGGTTATCGTGCAACGAAGTCCGGACAAAAGCTTGTACTTAATGTAGGATACTCTCATCCAGTTGAAATCGAGCCTGAGCAAGGAATCGAAATCGATGTCCCTTCTAACACAAAAGTTGTTGTTAAAGGAATCGATAAAGAGCGCGTAGGTGCAGTTGCGTCTAATATTCGTTCAGTACGTTTACCTGAGCCTTACAAAGGTAAAGGGATTCGTTACGAAGGTGAATATGTACGTCGTAAAGAAGGTAAGACTGGTAAATAATCATTAACTTACGGAAAGGAATGACGTTCAATGATTACGAAGCCTAACAAAAATTTGGCACGTAAAAAAAGACACGCTCATGTTCGTCGTGCGATTACAGGAACTCCTGAACGTCCGCGTCTAAACGTTTTCCGTTCATCAAAACACATTTACGCACAGCTTATCGATGACGTAAATGGTGTAACTCTTGCTTCAGCATCTTCGTTGGATAAAGAGATTTCAGTTGAGAACGGTGGAAATAAAGATGCGGCGAAACAAGTTGGAGAACTTGTTGCAAAGCGTGCGATTGAAAATGGACACAAAGTCGTTGTATTCGACCGTGGTGGATACGTGTATCACGGACGTGTAGCAACATTAGCAGACGCAGCGCGTGAAGCGGGTCTGCAATTCTAAAGAACAAAGGAGGGAAAACGAATGCGTCGTATTGACCCTAATACGTTGGAACTTGAAGAAAAAGTAGTAGCAGTCAATCGTGTAGCAAAGGTTGTTAAGGGTGGTCGTCGTTTCCGCTTTGCTGCATTGGTTGTTGTTGGCGATAAGAACGGTCATGTTGGGTTCGGTATGGGTAAAGCTCAGGAAGTTCCTGAAGCTATCCGTAAAGCAGTGGAAGATGCAAAGAAAAACCTCATTGAAGTACCAGTTGTAGGTACTACAATTCCACATGAAATCCTTGGTCACTTTGGTGCAGGTCGAGTTTTATTAAAACCAGCTTCAGAAGGTACAGGGGTTATCGCAGGTGGACCTGTTCGTGCAGTACTAGATCTTGCAGGTGTAGGCGATATTCTTTCAAAATCATTAGGTTCTAATAACCCTATTAATATGGTTCGTGCAACAATGCAAGGACTTAAAGGGTTAAAGAAGGCTGAAGAAGTAGCAAAATTACGCGGTAAAACAGTGGAAGAACTGTTAGGATAAGGAGGGAAAGTAAATGGCTAAGAAATTAGAAATTACCCTCACTCGTAGTCTTATCGGACGTCCGGAAGACCAACGCGTTACAGTAAATACACTTGGATTACGTAAGATGCATCAATCAGTTGTTCAAGAAGATAACGCAGCGATTCGCGGTATGGTAAACAAGGTCTCTCACCTGTTAACAGTTAAAGAAATCGAAGCTTAATCGCTAAATTTATACATGAGGAGGTGTCAACATGAAACTTCATGAGTTGAAGCCTGCAGAAGGTTCACGAAAAGTACGTAATCGTGTAGGTCGTGGTATCGGTTCTGGTAATGGTAAGACTGCTGGTAAGGGACACAAAGGTCAAAATGCACGTTCTGGCGGAGGTGTTCGCCCAGGTTTTGAAGGTGGTCAAAATCCATTGTACCGTCGTTTACCTAAACGTGGTTTCACAAACCCGACTCGTAAGGAGTATTCAATCATTAACCTTGATACACTTAACCGTTTTGACGGTGGTGTTGAGGTGACTCCAGAACTTCTTATTGAAACAGGTGTTGTGAAGAACGTAAAGGACGGAATTAAGGTTTTAGGTAACGGCAAGCTTGAAAAGAACGTTACTGTTAAAGCACATAAGTTTTCAGCTTCAGCTGTCGAAGCAATCGAAGCTGCTGGCGGAAAAACTGAGGTGATTTAATGTTCCGGACGATCTCCAACATAATTCGAGTGGGTGACTTACGCCAAAAGGTTGTTTTCACCCTACTCATGCTCATTGTTTTTCGTCTTGGTAGTTTTATTCCTGTACCTGGTGCAAATAGTGAAGCCTTGAATTTTATGGACCAAGCTAATGCGTTTGGTTTCCTAAATACATTCGGTGGTGGAGCTCTAGGAAACTTTTCCATTTTTGCAATGGGTATCATGCCGTACATTACTGCATCGATTGTCGTTCAATTATTACAGATGGATGTAGTTCCTAAATTTACGGAATGGGCAAAACAGGGAGAAGCCGGTCGTCGAAAGTTAGCACAGATTACTCGATATGGAACGATCGTTTTAGGATTCATTCAAGCACTTGGGATGTCAATTGGGTTTAATACGCTCTTTCCAGGGTTAATTCCTTATCCAAGTATCCCAACTTATTTATTTATTGCTCTTGTTCTTACAGCGGGAACGGCATTTCTTATGTGGCTTGGTGAACAAATTACTGCTAAAGGTGTAGGGAACGGTATTTCGATAATCATTTTTGGTGGGATTGCTGCAGGGATTCCAAATGGAATTAATCAAATCTACGCAACTCAAATTGAAGGTGCGGGTGAGCAGTTATTCCTTAGTATCGTAACAGTTCTTTTACTTGTGCTAGCTATTTTAGCTATCATTGTTGGAGTGATTTTTGTTCAACAGGCACTACGAAAGATTCCTGTTCAGTATGCCAAGCGTTTAGTTGGTCGTAGTCCAGTTGGTGGACAGTCAACACATTTACCGTTAAAAGTAAATGCAGCAGGGGTTATTCCGGTAATTTTTGCATTGTCTTTGTTTATTTTCCCACCTACGGTTGCCGGGTTCTTTGGAACAGATAATGCAATTGCTGCTTGGGTAACGAGAGTGTTTGATTATACTCATCCTATTGGTATGGCAGTCTATGCAGCGTTAATTATTGGTTTTACGTACTTCTACACATTTATTCAAGTAAACCCGGAACAAATGGCTGAAAACCTCAAAAAGCAAGGTGGCTATGTCCCAGGCATTCGTCCCGGAAAAACAACACAAGTATACTTAACGCGTATTTTATACCGTTTAACGTTTGTAGGGGCTCTATTTTTAGCTGTTGTCGCTATTATACCAGTGTTCTTTACGAGATTTATGGATTTACCACCTGCTATTCAGATTGGTGGTACTGGATTATTAATCGTAGTTGGTGTAGCATTAGACACGATGAAGCAAATCGAGAGTCAGTTAATCAAGCGTTCTTATAAAGGGTTTATTAAGTAACTAGGGTTCAGGGAAGGCATTGGCTTCTTCCCTTCGCCTATGTTGTTAAGACGGTTCGATGGAGGGATACGAAATGAACTTGATTTTGATGGGGTTACCTGGTGCTGGTAAAGGTACTCAGGCAGAGCGTATTGTTGAGAAATATGAGATTCCTCATATCTCAACAGGGGATATGTTTCGTGCTGCAATTAAGGGCGAAACTGAGCTTGGATTAAAAGCTAAATCATTTATGGATGCAGGTGAGCTTGTACCTGATGAAGTAACGATTGGGATAGTACGTGAACGACTTAGTCAAAGTGATTGCGAGAACGGATTTTTATTAGATGGTTTTCCGAGAACTGTGGCTCAGGCAGAAGCATTAGAAGAGATGCTATCATCTATGGGACGTTCGCTAGATTATGTTCTTAACATTGATGTACCTGAGGAGCTTCTAATGGAGCGTTTAACAGGACGATGGGTTTCACCATCATCAGGTAAGACTTATCATACGCTTTTCAACCCGCCAACAGTGGCAGGTAAATGTGATGTGGATGGTAGTGAGCTTATTCAACGTGATGACGATAAGCCAGAGACTGTTAAAAAGCGTTTAGAAGTGAACCAAAAGCAGGCTCAGCCACTAATTGATTTCTATTCAGAAAAAGGTTATTTAAAGAATATAAATGGTAATCAAGAAATTTCGAAAGTGTTTGAAGATCTAGACGAACTTTTGAAAGGACTTAATGCATGATTATATGTAAGACAAAGCGTGAAATTGAAATCATGCGAGAAGCTGGAAAAATTGTTGCTTTAACGCATCAAGCTTTAAAAGACTATATTCAGCCAGGTATTACGACGTTAGAATTGGATGAGATTGCTGAAAAGTTGATTCGTTCACACGGTGCAACACCCTCGTTCAAAGGCTATAATGGATTTACAGGTAGCATCTGCGCTTCCGTTAATGAAGAATTGGTGCACGGTATTCCTGGAAAGCGCGTATTAAAGGATGGAGACATCATTAGTGTAGACATCGGTGCATATTATAATGGGTATCACGGTGATTCTGCTTGGACTTATGCGGTCGGAACGATCACAAAGGAAGACCAAAAGCTTCTGGATGTAACAGAAACGTCTTTGTATAAAGGGTTGGAGAAGGCGGTACCAGGTGAGAGGTTATCTGATATTTCTCATGCTATTCAATCTTATGCAGAGCCACTTGGTTTTTCAATTGTACGTGAGTATGTTGGGCATGGAGTTGGTCAAAACTTACATGAAGACCCACAGATCCCTCACTACGGTCCTCCAGGGAAAGGTCCTCGTTTAAAGCCGGGAATGGTATTAGCCATTGAACCGATGATCAATGCTGGTGCTCGTTATGTACGTACATTATCTGATGACTGGACTGTTGTGACAGTTGATGGTAAGAAATGTGCACATTTTGAACATACAATTGCTATTACGGATACGGGCTATGAAATCTTAACAAAAGTTTAGATGTAGGTGATGGAAAAGATGAAAGACTCTGAACCGAGTCCCTCGGTCGGTCAAATTGTAAAAATTACAAAAGGTCGAGATCGTGACCAGTTTAGTGTTATTATAAAACTTGATAATCACCGGTTTGTCTTTATTGCAGATGGCGACAAACGTAAAGTTGATCGTCCAAAAAGGAAGAACATTAGCCATCTAAAACTTATGGATTACATTTCCGAAGAAGTTTGCAATAGCTTTAATGAAACAGGACGTGTCACAAATGGGAAGCTGCGGTATGCATTAAGCAACTTTCTCGAACAGGAATTATTGTTACAGGAAGGAGAGTAAATTCATGGCCAAAGAGGATGTTATTGAAGTAGAAGGAACGGTAATTGAGCCGCTTCCAAACGCTATGTTTCGTGTTGAGTTAGAAAACGGTCATAAGATTCTAGCACATGTCTCTGGTAAGATTCGTATGCACTTTATTCGTATTCTTCCTGGAGATAAAGTAACGGTAGAACTTTCACCTTATGATTTAACTCGTGGGCGAATCACATATCGATACAAATAATATTGTTGCGAGAGCGACTAGCAAAACGTAATAGTTTTGCTTTTATCTGATTGAACGATCATAATTAGATGCACTCCGTACCATAAGGAGGTAAAAGAAAATGAAGGTAAGACCATCTGTCAAACCTATTTGTGAAAAGTGTAAGGTTATCCGTCGTAAAGGGACGGTTATGGTTATTTGTGAAAACCCAAAACATAAACAAAAACAAGGCTAATATTTAAGGAGGTGCTGATTATATGGCACGTATTGCAGGTGTCGATATTCCTCGTGATAAGCGAGTGGTTATTTCACTTACTTACATCTATGGAATCGGTAAGGCTAAAGCAGCTGAAGTTTTAGCAAAAGCTGGTGTTTCTGAAAATACACGTGTTCGTGACTTAACAGAAGAAGAATTAGGTCGTATTCGTGAAGCGATCGAAGCTCATCCAGTAGAAGGTGACCTTCGTCGTGAAATTTCACTTAATATTAAACGTCTAATTGAAATTGGTTCATACCGTGGTATCCGCCATCGTCGTGGTTTACCAGTTCGCGGTCAAAATTCTAAAAACAATGCTCGTACACGTAAAGGTCCTCGTCGTACAGTAGCGAATAAGAAAAAATAGTAAAGGAGGTTGAATAAGTAATGGCTAAGAAAACGAATACTCGTCCAAAGCGTCGTCAACGTAAAAATGTTGAGGCGGGTGTAGCTCACATTCGCTCAACTTTCAATAACACAATCGTGACGATTACCGATACACACGGTAATGCTATTTCCTGGGCAAGTGCAGGTGCATTAGGTTTTAAAGGTTCTCGTAAGTCTACTCCATTTGCTGCTCAAATGGCTGCTGAAACAGCTGCTAAAACTGCAATGGAGCATGGCATGAAGACAATCGAAGTTTCCGTTAAAGGCCCTGGTGCTGGTCGTGAAGCAGCGATTCGCTCATTACAAGCTGTTGGATTAGAAGTTAATATGATTAAAGATGTTACTCCTGTTCCACATAACGGCTGCCGTCCGCCAAAACGTCGTAGAGTGTAACGGAATCAATCATTGTATAGATTTCCTGAAAGTGTCAATACTGGATTAGGTGAATAAAAAATCCTATTGACAAAAAAGGTGAAACGGTTGGGAACTGCCTAATGGGGATTTCCGGTTAGGCTTTCCTGGCAGTCTACCGGAGTTCGACGTTTTGAAGGAGGGTTTGTTTAATGATTGAAATCGAAAAGCCAAATATTGAAACGGTTGAAATTAGTGAAGACGCAAAATACGGGAAGTTTGTCGTTGAACCACTTGAACGTGGCTACGGAACGACACTAGGGAACTCCTTACGTCGTATTCTTCTGTCCTCTTTACCAGGGGCTGCGGTTACTTCTGTTCAAATTGATGGTGTTTTACATGAGTTTTCAACGATCGAAGGTGTTGTTGAAGATGTAACAACAGTCATTTTGAATTTAAAGAAACTTGCACTTAAGATTTATTCTGATGAAGAGAAGACACTTGAAATCGATGTTCAAGGCGAAGGTGTTGTTACTGCTGGTGATTTAACACATGATAGTGATATTGAAGTGTTAAATCCGGATTTGCATATTGCAACTCTAGCAAAGGGCGCTAATCTTCGGATGCGTCTTGTAGCAAAGCGTGGTCGTGGTTATGTTCTTGCTGAAGGAAATAAGAATGATGAGCAGCCGATTGGCGTTCTTCCTATTGACTCTATCTATACACCGGTCTCACGTGTGAATTATCAAGTAGAAAATACACGCGTCGGTCAGGTTACCAACTATGACAAACTAACCCTTGATGTATGGACTGATGGAAGTATTCGCCCAGAGGAAGCAGTTTCTTTAGGTGCGAAAATTTTAACTGAGCATTTAAATATTTTTGTAGGTTTAACGGATCAAGCGCAAAATGCTGAAATCATGGTCGAAAAAGAAGAAGATCAGAAAGAGAAAGTCCTTGAAATGACGATTGAAGAACTAGATCTCTCTGTTCGTTCTTATAACTGCTTAAAGCGTGCTGGTATAAATACGGTTCAAGAGCTTACGCAAAAGTCAGAAGAAGACATGATGAAGGTTCGAAACCTTGGACGTAAATCGTTAGAGGAAGTTCAGGAGAAACTGGGAGAGCTTGGTTTAGGTCTTCGTAAGGAAGATTAACGGACAGGTCTCAATAGACTCTTTGATTCCTTTCAATCACAATATAATTTTGATTGATTCTATTAAGTAAAATGCTCTGTACATTTATTTGTTTCAGAGAAAGCTACAAAGGAGGGAAACGAACATGGCATACGCTAAATTAGGTCGTGATAGTTCTGCTCGTAAAGCACTTTTCCGTGACTTAGCAACAGATCTTATCATCAATGAACGCATTGAAACAACTGAAGCGAAGGCGAAAGAGTTACGCTCAATCGTTGAGAAAATGATTACGCTTGGTAAGCGTGGAGACTTACATGCTCGTCGTCAAGCTGCAGCTTTCATTCGTAGAGAAGTAGCAGACGCTGAGAGTGGTCAAGATGCTATCCAAAAGCTTTTCTCGGATATCGCACCTCGTTATGAAGAGCGTCAAGGTGGTTATACACGTATTTTAAAAGTTGGTCCTCGTCGTGGAGACGGTGCACCAATGGCAATTATTGAGCTTGTATAACTGATTCTCTTTTTTGAGTCAATATATGAGACGACTAAGGGCAGTACAGGATCTGAGCATGAGCGCTCTGACTCTGGGGCCCTTTTTTGTTATATAAAGAGTGCATCTTATTAAGGGTGTGAAGGTAATGATTGAACTTGAGGACGTTGTTTTTCGTTATGATGGAGCAAAAATCAATGCGATACATAACGTAAGCTTAACGATTGAAAGTAACGAGTGGGTTGCAATTCTCGGCCAGAATGGCTCCGGGAAATCTACTCTTGGAAGGTTGATAAATGGTTTATTCATTCCAACGAGTGGGTCTGTTAAGGTCGATGGGTACGAAACAATCCAGGAATCTTCTTTATGGGAAGTTCGTAGACGTGTTGGAATGGTCTTTCAAAATCCAGAGCATCAGTTTGTAGCTACTACTGTGCGAGATGATCTTGCCTTCGGTTTAGAAAATCGTGGTATTGAACGCGCAGAAATGGTCGCGCGGATAGAAAAATATTCAAAGCAAATTGGCATTGAACATTTATTAGACAAGGAACCTCATCGTTTATCTGGCGGACAAAAACAGCGTGTTGCGATTGCAGGGATTATTGCACTAGAACCTGAGTTTGTTATTTTTGATGAGGCTACATCTATGCTCGATCCAATTGGTAGACAAGAAGTACTACAGACGATGAAGGAGCTTCATAATCATGGTGTTTCAATAGTATCGATTACACATGATATGCAAGAGGCAATTTATGCGAATCGGGTAATCGTTTTAAAAGATGGACAGGTCCTAAAGGATGGTTCACCTAGACAGGTATTTCAATCACATGATTGGATTAAAGAGGCTGGGTTGTCTGTACCTTTTTCTTTAACATTACAGCAAGAATTGGCGAAGCAGGGAGTTATGCTTAAACAGCAATGTTTAACGAATGAGGAGCTGGTGAATGCCTTATGGATATCCAATTTAACGAAGTAGTACATCGTTATATGCCAGGAACCCCTTTTGAGAAATTAGCGTTAGATGGTATTTCTTTAAAAATTCCATCAGGGTCGTTTACCGCAATTATTGGGCATACAGGTTCTGGGAAATCGACATTTATTCAGCATTTAAACGGTTTACTTAAACCTTCTTCAGGAACTGTCCAGATTGGTTCATTCACTCTTACAGCAGGAAAAAATAAATTTAACTTAAAAGAGTTGAGAAAAAAGGTCGGTTTAGTCTTTCAGTACCCAGAACACCAGTTATTCGAAGAGACGGTAGCAAAAGATATTTGCTTTGGTCCGATAAACTTTGGTTTGTCTGAGGAGCGTGCTTTAAATCGAGCTAGAAAATTACTACCTCAAGTTGGGCTATCGGAGGACCTTTTAGAAGTGTCACCCTTTCAGTTAAGCGGCGGACAAATGAGAAGAGTGGCTATTGCAGGTGTATTAGCTTCTAGACCTGAAATTCTTGTATTAGACGAGCCAACTGCTGGTCTTGACCCTGAAGGACGTAAACAAATTATGGAGCTTTTTACAAACTATCACCGTGAACATGAGACGACAACGATATTAGTTACTCATCAAATGGAAGATGCTGCTCGTTTTGCAGATCATATAATCGTGTTAAATGAAGGAAAAGTTGAAATGGAAGGTAGCCGAGAGCAAGTTTTTCAACATACTACACGTCTAACTGAAATTGGTCTAGATTTACCTGATACGGTTCGCTTTTTAAATGAGTTTAAAAATAGATTTCAGCTTAAGGAAGTGCCGCTCATTTTTGATATGAAGGAACTCGCTGCTTATATGGCGGCTCATGTCCAGAAAGGACGTGGTCTCTAGTGCTGCAAAATGTCATCATCGGACAGTATATTCCTGTGGAGTCAATGCTACATCGTCTTGATCCACGTTCTAAATTAGTTTCCGCGTTTTTGCTTGTATTTGTTATCTTTCTAGCAAATAATTGGTATGCAAATGGACTTATTATTGTTTTTGCTATGATCATGCTAGCATTATCTCGAGTACCTATTTCGTTCATCTATCGTGGAATTAAGCCGATTCTCTGGCTTATTTTATTTACGCTTATCCTTCATGTTTTTTTGACAAAGGAAGGTGAGGTATGGTATTCCCTAGGCTTTATTACTATTTATGAGGGCGGAGTTACAAAAGGACTGTTTACATCGATTCGATTACTAACCCTTGTTGTTCTAACGTCACTTGTTACTTTAACAACAAGCCCGATTGTATTAACGGACGGACTAGAATCACTTTTAACTCCCCTTAAAAAAATTGGTGTGCCTGCTCATGAACTAGCTTTAATGATTTCGATTGCCTTACGCTTCATCCCAACTTTTCTTCAGGAGACGGAGAAGATTATGAAAGCGCAAATGGCTAGAGGGGTTGATTTTACTTCAGGTCCGCTTACGGAGCGTGTAAAAGCCTTGTTACCATTACTAGTTCCTCTTTTTGTCAATGCTTTTAAGCGGGCTGAGGAGTTAGCATTAGCAATGGAAGCTCGTGGGTACCGAGGAGGGGAAGGGCGTACTAAATTACGTGTTCTCTGCTGGTCGTTACGTGATTCAGTCGCGTTAACGCTTTGCATTATATTAGGTCTCATAATCTGGTTATTAAGAGCTTAAGAGCTTTATAGGAGGGTATGATGACAAGAATAGCTTGCAAGGTTGCCTATGATGGAACTGGGTTTTCTGGTTATCAAGTTCAGCCTGGAAAACGTACGGTTCAAGCAGAATTGGAAAGATGTCTCCAAGTGATTCATAAAGGAGAATCTATTAAAGTCTTTGCTTCTGGAAGAACGGATGCAGCAGTACATGCTAAAGGTCAAGTGATTCACTTTGATAGTTCGTTATCAATACCTGAAAAACAGTGGCCCAAGGCGATTAATGCTTGTTTACCACCTGATATTCGAGTAATGGAAGCTGTATTTGTCGATGATGAATTCCATGCGCGCTTTTCCGTTAAACAGAAGGAATATCGCTATCGAGTGAGTCATACAAAAGCTGCGGATGTTTTTACTAGAAATTTTAGCTATCATCACCCCTTTAATCTTAATATTGATGCAATGAGAGATGGAGCATTCTATTTAGTTGGGACCTATGACTTTAGTTCATTTTGCGCGGCTAAAACAGAGGTACAGGACAAAGTAAGAACATTATTTAAGCTAGAGATTGAGGAAAACGATGAGGAATTAGTTTTTATACTAGTCGGCAACGGCTTTTTATATAACATGGTTCGAATCATTGTCGGGACTTTGCTAGAGATTGGGGCTGGTAAACGAAGTCCGATCGAGATGATGGCTATACGTGATGGGCAAAACCGAGATTTAGCTGGAAAAACAGTACCAGGCCATGGCTTATATTTGTGGGATGTAAAGTATGATTATCCAGTTTTTAAGTCAGTGTAAGGCTATTTAAGGAACCCGTGTAATGCTTTTGGTTTAACAAGGGTGAAAGCGCGTGTCCAAGGGAAGTAAGAAAAGCTAAGCCCCCGCCGGAGAATGGTCTCTAATCTAGGTAGGCAAAGTGAAGAGGAGAGAGTGACGAAGGAAGAAAATAGGTAGTGAAGTCCCTATCCCCTTGTTAAAAGAGAGGAAGAAAAGGCAAGCTTTTCTTGAATGAATCGTTTAACAAGGGTGAAAGAGCATGGCCAAGGGAAGTAAGAAAAGCTAAGACCCCGCCGGAGAATGATCTCTAATCGTGGGTAGATAAGTGAAGAGAAGAGAGTTACAAAGTTATAAATCTGGCGGGGCCAAGCTTTTCTAAAACAACTAATCCTAGTGTAACATTTTGTTGACATTGGTTTTTGAATATTATATGATGTTAGATGGTAATTCCAAAAACCCACTAGCCCCGGGTTCCGGAATGTTACAATAGACTATGGTTTAAGTTATGTAAAATTTGAAAGTGATCGTTTTCTTTAGGAGGGAAAATCATGCGTACAACATATATGGCAAAGCCAAACGAAGTTGAGCGTAAGTGGTATGTAGTAGACGCTGAAGGCCAAACTCTTGGTCGTTTAGCATCTGAAGTAGCTTCAATTCTTCGTGGTAAGAACAAGCCAACTTTTACGCCTCACGTTGATACAGGTGATCATGTAATCATCATTAACGCAGAGAAGATTGAGTTGACTGGAAACAAGTTAAAAAACAAGATTTACTATCGTCACACAAATCACCCAGGTGGTTTGAAAAAGACAACAGCTGGAGATATGCGTGCTAACAAGCCTGAGCGTATGCTTGAGCTAGCAATTAAAGGTATGCTTCCAAAGAACACTCTTGGACGCGCACAAGGTATGAAGCTACATGTATATGCAGGTAGCGAACACAAACATCAAGCTCAAAAACCAGAAGTTTATCAACTTCGCGGTTAATTGAATAGGAGGGTATTATTTTGGCACAAGTACAATACTATGGTACAGGTCGTCGTAAGCACTCTGTTGCTCGTGTACGTTTATTGCCAGGCGACGGTCGTATCGTGATTAATGGTCGCGATATGGATGAATATTTTGGTCTTGAAACTTTAAAGCTTATCGTTAAGCAACCACTTGTGGAAACAGGCGTTGAAGGTCAATACGATGTTCACGTTAATGTTGATGGTGGTGGATACACAGGACAAGCGGGAGCTATCCGTCACGGTGTAGCACGTGCTCTACTTCAAGTAGACCCTGATAACCGTCCAGCACTTAAAACAGCTGGTTTCTTAACTCGTGATGCACGTATGAAAGAACGTAAGAAATACGGTCTTAAAGCAGCACGTCGTGCACCTCAGTTCTCAAAACGTTAATATATCTTTTCAACCTCTTTGGTCTTATGCCCAAAGAGGTTTTTTGTATGTTTACCTTTATTTTATGACTTGTTTGAGTACATTATGAATTGGTGAATTTCGTCAACAATTCCACTGCATGTGTTTCCACTCTTGACCTCATACTAAAAGAAAAAACGAAAGGAGTGACGAAATATATGGCAGTTATTACAACGTTTTTCGATAAACGCCGTGAGAAGCAATGGAAATTTGAACGGAAGGTCCTTCGCCGCGTATCTTTAAAAAAAATGAAGGGAAATGTTCGTGACCATTTTCGACAAGTCATTCCTTTTCATTTTCTAACACATCCATTTTTAATTGACCCGTGTATGGACCTTGCGATAGATGCTTATTTACTTGGAGCTGAGTATGGGCGCTTTGGTTATTTAGGTGAAACAGAGGACGAAGTTAAGGAACGATGTAATGTTGAATTAAATGATTTGTCTCATTCATTATTTGATTTCCTTCAAACCTGGTTAATGAATGAGGATTACTTATTAGACTCTTTAAAAATAACAACCGATGTATTTATAAATGAGTGGTGGGAAAAAGGATTTCGGGAAGCGGAGAAGCTTTTACGTTTAAAGCTGCATTAACGTTAACATTAAAAAAATAGCCTCATAAAATTCCCCTTGTCCCAATATATATATAGTGGAAGCGGACGAGGAGGGACAAGTGATGATAAAGTGGTTAAAAGGTGGGGCTTTTGCTCTGGGGGTCGTGAGCTTATTATTTATTATTCAATATCAATTTATTAGTAGTGATTCATGGTCAGCTTGGCAGCTCCCCTTGTCAGGAAAAGTAATTGTTATTGATCCTGGTCATGGGGGAATAGACGGAGGAGCGGTTTCTAAAAGTGGTACTCTTGAAAAGGACGTAACATTAGAAATTAGTAAACAGCTTCGTGACTATTTACAGGAATCAGGTGCATTGGTTCTAATGACGAGGGAAGAAGATCGTGATTTGGCCCATGATGATACGAAAAAGATAAGAACACGTAAGATGGAGGATTTAAAAAGAAGGGTCGAAATTGTGAATGAATCGGATGCAGATATGTTTGTTAGCCTTCATTTAAATGCGATTCCATCACCGAAGTGGAGTGGAGCACAAACGTTTTATAATCGAGCCATTCCTGAAAATCAGGTATTAGCTAAATTTGTTCAAGACGAGGTTAAACGAAATCTTGAAAATACAAACCGATATGCAAAACCAATCGACAATGTATTTTTACTAAAAAGTGCTGAAATTCCTGGTGTCCTCATTGAAGCTGGATTTTTATCGAATCCAACTGAAGCTGAGTTATTAGATACGGAAGAATACCAACAAAAGGTTGCGGCTTCCATTTACCAAGGAATCCTTCGTTTCTATACGAACGAAGAAGAACCTGAGATGTAATCCTTCCGTTAGTATTCGGTTTGTCTTATCGTATATGCTATACTAAGCATATATTGAAATAAGGATGGTGTCAGCGTTGGTAACGGAGGAGTCGGTAAGAGAAGCTTTAAAGCGTGTTAAAGACCGTGACTTAAATAAAAATCTTGTTGAAACTGGTGGCATTAGAGAATTAAAAGTGAAGGATCATAATGTCAGCTTAAAAATAGCTCTAGCTAAAATTGGAACACCGGAACAGCTAGAGCTACAACAAGAGATTGTAAATGTATTAAAGAGCGAAGGTGCCGCATCTGTGGGACTTCGTTTTGAACAGCTTAGTGATGAAGAGATTCGCAATCTTGGTGGATTAAATGAGGATGAATTTACAGGCCCTGCCTTGCTGAATCCAAATGGACCTACTACATTTATTGCAGTCACGAGTGGAAAGGGTGGCGTTGGAAAGTCAACAGTATCGGTGAATTTAGCAACAACACTCGTCCGTCTCGGCAAACGAGTAGGTATTATTGATGCTGATATTTATGGGTTTAGTGTACCGGATATGATGGGAATTGAAGATCGCCCAGCTGTTAAAGGTAATAAAATTTATCCTGTTGAACGTTTCGGAGTTAAGGTTATTTCCATGGGCTTTTTTGTAGAAGACAACGCACCAGTTATTTGGCGTGGTCCGATGTTAGGAAAAATGCTTAATCAGTTTTTTACTGATGTAGAGTGGGGAGAACTAGATTACTTAGTTTTAGATTTACCTCCAGGCACAGGAGATGTTGCCCTTGATTTACATACAATGTTACCACATTCAAAAGAAGTTTTAGTTACCACGCCTCATGCAACAGCAGCCTTTGTTGCGGCTCGGGCTGGTACGATGGCTATTAAGACGCATCATGAGATATTAGGTGTCGTTGAAAATATGGCCTATTTTGAAAGCAAGATAACTGGAGAAAAGGAATATGTGTTTGGCCAAGGAGGCGGGGAACGCCTAGCTGAAGAGCTTAAAACAGAATTACTAGGTCATATTCCTCTTGGCCAACCTGATATAGATATGGAAAACTTTGCGCCATCGATTTATGAAAAGGACCACCCTATTGGTCAAATTTACGTAAAGATGGCAGAAAGAATTATACAAAAAATTGAAAAGTAATGAAAAAGAAGCCTTCGATAAGGCTTCTTTTTTCACTAGTGACAGCTATGAAGAACCACCGCCGCCACCTTCTTCTTTTGAACCACCACCGCTATCCTGTTTTTCCATTTGCTTTTCAGCAACTTTTGTCATTATTTCATTTAACTTTGCTTGGAAAAGAGGACTTTCAAACGATTCAGCCATGATAGTCATAACTTGCTGACGATATTCTTTCGATTTCATTAAGTCTAATACGGCACTTTCCATTTCAGGGTCTTTTAAAACAGTAATCATCATCCCTTGATACTCAGGGTCTTTCATTAATCCTTTTAAAATCTTTTCGTTTTCTTTTTGCATACTTTCAGCAAAGGTTTTTGCGAACTCAGGGTCCTGCATGGTTTCCTGCCAGAATTTTTGAGCTTCCTCTGATGTTAGCGTATTTTGAATCGTTTTCTTAACAAATGCACTATCCATAACCAGAACCTGTTTTACTTCTTCATCTTTCATTATTTCCTGAATTGCTTTCTTTCCTTCGTCTGTCTTCAACATATCGACCATCATTTTTTTCGTGCTTTCGTAATCAGGTGTTGAGCCGCCTTGATTTTCGGCTGCTGCGCAGCTCGAGACGATAAATAATAAACAGAAGACGAGCAGGATTCGAAATAACTGCATGTTTTAACTGCCCCTTTCAACCATTTTGTCATTAATTTGAGATATTTCTTGATAAAATATACATGAGCGTATTGTTGCGACTAGCATTTTTTATTTGTCATTGATACAATCATGAAAGCGAATGAATGATGGAGGAACAGATCTTTGAATAGCAGAAAAGTTGTTTATCTATTCTTTACTACATTGCTAATTGGTAGTGTCAGCGGAGCCATTGTCGGTTTTATTCTTGATTACTCAATTTATATGGAAGAAGATTTCTTGAATTTAGTTTTTGGGCTCATTTGGCTATTAGGAATTAGTGCAGCCTTCAGTTTAATTAGTCAGATGGGGTTTTTCGCCTATTTAACGGTTCACCGTTTTGGTCTTGGATTATTTAAGTCAGTGAATTTATGGAATCGAATCCAAGTCATTATTGTCGCCTTTGTTATTTTTGACTTAATCTATTTCCGTTATGTATCATTTGCGACAGAAGATCAATCTATTCTTCATTACATGATCATACCAGCCCTTTTGTTAGTGTACGGAATTTTCATTGCATATTTAAAGGCTAAGGACACAAACAAAGCAGCGTTTGTTCCGACATTATTTTTTATTGTAGTCGTGACAACGCTTGAATGGGTTCCTGCTTTAACTGTAAATGATCCCAAATGGTTATGGATGTATCTAACCCCTCTTCTAGTTGCAAATACGTGGCAGGTATTAACGTTACACCGATTAACAAGGGAAAAGTAAAGAAGGTCGAGCATATCGCTCGACCTTCTTTTTATTTTATTTCTTCACTTTCTGCATTTGTACTAGCCATAAGCTCATCCACGGTTGCAAATTCAAATCCTTTATCACGAAGTTGATCTACTATGACTGGTAAAGCTTTATGGGTTTGCTTAACTGAATCAGAAGCGTGAAACAATAGTACGTCTCCTGGTGAAGTTTCAGGTACAACATTTTTAACAATCGCATCCACGCCAGGATTTTCATAATCACGTGAGTTAACACTCCAATGGACAATGCTAAAGTTTTGAGCATCAGCTATTTTTAAAATACGTTTATCGAAGTCCCCATTTGGTGGGCGAAGTAAGGTTGGTTTTTGTCCAGATATATCATTTATAAGTTGTTGGCTTATACGTAAATCTTTTCTAACTTTTTCATCATCCCAGTTTGTATAGCTTTTATATTGGTAACCATGACTCCCAATTGTATAGCCTCTTTCTTTGATTTCTTTAAGTAGCTCAGGATAGGTTTCAGCCCAAGAAGCGGACACGAAGAATGTCGCATTCTCTACTTTCTTCTGTTCAAGTACATCTAGAATCGGACCAATTCGATTTTCTCCCCAGCTTAAATTAAAGGTTAAAGCAATTCGATTTTCTTCGTTTTCAGCTTTGTAAAATGCTTGTGGTCCTTCCGGTGTTGAAAAAACCATGAGTTGTGAGCGCTCAATATAGAGCATACTCGCAGCAAATAAAGCTGCAATAACAATTATAGATAATTGCTTAATGTTTTTTGCGTGAAACACCCATATAAACTTCATGTTTTGCTCCTCCTCGTCCATCTTTATCATAAATTTATGCAAACAAGGACAAGATATGAATAAAAACCACAAGAAAAGAAAACAATTTAAAAGAGCTATCGAAGAAGAATAATACTAAAAAATATATTCATGTTGTTAGTCTCAAAAGTCGAGGTGTTGTCACTAGTGTTAGGATTTATGTTAAATCAAAAAGAAGTTCAAGAAATTGAAAATATGTTAAAGCGAGAAATGGAAGAATTACTTTTAGATCTATCTGATCCAAGAATAGATGAAGTAGTGAAACGTGCAATGGAAGAAAAATATCAAGTTATCTACGGTATATCAAAACGAATTGTTTCTCCAAAGGATAGAATAAAGTATATGTTACATAAGAAGAGTCGAAATTCTCAATAACAGGGAAAAGGTTTAAGAAATCGGTTGACTTCGAAAGTTGGACATGCTATATTTATAAGCACCGCAAGAAAACATATTCTACAATAAAAACTTTTTCAGGAAAGTTGTTGACTTGCTGTGCTTGATTGTGTTATATTATAAAAGTCGCCATTGAGCGATGGACAAGTTCTTTGAAAACTGAACAAAAGCCAAGCGAAAAAGAGATTGTTTTATTTCGATAAAATCAGATCTCGTCAATTTATTATTTATTCGAGCTAATCAGCTCACCATTTTTATGGAGAGTTTGATCCTGGCTCAGGACGAACGCTGGCGGCGTGCCTAATACATGCAAGTC
>NZ_MVJM01000009.1 GCF_002156385.1 Halalkalibacter urbisdiaboli
ATAGCGAAGAGGTCACACCCGTTCCCATGCCGAACACGGTCGTTAAGCTCTTCAGCGCCGATGGTAGTTGGGGGATTCCCCCTGCGAGAGTAGGACGTTGCCAGGCAGATAAAGTACAATCCAATGGATTGTGCTTTTTTATTTGTGCAAGGATTACGCACGTAGGCGCACGAGCTGATAAAGACATCATGTCCCCTGCCTAGAAGGAGGGATTTGTAAGGAGGTAGACGTATTTATCATCACTTTTTACGATTTATCATCGTTTTTTAAGAGTTATCATCATTTTTTTGGGAAGTATCATCATTTTTTCGGTTTTATCATCATTCCTTGGAAATCTCAGCTAAGTAACTTCCCAGAAAAGGCGCCATGTCCCCCTGTGAGACGAGACTGTTCTCTTCGTGAAACATCACGAATGAACAATGAAACAAGACACCATGCTTATTCATCCCCGAAGAAGAGAATAGTTGAGCCAGGACGTTGCCAGGCGATAAAGCATAACCCAAAGGGTTATGCTTTTTTATTTGTACAAGGATTACGCACGTAGGCGCTGAAGAGTCTGGTCCGGAGGAAAAGACTCTTCAGTGACTAAGCCGATGGAAACATCATGGGTAAACACTAAGGAAAATAAAAAAGAGTAACTCCAAAAATGGTGCTAGACCGAGGGCACTGAAAAACCCCGTGAAAGTCACGCTAGGAAGCAGCAATGGCTCCACACGTTGCTCGCCTGCTATGAGAAACCCACTCATAGCGAAGCCACTGAAAAACCACTTCTTGTAACTCAAAGAAGGAGTAATGGCTCCACACGTTGCTTGCTTGCTATGAGAAAACCACTCATAGCGAGGCCACTGAAAAACTTCTTCTTGTAACTCAAAGAAGAAGTAATGGCTTCGCTCGTTGCGCGCCCTGCTATGAGAAAACCACTCATAGCAGGGCTTTTAAAACCAGGCAACGGCTCCGCACATTACTTAAAGGGCACTTAAAAAGGGAAACCCACCCTTTTTAAGTGCCCTCGTTACACCCTCTTTTTATACTTAGAGAAAAGCAAATAGAGTAAAATAACAATGAGAAGAAAAGCTAAGCCAAAATATATGTAAAGCTTGTACGTTTCAAAAGATTGTTTAATATAAAACCATTGAATCCCTAATTCATGTCCAATGTAAATAAATAAGAAGACCCAAATGATTGCTCCCCCATAGGCGAAAAACATAAAAGTACGTAACGATAGCTTTGAAATACCGGCAAGATAGCCCGTGAGATGACGTACGCCGGGAATAAAATACCCAATTGCAAGGAGCCATGGTCCGTGGCGTTGGAATAAGTCTTGGGCTTGCTCAATTCGTAAAGAAGTAATCCGTATCTTTGAACCATACTTCAACAAAAATGGTAATCCTAGCTTCATTCCAAGAAGATAGCTTATGGTAATACCGATAATCGCACCAATATAAGAACTAATAAAGGCAGTTACGAAGCTTAAACGACCAATTGAAGCATAATATCCAATTGTTATTAATAAAAACTCATCGGGTATGGGTAAACCAACAATGCCTCCTACAAGAGCTATTAATATACCAAAATACCCATATTCGATAATTAATTCTTTAACTATGTCCATCTTCATCTGTCCATTTCATTAGTGTTATCGTAAGTATATCGAACGTAGGGCGAAGATGAAAGGTATAAAACAAAGAGTATGAACCTTACTTTTGGACTAGAGGTGCTCAACATCTACTGTGATCACGTAGTCAATCTTCTTTAACATATAATAAATCTCCGTCGTATATTGTTTTTCTGGTACCGAAAGGGTTAAATCGATTTGTTGATTACCGTTATCTAAATCCCTTAGTTTTATTTTTCGGATTGAAATATTAAAATGTTTTTTCTCCTTTAGACTAGTTCCTTTTCGTTCGATTGCTTTTATTAATTCGGTCATTTGCTGATTTGGTTCCATTACAACACGAACAGCGACATCTTGTTGACTTAGTGACGAAGGGCCAACAACTTTAAGTATACTTGGGATTATATTAACCGCAAATAAAATCAGTAATACCGCATAAAAGGACTCTAAGTAAAATCCAGCACCAATCGCAATGCCTAGCCCAGATGCAGACCAAATCATTGCAGCTGTAGTTAAGCCGGAGATAACATCATTATTTCTCCTGAGAATAACACCTGCTCCAAGAAAACCGACTCCACTTACAATTTGAGCAGCAAGCCTCATTGGATCAATATTATTTGTGCCCTCTGTAGCATAGCGAAAAAAGGACTCAACAGAAACAATGGTAACTAGACAGCTTGCTACACAAATAACCATACTTGTTTTTAAACCAAGCGGCTTATGCTTGATTTGGCGGTCAATACCAATTAACAAGCCGAATAAAAGTGAAATACTAAGCTTGAGAAGTAATTCTTGATTCAAAAAGTACAGCATATACGAAACCTCCCTTTAATGCGAAGTCTTGAAAAAACTATTATAGATGATGTTTAGGATATGAGAAGTATTAAAAGTTATTCGGTAGGGCCGTTCAACATGATAAATAAAGAAGTACGGTAACCAACCATTTAAATATCACTAGTCTTACTGTAAAATGTATGGATAAGACAAATATTGACGAAAAAATAAATTTGTTTCAGGTTTGAGAGGATGTCGGTACCCTATGAAAGAAAAAGAATTTAACACGAGAACGGTTCATTTTCAAAAAAAAGAGAAAGCGCATAATATGAGTAAAGCAAAGCCGATTTATCAAACATCTGCATTTGTGTTTACGGATTTAGATGACATGGAAAGCTTTTATCGTGGTGAGAAGGAATATTTATACTCACGTTATAGTAACCCTAATACGGACGATTTGGGTCAAGGGATTGCACTACTTGAAGAAGCAGAAGATGGGGTGGCAACATCATCTGGAATGTCTGCGATTCTTACCGGCATCCTTGCTGTTGCTAATGCAGGAGATCACATTATTGCAACAGACGATTTATACGGAGGAACTTATGAACTTTTTGCGAAAGAACTGCCGACCTTTGGGATCGATGTAAGCTTTGTTTCATTTAATAAAGTCGATAATCTCAAGGCAGCCATTACAGATAAGACTGTGTTATTATATACAGAATCTATAACCAATCCATTACTTAGAGTAGAAAACTTAAAGGAGATTATTGCTTTAGCGAAGAACCATCGGTTGAAAACGATGATTGATAATACGTTTGCAACGCCTTATTTGTTACAACCGTTAACGCTTGGAGCAACTTTAGTGGTTCATAGCGCCACGAAGTATATTGGTGGTCATAGTGATGTGTCAGCTGGAGTCCTAGTTGGAAATCGAGAGCTAATTGAAAAGGCTAAAACAAAAGTTCTTACACTAGGGTGTAATTTAAGTCCTTTCGAAGGCTGGCTAGCATGTAGGGGCCTTAAAACGTTAAGCTTAAGGATGGAGAGACAGTCTCAGAATGCTCAAAGGTTAGCAGATGCCTTAAAGAGGCATCGAGGGGTAGAAAGAGTTTATCATCCGGAGTTTGTATCTGATAAAGGAAATGGGGCAATGGTTTCTGTTCAGTTAGCAGAAAATATAAATATCGAAACATTTTTCCGCTCGCTATCTTGGATAAAAATTGCACCTACTTTAGCTGGGGTTGAGACAACCGTTTCTTATCCGCTCCGTACTTCACATCGAACCATTCCGGTAGAGCTACAGAAGGAACTAGGGATTGGTGAGCAACTCGTTCGTATTTCCGTGGGGATTGAGGATGAAAAAGATATCATTGCAACTTTTATCAAGGCAATTGAAGACAGTTTTATCGAGCTTTAAATAAAAAATAATATTTTCTCTTGCGTTCAATTAGTCAGTATGGTATTATAATAATTGTCTTAGAGAAAATAGTCTGGTGGCGATAGCGAAGAGGTCACACCCGTTCCCATGCCGAACACGGTCGTTAAGCTCTTCAGCGCCGATGGTAGTTGGGGGATTCCCCCTGTGAGAGTAGGACGTTGCCAGGCTGTTTCTTTTTTTATGAATAAATTATTAAAGCTAGAATATACTAGGTAGTATAAAGAAGAAAAGCAACATCAACTACTATATAACGACGCGGGGTGGAGCATGAAGCGAAACTTCGTCGAAAAAACAACGATATGTCTCGACGCATTAACTTCTTGAAACACGAGAAGAGGAAGAGATAACATCAACGAAAAACAACATCCATCACTATATAACGACGCGGGGTGGA
Organism: Halalkalibacter urbisdiaboli; assembly: GCF_002156385.1. GTDB lineage: Bacteria > Bacillota > Bacilli > Bacillales > Bacillaceae_D > Halalkalibacter_A > Halalkalibacter_A urbisdiaboli. The sequence goes on from NZ_MVJM01000009.1 coordinate 4,222, forward strand.
GCAGTCTGGTAGCTCGTCGGGCTCATAACCCGAAGGTCGGAGGTTCAAATCCTTCCCCCGCAATACCAATGAATCGAAACTACATGTTTCGATTTTTTTTGTTGTATTTAATGTCTTTCATAGGGTTTTTCTAAAAAAAGTGGGCTTTCACGTGATTTTCGGATAAACTAAATAGAGAGTAACCTTAGGATAAATGTTCCTAAGGTTTTTTGTAGGGTGAGTTGGTTTGTTGGAGGGGATTTGTGTGAAGGATGAATTTGCGTTTATCGAGCGTGTGAAACCAAGTGTTACCTATCAGTCTTCTCTTGTGATGGGGATTGGTGATGACGCTGCTGTATACCGAGGAACGTCGGACATGGATGATGTGGTTTGTGTTGACACGATGGTTGAAGGTGTTCATTTTCGTCGTGATACATTATCTCCTCAACAAATTGGGAAAAAGGCGCTTGCTGTTAACGTAAGTGATCTTGCCGCGATGGGAGCGAGTCCTCTTTATTATTTAGTATCAATTGCTATACCGCCTTCATGGGAAGAAGAAGATCTGACAGAGGTTTATCAAGGAATGCACGATTTGGCAAAAGAATACCAAATGGATTTAATTGGTGGAGATACAGTTTCAACTACCGATGCTCTAGTGATAACAGTCACTGTAATAGGGAGGGTAGAACGAGACCGAAAGCTGTTTCGAAATCAAGCGAAAGCCGGTGATATTGTCTTTGTGACAGGGAATATCGGTGGTTCCGCTGCTGGTTTACACTTATTATTTAAAAAAGGATTAAAGGGTCAGTACTCAAGTGAGGAGCAGCAGCTTGTGCTAACGCATCAAGAGCCAATGCCTCAGGTGAAAGCTGGGCGTATCTTTGCAGGTTCGTTCTTACGAATATCATTAAATGATATTAGTGATGGTATAGCGAGTGAAGCAAATGAGTTAGCTGAAGCCAGTAACGTACAGATTATTCTCAATCTTGAGAAGCTGCCCCTTCATCCGGCGATGAGATTTTATTCAATGGAAAAACAGTTAGAATGGGCTTTATTTGGTGGCGAGGATTTTCAATTAATTGGTACGATTGCAGAAGAAAATTTTTCTTTAATTAAAAATGCATGTAGTGTTGCTGGAATAAAATTAACGGCAATTGGTCAGGTCGAATGTGGTAGCCCCTCTGTGATAGCGCGACAAGGGGAAGAAGTATTTCAGTTGGATAAAAAGGGATATAATCATTTTAGGCGTGGGTGATAGGATGAATGAGTGGAGAATGAAGACGAACTCGCCTGAGGAAACGACATCGTTAGCCGAAAAGCTCGGTCAATTACTCAAGGCTGGAGATGTGATAACATTAGAAGGAGATTTAGGGGCAGGAAAGACTAGTTTTACGAAAGGACTAGCTAAAGGGTTAGGAGTAAAACGTGTCGTAAATAGCCCAACCTTTACGATTATTAAGGAATACAAGGGACGACTTCCTCTGTACCATATGGACGTCTATCGAATGGAGGACGGGGGAGAGGATTTAGGACTAGAAGAGTATTTCTATGGTGAAGGGGTATCCGTTGTTGAATGGGCAAGTATGATTGCGGAGCAGCTACCTGATGAGAGGCTAGAAATTACTCTGCGCCATCTTGGAGAAGATAAGCGTGAATTGAAAATCACTGCTATAGGAAATCGTTATATTGATTTAAGTAAGGAGTTACAAACATGAGTAAGACGTTAGCCATTGATACGTCATCCTTTGTTATGGGAGTTGCTGTAACAGAGGGAGAGCAAGTACTTGGAGAAATTATCACGAATATTAAGAAAAACCATTCGATTCGTTTAATGCCAGCAATTGTAGACTTAATGAAAGAAGTAGGAACAAAGCCAAGTGAGCTAGAGCGAATAGTCGTTGCTGATGGTCCAGGTTCGTATACGGGTGTTCGGATTGGGGTCACAACCGCCAAGACAATGGCCTGGTCTTTACAAATTCCAATCGTAGGTATATCCAGCCTTGAAGTGATAGCCCAAAATGGTGCTTATTTTTCAGGGTTAATTTCACCTATTATGGATGCTAGAAGGGGTCAGGTCTATACTGGATTATACCAACATGAACAGCATGTTGTGAAAAATAAAGAGGACGATCGACTTATCCTGTTGGCAGATTGGTTAGAGTTGCTTAAAGAACGACAGGAAGAGGTACTTTTCGTTGGACAGGATGTAGCCATTCATCGTGAGTTGATTGAAGAACGCTTAGGCCAACGGGCTATCTTTCCTTCACAATCAAAGTGGTTACCAAGACCAAGTGAATTAGCACGTCTTGGCTTACAGCACGAGTCGGTTCAATCGATTCATACATTTGTCCCTCGTTACTTACAATTAGCAGAAGCCGAAGTAAATTGGTTAAAGAGTCAGAAAGGAAAGAGAGACAACGATGATTGAGCAGGAGCAGTCGATTATACGATTAATGACATTAGAAGACATTGAACAAGTCGTTAAAGTTGAAGAGGATTCGTTTGCAATCCCCTGGAAACCTGCTGTTTTCGAAAATGAACTTACTAATAACAAGTATGCTCATTATTTAGCCTATGAGTATAATGAAAAGGTGATCGGCTACTGTGGCTTATGGGTTGTGATGGACGAAGCTCAAGTGACAAACATTGCGATTCACTCCGATTATCGTGGCCAAAAACGTGGTGAGGAGCTTTTAGCCTATGCAAAGGCGTTTGTGTCGTTAATGGGAGTTAAGAGACTTTCTCTTGAGGTAAGAGTGAGTAATTACGTCGCTCAAGGTCTGTATCGCAAACTAGGGTTTCAAGAAGGTGGGATCCGTAAAAACTACTATGCAGATAATTTAGAAGATGCATTGGTGATGTGGGTGAAAATTGATGAAAGTAACTGAACGTATTTTAGCGATTGAAACTAGCTGTGATGAAACGTCTGCAGCCGTTATTCAAAATGGTACAGAGATTCTTAGTAATGTTGTCTCGTCACAAATTGAAAGTCATAAGCGCTTTGGAGGAGTCGTACCGGAAATTGCGTCTAGACATCACGTTGAGCAAATTACGTTTATTGTTGAACAGGCGTTACAAGAAGCCAAAGTAACAATGGATGATATATCGGCTGTCGCTGTAACGGAAGGACCAGGGCTTGTCGGAGCTCTTCTTATCGGGGTTAATGCAGCAAAGTCAATTGCCTTTTCTCATAATCTCCCTTTAATCGGCGTTCATCATATTGCAGGCCATATTTATGCTAATCGTCTTATCCAAGAGTTAACGTTTCCATTGCTCGCTTTAGTTGTCTCAGGTGGGCACACTGAGCTTGTCTACATGAAGGAGCATGGGTCCTTTGAAATTATTGGTGAAACAAGAGATGACGCGGTTGGTGAGGCTTATGATAAAGTAGCAAGAACGTTAGGCTTGCCTTATCCTGGTGGACCACATATTGATAAACTTGCGGCAGAGGGGGAAGTATCTATTGATTTCCCGAGAGCTTGGCTTGAGCCAGACTCATTTGATTTTAGCTTTAGTGGGTTAAAGTCAGCAGTTATTAACACTTTGCATAATTACAAGCAGCGTGGTGAAGATGTTCTTATCGAAAATATCGCTGCTAGTTTCCAAGCGAGTGTGATTGACGTTCTTGTGGAAAAAACGAAAAGGGCAGCGGAACAATATCAAGTCAAACAGCTTGTTTTAGCAGGCGGCGTAGCTGCAAATCGTGGATTAAGAGCTGAGCTTGAAAAGCAATTTTCTAATCGTGAGGTAGAGCTATTAATTCCACCATTACATTTATGCACCGATAATGCAGCAATGATAGGGGCTGCAGCAAGTATTAAATATCAAAAACAACAATATTCTGATTATGATTTAAACGGGAATCCAGGTTTAGATTTAGAACAACAATAAAAAATGTTTAAAACCACGTATTGGTGCAAAAAATACCAGTACGTGTTTTTTTTATGGATAAATTCAGTTATACACAGTATTTATCCACAATTAAGTAACAAATGTGGATAAAGGTGAAAAACCTTTAGTTTATAGGATTTTGGATGTGGTTAACTTTTGTTGTGGATAAGTTGGGTGTAGATGTGAATATTTTATAAAATCCTACATTTTATGCGGTTTTCCCTGTGTATAAAGCTGTGAATAGTGTGGATATGTCAGAAAATTATGCCGAAAAGGTTGAAAATTATGTTGAAAAAGATCAGTTTATTGATGTTAATGCTTAGTTTCTTCTTACATGATGTTTCTGTTTATGCACAATTAGATAAAAATAATAATAATTCGACACAGGCTGTACTTATTATTGTCCCTAGCTTCTCTGTTATGGAGGCAGAGTGGCTTTGGAAACATGGAGAAAAGTCGAGCCTGTGGGAAAATGCTGCATTTGCTGCAATGAATGTACGTCCAGAGGGCCCATATTCATACTTAAATAATATGGTTAGCTTAAGTACAGGAAAAAAGGGGCTAGGTGTGCAGGAATGGAATGGTTATGAAGGAAATGAAGAGTGGAATGGAGTTCCGGTTAGAGAGCTTGTATTGCAGTGGCGAGGGACTCCTCCTAAACAAAATATTGTTCATCCACAGGTACATCGTTTAATAGAAAAAAATCAACAAAGTGCCCATCGAGCAGAGGTTGGGCTACTAGGAACCATTTTAAACGAGTCGAACATAAAGCGGTTCGTACTTGGACACAGTGATACACATACCGAAAGGATTCGCTACGGGCCGTTATTTACAATGGATTATCAAGGTGAAACCGAAGGTGATTTACTTGCAGCAGTTAAGAAAAATGAGAGTGTACCAAGTGGAATGGAAATGAATCATGATTTTATTATTCAGCATTTAGAAGAGCATGCTACGTCAAGCCATTTTACGGTAGTAGAATGGGGCGATATTCATCGTTTATTTGAACAAAAACCATTGATGAAAAAGGAGCACTTTCATTCTCAATATGAAAGACAGCTGATCCGCTTAGAAAACTTTATTCACAGGGTTATGCACACCGTTGATAAAAATGTTTGGCTGGTGGCTCCAATGATGCATCAAGAAGCCTACGATGCAAAACAACAATTAGCTCCAGTTTTTTATTGGCACAGTGGAAAAGGAGGCTTTCTTACTTCCGATACGACTAGACAATCCTATGTTGTTAGTAATCTTGATATAGTACCCAGTATTTTGGCCACGTTTCAAATTCCACGTGAACGGTCTTTGCCTGGACAGGAAATTAAAATTGAAAACATCGGTACTGTTGATAAACAAGTTGGTTTTACAAACATTCAAGAAATGGTAGACATATTTGCAACCCGTGGAAGTGTTTTATCTATTTATATTACGTGTTTAGTGCTGCTTCTTCTAGTTTCAGGCTTAGGTACGGTCTTAGCTAGAGGAAAGGATGTTTGGGTACGGATTATTAAAATCGTATTAATTGCTGGCTGGAGTTCGCCATTATGGTTCTTGTTATTAACAATCCCTTATCAAGAAATAGGTGTGACAGGTTTTGTTCTTCTACTCACAGCCTGTTCATTAGGGTGTGGATATTTATTTGAATCGTATTTCAAGCAATCGGTTGTGTTAATTGGAGCCATTTTATTTATTACGATTACGATCGACTTATTGTTAGGCTCACCTCTTATGCAGCGCTCTTATTTAGGCTATGATCCGATAATTGGAGCAAGATATTATGGAATTGGGAATGAATACGCAGGAGTCTATATTATTACTGCCCTTGCTTGCCTTGTTCCGTTGTTTAAGTCAAAAAGACGCCGCCTTGTTTTTCTAGCGGTTATCATAATGATGCTATTCCAGTTAGTAATGCTAGGGAAAAATACACTTGGGACAAACGCAGGGGCTACGTTATCTGCTGGGGTTGCTTATTTATTTGTGCTATTCTTGCTAATTAGAAGAAAGATTTCGTTAAAAGTGATGCTGTTCGTTTGTTTGATTGCAGGATCATTATCGCTAGGTTTACTTTACTTATTACAATTATCAGGTAGCCAATCTCATATTGGTATGGCTTTTGAACGATTAACTAGTGGAGATTTTCTTTACATCACTGATACAATCCAACGAAAGCTTGCCATGAATATAAAAATCTTTCGTCATTCGAACTGGACACAATTGTTTATCACAAGTTATATTTTAGGCGCGATTATATTATGGAGAAGACGAATGAGAGTGGAGGAATATGAAGAACGTGTCTTTTTACAAGGGGGTGTAATCGCTTCGTTTGCTTTACTGCTTTTAAATGATTCAGGTGTCGTCGCAGCAGCGACATCTATGTTTTGTGTTGTTTCAGCCCATTATTATTGGCTGCTTACTCATTCTGAAGGAAAAGAAGAAGAACAGCAGGTCAGGATGTGACCGTTGTCCTTCTTCTATGTTTATTCATGTTGAAGCTGTTCCCACTCTTCCATTAGTTCTTCCATTAACCGGTTTGCCTCATCGATCGTTTGCTGGTACATTTGTGCTTTTTCATGATCGGAGTAAACAGCAGGATCGCAGAGTGCTTCTTCATGCTCAGCAAGTTCTGTTTCTAATTGTTCAATTTTTGATTCTATTTCTTCAATACGTCTGAGTCGTTGCCGTTCGAGCTTCTTTGCTTCCTTATCTAGCTCGTACGTACGCTTATCTTGTTGACTATCATTTTGTTTAGAATGGCTTGAATTTTCTTTTTGCTTTAGTTCCTCGCGTTGACGCGTTTCTTCCTTTTTCTGAACAAAATAATCGTAATCTCCTAAATAAGTTGTTAGTGTACCTTTTTCCAGCTCTACAATTTTTGTTGCAATTCTGTTGAGGAAATAACGGTCATGTGAGACGAATAGCAAAGTACCAGGATAGTCGATGAGTGCGGATTCTAAGATTTCTTTAGAATCTAAATCAAGATGGTTTGTTGGTTCATCAAGAATAAGGAAGTTTGCTTTTTTCATCATTAATTTTGCTAGAGCAAGACGAGCCTTTTCACCACCACTTAAGGTTGAAACTGGCTTTAATACGTCATCACCACTAAAGAGGAAATTTCCTAAAATGGTCCGAATTTCTTTTTCCGGAGTTAGGCGATTTTCGTCCCAAAGCTCGTGAAGCACAAGTTTATTTGATTGAAGATTCGCTTGTTCTTGGTCATAATATCCTATAGATACATTACTCCCGTATCGAATCGTACCATTTTCAAAAGGAAGCTGTTTTAATATTGCTTTTAATAAGGTCGATTTACCAGCACCATTTGGCCCAACAAGGGCAATGCTTTCACCACGATCTATAGGGAAATCGAGGTTACGAAAAATAACATCATCTCCATAAGCGATATGGAGATTGGTTACTCTAAGCACTTCATTTCCACTTTGGCGTTGAATATCAAATGAAAAGGAAGCAGATTTTTCCGAACCAGCCGGGCGATCTAACAGCGTCATTTTTTCGAGCTGCTTACGTCTGCTTTGTGCCCGTTTTGTTGTAGAAGCTCTCGCTATATTACGTTGGATGAACTCCTCAAGCTTAGAAACCTCTTCTTGCTGCTTTTCAAATTGCTTTAGCTCAATTTCATAGCGTTTAGCCTTTTCTTCTAAGTAGTCGCTATAGTTTCCGGTGAATTTGGTTGAACGATATCGAGATAGTTCTATCACTTGGGAGACGATTTTATCTAAAAAGTAACGATCATGTGAAACGATAAGCACAGCTCCAGGATAACTAGATAAATACTGCTCTAACCACGTTAATGTTTCGATATCAAGATGGTTTGTCGGCTCATCTAAAATAAGTAATTCTGGTTTCTTTAACAGAAGCTTGCCTAGAGCTAACCTTGTCTTCTGTCCGCCACTTAACGTAGAGATTTTCGTATTATAATCAAAGGAACCGAAATTTAAGCCCGATAGTACACTTCGAATATCGGCTTCATATTGATAACCACCTGAGTTTTTAAATAATAATTGCTTTTCATCGTAATCTTTAAGAAGTTTCTCATATTTTGTTGAGTCTTTCATCAAAGATGGATCGGACATTTGCTCTTCCATCCTTCTTATTTGCTTTTCCATGGTGCGAAGTGATTGGAAGACCGTAAGCATTTCATCCCAAATTGAGAGCTCCGATTCAAGACCTGTATCTTGGGCTAGATAGCCAAGCTGTACTTCCTTTGGTACAATGATGTCACCACTATCATATGATATTTGCCCAGCAATCATTTTTAATAACGTCGATTTACCAGCACCATTTCTTCCAACGAGTGCTACGCGCTCTCCAGTTTGGATATCAAGTTTAATATTTGATAAAATCGGTTCAGCACCGAATGATTTGCTCACATTTACACATTGTAAAATTATCATTGGATATCATCCCTAATCTATATTAAAGCAGTCTATTTCAAATGTAAGTGTAACTCATTCTTAAGGTTTCAACAACTTATTGAACAGTGACGATAAACAATTACATTACTTGAAAAATGGTGTAGAATAGATTGTAGATTTTATCTTGTTTTTAGATAGGATTGGGTAGAAGGAGGCTACTGACAATGTCAGACCAAACCAAGATTCCTCAAGCTACCGCTAAGCGTTTGCCGTTATATTATCGGTTTTTAGAGAATTTACATGCCTCAGGTAAGCAGCGTGTATCTTCGACTGAGCTTAGCGAAGCGGTTAAAGTAGATTCAGCAACAATTCGCCGTGATTTCTCCTATTTTGGCGCATTAGGAAAAAAAGGATATGGCTATAATGTAAATTATCTACTAAGTTTCTTTAGAAAGACTCTTGACCAAGACGAGCTAACAAAGGTTATCCTTGTAGGGGTTGGGAATTTAGGTACAGCCTTTTTAAATTACAACTTTTCCAAAAATAATAATACACAAATTGTGATGGCTTTTGATGTCGATGAATCAAAGGTAGGGACAGAAATTGGTGGGGTAACAATCTATAATCTAGCCGATTTAGAGGAGATTATCGACCCGGAGGTTACCGTGGCTATTCTTACCGTTCCGGTTGTAGCTGCGCAAAAAATAGCAGATCGTCTTATCGATGCCGGAATTAATGGTATTCTGAACTTTACACCAGCTAGACTTTCTGTACCTGATTCTGTGCGAGTCCATCATATTGATTTATCCGTTGAGTTACAGGCTCTCGTTTATTTTTTAAAGCATTATCCGCTATAGTAGTCATTGCAACTATAATAATAAGGAGGTTTCAACCATGGGTTTAGGTGCTGGAAGTATCGCCATTATTGCTCTTGTTGCTTTGTTGATTTTTGGACCGAAGAAGCTGCCTGAATTAGGAAAGGCTGCTGGGAATACACTTCGTGAGTTTAAAAACGCAACAAAAGGTTTAGCAGACGAAGACGAAGAAAAAAAGAAAAAAGACAACGACAGTAAATAGGAAGGGTCTTTTACATGGAATCACGTGATATGTCGGTAATGGACCATATTGTTGAATTGAGACGAAGGATTGTTATCGTCCTCGTCTTTTTTACGATCGCTCTCATTGCCGGTTTCTTTTTAGCAGCACCAATGATTACGTATTTGCAAAGTGCCCCAACGGCACAAAATCTTCCGATGAATGCCTTTAAAATGACCGACCCAATTCGAATTTATATGACGTTTGCGTTTGCAAGTGCATTAATTATGATTTTCCCGGTTATCATGTATCAGTTATGGGCATTTATTAGACCAGGGTTACACGAGCATGAACAAAAGGCGACACTTGCCTATATTCCAGCTGCATTTCTTCTTTTCTTAACAGGGATTGCATTTTCATATTTCATTTTGTTCCCATTTATTATTGATTTTATGGGGAAGCTCGCGGAGCGTTTAGGGATTACTGAGCAGTACGGAATTAATGAATATTTTAGCTTTTTATTTCAAATTACGTTGCCGTTTGGTGTACTGTTTCAATTACCAGTTGTGGTCATGTTTCTTACACGACTTGGTCTTATTACTCCAGAATTTCTATCAAGCATTCGCAAGCTTGCATACTTTGTCTTATTAGTTATTGCAGGATTTATTACACCGCCAGAAGTGGTTTCTCATTTGATGGTCACGCTGCCACTTTTGCTTTTATATGAGTTTAGTATATGGGTGTCGCGTATAACGTATCGGAAAGTGGAAAAGGCACAGCGTTTACTTGATGAGCAATTAAAAGAAGAGCAGTCAAATAAGTAGTGAAAGCTAGTCAATTTTTGGACTAGCTTCTTCTGTTATTCATTACTATTTTGATTGTATTTGTGAAAACATTAACATGTAACGGCGGAATGGCATTTTGAAACAAGGAGTAGTTCTTTAAGTTACTAAAGAAGGTGCTTCGTAATGAGTCCTTCTTGGGGGAGTGACAGGAAAGAGCCTTATAAATAATAAGCATATGTTCTATCCACGTATCATATAATACTCTTGGCCAAGATAAAGAGATTGATAAGGATGAAAGAAATCATGTTTGATGACTTTCATCTTATGCAGGAGGAGCAGATGGAGAGAATGAAACGCTTCGTAGTTTGTATGGGGGTCATTATGCTGGTTGCTTGTGAACAGCAGGAACTGCATGAAGAAAGGTTTGTGTTCACAGAAGAGGGGCCATGGAGCTTGGAGTCATCTGAAAAACAAACGAACCCGATCCTGGGGACAATGAATCAAGATTATGGTAAGCAGGGAATGCAAGCTTTGATTCGTAAGTGGTCTATCGAGGAGCAATGTCAACCAAGTTTATATTGTGAAGAGCTTCAAGAGACAATGTCAACAGAAGAGTTAGTACGCAGGATTGAAAGTGGTCAAGTTAGATTCTCTTATCAGCATTCAGATGACCTTGCGAGAAATAGTGAAATACGACGCGAGCTTCTAAAGGAATTTGAGAAGCTGTACTATTCGAAAACAGAAGAACTTCTATGGTGAAAAAAGTGCTTTTATTTACCATTTTTATCTGCTACAATAAATTTACAAGTTCATAGCAATAACTAGGGGTGTCCTAAGTAGTGGGACTGAGAGAGAAGCGCGCTGAAGTTTCTTAACCCTTTGGACCTGATCTGGATCATACCAGCGTGGGAAAGTTAACGTAACGATTGTGAAAAAAACGATTGTTTTACATAGTAGCCGGGTCCAGCCATTTATTTGGAACCGGCTTTTTTGTGTCTCGTTTTTATATACGATCGTATGGCCTGGATCTCGTCCTTTCATTTTTTAAAAAAAAGGAGAGGTTTTTTTATGTCATCATCCATTAGTGAGAAGAATATTTCGATTATGTCAAGCTTTTCAGGAAGTAAAAAAGTTTATGTTGAGGGCACGCGACCAGATCTTAAAGTGCCGATGCGTGAAATCGGCCAAAGTCCAACAACCGGGTCGTTTGGGGAAGAAGAAAACGCACCTGTACGAGTCTATGACACTAGTGGCCCTTATACGGATCCGAGTCATCCGGTAGATATTACAAAGGGACTACCAGCTATTCGTAAGCAGTGGATTGAAGACAGAGGCGATGTCGAGGAGTATGAAGGCCGTGAAGTGAAGCCAGAGGACAATGGCTATAAAGCAGTGGATGACCCACGTGCGAATCAAGCACAATTCCCTGGCTTAAAGCGAAAGCCATTGCGCGCCAAACAGGGGCAAAATGTAACTCAGCTTCATTACGCAAAAAAAGGGATCATTACCCCGGAAATGGAGTTTATCGCCATTAGAGAAAATATGGACCCTGAATTTGTAAGAAGTGAAGTGGCAAGAGGAAGAGCGATTATACCATCAAACATCAACCATCCTGAGAGCGAGCCGATGATTATCGGACGAAACTTCCATGTGAAAATTAATGCCAACATCGGGAACTCAGCTGTTACGTCATCAATTGAAGAAGAGGTTGAAAAGATGACATGGGCGACTCGTTGGGGCGCTGATACGATGATGGACTTATCAACCGGGAAAAATATTCATACAACGAGAGAATGGATTGTTCGAAATTCTCCTGTCCCAGTTGGAACCGTTCCTATTTATCAAGCACTTGAGAAAGTGAACGGAGTGGCTGAGGATTTAACCTGGGATGTTTTTAGAGATACCCTTATTGAACAAGCGGAGCAGGGGGTTGACTACTTTACTATCCATGCGGGGGTTCTATTACGTTACGTACCACTTACAGCAAAGCGTGTAACGGGTATCGTGTCACGCGGTGGGTCAATTATGGCACAATGGTGCTTATTTCATCATCAAGAAAATTTCCTATATACTCATTTTGAAGATATTTGTGACATTATGAAAACGTATGATGTGGCATTTTCTCTTGGTGATGGATTGCGACCTGGTTCAATCGCAGATGCAAATGATGAAGCGCAGTTTGCAGAATTAGAAACACTCGGTGAATTAACACAGCTGGCGTGGGAGCATGATGTTCAAGTGATGGTTGAAGGACCTGGACATGTCCCAATGCACTTAATTAAAGAAAACATGGATAAACAGTTAGAAATGTGTAAAGAAGCACCGTTCTATACACTTGGGCCACTTACAACCGACATTGCACCAGGCTATGATCATATTACCTCCGCTATTGGGGCTGCGATGATTGGTTGGTATGGGACAGCGATGCTTTGCTATGTAACACCGAAGGAGCATCTAGGTTTACCGAATCGCGAAGATGTTCGTGAAGGGGTGATTACTTATAAAATTGCCGCCCATGCAGCTGATTTAGCGAAAGGCCATCCAGGGGCACAGAAGCGAGATGACGCTTTATCGAAAGCTCGCTTTGAATTTAGATGGAGAGATCAGTTTAATCTCTCATTAGATCCTGAACGGGCGATTGAATATCATGATGAAACCTTACCAGCAGAAGGTGCAAAAACAGCTCACTTCTGTTCAATGTGCGGACCAAAGTTCTGTAGTATGAGAATATCCCAAGACATTCGTAACTACACGAAGGAGAACGGTCTTGATACGAAGGAAGCGATTGAGCAAGGAATGAAGGAAAAGGCTGAGGAATTTAAAAAATCAGGAGGGAAGATTTATCAGTAATCAGTAAAGTGGGTTGTTCCAAAGGACGATTTTTGTCTGTTGGAACAACCTTTTCTATGGTAAAATAGCCACATTATGGTATAGGCAAGGAGGTGGGAGAGCATTTTACCGACAAAAGGATTCACCACGATTTTTTGGGGTTTAATGATTACCTTTCTAGATTTTAAAATTAATCAAATCTCAATCTTTCCCGATTTTATAGGTATTCTTGTTGTGTTATCAGGATGTCAAACAATTGCATTAGAGGATGAGCGAATTAAAAAAATGATTCCTTGGGCTTACGTGGCGCTTTTAACTTCGTGTTCGCAATGGCTTCTAAGCTTTTTCTCAAACGCACAAACCTCTCAAAAGATAGGAATGTTTGAATACCCCATTTTGAATACTTTTTTGTTAATAGAAACGATTAGTCAAATGGTTTTTATCATCCTTATCTTAATGATGATGGAGTATTTTATTCAGATAACAAAAGAAAATGATGAGAAGGATTGGACTAGGATTTTTGAACGGAGAAAAAGGTTTTATTTTTATGTATCGGTTAGTTTGTTCATACTAGCACCATTAATCATTTTTTTTCCAGAAAGTCTAACTATTTTGTTTATAATTCTATCTCTCTTAGCTTTTATTGCATTTATTCAAATATTAATGACATCTTATCGAGTGAAAGAACTATTCAGGGAAGAATTGCTAACAATTAAGCAAGGCGAATTCGAACAAACTCAATTTTTGAAAGTAAGAAAAAAGCTAATGATTATAGGTATTCTAGTTATTAGTAGTTGGATACCTAGTTATATTAAAAGTGCGCAAATGCAAGTAAGTGAGCCTATATTATTACCGACTTTTGTGGCAGTTGGAGAGGATTCTGACTCCTTGTCCGCTTATGTTCTTCATAATGAACAGGACCAGGGACCTTATTTCTCTTCGTTCGAAGGGGCAGACCATTTTACAATTCTAAGAAGTCCTTTTTTCAATGTAGATCAGTTTCAATTAAGACATGAGACTATAAAGAAATTAGCTGAAAAGGAACAGAACGAGCTTGTATTTTCTAATGGTACTACAGTTGATGCTAGCTCTGGATACTTTCACGTGTTCCAAGAAGGAAAGCCAGGGGATGATTTCCTCGAGTTAATTGATGAACATACAAGTGGGGGAGAATACACTTCAACTTGGAGGGTATTGAAAACGTTCAACTTAGTGGAAGAATGGTCCTTACCATTTACGAAAGAGTTGGAACCGTATTTTAGTTATAAATGGGTGACCGAGACACAAAGGGAGAAGCAGAACCAGTTTGAAAAAGGAGATCTCATTACATTCATACTTGAACCCAGGACGGAAACAGCAAAAATAGTTTCCATTGAGGCTCCGCTTCAAATAAGAATGAAAACAGAAACTGGCGGAGAGCACGAGGTTATTTTATCTCATATTTATATCCGACCAAACATAACAGAACAAAATATGAAAGAAATTCTAATGAAAAGAAAGCACTAAAGTAATTTACAAACAAACAAGGGGATGCCCCAAACGGTTTGTAGTTAATCTATTGGAACATCCCAGACCGCAATGTGCGGAGTCGCTACATGTTTAAAAAGCCTCACGATGAGTGATTTTCTCATCGTAAGGCTTTCTTACTAATCCTTCTTATTTTTCTTTTGAATGCGTCTAATTGCTCGACGTAATAAGAAGAAGCGGATCGCTATCATAAAGTCAATTGTAGCGAACGCGATGATTAAATACGTCCAAAAGTTCCATCCGGACGTTATCACGTTTTGAATGGCGAAATAAACCAACAATACCCCGATGGTAAAATACATCAAAGCCATTGTAGTTGGAGAGGCCCTCATAGAATACCTCCAATAATTGCAGACATTTGTTCTAATTGCTCGAGCTGTTCCATCCAATCCTCTAATTTATCGGCTAATAACACATTTACAACAGCTACAAACATATTGATCGAGATATGGGCGATAATCGGAACAATAATCCGTTTCGTTTTTACATATAGGAAGGCAAAAACAAAGCCCATCGCCGTATAAACGAGTAAATGCGTAAAATCAAAGTGAACAGCAGCAAAGATAAGTGAACTAATGAAGCCTGCAATCCAAAAGTTGAATCGTTTATAGAGTGCACCGAAAATGATCATTCGAAACACGATTTCTTCAAGAATTGGACCAATGATCGCAATAACAAAGATAAACGCTGGGAAAGCTTTTGCTAATTCAACAATTTCTTGTGTATTTTCGGATCCAGGTTCAATCCCAAGTAAAAACATTTCAATTAATGCAGCAGCGTATTGTGCAGCGAATACCATGAAAATACCGATAACGGTCCATCTAAATGCTTCTCCACGATCGATGCGGTCTCGCTCAAGATGTCTTGCTTTCATGTCAGGTGTAAGCAACAAGAGTATGATGATGAGACCTAAAGAAAAGCTAATCATGCTCCAAATCCCAGGAATTCGTTCAAGAGGAACGTTCAGTTGATGGAGCAAAAAAGCACCGGGGATAATTGAAAATTGAACGACTAAATACGTGATAAGAACCCACCAATATCGTTTTGTCAAAATGCTATCTCCTTTTCACTTTATCAGTTTTTCATTTTATCATACCTATGTCAAAAATACAGAAGGAATGCGTCCAAGGTATAGAGAATAAAAAGGAATGAATAACAAAAACATGCGAAGGATACACTGTATTTGTTTGGAAAAAATTTTTTAAAAAAATGATAGAAAATACTTGCAAAACAGTATTGGTATGATTATTATAATAATTGTGTTAGCACTCATTGGAGTTGAGTGCTAATAAAAGAATCTTACATAGGTCTTGAAGGAGGGTGTTTTCCTTGTTAAAACCATTAGGTGACCGTATTATTATTGAGCAAATTCAATCTGAGGAAAAAACAGCAAGTGGTATCGTATTACCAGACTCTGCAAAAGAGAAACCACAGGAAGGGAAAGTTGTTGCTGTTGGTACAGGTCGTGTAACTGATAACGGCGAGCGTATTGCCCTTGAAGTACAAGAGGGGAATTCTGTTATCTTCTCTAAGTATGCAGGAACTGAAGTGAAATACGATGGAAAAGAATATCTAATCCTTCGTGAGAGCGATGTTTTAGCGATTATCGGCTAATAAATGATTAACCGAAAAACAGACATTTAGGAGGTAGAGAACATGGCAAAAGATATTAAGTTTAGTGAAGACGCGCGTCGTTCAATGCTACGTGGTGTGGATGCACTAGCAAACGCTGTAAAAGTAACTCTTGGACCAAAAGGACGTAATGTCGTTCTTGAAAAGAAATTTGGTTCACCGCTTATTACAAATGACGGTGTAACGATTGCAAAGGAAATTGAGCTTGAAGATGCATTCGAAAACATGGGTGCAAAGCTTGTTGCTGAAGTTGCAAGCAAGACAAATGATATTGCTGGGGACGGTACAACAACAGCAACAGTTCTTGCTCAAGCAATGATCCGTGAAGGTTTAAAGAACGTAACATCTGGTGCGAACCCAATGGTTATCCGCAAAGGGATTGAAAAAGCAACTGCAGCTGCAGTAGAAGAGCTTAAGAAAATCTCTAAGCCAATCGAAGGTAAAGCATCAATTGCACAAGTTGCGGCGATTTCATCTGCTGACGATGAAGTTGGTCAAATCATTGCAGAAGCAATGGAGCGTGTAGGTAATGATGGTGTTATCACAATCGAAGAATCAAAAGGCTTCTCTACAGAACTAGAAGTAGTAGAAGGTATGCAATTCGACCGTGGATACGCTTCTCCTTACATGGTAACCGATTCTGACAAGATGGAAGCTGTTCTTGATAATCCTTACATCTTAATCACAGATAAGAAAATCGCAAGCATTCAAGAAGTTCTTCCTGTTCTTGAGCAAGTTGTACAACAAAGCAGACCAATCCTTATCATCGCTGAGGATGTTGAAGGTGAAGCTCTTGCTACACTTGTTGTGAACAAGCTTCGTGGAACATTTAATGCAGTAGCAGTAAAAGCTCCTGGATTCGGTGACCGTCGTAAAGCAATGCTTGAAGATATCGCAACGCTTACTGGTGGTGAAGTCATCACTGAAGATTTAGGACTTGATCTTAAGTCTGCAGACATCACTCAACTTGGTCGTGCTGGAAAGGTTGTTGTAACAAAAGAAAACACAACAATCGTTGAAGGTGCAGGCGACGCTGAAAAGATTGCAGCTCGCGTAAACCAATTAAAAGCTCAAGTTGAAGAAACAACGTCTGAGTTCGATAAAGAAAAACTACAAGAGCGCCTTGCTAAGCTTGCAGGTGGTGTAGCTGTTCTTAAAGTTGGTGCTGCAACTGAAACAGAAATGAAAGAGCGCAAACTACGCATTGAAGATGCTCTTAACTCAACACGTGCAGCTGTTGAAGAAGGTATCGTAGCTGGTGGTGGTACAGCTCTTGTGAACGTAATCAAGGCTGTTGAAGCTGTTCAAGCTGAAGGTGACGAAGCAACTGGTGTCAACATCGTTCTTCGCGCACTTGAAGAGCCAGTTCGCCAAATTGCACACAATGCAGGTCTTGAAGGCTCTGTTATCGTTGAAAAGCTTAAGCATGAAGCAGTAGGCCAAGGCTTCAACGCAGCAACTGGCGAGTGGGTAAACATGGTTGAAGTAGGTATCGTTGACCCAACTAAGGTTACACGTTCTGCTCTTCAACACGCAGCATCTGTATCTGCAATGTTCCTAACAACTGAAGCTGTTATCGCTGATAAGCCTGAGGAAAACGAAGGCGGCGGCATGCCTGACATGGGCGGCATGGGCGGTATGGGTGGAATGGGCGGCATGATGTAATCATGTCCCCAAAATCCCTATAAATATAGGATTTTGGATGGTTTAAAGTGTCATTCTACATTTTGACTACATTTCTAAACCAGAACTAGAAAAAGCTTCTCATAAGTTCACTGAACTTGTGGGGAGCTTTTTCTTTTTCATATCTTAGGATGAGATCATGTAAGGTCGATTTAATTCTAGCTCTTGAATAATCGCATCAAGAACAATAGAGCTTATTATGACATCCATGTAAGAACGAATAAGTTGAATATTAGCAGTTGATAATGTGTAGCTGTCATTTTCGTTCTTGAAAGCTAGCTGACCAACAATGACTTGCTTTGAATACTCGTACTTTGGTTCCAAGACATAAATAGTCATTATACTTGTTAAAACGATAATCAAAGTGAAGGACAAGAGGATAGTCATGATTCGCCTCTTACATAAAAGCAGTAAACCTTTTAAATTATACTGTTCGTCCATGGATCGACTCCTTTATGGTAGGGTACCTAATTTTTACCTGTTTCGGGGTGAGGGTGAAGTATGTGATGCGTCTATTGATATAGACATAGTAAAATATAATCCATTTTTAGGAAGTTAGAACTTATTTTTTTGGGGTTACAACTTTTTTAAAGGTAAACAAAGATACAGCGTAGGTAGGGGTAAGGAGAGTTTAGAGTTATACCCCCTAAAAATTTTTATCAAATACGTAGTATATGAGGAAAGAACTAGCACGTTCTTAGTTTTTTATATAGTAAAGGGTGAGCGATTATGGATAAGCTGTCTATAGGGGACGAAGTGGTTTACGAAAATAAAAAGTACCAAGTGATACATAATTACGGCAATGGACAATTAGAAATTGCTAATAGGAATCATACATTATTAGATGTTAAATTAGTATTCGTAACAGAGGTTAAAAAGGAACTAAAAGTAAATAAATAGAATTGAGTCATACAAAATTTTGAGGTGGAAAAATTAATAAAGTATTGATATACACAAATCAATAGTAATTGTAAAAACGTCTATGTTGTTCATCTCACTCTATTTGCTACACGAGTATAAGTCGTATTTATTATGTCAATAAATATAACACAACACTTTCATGGTGTTCGTTTTCAGACTATTATAATAGACAAGCAACTAGTGACAAGGAGTGGTTCTAATGAACAAAGAAGAATTTAAGGTTCAAAATTATTATTTGGTAGAAATTGAAAATACTGATGAAAGATATGATAAATCTCGTTGGAGCTGGGATATTTTCATTGCCGCAAATGAAAATCAAGAATATAGGGGAAAGGCACTTGCTCCAGGAAAAGGGATTGAAATTGATTGGACACCATTAGTAGGAAATGACTTACTTGCTGAAATGATGGGGCTTTGTGAATCGCAAATGCCAAGTGTTCATAACCATGGATAAAAGTGATTTCTATAACCCAAAATATCTGAATAATGACTAACCCCCTAAAGCCTGTTTACAAGGTTGAGGGGGTTTTTGTTATGATTTTATACTAGCGTCTTTAACATTTTTTCAATTGCAAAAGCTACGCCGTGTTCTGTGTTGGTCTTTGTCGTATAGTCACACAACTCTTTAATAGCCGGGTCTGCATTTTCCATCGCAACACTTAAACCAACCAATTGTAGCATACTGAGATCATTGAAATTATCACCGAGAGCCATCACATTTTCCATTTCAATGCCTAACCGTTTAGCATAGAGTGATAAAGCACTTCCTTTGTTAGCGTCGGGGTGATTAAACTCAAGATTCAGATGCCCGGAAGAAGTAATGTTAATATCTCCATCTTGCTCTAATTGTTTACGGATCTTTTCTAAACGTTCGTCTTCCAGGGAGAAAGCTAGAAATTTGTAGATGTCAATGTCCGCATTATCAATAAGCATATTTAAATTTTCAACTACTTCAATTTGTTCGTCCTGAAATCGTTGCTTCATTTTTTCTTTGATGTCGTCTGTACTTAAAGTAGGATAGTGAGTTTTCATAATGTTAACGATGATTTCGATAAATTCCTCCCGACTGACTGAGAAGCCTCCTTGGCTTGTGAAAGCCTCGATATAAACAGATTCTTGTTCACATACTTGTTTGATACGTTCACATGCCTGTTTATCCAAAGGAATATTGCGAATTAATTCTCTGTTTTCTAAGTAGATTTGAGCACCGTTTAAACAGATGAGAGGGCATGATAAACCTGCAGCTGTTAATGGTTTTATTGCAGCTTCATAGCTTCGCCCCGTAGCGATAACAACGTCTACTCCAAGTTCTTGAGCCTTTTTAATGGCTGTTGCATTTTCCACACTAATTTCACTTGATTCATTTAGTAACGTACCATCTAAATCGGTTGCAATTAATTTCATAGCTTCTCCTCACTAACACTCTATTATTTAAAATACGTAACAAGCAGTAAAATTGTATAAAGCGTGATAGTTTTATGGAACATCTTAAAGTATGAAATGAAAAATTGCAATATGACTGCAAAGAATGTGTAAAACGTGGTTTAAGGAGGATGTTACGATTGTAAAAGCTTTGTACGTCATGATACTTAGCATTTTTAAAAATTGTGGACATTTTCCTGATTTATGTAATCGCTTTAATTGCCAAACGTTCTTTATAATTAATGATATAATTTGAGCAATTAGTTGATGAATAGAAAGGTTGAATGACGGTGTTAAATAAGTTTGCAAAATACAATACTTTAAGGAATCAGATTTCTGCCGTTTTTCTACTTGTAATCATGATTGTCTTGCTGTTTATTGGAATTATGACGTATCATATTGTTTCGTCTGTCCTCAAGACGAATGCAGAGAAGCAGATTCAACAAACGGCTATTCAAGCAAGTGGGCATATGGATGCGCTTTATCAGCAAATAGATATGCTGACGAGCCAAGTGGTTACTGATGCCTATGTGCAAAGATTATTTTATGAAGAAGTAGAAGGGAAGCCGGCTAGCTTTAACCAGCGTCAATCGATTATGCAAATCGTTAATTCCTATCAAGCTTATTTTAGTGGTGTTCATTCGTTTGAGTTGTATTCTAATACGTATGAGCGTCTTTTTCCGTTAAGTGAAAAAAACCTTGTTGAAAGACTAGAGACAAAATGGATTCGGAAGGCTAATCAAGGGGATGGTAGACTCGTTTGGATTGGTGAGGATCCGAGTGATGAGCATTATTTCTTAGTATTACGACGAATTAATTTAATGGATCGCTGGTTTTCGCCAGGGGGATATTTAGTCACAAGGGTGAATCGGCTTTATATAGATTTTAATGAACAGCCAAGTGACACAGAAGAACAAGGATATATGTTTTTACTTGATGCAGACCAAAAGACGATTATTTCAAATGCTGGTAATATGAATGTAGAGCTCCCAACTCAGCACGAGCAAACCGTTACGATAAATAAAGATGAGTACTTAGTCGTTACGCATACTTCGAAAATGACCGATTGGACAACGGTCATTTTAACACCAGTGGATGCTCTAACCGAAGATACTGCTGTGTTAAGAACAGCAATTATTGTATCAGGGGCAATTGGTTTTGTAATCTTTTTCTTAAGCTCTTTATTCTTATCGACCATGATTACTCGTCCTATTCAGAAGCTAACGAAAACGATGCGCTTTTCAACATTAGGCTATCTGCAATCCAATCCGGGGATTTCATCAACTGTCGAAATTAATGAATTAAATGACACGTACAATCAATTGGTAGAACGAAATACCCATTTAATCCAAGTTGTATATGAGAAAGAAATTTTACGAAGTCGAACCGAGCTAAAAGCACTTCAAGCGCAAATTAATCCCCATTTTCTTTTTAATACGCTAGAAGCATTATATTGGTCATTAGAGGAAAAGGGAGAAGATGATGTGGCTGAGCTAGTGATTGTTATGGCTGACTTGTTTCGATATACGATTAGTAACCCAGAGAAGGAAAATGAGTGGGTAACGATTAAGGATGAGCTTAATCATATCGAGCGTTACATGCAAATTATGGCTTGGAGATTCGGTGAGCGTTTAACGTGGAAGCTTGAGGTTGATGAACAAGATATGCACGTAAAAATCCCGAAACTATTAATTCAGCCTTTAGTTGAAAATGCTGTATTGCATGGTGTGGGTAATAAGAATGGCGAGGGAATGGTCTCCGTTTTAATTAAACGTTTAGAAGAAACGTCTACTCTGCTAATAAGTGTAGTAGATGATGGTCCGGGCATGAGCGAGGATACAGTGAAAAGGCTAGTAGAGTCGTTAAAAGAGGGGGAGGTAGCATCTATTAAAGGAAATGGTATGGCAATTGCTAATGTAAATAAAAGATTGCAACTTTACTATAAAGAGGATGTAGCCAATGGATTATCCATACAAAGTCAGATTGGCAAAGGTACTTGTGTTTCGTTTGAAATACCTAGAGATGGAGGGGTTCGATGATTCAGTCTAAAGCGATATTGATTGTTGATGATGAGCCGAGAACGAGGCAAGGAATTAAAAAGAAACTAGAAATGTGGGCGGATGGAAGGCTAGAGATTTTAACAGCGGAAAATGGAAGCGAGGCATTAAACATCTTAGATAGCCGAAAAATTAATTTAATTATTACCGACATCCGAATGCCTGAAATGACCGGTTTACGAATGTTAGACACGTTGCAAAAAAAGAATCAAAAACCGGTCATGATTATCATGTCTGCCTATTCCGAGTTTGATTATGCGCAAGAGGCGATTCGCCTTGGTGTCGTAAACTATTTACTAAAACCGATTTCAAGTAAAATATTGATTGAGGCTGTTGAGGAAGCATTAGCGGTAGAAGCCTCTAGGGAAAGAGCAGCAATGATGGAAAGGACGGTAGATAATAAATTAATCGATGTTAAACAAGATGAGATGGACAAAGCTTCACCAATTAAAGAAGCAATGGCATATGTGGACAAGCATTTGAAGCAACAGTTAAATCTTAAGGATGTTGCCAATCATATTCATTTAAGCCCAAGCTATTTAAGTGCATTGTTTAAAGAACAAACGAACTTAAATTTTAGTGAATACGTTACGCGGAGTCGAATTCAAAAGGCGAAAAAGCTGCTTTTAAGCACTGATTTAACGGTTAATGAAATATCAGAGGAAGTGGGCTATCAAACGACTAAATATTTTATAAAAGTGTTTAAGGAATATGAAGGGATGACACCAAGTAAATACCGAAAAAATGAAAGCGCATTCTAAAGAAAGTGGTATTTTACCTAAAGACTGTTACCTTATGACTATACTTCCCCAATGCTATACTTTAAGCAGTAAGAGAGTTCTTTATTCTAAATGAAAACAGGGGGAATTAAAATGTTAAAGAAAGCGTTTACGTCAATGGCGTTATTCGGTCTTATTTTAGCTGGATGTTCCGGTGGTTCGGACGGAGAATCTGCAGGTAGTGGCAATGAACAGGGCTCTGACTCGGGCCAAGAAGAAGTAACAGTTAATTTCATGCATCTATGGCCAGCAGGTAGCTCTCCTGACCATCATCGAATTGTAAACGAAATCGTTTCAGAATTTGAAGAGCAAAATCCAAATGTAACGGTTGAGGTTGAAGTGTTAGAGAATGAGCAATATAAAAACCGTTTACAGGTCATTTCTTCTTCTAATCAATTACCCGACGTTGGAATGACATGGCCGGCTGGATTTATGGAACCTTATGTTAGAGGAGAACGATTTACTTCTCTAGATGATATTTTAGATGATGAATTTAAAGATTCATTTGTTGCAGGAACGAGAGAAGCGTATGAAGTAGACGGGTCAACTTATGCCCTGCCTTTAGAGTTAAACATCGCTCCAGTATTTTATAATAAAGCAATTTTTGAAGAGAATGGTGTAGAAGTACCTGAAACTTATGAAGAGTTTTTAACTGTTGTTGATACGCTAGCTGGAAATGGTGTAACACCAATCGCTCTAGGTAACAGAGATCGTTGGACAGGGTCATTATGGTATATGTATCTTGCCGATCGCTTTGGTGGAGAAACTGCACTTAATTCTGCTATTGACCGTACAGGAACGTTTGAAGATGAAAGTTTAATCTCTGCAGCTGCAGAAATTCAAAACTTAGTTGATCGTAATGCGTTTATTAGAGGCTTTAACGGGTTATCTGACCAAGAAGCAAAATCAGAGTTCATGAACGGGAATGCTGCAATGTATCTTATCGGTTCATGGGATTTACCAAACTACACGACAAACGAGGAAGTACCACAAGAATTTAGAGATAGCATTGGATTCTTTAAATTCCCACAAGTTGAAGGTGGTGCTGGTGACATTAATAGCTGGGTTGGTGGACCTGGTGTCGGTTTATTCGTAGCTGAAAATTCAGATGTAAAAGAAGAATCTAAAGCTTTCGTTAAATACTTTGTTGAGCGTTGGGGCGATCAGGCTGTAGTTGATGCAGGCGTTATTCCTGGAACACAAGTAGATACTGAAGCAGTTGAATTACCAGCTTTATTTATTGAAGTATTAGAAGACCTTAATAATGCATCAAATATTACTTTGTTTGCAGATGTGCAGATGAGTTCAAATGTTGCAGAAGTTCATTTAGATGCTATTCAAGCATTATTTGGGAAAGAGGTTACACCAGAAGGTTTTGCAGAAATTCATGAAAAGGCATTAGCAGAGGACGAGTAAGTTCTTTAATAACATACATCTCACTTTGTTCATTAAAATAATTAACAAAGTGAGATGTCAGAGGGTGGATCAAAAGGTTATAATATACACCCCCTTTTGACACCCTCTTTCTATTTTATAAAGAAGGGAGAGAGGCTGAATGAATAGAGTCATGTCAGATAAAAAGGTTATTGCCTTATATGTCCTACCAGCATTTATCCTACTCATGGTTTTAGTGTATGTTCCTATTGTTTTGACAGGTTACTATGGGTTAATGAAATGGGACGGCATAGGTCGTATGGAGTTTATCGGGTTTAAAAACTATCAAGTGCTCCTAACAGATAGTATGTTTTGGAGTAGTGCAGGGCATTCTTTATTACTTGCAATCTTCTCTGTATTAAGTCTAGTTGGCTATTTGATCATCTCTCTTGTTTTAGCTGGAAAAATTAAAGGTGCAGATTTATTTAGAAAGATTTATTTAGTTCCAATGTTACTTTCTTCTGTTGCGATTGCGCAATTGTGGATGAGAATATATCACCCAACAAACGGTGTTATGAATAGATTTTTAACTTCATTGGGGATCGAGAATCCACCTTTATGGTTAGCCGATACAAATATTGTTTTATATTCGATCTTCATTCCGATTATTTGGCAATATGCTGGATTTTACATTTTAATATACTATGCAGCGCTTAGAAACGTACCAAATGAATTAGTAGAAGCGGCTAGAATTGATGGTGCAACGCCTTGGCAGATTGGTTGGAAAATTAAGCTTCCTCTTATTTCAGGTGTTATTAAAGTAACCATTGTCCTAGCCGTTGTTGGTTCATTAAAATATTTTGATTTAATTTATGTTATGACAGATGGTGGACCGAACGGAGCGAGTGAGGTCATGGCATCTTACATGTATAAGCAGGCGTTTCGTTCTTATAACTTCGGCTATGGTAGTGCAGCAGGTTTCTTCTTACTTGTAATCTGTTTAGTGTTTACATGGCTGATTCGTAAGTTAACAACTTCAAAAGATGATGAAGTTCAATACTAAAAGGAGGACTGGCAATGGGAATGAATGTGGAACCACAAACAAATAAACCTACTATGTTTGAAAATGCCTTTTTTCAACGGGTAGCTAAAGCTTTACTTTATATAACGTTAATTGTTGTAGCTATTGTCCAAATCCTTCCACTAGTATGGTTATTTCTGTTCTCATTAAAAAATAATCAAGAAGTGTTTAATTTAGCCCCACTCGCTATTCCAACTGATCCAAAGTGGGAAAATTATGTGCGAGCTTGGACGGAAGGAAATATAGGTCAATACTTTTTTAACAGTGTATTTATTACTGTCGCTTCGGTAGTTTTAACGGTATTATTTGCAAGTTTAGTAACATTTGCGATTACGAGGATGAACTGGAAAGCAAATAAGCTAATGTTAGGTTTATTTATGGTTGGAATGATGATCCCGGTTCACTCAACGATTATTCCTCTCTTTAATTTCTTTAATAAGATTAACTTGATGGACCATCCATTAGCGATTATTTTAACGTATACGGCATTTAACTTACCGTTAACGATTATGATTTTACTCGGTTTTTACTATACGATTCCTCGTGAATTGGAAGAGGCTGCGATTATGGATGGATGTTCGATTCATCGTCTATTCTTCCAAATTATTTTACCGATTACGGGACCTGTAGTTGCTACAACTGCGATTATTAATATGATTTACAACTGGAATGAGTTCGTGTTTGTTAATACGTTCATTAGTTCAGACAAGTATAAAACTCTGACAGTAGGTATTCAAAACTTCATAGGGCAGTACCAAACGGATTGGGGTGCGATCGGTGCCACATTAATGATTAGTATATTACCGATTTTAATTGCATTTGTTGTGTTAAGTAACCGTATTGTAGAAGGGATTACTTCAGGTTCAGTAAAAGGATAATACCTTTAAATGGAATATATGCAACTAAAGGAGGATAATTATGGCGAAAATTCAAAATCCAATTTTAACTGGCTTTAATCCAGATCCTAGTATCTGTCGTGTAGGTGAGGACTATTATATTGCAGTCTCGACATTTGAATGGTTTCCGGG
This sequence comes from Halalkalibacter urbisdiaboli, assembly GCF_002156385.1. Lineage (GTDB taxonomy): Bacteria > Bacillota > Bacilli > Bacillales > Bacillaceae_D > Halalkalibacter_A > Halalkalibacter_A urbisdiaboli. The sequence goes on from NZ_MVJM01000009.1 coordinate 30,615, forward strand.
TGTAGGGATTTATCATTCGAAGGATTTGAAAAATTGGCGTTTAGCGTCAAGGCCTTTAAATCGATTAAGTCAACTAAATATGATGGGGAATCCCGATTCTGGAGGGATTTGGGCTCCGCAGCTATCATTTAGTGATGGTCAATTTTACTTAATTTATACGGATGTAAAGGTTACGGAAGGGCAATGGAAAGATTGCCACAATTATTTAGTTACGTGCGAAACAATTGATGGAGAGTGGTCAGAGCCGATTCATATGAACAGTTCGGGGTTTGATCCGTCATTGTTTCATCATGAAGATGGAAAGAAATATTTTGTAAATATGGTTTGGGACCATCGAGTAGGTAATCATAATTTTTATGGAATTGTTTTGCAGGAGTATGATCATAGTCAAAAGAAGCTTGTTGGAAAAAAGGAAGTTATTTTTAAAGGAACGGATATTAAATTAACAGAAGCGCCGCATCTATATAAAATTAATGATTATTATTACTTATTAACTGCAGAGGGTGGTACGAAATACGACCATTGTGCAACGATTGCTCGCTCTAAAAATCTATGGGGACCTTATGAAGTTCATCCAGATAACCCTTTAATTACATCGTTCCCATACCCGAGAAATCCATTACAAAAGGCGGGGCATGCATCAATCGTTCAAACTCATACGGATGAATGGTTTTTAGTTCATTTGACAGGACGACCTTTATCTAGAGAAGGTCAGCCCTTATTAGATCCTCGTGGCTATTGCCCGTTAGGAAGAGAAACAGCCATTCAACGAGTAGAGTGGAGGGAAGATTGGCCATATGTTGTAGGCGGGAACCAGCCTTCGCTTGAAATTGAAGGACCGAATATTCCAGAAGTTCAATGGAAACCAGACTTTGATGAGAAAGATGATTTTAATACAGATACGTTAAATCGTCATTTTCAAACATTACGTATTCCTTTAGGGGAAGAGATTGTATCGTTAAAAGAAAACCCTGGTCATCTACGTATTCACGGTAGGGAGTCTTTAACATCGAAGTTTACACAAGCATTTGTAGCACGACGTTGGCAGCATTTTCATTTTACAGCTGAGACGAAAGTGGCCTTTCAACCAGAGTCTTTCCAACATTCTGCTGGATTAGTCAACTATTACAATACGCAAAACTGGACCTCTTTACAAATCTCTTGGCATGAAGAAAAGGGGAGAATTCTTGAACTGATGACGTGCGATAATTTCACTTTCGCTCAGCCATTACAAGGTAGGGAAATTGTCATTCCTGAAGGGATAGAATATGTGTATTTGCGAGTAAATGTAAAAGCAGCTATTTATACGTATTCTTACTCTTTTGATGGCGAAGCGTGGATTGAAATTCCAATTGACTTTGAATCTTATAAGCTGTCTGATGATTACATTCAAGGTGGCGGTTTCTTTACAGGAGCATTTGTTGGAATGCAGTGCCAAGATACATCCGGGGAAAATAAATATGCTGATTTTGATTACTTTATCTATAAGGAAAATCGTTAAAATACCAATGGCTCCGTTCGCTACGCGCCTTACGATGAGAAAGGACTCATCGTAAGGCTTTTTAAACATGTAGTGTCTACAGTGCTAAGGGGGGATGTTCTAAAAGGTTAAAAATGAATCTTTTGGGACATCCCCTATTTACATATTCTCGAAATTAGGTAATCTTACTGTGAAAGTTGTACCCTTTCCCAATTGACTTTCTACATGAATGGCTCCTTGATGGTTATTTTTAATAATATTATTAGTAACCATTAATCCTAAGCCGGTTCCGTTCTCTTTCGTTGAATAAAAAGGCTCACCGAGTTTCTCGATAACATCATCTGGTATTCCTGCTCCATCATCCGTAACTTGAATCAAAAACTCATCATTTATATGTTGGACTTTAATTACGATTGTTCCGCCATTTTCCATCGCCTCAAGCGCATTCTTAATAAGATTAATGAAAACTTGCTTAAGTTGGTGTTCAATACAATAAACCATAGCCTCAGAGGACGTGTCATAATCAGTTGCGATGTTAATATTTTTAATTAGAGCCTGAGGTTCCATTAACATAATCACTTCTTCAATTAGACTAGCTATCTTTTGGTTAGTATAATGTGATTCATGAGGCTTTGAAAACATTAACAACTCTTTAATAATGGATTCAATTCGATTAAATTCTGAATCCATAATGTCAAAATAGCTATCATTATACTCTTTATTTGCTCTCATTAATTGGAAGAACCCTTTTAATGACGTCACTGGATTACGGATTTCATGAGCAACCCCTGCTGCCATTTGTCCAACTAAAGAAAGCTTTTCCCACTGCAATAAAATTTCGTCTGTTTTCTTCTTTTCAGTCATGTCACGAAAAGTGATGACCATTCCGACATGCTTTCCTTGTTCAATCATTGGATTTGCTGTATATTCAACGGGAAAGTAAGACCCGTCTTTCCTCCAAAATATATCATCCTTTATAAATAGGTTTTCACCACTGTTTAATGCATGATAAACGGGGCATTGTTGAAGGGGGATATGTTCACCTTCACGATTTGTGTGATGGATGAGGTTATGAAGATTATCACTTTCAAAATCAGTTATGGCATAGCCAGTGAGGCTTTCAGCTGCCTTATTCCATAAAATAACTTTTGCATTTAAATCGATTCCGTAAATTCCTTCAGCCACAGAGTCTAAGATAAGTTGGTTAACATGACTTAGTCTCTCAATTTCGTTTTGCATTTTTTGGATCTCCATTTTTCCACCTTCAACCTTCAAGAATATACTAATTATAACAGGTTAAGGAGAAAAGTCGAAAGTTAGGGAAAAAGAAAAGGCGGTATGGATATCCATACCGCCTTAAGCCATTTTTATTAAACGCGACCTTGCATTTGTTGTTGAGCCATTTGCACTAAGCGCTTTGTGATTTCTCCACCGACAGAACCATTTGCACGAGACGTCGTATCTGCGCCAAGGTTAACACCGAATTCAGATGCAATTTCGACCTTCATTTGATCAATTGCTTGTTGTACTCCAGGTACTAAAAGTTGGTTTGAGTTGTTGTTGTTTGTCATGTTGAATCACTCCTTTTCATGATGTATTTGTAGTATGTGAGGCTAACAAAGGATTATACATAAAGTTTTTATAAATTTTTTATAAAGAAAATTAAGAGCTTATAAAGCTCCCGCCATTAATATGCAGAACTTGGCCAGTAACATAGCCGGAATCGTCTGAAGCAAGATAGACATAAGCTGGAGCAAGCTCAAAAGGTTGCCCGGCTCGCTTCATGGGGGTATTTACTCCATAGGTCGCCACATCTTCCTTTGAGAGCGTCGCTGGGATTAGTGGAGTCCATATTGGCCCGGGTGCTGTTGCGTTCACTCGAATTTGTTTATCGACTAACGAGAGAGCGAGTGAACGTGTAAATGTAACAATCGCTCCCTTCGTCGCGGAGTAATCAATTAACTCTGGATGACCTTCATAGGCAGTAATAGAGGCTGTATTAATAATCGAACTTCCTTTTTTAAGATGAGGTAAAACAGCTTTCGTTAGATGGAAAAATGAAAACAAATTAGTATGAAAGGTGTTTTCAAGTTGTTTCGCTGTAATATCTAGAATGCTTTTTTGGACGAACTGTATAGCATGATTATTAACGAGAATATCAATATTTCCGAAACTTTCCATTGCTTTTGACACAACTTTTTCTGAAGCCTTTTCTTCTCTTAAATCGGTTGAAATCGTTAAACATTTCTGTCCAATTTGTTCAACTCGCTCTTTTGTTGCTTGAGCATCCTTATGTTCATTTAAATAGACGATGACAATGTTAGCGCCTTCCTTTGCAAAAGCGAGGGCAACAGCTTTCCCTATGCCGCTATCCCCACCAGTAATAATTGCGACCTTATTAAGTAGCTTTCCGGAGCCTAAATAATTCTCATTTTCGGAAATTGGACGTGGATCCATTAAGTATTCAAGTCCAGGCTGCTGTTCTTGGGTTTGTGGTGGAAAAGCAATTAGTTGTGTTTCGAGTTTTTGTTTTTTAGAATAGTAAGGGTAAATTGGATACATAGTCAATTCTCCTTTTATAAGTTGATTTATTGTATTCGAGACCTAATATTTAGGTGAAATCACTAAAAGAGATCAAAGTAGTTATTAAGGCTTTGATCTAGTACACTTGACTAAAGGAGTCTTGCAATGAAACGTATTCTAATTATGACCTCGGTTAGAGCAGAACAAGAGGCGGTCGAACGTGGTCTAGGGACTGAAACGGGATTTGAAGTTGCAGTTGCTGGAGTGGGATTGGCGCAGGCAGCAGCTACGACAGCAGCAAAGCTTGCAGTGGAACACTATGATTTAGTCATAAATGCCGGAATCGCAGGTGGCTTTGTTGGACGAGCTAGTATTGGCTCTATTGTTGTTGCAAATGAAATAATTGCAGCTGATTTGGGGGCTGAGACTGCTGAAGGATTCCGTAGCTTGGAAGATCTGAAGTTAGGGTATTCATGGGTATCCGTTGAAGTTGCAGCGGCGGATTCTATTGTAGAAGCATTAAAAAGGACGGGACTTGCAGTAGGGTCTGGACCGATATTAACTCTTTCGACAGTAACGGGAACAGCGAATACAGCTGAAGAATTGCTTGTGAGACACCCAAATGCAGTTGCGGAGGCAATGGAGGGATTCGGAGTAGCTGTCGCTGCAAAGCAATTTAATATTCCTGTTCTTGAAATACGTACAATATCTAATCTTGTTGGGCCGCGTGATCGTGAAGCGTGGCGATTGAAAGAAGCATTAGTATCACTTGAGTTAGCAAGTTCAGTTTTAGCGGAGGTTTTGCGATGAATATAGCATTTTCACCTTGTCCAAATGATACATTTGTTTTTCACGCATGGGTGCATGGACGTATCCCAGGTGCACCTCCTTTAGATGTGACATACGCCGATATTAATATAACAAATCACTGGGCTGCTGAGGGAAAAGGACCTGAAGTCCAGAAAATTTCCTTTGCCGCTTTGCCGTGGGTTTTAAAAGATTATGCACTTATTCCTTGTGGTGGTGCGCTCGGTAGGGGGTGTGGACCTCTAGTTTTAACTTCTTCAACTACTACGGATCCGAAGGCCCTGTCAGGTAAACGGATTGCGGTTCCAAGCGAGCGTTCAACAGCTTATTTACTCTTTCGCCTTTGGGCTTCTCAGAATGTACCTGGTGGTATAGGGGAAATTGTTGTGATGCCTTTTCATGAGATTATGCCTGCTGTTCGAGACAAAAAAATTGATGCTGGTTTAGTGATTCATGAAGCTCGATTTACATATCAAAACTACGGTCTAAACATGATGAGAGATTTAGGGAGCTGGTGGGAAGAGGATACACAGTTGCCTATCCCTCTTGGAGCAATTATTGCGCACCGTTCTCTTGAACAAAATGCGATAGCTAACTGGATTAGAGCATCTGTTGAATACGCATGGTCTCATCCGAATGAATCGAAAACGTATATTATGGAGCATGCGCAAGAGCTATCTACTGAAGTGGCTCAAGCCCATATTGATCTCTATGTTAATTCTTTTACTGCTGATTTAGGGGAAGAAGGCTTTGCGGCAATTGAGTCACTTTTAGTTCGTGCAGCAAAAGAGCGACTCGTTCCAGAATTTGACCTATCATTATTACGAAAATAGTGAAAAAACCAGTGTTGATTCAAACACTGGTTTTTTCATTTAATGTGGGAAGGTTTGTTCAGTATCACTTGTATTATCTCGAATGAATGTAAGTGAATTGGCATACGCATTCAGTTGTTTTCTCCGAATGACGTTTTGTGCGATAAATTGAACATAACGTTCATCTCTAGCCAACCATGCTAAATGATTTCGTTTTAGTTCACGCTCCGCTTCTTCAAAGGAACCAAACGTCTGGATTTGTTCATCATTTTGCTCCAGTACCCATTCTTCTTCATCGACTGGGTAGATAAAGAAGTGGTGATCCTCGTGGTTGATATATAACGAACCATTTTTCGAATGCTTTAGATTATAGTGATTTCTAAAAGCATCCAGTCGTAAAGGTTCGATGGTAAAGGGCTTTGCAACAAAGCTATCGTAGGCCTCTTCAGTTAATGTAGAGCCAGCGGCTTTTGCATGCCCGCCTCCGCCATAATACCCAGCAATATCGGAGACGTCAATGTCATCATGGATCGTACGGAAGCTCATTTTCTTACTACCGACGTTTAAAATGGCAATATAATCAAGGTGAGGACTATCCTTTCCTAAATCATTTCCAAGCTCTGAATGATAGGATTCGGCATGAACGATACCTACACAGTAATCACCAATAAAGGTTTGAACAAGCTCTCGTCTCTTCCGCCGAATATACCGTTCAATTTTCGTTTCTTCCATTTCTAACAGCTTTTGTTCAAACTCATCGAAGGCGAAATGCTCGTTTTCTTGAAGGCGTTTCACCATTCTTTCTTCAAATTCATCAATCGACAGCATAAAAAATAAATCATTTAAGCGTTTGGCATCCATTGTTTGGTTTTTGTCCCATTCCCATGTATCCCATTGTCGAACGAGTTCGACAAATTCATCAACTGCGTCAGAACGCTTAATGAAGCCACGTTCAAGTAAATGTTCATAGTATAAGGACGTTGCTGCTGCAAGTCGACCATCCTCATATTCAACCGTAATTTGACCCCATTTATAGTCATTAAAGTGAAGGGCTGTTTTATGATGGTCCAGCAATGTAATTTTACCTTGATTTTGATAAAACGCATCAAGACGAGCTTCGTTTTCCTTGTTTACCGAAAGATCGGTAATCCATAATTCATCCTCTGATAAATCCCTTTCCAAAACTCTTGCAATTTGTAAGTCCAAACCTTGTACTGAGTTGTAGCGAATATCGATTTCTCTTCCAAAGGCTAAACGCCCAAGAATTCCACAGCTTACACCATCTAGGTCATTATGAGTATACAATCGGTACATTATTTCCCCTCCTATTCCTTTGTTAGTATGCTTCCTATATAAATGAATTATGGAAATATAGAAGCTGAAATTTTATGTCAACTTAAAAAAGTACAAGCTGTTTCCATTTTTTAGGTTTCGTTCTGTGTTTTAATTGGTATAGTTAAAAAGTATTTTCTAAATCGTTTCTGCCGTTGAGCTTTACCATTAAGTACAAAAACCAATCAAAATTGGTAAAGCAAATGTAACGTAAAATAGGACTAATAGGTGATATGATGGAAGATGAGTGGCTACCGTATGAGAAATGGAGGCAGAGTGATGCAGCATTTAGTTGAACGAATCGAAGAAGTGATTATCAATATAGAAAAAGTAGTAGTTGGAAAACGAAAAGAAATTGAACTTAGTCTTGTCGCACTTTTGGCTCGTGGCCATGTCCTACTTGAAGACGTACCTGGGGTAGGGAAAACAATGATGGTAAAGGCGGTTGCTAGGTCGGTTGGAGCTGATTTTAAACGAATTCAATTTACTCCAGATTTATTACCTTCTGATGTGACAGGTGTTTCCATTTTTAATCAGCAAACGCAGCAGTTTGAATTTCGTAAAGGCCCTATTATGGCCCATATCGTTCTTGCTGATGAAATCAATCGAACATCACCAAAAACACAATCGGCTTTATTGGAGTCATTAGAAGAAGGTGGTGTGACAATCGATGGCCAGACATACCAGCTTGAAAAACCTTTTTTTGTTATGGCGACGCAAAATCCAGTAGAGTATTCAGGTACATTTCCTTTACCAGAAGCACAATTAGATCGATTTTTATTAAAACTCAAGCTAGGTTATCCAAGTGATGAAGAAGAAATTGAGATATTAAGAAGAATGGAGCAAGGCCACCCACTTGATAGTGTAGAAGCTATTGTTAAGACGGAGGAGGTGCTTGAGTGGCAGCGAGGGGTTAGTCAAGTTCATGTAAGTGAGCCTGTCAAACAATATATAGTTGCTCTCGTTCAAGCGACGAGGAAACATCGTGCCGTTGAGCTTGGGGTAAGTCCACGTGGTTCAATTGCTTTGTTAAAGGCTTCACAGGCCTATGCATTTATACAAGGAAGAGATTATGTTCTTCCTGACGATGTAAAGCATTTATCGTATTATACCCTTGCTCATCGACTTATCTTAACACCTGAAGCAAAAATGACCGGTAAAACAGGCGAACAAATGATTGAGGACGTTCATCAAAAGGTCGATATCCCTGTTTTACAAAGAGGGTGACAATGTGCAAGGATTTTACAGATTAAAAACATATGGTAAATATGTCATTTTACTATTAATTGTTGTGGCTGTGTATTCCTATGCAATGTTTCAGGGTGGATTTGTAAGTTGGTTCTTATTCTATAGTGTGCTAACTGTATTAGGTTTAACCATTGTTGTTTCGTTTTTTACGTTTCGGGGGTTTCAAGTAGAAAGAACATTTGATAAGAATGCCCTTCATGCGGGTGATACGTTAAATGTGCGCATCACAATTAAGAAGAGCGTATTTCATCCATTTTTTTATATGAGGGTCCAAGATTACCTCCCGGCAAATTTAGGGGAAAACGAAGAACATGGGGCGCTCTTTTTCTTTACCCTTCAACGTCAGGTTCACTTTTCATATCAAGTGAAAAATGTAAAACGGGGCAATCATGTTTTTGAGAAGGTCGAGCTAAAATTTGGGGATTTATTTGGTCTCTATGAAAAAAGAAATGAAATCTCCTGTGAGGAAACAGTTCTTGTTTACCCAAAGTATAGAAAACTCGAGCGGATTTATGTTAGTGACAGTATCAAGGTTGCGGAGGGAACGTCTTCGAATCAATTGAACGATGAGGATCGTTCTTTAGCTGGCGTTAGAGAATATGTGGCCGGTGATCGAATGACGAGTATAGATTGGAAACAGTCAGCACGAAAGGCGCAGTTAATGACAAAGGAATTTGAGTCCTATCGTGGCTCAGACGTAGTTGTAGCGTTTGACCCTTATCGAAAATCGTCATCAGAACTACATTTTGAAAAAACAGTAGAATTGGCTACGTCATTCGTTACATCACTCTCCCAGGTCCAAATAGCCGTTCAAGTCGCTATCTGGTCAACGGATTGGTCTGTTTTTGAAACGAATAGACAATCACTACTGAACGCCCTTAAAGTTTTTGCAAAAGTAGACAATACGACTGAAACCATGCCGGCTGTTCATCGGCTATACCATAGTTGGAATGGTGCTACGATTTATTATGTATGTACAGAGCTTCATGAAGGCTTACTAGATGTTTTTCGTGTGTTAACGCGGCAGCATGTACAGCTACATGTTTTTCTCGTTTCGACATCATCACGAGAAAAGACAATAGCTGAACAGTGTGAAAAACTAGGGGTTGCGATTCATACGATTCCTTCTTAACATTGATGGAGTGTATACTACGCGCTTCGTGGTTGGAGGTGTTTATCATGTTTACGAGAAGGAACCGTTTAGATTTAGGGAAGGATTTCTTTTTGTATGGACTAAGTTTCTTACTATTAATGGAGTGGCTTTTACCATTGCCTCATATTACCGATACAGGCTTTATTTACGTATTTGTTATCGTAACGGCAGCTTATTTTATAATTACGTTTTTACAGCTACCTGTTTGGATTTCAGTCGGTATAAAGGTGCTACTAACAATCTATGGATTATCTCTAGTATTCTATAATGGAGCATTTTTTTCTTTAACGTGGTTTTCGCTCATCTTTAAAGATGTATCGCTTAACCTTACTTATATGCTAGAGGGACAATGGTATGCGCTGACGGACTTATTTAGAAGTACGCTCTTTTTCGTCTTGTTAGCCATTATGAGTTATCTATTATTCTATTGGACGATTCAGGCACGAAGAATATTATTTTTTCTTGTTTTTACAGTCATCTATGTTACGGTCCTTGATACGTTTACGATTTATGATGCATCGTTTGCGATTATTCGTACGTTTGTTATAGGCTTTCTGCTCCTTGGGCTTGTATCGATGTATCGCGTTATTGAAACAGAAAAGCTTGGCTCAACCCCAAAGCTTTTACCACTTAGACTATCGTTGATGATCGTAGTAATGATTGTCATCTCTACACTATTCGGTTTCGTTTCTCCAAAGCCTGAACCTCAATGGGCTGATCCTGTTCCGTATATGCGTGCTGCTGTTGGATTAGGTGGACAAAATGGTGAGGCCGTGCAGCGGATAGGTTACGGTAACAATGATGAACAATTAGGTGGAGGCTTCATTGATGATGATACACCTGTATTTTATGCGGCTGCGAAGCAGGGACACTATTGGCGTGGAGAGACAAAGGATTATTATACCGGGAATGGCTGGGATGTAACGACTCCAAAGACGACGGAGGACAGTTCTCGCTATGATGGGATGATTCATCCAGCGCTGGAAATCCAACGATTAGAAGCAGAGATTGCGTTTGCTGAAGAATCATCAAAGCGCTACGAACAGTTATTTTATCCGGGGGAGCTTTTGTCTAGAGACCATATAATGAATGCAGATTTAGCAGTAGATCGATATACAGCCAAAGCTGTTACTTCGAAAGATGGCAATAACATAACTTTATCTAATTATCGTTTCTGGTATGCATATCCAACCTTCGTTCTTGAAGAACTGCGCAATCTAGATGGGGTAGACCCTGAGGACATTATTGATTATTACACACAACTACCTGGTAATTTACCTGAACGTGTCAAGGAACTAGCGGATGAGCTTGTTGCAGGAAAGGATAACCGTTATGACCGAGCGAAGGCGATAGAACGATATCTTGCTTCTACTGAATATACGTATGAAACGGTAGATGTGCCTACTCCTAGGCGCGGAGAAGATTATGTAGATCAATTTTTATTTGAATCGAAGAGAGGATATTGTGATAATTTCTCGACAGCAATGGTTGTTTTATTACGTTCTATTGATATTCCTGCACGTTGGGTAAAAGGATTTACCCAAGGAGAGCGAGTAAATACTCTTTCTGATGGTCGAGATGTTTACAAAGTAACGAATCAAAATGCTCATTCATGGGTAGAGGTGTATTTTCCTGACATTGGCTGGGTTCCTTTTGAACCAACGAGAGGATTTACAAGTACATTTGATTTTAGAGCGCCTGAAGTAGAAAATACTGATCCGTATTACGATTCCATCGAAGAAGAGGAAGAGGAGGCTCAACCGGTTTTTTCTGATTTGGATGAAGAAGAGCTTGAAATTAAAGAGGAAGAAGAAGCCGGTTCAATAGTTGCTAATTGGTCACTCCCTGGAGGGAAATGGCTTTTTCTATCGCTACTCATGATTCTCATAATCTTTACTGTGATTCGTAATAAGAAAATCGTTCAGCTTTATTTACTAAGAAGATTTAAGCTACAAAATAATCAACAAACATTTTTGCAAGCTTATGAACGGCTGCTCTGGTTTTTAAAGTTTGCAGGTCATCGTCGCTATGATGGTGAGACTCTTAGAGAGTATGCTAAGCGAATTGATGAGACATTAGGGGCAAAGGATATGCAATTAATCACTGAGGAATATGAGCGTAGCATTTATGGTGGTAAACAAACTGACCTAAGCTGGAATGAGCAAAAGCAGCGTTGGGAACGTATTGTTCGGAAAATCATATCTTGACCATGATTTAGCACATTGATAAAATGTAGCAGTATTTGAAAATGTAAATAAGTTTATGTACCTTCGTATATCCTTAGAAATAGGGTCTAAGAGTTTCTACCAGATTACCGTAAATGATCTGACTATGAAGGCAGTATGAAGCTAGAATTCTGCCTTCTTCTTGAATTGGACAAGTAGGTAGAGTCTGGCTTTTTTTGAATATGCGTATTGGGAACTTTATGAAAAGGGTGGGAAATGAGATGGAAGTAAGTCAGGAAATGATTGTCGTACTCGATTTCGGCGGACAGTATAATCAATTAATTACACGCCGGATTCGTGATCTAGGTGTGTATAGTGAGCTTCGTTCTAACAAAATAACAGCAGAAGAGATTAAAGAACTAAATCCAAAAGGGATTATCTTCTCTGGAGGTCCTAATAGTGCCTACGCTGAAGGAGCACCAAAATGTGATCCTGCGATTTTTGATTTAGGTATTCCGATTTTCGGAATTTGTTATGGAATGCAGTTAATGACACAACATTTTGGCGGAAAAGTAGAAGCTGCTGACCATCGTGAATATGGAAAAGCGACGATAAAAATTGAAAATCAATCAAAGTTGTTTGAGGGCTTACCAGTTGAACAAACTGTTTGGATGAGCCACGGCGATTTAATTGTTGCCCCACCAGAAGGGTTTGTTGTTGATGCCTTTAATCCATCTTGTCCAGTTGCGGCAATGAGCAACGAAAGTCGCCAATTTTACGGGGTTCAATTTCATCCAGAAGTCCGTCATTCGCAATTTGGTGATGATATGTTGAAAAACTTTGCATTTGAAGTATGTGGATGCAAAGGTGATTGGTCAATGGGCAACTTCATTGAAGTCGAGATCGAAAAAATCCGCGAGCTAGTTGGCGATAAAAAAGTGTTATGCGCATTGAGTGGAGGGGTTGATTCTTCCGTTGTAGCTGTATTAATTCATAAAGCTATCGGAGACCAACTTACGTGTATGTTTATTGATCACGGCTTACTTCGTAAGGGTGAAGCAGAGAGTGTAATGGAAACCTTTGGTGAAGGCTTTAATATGAATGTGATTAAAATTGATGCACAAGAGCGCTTCTTAGGTAAATTAACTGGAGTTTCTGATCCGGAGCAAAAGCGTAAGATTATCGGAAATGAGTTTATTTATGTGTTTGAAGAAGAGGCAGGCAAGCTTACAGATATGGACTTCCTAGCCCAAGGTACACTTTACACAGATATAATTGAAAGTGGGACTGATACCGCTCAAACGATAAAGTCTCACCATAACGTAGGTGGGCTCCCTGAAGATATGAGCTTCACGCTAATTGAGCCATTAAATACATTGTTTAAAGATGAAGTTCGTAAGCTTGGCACAGAGTTAGGTATTCCTGATGAAATCGTATGGAGGCAGCCTTTCCCTGGTCCTGGTTTAGGTATACGTGTTTTAGGTGAGATTACTGAGGAGAAATTAGAGATCGTTCGTGAATCTGACTTCATTTTACGTGAAGAGATTAAAAACGCAGGCTTGGACCGCGAAATTTGGCAATATTTCACGGCTTTACCGAACATGAGAAGTGTCGGAGTTATGGGGGATGCTCGTACGTATGATTACACAGTTGGGATTCGTGCAGTGACATCTATTGATGGTATGACTTCTGATTGGGCAAGAATCCCTTGGGATGTATTAGAAAAAATCTCTACACGGATTGTAAACGAAGTAAAGCATGTGAATCGGGTTGTTTATGATGTGACATCAAAGCCCCCAGCAACTATCGAGTGGGAATAACGAATGATTTTTGTGTACATATGTAAAAATGTTCGTGTTTTCCATTGACAAAAAAATTGTCGATTGATAGTATTTAAATTGTTAAATAAAGAAATGTCTATTCGTATAATTACAGGAATATGGTCTGTAAGTCTCTACTAAGCTACCGTAAAAAGCTTAACTACGAATGCATCCCTTATTTATTTGTAGAGGATGCAAGTGGTTTTTTTTATGTCGAAGCTTCGGGAATTACACACTCGAAGCTTTTTTTGTCTGTTTTTTCAGACAAAACATTTTGGCGATAAAAGAGGAGGAAAGAAAATGGACCGTTTTTTTGGTTTTAAAGAACAAGGCACTTCGTATCGGAAGGAATCAATAGCAGGTTTAACGACGTTTTTATCTATGGCTTATATTTTATTTGTTAACCCAGCGATACTTAGTGATGCAGGGATGGATTCAGGTGCAGTTTTCGTAGCAACTGCATTGGCTGCTGCAATTGGAACATTAATTATGGGTTTGCTTGCAAATTATCCGATTGCTTTAGCACCTGGTATGGGTTTAAATGCATTCTTTGCATACTCCGTTGTTCTTGGAATGGGAATTGATTGGCGAGTTGCTTTATTTGGTGTCTTTTGTTCGGGGATTATTTTTATTCTTATTACTGTATTTAATATTCGTGAATTAATTATTAATGCGATTCCGGCTGAGCTTAAATATGCAGCTGCAGCAGGTATTGGTCTATTTATTGCTTTTATTGGCTTAAAAGGAGCTGGAATTGTTGTTCCTTCTGAAGCGACTGCGGTGACGCTTGGTCATATTCTTTCGCCTACAACATTAGTTGCGGTGTTTGGGATTGTCATAACTGTTATTTTAATGCTTCGTGGTTTTCAAGGTGGCATTTTTTACGGGATGGTTGCTACCGCGATTGTAGGAATGATTTTTGGTGTTGTTCCGGCACCTACACAAATTTTTGGTGCGATTCCAAGTCTTGAACCTACGTTTGGACAAGCTTTCAACCTTGATTGGGGTTCAATCTTTACTGTGCAATTACTCATTGTTATCCTTACGTTCTTATTTGTAGATTTCTTCGATACAGCTGGTACATTATATGCGGTTGCTAACCAAGCTGGATTTGTAAAAGAAAATAAACTACCACGTGCTGGAAAAGCTTTATTGGCTGATTCGAGTGCGACATCGATTGGTGCTATTTTAGGGACTTCGACGACAACAGCTTATATTGAATCGTCATCAGGTGTTGCTGCTGGTGGTCGTACAGGTTTCACATCAGTCATTACAGCTCTCTTGTTCTTAGTTGCTTTGTTCTTTTCTCCGTTACTGGCGGTTGTTACATCTGAAGTGACAGCGCCGGCATTAATCATTGTGGGGATTTTAATGGCTTCTTCTTTACGTTTAATTGAGTGGGATAAATTCGAAATTGCTGTACCGGCATTTTTAACGGTTGTAGCAATGCCGCTTACGTATAGTATTGCAACTGGTATTGCATTAGGGTTTGTCATGTACCCAATTACAATGCTAGCGAAGGGTAGAGGGAAAGAAGTTCATCCTATTATGTATGTGTTATTCTTTGTTTTCTTGGCGTATTTCGTTTTCTTGACTGAATAATAGGAAGGTGAAGCTCTCTTCAATTGATGAAGGGAGCTTTTTATTTTAATCGACAAACTTAAACAAAATTCTTTTTTTATCTTGACGTTTGTATGAGAAACTGTTAAAGTAAATCTCGTTGCTACAAAAGCAGTGAAATCATTCTTTAAAAAGTTGTTGACATTATCTTAGAGACTTGTTATTATAGAAAAGTCGCTAAGAAAGCCGACGGACAAAAGAGTTCTTTGAAAACTGAACAAAAGCCAAGCGAAAAAGAGATTGTTTTATTTCGATAAAATCAAATCTCGTCAATTTATTATTTATTCGAGCTAATCAGCTCACCATT